>DJWO01000005.1 GCA_002441005.1 Candidatus Aminicenantes bacterium UBA6228
GTGCGAGAAAAAGTGTCTTGCTTTTCGGGGTTCAATACACAAGCGCTGGTGTATATCTTCATGATATCTTTGATGACCAGGGGAGGTTTATCACCAGAATTCCTCTGAAGGGGACATTGATGCTGGGCAAAAAAGATAAGCTTTACTGGCGCGAGGAAGATGAAAGCGGATTTGATTTGCTGGTGGTCTATGGCCTGAAATGGAAGCTCAAATAGTTTTGCCCCGGGCAGCCCTTTATTGTAGAATTAAATTTAAGGAGGGAAAAATGCGAAAAGCCTGGCTGGTAGTTTTAATAGTTGTGGTCATTCTCCTGGCCATTATCATTATTCAGAATCGCGAACCGGTTAAGACTCATTTTCTGTTGGCCACGGTGGAAATGCCTCATATTCTGCTGCTGTTGATTACCGCGGCTGCGGGTTTTGTAGCCGGGTTGATGGTGGCTCTGCTGTCCGAGCGGAAAAAAGCTAAACAGGAAGAACTTACTCAGCAAAAACCGCAATAACAGTTAAAATTATCATCAGTCTGAACATATTTAATTTACCGAGGACCCGAGGATTGCGGGCAGTCAGGGCGGGGCCTCAGTCTAACTTCTAATGGAAAACAACGTCAGGAAATGGCCTCCGAGGTTTATAACAACAGCTATTCCAGGCGGTTGACAAAGAGGCAGTAAGTTCATAAAAGGATTCTATAATTCTTTGAAGCTGGAGGCTGGATGCCGGGGCCCAGGTTTATGACCCTTTAAATGCTCCCTGGCTGTCAACGCTGCTGGCGGCTCTGCCGATTGTGGTCTTGCTGGGCGGGCTGGCCTTCCTGAAACTTAAAGCTCACGTCGCGGTCCTGTCGGGGCTGATGGTTTCGGTTCTAATTTCTATCCTGGTCTTCAGGATGCCGGCAGATAAGACTTTTCTGTCAACTGGATTTGGTGCAGCTTATGGGCTTTTTCCCATCGGCTGGATAATCTTGAACGCTATCTTTCTTTACGAGCTCTGCCTGGCCCGGGGAGCCATCCAGGTGCTGCGGGAAAACATGGCCAGCGTGACATCAGACCGGCGCCTGCAGCTACTTTTGATAGCTTTTTGTTTCGGCGCTTTTTTTGAAAGTGCGGCCGGGGGTTCGGCACGCCGGTGGCTATTACGGCCGCTTTGCTCATTGGGTTAGGTTTCCCGCCGCTCCAGGCTTCCGGACTGTCGCTGATTGCCAACACCGCGCCGGTGGCCTACAGGGCCCTGGGCACACCCATCGTGGCCCTGGCTGGAGTTACCGGCCTGGACCTGCACCAGCTCAGTGCCATGGTCGGCCGCCAGCTTCCTTTCTTTTCCATCCTCATTCCCTTCTGGCTGATAGCAGTTTTCTGCGGTTGGCGGAAGATGCTGGAAATCTGGCCCGCCGCTCTGGTGGCCGGTTTATCCTTTGCTGTTCCTCAGGCTTTAATCTCTAATTTCCACGGCCCCTGGCTGGCCGGGGTGGTTTCGTCCCTGGTCTCACTGGCGGCGTTGATAATTCTCCTCAGGTTCTGGAAGCCGAGAAAAGTCTATTCTCCTGAAAGCTTTGGCCCGGCTGAAATGAAAGAGAAAAATCTTAACAGCCGAGCCCTTTTCCAGGCGGCCGCTCCCTGGCTTCCTCAGTCTGGTCATTTTTATCTGGGGAATTCCGCAGTTTAAGAAACTGCTGGATACGATTTTTTCGGTGTCCCTGGCCGTGCCGGGTCTTCATCAGCAGGTCTTTAGAATGCCGCCGGTCAGTCCGGTGCCAGCAGGGGAAGCGGCGATATTTCGCTTCAATTTTCTGTCTTTTACCGGAACCGGGATTCTGGTAGCCGCGCTTCTTTCTGGCTTTATGATGCGCTTCAGCCTGAAAAGAATGCTGTTTATTTATGGGAAAACTCTCAAGCGGGTGCGGTTTTCACTGCTGACCGTTTCGGCCATGCTGGCCCTTGGCTATATAACCAGGTATTCAGGGATGGATGCTACCCTGGGGCTGGCTTTTGCCAGGGCCGGGGTTCTCTATCCTTTCTTCGGGACCCTGCTGGGCTGGCTGGGGGTAGCCCTGACTGGCTCCGATACTTCCTCCAACGTGCTGTTCGGAAGCCTGCAGAAAATCACTGCCGAACAGCTCGGGCTGAGTCCAGTTCTGATGGCTACGGCCAACAGCTCGGGGGGAGTTATGGGCAAGATGATTGATGCTCAGAGCATTGTGGTGGCCAGCACTGCCACCCGCTGGTACGGCTATGAAGGCCGCATCCTGCGCTACGTTTTCTGGCACAGCCTGGTTCTGGCCGCTCTGGTGGCCCTGCTGGTTTTTCTCCAGGCTTATGTTTATCCTTTAGAAATATAGGAATTTGCTTTTCAGCTTTGCTGGCTGGGTGAGCATCTTTGTCCTCATTTTCCCCTTCAACCATCGTCAGGAAATATAAATCATGACAAAGTAAGATGTCAAGGGCCGTCGGAAGTCTCTCCTGGTGGGTCAAAGCGGCTCAAAAGCCGCAGAGACGATAAAAAAACGCTGGAAATAAGCCGGACTTCTCCTTCTGGGCAAAGAAAGGAATCATGAAAAATATTCTGCACCTGTCTCAGAATCCATCAGAAGTTCCTGATAGACGAGATGAGGCGGGGGGGCTTATCCGCGACAAATGTCAGCTTAAGGTGATGGATGATCCTGTCCACCACGGCATAATCCGTAACATCTTGGGAATGACAAAGACCACCTGTCGATGAGGAACATCCAGAAGCAGCTCTTCCCTCAGCCATTCGCCCCACTCCTCAAGCCTCTTGGCGTGGCAGGAAGGACAAAATCCTCGGGTGTGACAGGACAACATCAGGAGGCGTTCCTCCCCACAGTGGGAACAGCGGATGCGGGCAAATCCGCAACGGGGGTTACCGCAGTCGAGATAGCGCTCGACCACCTCCTTGATGATGGGCCGGAGGAAACCGTACTCCTTCTCAAAGCGGTTCTCATATTCAGCCAGGAACTGGTCAAAGTAATGGAAGAGGACGCGGTAAAGGACGGTGCGCTCCGGATGTCGAGGCCGGTAGACTCCTGCCATGGCAAAGACAGGAATTCAAAAAATGAGCCAAAAGCCTGAAGAAGAACCTGAGGATCGGATTTCCCCTAAAAGAGATAATCGAATAACTTACCTTCTGCTTCAGCATGTCCACAGAAGTTAACAACAAGAAGAATCTTCCGTCAACCGGAGTTGTCTCAAGAGCGCTCTCTATTATCGCGGGTAGGCCTTCATGAAGTCCATTATGCTCTGAGCAAGTCCGAATATCGAGGCCTGTTTATTTTTCATTTCCGTTGAACTCTTCGAATACGTTTAATTTTACCCTTAGGTATACCACTGCCAATATCAGAGGACTCATTGCAGTTCTATAACTTTCCGGAGATAGATAAACGCCGTATCTCCTCCACGAATGTTCTGGAGAGGACCAACCGGGAGATAAGACGGAGGAGCAGAGTGGTTGGAGTGTTTCCTTCCATTGAGTCGTATCTTAGATTAGTCACTGCTTATCTTATCGAGTACACTGAGGACTGGGCTAATGAGAATGCCTATATCAAAGCTGATAAGCTGGAACCGCTGTTAGAGCAAGAGCTGGCTCAAGCGGCTAATTAGGAGCTAAAAATGGAGTGTTTACGATGGCCAAATTGCGAACTAAACTTGACACGGCCCTATTTTCTGCTTTTGAACTAAGTAATTGGTTTTTTCTAACTGATTTGTACAGCCAGCCTTGTCCGTCAGGCAAAAAATGAGGTAAATAGGTAAACTGTCACTTTTTTTGATAGACCAGATAGACTGTTTTTTTATTTTCTGGCTTATTATTTTCCGGTTTTTTTAAGATATTTGAAAAATTCGGACTCTGTAGTTAATATCAACCAAGTTTCTTCATCCAGAGTGTTTTTATAGGTTTCTAAGGTTCTCATGAACTGAAAAAATTCTGGGTCAAGATTATAGGCATCGGCATAAATACGGGTGGCTTCAGCATCGGCTTTTCCTTTTATTTCTTGTGCTTTTTGATAGGCTTCTGAGGTTATTTTTTTTAGCTCTCGTTCTTTCTGTCCCATGATTTCAGCACTTTTTCCGTCTCCTTCCGATCGATATAGGGAAGCGATTCTCTGCCGTTCAGCTATCATCCGGTCAAAGACTTTTTCTTGAACTTCATCAACGTAATTGATCCTTTTAATCCTGACATCCCTGAGCTCAATGCCGAATTCAGGTGTAATTACGGAGCATTTTTCCAGAATCAGTTCGGCGATTTTCTCCCTTCCAGTTTCAAGTTCCGGGATGTCGCTGGCGATGTCCAATAGAATAAGTTCTTCTGTAAGTTCGAATTCACGGTTGGAAGAGCGGACTATTTCAATAAGGTCAAATTTGGCTACGGCATTCCTGGTTTCTCCATCAATTATATCGTCAAGCCTTGACTGAGCTCCCCGTTCATCATAGATTCTCTGGAAGAAAACCAGAGGATCACTTATTCTCCAACGGGCATAAGTATCAACCCAAATATATTTTTTATCTTTTGTGGGTATTTGGTTGGCATCGCCGTCCCACTCTAACCATCTTTTTTCAAAATAATTGGCCTTTTGAATGAACGGTACTTTAACACGAAGACCGGGCGAAGTAACTGCTCCACCTTTGGGGTCGCCGAATTGGGTTATGATTACCTGATTTGTTTCACTAACGATATAAATTGCATCAACCAGAATTATCAACAGGAAAAAGGCAACTACAGCAATAATAATATTCCTGGTTGTCCCTTTCATTTGGTCACCTCCTGGCTGAAATTGAAAAGAGGCATGAGGTTTTTCTGGAGTTCATCCAGGATGATTTTCTTCTTTATTTTAGGAAGAACCTCATTCATAGTCTCTATGTAGAGCCTCTTCCGGGTAACAAGAGGAGCTCTGGAGTATTCCCTGTAGATTGACCTGAAGCGGTCTGCATCTCCTTCAGCTTTATTGACTCTTTCGGTGGCATAGCCTTCAGCTCCCATAATCACCTGCTCAGCTTCACCTCTTGCTTTAGGAATAATCTGGTTGTATTCCGACCAGGCTTCATTGATTTTCCTTTCCTTTTCCTGAATTGCTTGATTAACCTCATTGAATGAAGGTTTTACCTGATCAGGAGGGTTTACGTCTTGAAAAATCAGCTGGTCCACCTGAAGTCCAATTTCATATAAATCACAGAGAGTCTGAAGTTCTTCTTTGGCTGCCAGAGCAATGCTTGCCCGGCCGATAGTGATAACTTCATCAACTGAATGATCTCCGATGACTTTTCTTACAACCGCTTCATTCATGTAGCGAAAGGTTGCATCGGCATCCCTGATTTTAAAAAGATAATTGTAAGCATCCTTGATTTTGTACTGAACAATCCATTCCACTACCGCTACATTCAAATCCCCAGTAAGCATAACCGATTCCAGACGGACGTCCGGAGTGGTTATGTATTCAGAGTGAGCAGCTGCTTTTCTTGTTCTGAAGCCGAATTCCATTTTCAACTGTCTTTGGACAGGAACTTTGCTTAAGTTTTCAATTCCAAGAGGCAGTTTGAAATGAAGGCCCGGGTCGGTGGTCCTGACGAATCTTCCAAACCGGAGGATTACTCCGATTTCTTCGGGAGCAATTTGGTAAATGGAACCGAAAGCAAGGATTAGAATCACTATTGCAGCTACGGCATAACGAATATACCGCCGGTTGATCTTAGGGAGCTTAAATTCTACAGTCGAAAAATTATTACTCATAAAAACCTCCTTCTTTTTGTTAAGTAATATTCACCTTATCGGTTTAGCTTGAAAATAACAAGGATATGATCCCAATTTTTTGGACCACTTTGAGTGCTATTAAGTGCTAACATCTCAGAGGGGTCCTCGGCCCTTTTTCTTAAAATATTCCATCGGTGCTATGTTGCCTAATGCCGAATGGCACCGTTCGAAATTATAATAGCGAATCCTCTCATCGACAATCTTTTTGAGAGATTTCATATCATCCTGTTCCCAGAAGAGATCCCGGTTTTCCGTTTTGAATCGTCCGTTAAAGGACTCCATGTGTACGTTTTCCTTGGCTCCGGACTCAGAATAGGAGATCCTGGCTTTGGCGCTCACAACAATCTCATGGAGCCAGCGGTGGCTGACATAGACGCCGTCCTGATCGTGATGGATGAAAATATAGGAATTTGCTTTTCAGCTTTGCTGGCTGGGTGAGCATCTTTATCCTCATTTTCCCCTTCAACCATCGTCAGGAAATATAAATCATGACAAAGTAAGATGTCAAGGGCCGTCTGGCTGTTCAGCCAAAAGTGTGGTGCAAAACATAGGGGAATGTGGTAGGAACTCCTTGAAACAAAATAAGTTAGGAAAGGAGTTAACCTACCACAATGACCATTCAAAATTTTATAGTTAATTTATATGAATTACAAGGGTATAGGGTAAGGGGTGTTGAGGTTAAAGGGAGGGAGATATTAGTCAAGGTAGAGTTATGGAGGAAGACAGGTAGTTGTCCTTATTGTGGGAAGAGGACGAGGCTAATACACCAGTATGGAAAGGAGCGGAAGGTTTGGCACCGGCCTATAGGGGAGTACAGGGTATATTTAGTAGGGAGGAAGAGGCGGTGGCGATGCAAGCGGTGTAGGAAGGTGTTTACGGAGGAGTGGCCACTGGTCAGGAAGTTATACTGACCCCCTGAGGAGGTGGACACCTCAAAGAGATAGAGATTATACTAAATAAGGAGGTGTCAGGATGAAGCTACGGAAATGGAGTTCAGAGGAGAAAATGGCCATAGTGCTGGAGGGGTTAAAGGGGGAAAAATCGGTAGCTGAGATCTGCCGGGAGCACCAGATAAGCCAGACATTGTATTGTCGGTGGCGGGACAGGTTTTTGGAGGCAGGTCAGAAGGGGTTAAGCAATGGGGGCAGTGAGGATGAAACGAAGGCGCTTCAAGCTCAGATAGAGAAGCTGGAGAAGATCATAGGGCGGCAGACGATTGCGATTGACAATCCACGGGGCAACGCTGAGACTGAACGGGTTATCCGAACCATCAAAGAAGAGCTGCTGTGGTTAAATGAGTTCGGCTCCTTTGAGGAAGCTGAGGCCAGATTCGGTGCCTGGATAGGTGAAGACTATAATCG
>DJWO01000002.1 GCA_002441005.1 Candidatus Aminicenantes bacterium UBA6228
AGCCGGTGCTTATTCATATGGTACCGTCATTATCTTCCCATATAAAAGGAGTTTACGCACCGAAATGTGTCATCCTCCACGCGGCGTTGCTACATCAGAGTTTCCTCCATTGTGCAATATTCCCCACTGCTGCCTCCCGTAGGAGTCTGGACCGTGTCTCAGTTCCAGTGTGGCCGGACACCCTCTCAGGCCGGCTACCCGTCATAGCCTTGGTAGGCCGTTACCCTGCCAACAAGCTGATAGGACGCAGGCCCCTCCTCAAGCGCCTTTTGGGCTTTGGTTTCATAACCATCGTTATGAAACGTTATGCGGCATTAGACTCCCTTTCGGGAGCTTATTCCCCGCTCAAGGGCAGGTTACCCACGTGTTACTCACCCGTTCGCCACTGGCCAGTGCTCCGCACTTGCCCCTTTAGGAGAAAGTCCCCTAAAACCCCTGCTATAAAGCAATAACTTTAACAGGTAGCCTTAGAGTAGCAATCCCATAAAGAAACTAGTGCGAAGCACTAGCCCGTCCGACTTGCATGTGTTAGGCANNTCTGAGCCAGGATCAAACTCTCCAGTTATTTTGAACTCTTGCGAGTTCTAAGCTTTTGAGTTTAGACAAATAGGTCGATCGCTGGTTGCTCCGCTTTGTCTTTCAAAGAACTGATTTCTTTCTATCCCGAGAAAGAAAATCCTTTTAGGCTTTCTGTATTTTTTATCAATGACGATGTGTCTATCGATTACCAAAAGGCGAAGTTAATATAAAACCAAAACCAACATTTGTCAAGTGGCCCTGAAAAAATATTTTTAATCTCTTCTAAAGTCAATTTTAGTTATCTCTATCTTATTATTTATCAACCATCTCGTCAACTTTTGTTTACGCCCTGAAACTCCTGAACCAGCTAAACAGGCGGGAGATACCGGCTTCAACTGGCATGGCAATTGCAGATCTAAAACCATGGCGAGTAAAGTCAAGTGGCTCGAGGAACAAAGGTGAAACAGGCAAAGACAATCATAAAGAAGACAGGCCTGAAGCAATTATTTAAGCCGTTGAAAGGCTCAAGCCTGCTGGAAGTCACCATCGCCATGGGGCTGGTTTTCTTTTTGCTGACCGGACTGGCTCAAATGATGGGCTCATCGCTTCTTATTAAACAAAAAGCGGATTACCATCGCCTGGCGGCCGATATCATTTCCAATCAACTCGAACGGCTAAAAAGCGCCGGGGTTGAGGCCCCGGCTTTATCACCCGGACTTCACCAGGAGCCGGTTCAAGACCCGTCTTCAGGCAAAAAGTTTCTGTTAAACTGGGAGATAACGGAGGTCAACGATAATCTTAAGAAAGTCTGTTTGAGACTCTACCCGGCCTCAGCCAGCAGCCGGCTTACCGAAGTCAGAGCCACCCTGTATTTTTCACGACGCCTGAATTTTTAAATGGAATTTTTAAGGGCGGTCTATCATTTTGATTCGCCCTTCAGAGAAGGGGAAAATGATGAAGATGCCAGTTTCGCCTGGCCCCGGCCTGAAAAGTTTCTCCGGAACGGAAACTGAAGGCGGCAAGCAGGCCACCCGTTCGAAGAGCCTTTTTTCCGGCTTTTCTCTCCTTGAGAGCCTTATCAGCCTTTCTCTCAGTCTATTTATTTTAATTTCCGCCCTGGAAGTCATGACTCAAGCTAAAAGGATTTACAGCCGTTCTCAAAGCGAGCAGGAGACTGCCCTGGGAGCAGCTGTGGCCCTGGAAAAAATTCGCGAGGACCTCGAGCAAGCTGGTGCTGGACTTGACGGCCACCGGCCAGAGGCAGACTGCTGGCCGATAAAGGTCGAAAATTCTGTAATTAGCATGTATTCCGGGGACATCACTGTTAAGTTGGCTGCTGACATTGAGGCCGGCCAGACTTCAGTCTTGATCATACCCTGGTCAGGCTCAGATTCAAAACTCAGGGCCGGCAGGACCATCTTGTTTGCCGGTCAAGGTCGGATAGAACTGGTTAGAATTACCGGTGTTTTAAACGACCGGCTTATTGTCTCACCGGCTTTTTCCAGCTCATTTCGGGCAGCAGAGTCGGCTGCCTATCTTCTTGAAACGGTCGAGTTATATCTCGATTCAAAACAGTCAATCTTGAGGAGGAGGGTTAACGGAACCTCCGGCCAGCCTTTGCTCGAAGAGGTCAGCAGCTTTGAACCTGCCTATGACCAGCCAGGCAACCTGGTCTCAATAAGACTTGGAACTGGCCCAAGAAAGGAGAAAAGTCATGAACTTCTTTTCTATCCGAAAAATACCGCCGGGACATAAAGAAGCCGGATCGGCTATGATGGTTTGTATTCTGGTTATGGCTATTTTTACTTCGCTCGGACTGGGCTGGCTTGTTAGCTCACAAATCTTTCTTCAAGTTGAAGGCAGCCGGAAACTAAATCGCCTGGCTCTCTATGCGGCTGAAAATGGCCTTAAGACTTCTTTAGAAGCGATCAGCGGCCATCTTCAAAGCTCTTATTCCGGGCAAGAAATAACCGAAGAAGATTTTCAGAGTTTAAGAGGCCGGTTGCTGTCAGGTGAAAACCCCCTGACCGGTTCTGATCTGGACGAAATAATTGAGGCGGTTGAAAGCTACGATGATTTTTCCAAAATGAGCTGGCAGGTTTCTGCCTCGGTGGAAAAGACGGGGCTTGAAGATTTTGAGCAATACCTGAAATCAACCTGCAGGTTAATTATAGATTCAACCGGTCGGGTGCAGGATTTTGGCGGGAAAAGGTCAGAAGAAGTCATAGCCTCTCTGACCTTCTATGCCGGACACCTGCCCCTCGACCGGTTATCAGCCGCCATCGAGGCTGACGGGCTGCCTGAAGAAGCCAGGGACAAGATAAATATTATTCCCTCAAACCCGGCCAGTATTAAAAATGATCAGCCTCTAACCTTAAGTCAGGGCACGATTCCGGATAACGCCCTGCCCTTAATTTCGCGAGGACTTAAAATTCTAAAGCCGGATGCCCTGCCTGACTGGTTGCTGCGGCAGGCACTCGGACTGCCACCGGGGAATGAGCCAGTGCCTGACGGGGTTTACCTGATTAGAGATGATCTTGGTCCAGGCGGGGTCTTTGTTGAGGGTGACCTGACCCAGCTCCTGCTTGGCATCGAGACAGACTGGCAGATTATTCAATTTCAACAGGAAGAAAAAACCTGGCAAATAAAATTCAATCCGCCAAGCCAAAAAATAAATTTTATTACCCCAGATGGGCAGATAGATGACGATGGGCTGTTAATTCCATTAATCATGATCAATGGCCAGGTCAAAAATCTGACTGGCGGTCAACCTGGTCAAGATGGGTTTCTGATCCCATCGGCTGAGGAAGAGACGCTCAGTATTCTGAGCGATTGCCGCCTGACAATTGTTTCATCAGGTAAGATAAATATCACCACCAGCCTTAAAGCTCAGGGATTAGAGTGGAAAGAAGGAATTCCCTACCTTCGCCAGCCAGACTCGCCCCTTACTATTTGGTCAACCGGCAAAGATTTTCAGACTGAGGAGCAGGTGGATGGTGGAATTAATCTTCTTTCGCAGGAGAACAACCCTATGACCATAACCGGTAATTTGGTAGCTGGCGGAGAAGGGCTCAAGATCGATTCTAAAAGCGGTGAAGTTCAAGTTGCCGGTAGTCTGGCTGCTACCCGGATAAACCCGGGAGACAACCAGCTAACTGTTTTTACCGGGCTGCAGACTGGAAGCCTTGAAGATGATACCGGTGGACTTAATATCTATTCAGATAAACCACTTATTCACCTGAATGAATTCAAAATTATTGAATGGAGGGTGGCTAAATGAAAAAATCAAGAAAATATAAATTTAAACCCGGAGGTTATACGCTTCTTGAGACAGTTATTTCTCTTTCAATTGTTATGGCCATGATCTTAATTGGTTCAGGGTTAAAGCCCGATAGCGGGAAGCACCAGCTAAACACGGCGGTTAATCAAGTCCATTCCAGCCTGTCCTTAGCCAGATTCAGAGCTATTCGCCAGCAGGTACCGGTTAAAGTCAGCTTCCATGATAATTTTTGCGAGCTCTCAGAATTCGACAGCCAGAAATCGTTCTGGATCACAAAATCAAGACGGTTCTTAGAGGGAGTGGTGGTCTCGGCCAACAATGAACCGGTCTTTTATCCTCAGGGGACTGTCTCCAATTTGGCTTCAATAGAAGTGGCTAATGACCATGGCCTTTATCTTATAACCGTGGCTATTACCGGGCGACTCAAGATCAGCCAGATGGACTAACCGCCTGTTAATTAAGAACATTAAAAAATTTTTTGTTGAATTAAATTCTACTCTTATTTATAAGTTTCTTAGAGGATCTTCCTCCACTTTATCAAACTAAAGGAGAAGAATCATGCCGGTAAAGACCGCCAGAAGAATTTTAGTAGCTACCAGCGGGCTGCTATTTTTAATTTTCACTATTAATTTTCTCTTGGCTCAGGAGCCATACAAATTACCGCCAAAGGAAATTGTAGATATTCTGGATGCCCCGCCTCTGCCGATGGTGAGTCTCGATCCTCAAAATAAAATAATGCTTATTAGCTATTATCAATCGATGCCTTCTATTGCCCAGGTCAGTCAGCCCTTTTACCGGGTGGCCGGTCTGAGAATTACTCCCCACAGTAATAGCCGTCAGGTTCTGCGCTTTTATACCAAATTTGTTTTAAAAAATATTAAGACCGGAAAAGAACTCGCCGTTGATTTGCCTGAAGAACCGGTCTATAGCTTGCCCAACTGGTCCCCTGATGGACGCTATCTGGCTTTAAAGAAATATTTGGCTAATGGCCTCGAGCTGTGGTTAATAGAGGCTTCAACCGGTCAGGCCAGAAAGCTTTTTGGACCTTCCCTTAATGCCGTCTTAACTGATGGTTATGTCTGGTGGCCAGACAGCCGCAGCCTTTTAATCACTATGAACCAGGACAATCGCGGGCCGGAACCTCAGGTTCCGGCCATCCCCATTGGACCGAATATTCAGGAAACATCAGGCAAAAAAGCCGCCGTGGCCACCTATCAGGATTTGCTGCGAACTCCCTTTGATGAAAAGATATTCGAATATTTAGCCACTGTTCAGCTGGCCAGGCTAAATATCCAGTCGGGCGAATTAACCAATCTCGGCCAGCCTGGAATTTACCAGGAGGCTTCAATTAGTCCTTCCGGTGAATTTTTGCTGGTTGACAAAATCAAGCGCCCTTTCTCTTATAGCGTCCCATTCAATCTGTTCAGTCATGCCCTCGAGATCTGGGACAGCCAGGGGAAGCTGGTTAAACTAATCGCCGACCTGCCAGCAGCGGAAGAGACACCAAGAAATGGTGTCCCGGTCGGGCCGCGGTCATTAGCCTGGCAGCCGCTTCAGCCGGCGGTTTTGATCTGGGTCGAAGCCCTGGATGGAGGGGACCCCGAGAAGAACGTCCCGGAGCGTGAAAAGATTATGTCGCTGGCGGCTCCTTTTAATCAAGAAGCAATCGAAATTTTGAGACTGCCGGAAAGATATCAGGGAATAACCTGGCTTGGTCAGCCTGGTCAGGGGCTAGTTTCCCAGTATGAATGGAAAAAGCGCTGGCGGACAACTTACCTTTTTGCTACTGACCGGCCCGGCCTGAAACAGAAGATATTCGACTTAAGTGCCCAGGATCAGTATCACGATCCGGGACGCCCGGTGATGGTTTCTAGTCCAGCCGGAGATAGAGTGGCTGCCCAGGATGGAGATTTCATCTACCTTCGCGGGAGCGGCTCGTCGCCTGAGGGTGATCGTCCTTTTGTTGACCGTTTAAACCTCAAAACCGGCCAGGCGAAACGTCTGTATCACTGCCAGCAGGGTGTTTATGAAACCTTTATCTCATTTTATGGCCAGAGTAAATCAGAGATTATTACTTCCCTTGAATCGCCCACGATGCCCCCCAATTATTATCTGCTTAACCTTAAGACTAAAAAAAGAACTGCTTTAACTTCGTTCGCTGACCCGGCTCCACAGCTAACCGCCGCCAAACGGCAGCTTATCAAATATAAAAGAAACGACGGACTGGAACTCTCTGGTTTTCTTTATCTTCCGCCCAACTACCAGGAAGGTCAGCGGCTGCCGGTGGTCGTCTGGGCTTATCCCCTGGAGTACAATGATCCATCAACAGCCGGACAGGTCAGGGGTTCTCCTTACCGGTTCACTTTCTATCGCGGGGCCAGCCAGCTTTTCTATCTAACTCAGGGTTACGCTGTTCTCGATGATGCTCAAATGCCAGTCGTTGGTGATCCAAAAACCATGAATGATACTTTCATTCCCCAGATTGTGGCTAACGCTGAGGCAGCTATTGAAGCTCTGGACCGGCTGGGCATTGTTGATAGGAAAAGAGTAGGCGTAGGCGGTCACAGTTATGGCGCTTTCATGACAGCTAATCTTCTGGCTCATTCAGACCTTTTTGCCGCCGGCGTGGCCCGGAGCGGGGCTTACAACCGCACTCTGACTCCTTTTGGTTTCCAGAGTGAGAGAAGAACTCTGTGGGAAGCTCCAGAACTCTACCTGAAAGTTTCACCTTTCATGCATGCCGGTAAGATAAATGAGCCTTTACTTCTCATTCACGGTGAGGCTGACAATAATTCTGGCACTTTTCCTATTCAATCCGAGCGTCTGTTTGCTGCAATTAAAGGGCTCGGGGGAACGGCCAGACTGGTCATGCTGCCGAATGAAAGCCACGGCTATTCAGCCAGGGAATCAGTGCTTCATGTTCTGGCCGAGATGATTGACTGGTTTGACCGGCATGTGAAGAAAAGATAACAAGCATTGGAGATGAAAACTTTTTCCACAATTCCTGTGAAAATCCCTGTGGAAATCTCCAGGCAAGGTTAATTTATTCCTTTGAAAATAAATAGGTTCTGATAAACTGCACATCTTTTGTACACCAGCCAGCAGGAGCTTTTTTTCCTGTCAGGACAGTGGTAAGATAGAAACAAAAAGAGCAAAGGAGTCAGCGTGAAAAAGAACCGGTTAAAGACTTTAAGTCTGGTTTTATCTTCTATTTCATTTCTGGCCACGGGCCTGAGCCTGGCCGGTCCCTCAAGAGACTATCAGCAGCTGCCGGCTATCGGTAAGGTCGAAATCAAGGAGGTAGAGCCTTTTGTTTACTGTTCCTTGAGCCGGACGGGCTCTTTCGCCGATATAGAAGCAGCTGTAGGCGAACTGCTTCAACAGATGCAGGCTCAGAATGTATTCCCCATGGGTTCAATGATTGGTATTTATCATGGCGACCCAACTTTATCAGACCCTGAACAAATTCAGTGGGAAGTTGGTTTCCCGGTTAATGATCAGTCTTTGGTGCAGGCTCCCTTGCAGAAAAAGCAGTGGACCTTTACCACTGTGGCCGTTGGCCTTCATGAGGGACCTTATGAGAAGACAGGAGAAACGATCTTAGGCCTGCGCCAATGGCTGGAAGATAACGGTTATGTCCAGAACGGGCCTATCCTGGAACGTTATCTCGATGCCGATCCAGCTGCGACTTCACCCGATCGCCTGAAAACAGAAATCTGGCTGCCCTGTAGAAAAGTTTGAAGCTAAAATTATGTGGACTGCGCCGGTCTTTTAATCCTCTCCGGGAAGATAATCACCTAACCGCTTTTGTCCATAACAGGCTTTGACGCATACTCCGCAAATAAACTGACCAACCAGCCCGGCCTGGCGAAACTCTTTTAGCTGGGCATAACAGCTAAGATGATCAAATTCTTCCGGGGTTTCTTTTATGGCTCCGGCGGGGCAAACAGCCTGGCAGCGA
The DNA here is from genome assembly GCA_002441005.1 of Candidatus Aminicenantes bacterium UBA6228. GTDB lineage: Bacteria > Acidobacteriota > Aminicenantia > Aminicenantales > Saccharicenantaceae > Saccharicenans. Next base: position 7,761 of record DJWO01000002.1, read on the forward strand.
TGGCATGACCCGCAGCCAAAGGGAATAGGCCGGTCAGTTTTAAGGGGCAGATTGGTCAGAACAGTCACCAAACGGAAGCGGGCTCCAAACAACGGGTTGACCAGCAGGTTATTGCGCCCCAGCCAGCCTAAACCGGCTAACTGGCCTACCTTTTTATGAGAGACATGAGCTCTTTGATCTTTCCAATCTATGATCTGAGAAGCGGCGATGGGCAGGGCCAGGAATCCCAGAGAAGTGATTTCAGCAGCAAGTTTCAGGGCTGCCCGGTCAAGGAAGTTATTTAATTGCCGGTAATGATGAAAATAGAGAGGTGTCGGCGCCCGGTCAATATCGTCAAGGACAGATAATAAGACTTCTTTCCCTAAGGAAATAGCGGCACCGTAGCGCTTGACGAGATGTTCGGGAAGAAGAAAACTGTCCTTTATGGCAGATATATCAGCCACACCGAACAGGTCGGCTTTGAGGACTTCGAGCGAAAAATTCCTCAGGAGATCATAGTTCTGAGCGGCTTTATCCTGGCGGCTGCTATTGTCCATGATTCAAGATTTTATGGCGGGAAGGTCAGAATGTCAAAATATCAAATTCCGCCTGGAGGTTGACCGGAAAACGCTTTTAAAGTATAAATTCAATCTAAGATGAGACTGAGCTCTCAGCTAAGACAGAAAAATAGACCAGGGAGAGGCAAAGATGAGCGAGAAGACTTTGGCCATAATTAAACCTGATGCAGTCAAAAAAAGGGTCATAGGCCGGATAATTCAAAGAATAGAAGATGAAGGATTTAATATCCTGGGCCTGAAAATGGTCAAATTGAGCCTGGAAGAAGCCAAACAATTCTATTCAGTTCACCAGGATAAACCATTTTATGGTAGTTTAACTGAGTTTATGTCTTCCGGGCCGGTGGTGGTGCTGCTTCTCGAGGGGGAAAAGGCCATCAGACACTGGCGGGAAGTCATGGGAGCCACTAACCCGGCCGAGGCAAAGCCCGGGACTCTCCGGAGAGAGTTCGGATTTTCTATCGAGAGAAACGCTGTTCACGGGTCAGATAGCCCCCAGACGGCCGAGACAGAAATCGGGTTCTTCTTTAAGTAACAGATAATTAAAAAAATATTCTTTTCCAGGGTAAAAATTTTACTTGACAAACGGCAAAATAAATTTTATGTTTTTCCTGCGCCTTGGAGGAGAATGAAAAACAGGGGGTATAGGCATTTTTATCACCCTCTGCGTCTGTCACTCAACAGGGCTAATTTTAATGGATGGAGGATTTCACTATGCGTAAATCTTTAACAAAAGCCATTGCAGTTTTGGTTTGCCTGGTTTTCACCATCAGCCTGGTTCCCGCCATGTATGCTGCTGAAAAGAAGGTTTCCAAGGATGACAGGCTCCTTCTGCAGAAGCCAATGAGCTTGCTGGTTTCCTTATTTCCTTTCCTGGGAAGCGCCCTGGGCAACAGCAGCAAGGCTATCAGTTCCAGCAATATTTCGGGCAAGAAGACTTTGAAACCGACTGCTGAGATTATTTTCCCGACAAAGCCATCAGATCACGATTAACATTTATATTTCCGAGGAAATTAATATTTATAACAGAATAAATATTTCTCACCTCAAGGGGTGAGGGCTATTCTTTTTTCTCACCCCTCTTTTCCCCCTTTTAAGTTATAGACAAAAAAGGCTAATGTTATTTTACTATCTACAGAGGACTTTTCTATTGAGAAGGTTGGAGCGGTCGTTTTTAATTTTTTTGCTGGCTAACCTTTTATGCCTGCCCTTTTGGGCCCAGAATAAACCGGCAGACATCAAATATTCTTCTAACTTTACCCAGTTATTAACAGACAGTCAGGGGTACATCAAGGGAGGCCTTTATGATCGGGCCAAGGTTAGCCTACTGCAGATTCTTAAGCTGGCCAGAACCCCAGAAGAAAAAAAGGAAGTCAATCTAAAACTGGCCGAAGTTGAAGCCAACCTTGGTAATCTTTCTCAAGCTTATAATTATTATAAGCAGAGCCTGCAATTGGCCTTAGAAACCGGAGATAAAGAGACGGCTGATTTTTGTAAGACATCAATTGATATAATAGATTCTTATAATGATGGAAAAACATTGAGGCAAACAGGAAAATACAAAGAGTCAATTATCAAGTTTAGAGAAGCTCTTTTAGGCAGTGACCTTATTAATAATAATATTTTAAAAATAAAAACGTTAAGACAAGAGAGCCTGGTTTATATGGATATGAACAATTATCAGGCCTTTTTAGAAGAAAATATAAAAGCTAATGAAATAGCCAAGGCGATCAACAATTCAATTGAAATAATCTTAACTATTAATAATATAGGACACTATTATTCCTTAATTGACAATATTAACTTGGCTATAGAGAATTTTGATAATGCCATTCTTTTATCAAACAGAGAAGGCATGCCGACTTATGTCATTTTTGACACTTATTATAACGGAGCCGTAGTTAATATAGAGATTGGGAACTATGATAAAGCAATTGAATACTTAAGTTTTGCTCTTGAAATAATTGCTAAAGATAAATCTAACTCTTATTATGTAACCTCTCTTAGTAATTTAGGGTCCACTTATCTGAAGAGAGCTTTAACCTCTGGCAATAAAGAGGATTATGACCGGGCTTTTGATTATTTCAATCAGGCTCTGTCGGCAGCCGCCCGGACTGGAAACGAGCCATTTCAGGTAGCTGTTTTGAATAACATTGGTTCATTAAAAGCCCACTTAGAAGAAAATCTTGATGCCCTGTATTACCTTAATAAAGCCAGGATTCTGGCCGAAAAAATCAAGTTGAATGCTTATCTGGTTTCTATCTATACCAATATTGGCATTATCTATGCCAGACAGGGTGACTACCAGAACTCATCTCTATACTATGATAAGGCTATAAATCTTGCCCTGAGTGAAAATGAGGACCGGACTCTGTGGGAAAGTTATCTCGAAAAAGGCAATCTTTTGAAAAAACAGGGCAAGCTGACTGAAGCCCGGTTCTATTATCTCAATTCGATTAATATTATAGAAAGCCTCAGATCAAAGCTGTCGATGGAAGAAGATAAAGCCAGCTTTCTCGGCTCCGATAAAAGGCTTAATGCCTATCATAATCTGATAGACCTCTTAATCAATCTAAATAAAGAAAAGGGAGATCAGAATTACTTAACTCAGGCTTTTAGTTTTACAGAAAGGGCCAAATCCAGAGCTTTTCTGGACAGCATAGAAAGCTCCAACCTGGAAAAGGAAATACCGGCAGACCTGAAGCTTATCAACCAGGAAAAAGAGATTATGAGCGATATGTCGAAACTTTATACCAGATTAATAGCTCCTGACCTGCCAGAAGACGAAAGAATAACTATCCTGCAAGAAGTTAAAAGCCTCGAAGACAAACTCGATAATATTAAAAGACAGATCCGCTCTCAGAATCCAGCTTATGCCAATTTAACCTATCCTGAAATTATTACTTATGAACAGGCCAGCAAAGAATTTGTTAAAAGCAAAACAGCAGTGTTTACTTTCGTGGTCGGAGAAGACAGCGCTTATGGTTTCGCCCTGACCGGTCAGGGCCTTAAAGTTTATCCTATCCCGGTCCGTAGTGATTTGAGGCTCAGGGTTATTAACCACCGGAAAGCAATTTCTGATACCGATAACAGAGAATTTCAATCAGGCCGGGAATTATATGATTTATTACTCAAACCGGGAATGGTTGAAGGGATAAAGAACCTCATCATTATTCCAGACGACATTCTTAACCTCTTACCTTTTGAAACTCTTCTGACCGGTTCTCAGCCTGATGATTGGCTTATAAAAAATTATACAGTTTATTATGCCCCTTCACTTTCTTCTCTAAGAGAGCTGGCTAATCACCAGAACAGAAATAACCGGGCAAAGCCCCAGCATAATTTGCTGGCGGTTGGTGACCCTTATTATGGAGAATTGGAGGACAAATACCAGGAACTCTCCACCAAAGCTATTTTCAAGGATTTTTATGCTCTGACTGACCTCAAATTTTACCGGCTTCGATATTCTCATGAGGAAATCAAACGCATTTCCAGCCTGATACCAAAAAGCACCCTGCTTGAGCGAGAAAAAGCCTCGGAGGATTTAGTCAAGAGCGCCAATCTGTCTGACTATAAAATAATCCATTTTGCCGCTCATGGCCTGATTGATGACCAGAAGCCAGCCAGATCGGCCATTATTCTGACTCTCGACAATGATCCTGCCCAGGATGGCTTTTTGCAGATGAGGGAAGTTTTTAATCTCAGATTGAATGCCAATCTGGTTGTCCTGTCTTCCTGTCAGACCGGTTTAGGCCAGTTCATTAAGGGAGAAGGCATTGAAGGCATCAGCCGGGCTTTCTTTTATGCCGGATCTTCTTCAGTGGTTATGAGTCTCTGGACCATTAATGACCAGGTTTCTTCCCAGTTTATGGAAAGATTCTATTATCACCTCAAAAATTCCGAAGATCTGGCTCAGGCCATAAGACAGGCCAAGCTCGAGATGATAGATTCAGGAGTTGTCTCCCACCCCTATTACTGGGCAGGCTTTATTCTAAGCGGCGATGGTTCGACCCGCGTTTTCCGGCCAGCCTTCAATAAAACCTTAATCGCCTTGGTTATGACTTTTACCGGTTTAGCCCTTACCGCCTTCATTTTCAGGAAAAAAGTTTTTAGTCTAAAAAAGACCAGATAAATGATTTATTGACTCGCCACTTCTATTTAGTCAACCAGTTCTGATCCCTGACGGTAATAATAGAATAAGGCACAATCCACCACTGGAAAAAGAAAGCAAACAGCCCCTGCAGAGCCCCATAATAGAGCCACTTAAAGTTCTTTTGAACCCGGTAATTATTTAAGTTTAAAGCCAGGGACAGGACAATTAGAAAAATTAGTTGATTAAAAAAGAAATCAGGCCGGATGAATATCGAACAGGTCAAAAGGGCCAGGCCCGTCAGGTGAAGGGGATGAAGCATTGATTGGAAAAAAAAGTCAATGGCCGGCAAGACATAATATTTCCGCCGGCCCCGTAGAAAAATAAACCTGGCAAAAAACCAGGACTCACGGACGGCACTCCTTGTCCAGCGGAGATACATCTTATTAGCTTCCGATACTTTTTCCGGAACTCTGGTATTAACGACTGCATTTGACTGATATTTTACCAGATAGCCTTTTTTTAAGATCAGACTGGTAAGTGAACGATCCTCACCATGCTGGCAAGAGGCTTTTAAAAATTTCTGCTTCCTCCAGCCTGGAAGAATCTTCAACAGGCTCTTCCTTCTAAAGGCACTGAGCGCTCCCGGGCAACACAGGACTCCACCATAGACACTCTGATAGGCACGCCCGAAGTCAAAGGACAGGGCAAAGCGAATCGATAGCATCCTGGTAATCAAGTTCTTATTCTCATTCAGGACAGAAACTTTGCCGGCTACTGCTCCGACTCGCTCATCAGAGATCAGTGGCAAAATTAGGTTTTTGATAGCCCGGCGCTGGAGCTGACTGTCAGCGTCAGTGGTGATGATAATCTGGCCCCGAGCTTCTTTGATCCCTTTGAACAGGGCTTCTTTTTTCCCCAGGTTTCGCTCAAAACTTATAACTTTTATCCTGGCTGGATCCCTCCGGCGCAGGCCTTCGATCACAGCCAGGGTTTTATCAGTCGAACCGTCATTGATGCAGATCAGTTCCAGCTTATCGCCGGGGTAATCACTTTGGAGAACAGATTCAACTGCCCGGCTGAGCAATTTTTCTTCGTTGTAGGCAGGCATCACTACTGAAACAGAGGGAAAATCAAGCAGCTCAACTGTCCTTAAAGTCTCCGGACGGTACTTCAGCCATAAACTTACTCTAAAGGCCAGACCCAGAAAAAGGATAATCAAGCAGGCCAGAAAAGGATAAGAGATGATTTTAATCAGGCTTGAACTGCCAATGAAGTCAACCCAGAAAGGTATTATCTCCAGCTCATAAGCCGTAACCGCCACTAAAATAAGGCTGATTAAACCAAAGATCAGACCTTTCTCTCGATGCCGCGGCCGGACTCTTTTTATATGTTTCATCCTTCTTTAGATAAAAGATGGCAGCTTGAAAAATCAAGCTTTAGTTCGATGTTAATAAAAAGAAGGCTGACAGTCAAGAAATTGATTTTAAAATATTGAAAAAATCTTTCTGGCAGAAAGAAACAGCTTTTAATAAAATAAGTTTCTTTAGACCTCGAAGCCCTTAGTCCAAAAAATATTTTTAGAAGGTGAGAAAAAAGACAGGCTTTAATCATCTATAACATTGATAGGCCGGAAAATCGAACTGAAGATGACTTCCAGAGAACACAAAGAAAAAGTCTTTAACCAACTAATGGCCAGCTTCTCCAGTTTTATCAGATCTCATGTTCTTAAATACAACCTCCAGCGCTTCGGTCTTGAGCCGGAAGATCTTATTCAAGAAATAAGGTTGAAAGTCTGGAAAATAATCGATGATGAGAAAACTATTGCCTATCCCCCGTCTTATTTAAAGAGGATGGTGGAATCAGCTGTGATTGATCAAATAAGGAGAATCAGGAGAGAAGAGGAGGTTTTTTATTCTGAAAAGCAAAAATTAATTTCCGAGATAGAGCCAAAGGGAAGCCCTTACAGTGAACAGCTCGGCTCGCTAAAGGAAATTATTATTAAGGCTGCCGATAATCTGATCGATTCCAGGAAAACTGTTGTCAAGCTTTACCTGTTGAATATGAGTTTGCCTGAAATTTCTGATTATTTAAATTTCAGCCAGGCTAAAACCCGTAATCTTCTTTACCGCGGACTGGAGGACCTAAAAAAAATTTTGAAAGAAATGGGTCTTAAAGATGAAAAAAGAAGACGAAAAACTTAAAAACCTCTTTTTGTCTGAGGAACAAACAGAAACAAATAAACCAAGAGTGGATTGCCCGGCCCCCGAAGAGCTCGCCCGTTTTTTTGACCCGGAAGTCAGTTTGGACTTTAAAGAAAATATTGTCGATCACCTTGTTCAATGTTCAGCTTGCCAGCAGGAATTTGAGCTTTTGCGGCTGGCTGAAAAACTGGTGACAGAAATAGATGATCAACTATTAGAGCCCAAAAAGTCCTTCCGGCTGAAACTCAGGTCACTCTTACCTTCGGCTCCATTTCTAAAACAGGCTGGAATTACCCTGGCGGCTATCATGGTCATTTTCTCCTTGTTCTATTTTCTCAACCTCAATGGCAGGAAAAGCCAGCAGGTCGAGAGAAACTCGAGAGAAGCCAATGATTTGATGATGTTAGAGGAAATAAGCCAGGCCCCTCTGGTAGAAATTAGCCTGAAATGGCAACCCATCCAGGAGGCCCTCTTTTACCAGGTAGAGGTGTTCAACCACAATATGTATCTGGTCTGGCAGAGTTCGCCAGTTACTGATACTTTGATCAGATTACCAAAAGAGATAGCTGATAATCTTAAAACTAATAGCCATTTTTTCTGGCAAATTTTAATCTATAGTCCCGGGGAAAGGATCATAGAATCACCAGTCAGAAAGGTAAAACTTGGCCATCAATAAATATTTCTGGCTTCACCTATCAGAACAAAAGCTGCCCAATGATAAGGATGTGATTTTGAAGATCTGATCATTTTTAGCTTGGCCTGTCTTAAAGCCTCAGACCTGTCCTTACCGGTCAGCAGACAGCGATAAAATTCCAGCATCAGTTCCTGAGTCGCCAGGTCATTGACTGCCCAGAGAGAAGAAATCACCGAACGGCAACCGATCAGAAGGAAAATTCTCGGTAGGCCTATTACCCCCTCAATTTTTTCAACCAGGCCCCGGCTGCTCTCACAGGCTGACAGGACGGCCAGTTCAGACTTGACCCGCAACTGATAAATCTCCCTGATAGTTAAAAAACCGTCCTCCTGACTGTTTTTCCCGGCAGTCAGTATAAGAGAAGATCTTAAGGGAAATTGCTCGCTGACCAGGCCATGACAGGCTAAGTGAATGATCCTGTACTGGCTGAGATCAAGAGCCTTTATTTGATCTTCAGTAGCTTTTTTTTGAAGAAACAGATCACAGGTTCTGGGTGGAAAGAGAGCAGCAATACTTTTAATTTCCTGCTGGGAAAAAGGCAGCGAAGCCAATTGCGGCCCCGAACTGTAACCACGGTTATCAGCAAAATAAAGCCTGGAAAGAATTTGCCCTTTTTCTTTTTGATCATAGGCAGGATTGCCAAAACCAAGAAATTCTTTTTTATAGCTATGATCAGTTGAAGTTTGATCTGATTTATACAGGGCGGCTAAAGAAAAGCCATAGGAAACCGGATACTTTTCTACCAAATATTCTTCCCGGCCGCCGGTCTGGCCAGCTGTCAGCCGGAGAGTCTCAAAGGGGAGATAATTCAAAATCCCATCGGGTATAACGGTCAAGCTTTCTATGGAAGCGGGCAGGCTGCCTGGCTGAGGCAACAGCAGGCGCCCGAGCTCGACTCCAACTCTTAGCAGGTCCTCCTGCTCAGTAGATGGGTCAGCCAGCAGCTTGATATATAGTTTGACTGATTTCTCAATCTCTTTTTCAGGAGGAAGGCAGAAGGCCAGGAAATCATTCTGACTGAGGAGAAAACAATATGATTCAGTCTGACCTAAAAGATAGTCGAGAATAATCTTGCCGCTGCCTAAAAAATTCTCTTGAAGATTTTTGAGTGACAGCCAGGCCGGATTATCATTGTTTCCATTTCTATTTTCCACATCTGATTCAGCCCGCCAGAGCTGCAAATAACGGTTTTCAAGTTCAAGCAGCTCTCCAGGGGAGTCACCATCCTTTATATGGTCACTGTGGCTAAAAAAATCATTGATTAGCCGGTCCAGTTCAGCCAGCTCCTCCCGGGACTTTGGTTGTAGTTCGCTGTTTTGAAGGGTATCCATCTCCTCCAGGAAAACTCTAGCTTTAATCTGATTTAAGGTATTAAGAAGTTCCTCTTCAACTCCCGAGTCAGGCCTGCTGTTTTTAACCTTAACCAGGACCCGGATTAACCCCTCATAGACTTTTCTTTTACTGTGGTCAAAGCCTATTTTATAAAAGTCAGGACCAATGTTATCTCTGACCTTCTCAAAAGTCATCAGAGCTTGCCGATAATAGGCCAGAGCCCGAGAATAATCGCCCAGTTCTTCATAACAGTCAGCCAGGCCAGCGCAATCTTTCCAAATTTCCTCCCAGTTATTTAATTTCCGGGCTTCTTGCAAGGCCTGGTTATAAAGTCTTATGGCCGGGGCTATATTTTTTCTCCTCAGGTTAATGGTAGCCAGATTATTCAGAGAAGAACTGATAACTTCCTTATCATTAAGTTTAACTCCCTTGGCCAGGGATAGATTCAGATACTGCTCTGACAGGTCCAGGTTGTCCTTAATAGAAATATAGCCGAGATTATTGAGAATTCGGGCTTCTAAGGTTTCATTTCTTGCCCGCCGGCTTAATTCCAGAGCCGTCTTCAATAAAGCCTGAGGCTGTTCCCTGCTAAAATATTCTGAGCTGCCCTCTTTTTGCCGGTAGATTGAAAGAGCCAGTGTATAAAGGACTGAAATGGTTGAAGCCAGATCATCCTGCTTTTCAAAAATCTTCAGGGCCTTTTCAAGATAATAAACAGCCAGTGAATACTGGCCAAGTTGATAGCTAATGTTAGCTACGTTGGTCAGGCTTTCCGGAACCATTTCAATCAGGTTTTCTTTTTCGGCCAGAGACAGAGCTTTCTGAAAATAAATAAGACCTATAAATAAATCTTTCTTGGATGAATAATAGGTCCCAACAGAGTTAAAGGAACGAACCTCTTCATATTTGTTATTTAATATTTGCGAAATCAAAAGAGACCTTTTTGAACAAGCCTCCAATTTTTCAAAATCGCCTATCTCCCAGTATAGGATACAGACTTGACGAAGGCATTTCAGCTCCATGTCCTTCAAATCGTATTTTTGGGCCAAATTGATACCTGAAAGAAATAGTGCCTCTGCTTCTTGATACTTTTTCTCCTGACGTTTGAGTTTAGCCTCCCGATATAACCTGATAATCTCAAGGCTGAGGTCTGCCTGATTTCTTAGAGCCTCCTCCCCCTTTTTATCAGCCAGCGCTTGAACAAAAATGAAGGCGTTCTCAGCTCTGGTGATTTCACCCAGGTTCCAGTAATTTAGGGCCATATTCAGCCAGCACTCAGCCAGCTCCGGCGAAGATTGCCCGCCAGGCTTCCGGCTAACTTCATTTTCAAGAATCTTAATTGACTCCGTAAATTTCCCGGCAGCCCTTAGTTGCCTGGCTTTTTCTATATTTGAGGCGCTGTCCGTCCTGGTATCATTGGCAGCCAAGATGAAGGCATAGACAAAAAAGATTAGCCCGGCGGCGATGATCTTTTTTTCCCCAAAAAGATTGTCCATTTTTCTTTCGCCCATCGCCCGTTTTACTCTAATAATATTTTTTCAGGGTTGAAGTCAATAACTATTAGACCAGATCCGATCAATTCTCCCTGCCCAATTAGGCTTAGATGATTTATGATTTAAAGACGGATTTGGGAGATTTTTTTCTCACCCGGGGATGCCAATTTTCCTGACGGCCCTCAAATTTATCTCTCAGAACAGGCTCTGATCCACTGTACCAGTTGCCACTTTTTCCCCTTAAACAGGACCTGGCCTCAGTCCGGCGTTTCAGTCAGGCGAGGTGCGGGCGGTATAATTAAATTCCTTTAATTTGGTGATGATGTCGAGGATAATATCTTCCTTACCCAGTTTAAGAATTGCCTCCGGCTTTACCGCCGGTAAAAAGAGTCCTTCTTTTTTACCTGACACCGGCGATTTTTTATCTTTCCGGCCGGAGGTCTTTAAAATCAGTCTTAAATCCAGCGAATTTTTCGGCAGAGAAATCAGATAGTGGAAGTTATCAACTTTGCTGCCGGGGAAGTTGATCTGAAGATGAAAATGACTGTATTTTTGCCGGCTATATTTGATTTTAATTCCGTGAGATTTGAACTCATCTTCCAGAGCCTCAACCGCTGGCTCGACGATAAACTCGCAGAACTGGTCGAAATGTTCTCTGGCTTCGGTTTGAGACTTTTCTATGAGTCTCAAGCCTTGAAAATAATGCTCAAGCTCTTCCTGCCATTTTTCTTCTTTCATCTTTTCTCCCGTTTTTTTAATTATAACATCAGGGTTAGTTGAATTTCCAGATACCACGGTCTGTTTTTTGGAGCTCAAAGACCAGCTTTTAGCCATCAACCGGGCCCTTTGTCCAGCTGACTTACCCGGTTGAACCCGTGACCGGCCCTAAAGCCCCAGCCGGAGCCAGAAAGAAAAACCTCAGATCCATGACATTGGTTCCGGTCAAACCGGTAAAAACCAGACCGCCAGTCTTTTCAAAAAAACCATAAGAGTCATTGTTATCAAGAAAATCCTGGGGATTAAGGCCAGCCTTTTCCGCCTGCGGCCAACTCTGCCCCGATATCCAGGCCCCGGCTGAATCGGTTGTCCCGTCCCGCCCGTCAGTCGCCAGACTAAGAATCAACCAGTCACAGCCAGCCAGCTCGGCCCGAATTTTCTCCATTTCTATCAGGCAGGCCAGGGCAAACTCGGTATTCCTTCCTCCCTGTCCGCTGCCCCTGACCGTTACGGTCAGTTCACCGCCAGCCAGCAGACAGAAAGCACGTCCTTTCTCTCTTGTTTTTCGAGCCCAGCCCCTGAGTTTTTGTATATATGAACTGGCTGCCAGTCTGGCTTCACCGCTATCAGAGGAAGTCAGGATAATAGTTTCGAGACCTGACTCTCTAAGTTGAGCTTTGGCTGCATACAGGGCTTTAAGATTGTCACCAATGATAAAGGCCTGGCTGTTTTTTAACTCTTCATCACTCTTTTTCAGTGTTTCCTCTCTCATTCCGGCTGCTCCCTCATCGAGGACCTTTTTGACTGAAGCCGGAACGTCAGTTCTGACACCCGTTTCGTCCAGAACCTTCAGGGCATCTTTAAAGGTAGAAGAATCATACCAGGCCGGGCCCGAGGCAATGTCAGACAGATTATTATCTATGACATCGGAAATTATTATGTTGATGACTTTTCCCGGCCAGGCAGCCCGGAGGAGCTTCCCTCCTTTAATCCTGGAGAGATGCTTCCTGACCGTGTTGAGCTGATGAATATCGGCCCCGGCGGTCAGCAGAAGCCGGGTGGTCTGCCTTTTATCTTCCAGGCTCAGGCCCTCGGCCGGCAGGCAAAGATGAGCAGACCCGCCCCCGGAGATCAGTAGCAGAAGGAGGTCTCTTTGACTGGTAACCAGGGCCAGTTCCAGCGCTTTCTGCCCGGCCCGCAAGCTCCATTCATCGGGTAAAGGATGGGCAGCCGGAAAATAAGAAATTCTTTCTTTCTCCTCATAGGTCTTGACTCCGGTCACCACCCCGGCGCTCAATTTATCTTCTATTAATGGCAGAAGGCTGCTGGCCAAGGGAAACCCGGCTTTGCCAAAGCTGATTAATCTGATTGTTTCCACCGGTTCAAGGTTAAAAATCTGGCCATTGACCACAAGTTTCGCCCCATCCCGGATAATTTGTTCTTCAATCAGACGCTCGGGCCTGACCGAGTCAAGGGCCGATTTGGCGGCTCGCTTAGCGATAGCTTTTAGGTCCATAGCTGGTGGTTTAATTCTCCTTCTCTTCCTCTTGGTCTTTCACTTTGTTCATCTCTATGGTAAATATAATAAAGTACAGGATATGCAGCTATTAACTTTGTCTAAAAGGCCAGCCCGCCAGCCCCTGTCTTTGAATCCCGGCATCAGAAAAGCCTGCCTCCTGTCCATCATTTGCCATGTGGCCCTTCTTATTTTAATACACCTGCCTCTTTATCCTCAACAGCCAGGTTCAGCCGCTGCTGATATCGAAAAAAGGCTGAAGCTTATCGATCAACAAATATCTCAACTTAAGACCCGGCTGGAAGAAGAAGGGAAAAAAGAGATTTCTCTCCTTTCGACCCTGGAAACCATTAGATTGAAGCGTAATGTTCTTCAAAATGAGATTAGTTCACTCAATCTCAGACAAAAGATGGCAGCCAGGGAATTAGCGGATCTGACGACGAAAATAAAATCAACCGGGGCCAGGCTGCAAAAAGAAAAAGAGGCAGTTGAAAAAACTCTGGTTACCCTTTACAAATTCGGACGGCTGGACTTTTTGAATTTTTTTCTCAAAGCCAACAATCTCGAGGTTTTTCTCCGGGAAAGCAAGAACCTGACTTTCCTGGCCCAGTACCAGGGCGAGGCTATCAGCTCCTATCTGAATAGCCTTAAAGAACTGGAAAAGCTCCAAGACGAGGTCATGACCAAGAGGGCAGAAATTGATGGATTGCTGAAAGAAGCGGCTGCCAAGCAGCAAAATCTTATCAAGGAAGAGGCTAACAGCCGTCAGGTCCTGACCGAAATTAAGAAAAACAAACGGGCCCATGAACAGCTGCTGGCCGAACTCAAGAGCAGTTCCGATGAACTCCAGCGGCTGCTTAAGCGCTTGCAGAATCAAGAGATCGCCCTGCCTTCTCCTTTCATTCCCCTGAATGAAAAGAAGGGCAAATTGCCCTGGCCAGTTTCCGGCCGGGTTATAACCCGGTTTGGCCCGGAAAAGAATCCAAAATTCAAGACAACGGTCATCAATAATGGCCTGGAGATATTACCCGCCAGGCAGGACAAAACCATCAAAGCTGTTCATGGGGGGCGAGTGGTCTATGCTGATTATTTTCAGGGTTACGGAAATCTCCTGATTATCGATCATGGGCTGTCTTACTATACCCTATATGGCCACTGCTCAAGTTTTCTGGTTAAGCCAGGCGACCTGGTCCAGCCCGGTCAGGCCATAGCCATGGTTGGGGACTCGGATTCTCTGAAGGGAGAATGTCTTTATTTTGAACTCCGGTATAAGACCAGAGCTCTTGATCCCTTGCCATGGTTAAGGCGAAGGTGATAGAATTCAGGCAGAGAGAAAAATGAAAAATAAAAGAATCAACCTTTATCTGGTTATATTTTTAGTCGCTTTGACTGTCTTTCTTCTTCTGGAGGAGAGAATTCTCCCCGGCAAAAGCCGTTCGCCCCAGTATTCCAGAAGCAGTACTGAACTGGTCGGAACGGTCATGCAGTTAATCAAGACCGATTACTTAGAAGAGCCAAACCCGCAAAGGACAACCAGTGGTGCTTTCCGGGGAATTATCAATTCTCTTGATCCTTTAAGCGCCTATCTTGATAAAGATCTGGCCGTCAGGTATCTGAATAAAAAGATGGGTACTTATCAGACCGGGCTGACCGTTTATAAAAAATACGGACTTTTTCCGCTGGTCGTAGCGGTGGCTGAAAACTCACCGGCAGCTAAAGCTGGCCTAAAAGTTGGAGACAATATAAGTTCGATAAATGACAGCAATACTTTATTGATGAGCTTGATTGAAGTCAATCTCTGGCTGTCGAGTGACCTGCCCGAAGAAGAGCCGTTAAAACTAAGAGTAGTAAGAGGAACAGATACTTTATCCTTTGAGCTCAAGCGAGACTATGCGGTTCCCAGAGTCCTCGAGGTCTTTACCGACTTGCCAGGCAGCCTGCGCCTTCACCCCACCCTGATTTACTCCGGGCTGGTCAATGACCTGAAGAAAAGCCTGGCCAGTCCGCCAAATAAAAACAAGCGAAAATACAAAACCTTGATTCTTGACTTGCGTAACTGTTCGGCTGGCGATGATGAGGAAGCTAAACGTCTGGTCAACCTGTTCGTTAAATCGGATCAGGCCGGTTATTTTGAAAAAAAAGGTCAGAAGGAAAACTTAATCCTGAATGAAGAGCCCCTCTTTCCCAAACTTGACCTGATTATCTGGGTTAATCCGGCTACCATGGGCCCGGCTGAACTCATCGCCGGATGCTTACATGAACTAAGGCAGGCTACTATCATTGGCACTGATACCCCCGGTCTGGTTGCTCAACGAGAAAACTTCCCGCTCGATGATGGCAGCCTGATTGTTCTGGTGACTTCGGCTTTCAGCCTGAAATCAGGCCTGAAACTTCTGGATAATAGCCTGCCAGTAGATATCAAACTCAGTTACTCGGACAAAGTTGACCAGGATTACTTGGATAAGACAAGGGAAAGGTTAACCAACCTCCACTAATGCCGGTCAAAACTAAGCGTATCCTCCCAAACCTTACCTTCCAGAATTTCTTCTTGCGGCTAAGCCTGGTTTTAGTGATGCTAGCTCTCATCTCCGGGATCTCACTTGATTATCTAAACTTCCGGCAGAAGGAAACTTCCTATCTGCCCTGGACCTGGCTCACCCGCCCTTCGATTCCTGCTGAGGCAGAGAAAAAAGTTGAAAAAAAAGTCGAGACAGCCAGACGGCAAAAACCTGTCAAGCCAGCAAAGCCTGGTCCCCAGCCGGTTGCCGAAACTTCCAGTCAGAAAAATCTTCCTCTGGTAGCGATTATTATTGATGATCTGGGTCAGGATCTTAGTTTTATGAGGGCTTTAATCAATCTTCAGGTTCCCCTGACTGTGGCCATTCTGCCTGAAGCCGGGCAGGCGATAGAAACTGCACAGCTGGCAGCTGACCACCAGTTTGATGTTTTGATTCACCAGCCGCTGGAAGCCTTTAACGGTCAGACTATTGGTACCGGAGCTGATGGGTTAATTACCACTACCATGAGCCAGGAGGAAATCTGGTCAAGGCTCGAAAAGAACTTCGAACGGCTGCCAGTGGCCAAAGGGCTTAATAACCATATGGGTTCTAAAGGCACGGCCAATCAATATCTAATGGAAATTATCATGGAATTCTTAAAACAGAAGAACCTGTTTTTTATTGACAGCAAAACCAGCCCTAAGTCAATTGCTTACGATCTGGCTGTGAAAATGAAGGTCCCAGCTGCTTCTCGACAGGTTTTTCTCGATGCCGATGAAGACCGCAGCAAGATAAAGGACAGGTTAATTGAACTTTTCCTGTCGGCTAAAAAGAACGGCCAGGCGATAGGCATCGGCCATCCTTTCCTGGAGACTCTCCAGATTCTGGAGGCTTATCTGCCTGAAGCCAGAAATTATGGGGTGCAACTGACCAGAGTTTCTGAAATCATTGACAGGCAGAAAAATACCGGCCAGAAAAAGGCTTCCGACTGAGCAGATAAGGCCCCTGGCCTTCAGCTGTAATCCTGTTCGACCTGAGGCAAATAAAGGTTCTTCCACAGCAGCGTTTTTTGCTATACTATAGATAAGACTGTCCTGGAGGATAAAAAAATGAAAAAGATAGTAATACCAGTCGTTATGCTGGGTGTTTTAGCTTCTCTTCTTTTTTTACCGGCCTGTAAGTCAATGTCGACCGAGGAACTGAAAAAATCAATTGAAGTGGTTGAAGTTCAAACGAAATGGGTCAGCAAGGAATACCGAGCCTGGCCACCCAAGCTGGTCCTGGTGCCGGTCATTTCTTTCCGGGTCAAGAATATCAGCGACCAGCCCCTGAACTATATAAACTTCAATGCTATTTTTAGATTTCAAGGTGAGAGTAAAGAGCTGGGCAGCGGTTTTCTGGCAGCCATCAGAAAAAGCCCCATCTCGCCGGGAGAAACGAGTCAGGTCATCACCCTTAAAAGCAACTACGGGGTAGAAGGCAAGACTGTCGAATCATTTAAAGACAATCCTTACTGGAAAACCGTTACCGTTAAGCTTTTTGCCCGGTCAAAAGGTTCTGATTATGCTCTTCTTGGAGAATATGAAGTCTCGAAGATGATAGATTTTAAGGAAGACCAGACAGTGACCCCGGTAACTGTGCCACCGGAAGAAACCAAAAAATAATTTTTACCATCAGGTAAGACCACCGGAAAGAAAGGAAGAATTTGATGGAAGTTATTTTGCCCCAGCAAGTTTTTTTAACCAGAGGACAGGGCCAGCACCGGGAAAAACTGGTAAGTTTCGAACTGGCCTTAAGGGAAGCCGGCATTTCGCCTTTTAATCTCGTCCGGGTTTCAAGCATTTTTCCCCCTCACTGTCAGGTAATCAGCCGGCAGTCTGGCTTGAAAAAGCTGCGCCCGGGGCAAATTGTCTTCCTGGTCATGAGCGAAAATTCGACTGATGAAGCTCAGCGTTTGATTTCCTCAGCTATCGGTCTGGCCATTCCCCGGGATCCGGAACAATATGGTTATCTGGCTGAATATGAAGGCCTGGGCGAAACTGAAAAAGAAGCCCGGCTCCGGGCAGAAGAGCTGGCCGCTGAAATGCTGGCAACTAAACTCGGCCAGAATTATTCGCCTCAAAATTTCAAACGGGGAAAGTCCAACTATTATCATCTGAACGAGAAGCTAACGGTTCAAACCAGGAGTATTTCTCAAATGGCCACCGGGGCCAAAGGCCTCTGGACAACTACGGTGGCGGCCGCCGTCCTGGTCACCTGACAGAATAAGCCGGCCGATCGCTTATGGTTTAATAAAGACCGGTCTTAAAGATTAAGGGGATTGGGATTAAGGATCTTAATAAAACTTTCCTCTCTTAGTTTTTTAACATATTCTTCTATTTTTTTGGCCCGGATGTCGTTAAACAGTTTATTTTCAATATCCTGTCTGGCTTCATCAAAGGTTTGCTGATGGCTTTCCTTTTTTTCTTCCAGTTTAATTAAATACCAGCCATTTTTGGCTTGAATCCAGTCACTGATCTCTTCTATTTTTAGTTTTTCTACACCTTGCTCGATAGCCTGATCGAGTTCGCCTTTTTTGAAAAAGCCAAGATCTCCGCCATTTTCCTTGGGCCCTTCAGAATACTCCTGAACCAGATCCTCAAAAGATTGCCCTTTTTTTAGCTTATCGCTTATCTCTGCTCTTTTCGTTTCCAGATCGGAGACCGTATTATTAGTACTGGAAAGGTAAATAGCTTTAATCCGGTATTCAGGCGGGATAACAAATTCTGATTGATGCTGTTTATAGTACTTGACAATTTCAGCATCGTCGAGAACAATCGTCCGGTCGACTTCAGTATAAATTACCGCCTGTCTTAGATAATTTTCTTCGAGCTGTTTAACCCATTGATCATAATTAACGCCTTGAGCATCCATGGCCCGGACGAGGTCAGCATCGGACTCAATATTATTCTGGGTTTTGATCTGGGCAATAGTGCTTTTAACCTGTTCTTTGACGTTCAGGCCCTGTTCTTTGGCTTTCTGCAGAAGGAGGAGGTCGGTAATCATCATGTCAAGCAGATTAGTCCTTAACCGCTCATATTCCTTAAAATAACTTTCACCGCTCAACTGCTGGCGAAGCATTTGAACCGTCGAATTAAACTGTTCCCGGTAGTCAGACAGGGTAATTACCTCCCCGTTGACGATCGCCACAATTTCCTCCACCACATCAGCTGAAACCAGGCTGAAGAAGGCCAGAAGGATTAAAGCCGTCAGAAGCGCTTGCTTTCTACGCATTTTCATTCCCTTCATAATTAAAAGGCAAGTTTTCCGGGAAAACCTGCCAGTGATAGGTTGCCTTAAGCTCTTCAATTTCTTTATTGATAATATCTTTAACTTTACTTTCAATTAAAATGTTTCTTATCCGCCGCGAAACTTCATCCTCTTCAAGCAGGGCCGGCTCATATTTCCTGTCCAGCCGGAAGATATGATAGCCATAAGCTGATTGGAAAACCCGGGATATTTTGCCCTCTTCCAGAGCAAAAATCACCTTTTCCATATCATAAGGCAGGTCCCCTGGCTTAAAAACACCCATTAAGCCGCCTTTATAGGCATCGGGCGCTTCTGAATAATCACGGGCCGCCTGCCGGAAGGACTGTTCGTCAGCCTGCCCCAGCTTTTGCTGGAGTTCAACAGCCAGATCGCTTGACTTGACCAGAATCTGGCTGACCATGACCCGTTCAGGGACTAAAAAATCCTTCTTATGCTCCTCATAATAGGCTTTGATTTCTTCATCAGTTGCGATTACTTCTTTTATTTTTTCATATTTATATTTCTCAACCAGCAGGCTATCTCCCAGCCACTCATCGCTGGCCAGTTGCTCTTTTAGCCCGGGCTGGGGAGGATAATCCCGGATTAGCCGCTGTAAAAATGCCTGTTTTTCTGATTCGGGCAATTCCATCTTTCTCATTTTAGCTGAGAAGAGAATTAACTTATCTTCCACAAATTGCTCAAACAGCCCGCTCAGGGCCTCGCTATCTATGTCCTGTTTCTGAGGAATGACCTGCCTGACATAATTTTCAAAATCAGACAGGGTGTAAGTTATATCCTCTATTCTAAGGACGGCCAGCTGACTTTTTCTTTCTTCCGCTTTTATTTTCTGCTTTTGCTGAACAAAGTTATAGCCAACAAAACCAGCACCCCCTATCAGAACGATGAGGATGATAATCAACAGGCGAGTTTTCTTCATAAAAGACTCAATTAATTATAATATAGCTGCTCAACTCCTGCAAGATAAACAGCGCCTCGCGCAGAAAACTCTGTTCATCTTCGGCCTTGATATTGAATGAGATCAACCCTAAAGGGGAGACGCTGCCGCCATAGCGACGCAATAAGCCCTGAACCTTATTCCACAGAAAGTTTGTTTCCGGAGGAAATTTTATGACCAGTCGCAGTCCGCTCCGGTCGAGGGAAGTGGCCCTGATTTTCTGGCCATAGAATCTGATCCGGGCATAATAAAATAGATTCTCAACGCTGGGGGGCAGTGGGCCGAAGCGGTCTTCGACCTCTTCCCTGATTTTCAGGGCTTCATCTGGCTGTTCAAGAGAGGATAACCTTTTATAGAGGTTCAATCTTAAATTGACCTGGGGCAAATAATCCTCTGGAATTCTAAAATCAATCTTGAGATTGATCTGGCATTTGATTTCTTCAATTTTCTCGCCCTTTTGTTCTCTGATGGCTTTATCCAGAAGTTGCAGGAAGTACTCATAACCGACGGCCTCAATAAATCCATGCTGGCGGTGGCCAAGTATATTCCCGGCTCCGCGAATCTCCAGATCTCTGGCTGCCAGCCGGAAGCCGGAACCCAGTTCGCTGAATTCCTTCAAAGCCTTGAGCCTTTCCCTGGCTTCAGCTGTCAGTTCAGACAGGGGTGGCACTAAAAAGTAGGCATAAGCCTGGCGGGAAGAACGTCCGACCCGGCCTCGCAGCTGGTACAGCTGGGCCAGGCCATAAAAGTCTGCCCGGTCAACAAGCAGAGTATTGACCAGAGGAATATCTATGCCATTTTCAATGATGGTCGTCGAAATAAGAACATTATATTTCTGACCGATAAAGGCCGACATTCTCTTTTCCAGTTCACTGCCTGGCATCTGACCGTGGATGGTTATAACCTTGGCCTCAGGCACCAGCTTTTCCACCAGCCTGGCTATCCGGTCGATGTCTTCTATCCGGTTATGAATATAGTAGACCTGGCCCAACCGCTCCAGCTCCTGCTTGACCGCCGAGGCCACCAGCCGGCTATTAAAAGGGGCTACCACTGTATGCACAGCCAGCCGGTCACGCGGCGGCGTCTCGATGAGGCTGATGTCGCGCAGACCGCTTAAAGCCAGGTTGAGCGTTCTGGGAATCGGGGTAGCCGTCAGGGTCAGGACATCAACGTTGGTTTTTAGTTTCTTTATTTTTTCTTTATGGCTGACTCCAAACCGCTGCTCTTCATCAATGATCAGTAAACCAAGATCTTTGAATTCGACGTCAGGCGACAGCAAGCGGTGGGTGCCAATAACGATATCAACAAAACCCTTCTTTAAATCGGTCAGGATTTCCTGTTGTTCCTTTTTCGTCTGTAATCTGGTCAGACCTTCAATCCTGACCGGGAAAAGCATCATCCTCTGCCGGAAGGTGGTCAAATGCTGATTGGCCAGAACTGTCGTCGGACAAAGGACAGCCACCTGTTTTCCATCCATCGCTGCCTTAAAAGCAGCTCTCATGGCCACTTCCGTTTTCCCATAGCCAACGTCGCCGCAGAGCAGCCTGTCCATCGGCTGGGGTGACTCCATATCTCTCCGGACTTCCTGAATGACCCGGGTCTGGTCATCAGTTTCTTCATAGGCGAAAATCTGGTCGAACTCTCCTTCCCATTGCCCGGCCGGGCTGAAAGCAAAGCCCTGAGCAGTTTTCCGCCGGGCATAAAGCTCAAGCAGTTCCTGAGCAATTTCTTCCGCTGCTTTTTTCACTCTGGCCCTGGTTTTAATCCAGGTCTGGCCGCCCAGCTTATCCAGCTGAGGGCTCAACCCGGCTGAGCTGGCAAATTTCTGAACAAAGTTTAGATCCTCAACCGGAACCAATAAGCGGTCGTCATCACGGTAAATCAGTTCAATAAAATCATGGGGCTGCCCGTCCAGGTCAATTTTTTTCAGGCCATTAAATAAGCCGACGCCATATTCGGTATGAACCACATAATCACCCTGCTTTAAATCCTGAAACTGGGAAAAAAAGAGCTTTCTGGCCGGCCGGCTGACCAGCACTCTTTCTTCGGTAAAAACATCCTTTTCAGCAAAAATATAAATTTTTTGCCGGGGGTAGCTGAAGCCTTTTTGGAGCTGGCCTTCGACCAGGTTGATTTCCTCGCCTCTGGGTTCCTCTTTGACGTCCGAAACAGTTTTGACAGTCAAATCGTTTTCCTGCAGGAGATGGGCCAGCCTGTCTTTTTTCCCCGGGTTGGATAATAAGATATAGCAGAGGTCTCTTTCCTCCTGGCGTTTCTTTAGATATTGAAGGAAAAAGGGAATCCGGTTATCAAATCTCGGCACGGACTGAAAACCCAACTGGATGGGGGGACGCTCAGTCTCTTCTGAAAATTCCTGTAAATAAACTGACTTGTTTCTAATATCTTCTAAGAAATCAAGAGAAAAGATTTCCCCGGGCGGAAGGGTAAAACTCTTTTGCTTGATAAGACTATCATAATTTTTTTCCCAGCCCTCAAATTGCTCTTCCCATTCCCTGTCTATTAGGTCTTTCTCTTCGAGGATAAACAGCGGGTTGGATAAATAGGAGCTGAAAGGTTGGAAATGACCGCCGGCAGCCAGGGCATAATAGTCAAAAGGTGGCAGGACTTCTCCTTCTTCCCAGAGCTTGATTTTTTTCTCAAGATCAGCTAAACCGGCTTTCCTTTTTCTGGCCTGCCGTTTAAACTCTTCTCTGAACTCCTGGCCTCCGGGATATTCTTTAAGGGAAGGAATTAGAATCCATTCGAGCCGGCTAACTGACCTCTGAGTAGACGGATCAAATTCGCGGATCGAGGCTACCTGGTTTTCAATAAACTCCAGGCGGAAGGGGTTTTTTGACCAGACGGAATAAATATCAACTATTCCACCCCGGAAAGCATACTCTCCGGCTGATGAGACCAGATCCTCTTGAGTATAACCATACTCGGCCAGCTGCTGGAGCAAAAGATCCCGGCCATAGGCTTGACCGCGATTTAACTTCACCACCGACCTGGCCAGATCTTCTGGCCGGGGAACTCTCTTGAGAAGCCCCGGCAGATTGGTCAGAATAATGGGCTGCTGTCCCTGGCTTAAGTTATACAGGACCTTTAACCTGGAAGCCACCGTTTCCAGTGGTACTGGAACCTCTAAGTAAGGATCGGAGTTTAGAGCTGGCAGCGACTGGACTTCCCGTCTGATAGAGAAAAAACCCAGCAGGTTTTTAATTTCCTGTTCGATTTCCTCCAGAGACCAGGCCTGGGGCTCAACAATCACCACCGGCCTGTCTATCTGGCCGGCTAAGCTGGCATAAAAATAAGCCCTGGCCTCAGGGATTAAACCTGATAAATTAAGACAGTCCTCCCCCCGTTTTAATTTTTCTACCAGGGCCTTAAACTCTGGCAGATCCAGAATAAACTCAAGACTCACACTGATATTTTAGACGAGAGAAGACTGCAGGTCTATCCCCCGGCCTGATTTTGACCGGCCAGCAGCTCTTTTTCTATTTTGACTATTTCTCCACCGGCCAGGAGGCATTTAAAGACTTCTTTAATCTGACCTGACCGGCTATCCATAATCCTCTTTTTGGAGATTACCTTTTCGACCAGATAACGTTTCCCCTCAGCATAAACGGCTAAAGGTTTTTCCTGTCCGGAGCTACCGGCATAAAACTCGACGCTTACGATTTTCATCATTCTAAAAAAGGCTATGGTCGGTCAGCAACTTTTTCTCTTGTTTATTTTATCTCTTATGCCCAGGCCAATTCAAAATGCTTAGTAGAAAAGTTAATAGACTTTAACCCTGGCCGGCAAAAATTTAGAGCTGCCCCCTGTCTTTTTATCCTCAGGCTAAAGGCGACCACTTAGTGATAACCAGCTGGCCGGAAAAAAAGGGGAGGAATCGCCTGATTCCTCCCCTTTTCAACTCAGTTAGAAGCAGTTATCAAAAGCTGTAGCGGACTGAGAATCTGAGCGTTCGGGTCAGATTGGAAATGCTGGTTATCTTCTTAAAAGTGCCGCTCATATTATAGGTTCCCACCCCTGAGTTATTATCAACCGGCATCCAGGTTCCACCCGGATTCTGATTGATGTTGATATAGTGCTGGCCCAGCAGGTTAAAGATATCGACAAACAGGCCAACGCGGCCATATTTTTTCAGGCTGAAAATCTTTTCCAGGCGGGCATCAAGAATGTTGTAGGAATAATACCGTCTGGTGCCAACAGGTTCGAGACTAACATAATAGGTATTATAGATATTGATGTTATTCGCAGCTGCCCAATCTTCTGGAGGAACTACGGTTACACCCCGAGCCCAGGGAGTGCCACTGCTGAAGCGGTAATTAAAGGAAGCCACAAATCCATAGGGAATGTTAAACGAACCGAAGAGCTTGATAACCAGCGGGCGATCGTCATAGGTCCGGCCATCGCCATAAACAAACCAGTTAGCATCATTGGCGGCGGAGGTATAGCCGTGAATATCATTATAACTACCCTGCATATTGCCCCAGGTCTTAGAATAGTTAATCGAACCACCCAGCTGCCAGCCATGGGAAAAACGTTTCTCAAAGGACAGTTCAAAAGCAGAATATTTGCGAAAAGCTTCGGGAATATTTCTGACCTGGAGAATCCAGTTTTGAGGAGCATCATTACTCATAAAGTACATGGTCACTTCCTGAGCAGGGAAACTGCCGGCCGCCGGAACGGTGGTGGTAAATGGCACCCAGTACTCATTACCAGGCGTGGTGGTTGGATTATACCAGGTTTGGCCTGTCTCCAGATCATACAGGGCATCGTCCAGAATGTTCTTTTTAACTTTGTACATGTAGTTCAGGCTGACTTTGAAATTCTTAAAAAGCTCATGGTCAAGCCCAACAACGATCTGCTCGTCATAGGGTGCCTTGGTATCAGGTGAAATGCCAGTGATCCAGTTTTCCCTGAGCATTTCGGCCGGGTTCGACCAGGACCACATCATCTCATAATAGTCACCCAGGCTGGGGGCGTCAGGCTGGCCATTGCCATTCTCATCCCACCAGTTGAAATAGTATTCCTTGTAGTAAAGCGGGTGGCACTTGTAAATGATTGAGCCCCAGATTGATTCGCGATAGAGACCGTAATTGAACTTAACAGCTGTTTTCCCATTGCCAAAAAGATCATAGGTAACACCGATTCTGGGCGAAATATTAAACCAGTCAGCCATATTACTGACCCCTTCCATGTCAAACTGGCCGTAGGGGTTAAAGCCGATTTCAGGTTCAATTAATAAAGCACCTAATTCACTGGCAAAACTGCCTGTTTCACCCTTGTGAATGTCAGGAATCCAGCCTTTGGTGCCATCAAAGCGTAGGCCAAGATTGATGGTCAGCCTGTTCTTAATAGTCAGCGAATCCTGGAGATAGCCGCCATACCGGGTGAAATCGCCTTCGACCATGCTGTCGTTTTTATTCTGTCCCAGAGCCCAGAAGCCGATATAGCCATCGCCATACCATTCCCGCGGATAGCCTTGAGCGGTCCAGTAATAAGGGTTGTTATTATACCAGGGCCATTCCATGGTGTTATTCTTCCAGTTAGCCCACTTGGCAGCCCCCCGTTGAATCTCAGCGCCAATCTTTAATTCGTGGTCGGCTCCAAGAAAATTATCGACAAAACGGGTCAGGTGAGCAGAAAGCTGTAAGGACGGGCGGCCATTCCACTGATCGGCATAATAACCGCTCCCGAAGTAATAGCCGGTATAGCCATCCCACATGTAAGGAACATTGGTCTGCTCGGTGCGGACAAAAGGTAAAGTGGCCTCAACCGTAGCATAACCGCCGCGGGCTTCAAACAGAGTGTTGCTGTTAATCATCCAGGTCAAAACCCCGGTAAAAGCATAATTGGCCCAGGGATCAGTTTTATACAGGCAATCAAAAGGTATATTCCAGCCAGAGGCGGAAGTATTGTCAGTTGTTTGCTGAACGTTACCCATCACCGCCAGTTTGACATTCTGAGCTAACTGAAAAGTCAATTTGCCAAAGGCTGCCCAGGTATTACTTTTCCGGTCAAAGTTATCATAAGCAGTTCCATCATAAGGAGAAACAAAGGGAATAAAACTGGAATGATAGGCATTTCTGGCATAACGTCCATCAACAAAAAACCAGATCTTATCTTTAATAATCGGACCGCCAAACCCGCCGGAAAGATCATAATCATAAATAGCTGAAGACGGTTTCGACAAGCCCATAGCTTTTAATTCCTCAGTTGGGACAACAGCCCTGGTCAGGTCTTCGTTAGTATAGTAGCCCTGAAGCATGCCGGAAAATTTATTTCCGCCGGACTTGGTGATAGCATTGACGAAACCTCCCAGAGTCCAGCCAACTTCAGCTGGAGCCCCACCGGTCAGAACCTCAACTTCCTCCAGAACATTAAAATCGACCGGGATGCTTAGCTGCTGCTGAGTCGCATCATTGGCATTAAGGCCATCAATTTGATAAGTATTACCGCCAGCGGTAGCTCCTTTAATATTACTGGCATCAACCGTCCCGGGAGTAAGAGTGATAATTGAGTTCAGATTGCGGCCAATGGGCAGGCTCTGGATTAAGTCAGCTTTATAGATTTGCTGGGTTTTAGAAGCCTTGACATCAACGACCGGGGCCGCCCCAACTACCGTTACCTCTTCTTCCATCTTTTTGATACTTAATTTTATGTTTCTGGTAATCGTCAAGCCAACCCGGACTTCGATGCCTTCTTCAATATAGGTCTGAAAACCAGAAAGCTCGACTGTCATGGTATAAAGGCCAGGCGGCAATAACAGAATTCTGAATGTCCCGTCAGCCCTGGTGACATCAGTCGCTTTACCCATCAGACTGGGGCCGCTGACCAGGATATTGGCACCGGGCAGGGGGACGCCCTCTTCATCGGTAATGACACCGCGAATCGAGCCTGTTTCCCGGCTGGAAATCTGGCCAAAAAGTGATAGTCCAGAACTTAGAGCCAGGAAAATTGCCATTACTAAGAAAAGCTTTTTTCTTCTCATTTTACCTCCTGAGTATCTCAAACGAGAGTTTTTATCCCAATTCTCAAATCACACCAAATCATTTAAATTTCTACGCTCCACTCGACAAGATTATCACCTCCTGTGTAAACTGATATATTTCGTTTCACATTGAATATATAAGCCATTTTAATATCAGATGTCAAACGTTTTTTTGGCTGGCCTTCTGGCTAATAATCTCCCATTGCATAATCTGAGTAAAATGACGAAAATGTAGGTCTGGAGATTATAAAAGGAGATTTCGATGGAAAATAATAAGGTTTTCGTGGTGGCTATCCTGGCTCTTACTCTCATCGCCGGTGTGTTCTACTGTCCCGCTCCAGCCAGGACGGTCCGCTTAACCGTCTTCTATCCATCAGTCGGCACCATTAAAAATCTTCAAGCCCTAAGGGAAAAAGGGTTTATTAATATCCCGGAGCTGGAGGTTACCGGTGTCTATCATGAAAAAGAATTAACCGATTACGAAGCAGCCATAAAATATGCAAAAGCTAATAACCTGGCCTGGATGCATTTCCATCCTGTTTCGGCTGAGATCAGCGAGCCAGATGTTTTCCGTCAAAACGCCTGTAGTTCTGAGTTTGTCTGGATAATAAATAATTCTGACGGAATAATTTTTTTTGGGGGCCCTGATATTCCCCCTTCGGTTTTTAAGGAAGAGACCAATCAACTGACAGTCATTGAGGATCCCTATCGCCATTATTTTGAACTATCGGCTATTTTTCATTTTCTGGGAGGCTCGCAGGATAAAAACTTTGAACCCTTACTCGAATCCAGACCGAAGCTGCCAGTTCTTGGTATTTGCCTCGGCGCTCAGAGCCTTAATGTCGGGACAGGGGGAACACTTATTCAGGATATCTGGTCAGAGGTTTATAATCAGAATAGCCTGGAAGATATCATCGCCCTTGGGCCAGATTGCTGGCATAATAATCCTTATAAAAAGCTCAGACCAGATCTAAATCTTTCTGGCTATACTTTCCACCGGTTGAATCTTCTGCCCGGGGAATTTTTTATTAAAACCCTTGGCTTCTCAGAGAAAGATCATCCCCGCATTTTGAGTTCTCACCACCAGGCTATTGATCAACTCGGCCAGGGCTTTAAAGCTGTGGCCCTTTCTTCCGATGGCAAAATCATTGAAGCTATAAGCCATACCCGCTATGCCAATGTTCTCGGGATCCAGTTTCACCCTGAGAACTATCGGCTGTGGGATGAAAATTTCAAGATCAGTCTGGTGCCCGGTGATACACCCGATAGCTACTGGAACATTCTTAACAACAATCCACCCAGCCTTGAATTCCACCGGAAAATCTGGCAGTGGTTTGCCCGGGCAATGGAAAAAAAATAGCAGGCGGCAGGCCAATTAAAGGTCTCAACTTTTGAAATTTAGGTCTTGAGAAATCAGCCTTAAATTGATATTTTTATTCTAGTCCTACGAGGAGGTAGAAAATGAGAAGTGCCACAACCGGCTTGATTCTAACCTTATCTGTTGTTTCTTTTTTGCTGATAACAGCTTGCAGCCAGCCGGCGGCGAAAGATCAAGCCCGGCTTTTTAAGGAAGACCTGAACTTTCTCCAGGCCAAAACGGGAGTCATTGTTCTTTCAACCCGGGATGGCCAGGCTATGGTGGCCGTCAACCCTGATATTCAGGGCAGAGTGATGACCAGCACCACTAAAGGCCCTGAGGGCCTGAGCCTTGGCTGGATCAATCAGGAATTAATTGGCTCCGGTCAGAACAATATCCACATGAACGCTTTTGGTGGTGAAGACCGTTTCTGGCTTGGTCCGGAAGGCGGGCAGTTTTCACTCTTTTTTAAAAACGGCTCACCTTTTGATCTGGATCACTGGTTTACCCCGCCGGCAATAAATGAGGGCAGTTTTGAGCTGGTGTCTAAGGATAGAAATCAGGTAGTTTTAAAGAAAGAAATGAACCTGACCAATTATGCTAACTTCGAATTCAAAATCAGAGTCGACCGGACAATACGCGTGCTCGATAAAAATCAATTAGAATCACTGGGCCTGCCTTTAACTGATAATCTGGACTGGGTAGCTTTTGAATCGGATAACCGGATTACCAATGCGGGTGACCTGCCCTGGACCAAAGAAAACGGGCTGGTTTCCATCTGGATTCTGGGCATGTTCAATCCTTCTCCAGCCACCACCGTGGTTGTTCCTTATCAGCCTGGTCCAGAATCAGAACTTGGCCCGGTCGTCCATGATAACTATTTCGGGAAAATACCTCCAGAGAGATTAAAGATTACGGATAAAGTCATTTATTTTAAGGGTGATGGGCAGTATCGCAGCAAATTGGGGATTCCGCCCCGGCGGGCCCTGCCCTTCTTCGGTAGCTACGATTCAATCCATCAGGTTTTAACTATTGTTCATTATAGCCTGCCGGAAAATCCAGCTGACTATATTAATTCTCTCTGGGAAATCCAGGAAAACCCTTATGATGGCGATGTGGTCAATGCCTATAATGACGGGCCAACTGCTCCCGGAGCTAAATCTCTCGGCTCTTTTTATGAACTCGAGACCTCCTCTCCTGGAGCAGTTCTCAATCCGGGTGAATCACTCAGCCATATTCACACCACCATCCATCTTCAGGGTGAAGAAAAAGACCTGGAGCCCATAGCCAAGAAGATTCTGGGAGTCAGCCTGGAGGAAATAAAGCGGGCCTTCAAATCAGAGTAAGGTAATTCTGACCGGACAGCCCAGGCTGTGGTCAGTCTGGTCAGAACTGATGTTATTTAACTGATCAGCCGTTTTTCCTGGAGGCAGACAGAGGGATGATGATTTTTTCGATGGTTAGTTTTTGGACAATGATCGATTACCTTAATCACTTCAGTGGTTTATAATTTCCAGTTTTTTTACTCCCTTTACGTCCTTAAAATAATTCGACAAGGAGAAGATCAATGAAAATCATCGTTCTTGGAGCTGGTCTGGTTGGCAAAGCCATGGCCCTCGATCTGGCCTCTGAGCCAGGATTCAGCCTGACCTCAGTTGATTTGAAACCAGAAGCTCTGGCTGAACTGGCCGCGGCCGGAATAAAAACCATTCAACGGAATTTAAGCCAGCCTGAAACTATTAGCGAAATAGTCAGAGATTATGATCTGGTGATAAACGCCGTCCCCGGTTACTTAGGCTTTCAAAGCCTCCGGGCCTGCCTGGAAACCGGGCGGAATGTCGTTGACATTTCTTTTTTTCCGGAAAATCCAATGGAGCTGGAACCGGTCGCCAGGGGACATAAGCTGACGGCGGCCGTTGATTGCGGGGTGGCTCCGGGATTGAGCAATATGCTGGCCGGTTACGGGCTCAGCCAGCTGGACCAGGCTTTTTCCATCCATATTTATGTCGGCGGTCTGCCCATTATCAGAAAGTGGCCCTTCGAATACCAGGCAGTCTTCTCTCCGGTTGATGTTATCGAAGAATATTTGAGACCAGCCAGGTGTGTGGCCAATGGACAGCTGGTGACTAAACAGGCCTTATCTGAGCCAGAGTTAATCGAGTTCGAAAATCTGGGCACGCTGGAAGCCTTCAACACCGATGGCCTTCGGACCATGATTGACACTCTCACCGTCCCGGAAATGATTGAAAAAACACTCCGTTACCCTGGGCACCGGGAAAAAATGCTGGCTTTAAGGCAGGCCGGTTTCTTTGATAAGAAACCGGTAGAAATAGCCGGACAAAAAATAAGGCCGGTTGACCTGGCAGCCAGAATCCTTTTCCCGCGGCTCAGGCCGGAACAAGGCGAAGCAGACCTGACCGTCTTAAGAGTTATCATCAGCGGTCAAAAAGGCGGCCAGCCACTGAAATTAACTTATGATCTTTTTGACCGCTTTGACCCGCAAACCGGAATTCATAGTATGGCCAGGACTACCGGCTATACTGCTACAGCCGTGGCCAGAGCTCTGGCTCAGGGTCTGATTAAAACAACTGGAATAGTTGCGCCGGAGTGTCTGGGCCTGGAGCCTGAGATATTTAATTTTGTCCGGACAGAACTGGCTAAACGGAAGATAGTTATTCAGGAAAAAAAGGAATGGCCTGAAAGCTAAGATCTGCGGCCAGGAGACTATCAGGCCAAACAGGCCGGGAGTCTTTTTTTCCCGGGCAGAATAGAAAAAGCCGGGCCCAAAAATTCAATCAATAGATCTGTCAGTTCTTTAGCTTGGTGGTATCTACCCAGTTTTCTAAAAACCTGGTATCGGCTGCCGACGGCTGTTCCTGCCCGCTCAATAAGGAGTCAATGATAGCTTTCAGGTGGGCATAGGGAAGCGTCCCGATAATCATCCGGTTGTTGATGATCATGGTTGGCGTAGACCTTATCCCATAAGGAAAGCGTTCAGAGGTTTTTTCATACTCTTTGCCGGTGTCGATAATCTTTTTGATCAGCTCTTTAGTCCTCTCATCGGTTAAAGCTTTTTCTACCCCGTATTTTCTGGCCAGCTGCTGGCGCCATTCCGGATTTTTGGCCTTCTCAAAATTCCTGAATAATTCATCATGGATGAGAAGAAATTTAGACGGGTCGTAGGCGGCCAGATAGGCCAGATCGCAGGCCCCTGGATGTTTATCTTTGTCAACCACCTCGTTGCATTTGGCTTCCAGCGGAAAGAACTGAAAGGCAATATTTATTTTGCCCTCATATTCTTTTTTTATTCTTTCCAGCTGATGGTAAAGGAAAAGACAGTCAGGGCAGAGAAAATCAGCATACTCAATAATCCGGATAGGAGCCTGATCGAACTCTTCGGTAGCCTTGGCTGTCCAGTAGGGAGAAATAAGGCTGGGTTCTTTAACCGGCTGTAAACTATAAAATTCTTTCACCACTCTCATCGCCACCCCTCCTGACTGAGCATCCTTCTTGGCTTGATAGAAAAGATGAAAACCAGCAGCCCCGATAATGGTTAAAAGACCAATAGCTACCAGCGGTTTGATCGAGCCAAAAAGGAGATCACGGAAAAAGCCAGCCAGCCCGCGCGGCTCAGACGGCAGTCCGAATTTCCAGAATAAATAAAAATTTATAAGTGAAAAAAGGTAATAACCGGAGCAAAGCAAACAGAGGCTCTTAAGATAAAAAACCGAATAGAAGAAAAGGGCCAGGACACCCAGAGCATTGGGAAGAGCTAACAGCTTATTTACTTTTTCCAGCCGGGGAGAAGGCAAAAAGGCACCGAGCATGACCAGCAGGCCCAGGACCAGGCCCCAGTAACCCAGGGGAATCCCCTGAAAATGGGCAATAGAAGAATAAGCCGAGCTATTGCAATTAAAAAAACTATTTAGATCACAGAACGAGCCGGTAAAAATCGTCTGGGGAAAATTGGCCTTAAAAAAATGATCTATGGTCAGATAAGAAGCAACCGCCATGCCCAGGCCGGTGATGAAGCTCCAGAATCTGAGCCAGAGACCGTTCAGGGTCAGACTTTTTTCCATGGTTACAACCTTTCTCCACGTCCAGGATTTACTTTTTATTCATTAAAAAATTGTTTAAAGCCAATTGTCAATAGCCAGCTAAAAAAACTGAGGCTGACTGCTTAGCCAAACCATAAATAAATCACCAGCCGGAATATCAGCTGTCAGCCTTTACTTACCATCTACTCCCGAAAACATGGCTTCGGCCTCATCGGTATACTTACCATCCTGACCGCAGAGAATCAGGGGCGCCATCACCTGACAGCCGCCCGGCGCCTGACCGCATTCAGCCAGAAAGAAGTTAGGAGGCTCGTTTTCCCGGGGAAAGACCAGCCGGCTGCGTTTTAAGCTCAGGCCGCTTTTTAGCAGCTCTAATTCAAAGCCTGCTCTCCGGCTTTCGGGTAAGATAAAATAGGCCGAGCCATCAACTTTAAGCCAGTTTTTAGACCAGTTCAACATGTCTTCAACCGAACACAAGATCTCATGCTTGGCTATATTTTTTTCCTCTGTCTGGCTCGGATAGCCTGAATCCTTGGGAAGGTAAGGAGGGTTAGAAAAAATAATATCAAACTGGTGCCAGGGATTATATTGACGGAAATCTTTTTCGATCACAGTGATCCGGCCGTCAAGGTGGTTCAGCATGATATTGCGCCGGGCCAGATCAGCCAGCCCCTGTTGTACTTCCAGAGCCACAATATGATGGGAAGGCTTCAGGCTGAGGAGCATCGGAATTATCCCGCAGCCGGTGCCAATCTCCAGGATTTCATCTTCCTTTTTGGTCTGGATAAAACTGGCTAAGAGGGGGGCGTCAACTGAAAAGCGGAAGCCATTCTTTCTCTGTAAAACCAGGATTTTCCCTTTATAAAAAGTATTTAAAGTCTCATCAGGCCGCAGAGCAGGATTAACTTCGATCATGTTCGTCCAGATCAGCCATAATTAAAATTTTTGTGGCCTCAACTTTCATCAGGCCTCCCTTAATCGTAATTCTTTCTTCACGGTTATCAGTGGTTTTAAAGGTGATTTCACCCCGGCTGAGGCAAGTATTCAGCGGACGGTGACCAGGCCAGATACCCAGGTAGCCGTCCAGCCCAGGGACCTGAACTTCCGTGACCTTAGCTTCGGTCAGAAGCCTGGTGGGTGAAATAACCTTTAATTCAAAACAAATAGAACTTTCCGGGCTCATATTTTTTTAAATTCCTCGGCTTTTTCGACTACTTCTTCAATTGGGCCGGCCATATAAAAAGCCTGTTCAGGCTTATCATCATGCAGGCCATTGCAGATTTCCTCAAAGCTCTTAACTGTTTCTTCAACCGGCACATATTTTCCCGGACGGCCGGTGAATTGCTCGGCCACATGAAAAGGCTGCGACAGGAATCTTTGAAGCTTCCTGGCTCTAGCCACTATCAACTTATCTTCATCCGATAGCTCTTCGATACCAAGGATGGCAATTATGTCCTGGAGCTCTTTATAGCGCTGCAGAATCTCTTTGACTCTTCTGGCCACCCGGTAATGTTTCTCACCGACTATCCTGGGATCCAGGATTCTGGAAAAAGAAGTCAATGGATCGACTGCCGGATAAATACCCATTTCAGTTAAAGCCCTCGACAGGTTAGTCGTAGCATCAAGATGACTGAAGGTGGTGGCTGGAGCTGGATCGGTAAAATCATCGGCCGGGACATAAATAGCCTGAACAGAAGTTATTGATCCCTTCTTGGTTGAAGTAATTCTTTCTTCGAGCTCCCCCAGCTCGGTAGCCAGATTTGGCTGGTAGCCAACAGCTGAAGGCATGCGTCCCAATAAAGCTGAGACCTCAGAACCGGCCTGAACAAAACGGAAAATATTATCAATAAAAAGCAGAATATCCTGGCCCAGCTCATCCCGAAAATATTCAGCTACTGACAGAGCTGTCAGGCCAACCCGCAACCTGGCTCCTGGCGGTTCGGTCATCTGGCCATAAACCAGAGCGGTCTTGTTTAAAACGCCTGATTCTTTCATTTCAAGCCAGAGATCGTTGCCTTCCCTGGTTCTTTCACCTACTCCGGCAAAAACCGAATACCCGCCATGTTTAGTAGCTACATTGTGAATGAGCTCCATAATGATAACTGTCTTGCCGACACCAGCTCCTCCGAACAGGCCAATCTTCCCTCCCCTCAAGAACGGCTGCATCAGGTCGATAACTTTAATTCCGGTTTCAAACATTTCCAGCTTGGTGCTTTGTTCGTCCAGAGGCGGCGGCTGGCGATGGATTGAATAAAACTCTTTGGCTTTGATTGGTCCAAGATGATCAACCGGCTGGCCGATTACGTTAATCACCCGGCCCAGAGTTCCTTCCCCGACCGGAACCTCAATTGGCCGCCCCAGACTGAAAGCTTTCATCCCGCGGGCTAGGCCATCGGTTGGATACATGGAGACACAGCGCACTTTAAAATCCCCTATATGCTGCTCAACTTCCACAATAATATCTATCGGTACCGGCACTTCGAAACCTTCGCTGGTTATTCTGATAGCGGTATAAATTTCCGGCAGCTGGCCGCCCGGAAAAGCGACATCAACCACCGGACCGATAACCTGAACTATCTTGCCCGTCTCCTGCCCGGTTGAATCTTTAACTTTAACTTGATTGGTATCAGCTTCGTTCATGTCTTACTCCTCACTATCGAAGGGCCTCAACTGTAGTTTGAATTTCCAGCAGCTCTTTGGTAATGGCCGCCTGACGCATTTTGTTGAGCAGTAGTACCAGGTCAGAGATCAGTTCCTCAGCATTTCGCGAGGCATTTTCCATGGCCATCATTCGAGCCGCCTGCTCAGCCGCCTGTGATTCCAACAGCGAGTGCTCCACCTGCGCCTGAAGATAAAACTTGAGTAAATAATTGATGATGGTTGAAGCCCTCTGTTCCCACAGCGGCTCCAGCTGCCCTCCCGGCTGCCCGGAAGAATCAGCAGTAACAGGGAGTAGCCGGCTAATGGTTATCCGGGGAGCGGCGATAGAGCGAAACTCATTGTAGAGAAGATAAACCGCATCAACATTCTGCCGGGTAAACTCATAATCGAGATATCGGTTTAAACTCCGGCTGATAGCCGTGATCTTTTTCTCCACGCCGTCAGAGTAGGAAGCCGCCACTGGCCAGGGCAGATTCCTGGCGAAGTTAACCGCCTTCTTGCCGATAGGGATGATGGCCAGTTGACTATTTTTTCTTTTCTCGTTAAGAAAGCTGGCGGCCGTGGTTAATAGATTAGAATTGAAAGCACCGCACAGCCCTTTGTCTGAGGTAATAATTACCGCCACAACCTTTTTCTCCGGCCTGACCTGAAGATAGGGATGCTCTTCCAGGCTCATTTCCTGGGTGAGGGAAATAACCAGTTCTGGCAGGGTATGCCAGAAAGGCCGCCTGGCTACTACCTGTCTCTGAGCCCTTCGATAACGGGAGGTAGCCACAGTCTTCATGGCCTGGGTAACCTGCTGGCTATTGCGGACGCTTTGAATCCGGCGTCTTAAATCAATTATGGTGCTCAACTGCTAATCCCTCTTTAAAAACTTTGTTAAACTCCTGCAGGGCCTGATTAATTTCCTGATCGAGATCGAGATCGATCTGCTTGGTGGAAGCGATAGCCTGAAGAAGATGAGCGTAATGGGTTTCAAAATAGTCATAAAGGCTCTGCTCATAATCTCCTATCGCTTCCAGCGGAAATTCATCCAGGAAACCCCAGTTACCGGCATAAATGATCAGGACTTGCTTTTCGACCGGCAAAGGTGAATATGGCACCTGTTTCAAAATCTCTGTTAATCTCAGCCCCCGATCGAGCTGGGCCTGGCTGGCTTTGTCCAGCTCAGTTCCAAACTGAGCGAAGGTCTGTAATTCACGGTATTGAGCCAGATCCAGCCGTAATTTACCGGCGACCTGTTTCATCGCCTTGATTTGAGCATTACCACCAACCCGGGAAACTGAAATCCCGACATTGATCCCGGGACGGATACCGGCATTAAACAGCGCCGGTTCAAGGTAGATTTGGCCATCAGTAATAGAAATCACATTAGTTGGAATATAACCCGAAACATCCCCAGCCTGAGTTTCAATAATGGGTAAAGCGGTTAGCGAACCGCCTCCCAGCTCCTGATTCATTTTAGCCGCTCTTTCCAGCAATCGGGAATGAAGGTAAAAAACATCACCAGGATAGGCTTCCCGGCCAGGCGGCCGGCGGAGCAAAAGAGAGATTTCCCGGTAAGCAGCCGCATGCTTGGACAGGTCATCATAGATGACCAGGGCATGCTGGCCGCGGTCACGGAAATATTCACCCATGGCACAACCGGCATAGGGAGCTAGATATTGCAGAGCCGAAGGGGCTGAAGCCGTAGCCGCCACAACAGTTGTATAGGCCATCGCCCCATAATCTTCCAGGCTTTTTATAATCTGAGCCACAGTTGAATTTTTCTGGCCGATAGCTACGTAAATGCAGATCACGCCTGAATTTTTTTGATTCAGAATGGTATCAACAACAATAGCCGTTTTACCTGTTTGCCGGTCACCGATGATCAGCTCTCGCTGCCCCCGGCCAATGGGAATCATTGAGTCGATAGCTTTGATGCCAGTTTGAAGCGGCTCGCGGACGGGCATTCTCTCCACCACCCCCGGGGCCAGCCTTTCGACAAACATGGTCCGGTCAGTTTGAATTGGACCCTTGTCATCAAGGGGATGTCCGAGAGGGTCAACTACCCGTCCAATCAAAGCCGGGCCAGCTGGCACCTGCAGGATGCGCCCGGTTCTCTTCACGATATCGCCCTCTTTGACCAGCTTGG
This sequence comes from Candidatus Aminicenantes bacterium UBA6228, assembly GCA_002441005.1. Lineage (GTDB taxonomy): Bacteria > Acidobacteriota > Aminicenantia > Aminicenantales > Saccharicenantaceae > Saccharicenans. The sequence continues at coordinate 44,315 of DJWO01000002.1, forward strand.
TTTCTCCGAGGAGCATCACTCCCACTGAATCTTCTTCCAGATTCAAAGCCAGGCCAGAGACATTGTTTTCGAAAGTCAGCAGCTCGTTATACATCGCATTTTCCAGGCCGTAAACCCTGGCAATGCCGTCGCCGACCGAGATGACGGTGCCAGTCTCTTTGATATCAACGCTGCCGGAAAAATCTTTAATCTGCTGTTCGATGATTCTGGTAATTTCTTCAGCTTTGATTTCCATGCTTCTACCTTTGACTGATTGTCTCCTTCAATTTTAAGAGGCTCCCCTTCAATGAGGCATCATAATAAATGCTCCTCTTCCTGACCAGCAATCCACCCAGGATTTCAGGCTTAAGAGAAAATGTCAACCTGACCGGCTTTTTCTCCACTTTAGCCAGCGTCTCCTTAATTTTTTTCTTTTCGTCTTCAGTCAGTTCAACGGCCGAGCTGACTTCCAGAGTTTCTATTCCCTGTTCCTTAGCCCAGATTTCAGGCAATTCAGCCACCAGTTCCTGGATCCAGGCTAATCTTCTGTTTTTAGCTAAAAGCCAGATGAGCTTATTTACCCGCTGGTCAAAATTCAGCTTATATAGAATTTCTTCCAGGATAGAAAGCTGCCGGCTGCTGATGACAAAAGGAGAAGTCAGGGCAAAGTAAATTCCTTCCTCGCCAGTCATCAAATCAGAAAAAGCTTTAAGCTGCTCAAGGCAGAGAGCAAATTCCTGGTCGGTTTTGAGCGTACTGGCCAGGCCCTGACCATATTTTCTAATTACTGGCTGCCGGTTCATCTAACGTTCCCAGTTTATCTATAGCTCTATAAATTATTTTCCGGTGAAGCTCAGGCCCGAGTTTTTCTTCAATTCTTTTTTCAGCCAGAGAAATACTCAAATCAAGGGTATAGACTTTGAGCTCCCGCTGGCTGCTTTTCACCATCGAATCAATTTCTTCCTTAGCCAGTTTTTTTAATCTTTCGGCTTCATTCCTGGCTTCCAGAGTAATCCGTTCTCTTTCTCTGGTTGCCTCCGCCTCGGCTTCTATTTTCATTCTGTCTATTTCTTTATCCAGCTGGCTTAACCTTTCTCTGGATTTTTCCAGCCGTTGCAAGGAGTCAATCCTTCTCTCCTCCGATAGCTTTAAATTTTCCGCGACCTGATCTGATTTATGCTGGAGGAACTTAAGCAAGGGCTTATATAACAGATAAGCCAGGCCGCCAAAAAGCACCACGAAATTTACCACCTGCCCCAGAAAGACTGTCAGGCTAAACCCCGGCTCGGCCTCCGCTGCACCCAGCCAGCTGAAGGCTAAAAGCATGATTAGGATAAATAGACCAGATCTTAAAAGAGCAAACCGGTATGTCACTGCAGTAATTTTTCCTCTAATTCCTTGGCGATAGTCTCCACCCTTTGATCAAGTTCAGTTTTAAGCCTTTCCACCTCATCTTCAAGCTGCTTTTTGACCTCCGCCACCTGACCCTGAACTTCAGTCTGAATATCCTGAGTCAATCTGGACTTCTCGGCCAGGGCTTCAGAGACAATCTTCTGGCGAATAGACTGGGATTCCTGCCTGGCTTCTTTCAGCCGGTTCTCTACCTGATCAAGATGCTGCTCGTATTCCTTTAGGGCCTGCTGATAAATTTTTTCGTTTTCATCCAGAATTTTTTTTCTCTTCTGTCTTAATTGAAGGATTGGTTTAAAAAAAACCTGGCTCAGTACCAGAACTAAGATCCAGACCAGAATAAAGATAACCAGAAAATTCCAGTTAATTTCAAGCAAGGGCTAAACCTCGTCATCTATAGATTAAAAATTTAGCACTACCTAAGGCAAAATGCAAACTCTCAGAGGCAGGCTAACTGAGCCTCAGGATTCAACCCAGCAAAAAATTTTTTAGCCTCACCCACCAGAAAAAGCGACCCGGCTACCAGGACCGGCACTTTCCCTGAGGATAAAGTCAGAGCCAGCCTCAGGGCTGATGGCACATCGTCTTCCAGAAAAAAAAGCGGGCTAAATTTTTTCAGCCGTTGAGCAATATCTTCGGGGCGGGCAGCCCGGTCCAGAGGCGGCCTGGTCAGAATGATCCGGCTGGCTAATGGAAATAACTTCGCCGCAACTTTTTCTATGTCCTTGTCTTTCATAATGGCAAAAACCAGGATAAGAGGCTGGCCAATTTTTTCCCGGACATAATCACTGACGGCTCTCGCTCCGTCTTCATTATGACCCCCATCGAGAATAATCAGAGGTACGCGGCTGATAATTTCCAGCCGCCCTGGCCAGTTAACTGTCTCTATAGCTTCGACTATTTTATCTTTTTTAAGCTGGTAGCCCTGCTCCCCGAGGGTTTCAGAGGCGGCAATAGCTATGGCCGCATTTTCTCCTTGATGAAGGCCAGGAAGAGAAGGCTTGAAGTGATAAGTAGCAGACGGGGTTTTAAAGGTAAATTGATAGCCGTCCGGTGTTGACCGGTAAGTCAGTTTCCGGCCCTGGCTGAACGCCCTGATCAGAGGAGCTCCTCTTTCCCGGCATTTTTTCTCGATAACTTTAAGAACTGTATTATTTCTGACACCAGCCAGACAGGGAATGCCTTTTTTGATGATGCCGGCTTTCTCCGAGGCGATTTTAGCCAGGGTATAACCAAGATATTGCTGGTGGTCATAGGAGATGGAAGTAATGACTGAAAGTTCAGGAGTGATGACATTGGTCGCATCAAACCGTCCTCCCAGGCCAACTTCAACCATGGCCAGGTCAACTTCTTCCTGGCGAAAATATTTAAAGGCACAGAGAGTCAAAATCTCAAAAAAGGTTAGTGCCCCGGTTACCTGTCCGGTCTTTTTCAGCTTCTTTTCCTTCTTTTTCAGGTCCAGGAGCAAACGGCAGAAAGTATCTTCTGGTATCATCCGGCCATTGACCCTGATCCTTTCCCTGACCTCAACCAGATGGGGCGATGTATAAAGCCCGGTTTTATAGCCATTGAGCCGGAAGATACGCTCCAGCATGGCACTGACTGAGCCTTTACCGTTGGTTCCAGCCACCTGAATGGCAGAAAACTTCTCCTGGGGCTGGCCAAGAGAGGCCAGCATACCCTTCATATTGTCGAGACCCAGTTTGATGCCAAAAAGTTGAGCCTCATCAAGATAGCGCTGACCGGCAGAAGAGATCATCGGGATTTATTCAGGAAAAGCCTCAGGGCTTTGATCAAATAATTTCTAAGATATTTTCTTTCCACCACGTCATCAATCATCCCGTGAGCCAGCAGGAATTCGGCCCGCTGGAAGCCTTTGGGCAGTTTTTCTTTAATGGTTTGTTCGATGACCCGAGGACCGGCAAAGCCAATTAAAGCGTCGGGCTCCCCGATGTTAATATCCCCCAGCATAGCAAAGCTGGCGGTCGTTCCTCCGGTCGTAGGATCAGCCAGAACTGAAATATAGGGAAGCTTAGCTTCGGCCAACCTGGCTAAGGCAGCAGAGGTTTTAATCATCTGCATCAAAGACATCATTCCTTCCTGCATCCTGGCCCCGCCCGAGCAAGAGACTATAATTAATGGCAGTTTTTCTTCTCTGGCCCGTTCAGCCGCTCTGGAGACTTTCTCACCGACGACTGAGCCCATACTCCCGCCCATAAAACCAAATTCCATGGCCAGAATAATGACTGGCAGTCCATCCATTGTTCCCCTGGCAGAAACTATCGCTTCGGATAAACCCGTTTTTTTCTGGCTATCCTCAAGTCTCTGGCCATAAGGCAGCTGGTCTTTAAAGCCAAGAAAATCAACCGGATAAATATTATCGTCAAAAGTTTCAAATTGGCCGTCATCAAAAAGCTGTCTTAACCGTTCAAACGCCCCAAGCCGGAAATGATAATTGCACTGGGGGCAGACATAAAGATTATCTATGATATCCTGCTTGTAAACTATTTTCCGGCAGTTATTACAACGTGACCATAAGCCTTCAGTCATAAAATCCTCCTCAGATGTCTTCAGGTGAGTTTCTTAAAGGCTATCTTCCTCTGGTGTTGACCAGGGCTATAACTGTCTCCAGGTCAGGCAAGACATCTTCGATGTCTTCCTCAGCGGTCAACAACCGGTTGACAGCTTCCAGGAGAACTTCCGGGTTAACTGGCTTTTCCAGATATTCAGAAGCTCCTAAGTTAGTCATAGCTTCGTGCTTATACTGGGGCCCTTTGTATAAGGCGGTAATAATTATGACTGGTACCGAGCCTTTTGACTCCTGAGTAATTTTTTTGGTCAGATCAAAACCATGCAATTTGGGCAGAATAGCCTCAAGGATCACCAGATCAGGTTTTTCTTCTTTAAACAGGTCATAGGCCTGAGCCCCATCAGTAGCTTGAATAATCTGGACTTTCAGGTCTTTCAAAACCCGGGTGAGACTTTCCAGAGAAGCCTGATCATAATCGACGACTAAAATCTTTTTCTCAGACATCGCTGAGAAGATTGTAGTTTAACCTCCGGGGGATTGTCAACAAGAGACCGGTTGGCCAGCCGGAGACTCTAATCATATAAATCTTAAGGCCAGGTTCAATTGGCTGTTGAGGAGACATTAACCGATGAAAAAAGTTCCTCTTCAGATGAAAACTTTCAGCGGAGAGTTCCCTGGAGATTGTAGCCGGATTAATCTTCGCCCCTGAAGCTCGGAGTCTTGAATTCATCCAGACAATTTTTATCAGATTGATTACCAGGCTGGCCATCCTTCCGGCTTGTTCTGCCCGGCAACCTTAGCTTTAAATCTTTGAGCCTCTGTCTTAGAATAGAGTGCAATTAAATAAAGCTCAAACAGAGGTCAGCTCAATATGGCTAAAAAGACCAGGAGGCAGCTTTTCGGACAACACTTCCTTCACGACAGGAATATCATCAAAAAAATAATAGAAGCCAGTCAGTTAGAAAAAAGCGACCTGGTCATAGAAATTGGACCAGGGACAGGAGCCCTGACCTTTCCCCTGGCTGAAAAAGCCGGATTGGTCATCGCTATTGAAAAGGATGCGGCTTTGATACCGCCGCTCAAAACCAGGGTTCCCGCTAATGTTGAGATCATAGCCGCTGACATTTTAGAGTTGAATTTAGCTCCCATTATAGCCAGGCAGCGGGAAAACTTTTCGGTTGTTAAGATGACCGGCAACTTGCCCTATCATATCTCGACTCAAATACTTTTTATCCTTCTCAATTTGAAACATAACCTTAAGCAGGCTGTTTTCCTTTTCCAGAAGGAAGTAGCTCAACGTCTGGTCGCCCAGGCGGGGCCTAAAAAATATTCTCCTCTGTCTATTTTGCTTCAAAACTATTTTGAAACCAGGCTGCTCTTTCTGATTAAGCCAGGAGCTTTCAGTCCGCCACCGGCTGTTGATTCGGCCTGTGTCAAATTTACCAGGCGGGATAAGCCGGCTTTTTTCCTTGAAGAGGAAGAAACAAAATTTTATAAGTTTCTCCAAGCTTCATTTGCCCGCCGCCGGCAAACCCTGAAAAAAAATCTGGAGAAAGCCGGCTACCCGGGCGATAACCTTATCAGGGCCATGAACCAGGCTCAACTCGAACCGAAGACCAGGGCCGAAGAGTTAAGCCCTGAAATTCTTTATCAGCTTTTCCGGGAATTGAAAAACAGGCCTGGACTGGAATGAAAAGTTGCCGGCCGCTATGATATAATCAGAAATAAATGGCTAAGAACAAAAAGAACGGGCAAAAAACCGGGTTAATTATAGAGATTATTTCACTCCTTTTGATTTTCTTAGCTATTTTCTCTCTGATCAGCCTGTTCGGCTACGACCCGGCTGATGCCTCCTGGGCCAACATACCTCCAGCCGGCCACCAGACCCACAACTTCGGCGGCAGCCTCGGGGCTTATCTGGCCGAAACCTTGCTTCAAATCTTTGGACTTCTCGCTTTTTTCCTGCCCATTGGCCTCGGCTACTTAGGGTTAAAAACTCTTTTCCCGGGCCAGACCCAGAAATTGGCCAGACGGCTAATTTCTGGTATTTTATACCTTATTATTCTTTCGCCGCTTTTGATCTTGATTTTTGAAAAAATTGCCTGGCACGGCAAAGAATTTTTAGCCGGGGGCTTGTTGGGTGACCTGTTGCTTGGCTTCCTGACCGGTTTATTGAATCATACCGGCTCATTTTTCGTTCTGATCTGTCTTCTGGCTCTGGTCCTCTTATTTACCACCCGCTGGACTCTTTCCGGGACAGCTAATTTTTTCTCCAGGCTTTTCCATTCAACGGCCAGGACGGTGAAAATAAGAGTAACTCAGTACGGTCAAACCAGAAAAAAGGAAAAAATGAAAAAGAAGATTGAGGACAAATACCGGAAAGCCAGGGAAACTGAAGCTGCGCTGGCGAGCTCCCTAAAAGAAAAATCACAGGCCCCGGTCCTGGAGGCAGAGCTTAAGCTGGCCGGGGAAGAAAAAAGAGCGGCCCGGACTGGAAAGGGCGGTTTGAAACGGGGGGAAAGAACTGGGTCAGCCTGGCCGGAAAAACAGGAAGAAAGAGCTGCCGAAGAGGACAGGCTTCTTTTGCCTGATCTGAGAAAAGCCGGTGATTACCGTTTTCCTCCATTCAGTTTGCTTGACCCGGGGAAACCAGCGGAAAAAATAGACCGCAATGAATTGTTTGAAAAGAAACACCGGATCGAAGAAAAACTCAGGGAGTTTAAAGTTTCAGGTGAAGTTCGGGAATATCATCCTGGTCCGATCATCACCACTTACGAGTTTTTTCCTGATGCCGGGATCAAGGTCAGCCAGGTAGCGGGCCTGAGTGAAGAATTATCCCTGGCCTTAGAAGCAGAATCAGTCCGGATCCAGCGAATACCCGGCAAATCATCCCTCGGCATAGAAATCCCCAACAACAAGCGCGAAACAATCAAACTCCGCGATATCATTCAATCAGAAAAATGCCAGAACTCGCCTTCCAAATTGACCTTTGCCCTCGGTAAAACTGTCCATGGCGAGGTCTATATTACCGACTTAGGGATTATGCCTCACCTGCTAATTGCCGGAGCAACCGGAACCGGCAAAAGTGTGGCTCTTAATGCCCTGATTGCCAGTATCCTTTACAAGGCCACTCCCGACGAGGTCAAACTAATTCTGATTGATCCCAAACGTCTCGAGTTCACCCTTTATGAGGGGATCCCGCATCTTTTTGCCCCGGTGGTCAATGACCCAAAGAAAGCCGGAATTATCCTGATGGATGCGGTTAAGAAGATGGAAGAACGGCTCCGGCAGCTCAGTCAGATGAAGGTCAGAAATATCGAGCAGTATAATCAACAGGTCAAAACCCTTCTGGCTGAGAAAAAGGGTAAACTGACTGAAGAAGAAAAGCGGAAACTCAAACCACTTCCCTACATAGTAATCATTATTGATGAACTGGCCGAGTTGATGATGACCAGTCCTCAGGATGTTGAATACTGCCTTGGCCGCCTGGCTCAACTGGCCAGGGCGGTCGGCATTCATCTGGTCATGGCTACCCAGCGTCCCTCGATTGATGTTATTACCGGGACAATTAAAAACAACTTTAACAGCCGGATCGCCTTCCGGGTCCCATCTAAAATTGATTCAAGGGTAATTATTGACACAGTCGGCGCTGAAAAATTACTTGGTCTGGGAGACATGCTCTTTATGCCGCCGAATTTCCCGCGGTTGATTCGCTTGCATTGTGCTTATGTCTCCATACCTGAAGTCCAGCGTCTGGTTAAGTATGTCAAAGAACAGGGTTCCCCTGAGTATGATGAGCGGATCCTGCAGATTCTGAAGAGAACCGGCGATCTGCTGCCCGATGAAGAACCGGGAGAAAAAGACGAACTTTTTGATAAAGCGGTCGAACTGGTGCTGGCCACCGGTCAGGCTTCAGCCTCTTATCTCCAGAGAAAATTAAAGCTCGGTTATGCCCGGGCTTCCCGGATTATTGACCAGATGGAACAGGAAGGACTGATCGGGCCGCCAGAAGGAGCCAAGCCACGAGAAATCCTGATTGATGCCAGAAGCTATTTTAAAGAAAAGCAAAAGGTTAAACAAAAGTCCGAGAATTAAAAAGCTTAATTGATGGCCGGCGCCCGGAGGGTTTTCCTGGCTCGTTCTTTGGCCTTTTCCCATTTATCAAGCGGAATAGCCTGCATGATGTCAACCAGTTCGGGATCAAATTGAGAGCCCCGACACTTTTCTATCTCCTGCAGAGCTTCTTCCAGGCTCCGTCCCCGCCGGTAGGGGCGGTCCGAAGTTATGGCGTCGAGCGTGTCAGCTAAAGAAAATAACCTGGCACTCAGAGGAATTTCTTCTCCTATCAGCCCGAATGGATAACCAGTGCCATCATATTTTTCATGATGGAAAAGAATGATTTCAGCCGCCCCCTGCAGAAAGCTGAATTCTTCAATCATGGCAAAGCCAATCAGAGGATGATAACGGATAATTTCCATTTCTTCTTCAGTTAAGGCCTCTTTCTTCTGCAGGATTGTCTCCGGGATGCCAATTTTCCCGATATCGTGAAGAAGAGCACCGCGTTCGATATCAATCAACGTCTTCCGGTTTTGCAGGCCATAATAGCGGGCCAGAATGAGAGTATAAGCAGCTACATAGCTTGAATGGCCCAGGCTGTCTTCACTCGGATCAGCTGAAGCCAGAAAATAGATCAGCTCGGAGTTGAAGAAACGGCTTTCCTGGAAAAGCTTTTTCCAGGCTGGCAGCTTAAGGGATTCTTCCTGGCTGACTTCTTCATCCAGCTTCTGAAGAATACGGCTGGCCTGAAGGAAAGACTCGACTTTGGGCATAATCAAAGAGCCGATAATCTCGTTGGGCATCACCGCCGCTGCCGCCTGACCGGCGCCTTGAATATCCCAGTTGGCTTTCAGCCAGTCGAGATCAAAGATTTTTATCTTAGAATGAGGATTAGCCAGTTCATAGAGATCATTCCGGCTTTTTTTACTTTCCAGCAGAAAAAGTTTTTTTGACCGGTCGTCTTTCATCTTTAATTCTTCCCGCCGGCGGCGCCAGTTAAAGTTAGCGAGCCACCCGGCTGCTTTCTTTTCAGTGGACTGGTAACCACCAGAACATAGCCATTTTTGCTTAAAAAGCGGTCCAGATATTGACAAAAAGCTTCTTCTTTATTGAAGATTTTAACCTTGGCCACTTTTTCTTCAGCCGGTATCATAGTCGCCTCCGCTTCCTCTTAAGGCAAAATATTAGTCGCCTAAACATATAAAAAATTGAAAATGCCTTTAACCTGTGATATTTTCCTTTAATAATAGCCGAGGTCAAAAGTGCGGGATAAGCCTACGGACAAAACTCGAATCGAAGAGGACGTCAAAGAACTTATGGTCCGTTACCGGCCTATTATCACTTTCCGGGTCAGAAAGGCTATCGGGGCCCAGAGCACTGATTGTGATGACCTGGTTTCAGAGATTCTTTCCCAGGTAATAGAAAAGATCAAGTCGGGGGAGTTCCGGGGGGAATCCTCTCTCGGGACCTTTGTCTATACCGTCACTTCCAGGCGCATAATTGACTATATAAGGGGAAAGACCAAGGTCATGAAATTTGCCCCGGAGCCACAGCCCTTCCCTGATCCCCAGGAAACCCTGGAGCAAAGGGAAATTTCGGAAAAGGTCCAGGAAGCCCTGGGCAAACTAAAACCAAAATACCAGAATGCTCTATATCTCTATTATTATCAAGAGCTTAGCAGGGATGAAGTCGCCTCTAAGATGGGTATTTCTCCCCGGAAAGTCAGCGAGCTGGTCAACTATGCTCTGAAGCTACTTAGAAAAGAGATAAAATTATGAAAATTTTTTCCATTTTTGGCAGGTTGACCCGACTAAACCATCGGAAATTAAGGGAAGGTGGCTAATTATGAGGAAATGTAAGTTTGAAGACATGATTGAAGGGTACCTGCTTAACAGGCTAAGCGAAAGGGATAAAGAGCTATTCGAGGAACATTATTTTAACTGTCCTTCTTGTTTTGAGAAACTTCAAGCCCGCGATCTGATTATCAACACTATTAAAAACCATTCTGAAGTCCTTGTTCAGGAAGAAGTCAGAAGCAAAGTCCCGGTGGCGGCCAGAGTAAAACGTGAGCTGGCGGCTTTCCTCAATCCACGGCAATTAGCTCTGGCTGGCATCACAGCTTTGATTTTCGTAGCGGTAATTATAGCTGTTGTCCCCAGGCCAGGAACCAATGTTCCGGCCTTTACTCTGACCGATACGGAGACGGTCAGAGGCTCTTCCATTACCTTGATCTCCCCGGTTATTGATATGAGCCAGGTTCCTTCTTTCTTCGAATGGAAAAAACTTGGCGACAACGTCGAATATCAGATCTCCATTTTCAATCATGAGCTGCTCTGGAAGACAACCACCAAGGAAAACCGGGTTACCCTCCCCGATGAAGTCAGGGGTAAAATGCTTCCCGGCGAGAAATACTCCTGGCAAGTTAAAGCTTTTGGTCCAGACGGCAGCCTGATTGCTGTTTCCAGCCGTGTTCAGTTTTCGGTTTCCAAGCAGTAAGCACTATTATAGGAACAGCTAACCGGTCAGTCTTCAATCAAACCGTTATCAAGGTCTTCTATATAAAGCCTGCCTTTAGATTCTTCTTCAAAAGCTAAACAACACATCAGGCGGCCGCACAGGCCGGAAATCTTCATCGGATTAATAACAATTTGCTGACGCCTGGCCTTTTGAATGGTAATTGGTTCAAAATTTTTCATAAAAGAAAAGCAGCACAGGGGCCGGCCGCAGACGCCCAATCCGCCTATCAGCCTGGCCTCATCCCTGACCCCGATCTGACGCATTTCGATCCTCATCTTGAGCTCTTTGGCCAGGTCTTTAACCAGCTGCCGGAAATCAATCCGGCCATCAGCCGTATAATAGAAAATGCCCTTCTTTTCATTGAAGAAATACCGGACAGCCACCAGCTTCATGGGCAAATTATGAACTTTGATTCTCTGCAAACAGAAATCAAAAGCCTGTTTCTCTTTTCCCCGCAGCCATTTAAATTTATCAATATCTTCCTGGGCGGCCCGCCTGATGATTTTAACTGCCTCTCTGGCCGCCTTGGGACAGGCAACCAGCTCACTGCTGGTATCAATAACCATGGCCAGATCCCCTCCATATTCAGATTCAACCAGGCAGTAGTCACCGACTTCGAGGGGCTCCTGAGCCGCCCTGGCCCGGATAATTTTCCCCGTGGATTCGGATAGCAATAAAACTATATCAGACATAATTTATTTCCCTGAAAAAAATGACCAGTTCATTGCTCATTATACTCAAATTTGGGTTTTTCTTTAAGCTCCCAAGATAATCCTCGATTAATTTAACCCCCCGGGCTGCTTCGACTTCCGAAATTGTCCCGGTCAGACTGGCCAGCTCTCCCCTCAGATCTGAATTAAGCAAGGTCACCGTTTCTCCGCTTCCCGAAGCCATCAGGTCGCGGAAGAAAACAGAAAAAAACGACAGGATTTCTCTAAAACTATCAATAGAATCCTTCCTGGCACCTCCCGCTACCAGGCTAAGGAAATCTTCGGCCTCACCTGTCTGAATGAGTCTGGTGAACAGCAACCAGGCCCGGTCCCGGCTGGCCTTAAATTCTTCCCAGGTAAGATTCAAGGCCAGTTCCAGGTTGCCGTCAGTCGTGCTGGCAATCAGGCCAGCCCGGTCAGGAGGCAACCCTCTGGCTTCCAGCGCCCTTTCTATGTCTTCCTGGCTGATCCTTTTAAACTTTAGTACCTGGCAGCGGGACCTGATGGTCGGAAGAACAGCCGAGAGATCCTCGGTAATAAGAATAAAATATACAGAAGAACCTGGCTCTTCCAGAGTCTTCAGCAGGGAATTGGCCACTGTTTCATTCATCCGCTCGGCCTGGTCAATAATAAAAACCAGGCGGCCTTCCTGCCAGGGCCGCAGCCGGGCTAAATAATTGATTTCATCCACCTGATCTTTAACTATTTGCTCTCTGTTTTTCTCTCTGGTTATTAAGCGGACATTGGGATGCTGGCCGCGATCCACCCGGCGGCAAGAATCACAATGGTCACAGGAGTCATCCTTCAGGTTCTGGCAGTTAAGAGCCCTGGCCACCGTCAGGGCCATGGCCACCTTCCCCACCCCAGCTGGCCCGGAAAAAAGCAGGGAATTCGGCAAGCGGCCTTCCCGAAGGGAGAGCTTCAAAATTTTCTTGATCTGATCATTACCAGGAATATCCTTAAAACTCATTAGCCTTTATCCCTTTATACCGGCCTCCAGGTCAGAAAACAAAACCCGTTTCAGGTAGCGGCCCGTGTATGATTCGGCCACCTTGGCCACCTCTTCTGGCCGCCCCTGGGCAACCAGATAACCACCCTCCTCACCCCCTTCTGGCCCAAGATCAATAATATAGTCACAGAATTTAATGACTTCAAGATTATGTTCAATAATAACGACTGTATTACCTAAGGAAACCAGCTCGGCCAGGACAGATAGAAGTTTTGAAACATCATCAAAATGGAGACCGGTGGTTGGTTCATCCAGCAGATAGAGGGTCCGGCCGGTGTCTCGCCGGCCCAGTTCCCTGGTCAATTTGATTCTTTGAGCTTCGCCACCGGACAGTCTGGTAGCCGGCTGACCCAGTCGCAGGTAGCCGAGTCCGACTCTTTGCAGAAGTCCTAATTTTCGTCTCAGGGCCGGCTGGGCTTTGAGCAGCTCAAAAGCTTCATCCACCGTCATCGCCAGATAGTCAGAAATATTCTTGCCCTTATAAGTTACGGCCAGTGTCTCCCGGTTATACCGGCGGCCGTCGCAACGGTCACAGGTGACATAAACATCGGGCAGAAAATGCATCTCAATTTTTCTTACTCCGGCTCCCTGGCATTCCTCACACCGCCCGCCAGGCACATTAAAGCTAAATCTCCCCGGAGAATAGCCCTTCCGTTTAGCTTCCGGGGTTAGAGCAAACAGCTCTCTTAAATGACCGAAAATCTGAGTATAGGTAGCCGGATTGGAGCGCGGCGTTCGCCCGATAGGCTTCTGGTCAACCAGAACGACCTTGTCAATATTTTCCAGGCCGTCTAAACGGTCATGCTGGCCAGGTTGAACTTTCGCCCGGTAATATTTCTTGATCAGAGCTTTGTAAAGAATGTCATAAACCAGGCTGCTTTTACCGGAGCCGGAAACGCCGGTGACGGCTGTCATAACTCCCAGTGGAAACCTGACCTCCAGGTTTTTTAAATTGTGTTCCCTGGCTCCAGAGACGGTCAACCAGCCTTTAGGCTCCCGCCTTTTTGAAGGAACTTCAATAGATTTTTCCCCTCTCAAATATTGAGCGGTAAGTGAGTCGCTCGACTTAAGCACATCACTCAACCCGCCCCGGGCTACAACATAACCGCCTCTTTCCCCGGCCCCCGGTCCGAGATCGATTAAATAATCAGCCGAGCGAATGGTCTGCTCATCATGCTCAACGACAATAATCGAGTTACCCGCATCCCGCAGCTGACGCAAAAGCCTGATCAGCCGGCCGTTATCTCTCTGGTGCAAGCCGATGGTCGGCTCATCCAGGACATACATTATCCCTCTCAGCCTGGAGCCCACCTGAGCGGCCAGCCTGATTCTCTGGGCTTCGCCGCCGGAGAGCGAGGTTCCTGTCCGGCTGAGATCGAGGTAGGCCAGGCCCAGCTCTTTCATCGTCCTTAGTCTGGCTATTATTTCTTTCAAGACCTTATCAGCTACCAGTTTTTCCTGCGGGCTAAATTCCAGTCCGGCCAGTGTGTCCAGCAAGCGGTTGACACTGACCGAAGATAGCTCATGGATATTGAACTGAGCGATTTTTACTGCCAGGCTATCCTTTTTCAATCGCTCTCCCCGGCAGACAGGGCAAACCTCATCGGTCAGTTCGACTTCTCCCCATTCATTATGCGCAGTCATAAAGCCGAGCCCATGACAGTGGCTACAAGCCCCGTAGGGGCTGTTAAAAGAAAAATCTCTGGGTTCAAGCGGTTGGAAGCTCCGGCCGCAGACCGGGCAGGACAGCCGGCGGGAAAAATAATATTCCCGCCCGTTCTGACTGATGACAGCCACTCCGCCATCCGTCAGTTCCAGGTTTCGGGTTAAAGCCTCCCTCAACCTCCTGTCATTATCCGGCTTAACGGTCAGTTCATCAATCAAGATTTCCAGATTGTGCTTCTGATTCTTATTCAGGCTGATCTTTTTTTCGAGGTCAAGCAGCCGGCCATCAACGCGGGCCTGAAGGTACCCCCGCCGCCTGAACCTTTCCAGGAGCTGATGGTATTCTCCTTTGCGCCCTCTGACCACCGGGGCCAGGATCTTGATCTTCTGACCGGAGAGTTCACCTCCGATGAGCTTAATAATCTGCTCTTCTGAACTGGAGGTAACTTTAACTCCGCAATCGGGGCAGTAGATTGTCCCCAGCCGGGCATAGAGCAGGCGCAAAAAATCATAGATTTCGGTTATGGTTCCAACCGTTGATCTTGGATTAAAAGCAATGGTCTTCTGGTCAACGGAAATAGCCGGGGATAAGCCTTCAATTGATTCAACTTGCGGTTTTTCCAGCTGTTCTATAAATTGCCGGGCATAAGCCGACAGGCATTCAAGATAGCGCCTCTGTCCCTCAGCAAACAGGGTGTCAAAAGCTAAAGACGACTTGCCTGAACCGCTGGGCCCGGTGATGAGCACCAGCTGGTTTCTGGGCAGCTCGAGATCAATTTTTTTTAAATTGTGCTGGGCTGCCTTTCTGACTTTGATTTCCTGAAGCATAGTTATATTGTAGCACCAGACAAAAATTTTCTGGGCCTGGCCGGAAAAATCATTTATTTAATAACGGTCTTTTATAATCTATAATAGAGCCGAACGCAACTATGGCAGATTTTGAGCAGGAACAAAAATTATCAGTCGCTATCGAAAAGATAAGAAGGCTGGCCGCCTCTTCCAATTCCATTACTACCCTCAAATATCTGCCTGCCCAGAGTGCTCTCCTCGAAGATTATCCTTCAGATATCGCTCCGGAGCTCATTTCGGCTCTGAAGAAAAAAGGCTTCAATTATCTTTATTCCCATCAGAAAAAAGCCTGGGAAAAGGTTAAGGCCGGGAAAAACGTAGTGGTGGTCACCCCGACCGCCTCCGGCAAAACTCTTTGCTATAACCTGCCGGTCCTCGACCGGATCATCCGCGAACCCTCCTCCCGGGCGATCTATCTTTTCCCAACCAAAGCTCTCTCTCAGGACCAGCGAGCTGAACTGGACGAAACAATCGAACTGGCCGGGGCTGGAGTCAAGATATTCACTTATGACGGCGATACCCCGCAGGATGCCCGGCGGGCGATTCGCGGCCAGGGCCATATTATCATCACCAATCCTGATATGCTGCACTCTGGCATTCTGCCTCATCACACCAAGTGGATCAAGCTCTTTGAAAACCTCAAATATGTCATTATTGATGAATTACATAATTACCGCGGCGTTTTTGGCAGCCATGTGGCCAATGTCATCAGGCGGCTAAAACGGGTGGCTAACTTTTACGGCTCAAATCCTCAATTTATTTTATCCACCGCCACCATTGCCAACCCGGTGGAGATGGCCAGCAAAATGATCGAGGAAGAGGTCGAGCTGATTGCTGATAATGGTGCTCCCCGCGGAGAAAAATACTTTGTGTTTTATAATCCCCCGGTCATAAATCCGCTGCTGGGCATCAGGCGTTCTTACATCAATGAAACCAGGCGGCTGGCTTCGGTCTTTCTAAAAGAAGGTTTACAGACGATAGTTTTTGCTCAAAGCCGCCTGCTGACTGAAGTTCTGGTCACTTACCTTAAAGAAGAGATTGAAAAAAGCCTGAAGGATGAAGGGCTCATCCGGGGATATCGCGGCGGTTACCTGCCAGCCAGAAGGAGAGAAATTGAAAAGGGCCTGCGCGAAGGCAAAATTCTGGGAGTCGTCTCGACCAATGCGCTGGAACTGGGCATAGACATTGGCAGCCTGGATGTGGCGGTGCTGGCCGGTTATCCAGGGACGATCGCCAGCACCTGGCAGCGAGCCGGCCGGGCAGGAAGAAAAACAGGCAAATCGGCTGCCGTTCTGGTTGCTTCCTCTTCCCCCCTTGATCAATTTATCATCTCTCATCCTGATTACTTTTTTACCAGTCCACCGGAAATGGCTTTGATTAATCCTGACAATCCGTCTATTTTACTCAGTCACGTCCAGTGTGCCTCTTTTGAGCTGCCTTTTGAAGACGGCGAAAAATTCGGATCAGCCGAAGTGACTGATCTGCTGAAACTGCTGGAAGAAGAGCAGATGCTGCTTCATAGCCAGAACAAATGGTTCTGGACTTCAGAAGCCTACCCGGCTGATGCCATTTCTCTGCGCAGCATCAGTTCCGATAATTTTGTGGTGGTTGATACCACTGCTAAGCCGCGGGTTATTGCTGAAGTTGATTTTTCGTCGGCTTTAACCACCCTTCACCCCAAGGCTATTTATATCTGTGAAGGCGAGCAGTATTTTGTGGAAAAATTCGATTATGAAGAAAGAAAAGCCTATGTTAAAAAAACTGATGTCGATTATTTTACCGATGCCATAGATTACACCAACGTCAAAATCCTTGATATTTTTGACCGGCAAGACCTGCCGCAGGGCTGGGCAGCCCAGGGAGAAGTCCATGTGGCCACTCAGGTGGTAGGCTTCAAAAAAATTAAATTCTATACCATGGAAAATGTCGGGGCCGGGGAGCTGCAGTTGCCCCAGAATGAAATGAGCACAACCAGTTTCTGGCTGACTATTCCGGCAGAAATTTATCAAAGCCTGCCCTTCACTTCTGAACAGAGGATAAACGGGCTGTTTGGTTTAGCCTATATCCTTCATCAGGTAGCCCCATTTTTTATCATGTGTGATGTCCACGACCTGGGAGTAGCTATTGGTGATAATTTTACCGGGGAATCTATTCCGCCCAGAGATCTGCCTGGCCGGAAAGGCCCCTTTAACGACCGGCTGGAAAATATTTTATCACCCGATTTTTCGCCTAATATTTTTCTTTATGACAATTTTCCGGGAGGAATCGGACTGTCTTCTGCCCTCTTTGAGCTGCGGCAGGATCTTTTGACCGCCTGTCTGCAGACGATTGACAACTGTCCCTGTGAAGCCGGTTGCCCGTCCTGCGTCGGACCGGTCAGGGAAACAGGCGAAAAAGCCAAACAGGTAGCTAAAGAGCTTTTGCAGAAATTACTTCTTACAGTCACATAATTGAGCGATGTTGCTTTCTTCTCCCATCACCACCAGCACATCGCTATCTTTAATCACAAAATCAGCGCCGGGGATAAAGATTAGCTTTTCCGGCACCAGCTGCCTGATGGCGATAACCTGGACATGATATCTATTGGTCAGGTTAAGGTCTTTTAATTTTTTCCCGATGAAACTCTCCGGCGGCACTATTTCCTGGATGCTGATATCTTCGGCCAGCGGTAAATATTCAAGGACGTTTCTCGAGCTGAGTTTTTGAGCCAGCCTGACAGCCATATCCCTCTCAGGATAGATAACATCGGTAGCGCCAATTGCTTCCAGAATTTTCCCATGGTCAGCGCTCAAAGCCTTAGCCAGGATGCGATTGACTCCGAGCTCATGAAGGTAAAGGACAGTCAAAATAGAAGATTCCATTTCCGGCCCAAGGCTGACCACCACCACATCCATATCCTTAATACCGAGGGCCTGGAGGCTTTCTTTATCAGCCGAATCCATCCAGACCGGCTCGGTTGAGAAGTTTTTGGCTTCTTCGACCTTATCTTTGTCTTTATCAATGACCAGGACTTCATGGCCCTTTTCATAAAGCGTCCGGGCCAAATAGCTGCCAAAACTGCCCAGGCCAATAATAGCAAATTTCATTTTAAACTCCGTTCTTAGACCCGTTAGATCTTACTATATTTTAGCCCACCATGATGTTTTCTTCAACAAACTGAAAATGACCGGCTGGTTTGATCCGGCTAAAGGCAGCCAGGATGATCAGGGGGCCAATCCGGCCGATGTACATCACCATGATTAACATCAATTTGCTAAACCCGGTCAGGCCAGGAGTGATACCCAGAGACAGGCCAACTGTGCCAAAAGATGAAATGACCTCAAAGAGAACAGCTTTTAAGCTCAACTCCGGCTCAATCAGCAAAATCAAAAAAGTCGCCATAAAAATCAGGGAAACAGCCAGAAGAACCAGAGTAAAAGCTTTGATCAGATCTTCATCCTTAATTCCCCTGGAAAAAATCCTGGGGATTTCGTAGCCCTGAATCTTAGATTTTAAGAAAGCAAAAATCAGGCCGAAAGTCGTCGTCTTAACACCGCCGCCAGTCGAACCGGGGGAAGCGCCAATAAACATGACCAGCATCAGCAGCAGAATCGAAGAGACCGACAGGATATTTAAATCAACCGTATTGAAGCCGGCGGTCCTGGCCGAAACCACCTGGAAAGATGAAGCTAAGAGCCGATCCTTTAATGGTAGTCCTGAAAATCCACGACCGGATTCAATAAGAAATATCAGACCGGAACTGAGAAGAATAATGGAAACAGTGATCAGGCCTACAAGTTTGGTGTGCAGGGAAAATTTTGTTCTGTCTTTTTTTACCAGATGTCCGAAAGCGACCTTTAATTCCTGCAGGACAAAAAAGCCCAGGCCACCGGCAATAATTAGAATCATGATAATCAAGTTAATAGCGACATCCGAACGATAACCAACCAGGTTATCAGAAAAGATAGAAAAACCGGCATTACAGAAAGCTGAAATGGAATGAAAAATGGAAGCAAATAAAGCCTGACCCCGGGGGAAATCCTGGCCAAAACAGATCAAAAGAGCTACGGCCCCGACCGCCTCCAGACCAAAAGTAAAGGCAAAAACGTCCTTTAATAAAGACCGGAAGTCGGAAATAACAGACGGCCGGAACGAGCCTTCAACCACCATTTTCCCGGTGAGAGTCACCCGGCGGCCGGCCGTCAGGAGGATAAAACTGGAAAAAGTCATAATTCCCAGACCGCCGAGCTGAATCAGGCAGATGATGACTATCTGTCCAAACAGGCTGAAATAAGTGGCCGTCTCAACCACGGTCAGGCCGGTAACACAAATAGCTGAAGCCGAAGTAAAAAGGGCATTGATAAAGGATATGTGGCCTGAACGGGTCGCCACCGGCAGGGACAGCAGGATTGAGCCGGCTAAAATAGCCAGAAGAAAGCTGATAGCCAGAAGCCGGGGCGGATGAATGAAATTTTTCTTCAGGTTGTTCACGTTGCCTCTTATTGTTCCATTATTTAAACTCTAATCAGTAGCTAACGTCAAGTAGCCTGGCCTGTTTTGACTGATTCATTGACACAACCAGGAGGCTATGTTAATTTGAAAAAGTTATGAACGTCTTTAATTTAATTTTACAGGCCACGATTGTTGTTAAGTTTATTCTCCTGGTTTTGATTATTTTTTCGGTTTTCTCCTGGGCGATTATCATATTCAAAGCCCGCAGCCTGAAAGGGGCTGATGCCTCCTCCCGCCAGTTCTTAGAAACCTTCCGCCGCAGCAAGTCTCTAAATGAAGTTAATGAAGCAGCCAGAAGATATAAGAATAGTCCCCTGGCAGCTATCTTTCAAGCTGGTTTCAAAGAGCTGGTTCATCTGACCAGGTCCAATCCCCAGCCTCAGAATTCAATCAACGGTGACAAACTCGAGTTGATCAACCGCTCTCTGCTCAGAGCTTCGAATGGAGAAATTAACCGGCTGGAGAAGATGATGAGCTTTCTGGCCACCTGTGGCAGTGTCACTCCCTTTATTGGCTTATTTGGAACTGTCTGGGGGATTATGGACGCTTTCCACAAAATCGGAGTGGTCAGGTCAGCCAGCCTGGTGACGGTTGCTCCGGGCATTGCCGAGGCTCTGATCGCCACCGCCTTGGGCCTCTTTGCGGCTATCCCGGCGGTTATCGCTTATAACCATTTTTTGGGCCGGATTAAAGAAATTATAACCACCATGGATGATTTTAATCTGGAATTTTTAAATATAATAGAAAAGGTCTATGGCTCTTAATCTTAACGCGGGCCAGACGGCTAACGGCCGGAGAAGACTGGGGACTTCTATGTCCGAAATCAATGTCACTCCTCTGGTTGATGTCATGCTGGTTCTTCTAATCATTTTTATGGTGACCGCCCCTATGATGCAATCAGGCCTCGGCATTAATTTGCCCCAGGCTGAAACTGAATCGGCCCCGGCCGAAGAAGGGCTAACCTTAACCATTACGGCCGATGGTTACATCCATCTGGGGGAATCAGTCATCAACATTAACCTTCTGGAAAGAAGACTGCAGGAATACTTTTTCAATAAAACCAAGAAAATTGTTTATCTCCGGGCTGACCGGAATCTCAGCTATGGTCAGCTTATTCAGGTCCTGGACATCATCAAGAAATCCGGTATCGAGGTCGTCGGCCTGGTCACCGAACCTCTGGAAAAGGCGGCGGCCAAGAAGCGGACAGAGTGATGAGATCTTCTCTTTTAATGACCAATCAGTTTAAAAGAGCCTTGATCCTGTCATTTTTTTTACATCTCGTCATATTTGCTCTGGCCGGTTTTTCGGGTTATCTAAACGGTTCCAAGGATAAAGGGCTGGTTCATTATGTCAATCTGAATTTTGTCGGCCTGCCCGGCGGTCCGGGTGGAGGCGGCAGCGGAACTGGCGGTTCTGGCTCCGGGGGCCAGACCGGAGCAAAGGGTCAGCCTGCAGCTGGAAAACAGACCATGAAGGAGCTGACTCTTCCTGAGAAAGCCCAGCCTCCCAGCCAGAGCTCTATTCGTTACCCCGAAGAAAAAACGGGCAAGACTAAACCAAAGGAAAAAACACCGCCTAAAAAGGCGGCGATTCAAGCTCCTCAGCCCGGCACCGAAACCGGGGTAGCAACCGAAGGACAGGTCACCGGCACCGGCGGGACCGGCACCGGTAGCGGCGGCGGCTCAGGCTTGAGGATTGGAGTTGGCGAGGGTCCGGGCGGTGGCGGTTTTGGTTATGGTGATCCTTTAGCCAATACTTCCTTTCCTTACACCTATTACCTTCAAATCATCATTGACCGGGTCTCGGGCAACTGGTTTACTGCCACCAATAATCTTAATTTTAGCGGTGAATATCAATCGGTTATTTATTTTAAAATCCTCAAAAACGGGCAAATCGCTGACCTCAAAATAGAGCAGCCTTCTAACCTGCCGGTTCTTGATCTGTCGGC
Organism: Candidatus Aminicenantes bacterium UBA6228; assembly: GCA_002441005.1. Taxonomy (GTDB): domain Bacteria; phylum Acidobacteriota; class Aminicenantia; order Aminicenantales; family Saccharicenantaceae; genus Saccharicenans. The sequence continues at coordinate 65,479 of DJWO01000002.1, forward strand.
CAGGCGGGCGGTGGAACTGGCTTCTCCTTTTCCTCCGTTGCCCCGTGATTTTGAAAATGACTACCTGGTCATACATCTGATTTTCGAGCGGAGCCAATGAAAAAAACTTTAATTCATCTTTTTCTGATTTCGGTCGTCTTGCTGGCCACTGGCCAGACCCCGGTTAATGCCCAGCAAGAGGTAGTGCTAACCATCAAAGAAGGAGTCCCGGCTATTTCGCTGGCCGTTCCTTTCTTTATTTATGAGTCCTCATCTCCGGCGGCCAAACAGGCAGCCGAAACCATCCATCAGGTTCTGTCGGCTGATCTGAATTACAGCCGGGTTTTTTCGCTTATTCCTAAGGAGCATCTGAGTTACATTCGCCCCTTGAATCCGAAAGAAATTTTCTTTAAGGACTGGGAATCTATTCAGACCAGAATCCTGGTGGTCGGTGAAATCACCCAGGCCCAGGAAAAGATCGTTTTTGAGACGAAGATCTACGATGTTAAAAGCCAGCGGATGATTCTGGGCAAAAGATATCAGGCTGAACCTGGAGTCTTCCGGCTGGTCGCTCACCGTCTGGCTGATGAGTTGATGAAAATCTATGGCGAAAAGCCCTATTTCACCACCAAAATTGCTTTCGTCTCCAACCGCGACGGAAATGATGAGCTTTATATGATGGATTATGACGGGGCCAATCAGACCAGGCTGACCTTCAATAAATGGAGAGATTATATGCCGGCCTGGTCGCCGGACCAGCGGGCTTTAGTGTTTACCTCCTACCGGGCAGGAAATCCAGATCTGATAGTCTTATATCCTTATGAGGGCAAAATGGTTCCGGTCTCAACCCGGGGAACTAACTTCTCTGGAGCTTTCTCTCCCGACGGGAAAAAATTAGCTTTCTGTTCGAGCCGGGATGGCAACGCCGAAATATATGTGGCCAATACTGATGGAACCAATATCCGCCGCATCACCTTCAATTCAGCAATTGACACGGCACCTTCCTGGTCGCCAACTGGCCGGGAAATTGCTTTTACCTCTGACCGGACGGGCTTCCCTCAGCTTTACCTCATGGATGCCGAAGGCGGTAACGTCCGTAAAGTCAGTTTCGGCGGTGATTATCTTGACTCTCCGGTCTGGTCACCAGACGGAGAACGGATTGCTTTTGTCTCCAGAGTCAACAATTTTTTTGACCTCTATCTTCTCAATTTAAAGACCAATCAGATAACCAAGCTGACTGAATCAAATGCCAGGAATGAATCGCCTTCCTGGTCGCCGGATGGGCGCCACCTGGTATTTTCTTCCAATATGTCTGGCTCTATCCAGATTTATTCTGTTGATTATGATGGAAGTCATCTCCGGCTTCTGACCTCCCAGGGAGAAAATAAATTACCGAACTGGACTAATTAAGCCGTCTGTCGCCTCTTTTTTGTTGACACTTTAGAGCCTTCATTGTATAAATTGAATGAAGAATTGAATTTTATCCTAACCTAATTTGAGGAGGAACAATGAAAAAGCTGTTGATATTTTCCCTGTCGGTCATTCTGATTTTATCCCTGTCCACAGCCTGCAAGAAAAAAGTCAAAGAAGTCCCGCCACCGCCTCCTGCCCCTCAGGCTCAGGAACAGCCCAAGGCCGAGAAAGTTGAGCAACCAGTGGTCAAGGAACCAGTTTTGAGTGAAGAAGAAATATTCCAGAAAAAAACCCTGGAACAAATTAATCAGGAAAAACCCTTAGCCATGATTTTCTTTGATTATGACCGTTACGAGATAAGAAATGACGCCGGACCGGTGCTGGAAGCCAATGCTCAATGGCTTAAATCTTATCCGACGGTTAAAATCCTCGTCGAAGGCCATTGCGATGAAAGAGGCACTGAAGAATATAACCTGGCCCTGGGAGAAAAGAGAGCCAGGAGCGCCATGAACTATCTGGTCAGCCTGGGTATCTCGCCAGAGAGAGTCAGGATTATTTCTTATGGTAAAAGCCAGCCCCTTGATCCCGGTCATGATGAAAACGCCTGGGCCAAGAACAGGAGGGCTCAATTCTTAATAATTGAGAAATAAGCTGGTGAAAAGCCGCAATTTATTTCTGGCTCTATTTTCTTTATTGTTATTAGGCCTGGTCTTTCTTTCCGCTGATACTGATGATCAGAGTAAAAAGACTTATGAACTGATGTATCAGGACATTCAGGCTTTAAAGCTCCAGGTGGCTGAGCTATCCTCTCTGATGAAGCAAAATACAGCCGAGCTCAAAGAAGTCAAAGACCAGTTGAAGATTCTTAACGACCTCCTCCGCCGCCAGCAGGCTGCCGACGAGGCTCTTCAAACTGAAATTGACAATCTGCCTGCTCAATATCAGAAGGTTAACTCCAAGCTGGAAGAGGTGCAGTTCGAGCTCTCAGCTCTGCAGAATATCCAGCTGGCCATCCAATCTTTAAGTGATGAGCTCAAGGCAGGACAAAAAGGGACGGTTAAGGGAAGCAAGCCGGCTGCTCCGGCCAAAAAGGAAGAACCGCCAGCCAGCCCCCCCCAGGCTCAGCCAGCTGTAGTGACCATTCCAGCCCAGGAGATGTACAACAACGCTTACAGCGATTACCTCAAGGGAAATTATGAGCTGGCCATCGACGGCTTCAAACTTTTCCTCCAGCAATATCCGGTTACTCCTTTAGCCGATAATGCTCTTTACTGGATAGGTGAATGTTATTATAGCCAGGAGAAATACCCTGAAGCGATTGAAAATTTTAATGACCTGTTGCTGAATTATCCAAACGGGGATAAAGTCCCGGCTGCCTATCTGAAAAAAGGCATGAGCTTTGTCCAGCAGGGGAAAAAAGACGAAGCTCTGGCTACCCTGAAACTGCTGGTTAGCAAGTATCCCCAGCAGGAAGAAGCCAGGCTGGCTCAGCAAAAAATTAACGAACTGGTGGGAAAATGAGAGATTTAAACAGTTTGAACCGGGTTATTCTGGTGGGCAATCTGGTCAAAAAACCAGAGTTAAGGTATTTACCTAAAAACAACCGGGCGGTAGCTACTTTCCAGATAGCGACTAATGAAAGTGTCTATTATCCCGACACCAAGCAGACCTCACAGAAGACTCAGTTTCACCGCATAGTAGTCTGGGGCCAGCAGGCCGAATTCTGCAATAAGTATTTAGACCAGGGCCGCCAGGTGCTGATCGAAGGAAAATTGCGCAACCGGAGCTGGGAAGGGCGGGATGGCAACAAAAGGTATATAACCGAAATTGAAGCCCAGAATGTTGTCCTTCTCGGCCGCCGTTCAGCAGCCACCGAGGAAACGATAGCTGGGCCGCCGAACTCTGACTATCCAGACAGCAATTTCCCTGAGGTCTCAGAGCCAGCCGGCGACCAGTTCCCGGGAGAGGCTGGCCCTGGAGATGAAGGTGAAGACGACGTTCCTTTCTGATTGATAAACTCTCCGATTTAATCCGGACAATTTTTATAGGAAGAGGGCAAGCCAATGAGCGAAGCCATATCTTTAGAAAGGGTAAAAGAACTGATTTACGAAGAAGAGAGGCCCTGGGGAAAATTCCGCAGTTATCCCCAGCAATTAGCCTCCAGCCTGAAAATCATTACCGTCAATCCAGATGGATTGCTTTCCCTTCAATATCACCGCCAGCGGAGCGAATACTGGGTGGTGCTGGATAAAGGCCTTGAGGTTACCCTTGGTTCCCGGTCCTGGCAACCTGAGGCTGGTGAAGAAATTTTCATCCCGGCCGGCATCCCCCACCGGTTGAAAGGCAACGGCTCACAGCCTGCCCGGGTGATGGAGCTGTGGCTGGGGCCATCAGATGAAAATGATATTGTCCGTCTTGAGGATATTTACGGACGCGATTGATTCCCCCGGCCAGAGCTCCCAAACCGGCTCAAAAAGAAGGCCTGGGGATGCTTCCTGATGATAGCTTCAATCATAAACTCTTCGATTTCAGTCGCCGTTTTTAGCTTAAGGGCTTGTTTGACCGCTTCTTCGGCTGTGCTGGTTTCGACTTCCCTTAAGGCTTTTTTCACCCGCGGGATAAAGATTGGGTTCATGCTGAAATTCCGTAAACCCAGGCCCAGCAGAATAATAGCTGAGAGCGGGTCAGCCGCCATTTCGCCGCAGACCGCAACTTCTTTATCAAATTTATTGACTGTTTTAATCACGTGAGCCAGCAGTTCCAGAACAGCCGGGTGATGGGGCTTAAAAAGGTAAGAAACAGCTTCATTCCCCCGGTCAACGGCCAGATAATATTGAATCAAATCATTCGTTCCAATACTGACATAATCAACTTCCTGAATGATACTTTCGATTAGAACGGCAGCCGCCGGGACTTCAATCATCACCCCAATCGGCATTGATTCATCAAAAGCCGTACCGGTTCGCCTGAGTTCATCTTTAACTTCCTCAACTACCCTTTTGAGCTCCATCACCTCTTCTAATTCGGTAATCATCGGCACCATCAAACGGACGTTGTGGCGCTCGCTGGCTTTAAGAATTGCCCGGACTTGCGTCCGGAAGAGCTCACGGTTCTTTAAAGAAAACCGGATGGCCCTTAAGCCCAGAGCCGGATTCGGCTCCTTTTCTATATTGAGCCAGGGCAAGCTCTTCTCGCCGCCGATATCAATTGTCCTGATATAGACCGGCCGGGGATAGGTTCTCTTGGCCATCTGGCGATAGATGGCCAGGTGATCCTCTTCAGAAGGCAATGTTGGCCGCTGTAAATAGATAAACTCTGAACGGAACAGACCTACCCCTTCTGCTCCGAAAGAAAAGGCTGTTTCGACTTCTTCTGGCAGCTCAATATTGGCCAGAGGCTTGAACTGGACTTTGTCGAGAGTTTGAGACTTCAAACTGGCTATTTTTTTCAGTTCTTTCTGGTAATTTTCATATCTTTCTTTTTTACTGTTAAATTCTCTTTTGATGGCGGGGGGAGGATTGATAATAACTTCGCCGTCGGTGCCATCAACAATAATAAAATCACCGGCTTTGACTTTAAGGCTGGCATCGTGCAGGCCGACCACGGCCGGAATTCCTAAGGACCTGGCCAGAATGGCAGTGTGTGAGGTCATGCCACCCATATCCAGAACCACTCCCATAACCTTTTCCTGACTGAGATAAATGGCCGCTTCCGAGGGAAGAAGTTCATGGGCAACCAGAATCACCGGCTTATCCAGGTCTTCCTTCCTTTCTTTTTTTCTTTCTAAATGGCGATAGACCCTGGCCAGGACATCAGAAATATCAGCTTTTCTTTGCTGGAAATATTCATCCGAGAGTGATTCAAACAGGCTGGCAAAATGGTTATTGACGGTGGTGATAGCCCACTCGGCTTTGACTTTTTCTTCCCTGATAACTTTTTCCAGATTGGGGATGAGCATCGGATCTTCCAGGATCATCAGGTGAGCATCAAAGATAAAAGCCTGGTCTTTGCCCATCTGCTTCTCGATATAGCCTTTAAGCTTCTGCAGCTCTTCTTTGGTTCGCTCAAAGGCCCGGCGCAACCGTTTCAGCTCATCAGCTACCTGCTGATCAGAAATAGTCTCCCGGCGGGAAGTGAAGACGACCCTCTCCGACAGGATAGCTTCCCCCAGCCCGATCCCAGGAGAAACAGCCAGGCCGCGTAACCGGATAACTTCCATTCTTATTCTTCCTCGCCAAAGCGGTTGTTGATTAAGTCGGTCAGGGCTTTTAAAGCCTGCTCCTCATCGCGGCCGGAAACCAGTAGTTTAAGCTGGGTGCCCTGCCCGGCGGCCAGGGTGAGAATACCCAGAATGCTCTTCCCATCGACTTCACTGTTATCCTTGACTAAGTGCACCGAGGAGGCAAAACGGTTGGCTAAGTTAACAAATTTTACCGCGGCCCGGGCATGTAAACCGAGCTTGTTTTTGATGGTGATTTTCTTTTCCTGCATGGTTCATTATCGCCTTATTTCGATCTGGAATTGAGCAGGCTGCTAACCAGATGGATATTTTTCTTGCCTTGATCAGCTACCTTTTTGGCCACTTCTTTGAGGTTGTTATTCCTTTGTAAAGACACAAACTTAATCAGCATCGGCATATTAACCCCGGTAATGATCTCCACTTTATTCTCAGCCAGAAAGCTGAAACTGAGATTGGAAGGAGTGCCGCCGAACATATCGGTAAAGATAATCACCCCGTTTTTCTGGTCAACCTTTTTTAAACTCTGGCTGATTTTTTTCTTGGATTCTTCCACATCATCGTACCAGCCAATGGAAATGGCCTCGATATTAGGAGCTTCGCCCAGAATGATAATAACCGCATTCAGCAGCTCTTCTGCCAGCTTGCCGTGCGAAACAATCACTCCGCCAATCATGCCAAACCGCCCGTTGTCAAATCTTCAATATTCTAACCAATTCTATCTTATTTATAAATATCACGGTGAATTATTTTTACTTCCAGTTTTTCCTGGCGTAAGTGATCCTTTAAAGCCTCAGCGATGACCACTGACCGGTGTTTTCCGCCAGTGCAACCGACAGAAATAGTCAGGGTGCTTTTGCCCTCTTTCCGGAAGCCGGGAATCTGACTGTCAATAAAAGCCAGGAGATTCTTAAGATAGTCAGCCGTTTCCCCTGACTTCAAAACAAACTCTCTAACCTTTCTTGATTTCCCGGTGAGATTTCTCAGCTCATCGGCATAAAAAGGATTGGGCAAAAATCTGGTGTCGAAAACCAGGTCTGAATCAAGAGGTAAACCGTATTTGTAACCAAAGCTGATGACATTAACCTGCAGGCGGCGCCTGCTCTCTTTTAAAATTCTGCCGGCCAGCAGATCCTTCAGCTGGGAAATGCTCAAACCGGTCGTATCGATGACCTCATCGGCCATAGCTTTAATCGGACTGAGTTTTTTTCTTTCGAGCCGGACCCCTTCCAGAATAGAGCCTTTCTTAGCTAAGGGGTGAGGCCGGCGGCTTTCACTGAATCTCTTGACCAGAGCTTCATCCGAAGCTTCCAGAAAGATCAGTTTGGGCTTCACCCGCAGTTGTTTCAAAATCTGGGGAAAATCATTCAGAAAATTTGGCTCACGCATATCTATGACCAAGGCAATGCGGTCTATTTCAACTTTTCCTTTTTGCCACAGGTCAATCAGCCCGGGTATCAATTTAGCGGGCAGGTTATCGACGCAATAATATCCCAGGTCTTCCAGAAAGCGGATAACAACTGTCTTGCCTGAGCCGGACAGGCCGGTAATAATAATGAAATCCCCGTTGGTTTTAGTTTTAGCCATCAACCCCTCTTAACCGACAGCCTCTTTTCCAGCTGCCGGATAACATCCCGGGCAGCCTCATAACCTCTCTGCCTTAAAAGAAAAACCCGGCAAGCCACTTCAATCAAGGTGGCAATATTCCGGCCAGGAGCGACGGGAATGTGGAGCTGGGGAATCCTTCGCCCGGCCAGAAGATAATCTTCCTGGAATTTAAGGCCGAGACGGTCAACTTCTATTTTTTTGCTCCACTTTTTAAGCCTGATCACCAGGTTAATCGGAGCCCTGTCCAGCAGGGCTGGGGGACCGAATATTTCCTTGATATTGATGATGCCCAGCCCTCTGATTTCCATAAAATTCCGGGTTAGACGGGGAGAGCGACCTTGAAGCTGGCCATGTCCGTCTTCAAAAATTTCAACGACATCATCGGAGATAAACTTATGCCCGCGAGCGATAAGCTCCAGCGAGCTCTCGCTTTTCCCAATCCCGCTGTCACCGATGATGAGCGTCCCCACCCCGAATATTTTTAGCAGGCCGGCCGAGATGACTACCTGGCAGGCCGGGTTCCGGCTGGAAGCCGGTTTCCTTTTTTGACTTTTATTCAATTTGCTTCTCTTCCTGCCTTTTGATCGTCTCCCGAACCTCGGCCTGGCTCCTGGCCTGCAGTAGTTTGTCTTTAAGTTCCGGTGACTTTTTAATTAATTGAGCAATCAGAGCCAGAATCTGCAGATTGAGGCTGGGATCTTCCAGGGAGGTTATGAGAAGAAAAAAGATATTAACCGGACGTCCATCAGGCGCCTCGAAAGGAACACCCTGCCTGGTAATTCCGACTAAGACGATAGGATTACTAACCCATTTGACTTTACAATGAGGAATAGCCACCCCTTCGCCCAGGGCCGTAGTCCCGAGTGATTCCCGCTGCTCGAGCTTGTCAATAACTTCCTCCGGGCGGCTGATTAGCTTATTCTTTTTTAAATAATTGACCATCTCCCGGATGGCTTCCGCTTTGCTCTTGGCCTTAATATCCAGCAGGATTGTTTTTTCGTCGATAATATTGGATAACCTCAAGTCTAACTGCTCCTTACCGCCAATTCCAACCTGGATTCAATCTTCAGATAGGTTACCCTTTTCAAGCTTCAGGGTCAACCAGTCCAACCGTTCCGTCCTGGCGGCGGAAAATTACCGCCCAGTTCCTACTTCCTTCTTTTTTAAAAAGAAAGGCTTCTTTCCCGCCTTCTTCCAGTCTGACCAGGGCTTCTTCCAAGCTGATTGGCTGATCAGAATAATAGGGCAGCAGAACCAGTTTGGCCTCAATCTGTGGCCTGAGGACAGGAGTGGCCAGAGCCTGACGGCTGGAGGCCCGGCGACGTTTTTGAATCAACTTTCTTCTTTCTTTGACAATTTTTCTTTCCAGACTGTCGAAGGCCTGGTTAAGTGAATTGAACATGTCGGTTGTTTCTTCCGACAGGGCAAAATCTTCTCCCCTCCTTTTAATTAACAGGTCAACTCTTTTCCGGCTTTTCTCTTCAGTCAGGATGACCTCAATTTGCTGCACCTCATCCAGGATTTTCCCCATCCTGTTGAGCCTTTTTTCACAATAATCCCTGATCTCCTCGGTCAACTCCGTATGCCTGGCAGTAAAATTAACGATCATTCGACCTCCTCCAGTAAAAATTTCTTTTTTCTTATATTGGCTGGCGGAAGACCCTGCTGGCCACGATATTTAGCCACAGTCCGGCGAGCGATCTGAACATTCTCCCTGGTTAATATAGCCACGATTTCCTCATCGCTCAAGGGATTGGTTTTATCTTCATTCTGAACCAGCTTCCTGATTCTATCTTTGATTTTTAAGGAAGAAATTTCTTCCCCGTAGGCCCCGCTCAGCGACTTATGGAAGAAATATTTTAAAGGAAACAACCCGAGAGGAGTCATCATATATTTGTTGGCTACCACCCGGCCAATGGTTGACTCATGCAGGCCAAGCTCCCGGCCGATCTCGATCAGAGTCATGGGCTTCAAGGCCTCGAGCCCATTCTCCAGAAATTCTTTTTGTTTTTTGACGATATAATCGGCTACCCGGTAGATGGTCCGGTTTCTTTGATTAATACTCTTGATAAACCACAACGCTCTCTTCATCTTGTCTTTAATAAATCTGGCTGTCTCCTGATCAGCCTTGACTCCCGCCTGGGCTAATTGCCGGTAATAACGATTGAGCCGCAACCTGGGCAGGCCTTCTTCATTCAGGTAAATTTTCCATTCGCCGCGTTCTTTAACCACATAAATATCAGGGACGACATAGATGGTCCGGTCCTCACTGTATTTTCGCCCGGGAGCCGGATCAAGGTTTTTAATCAGGTCAAGATGAAGACGCAATTCGGCCAGAGAAATATTAAGCTGGCTGGCCAGCTCCTGATGAGCAGCCTTTTCCAGCAGGGGAAGATAATCAGCAATGATTCTCCTGGCCGTCTCATCCTGAAGGTTAAGCGAATCCATTTGAGCCAGCAACGCTTCTTTTAAAGTCAGGCTGCCGCAGCCAGGCGGATCAAACATTTTTATCTTTGACCGGACCTCTTCCACCAGGGCCAGATCCTCTGGCAGCCGGGAGGCTATTTCCTCCGGGCTCACGGTGAGATACCCGTCCTCATTGATATTACCGATAATATATTCAGCTACTTTTAGTTCACCTGGCTCAAAGAAAGTCAGCCCAGCCTGCCAGTTCAAATGATCCCAGAGAGACGGGCTCTCTGATACCTGATTTTCAAATCTTGGCTCATCCTGGCCGGTTTCATTTAAAGTTGGAATTGAGTCATCTAAATAATCTTCGAAACCAGCTGAAAAAATCACATCATCATAATTCTGGCCATCGCTGTCTGCCTGACCGGTTTCAGCGTCAGCTCCGCTTTCTTCCGGACTGGCCTCGCCGGCCGCCGTCTCCTCGCCTGACTCTCCCTCTATTTCCAGCAGCGGATTTTCAGATAATTCATCATAAACCACCTGCTGCAATTCAAGGTTGGTCAGCTGCAGCAGCTTAATGGCCTGTTGCAGGGCCGGCGCCAGGATCAGTTTCTGGGCCTGCTTTTGATTGAGCTTTTGCTTTATCATCAGTCTAAATTATAGACGGAAGTCGTGGCCAAAATATATCTCTCTAATTTCATTTTCCTTTAAGACTTCTTCTGGCCTTCCTTCAAATAAAATCTTTCCCTCATTTATTATATAGATTCTATCAAGAATTTTCAGCGCTTCTTGAGCCCGGTGATCGGTCAGGAGGAGGCCGACGCTCTTTTCTTTTAGCTTGAGAACGACCTGTTGCAATTCAGCCACAGCTTTCGGATCAAGTTCTGAAAATGGTTCGTCCAGCAGCAGGAATTGAGGCTCCAGAATCATTGCCCTGACTATTTCCAGTTTCCGGCGCTCTCCGCCTGAGAGCTGACCGGCCAGCTCCCCGGCCACGCCGAGCAAGCCGAACTCTTCCAGCTGTCTCCTGATTTCTTCCCGGCAGGCGCCGGCTCCTTTGCTTCCGTTTTTTGCTTCGGCCGCCAGCCAGAGGTTTTCCTCAACTGTCAGTCCGCGAAAAATTGAATCTTCCTGGGGTAAAAAGCCTAAACCTTTTCTGACCCTGACATAAATCGGGCAGGACGTCAATTCCTCATCATTGAGCAATACCTGGCCGCTGTCCTGGCGGACCAGCCCGATGATGACCGAAAAAGCCGTGGTCTTGCCTGCCCCATTGGGTCCAAGCAGCCCAACGATTTCTTTTTGGCTGATTCGGATGGAGACGTGGTCTAAAACCAGGCGCTGACCATACCTTTTGACCAGATTTTTGACCTCTAACAGGCTCATTTTTCCCTGCGAAGGGTGGTCACTGATCTTTTTTTCCCTTGATTTTCTACTGTGATTTTATCATCCAGGGTAAATAAAGTCAATTTATCGGCTTCAACCCTGTTACCATCTTTATCTTTGAGCTTGGCCAGGCTGCTAAAAATAAAGACTTCCTCAGCCGGGCGGTAAGTGGCTTCTTTTGAGTCAAACTCATAGTCATGCCAGGAAAGCCTGACCGGGCCATCAGCCTCCAGACGGGTCAGCTCATCAGAATTTTCTCTTTCGAAATAAAAAATAAGCCGTCCGGCCTGAAGTTTAAATTCATCAGAAAGGAAATTTACCTCTCTCCGGGCCTCGAGGGCCAGCCCGGAGGGAAGAAGGCTTAATTCCTTAGCGCTGAGTTCGGCTCTTTTTATTTTAGAGCCGGCCTGCCTGTAGGCCAGGTTAGCTTTAATCCCGTCACTTAAAGCTATCATCCCTGTTTCTCTATCCACCGAGGCCCGGCCGGCCAGAAAAACATTTTCGTCCTGCCGTAGAACCGTCTGACCCTTGAGGTCAATTCTCTCCCTGTTCCCGCTGGCTTCAGCGCCTCCGGCAGTCAGGGGTCTATCCTTTTTAAAAAAGGAAACAGCCAGCTTAAAAAAATCCGGGCTTATTTCAAACTTGGCCCGGTTAGCTTTAAAACTAAGGTCAGACATTTCTAACTCCAGGCTCTTTGACTCAAGCTTAAATTCAGGATAAGTCAACCGGGCTGAGGCCTGAAGGCTGATTTTCCCGGTCAGGAGATTATCTTCTAACCCCTGGCCCTCAAGCTCCAGTCGCTTTTCTCCCCCGTCGAAGACAAGCAGGACTGCTTTCCTGGCCAGAAACGAGGCCGCCTGCCCTTCTGGATTAAAAATTAATTCAATCTCCTCTCCCTGGCCGGCCAGGTCACCCGAGCGGCCCTCAGCCTTTAGTTCCCAGCTGCCCGGAGCCTGGAGAAGCCAGCTACCCTGTTGCCTGGTTAATATCATCTTAGCGGTAGCCAGGTTAAGACTTGAAAAAGTTGAGGCCTCTTCCATCTGCCTCAAATCAAAAAACGCTTTCCCTTCTAGTCTCATTTCTTCTGGCACAAAATTATTCTCATCAAGAAGTAAAGTTCCTCCCAAAGCTGTTCCGGACATAGAGCCCTGGTTAAATTTGAGCCCGCCGGCCTGAACCAATCCGGCTTTCAGGTCAAAATCGACCCTGTTTCCGCTCACTATTAGCGGCGGCTCTAAACTGTTAATCTTTATGACCGCCCCTTTTTGAAACTGGCCTTTTCTGTCTTTAAGGTCATAAGTGGCGCCGGTGGCAGAAATTTCCAGGCTTCTGAGGTCAAAACGAAGATTCTCTGCCTGCAAAAGGCCTGTTTTTAAATCATAAGTTAGATCAGGAGCCGAAAGTGTCAGGTCTCCGCTCTTAATTTCCACCGAGCCCTTAGCCAGGAGATTTTGCCAGCCGGAAGCCAGGCCTGCCTGGTCAGCCTTTAAAATCAGTTGAAAATCAGGTTTTTCCTGGAAAAATTCAACATTTCCCTTTAGCTGCCGGTTATTCTCTTCATCAATTGAGGCCAGGTCAGCTCTGACTTTTATTTTTCCACCCTGGCTGGTGACTTCCAGAGCGGTAAAATTTTCTTCGAGGCTTTGCACCTTGTCCGGCAACACTCCCCCGGGGTCAGGCCGGCTGACTTTCTTTTCTTTAGAACCAAGGAAAATGATAAGGATGATGGAGGCTATAAAAGCCACGAGAACCAGCAGGACAATTTTCCTCACCAGAGGCAGCCAGCCATAAGAGGCATATTTTTTTGGCATCACGCTAAGTGAGTCCTGACATCCTCCAGCTTGAGATGGATCTGGCTTTTCCCCCGGTAATCTGAGACTTCAAGTGAATAAGCCAGATCGACCTTCTGGCCGCGGCTTAACTCCTGCAGGCTGCCGGCTTTATCCCAGGCCAGAACCTCAAAGACCCGGCCCCCCTGCCTGGCCCAGAATTTAAGATGCCTGTTCTTCAAGACCACCGGCTCTCCGAGAATGTCTACCTCTTCGGCCATAAAAACCGGCCGCGAATTACCGACTCCAAAAGGCAAAAGCCGGGTATAAAATTCCAGAAACGAAGGAGTAATAGCCGGGAAATTAAGCCGCCGGTCGATGACCAGTTTTTTCTGTAAGAGGTCATCAGTTATTCTTTCGGCCGCCAGACTGTTTATTCTTTCTTTAAAAGGCAGAAGCTCAGACTGGTTAATCGTGCAGCCGATCGCCTGCTCATGCCCGCCGAAATTAACCAGCAGGGAACTGCAGTCATTGATCAGGTCGATGAGGGACAGATCAGGCAGGCTGCGGCCAGAGCCATAGGCCTGACCGTTTTCATAAGCAAACAAAATTACTGGCCGGTAAAACAGCTCTTTAATTTTTGAGGCCACAATCCCGATTACCCCCCGGTGCCAGTGATCGCTGCCCAGAATTAGCAGGCGGTATTTTTCATCCAGCTTTCTGCTCTTAATTTTTTGCACAGCTTCTTTAAAAATCTTTTCTTCAATCCTCTGCCGGGTATTATTGAGCTCGTTGAGCTTCTGGACCAGCCCGGCACATTCTTCTTCCGAATCGGAAAAGAACAGCTGCAGGGCCAGCTCAGTTTCGCCCAGGCGGCCGGCCGCATTTATCCGCGGCCCGAGCCTGAACCCCAGGTCAACCTCATTTATCTTCCGGTTAGTAATTCCGGAAATTTCCAGCAAACTCTTTAGCCCCGGAGTTCTGACTCCTTTTAGCTTGTTCATCCCCTCTCTGACCAGAATCCGGTTTTCTCCCTTGAGACTGGCCACATCAGCCACTGTCCCGATGCTGGCCAGCTTCAGAAAGGAAGTCAAATCCTGTTTGATGCCCCGTTCTAAGAAAAGAGCCTGGATAAGTTTGAAGACTACTCCCACCCCGGCCAGATTTTTATCTGGATAACCAGAGGATTCGATGACTGGATTAAGGACGGCCACCGCCTGGGGTAAATCATCTCCAGGATGATGATGGTCGGTAATGATAACCTCCAGCCCCTTTTCTTTAGCTTCCTCCACAAAATCAGTAGCTTTTATTCCACAATCCACACTGATCAGCAGGTTAGCTTTCATTTCCAGGATATGGGGAAGATGGTGAATCTTCAGTCCATAGCCGTCTTTCATTCTATCGGGAATAAAATATTCGGCCTGGCCGCCAAGAGAACGGAGGGCCTTGACCAGCATGACCACCGACAGAATACCATCCACATCATAATCACCGAAGACCACCATTTTTTCTTTTCTGGCTATAGCCTGAAAAATCCGGCCCGTAGCTTCCTTCATGCCTTTCATCAGAAATGGATTATGAAGCTCGGCCAGCTGGCCATAAAGAAAAAAAGCGGCTTCCCCGGCAGTCTTGATACCACGGTTAACCAGAATGGCAGCTATCTCGTCGGGGAGATTAAGCTCCTGGGCCAGAATCCAGGCTTCAGGATTTTCGGGCAGGATCCGCCAGTGGTAATTGGCCTTCATCTTTTTAAATTTAACATAACTTCAAGCCGGCGACAACCGGCTAAACCAGCTTAGCCTGGTTGACATCATCCGGGCTCAAAAATATAATTCATAGGCCGTGTTAGAAAAACTTAAAGAAACCCTGGCCAGGACCAGAAAATTCTTTGCCCCGATCGAACAGCTCTTAACCCGCAACCTGTCGCAGGAAGAAATTCTAAATGAACTGTTTGAGTTGCTCATTCTGGCCGATATCGGTCCTGCTACCAGTCAGAAAATTATCGACGGCCTCAAACAAAAAAGCCGAAAGTCAGGCCAGGCAGACCTCAGGTCTTTATTAAAACAAGAACTCATTGACATTCTGTCCTCTGAACCAGCTACGGTCAACGAGGCCTTTCCAGCTGTCTGGCTGCTGGTCGGGGTTAATGGCGGAGGCAAAACCACCTCGGCCGCCAAGCTGGCCTCTAAATACCAGAGCCAGGGTAAGAAAGTTATGCTGGCCGCGGCTGATACCTTCCGGGCAGCTGCTCAAGAACAACTGGTTCTATGGGGAAAGAGGCTGAATCTGCCGGTAATTCAGGGACAAACGGGAGCCGATCCGGCTTCGGTCGTCTATGATGCTGTCCAATCATTTAAAGCCAGAAATTATGACCTGTTGATCATTGACACCGCCGGCCGCCTTCACACTTATGCCAATCTGATGGCCGAGCTGGAAAAAATAAAAAAGGTTATCAGCCGGGAAATTCCTGGAGCCCCGCAAGAGATACTTCTGGTCCTTGATTCGACTATCGGGCAGAATGCCATCGTTCAGGCCAGAGAGTTTAACCGCTTTTCCGGCCTGACCGGGGTCTTCCTGACCAAACTTGATGGCACGGCCCGCGGAGGAAGCGTCCTGGCAGTCGTCGAAGAATTAAAACTGCCCATAAAATTTGTTGGCCTGGGCGAGACAGAAAAGGATATAATGGAGTTTGAACCGGAAGCCTTTGTTGAGGCTCTCCTCTCATGATCAAGACAGCTGGTGATGAAGCCCTGATGGAAATGGCTTATTCCTTAGCGGAAAAAGCCAGAGGCCAGACCAGCCCTAATCCCTGTGTCGGCGCTCTGATTGTCAGGCAGGGGCAAATTGTTGGCTGGGGATATCATCAGGCCGCCGGCAGCCCCCATGCTGAAATTATCGCCCTGGAAAGAGCGGGCCAGAGGGCCAGAGGTTCAACCCTCTATTTGACCCTGGAGCCCTGTGTTCACTGGGGGAAAACACCTCCTTGTGCTGACCGTCTGGCCGGGGCCGGCTTCGAGCGGGCCGTTATTTCCACCTATGACCCCAATCCCCTGGTTTACCGGAAAGGAGTGGCTAAACTCCGGGCTGCCGGTATCAAAGTGGTTACCGGCGTCCTGGCTGAAAAACAGGTCAGGCTGAATGAAGCTTATAGCAAGTATATTGTGAACAGAATTCCCTTCGTGACGCTCAAAGCAGCCATGAGCCTTGACGGGAAAATAGCCAGCCGGACTGGCGATGCTCGCTGGATATCTTCAGAAGAATCAAGAAGATTCGGCCAGGAATTGAGAGCTGAGCAGGATGGAATTCTGGTCGGAGTTAATACCATTCTCAAGGATGACCCTCAGCTAACTGTCAGGCTGGAAAACTTTGTTAAGAAAAGATGGTCAAGGATTATCCTGGACTCCAGACTCAGAATTCCCTTAACGGCACGCCTGCTGAAAAATCCAGAGCAGGGTAAAATATTGATCTTTACCGGTTATAATAGCTCCAGGCAAAAAGCTCAAAGATTAACGGAGAGAGGAGCCGAAGTTATCCGCGTCCCGGGGAGAAAAAACAGGCTATCACTCAAAGCGGTTCTTAAAGCACTCGGGCAAAGGGAAATAATCTCAATCCTGGTTGAAGGCGGGGCCAGGGTCATGACTTCATTTCTGGAAGAAAAACTGGTTGATAAAGCTTATTTCTTTATCTCGCCCAAGCTTATCGGTGGAGAAAGGGCTCCAACTATCTTTGAGGGTCAGGGAGTTAGCCGGGTATCAAGAGCCATCAGGTTAAAAAACATCTCGACTTTAAGACTCAAAGATGACATCATCATCGAAGGATATTTTTAGGTGTTTACCGGGCTTATCCGCTATCAAGGAAAATTCAGGGGCTTAAGAAAGAACCTGACCGAGATTCTTATTGAAGTTCCTGAAGAACTGGCCACTCAGCTGGTCCCGGGTCAGAGTCTGGCCGTAGATGGTATCTGTCTGACTGTCAGCCTTAAAGAAAAGGACCGTCTGTCTTTCAATCTGTCCAAGGAAACCCTGGACCGGACGAATCTAAAAGATTATCGCCCGGGGAAAACGGTTAACCTGGAGCTGCCGCTCCGGCTTGACGAACTGGTAGGGGGCCATCTGGTGACCGGCCATGTTGACGGCACTGGCCGGGTTCTGGAAGTTAAGAGCAGGCCACCGGGAAAAAGACTTAAAATCAAACTCCCCCCCGGCCTGAGGAAATATCTGACTGATAAGGGCTCCGTAGCCGTCAATGGGGTCAGCCTGACCGTAGCTTCCCTTGGTCCTGATTGGTTCGAAGTGGAGTTAATACCTGCCACCCTTCAGGTTACTAATCTCCGTGACCTGCGGGCTGGCGACCGGGTTAATCTTGAAGGTGACATCCTCGGGAAATACGTGTATAATTTTATAGCAGAAAAGAAATTTTAGACCTCATCTTTTAGCTAAAAATGGAAAACAAACCAAAAGTTATTGGTGTCGATGAAGCTCTGGCTTATCTCCGGGCTGGACAGATGATCATCATTGTTGATGACGAGGACCGCGAAAATGAAGGTGATCTGATGGTCGCCGCTGAAAAGGTCACTCCGGAAATAATAAATTTTATGGCTAAAAACGGCCGGGGGCTGATTTGCCTCTCCTTGACTAAGGAAAGAGCGGAGGAGCTCAAACTACCGCCGATGGTAACTGAAAACACAGCCAGGTTTGGGACAGCTTTTACTGTCTCTGTTGATGCCCGCCAGGGTGTGACCACGGGAATTTCCGCTTACGACCGGGCCAGAACCATTCTGACCGCAATTAACCCCGCCAGCAGGCCCGAAGACCTGGCCCGTCCAGGGCACGTTTTCCCGCTGACAGCTAAAGAAGGCGGAGTCCTGGCCCGGGCCGGGCAGACAGAAGCGGCTGTTGACCTGACCAGAATGGCTGGCCTTTACCCGGCTGGTGTCATCTGCGAGGTAATGAAGGAAGACGGCATGATGGCCAGAAGGCCTGACCTGGAAAAATTCGCCGAAGAACACGGCGTGCCAATTCTGACTATTGCTGATCTTATTCGCTACCGGATGCGGACCGAGACTCTGGTCAGAAAAATTGCCGAGGCTGATCTCCCGACCCGCTATGGTCATTTTCGCTTGGCTGTTTTTGAAGATATCATCCATGGCGATCATCACGTGGCCCTGATCAAGGGTAAGATTGCCGGCCAGGAGCCTGTTCTGGTCAGGGCTCATTCTCAATGCCTGACCGGCGATGCCTTTGGCTCCCTGCGCTGCGACTGCGGCGATCAGCTGCATCTCTCAATGGAAATGATTGAAAAGGAAGGCCGGGGACTTGTTCTTTATATGCTGAATCATGAAGGCCGGGGCATCGGCCTGGCCAATAAAATCAAAGCCTACGCCCTTCAGGATGAGGGAGCTGACACGGTTGAAGCTAACTGCCGGCTGGGCTTTAAACCTGATCAGCGCGATTACGGCATCGGGGCTCAGATTATGGCCGCCTTAGGAATAAGAAAAATCAGATTGATTACCAATAACCCCCGCAAATTCCGCGGACTGAGCGGTTATGGCCTGGAGATTGTAGAAAGAGTTCCAATTGAGATTCCCCCCAACGAAGAAAATCTGACGTATCTAAAAACCAAAAAAGAAAAGATGGGCCATCTGCTGGATATCACCTGAAGACTTTTAAAAAATCGGTAGCTAATGATCCCGCCGGACAGGTTTAGAGCTGTTTTATCTTTGAATCCAGAATGAAAGTCACCGGCCCGTCATTGACCAGATAAACGTCCATCATGGCCTGAAAGACGCCGGTTTCCACCTTCAGCCCGCTGGCCTCGAGCCGGTCAACAAAATAATTAAAAAGACTGGCTGCCCGGTCCGGGGATTCAGCCTGGTCAAAACTTGGCCGCCGGCCCTTTTTGATTGAGGCAGCTAAGGTAAATTGAGAGACGGCCAGAATGCTCCCGCCGGTCTCCTTCAAAGACAGGTTCATTTTCCCTGCCTCGTCCGGAAAAATGCGCAATTCAATTACTTTACCGGCTAAGTAATCAGCCTCAACTTCCCGGTCCCCTTTTTCGATGCCAACCAGGAGGCAAATCCCGGGTCCAATTTCACCGGCTATTTTTCCTTCGACCAGGACTCTGGCTTCTTTTACTCTTTGTAAGACTATCTTCACTTTTTGAGCTCCTCCTGCCACCGTTGGTAGCCTTAGGACAAACCCGGTCCAGTTGACTTTAAACTTTGAATATTCTATCATAATGCCCTCTAAAGGAGATACAGATGGCACTGAGACACAAATCAGCTATCAAGCAGCATCGTCAAAGCCTTAAGCATCAGGCTATCAACCAGAGAAATAAATCTCTGATGAAAACCTATATTAAAAAAGTCAGAGAAGCCATAGCCAGCGGCGACCATCAGGCAGCGATTGAACTGCTGCCAAAAGCGATCAAGGCTATTGATCAGACTGTGGCCAAGGGGGCCATTCACCAGAATACAGGTTCCCGCTATAAGTCGCGTCTGTCCAAGCAGGTCATGGGTCTGAAATCGCAGGCCAGCTGACCTCAACCAGTTTTTTTATCCCTTAAAGCAAAATAATCTAAAAGAAAAGTCTCTATCAATATTTCCGGCTCGAGGTCGCTGCTCTTCAGGCTTAGATCGAGCCTGGCCAGCCGGTGAATCAGTTCGTCCAGTTCTTTCTGGCTAAAAGCTTCGAGGTTAGCTGCAAAAGCCTGGAGCTTCCGGTCGAACAGGCTCCAGCCTTCAACAATTTGCGGATGCGATTTTTTAAAAATTTCCCTGACCGGTTTCTTAAGCCTCTCAACCTCAACTTTCGCCTGATTTAAGGAAATGATATAACGGCTGATGGAGGCAAAGTAATTCAGTCTATCAGCTGCTGCTGGCTCGGCTGCGAAAAAACTGCGGTTAAGACTTAAAGCTTCCTCCAGCTGGCCTGATTCCAGAGCTTCTTCCAGAGCAAAACGGTCATAATTCCGGCGGGCAGCACAAACTTCCAGAACGTCTTCTTCGGTTATTTCATTTTCTTTCTGGGGGTAAAGACTGAGCTTTTCCAGTTCCTGGCTCAGAGTGAGCAGTTCCGGGCCGCAGAGGTCGAGCAATCTCCTGGCCGCCCCGGGCTTCATCTTTTTTCCTCTCAATCTCAGTTCTTCGTTCAGCCAGAAAAGAAGCTCGCTTTCCTTCGGAGTTTTTATTTCGAGGGTCTGGAAAAAACTTTTATTCCGGTTCTCCAGTCCCTGGAAAAAATTGAAAAGCTTCTGGCCCCGTTTAAGTTTTCCCTGGAAAATAATGACCAGAAAAACATGGTCAGGAGGCTGCTGAAAATAACGGGACAGGGCCTCTTCAGCCGGAGCGATCAACTGCCGGTAAGCCTTATCTCCAGCCTGCCAATCGCCATTCTCATAATCAGGAAAATAAATAATAAATATTCTGTCCCGGCCAGCAGAAAACATATCCAGGCTCGAAGCTTCATCCAGAATCTCAGCCCAGTCAGTTTCAAAAAGAAAATAAGCCTTGAATTCAGGCCCGTTTTCGCCCAGGCGGCTGGCGGCTTTAAATTTATCAAGATAAAGCCTGGCGGCTAAGGCCTGGTCGCCATAAATAAAGGTTCCGGGCTTTAAATTTTGGGGAGAAAGAAGTTTCTCCAGAGTACGGCTAAAAACTTCTCTCGAAGCCATTTAAAAACCTTCCAGCAGGCTGACCACTAATTGCCCGGCAAATTTTTCAGCTAAGCGGTCAATCGCCTGATTTTCCATCGTTTCGTAATCGAGCCCGGCCGGGACTTCATATTCATCTACATAGGTAAAATTATCATCGGCAAAAAGTATCTGATCAGTCAAAAGATCGGTAAAGACTACACTGGTCACGACAGTTATCTTATAGCGGCTGGCAGCTCCTTCCGAACCAAAGGCAATGGGCTGAACTTTAAAAGAGGTAATCTCCCCGGCCAGCAGGCCCTGAGCTTTATTCTGGTCAGGTTCAATGCTCACCCGGGCTCTGGCGATGAGTTCATTAATGACACTTCTGGTCAATTTAAGATCAAGTTCAAACCGTCCAGAGCTATTGTTAAAAACCGGTACACAGATCCGCTTCATCCCGGGCGGCCAGACACTGCCCCGGCCCCGCAGCTGATAGCCACAGGCCGAAACCGAAATTACGACCAGAGCCAGTAGCAGCCAGCTGCTGATATATTTTTTAAAAAATTGCATCTAACCCCGGAGGTCAGACGACCAGGCTGACCAGTTTATTTTTTACACAGACAATTTTTTTCGGCTCTCGGCCGCCGAGCAATTCCTGGATGCGAGGCAGGCTCAGGGCTTTTTCCTTGAGAATCTCCTCTTCAGTCTCAGCCTCCACTTCAAATTTATCCCGGAGCTTGCCGTTAATCTGGACCACAATGGTAATCATCTCTTCTTTAGCCAGCTCCGGGTTATAAGAAGGCCAGCTGGTTTGAGCCACCAGGGTTGTCCGGCCGGTTTTCTGCCAGAGCTCTTCGGCCAGATGAGGAGCAAAAGGCCCCAGCAAAAGAATCAAATCAGTTAGAGCTTCTGCCAGGAGCTCTCTTCCCTCCCGGCTCTGTCTCAGGAGGTCCCTGCCTTTTTTCAGGCTGTTGGTTAACTCCATCAGAGCTGAAATGGCTGTATTCAAATGAAAACGCTGCTCTATATCATCGGTGACTTTCTTTATGGTCTGATGAAGCTTCTTACTGAGCCGCTGAAAACTGGCCTCGTCAAATTGCCCGGCGGCTATCACTCCCTTCTCCTGGAAGAGATCCAGGTTTTCTTCTGCCAGATTCCAGATTCTCAGAATGAAGCGGTAGCAACCTTCCAGCCCTTCCTCTGACCAGGCAAATTCTTTTTCGGGTGGAGAGGCAAAGAGGATAAAAATCCGGAGGGCATCAGCTCCGTAAGTTTTGACCATCTCGTCCGGGTCAACCACATTGCCCCGTGATTTCGACATGGCCGAGCCGTCTTTAGTTACCATGCCCTGAGCCAGATAGTGGGGAAATGGTTCATCAATCCGGGTCAGGCCCAGATCCCGCAAATACTTGGTGAAAAAGCGGGAATAAATTAGATGAAGAATAGCATGCTCGACACCGCCAATATAAAGATCAACCGGCAGCCAGTAAGCTGCTTTTTCAGGTTTAAAAGGCAGCCTGGTTTCACCGGGAGAGCAATAACGGAAAAAATACCAGGAAGAATCAACAAAAGTATCCATGGTATCAGTCTCGCGCCTGGCTGGCCCGCCGCATTGGGGGCAGGTGGTATTAACAAATTCCGGTATTTTTTCGAGAGGCGAGCCTTCTTCGCCGGTAAATTCAGCCTTAAAGGGTATTTCCACCGGCAGCTGGTCATAAGGAACAGGCTGAAGACCGCATTTCTCACAATAAATAACCGGAATTGGTGTTCCCCAGTAGCGTTGACGGGAAATGCCCCAATCACGGAGGCGATAGGTAACACTTTTCCGGCCAAAGCCCTTAGTCTCAGCCAGACCCGCCATTTTCTCCATGGCCTCTTCTGAGCTCAAGCCATTAAACTCCCCGGAATTGATCAGGATTCCATATTCCTCAAAAGCCTGGCCCGGAAGTGGCTGAATTTCAGGCGAGGCCGGTTTTATTACCGGTGTAATCGGCAGGCTATATTTAGTGGCAAATTCATAATCCCTTTGATCGTGAGCCGGAACTCCCATGACCGCTCCGGTTCCATAATCCATCAGGACATAATTGGCCAGAAAGACAGGAACGGGCTGGCCGGTAAAGGGATTAATGGCCTTAAGGCCGGTATCATAACCAACTTTTTCTTCCTCTTTAATTTCTCTTTTCGCCCTGCTTTCAGCTATTGTTTTTTTAATCCAGTCAAGAAGTTTCTCTTTTTCTGGATGGCCAGCAATCAGCTCCGCAGTCAGAGGATGTTCAACCGACAGGACGACAAAGGTCGCCCCGTAAATAGTGTCAATTCTGGTGGTAAAGACTTCAATATCTTTCTTTATGGCCGGCACTTTAAAATTCACCAGCGCCCCTTCGCTTTTGCCAATCCAGTTCTTCTGCATCTCCAGAACATGCCCCGGCCACTGGCTGAGTTGCTCATGGCCGCTCAGCAGCTCATCGGCATAAGCGGTAATTTTTAAAAACCACTGCTCCATCTTTTTCTGACTGACTTCACTGTCGCAGCGCCAGCAGCGCCCGGCTACCACCTGCTCATTGGCCAGGACTGTCCGGCACTGGGGACACCAGTTTACCCAGCTCAACCGGCGATAAGCCAGACCCTGTTCAAACATTTTGAGGAAAATCCATTGATTCCAGCGGTAATAATCAGGCAGGCAGGTATTAACCTCTCTTGACCAGGAGTAGCTGATACCCAATCTCTTCAACTGGGAACGCATGTAGTCAATATTATCGAGGGTCCATTTTTGAGGATGAGTACCGTGTTTGATAGCGGCATTTTCGGCCGGCAGGCCCAGGGCATCCCAGCCGATAGGATGGAGGACATTGAAGCCTCTCATTCTTTTAAAACGGGCAATGACATCACCAATTGAATAATTCCGCACATGCCCCATATGAATCCGGCCGGAAGGATAGGGATACATTTCGAGGCAATAGAACTTGGGTTTAGCTGGATCTTCTGCCGCTTCAAAAATCCGGCTTTCGGCCCAGATTTTCTGCCATTTTTTTTCAATTTCTTCAAAATTATAGGCTTCCTTCATCGTCTCTACCTCTGTTCAGGGAAACAAGTCCCGGATAAAGCTGGCGCTATGTCCAATCAGCTTAAAATGATAAGTTTATGGTGACTAAAAGTCAACCAAACCAGGGCGGGTTATAGCTTATTCAACTAATTAAACTTATAATAATCTTTTAAGCCAGAATTTATTCATCAGAAAAAGATTCACCGGATGAAACTCTTGGAAGTCAAGAACCTGGAAGCCGGCTACAACCACCTGCCGGTTATTCATGACATCTCCTTTGATCTTGAGCAGGGAGAATTTCTGGCTGTCTGCGGTCCTAATGGCTCAGGTAAGAGTACGCTGGTTAAAGCTTTGCAGCGCCTGACTCCTTTTACCCGGGGAACAGTCAAGCTGGAAGGTAGAAATGTCTTTCGCCTGAAAACTAAGGAAATAGCCGCCCTGCTGGCTTATGTGCCCCAGGTCTCAGATCAGGTTTTTGACTTCACCGTTGAAGAGACAGTAGCCATGGGCCGATACGTCCATCAAGGCCACAAATTGGCTGGCCAGTTGGATAAAGACCGGTCAGAAATTGAAGAGGCTATGAGACTGACCGGGGTGGCCGCTCTCAGACAGAAAAACCTCAGCCAGTTAAGCGGCGGGGAAAGGCAGCGAGTGCTCATCGCCAGGGCTTTGGCCCAGGAGACGCCGGTTCTCCTCCTGGATGAGCCAAGTTCCCATCTGGATATAAATTTTCAGCTCCAGATCTATCATCTTCTCCAGGACCTGCAGATAGAAAAAAAGAAGACCATTCTGGTCGCCGAACACAATCTCAATCTCTGCATCCCTTACTGCCATCGATTGCTGTTCCTCAAGCAGGGCCGGATCGAAGCGGCCGGACCTCCAGCCGAAGTAATTAACCGCAAGGTAATCCGCCGCGTCTTTGATCTGGAAGTCGAGCTGAGAGAGAACACTTCTTCCGGCCTGCCTGAGATATCTTTCATTCATTCTGCGGGCCGGACAGTGAACAAAATCGAGCCGGGACCGGAGACAGGAGCTAAAAATTAGAAAAAAGCCAGTTAATCCCGGATTAAAGCTCTGGCGGCTTGACCGTCTGGCAACCGGTTCTTGTTTTTGTCCATTTAATCCGCCACCGGCCAGGCCGAACCACCGCTGGCTTTTGCTCTGTCTGACTTTTCTGATAATTTTCCCCCTGACTCTCTCCAGCCTTTTTCCCCAGACAAGGGTACTGGCTGATGACTTTGGCCACCGGCTTGAGCTCAGCCATTGCCCTGAGAGAATAATTTCTTTAGCTCCCAATCTGACCGAAATACTCTTTGCCCTGGGCCTCGGCCAGAAGGTCGCCGGGGTAACCAGTTTCTGTGATTATCCGCCAGAAGCCAGACAGAAAGAAATAATCGGCGGGCTGGTTGATCCTAATTTAGAAAAAATCAGGGTTCTTAAGCCAGATTTAATTCTGGCTTTCAGGGGCAATCCGCGCCGGATTCTCGACCGGTTGTATGCAGAAAAGATGCCGCTTCAGGCCTTTGAAACCGGACAGAACTTTGAAGACCTTTTCTCTCTTATTGAGCGGATTTCACTTTTAACCTGCACCCGGGCCAGAGGACAGGAGCTTATTTCCAGCCTGAAAGAAAAAATTAAGCTGATTGAGACCAGCCTCCCGGCCAGCCGGGAGAGCCTAAGAGTTTTCCTGACCCTTTACGGCCAGGGACAGGGGCTGTGGACCTGCGGCCATAATAGTTATCTTAATTATTTACTTGAGCGGGCTGGCCTTCAAAATGTCGCTTCTGGACTTGAGGGCAACTGGTTTGCTTATAATCCCGAGAAATTAATAGCCGATAATCCCGAGTTGATTCTTATTCTGGCTGGTAATAAAGAGGCTTTCCAGCAGGCTACCAACTGGCTCGCCAGCCTGCCTCCCCTTAAAGACATTAAGGCCATTAAAAATAAAAAATTCGTTTTTCTCGATGAAAATCTGTTCAGCCGTTTTGGCCCGAGGCTAATTGAGGCCTTTAACTGGCTGGTCAGGGCAGTTTATTTTCCTGCTGAACAGGAGGAAAAATGAGCCCCCGCCACAGGAACTGGTTTTTTCCGGTATCCCTTATTCTTCTGACTCTGGCCGGCTTCCTGTTGTCAGTTAAGCTCGGAGCCGTCAGAATGACCTGGCAGGAAATCCGGGCCGGTCTTTTTTCCGGCGGTCAGTTTAAAGATATCCTGATTCACCTCCGGTTGCCCCGGGCTATTCTGGCTTATCTGGTCGGTGCAGCTCTGGCTCTTTCTGGAGCGATTCTTCAGGGGTATTTCCGGAACCCTTTAGCCGACCCCTTTATTCTCGGCGTTTCTTCAGGGGCATCTCTGGGAGCCGTCCTTAGCCTGGAGATTGGCCTGACCTGGACCGTCTTCGGTTTTTCCAGCCAGAGCTGGCTGGCTCTTTTGACCAGTCTCCTTCTGGTCGGCTCGGTTTACTTAATTTCAGAGAATCAAAGTCCCGGGCGGTCTGAAAGCCTGCTTTTGACCGGGATTGCCGCCGGGGCAATGGCTTCAGCCCTGACTTCCTTTTTTCTTTTCAGGCGGGCTGATGCCTATGAACAGGCAGTGTTCTGGCTCTTAGGCAGTTTTTCCCTTTCAGGCTGGAAAGAAGTCTGGTTGCTTCTTCCCTATTTTCTTCTGACCCTGATCATTTCCCAGTATTTTGCTCCTGAGATGAATCTTCTGGCCCTCGGCGACGAGGTTGCTCAGTCATTAGGCTGCCCGGTAAAAACCATCAGGAGACTTTTTCTTTTTCTGGCCACACTTTTAGCTTCATTTTCAGTAGCTGTAGCCGGAATCATTGGTTTTGTCGGGCTGATTGTGCCTCATTCAGTCAGGTTGTTGATTGGTCCAGATCACCGCCGGCTTTTTTTATTTTCTGCTTTGACCGGTGGGATGATGCTGGTTTTTTGCGACCTGCTGGCCAGGACAGTCTTTTCTCCCTCAGAAATCCCAATTGGCGTGATTACCGCAGCCCTCGGTGCCCCGTTTTTTATCTATCTTTTAAACCGCCACCAGCGGGGCAGGTCCTGAAAATTAACATTTTCCCCTTTATATCGCTGGCCGCTCTCTTCTGGAAACAGCCTGGAAATGGTTGACAACCGGCTATCTTTTAGCTTAATGTAAATATATCATGCTGCTAACCTTCAACCAGACCCTTTTTCTGATTTTGACTGTGGCGGCAGTAGTTATAGCTGTTTTTTTAATTCTCTTTCTCCTTCAGCTCCGCCGGACAGCCAGGGAGGCAGAGAAATCTCTCCAGGAATTCCAGGTCACTCTTGAAAAGCTCAAGACGATTGAGGATAAGGTCGAACGCCGCCTCGACGAGACAGGGACAATTATTCAATCAGCCAAAAAAACGGTTTCGGGTCTGTCAGAACTTTCCCTTTTCTTAACGACCAGAGTGGTCAGGCCGGCCTCTAAGTACTGGCCGGTTATTTTCCCTTTGGTGCGTTTTGGCTGGCAACTGATAAAAAAAAGAAAGGAGAAAAAAAATGGGAGATGACAGAGATTCCCACTTTGCTGACACTCTTTTGACCTTTTTAGCCGGGGCAGCGACAGGTTTTATTCTGGGCATTTTATTCGCTCCTTCCAGCGGCAAAGAAACCAGAAAAAAGATTAAAGAACAGGCCAAAAAGGGCCAGGAGCTGGCTGTCCAGGGTTATAGCAAAGTGGCCAAAGAAGCGGAAAAAGGAGCTAAGGTAGTTAAAGAACGGGCCGAAGAGGGCATTGAAGCCATAAAAGAATTTCTTGAAAAGAAAAAAACTGAGACAGCTGGGGAGAAACCAGAATTTCCTGAAGACTTAGAAACAGAAAAATAACAATTCAGCTTTTTCTACCTTTCAAAGGGCCTGAAATAAACGGGGATTAATAGAAGTCTAAAAACCAGGCGAGGATCGGCATGGGCAAGCGCTTAACTAAATTTATTTTCCTGACTTTCATTTTAGCTATTGTTCTAAAAGGGCCAGTCAGCCTGGCAGCCATTGACCTCAAGACCGCCACAGCCATTGACCAGGAAATAGAGAAGAACCGGGCCGAGATTATAAAAATTCGCCGCTTCCTTCATATGAATCCTGAGCTTGGCAACCGCGAATATGAAACCAGCAAATTAGTGGCCAATAAATTAGCAGCTCTCGGGCTGGAAGTAAAAACCGGCGTGGCCAAAACCGGTGTAGTCGGGCTTCTGACCGGGGCTTTGCCCGGTCCAACCGTAGCCATCAGAGCCGATATGGATGCCCTGCCCATTGCTGAGGAGAACGATTTCCCCTACAAATCTCTTAACCCCGGGGTGATGCAGGCCTGCGGCCACGATTTTCATACCTCCATTGCTCTGGGGACAGCCACCGTCCTCAGCAGTCTCAAGGATAAAATCAGAGGCAAAATAAAATTTATTTTCCAGCCGGCTGAGGAAGGCCCTCCTCCGGGAGAAGAAGGCGGAGCAGAGCTGATGATCAGAGAAGGTGTGCTAATTGACCCGCCGGTCCGGGCGATCTTTGGCCTCCACGTCTGGCCCGACCTTAAAATTGGCCAGGTTGGTTATGCTTCGGGCTATTCCATGGCCAGCTCGGACAGTTTTACTCTGACGATCAAAGGGAAAAGTGCTCATGGAGCCAGACCTCAGGAAGGCATCGATGCCATTGTTATCGCCGCTGAAATAATCAGCAACCTTCAAAATATAAGAAGCCGGCTGGTTGATCCGACCGAATCACTGGTCATTTCCATCGGCAAAATCCAGGGCGGAGTCAGATCTAATATAATTGCTGAGACCGTTATCCTTGAAGGAACAGTCCGGACCTTGAATGCCGGTGTCCGGGAGGCCATTCCAGGACTGATAGAAAACCTGGCTCAAGGAATCTGTCAGAGTTATGGCGCCACCTTTACCCTTGATTATGAACGCCAGCTGCCGCCTGTTTATAATCACCCCGAATTTCTGAATGCCGTTCTACCCTGGTTAGCAGAATCTCTGGGTGAAGATAACCTGATCGAGGTCAAGCCCCAGATGGTGGCTGAAGACTTCGCCTTTTATGCTGAAAAAATTCCTGCCTTTTATTTCTTTCTGGGAGTCAAAAGCCCGAGGCAGATGATAGCCCCTCCTCTCCATAGCCCTAATTTCAATCCTGATGAACGGGCCATCCCGGTTGGCATCAGGGCTATGTGTCATCTTGTCCTCAACGCCTTAGAACAGCAAGCCTCTTTAAAAACAGCCAGCGAGACCCCGCCTGTTAATTAGTGGACAGCCGGCCGTCTATCTAATTGATGGCCTGTCCTCTGCTTTTTCCGGTTTGTAGCTTTGTCGCCGGCCTCATTCTGGCCGGACTTCTTAAGCTGGATTTCTCTGCCGGTCCGCTTCTGCTTCTTCTGGCCGGCTGGCTCGCTGCCTGGCTGGCCTATTTTCTAAAAAAGGACCGGCTGGCCTACTGGCTCCTGATCATAGCCTTTCTAATTTCAGGCGTAAATCTCAGGGCTCTGGGCAGCAAATTTTACCTGGATAATCCGCTTAAGGACTTCCAGCCGGGAAGCTACCTTAACTTCAAAGGGCTGGTCTTGAAATCACCGGAAAGAGGTCTTGATCGCGACCGCCTGCTCATTGCTGCCAGGGAAATCGAGAGCGGCGGTCAAATAAGAAATATAAAGGTTAAATTACAACTGACCGTCCCCCACTCCCCAACCAGTTCTGAGCCTCTGGAACTTCAAGCCGGCGACCAGCTTGAATTCTCAGCCAGCCTCAATGAGGATAGCTCTTTTAAAAACTTCTATCCCGATTTTATGCCCCGCTATCTTCGAAGCCAGAAGATTCAGACCAGAGCCTATACCAAAAGCCCGCTTCTTTTAAAAAAGCTTAACCAGACAAACCATAGCTTTCGAGGATTCTTTTCCCGGTTGAGACGGAAACTCCAGAAGGAAATAGAAGCTGATTTTCCCGGCCAGACAAAATTTAATCTAAGCCGCGAAGGAGCTATTCTGGAAGCCCTCCTTCTGGGCGAAGATGGCCGGCTTGACCGCCAGACAGATAGCCAGTTTCAAAAGACCGGGCTTTACCATCTTTTAGCCATTTCCGGAGCTCACGTCGGGGTCGTCTCAGCCTTTCTTTTCTTACTCCTCAAATTTTTCTTGACTTCAAAAAAACTAACTTACCTGATTCTCCTGGTGGCCTTAGCCTTTTACGGCTGTTTGGTCGAAGGCCAGCCATCAGTTTTCCGGGCGGTTATCATGGCCTCACTGGTTATTGCCGGTAAACTAATTTTTGCTCAGGTCAATCTCTTAAACACCATCTCACTTTCCGCCCTGATTCTTCTTGGTCTCAACCCTTTTAGCCTTGATGAGGCTGGCTTTCAATTGACCTTTCTGGCCACTCTGGGTTTAATTCTCTTTTATCAGCCAGTTTATCGCTGCCTGCCCCGCCTGCCACTGAAACTGTCAGAACTGGCCGCCATGTCGGTGGCAGCGGTGGTAGCCACCCTGCCCGTCATTGTTTATGATTTTAACCGGGTAACTTTCGCCTCAGCTATCCTGACCATTCCAGCCTCACCTTTAGTTAGCTTACTGATGGCAGCTGGCTATCTTTATTTATTTACCGGGCTGATTTCACCTTATATCAGTCACCTCCTGTCCGTCTTAATGAAGTTTCCAGTCAGGCTGTTTATCTGGCTGACCGGCTGCCTCGAGCCCGTCTCTTCCCTTTCCTACCGCCTGCCCTCCCCGCCTTTAGCTGTCATCCTGGGTTTTTATCTTTTCCTCCTTCTTCTTTTGCTAAAGCCAAGGTTTAAAGGCCAAAGGCCAGTTACCTGGCTGGTCTTTCTGGCCTTTTTTCTGATTCTCGTGACCTATCCTTTTAAACCAGGGACAGATGAGCTGACGGTAACTGTCATTGATACCGGACAGGGTGAATCACAGGTGGTGGAGTTTCCCGGCGGCCGGCTCATGGTCATAGATGCTGGTGGATTTTTACAGAGTAATTTCGACCCTGGAGAGAGCCTCGTTTCTCCTTTCCTCTGGTCAGGCGGTCATAAAAAGATTGATTATCTGGTCTCCAGCCACCTTCATCCCGACCACGCCGGCGGACTGCCAGCCCTGGCCAGAAATTTCAAAATAGGAGAATACTTTTTTACCGAAAACTATGCAGGCAATGCCCTGAATCAAGAAATCCAGTCCGCTCTGAATAAAAAAGTCAAAAGGACCAGAATAACTTCGGGCCTGAAACTCTGGCCAGCACCAGAAATTGAAGTGAGATTCTTTTATCCGGACGAAACGGCCCTGGTTTCTTTTCAACCAGGTAACGACCGGTCAGCGGTAATCAGAATAAGGCAGGGCGATGTCTCCTTCCTTTTTCCAGCAGATATCACCGGTCAGGTCGAAAATTATTTAATCAGTCAAGAAGAAATTAAAGATGAATTAAAGGCAACAGTCTTGAAAATTCCTCACCATGGCAGCCGCTCCTCTTCAACGGCCGCCTTTCTCCAGGCAGTTTCGCCTGTCATCGCTGTCGCCACCTGCGGCCGCCATAATGTTTATGGCTTCCCGGCGGAAGAAGTTGTCTTGAGACTAAAAGAACGCGGGGTTAAGTTCTACCGGACTGACCTGGATGGGGCCATAGAGTTTAAAACAGATGGCAGGCATCTGAGCTTGAGAACGGCCAGGTCGGAAGCAGCTCTTGTGTTTGAGGCCAACGGCCAGCCTTATCCTGATTGACATAACGGGTAAATTAGGCTTATTCTTAAAATAGCGAGGGAAATCATGGTCAAAAAAATAATGGCTGTTCTGGTTTTCTTAAGTTTTTGTACTCCTGTCTGGCTGCTGGCCCAGGATCAGGAGCTGGCAGAACTGGCCAAAAAGGAAAAAGCCCGGCGAGAAAGTCTTAAAGGGAAGGAAATAAAAGTTATTACCAACCAGGATCTGGAAAAACTGACTAAAACTCCGGCCATCATCATTGCTAATGAAACGGAGGGTATCGCTGTGAATCAGGAAAACCAGCAGCCTCCGTCTCGACCGGACAATTATGTCCCTCCGGTCGTCCACCGGGTAACGGTTGAGAATCCAGCCCCGTCGAAACCGGGCGAGGCTCAGTCCGCCGGAGTTGATGCTACCGGAGGCCCGGTTGAAGATGCCTGGAAAAAAGCTAAGGAATATGTTGAGCTTCTGACTCTAAAAATGAACGCTCTCTGGCAGCAATTTTACGGTCTAACTGATGCCCGGACTAAAGACAGCATTCAACTGGAAATTAGTGAAACGTATGAAAAGCTGCTTAAAGCCCAGGAAGAAGAAACCAGACTCAGGGAGGAATACGAAAGTCAGATAAACCAGAAAAAAAGCTCCGAAGCTCCCCAGATCTGGATAAAATAAAAGATAACTGGTCAGCGGAAATAAATAGTCTCAAGCCGGAAGCCAACCTGCTCCTGATCTTTAAGTTCAGGGTAGATCTCATTTATTTTTACAGTCTTATTAACTTTTAAAATTAATTCTAACCCGTCTTTCTGACCAAGGCCGGAGGCGGTCAGTTGATATATTTTTTCGAAATTTCCAGGGGGCAGGGCAAATTCCTCCAGGACCCTGTCAGCGAGGGTAATAACCATTGTTAGCCCGGGTGGAGCTTCAACCGGGAGGCTGCCTCTTAACATCAGAGTGGCTGCTCGCCCCGGGTTTTTTAGCCAGCAGAAAGCCTGCTGGCCTGCCCAGCGCTCGCTCTGCCAATCGCCTGCCTTTTTCCCCGGGCGCTTGATGACTACCCAGCCGTCGAGAAAAACAATATCGGGAGTATCAGCTGGGCTGGGAGAAAGCTTTAGTTGCCGCCGGTAGACGACCACGGTGTCCTTCGCTCCTGACGGCTCAAAATACAGGCTGAAATTTACCGCCTTACCGGGCGCCGGCTGCGGGCTAAAGCGATCAATAAAAGGAGGGAAATATAACAATTTTTCAACTTCATAAACCCGGTTAGGCTGCCATTTAGAAAGCGGCAGGGGGAGAGAAAGCCTTTCCTCAAATAGGGCCCTGTTTCCAGCCGTAGCCCTGGCCACCAGCTGGTAATCTCCGGCCGGCGGCTCAAAACCGGAAGTGGTAATAAACTTAACTTTTAAATTGGTCAGCAGGTTATCGCTCAGATTTTTATCAGTAAAACTAACACTTATCTCCAGGCCTGGCACCGGCAGTTTTTTTTCACAGGAAACCGCCGGTATTAGCAGCAGGGCGGTCAGGGCCGCCAGCCAGACTGGCTTGAAATAAAAGGAGGATTTATTTCCTGTTTCTCTTTTTTTCATTAAAAACTTAGCTTTGGAGACCGGACTGATTTAAATTTTATTATAGATGAAATGGCTTCTGTTAGCAAAACTCCTTCCTTGCTTACTGACAGATTTTAAATGAGTTAATGTTAATTTTGCTGGATTTTTCAAAACCGGTCAAACCAGAAACCGGGCAGCTGCCTATTGACAGGCGCCGAGTTTTTATTATCCTGAAACCTTAGAGTTCTTTTTTTAGTTCCTTTATTTTTAAGGAACTGACTGCTGGCCCGCCTTAAAAATGACAGGACTTTTTCCTGCCAAAAAATTTAACTGGAAAAGGAAGCTGTCCAATGAAGAGACAAACTACCTGCCACCGGCCAGCCCGGACCGCAAGCCGGAAAGAATTATTGGCTATTGTTTTTGCTCCTGTTTTTTTTGTTCTCTTTCTTCGCCTCCCCGGCGTCAGCTGCCCGCGGGCTGCGGGGATAGGACAGGCTGATGAGCAGAGGCAGGCGGCCAGGGCCAGCCGGTCAGAGTTATCTTCGGAGATAAATGCCCCGACTCAGGAGAAAACAGGCGAACAGCAAAAAACCGAAGAAAAGGCCGCCGGGAGCCAGGCAGAAAATAAACCCAAATCAGAGCAAACTGACCAGACCCAGCAGGCCGGGCGTCCTGATAAAAATAAAACTCTTAAGGACTGGCTTGAACCCTGGAAAAAGACCCTGGAACTGAGCTATGTTGTCACTGGCGGGAATACGGTTTCCTCCTCCTTTAGCCTTGGTAGCGCTTTGCTCAAGACTCCCAATGACCGGGACTCCTACCTGCTGAAGGCTTTTTTCCTCAGGACTCACTCCACCACCATTAATCAGAAGGCAGTCGGCACTGAAGACAATTTCAGCCTGATAGAAGAAAAGACCAGAAAATTAACTGCTGAAAATTATTTAATTCAAGCTCAGTATGACCACCGGCCAACGGGAAAATTGTTGACCAATCTGGGCTTTACCTGGGACCGGAACAAATTGGCCGGGGTTGAGGGCCGGGCTCTGGGGACGGCCGGTGCCGGGGTGGTGCTGGCCGATTCTGACACCACCAAAGCCAAAACTTCAGCCGGCCTGAGTTTGACCATCAGAAAATACAGCGGCCAGAAAATGTCCTCCTTTCTTGGTTTTCAATATGCCTTTTCCTGGAAGCAAAAGCTTTTTGATGGGGCCTCTTTTGAGACAGGCCTAGTCTTTGATGACAATCTCAAGCGGCTGAGTGACTGGCACTACGACTGGACAACCAGTTTGATGGCCCCGCTGACCAAATCATTAGCTCTTAAAGCCAGCCTCAGGCTGATGAGAAACAACCGGCCGCCGGAAATCGAGGTCCCGCTCTATAGCCCGGACGATCTCGACACCGGTCTGACTGTTCTTGTCCCGCGGCGCAAAGTTGATACATTTTTTACCACCACCATTGTCCTTAACTTTTGAGACCCGGGCTGATTTTCTGCCAGTCAGTTGAAAATTGCCGGCGCCTGGCTTATCATAAGATATAAATTCGTATCCTATTTTTTGTCATCGAACGGAGAAAACTGTTGAATCCTAAACAGCCCAAAAAAGAATCAGCCAGAAAAGATGTTTTCGAACGCCCTTCCGGCCGGGCTTTTAATGAACTCCGGCCGGTGGCCTTCAAACCTGACTATTTAGATTTTGCTGAAGGCTCAGCCTATATCGAAATGGGCAGAACCAGAGTGGTGGCCACCGCTTCGGTTGAAGATAAAGTCCCGCCTTTTCTCAAGGGCAGCGGCACCGGCTGGATCACTGCCGAATATTCCATGCTTCCCCGGTCAACCGAGAAAAGAACGCCCAGGGAAAGAACTCAGGGAAAGATTTCGGGCCGGACTCAGGAAATCCAGCGCCTGATCGGGCGGGCTCTCCGGGCCGGAACAGACCTGTCTGTTCTGGGCGAAATGACCATTATCATTGATTGCGATGTTCTGCAGGCCGATGGCGGAACCAGAACAGCCTCAGTCAATGCCGGCTGCTTAGCTCTGGCCATTTGTTTTAAACGGCTGCTGGAAGAAGGATTAATTCCGGCTTTTCCCTTGCGCAACCTGGTTGGAGCAGTCAGTGTCGGTCTGGTCGAGGGAGCTGAGCTTCTTGATCTCGATTATGCCGAAGACTCCCAGGCTGAGGTGGACATGAACGTCATAGAAACAGACAGCGGCCGGCTGGTTGAAGTTCAGGCCTCAGCGGAGAGAGTGCCCTTCAGTAAAAGCGACCTATCCTCCTTACTGAAGCTGGCTGATAAGGGGATTAAAGATATCCTTGAAATTGAGCGGTCGGTTCTAAAAAAAATCCATCCGGTTTTTATCGCTTATTAGGGACAGCCTGGCCAGCCGTTTTCTGATCTTCCCGTCTCAATGTTAAATCTTTTGGCCCGAATTTTATTTATAATCTTCTTTTAATTCATAGCCTTTTTCACGGAAAAGCCGGAGGCAGGCCTCAACCACCGCCGGATCATATAAAATGCCTTTATTCTTCTCAATCTCTCCCAGAGCTGCCTCCAGGCCAACACTTTCACGATAAGGACGGAGAGAAGACATGGCTTCAACCACATCGGCTACGGCCAGAATTCTGGCTTCAATTCTTATTTCTCCTTCCTTTAAACCGCGGGGATAGCCAGAGCCATCGAGCCGCTCATGGTGCTGATAAATAATCTCGGCTACCGGCCAGGGAAACTCCACATCCTTTAAAAGGTCATAACCGATCCGGACATGATTTTTAATCAATCCCCATTCACAGTTAGTAAGTGACCCGGGCTTGTTAAGTATTTCAGAAGGAATGGCGATTTTGCCGACATCATGAATCATGGCGGCCAGACTCAAGCCATCGGCTACTTTGAGGTCAAGCTCCATTTCTATGGCTATAGCCCGGACTAAATCAGCTACTCGCCTCTGGTGACGGCCGGTATAAGGGTCCCTGGCTTCAACCAGTTTATTTAAAGCTTCAACTAAAGCTCCAAAGGTCTTCTTGAGTTTTTCAAGCCCGTCCTTCAATTCTTTATCGAGTTTTTTCTGTTCCGCCCCATCGTGGAGGATAATCAGAGTGGCTGGGTTGCCTTTATAGTTTATTTCCGCTACATCAGCTTCAACCGGAATTTCCCGGCCATTTTTGCTAAGAATCATCAGCTCATAAGAATCAGATTCACCGGGCTGACGGGAGCTGGCAAAATCCTGTCTCAGTATTTTCGCGGCTGCCTCCCGGCTCAAAAATTTTTCTAACGGACTGGCTACTACTTCGTCCAGGCTGTAACCAAAAATCCAGCAAGTAGCCCTGTTAGCAAATTCAATCCGGCCGTCACGGGCAATAAAGATAGCAGCTCTGCCAGTGTCAAACGCGCTCCCCCGGATAGATTCTTCGGCTTCTAAGCTTTTTTGAGGCTTAATATTTTCTTTTTTCCGCTCACCCAACTCACACTTACCTCCTTAGCTTTTTAGCCTCTTCAATTCCCTGGCCGCTTCCTTTTCGCCGATTTTTGTAAATATTAGTATAATTTTTGTCAAAGTTCAATCTTTTTTTAAAATTTTTTACTTTCTTTTTCAATCCTCACCTTCTTTAGCCAGGATCTGGTTACTGTTACCCGAATTTTGCTGACCGCACTTCTGGCAGACGAACCGGTTTCGCCAGGCGAGTTTTTCCCTTGACTTTAAAAATGATAAGAATTAATATTTTTCTTTAGTTAGCAGACCATGTTGATGGTCTGACAAGGGAAGGTTTAAGTTAAAAAAGAATGAAACTTACGGGATGGCTTTTTTCCTTTTTCCCTTTATCTTTTAATTATGCTCGGTCATGTGATTTGAATTGAGGGAGGTTTATCATGCCGCTTACTACCTGGCTTATCATCATCGGGGCTATTATAGTTTTTTTAGTTCTGGTCGGGCTGCTGCTGGGCACCCAGTACCGGAAAGTCGGTCCAAATGAAGCGTTAATCATTGCCGGCGGCCGCAAGAGGACGGTCACCCTGCCAGACGGAAGCAGGATGAAAGTCGGCTACAGGTACAAACTCGGCGGTGGAACTTTTGTCTGGCCATTTATCGAAAGAGTCTATACCCTGCCTCTCGAAACAATTAGCCTGCTGATTAAAACGCCGGAAGTTTTAACTCATGAGGGAATTCCCATCATGGCTGAGGCCACGGCTCAGGTCAAGGTTGACTCGACAGATCTGGCTATCAGACTGGCTGCCGAACAGTTCCTGGGAACCGGCAAGGAAGGCATCCGCGATGTGGCTATGAATGTTCTCGAAGGAAAAATGCGGGAAGTCATGGGAACCATGACCGTTGAAGAAATTTACCGGGGGCGGCAGGAATTCTCGCGCCGGGTTGTTGAGATCACCAAAGAAGATTTCGGCAAGATGGGGCTGGTTCTGCTGTCTTTCTCACTCAAGGACATCAGCGATGCCCAGGGTTACATAGATGCCCTGAGCCGGCCGGTCATTGCCGCGGCTAAAAGAGATGCAGCTATCGCTCAAGCCGAAACCGAAAAAGAAGCGATCATCAAATCATCTCAGGCCAGAAAAGAAGCGGAAGTCGCCCGCCTGCAGTCTGAAGCTCAAATCGCCAAGGCTCAGTGGGAAAATGAAGCCAAGAAAGCTGAATCTCAGGTTCTGGTCAATCAGAAAAAAGCTCAAGCCGATTTCTCCTATGAACTTGAGCGGCACAAAGTTTCTCAGGAAATAAAAAGAGAAGAAGCTAAGGCTCAGGAAATAGAAAAAGAAGAATCAATTAAGATTGAAGACCTGGAAATAAAACGCAAAGAAAAGGAACTCGAGGCCAATGTTCTCAAACCGGCCGATGCCCGTAAGTACCAGATTCAGGCTGAGGCGGAAGCCGAAGAAGCCAGGCTGGTGGCAGAAGGCCGGGGAAAAGCTGAAGCCCTGAGACTGGAAGGCCAGGTAAAGGCTGAGGAAATAAAACTCCGCGGGCTGTCTGAAGCTGAAGCCATGCTCAAAAAAGCCCAGGCCTGGGAAAAATACAATGAGGCCGCTCTGCTCGAAAGCTACATCGGGGTGCTACCGGAACTGGCTAAGGCGGTGGCTGAGCCTCTGTCCAAAGTGGATAAGATTGTGATGATCGGCGGGGATAAGGGAACGGGAGCTAATCAGATAACCGGCCAGGTGACCCAGATTCTGGCTCAGATGCCAGAGGTCCTGAAGGCTTTGACCGGCGCTGATATCAGTGAGTATTTAAAAAATAAATTCAGCTCAAAAACTGAAGCTAAGGCTCAGGCCAAAGCTGAGACAGGTAAAACTCAAGGCCAAACGCCTGAGAAAAAATAATTGACGTCAGAAGCGTCAGAAGCAGGATTGCCATGACCATCTCAGAAAGAGCCACGAAAATAGGTGCTTCCCCGACCTTAAAAATATCGGCTAAAGCCAGGGCGATGAGGGCGGAAGGCCTGGATGTCATTGATTTAAGCCTGGGGGAACCAGATTTCCCCACGCCAGAAAATATCAAGGCGGCCGGTATTAAGGCCATCCAGCAAAACTTCACCAAATATACCGAAAATGACGGCATCCTTGAGCTGAGGAAAGCGGTCTGCCAGAGGCTCAAAGAAGATTACGGTTTGGAATATAAGCCGTCGGAAGTCCTGGTGTCGAGCGGGGCCAAAAATTCCCTGTTTAATTTGATTGAAGCCATCGTCAATGAGGGCGATGAAGTCATTGTGCCGGCTCCTTACTGGGTGACTTATCCGGAGGGCGTCAGTCTGGTCAAGGGGAAACCGGTCATTGTTGAGACCAGGGAAGAAGATGGATTTTTGCTTACCCCCGAAAAATTGAGAGAAGCGATCTCGCCTTCGACCAGGGCTATTATCCTTAATAACCCGAGCAACCCGACGGGAGCAGCTTATGGACGCGAACAGCTGGAGGCTCTGGCTGAGGTTATAAGGAAAGAGGACATTTATGTCATCGCCGATGAGATTTACAGCCGGCTGGTCTATGACGGTTTTAAATTCGTGAGTTTTGCCGCCCTGGGCGAAGATATCAAGAAAAAGACAATCATTATTACCGGCGTTTCCAAGACTTATTCAATGACCGGCTGGAGAATAGGTTTTGCCGCCGGGCCGGCCGAAATCATAAACGCCATGTCGAAGGTTCAGAGTCACACCACCTCCAATGCCTGTTCAATTTCCCAGAAAGCCAGCGTCGAAGCGGTGGGCGGGCCGCAGTTTGAGGTTAACCGGATGGTGGCTGAGTTTCAGAGAAGACGGAACTATGTGCTGATGAAGCTTCAGCAGATGGCGGGGATCAGCTGTTTTAAACCGCAGGGAGCTTTTTATGTCTTCCCCAATGTCAGGTCGTTTTACGGGAAAGAAGCTGGCGGGATTCAGATCAGAAATTCATACGGGCTGGCCTATTATCTTTTGAAAGAAGCCAGGGTGGCTATCGTGCCAGGAGATGCTTTTGGAGCCGATGATTATATCCGGATCTCTTATGCCACTTCGATGGAGAATCTGGAAAAGGGGCTGGAGCGGATGGCCGGGGCGCTGGCCAGGCTCAAGACCGCTAAGAAAGTAAAGAAGATTTATCTTCAGAATTATGTCACCAAGGTCAGAAAGCCGGTGCCGGTGGAGGTGGTGGGCGAGCTGAAGGTCCGGGATGCCTTAGTCACGGAAATAGAAAGCCACCTCGGCTATGACAATTATTACGAGTGGAATGCCAATATCAACGGGACAATTGTTCAGCTGCGGACCAATGTGGGGCATCTGGCTGATTTCTGGGTGGAGAACTGGTTCCCGGGACAGCTCGAAGCCGGGTTGGAGCCGCAGGCGGTAATTTACGCCGTGGATAATATCCCGGGAAGAGAGCCGCGGGCTTACTATCATCCTGAGACCAGAACGGGGCTGCTGATTAACGCCGATAATTATGGATCGCTGAGGAAGCTGGCCCTGGGCATGGTGATAGACTCGGAAGAACATTTAGGGATTAACGCCATCCGGGGAATGGCGGTCGCCCTGGACGGAAAGAGCCTGGTTCTCGTGGGGCAGCCGGGAACGAAGAAGACCGAGTTGTTTTTTGAACTGCTGAAGGGCGCGGGGGTTCAGGCTCAGACCAATGAGATAGTTTTTGTCAGATTCTCAGGCAACCAGGCCATGGCGGATAGTGTCGAGAGGAAATTTTTTATCCCGGCTAACACTGTTGAACTTGATGACCGGCTGGCCAAACTTTTTGACCACAGCAAGTGCGAGAACGTCGTAAGCAGAAGAGAAGATTGCACCGATCTGAGCTGCCCGATTCAGGCTGACTGCCGGCTGGATAAAGGCGCGCCCTATTGCTTCAGAGCTTCGAATGAAGCTCAGGCCATGCTCGATCCAGCCTGGCTGGCGGGGAAACAGGGTTATGCCAGAAGAACAAACTTGAAGTCGCTGGTCATTCTGAGAAATGACCGGGTATCACCGGCGGTTGTCGAGCTGAAGAAGGATGAAGCTTTGAGGATTCTGGAAAGCGGCGAGCCAGCGGGAGCGGTTAGAACGTCGGGCGCCAGACCACAGCCATTTTTCAATCCCCATCTTTTAGTCATAAACGAAGACAAACTGGCTATTCAGCGGATGTTTTTTAGCCGGCTGCTCGGCCAGGTTAAATGCTATTTAGTAAATAGCGGGGTGGCTACACCCGCCGACCTTCAGTCCCTCTTGTAAAGGGTGACTAAACGGTGACGTAACACTCTGTCCCTGTTCTCGCAATTTTGTTTCATTTATTTTCAATCATTTACTAAATGGGGGGCGATACTCCGTTCTCAATTTTTTATCTTCCCTCTAAACAGATTCTATCCCCTTTGTATAAGCTAATTTTTTCGTATCTGGCAAGCTTTATCATTTCAGGGGTGAAACCACTTCGAGAGAAAAGCACATAATAAACTCGAGTCTTGGAATCTCCCCAGCTAACCAGTTGAGCCTTTCGTTTAAGTTCATTGAAGATGCCAACCCCTACCGGATTTCGGCTCCATTTTACTTCGCCCAAGAGAAGGCTATTTTGCTTGCGGTTTAACCCGACTAAATCTATCTCCTGATTTTTGTCCCACCATCTCCCGAGTTTTTCAAATTCGAAGAAAAGGTCGGCTCGCTGTCGAATAATTTGCGCCGCTATTTTCTCATAAATGAAGGAAAGATAGACTGGCAATTCAGCTTTTATTTCTTCCAGAGCTTTATCGGTCTGGCCCATTTCGAGCTGACCACGTCTCGGGAAAACAAACTTAAACCAGAACTGAATAAATTCATCTTTAAACCGATATAAACCCTTCTTACTCTTTAGAGGTTTTTCTTCGGTGACCGGGATCTCCCTTTCAATGATATCAAGGTCAGACAGGACCCCTGAATATTTATTAGCTACAGGCTGGGAAATACCGGTGGCCTTAACAATCTCCCCTAACCGCCTTTTCCCTAAGGCAATAGACTGAAGTAAAGAAAAATAAAATCTCAGTTCTCTTAATTCTTCCCTTAAAATAAATTCAACCTCATCATATAACGGTTCGCCTCTGGTTAAAATCTGGCTTTTTAGGTTATTGAAAAAATCTCCCTTCCTTGATAGCCATAGCCAATAGGCTGGAGTTCCTCCGGCAGCAGCAAAATGATGCATATGATCCCCAAAAGATTTGCCCGGCCTGAATTTTCGGACATCCTGGAAAGCCAGCGGCTGAAGCTTCTACTGGCCAGTTCTTCTCCCATAGAGAGGAGCTTTATAATTCAATACTTCAGTTTCCATCATAGCCACACTTGAACCCATCAAAATCAGGTATACCCTGCTCTTAGAAAGATATTCATCCCAGAGCCGCTGGAAAATACCCGTGATTCCCCCGGTTGGCCTGGATTAGATGGGTAAATTCATCAAAAACCAAAACTAATTTCATATCCTTTTCTTTTATATAACGAAAACTCTCCTCCCAATTGGCAAATCCTCGCGTGGTAAGCAGAGGTTCTTTATAATAGTTCCCGAGTTCAACCGAAAATCTACGCAGCTGTTCTTTCTCGTTAGCAGGCTCACTCAGAAAATAGACATGCGGTTTCGTGTCGATAAACTTTTTAACCAGCTCTGTTTTGCCCACCCTTCTTTTACCCCAGAGAATAATCATCTGAGCCTGGTCATCTGCCCATTTTTTCTCCAGAAACTCTAACTCTTTTTCCCGGTTGATAAACATAACATCCTCCAGATTATTACTGATATACTTTAGAGTATTATACTTTTGGATAAAGAGGGGACGTGATACTCTGTCCCTGGGGACAGAGTATCACGTCCCTAATTTGCAACTCATTTAATTACAACAAGATAGAGATTTGAGATGAGAAAAAAGAGGGACAGGGTATCACGTCCCCATGATAACTTTTTTAACCCTGGTCCGATAATCGAGAGGGTTGCCGCTGAAGATAACCAGGTCGGCTCGCTTGCCAGGCTCTAAGCTGCCAATTTTGTCGCCAACACCGATAATTTCGGCGGCATTAATGGTGATGGATTTTAAAGCTTCTTCTTCCGACAGCCCACCTCTTACCGCCAGCGCCGCCACCAGCGGTAACTCTTCCAGGGCAGCCAGACCATACTGCGTTTCACTCTCCAATGCAATTTTAACTCCAGCTTTATGGAGACGTGCAGCATTGCTTATTTCAACGTTTTCTGTTTCCGTCCTTCTTGGCCCAATTCCCATCGGGCCAACAATAACCGGGATCCCTCGCTTGCTTATTTCCTCAGCCACCAGATAGCCTTCGGCACAGCCTATAAAAACCGCTTTCAGTTTGAACTCATCCACCAACCTGATAGCGCCACTGATATCATCAATTCGGTAGCATTCCATAAAGGCAGGGATCTCTCCCCTCACCACTTTAGCTAGAGCCTCCAGCTTTAAGTCACGGCGTGGAGGCTGAATCGTGGTCGTGCTCTTCTTTTCCCTTTTGGCCTTAGCCAGACTGTCGTTATACTCAGCCCACTGACCAGCGTATTCTCTAGCTTCCAGCAAGGCCTGTCGAATCACATAAATATTCCCCATTCTGGTTGATGGCAACCGCCCTTTGCTGCCGAAAGCCTGCTTTGGTCCCTCGCCTATTGAAAACTTAACTCCGGCTGGCGCCAGTATTTTCATTTCGTCCACAGTCTGGCCCTTGAGCCGGACCACAGCCGCCTGGCCCCCAATCACCGACCTGCGACCAGGGCAGATAAGCGCAGCCGTAATCCCCGACGCTCTCGCCTGGGCTATTTTTTTGTCAAAAGGATAAAACCCATCAAGCACATCAAGCTGGGCAACGTTCGGCTCTGATAGCTCTTCATTCTCGCTCTGTCCTCGCTCGTCTACCAGGCCAAGCGATGAGTGGACATCAATCAGCCCGGGAAGTACCCAGGCCTCCGGTTCATCTATGATTTCAGCTCCTTCCGGGATTGGCAGACCCTTACCGACCGCCTTTATTTTCTCTCCCTCGACGATGACAACACCATGTTCGATAGGCGGTCCAGCCATAGTCAGAATCTTGCCGGCTTTGATTACCACTACTCTTGGCCCACCGGCCTGAGAACCAGATTCAGGTTCGCGGCTGGCATATCCGGCATATCCGGCCGCCAGCAATTCCGGATTAAGCAGATTTAACAAGCCCGGCATTAACCAGCTGACCGCCATCGACAAGGCCATAGCCAGGACCACATCAGCCAGGACAACACCAGTCAACCTCGCCACTCGCCGCTTAGTTCCGTTCAAAAAAATCCGAACTTTAAGCTTCAAGCCATCTCCGGGCTTGCCTTCGTTTAGGGCTGCTCTTCGGCCAGGACGATGGGCTTCTTTTTTGATGCTGCCCTCGCCGCCGATTGGGGTCGTTATTTTTATGACCTCTGTTTTCATCATCGCCCCTTTGACCTCAAAGTCCTTCAGACCTGTTTTCTGATTAATTTTTAGATTGGTTTCATTTGTTTCACAAGCCAATTGGCAGCTTCTGATATTCCTCATCTTTCCTCCAGAATGTCTAAAACAAAGTCTTCCCGGCGGCTCCTCTCATCGTGCCTCATCGTGCCTCATCGTGCCTTTTCGTGCCTTTTCCCGCTTTATTTCTCTTTTTGCGCACGCCGCCCTCATTATGTATTCAAGATTTATTCAGGATTTATTCAGGCCGCTAACGACTCTCGGACTTTGGTACACCTCAACACCGTCAATAAAGACACGCAGCGCTTCCTCCCGGACATCAAACAGATCCCCGCTCCAGACGACAAGATCAGCCTCTTTTCCGGGCTCGAGGCTGCCTATCCTTTTCTCGAGTCCCATCAGCCTGGCCGGATTTATGGTGATAGCCCGCAAAGCTTCTTCCGGCTCCAGGCCATATTTTACGGCAATAGCAGCCTGGCTCCTGAGAAACGGCTGCTGAACAACGTCCGCATCGGTCATGATACAGATCTCAACGCCATGGCGGTGCAGATAATCAGCCAGATTGACAAGGCGGTTGTCGTCATCGTAAACGATCATTCGTGGACCAACGACCACCGTCACTTTTTCGCGAGCCAGGTCATCGGCCACCTTATAGCTTTCTTCGGCGTGGGCCAGTGACAGCTTTGCGAAACTAAATTCTTTAGCCAGCCGGACGGCTGTCATGATATCGTCGGCCTGATCAACATGAATATGCACAGGTATCTGCCGGTCGAGAACCAAGGTCATAGCTTCCTTTTTCAGATCGCGTGGTGGCGGTGTGATAGCCGTCGATGGATTCTTCTTTTTCTCATTTTCATACTTTTCCAGGGCGGCACGATAGTCGGCTGCTTCGAGCATGGCCTGTCTCACCAGATAGGCTGTCCCCATTTTGGTCATCGGCATCTGACCCTTTTGAGAATAGGCTGCTTTCCGCCCGAGGGCCATTTTCATGTCGGCCGGGAAGAGGATACACATGTTGTCGACTGTTCCGCCGCGAAGCTTGAGGACGGCCGATTGTCCGCCGATAACATTGCCCGAGCCAGGTCTGATCACAGCCGTCGTGACACCTTCGGCTACCGCCTGCTGGAACTGATTTTTATCAGGTGCGACCCCATCGGGGTGAATCGAATCAATAATACGAAGCTGCGGTGTAACCGGATCGCTCATCTCATTATCTTCAGTTATCCCGCCACTTGGTCCAAGCCCGAGGTGTGAGTGAGCGTCAATCAGACCGGGCGTAATAATA
Source organism: Candidatus Aminicenantes bacterium UBA6228 (assembly GCA_002441005.1). GTDB lineage: Bacteria > Acidobacteriota > Aminicenantia > Aminicenantales > Saccharicenantaceae > Saccharicenans. Next base: position 110,352 of record DJWO01000002.1, read on the forward strand.
CAGCCGGAAAGATCGATAACTTCTGCGCCTGCCGGAATCTTCAGGTCTTCACCGATCTCAGAAATCCTACCGCTTTTGATGATAATCGTGCCACGCTCATAATTCTTACTCGCAGAAGTTAAAATCCTGGCCCCTTTAAGAACGAGAATTCTATCATTATCGGTGGGAGCGTAGGTGCCAGCCATAACACTACTGATCAAAAAGAGAAGGAGAGAAGACAGAAAAAGCGAGATCGGCCCGAGACAGGGAATCCTAAGAGCTAACCACCGATCAACCGGCCCGCTCGAAACCGACTGAATTTCTGCTTGCCTCGGTTCTTTTTTATTAATTCTTTTTAACTCCATATGTTTATCACTCCTCATTAACTCCGGGCTAACTATTGCTCCAATTTTATTAAATTCCCGTCGGGTAGGCAATCCAATTGGGGACGTGATACTCTGTCCCCAGGGACAGAGTATCACGTCCCTAATTTGCAACTCATTTAATTACAACAAGATAGAGATTTGAGATGAGAAAAAAGAGGGACAGGGTATCACGTCCCCAATTTTTGAGAAACCTGGGAGGCAAGAGCCGGGATGTCAGCCGGCGTCTTACCGGCTGTGTCCACCGGTGGATGGAAAATCACCTTAATTTTCCCGCGCCGCGGAAATATTCTGCCTTTCGGCATCAGTTCAAAAGTCCCCTTAATGGTAATAGGTATAATTGGCACCTGGGCAGCCACCGCTAAAAAAAATCCCCCTCGCTTCAGGTCGTGTAGCTTCCCGTCGCGGCTCCGCGTCCCTTCCGGAAAAATCAAAAAAGAATAGCCTTTCTCCTTCATCGCCTGGACAGCCTCATCTATGCTTCTTTTGCCACCACTCATTCTTTTTCTATCGACCGGTATAAAACCGGCAAACCTCATTCCGGCTCCAACCACCGGTATCCTGAAGATGCTTTTCTTGAGGATGACCCTGACCCGCTGCGGGATAACATAAAACAAAAGCGGGCCATCGAGAAAGCTCACATGATTGGCCACATAGACATAACTTTTCGCCGGGTCAACGTTTTCGCGCCCCTCAACTTCTATTTTGAGCCCCAGGATCAGCCGGCTCACCCCCATCACCCATTTGCCTATATCCAGAACCGGATCCTTTTTCTTCACCGCCCACAAAACCAGCAGCACCGGGCTAACCAGGATGATGGCTATCAGATAAAAAATCAGCAAAATGACTGTTCGCATTTTTCTGCCATTAATGATAGCTGAAGCTGGCCTTTTTTAATAGTTTTATTCATTATGACTGAAACGGTTGCCTATCGCCTGGCTATCCTAACTACCCGGCCCCATTCAAGACGGCCAGCGACGGTCACTTCTGATTCTTTCCGCCTTATTCTGGTCTCTAAGTCTCAGGCCTCAAGCCTTAGATTTCTTTCAGTCTTTGATTTTTTACCAGTTAAAGTTAAAATAAAAACAATAAAGAAGAAAACTGGAGGTAAAATGGCTGGAATAACTTTTGCGGTCATAATTGGCATCATCAACCTGTTACTGGTCCTTTTTCAGGTCAGTACTGGAAAAAGGTGGCTTAAGGTCAACTTCATCTGGCACCGCCGCCTGGGAGTAGTGTTGCTGGTAACGGTAGTTATCCATGCTATTTTAGCTGATCTTGGCCTTTGATTTTCCTGTTGACCAGAAGGAAGCTCGCAGCCGAAGCTCACTTCGTATCATGATCGCGCCGCCGCCCAAATTCCATCCGGTTTTTCTCAGCACAAGAGATACACGAGAAATACATAGACGCAGATGACCAATGGGAGAAACTGCTGAAATAGATAAAATATCAGAAAGCCAGGGTAAGAAGAAAAAAATAGGAAATATAGATTGTGTCCCCAGTTTTAACATGGCGAAACGTCAAGTTTTATCCGGCTTGAATATTTTCTGGAGGATGATTCTTGGCTATCTGGTGGTCATCTTCCTGGTAGTAGCCATCAGCGCCTACTCCATCCTCAGCCTGAATAAAATTAATCGCCTGGCCAGCTCCATCCTCTCTATTGACCAACAGGTGACCGACCTCGAAACAAAGATGACGGACTCTCTCCTTGCCCAGGCTCAGAACGAGCAAAAATATCTCGTGACTCGCGATGAATCATATCTCAATCTTTATCTCTCCCAGCGGCAGGCCTTCCTCGAAAATTTCGCCCGGCTGGCCCCGCTCCTTACTTCACCCGAAGAGCTGTCTTTAAAAGAAAAAATTCAGGAACTATTTTCGCTCTACTCCTCCCATGTGGAACAGCTGATGAACCCGTCTTCCTCACCTGCTTCACCCTCTACACTCCCCGCGCCCTCTGCGCCCCCTGCGTCCTCCTCGCCGCCCTCCACACCCCCTGCGCCGTCCTCGCCATCCACATCCTCCACGTCCTCCTCATCCCCTCCATCCTCCGCGCCCCTAAATCCTATCTCCTCTCCCTCGACGGCCATCATCGCCAGTGACTACTCTGCGGACAATAGCGCTTTACTCGGCAGTGACCCCAAAGCCCTGGTCGATGAGCTGACCGCCTCCCTCGAAAAATTGATTGGCCTGCGCCAGTCGATGATCAACCAGAAGATGGAACAGTTGCGGCAAATGGGCAACCAGGCCTCCCTCATCACCCAGATTTTGGTCGCGGCCAGCCTGGTCCTGTGCCTGATTCTGGCCTTCTTTATCACCCGCAGCATCAGCCGGCCGCTGCGGAAGATCGAAAAGATGACTGAATATATTGGTGACCTGAATTTCGATCACCACCTTAACCTTGGCGTTCATTCGCCACGCGAGCTGGCCCAACTGGCTCAATCTTTCAGTCAGATGGCTGACCGGCTAAAAGAAATAGATGAGATGAAAAACAATTTCATTTCCCATGTCTCTCACGAACTCCGCACGCCCCTGACCTCCATCAATGAAGCCGGCGATTTACTGCTGGATGGGGTGGGCGGAGAGATTACCAGCCGCCAGGAGCACCTGCTGCAAATTATCAAACAGTGCACCGAGCGGTTGATCAAAATGGTCAATAACCTCCTCGACCTGTCCAAGATGGAAGCCGGCATGATGAATTATGAATTCGTTCAGGCCAGCTTTAGCCAGATAATTCTCCATAGCCTCCAGGAGCTCGACTTGCTGGCCCGGAAGAAATCTATCCGGCTCGAAGTTCAGCTGGAAGACAATCTGCCCCTGCTTAAAATGGATGTTGATAGAATGCAGGAAGTCGTGGATAACCTGCTGAGTAACGCGGTCAAATTTACTCCGGAAGGCGGGACTGTCCGGATTGAAGCCCGCCAGGTGACGAGCTTTCTTCAGGTCAGTGTGTCTGACACCGGGCCCGGTATTCCCCCCGAGTATCAGTCCAGAATATTTGAAAAATTCCAGGGAATTAAGTCCGGCCGGACGTCTCAGACAAAGGGAACCGGCCTGGGCCTGTCCATCGCCAGCCATATTGTCAAAGCCCATGGAGGAAAAATCTGGGTGGAAAGCACCGAAAGGAAAGGAAGCACCTTTTATTTTAGTCTTCCGCTCACTGCTGCCCGGGAGAAAGACCGCCCCGAGGAAAAGAAGGAGAAGTGAAATGTCCCGCTTTACTGGCCTTACTGGCTCTGCTGGCTTAAACTTGAAAAAGCCTGACCTGTTTCTGACCCTGGCCCTGGCCGCGGCCGTCATAGGTGCTGCCGCCATGACCCTGAGCTGCTCAACCATGTTTGTTTCTCCACAGAAAGAGGAAATCAAAATCCATCTTTCCCGGGCTGAATATTTCTTTAATCGCAGTGATTATCAAAAGGCCGCTCAAGAATATGAACAGATTCTGGCCCGGTATCCCCGGAACCCCTGGCAGGATAAAGTCCTGTTTTCCCTCGGCCGGCTTTACGGCCGGAGTGATAATCCTCAGCGGGATTTTAAAACCTCGTTTTCTTATTTTCAGAGGCTAAAAGCCGGGTTTCCAAAAAGTACTTATATCAAAGAAACCGAAGAGTGGCTCAACTGGCTCGAAGAGATTATCTCTCTCCAGGAAAAAATTAATTCTCTGCAAACTGAAATCAGTACTCTCCAGGCTGAATTAAATAAGGTCACTGCCGAAAAACTTGAAGCGGAAAAAGCTCTGTCAACCGAGACTTCGCGTCAGGCGCAAGAAAGAACTGAGCTTGAAAATAAAATACGCCAGCAAAATACCCTGATTGAAAACCTTAAAAGCCAGCTGGAAAAAATCAAAGAGATAGACGTCCTCACCGAGAGAAAAACCAAAAAAGATAATTAATAAGGAGGCCGGCATGGCCGCAGAGAAAATTCTGGTAGTTGATGATGAAACCAACATCCTGGAAGTTTTAAAAATCAGGCTGGAAGCTGAAGGCTATGCAGTGACGGCCGTCGAGACAGCCGGCGAAGCCATAGCCAAAGCCAGAGAGGAATTCTTTAATCTGGCTATTACCGACCTCAAGCTTGGCTCGGCCGACGGACTTGAACTTATGGAAAATCTTCTTCTGATTAATCCTGACCTGCCGGTCATTATTCTGACGGCCTATGGGACCATTGAAAGTGCTGTCCAGGCGGTCAAGAAAGGAGCTTATAGCTATCTGACCAAACCGTTTGATCATAAGGAGTTAAGCCTGCAGATCAAAAATGCCCTGGAAAAACAAAGGTTAATGTCCCGGATCAGGGAGCTGCAGACTCTTGTTCAAGATAAATACAACATCACCAACATCATCGGCAAGAGCGAAAAGATGAAGAAGGTTTTTGAACAGATTGGTCAGATCGCCGCCACCGACTTTACTGTCTATATCTACGGTGAAAGCGGCACCGGTAAGGAACTGGTGGCCAAAGCCATTCATTGCAACAGCCTCCGGGCCAGTCAGCCCTTTGTTGCCGTCAACTGCGGAGCCTTGCCTGAGACACTCCTTGAAAGCGAGCTCTTTGGACACGTCAAGGGTGCTTTCACTGATGCCCATCAGGCCAAAAAGGGGTTATTCGCCCAGGCCGATAAAGGCACCATCTTCCTGGACGACATCTCCGAGGCCCCGCCGTCTCTCCAGATTAAACTTTTAAGGGTACTGCAGGAGCAGGAAATCAGGCCGGTTGGTAGCGACGCCAGCCAGAAGGTTGATGTCCGGGTTATTGTCGCCACTAATAAGGATCTGGCTAAAGAAGTTCAGGAGGGAAGATTCAGAGAGGACCTGTTTTACCGGATCCATGTGATTCCGATCGACCTGCCGCCACTGCGGGAGAGGAAAGAAGATATCCCGCTTCTGGCAGACTATTTCCTCAAAAAATACAGCCAGGGACTGAATAAGCCAATCGAGGGCATTTCGCCCGAAGCGCTGCACAAAATGATGCTCTACGACTGGCCAGGGAACGTCCGGGAACTCGAAAACAAAATGGAATATGCTGTGGCTATGTGCCAGAAGGCGGTAATTTCGCCTGAAGACATTTTTCTGGGGCCAGCTGCCAGCAGCGGGGAGGAGCAAGTCAAAGCTTTGGAGGAAGCCAGGCTGGAGTTTGAGAAAGAATACCTCATTAACCTTCTTAAGATAAACAAGGGCCACGTAGCCAGGGCAGCTAAGATGGCGAAAAGGCAAAGATCCGACATTTACTATCTCATTAAGAAATATAATATTAACCCGGCCGATTACCGGTAGGGTCATAATTCAGCAGACAGACAACCCCCGGATGAGGTGTCTAAATTTTTAGACAAAGCCTCTAAGCCTATCATCTCCCTTAGAAAGCCTGAAAAGCTGGCTTTTGTGGCCTGAATTTGTGTCTAAAAGCTTGGAAAAATTGGGCGAAAGGGATCGAAGGCCTGCCTGAATCATCGATGATTTTATCTCCCTGATTATAAATAACTTAGACGAGCGCAGTCATGTTTTTGGGGCTCCAGTAGAAGGTCTGGCACGAATTTCGCTTTATTAGCAGCTTGAAAGGAGGTTTCAATGAAAACCTTAAAAAATCTAATGGTTCTCGTCCTGGCCCTGGGACTAATTGGTTCCGTGGCCATGGCCTCTCCGAACCCGGAGAAAATCACCGGCGCGGTGACAGCGGTTGACACCGCGGCCAAAACCCTGACTGTCAAAGCTGATCAGTCAGGAATCGAGTATGTGCTCCAGGTGGACGAAAACACCGTCATCAAGAAGGGTGACAAGAACATTAAACTATCTGAAATCGTTGTCACCGATACGGTTGAAGTAGAAGCCCAGGACAGCAAGGCTCTGTCCATCACGGTCATAGTCAAAAAGTAGAAGAGAGAATAACCGGTTGGCAAAGGCTGAGGGGCCCGGGGGGTCCTGACAGCCATTATGGTTGAGGTCAGTAGAAGCCAGGGGAAGAGAGTACCTCTGATACGCTCCGTTCCCAGCTCTCTTCCCCTTCCTCTCTACCATTTAATCATTTGTTAAATCTGGTAATTAAGATTCCTTTTAAGGAGGGATAAGAGAAATGAAAAAACATCAAAAGATTTTCATTTTCGCCATCGCCACTCTTGTCATCTTTATCTCGAGCCAGAGTTGCGCCACCAAAAAATTTGTCAGAACCGAAGTAGGAACAGTAGATCAGCAGGTAAAAGATGTTAAGACAGCGGTTGATGAAAACACCAAAACCATCCAGGCCCATGAAGAAAAGCTGGCCAGCTTAGGGTCGCTTATCACCCAGCAGGGCTCGGAGCTAAAAAATGTGGAAACAAGCCTGGAAGAAGTCCGGAAAACTGCTCAAGGGAAACTAATTTTAAAGGAAGTCCTCAAGAACGACGAAGTTAAATTCGCCTTTGATAAGGCCGAGTTGACGGCTGAGGCTAAAGCCAGGCTGGATGAATTTGTCCAGAAACTTATCGAACTCGACCGCGGCCTGTATCTTGAAATTCAAGGGCATACCGACAATACCGGCCCGGATAGCTGGAATATGAGGCTGGGGAAGATGAGAGCAGAGGCAGTTAGAGATTATCTGTACAAGCAGCATCACCTGCCACTTCACCGGATGGAGGTCATCAGTTTAGGAAGCTCGGTGCCGGTAGCCGATAACAACAGCCGTGAGGGAAGAGCAGCCAACAGGCGGGTCGAAATCTTAGTCTATGAATAAATGGGGACACATTCTATATTTCCTATTTTTCGCCCCTTTTTTATGGCGACAAGATTGAGAAATAGAGAATACCTATATGAAGAGGGTACCTGGATCAGCCAATTTTCGCCGCCAGGCGATGGTGGCCCTCCGGAGTGTGGCGGCAGCGACGGCACTGCTTTACCTTGCTGGCTGTGCAAGCGGGCTACGAGCCCCAGGATCACTGCCGCCTCCTCCATCCTCTGCCTCACGGCCTGGTCCCTGGGAGACAAGCTACGCTGTCTATGACCCCGCCCTTTTTGGGCCAGAGTTGCCACTCACCGGACTTGTTGAACAACACCGGCTCAAACTCAAAAACGGCAAGCTAAAAAAGGCCAGGCTTCTCATCATCAAATCACAGCGGCGGCTCGAACTCTGGGTTGGGAAAAAGATGGTTAAGGCCTATCGTATCCAACTCGGCCAGAATCCCGCCGGGCCGAAAAAGCGGCAGGGTGATTTGCGAACTCCTGAGGGCGAATACTTTATCTGCGAGCACCGGCCATCAACCTACCATCGCGGTCTGATGATTTCCTATCCAAATGTTCAGGATGCCAGGCGCGGACTGGAAGCGGGCTTAATCAGTCAGAAACAGTTCGACGAGATTAGAGCTGCCATCAAAGAGGGGAGATGCCCCCCACAGAACACCAAGCTCGGCGGACTGATTTTGATTCACGGCCAGCTGCCCGAGTATACGGCAGATTTTGCCCGGAGCCAGAGGGCAAAACCAGGCTCGCGTCGGCCAGGACTTGAGCCCGGGGATGCCAATCCCGCCGAGATTCGCGAATTTCATGATTGGACCAACGGCTGCATCGCCCTGTTCAATCCGGACATTCGCGAGCTCTATGAGTTTGTCCCGGACGGAACCCCCGTGACCATTGTGGCTAACGGTCCAGTCACCGCCCCTCATTAAAATCGGGACACCCTAGATTTTCACTATTTTCTCCCTACAAATTTGTGCTAATTCGGGACACCTTAAATAATACGGACACAATCTATATTTCCTCTTTTTACCATCACCAGCATAGATGTACTGACTTAAAAGAAGCGAGGTAACGCAAAGCCAAAACCATCTTTAAAAAAAAGTGAATATCTAGGGTGTCCCCATTTTTCTTTTCTTGCAGGAAGTGGACATATTTGGTATATTATTGCCATGAAATGGGCGCAGTTTCTCGACCTTGCTGGCAACGAGCCTATTTTCTCCTCTTCGCTTCTAAAGACAGAGGACATCAGTCCCGCCGAGGCTGGCAAGCAGCTCTCCCGTTGGGTCAAGTCTGGAAAGCTCATCCAGATTCGCCGCGGTCTTTACATGTTAGCTGAGCCATATATAAAAATCAGACCTCATCCCTTCTATGTCGCCAACAAGCTCCAGAGAGGCTCTTATGTCAGTCTGCAGTCAGCCCTGGAATACTATGGCCTTATCCCGGAATATGTGCCGGCCGTTACGAGCGTTACTACCAGGCGCACCCAAACTTTCGCCACTCCCCTTGGCAATTACATTTTCCGCCATGTCAAAAAGGAGCTTTTCTTCGATTATGTTCAATTAGACATGGGAGGAGGGCAACTGGCTTTTGTGGCCACGCCAGAAAAGTCCCTCCTTGATCTTTTATATCTCACTCCCGGCTCTGATAATCCTTCTTATCTCCGCGAACTAAGACTTCAGAATCTCGAAAATCTGAATATTGAACGTTTCAAATCTCTGGCCAGCCAGACACGCAGCCGCAAGCTTATCCGAGCCGCAGGAATTCTTGGAGGTCTGTTAAGGAGGCTTTAAAGGAAGGCCGAAAAATGAAAGAGCAAATCAAACAGATCATTCAACAGGCATCGACTCCTCTTCAAGCCAGAAATCTTATGCGCGAGTATCTTCAGGCTCGCCTTCTGGAGTTTATTCAAGAGCACGGGCTGTTCCGTACCTGGGTCTTCCAGGGGGGTACAGCCCTTAGATTTCTCTACGGCCTTCCCCGCTATTCTCAGGACCTGGATTTTTCTTTGGACCAGTCAGACGCTTCTTATGATTTAAACCAGGCTATTGCCCGGATCCGTCCGTGGTTTGAGGCTGAGGCTTATGAAGCCGATTTAATAATTAAAAACGAAAAAAATGTAAAGTCAGCCTTTGTCCGCTTCCCCTCGCTCCTTTTTGAACTCGGCCTTGCGCCGCACCGCTTTCAGGTTTTCTCGGTCAAAATCGAGCTCGACAGCCAACCTCCGGCTGGAGGTAGAACCGAGACCACCATTATCCGCCGCCCCGTCCTTTTGAACCTTCATCACTATGATCAGGCAACACTTTTCAGTGGCAAAGTGCATGCCTTACTTAGCAGAAATTATACCAAGGGGCGGGATCTATACGACTTCTTCTGGTATCTTTCCGACCCCTCCTGGCCGGCCCCGAATTTCATTTATCTTAATGAAGCTCTGAAGCAAACAGGCTGGAGCGGCCCTCAGCTTGACCAGAATAACTGGGCCGATCTTGTGGCCGAAAAGCTCGAGGCTGTTGACTGGAGGCAAGCCATTGAAGATGTCCGGCCTTTTTTAGAAAGAGCTTCCGATCTAAACCTTTTGACTAAAGGCAATGTCCTCAAGCTGCTGGGGACTCGTTCCAGGGAGGCGAGGAAACATGGCTGAATCGGCTGGATAATTCGGGACACCCTAGATTTTCACTATTTTCTCCATACAAATTCGGGACGCCTTAATAAAAAATATGGACACGATCTATATCTTCCGTATTTCCCCTCGGCAACAGAGATGTCCAGAGTATAGGCAAGGAAAATATAGGGAAGCAGAAAGCCTCCTTAGAAAAATAGGAAATATCTAGGGTGTCCCCATTTTCCAAGCTGATTGAGTATTTAAATTGATAATGATTTCGACCGTCATCTATAATCAAAGTGATCATAAAAAGGCAAGAATCAAGAATAAGGGAAGGCAGGATTTTAATGGCTGATGAAATAATTTTTTTAGTTACAGAATCATTGGAAGGTGGTTACGAAGCTAAAGCCTTAGGGTATCCCATCTTTACCCAGGCAGAAACCATAGAGGAACTTAAAGAGGCAGTTAAGGACGCCACCCGTTGCCATTTTGACCAGGCCGAAATGCCACGGATTATTAGATTCCACCAGGTCAAAGAAGAAGTCCTTTCATTATGAAGCTACCCAGAGATATTCAGGGTATTGAACTGGCCAATTCACTTAGCAAATTTGGCTATAAAATTACCAGGCAAACAGAAAGCCACTTGCGTCTAACAAGAATCTCGGAGGATGTACATCATATTACAATCCCAAAGCATAAAACTCTGAAAATTGGGACGTTGAATAACATTCTTAATGATGTTGCCGGGCACCTGGGCAAGACAAAAGAAGAAATAGCTGAAGAACTCTGGGAAAAGAATTAGCTGGGAGCCACACCGTATTTATAAGGTGTATCACGTTTTTTGCTTTTCTATAGGCCAGCCGGCTGCTCTTGTCCCGAAAATAGGAAATATCTAGGGTGTCCCCATTTTTCCAGTCTTCTCCCTATCTGGCCTACAACATTCTTTCTATTTCTTTAAGTACATTCTCAAAATGACAGATATCATCTGCATCTCTCTGGGTTGAAACTTTTTTTCTCAGATAATCAATCCTTCTCTTTAAATCTGATAAAGATAAGCTCCTGGTCCTTATGGTTTCAACTAACAGTTCCGGAGTCCTTTTTAATCTGTGTTCGGTTATTATTCTTCTCACTTCTCTCATAAAAGCCCTGTTATTCTCGTCTGATAATATGTAACAGTTATGATAACGGGCATAAGCAAGCGAAGCTGCTTCCCCGATATCTAATGTTGTTGTCAGTTCAGAAAATAATTTTAGTTCTTCAATATCATTCAGAGACACCCTCCAGATTAGCCGGGCATTTATTATCTTCTGGAGGACATTTCTTTGCTTGTCCCATTTAATTTCGCTGGTAACCTCTTCAGTTATCAAAAAGACATAGCCGGATGCCTTAGGCACGACAGGCAGGACATCTAATTTGATCAAATCTATGACCGAATTCGCATCCATTACTATTGCGCCTCTTCCGCCTCCGGCCAACTCTGCCTCCCACCTATTTAAGTGGTGCGTCTGGCTTCAGAAATTGCACAAATGTCTTCATTTTGTAAGCCAGCCAGCTCGAGCAATTCAATCAGCTTATTCCTGCTGATGAGCCCTCCCCTTGCTGCTTCGACTGCCAGATAGAAAAGATGCTCGGTGGCGTTTTGGAAAATACCCCCTTTCTCACTATCCTTATCGGGGTCTTTCTTTCTCAGAATATCCTTAATTGCCTTACCGGCCGGGCTACTATCCTGCTCTAAAAGTAAATCCTTCTCTTTTCCACTTATAAGATTAAGGTTAAAGAGCCTCCAGATAGAAGCTTCGACGCTTACCCCAAAATATCTGGCCATTCGTACCACATGCGGATAGTTAATCGTGGATGACCTCGATTGTTTGGCCACAGCCTGCCTGGCTTCGTAGCTTACAACTTTATCTTTGACCATCAATGGCACCTGAATCCTTGACGGCATGGCCTTGCCGCACCTCTTCAAGAACTCTCTTACAGCGTTTTCTGGTATAAGAAAACAGGCAGCAAAAACATCTGCTCTTACTTCTCGAAGATCTTTCTTGCCTTCTTCCCGGGAAACTATGGCCGGCAAATCGTTCAGATCACAGAGTGCATGGCAGTATTCATGAATTACGGAATATCTCTGGCGAACAGGAGGTTCGGTACTATTAATTGCACAGACTGTAGCCTCCCCGGAGCGAAAAGTGAAACCGGAAAGCCCTGCCGGCAATTGCATCTCGAGGGTTAAAATCCCCTGGGTATCAAGCAAAGAAGCCGGATCGCCTACCGGAGCAACTCCCAGGCCGAGCCTGTTTCTTTCCTGAGCAGCAATCTCTTGTCCCTGCTCAACGGCATCCCACCTGGTGCGCATTTTTCGGTCGTATGCACAAAGAGGTCCAGAACTAAGGCGGTTAACGCCCAATTTATTTTCAAGGTCAAAGATAGCATTGATGATTTCCAGCCCTCTGTTCATGCCTTCCTGTATTTGATGGTCAGAACAAACCTCCGGAACTGCCCTTAAAATGTAAGAGAGCCCCTCAGCCTCAAAGGCCTCTTCAAAAAAGCTGTGAATTGGACGCCCGTATAAGTGGGCTAAAGCCGCCAGCTCCAGACTTGAAACCTTTCTCTTGCCTGCTTCGATCTGGGCAATTACGGGCCGAACCAGGCCCAGGGCGCTTGCCACCTGTTCTTGAGTAAATCGAGCTTTTTCCCTGGCTTCCTTTAGCCTTCGGGCCAGTTCTTCCTGGGTTATGGTCATTTTTGCCACCTTAAATTAAGTAATTAAGCTAACAAGCTTCAGCCAGAGGCGATATTATCATTAATCATTAACTGAGCTCCCTTCGGATTGGGGTTCCGCCTCCTCCCTTTTAAAATATAGAAACTATTACATCATTTGTCAAGATATGGCTATTTATGTAATTAAATACTACGCCAACTAAAAGAAAGTCAGCTACATTTGGCGCGGCCTGAATCGGGCCAATTCAGCAGGAATAAGATCCAACAAGATTAAGTTATATAATTTTTATCCGCCAGCCCCTTCGCCGCCAGACAAAAAAATAGGAAATATAGAATGTGTCCCCATTTTTGCCCTGATTTCTTGCCGATTTCACTTTTTAATTATGCCAAGCTCAGCTAAAAAAACCGCCAGATCTATCTCAACAAGGTTTTTAGCCTCGTCTGGAGGAAAATAATCAGAAGCAAGCCCATCAAGCCATTGAGGGCTCTTTCTTGATCCAATCCTGCAAAGAGTGAGATAACGTGCGGTCTCAGAAGCATCTCGTAGCTTCCTAAATTTTTTAAAAGCTTCTTCGCTAAGGTGATTATGGATTAATTTTTCCCGCCAGGCATGAGGAGACGTATTAAATTTGCCATCTCTACCGACGGGTATGCTTGTCTCTGTATGCTTCTCTCTCTTATCATATAGCCAGCACTCAAAATAATGAATCGCAGAATAAAATGAGGCAGTGATACCCCAATCATGGTACGGAGGTTCGTTTACTAGTTTTTTTGCTAATTTTTTATTGTGTTCAGCTTGAGAAAGATGCACATGACGATCGGCCATGTTTATCTCGCAAAAATGCACTGCGCCTGGGGATGAATAAAATCTGTCTTGTCTGAAATAAATACCGGAGGATAAAAGAACTCAAAAATCAAAGAAGAATATATTTTTCTTATTTCATATTCAATATCTAAAAGCTGGTCCATTAAACTACCATCATACCGATCTGAAGTAATTAGAATATAAACCTGAATTTCTTCTCTAAATTTTTGAGCGTAAATAGATTTAACTTTTCTAATCTTGGCATAATTCGCGGCAATTCTGAGAAGGGCAGCTTGCTCTAAATCTTCCTTCTCTAATTCCATAATATATGACATTAAACCAAGAATTGCCTCCAGATTATCATAATAACTTCTAATCTCTTTTGTCCTAGTCTTAGATAGGGGGAAAATCGATGAGGCTATAAACACGCCAGGGTCTGTATAATCGCTCCTCGCCACGATTTTCTCAAGCAGTCTCTCGAATTCTCTAAAAACGAATTCACGAAGGCTATATCTATATTCTTTATCTCGCCAGGGTATTGCATAGCTTTTTGTTTCCCCACCCGGGCAAAGAGTATTATAACTATTCCCTGGCCAAATTAAATCTGTTCCTGTATAAACAGTTTGTGCTGTATCCAAAGTTACTCTCCTAATAAACTTAAATGCGACTCTAAAGTGCTTTTCATAATCCTAACGCTCTCTTCTAAAAAGGCCTGGATTGATTCTTTTTTAAAATCATAAGTATTTTCAGCTAAAGTATTTATGTCTAAAAGAAATGAGATTAATCTATCTTCATGAGGAAGAGATATATCATGGGCAGATCTAATCCGTGTCCACTTATTTGCCTCAAAATCAGATAATGTTTCCCTATTCAAGCAATGGATCTCCAATTCACGAGGCCTGGCTATCGGCGCTTCTTTATTGATATATTTAGACAGAAGATGCTCTGCAGAAGAGCCGCTGTCTAACTCTATAACCCAATGAGTCACAATCGCCAGTCTCGTAACCTTAGCATTTAGCTCATTTTTTAGATATTGAAACAACGATAAAAAGTTTTCAAAAAGTTCTTCGAAGGAAGAAACATTACTGAATTCATCCTTTTTATATCTTAATATAAGATCAACTCTGTTTTTTGATATAGACAAATTGTATGTCTTATCTTTTGAGCTCATTTGAATTCTTGGGATTTCAACAGGAGCATCGTCTGGTATAGGCAAGATTACAGGTTCACCATCCAGAACATTTAGGTATTTCTCCCTTATTGTAACTCCTGCCTTTAGCACATCAAAAATAACGATCCCCGGACTAAACAGTACTAGTTGAATGCTATCTACCCTTGTATTCATCATAAACTCCTGTTTTTATTATCATATACTCTACTTAAAAAATCAAAAAAGCAGATCATTTAGGAACCCGCTTAATGATAAGGCTACCCTCTTCTTAAATACGCATTCTGTCAAAGCCATCACTTCCCTTTTATTTTATAAGTATAACATATTGTTCTTCATTTTTAATAATTCTATTTTAATTTTAAGATAGTGTTTCCAAGCCATAAAGTTTGTCTCGCCCTGGGCATTAAGAATAAATAGCCCCGCCCAATTCTCCCGGCTCGACCAAAATATGGTTGATTTTCCCATAGACATGAAGCTTAACTAGGCAGTCATCCCTCAAGAAAAAGAAAGGTTGGTTGTGTCGCCTCTTACCATCTGTAAAAAAATTCATTTGACAAAACGTTATGTGTGGTATATTCTTACCACATAAAGGAGAGAAAAGGAAATGGTTGCCTTTGGTGAATTTATCAGGGAGCTCAGGTTAAAGGCGGGGCTGACGCTACGTCATTTTTGTCAGCTGACCGGCTTCGACCCGAGCAACTGGAGCAAAATTGAGCGGGGGCTATTATCGCCCCCAAAAAGCAAGGCAGTGCTGATAGAAATCGCGCGTGTCCTTAACCTGACCGAAGAATCTGAAGACTACAAGACCTTATTTGATCTGGCCGCCATCGGTCAGATCCCTGTAGATTTGGTTTCCACCCCCCAGGTGATGGAAAAGCTGCCAGTTTTCTTTAGAACGATAAGAGGCGAAAAGCCGACTCGCCAGGAACTTGAAGATTTGATTAAAATTCTCGGTGAAGAATAAATGTCCGCTTCCAAAAGACCCCCGGCCACCATTACTCCGCCCTGGCTAAGCTTTGACTATATAAGACAGCAAGCAGACAACTTCAGACAACAATACGTAAAACCTCCAGACCTTGTGCCTGTCCCCATGGAGGATGTAGTCGAGCTCGATTTGAAGTTTCAAATAATCCCAATAATTGGCTTACAGGACAGAATAGACGTCGATGGTTTTTTAACTAATAATTTAAAAGCTATCTGTGTTGATTATAATGTATATACGGATGAACGCTGGTCGTCGCGCTTGCGATTCACGCTGGCTCACGAAGTCGGTCATCTTGTCCTGCATAAAGAACAAATACAACAATGCAGATTTAGAACCCCCGAAGATTGGATCCATTTCAGAGAAGACTTCACTGAAGATGATTTAAATTGGTTCGAAGCCCAAGCTTATGAATTTGCCGGAAGACTCCTCGTCCCAAAAGAAGAACTGGAACAGCAAATAAGATCACGTAGTGATGAGATAAGAACTTTTAAGGAACGTTTTCCGGACAGTCCTGATCTTAACGAGGCTATTTCGCGGGTCATTTGCGGCCATTTCGGTGTCTCAGATCAGGTAATTTGTAGAAGGATTGCAAAAGAGAAAATCCGCTTATGATGATCTAAGGCCGCGGCTGTTGAGCTAATTCAATCTTACAAGTGAAAGAGAGGTAAGGGAATGGCAGTTGAAATTATTAAAGCAGTGGGCGCATTTATCATAAGCCCTATAATATTCCTTTATGTTTCATTAAAAATAGCAAAATTTCATTTTGAAAAAGACATGAGAAAGCAATATCTCATTGCAAAGGATAAAACAGCCAACGAAATGCTGACTTCTATGACTGAAATGTTATTAGCCATGTGGGATGTTTATAATGCGACCAAGATGGACACGGATGATAAAAGAATAAAGGATTTATCTTGTGAGAACGCCAGGGGTAGGTTCTGGTTTCACCTGAGACAGACTTATCTTCAACTGGCTCGGATGGGTCTATATCATGGGACTGAAATTGTTGAAGACATTGCCAAGCTACAAGACGAGTGGTCCGATAAAATAAATAATAATGATTTCAAGTTTTTAGATACATGGGAAGAATATCGGGTAAACACGGTATTTCTTCTGCTGGAAAAACTTCACACAGAACTAAAGGACACTGTTTTCGGCAAAAAGCCCCTTTGATTAAATTCTTGTACAAAATAGATGATAGCACTGTAGATATAGCGTTTTATGTCCAGACTTAAACCTCCCAGCATAATCCGATGATTTCGGCCACTGAATCCAGTCGAAATCCAATCGTGGCCGGCCGCCTTTCGGAGCGTAGCAACGCCGGGCCTAATTTTTTTATCCCAGCTGGCCAAGTTCCCGTCGAAATATCCACCTGAATTCAATTGGAATTGACGGCCGGATTCCATTGGAATGGGTGGCCGGCTTCCCGTCGGGATACGCATGGCTTTGTTAATCATTCCTAACTGTTAATAGGCGCCTAGTATTACAATGTAGATCTGCACACAGTTTTACGAGGCCGGCGGTAGTGGCTGGTAGGAGGGGGAGAGTCACATTTTACTTGGGCTCCGCACTGGAAGATACCAGGTGCCGAGAACCATTGAGAAGATCAGACGAAACCGATAGGCGGGCAACATTTTGAAGATTAAGGGATTCGGGCGGTTAATTTTAAATTGGTAAAGGACGGGTTCCTTATCGCATCACAGGCGAAAAAAGGAGGATATCTGGTGTGCCCCTTTTTTGGCCACCTATTCCAACTATCACCACGAAATTGGCCGCCTTCCAGTCGAAACACCCGGCCGGCTTGCATCGGAATACCGGAATACAGAAGCCACCAGAGAAAAAAGGAAATATAGACTGTGTCTCCCTTTTCAATCGATAAAAGGGAATAAATAGGGCCTATTGATTTTCCTGGCTGATGCGTTTATGGCCCGTGCCCGAAAAAAATAGTGAATATCTAGGGTGTCCCGATTTTTCTGGGAGCAATGTCCCGAAAGGCGAGGGCATCAGCCCGAAGCCTATATGCTGTGTTATGCGCTGGTGCCGAGCATGTATTTCATTAATGAGCATTCTTTTTACTCTCCATTAAGAACTCTTTAATGTCATTAATAAATTCATTGAGTTTCCCCTCTTTAGACAGATTATACACTCTTAGCCCAGTTCTTTGACTACTGATTAAAGATACAGGTGGCACGCTTAAACTCATACAAAGGCTATACCCCAATACGCTGGGATACCTATTTCTTATGTTATCCAAGATAGCTCTATCTTCGTCAAGCCAGTTTGTGCTTTGCCAAATCTTGCAACTTATGATTATTAGAGGATGGATCAAATTATTTTCTCGCTTACCTATAGCCAGGTCTACGGCTTTGTATTTTGGATATTTTTTAAATCCTCTATTTTCAAACATATAAAATTCTTCTGTTAAAATCTTTGCATTCCAGAATAGTTCGACTGCCTTTTCAGCTTCGCTTTCCTTGATTGCTTTTTTCAATATGTCAAAACAAAACTCCTCAAAGGCAATTCCTCTAAAATTGTTGTAAGTGTTTTCACCCAACTTAGGTTTAATGTTGCCCTTTTCTTCCCAAGTGATCTTTAGGAAGTGTGATAACGATTTAATATCAAGTTTCTTTTTCCATTTTTTATAAAAAATGAGAAGTTCATTATATCTGCTATAGCCTTTATCTTTAAGTTCCTGCAAATAGTCGGTAGTTTTCTTGATCCTTCCCATATTATTCACCAATAGTTAGCGTGGCATTTGCCTATAACTTAAAATAACCGAACTACTTCATTTATGCTCCCGGACCGACACATTTTGTGAAGTATTTCGTTTAGGCAAGATTCTAAGTGAAATCTCGAATTGTAACCTTTTCTTGTTATCATTTCTTTCCAAAATCCAAAGAGCTTTTAATCCGTCCGATATCCTGCTGGCTGACGGGAGTACAAATTTCTGTAGTTTTCGAGTTTTTATGTCCAGGTAACTTTTGAACATACCATAAATCTGTAGTACCTTCTAAAAGATGAGTAGCAAAACTATGTCGCAAGGTGTAGACAGTAACATTTTTAGCAATACCCGCTTTTTGGCTGACAGCTTCCAGAGTCTTCTCAACTGTTCTTGCTGTTAAATGGCTATTTGGTTCTGATCCTATGAAAAGCCAGTTTTTAGGCTGATAGGCCTTCCAGTATTCTCGTAACACTCTTAGAGCAACTTCTGAAAGAACTTTATATCTTTCCTTTCGACCTTTTGCCGCCTTTATATAAATCATATTGCGTTTCGTATCAATATGTTCTGTAATTAATTTTATCACCTCACTCACCGTTAATCCAGCAGAATATACCAGCATAAGAATTGCTTTATGCTTGATATTATTTACAGACTCAAATATGCCTATGACATCTTCACGACTAAGAATAATGGAGAATTTTTTCTTGGTCAGCTGTCAATAGGCGTATAGTATTGCGAGGTAGATCGGCACATAGTTTCACGAGGCCGAAGACACTGGTGGGGAGGATGGTGAGAGTCACATTTTACTTGGGCTCCGCACTGGAAGATACCAGGTGCCGAGAACCATTGAGGAGATCAGACGAAACCGATAGGCGGGGATATTATTGCCGGAAAGGGATTCGGTTGGTTAATTTTAAAGTTGGTTAATTTTAAATTGAAAAGTGGCAGGTTCTGCTATCGCTTCACGCGGAAACAAATAGAATATATAGCGCCTCCCGATTTTCGGGCTGACGCCTGTATGGCCCGTGCCAGAAAAAAAATAGTGAATATATAGGGTGTCCCTATTTTTTGAAAAATATCTTATAATAACAGGCAAGAAATTTGACAGAGGCATTGATTGGAAGAGAAAGGCAGCAGCTTAACACTTTATCAGTTACTCTTAATAATAGTTTTCATAGTTATAGCTATTGTGCTTTTATATCCAGTCTATGAAAAAGCTGTGAACACAGCCAGTCAGAAATCCAGCATCAAAGATATGGTCACCTGGTCTCGGGCTTTCTCCGATTATTTGTTAGAGCATAGCACTCTTCCGGCGATTTCCGGCCCATTAGCCTTTAAGAAAGATGTACTCGAAGAATTAAGCCCGTATCTTGAGGTGATAAGGCTTAACGATTACTGGGGTAACAGGTTCTATATATGGACAGGGCTGTCCTGCCATCAGTACGGGCTTGTCCCGGGCGATCAAAATTATATCGTCGCTTCATTCGGCCGAGACCGGATTAAAGAGAATTGGCGCTACAACCCGCTGCTTCCCGCAGCTGGCCTTTATGATATCAAAGCCATCTCGGATTTTGACCGGGATCTCATCATTTATAACGGCAGTCTGATAAGAGGTCCCAGATGAACCTCGTCCATTTCTTAAACAAGCCAGTGAGCTCATGTTGCCAGATAAAAAGTATTCCTGCTCTCAATATAATTTACAAAAAACCTTTTTTCTATGCCGTCATGTTCCTCATCTTCCTTTTTATTTTATTGCAGATGTGGCCTTTCCTGACGGGGATAAAAGTGGATGATACTTCTTATTATACGACCGCCCATGGAATCCTCGATAATATTAATATCTATGATGAAACAGAATTCTATGCTTTAGCCGCTAAGCTTTTCGGACAATCCATAGTGGTCTGGCCTTATACCTATCCACCCCTTTTCGCTCAGATCCTCCTTCCGCTTTGCCTGTTGCAATATCAAACTTTTACGGCTATCTGGATGATATTTAACATAATTGCTGGTTTTGCCTGTATCTTCTTAACTTTTAAGCTTATACTTCGAGAAAAACAGAACAATTATTTGCTTTTGAGCTTAATCGTACTTTTTTGTTTGGAAAGCCAGCCCTTCAAACTGAATATTTTATATGGCCAGGCTCATTTTATTGTTTATTTGTTGATAATTCTGTCTCTTTTGTTCTTCCGCAAACAAGAATTCTGGCTTTCTTCTCTTTTCCTGTCTTTAGCAACTTTTATTAAGATATTTCCAGTCATCTTTATGCTCTATTTCCTTCTCAAAAAAGACTTTAAATATATAAAGAACTTTATCCTTAGCTCCTTAGCTATTCTTTTTCTTTCAATCGTAGCTTTCGGGTCAAAGATGTGGATTGATTATATCTTTTACTTTAGCGATATATTCCTTAAAAGTAAGAGAACGCTTTTTTCTCTTCATTTTAATACTTATCAGAATAATAAAAGCTTAAGAGCTTTTTTATTTAATCTGATAGAACCCGGTGCGCCGGGCAGCAGCAAATTGGGTCTTATCTATCTAATCTTTATTGCCTTGTTTTTAGTTTTAAGCATCCTGGCTATTTTGCGGAGAAAGGATGATATTATTTATGCCTTTTCTATTTTAGGCCTAGTCGCAGTGGTCCTATCTCCTATGTCCTGGCGCCACCATTACGTTATGGTTGTTCTTCCTTTCTTCTACTTGCTTTTTCAATATCTTCGAGAAAAAAGGTATATTCCAGTTCTCATCTTATGCTTCCTGGTGGCCTTGATTTTCTATTATCCCAACTGGGCCGGTTTCCCTTTTAGTTACATGATCCTTTTTGCCCTTATTGGTCTGTTGGCCATGTTATTATTTGAGCCGCGGGTGAAAAACGTTCAAGCATGAAGATTTCCGCTGAAAATTCAAGCAAAATTTATTGGATAACAATTCTTTCTCTGTTGTTTATTTTTTTTCTGGCAGGACTGCGCTTCCAAATATTCGCTTATTTCCCCAAGATATCAATTCTTATAATACTTATTGGTTTTGCCCTTTTGCTAAAATCAGGAAGACTATTCTTCAAAGACTGGTATTTTTTTCTGGCCTTTATCTATCTGACCGATACTCTGAGGGGATTGATCTACTATCTGGTAAGTAAATACCAATTGCCTGTTTATTGTGAATACGTTCTTAAGGCGGAAAAGAGTATCTTCAGGACGGTTCCCTCGGTCTGGCTCCAGTATAAGCTCCTTGGAGACTCGCAGTTTGGACTTCTCGAAGAACTGGTAACATTTTTTCACGGTACTCACTTTATTGCTTTTTTAATTATTGGATTTTTTATCTGGCTTAAGGATAAAGAGAATTTCCGGGTTTACAAGCTTTCATTTTATCTTTTAATGGTTATGGGGATAAGCCTTTATGCTTTGATTCCAACTGCCCCGCCCTGGATGGCCTCAAACCTGTTTGGTCTGTTGCCACCGCTTCGCCATTTTAACCTCGAAATTTACACTGCTATCATTCCTGATTTAACTGCTGGCTTTAACACAGATCCGGTGGCGGCCATGCCTTCTTTGCATGCCGCCTTCCCCTTCCTGTGCAGCCTGCTACTTTTTAAAAAATATAAGTTCAGAGCCTTCCCTTTTTATCTTTATACCGCCGCAATATTTTTTAGCATTATTTATACGGGAGACCATTATGTTGCCGATATAATTGCGGGAATAGTCCTGGCCATCACAGGCTTTGTATTGGCCAATCACCTGACTAAAAATTACATCTCCTTTGCCCATCAAGAGAAGTCTTCTGAATTGCGGTTAAGAAGAAGCAATGTCGTAGCCGGGACAATACTTATCGCTTTCAGTTTGGTTAGCGGAGAAATAATAAAACCTGAGCTAAAGAAATATTATGCGGAATACAGTCATCTTAAATTCCCTGATTTCATAAACCATTCTGAAAAGGCAGATTCAAACTACCTGATTGCTGTCTATCTGGGCGATTTTGAAGCCAATCAACATAACATCGGAAAAGCTTCCTATTACTATGAAAAGGCTCAAACCTTAGCTAAAACCACCTACGAAAAGAATCAAATAAAAATGAAGATAAACAGGCTGAGGTTATCCTCTTTTTGATGTGCCTTGTCTTATAAGTAAAATAGGTAATATATCCTTGGAAGGAGGATGGAGAATGAAAAGAGCATTGATCACCGGGATTAGAGGCCAGGATGGAGCTTATCTGGCCAGTTTTCTCTTGAAAAAAGGGTACGAAGTCATAGGAGCTGACAGGAGAAATGGAGCTGATTCTAACTGGCGTCTCAAAGAACTTGGAATAGATAAAGACGTTAAAACTATCTATATGGATCTACTCGAGCTGACCAATATCATCAGAGCCCTGGAGAAGACCAAGCCTGATGAGATATATAATCTCGCCGCTCAAAGCTATGTAGCCGTTTCTTTTGAACAGCCTATCTTTACTTCTGAAGTTAACGCCATAGGTGTAGCCAGATTGCTTGAAGCTATCCGCCTGGTTAATCCCCGGCTTAAATTCTATCAGGCTTCATCCAGCGAAATGTTTGGCCAGACTAAAACCGTTTATCAGGATGAGAATACACCATTCTATCCTAAGAGCCCTTATGGGATATCCAAACTCTTTGGCCACTGGACCACTGTTAATTATCGTGAAGCCTATGATATGTTCGCCTGTTGCGGAATCTGTTTTAACCATGAATCACCTTTAAGAGGGCTTGAATTTGTAACCAGGAAGATAACCTATTCTTTAGCAGAAATTAAGTATGGACTCCGCGAAAGGCTGATTCTGGGTAATCTTGAAGCTAAGCGAGATTGGGGATATGCGCCTGAATATGTAGAAGCTATGTGGCTAATGCTCCAAGCTGGCCGAGCAGATGATTATGTTGTGGCAACTGGCGAGACACATTCAGTAAAAGAATTTTTTGAGATAGCTGCTGAAATAGCAGATTTTAAAATAAAATGGGCTAAAAGAAAAAATATGCTGATAGGAATAGATGAGAAAAAGGGTAAAGCGATAATCAAGGTCGCCGATGAGCTCCGCCGGCCAGCCGAAGTTTCAGAGCTAAGAGGAAACGCTCAGAAAATAAGAAAAACGCTGGGATGGGAGCCAAAGGTAAAATTTGAAGAGCTGGTAGCAAAAATGGTGCAAGCTGACCTGAGAAGGTTAAAAAATGCTGCCAGAAAAAGAAAGACATATTGAACGATCGGATAATTAATCGATCTTAATAAAATACGTTGAAGTTCAGAGATGTCCAACTCGTTGGTATCCTCTTGTAGCCCCATAGGGCCAATAATTTTATGGAGTTGATTAAGCCTCTGTAAAAAAAGAATATTCAATAATAAAAAAAGGGCGGCCGAAGCCGCCCTTCATTCAATTCTCAGGCTATCAACCTGATCAACTGGCGGTACCACCGCCTGAAGTCCTCGGGCCAACAACGATAGAACCATTCCAATTAGCGATATCATTGTTGAAATCCTTCATGGAACCAACTTCATAAAGGCCTTTGCTGGGATCAGTAATGTCATATGCATATGTAGTTGTCTCGACTCCATCCCTGCCATAGGAGCCAACAACAAAGTCGTCGACCCCCTCCAGTTCGCCAGAAGCAAGCTCGATTCCAAAATCGCTCGTTATCGCATCTCTAGTATTAACTACATAATAATTTCCCCATTGGTCTTTTTGTGGGAAAACCTTCATATAGAAACCCTGTAATGCGGCGACTACTGCATCAGTTGGTCCTGTGATCTGACCCGTATGCGCTGGGACATTTCCTTTGTCGGTTACATGATCCATAAAAGCGGTGGCGATGGTGTTAATGTCCTTGACGGTGCCTTTCTGCTTAGCTTTCTGCAGGGCGGACATGGCGTTGGGGATTAACAGAGCGGCCAGAATACCGATAATGGCCACGACGATGAGCATTTCGATGAGGGTGAATCCTTTCATCTTTCTTAACATTTTAATACCTCCTAATTTCTCGCCGACTATCCGCCGGCTGAGATGTTATTAATTTTCCTTCACCTATTTAAGGTGCAAGTTATGTGCCAGCTTTATTTTCTCTGCTAACTTATTAATTATCAAGCATTTACCAATCATGTCCATTCCAACCAGCCTCAATTCTGACACAATTTGTCAGATATTCCTGCCAAAATTTGGCACTCTGGCCTCCAACATTATTAAGTATCGCTCCCGTTTCAGAGTAAACTTTAGTTAAGGTTATCATAAAAGGGAAGAAAAGTCGACAATTCATCTGCCTCTCCCTCGCTCTGGCTCTTTGGCTGCAGCTTTCCCGTTATTCATCAGCGGCACAGACGGTTCATCAGCCGCCAGCCCGCTTGCACCCAGCTCCTCGCCTTCTTCCTCGCCGTTTAAATCACTCACCCGTGGCTTTAAGCCATATTTAGTAATCAGATAACGGAGCGTCCGGTAGCTTACGCCGAGCCTCGGGGCGGCATCTTTTATCTTCCCACCGCTTAACTCAAGGGCCTTGATAATATATCTTTTGGCAATATCGTCGAGGTACTCATTTAAATTAAAGCCGGCCCTGAGGTCAACCTGCCGGCCATTATGATTGGCCTGACTGATCATCTCCGGCGGCAGGCAAGCCGGCGTCACCGTCTCCCGGTCCTCAATAGCCACAATTCTTTCAATCACATTCTCGAGTTCCCGGATATTTCCCGGCCAGACATAAGCCTCAAAAAGGCTAATAACATCGGGGGCCAGCCGCTTCATCTTTTTCCCCATCTGCTGGCAGTATTTCTGGAGAAAATGCTGAACAAGAAGCGGGATATCTTCGGTTCTTTTCCGGAGAGGCGGCATCTCGAAGGAAATCACATTGAGCCGGTAGTAAAGGTCTTCCCGGAATTTTCCTTCTTCAATCCGGCGCTTTAAATCCTGATTGGTAGCGGCGATTAAGCGCACATCTACCGGGATTTCCTCCGTCCCGCCGACCCGTCTGATTTTCCTTTCCTGAAGGGCCCGCAGCAATTTGACCTGGGTCCAGGGAGACATTTCGGCTATTTCATCGAGGAAAAGCGTCCCTTTGTGAGCGACTTCAAACATGCCTTTCTTATCGGAGATAGCTCCGGTAAATGAGCCCTTGGTGTGACCGAACAGCTCGCTTTCGAGGAGATTCTCAGGCAGGGCGGCGCAGTTAATGGTGACAAAAGGCTTGTCTTTTCGCCGGCTTAGATTATGAATCGCCCGGGCAGCCATTTCTTTGCCGGTGCCGCTTTCGCCAGTGATTAGCACCGTGCTGTCGGTGCCGGCCACTTTATCGATTAAGACATAGATTTCCTGCATCAGCCGGCTTTTACCGATCATATTTTCGAATTTGTATTTATCTTTGAGGTCTTTTTTGAGGAGGATATTTTCGAGTTCAAGGTGCTTGCGCTCAAGGCCCCTGGCCACCAGAATCTTAAGCTCCTCAATATCAAAGGGCTTGACGATATAATCCAGCGCCCCGGCCTTAAGGGCTTCAACCGCCTGCTGAATGCTGCCGTAAGCAGTAATGACGATAACCGGTGTCTCGGGCTGATTTTCTTTGACGTATTTAAGAATCTCCATGCCGCTTAAGTGGGGCATCCTGATATCGGTTATAACCAGATCAATGGCGTTATTGGTTAAAATATCAAGGGCTTCCGCTCCCGAGGCGGCGGTTTTTACCCCATAGCCTTCCTTTTTAAACATCAGGCTCAGAACATCGAGCAAGCTCTTTTCATCATCTATGATAAGTAAGCTGTCCATTGTCCTCTTCCTTTATTAATTTAATTTATCTGTTGATTGGCTCTTATCGTCTTTTCTTCGATAAGAGGCAGAGTGATGATAATTTCTGTCCCGCGGCCTTCCTCGGAGTTCATCTGAATTTTCCCGCCATAATCCTCAACCAGCCGCTTAACGGTGGCCAGACCCAGCCCCCGCCCCTCGCCAAAGCCCGAGTAAAAAGGCACAAAGAGATTCTCCTTGTCTTTCTCACTCATGCCCCGGCCCGTATCAGAAACAACGATTTTCAGGCCGTCGCGCTTTGAGTTATAAAAGTTCAGGCTGAGGCGCCCTCCCTCGGGCATGGCCTTGATGGCGTTTTTAATCAGGTTCCAGAAAATCTGCTTGAAGTGATTGGGATTGCCGTAATAGGTAATTTTCCGGACTAAATAATTGCCCTCGACCCGGATTCTATCCCCATCCAGGTCACCGCCGGTCCGCAGCATCTCGAGGGTTTCATGGAGAAGCAGGCCCAGATCAATCTCAGTAAACATTTTTTTCGACGGGGCGGAAAAATCCAGGAATTGTTCCAGGAGCTGCGAGACCCGGTTTGACTCCCTGACAATAATCTCCATGAGCCGGGCCCGCTCGCCATTGCCATTCATCTCAGCCTTGAGCATTTGAACGGCGCTGGAAATAGAAGCCAAAGGATTTCTTATCTCGTGAGCCAGAGTGGCTGACAGGCGCCCGGCCTCGGCCAGCCTTTCCCTCAAAATGAGTTCTTTCTGGGCCTGAGCCAGAGCCTGACTGGTCTTCCGCAAGCTTTTCGAGAGATAACTCATAAAAAAGGCGACGGCAAAAAATATGGCCCAGGCTAAAATCAGGTTGAATAAAACCGTTCCAAAGGGGAGCTTACTGGCCTCCTCTTTATTAAAATGCGGGATAAATCCAAAGTAAGTCCCATCCACCAGGACACCAAAAAGAATAGCTGACAGAGCCGCGGCTAAGTAAGTCGCCTTAACCGAAATGACCAAGCTGGCAGCAATAATGGCAAAAATATAGAGAAAATAAGTCGAAGTGGTAACACCTTCCGAGATATAAACCAGAAAGGTGATGAGCAAAAGGTCCATAATAAGCTGCAGATAAGCCTGGCCGGTGAGCCATTTCCCCCAGAGATAAAGAAGATAATAGATAAGCGACAGGCCATAAAAGCCCGCTATAGCATAAAGAAAAACTGGCGGGAAAGGATTGCCGGTTGAATACTGAATGATTAAAGCCGCAATTAAAATGCAGGTAATAATGAGCAGACGGAATAAAATATAGCGGAGAAGGTCTTTTTTCTCGACTGTCTCTTTCATGACATCTGACCTGATAACCTCAGAAATTCCCTCTTCGCTCCCTTATTGACCCGCTCCCGCTATTTTTTAAGGCTTCTTAAAAGCCGCAATTATCCAATCCGGATGTTTCTTCTCCTGTCCTCCTGCCCTGCTTAAAATTGCTGAATAAGATTAAACAGAGGCAAATACATGGAAATAACCAGCGTTCCGACAATACCGCCGACCAGAATTAAAACTAAGGGCTCAAGTGCTGATAGCATTGAACTCACCGAATTGTCAACTTCATCATCAAAGAAATTGGCCAGTTTGCCCAGCATTTCATCGAGGGTTCCGGTTGACTCGCCGACATTGACCATCTGAATCATCATGGCCGGGAACTGACCCTGGCCAGCCTGTTTTAGAGAATCATTCAAGCTCTTGCCTTCCGAGACCATCTGCCTGGCATTTAAAACCTGGCGTTCGATGATGACGTTATCGGTGGTGGTCGAAGAAATTTTCAGGCTTTCCATCATGGGCACGCCACCGCCGATCAGGGTGCTCAGAGTTCTGGTAAACCTGGACAGGGAGATTTTCTGGCTAAGATTGCCCATAACCGGGAGCTTCAGCTTGATGCGGTCAACAACTTCCCGTCCGGCAGGTGTCTTATGCCACTGGCGGTAGAGGACCACAATGCCAATGATAATGGCAACGATGAGAAGGATGTAACGGCTGACAAAGTTGCTCAGGCCAAGCACGGCCGCCGTCAAGCCGGGCAATTGAGCCCCCAGTTCCTGATAAATCCCGCCAAAAACCGGGATAACTTTCCACAACATAAAAATGGCCACGATGATGGCAAAAGTGACAATGGCTGTAGGATAAATCATGGCCTGTTTGACCTTGGCTCTTAATTTCATCATGCTTTCCTGGTAATCGGCCAACCGGCGCAGCATGGTGTCGAGTGAACCGCTCTGCTCGCCCGAAGCCACCAGGTTACAGTACAGGTCATCAAACACCTTGGGATGCTTGCGGAGAGCCTGATTGAGGGCTGCTCCGGCCTCGACATCTTCTTTAACCTCGGTAATTACCCTGGTGAAATATTTATTTTTCTGCTGCTCGGCCAGAAGTCCTAAGCTCTGAATCAGAGGCAATTCAGCATCAATCAGAACCGATAGCTGGCGGCTGAAAAAAGACAGCTCTTTGAGTCTGACCTTTTCCCTCTTAAGAAAAGGAATAGCCGGCAGGGCTCTTTTTGATTTTATACTGATGATGGCGATCTGGTCGCGCTGAAGAGTCCTGGTCAGGTCTTCAATCGACTCAGCCACTCGTTCGCCGCCAACCACATCACCGTATCTGTTTTTTCCTCTCCAGACATAAACAGCCATATTTTTTCTCCTTCTTCCTTAAAAATCCCCGGAATTATTCATTATTTTATTTCCCCTTATTTCCCGGCGCTTGACGAAACACCTTTCTTTATCGTTGTTCCCTCATGTCTCTGGATAATATCAATCAGCTCTTCTGGATTGGCCGTCACCGACATGGCAGTCGCATAGGTGATAACCCGCCGTAAATAAAGGCTGGCCAGGCTCTGGTTCATGGTCTGCATGCCGAATTTTTCCTGGCCCATCTGCATAGCCGAATAGATCTGATGAATTTTATTTTCGCGGATGAGATTTCTGACGGCCGGATTAGGAATCAGTATCTCCATGGCCAGGACTCGCCCTTTGCCGTCGGCCCGGGGCAGCAGAATCTGGGTCATGACTGCCTCCAGAATCATAGAGAGTGTCACCCGGACCTGAGCCTGGTACTGGCTGGGGAAAATATCAATTATTCTCGAAATTGATTCGGGAGCCGAATTGGTATGAAGGGTAGAAAAGGTCAGATGGCCAGTCTCAGCCACGCGCAGTGTGGCCTCGGTTGTTTCGTAATCACGCATCTCACCAACAAAAACCACATCCGGGTCTTCCCGCAGGACTGATCTCAAGGCGTTGGCATAGGACAGGGTATCGGTGAACAGTTCTCTCTGGTTGATGATAGCTCGCTTGGGGACAAAGTAATATTCGATCGGGTCTTCAACCGTGACGATGTGGACATCCCGTTCGTGGTTAATGTAGTCAAGCATACAGGCAATGCTGGTAGATTTGCCGCAGCCGGTAGGACCGGTGACCAGAATCAGGCCGCGGGGCAGGCTGCAGAGCTGGACGACCCGCTGGGGAATTCCCAGCTGGGAAAAGCTCCACATCTGAGGCAGAAAACGCCGGAAGGAAGCAGCCACCGCCCCTTTTTGTCTGAAGACATTGGCTCTGAACCGGCCCAGGTCCTTCATCCCGAAAGACAGGTCAAGCTCCCATTTTTCTTCAAATATTTTCTTCTGCTTATCATTGAGAATGCTGTAAATCAACTCCTGAGTCTCTGCCGGCTGAAGCGGCGGGTGGTCAATATCTTTTAACCGGCCGTCCACCCTGATCCGCGGGGGCACATAGGTCGTAATATGAAGATCACTGGCATTCTCTTCGACCGCAATTTTTAAAAGTTCATAGATTGGCTTCGCCATTAATTCCTCCTATTCCCAATCCCTGACAGTTTCTCTTAGGACTTCTTCAACCGAGGTCACACCATTTTTGACTTTGGTCAGGCCACTGCGGCGGAGAGTCAGCATGCCGTTTTCCATGGCCTTCTTCTTGATTTCCCGGCTGGTCACCCGGTTGAGAATCATTTCTTTTATTTCATCGGTAATTTTCATCACCTCAAACAGGGCCACTCTGCCCTTATAACCGGTATTATTGCAGGCTTCACACCCGTGAGCTTTAAAAATATGAATATTATCTATTTCGTTTTCGCCAAAACCCATGTCCAGCAAGGCTCTTTTCGGGAGGTCATGCGGTTCACAGCACTTCTGGCACAGCCGCCGGACCNNCCGCAATTAACACAACTGAATCAGCTATCAAGAAGGGCTCAGCATTCATGTTGATTAAACGGGAAATGGTGGAAGGAGCATCGTTCGTATGAACGGTGGAGAAAACCAGATGGCCGGTCAGGGCCGCTTTGATGGCCACATCGATCGTCTCGTTATCGCGGATTTCGCCAACCAGCATGATATCCGGATCCTGGCGGAGAAAAGACCTCAGGGCACTGGCAAAGGTCAAACCGATTTCGTCCTTAACCTGGACCTGATTGATGCCGGGGATATAAAATTCGACCGGGTCTTCGGCGGTCATGATATTGACATCAATGGTGTTTAGATTGGAAACTGCCGAGTAAAGGGTATTGGTCTTGCCGCTGCCGGTTGGCCCGGTGACCAGAATAATTCCCCAGGGCCGGTGGATGGCTTCCTGGAAAATTTCCAGTGATTCCGGTTCAAAGCCCAGCTGGGTCAGGTCGAGCTTGAGCATTTCCTTGTCGAGGATACGGGCGACGATTTTCTCGCCAAACATCGTCGGGAGGGAGGAAACACGCATATCAACTTCTTTTTTCTTGCCGTTGTCGAGCTTGACCCGGAGCTTGATTCTTCCATCCTGAGGCAGGCGCTTTTCGGCAATGTCCATATTGGCCAGGATTTTGACTCTCGATAAAACCGGGCTTCTGAATTTTAAAGGCAGGTCAGCCACCTCATACAGGTCGCCGTCTATCCGGTAGCGGATGCGGAATTGCTGTTCATAAGGTTCAAAATGGACGTCGCTGGCTCCCTTTTTAATGGCATCAATAAAAGTTTGATTGACCAGGGTGATGATCGGAGCTTCGTTGCTGGCCTGCTGCATCTCGGCCACATCATAGTCGGAGTCTTCCGAAATTTCTTTCTCTTCAACGACATTAACCCCGCCCCCATCGGCCAGCTCAATATCTTCAATGAGTTTCTTGACTTTAAGGGCATCACTTGTTCCGTAGTATCTATTGATGGCATTAGAAACACCGGTTTCAGTCGAAATGACCGGCTGAACACTCAGCCCGGTCCTGAATCTGATATCTTCGATCACCTCTAAGTCGGTCGGGTCAACCATGGCCAGGGTCAGAAAGGATTTAATCTTATGGATCGGCATGACCAGGCTTCTTTTGGCTGTCTCGGCCGGGATAAGGTTGATAACTTCGGGAAAGACTTCAAATTGATCAAGGTCAATATAGGGATAGCCGAGCTGCCTGCTCAAGGCCTGAGCGATTTCTTCTTCAGTCAGGAAGCCGAGAGCCACCAGAGCTGAGCTAACCGGCAGGTTATTCTTTTTTTGATAGTCGATGGCCTGGCGCAGTTTTTCCGAATCTATAAGCTTTTCCCTTAAGAGCAGCTCACCAAGTTTAGAAGGCATTGTTTAAAACCTTTCTACCATTCTGAGCAAAATTTGTCAAAAGAAATCTTTCTCACCTTCCAATATCTCCCTCAATTTCTTCTTTCTCTCTTATAGCGTCAATACTCAACTCCGGCTAACCCGGGGGTGAAATTAACATTTTTTGTCTCACCCAAAAAGGTTAGCTCTACACCTCTAATAGTTAAGGGATTGGTCATGACGAAGAGTCTCCTGGATTTCTTTTAATGATTATTCATTCAGCCTCATCTTGCCCGATTTAATTTAATAAACCAAAAGAAAAGATAATTCAAGTCTTTTTTTGTCACTTTTTCAACTTATGACCGGTTCAAGCGACTAATATTTTGTGTGGACGAGTGGAGGTATCTATTCATGACCGTTGAAGATATTCAGAGCAGCAATCAGGAAATCATTAAAACTATAATCGATCATACCCGAGAAGGGATTTATGTCACTTCCCCGGCCGGCTTTGAGTTTATCAACCCCGCCTTTGAAAGGCTAACGGGTTATAAGAAGGAAGAGATTTACTCCAGGAATTTTAACTTCCTTCGCCTGGTTCACCCTGAGGACCGGCATCTTTTCTCAACTGCTACCAATTCTCTGTCTAAACCAAACCTCCCCGGAGGAAACGGACTGGTAGAGTTCAGGTTAATTAATTTTAAAGGCGAGGTAAGATACGTTGAAGCCAGCACTTCTCCTCTGGAAACGAAACCTGGCCAGACTCTGGTTATTTTGAGAGACATTACTCCCAGAAAAAGGACCGAAAATGACCTGATCGATACTCTGGCTAAGTTAAGAAAAACCATGCAGGCTACGATTCAGGCTATTTC
This sequence comes from Candidatus Aminicenantes bacterium UBA6228, assembly GCA_002441005.1. GTDB lineage: Bacteria > Acidobacteriota > Aminicenantia > Aminicenantales > Saccharicenantaceae > Saccharicenans. The sequence goes on from DJWO01000002.1 coordinate 142,536, forward strand.
CCTGACGATTGAGTCACGGGATCCCTATACCGCCGGACACCAGCGGCGGGTATCCGACCTGGCCCGGTCGATTGCCACCAGATTAGCCTGTCCAGCTGAAGAAATTGACGAAATCAGGCTGGCTGCCCAGGTTCATGACCTCGGGAAGATTTCCATTCCAGCCGAAATCCTGAATAAACCCGGCTCGCTTAACGCCAACGAATTTGAAATGATTAAAGACCACCCGCGAGTCGGCTGTGAAATCTTAAAAACCATAGAATTCCCCTGGCCGGTAGCCGATATAGTCTATCAGCACCATGAAAGGCTTAACGGCAGCGGCTATCCGATGGGAATAAAGGACAACCAGATTCACCCGATGGCTAAGATTCTGGCTGTGGCGGATGTGGTTGAAGCTATGCTCTCGCACCGGCCTTACCGTTCGGCCATTTCACCCGAAAAAGTCCTGCTGGAGATAAATAATAATGCCGGCTCGCTTTATGACCCGTCAGCGGTCAGGGCCTGTACCAGCATCATTCAAGAACGATATAACCTGCCTGCTTAATGGGGTCGGGCCAGACTTTTCCTCCCCAAAAGCCAAATAATGCTTTAATTGACTAATATTGTCACTTGCCTTGGTCTGATGGGGTCGGGCCAGAAAAAGAAAAACGCGCCTGGAGGGATTCGAACCCCCGGCCCGCTGCTTAGAAGGCAGCTGCTCTATCCTACTGAGCTACAGGCGCACAAGCTTCACCAATAAGAAAATCGGGGAGATCGGATTTGAACCGACGACCTCCTGCTCCCAAGGCAGGCGCGCTAAACCAGGCTGCGCCACTCCCCGTTTTTTAGTTTCAGTTCCTAAGAACAAGGGGCCTGTTTGGGATTAAAATCTTAACAGAAAGCCCCTCAGATTGTCAATTTAATCCCTTGAACCGGGCTGGCGTCCAATGGTCCTTTCAATCTTCTCTCGGGATATTTCCACAATGACCGGACGGCCGTGAGGGCAAACCCCGGGCTGTCTGGTCTGGAATAGCTCTCTGGCTAAAAATTCCATTTCGGCCTGACTCAGTGGCTGACCGGCCTTAATGGCCGCTTTACAGGCCATGGTGGCCAGCATCTTTTCTCTTTTATCCTTAAGCCGCTCTGGCCCGACCCCATTCAGAAGGCCGCGAAGAATTTCCGCCGCCCTTACCTCATCAAAAACATCGGGAAAGGCCCGCAGGCCATAACTTCTCTCTCCCATTGGTTCGAGATCAAAGCCCAGAGTAGCCAGCTCCTCTTGAAGCTCCTCCAGCCGCAAAACTTCCTCCGGACTGAGTTCCAGCACTTGAGGGAAGAGCATCTGCCGGCTGGCCCAGCCATTTTCGGCGTCAAGTCTTTTGAACTTCTCAAACAGAATCCGTTCATGGGCATTGTGTTGATCAATAATCATCAGCCCTTCTTCTGAGACAACGATCAGATAGGCATTTAGATACTGGCCAAGAACACGGCGCCCGGGCCGCTCGCCGGCTGGCTCTTCTGCCACCTGCTGAATTTCGCCCGGCTGCCGCCACCGCCGGCTGGTCTGTCCCGCCTGGCTTTCCGGGGCTGGAGTTTGAATCGCCTCTCCCCCCTCTTTTCCGGTCTCTCCTTCTTTCTCCGCTCCCTCAGGAAGATTTAGTTCTGGCTCGCTCGAGGCCTTCTCCCGCGCCGGTCCTTCTTTCCTCGAGGACCCACCTATCATCACTGGCTTGATCAAGCTCTCGCTTCTGGCCGCTATTTCGACCCCGCGCAAAATCAGTCTGAAGACCTCCTGCGGCTCCTTAAATCTGATCTCGGCCTTGGCTGGATGAACATTGACATCAACCAGCTCATAGGGCAGATCAAGGAAAAGAAAACATTCCGGGCTTTTCTGTCTGTCAAGCATACCCAGATAGGCCTGGGTCAGAGCGGCGCTGAGGACTCTGTCTTTTACCGGCCGGCGATTGACGAAAAACAGCTGATGCTGGCGGTCAGCCCGCCCGGTAAAAGGACGGGAAGCTAAACCGCTCAACCGGTAACCGTTTTCTTCATAGCCAACCGCCATTAAGCCTTCAAGTGCCTGATGGCCATAAAGCTGATAGATCCGTTCTTCCAGATTGGAGACGCCCGGACAATTTATTACCTGCCGGTTATTGTGAACGAGAACAAACTTGACCCCGGGGAAAGCTAAAGCCGCCTGGGTGACATAACTGGTAATAAGATTTAACTCTGACCTTTCTCCCCGTAAAAATTTGCGCCGGGCCGGAAGATTAAAGAACAGATCCCTGACCTCAACCATTGTTCCCCGGGGGAAACCAGTTTCTAAAAACCGGATGAGTTTATCGCCCTCCCTTTCGACCTCATAACCTCTATCTCCCTCGCCATCAAAAGTCTTCAAAGTCAACCTGGAAACGGCTGAAATACTGGCCAGAGCTTCTCCCCTGAAACCGAGGGTGGCTATCTTTTCGAGATCCTCTTCCTTTTCCAGCTTACTGGTGGCATGGCGTTTAAAACAGAGAGCCACATCCTCCTGACTCAGCCCGCAGCCATTGTCCTGAAGACGGATCAATTTTTTCCCGCCATCAATCAGTTCAATTTTAATTTCCGTCGCCCCGGCATCGAGGGAATTCTCAACCAGCTCTTTAACCACCGACACCGGCCTTTCGACCACTTCGCCGGCGGCAATTGTTTGAGCAACTTCAGCCGGTAACACTTTTATCCTGGCCATTTAAACCACCTCGCCGGTGACTTCCGTCGCGGTCACTCTGTTTATTCTCACCGGGACCAGCTGGCGGAGCCCGGCTTCCTGCGATTTATTCCCGGTCAGAATGACTTTAATATAATTATCTGTTAAGGCTTCGGCCCGGTCTCCTTTTTTCCTGACAACTATGGCCCGTCTGGCCTGATTCAAAAATTTCAGCTTAAAAGCCAGGTTCTTTTCTCTGGAAATCTTTCTAAGCCCGTCGGCTCTGTCTTTTTTTATTTTTTCCGGCACACCAGGCCAGCGGGCGGCTGGCGTCCCCGGGCGCGGCGAATAAGAGAAAACATGAAAGTAGGTCAGCGGTGAAGTTTCGAGGAACTTTTTTAAAAACAGATAATCTTCTTCGCTTTCTTCAGGGAAACCGGTAATTATATCGGCTCCCAGGCTGGCTTCCGGCCGCTGGTCATGGAGGTAGTTGAGAATTTCCAGATATTCCTCTGGCCGGCTCCGGCGGCCCATTTTTTTAAGCACCCCGGGCGAGGCATGCTGAAGTGACAGGTGAAAATGCGAACAAATCTTATCTTCACCGGCAATAAATTCAAGTAAATCCTCAGGCAATAGCCTGGGGTCAAGCGAGCTCAGCCTCAGGAGAGAAAGCCCCGGCCGCTTGACTATTTCCTGGAGTAAGCTCAGCAGAGTCTCAGGCGGAGTCAAATCCTGGCCATAGGCGCAGAGATGAATCCCGGCCACTACCACTTCCTTAAAGCCTCGCTCGATAACCCTGTCTATCTGTCTGATAACATCTTGAGGCGGCGTGCTCCTGGCTGGCCCCCGCAGGTAGGGAATAAGGCAAAAGGTGCAACGAGCATCGCAACCGTCCTGAACTTTAACCAGAGCCCGCGAGCGGTAATTAACCGGCTGAATCTTCTGGCCGGTCTCTCCAGCCAGGCTGATCAGCTCTCTGACCAGGGTCTCTTTAGCTGCGTTGGGGACAATAGCCGAGACATTCTCATAGTGGCTAAAAGCCTGGCGGTCTTTCTCAGCCAGGCAGCCGGTCACGATGACTCTGGCCTCAGGCTTTTCCCGCTCGAGCTTTCTTAGAAATTGCCTGACATCGGCTTCTGCCCGGCCGGTCAAGCCACAGGTATTAACCACGACCAGATCCGAGCCGCGCCAGTCCCGATCGACAGCCAGTCCAGCTTCGGCCAGTTTTTCTGACCAGTCAAAGGCTTCAGCTTGATTCACCCGGCAACCGAAATTATGGATGAAGACCCGGGTCATATCTTTTCTTTGAGCCTCCTCGAGCTTTCCTCAACTTTTTCCGCCATCTTCTGCCGGTAAGAGACAAGTTTCTCTTTAAGCTCCCCGTCTGATAAAGCCAGAATGGAGATAGCCAGAAGGGCGGCATTGGCTCCGCCGGCCTTTCCTAAAGCTACGGTGGCCACTGGAATCCCCTTTGGCATTTGAACCATGGACAGCAAAGCGTCCAGCCCGGCCAGAGCCTGGCTTTCGACCGGCACACCGATAACGGGCAGAATTGTCTGGGAAGCGACCACGCCCGGTAGATGGGCGGCTTTCCCGGCCACCGCCAGAAAAACTTTTGTCCCGCCTTTTTCTGCCTCTCGAATGAGCTTGGCGGTTCTGTCCGGCGTCCGGTGAGCAGAAGTTACTTCCAGGTTAAAAGGCACTCCAAACTCTTTAAAAATATCCAGGCCTTCCTTGATGATTTCAAAATCAGAATCGCTGCCTAAAAAAATGGTCACACTCATTTGGACTCCTTTATGGCTCCAATATCCTTGCGGTAAAACATACCTTCAAAATAGATGGTCGGAATATGTTCATAAATTTTTTTCATAGTCTGAGTCAGGCTCGGTTCCGAAGCACAGACATTTAAAACCCGGCCGCCACTGGTATAGAAATGACCATTAACCAGGCTGGTTCCGGCCTGAAAAATCACCAGACCGGGCACCTTGGCCACCTCTTCCAGCCCGGCGATCAATTTCCCGGTCTCATATTTTAAAGGATAACCGCCGGAGGCCAGCACCACACAGCCGGATGGCTTCAGGCTCCATTTTATTTCCTGCTGAAGTAAATCTTCTTCGATGACTGACATTAATATTTCAACCAGGTCCGACTCGAGGCGCAGCATCTGAGTCTGAGTCTCCGGGTCGCCAAACCGGCAATTGTACTCCAGAACCTTCGGCCCGTCATCAGTGATCATCAAACCGGCATAAAGGGTCCCCTTAAAACGGCGGCCTTCTTCCAGCAGACGGGTGATAGTAGGAAAAATAACTTCATCCATAATCTGGCTGAACAGTTTCTCGGAAACATAGGGAGAAGGTGAAATTGCTCCCATCCCGCCGGTATTGGGCCCTTTGTCGCCGTCATAAGCGGCTTTGTGATCCATGGTGGTAACCAGGGGCTGAACCCGGACGCCGTCAGTCAGGACAATGAATGACAGTTCCCGGCCTTTGAGATGCTCTTCAATAATCACCCGTTCGCCGGCCGGGCCAAATTTCTTTTTAACCATCAGATCATTGATGGAATCTTCAGCCCGCTTGACATTGGCACAGATTGAAACCCCTTTGCCGGCGGCCAGGCCATCAGCCTTGATGACTACCGGAAAGCCGAACTCGCCCGAGTTAAGAATCTTCCTCGCCTGCTCAGGCGTGTCAGCGATTTTAAAACTGCCGGTTGGAATACGGTGCCTGCTCATAAACTCTTTAGCAAAAATTTTACTCTTCTCTATTTCGGCTGCTTTTTTGCTGGGCCCGTAAATTTTAAGACCTCTGTCCTCAAACTCGTCAACAATTCCCATGGCTAAAGGAATTTCCGGCCCAACCACCGTCAGATCAATCTTATTGTCTTTAGCCCAGTCAGCCAGCTCCACGACATGACTATCTTCAATCGGAACCAGCTCGGCTATCTGACCCAGACCGCCGTTGCCCGGGGCAGCATAAAGCTTTTCACAGTGGGGGCTCTGACTTATTTTCCAGGCGAGAGCATGTTCACGCCCGCCAGAACCAACAATCAAAATCTTCATCTTCTCTCCTCCACCTCTTAGCTGGTCAGCTCCTTAACTTTCCTGGCCAGACTATCAACCAGCATCTGAGCAAATTCTTTTGACGGAAAAAGGCTCAAGAATAATTTCGAGGCCAGCTCCAGGGCTTCCTCTTCCGGCAGGCAATACTTCATCTCCACGAAACCCTGCCGGTACCGTTTAACCTCGTCTTTAACCGGTTTATTTTTCCTAATAACTTCGGCCATCAAGCCAGCCAGAATCTCAAAATCCTTTTCTTTCATCCCGAATCTGGTCATCTCCTGGACGCCCAGTCTGATGCCGGATGACTCCAGAAAAGTCGTGTCATCAGGCAGAGCTTGATAATTGGCAATGATATTATTATCCTCCAGCCGGCGGGCGATGTCCTGGCCATTACCAAACTTCCTAACCCTGATCAGAACCTGGTGGGTTTCGGTAAAACCATCGGCTTCATCGCCTTCGACCTCGATGCCGGCGGCTTTAAGGTAACGGGCTAAAGCTTTAGCATTTTTTCTGACCTGAGTTTGATAGTCCGCCTTGAATTCGTTCATTTCATAAGTGGCCAGAAGCAGGCCTAAGAGAGTCCCTAAATGGTGATTGGAGGTTGAGCCGGGGAAAGCCCGGGCCTGAATATCAGTCCAGAGCTGCGGCCAGGGACTGCCCTGAGCTATATTACCGGCAATAATTCCACGCTGGGTACCAAAAAAAGTCTTATGGGCACTGCCGGTCACAATGTCGGCTCCTTCCTCAAAGGGGGACTGAAAAGCCCCGTAGAGGCCAAGCACATGAGCCATGTCATACATCAGAAGCGGCCGCTCTGGCCAGTCCTTGACCAGGTCATGAACAAATTTGACCGGTTCCGGATAAATGAACATACTCTTGCCAAAAACCACCAGCTCGGGCCGGTAGTCTTTGAGCAAGTCTGCCAGCCGGCCGGAATCAACTTTATAAGGATTATCTTTCCGGACAGGGATATTGATTACACTTTCTTTGCCTGTAGCTGGATCTTCCTCAACCAGATTGAACAGGGCACCCATCGGCTGAGCGCTGAGGTGGCCACCCAGGTTAAGGTCGTTGTTCATGACCAGGCGGAGGCGCCGGAAAGGCTCCCCTTTCTGTCTTTTCCGGTTGACAAATTTAACCAGCCCTTTAAAGACCACCTCGTTGGCCATCTGACCGGAAACCGGGCGGAGTTCAACGTCCTGGCAGCCAAAATAGGCTTTTAGCTCTTTCCTGGCTTCAAGCTCCACCTCGCGAATAAAATCAGTGCCCTGATAAAAATAGACTTCCTGGCCCTTCATCGTCCGGTGCTCAGCATACCGTCCAACCGGATCAGCTATCTCAGCCAGCTTGACCAGAAGCGAGGGACTATTCTCGGAGGGGATAAGATTAAAACATTCCTGCTGGCGCCAGCGATTGTTCTTTTCGATTCTGTCTGACCAGAAAGCCAGTTTTTCCTTGAGTCCTGTCATTCATCTTCTCCTTGTCTCATCTGATCTTTATTATCTTTACTGGCCGGCTTTTTATGACCGCTGCTGGGCTGGTCTGACTCCGGAGGACCGGTTTAAGCCTTCTTAAAGTTTTCTTGCTCGAGCTCTTTGATCTTATTAATCCGGCGCTCGTGCCGGCCACCTTCAAATTCACTTTTGAGCCAGATCTTAACAATGGCCAGAGCCTGGTCGTCACGGAGAACCCTGCCGCCCAAGCAGAGACAATTAGAGTTATTATGAGTCCGGCTGGCGGTGGCGGTAAATTCATTCCAGCAGGGAGTGGCAATTATTCCAGGAAATTTGTTGGCGACAATGGCCATGCCGAGTCCTGTCCCGCAGAAAAGTATGGCCCGGTCAAACTCACCGCTAAGGACTTTTCTGATGGCCTTAGCTCCATAATCAACATAATCCACAGTTTCTCCGGCCTCACTGCCGAAATCAACAAAACTAATTCCAGCTTCCCGGAGGTAACGGATTATGGCCAGTTTCAAATCATAGCCGGCGTGGTCAGAAGCAACCGCTATCTTCATTTCCCTCTCCTCGCGGTGAGCCAGAAAAACAAGCGAAAAGGGTCTGGCTCTCTTATTTTAAAAACCCGGCGGCTTCAGGCATAACCTCAATAGCTTTGAGAACGACCGGATCAGCCTGGCGTGAAATTTTTACACCTTCTTCCGGGCTGACCACTGAAGAAAAGATTTCCCGCCTGATTTCGCCTTTAATTTCGTTCAGGGCTTCATTAAATTTAGCGGTATCATAAGTGATCTTAGCCTGGTCAAGATAATTCTTGAAATCTTCAATTACTTCCGGGGTCACTTCAAACTGGTCATTAAAGACTTTAACTCCGGCCGGTGGAGCCTGACCTGTTTTTACTTCCTGAGGGAAAATATATTTTTTAGACAATGGGGTCTGATGCTGGCCGAATCGCCGGCCGTAGCCGAAATAAGCTCCTTTAAACATCAGTTCAAAAGTGAAGACCTTATAAGTGGCCTTAACTTCATAATCAGGGCTGATGCCGCCTTCACCCAGGACCCGGCGGCCTTTTTTCAGGGTGTATTTTATGTCCCGCTTATTCTCGGGAGCTTTTTTAGCTAAGTAATAATCTTCAAGATGAGAAAAATCACGCTGAATCAGCCGGCCGCTCGGAGTCAGATACTTAGCGGTGGTCAGGGCCAAAGCCATGTCAGCCGAGAGAGGGAAAACAGTCTGGACGAGCCCTTTTCCCCAGGAATCTTCGCCGACAATCAAGCCACGGTCATTGTCCATAATGGCCCCGGCCACAATCTCCGAGGCGCTGGCTGTTCCCTGATTGATCATGATAACCAGCGGCAGGTCTTCGTATTGCCCATTGCGGCTGGCGTAAAAATCGCGGTTATAAGCCGGGTTGCGGCCTCGCATCGAGACAATTAAAGTTCCCTTGGGCAGGAACTCATCGGCCATATCCACCGCCTGGAAAACAGGACCGCCGGTATTTCCCCTTAAATCGAGAATGAGGCTTTTCATTCCGGCAGCCGAGAGCGATTTAAGTTTGGCTTCCAGTTCATCGACGGTATTCCGGCCAAAAGACCTGACAAAAATGTAACCGACCTTTTTCTGGTCATCGATCATAAAGGAATAAGGAACACTGGCTAAAGGTATTTCTTCCCTGGCTATGGTCAGATCAAAAGGTTTGTCGAGGCCTTCCCGCTGGATGCTGATGGTTACTTTGGTGCCTTTTTCTCCCCGGAGTTTCTGCATAGCCTCAACACTGCTCAGGGGCTTGGTGCTTTCCCCATCAATGTGGGTAATGACATCTCCGGGCTGTATCCCGAGCCGCCAGGCAGGAGTCCCTTCTATCGGAGCAATGACCACCAGCCGGTCTTCCTGTTTTTGAATCTGAATACCCAGGCCATAGTATTTACCGGTATAATCTTCGTTAAAACGAAGAGAGGATTCCGGATCTAAAAAATAGGAGTGGGGGTCAAGCGTATCCAGCATCCCCCGGATGGCAGCAAAAGTCAGCTTCTGATCATCCTTATTTTCATAGTAATTCTGCTTGACCATGGAACTGAGCAGGATAATCTTGTTCAATCCCTGCTCCCAGGGATCAACCGCGATTGAAACCCTGCCAATCAGAAAAAGAACTAAAAAAAACAGGACCGGGTAAGCGATAATTTTTGATCTGGCGGTCATCGGCCTCTCGCTAATTTAACTCCGTTTAGGATAGGATAAATCTTACCAGAGGGGTTAGCCAAAGTAAAGCCGAAGCTAACTTGACTCATCCTGCCCTTAAGATTATAGTTTAGGGGAGTAAGTGGAGAGAGGATGTTTGGCAGTATTGGCGTACCCGAACTAATTGTCATTTTTATCATTGCCCTGCTCATTTTTGGGCCTAAAAAGCTGCCCGAAGTCGGAAAATCAGTTGGTAAAGCCATCCGGGAATTTAAAAAAGCTTCAGATGAACTCCGGAATAAGGTTGAGGACGAAATTAACGTCACTGAAATCAAAAATGAGATTAAGGATGTCAAAAAAGACCTGACCAGTGTCACGACTGATCTTAACGACCTTCAAGATTCAATAAAAAAGGACCTGAAAACCGATGAGCCCGAGGAAGGCCACAAAGTCTCCGGATGAAATGACCTTTCTTGAGCATCTGGAAGACCTGAGGAAAAGGCTTTTTTATTCCGCCATCGCTATCCTTCTGGCCGTCGCCCCTGGCTGGATTTTCAGCCGTCAGCTTTATGGCATTCTGGCCAAGCCGCTTACCCAGTACTTACCGGAAGGGACCAAGCTGGCCTATACCACTCTAACCGCTCCCTTTATGCTCTATATGAAGATTTCCTTTCTGGCTGCTTTCTTCTTTACCTCACCTTTTGTTTTTTACCAGCTATGGATGTTTATTGCTCCGGGTCTTTACCAAAAAGAAAAGAAATATGTCATTCCTTTCGTCTTCTTTACCACCTTTTTCTTTATCCTGGGGGCACTTTTTGGCTATTTCATTGTCTTCCCCTGGGCCTGCCGGTTTTTTGTGGGGCTGGCTAAGGATTTCCAGCCAGTTATTACCGTTGACCAGTATTTTAGTTTTTCTATCAAGGTGTTACTGGGCATCGCCCTGATTTTTGAACTGCCGACTTTAGTTTATTTCCTGGCCAGAATGGGTTTGGTTACTGCCCGCTGGATGACCAAGAGTTTTCCTTATGCGATTCTGGCTGCTTTTGTCATCTCGGCCATTATCACTCCTACTCCTGATATTATTACCCAGGGTGTGGTAGCCGTGCCGATGATTGTTTTATATGCTTTAAGTATTCTGATTGCTCTGGTCGTCGGCCGGAACAAGGAAAGACGGAAGCAGAAGCAGGACGCAGCTTTAGAAACGGTCAGCGACGGGGAAAAAGACGATCTGGCCGGCTGACGGACTTTTGATAATTTTGCTTTTTCTCGAGCTTTAGATATATTCTTACTTAAGATATGTTCTGAGGACAGTTAATTTTAGGTTGGTAGAGTTTTCTGCTGATTAATCTGGCTGAATTGCTTTGAGCCGATAGTAAAAATGAAAAGAGATTTTAAAGTAACTGACCATCGCCTGATTGGACTCACCGGGACTAATGGGGCTGGTAAGGGTGAGATAGCTTTTTTCTATCAGAAAAAAGGCTATGGCTACCTGTCACTTTCAGATATTTTAAGAGAAGAGTTGAAGAGCCGTTCGCTTCAACCCAGCCGGGATAATTTGATTACCTGCGGCAACGAACTTAGAGAAAAATTTGGAGCCGACATTCTGGCTCGCCGGGTGGCGGCTAGGATTGCGGGCCCAACAGTCATTGACAGTATCCGCCATCCGGCCGAAATTGAATATCTCCGCAGCTTAGAAAGCTTTATTCTCATCGCCGTTGAGGCCCCGGTGGAGATGAGGTTTAACCGGGTAAAAAAAAGAGGGCGGGACGAATCAGCTTCAAGCCTGGAGGAATTTATTCAGCAGGAAAACAGGGAAAAAGCCACTGGCGGAAATAACCAGCAGCTTGACCGGTGTCTTGCTCTGGCTGATCTTCTAATCATCAATGACGGCAGCTTAGCTGAATTGCATGAAAAACTGGAGAAATTAGGATGAATGAGAAGCCTGGCCAAACCAACCAACAGAACGAACGAATTTCTAAGGATGAATATTATCTGGGCATCGCCCGCGAAGTCTCCAGAAGAAGCACCTGTTTCCGCCGGGCCATCGGGGCGATTATTGTCCGCGACGATCAGATTATTTCTACCGGCTATGTCGGTGCTCCCCGAAAAACCAAGGACAGCCTGGAGCACGGCTTTTGCCTCCGGGATCAATTAAATATTCCTCACGGCCAGAGATATGAGCTCTGCCGCTCGGTCCACGCCGAGCAGAATGCCATTATCAATGCGGCCCGGGCCGGAGTCAGCCTGCTGGGGGGCAATATGTTTATCTATGGCAGCGATCCAAAAACGGGCCAGCCAATTGATGCCTTCCCCTGCTTTATCTGTAAGAAAATGATTATCAATGCCGGTCTGAATCGCGTTGTCTGCTCGACAGCTGATGGCCGGTGGCAGGTTTTTTCTGTTGACCGGTGGGCTCGAGATTGGCGGGAAAACGATATTCTGGACGATACTCATCAATATGGAAAAACAGGTGAAGGAAATCATGACTAAGAATCAACCGGGCTTTAAACTTTTCAGGTTAGCTGTCGGGTTGGCCTTAATCCCTACTATTTTAGTAGTATTGATGGCCGCTCAGGAAACGCCCAGGCAGGAGACGGCTAAAAGCCAGTCAGCCAGCCTGCTGGAGCTGCTGGGGATTGAGGTCTCGCCTGAATCCCTCGATTACCTGCAGAATAAAACCCAGTTTCAACTCCATACCCTTCTCACCGAACAGCGTCACCCTAAGACCTGGAACCTGAGTGAAAAAATAAAAACGGACACCGCCGCTGGCCTCCACCTGCTTTTTTCGGTGGATGAGGATATTGTGGCCAAGCTCGAGGAATTAGCCTCCTCACCGGAAATTCTCGAACAATTATCCTCTGAAATTAAAAAGACCATTCTTGGCGGGCATAAGATTTATTTCTATGGCTGCGGGGCCACCGGGCGTTTAGCCAAACAAATGGAAAGCACCTTCTGGCGGCCTTTCTGGAGTTCACTCCAGGCCGATAAAGAGCTCTGGCCGAAGGTTGAAAAAAACCTGGGCGCGGGAATCGGCGAAAAGCTCATCGGTGAAATGACCGGCGGGGACCGGGCGCTGATCTCATCTCTCGAAGGATTTGAAGATCTGCAACTGATTGGCCGCCTCCAGCTAAAAGACCGCGGAATAGAAAAAGGAGATCTGGTCATAGCCGTCACTGAAGGCGGCGAGACCTCCTCAGTCATCGGGACTATTCTTGCTGCACTTGATGACTGGCGCCAGCAGTCAGACTATTCACCGGCCGAAAGCCGGAAGAAGCTTTATTTTGTCTATAACAACCCTGATGATAAACTGCGTCCCTTTGAGCGCAGCCGCCAGGTCATAGATGAACCAGGAATCACTAAAATCAATTTGACCACCGGGCCGATGGCCATCACCGGTTCGACCAGAATGCAGGCCACCACCATCGAAACCTATGTCCTGGGGGTCGCCCTGCAGGCGGCGGTCTATGATTTGCTCCATGATTTTCTCAACTCCAAAGAACTGCTGAAGGCCGGGTTCAACCGCCCTTATTCCATCCCTGATAATTTAAAAGCTTTTGCTCCGGTTCTGACCAGAGTAAAACAAGCTGTTCCGGCCATAGCTCCCTGGACTGACCTGGAATCAAGCACTTACCGCCAGAGGCACTTTTCAACTTATTTTGCCGGGAAGGCAATGATTACCGTTTTTATTGACAGTACGGAGAGAAGCCCAACTTTCAGGCTCTATCCGCTGGATACAGTTGAGCTGCCTGAACGCCGTTGCTGGATTCAGGTCTGGACGCCAGCCGCTAATGGCCGGGAGGCCTGGCTGTCTTTCCTTGGCCGTCCTTTCCGCGGCCTGAGCGAAGGTATCTATCGCCAGCCTTTTGAAGAACAAATAGATGATCCCTATTTGAAGCAGGCAGCCCTGGAAAGCCTTAAAAGAGCCGGCCAGAACCAGCAGGACCTGTATGATTTTTCTTTCTCAGAATATAATCTTGAAAAAAGAGGACCGAAGCCAGGGGATCTGGGAGTGGTGGTCAGTCTGAGCCCCGAAGAAAACGAGCTTCTGGATGCCAGCTCGCCCTCGAGCCGCTTTGTCCGGCTCTTCTCCGGAAGTAAGGCTTCAGTTGTCACCGTCAATGTCACTGGCCTTGAACAGAAGCAAATTGCTGAGACTCAGAAAAAAATCGATAGTTTCTACCAGACTAAAAACTGGCCAGCAGGTCAAAAACTCCTGCCAATCTGGCTGCCGGTTGATTCAACCAATGATCCTCTCCAGCTCAAGCAGAATATGGCCTTAAAAATGGCCCTCAATGCTCATTCGACAGCCGTCATGGCTAAACTCGGCCGGGTCATTGGTAACACCATGACCAATGTCAGTCCGAGTAATTTAAAATTAATCGGGCGGGCAACCTATTTAATTCAATCCCATGTTAATGATGGCCTCAAAAAGCCGGGCTGGATAAAAAAATATGGACGGCGTGAACCTATCAGTTATGGCGAAGCCAACGCTGTTCTGTTTGACTCCATTGCTTATCTTAAAGACAAAGAAAAGGTGGCTGGCCAGACGGCCGAAGTGGCCCTGTCCATCATCAGAATTCTCGAATCGCTGCGGCAGAAAAGGGGAATAACCGGCGAGGAAGCCCTGGTTATCCTTGAGCAGCAAGGTCTGGCAGACTACCTGGCCGGGATAGACTGACTGCTTTTCAGCCGATCTTAAAGATTTTGAAAATGACTTTTAAACCCGCTGGCTATCAGCCACAAAACAGGGCGGCTGGGGCCGGTTCCTTTTCCGCCTGGGAGTCTTTACCTGAGGATAAACAAAAAGCTCGCCGGCATAATTTCTCAGGACAACTTTCTCATCGGAGATTGACTGAACATATTCAGGAATAAGCGGAATTTTACCACCGCCGCCAGGAGCATCAATCACATACTGGGGCACAGCCAGACCGGAAGTCCAGCCTCGCAAGCCCTGATAAATTTCCAGCCCTTTTTCAACTGTGGTCCGGAAATGATCAGTTCCCCGGACATAATCAGCCTGATAAATATAATATGGTCTGACCCTGACCGTCAGGAGCTTCTGCATCAATTTCCTCATGGTCTCAACATCATCATTGACACCCTTGAGAAGAACAGTCTGGTTGCCGAGAGGAATACCGGCGTCAGCCAGCAGATTCAGCGCCCGGGCTGCTTCCGGCGTAATTTCATCCGGATGATTGAAGTGAACGTTCATATAAAGCGGGTGATATTTTTTAAGGATAGAAGCCAATTTTTCGGTGATTCTCTGCGGGAGATAACAGGGCACTCGCGTCCCGATTCTGATAATTTCGACGTGGGGAATTGACCGCAGCTGGCCCAGAATACTTTCCAGCCGGTCATCGCTTAAAATCAGCGGGTCGCCGCCGGAAATAATCACATCACGGACTTCCGGGTGATCTTTGATGTAATTTATTCCATCCTCAATGTAACGCGGGTGAATTTTCGAAATATCGCCGACTTTTCTTTTTCTGGTGCAAAAACGGCAATAAGAAGCACAGCTATGAGCTACCAGAAAAAGAACCCGGTCGGGATAGCGGTGGACAATGCTGGGCACCGGTGAGTCAAGATCTTCCTCTAAGGGATCGTCCTCGCCGGAGTTCTCAGCCAGCTCGGCCAGATCAGGCACAACCTGACGGTAAATCGGATCCCCTTTCCTTTTGATCAGATTGGCATAATAAGGAGTAATCTGGATTTTAAAAGCCTGACTTATTTTTCTGACCTCCTCAAGATCCAGGTCAAAACGTTCAGCGATTTCTTCTGGAGTTCTCAAACTGTGACGCAAAATTTGTTGCCAGTCGTCCATTTTCTCCTTGTTTCACTCCTTTTCCCCGAGATATTTTCCGAAAATGACCCGGTCATCTCCTGGCCGGTAAAAGTCAGGAATGCGGGCCATTTCCCGGTAACCTAATTTTTCATAAAATTTTCTGGTCGGCAGGTATTTGGGTTGAGAAGAAGTCTCAATCATGACCAGCCTGCCGCCTTTTTTCTTAACCTCGTTTTCGAGATAGCGCACCAGTAGCTGGCCATAGCCCTGGCCCTGGACTTCAGGCGAAACCGCTATCCAGTAAAGATCCCAGGTGCCTTCAGTAAGAGGGGTCGGGCCATAAGTCATATAGCCTGCTACTTTCCCGTTTTCGTCCTCCGCCACCACTATCTGATAGTCCTGCTGCTCAGGCTGAGAGAGATAAATATCAATCAGCTCTTCCGCCACCTTTATTTCGTCAGGAACAAAAAAGCGGGTAGCCCTGATTATTTCCATGACCCGTTCACGGTCAACGCTTGTCATTGGCCGTACCATCGGTTTCCTTCCTTTTCAAAGCATTACTGATCATCAGTTTCCAGAAATCAGCATAATCTATCCCGGCCGCCTTCAGGGCTCGGGCGTAGCCGGCGTCAAGACTGACGTCCGGATTGGGATTCACTTCGAGAATAAACAATTCACCGCGGTCATTCATTCTCAAATCCACCCGGGCATAGTCACGGCAGCCCATGACCTTGAAAGCATTGATAACCAGAGTTTGCAACCTGGCCTCCAGCTCCGGCTCAATTTTGGCCGGGCAGACCGGCTTGGTCGTCTGATATAACAGGTGTTCTGAATACCATTTGGCCTCATAACTGCAAATGTGCGGATAACCCTCCGGCATGGTGGAAAAATCTATCTCGGAGACAGGCAGGGTTTTCGGCTCGCCATCATCCAGAATGGCCACATTAAACTCCCGGCCCTCAATAAATTCTTCAACCATCGCCGGCTGATCATAAGTTTCAATCACCCTTTTTATTTGCTCAGCCAGAGATGTCCGGTCATAGACAACAGATTCCGGATGAACCCCGAGGCTGGCATCTTCCGAGTTGGGTTTAATAATCATTGGAAAGCGCAGCTCAACAATTTCATCGGCTGAGGTGATCAACTGACTGGGGGCAACCGGCAGGTTAAAAGAGCTGAGAATAGCCTTGGCCTGATGCTTATCCTGACAGACAGCTAAAGTTCTGGCTCCATTGCCGGTAAAGGGAATATGAAGAACTTCCATGACCGCCGCCACATTTGATTCCCATTGCGGATTCCCGAAAAAGCCTTCACATAGATTAACCACCACCTGAACGTTGAGTTCCTTAATTTTCCGCAGAAAATTAAACATGCTCCGCTGAAGTGGAATCAGCGCAGCCTCGACACCCGATTGATTAAGAGTCTGACAGACGATCTCAGCCACCTTGGCCACTGAATCTTCAGAAACTTTTTCCCGGCGATAGATAAACGGCTCATGAGTGTTAAAAGCCACGCCGGCTTTCAGATTATCAGCCGCCATGGTCTCCTCCGTTGCCTCCGGCCAGGCCATAGGCCTCGCTGGCCGCTACCGTCTGGAGCAAACCATAACGTTTTGAAGCCTCAAACACTACCCGGTTGATCAGCTGCTCATAACTATAACCGGCAGTCCGGGCAGCTTTGGGCAAGCAGGAATTATCTTCAGGATTCGGCAGGATGCCCGGCAGCGGATTGATCTCAATGATATTGGGCTCGCCCTTCTCGTCCAGCCTGACATCTATTCGTGCCCAATCTCTTATCCGGAAGAGCCGGCAGGTTTTAACAACGACCTGCTTTATTTTTTTCTCGAGCTCTGGAGAGATTTCGGCCGGACAGCGGAAAATATCAAGAGGTTTATCAGGTGTGTCCCAGAGCCATTTGGCTTCATAAGAATAAATCGGCCTGGCTCCGCCGGGGAGCTGGCTGTGGTCAATTTCGACGATAGGTAAAATTTCGAGTTCCGGATAATTGCCCAGAACTCCGACCGTGAATTCCCGGCCAGTTAGAAACTTCTCCACAATCGCTGGCTGCTGATATAGTTCAATTATCTCGCTGACTTTTTTCTTCAGTTCCTTCTGGTTAAAAACAACCGAATCATTTTTGATGCCTTTGCTCGAACCTTCATATAAAGGCTTAACAATGGACGGATAAGTAAGATTAGAGGGGAGATCATTTTCCTTGTCGATTACCCGGAAGGCCGGCGTGGCAATTCGGTGATAAGCCATGATTTCTTTAGCCCTGGCTTTATCCAGGCAAAGGCCAAGAGTCAGAGGATCAGAACCGGTATAAGGAATATTTAAGATTTCGCAGATAGTTGGAATATGAGATTCGCGATTCGGACCGTATAATCTTTCGGCTATATTAAAAACAAGATCCGGCTTTTCTTCGAGCAGCCTGACGTAAGCCAGTTCATCAGCTTCAATCGGGATTACCTGGTGATATCTTTCGAGCGCTTGCTCGATGGCTTTGATCGTCTCATCGCTGTCACCTTCAGCCAGCAAATCAGGTGGAGGTTCTTCGCCCTCGTCCATCTTTTCGTCAAAAAGGCAGGAAGCGAGTGTCCGGGCCAGGCCCTGTTTCGAACTGAAGAGCAATGCAAGTTTCATTTTCATTTGTATATATACAACAATTTTTAGTGATGTCAATAGTTTTTTTCATATTTATATACTTTTTTTTGTATTATTTTGGTCAAAAGGCACTATTGGTGGTGTCTTACGATTTCTTTGACCCTCATCAGCTGAACTTGATAGGACCGTTCTATTTCTTCCAGCCGGGAAGAAATAGCCTGAATTGTTTCTTTAATATTCGGGATTAAAATATATTCAAGGGCATTGACTCTTCTTCTCGTTACTTCAATCTCGGCCGTCAACAGCTCAAGTTTTTTCCAGAGGCTGGCGTATTCTAAGAGCTTTGGCCAGAGCTGTTTAAAATGCTTCAGAGCTACCTCGAGTTCTCCATCGGTCCGGATAAAATCATAATCGCCAGCTTGAAACAGACTGGTTTCAAATTCCGGAACAACTAAATTAAGCATCCTTCCAGTTTTAACCTCAAGCTGGAGTTGACCGCTCTTCACCAAATCCGGCAGTTCAGCCTGAGCCTGGGTTGCCCGGACCAGAGCCAATGACCTGGTAATAATTTTGAATTCCCCGTCAACTTCTTCTTTTATCCGGTTGAACTGTCGGGCAGCTTCCAGAAAATTCCGCATCAGCTCTTCCAGTTTATCCTTAAGAAGTTTATGCCCTCTTTCGGCCAGAGTCAGGCGCCGTCTGAGCCTCATCAGCTCCATCCGGTTAGGGTTAACTTTAAGCTTCATCTAAAACTCCAGCTGGACCCCCATCTTAACTCCGGTAATATTTCTCAAGATATTCCGGTCTGATTCTTTTCAGCTCTTTTTCCGGCAGGAGGCGAAGCAGCTTCCAGCCGATATCAATAGTCTCAGTAATGCCTCTGGCTTCCAGCTCTCCCTGGCGGACAAATTCATTTTCAAAACGGTCAGCGAATGTGAGGTAGAGCTGATCGAGATCGCTCAGGGCAGCTTCACCCAGAATGAGAGCCAGCTCACGGGCTTCTTTTCCCCGGGCATAGCAGGCAAAGAGCTGGTTTAAAACATCGGCATGGTCTTCTCTCGTCTTATCAGCGCCAATACCTTTATCCTTAAGCCTGGACAGTGATGGCAGGACATCAATCGGGGGATAGATGCCGCGGCGGTGAAGCTCGCGGCTCAGAATGATCTGACCTTCAGTGATGTAACCGGTCAGGTCAGGAATCGGATGAGTCTTATCATCATCGGGCATGGTTAAAATCGGAATCATGGTTATTGAGCCTTTTTTCCCTTTGATGCGGCCAGCCCGTTCATACATGGTGGCCAGGTCGGTGTAAAGATAACCGGGATAACCGCGGCGGCCAGGGATTTCTTTCCGGGCGGCTGAGATTTCCCGCAGGGCTTCAGCATAAAAAGTCATATCGACCAGAATAACCAGGACGTGCATATCAAGGTCAAAAGCTAAATATTCGGCACAGGTCAGAGCCAGACGCGGGGTGGCAATTCTTTCAATGGCCGGTTCATTGGCCAGATTGAGAAAGAGGACGGCTCTCTCCAGAGCACCTGTCCGGCGGAAATCTTCGATGAAGAAGTTAGCTTCTTCAAAGGTGATGCCCGTAGCGGCAAAGACTACCGCAAATTTTTCTTCCCGGCCGAGAACCTTAGCCTGCCGGGCGATTTGAGCGGCAATCTGAGGATGAGGCAAACCGCTGCCAGAAAAGATGGGCAGCTTCTGACCGCGGACTAAGGGATTCATTCCGTCAATAGCTGAAATACCGGTCTGAATAAACTCCGAAGGATAATCGCGGGCCTGAGGATTAATCGGACTGCCATTGATATCCAGCATCTGGCGGGCGATGATCCGCGGGCCGCCATCACGCGGCTCACCCGAACCATCAAAGACCCGGCCAATGATTTCTTCCGAAACAGGGAGTTCCTGCGACCGGCCGAGAAACCTGACCCGGGAACGGTTGACATCCAGCCCGACCGTCCCTTCAAAAACCTGAACGATGGCCTGGTTGGTCGAAATGTCGAGGACCGTCCCTCGCCGGCGGTGGCCGGAAGCATCTTCAATTTCGACCAGTTCATTGTATTTGACGTCGGAGATTTTTTCGACGATTATCAGCGGCCCGACAATATTGGAAACTGTTAAATATTCTTTCGCCATGATTTCTAACCTCGACTGGAAAGTTCCTGGAATGAAGCGTCGATTTGCTTTTGTACTTCCAGCAGAGCCTGCTCACCCTGCTCAAAGTATTTCATCCTGGCCAGTTGCTCGCGGACATCAAGAGAAACGATCGCTTTAAAATCCAGACCTTCATCCAGGGCCTGATTGGCTTTCTGATGAAAATAAAGAATGTTGCGCAGCATCAGATATTGCTGGCGCAGGGGAGTATAAGTATCCTGAGGATGATAGGCGTTCTGATGGAGAAAATCCTCGCGGATGGAGCGGGCCGTCTCCAGGACCAGCCGGTCTTTAAAAGATAGTGATTCCACCCCGATTAAGCGGGCTATTTCCTGGAGTTCTGATTCCATCTCCAGGAGTTTTAAAGCTTCCTGGCTGAGATCGGTAAAATCTTCAGCCACTTTTTCGGCCATATATTTTTTGAGCGAATCCCGATAGAGCGAATAGCTCTGTAGCCAGTTGATGGCCGGGAAATGACGCATATTGGCCAGCTGGTCATCGAGAGCCCAGAAAACTTTAACCACCTTGAGTGTGGCCTGAACGACCGGATCGGATAAATCACCGCCAGGCGGGCTGACGGCGCCAATGACGCTCAGGGTTCCTGCCCGCTGCTCAGAACCGAGGCAAACCACCTTGCCGGCCCGTTCATAGAATTCAGCTAAGCGGCTGGCCAGATAAGCCGGATAACCTTCATCTCCTGGCATTTCCTCCATCCGGCCGCCAATTTCCCGGAGGGCTTCAGCCCAGCGGGAAGAGGAATCGGCCATCAGAGCAACCGAATAGCCCATGTCCCGGAAATACTCAGCAATCGTTATGCCGGTATAAATCGAAGCTTCCCGGGCCGCCACCGGCATATTAGAAGTATTGGCAATGATAATTGTTCTCTCCAGCAATGGCCGGCCGGTGGATGGATCTTTGAGCTCTGGAAAACTTAACAGCAGGTCAGCCACCTCATTCCCGCGTTCGCCGCAGGCCACATAGACAATAATCTGGGCATCTGACCATTTAGCCAACTGATGCTGAACGACAGTCTTCCCGCTGCCAAAAGGACCGGGAACACAGGCTGTACCGCCCTTAGCTAAAGGAAAAAGGGTATCCAGAATCCGCTGACCGGTAACCAGCGGTTCAACCGGCATGGTTCTCTCTTTAACCGGCCGCTGCCTTCTAACCGGCCAGACCTGATGCAGGCTGAGCCCGGCAACCGCCCCGGCCTGAGTTTTTACCCGGCAAACAATCTCGTCCACACTAAACTCGCCGGCTTTAATTTCTGTTATTTCACCCTCGACGGTGGGAGGAACCAGAATCCGGTGCTCGATGAGCGGGCTTTCTTGAACGTAGCCGATGATATCGCCCCTGACCACCTGGTCCCCTTTTTTCAGGAGAGGGACAAAACTCCATTTCTTGTTTCTGGCCAGAGCTGGCCTGGAAATCCCGCGCGGAACAAAGTCACCGTATTCGTCGCGAATGACATTGAGCGGCCTTTGAATGCCGTCATAGATAGAGCCAAGCAAGCCGGGCCCAAGCTCAACCGATAATGGCTGCTCGGTTAAAGTTACCGGCTCGCCAGGGCCGACACCGGTCGTATCTTCATAGACCTGAATATAGGCGAGATCATTATTCAGTTCAATTATTTCCCCGACCAGTCCCAGCTGGCCGACTCTGACCATATCATACATTTTGGCTCCAAGACAGTCTGAAGCCACGACCAGGGGGCCAGCTACCCTGATTATCTTACCCTGTTTCATGTTAAGTCCTTTCTCTGAAGAGTGCATCTGAACCGGTTGCTCGAATCGAAAGCTCTCTCATGGCTTTAGCCACAGATTCGGAAGCTCCCCGATAATCAGAAAAACCCAGACAAACCGGTAGAAATTTATGGCTGATAGCTGCCAGGTCAGCTTTCAGGGCTTCAAGCCAGGTTGTCTGTATCAAGCACAGGCTGTACTTTTCCTCAACTACCTGGTCGAGCATTTTTCTGGCTTCTTCCAGGTTGGCTGGAGAATAGACGGCCAGGCCAAAAAGGCGGAAGAGTTGACAGAGCTCGGCCTCTCCGATTACGGCCATCTGCCCTGATTTAGACATAGGTCTGACTTATCCTTTCTTTTAATAGAAGAACTGGAATATTCAACATCCGGCCAAGAACGACCAGCCGGATAAGTTTCAGCTCTTGCCTCCGGGCTAACCCGTAGGCAAAAAGCGGCTCCGGTCCAAAAGTGACTTTTTTAGCCGACTGAAGATAATCCATAACCAGGTTCTCGCTCTCCCGCTCGAAAACGGCCAGGCTCTCCTGGGTCAGCAAAAAGTTCAGCCCTTCCCGCCAGAGCCGTTCATAGGAGGTTGTTTTTAAAAACTGGGCAAAACCTTCCAGATTAGAATTATAATTATCAATAAAACTTTTCTTCTCCAGCCGTCCGCCCGGGATAAATTTTTCCTCAAACTGACTGACTGCCCGTTCACCGTAGCGGCAGCGAAGGTAAATTTTAAGATTGGCTAAGTCAATCTTCAGCCGGAAAAAATCAAGGAAAAACGGCTGTTCCAGAAGCTGAAGAGAGCCGGCAGTTTTAGCCACTTCTTCTGCCTCCTGGTAAAAACCGTAGAGATTTTTATCCAGAAAAAGTTCCTTCAGGATGAGATCGAGAGCGGACTGCTCCAAATTAAGGAAAGTCTCCAGCCCGGCTGAGGTGGTTACCTCCCGCAGCCGGTCAGTTGATTTCCCGGCCTCAGAAATTAATTCAACTGCCCGTTTAAAATCAGGCGCTTCGGCTGCTTCTCTAAAAATTCGGGCAGGAATCAGGTAGTTCTCAAGGGCTTTGACTCGCCCGACGGCGAAAGCATAATCTAAAGGAGAAATTTTAGCCGCCATGTCAGATCTTAAGCCAGGCCAGGATATCGTTTTCGATCTCGGGTCCCAACTCAGCTAAAAGCCGGTCAGCTTCGAGTGTTTCTTCCACTATTCCTTCTCTTGTAACAATTTCTTTTTTTAGCCTCAACTTCTTTAGTTCTTCGTTCTTCAAAGCTTCGGTCAGCACCCGGGAAATCAACTCCCTTCTGGTTTTAAGAAGCTCCATTCTTCTCTGCAATTGGACCTGGGTCAGAATCCGGCTGGCCTCCAGACTGGCTTCCGTTTCAGCCTGCTTGATGATGGACTCAGCTTGAGCCCGGGCTTTTTCCTCAGCTTCTCTTCTCAGGCTGTCGGCTTTTTTTCTGACTTCAGCCAGAATAGCCTCCACTTCCTGTCCGGCTTCCTGCTCAATTTTTTCCAGAATTTTCTCAAGGCTCATTTGTTACCCTGAAAATTAAAGTTTAATCCCGTTGAGTAAAAGGACGGTGGCCAGCAGCCCAAGCACAGCATAGGTTTCAACCAGGGCAGCCATGACGAGTGGCTTGGTCATATCTTTGGGTTGTTTCGCTACCATATAGATACCTGAGGCGCAAACCTTACCCTGGTGAATGCCCGAAACCAGGCCAGCAAAAGCTACCGGAAAACAGGCAAACATAATTTGTAGTCCCTGTTGAACAGTTGGTTCAGCTACCTGCCCACCAAGAAGACCCAGCTTCAAGATGACCAGAAACCCGCTTAAAAAGCCATAAATTCCCTGCGTGCCTGCCAGAGCACCCAGAGGAAGGATAATACCGAATTTTGACGGATCTTCAGTCATTACGCCTGAAGCAGCCTGTCCGGCAATACCAATACCGATAGCTGAGCCAATACCGGCAACAAAAACAGCCAGTGCGGCTCCTAAAATAGCCAGTGTCAATCCTAAGGACATATTTACCTCCTACTGGAGTCAGCGATTATTTTATCATCTGATAAATTCAATATATTTGTTTACTAATTTAACCGGCTGGAAAGGCTTCCCGCCAGCTTCATAAAATCTCCCAAAAAATTCGACAAACTGCAATCTCATCGAATGGACGAAACCGCCAAGAAGACCAATGGCCAGATTAAAAAGATGGCCGCCGGCAAAAATTAAAATGCCGATAATCCAGCCAACAATAGGAAAACCCCAGGCAATCTGAACCAGCGAGTTAACCACCATGGCTATCACTCCGGTCGATAAGCCCAGAGCCAGAAGACGGGAATAAGACAACGTATCAGAAAAGTAACTGGTTATGCCATAAAGGGCATAAAGTCCACTGAAAAAGCGGGCAAAAATATTTCGTGAAGAAGAACTGAAAAAGACAATCCCCGCCGTCCCAATCAAGGCCAGGATACCAAGAATCGGCGGTTGCTTAAGAAGGAAATAGAACAGAAGAGAAGGAAGAAGCAGCAGCCAGCCGCCTTTGACGGCAATAGCCGTCACTTTGTTTCCCTTTTTAAAATCTCTGACCAGGCTGAGAAAAGTAGAAAGCATAACCTGAATAAAACCCAGCGCCAGAGATAATATTAAATAAGGAATTGGGTCAGCGATTGGATCCATCAAAACCAAAGGTTTAATCGGAAAGCCAAACCAACCACCAAAAAGCGTACCAAAAATCATATTGGAGATGCCTAAATAGAAAAGCAAAAGCATAAATTGCCTGGTTCCACCTTTGGGTTCGGCTTTCTTGATATAGAACAGACTGAGGAGAGACATAACCAGGCCGTAGCCACCCTCGCTGAGGCACAGGCCAACAAAAACAAAGAAGAATGGGGCCAGATAAATAGTTGGATCTATGCTACCCGGACGGGGCAATCCATATAAGCTGGTAATGACTTCAAAAGGTTTAATCAATTGAGGATTATCGAGAATAACCGGAGCTTCGTCCCGTTCTTCTGGTTTTGGTTCTCTTAAATTTAAATAAATATTTGGAGAAAACTGGCTGACCCTTTGGGCTAAATAATCGGCCTGAGCCGCCGGTACCCAGCCTGCTAACCAGGCAGTTTTTTCAGTCAGCCCGGCCAGGCTAACCCCGGCCAGTTTTTGTTGTTCGTTGAGAAGCACATCATAAACAGCCATCAGAGGTGAGCGGTGAACAGCCAGACCAGCCATATCTTTTTCGAGCTGACTGATCTCCGCCCCGGCCTGAGCTTTCTGCTGTTCCAGTCCGGCCAGTAAATCCGAGACCTTCTCATCTCCTTTTAGCCTGGGTAAGTAAGGCTCAAGCGAAATAAAGTTAAGCTTATAGCCGGAAAAAATGGCTTCAACTTCCTCCTTCAGACTTTGATGATAAATAATCAGAACATAAGTTAGATTCTTTTCAGCTGAAATCAAGGAAATAGATGCCGGCTGATCAGCCAGTTGCTCCTTTAAACCGGGAAAAGCCTCGGCCTTAACTTCAGCTATTTTTAGCAGGCAGCGGTCAAATCCGCTCAGACCGCTTAGAGGCACCTTAAGAGCCGCCAGAGGGCTTAAAAACTCTTTTTCTCTTTCTATTTGTTTAATGTTCTGGAAAAGCTGAGCTCGCTTCGCTTCGAGTTCTTCATAATCTTCAACTACCCGCTCGTAGCCATAATCGAGTAGGACTTTTCTCAGGCTGGCTGAATATTTTGGCTTCGGGGTTAGAAGTTTCTCCAGGCCTTTTTTGGGCTCCGTTTCAGGCAGGCTTTGAATTACATGATTGATTCGCGCCAGCCAGCGTTCGTAATCGGCTACCTCGGCAGGCGAAGAGGCCAGCTGCAACTCCTCATAGGGAAGAGGGTCAAGCTGGGCTATCCCCAGCTCCTGGAGATAAGAGACAAAGCCTTCAAGCTCAGTTTTGGGCAGGAGGACTTCTATTCTCTTAACCGGGGCAATAGCCATCTTCAGGACTGCCTTTCTTTTATAATCTCGAAGAGGCGCTGGATCGTTTTGTCTACAGTCTGTTGAAAATTGGCCGAGGCCGTTTCCATCAGCTGCTTTTTCTCAGCTTCTGTTTTTTCTTTTACGGCCCTGGCCTCAGTTTCGGCCTGCTGGCGAGCCTCAGCTTTAATCCGGGTGGCCTGGTTCCTGGCTTCAGCCAGGATCTTTCCGGTCAACTGCTCAGCTTCTTCTACCGCTTGCCGGATTAATTCAGCCGAGGTCCTTTGCTTAGCTTCCTCCATTTTCAGCCTGGCTTTAGCTTCAGCTTCTTTTACCTGGAGGAGGACATCAGCCGTCTGGACTTCTCCGGTTAAAGTTTTGTTCGGCTTCTTTTCTTCCATCTTTTATCCTGAGTAAATAAATTCTTCTGTCTCCTGTCCGGGAGGCTCAGCTAAAAAAGATTTCTCTTTCTGGCTGGCCGCTGAAGCCGGCCAAACCAGCCTCAAGCCATGAATTCCTGATAAAGGAAATAGGCTTGTTCAGGAAGCTTTTTTTTATGCCATAAAGACTCAAGCTTGGAGAGCCTCGTCCTGGTTTCAATCGGGCCAAAACTAAAAATCAGATGAGCACCGCTCTCACTAAGACTATTAATATAATCAAAAGAAGCCGGTAGTTCAAGATGAATTATTATCTGGCCTTTGAGCTTTCTCATATTTTTAAGAAGTTCGGAGAGGGCCGGCTGGCTGCTTTCATCAAAAAACCGGTTGGACAGATGCAGCCAGCAATTGTTTGTAAGCCAGTCAGCCAGGCTGCCATCAGGCTGGTCATGATGATAATAGACAAGGGCTGACCCACCGGCCGAGGTCTCCTCAGCCAGTTTCGACAACAGGCCAGGTTCCCAGGTTTTATTCCGGGAAGAAATAAAAACCGATTTGAAGCCAGAAGCCAGCTTTGAGTCAAAAGCCCCAGCCTGAGAACCATCTTCCAGGAAAAAATAAACCGGGCAGCCTTTTTTCTTAAAAAGCTCGGTTATGGCGGCTAATTGATTAAAATCCGGACGGGCCACATCCCCCGTGTAAAAGGCAAAATGAAAATCGGAGAGAACAATCAATTCACTAAGGCCAAACTGACCGGTATCAAGGAGAACCGGTTTTAGTTTTTTCCGGGAAGCCAGTTCCAGCCATCCCTGAAGCTCGGAAAAATCATGGACATCATCCCGGATAATCAGTCGCTGGCCCTTATTAAGCAGTCGAACCTGCTCTTCAAGTTTAACCCAATCCATGATTTAATAAAGTTAGCACCTAAAATTTTATGTGTCAACCATTGAAAAACAAGGTTTTGGTCTGAATTTGAGGCCAGTAGAGAACTGAGGTATGATGAAAGCGAAAGCAATAAAATCGGTTGAAAATCGAGAGCTTGGTTAAAGAGAAAAGAGATGTACCAATCGAAAGGCAGAAAGGTGGCGCGTTGCCTGGTGCTGTTTTCAGGGGGAATTGACTCGACGACGGCTCTTTACTGGGCTTTAAAACGGTACCAGCAGGTTCAGCCGGTCATTTTTGATTATGGCCAGAGGCACCGGGTTGAAATAAAAATGGCAAAAAAGACCTGCCAGCGGCTCGGGCTTGAGCCCAAAATAATAAAAATTGACCTCAGGCAGATCGGTGGCTCGGCCCTGACCGATGAAAAAATAAAGGTGCCTGAATTTAAGAAAACCGGGCAAATAAAAGAAGGCTTGCCGGCTACCTATGTCCCTTTTCGCAACGGCATCTTTATAGCCCTGGGAGCGGCCCTGGCTGAAACCCTTAACCTTTCTGACCTGATTTGCGGTTTCAATGTCATTGACTCGCCTGATTATCCTGATACGACCAGGAGCTTTGCCCGGGCAATGGAAAAGGCTATTAATGAAGGGACAGGGGCCAGATTCAAGCCGGAAAAGTTCCGGATTATTGCCCCATTTCTATCGCTAAAAAAATCAGAAATAATCAGGCTCGGTTTGAGCCTGGGGGCTGATTACTCTTACTCGGTTAGCTGCTATGCCGGCAGAGAAATTCCCTGCGGCGAGTGTTCCAGCTGCTTGCTCCGGGCTCAGGCCTGGCGGGAAGCCGAGGAGGAGGATCACCTGGTCAGACGGCTTAAAAAGGAGGGGAAAATATGAGCTGGAAACTTAAGGTCAGAGATAAATTCTCGGCTGCCCATTACCTTCGGGAATACCAGGGGAAGTGCGAAAAGCTTCATGGACATACTTTTCAGGTGGAGGTGGAAATAGCTGTGAGGGAGCTCGATCAGACCGGGCTGGGCATTGATTTTATTGAAATCAAGAAAAAGCTGGCTGACGTCCTTCCTGATCATAAACTTCTCAATGAAGTTTATGACTTCAATCCGTCGGCTGAAAACCTGGCCAGAGAGATTTACCACCGGCTGAAAGAAAGTTATCCGGTGACAGCCGTGACCGTCTGGGAGTCGGAAGATGCCGCCGCCACCTACACTGAAGATTAACGAGATCTTTTTTTCAGTTGAAGGAGAAGGCGGACGACAGGGACAGCCAACCATTTTTGTCCGGCTCTCCGGCTGCAACCTGAGCTGTGACTTTTGCGATACCAAGTCTGCCCGGGAAGAAGGGCAGGAACTCAGTCTGGAAATCATTCTTAGTAACTTAGTAGAGATTAAAGATAAATATAAAGCAGACTGGGTTTCAATTACCGGTGGCGAACCGCTTCTTCAGGATATCAGACCCTTAGTGGAGAAACTTAAGAAGGCTGGCTTTAAAATTCAAATAGAAACTAACGGGACAAAACCAGTCGGATTCCGGGTGGACTGGCTGACCGTTTCCCCCAAACCTCCTGATTTTTTTTCAACTCGGAGCTGCCAGCAGCGAGCGACAGAAGTTAAGCTGGTGGTAACTAAAAAATTAAACCTGGCCGAAGTCGAAAAAGTAAGGAAAAAGTTTGCGGTGAAAGTTGCGCTCTGGCTTCAGCCCGAGTCAAATGAAGCCTGGAGTTACCGGAAAGCCTGGCGCCTATTTCAACAGGCGGCCAGAATTGGCCTCAAGAATATCAGGTTGGGTTGCCAGCTCCATAAGATTTACGGCCTGAAGTAGGGTTTAATTATTCCTTATCTGCTTGATTAAAATTCTGGCTATTTTTACCTTTTTTATTAAAAATTTTGTGCCCGTTTCTGGCCAGGTAAACGCCAAAGAAAATAATCGGCACTCCCACCACCTGAATCCAGGTAATTCTATCATGAAGAAAAATACAGGCCGTCAGGACGCCGAAGACAGGAGTCAGGTTGCTGAAGACCCCGGTTCTGGCTCCGCCTATTCTTTCGATTGACTTATACCAGATGACAGAAGCCAGGACGAGGGCCAGTAGAGCCGAGTAAAGGACCCCGAGCCATCCGCCTAAGGAAACACGGCTGAAATCCGTTCGGGCGAAATCCTGCCAGGCAAAAGGCAGGTAGAAGACTGTCCCCAGAATGTTGGTCAGAGCGGCCATTTTGAGCGGCGACATATTTTTAAGCGCTGGCCGGGCATAAATTGTATATAAAGCCCACATCAGACCTGATAAAATTATAAAAAAGATACCCGAAACTTCCGATCCCCTAAAGTCAGTTCCATCAGGACGTCCCAGGATAACAGCATAAAGGCCCCCTACCGATAGCAAAATACCCAGCCAGCCAACTGGCCGCAGGCGCTCAAAACCGAGCACAGCACTCAGCAGGGCAATTAAAACCGGCGTCATGGCATTACTCATGGAGACAAGAGAGGCTGACGTCCGGCTCAGACCGGTTATGAAAAAGATCTGATAAAAAGTAATCCCGATTATAGACAGGAATATTACCCGGGGTAGATCCTTGCGCTTGATTCTAAAGCCTTCTCCGCTTCTCCAGAGAATAAAGGCATAGATGGCGGATGAGATTAAAAATCTGGTCAGATTAAAGGCCTGTGGAGTAAGCTGCGAAAAAGAAACCTTGATGACCGGCACATTGGCTCCCCAGATGATGGTGGTCAAAATCATCAGGAGATCAGTCAGCCCAAAAGCTGCCGGCTGGTCAACAGGCCCGAGTTTCCTGCCGGCTTTATCTTCATCGGGGAGATCAAGATCTCTGACGGCCTCGTGGGTAGGAGGTAAAGTCTGGTCGGCAGGAAAGGAACCGGCTGCACTCGTTGATTCTAATCCTGTGTCGATACAGGCTGACGCTGGCTGGATTTCAGTTTTCTGGTTGTGTTTATAAAAATCCTTATTTTTCATATTCTCTTCTTTTTGTTTTTGCTGACAGATCAGACCGCTCTTACTCCCCGCGTGGATAGCGAGCTTCGACAGTCGAGCTTAATCCGCCTCGCGGCATAAACTCCCCCCTGACCAGAGCTTTTTTCGGCTGACAGGTTTTAACCACATCTTCCAGAATGCGGTTCACAGCATTCTCATAAAAAATACCCAGATTCCGATAAGCAAGAATATACATCTTAAGCGACTTTAGCTCGATAACCTTTTTGTCTGGAATATACCAGATAGTAATTATGCCAAAATCAGGCAGGCCGGTTTTGGGGCAAACCGAAGTGTATTCAGGGATATCAATAGTAATTTCATAATCAGGAAACTGATTGGGAAAAGTTTCTATGGCTGGCAACTTGGCTTTAAGCCCCGCTCTGGCTTCTTTTTCACCATATTTTCCAGATGTTATTTTCTTTTTTTCTGGCATGGCCTTTCTCGTTTCATCCTGTGATCTTAAGAATCCTGCTTTTAATCTTATATTAATTTTATAAATGATAGCCCAAAAGCTCCCCGGCAGCAAGAAATGACCCTTATTCAGCCTGGCAGATGTTATCCAGCTGGAATTGAGGAGTGATGAAGCGCCTTCCCCCATGGTTTGGAGGTTTAATCCTGGCTGGCAGTTTTTACTCTAACCAGAGGCCAGCCCTTCTTTTCTTGAAGATGGAAGAGACCGGCTCCATAGTTTATTTTCAGGAACTTTCTCATAATTTTATATATAATATCTTCGTTTGATAAATATTTAGGGGATACCCGCAGCTAATTATGAGTCTGATTACTCTTTTCCCGCCTGAGGAGCCCAGGGCCAAGAGGTCATGCGGGCAGAGAATCCAGAAGGGCTGGTTAGTTATCAAACAGACAGCCAGCGGATTTTCCGGAGCTTTGCTTCTTTCCACTGCCTTCCATTTATTCTTAGCTTTTCTTCTGACGGTGACGGCTGTGGCTTATTATCCTCGTTCAGTGGCGGGCAATGGCGAGGCGGGGGCTTCAGGCGATCTCAATCTTTTTGCCCGGGCACTTGATGAACTGACTAAAGAAAAAGGGCTGGACGAAGAACTGGCTGGACTTATGACGGAGCTTGAGGAGGAAAAACTGCCAGAAGCGGCTCAGAATTTTCTGATTCTGGACGAAGGCCTGTCTGAAGAAGAGAAAATAGAAATTTATAAGAAGCTCCTTGAAAACTTTTTTTCACAGGGGAATGGAGGTTCAGCTGGAGGAAAATCACTGGCCAAAGAAAACTCTCGGCTGGGAGAGGAAGAAAGCTTTGAAATCCGTTCTGGCGAAAAGGTTTTTTTAAGCCCGGCAGCTTCAGGCAGCGGGAAATCTGAACTATATTTACTCAGCCGGGATGAAGCTCAGGAGCTTAAAAAGCTGGAGAAGGCCGGCGCTTTGAAAAATCCACCGAGCTTCGGTCCTGGGCACTTTATTGAACTCAGGCTGGGGAGTGGGCAGACTGAGGTGCCGGCTCAATACTACTACCGGCCTTGTCCTTATGAAGAAATTATGGCCAAAGGAGCCTTGAATTTTTCAATTATTAAGGGCTTCCCGACCTTTATCTTCCCAGCGGCTGAAAATGAACAGGCCAAGGAAACACTGGATCAGACTTCCAGCCAGGCTGAGAGGCTTTTTCCGCAGGGAAATTTTCGCGTCTTCTATTACGGAGAAGCAGAATGGCAGGAGCAAAAAGCAGAGGAAAGGGGTCAGAAGAAAAGTGGCCCGGTCCACTTTGAGCTGGTAGCGCCCAGGTGGTCAGAAATCCTGGATGAGCTGATGGCCTATCCGGAGGAGGTGCAGTTTTCTATTTTTGAAAAAGATTATCTCAACAAATACGACTGGAACGATCCAGAGCTTGTTGCCTTTACCAAAAGTTTCATCAACTCTAACCTGAATGGCGTTATCTTTATTGAAGATGAATTTACTGCCGCCTTCGATGCTCTGGAGGAACTTTTTTATAAGAAGCCAATCTTTGAAAGAATAGCCGTTCTGATTGAGAGTCATCCGCCCTCGCCGGTTAGTGATGAGCTTCTATTCTGCCTCGCCTCTTCTTTAGATATGGAAAGGAGAGTGATACGAAATCTGGCCAGAGCTTATCCTCAGGCTAAGGACATCTATGTTAAAAAAGCCTCTCTTGATTATGTTTTTAACTCCCTGCCGAAAGCTTTTGTTTTAAATCAGGTTTATGAGGAACTCAAGAAAAGCCTCAGCCGGAAAGGCTATTCCTCCCTGGATGAAGCCCTGAACAAATATCTTGAAGCGGAACTCAAGATTTATCAGGAGCTGGACAGAAGAGGCGGCCGGACAGGGGCCAGAGCTTTATATGCTCTCGGTCTGACTTACTGGGAAAAAGGGGAAAGAGAAAGGGCTATAAAAACCTGGCGCGAGATTAAGGGAGTAAACCTCCCGGCTTCAATCATCGCCATCCAGCGGGTTATAGAGGAAACACCTGCCGCTAAGCTTGATGAAGAAATAGAAGCCGAGCTTAATTACCAGTCAGCTAAAAACAGCAGGTTTCTCTACCGGCGGCAGGTCCAGTTCGATAAGTGGGCCCGCCGCCAGAAGGTCGATTAAATAATAATCTGGTCTTTTGATCAAATCGGCCAATTGAATCTCTCGGGCAAAAAGTTTGCCCTTTAAAATATATTTAATGATAGCTATGATAATAAGGAAGTCCAGCGAGATTAACAGCTGGACTTAAACGTCACTATTATTAGTGGAGTCTCAGGTGAACCATCACTTAGACGAATTATTTAACGATCTCAATTTGGTAGAAAAAATTAAACGGCGGCTTCCTTATCTTTTCCAGATGGCCGATATGGAAAGCTCACGAGCCGGGAAAATTGGGATGGAAGCGGGCTCCGCCCGTGAAAAAGTCATTATAGCACTCCTTATTTATAAATTCGGCGAAAAAAACATAGATACCAATCTACCGATAACCAACCCTGAAGCTGATGTAAAACTTTTTAACGAACCAATTTCCATTAAGACCGTAACAGGCAATAGCTTCTCAGGAGTCAAACTGGTCTGGACGGTTGATCCCCAAAAAGCAGTCGAATTTCAGGCAAATTATAAGCCCAGTTGTGATCTGCTATTGGTTCAGATCAACTGGGGAAAACGAGGCGGTCTGGTCTATATTCCGTTAAGGAATCAGCAGCTCGTATTTAATCAACTCGGGAAAGAGCGGTATATAAAATTACCCAAACCCGGCACAAACCCAAGGGGAGTTGAAATAACAAAAGAGGCTCTGACAACTCTTATAAATTGTGAACACTCGCTCGCTATTCCTATCGAATGGGAAAAAACACAAATAAATATAAGTCCATATAAAAGGTGGGTTGACCTATGGAAAGAAGACTGAAATTTCCAACTGCCAAACGAAAATCAGCGGGGACCACTACCAGTGCCTTTGGTTCTCCCGGGCGGATTAATCATGATTCAAGCAAATTCTATGGGAGCCGATTATATGAAGGCTTACCGAGGGAAGAGCAGACAGAATATATGGAAAACCCGGTCAGCACTGATTGTCTCAATAGGGTTTTTTGCCGTTCAAGCGAAAGCATGGAAGAGCTGCCTGAAAATAGTGTCCACTTGATGGTTACCTCTCCTCCTTATAACGTGGGAAAAGAATATGATCAGGATCTAACCCTCAACGAATACCGAGAATTTTTAAAGCGAGTCTGGAAAGAGGTTTATAGAGTCCTGGTTCCTGGAGGCAGGGCCTGCGTAAATTTAGCTAATTTAGGCCGGAAACCTTATCTGCCGCTGCACATTTTCCTGATAAAGGACATGATAGACCTTGGTTTTCTAATGAGAGGGGAAATCATCTGGAATAAGGGCACAAGCGTCAGTCCCTCGACAGCCTGGGGAACATGGCAGTCAGCTAAAAACCCAATCCTCAGAGACATTCATGAGTATATCCTGGTCTTTTCAAAAAAAACTTTTACCAGAAAAGCTCCGAAGAACCGAAAAAATACCATCTCCAAAGAGGAATTTTTAGAATTTACCAAAAGTATCTGGACCTTTCCGGCTGAATCGGCCACCAAAATCGGTCATCCAGCACCTTTTCCCGTCGAGTTACCGTACAGATTAATCCAGTTATATACCTTTGCAGACGAAATTGTTTTGGACCCATTTATGGGAAGCGGGCAAACAGCCATTGCCGCCCTAAAATCAGGGCGCCATTTTGTGGGCTATGACATCAACCAAGACTATGTCCGCTTAGCCGAAAGACGAATAAAACAATATATGGATGATAAATCGACGCCCAGACTCCTTGACCTCAGGTGAGATTAAGCGTAAGTGCGCATTGCGTTTCGATAATATACACCCATAAAACTATCCTGCTAAAAAGATGATGGGGCAGGAAAAGAACTTAATCCTCTTTAAGCTTCTATCACCTGAAAATAGTCGGAAGCGAGAACACAAAATATTTTCGTATAGATTTTCTCATGAGGCAACGAATCAACTTTTGCTGGATTTTAGACTGAACCTTATTCTATTTACAGAAGAAGAAACCGGCCGGCTTGATTTTTCGGGCGGTTAAACGGTAATGTAAATAACAGTAATTGAAGAAAAAGGAAATAAGATGAAAAAAGAAAAAAAATTTCCGCATCTCTACGGCCCGGTGCCTTCCAGACGCCTTGGGTATTCTCTGGGAGTGGATCTTCTTCCCTTTAAGACCTGCAGCCTGAGCTGCATCTATTGCCAGTTGGGGATGAGCCCGAAGAAAACCGTCAGAAGGATAAATCCTTTTTCTGAAAAAAAGATACTGGATGAGATAAAAGAGTTTCTTAAAACTGGAGCCCGGGTTGACTTCATCACTTTCTCAGGCTCGGGAGAGCCAACTCTTAATAAATCAATCGGACAGCTGATTAGAGAGATAAAAAAAATCACCAAAATTCCGGTGGCGGTTCTGACCAACAGCACTCTCCTCTCTCGGGCCGAGGTGAGAAAACAGCTGGCCGCGGCTGAGGTGGTTGTCCCTTCGCTTGATGCTGCAACACAGCCAGTTTTCGAAAAGATTAACCGCCCGCATCCTTCACTCAAGGTTGAAAAGATCATAGATGGACTGGCCAAATTCAGAAAAGAGTTTAAGGGCCAGATCTGGCTCGAGATCATGCTCGTCAAGGGAGTCAATGACTCACCGGCTCATCTTAAAAAATTAAAGGAAGCAGTCGACAGAATAAATCCGGATAAAATCCATCTGAACACCGTGGTCAGGCCTCCCGCCGAAAAAACGGCCAGGCCTCTGACGCCGGAAGAAATGAATAAAATCAGAGAATTTTTTGGAGAAAAGGCGGAAGTCGTAGCCAGCTTCAGGAAAAAAGAGCAGGAAAAAACCCCGCCAGATATTGCCGAAGCTATTCTGGCCATAGTGCGACGGCGGCCGGTCAGCCTTGAAGACCTCGAAAACTCCCTCGGCCAGACCAGAGAAGAATTAAGCCTCCAAATTCAGAAGCTCTTACAACAGAAAAAAATCAAGCAGGTCAGGCACCTTGACAGCGATTACTTTGAGTCCGTCTGAAGCAGAGAGAACCCGTAGATTAATTAGCCCCACTCAGGGTGATTTTGTTTCGAGTTTTTTCAATGAGCGACCTGATTTTTTGAAAGGCCGTACTTTTAGTAAAGAAGATTATGCAGTCTGGATGGCATTTTCAGGGTTGGTTATGGCTACTAACCAGGCATCCAAGGAAATTGCCGTCACCTTTGTCAACCCTGGGGATAAGATAGAAATATTCTTTTATACCAAAGAAGGAAAATTCAAGAATAAAATAGAGACGAGTCATCTTATCAAATATAAGTTCCCTGAATTCAGGCTTCACTGGCCACCCAAACATCCAGACAAGAGCACTCATCTGAGTATCTGGGCTATGCACTTTTTGGGCACCCAAAGAATTCTTCTGGATTACTGGATAATAAGATATGAGCTAAATCAGGTTACCGAAGAGAAACATTATTTACTGGTCATAGACAAAAGCTCTGGTAAGTTGCTTCACCAGGAAGAACTGGCTGAGAATTTTGCCAGGCCGCTAAATGTCAGTAATGACGTGCTTTGGGCGCTTGAGATTGAGGGAGATATTCCCAAAGTAGCCATGTATAAGCTGGACTATTAAAGGAAAACTTGATTTAAATAATTTCTTTTTACCGCCGTATTTATCCGGTTCGTGTTTATTGATTTTCAACCTCACTTTTAGCTGAAGAGCCTTGCATGGCTTGACAAAACTCATAATTAAGCATAGTATGTCGATAATAAGTCGACATACCAGGTCAAAATATGGAAGCCATAGAAATCCGCGCCCAGATTGAGACCGAGATTTTTGATTATCAAACTCTGATCCATACCCTGAAGGATTTGTCTTCTCCCAGGGATAAGATTACCGATCTCCTCCAGCAGGAAATCATTATCAGGGTCAAAAAAGGGCTGTATGTCTTCGGCCCAAAGTACCAGAGGCACCCGTATTCAAAAGAGCTTCTGGCCAACCTCGTCCACGGACCTTCCTACATATCCCTGGATTATGCTCTTGCTTACTACGGGATTATCCCGGAGAAAGTTGAGGCCCTGACCTCAGTTACCCCCAATCGCTCTCGCCGGTTCAACACTCCGGTTGGACTTTTCATTTACAGGCAAATCCCACCAGGAGCTTATGAAACTGGCCTGGTCAGGGTAGAGGCAGACCATGAACAAGCCTTTCTGATAGCCACACCGGAAAAGGCCCTGGCTGACAAAATTGTTTCGCTGAGGGGTTTGGCTATCGCTTCTGCGGCTGAAATGCAGCGCTTCCTCGAAGAAGACCTGAGAATTGAACCTGATTTTCTCAAGTCCTTGCCCGCAGAAAGGATCTACGACTTCGCCCGGCGTTATCGCTCTCATAAGTTAAGATATTTGAGCCAACTGGTTAGGCAATTACAGAAAGCCGGGGAGACAAACCATGAATGAAGCTATTCGTCAGATGCTTTCTGCTTACGAAATTAAATCATTGGAGGATTCTCTGCGTGCTCTCCGGGAAATAATGCAGGAAATTGCTCTTCTCGGCCTGTGGCGAGGAAAATTCTTCGAGAGGGCGGCCTTCTATGGAGGAACAGCCCTCAGGGTACTTTACGGGCTTGACCGGTTCTCTGAAGATCTGGATTTTTCCCTGCCGGCTGCATATCAGGAATTCAATTTGGCCGACTACAGCCGGGCTCTAAAAAAAGAGCTTGAGTCCTTCGGATTCAAGGTTAGAGTTGAGCCCAAAGTCAGAAAGCCAGAAGCAGATGTCCAATCCGCCTTTATTAAGGCTGAGACACGGGTCCAGATGATAACAGTCGAGTTTGACCAGAACCTTATCAGACAGGTTCCCCGCAATCAGGTATTGAAAATAAAGCTGGAAGTGGACATAAATCCGCCCTCTGGATTTATCACAGAGATGCGGTACTTGTTGCGGCCGATTCCGTTTGCGGTCCGGGTCTTCACCCTGCCCGATATATTTGCCGGGGAAATGCACGCTGTCTTAGGCCGTGGCTGGAAGAGTCGAATGAAAGGAAGAGACTGGTATGATCTCGTCTGGTTTGCGGCCTACCACCCTGAGTTGAGATTAGCTCATCTCGAGAAGAGAATGCGCCAGACGGGTCACTGGACAGGACCGGCAGCTTTAACAGAAGATGATTTACGCCACCTGCTGGCGCAACGAATCGAGAAGGTAAACATCGAGCAAATCAAGCAGGAGGTAGAACCGTTCGTCAAAGACACGGCCTCCTTAGCCGTCTGGTCAAAGGACTTTTTCCTGGACGTTGCTTCCAGGATAAAGCTCATTTAGCCAGCTTCCTATCAGGATTATGGACTTTTAGACAACAAATCGCTTTGGCCCGGACTTTCTTCGGGAGGTAGAAGCTACTTTCGTGTAGATTTTCTCGTCAGGCAATGAATTACTGCGTTCTTAGCTGGCAAAAGTGTAAACCGAGTTAATCCAGATTAAAGATGTAGCTATTCTGGCCACCAGACTTGAATTTGACAGCGACGAGGCCAAGATTTAGAATTTTGACGGCTAACGAAAAAGTCATGTGGGCTTTAAGGAGGATCAGATGAAATGGTCAAGGCCGGTGAGTATTTCTGTAGCTCTATTAACATTAATCCTTTTGGCTGTCTCGGCTCTGGCCGCCGGGCTGACACCCCTTCAGAAAGCCATTCAGAAAGGAGACATTAAAAAAGTCACTGAACTTTTAAATAAAGGGGCTAATATTGATGAATGGAACTTTGGCACGCCTTTAATGATGGCTGCCTCATCCGGCCAGCTGGAGATAGCCAAGCTCCTCATTGAGCGTGGAGCCAATCTGAATATGATCGGTCAGAATGGCTGGACAGCCCTGGGCTGTGCGGCTGCCGAAGGCCACAGTGAAATAGTTGACCTTTTGATCAGCAAGGGGGCTGATGTTGAGCAAGCCATGCAGGGAATGAAGACCTGGGCCGAATGGGCCCGCAGTCTTGGAAACAACCTTGACCAGAAATTAAGTAAAGGAGCAATGTTAATTCAAAAACGTGCCGGGCAGGCTTATTATGCCTCCGGTCAGTACGAGAAAGCAGCCGCTGCCTTCAGGGCCCGGATTCAGTCTGACCCGCGAGAACCGCAAAACTACGTCTGGCTGGCCTTTTCTGATCTGGCCATAAAAAAATATGACGAGGCCCAGGCCGCGGCCGAAGCAGCCCTGAAGCTGGCTCCGGATAATATAGATGCCCTCCAGGCTCTGGCCGATACCTTAGCCGCAACCGGGGATTACCCCGGAGCGATTAATTCGCTCAACAAAGCCGTTTCCCTTAATCCTAAAAATCCCTGGGTGCAGATGCGGTTGGGAAATATTTTCTTCAACCTGGGAAACTATGACCAAGCCATCAACCATTTTCGCTCTGCCTCAGAGCTCGCCCCGGACGAGCTTTCACCTCTGAGAAGAGTGATGAACGTCGCCGCTCGAGCCGGAAAATACGACGAGGCCATCTCCGCAGCCAGCACCCTCCTTACCAAGCTTCAGACTAAAGACAGCGGAGAAGTGCTCGGTCTTAGAAGCTTTCTTTACCGGGAGAAAGGTCTTCTCGATGAAGCCGCCGCTGATGCTGATAAAGCAGCTGCCATCGATCCGGCTCAGGACTGGACACATATGGCCCGGGCGGCTGTCGCTTCGGATCGCGGAGATAATGACCTGGCTCTGAATGAAATTTCAGCGATCAAAGACCCGGAAAATATGGTGGCCGCTGTCCTTAAGGTCGTGGCTGTTGCCAGAAAAGGCGACCTGGCTGGAGCTGAGTCAGCTTTTAGCTCGATCAGCAGAAATGTTGCCTCCTCAACTAATGCTCTTGTCATCCGCAATGCCGGCATTCTGCTTGGCCTGCTCGAACCCGTCCGCCAGGCTCATCTTGATAAAGCAGCTTCCTTAGTTGCCGGGTCAAACTGGACAGAAGCCCTGAATGAATATGCTGCCGCCCTGAGAATTAGTAACCAGGCCGGAAGGCAGGAACTCCTCTCCACAGTCAGTGCTCTCTTTAAAAGTCATCCGGAATTAGCTGAACTCCCCGAAGAAGCCCGCAAGCACTCTCTCCGGGCTGAGGTTCTAATACAAGAAAAAGACCTGCCGGGAGCAGTTAAGGAATTTGATCAGGCGCTCGGTCTGGCTCCGTTTTGCCCGGTTCTCTACTATAACCAGGCGGTAATCTTAGCCAACCTCAGGCAATATAGCCAGGCAGTTGAACAGATGAAAACTTTTCTCACCCTGGCTCCAGAGGATCAAAAAGCCCGTGAGGCGAAAGACCTGATTTATCAATGGGAATTCAGGCTCGAACGCCAGGCCGGCAAATAATAAGCCTCGACAGACTGGCTACAAGCTAACTGCGTCCTGCCATGTCCGTTGCTAATTTTTTATTCTTCCCTGAGCTAACTACCTTCCTTAATTCCAGTAGCCCAACGATAATCATCATCGCTACGGCGATCGAGACCAGTTGACCTAAGCTGATGTAAGCCAGGTTAAACCGCTCATGTAAACCAGGAATATAAATAGCCGCCACCAGAAAACCGATAGCTCCCGCGGCCCAGATGTTCATGACCTTGTTGGTAAAGGGCCCCTGGGCCAGGATGGATTCTTTATCCGAACGGGAGATAAAGGCCAGAATAATATGACCAAAAATCCAGGCAGCAAAAGCAAAGGTTTGAGACTCGGTCACAGTTAGATTCCTGCCCCTCGCATAAAAATAAACTGCAGTTACCCCGGCAAACAGGACAGCTCCTTTGATCAAGATATCTCTGACCACCAACCGGTTGATAATATTCTCCTGGGGATTTCGAGGCCCTCTGGTGTAGATATCCTTTTCCTTAGGTTCTGCCACAAAACCAGCCGAGGCAGCCAGATCCATAAACAGCTCCAGAACAATAATCTGAATCGGAGCCAAAGGCATCGGAATGCCGGCCAGGGCTGGCAGTAAAAAGATCAAGATCAGAGCAACCTTAACTGACAGGTAATATTTAATCCCTTTTTGCAGATTGTCAAAAAACTTTCGGCCTTCAAAAATTCCCTGAGTAATGGTGATGTAATTATCATCAGCCAGCACCACCTCAGCTGCCTCCTTGGCCACATCTGTGCCGCGGATGCCCATGGCGATGCCAATATCTGCCCCCTTGAGAGCTAAAGCATCGTTCAGGCCGTCTCCGGTAACAGCAACGACTTCGCCGTTTTTCTGGAGAGCTTGAACAATCCGGTATTTATGCTGGGGAGTGGTTCGAGCAAAAACCGAAACTGTTTTAACTGTTTGCCGCAAGTCTTCATCACTCAGCTTATCCAGCTCTTCGCCGGTTAAAACCCGCTCGTCTTCTCTAATAATGCCGACTTCTTTGGCGATATAACGGGCGGTTAAAGGATGATCGCCGGTGACCATCATGGTCCGGACGCCGGCCTGAGCTACCCGGGCGATGGTTTCTTTAACTTCGCTTCTTGGCGGGTCTTCAAAGCTAATCAACCCGACGAGATTTAAGCCTTTTTCCAGCTGGCTAAAATCAAGCTGCTCTTCCCCGGGGCTTAACTTTTTAAAGGCAACAGCAATTACCCTCCGGCCCCTGGCGGTTTCTTCGGCCAGCTTATTTTTGACACCTTCCCCGAGGTTCTGGCTCATGGCGAGAATTTCCTCAGGAGCGCCGCTGGCGAATAATTCATAGTCATCCCCGGTTTTTCTGATGATTGATTTGGTTTTCCGGCCGTTGCCCAGGTTCCGCTGGCGAATAATCTCGGAGGCCACCTCACCTATCTTCAATTCAGCCGCTTTATTTTTAATTTCCTGCTCCATCGGCGATAGAGAATAAGGGGAAATTGTCCCGAGTGCTCTCTTTATGATTTCCTCCTGACTGCCAGGATAAAGTGAAACGATCTTCATCTTGTTCTCAGTAATGGTGCCGGTTTTATCGGTCACAATAACCGTGGCATTCCCGAGTATCTCAGCGGCTTTTATTCTTTTTACCAGAAAATTATTCTTAGAGAGGGTATAGGCCCCAAGCCCTAAGACCATGGTAATAACGATCGGCAATTCTTCCGGAATGGTGGCAAAGGCTAAAGATAGCCCGGTTAAAACCATCGTTTTAAAATCCTGACCCCGTATGATGCCCACGACCGGAATCAGGATAGAAAAGAAAACAGCTAAGTAAACCAGTTTACCGGCTAAAGATTTCATGGCCAGCTGCAATGCTGTCTTCGGTGGCTTGACTTCCTTTAGACTAGCGGCAATTTCACCCAGTTTAGTCCGGCGGCCGGTAGCCGTGACCTCAGCTTGCCCCTCCCCAGAAACAACCACCGTTCCGGCGTAAATCTCATCATTATTATTTTTGTCTTGAGGGAAAGATTCGCCGGTCAGAGCCGATTCATCAACCTGCAAACTGATGCTTTGCTCAAGCCGGCCGTCCGCCACTATCCTGGTACCTGGAGTTAAAATCAGAATGTCACCGGGGACTACCGCCTCCGACTCTATTTCTGCTATCAATCCGTCCCTGAGAACTTTGGTTTTGGGGGCAGCAATCTTTTCCAGAGAGGAAATGGCTTTTTTAGCCCGGTACTCATTGTAAACCTCTGCCAGGACCAGCAAGAAAATGACGGCAAAGATGGTAATGGCGTCGGCCAGCTTGCCCCACAGGCTATAAACAACACCGACCACCAGCAAGAGAAGAATCATCGGTTCGGTTACTTCGTGCTTAGCTATGCCCAAAAAACTGATTCTTGACGGCCGGAAAATCTGGTTAGGACCAAATTGCTGAAGCCTTTGCCTGGCCTCTTCAGCGGTCAGCCCTTTGTTTTCTTTTTGATTCATGTCAAACCTCCATCACCGGCTTAATGCAGGTGCTCATAGTCATTACCGGCACAAATTTCACATTCAGATTGAATGACCGTATGACTAATATTGTATTTAGATTTAACCATCTCATTTATCTCAGAGACTATCTGGTTAATCGAATCAATATCATTTCTGTCTATTAAGACATGCGTACTTAGAGCATAAAGGTCAGAGGACAGGCTCCAGACATGGAGGTCATGAATTCCGTTGACCCCTTTTATAGACTCAATATCTTTAGCCAGATTTTCTAAATCAATATCACGGGGAGTAGCCTCCATAAATATATCAGCTGATTCTTTGATCAGCCGGAATGAGCTGACCAGGATGAAGATTCCTATTAAAGCGCTGATCAGCGGATCAAAAATATTATTGCCGGTAATGATAATCAAGATGGCGGCCAGGATAACACCGACCGAGGTCAGGGTATCGCTCAGAACATGAAGGTAGGCACCTCTGACATTGAGATTCTCCTGCTCATAGCCGTGCATTTTAGTGACCACATACAGGTTGGCAGCCAGGCCGATCATGGCGATGACGAGCATTTCCGGCCCCTTAACGGCCCGGGGCGAGAAAAACCGCTGATAAGATTCATAAAAAATATAAAGAGTAATCAAGACCAGGGCCACGCCGTTGATAATGGCTGAAAAAATTTCTCCCCGGTAATAGCCATAGGAAAATTTGCGGCTGGCTTTTTTCTGCGATAGCCGGACTGAAAAATAGGTTAACAGCATAGCCAGCAAATCGACCAGAACATGACCGGCATCACTCAACAGGGCCAGGCTCCTGGTAAAAATAGAGCCGGCCACCTCCATCAGTAAAATAAACGAAGATAGAAAAATAAAAACCTTAAATCTCTGCTGCAACGCCTCTCTGGCGATCATGACACGACCTCTTCGATTAATTCCCTGATCTTATCTTTAGCCTGACTTAAAGCTTTCCAGCCCTTAGCTGTTGTCCGGTAATATTTTCTGATCTTGCCCTCGATGACCTTTTTCTGGCACTTTAAATAGTTTTCTTTTTCTAAAGAATGGAGCAGCGGATAAAGTGTTCCTGGACTCAGCCGGTAGCCGTGGTGGCCTAATTCTTCTATCAGCCACAGACCGTAGACCGGCTGCTCAGCCGCATGATGAAGAATATGGATCTTGATAAACCCCAGAAAAAACTCATGAGTTAAATCATGTTTCATCTTGTATATCGTCTTTCGATATCGCTTTTCAATATATCAGACCAGCTAACCGAAGTCAACGGCTGAACACCTTGGCCAGGTCTCTGCGGAAGAGCCACTGATTTTTCGCCTTTTTAAGGAGCTGGCCCCGCCAGAAGAGCTCTGGCCGCCGCCATTTCTGGTTTTGTTCCGGTGAGGGTATAATGACCGGCAGGAGGGCTTAAAATGGAAAATAAAAGAGATTTCAGCCAGCTTCTTTCTCCTTTTTCTATTAAAGGAGTCGAGCTAAAAAACCGGGTGGTCTTTCTGCCTCATGAACCTTATTACGGGAGCGAAGATCATCTGCCGACCAAAAAACACCAGTTTTACTATGAAGAGCGGGCCAGGGGCGGTGTCGCCTTAATCGTGATGCCCAGTCTCGGCGTCCATCCCAGCGGTTACTATGCTTGTCAGGTGGCAGCCAGAGAGGAAAGCCTGTCCAGGCTTAAAGAAATTACCGCCACCGTCCACTCCTATGGAACCAAAATTTTTGCCCAGATGACCCACTATGGAAATCAAACCAAAAGTGTCGAAACCCTTCAGCCGACCTGGGCTCCATCCGCTATCCCCGATATGACCGTCAGGGAAATTCCCAAAGAAATGACCAAAGAGGAGATCATAACGCTGATCAAAGC
This sequence comes from Candidatus Aminicenantes bacterium UBA6228, assembly GCA_002441005.1. Lineage (GTDB taxonomy): Bacteria > Acidobacteriota > Aminicenantia > Aminicenantales > Saccharicenantaceae > Saccharicenans. The sequence continues at coordinate 186,573 of DJWO01000002.1, forward strand.
CTTTGGCCAGGCGGCCAAACTGCTAATGAGAGCTGATTTTGATGGCTTTGAGATTAAAGTGGCTCACGATGGAATTTTGAGGCAGTTTTTATCACCGGCCAAAAATGCCAGAAAAGATGAGTATGGAGGAAGCCTCCAGAACAGAGCCAGAATCGTCATCGAGGTACTCAAGGAAATAAGACAATACATCGGCGATAAACCACTGGGCCTAAGGCTCTGTCTGGACGAATTCATTCCCAATGGCTACTCGATTGATGACGCCATTGAGTATGCTAAGCTATTTAATCCGTTCGTTGATTATATCAACTCTGATTTTGGCACCTGGGAAAGTATGGCCTATAGCCTGCCTTCTCTTAATTTTGAGCAGGGCTTTCATCTTAAAGCGATCGCCAGAGTCAAAAAGGCAGTGACCGTTCCTGTTATTGCTTCCGGCCGGATCATTCAGCCCGCTATGGCTGAGCAAGTTCTCGAGTCAGGAACAGCAGATTTAATCGGCCTGGCCAGGGGGTTAATCGCTGAGCCCTACTGGGTAAAAAAAGTAGAAGCCGGGGAGATAGATGAAATCTCAGAGTGCACCGGCTGTAACCAGAAATGCGTTGGGCGGCTTCTTCAGAACCGGGCCATTAGCTGTGTGGTTAATCCGGCTTCAGGTTTTGAGGACAATTATTCGCGCGAAATTCTCTCGAGCCGCACATCTAATCCCAGAAAAGTAGTAATCGTCGGAGGCGGCCCGGCCGGCATGAAAGCAGCCGAACTGGCAGCCAGAAAGGGTCATCAAGTCGTGCTATTTGAAAAAAGCGATAGCCTCGGCGGGCGAGTGAAGCTGGAGAGCAGTCTGCCTGGGAAAAAAGAACTGGCTGGCACCACTCGCTATCTAACGTATGTACTTAACAGGCTTAAAGTTGATGTCAGATTAAACAAAGAAACAACGGAAGCTGACGTTCTGGCTGAAAAGCCTGATATTGTCATTATTGCTACCGGCGCCAACCGCCTGAATAGCCCGGGGACTTATTCAATTGAAGATGTCTTAAACCATAAGGTCAAAGTTGAAAATGTTCTGGTCATGGACTACGATGCCGGTCTGGAAGGCACCGGGGCAGTGGAGCACCTGGCCAATCTGGGCAAGACAGTTCACTGGGTCACAGCCGTCTTTTTTAACGGTCAGGATAATGAAGTTTCCACAGTTCTTCTGCCTATTTATGGACGGCTGGGAACAAAGAAAGTCATCACTCACCCCATGTCAGTCATGGTTAAGTTTGACGATGGTCAGGCTACACTCTTAAATCCATATTTTAACCGCACAGAAACACTCAGTGGGATTGAGGCGGTAGTAGTGACCGGATTAAAAGCAGCTAATAATACTCTCTATACCGCGCTCAAAGGTAAAGTTAAAAATCTTTTCCTGATTGGTGATGCAGCTGCTCCCCGTGATACGGCCGCCGCTCTGGCTGATGCTCTGAGTTTAAGTGGTAATTTTTAAAGAGACGGTCGGTTATGGGCTACCGGCCTGAACCTGTTCAAGCTATGGTTGGCCAGGTAAAAATTTAGTTTCCAAAAAGTAGAAACCCCTTATTTTGATGGCTTTGGTCCGCAGCTGACAGTTTTTGACACCAGCCTGATTTCTATGCTATTTATCAGTATAGACTGTCTATGGAAAGGAGGGATCATGAGCAAAGCTCTAAAAGCTTCTCTACTCTTGATATTCTCGTTGATTTTTTTTCTAAGCTGGTTGCAGCCAGTTTCCGCCCAGGCCCAGAAGGTCAAGCTTGATGTGCCTTTTGTGCCGACTCCTTATGAAGTAGTTGATGAAATGCTCAGGCTGGCTGAACTCAAAAAGGGGGATATCCTCTATGATCTGGGCTCTGGCGACGGACGGATTGTGATTGAAGCCGCCAAAAGAGCTGGTATTCGGGCAGTGGGGATAGATATAGACCCGGAAAGAATTGAGGAAAGCCGGCAAAACGCCCGGGAAGCCGGTGTCGAACAACTGGTAGAATTCAGAGGCCAGAACATTTTTGAAGCCGATTTCAGCCCGGCTACCGTGGTCACCATGTATCTTCTGCCCGATGTCAACATCCGGTTGCGGTCAGCCCTCCTGAGAACTCTGAAGCCAGGAACCAGGGTTGTTTCCCATTCTTTTGATCTGGATGAGTGGGAGCCGGAAAAAACGACTTATGTGGCTGCCGGCCTGTATCCCCACACGGTTTATTTCTGGGTGGTCCCGGCTAATGTTTCTGGCGTCTGGGAATGGAAGATGAATCTAAATCAAAAGAAAATAGAAGCCCGGCTTGAAATCGAGCAGCACTTTCAAAAGTTCAGTGGCCGGCTTGTCCTTGGAGAGGAAACAATCCTTGTGCCTGAAAGTAAAATTGACGGGGATCTGATTGAAATCGTGGTGACGCCGGCTAGTCCGAAGGACACAACTCTGCGTTTCTCTGGAAGAGCTGCTCAGGATAAAATCAGTGGTGAGATTCAGGTATTGACTGGCCAGAAGAATTCTAAGGAAAGATGGGAAGCTAAACGGCGGGCCGGAACAGCCGGAGAAATTGATAACTGAGCTGGCTTCTTCTCCTGCTTATTTTATTCTTTTCTTTTTTTCATTTTTGTGTTATTAGATATTCTTAACCTTCGGGGTCAGACCATTGATCATAGAAACAAGCGAATCGAAGGTCGAACCATTTTTTAGCAGCCTGTCAGGGGGATCCTTATAAAGAAAAAAATTACGCCAAAGGAGTATTTCATGTTTTCTAACACTCATTTTTCAAAGGCCAAAAAATACTGGTACATGGGGAAGTTTTATGATTGGAATGAGGCAATTTTTCATCCAATGATGCATGCTCTTCACTATGGGAGCAGTACTTTTGAAGGGATTAGAGCTTACCTGACAGACCGTGGGCCAGCTATCTTCCGCCTCAGAGAACATGTTGACCGCTTTTTCCATTCAGCTTCGGTGATCAAGATGAAGGTACCTTTTACCAAAGAAGAAATTATCCAGGCCTGTAAGGATGTGATCAGAGAGAACGGCCTTGACCAGGCTTATATTCGCCCTCTAATGTTTTATTCTTATGGTAATCTTGGTTTGGTCCCTAAATACTGTCCGGTTGAGCTTCTTATCGGAGCCTGGGAATGGGGCGCTTATCTCGGGGAAGCAGGTGATAAAGGCGTCTTTGGCTGCCTTATGCCCAAGCGGCGGATTCATGTTTCTCAACTTGATCTGTCCGCCAAGCTCGGCGGGGTTTATGTTCAATCAACCATTAATGGCATAGAAGCCAGACAGCATGGTTATGACGAAGCCATTTTCCTCAATCTCGAAGGTCGCATTGCTGAAGGCCCCGGGGAAAATATCTGTGTGATTAAAAATGGCGTTCTTCACTCTAATCCCAATTCCGAATCAGTTCTGGAAGGTATTACCAGAACCAGCCTCCTCGAACTGGCTCCGGATCTTGGCCTGCAGGCCTTAATCGCTCCTATTACCAAAGAGGATTTGTTCGGGGCTGATGAGGCTTTCTTCTGTGGAACAGCCGCCGAGATTTCACCTATCTCTAAAGTGGCCGACATGTCTGAGAATCAGGAAAAACCTCCGGTCTATACCATTGGTACAGGAAAACCAGGCAGTTTGACCATGAAATTAGCTGAAGCCTACAAGCAGATCACTACTGGAAAAAATCCAAAATATGAAAAATGGCTGACCTACGTAAATAAATAAGCGGCTGAAAATATTTAAAAGGATTTAGAGGTTAAAATAAAGTTATAATTTCCCTGAATTAAATCTTAAGCACAGAGGCCAGCCATGGACAAATTAAAAGCCAGAAAAAACTTTAAGGTAATAATAGCCAGCGGATTTGCTTTTCTATTTTTTTTCAACCTGCTTTCCAGTTCGCTTGTTGCCCAGAATATTTTAAGCTCTCTGGCTGATAGGCAGAATTACCAGAGGAAAAGGGTTTCCTCGGCTGATACCACTGGCGGCAACCATGATTTTTTGACTATTCCGGCCGGGCAGACGGCTGTTCTGGCCGAGATCAAGGGGCCGGCTATTATTGACCATATCTGGATGACTATCTCCGCCGAGCCATTTTACGGACGGAAATTGGTTCTCAGGATTTACTGGGATGGAGAGGATACCCCTTCGGTTGAAGTTCCGGTTGGCGATTTTTTTGCAGTTGGCCACGGACTGGAGAGAAATCTCCTGTCTGTGCCTGTGATCAGGTCTTCTGATGGCCGGGCTTTAAATTCTTACTGGACAATGCCCTTTCGGTGGTCGGCCCGGGTGACCATCACCAATGAAGGCAGCCGGCCTGCTGGCTCATTCTACTATCAAATAGATTACCGGCAGGTTGAAGACATCAAGCCCGAGGTGCCCTATTTTCATGCCCAGTACCGGCAGGAGTTTCCCTGTGAAGCAGACCTCAATTACCTGATTTTAGAAGCTGTTGGCCAGGGACATTATGCCGGGTGTGTCTTGAGTGTTCTTCAGCGGTCGCTTGGCTGGTGGGGTGAAGGCGATGATCTGATTTACATTGACGGCGAGGAGACACCCCAGATTACCGGCACTGGCAGTGAAGATTATTTTTCCGATGCCTGGGGAATGAGAGAAGGCAGCCATCTTTATTACGGTTGTTCCCTCCAGGAAGAGGACTTTCAAGCCGGGGCTAAAGCCACGGTCTTCCGCTTTCATTTGCCTGACCCGGTGCCTTTTTTCAAATCTATCAGGGTGACCATTGAACATGGTCATGCCAATGATCGTTCTGATTTCTACAGCTCGGTTGGTTTCTGGTATCAGGCTGAACCGCACAAACCTTTCCCGCCTTTGCCGCCAGCAGACAAACGCCTGCCTTTTGCCCTTGAGGCCAGTGATAATTTTTTCTTGCCGGTCTGGCTGAAGATGGAAAACGGCCAGTCTGGCCAGGTTGAATTTCTGGATAAAGTCAGCGGGACGAAGCTGACCGGACCTTCGCTAACCCCTATGCTTACTTCCTATTATGATCACAGTGGCCAGCGTTATCAGGCTATAGTTACCCAGGGAGCCACCGACGGCAGCCGAATCTCCCTGAACCTCACCGCCAGCCTGTCTGATCTTTACGACCTTAAGATTTATTATTTAAAAGGACCGGCTTTTAGTAACTGGCAGATATTAAAAGAAATAAAAGCGGCGCCGCCCGCTGAAGCCAGAGTTGGAGCCCAGCCCGGAGAACTTCAAGCCGGAGAAAAAGAGAAAAATGAGGCCGGTCAGGAAAAACAGGTGGCCCAGGAATCACCGGCTCCGAATTATTTGACTCTGGCTAAAGTAAATGCTTATGCTCCCGAGCTCACAATTGAGTCTCTGACGATTAAAACTCAGGAACTGGCCGCCGGAGAGAATAGTTTCATTCTGGAAGTAGCCGGAAAAGAGCTCAAATCAACGGGTTTTGACCTGGCTATGGTAGCAGTTAATCTGGTGCCGGCCGGACGTAATTTTGCCCTCGACTGGAATATTATCGGTCCCTTTGAGGCTAAAGACATGTCTTATCTCACCACAGTTTACCCGCCTGAAACTGAAACCAGCCTCAATAAAAGCTATCCGGGAAAAAATAATCAGCCAGCTTCCTGGCAGGTCATTAAAGCCCCCGCTTCCGGTTATGTAGCTTTAAATGAGATGATCCAGCCAAACGAACAGGCCGTGGCTTATGGGCTGACCTATCTTTATTCGCCAGAACCAAGGCAGGTGACACTTTTAGTCGGAAGTGACGACGGAGTAAAGCTCTGGGTTAATGACACTCTGGTCCAGACCAATCCTGCTTATCGTGGAGCTTATCCGGATCAGGACCGGATAAATGTTAACCTGAAGGCTGGCTGGAATAAGGTCTTAATCAAAGTGCTTCAGGGCTCTGGCGGCTGGGGTTTTTACCTCAGAATACCGGATCCCAAGGGAGAATATCGCTGGAGTACGAAACCGGCCGGGAAATAAACTTGCCAGCTGCTTTAGAATCTTTTTATTGCTTTAGAATCTCATCAGCCTTAGCTTTAATTATCTCCAGGGCCTGCCGCACATGCCTTTCTTCTGTCGTTCTTTGCCCGACAACCAGCCTGATGGTGAATTTCCCTTTAAGAGTAGTGTGGGTCATAAAGACCTGGCCAGTGGAGTTAATGGCCTGAAGGAGTTTCCGGTTAAGTTTGTTGAGTTCTTCTTCCGGGCGGCCATCATTTAAGCGAAAGCAAACCAAGCTGAAATAAACCGGGGCCAGAATTTCAAATCTCCTGTCCCGGGCCAGTTCTTCTCTTAAAATCTCAGCCAGGTGGAGGTGCTTCCTGATAATTTTGCGGAGGCCTTCAATCCCGTAAGACCTTAAAACGAACCACAACTTTAGAGAGCGAAAACGCCGGCCAAGCTGAATCCCCCAGTCGCGAAAATTTTTGACCTCGGCATCAACGCCTGTTTTTAGATATTCGGGATGAATTTCAAAAGTCTTAGTCAAAAGGCGGTAGTCACGAACAAAGAAAGCCGAACAATCAAAGTTGGTCAGCATCCATTTGTGCGGATTAAAAACCAGCGAATCGGCAGATTCTATCCCTTCCAGAGCCCAGCGCTTCTCGGGCAGGATGGCAGCTGTCCCGGCATAAGCCGCATCCACATGAAACCAGATTCGATACTCTGAAGTCAGCTCGCCAATGGCTTTGAGGGGATCAACCGCCCCGGAAGAAGTGGTGCCAACAGTTGCCACCACTGCCGCTGGTTTAAAGCCAGCCTTCAGGTCAGCCTTAATGGCTCTTTCCAGCTCGCCTGGAATCAGGGCATATTCTTCATCAGTTGGGATATAGACCAGGTTTTTCCGGCCATAACCGGCTATTTTTACTCCTTTTTCGATACTGGAATGAGCTTCTTCTGAAGCATAAACCCTCAAAATCTGAGAAAAACCGGCCTCATTGATAGCAAAATCGGTGGCTCTCTCACGGGCAGCCAGCAGGGCACAAAGAGTGGCCGTCGAGGCCGTATCCTCAATGACACCTGAAAACTCCTCAGGCAGGCTCAGCATCTGGCGCAGCCAGTCCATAACGACTTCTTCGAGTTCAGTGGCTGAGGGGGAGGTTTCCCAGACCATACCCTGTGTACCAAGTCCGGCGGCCAGCAATTCGCCCAGAATCGAAGCCGGGCTGTTGTTAGAGGGAAAATAGGCAAACCAGCCAGGGTGCTGCCAGTGAGTCATCCCGGGCAGAATAATCTGATCGAAATCCTTCAGAATGCGGTCCATGCCTTCTGATTGAAGAGGCGGAGAAGCCGGCAACTGATTTTTAATTTCCCCTGGCCTGGCCTTTGATTTTACCGGATATTTTTCAACTTCCTCAAGATAATCAGCCACCCAGTCTATCAGTTGATAGCCATATTTTTTAAAATCTTCCTTTTTCATGGCTATTTCTCCTTTCTTTTAACCTGATTATGGAGGTTTTACCCTCCATCTCAGCTTTTTTAGCCTGACAACCTTTATTTTAATATCTTTTATGGCTGATTTTAAAGTAACTTCGAGCTAAAACCTGCTTTTAATATGACTTTTGCAGCCTAAAGCCGGAGACTTTTGTCTAATTTTCTTTCATTAAAAAAATTTTGCTATTTTTACTTGATTAGTAGTCCTATCTGTGGTATAATACTAAATTGTTGGGGAAGGGGAAAAAACTCAAAAGATTTAAGTGACCTTTGTTTTGATCTTTTTATTTAAATTTAATTAAATTACCTCCATTGAATTGCAACCAAAGTCCTGCTTAATCCGTTGTTTAAATTGAGAACGAGAGATGAAAACGCCTAAGCAAATGACTAAAGCTTTTCAAGAGAAACCATCCTTTCTCTAATCCCCTCCTTTTATGCCCTTAACCCTAAGCCCTGCTACTTGCTAAGCAGGGCTTTTCTTTTTTTGAATTTAAGAATCATGGTTTTTAATCAATTGACCTGGCCTTTTTATTGACTATTGTCCCCGATGAGTTAAAATTAGAGCTTCAATCTCGCGGGTTTGAAAGCCAGGGAAGTCCGTTGGAGACGGACACAGCCCCCGCTACTGTAATCGGCGACGAATCCCCAGGATGGCCACTGCCTGGAGGGCGGGAAGGCCGGGGAAGAGGATGACCCGAAAGTCAGGATACCTGCTTTAGACCCGGCGGCCTTGGCTATCTTCGGGCGGAAGATAGAAAGTTGCCTGTCATCAATTTTTTCAAGCGGGGGGAAAGGAGCTTCGGTGAAAAAAGGCCTGTCTGCCCTTTTATTTTTTGGCCTGCTCTCCATGACTATCTCCGGTTTGTTGGCTGACGATGAGAAGCAGCAGGTAAAACTGCATCATGAAATTGTGGTCACCGCTACCCGGCTGGAAACTCCAATAAAGGAGGTGGCCTCAGCCATCACGGTGGTCAGGGTTGAGTCATTAACTCCGGCCAGCCTGACCCAGGCTCAAAATCTTTTCGCCCGTGTCCCCGGGCTCTTTTTTCTTCAAACCGGCCTGGCTGGAGGAAACGGTTCAGTTTTTATCCGGGGAGCCAACTCCGAACACACTTTATTTATGCTGGATGGCTTCGAGCTGAATGACCCGGTTTCTCCAGCCCGTTCTTTTAATTTCAATTTATTCAACCTGGGTCTGATTAATCAAATTGAAGTTCTTCGCGGGCCTCAGAGCAGCCTCTATGGCTCAGACGCCCTGGCCGGCGTCATCAATCTTATTTCGGCTGATCCGGAAAAAAATCAACTGGAGCTTTCCGGCTTTTATGGTTCATATAGAACCTTTGAAGGTAATCTCCGCCTGGCCCGGGCGGGTAAAAAATTGTTTTATCTTCTGGAATTCAATTCAGATGATACCGCCGGTATATCTCAGGCCAGCAGTGCTTATCACGGAAATCAGGAACGGGACGGCTATGCCCAGCAGGGACTGGCCTTCAAATTTAAGTACCAGCCCGGGGAAAATTTTAATCTTTCCTGGCAAACCAGAGCCCTGACCGGCCGGGCCGAGCTTGATAGTTTTGGCGGTCCGGGAGGGGATGACCCCAATTCCATCCAGAAATCAACCTTTTTCTTTAACCGTCTGGAGCTTGGCCGCTTTTTCTTCAACCATCGCTGGGAGCAAAAATTGGTTGTTGGTTTCCAGGCTGGCCTGCGCCAGAATGACAATCCGGCCGATGAATTCCACCCTGAAACCGAAGAGGCTCGCTACCAAAGCCAGCTTTTTAAGCTGGACTGGCAGAATAATCTTTATCTCTCGCCTGCGCATCTTCTGATTTTTGGCTTTGAAGAAAAACTTGAGCAAGGTAGCTCCGATTATTCTTATTTAAGTTCGTGGGGAAACTATGAGAGCAATTTTCCCCGTCAGAGGGCTTCGCTGGCCAGCTTTTATCTTCAGCATCAGTGGAAACCCTGGCCTCAGCTTTCCTTAACTTCAGGGGCCCGCTTTGATCATCATCAGGACTTCGGTCCGGCTGTGACTTTCAGGCTGGCCGCTAATCTTGACTGGCCCGGGCAGCAGGCCAGGTTCAAATTTACCCTCGGTACAGGTTTTAAGGCTCCGTCTCTTTATGAGCTCTATGCTCCGCCTGATAATCTTGGTCCAATCGGCAATATTTCCCTTGAACCTGAAAAAAATCTGGGCTGGGATGCCGGGGTCGAAAAAACTCTCTTCACCAACTTGACCCTGTCTTTGACTTACTTTGAAATGCGGTTTAAAAACTTGATTCAGTTTTATTACGGAACAGGTTATGAAAATATCGGCCGGGCCCGCAACCGCGGCCTGGAGTTTTCATTGCGGGCCTCTTTAACCAGGAGCCTTGATCTCACCGCCTGCTGGACTCATCTTCAGGCCAGAGACATTGACCATGAGACTGATCTCCTCCGCCGGCCAGGGGATACATTTTATGTTAACCTCAATTTTTCCCGAAGAGCAGTCAGAGTTACTTCAGAACTCTATTATCTGGGCCAGAGAAATGACCTTGATTATTCTTCTTATCCTAACCGTGAGGTCAGCCTTCAGCCGGCCTGGTTGGTCAATCTTCTGGTAAGTTATAGCTTTAAACCTTCGCTAAATTTTTTCCTCCGCGGGGATAATCTTCTCGGCAGCCGCTATGAGATGGTCTATGGCTATGGCTCGCCCGGGGCTACAATTTCGACTGGATTTAGATTAGAATTGTTTTAGTCTTTTTGACTTTTTAGCCGTTTGACCGGAAGAAGAAAAGCCAAGAGAAATGTCATTTTAACCTGGCTGGAGTCCTAAGATGGAGCAAATCGAAACCCTCGATAAGATATTTAAACCGCAGCGGATAGCCCTGGTCGGAGTCAGCCCGAATCCTAAAAGCGTCAGCGGGAAAATACTGTCGAACCTGATCACCGGGGGTTATCGGGGAGTAGTTTATCCGGTTAATCCGGCTGTCGAAGCAGTTATGGGCATACCATGTTTCCCCGGAGTAAAGAACCTCCCCAAAATGCCTGACTTAGCGGTGATCGCCGCCCCAGCCACTCAGGTCCCGGAGCTGGTTAAAGAATGCGGTGAGACCGGCATTCTGGGTCTTATTATCATTTCGGCCGGCTTCCGCGAAACTGGCCGGGAGGGCCGGGCCCTGGAAGAAGAAATTCTCGCCTATAAAAAAAACTACCCGGGAATGCGGATTATCGGGCCAAATTGCTTGGGAATCATTTCCCCTAATTTCCAGCTAAATGCCAGTTTCGCTGCCTCGATGCCTCTCAAAGGGCAGATTGCTTTTATCTCTCAGTCAGGAGCCCTGTGCACTTCCATTCTCGACTGGTCGCTCAGGGAAAAAATTGGCTTTTCCTATTTTGTGTCGATAGGCAATGCCATTGATATCGACTTTGGTGATCTCATCGATTACTTTGGAGAAGACGAAAATACCAAATCTATTCTTCTATACATCGAATCAATTGCTAATCCGAAGAGCTTTATGTCGGCCAGCAGAGCTTATGCCAGAACAAAACCCTTAGTGGCCTACAAAGCCGGCCGCTTCCCCCAATCAGCCAGAGCCGCCACCTCTCATACCGGAGCTTTAGCTTCAGAAGATGCCATTTATGAGGCCGCTTTTAAAAGAGCAGGAATAGCCAGAGTGTTTGAAATCGGGGAGATGTTTGATGTGGCTGAGCTCATTGGCCGGCAGAAGATCCCTAAGGGGCCCAGGCTGGCGATCGTCACCAATGCCGGCGGCCCGGGGGTGATGGCTTCCGACACTTTGATCGAAACTGGCGGCGAACTGGCTGAACTTTCTCCTGAGATTGTAGAGCGTCTTAACGAGATTCTCCCTCCTGCCTGGTCTCACGGCAATCCGGTTGATGTTCTGGGCGATGCCAGATCAAAGACGGTGGCTAAAGCTGTCCAGGCGGTTATTGACGACCCGCAGACTGATGCTGTTCTTCTGATCGTCACTCCTCAGGCTATGACCAACCCGGCCGGCATTGCCAAGGAGCTGATACCAGTGGCTGCCGGGACTCAAAAGCCCGTGCTGGCCGCTTTTCTGGGCGGGCCAGCCATGGACCAGGCTGTTGGGCTTCTTAACGAAGCCGGCATCCCAACTTATGGGACACCCGAGCAGGCCGTCCGGGCTTTCATGATTCTGGTCAGTTATGCCCGGAACCTGGAAAATCTGTATGAAACCCCCAGAGAAATCTCAGTTGAATTCCCGGTAGAAAGAGAAAAAATCCGCCAGGAAATTCTTCGCCGGTTAACTTCAGGGCCGGAAATTCTGGATGAGTTAACTTCTAAGAAAATTCTAAAAGCCTATGGTCTGGAGACGGCGATGCCCCAAGTCGCCAGAACAAAGGAAGAAGCAATCAAGCTCAGCCGGGAAACCGGGTTCCCGGTAGTTTTAAAAATCCATTCTCCTGACATTACTCATAAAAGTGATGTGGGCGGAGTGGCTCTTGATCTGGAAGATGAGCACATGGCCGAAACTGCCTTTGACCGCCTCCTGACCACGGTCAGAGAAAGAGCTCCTGAGGCCAGAATTGAAGGTGTCACCGTTCAAAAGATGATTAAACGTCAGGAAGCAGTGGAGATGATTCTGGGCAGCAAAAAAGATGAGACCTTTGGGGCCGTCATCATGGCTGGTTCAGGCGGAATAGCAGCTGAGATTCTGGGTGACCGCTCATTGTGTTTTCCACCATTAAATGAAAGGCTGGCCCGCCGGGCTCTGGAGGAGCTTAAAACCTGGCCTCTGCTTAAAGGCTATCGCGGGAAGCCGCCCGTTAACCTGGATAAACTGATTGAAACTATTATCCGATTTTCTTATTTAGTAGCCGATTATCCGGAGATAAAGGAGATCGATATCAATCCGCTGCTGGTTAGCCCGGCTGAGGTCATTGCCCTTGATGCCCGGATTATAGTTGACCGGACCATTCCGGCTGAAAAAGCCAAACCTTATGAACATCTGGTTTTAAGGCCTTATCCGGAGGAATTCATCCGCCAGGTCAGAATGAGGGATGGCCCGGAAATTATTTTGAGACCGATCCGGCCCGAAGATGAACCTGCCTGGATGGAACTGCTGGGAAGTTGTTCTCAGGAAACAATTTACTCCCGTTTCCGCTACTTCTTTTTCTGGCAATCACATGACGTGGCTTCAAGATATTGCTACATTGATTACGACCGGGAAATGGCCATTGTGGCTGAAAAGCAAGAAGGAGACCGGCGGCGGCTTCTGGGCATCGGGCGTCTGACCGCTGATCCCAGCCGGTCGGTAGCTGAATATGCTGTCCTGGTTCAGGATGACTGGCAAAATAGAGGCCTGGGAGGCCTGCTGACCGATTACTGCACCGAAATCGCCCGGGCCTGGGGCGTAAAAAAAATCATCGCTTATACTACCACTGATAATCCGAGGATGATAGCTGTCTTCCAAAAGCGCAATTTTGAGATTCGCCACGACCCGGTCTCCAGCCTGGTTGAGATCCAGAAGAATCTTTAGGATCCGTTTTTTAACCTCAAAGTTCTAACTCTAATTTTAGACCCATCAATTGATCCCGCTTCGCCAATTAAAAACCAGGCAGGATTAGACTGGACTCAATTTATTTGTTATAAATAGCATCATTATGAACAGGAAAAGAACTGACCTAAACTCTAATCGGCATTTATCCTTACTTCTTTTGATTTTGTTCTTCCTATCCTTCGGAGGCTTTAAGCTTCAAGCCGAAGAAAAAGAAAAATTTTCCCTGACTTTTGGCGGTTATATTAAAACTGATGTCATTTATGATACCCGGCAAACAGTTAGCCTGAGAGAAGGGCATTTTTTGCTCTATCCTCAGGATAGGCTTCTTGATCCGGCCGGGCATGATCTTAATGCCAAAGATACCTTCCATATTCTGCCGATTCAAACCAGGCTGGCTCTCAAGATCAATGGCCCGCCGGCCCTGGGGGCTAAAACTTCAGGTTATATCGAAGCGGAATTTTTTGGGATGTCTGAGGCCGATATCAATGGTTTCAGACTGAGGCACGCTTATCTTAAGTTAAACTGGGATAAGACGGAAGTGCTGGTTGGCCAGTTCTGGCACCCGATGTTCATCAGTGAAAGCTATCCGGAAGTCGTCTCCTTTAATACTGGCGCCCCTTTTGAGCCATTTTCCCGGGCTCCTCAAATCCGTTTTACCTGGATGCCCGGAGACTTATCCTTCAGTTTAACCGCTCTGGCTCAAAGGGATTTCGCGTCGACCGGACCGGCTGGAGTCAGCACCTCCTATTTCAGGAATGCCGCTTGCCCTGAGCTTGACTTTAAAGCTGCCTGGAGCGGAAATAATTTCCTGGCCGGAGCTGGAATTAATGTACTTAGAATTGTTCCCCGGCTGACCACCGAGACCGGCTACGAGGCCAATGAGTCACTGACCTCACTGGCTGGTTATGCTTTTGGCCGGCTCAAAACCAGGCCAGTGACCATAAAGGCTGAAGGTGTCTATGGCGGCAATCTTCATCATCTGACCATGCTCGGCGGTTATGCGGTCTCGGAGATAATTGATCCGGTCACTGCTCAGCGTGATTATTCTCCAATTAATACTGCCGCAGGCTGGATTGATATTCAGACCAATGGAGAAAAATGGCAGGCTGGACTCTTTTCAGGCTACACCAAGAACCTGGGAGCTAAAGGCGAGATCAGCGGGCCTATTTACAGCCGGGTAGAAACCATGGACCATCTGGTCCGGATTGCTCCACGTTTTATTTTTAATGCGGGGAAGGTTCGCCTGGCTCAGGAGATAGAATTGACTTCTGCCGCCTATGGTCCAGTTGACAGCCGCGGCCGGGTCAACGGGCTAAGAACAGTTACCAACCTCCGTCTCCTCGCCGCTGTCTATTATTTCTTTTAAAAAAATCTCGCCACTCTATAGTACTCAGGCGGTGGCAACCCGAGCACAACTAATATCGCTAACCTGACGAGAAGAATCATATTCAGTTAATTCATTCTTACCGGTAGCCACTCAAGTAGAGTTATTAGGCAGCTCTAACTTTTTTCTTTCCTGCTGCTTTTGGTCATCTTTTCCAGAAGTTCCAAATCGGCTTTATCTATGAGGCGACCGAACCTTTTCTTCAAGCGCTTAAGGTCTTCAAGGCCTATGAAATTAACCTTTATGTCACCATAGTGCCCTTTCTGCCTGTTGGCCCAAATTCTATCAAAATTAGTTCCTTTTATAGATGTTATTATATCTAAGACGAATGGGTTCGTGCTCTAATTGAATTATCGTTCCTGGCTCCGTAAAATCTTCAGCTCTTAATTGGAGTGAGGCAAAGCCAAATTCAATCAGGGCCTTTACCAGCTTCCTGGCGTTCGGCAGACTCCTGTCTATAAGGACATCTATATCCTTTGTCTACCTCGGATGTCCATAGAAGGCGACTGCCTAAGAGCCAATTATGCAATATTTAACCCGGTGTTTGTTTAATAATCTTAAAAACTCGAGATAATCTTTTTCTATTTGCATTACCTTCGGCCCGATTAAATTTCCAATATTCTTCTCTCAGAAATTGCACCATAGACAATCTGTCCTCTGGCGTCATGTCCTCATAATAAGAAAACTCTGCGGCCTCGGCAGCCTTAAATGAGTGGAATTTTTTTGCCCAGATTCTCTTTTCCATTTATTTTATCATATAGAATTTCCCCTGGTTATTCCAATATCAATCGCCCTTCTCAGATTTTTCTACAGCCCGTATTTTTCGGTAATTTCCTGTTTGGTCCGGTGCAGAATATCAAATTTCTTACCAACTTTGATAAAAGCCTCCAGGGCTTGGTCCAGGTGATGGATTTCATGACCAGCTGATAGCTGCGTTCTGATTCTGGCCTGACCCTGAGGAACAACCGGGAAGAAGAAGCCAATGGCATAGATTCCTTCTTCATAGAGAGCAATTGAAAATTCCTGAGCCAGTTTGGCATTATAAAGCATGACCGGCACAATCGGTGTATCGCCTTCTTTAAGAATAAAGCCGGCTTCGGTTAGCCCCTTTCTCCAGTAGCCAGTATTTCTCTCCAGCTTGTCCCGGCGCTCAGTTGTGGCTGAAAGGATATCCAGGACTTTCAAGACGCCAGCAATAATGGAGGGAGCAACGGTGTTGGAAAAAAGATAAGGACGGGCCTTCTGACGGCACATCTCAACCAGTTCTTTCCGGCCAGAGACACAGCCGCCGGTCGCCCCGCCAAGAGCTTTTCCAAAAGTGGTCGTAATGACATCAATTTTCCCCATCACCCCGAATTTCTCATGAGTCCCGCGGCCGGTTTTTCCAATAAAGCCGGTGGCGTGAGAATCATCTACGAGCAGCATAGCCCTGTATTTTTCGCAAAGCTCCACCATTTTATCCAGTTTGGCGGCATCACCATCCATGGAGAAAACCCCATCGGTCACGACCAGCCTCAATCTTTTATCCTGATACATCTGGAGCTTCTGCTCCAGGTGTTCCAGATCAGAGTGTTTGTAAGTATCGTTCATAGCACTGCACAATCTGATGCCATCAATCAGTGAAGCATGAACCAGCCGGTCGGAAATGATCACATCCTCTTTGGTCAGGATGGCTTCAAACACGCCGGCATTGGCATCCATACAGGAAGGGAAAAGAATGGTATCTTCAGTTCCCAGAAATTCAGTCATCTTTTCTTCGAGCTGCCGGTGGATATCCTGGGTGCCGCAGATAAAGCGCACCGAAGACAGGCCAAAGCCCCGCCGGTCAAGCCCTTCATGGGCAGCCTTGATAACTTCTGGATGGCTCGACAGTCCCAGATAGTTATTGGCACACATATTGATAACTTTTTTTAAAGGCGAGCCAGCCGGAAACTCGACTTCAATCTCCGCCGCCTGAGGCGAACAGATAAATCTTTCTTCTTTTAGAATACCGGCTTCCCGCATAACCCTGATCTGATCCTGATATAGTTTTCTGACTTCCTCAGAATAAGCCATGATTTCCTCCTATTCCTCTGTTTAAAAAATCAGCCAGGCGAATCCAGCTCACTTCCTGGCTGGGTAATCTTAACCTTTGACAAATTCTTTGACTAACTCAGCGATTTTATTGACCGAATCAAAGGCCTCCGGTGTAGCTTTATCATCAGGAATTTGAATGTGGTATTTGTTCTCCAGGAACCTTTTGAGGGAAACCATCGAGAAGGAATCAACTATCCCACCGGAAATAAGCGGGGTATCGTAATCGATAGGATCACTGTCCGGCTCCAAATACTCGTTGGACACATAATTCTTGATGACTTCCTTGAGTTCATCCATGTTGTTGCTCCTTTTTTATTTTTGTCTTTTTGTCAGATATTTTCAACTTTATTCTATCTATTCATTTTCCAGGGTGGAAGTATCGCCAATATCCTCACCCCATTCTTTGGCATGGAGAATCCGGCGCATGATTTTACCGCTTCTGGTTTTGGGCAGCAGCTCCACAAATTCAATCTCCTGGGGCATGGCTAAAGGCGAAAGTTTCTTACGGATAAAGTTCATAATATCAAGTTCCATGTCTTTGGAAGGGCTATAGCCTGGCTTCAAAGTTACAAAGGCCTTGACCACTTCCATGTTAATCGGATCAGGCTTGCTGACCACGGCTGATTCGGCCACCGCCAGGTGTTCCAGCAAGGCCGATTCAACTTCGAAGGGGCTGACCAGATGCCCGCCGGTATTGATAATATCGTCATCGCGGCCGACAAACCAGAAATAACCATCGCTATCCAGGCGAGCCCGGTCGCCGGTCAGATACCAGCCGTTGCGGAATTTATTTTTATAGGCTTCTTCATTCTGCCAGTAACCCCTCATCATGGAGGGCCAGCCCGGTTTTATTCCGATCAGACCTATTTTCCCTGGCTGAGGATAAGGCTCATGAGTATTTGGATTTAAGACCGTGGCCGTTATGCCCGGAAAGGGACGGCCCATCGAACCAGGTTTAACCGGCAGGCCCGGAAAATTGGTAATCAGGATGCAGCCGGTTTCGGTCTGCCAGTAAGTATCGTGGAAAGGTTTGCCAAAGACTCGAATTGACCAGTTAACCGCCTCAGGATTGAGAGGCTCACCTACACTGGCTAAATGACGGAGGCAGGACAGATCAAACTTTTTAATGATTTCATCGCCGGCCTTCATCAATGATCTGATGGCGGTTGGGGCCGAATACCAGACCGTGACTTTATTCTTCTCAATAAATTTGTACCAGGCCTCGGCCGAAAAACCGCTGTCCAGGACACACTGGGTCACCCCCAGGGCAAAGGGAGCAATTATTCCATAGGAAGTTCCGGTCACCCAGCCGGGATCAGCCGTGCACCAGTAGATGTCATCATCTCTGAGATCCAGCACCCATTTGGCCGTTAGATACTGGGAAATCAAAGAATAATGGACATGCTGAACTCCCTTGGGCATCCCGGTTGTCCCCGAAGTATAATGAAGAACAGAAGGGGACTCGGCATAAGTCGGATAGACATCATAATCCTCGACTCCGCCCAGGCCTTCCATTGAAAAAGCTTCCTCCCTGTCCTGAAGAGGGCTCTTGCCGTCATAATCAACAATAAAGATGTGCTGGAGATGAGGTAATTTCTCTCTGATTTTTCTGACTTTGGAGACATGTTTCTTTTGAGTAAAAATAGCCGAGGTTTGGGCATTCTCCAGCCGGACAAAAAGGGAATCTTCGCCAAAAGCCGAGAAAAGCGGCTGAGCTATGGCCCCGGTCTTCAGGATGCCCACAAAGCCAATATATAACTCAGGCATTCTATCCATAAAGAGACAAACCCGGTCGCCAGCTTTAAGGCCTGAGTCGGTCAGGAAACGGGCAAAAGTATTGGAATAGCGCCTGAGATCATTATAAGTATAAGTCTTTTTTTCTCCGCTAAAGCCTTCCCAGATCAGAGCTATTTTGTCTCCTTTACCCTGCTGGCAAATCCGATCGGAACAGTAGGCTCCGATGTTAATCGGCTGCCCGGGCTGATAACCGAGTTCCTGTTCGCTGAGCGACCAGGAGAAATTCCGAATCCGGTCTTCATAATCGCCAAAGTTGGACATATTTCCTCCAGTCTTTATTTTTCTAAGATGACCGTCGCTACGGCCAGAGTTTTAAGATGCGACAGGCTAACATAAAACCGGCTGATACTTTCAGCCTGGCAGAACTCCTTAGCCCGGCCATAAACCTTTATAACCGGCTGGCCTGTTTCCAGGTTATGGATTTCTATTTCAGAAAATTTGACCCCCCGGCTCCAGCCAGTGCCCAGAGCTTTCAGGAAGGCCTCCTTGGCTGCAAATCTGGCCGCATAATGCTGGGCCGGGAATTTTTTGCTTTCGCAATAGCCAATCTCAACCGGAGTATAAAGCTTGTCTTTAAGTCCGGGAGTCCTCCTCAGCTTGTCCTCGATTCGATCAACTTCGATGATGTCCACGCCTACCCCAAAAATCAATTGCCCTCCTGATTTACTACCAATCTTTCTGAACTTAGCCTGAGGCTTCCTGCCTCCTCCTTGGCCCTTCCGGCCAAAAAGTTATTATAGAAAAAACCGGCCCAAAGTCAAAAGAGACAGCGATCAAGCCTGACCTAAATGGTCAAAAAGTATCTTGAGCCCGATCATGATTAGAACCAGGCCGCCAGCCAGTTCTGCCCGGCGCCCCAGGATCTGACCCAGGGCCGGACCCAGACGGCTGCCGATGATAGTAATGATGAACGCCGCCAGGCCGATGACCAGGCTGGCCAGCCAGATATTCAGGCCCAGGACCGGCAGACTGAGACCTGTAGCCAGGGCATCAAGACTGGTGGCTACAGCCAGGGTCAGGAGCGGCCAGCCACGGGTTAGATCTTTACCATTATATTTTTTGTCTCCCGGCCGGAAAGATTCTATGGCCATCCTTCCTCCGATGAGGACAAGAAGTCCGAAAGCTACCCAGTGATCATAACGGGCCACTAATTTCAGCAGATTTTCCCCGATCAACCAGCCAATAACCGGCATCAGAAACTGGAAAAAACCAAAAGCGATAGCTAAGCGGAAGGACTGACCGGACTTCAAGCCTGAACAGGAAAAGGATAGACCAACCGTCACGGCAAAAGCATCAACAGCCAGGGCTAAAGCCAGCCCGAGGAGGATAATGATTTTCATATTTTTAGGATTCTATCATAGTTTGAGCCAATTTTCTCTCCTGCTTTTCCTCCTCAGACTTACCTTCCCGGGTTTTTCAGAGTATAATTTTTTCTCGATGGAAGAATATATTAACCTCCGGGGAGTCCGGGTTCATAATCTGAAAAATATTGACCTTGACCTGCCTGTTGGGCAACTGATTGTTATCACCGGGGTCAGCGGCTCGGGCAAATCATCCTTGGCTTTTGACACTCTTTATGCCGAGGGCCAGAGGCGCTATCTTGAATCCCTCTCATCTTATGCCCGACAGTTCCTGGAGCGGCTGGACAAACCAGAGGCTGACCTGATTGAAGGCATTCCGCCGGCCATTGCTATTCAGCAAAAGGCTTCGGCTAAAAATCCCAGATCAACAGTCGCTACCGTTACTGAAATTTATGATTATTTAAGAGTTCTTTATGCTCATTTAGGAACAATCCACTGCCTGCAATGCGGTCAGCCAGTCAAAAGGGATACGATTGACTCTATGGTCGAAACCCTGTTCAAATTTCCGGCCAGGACCAGGATGGTGATTACTTTCGATTGGCCAGAAGAGAAAAAACTGGCTGAACTCCGCCGGGAAGGCTTCTTAAAAATTTACCTCCACGGCCGGGTTCTAAGTCTTGACCACCTGGAGGAAGCGCCGGCCAAAAAGAACGGTCTGGAAGTGGTAGCTGACGAATTAAATCTTGATCCAGAAGACCGGGAGCGCCTGGTTGATTCTCTGGAAACAGGTCTAAAAAAGGGGGAAGGACGAATTCGAGTCCGGGTGGAAGGCGGGCCCGTTTATCTTTTCTCTGAACAGCTGGAATGCCGCCAGTGCGGAATTGTTTATGAAGAGCCTGATCCAAATCTTTTATCTTTTAACAGTCCACAAGGAGCTTGCCCGGTTTGCCATGGTTTTGGCGACCTGGCAGTCCTTGATGAAGACAAAATCGTTCCGGACAAACATAAATCTCTGGAAGAAGGGGCCATCGAACCCTGGACCAAGCCATCCTCCCGGGGACTGCAGAGAGAACTGCTGAGGGAGGCCAGAAAAAGAAGAATACCGACCACTGTCCCGTTTTCCCGGCTTAAGCCTGAACATCAAAAATTGATTCTTGAAGGCGGTGACGGTTACTATGGAGTTAAAGGTTTTTTTGACTGGCTGGAGTCCAAAAAATATAAAGTTCAGGTCCGGGTTCTTCTGAGCCGCTACCGCCGGTTTGTGGCCTGCCCGGCCTGTCATCGAACCAGGCTCAATCAAAAAGCCCTGGCCATCAAGATCGAAGGGAAATCGATCGGTGATTTCTGTACCCTGACGGTTAGAGAAGCTTTCAATTTCCTCGAGAATCTGAAGCTTGCCCGCTATGAGAAGCAGGTCGGCGAGCGTCTGATTCAGGAAATTAAAAACCGGCTGGGCTTTTTGCTGGAAGTCGGCCTCGATTACCTGACCCTCGACCGCTTGACTTTCACCTTGAGCGGTGGCGAGGCCCAGAGGATAAATCTGGCCGCGGCTTTAAGTGCTTCTCTGGTCGGCACACTTTTTATTCTGGACGAGCCATCCATTGGCCTTCATCCCCGGGACAACAACCGGCTGGTCAAAATCCTGAGGGAACTTCAAGGGATAGGGAATACGGTGGTGGTGGTCGAACATGACCCGGAAATTATCGCCCAGGCTGATTATATAATTGATCTCGGGCCTGGAGCCGGCGAATATGGCGGGGAAGTCATCTTTGCCGGGTCAATGAAAGACTTCCTCCAGGATCAGAAGTCTTTGACCGCCAGATATATCCGCCGGGAATTATCTGTCCCGAAACCTCCGGTTAGAAGGCCGGCCGCTAATTACCTCAAAATTTATGGAGCCAGAAAACACAACCTGAAAAATCTTGACTTTAGCCTGCCGCTGGGGATTTTTGTCTGCCTGACCGGCGTTTCCGGCTCAGGCAAAAGCACTCTGGTTGAGGATGTCATCTCTAAAGGCCTGAGCGGTGAAAATGGTGACGGCTTTGACCGGCTGGAAGGGCAGGAGTTAATCGGTCAGGTAATTAAGGTTGACCAGTCGCCATTGAGCACCTCACCCCGTTCTATTCCAGCTACTTACACCAAGGCCATGGATAGTATCAGGGAATTATTTGCGGCTACCCGCGAAGCTAAGGCTCTTGGTTATAAAGCCGGCCATTTTTCATTTAACACGCCTGCCGGCCAGTGCCCTGATTGTCAGGGAGCTGGCTTCCGGCAGGTAGAAATGCAATTTCTGAGCGATGTCATCCTGACCTGTGAAACCTGCCAGGGCCGCCGTTATAAACCGGAGATTCTTGAGATTAAATACCGAGGGAAAAGCATCCATGATGTTTTAAGGATGAGTGTCAGCGAAGCCTTAGAGTTTTTTGCCGGGGAGGAAGATATTGTCCGCCGGCTTGAGCCTCTGGCCGAGGTCGGGCTGGGATATCTTCGGCTGGGTCAGCCGACCACGACTCTCTCCGGCGGAGAACTGCAGCGGATCAAACTGGCTTATCATCTGGTCCATGAAAAAAAACAAAATCTTCTTTATCTTTTTGATGAACCAACCATTGGCCTCCATGCTGACGACATCAAAACTCTTCTCCAGTGTTTTCAAAAACTGGTCGGCGGAGGAAATAGTCTGGTGGTAATTGAACACAATCTGGACGTCATCAAATCAGCCGACTATATAATTGATCTCGGGCCGGAAGGCGGAGAGGAGGGTGGCTATATCGTGGCTCAGGGTAAGCCAGAGGAGATAGCGGCTACGCCCGGTTCTATAACCGGCCTCTTCTTGCAAAAGGTCCTGGCCGAACCTCAACCAGCTGGTGTGGGCCGCCGCTCATAATCTGAATAATCCGGCACCTGGCGGAAATATTCTTCGCGCATCAGCGGAGAGGAAATCATAAAGTCAGCCGAGGAACGGTTGCAGGCCACCGGAATGTTCCAGACAGCGGCAATCCGTAGCAAAGCCTTAATATCCGGGTCATGAGGCAGTGGTTCAAGAGGATCCCAGAAGAAGATTAGAAAATCAATCGCTCCCTCAGCAATTCTGGCTCCAACCTGCTGATCACCGCCCAGCGGCCCGCTTTCCAGGGTGTTAATTTTAAGACCAAGCTCCTTGGTCAACAGCAAACCAGTCGTTCCGGTTGCCCATAATTCATGCTGCTTCAAGGAACCCAGGTTATACCTGGCCCAGTCCAGTAAATCCGGTTTCTTATTATCGTGAGCTACCAGGGCAATTTTTTTCCTGTCCGACATTTTGACCAGCTTAGTTTTCACGGCCTACTCCTTCTTATTTTTTATTCTGTCTCGTTCCAGAGACGAACTGGCCGGTTACCCTCTGGCGAAGGGAGGAATCAGATTAAAGAACTACTTTTTTCTTTCCCCATTTAAGCTTCATGGTCAGCACCCGGTCAGTAGCGAAAATCCTGGCCGTCCAGATCAACATCACGGTGACAAAGACAAAATTATAAACAAGTCCCAGCCAGAACATCTGCATGTGGCCAAACATCATGTTTTGCATGGCGAAAAACGGGTGGGAAAACGGAATGGCCAGCACCAGAATTTTAGCCGGCAAACTCATGGTATTAATATCGGCAAACAGGCTGATAAAATAGGGCACTAAGATAAGGAAAACCAGCGGAATGTTTAAACTCTGGGCTGTCCGGTAGTCTTCGGCCAGAACACCCAGAATGGTAGCTATAGACAGAGCACAGAGAATAGCCAGGAAAAGAGACAGGCCAAAAAGAACATAGCCTTGAGTATCAATGGTCAATCCCAGTTGCTTTAGAATCGGAGCCAGCCCGCCAGTGGCCGAAGATAATTCATTGGTTGGAAAGCTAAAAGCCATCTGGAAGCCATAAAGATAAATAGCAGCCGAGAGGAGGCCTACCAGACCGGCGGCCAGCATTTTGGCCATAGCAATGGCCTGCCGTGAGATGGGCACGGTCAGAAGGGTTTCAAGTGTTTTATTCTGTTTTTCCATGGCGATAGCGGTGATGACCATTTGAGAAGAGTACATGATAATCATCATCAGGATAATTGGGAGAAGAAAGCTCTGCATGTAGAGCGTCCCGATGACAGCTGCACTTGAACCTTCAGCCGTCCGATCCTTGACTATAATAAATTCCCGGTTTTTGATTGGCGACTTGATCTCGGCCGGATTGATGTCAGGCAGTCTCTTTTTTAAATACTGATTGGAGAGAAAATCATTGGTAGTATCCAGCAAGGCTTTGACCACCTCTGAAGTTCTGGTCCCGGACATGGACATACCCCGAAGGTAAGAATAAGTTTCAACTTCAACTGGTTTAAAATTAGATACTTCCTGGCTGAAACCGGGCGGGATGACCACCAGCACACCCAGGTCTGTCTGTTGAAGTTTTTGGATAACTTCTTCCTTTTCTCCGCTCTGCTCCTCAATAATAAAGTTAGCCATATTAAGAGTTCCAATCAGGTTTCTGGAGAGATCTGACCGGTCGAGGTCTAAAACTGCAATTTTCTGCTTGGAGATGGCTTTTTTCATTTCTTTTTTAGTTACATTGCCAATGAAACTAAAGATCAGGAGCATCATGGCGAGTGAAATGATCAACTGTTTATTGAGGAGTTCCTTTATTTCCTTGACAAGCAGATGGCTGAAGTTTTTCATGACAGGTTACTCCTGACTGAGCTTTTGAAAACAATTTCCAGGTTAGGCGCCTGATATTTCTCTTTGAGCTCCTGCGGGGTGCCGGCATCCAGAATTTGCCCCCGGTCAATCAGAGCTACCCGGTCAGATAGAAACTCGACTTCAAGCATATTATGAGAAGACAGTAAAACAGAAATACCCTGCTTAACAAAACTCTTGATAGTTTCTCTAACCTCTAAGGAGTTAATGACATCCAGCCCAGAGGTTGGTTCATCCAGAATAGCTAGAGCCGGTTTAGTCATCAAGGCCCGGCCCAGCAGCAGTTTTCTGGTCATGCCTTTACTGTAAGTTCCAACTTTATCTTTTAGCCTGACTCCCAGGTCGCTAATCTGCTGGCCGCGGCTGACATACTCTTTAATTTCTTCCTGGTTGCTGGCATAAAACTTAGCCATAAACTCCAGATAATCCTGGCCTCTCATATTACGATAGGCTCCGGCTTCTTCCGGCAGATAGCTTATTTTCTCCCGGAACTTTTCCGGATTTTTTTTAAGATCGAAGCCAAGAAAAGTGACCCGGCCGGCTGAGGGGGTGAGCAGAGTGGCAATTATCCTCAGGGTCGTCGTCTTGCCAGCTCCATTGGGGCCAATTAAGCCAAAAATTTCTCCCTGGTCAACCTTAAAACTAATACCTTTTAGGGCTTGCAGCTGACCATAATTTTTTTTCAAGCCTTCAACTTCAAGAACAGGGGTCATCCAGTCCTCCTTTTTCTTTGGTTAGACATTCACAGCCAGAAGCCTTGGTTCATCCGGATCTAACCTGAAAAATTATCAAGCCGAATTATCCTTGAAAAGCAATTATTTTTCAACTCGCCATCTCGAAAAAGATAAGCGAGGCTTAAGAATGGGAGGTTAGCCGGTGGCAAAACGAAGCCTTTTCCTCTGGCTTGACTCGCGGCTATCCCTGGCTTCTGGCTTAATATTTTTAAATAAGGCTGGGAAATATATTATTTCGGCGCCTTATCCAGGCTGACCGTTATTGGTTAAACAGGTTCAATCAGGCTTTTTTTCGCTGGTTGCTTCATCTGCTGGCCATAAGCCAGCTATCTGTCTTATTTTCTGCTCTAACTGGTTGGCCAGTTCTTTGTTTTCTTTCAGGAGCTTTTTTACATTTTCGCGGCCCTGACCCAGCCTTTCACCATTATAGGAGTACCAGGTGCCGGTTTTCTCTAAGACTCCATATTGAATCCCACAATCAACCAGGTCACCTTCGCGGGAAATGCCCTCACCGAAAATTATATCAAACTGGGCTTCCCGGAAAGGAGGAGCCAGTTTGTTCTTGACAATTTTTACTTTGGCCCGGCTGCCAATCACTTCTTCGCCTTCTTTGAGGGTAGCCAGTTTTCTGATATCTATCCGGAGTGAAGCATAAAATTTAAGAGCCCGGCCGCCAGTCGTTGTTTCAGGGGAGCCAACGAAGACCCCAATTTTCTCTCTGATCTGGTTAATAAAAATGAAGCAGGTTTTGGACCGGCTGACAATCGCGGTCAGTTTGCGCAGAGCCTGAGACATCAACCTGGCCTGAAGCCCCATGTGAGCATCTCCCATTTCACCTTCCAGCTCAGCTTTGGGGACTAAAGCGGCCACGGAATCAACCACAATGACATCTACCGCTCCGCTCCTGACCAGGACCTCAGCTATTTCCAGCCCCTGCTCACCATAGTCTGGCTGAGAAATCAGAAGATCATCGATGTTAATGCCAATTTTAGAAGCATAGATAGGATCAAGGGCATGTTCGGCGTCAATAAAGGCTGCCTGGCCGCCTCGCTTCTGAGCTTCAGCAATTACATGGAGGGCCAGAGTGGTTTTGCCAGTCGCTTCAGGACCAAAGATTTCAATTACCCGCCCGCGGGGAAACCCGCCAATGCCCAGGCTCAGGTCAAAAGCGATAGAACCGGTCGGGATCACCTCAGCTTTGACGGCCGCCTCCTTCTGCCCAAGTTTCATCACTGCCCCTTTGCCGAATTGCTTTTCAATCTGGGATAAAGCTGCATCCAGAGCTTTTACCCTGGAAGTTTGCTTCTGTTCGATTTCTTCTGTTTTCATTTAGGCCTCCAAAATGTCCGCCTTCAAGCTCTTTCCAAAGAAACCAGAGGCTCGTCTGCCTTAAATCATGCCAGTTATTTTCCCCGTTTCATCCACATCAATTTTTTCAGCAGCAGGAGCTTTGGGTAAGCCAGGCATGGTCATTATATCACCGCAATGAACAACGACAAAGCCGGCCCCGGAACTCAGCGAAGCATTGGTCAGAGTCAGATTCCAGCCGCGCGGCCGGCCAGTTTTTTTAGAATCATCAGACAGGGAAGCCTGGGTCTTAGCCACGCAGACCGGCAGTTTGGCCAGCCCGAGTTGTTCATAGAGTTCAATCTTTTTTCTGGCTGCTGTTTCGACTTTAACCCCGTCGGCTCCATAGATTTTGAGAGCAATGGCTTCTACTTTCTTCAATAAGGGCAGGTCGGAAGAATATAAATATTTAAAAGCCGGCTGGTCCTCATCCATCGCTTTGATGACCTCGGCCGCCAGCTCCAGGCCACCTTCGCCACCTTGATTATAAACATTACTCAAAGCATAGCGCGCCTTTTCCTGCTTGACCAGTTCAGTCCAGAGATCAATTTCCGACTGATGATCAGCCGGGAAGAGGTTCAAAGCGACCACAAAAGGTACACCAAAAATCTTTAAATTTTCAATATGTTTTCTTAAATTGTCGAAGCCGGCTTCTACTGCTTCTGGATTTTCCTGGCCTAAATCGCTAATTTTTACCCCGCCATGATATTTTAAGGCTCTTAAGGTTGAAACCAGGACACAGGCGGCCGGGGCTGGCACCTGACCGGTTCTAACCACGATATCAAAAAACTTTTCGGCCCCCAGATCAGAAGCAAAGCCGGTCTCAGTCACCACATAATCAGCCAAGCTCAAAGCCAGCCTGGTGGCGATAATCGAATTGGTTCCATGAGCGATATTGGCAAAGGGACCGCCATGAATAAAAGCCGGTGTCCCCTCCAGAGTCTGGACGAGATTCGGATTGATAGCCTCTCTGAGAAGAGCCGTCATGGCCCCATCGGCTTTAATATCCCGGGCAAAGACCGGCCGGCCATCGGCCGAAAAGCCAACCAGAATATTGCCGACTCTAACCTTCAGATCTTTTAAATCACTGGCCAGGCAGAGGATAGCCATGACTTCGGAAGCGGCGGTGATATCAAAACCGGTTTTACGGGCAAAGCCCTGAAAGGTTTCATCGGCCCCGATTACCACCTGGCGGAGAGCCCGGTCATTCATATCGAGCACTCGTTTCCAGGTAACTGTCCGGCCATCAAGCAGTCCAGCCGGACCATCAAAATGAATCCGGTTATCAACCATAGCGGCCAGCAGATTATGAGCGGCGGTCACCGCATGGATATCCCCGGTAAAATGAAGATTAATCTCTTCCCGCGGGACAACCATGGCTTTCCCCCCGCCGGTGGCTCCTCCCTTGATTCCAAAAACCGGCCCAAGGGACGGCTCGCGCAGAGTCAGGCAGGCTTTCTTTCCCAGGCGGCTGAGAGCATCGGACAGACCGATAGCAGTCGTGGTTTTGCCTTCGCCGGCCGGGGTCGGAGTCATGGCCGTCACCATGATCAGCTTGCCCCGGGAGTTTTTCCCCCGGAAAGCCTGAAAATCTACTTTGGCTTTGTATTTCCCATAGAGCTCAAGGTTTTCCTCAGCGATACCGAGCTCGTTAGCAACTTCCTTTACAGGTTTGAAATCCATGATTGGCCTCCTCTTATTAGCTATTTAACCAGAATTTTTTTCTTTCTTCAATCTCCTTTTTCAGTCCGGCTTAATCTACTGCCCGGGCCAAGCTCACATTGTAAAAATGCGTTTGATATTTTTCGATCAGCCCTTCATCCGCAAAACTGTAATAGCAATTGTTGCCGATGACGATATGATCCAGAACTCTGATCTGCATGACGGCGCAGGCAAAAACCAGATCTCTGGTTATTTCGCGGTCGCAACTGGAGGGCTCAGGATCACCCGAGGGATGATTGTGAACAAAAATCAGGTTAGAGGCTTCATATTTTAGAGCCTGTTTTATAACCTCCCGCGGATAGACGGCACTCGAGTCTACCGTGCCTTCAAACAGGGTTTTCTCTTCCAGGATATGATTCTTGGTATTAAGAAACAAAACCTTGAAAACTTCGATTTTAAGATCTCTCAAGCTGTAATAGAGATAATCAAAAACTTCCTGCGAGGACTTGCAGACCGGGCGTTTGATCATGCAGTCCTTAAGATAGCGGCGGGCCACCTCCTGCACCAGTTTTAAGCCGAAGACGTTTTGCCGGCCAATCCCTTTTATTTTTTGCAGATCAAGCGAGTCAGCTTCCATTACGGCTCGAAAAGTCTTAAATTCTTTGATGGCCTGACGGGCAGCCTCCCGGCAATCCTTACGGGGTGTTCCCAGAGTCAGTAACAATTCGACAATCTCATAGTCAAGAAACCCAGACAACCCGCCTCTTAGAAATTTTTCGCGTAACCGTTGCCGGTGCCCGGCCAGTTCAGGCTCTTGCCGCTCAGGATCCTCAGCCATAACCTTTATCCAGTTAAGAATTTACGGGTTTAATCTCTCATGGCAGTTTTTTTGATTCAGAGGTAAAGACGAACCGGCCACCGGCTTTTTCCCAGCCAGCCAGTATTTTTTTTAAGAAAGGCCAGAATCAGGCAGCCCGCCTAATCAACATACAATCTGTCAATCAACGGCTTGTATTTTTCTTCGACCACTTTTCGTCTGACCTTCAGAGTGGGAGTCATCTCGCCTGTTTCAACTTCAAAATCTTTTTCCAGAATGATAATCTTTTTAATTTTCTCATAAGAGGCAAAATGAGGCGTTAGACGGTCAATTTCCCGCAGATAAAAGTCATAGATCTCCGGCTTTTCGGTTAGCTCTTTGGTCGTCGAAAAAGCAATATTATTCTCGCTGGCATATTTTTTAAGCTTATCCAGGTCAGGCACGACCAGAGCCGAAACAAATTTGCGGCGGTCGCCAACGACCACCACATTGGCAATATAAGGACTGGTGATGAGGGCATTTTCAATCGGCTGGGGAGCAACATTCTTCCCGCCAGCAGTCACAATGATGTCTTTCTTCCGGTCAGTGATGACCAGGTAGCCTTCTTCATCCAGGTAGCCAATGTCACCCGTCTTAAACCAACCGTCTTCAAAAGCCTCTCTGGTCTCAGCTTCTTTATTAAAATAGCCTTTCATGACATTAGGACCGCGAACCAGAATTTCCCCGTCCGGGGCGAATTTTATTTCCTCTCCGGGCAAAACCCTTCCAACCGTGCCAAATTTAAAATCAGTTAGGGTATTAAGAGAAATGACCGGCGAAGTCTCGGTCAAGCCATAGCCTTCGATAATCAAAATTCCCAGGGCATAGAAAAATTCGGCTATTTCCCGGGCTAAGGGAGCCCCGCCAGAAACAAAAAACCTGATCCGGCCGCCAGTTTTTTCCACAATTTTTGAAAAAACCAGCCTGGAAGCCAGCTGGTAACGGAATTTCAACCAGGCCGGCAGCTGGCCATGACTGGTTTTAAGCTGAACATATTTTCGCCCGACTTTAAGAGCCCAGAAGAAAATCTGGCGCTGGAGATTAGGAGAGCCCAGGACCGTATCAATCACCGTCGCATAAAATTTATCAAAAAATCTGGGAACACTGACCATAATTGTTGGCCTGGCCTCAACCAGGTTTTGAGCCACTGTATCCACACTTTCGGCATAGGCAATGGCAGCCCCGACATAAAGCCAGGCCAAAGTACACATTCTCTCCAGGACGTGCGACAGCGGCAGGAAACTCAAAGCTATATCGCCAGAGTTGAAATCAACCAGCGAATGCAAGGTCTCAATATTGTTGACCAGATTATAATGGCTGAGCATGGCCCCTTTCGGGATGCCAGTCGTCCCGGAAGTATAAATGATAGTGGCCAGATCATCAGGCAGGATAGCTGAGGCCGCCCGGTCAAACTCGTCAGGCTGATTCCGGTTATAGGCTTCTCCGCTTTTTTCGATGGCCTCCAGGCTCAACCGGTCAGCTGAGGCTTCGCCCTCTATCAATATGTATTTTTGAATGTGGGGCAATTCAGACCGGATCAGAGCGACTTTATTCCAGAGCTTCTGAGTGGAACAAACCAGAAACCTGGCTTCCGAATCATTAATAATATATTTAATCTGGTCAGGGGTTAAATTGGTATAGACGGGAACAGTTACGCCCCCCTGTGAAACGGTGGCCATATCCACCATCACCCATTCAGGCCTGTTTTCCGATAAAATGACCAGTTTATCCCCTTTGTTCAGACCAGAAGCTTTCAGGCCGGAAGAGATATTCCTGACCCGACGGGCAAAATCAGCAGTCGAAATCGGCTGGTATTGACTGTTCTTTTTGGCCAGCATCAGAGCCTCTTTCTGATGGTTCTTTTCCAGATTGAGGAAAATCTTGGAGAGAGTATCAATCACTGGCTGCCTCCTCTATTTAACTTTACTTAGTTTTATTAAATTTTGCTCTTTTGATTTCAGGTTGCGGCTGGCCGGATATTTTTTTCTCATGGGCCAGCAGCCATCGCTTGCGCCACAGCCCACCGCCGAAACCAACCAGGCTGCCATTGGCTCCAATTACCCGGTGGCAAGGAACAATGATCAGCAGGGGATTCCGGTGGTTAGCCTGACCAACGGCTCGGGCCGCTTTCGGCCGGCCGCCAGCCCCCGCTATCTGGCCGTAAGTCCTGGTCTGGCCATAGGGAATCTTTTTAAGCTGTCGCCAGACCTGTTGCTGAAATCCAGTCCCCGCCGGTTTGAGTTTCAGTTGAAACTTCTGCCTCGCCCCCCGGAAATATTCGTCCAGTTGCCGCCAGGCGGCCGCTACCGGTTCAGGCCCGGCCGGTGATTTAAACTTAAACTTTTCAGCCGCTATACCTGGCCGGCTCTTCCTGACCAGTGAACAGGACTCCAGCCCTCCTGGCCCTCCCCTTAACTCTATTATACCTATCGGAGAATGATAATATGCCTTCACCCTGCCCCTCCCC
Source organism: Candidatus Aminicenantes bacterium UBA6228 (assembly GCA_002441005.1). GTDB lineage: Bacteria > Acidobacteriota > Aminicenantia > Aminicenantales > Saccharicenantaceae > Saccharicenans. Next base: position 217,820 of record DJWO01000002.1, read on the forward strand.
GCCAGTCATTTCACTCTTTTAATCTAACCCAGATGTGGGTCAGGCCCTTCTCGTTTTCAAATCTTAATTCAAACACCTCTGGATAAGCTTTAAATAACTGTGACAGCTGGCGGTAGCCATAGGTTCTCGGATCAAAGCCGGGATCAAGCTGGCGCAAATAAAAGCCGATACTGCTCAGTTTGCCCCAACCATCTTCATCGGCAGCCATATCGACTGCTGCTCTTAGCAGCGGCAAAGGATCATAACCGCGGGGCTTCGGCTCCTCGGCCGTTTTTTCGCTGGCCGGAGCTCTCCTCTTCCTTTCTTTTTCGCCGCTACCGAGGTTTTCTGTATAAATAAAAACATTGCAGCCATTGATAAAAGCCTTGGGAGTGGTTCTTTTACCAATGCCCATAACAAAATAGCCGGCTTCTCTTATTCTGGTAGCCAGACGGGTATAATCAGAATCACTGGAAACGATGGAGAAGCCATCTACCAGACGGCCATGCAGCATATCCATAGCATCAATAATCAAGGCGCTATCAGTTGCATTTTTACCAATGGTGTAACGGAATTGCTGAACAGGCTGGATAGCATTCTCATGCAGGACTTTTTTCCAGCCGGCCATGTTAACTGTTGTCCAGTCGCCATAAATGCGGCGGATGGTAATTAAACCATATTTCCCAACTTCCGCCAGAATATCAGAAATAAGTCCTGGCTGAGCATTGTCGCCGTCAATGAGCAAGGCTATTTTCCTGCTTTTTTCTTCAGTAAAACTATCAATCATTCTGCCTCCAAAACTTGCCCGTTAAATGCAGCCTTATTTTACCTGTTTTCTTTTTTTTATTAAATATCAAATTTATTTCCGGATAGCGAGCCAGCCGGTGGGCCGCTAACCGCGGATAAAATGAGGCAGTTCAAAAGGAATTTCCAGGCTGATTTCCACCAGCCCGCCAGGCCGGCCCTCAAGGCTCCAGGTTGTTTGATAGATTAATTTTTTGATTCCCTGCTTTTCAATGGTATAAACATTTGGTTTTTTGCTCTCCATGATCCTGGCTATTTTAGCTCTCGATTCCGGCTGGTGACAGTCATAGAGATTCCGGCCCAGAAGCTCAAAACCCCCCTCGGCCTCATAGACCAGGGCTGCCTTATTGTTGAGATAAATAATTTTCCCTTCGAGATCAGTGACGATGATAGCTCCAGGAAATTCATCGGTCCAGTCCGCCTCTGCCATTTTCGCCTCCCTTAGATTAGATTTTACCAGTATTTGCCATCAATTAACCTCTTGAGATAAAGTTATAAAGTAAAATGCTGAAAATTGGAAATAAGATCTTTAAGGTCCTGGCCTTAGCCGGACTCTTCCTGAGCTTTCCCCTTTTGACCTGGCTACCGGCCGCTCCCGGTCAGGCCTGCTTCCAGACGGGCTTTAATCCCGCCTGGAGCCTTAACTCCAGGCGGCCGGGGCCAACCACTGCTTCTTTAACTCAAAAATTGCATCTCTGGCTGGCCGGCAGAGTTGAACCCGGGGCTTTCGAAGAGGCAGTCAAAAATTCTCGTTCAATCTTGAACTCACCAGGCTTTGATTTATATTTGCTCGGCTTATGGCTAAAGGGCCGTCCGGTTGAAGCCCTGCTTCTTCTTGATCATCAATTAAACAGCCTGGCTGAAGCTCCGGCTCTCCTCAATCAGGCCGGTGCTTTCCTTTTTTCTTTAAACGAGTACAACCTGGCTAAAGAATTCTTAGCCGCGGCCAGCTCGCAGGCCCCGGGCCGGGTCCCGATCTTGAACAATCTGGGCGCGACTTCAGCCGCTCTGGGGCTCAAACAGGAAGCAGCCAGCTACTACCGGTCATGCCTTGAACTTGATCCCTATCAGCCCGAAGCCAGCTTTGGGCTTTATCAATTGAGCTCTTTAGAGCCAGACGGCCACCCGGATCAGAACTGGTTAATAAAAGCCCTCCAGGGCGGTTATCAAGATAAAATTGGCCGGCTAATAGAACCTGCCCTCTGTCCACTGCCCCTTTCTTTTGAACAGGAGATAAATATTAATCTGCCGCCGCTGGCCTCTGATTTTGAGCAGTATACCGGCTTGGTCAGTGTCTTCCAGGAAGCCCTTTTCGAGCTCAGCCAGGAGGAAGAAGCACTGAGAAAAAAGCTGGAAGCGAATCTGAATCCAACGGCGACCGTTTCTGCCGGGCCGGAAAAGGAAGATAAACAGACTATTAGCTGGCCGCTATTTTCCTCCCTGAGCTATGCCCGGCTGCTCCAGATCGAAGGCCGCCTTGACTGGCTTGAAAGGGAAACCGAAAGGGCGGCTTCGCTTGATCTCGAGCGAATTATTACCGGGGCGGTCCTGGCCCTGGAAACAGTTTATAAAACCTACCTCGAGCTTGAAAAAAAATCGCTCGAAGCCCCGCTTCCAGCCAGAGCTGAAGAGCTAAAAAAAGCGCGCGATTATTATTGCCTGGAATACAAAAAACAGGCCAACAACTGGTATAAAAAATATAGAGACCGCCTGCTGGCCTATTTTGAGCTGGCTGACCGGGAATTAAAAACTTCAATTCCCCGCTTCTATTTCTGGCTAAGATATTTACCTCCAGATCAACAACCAACCAGACGGCTTCAAACCGGACTGCGGTTCATAAAAATATATTCTCGCCTGTGGGAAAAAAGCCTGCAGCTCTTGACCAGGCTTGGCCCACCGGCTTTCTCAGACTGCCTGCCGTCAGGACAAACCGCAACCGAAAACCAGCTTAAGCCGGCTATTAGTCTAACGCCCGTAGCCCGTCAACCGGAGCTTGAGTTTCAAGCAGATGGGCTTTACTTTTCTATAAAAGACAGTCAGCTGTCCTTTTGGACGGCCTGGCCGGAAATTGATCTACCCGGAAAGGCTGCCAGCCGGTCAGCCACGATTTATTTATACCCGCCTGAGGGGAAAAGTGCCAGGCCAGTTTATCTCACCGTAGATGAGGAAGGCCGGTTAAACGATATTGGAGAGCTTCTTAATCAGGCTACCTTCCGGCTGTCTTCAGGTACTTCTTTTGAAGTCATCTTTAATTTGAGCTTTGAGACTTCCAGGGCACCCGCTGTCCTCAATCAGGAAGGGCAGAGCCACGCCCGGCCCTAATTGCCAAACCGCGGATTAACTACTCCGGAATAAATCGAGCCAAAGGTATAACTTATGCCGACTGACAGCCCGTAGCTATAGGAAGTGGCCAGGGCTTTTTTTTGAAGCAAAATATCTTCAAGGCTGAGATCTCCTTTGGCCAGGTATACCTGATCATTAATCTTCGAAAAACGCCCCGAAAAGCTGATAGAGAAGCCCCGAAAAAGCCGGAGGTTTAAATTGGTCCATAAAACAAGATGGTTCTTTTTAAAATCATTGAAATAATGGAAACCCTCAAGGGAAGAGCTAATGTTTCCCCAGGGTTCCTTCATCTCAAAAATGACCGTCAGGGTTTCTCCCAGAAGGGCTTCCCTGGTTTTGTCAAAAACGGTCTCCTCATGATAATAATTTAGATTAAAACCCAGCCGGTAGAGAATTCTCAACTGCCGCCTGGTAGATTCGGAATAAGGGAAAAAATTATATTCGATGGCCGGGGCCGGATTAAGATTAAAATCGAGATTATTATAGGTTGAGGACGACAGGCCCAGCCAGCCGCCGACTGACCAGTGTTCATTTAAAGATAAAACATAAAGGCTCGACAGGCTGAAGCTTTTCTGGATAGAAGTAATATCGCTGGTAACGCCATCTTCTTCTATTTTGAAGACACTGCTGCTGTAATAGCCAGACAGGCCAGTCCTAAATTTTATTTTATCGGTCACCCGGTTGGCACTGAAATTACTGTGCATGGATAAGAAATGTTTGCTCTCCTCGCCTGACAGGCTACCAGATAATCCGAGATTAAAGACCCAGGACTTCCAGGGGTCTTCAACCGGAGCCGGCGGCAGCCGTTTTTCGAAATCTATCCGGAGATAATCGCCCAAGTCTGTTTTGGCCACATAGGGAACCAGGCCAACTTTTAAGACCCGGACCAGGCCTTTGCGCTCAATATCAGCCGAATCAGTTCGTTTAGATACATACTTCAAAGTGTTATGAATATCATAAAAATTATTCCGGCCAATAAAATTAAGAGCGTACTCCCGGCCGCCGTCACCGGTGGATTGAATGGTAATCAACACATGGATATCAGCTTCATTCCGGTCGCGGACAAAGTGAACAAAGGTGATTTCAGAACGGATATAAGTCAGATCACACTGGTGGCAATCAATAAAAACCCTAGGCGGTTCGACCTGGGGCTGGGTGACCTCCCTCATCTGGGCCAGGCCCGGCCCGCTCAAGATAAAGACCAATATGGCTATAGCCAGCCAGCTGCCAAAAATCTCGCAGATACCTGCCCTGATTTTCACCGATCGTCCTTTCGTTTCGCTCTGCCCGGGTCAGGCCTCTGACCGGTCCGGCCGGTCACCTGCGGCCTGGTCTTAAGGCAGTTCTGACTTAAGGCCTCGTTTCTGGGCCGGCGGAATCCCACGCGTTGTCTTTTCGCCCCCGGGGCTAAACCAGTTTTTCATTTCCCGGCTGAAAAAATTAAATAAAAGTTTCAGACCAAAGATGGTGCCAATGGGGATTAACAGAGTTAAAATTACGGCTGTTAAAAAAGTTGTGATCCGGGCCCAATTCTGCCGGCGGGCCAGCCCGGAAGCTGATGACAGGGCCAGTAAGCCAAAAAGCAGGGAGCCAACAGATAGCCACAGGCCGAGGGCTACCAGGTAATCACCGCCTGACAGGTGCAGAAGTTCTTTCTCTGAACCAGAGGATAAATAAATATAAATGACCACGACCAGAGAAACCGCGGCAGTAAAGACCGCCAGCAGGCCGGCCGTTTTCATGATCGATCCCGACAGGCTGATTTTTTCCGGCATAAGATTATAACTCATTAATCTTCTATTTTACTTCAGCTGGCTCTGGATTCAAGTAAGAATTTTCAGTAAAATCTCAAAGATGAGATGACCAGTTTTACCCTGGCTGGCAGCTGCTTGTCTTCAGCCGGCGGCCAGGGCTAAACTTGACGGGAGGTAACTAAATGAAAAAGATTGTTTTACTCTTCCTGACTGTCCTGCTTATAGTCTCAACCTTAACGGCCGATATTTATATTAAAACCAGGATCAATGTCGATCCGATAAATGCCATGGGGCAGAGCCTTCCAGCCAAAGAAACATTCTCTGAACAATGGATTAGCAACGATTTAACCGTTATTTCCGGCCAGGGGCTGAGTTATCTGTTTGATTTAAAGAAAAATAAGATTTACCTGATAAGCCAGGCAACTAAATCCTATCTGGAGATTACTCCTCCGTTAGATTTTGCCAGTCTCCTCCCGCCTGAACTCGGCCCGATGGCCCAGTCCTGGCAGCAAATGACCATGACGGTTACTCCAAAAAATGAAACAAAAGTCATCAATAATATTCCCTGCAAGAGTTACCGGCTGGAAATGACAGTTATGATGTACCCGGTGGAGCTGACTGTCTGGGCCTCAGACGAGCTGCCTTATGACCTGGGAGATTACCTGTCGAGGGTTCAGCCTGAAATAATAAAGATGGAACTTCGAGCCTCGGTCCAGACCACGGCTGAGATTCAAAAAATAAAAGGTTTATGGATTGCCTATGAAATGAAAGCTCAAATGATGGGCACCGAAATCAAATCCAGAGCTGAAGTGGTTGAACTCAGTAAAAAGCCAGCTCCGCCTGGAGTCTATTCAATTCCTGCCGGCTACCAGAAAAAAGACCGGCTGAGCCGGGAAGATATTCAAGGTTTTTGAGTTTTGAGCTGGCCAGCTTGAAGTTCACCACTTAGATTCCACTCACCCGTCTAACTTGATTTTTCGACCCGGGCACATTATCCTTAGCCTATGGAAAAAACAGAAGCTATAAGAGTCCGGTTTGCACCCAGCCCGACAGGCTTTATTCATGTCGGCAATGCCAGGACAGCTCTGTTCAACTGGCTGCTGGCCAGGCAAAAAGGCGGGGTTTTTGTCCTGAGAGTTGAAGACACTGACCTCGAACGTTCAAAAGAGGAATTTGAGAGAAACCTCCTCGAGGACCTCCGCTGGCTCGGTCTTGACTGGGACGAGGGACCGGACACTGGCGGAAAGTTCGGACCATACCGTCAGTCAGAAAGGCTTGAGCTTTATCATCAATATGCTAAAGAGCTTCTGGAGAAAGGCCAGGCCTATTATTGTTTTTGCCCTGAAGAGCAGTTGGAAAAAGAAAGGAAGAAGGCCCTGGCGGAAGGACGCTCGCCTGTCTACAGCGGCCGCTGCCGGAATATCTCCCTCCAGGAAGCTAAGCACCGGCTCGAGGCTGGCGAAAAGGCTGCTATCAGGCTCAAAGTTCCTGATCGAGGTCTGGTCAGATTTAATGATCTGGTGAGGGGAGAGGTCGAATTCGACCTCAAGCTCATTGGCGACCCGATCATTGTCAGATCTAACGGTATGCCGGCCTATAATTTTTCGGTGGTTATTGATGATGCTCTGATGCAGATAACCCACGTCATCCGCGGAGAAGACCATATTTCCAACACGCCCCGCCAGCTTCTTCTTTACCAGGCTTTCGGCTGGCAACCACCAGTTTTTGCTCATCTATCCATGGTCATGGGACAGGATAATACCAGATTGAGCAAAAGACATGGGGCGACCTCTGTTGATCAGTTCCGCCGGGAAGGAGTTTTGCCCCAGGCTCTCTGTAATTACCTGTCTTTTCTTGGCTGGTCGCCGCCGGAAGGGAAAGAGGTTCTGACCCCGGGAGAGCTGGTCCAGCTTTTTGATCTCAGCCGGGTCAACAGATCAGCTGCCATTTTCGATTATGAAAAGCTTTACTGGCTAAATCGCCAGCATATTAAACTCCTGCCGCCTGAAAAAAAACTGGAGCTCTCTTTGCCTTATTTACAGGAAGCCGGGCTCGTTGGAAAAGAATTGCCGGCGGCCGAGAAGGAGTGGTTGACGACAGCCGTGGAACTACTGCTGGAAGGCAGCAACAAGTTTTCTGAGCTGCCTCAAAAATTTTCCTTGATTTTCGATTTCAAGCCGGAATCTCTGGAGGAAGAAGCAGCCGCCATCATCAGTTCGGATTCCGCCCGGAAAGTGCTCAAAGCTCTGGTGGAAAAAACAGCCGGGCTGATCGAGTTCAACTATGATCTATTTGCCAGAATTACCGGAGAGATAAAAAAAGAAACAGGGATTAAGGGCAAAGAATTATATCATCCCTTGCGGGTCATGTTGACCGCCAGGGCCTCCGGGCTGGAACTCGATAAATTTATTCCACTTATTGAGGCCGGGGCTAAATTGAATTTTCCCCGTCCGGTAAAAAGCTCTCTCCAGAGAATTAGAGAATTTGCCAGACTGATAAACTTCGAGCCGGAGAGATAACCAGCATGAGCCAGGAAGACCGACTCGGCCGGCTTAAGGCCATTATTGAATTCCTGCACGGCTCGCCCAACCGGGTCAATAAGATTTTTGTCCAGGAAGAGAGGGGACATTACGAGTTAGCTGAAGTTATCCGTCTGGCCAGGGAAAACCATATTCCTGTTGTTTTCGCTCCGCGCCAGCGTCTGGATAGTCTTTGCCCTCACCACCAGGGGGCGGTGGCTTTTATCGCCGAAAAGGAATATCTCAAGCTCGAGGATCTGGTGGTGGAAGGACAGCCAGCTTTTCTGGTCATGCTGGATGGAGTAGAGGACCCGCAAAACATCGGGGCCATTGTCCGCAGCGCTGAAGGGGCAGGAGCTACTGGTCTTATTCTTCAGGAGCGGCATTCAGCTGGCTTAACTTCAGCCGTGGCTTCGGTTTCAGCCGGAGCGATTCATCATCTGAAGGTAGCCAGGGTGACCAATCTGTCCCGGGCTATCGACTGGTTAAAGGAACAGGGTATCTGGGTGGTTGGGGCCGCCGGTGAAGGCCAGTCCAGATGGTTCGAATTCGACTATACCCTGCCGGTAGCCATTGTCCTTGGTTCAGAAGGCTCAGGCCTCAGGCCAAACATCAGGAAAAAATGTGATGCCCTGCTGGCTTTGCCGATGCTGGGCCAGGTAAAAAGCCTTAATGTCGGGGCTGCCGCGGCTGTCTTTTTTTACGAAGTCGTCCGCCAGCGACTGGTCAAAAGTCAGAAGCGTTGAAGTCCTCACCTTCTTAAACATTGATCAGGCTCCTGGCCGAACAGCCGGCTGGCACTTGACAGCCAAAGAGGCTAATTTTTAGAATACCCTCAGCAGGTGTTTTCTGATAAAATGGCAGAAAAGAGAGAAGTGATGAAAGAAACACTTGATTTTTATTCCCTGGAAAAACCCCTGGTAGCTATTAAGGAGCAAATTGATGCCCTGGAAGTCAGTGATGATTCGAACCGGAAAGAAAAAATAGCTGCCTTAAGGGAAAAGCTGGAAAAGGAATGGGAAAAGATTGTCCCCAAATTGACGGCTGTTCATATTGTCCAGATCGCCCGCCATCCGCGCCGGCCCTATACCCTGGATTATATTAATGCCCTGTTCCAGGACTTCCTGGAATTCCATGGCGATCGCCGTTTTGCCGATGACCCGGCCATCGTGGCCGGACTGGCTTTTTATAAAGGTCAGACCGTAGCCATCATTGGCCACCAGAAAGGCCGCACCACCAAAGCCAGGATTGAGCGAAACTTTGCCCAGCCGAATCCTGAAGGTTACCGCAAGGCACTGAGGATTATGGAGATGGCTGAAAACTTTGGCTTTCCGGTTATAACTTTTGTTGACACCCCTGGCGCTTACCCTGGAATTGGAGCTGAGGAAAGAGGACAGGCTGAGGCTATCGCCTATAATCTTAAAACCATTTCCCGCCTCAAAACTCCTATCATCAACATTATCATCGGAGAAGGGGGAAGCGGTGGCGGTTTAGGGATAGGCTTTGGTGATGCTTTATTGATGCTTGAATATGCTTTTTATTCTGTTATTTCGCCAGAAGGGTGTGCGGCCATCCTGTGGAAAGATCAAGGGCCAACTGCGGTCGAGCAGGCAGCCGAGAATCTGGGGCTGCGGGCCGAGAAACTCTATGAGCTGGGTATCATCGATAAGCTCATCCCCGAGCCGCCAGGTGCGGCTCATATGGATTATGAGACTACCTTTAAGAATGTGGACAAGCAGCTCCATTTGACTTTAAAGAAGCTCCAGCAGCAGGCCATACCGGATCTCCTCGATGAACGTTATCGCAAGATCAGGCGGCAGGGAATTTTTGAAACCAGAAAGACCTGACAGACCATCAGCAAAAACCTGATGTCCAGCAGGCAAAATATCATCGTCAAAGATTTGGAACTGCCAGGAATCACCGGGAAGGGTGAACAGTAAGGTTAAAATAAAATGAGCAGCGAGCAAAATCAGCGGACAATTTCCTCTATTAAAGGCACCAGAGACATACTGCCGGAGGAAGTCAGATTGTGGCAGATGGTGGAAGTCACTGCCCGGCAAGTTTTTGAGCTTTATGGCTTCCGGGAGCTGAGGGCTCCAGTCATCGAGCCAACTGAGCTGTTTGAAAGGGGCACCGGAGCTTCTTCAGATATCGTAACCAAAGAGATGTATACTTTTAATGATAAAGGGGGAAGGTCGATAACCTTGCGCCCGGAGTATACCCCGTCGGTGGTCAGAGCTATCATCGAGCACCGGTTGGACCTTCAGCCCCAGCCTCTTCGCTTCTATTACACCGGCCCAATGTTTCGCTATGACCGGCCACAGAAAGGGCGTTACCGTCAGTTCCACCAGATAGATGTTGAGGTATTTGGCGAACCAGACCCGGCTATTGACGCCGAGATTATAGAAATGGCCCATCGTTTTCTGCAGGCAGTCAAGGTCGAGGGAGTGACCACCCTGGTCAATTCGGTTGGCTGCCCTAAGTGCCGGCCAGCCTACGGGCAGGCGCTGAGGCAAGCAGCGGCTGAGGTGAAGGATAAGCTCTGTCCCGACTGCCAGAGGAAAGCTGAAACAAACCCGTTGCGGATTTTTGATTGCAAATTAGAAGGCTGCCAGGCGGTGGCCAGAACTTTTCCTCTGATCAACGATTTTCTCTGTGAGGATTGCCGGAACCATTTCAACCAGTTTTTGGGCTACCTCGGCCTTTATCAGCTGCCCTATAAGATAGAGCCAACTCTGGTGCGCGGCCTTGATTATTACACCCGAACCACTTTTGAACTGGTGGTAGAAAATCTGGGGGCGCAGAAGGCTATTGGAGGCGGCGGCCGGTATGATAACCTGGTGAAAGAATTCGGCGGCCCAGATCTCTGTGGGACGGGGCTGGCTATCGGGCTGGAGAGGCTGCTGCTCATCTCAAAACTTAAAGCTGAGCCTCAGATCTTTGCCTACTTTGCCTATAGTGGCGAACAGGCCAGGCAGGCCGGCCTGTTAGCTGCCAGGTATTTCCGTTCCCGCGGGATTCCTTGCCTGCTGGAATTCAAGGAGCGAAGTTTGAGTTCCCATTTCAGCCGGGCTAATAAAATCGGCGCAGCCTGGACAGTCATCATTGGAGAAGACGAACTGGCTTCGGGCCAGTATCAGCTCAAGGACATGCTTGAATCCAGGCAATATAAGGGCAGCCTGGAAGAGCTGGCCCGGATTATGCTTGATAGGGGGCTCTCGGGGAAAAGCGACCTGGTAAAGGAATAATAAAATAAATGGAAAGTGACCTGAAAAATAATAAATTACGGGCGGGGGCCAGAACGGGTTACGCTGGAGAGCTTCAGGCTAAGGATGCCGGCCAGGCCGTCATTTTAAAAGGCTGGGTGCAGAGGGTCCGCGACCTCGGCAGCCTGGTTTTTGTGGATTTGAGAGACAGAGCCGGCCTGGTCCAACTGGTAGCCAGAAGTGAACAGCCTGAGATTTTAGAACAGGCCAGAAAGCTTCACAGCGAGTATGTGATCGAAGTTGAAGGCCAGGTTAAACTCAGGGAACCCTCAGCTGTCAATCAGCAGATGCCAACCGGAGAGATAGAGGTCGAGATTACCGGTCTCAAGATTCTCAACGCTTCGGCGACGCCGCCTTTCGTCATCGCTGATCCCCCTCAGGCAGCGGAAGAGCTGCGGCTTAAATACCGCTACCTTGATTTGAGACGCCCGGCCATGCAGAAAAACCTCAACCTCAGGCACCAGGCTGCCTTAGTGACCAGGAATTACCTGAGCCAGCAGGGCTTTTTTGAAATTGAAACCCCCTTTCTGACCAAAAGCACACCGGAAGGAGCCAGAGATTATTTAGTGCCAAGCCGGGTTCACTCTGGCAAATTCTATGCCCTGCCCCAATCACCTCAGCTTTTCAAGCAAATTCTGATGGTGGCTGGCTTCGACCGCTATTTCCAGATTGTCAGATGCTTCCGGGACGAAGACCTGCGGGCTGACCGCCAGCCGGAATTTACTCAAATAGATATCGAAATGAGTTTTATCGAACCGGGAGACATTTATGAACTCACCGAAGGATTGATGGAAAAACTTTTCGCTTTGACTGGCGAAAAATTAAGCCGGCCTTTTCCCCGTTTGACTTATGAGGAGGCCATTAACCGCTATGGCTCCGATAAGCCTGACTTAAGGGAACCTGCAGTCATAGAGGATTTGACTGAATTCGGTCCGAAGCTTGATTCAGAGGTGATTAACTCAGCTCTGGAGAAGGGCGGAGTTCTGAAGGCTTTGCCGGTTAGAGGCGGTGCGGGGCTTTCACGCTCGCACTTGGACCGGCTGCAGGAGCAGGCCAGAGCCCTGGGGGCTCCCGGCTTAATCTGGATAAAAAAAAGCAATGGAGAGTTAAAATCTTCTCTAAAACTGGCCGGGGATAAGCTTCAGGCTCTGGGAGACAGGCTTCAAGCTGAAGATGGAGATCTTCTTTTGCTGGTAGCTTCACCTAAGGAAATCGCGGTCCAAGTCCTCGGGGAGTTCCGGACCAATTTTATTCAGGAAAAGATAAAAGCGGGAAAACTTAATAAAAACAGCCGGGCCCTGGCCTGGATAACCGATTTTCCCCTGTTTGAGTGGAGTGAAGAAGAGAACAAAATTGTTTCGATCCATCACCCTTTTACCTCGCCTGATCCGGCCGGGCTGGAATATCTGGAGACTGAACCCCTGCGGGTTAAATCCTTAGCTTATGACCTGGTTCTTAACGGCTATGAAGTTGGCGGCGGATCAATCAGAATTCATCAGCCGGAACTTCAGGCAAAAATTTTTAAAGTGCTCGGGCTATCGCCAGAACAAGCTAAACAGAAATTTGGCTTCTTTTTAGAAGCTCTAACGTATGGAGCTCCGCCTCACGGCGGTATCGCTCTCGGCTTTGACCGCCTGGTGATGCTTCTCTGCAACCTGGATTCAATCCGGGAAGTCATACCTTTCCCCAAGACGACCAGCGCGCTCTGTTTGATGACTGATTCGCCTTCAGAAGTGGATGAAAAACAGTTAGCCGACCTGGGCCTTAAACTGACTAAATGACCTCTGGTTTCTCCCGATTTCAAACGGCTGTGTTCTCAGACCTGTAACCTGGTTTCCAGGGTTGGTTGTTTTGATTTACCCGTAATGGTCAAGATAATAGTAACCCTTTTCTGGTCTGGAAGGTTTTATTTTTAGAGCAGAAAAAAAGAGGGGCAAGCTCTGAGGCCTGCCCCTTTGAATTTATTTTTTCCTGGTTGAGTTAGCTATATTCTCTCAGCTTCTATAGCTCTCCTGTTCACAGCCAAGATCTAACTGCCTGGAACTAAAAGCGGTTAACTCCAGTCTTTCATTTACTCCACCAGCTGCCCGGTTAGCGGATCAAGCAGTTTTACCCGGTGAACTTTGCCCAGCCTGTCGAGCGGGCCAGGAAACTTGTCGGAGCCCTGGTTACAGGGTTCATAGTCACCAACAATCAGAATGACCATTTTGTCCGGACGAATGTATTTTTTAGCCACTTCCATGACCTTGTCTTTGGTCACCGCTTTAATTTTATCCCGGTAGGTAGCGTAATAGTTCATCGGCTTGCCTTGCATTTCCAGGTTAGCAAAATTGATCATGGTTCTGGATGGACTCTGGAAGAAATCGGCAAAGCTTTCCAGGAAATAATTAACAGCCGTTTCCATTTCGGCCTCAGAGACAGGTTCCTGCCGGATGCGATCGAACTCTTTAAGAATCAAAGAGATTGCATAGCCGACAGTCGATGACTTGGTCTGGACATAGCCGGCCATGGTTCCAGGGAAACCCCAGCGGTAAGTGAAACGGCTGCCGCAATTATAAGCCAGACCTTCATCCGATCTGACCTTGGAAGTAATTCTGGAAGTAAAGCTGCCACCACCCAGAATGAAGTTCATCACCTGTACGGCAAAATAATCAGGATCGGTATCTTCCAGGCCCAGGTGACCAATATTAATATAGCCCTGATTTATCTTTTTCTGAATGAAATACACTCCAGGTTCAGGTTGAGGAAAATTCTGGCTGATGGACGGGAAGCTCACCGGCTGATTGGCCCATTTTGAGGCATACTTATTGATTTTGGTTTTTAACTGATTCCGGTTGAAATCACCGGCCCCGGCCAGAATGATATTTTTGGGAAAGAAATATTTTCGGTGAAAAGCCTTTAGATCAGCTTGATTAACAGATTCAACTGTGGCCTTGGTGGCTTCATAAGTCAGGGGACAATCACCATAGAGAACTTTCTCAAATTCGCGGCTGAGGACCAGACTGGGATTGTCGTTAATCCCGCGCATCTGTTCAATAATTTTGCCTTTGGCCAGCTTCAGACTATCTTCCCTGAATTCAGGATTCATCAGTAAATCGAAGAAAATATCCAGCCCTTCATCCAGATCCTTGCTCAGGACAGACAGGTTGAGGGTAGCCGTTCTTTCCCCGACGGAAAAATTAATCATCCCACCCAGAAAATCAAGCCGCTCTTCAATAGCTGACCCTGTCCTGGTCTTGGTTCCGCCTTTAACCAGGCATTCAGACAGGATAGCGTCCAGGCCGGCCTTGTCCTTGGGCACATAGAGGCTGCCAGTATTAATGATGGCCGTGATATTGACCATCGGCAGAGATCTTTCCTCCTGAATGTAACCGCGCAGCCCGTTGGCCATGACCAGCCGGAAACTGGCAGGCTGGGGCGGTTCAAATTGAAGTGGAGGGAACTTTAAATTTTCTGGCCTGGTAATCTGAGCAGTGAGCAGACTGGCCGCCGAGAACAGGAACAAAAATCCGAAAATCAAAATAATTGTTTTCTTCATGATTATCCCTCCTTATCTCCCCTGACTCCGGGAATAGATAGCCACCAGGGAATTATCTTTGACAAAATATTTAACAGCTACTCTTTTGATATCATCTGAAGTCACTTTTTTCATATCTTCCAGGTCGGTTAAAAGTGAACGCCAGCCGCGGTTAAGTTCTGCCCGCCCAACCCTCATCGCCAGAAACATAGGTGATTCGAGGCTGCGGATAAAGGAAGCTTCGGTTTTATTTTTGGCTTTCTGCAGCTCTTCCGGCGTCACCCCGCTGGCTTTAATCCTGTCAATTTCTTCCCAGACGGCTTTTTCGACTTCTTCCGGTTTGGCTCCCGTCTGAAGTTTCGGGATAATATTAAAGGTAAAAGCTCCGGCATACCACTGGGGACGGCTCATGGCCATAGCTCTGATGGCCAGATCCTTTTCCTTCACCAGAGATTTGTTCAACCGGCCGGTTTCTCCAGAGAGAATGCTGGCCAGAAGATTAAGAACCGGGATATCCGGATCGCCGTCAGGCGGAATGTGGAACCAGAGCTGAACACTGGGCATTCCCGGCCCCTGGCCATACATCCTTTTTTCAGAATATTGAGGCGGCTCGCCCGTTCTGACCGGCTCGATATCCGGTGCTTTCGGAATCGCCCCGAAATATTTTTCGGCCAGAACCAAAATGGTCTCAGGTTTAAAATCTCCAACATAGATGGCAATGGCATTGTTGGGAACATAGTATTTATTGTGGAAGGCAATCAGATCCTCTTTGGTTACTTTCCTTAGATCATCCATCCAGCCAATGACATCCCAGTGGTAGGGTGAGGCAGCATAAAAACCGGCCCTGACCTGTTCATTAAAATAATAACCAGGCTGATTTTCACTCAGCCTCCTTTCCTCCATGATGACATCTTTTTCTGAGTAGAATTCGCGGAAATAAGCATTCATCATCCGGTCTGATTCCAGCAGCATCTGTAATTCAACTTTATTGGAAGGCAAGGTGACATAATAACCGGTTACCTCGTCTGAAGTTGAAGCATTTAGACCGGTACCGCCATTTTTCATATAAGTTTCCCACAGGTCATCCTTGATGATATATTTTTTTTCGGCTTTGGCCAGTTCATCCACCTGTTTTTGCCACTCAGCAATTTTGGCTTGATCACCATCTTTTTTCCAGTACTTCTCACGATAGATTTTGCTCATCAACTCATCAATTTGACGGTTGAGAGCCTCATCGGCAGCAAAATCAGTAACACCCATTAGCCTGGTGCCCTTAAACATAAGATGTTCATGAATGTGGGCCGAACCGGTCGTCCCGGGGCCCTCATTGATTGAGCCTGCCTTATAATAAATATGACAGACTACCCGGGGGACACCTGGCTTTGGAATCATTAAAATCTTCATCCCGTTGGGCAGGACATGCTCTTTTACCTCCAGCTGGACCTGAGCCCGGACCGGACCGGCCAGGACCAGAAGGAAGAAGCCTGCTAAGAAGACAGTCATTAGCTTCTTAAAACTCATGCATCCACCTCCTCTTATCTTAATAAGTATTTTCTTGCCAGCGAGACAAGAATATCAACTAAACCAATTCTTAATTTTGACGCCAGCCGGCCTGCTTTTCTTCCAGCTTTTGATCATTCCTTTTTCTTTTTTACCAGCTAATTTTTTCTTGTAAATTTCAGTCCGGCTAAGTATTATTTAAAACTATTGCTTGTTTTTTGCAAGGAGTAAAAAGGCATGAATCTCTGGGTTAAAAAAAGGCCTGAAGATTTGCAGGAAGCTTCCGAGCACAGCCAGCTCAAAAAAAGCCTCAAAGCCATTGATCTGGCCGCTCTGGGTATCGGCTCGGTCGTCGGTACTGGCATTTTTGTGGCCACCGGTCAGGGGGCCCACCTGGCTGGCCCGGGGGTCATCGTCTCATTTATTCTGGCGGCCATCACAGCTGGCCTGTGTGCCCTGACCTATTCTGAACTGGCCTGCATGTTTCCTGTGGCCGGCAGTACCTATTCTTATTCTTATGCTGCCTTTGGTGAGATCATTGCCTGGATCATCGGCTGGGACCTGATGCTTGAATATCTGGTCTCGGCCAGTGCCGTGGCTTCAGGCTGGTCGTCAACTTTTCTCGGACTGCTGGACAGTCTCGGAGTCAAGCTGCCCAGGGCCTTATGCTTAAGTCCTTTTTCTGGCGGCTTTATTGATTTACCGGCCGTCCTCATTACCATGTTTATTACCTGGATTCTTTTTGTGGGCATTAAAGAGAGCTCGGTCACCAACAATATAATTGTTCTGATCAAGATCGCAGTCATCGTCCTGTTCATCTTCCTGGGTATCAAGCACGTTAACTTAAGCCACTTTACACCTTTTGCCCCGCTGGGCTGGAATGGAATTATGTCCGGGGCAGCCATCATCTTCTTTTCTTACATCGGTTTTGATGCGGTTTCGACGGCAGCTGAAGAAACGATCAACCCCAAAAGAGATGTCCCGCTGGGACTGATGTTATGCCTGGCAGTGGTCATTGTTTTATATTTAGGAGTAGCTTTCGTTTTGATTGGTCTCGTTCCCTACAAGCAAATAGACATCGGCAACGCCCTGCCCGCTGCCCTGGCCAGCATTGGAATTCAGTGGGGCGGCGCCCTGGTAGCCACCGGGGCCATAATTGGCATGATTTCCACTCTGCTGATTACCGTCTATGGCCAGGTCAGGATATTCATGGTTATGGCCCGTGACGGGCTGCTGCCCGAAATCTTCTCCCGCATTCATCCGAAACACAGGACCCCGGCTCTGTGCACCTGGATAACGGGTGGCCTGACTGCTCTGATTGCCGGTTTCTTCCCTCTGAATATTATTCTGGAACTCTGTAATATTGGCACACTTTTCGCTTTTATCCTGGTCTCGATCGGGGTTATCGTCCTGAGGCATACCCAGCCTTTAGTCGAAAGAAAATTTAAGACCCCGTTAGTACCTTTTACTCCGCTCGTTACCATTTTCTTTTGCTTTTACCTGATGTCAGGCCTGGCCAGAGTCACCTGGTTGAGATTTATTATCTGGTTAGCCCTTGGCCTGGCCGTTTATTTTGCTTATGGAGTCAGCCATTCAAAATTAAGAAATGGCTATAGCCAGACCCATTGAGAGACCGGCCAAATAATCAATCAGCCCATTTTAGCTGATACTAAAATAGAGACCTGCTGAGTTTTCCCGGCGGGACAATAAGCAAAAAATTATCACCTCTCTTCCAGTTTTTTTAACAGATTCGATCAAAAAATGAAGCGGCCTGAATTAAATAAAACTCAGGTATACTCCGGCCTTTCTTTCCCGAGCTTTTCTACCAGTTCTTTGACTCTCTGGTCAGCTTCCCGCCGGCAGACCAGCAGGGCATCCCTGGAGTTGACGATAATCAGGTCTTCCAGGCCTATCAGAGCGGTCAGTTGGCCGGGATTAAAGACCAGACAGTTTCTGGAATCAAGAGAGGTAACTGGACCGCGGGAAACAATACAATTTTCATCCTGATGAAGAAACTCGCCAAGTGAGCTCCAGGAGCCGAGATCCGACCAGCCAAAGTCACCCCGGTTCATCAGGCAACCCTTGACCTTCTCGATCAGGGCATAGTCTATTGACTGAGCAGGCAATTCGCGAAAAATCCTGGCTAGTTGCTGACGGTCATTTTTTTTCAAAGCCTGGAGGATCTTCACCCAGGCCGAAAAAAGCTCCGGTGTATTTTTTCTCAGGCTGTCCTCAAAAACATCAGCCCGCCAGAGAAACAGGCCGCTATTCCAGTAATATTCTCCCGATTGAATGAAGTCCAGGGCAGTGGGCAAATCCGGCTTTTCTTTGAAGTCAGTCACCGAATAAAATTTCTCCTTTTGCAGGGTCTTAAAATTTTTATCGGGACAGTGGAGATAACCATAACCGGTGGCTGGCGAGGCAGGCGGGATGCCAAACATCACAATTTTTTTGAATTGATAAGCAGCCTGGGCTGCGGCCTGGAGCTTCTGACGGAAGAGCTGAGTTTCTTTGATATAATGATCAGAAGGCAAAAAGGCCACGACGGCTTCAGGGTTTTCAAGATAAAGGCAGGCTGTGGACAATAGAACAGAAGGGGCCGTATTTCTGGCCTGGGGCTCTATCAGAAAATTTCCTGGAGGTAAAGAGGGCAAAATTTTTTTTAGTCTCCGGGTCTGCCCTGATACGGCTACAGTATAAATCCGGGAAAAAGGGACCAGGCCTTTGATTCTGGCTGCTGTCTGTTCAATAAGATTCTTATCCCCAATTATGTTCAAATACTGCTTGGGATTTTTCCGGCGGCTTAAGGGCCAGAAGCGGGTACCACTGCCGCCGGCCAGGATGACCACTCTTAAATCGAGCTGACCGCTTCCCTTTTTTCTTTCGGGGTTTTCCTTATCCCTCATGATTCCCTCCTTCCGCCGCTATTTATTTTTGTTTATTATTCAAGTTTTTCAGGACTGCCTCCAGTGAGCCTTTGACTTTTTGTTCGATCCGGCTTAACTCCTCCTGGCTATCAGCTTCAAACCGCAGGACAAGCACGGGCTGAGTGTTAGAGGCCCTGACCAATCCCCAGCCATGCTCGAAAACCGCTCTAACTCCATCAATATCTATAATCTTTTTGATATCCGGCTGGCGGCTGAGTTCTAACCTGACCAGATCAACTATCTTGAATTTGACTTCATCGGAAGCATAAATCCTGATCTCAGGCGTGTTATAGACAGGCGGCAGATCGGCTAAATAAGCCGAAAGTTTTTTCCCCTGCCGGGACATAATTTCCACCAGCCGGGCCGAAGAATAGATGGCATCATCAAAACCAAACCAGCGATCAGCAAAGAAAAGATGACCGCTCATTTCCCCGGCCAGCAAGGCTTTTTCTTCTTTAATTTTTTCTTTAATCAGTGAATGACCGGTTTTCCACATAATGGCCCGGCCGCCCAGGCGGCTGATTTCATCATAAAGAAGATGTGAAGCTTTGACCTCAGAAATGATGGTTGCTCCCGGATGGGAAGGCAAAAGGTCGCGGGCAAAAATGATCATCAGCTGGTCCCCCCAGATTATCTGGCCCTGCTCATCCACTGCTCCCAGCCGGTCGGCATCGCCGTCATAGGCCAGTCCGGCTTCTGCTCCAGTTTCTTTGACTTTGGCCACCAAATCTTTCAGGGCTTCCGGCAGGGTGGGATCCGGATGGTGGTTAGGAAAGTGTCCATCCATCTCCGTATAAAGCTCAATAACTTCAGCCCCGAGTTTTTTAAACAGGGCCGAAGCCACCGGACCAGCTGTCCCGTTACCGGCGTCAATGACGATTTTAACCGGACGGTTTAGATGAATTTGACCGGCAACGTAATTAAGATATTCTGGTACCGGATCAAAAGCGGTCAACTGGCCGCGTTGAGCCGCAGTCATAAATTCTCCCTGTTCGATAATCCGGTAAATATCCAGAATTTCTTCTCCATAAAGAGTATTCTCGCCAATCATAATCTTAAAGCCGTTAAACTCTGGCGGATTATGGGAGCCGGTAATGACCATAGCGGCCTCTTCGTGGAAATAATAACTGGTAAAATAAACTAAGGGAGTCGGGACAACACCCAGGTCAATTACCTCCAGCCCGGAAGCCAGCAGGCCTTCAGATAAACCAGCCATTAGCTCCGGCGAGCTGAGGCGGCAGTCACGGCCGATGGCTACTCTCTTCCGGCCGGCCCGGTGAACCTTGGTGGCCACCGCCCGGCCAATAATTTCAGCCAGCTTTTGATCAAGGTCCTGACCGACTAGACCCCTGATATCATATTCTCTGAAGATATCTTTATTTATCTTCATTTCCATTCTAAGCCTCCCTTAATTTCTAAAATAATAGCTTATAACAGCCTCAGGGTGTTTGGAAATCTTTTTTTATTTCCTTAGCTTTGCTCCCCAGATTTTGCCAGGCCACTTCCAGGCTATTTGTTTTCTTTTAAACATGGTCAACCTAAAAAGCGATCAATCATTACGGCCCGGTATATTTTCTTTTCTCAGGTTATTTAGACCTGTCTTCCCGGGGCTTTCTTCTGATTATAGGCCGCCGCAATGAATGACTTAAAGAGAGGGTGAGGCTCAAGCGGCCTCGATTTAAACTCCGGATGAAACTGACAGCCTACGAACCAGGGATGATCCTTGAGTTCAATCATCTCCACCAGGCCATGCTCTGGATTTTTCCCGGAAATGACCAGGCCGGCCGGCTCCAGAAAGTCCTCATATGCGGGATTGAATTCATAGCGATGGCGATGGCGTTCGCTGATCAGCCGCTGCCGGTAAATAGAATAGGCCAGCGTTCCCTTTTTAAGCTGACAGTTATAAGCCCCAAGCCTCATCGTCCCACCCAGATTCGAGTCTGGTTTCAGTTCTCTCCACAGCCGGAAGATCGGGTCAGGTGTATCAGGAGCAAATTCCTGACTGTGTGCCTTTCTTAACCCGGCTACATTCCGGGCAAATTCAATGGTGGCGCACTGCATCCCGAGACAGATGCCGAAGAAAGGAATCTTATTTTCACGGGCGTATCTCACGGCCTTTATCTTACCTTCAATCCCCCGCTGACCGAAACCACCGGGAACCAGCAGGCCGTCCTTATCTTTCAGCCGCCTAAGATACTGGCCCTTTTCCAGATCCTCAGCTTCAATCCAGTCAAGATTAACCCGCAGTGAATTACCCAGACCCCCGTGATCAAGGGCTTGTGTTAAACTCAGATAGGAATCATGCAGTTCAGTATATTTGCCAACGATGGCAATGGCCACTTCGTCTTTCGGGTGATGAGCCGTATGGACCAGCTTTTCCCAGCGGCTGAGGTCAGGCTGGCTGGCTGGCAAGCCAAGCTTTTTCAAAATTATTGAGTCAAGCTTTTCCCGGGCAAAGTTCACTGGAATATCATAAATAGAAGGAGCATCCATAGCCGTAATAACTGCTTCTACTGGAACGTTGGTGAACAAGGCTATCTTGGCTTTGAGGTCTGGCGGCAGTTCGCGGCTGGTCCGGCAGAGGAGGATATCCGGTTGAATACCGATGGCTCTCAGTTCTTTCACGCTGTGCTGAGTGGGCTTGGTTTTCAATTCTCCGGAAGTCCCGACAAATGGCACCAGAGTCAGATGGATAAAGAGCGTGTTCTCCTGGCCGAGCGACAACCGCATCTGCCTGATAGCTTCGAGAAAAGGCTGGCTTTCAATATCGCCGACCGTACCTCCGATTTCCACGATGACCACTTCATTATTGCCGGCGACAGAATAAAAGGCATTTTTTATTTCATCAGTTACGTGGGGAATAACCTGAACAGTCTTACCCAGAAAGTCCCCGCGCCTTTCTTTCCTGATAATAAGTTCATAAATTTTGCCTGCTGTCCAGTTGTGATCTCTCGTTGTCCTGGTCGAGGTAAACCTCTCATAATGGCCCAGATCCAGATCAGTTTCAGCTCCGTCGTCTGTGACATAAACCTCACCATGCTGATAAGGACTCATCGTCCCGGGATCAACATTGAGGTATGGATCAAATTTTTGAAGAGTTATTTTATAACCATGAGATTCAAGTAAAAGGCCGATGGAGGCAGCCGCCAGACCCTTACCAAGCCCCGAAATAACTCCTCCAGTCACAAAGACATATTTGCTCATGATTTTTCCCTTGATGTCTAACCAAACCAGATTTAAGTTTTGATTATAATCCTTTGCTTTTTTAACCTCAAGAAAGAAAGAGGACAGAGACCAGGCTCACCTCTCCTACCCAAAGTACCAGGTCAGAGTATAAAGTCTGGCTGGAAGACTTCACGGGGGATAGGCTTGTCCTGGCTTCGCCCGGCTGCTCTCCCGCCAATGGATAACCTCTCTCCACAAACTTACCTGGTAGTTCGCCTTTGCCCTGAAGATTAACGGCTTAGGTGAGATCCTTGGTGAGCTATATCCTGCTCTTTAAAGCAAAAAGGCAGGTTGCTGGCGGGCAGGGAGATTAATAAAGCCTATTTTTGATGACCTGGTAAGAAAAAAAATGACACTGGTATCCGTAATGACTTTTAGTTATCTTCACAACAAATATTAATTTTTTTATAACTAACAGCAAATATGGAAACAGAACCGTGATAACAAATACAGATGAAGATTAATTTCTGTCTCTAATTGTTACTCGATGGATTGACCCGGCGGGTTAATCTCAACCTAATCTGGCAGAATTTTAACTGGATTTTTCCTCCTTGACTTCTGCCGCCCGGGGCAGTCCCTCATCCTGAACTTTAACTGTCTGACAGTTAGCCTCAAGATAAGATCCTTCTTCAATCAAAAGCCTGGGAGCGATCAGCGTGCCAAAAACCCGGCCTTTATTGTGGACCTCTATTTTTTCTTTAGCTTGCAGGTTGCCATGGATTTCGCCATTAATTATGAGTTCACCAACTTTTACTTCTGCTTCAACTTTCCCTTTCTCACCTATGATCAACACGGAATCTGAATTTATCTTGCCCTGGAAATAGCCTTCTATTCTGAAGGAACCCTTAAAATTCAATTCTCCTTTTAATTCCGTCCCCTGATCAATAAGGCCGGCCAGATGGGATTCTTCCACAATTTCTCTGACTTTTTCTTTTTCTTTCATGATTTAACTCCTTTTATCCTGTCATAAATCCGGTTAAGCTCCTCTAAAGAAAAATATAAAATCCGGATTGTCCCCTTGTTCCGCTGGCCGCTGATTGTTACTTTGGTTCCCAGCCAGCGAATTAATTCTTCTTCCAGGGCCTTCAGGTCGGGGTCTTCCAGTGATTTCTGGGCACGCGGAGGTTTTTCTTTATACCTCTGCACCAGCTTTTCCGTTTCTCTAACGGACAAAGATTTTTCTACCGTCAGGAGCGCAACTTTTCTTTGCAGCTCTTCATCTTCGAGAGCCAGAATAGCTCTGGCTTGCCCCATGAAAAGCTTTTCTTCCCGGATGAACTTTTTGATGTCTTCTGGCAGTTTGAGGAGTCTTATATAATTGGCCACTGAAGCCCGGTCTTTACCGACCTTGTCAGCAATTTCCTGCTGAGTCAGGCCCAACTGCCCCACCAGGCGCTCAAAAGCCTCGGCGATTTCCAAAGGGTTTAAGTCTTCACGATGGATGTTTTCTATCAAAGACACTTCCAGCTGCTTATCTTCAGGCATATTTCTGACTATGACCGGGACCACCCTCAGACCAGCTTTTTGGGCCGCCCGCCATCTTCTTTCTCCGACCACGAGCTGGTAATAATCATCTTGTGGAACTACCAGGAGAGGCTGGATAATACCAGTTTCTCTAATTGACCCGGCCAGCTCATCTATGGAGGCTTCATCAAAAACCGTTCTTGGCTGCCGGGGATTAGGCCTGATTTTTTCTATTTCCACCTCAGCATAACGGTCTTCCTTAAGAATACCAAATTCCTCAGGTATAAACGCCCCGAGGCCTTTCCCAAGTGCTTTTTTTGTCATTTGCTTATCAACTCCTCTGCTAAGTTAAGATAGGCCTGCGCTCCTCTTGATTTCGGGTCATAAAGCATAACGGGCTGCCCAAAGCTGGGTGCCTCGGCCAGCCTGATACTTCTGGGTATGACCGTGTTCAAAAGAATCCCTTTCAGAGAATTTTTAATTTCTTCGGCTACCTGGCGCGCCAGATTAGTCCTCTCGTCGAACATGGTCAACAAGATACCTTCAATATAGAGCTGGGGATTAAAATAAGTCCTGACCATATCGAGCGAATGAAATAAATCGGGTATACCTTCCAGGCAAAAGAACTCTGCCTGCACTGGGACGAGGATTGAATCAGCTGCCGCCAGAGCATTAATAGTCAGAAAACCCAGAGAAGGCGGGCAATCTATGAGGATAAAATTAAACAGCTTCCTCACCTCGGCCAGAGCCAGTTTCAACCTTTTTTCCCTATCAGGAGCGTTAAATAATTCAGCTTCCGCCCCGCTTAGTTCAGGAGAGCAGGCGCAGAGATACAGATTGGCCACTGCGGTATTGACCAGGCAATCCATTATTCCCTGTCCATTTAAAATCACCTGGTAAACGCCCTGACCGCGGACTTTGGCCTGGCCCAGGCCGACAGTAGCCATGCCCTGAGGATCAAAATCCAGCAGCAGAACCCGGTAATTTTTAAGAGCCAGGGCGGCCCCCAGATTTATAGCGGTGGTAGTTTTACCCACCCCGCCTTTTTGGTTGGCGATGGCCACGATCTTATTCATCTAACCAGATACCTCATTTGTTCCACGTGGAACATCAGCCCTGGGCTGCCTTTTCTGAAATATTTCCAGATATAAATAAATATTATAAACAGCTGCTGGCGTAATTCCAGAGATTTTTTTAACTTCTCCGAGAGTCCTGGGTTTTATCTTGTTCAGTTTTTCCGTAATTTCCAGGCTTAAACCGGGAATATCATTAAAGTTAAGCCCGGCTGGCAAACTGATCTGATCGATTTTTTTTAGCCGGTTAATTTCTCTCTCCTGTTTTTTTATATAACCTTCATATTTTATTTCGGCTTCAACGTATCTTTTTTCTTCTTCGTTTAACAGTACAGGTAAAGTTAATCTCCGGGTTATTTCCTCTAAAGAAACTCCCGGCTGTTTTAGATAATTGACGACAGTTACCGGCTCCTTATTCTCAGCAGATATTTTTTCTGTTTTAAAAAATTCCATGACTTGCCTGGCTCTGGCCTGTTTCGCTAAAAAATCCCGGTATTCATTTTCTTTAATTAATCCCAGCTGAAAACCATATGGGAATAGACGGGCGTCGGCATTATCCAGCCTCAAATTCAGGCGATATTCAGCCCTGGAGGTAAAAAGGCGATATGGCTCTTCTACCCCATGAGAAATCAGGTCATCAATCAGAACTCCGATATAAGCCTCGTGGCGGCCAAGGACGAAAGCAGGTTGGCCGCGGAGTTTCAAAACAGCATTAATTCCGGCCATCAAACCCTGGGCAGCCGCCTCTTCGTAGCCTGACGTCCCGTTGATCTGACCGGCTAAGTAGAGACCCTTTATCTTTTTGGTCTCCAGAGTTGACTTCAATTCAAGGGGGAAAACCGCATCATATTCAATTCCATAGGCCGGTCTTAGCATCTCGGCCTGATCAAGCCCGGGAATGGTCTGCAAAATTTCTCTCTGCACCCGGTAAGGCAGGCTGGAAGACAGGCCATTAACATAGATTTCGCCGGTATTTAAGCCTTCCGGCTCTAAAAAAAGCTGATGGCGGGCATGATGAGGAAATTTGACCACCTTGTCCTCAATGGACGGGCAATAACGCGGCCCTATACCCTTAATCTTCCCACTATAGAGAGGGGATTGTCCTAAATTATTTCGAATAACTTCATGCGTTCTTTCATTGGTATAGCCAACAAAACAGATGGCCCGGTTCTCCAGTTTTTTCTTTGTTCGAAAAGACAGGGCCACCGGCTGATCGTCACCTGGCTGGCCCTGGAATTTAGTCCAATCAATCGAATCTTTAGCCAGCCTCATTGGCGTCCCGGTCTTAAGCCTTAATACTCTGAGACCGGCAACTCTTAAGGCTTCTGCCAGCTCGGTAGCTGGGGGTTCATTAGCCCGGCCAGCCGAATAATGTTCAAGTCCTATATGGATAAGGCCATTGAGAAAAGTCCCTGGGGTGAGAATAACTGAGTCAGCTTTAATCCGGCTGCCATCCCTGGTAACAACCCCTTTTATCTGCTCATTTTCAATAATCAGCTCAGTTACAATAGCCTGCCAGATTCTTAAACCAGGCACCTCTTCCAGCCATTTTTTCATGGTCAGCCGGTAGGCAGCTTTATCACACTGAGCTCTTGGGCCCTGGACGGCTGCTCCCCGGCTGCGATTGAGCAGGCGGAAGTGCAGGCCAGTTTCATCAGCCAGGAGACCCATCAATCCCCCCAGAGCATCAATTTCCCTGACCAGCTGGCCTTTGGCCAGTCCGCCAATGGCTGGATTGCAGGACATCTGGGCTATAGTTTCCAGGTGAATGGTAAAGAGACAGGTCTCAGCCCCCATTCTGGCCGCGGCTACTGCTGCTTCGCAACCGGCATGCCCGGCCCCGACCACCACCACCTCAAATTCTTCATCAAAATTAGCCATCTTCATTTTCCCAGGCAGAAACGGCTGAAGATGCTCTCAATGACTTCAGCCGATTTGATCTCACCCGTAAATTCACCAATGACCGGTAAGGCTTCTTTGATCTCTTCGGCCACTATTTCCAGCCCATAACCTGACTGCAGCTTTAGCCTGGCCTCCTCTAAGTGGTTTGCCATTTGTTCTATTAATATCTTCTGCCGTTCGTGGAGAACAATTTCATCCGGCATTTTTTCTTGAGGAGCAAAAACTGCCAGCATCAGCTTTTTCAGCTGATCAATATTCTCTCCAGTCAGGGCTGAGACCTCAAGCCACGGCTGTTCTTTATTTTCGGAAATAACCTGGTCGCGGCTAATTACCCGGTCAAGATCGCATTTATTAAAGATGATAATTCTTTTTTTCCCCTGAAATCTTTCCAGTAGATAAAAATCTTCCTGGCTGGC
Organism: Candidatus Aminicenantes bacterium UBA6228; assembly: GCA_002441005.1. Taxonomy (GTDB): domain Bacteria; phylum Acidobacteriota; class Aminicenantia; order Aminicenantales; family Saccharicenantaceae; genus Saccharicenans. The sequence goes on from DJWO01000002.1 coordinate 244,509, forward strand.
CTGGCGGGAAGAATCCAGGACAATCAGCAAACCGTCAGCTCTGGCAGCTATATTCTGGGCCCGGTCAAGGCCTGCTTCCTCGGCCTGATTGCCGGCCGGACCAAAACCAGCCGTATCAATGAGCTTCATCAAGATTCCATCTAACAGCAGGTTCTCTCTAATAAAATCCCTGGTCGTCCCGGGATAAGGCGTTACAATAGCCCTTTCTTCCTCCAGCAGAGCATTAAAAAGAGTTGACTTACCAGCGTTGGTTTTACCTACCAGAGCGACAGTCAAGCCTTCCAGCCTGGCTCTGCCCTGCTCATAGCTCCAGATAATTTTTTGCAGGTCTTTAATTAGTTTCTCCAGCCGGCCGCTTATTTCGTTCTGGTTCAGGCCGAGATCATCTTCTGGAAACTCCAGACTGGCCTCGATACTGGACAGAACTTCAACTGTCTCCTGCCTTATTTTCTGTATCTTTCCGGACAGACTTCCCTCCGCCTGGCGAAAAGATATCCTAGCCTGATCGATGGAGACAGCTCTAATCAGATCATTGATAGCTTCGGCCTGGACAATATCAATCCGGCCGTGGAGATACGCTCTAAGAGTGAACTCTCCAGGACGGGCCAGACGGGCGCCGTGTCTAATTCCCAGCTTCACTGCTTCTTCCAGAATTACCGGAGAACCGTGAAGGCTGAATTCCACCACTTCTTCCCGCGTATAAGAGACTTCAGGCCTGAAATAACATATATAGCCGGCATCAAGCTGCTCGTTCTTATCAGGATCAACCAGATAACCAAAACACATCAAGCCCGGGTGGTCAGCCGGGTTCAGTTTCTTAGGAAGGAAGATTTTGCCACTGATAGCCAGAGCCTGCTGCCCGCTGAGCCTGATCAGGCCCAGGCCACCCGTCCCCTGAGGAGTGGAAATAGCGATAATAGTATCATCCAGGCTCTCGTTCATATTCTAATTTTATCCGGACGGAGTTAGATAGTAAATAGTCAGATACCCGGCCCTATCCTTCTTGATCGAAATGCTTTTTTTGACCGGAGCCATTAACTTTAAAAACCCTGACCTTTTTTAAAAAGCCTTCTCCCAGGCTTTCAGTTGTCAGTCCTGGTATCTGATTAACGGCAATATGGACGATCCGGCGTTCATAAGGATTCATCAAATCGAGGATTTCTTCCTGACCGGTTTCTTTAACTTTTTGAGCTATCTCAGCTGCAAATTCCCTGAGCTGTTTTTCTTTCCGGCGCCGGAAAAATTCGCAATCGGCCTGAACCTTGACAGGGGAAATCTTATTTAGGAGGTGCTGAATAGCCAGGAGTAAAGCTCCATCGTCTTTAAGCAGCCAGTGCTTATCTTCCCCTCCGAAGATCACATAAACAAGCTGCTCTCTCTTCTTAACCTCAAAGGTCAGATTAAAAGGCAAAAGGCTCAGAAGCTGTTTCAAAAAATTGTCCACCAGATTAATTTCATTTACCTGGCGCGGCCAGGCTCTGATAACAATCTCTTTGTTCTTTAAACCAAAAAGTCTGGTCTTTTCGGTAACTATTTCATAGTCCAGTTCTTCCCGGGCTGCTTTCAAGACATGCTCGGCCAGGCTAAGCACATCTTCAAGGCTTCTGCCCGTAAACTCTTTCTTTTCAACAGGTTGCTGGCCGGCGGGGTGATTATTTTTTATTTCTTTTGCCATTTTTTTCCCTCTTGCTGGCCATCATTTTATTCATAATGGCCTGCTGAGCTATTTGGAGAACATTACTGGTCAACCAGTAAAGAACCAGCCCCGCCTGAAAATTCATGAAGAAAATGGTGAAAATAAAGGGCATGAGCAGCATGATTTTTTGCTGAGCTGGATCAGCCGTAGACGGGGTCATTTTCTGCGATATATATTGAGTGATACCCATCAACACAGGGGTTATATAATAAGGGTCTTTGACCGATAGATCTTTAATCCAGAAAACAAATGGGCTTTGCCTCAGTTCAACTGCTACCACCAGCATCCGGAAAAATCCCCAGAAAATAGGAAGCTGGACCAGAAGAGGTAAACAACCTCCGGCCGGGTTTATGCCGTGCTCTTTATAGAGTTTCATCATCTCTTCGTTCATCTTCCGCCTTTGTTCCGTATCCTGCTTGGCCTTTTTATATTTGGCCTGCAAAGCTTTGATCTTGGGCTGAAGTTCCTGCATTTTGGCCATCGACTTGGTCGAACTGTAGGTCAGGGGGAAAAGCAATATCTTGATGATAAAGGTCATGATGATGATGGCTATACCCCAGTTGGGGAAAAATTTATAGATATACTTGGTAGCGACCAGTAAATATTCAGCTATAAATCCTAAGAAGCCAAAATTGATGACCTTCTTAACTTCGTGACCATAGGCAGTCAGCCGGTCATATTCTTTAGGACCGAGAAAGGCTTCAGACGGCTGGGTAAAAGCCAGATAATAATAGGGGATAGCCACCTTCTGGCCATCGGGCTTAGTTTCCTGGTGATCCAGACGGAAAGCATAAGACTGGCTTTTCACCTGGTCCAGAAGAAAAATAGCCGCAAAATAGTTTTCCTCATAAGCTGACCAGGCAACTCCGCTATAACGGATTGACTCAGATAAAGGTTTGATCTTTTTCTCATTTAACCTCTGAGCTTTATGGTTAACCAGAAAAACCGCACCCCGGTTAGCACTGAATTTTTCCTTCATTTCCTCCGGACTCAGGGTACCGATTCCGGGCCCCCACAGAATAATGGGCTCAATCTGGCGTCCATCGACTTCCACAGTCAGCTGGGTTTTGAAATTATAATTCTGTCCCTCAAAAGTTAAATGCTTTTTGATTTTTACTCTATTCCCATCGGAAAACTCAAATATGAGCTCTCCTCTTTGATCCGCGGCTAACTCCAGCCGTTGAGTGTTAACCCGGTAAAGGCTGTGATTAGCCAGGTTGTTTAAATCCTCGGCGGCCAGCTGCAGCGAAAATGGAAATAAACCGGTAGCCGAAGCTGAGTCCGGGACCAGATCCAGGGGCTCCCTGTCCGGATTTTTTTGGCTGGGAATTTTTTTCAGCTGATTTTTCAATTTCCAGCTTTTGAGGACTCCACCCTTATTACTCCAGGTGGCAGCATAGAGTGGAGTGTCAATAGTAATTTCCTGCTCCCGGTCAGAAGTTATAATCTCACCCGTTCCTGCCATTTGTGCGGGAGGCAGTGATTTTTCAATCTCCTGTCGCTCGCCACTGGCCGGCTGGCTTTCCACAGCTGCCGTTTCTATTCCTGTCTCAGCCGGGACAGGAGGCGCTGGTTGAGGTTTGACAAAAATCAGCTGGAAAAGGAAAAGGATTAAAAAAGAAAGGACAATAGCTAAAATTAAGCGTTTTTCCATGTTTTCCTCGTCAGGGCACCGGATCGATCCCTCCCTGGTGGAACGGATGGCATCTGAGGATTCTCTTTCCCCCGAGCCAGCCGCCTTTAATCAGGCCGTATTTCATTATTGCCTGATAAGTATATTCTGAACAGGTAGGATAATAGCGGCAATGGCGGCCAAGAAGAGGCGAAACCAGAAACTGATAAAGCCGAATCAGCCCGAGGGCAATATATCTCACTAATTGCTCCGTTTTTTCAGAATCTACTGAGAGACCAGCCGGCTAATCATTGACCGGTACTCTTCCTTCAGCCGGTCCCAGTCGAGCTGGACAATTTCCGGTCTGGCGATGAAAACCAGATCGAAGTGCCCGGCGAGTAACTGCTTGTTCCGCCTGAAGAGCTCTCTAAGTCTTCTCTTTACCCTGTTTCTAACCGTGGCCTTCCCTACCTTTTTACTAACTACCACGCCCACCCTGGAATAATTCAATCCATTCGGTTGAAACACCAGATGAAAAAATTGGCCTTTAAACCGGCGGCCTTTCCTGTATATTTCGTTAAAATCTTTCTTGCTTCTTATTCTTTCAACTGGCCTAAGACGCTCATCCATCAAGCAGACAATCTTTTCCTGCCTTTGGTTCGCCTGTTTTTGATAACTTTCTGGCCGCCCAGGCTGCTCATTCTGACCAGAAAACCGTGGGTTTTTTTTCTCCTGCGGTTATTAGGCTGAAATGTTCTCTTCATGTTCCAGGCTCACTTCTTCTATTAGATTTAAGGTTGTATCTTAAACGAAGACAAGCAGTTCTGTCAAGTGTCACCAATGTATCTGACCTAACCCAGTGTCACCAATGTGTCTGACCCGGCTTGAGGCCTCAAGCCTGTTTGACTAAAAATGGCAGGTAAACTATAATTTAATTAATGGATTCACTTAAGGTCGGTGACAAAATAATCTATCCTGCTCAGGGTATCGGGATAATCGAGCAAATCACCCAGGAAACCGTCGATGGCCAGACGGGCCGGATTCTTCATATTCGCCTGGCTGGCGGTAATACTCTGGTCGTCATTTCCAGCGGCTCAGCGGCTGAAATCGGCCTGCGCAAACCAATTTCCCAGAAACAGGTCAACCTTTTTTTCCATTTTTTTAAGAATTGTTCGGTTGATATCAGTGCTGATTGGAAAAACCGGTATAAAGAGAACTTCGATCTGATGAAATCAGGACAGCTCAAAGATATTGCTATCGTTTACAAAACACTATATTTTTTGAGTCAGGCCAAGCCGTTGTCTTTCCGGGAAAAGAAGATGCTGGAAAAAGCCCGCGAACTTATTGTCAGCGAGCTCGCCGCTTCTTCCCTCAGTTGCCCGGAAAAAATCAGCCAGAGGCTTGATCATATCCTGTCCAGCAGCCTGAAGGAACTAAAAGAAGGCCGGGAATTTTAAGATTTCCCCCGATGATAATCAGGATAGGTATATTTTTCTTATTTTTAGTCTTGAGTGCTTTTTTCTCTTCCTCTGAAACGGCCTTCATTTCTGTTAATCCCTATACACTTGAATATTTGGAGAAAAAAGGCTCAAAAAGGGCCCGGCTCGTCCGGCAGGCTCTCGGTCAGTTAAATGACCTTCTCTCGACCATTCTCATCGGCAATACTCTGGTCAACGTTGCCGCCTCAGCGGTAGCCACCTCCATCTTTGCCAGTTTTTATCCTGATCAAAACCAGGCGATCCTGCTGGCCACCCTCACCACCACCATTCTGATCCTGATCGTGGGGGAGATTAATCCAAAAATCATTGCGGCCCATCGCCCGGTTAAAGTTTCTTCACTCTTCATTTACCCGATTAAATTCTTCTATCTGTTGCTTTATCCGGTGAGCCGGCTTTTCTCCTTTTTGCCGCAGCTGCTGCTCGGAAAAGAAGGCCAGGGGGGAACAATTTTTTCCCGCCGGTTAAGTGAAGAAGAGATCAAGATAGTGATCAGCTCGGGGGCAGCCGGGCTGTCCAAGCTTAAAAAGAAAATGCTCGCGGGCATAATGGATTTAAGCCTGAGGCCAGTCAAAGAAATAATGATACCCAGGACTGAAGTCCGGGCCCTGCCCCTGGATTTTTCTTTAGAAGAAGTCTTAAAAGCCATTCAGGAATCCGGCTTCTCCCGCTATCCAGTTTACAATCAAACTATTGATAATGTCGTTGGACTGTTTCATGCCAAAGACATCCTGCCCTTCCTGAATAGCCATCAGCCCTTTTCGCTTCAGCCCTATCTGCGAAAGCCCCTGTTTGTGCCTGAATTAGCCAGTATTGAACAGGTTTTACTTCAGATGCAGGACAGAGCTGTTCATCTGGCTTTTCTGGTCGATGAATTCGGCAGTTTTGAAGGGATTGTTTCTCTTGAAGACATCATGGAAGAAATTGTCGGTGATATTCGCGATGAATATGACCAGAAGGCTGAAAGCTGGTACCACAAAATTAGTGATGATGAATATTTAATCCAGGGTCTGGTCTCAGTCAAGGAGATAAATGAACTGCTGGGGCTGGACATCCCGGAGAAAAAAGATTATACAACCTTAGCTGGCTTTTTCCTCTACCATTATGGGCACCTGCCAGCCGAAAATTCCTCAATTATAATTGATCATCTTGAATTTACCGTGATCAAAATGAATAAGAGGCGGATTTCGCTGGTCCGGATAAAAAAGTTCGGCTCCGCGGCCGATGGGGAAATCAATGAAAATACTGGCCACTAACAAAAACGCTTATCACGATTATGAAATACTGGAGACCCTCGAGGCCGGACTGGCCCTGACCGGCAGCGAAGTTAAATCTATAAGAGAAGGCCGGATCAGTTTAAAGGAAAGCTATGCCGATTTCAGCCTGGGGGAGCTTTATCTTTTTGACTGTAATATCAGCCCTTATTACGCAGCCAGCATCTTTAACCATGAGCCTTTGCGTCCCAGGAAGCTTCTTCTCCACCAGAGAGAACTAAAGAGACTGGCTGGCAAGGTGCAGGAAAAAGGGTTGACTCTGGTCCCGACCAAAGTTTATCTGAACGAGCGAGGTCTGATCAAAATCGAACTGGCCCTGGCCCGGGGCAAGAAAACTTATGAGAAGCGCGAAACTATTAAGAAACGTGATGTCGAAAGAGAAATCAGAGCCGAAATGAAAAAAAGATGGCACTAAATAAGGCCAGGGATAGAAGCCAGCGGTTATCCTAATTTCTTTTCTGACCAAAGTCCCAGGCCAGCCAGATAGCCTGTTTCAGGCTGACCGGCGAAGCCTGGCCGCAACCAGCTAAATCAAAGGCTGTCCCGTGGTCTGGCGAAGTACGGATAAAGGGCAAGCCAAGAGTCATATTCACTCCTCGCTCAAAAGAGAGGAGCTTAAAGGCTATCAGGCCCTGATCATGATACAGACTGACCACCAGCTTCTCTGGATGATCAATAGCCTGGAGATAAATAGTATCAGCCGGAAATGGGCCCTGGATCTCCAGCCCTGTTTTCTTCAGTTCTACTAAAGCTGGAATTATTTCCGCCTGTTCTTCCTGACCGATAGTGCTCTCTTCACCGGCATGGGGGTTAAGGCCACAGACCAGAATTTCTTTTACCCCGGTCCGGGCTGCCCCCAGAGCTTGATTGAGATTCTTAAAAAATTTGATCAGGTTGCCCTTCTTAACCCTGCCTATTGCTTCCTGGAGAGACAGGTGGTGGGTAAAAAGAGCCACTCTCAATCTGTCCGACCAGAAGCTCATGATGGCTTCCGGGTAGAATTTTTCCAGGTACTCGGTATGGCCTCTATAAGACAGGCCGGCTTTGCTCCAGGCAGTCTTGGAAACCGGGGCGGTCACCACCGCTTGAATTTCCCTTTCCCTGGCAGCTTTGACCGCGGCTTCGAAGAAGGAGAAAGAAACCAGACCGTTCTCAGCTGAAGGCTGGCCAATGGTGATTGTTTTCAGGGCTTGACCTGTCTCCTGTAAAAATACTCGCCGCCCAGCTGCTCTCAAATCTGGCCAGCCCGGCGGCAGGCTGAGTTTTTTTGCCCAGAAATCAAGAATAGCCGCCTGTCCGTAAATTATGAACTCAGCCGGGGGAAGGTTTGATGGCTCCGCTAAGAGTTTGAGAAACAGTTCCGGCCCGATGCCTCCTGGGTCTCCCAGAGTCAGGCCAATTTTAAATGAAGTCATTTATTTTTTCTGGCGTCCGCACTCTCAGGCTTGTTCTTTGGCGCTTTTTCAGCTTCTGGCTCCGCTTCAGCTTCCAGTTTATAAAGGTACTTGACCTGGCGTTTATAAATAAGAAGATTGGGAGCCTCCCGGCGGTTGAGCTTAAAACAATTCCGGTCATACCATTCTATATAACCTTCAACCTGCTCCCCATCAGCCAGGGCTACCGCCATCAGCGTTTTTTTGTTCATCTGTTTTAGAAAATAATAATTTTCAGCATGAGTATCAGTCGGCGGCGGCATTTTCTTTTTGGCTTCAGCCGCTTCCTTAGCTTCTCTGTTCAGTTTTTCCTTGACTTCAGAAAGATTAGGACGCATCAGTCTTCTTTGCATTAATCCCTCACTTAAAACGTGATCAGCGATATTTATTATTTAGATGCTAACACGATAAAAATTGATTTGCAATAAAAAAGTTTGTTCCGGTCAGCCGGAGCTGAATCTTAAGAAGGCCAAATATTTCTTATTGCCTCATGAGAGAATCTATACGAAACCATAATCATTGCCTCACATAAGAATCTATACGAAAAGTTGTGCAGTTTTTCTTGTATCTTTGGAGCCGGAAGAGTTTGTCCTGAAGCCTTTCCATCTGCTTTTTGAGCTTGACCACATTAAGTTCCTTATATATTGCTCGTAGTCTTTTTTTTTGTTCTTCTTCTATGTCTGGTGATTCTAATAACCTCTGATAAGGGGTCTTAGGAGTATCATACCTCTTGATGACCCGACTTCCTATTCTCTCTTTGCTTTTAAGCTTCATGGTTACCTGAAAGAAGTTATAATACAGTCTGGAGATAGAATAAAGCTCATTCAAGAGAGCCTGTTCCTCCGGGGTATCATAGCGGGCATAGCCAACCAGACGTCTGACCACTGAGTAGTTCTTCTGCTCAACGTAACAACCGTCATTTTTCTTAGAGGCCCGGCTGCGAGTAAAGGTCAACTGATTATCCTGGCAGTATTTGATGAGGTGGGCATTGATAAAGGCCCCGTCGTTATCTGAGTCTATCCCCAGGAGCTTAAACGGCAACCTGTCTTTTATCTTCTGGATGGCCTCGAAAGTCCAGACTTGAGCTCTGTTCTTGACGGCTACAGTCTCACTCCAGGTAGAGGCTACATCAGTGGCATTAAGGCTCCAGAGGAACTCTCCCTCGGCTCTACCCCCATCATGACCAACCAGGTCTGTCTCCAGGAAGCCAGGTCTCTTCTCATCCCACTCCGCATAGGTCCTGATTGGCACCTGATACTTCAAAAGAGTGCCTGGTCTGGTCCTGGCTCTACTCTTTATCTCCATCTTCTTCCTCTCTGGCCTTAACAACCGATCCGCGGTAGAAGCTGAGACTCTCAGGAGCTTTTCCCTGACTGACTTCTTAACCCTTAACTCCCTCTGTTCCTCCAGCTTTGGTACCAGCCAGTCTAAACTGGCTACCAGCCTCTTGCCACAACTGTAATCCAGAACCTGCCAGAGCCACATCAATACCTTCTTAAACTCCTCATCATAGACTCTCTTCCGCCTCCGCTTTATCTTCCTTATCTCCCCAATTACTATTACCTCCTCCCCATTTAACCCCCTTATCACCACCTTCCGACCACAGTTGCGCAATAACCAGCTACCATAACAGCGGTTATATCCAGTAAGCCCTAGGAACTCCTCCAGGACCTGGCCCTTGCCCTTCTTAGAGCTCCTCTGATACTTACAGGCTATCTCCTTTAATACCGTTCTTTTAACCTTCATCTCTAAACCCATCTCTTTGCCTCCTGGCTAATCTTATCCCTGAATTTAGCTCCATCCTTAGCCAGAAGGCAAAACATTTTCGTGTAGATTTTCTCATGAAGCAACGAATCAGTTTCGTGTAGATTTTAGATGAGGCAATTCG
>DJWO01000008.1 GCA_002441005.1 Candidatus Aminicenantes bacterium UBA6228
ATAGGGCGGCAGACGATTGCGATTGACAATCCACGGGGCAACGCTGAGACTGAACGGGTTATCCGAACCATCAAAGAAGAGCTGCTGTGGTTAAATGAGTTCGGCTCCTTTGAGGAAGCTGAGGCCAGATTCGGTGCCTGGATAGGTGAAGACTATAATCGGCTTTATGTCCACTCGGCTCTGGGGTATCTAAGTCCGGAAGAGTTTGCTCAGCAATGGGCTCAAACACAGGAAGCTGCATCGGAGGGAGCTCAAATATGAGCCAAGCCACGACCGCAGCTTGTAAGCTAAATGCCAGGCATTATTTTTATGAAAAAGAACTCTATCTCTCAGTGCGAGAAAAAGTGTCTTGCTTTTCGGGGTTCACTACAAATATCTATCTTTTTTCTTGATAAAATCATCTAAAAATTTTATCGTAATAAAAAGACTTAAAAACGGCCAGCGATATCGCTTAGATAATAATTTTTGCAGTTTTCTCATTTAGGCATCGCTTTTAACACCGGCTGGTAGCGATTTTAGTCTTTCAAGTCTTTAGGATAAATGGGAAGGAAGGTCACATGAAGTTAATTATTATTTCTAATAGGCTCCCGGTCACGGTGGCCCTGGAAAAGCAGAATATCAAAATCCGACCGAGTGCTGGGGGTCTGGTTACAGGGTTGAGCGATTATCTGAATTCCTTAAAGGGTGAAAAAGATGAATCTGTATTCAGTTTTAAGCCGCTCTGGATAGGCTGGCCTGGGGAAGAGTTCAAAGAAAACCTGGCTGGTGAGGTGCGAACGATTTTACAGCGGGAATTTAATTCATATCCGGTATTTATTCCATCAGCCCTTATGGAGAATTTTTATAACGGATTCTGCAACAAAACCATCTGGCCTCTTTTTCATTATTTCCCCTCCCGTGCTGTTTTCGATGAGTCACAATGGACTGCTTACGAAAAGGTAAACGAACTCTTTTCTCAGGAAATTTCTCCTCTGCTTGAGCCCGGCGACACAGTGTGGGTGCACGATTACCACTTGATGCTTCTGCCTCAACTTCTCCGGGAGAAACTTAATAATATAGCCATCGGGTTTTTTCTGCACATTCCTTTTCCTTCATATGAGATGTTCCGCCTGCTGCCACGAAGATGGGGTGTGAAAATTCTGGAGGGAATGCTGGGGGCTGACCTGATCGGTTTTCACACTCATGATTATACTCAGCATTTTCTGAAATGTGTGCTGTCAATCCTGGGATATGAGCACAGCATGGGTAAGGTTTTGCTAAAGGACAGGATGATCAAAGCTGAAACTATTCCCATGGGCATTAATTTCAAGAAATTTTATGACCTGGCCGCTTCAAAAGAAATAGAAAAAGAGAAAGCTAACCTGAAGGCAAAATGGCTCGACCAGAAGGTTATTCTCTCCATAGACCGGCTGGATTACACCAAGGGTATACTTAATCGTCTGGAGGGATATGAAATTTTCCTGTCCAACAATCCCCACTGGCACGGGAAAGTTGTTTTGATGATGGTTGTCGTCCCCTCCCGCATTGGAGTTGAGCACTACCGGATGATGAAAAGACAGATCGATGAACAGGTGGGAAAAATTAACGGCAAATTTGGCAGCCTTGACTGGATGCCTATCATCTATCAATATAAATTTCTGCCACTTAAACAGCTGGTAGCCCTCTACAGTTTAAGCGATGTGGCACTCGTCACTCCTATTAGAGACGGCATGAATTTGATTGCTAAAGAATATCTGGCTTCCAGAACTGACGGGACTGGAGTGCTAATCCTGAGCGAGATGGCGGGAGCGGCCAGAGAGTTAGGTGAAGCTTTGATAATTAACCCCAATGACCGGGCAGATATCGCGGCTGCTCTCAAACGGGCGCTGGAGATGCCCCCGGAAGAACAAAAAGGGCAAATAGAAGCTATGCAGAGAAGACTGAGACGTTATGATGTGGTCAAATGGGGTAGTGAGTTTATCAACGAGCTTTTTACGATCAAAGAAACCCAGAGACGTTTTGAGGCCCGGCTGCTTGGTGTTCAGCAGGAGGTCCTTATCAAAGATTATCTGCAGGCTCGAAGCCGGATAATCCTTCTGGATTATGATGGAACGCTGGTGCCCTTCGCTTCGGACCCGCGGTTGGTCAGGCCCAATGAAGAAGTGGTAGAAGTTCTCAAGAGGCTGTCAGCCGACCCGAAAAATGAAATAGTCATTATCAGCGGCCGTGACCGGAAAACACTGGAGGAGTGGTTTGCCGGATTAGAAATTGGCCTGGTAGCTGAGCATGGAGTCTGGCTCAGGCGGAAGAATAAGAACTGGAGGATGCTTAAACCGCTGGAAAATGGTTGGAAGCAGGAGCTGCTGCCGGTTCTGGAAATTTATGTCGACCGGCTGCCAGGTTCGTTCATTGAGGAAAAAGAGTTTTCTCTGGCCTGGCACTACCGCGCCTGTCAGCCGGAGCTGGCTTCGGTCCGGGCTAATGAGCTGGTTGATTATCTGGTGGATTTCACCTCCAGCACGGATATTCAGGTGCTCCACGGGAGCAAAGTTGTCGAGATAAGATGTGCCGGGATAAACAAAGGTGTGGCCGGTCTTTCCTGGTTGATGGAAAATGATTATGATTTCATCCTGGCTGCAGGTGATGACTGGACGGATGAAGATTTATTTAAGGTTCTTCCAGAGAAAGCTTATTCGATTAGAGTGGGGATTGCCAATACCAATGCTAAATATAATTTGCTTAATTACCAGGATGTGTTAAAACTAATAAAAAAATTATGCGGGAGTGAAGAATGATAAAAAGAATTGAGGATTATCGAGAAATTGTCGGCGATGAAATTATCCATAAGATTTTTAAGAAAGCCATAAAGTTCGCCCACAAACACGTTGTCCATATCAATTCAACCTACCAGGGTGGAGGAGTGGCCGAAATCCTGACCGGCCTGGTAGCGCTGATGAATGATGTTGGAATATTTGCCGGCTGGAGAGTCCTACACGGTTCGCCCGACTTTTTTGCCATCACCAAAAAATTTCATAACGCCCTTCAGGGAGATCCAATTAACCTGACGGCTATGAAGAAAGAAATCTATCAGGAACAAAATGAGTATTTTTCCAGGTTTACCCATCTAAACCATGATCTGGTGGTCGTCCATGACCCGCAGCCGCTGCCGATGATCAGATTTTACAGGAAAAGACAGCCCTGGGTCTGGAGGTGCCATGTAGACCTGTCTAATCCCAATCCAGAGCTCTGGGAATATCTGAAGCGGTTCATCCTGAGATACGATATGGTCGTTGTCTCGCACGAAAATTATAAACATAAGGACCTGCCTGTCCCCCAGCGTATTGTGCATCCTTCTATTGACCCATTAGCGCCTAAGAATAAACCCCTCGATAAGAATACGATCAAAAAATACTTAAACAAATTTGGTATTCCTAATGGCAAACCAATCATCACCCAGATTTCCAGGTTTGATAAGTGGAAGGACCCTGAAGGTGTGCTGAAGGTTTTTGAACTGGTAAAAGAAGAAATAGATTGCCGGCTGGTGCTTTGTGGAAATCTAGCTAGCGATGACCCGGAGGGACGGAAGATATATGAAAGAATAGCCCAGAAAGCCAGGAATATGAGTGATGTTATTTTGATCCTGGAGGAAAACAACATTTTAGTAAATGCCCTGCAGTCTACTGCGGCTGTTGTCCTTCAGAAGTCGCTCAGAGAGGGCTTCGGGTTAACAGTCACCGAAGCCCTGTGGAAAGGGCGACCGGTAGTGGCTTCTAACGTTGGGGGAATACCTCTGCAGATTATAGACGGGAAGACCGGTTTTCTGGTGGAACCGGAGGATATTGAAGGATGTGCCAGAAAGGTCGTCCAGATCTTGAAAAACCCCGAACTCTGGCAGGAATTGGGAGCAAACGGCAAAGCCCATGTCAGAGAGAATTTTCTGGTGACCAGAAACCTCCTTGATTACCTTGACATTATGGATGAGGTTTATAATGGTCTAGCCTATTCAGAC
>DJWO01000007.1 GCA_002441005.1 Candidatus Aminicenantes bacterium UBA6228
TTAGCCATCTCTTTTTACCTCCTCGGAGTCAGGCAATTTTTTATAAAAGCCCAAGACCAGACTTGAACTGGTGACCCCGTCCTTACCAAGGACGTGCTCTACCAACTGAGCTACTTGGGCTTGACCTCATTTCTTAAAGAGCGGGAAACGGGGCTCGAACCCGCGACATTCAGCTTGGAAGGCTGACGCTCTACCAACTGAGCTATTCCCGCTTTAAAAATGGGCAGGGAAGGATTCGAACCTCCGAAGCGTTCCCGCAGCGGGTTTACAGCCCGCCCCATTTGGCCACTTTGGTACCTGCCCGCTATAGCCATTTCTCTCAGGCTGAGCCTGCATTCTAATCCAGAGCCAGCGAAGGGACTCGAACCCCCGACCCGCTGATTACAAATCAGCTGCTCTACCGGCTGAGCTACGCTGGCAATCATATTAATAATTTTCACTCAGAAACTTAAGATTTTTTATAAACCTTCTCTTTTTTATTGAGATAAAGATAAATTAAGATAAAAATTGACCTCGGTAATACTAAACTACTTTTGTCTTTTTGTCAAGATAAACAACTAATTTATTTACTTTTTTGACCGGCCATTCCTGTCCGGCCCATTCTTTCAATCATACCGCGGTTAAAATCGAGGTTGAATATAATATATTTCGCCTTCTGGCTGGATGTCAACTGTCCGAAAAGGAATTTTTCGAATTCTTCTTCTCGCCGGCTGACTTTTTCCTTGAGATTCATTATTTTCGCCACCCGCTCTTCATATTCCTTATCTGTTACTTTATCTTTATTGATGATCTGCCTTAAGTCCCTGATCTCCCCGGCCAGTTCAGCTTGAAGCTGTGCTTTTTCTTTCTCTGCCCGGTTTAATTCAGGGAAAATGACAGCTGTCTGGGCTTCAGTCAAATCCAGAGCCTGGGTCATTCTCAAAGTCCTCAGGACAAATATATTTTCCCTGACATTTCTCCTTTGCCCTCCCGGGTGCCCCTGGCCATAAACAACAAACCTGAGATTACAGAGAGCCAGTATTATCAAAAAAGAAATTAGCCCTGTTTTTTTCATCACAATCCCTCCTTAAGGCTTTCTTTTTCTATCTGTAAGTTATTTATTTCTTCTTGATAACCGTTTAACGGCAGGTCAAATTCGAGTTCAAGGGGAACCTTTCCGTTTTCATCTGACATGGTTTCTTCAAGGATGCTCTCCTCAAGGCTATTGATGAAATCGCCAGCTGTGGCCTCATCTTCACCTAAAACCTGACCCAGGTTAAGATATGATTCTTCATAGGAAAGCATCATGGTCAGAGGCAGTTCCTCTGGCTGACCCTGCCTGGTATATATAATAAGGAAAGAGGCTGCCACCGCCACCACCAGGACCAGGCTTAAAGCCCGCACCACCGCCGGGCGAAGAACCCATTTCTTACTCTTGCTTTTATGCTCCTTCTCCTCATTGTGGCCAGCCCTATTTTCTTTAGCCGTCAGATCGTCTGCCGGTTGCCCGGCCGCCAGCCTGAGCTTTTCCTGGAGGACCTGCTCAAACTGCAGCCACCAGGCCTGGTGATAATCCGCCTTCCCTATCCTTAGAGCTTCCTGCTGAATTGTTTTCTGGGCAGCAAGATAATTCCGGCAAAGCGGACAGGACGCTAAATGCCTGTCAAGTCTCTTTCCTTTCCGCCAGCTTAGCTCGCCATCCAGCCGGTCTGATATCATTTTTTGATATTTTTCACACTTCATTTCCTACCTCTTATCTTCAAGCCAGAAAAGGCTGTAATTTCTTTTTAAGCCTCTTCCTGATTTCATGCATTCTCCAGGAAACAGTCTTTTCAGAACAACCCATGATCCTGGCTGCTTCCTGGTGACTCATTTCTTCCAGAACAACTAAGGAAAACGTCGCCCGGTAGGCCGGCGGGAGCTCTTCTATGACCTTTTCCAGATTTGTTCTAAACTCTTGAGACAGCGAAGAATCTTCAGGTGAAGGCATTTTCCTGACCGTTTCTAGCTCTTTTTCCCGGCCTTCCTCCTCCAGCCGGTCAACATCTTCAAAATGACTATTTTGAGACCTGCGCTTTTTAAGGAAATTTAAGCTCAGGTTAACCGCTATCCGGTGAAGCCAGGTGCGAAAGCTGGAATTACCCCGGAATCCTTTTATAGCCCGGAAAGCGTGAAGAAAAGTTTCCTGAGTGAGATCAGCCGCATCTTCCCGGTTAGCAGTCAGATGGTAGGTCAGCTCAAAAATCTGATGTTCATATTCCTTAGCCAGCATCATGAAAGCCTCGACTTCACCCTGGCGGGCCTGCTCAATTAGCTGACGGTCCTCTTCGGCTCTCATCTGTCTGCTCTGTCTATCCTATTCTAACTCAAGACGCCAGGCTATGCTCTCTGCCTGCCAATATTTTTTCGCCTTCAATTCTTTAGACATAGTTTTCCGAAAATTCCTGGAAATTTTTTAATCCGGGCAACAGACCTGTACAGTCAATTGACTGCTATTTCCTTAATTGATAAGATGATAACGAATTTATTCTTTTCAGGAAAGGAACAGGCGATGATCGAAAGATATACCCTGCCCGAAATGGAAGCTATCTGGTCTGAGGAAAATAAATACAGGAAATGGCTCGAGGTCGAAATTGCTGTCTGCGAAGCCTGGGCCCGCCTGGGACAGATTCCTCAAAAATCACTCAACAATATAAAAAAGAAAGCTAATTTTGAGGTTAAACGGATTGAAGAAATAGAAAAGGTGGTCAAGCATGATGTCATTGCCTTTCTGACCTCGGTCGCCGAGTATGTCGGGGAAGATTCGCGTTTTATCCACATGGGCTTGACCTCTTATGACGTCGTGGATACAGCCCTTTCCTTGCTGATGGTTGAATCGCTGGATCTGGTCGAAAAAAATGTGCTGGACCTCAGAAAAGTGGTCAAAAAGATGGCTTTAAAATACAAGATGACACCCTGTATCGGGCGGACTCACGGTGTCCATGCCGAGCCAATTACTTTTGGTTTTAAAATCTTAGTCTGGTATGAAGAGCTCAACCGTCATCTGGAAAGAATAAAGCAGGCCAGAAAAGTTATGAGTGTCGGCCGAATCTCCGGCTCAGTTGGGACTTACATTCATCTTGACCCGAGAGTCGAAAAATATGCCCTGAAATCACTGGGCTTAGAGCCGGCCAAAGTCTCCACCCAGGTTTTACAGCGTGACCGCCACGCTGAGGTCATGGGCGTTTTAGCTCTCATCACCGCTTCTCTTGAAAAATTTGCTCTGGAAATAAGGCACCTCCAGAAAACGGAAGTGCTGGAAGTCGAGGAGCCCTTTACCAGGGGCCAGAAGGGTTCATCTTCCATGCCTCATAAGCGAAATCCTGTCCGCTGCGAAAGAGTGGCTGGCCTGGCCAGGGTGGTCCGGGCGAATCTTCAGGTCGCTCTGGAAAATATCCCGCTGTGGCATGAACGCGATATCTCCCACTCTTCGGCTGAGAGAATTATCTTTCCAGATTCTTTCACCATGACTGATTATCTTCTCAAAGAGATGATTGACGTCATAGCCAACTGGCAGGTTTATCCTAAAAGAATGCTTCAAAACATCAAGGCGACGAGGGGTTTGATTTTTTCTCAGGTGGTGCTGCTGGCTTTGATCCGCAAGGGTCTAACCAGAGAAGAAGCCTACCAGCTGGTTCAGACTAACAGCCTTAAAGCCTGGCATGAAAATTTAAGTTTCATTGAATTGCTCAAGGCTGATCCCGGAATTACCAGGTACATGAATGACCGGGAAATTGAAGATTGCTTTTCCTTAGAGCCTTTCCTTCAGAAAATAGACTTTATTTTTAAGAGGGTTTTATCATGAAAGTCAGAATTCTGGTCTCTTTAAAACCGAGCGTTCTCGACCCGCAGGGGCAGGCCGTGAAAAATGCCCTGCACACTCTTGGTTATCAGACAGTTAAAGACGTCCGCCAGGGCAAAGTCTTTGAGATTGAACTGGATAATACCGTCCGTCAGACAGTTGACAAACTGATTCCTGAAATTGCCGATAAAGTCCTGGCCAACCCGATCATTGAAAAATTCACCTGGGAAATAATTGAGGGTTGAAAATCCCGGGAGAAAGGATGAGATAAGACCATGAAATTTGGAGTGGTGGTTTTTCCCGGTTCAAACTGCGATTATGATACCTTCCACGCTTTACAGAATGTCATGGAGCAGGAAACTGTTTTCCTGTGGCACAAAGATAGCGACCTCCAGCAGGTGGACTGCGTTGTTCTGCCCGGCGGCTTTTCTTACGGGGATTATCTGCGCTCGGGAGCCATTGCCCGCTTCTCCCCTATCATGGCTGAAATCAAAAAATTTGCCTCGGCCGGCGGGCTGGTTCTGGGCATTTGCAACGGCTTTCAGATTCTGCTGGAAGCCGGCCTTTTGCCTGGAGCCATGCTGACCAACAAAAACCTGAAATTCCTCTGCCAGCATGTTTATATCAAAATAGAAAATAACAAGACAGCTTTTAGCCGGGCCGGAAGGAAAAGCCAGGTTTTAAGTATTCCAATTGCTCACTTCGACGGAAACTACTATGCACCGCCCGAGTTGCTGGCTCAGCTGGAAGAAAGGAAGCAAATTGTCTTTCGCTATTGCGACGGGAATGGCCGACTAACGGAGGAAGCCAATGTCAATGGCTCGCTTCACCACATTGCCGGACTGATCAATGAGCAAGGCAATGTCCTCGGCCTGATGCCCCATCCGGAAAGAGCTTCAGAAAAAATAGTCGGAAGCGACGATGGGCAGGTGATTTTCCAATCAATTATAGACTATTGGGAGAAAAAGGCTGGCGGCCGGAAAAAGAAAGCCGGTAAAACGGTCAGGCCGGTTGTTTCGCCATTGCCGCCACTCGTCGGGAGCTTATGAAATTCAGTCTAAAGTTTATAAGGATATGACCATGATAGACGATAAGACCCTGGCAGACCATAACCTGACTCGGGACGAATATGATTTTATAGTCAAACTCATTGGCCGCGAGCCAAATCTTACCGAGCTGGGCATCTTCTCGGTGATGTGGTCGGAGCACTGCGGCTATAAAAGCTCTAAAGTTTATTTAAAAAAGTTCCCAACTAAAGGCAAATACCTGATTCAGGGACCAGGTGAAAACGCCGGGGTGATGGATATTGGCGATGGGCTGGCTGTTGTTTTTAAGATCGAATCTCATAACCACCCTTCTTACCTTGAACCCTATCAAGGTGCGGCCACCGGGGTCGGTGGCATTCTGCGTGATATCTTCACCATGGGAGCCAGACCGGTAGCCGTTCTCGATTCGTTGCGCTTTGGCCCGCTCGATAAACCCAAAAACCGGTCGGTGGCTGAAGGTGTGGTGAGTGGTATCTCCGGCTATGGCAATGCCTTTGGGGTGCCGACGGTCGGCGGCGAAGTCTATTTCCATGATTGCTATTCCCAGAATCCCCTGGTCAATGTCTGCTGCGTCGGACTGGCTGAGAAAGACAGAATTTTTTTAGCCAGAGCTCAGGGCGTCGGCAATGCTGTTATCTATGTTGGAGCCAAGACGGGGCGTGACGGCATCCATGGAGCGACTATGGCTTCGGCTGAATTCGGCAAAGAGACCGAGCAGAAAAGGCCCAATGTTCAGGTCGGTGATCCTTTTAAAGAAAAGCTGTTGCTCGAAGCCTGTCTCGAAGTTATGGCCAAAGGCCTGGTTATCGGCATTCAGGACATGGGAGCAGCCGGGCTCACCTGCTCGACGACCGAGATGGCCGCCAAGTCTGATACCGGCATGGAAATCAACCTCGACCTGGTGCCGCAGCGGGAAGAGGGCATGAATCCCTACGAAATTATGCTGTCCGAATCGCAGGAAAGAATGCTCATTGTCACCAGCCAGGATAAGGTCAAGCCGCTTCAGGATGTTTTCAGCAAATGGGACCTGGAGGCGGTGGTCATCGGCAAAGTGACTGAAGATGAGCAGCTCAAAGCTTATTTTCACGGCGAACTGGTTATTGATATTCCGGTCAAGGCCGTCGTTGACCTCTGCCCGGCTTACCGGCGGCCGGTGGAGGCGCCGGCTTTTGTTCGCCGGCTGGCCCGTTTTAAGGTGCCCGGGATGCCGCCTGATTTAGATTTAAATCAAGTCTTTTTGCAGCTTGTCGCTTCGCCGGATATAGCAGACAAGCAGTGGGTTTTCCGGCAATATGACCATATGGTTCAGATTAATACGATTGTTCTGCCCGGAGCAGATGCCGCTGTCTTGAGGCTAAAAGGGACCAAAAAGGGCCTGGCCATGACCCTTGATGGCAATTCTCTTTATGCCTATCTAAACCCGAAGCGTGGTGGAGAAATCGCGGTGGCTGAGGCCTGCCGCAATTTAGCCTGCGCCGGAGCCGCACCGATGGGTGTGACCAACTGCCTCAATTTTGGCAATCCGGAAAAGCCCGAAATCATGTGGCAGTTTAAGGAAGCAGTCGAAGGAATTGCCCGGGCCTGCCGGCAATTTGATATACCTGTGACGGGTGGAAATGTCAGCTTTTACAACGAAACAGAAGGCCAGGCAGTTTTCCCGACACCAGTTCTCGGAATTGTCGGGCTAGTAGATGATGTGGCCACGATTCCGGCGGCCGGTTTTAGAGGCGAAAGAGAAGCTATTATTCTTCTTGGCGAAAATAAAGAAGAACTGGGCGGTTCGGAATATTTGAAGCTCGTCTTTGATCAGGAAAAAGGAAAAGCGCCAGAGCTGGATTTCAGAAGCGAAAAAAGCGTCCAGGAAGTCTGTCGCCAGGCGATAAAGCAGAAACTGGTGAGAACCGCTCATGATTTATCCGAAGGCGGACTGGCAGTGGCCCTGGCCGAATGTTCAATTAAGAGCAAAAAGGGCCTGGGCTTTGAAGTTAAGCTAAATGACCCGATAAGGACAGATGCACTTCTTTTCGGTGAAAGCCAGTCCCGAATAATTCTGGTGGCCAAGGAAAAGAACGCCGGGAAAATTCTGGCTCTGGCCAGAAAGATGAAAGTCAAAGCTAAGGTCATCGGAAAAACAGGTGGAAAGAAAATGGTTATCTGGCACAGGAAGAAAAAAGTTGTCGATCAGCCGGTGGAACTGGTGAGGGATGCTTTCAAAAATTCCATACCCGGCTATTTTAAGGTTTGAAGCGATAGAGGGGAAAATGGCAGAAGAGAAAATTTTTAGAAGTCCCCGGAAAAGAGGCCGGGTGGCGGTGCTTCTTTCCGGGCGCGGCTCAAATTTTAGAGCCATCCATGACGCCATGGCCGAAGGCAAAATAAATGCCGGGGTGGTGGCGGTGGTCAGCAACCGGGCTGAGGCCCCAGGACTCCAAACAGCCAGCGAGCGAGGGCTGGAGGCTCTTTACCTTGACCCGAAAGCTTGTGCCTCGAAGGAAGCCTACGACGAAGCCATCGTGGCGGAACTCAAAAAAAGAGAAATTGATCTGGTTTGTCTGGCTGGCTATATGAAAATAGTTACGCCACTTTTCTGCCAGGCTTTCCGGAATCAAATTATGAATATCCATCCGGCGCTTCTACCCTCTTTTCCCGGACTTCATGCTCAAAAACAGGCTGTTGATTATGGTGTTCGCTACTCGGGGGCGACGGTTCATTTCGTCTCCGAAGAAGTGGATGGCGGGCCGATAATACTTCAGGCCGTGGTGCCTGTCTATCAGGATGATACTGAAGAGACTCTGGCCGATAGAATTCTGGTCTGGGAACATAAAATCTATCCCGAGGCGGTGCGCCTTTACTTTGAGGGAAAGCTTGAGGTCAGGGGTAGAAAAGTTTACATCCTGGAATAAAAGCAAGCCGCCGGCACCCGGCTCTTGAAATTCCTGCCTGATTAAGTCATATTTATAGTTCAAATCAAACAGATAAGACGATAAGGCGAGGTTAGGTCCATGTTCAAGCCTGTCGAAGAACAGATGAAGCTTCTAAAAAAGGGAGCGGTTGATATTATTCAGGAAGAAGACCTGAGAAAAAAGCTGGAAAAATCAAGAAAAGAAAATAAACCCCTCAAGGTTAAAGCTGGTTTTGATCCGACCGCACCTGATATTCACCTGGGTCATACTGTCCTGCTGCGAAAGATGAAGCATTTTCAGGAGCTGGGGCATGAGGTCATTTTTCTTATCGGTGATTTTACCGGACTGATTGGTGATCCGAGCGGCCGGTCGGCCACCAGGCCGGCTATGACTCGGGAAGAAATCAACAAAAACGCCGAAACCTATAAACAGCAGGTTTTTAAGATTCTGGATCCAGAAAAAACGATTATCGATTTTAATTCGCGCTGGTTGGGCAAGTTGACCAGCTTTGAGATTATCAAGCTGACTTCCAAATACACCGTGGCCAGAATTTTAGAGCGAGATGATTTTACCAAAAGGTTTAAGGCTGGACTGCCGATTTCTGTTCATGAGCTTCTCTACCCCCTGATGCAGGCTTATGACTCGGTTGCCCTGCAGGCCGATATTGAGCTGGGCGGAACTGACCAGACCTTTAACCTCCTGGTGGGGAGAGAAATTCAGCGGGAATACGGCCAGGAGCCGCAGGTTGTTCTGACCGTGCCGCTTCTTGAGGGACTCGATGGTGTCGAAAAGATGTCCAAATCACTCGGGAATTATGTCGGCATAAACGAGCCCCCCGAGGAGATGTTTGGCAAGCTGATGTCCATCTCCGACGAGCTGATGTTCCGCTATTATGAGCTTTTGACAGACATTGAGACAGAGCAGATTGAGAAGTGGCAAAAAGAGGCGAAAGAAGGCCAGATTAACCCGAGAGATTTAAAAGCCCAGCTGGCTAAGATGATTGTGGCTGATTTCTGGGGCGAAGAGCTGGCCAGAAAAGCGGCCGAGGAGTTTGACCGCATCTTCAAACATAAAGACCTTCCGAGCGAGATGGAAGAGAAAGTGATTGAGCTCAGTGTGCAGAGCGGGAATGAACCGTTTGCTTCAGGAGAGGCAGCAAAGAAAGCAGGGCAGGCGGAGTGGCAGCAGCCTGGAGCGACGGTTGGGCTAGTTGATGTGCTCACCAACCTGGGGATTGTCCCCTCACGCGGAGAAGCCAAGCGGCTCATCAGGCAGGGCGGAGTTTATCTTGACGGCCAGCGGATTGATGACATTGAGCACCGGCTTGACGGGAGTAAACCCGAGCAGATTCTCAAAATCGGCAAGCGCAAATTCTACCGCCTGAAGCTGGTGTTGAAATAGCGTTTAAAAAGGCCAAATTTTTGGGTCAGCACTTTTCTTCTTTTACAATCCTGAATCTATAACGCCTGGCAAACTTATAATTATCCTTTTCATCGACAACATAAGCCCTGTCATCTTCGAAGAACAAGTTCTCAGAAGGAATGTCAGCCTTAAAATGACCTACGTATATGCCTTCCCGGTCAAACAGGTCAATAAGAGTTCCCTCACCTGGAAGGCTATCCACAACCACCACCAGCCAGCCGTCTTCCTTCATTTACCAAACATGTAATTTTCGTCACCCTCGACGACTCCAATCGTAAGCTCCTCTTCGAATATGATTCTCTTTTTCTTTCCATCAGGCAGCGCAGGATACTTGGGATTCGAAATAATTTTAACCTGCGTTTCTTGTGGAGGCTCAGAGGCCATGTCAAGTTTTGTTTGCTATTTGGCCATCGTAGTCTCTCCATTTTCAGGCCTTAATTAGCTCCCTGAGCCAAGGACTCATTCCACACAGGCCTTAGCTTCTCCGGCTTTATGTAAGCATACTCATTGGCCCAGTCCTCAGTGTACTCGATAAGATAAGCAGTGACTAATCTAAGATACGACTCAATGGAAGGGAACACTCCAACCACCCTGCTCCTCCGTCTTATCTCCCGGTTGGTCCTCTCCAGAACATTCGTAGAGGAGATACGGCATTTATCTATCTCGGGAAAGTTATAGAACAGCAAAGAGTCCTCTGATATTGGCAGTGGTATACCTAAGGGTAAAATTAAACGTATTCAAAGAGTTCAATGGAAATGAAAAATAAACAGGCCTCGACATCCGGAGCACACCGTCCTTTACCGCCTCCTCTTCCATTACTTTGCCCAGTTCCTGGCTGAATATGAGAACCGCTTTGAGAAGGAGTACGGTTTCCTCCGGCCCACCATCAAGGAGGTGGTCGAGCGCTATCTCGACTGCGGTAACCCCCGTTGTGGATTTGGCCTCATCCGCTGTTCCCACTGTGGGGAGGAACGCCTACTGATGTTCTCCTGTCACACCCGAGGATTTTGTCCTTCCTACCTCGCCAAGAGGCTTGAGGAATGGGGCGAATGGCTGAGGGAAGAGCTGCTTCTGGGAGATCTTGCAGCCGTCCAGGCTCTCCTCAAATACTTCCAGGCAACGACCGGCACAGAGCTTCTTCCGGGTGTGGTGACCTGCATCCAGACCTTTGGCGATCGCATCAATCTTCATCCTCATGTTCACTGTCTGGTGAGGGGGGAGAGGATGAGCAAGGACGGTTCCATCATGTCCAGAGCTTTGATGATCATCTGATCGCTGAGTTTTTCAGCCGGGAGGTCTTCGCTCTTTTGCTTGGGAAGGAACTCATCTCCGAGCAGATGGTGGAGAAGATCGCGGGCTGGCGTCATTCCGGCTTCAACGTTCACAGCCAGTTCAGGGCGGAGATGATAAGAAAAGTCTACGAGGTCGATCCTCCGGTTTGTCCCCGGTGCGGAGGACAGATGAAGGTCATCTCTTTTATTACGGATTATGCCGTGGTGGACAGGATCATCCATCACCTTAAGCTGACATTTGTCGCGGATAAGCCTCCCCCGCCTCATCTCGTCTATCAGGAACTTCTGATGGATTCTGAGACAAGCGCAGAATATTTTTCATGATTCCTTTCTTTGCCCAGAAGGAGAAGTCCAGCTTATTTCCAGCGTTTTTTTATCGTCTCTGCGGCTTTTGAGCCGCTTTGACCCACCAGGAGAGACTTCCGACGGCCCTTGACATCTTACTTTGTCATGATTTATATTTCCTGACGATGGTTGAAGGGGAAAATGAGGACGAAGATGCTCACCCAGCCAGCAAAGCTGAAAAGCAAATTCCTATATTTTGTTAGGGTCTGAGAAATTTTTACTAAAAAAGTCTGAAAATTTTATCTTTTGAATACGAAATGACCCAAATACCTTTATCAAATGGATTTCGCAATAAATTAAGCCTATTCTTGATGTGATCAACCACCAGATTCCAATCCCAACCGATTGGCGACGAATCCCGTATAACAAGAGCGACATTATGGCCATAATCCTTTTCTAATTTTGGTTGTATTCTTGTCACAATCATCTCAACACCGTTGCCTTGTAAACATCTTACTCTCTCAAGAGGACTTGCTTTTCCAACCTTTACTTTAGATAGATGTTGCCGTAGGGCCTCAATACTCAAGTGGTCAGACCGGCCAAGAAGAGCCTGGATGTCTTTCGGCCGATCCTCAGTTAATGTGATCTCAAAGTTGAATGTGTTTCCTTCTGGATCTTTACAACGGATGTCCGGAGAATCTGAGTATTCAACTATCGAAAAAGATGTTCCCATTTCAGTGTTGTATAATTTTATGAATGCATCGGCAGTCGCCTTTTCAATTGCTTTTTTTACGTCCGAAAATGTCTCCATTATTTTTTATATCCTAACCGGTTTGGCTAAGTGGCTGCTCCAATTCTCAACCGATCTTGTACCTTTTGATCTTATTATAAGTCTCGCGAATCAAAGAGTACGAATCCGCTAAGAGAAAGCCGTTTACTTACGAGGGCTCAAAGGGAT
>DJWO01000009.1 GCA_002441005.1 Candidatus Aminicenantes bacterium UBA6228
TGCTATCTCTCGCTTTATCTGCTCATAAATATGCCCTCAATAAGGCTACAGTCAGCTCATTTTACCTTGGTTTCTTGCTCTGTCCAGAAAAATCTCCCGCTACCAGCCCGCCAGTTTCCAGCTGACCGACAACAAAAAGGATTCGGGATCACCTCCTCCTGGTCCTCCACTCGTTCTCTGCCTCGCCTGGAAGAAGAACCTCAAGAAAAAGGATGTTTCTAGAAAATGAAAATGTTATAATATTTTTCCAAATTAAAGGAGGCTTTAAATGAAAAAGGCAGTTATCCTAAGCGCCGTGCTGGTTTTTCTTATCGGCACATTTTTTATTTACGTTTCAGCTCAAACTAAAACCCAGGAGACCACTACCAGGGTAGATCAAAAAAGCGCGCCAGCTAATCCAGCGTCCTGTACGAATGATAAAGCAGCTTGTTGTTGCTCAGGCGGTTGTCAATCTGGTCAGCATAAGATGGCAGCCAAGTCGGCAGAAGACAAGGCTAAAATGAAAGCCGAAATGAGCCAGGTAGAAGGCCATCAGAAGCACCTGGCCATGAGCGGCGCCAGGGCTGAGACGGCGGCTAAAACCTGCAGTCTGGCAGCGGGGACGACTGCTCCCGAAGCTCATCAGGGCTGCTCTGAGGCTCAAGCCGCAGGCCAGAGCCAGCAGGCCAACATCAAGGCCCAGGCTCAAGCGATGAACTGCTCCCACCAGGAAATGATGGCTAAAATTGCCGAAGGCAAATCGGCCACAACCGAGCCCGGTTGCACAATGATGCACCAGAAAATGATGGCCTCAACTTCTAAAACCGAGCCCGGTGTTCAGGCAACCGGACAGACCGGGATGATGAAGAAAGGCTGCAGCTGCCAGAAGATTGCCGGTTCCTCTGGATGTGGTCATATGACCAGGACCGAGGAGAAAAAAGAGACCGTCACCAAAACCGAAGTCAAGACTAAATAATATTTCTCGGGCCCCCTGAAAATCGCCCGGTTGCTTGTTGGTTGTCCCGGCAAAAGTGCTGGCGGCCATGTTTTTTGCCTTTCACTGACTATAAGATGAAAATTTCAAGACGAAAATTCATAAAAACAGGATTGGCCGCCACCGGTGGGTTGCTCATTATTCCCCGCCATGTTCTGGGCGGACAGGGCTACCTCGCTCCCAGCGACGAGCTGACCAAAGCTATCATCGGCGTCGGCGGCATGGGCAAAGCTCATTTCCAGTATCCAGGCCGTCTGGTTGCGGTCTGTGATGTTGACCGGAAACATCTGCAGGAAGCGCTGGAGCTGGCCGGGCCCGGCGTTAAAGGTTATCATGATTTCCGGGAAGTTCTTGCCCGAGGCGATGTTGACATCGTTCATATTGTCACCCCTCCTCACTGGCATGCCCTGATAGCAATAGCGGCCGCTCGGGCCGGCAAAGACATCTGGTGCGAAAAGCCCATGACCAGAACCATTGGCGAAGGCCAGAAGGTGGTTGAGGCCGTGAAGCGAGCCGGATGCATCTTCCGCATCAATACCTGGTTTCGTTTTGAGGATACTTTCTACGGCTTTGGGACGACCGTTAAGCCCATCAAAAAGATTGTCGACAACCGGCTTCTCGGCTGGCCCTTGCGCGTGACCCTGAGCGGAGCTACCGGCTTTGACTGGAAGTTTTACTGGCAGGGGAAAACCTACCTTCCGCCCGAACCGATGCCCGAGGAGCTTGATTATGATTTCTGGCTCGGGCCAGCGCCCTTTAAGCCCTATCACCATCATCGTGTCCACCAGACATTCCGCGGCTACTGGGACTATGATGGCGGTGGGCTGGGCGATATGGGAATGCACTATATGGACCCGGTTCAATATCTTCTGGAGAAAGACAACACCAGCCCGGTGGAAATTGAAGTTGATGCCCCGCAGCAGCACCCGGATGCTTGCGGCCGCTGGCGGAAAATTGTCCTGCGCTATGCTGACGGCTGCGAAATAATTCTGGACGGGGAGAATCAGAGACGAAATGTGCCGTTTATAGCTGGACCGGAAGGACAGCTTTTCCCCGGACTCAGGAGTAATATTTCGGGCCTGACCGAAAAACTTAAAAAGCTGCCTGACCCGGCGCCGCAATTAACCGATTTTCATCAAGCCGTGCGGGAACGGCGGCCGTTTGCTCTAAACGAAGAGAATGGCCACAGGTCGTGCACCCTGGTTAACCTGGCCAAAATAGCCGTCAGGCTCGGCCGCAACCTGCGCTTTGATCCTGAAAAACAAATTTTTATAGGCGACGAAGAAGCCAACCGGCTGATAACTGAACCGATGAGAGCCCCGTGGAATCTGTTTATGGCCTGAGAAGAACCGGGAGTGGGCAACGGGATTGGAATGGGCAAGAGGCGGTGAGATTCTCGGTTTGCTGATTTAATTTAAAAAGGGAAAATATACCAAAGCGAAAAAGCAAGGTTAAAATGAAAAAAACAGGGACTTTCAAAGAAAAGCATGGCCTGAATCGGCTGCCTGGAGCAACTGTAAAGACAAAGAATTTTTTTGAAAGAAAAGAAACGGATGCGGGCAAGGCCATCTTAATTCTATTTTTACTCTGGTGGGGCCTTATCCCAAAAGTGCTTTCTGGCCTGACCCACACCGGCGATACGGCGAAAGATAATCAAAAGGTTGCTGCAGCCAAACAGCCGTCAGCTCTTGATGAAGAAAAAATAGCCGCCTGGCTCAGGCAGCTTCCGGCTTCTAACCGGTCTCAGGCCGACAGAATTTTTGGTGAAATGCTTCAGTCCATACAATCTGGGACTCCTGTGGTCAGCCAGCTGGCCAGCCGCTTACAAGCACCAGGTAAAGGCGATGATAATCTTGTTCGCTATGCTCTGGATGGACTGGTTCAAGCCGCCGCTAAAAATGCTTCGGCGGCTCTCAAGGAAAAAGTAGCTGGAGAGATCTTGAAAGCAGTCGTCAGCCAGCCTGAAACTCAGATTAAAGCTTTTCTCCTGAGTGAAGCCGGCTACCTGATTGAGCCTGGCCAGATTAAGCTCGTCGAACCTTATCTTCTGGTTCCAGAACTTTCGGATGAAGCGGTCAGAACGCTTTTAAGGATCAGGAGCCCCGAGGTGGAGAAGGCTCTGCTTAAAGCCTGGCCGCGGGCCCCACTTGAAGCCAGGCTGGCACTCCTTCAGGGACTGGGCGAGTTAAGAAGCAAAAAGGCCGTCCCGTTGATCAGGCCGCTGGCCGTCGCCGGTGATAAGAAGGTCAGGCTGATGGCTCTCTCTGCCCTGGCTGAGATAGCTGATCCGGCCACTGAGGCGCTATTCTCGCAGCTACCGGCGCTTTCTACTGAAGAGGAGAAAAAACAAACCATAAATCTTTATCTGCGCTTCGCCAGAAGATTGTCTCAAGATGGACAGAAAGACAGGGCTTTAGCCATTGCCCGTCAGGCTGGAGCTGTACTCACCGGCGAGGAGGAAGTGGCCCAAAGAAGCGAGGCACTCGAGCTTGTGGCCGAAATTCTTCAGGAAAAATCGCTACCAGACATAATGCGGGCGGTGACCGATGAGCATAATGAGTATCGAGCGACGGCTGTGCGTCTGGCCAGAAAGTTCGATCGCCCGGAATTGACCTCTGACTGGCTAAAGGCGCTAAAGGAGGCAGAGAGTGTGGCTGTCGGCGGCGCCGGCAGCGCGGCTGACCTCATTGACTTTCTGGGTGAAAGACAGGACAAAACAGTTTTGCCTGAGGTCGTTAAATTTCTCGGTAGCCAGGACGAAGGCGTCCGGCTGGCGGCCATCAGGGCTTCATTCCGCCTGGGTGGAAAAGAGATTCTTGATAAGCTCTGGCCTCTACTGGCTAACTCGCCGGTCGACTGTCAGCTCATTCTTGACCTCCTGGCAACGCTAAAGCCTGAGGATTATATGGGTCAACTTATAAAAATTTATCCAGACCTGCCGGAAGCATCAAAACTTGTCAGCCTGAGTGCAGTCAGGGATAAAATGACGCCAGCCTGGAAAGAAATTATTTTAAGCGAAATTGATTCGCCCTCGGCTGAGCTGTCTCGGGCAGCTTCGGCCTGCCTTTCATCAGTCTGCACTCAAAGCGATCTCCCCTGGCTTCTCGAAAAATATGCCGGGATGGAAGACAAGGCTGCGGCAGCTGGCTATCAGACAGCCATCAAATCTATTATGGGCGATATAAAGGATGAGGGAAAACGTCAGGAATATCTTTTCGCTTCAATAAATAAATCGAAAGGCGAAGCCAGAGCCAGTTTAATCAGATTACTGCCGCTGGCCGGCGGGCAGGAAGGATTAAAAAATGTTCTGGCCTTTATGTCAGATAAAGACCCGGAGATAAAAGCGGCGGCGATTTATGCTTTGACCAGCTGGCCTGGATTCGAGGCGGCACCTCAGCTTATCAACCTGCTCTTCTCAACTCAGGATAGAAAGGTCCGATATTTAGCCTGCCAGGGGCTGGTCAGGCTGGTTAGAGAAGCCGAGGTGAGCACGTCTGAAAAATTAAAAATCTTAGAACAGATGAAACCTCTTGTTTCTTATCCGGATGAAAGAAGCCTGCTTCTTACGGGCTGGGCCAGTTTGCGGGAGATAAAAGCTCTTGAAGAAATCGCCGGATTTTTCGGAGACGATTCATTAAAGGAGAGAGCGGCTCTGTCAGCCTGCCGGTTGGCCAGACCGCAAGCCGGAGAAGAAGGACTTAAAGGCTGGACAACTATCTGGATTCTAAAGAAGGCTCTGCTTTTTCTCGAGGACGAACTTGAAATTCAGGAGACAGAAAGTTATCTGGAGAATCTACTCCAGGAGGAAGGGTTCGAACCTCTCTTTAACCGGAAAGACCTTTATGGCTGGAAAGGCCTGGTTGCCGACCCGGTGAAGCGAGCCAGAATGAGCGAGGCCGAGCTGGCCGCTGCTCAGAAAAAAGCGGATGAAATTATGCGGCAGCACTGGCAGGTAATTGACGGTGTTCTGGCCTTTGATGGCCGCGGCGAGAGCCTTTGCACGGCAAAGGATTTCTGCGACTTTGAACTTTTCGTTGATTGGAAAATAGAAAAGGGCGGCGACAGCGGCATCTATTTAAGAGGCTCACCACAGGTTCAGATCTGGGATCCGGCTCAGTGGCCAGAAGGCTCCGGCGGGCTTTACAACAACGAGAAAAATCCCAGCAAACCGCTTAAGTGTGCCGACCAGCCAGTAGGCAGCTGGAATACTTTTTACATCAAAATGGTAGGCGAAAGAGTCACCGTTTATCTTAACGGTGAGCTGGCCGTGGATAATGTAATCATGGAAAACTACTGGGAGCGGGACAAACCGATTTATCTCTGCGGACAGATTGAACTTCAGGCCCACAACACCCCCCTGTATTTTAAGAATATCTATCTGAAAATGGGGACACCCTAGATTTTCCCCATTTTTTATTTCCTCTCATAAACTAAAATATAGCTGTGCATTATATCAAGGAAGTCCTGGTTGCCACCCTGGACAAACTTTTTTTGGCCATCTGCCTCGATCTCCACAATTATTTCTTTAAGCCACCAGGCTTCATCCTGAAGGAGATCCACTATTAATTTGGCCATGGGAATGAGCTGCTCTCGTTTTCTCAAGTCTCTCGTTTCAATGGCCAGATAACCTCCCAATCTGACACCTGGCTGTATTTCATAACTCAGGCTTTGCAGACGTTCAAGATAATCCTGCGGATTTACCCTCTTCCCATTGCTCGGACTTAAGACAGGTGATTTGACCCAGACTAGTTCCAGGTCTTTCTTCGCCTTCAATTTGATTGCCTGACTTTCATTGTCTGAACTATCAATTTTTATGATTTCAAAATTATCTCCAGAGCTATATCTTTTAATTATATTTTTATCTGTTAGTTCTTCCTTTTTGTCCCCAGGGAAAAGCCAGACCGTAGTTGTCTCCAATTTATTAATTTTTATGGTTGACTCGAGTCTTTCCTGGCTGATAGCCAAGCCTGTTGCCTCTTCCTGAACTTTTAATATTCTTCCTGCCTGGTTTTCTGTTGGCTTCTCGAAAACTGGTAGGTATTCGTGAGCTAGAAGCAAGAAATTATTCTTTATACTGCTCTCATACCAGAAGCCGGTTGTCTTACAGTTATGCTGCCTCTTAATAATCAGTTCCCTCAAGCGGAAGCCAGCTTCCAGGTAAACATTAATCAGCTTAAAAGCTAAAGGAATCACATGTTTTTTTCTTCGCATATCCCCTATGAGGACAGCACATTGCCGGCCCGGCTTTAGAACTCGGAAGTTTTCTGCTGCCACCGCGGCCATCTCGTTCAGGAACTCTTCGACATCCAGAAAGGAAAGATCTCCTTCCTTATTATCCGTATACTGGATGATATTGGCATAAGGAGGGTGAGTACAAATGAGGTCAATACTGTTCGCTCCTAGCCAGGATAAGTTGCGGGCATCTCCGACTCTGAGCTCTGGCTCAAAGAATTCTTTTATCTCATTGTCAGGGAAGGGCAAAGTACTAATCTCAAAGTTGAGATTTTTTTCGGCAAGGGCAATGGCCTCTTCATTGATATCACACGCTAGACATTTCCTGCCAAGCAGTTTAGCTTCAATCGTTGTTGTCCCGCCACCACAAAAACAATCCAGCACAGTTTCCCCTAGTTCCGAGTAGCGTAGAATTATGTTTCTGGGAATGTAAGGGGAATAATTTCCCCGGTAGGTTCCATTATGGGTAGCCCAGTCTCCCCGCTGCTTAAAGCTCCAGACTGAGGTCGTTTCTAGAGTAAAATTTTTGGGAAATAGCGATTTGATTTTGTGCCTATTTTTTATCTCGCTG
The DNA here is from genome assembly GCA_002441005.1 of Candidatus Aminicenantes bacterium UBA6228. Taxonomy (GTDB): domain Bacteria; phylum Acidobacteriota; class Aminicenantia; order Aminicenantales; family Saccharicenantaceae; genus Saccharicenans. The sequence continues at coordinate 6,777 of DJWO01000009.1, forward strand.
ACATTTATGCCCTTATTTTTAGTAACAACTTTTTCAATATAGCGATAGGTAACACCATATTTTTTCCCTATTTCAAGGTCGGAGGTCCCCACCTCTTTTTCCCGCAGGATAGCTTCTTCGAGTTTTTCCCCGGTTAGATTATTGTATCTATTTTCTCTCATGACTATATTTCTTCAATTATCTTTTGTAGAAAGCCACGTTTGACAAAAGAAGTATTAAGTACGTAGTCCAGCTCGTTAAAAGCTCTATTCATCTCGTTTCTTTGCCCATGCCAACCTGAGCCATCGGTCACCCAGATAAAATAATGGTCATTATTTTTTAGTTCCTGTTGTCTATTTATATAAGCGCCAACTATTTCTTGAGGTTTTGAGCCCGTATCACTAAAGAAATTTACCTCTATGTTTATGACAGCACCATTGTCTTTAATTAGAATAAAATCAGCTTTTCTTTCTTTAAGAACATGACTTATTTTAAACCCATAATTAGCCAGCGCCTGAAACTGTTTCTGCTTCAGGATAGTCCTGATCCTTACCTGGCTCTCAGGTTTTGCCATTAATCCTTCTATAAGTTCCTCCATAGCCCGGCCACTTCTGTTCTTCCGAGCATTAGTATCGAGTCCGACTTCTACGCCGGACAGGTAATCTTCAAGACTAATCTGGCAAAGATTTTGAAAAAAGGCTTTAAGACCGGTCTTATCACAAAAAATGATAGTCTTATCTATTTCCTCTTGAGTCATCTTATGCTCTGAAAAGTTATATTCTATGAAGTGCGGGTCTGAGGCTAGGAAATCGTCGACTAATTTCATGTCGGTTTCTCTAACCGCCAGCAGTAAGGGGAAGCAGGGCAAAACTTCTGGATATTTTTTAAGAATATAATCCAATTGAGAGTCAAAGTTCTGGTTTTTTATTAAAGAATTCAGAATGCTCAGGCTAACTTTATATTTTCGAACGTTTTGTTTAACTTTTTGCCAATCAACAAAGAATTTAAAATCGCGGTTGGTGTAGAGAAGAGTCCGATGGAATTCTTTTATCACCTCCTCGGCGGTCCCGAGCTTAAAAAAACTAAAATAGCTTTGTTCTCTCATTTTTTCTTTAATTATACCTGTCTACCTGATATTTAAGCAACAGAGTAAATTCATAATACTTTTTCTCACCAAGGTCCTCTCCTTAATAAAGACGCTCAGTCTGGCGATTATTCTCTTTTGGCCGTAATTTTTACTAAATAGGCTAGAGCCTCAGGATATTATTGATTATAAAGAACTTCGGCTACCCGAACGTACTTAATAAACAAAATATAGTTGGTGGAATAGGCCTGTTGGAGATTTTAGAAGAGTGTTTTATGTTTTTATGACTTTTGCGGAATCTTATCAATCTTTATCTTAGCTGGCTTCTCAGCCCTTGTTCCTCAAGGCACCGGTGGCTAAGAAAGGCGGGTTGACTAACGATTCTTTGTTGTAGTGGAGGGGATGGCGGGTGAAAAATTCCACCACCTGACCGCCGGCTTCTTCCAGAATGGCCTGACCGGCAGCTGTGTCCCACTCCATGGTGCGTCCGAGGCGCGGATAAAGATGTCCGAGACCTTCAGCCAGCATCATAAATTTGAGTGAAGAACCGCGGCTTTCGAGCCTGGGCTGATTCAGGCTTTCTATGAACTTTCTGGTCTCGCTGTCAAAATGAGAACGCGAGGCCAGGACGGTCAGGCACGCGTCGCCCATGGAGAATTGAGCTGCTCTGAGTTGTAATTTATTATCTTGTTTGACTTGCTTTATTTGCCTTTCGCTTTGACCGCCTTCTCGCCTCTCTCCAATTTCAATTTTATAGGCACCTTCACCCTTGACCGCAAAGTAAAACAAACTTTTGACCGGCACAGAAATAAACCCGGCTACCGGCTTCCCCTGCTGGATCAGAGCCAGGTTAACTGTGAACTCTCCATTTTGCTTGAGGAAATCCTTCGTCCCGTCGAGAGGATCAAGCAGCCAGCAGTATTCATATTTCCGCCTGATGTCGTAAGAAACCTCGCGGTTTTCCTCCGAAATAATCGGAATATCCGGAAACAGCTTTTTCAGTCCTTCATTAATGATGTCATTGGCCAGGCGATCAGCTTCCGTTATTGGCGTGCGGTCTTCTTTAAGGCTGACTTTCCAGTCAGCGCGCTGCCGAAAATAAATCTTGAGAATCTCCTCACCGGCCTGACGAATTATCTCCAGAAGGTTCGGGACATTTCTGGAGATAAAAGAGGTAAATGAACTTTTCATATTAGATATTTATCATATTTCTACGGCAAAAAAAACTTGCAAATGGGGTCGGGCCTCGGGATGTTATTGATAATAAATAAATTCGGCTGGCCCGACCCCATTTAACACTACCTGCGGAACCAGCCGGCTTTTTCCATAGCAGCCATGGTGATTTTTGAACCCGGACCATCGCCACGGCTGACGCAAACGGCAGCTTTGCCTTCTACCGCTTTTTGAATTTCAGCCACCTCCAGATTGGAAAAGCCGGGGCAAAGAACTATAGATTGTACTCCATCTTCTTCGGCCAGCTTTTTAGCCACCTCCAGAGCTTCAGCCTGGCTGCGGACTAATCTGGCGAAAAGTTTAGCCAGGCCGGTCTCGATTTCACCTCTATCTTTAGAACTATCAGCATCCGGTGCCTGGGCGATAAAGGCTGTTCTGAATTTATCCATTTTGTTCCTCCTCTGATGTGTTCTTTTCTTTTATTTATAGCACTTTACCCGCCAAAAAAACACCTTGACTGGTCCCCTGTTTATATAATAGGTATATAGTGACAGGAGGATGAGATGACCGATCAAAACAACCCAAAAAATAACAGTTCTAAAATATTATCAACGCCCCTCTCCCGCCGGGAATTCCTGGGGAAAACGGCGGTTTCAGCGGCCGGCTTGATGATTGTGCCCCGCCATGTGATTGGGGCCCAGAAAGATAAGAAGAAAAAAGCTCCAAGCGATACGCTCAATATGGGCTGCGTTGGCGTCGGTGGCAAGGGATTTTCTGATGTTCAAGCGGTCAGTACTGAAAATATTGTGGCCCTGTGCGACGTTGATGCCACCATGATGGACGCTTTTCTAAGCTCCGCCGATCATCCGCCAGAATACAAGGCCAAATATGAAAAGGCCCATATCTATCGCGATTTCCGCGAAATGCTCGATAGAGAAAAATCAATTGATGCCATTACGGTCAGCACCCCTGACCACACCCACGCCGTCATCGCCCTGACAGCCATGAAAATGGGAAAACATGTCTTTGTCCAGAAGCCGTTGACCCACACAGTGAAGGAAGCCCGTCTTCTCCAGCAGGAAGCGGCCAAAAGGAATCTGGTCACTCAGATGGGCAATCAGGGTCATTCCAAGGAAGGAGCTCGCTTAATCTGCGAGTGGATCTGGGATGGAGCCATCGGTCAGGTGCATGAAGTTCATGTCTGGACCAACCGGCCTATCTGGCCTCAGGCCATTGATGCTCCGAAAGAAATCCCGTCCTGCCCGCCAACTCTTTCCTGGGATCTGTGGCTCGGACCGGCCCAGTGGCGTCCCTATCACCCGGCTTATTGCCCCTTTGCCTGGCGCGGCTGGTGGGATTTTGGGACCGGTGCCCTCGGCGATATGGGTGCTCATCTCATTGACCAGCCTTTCTGGGCTTTAAAGCTCGGCGCTCCAATCAGAGTTCAAGCCAGCTCAACCAAATATACTGAGGATGCCTATCCCCTGGCTGAAATCGTCACCTATGAATTTCCCGAGCGCCAGGGAATGTCCCCGGTTAAGCTAATCTGGTATGACGGCGGCCTGATGCCACCGCGCCCGGCCGAATTGCCCGATGGGCGCCGGATTGGAGACGATGGCGGAGGCTGCCTGTTTGTCGGTGACAAAGGGAAGCTTGTCTGCAGCACCTATGGCGAGAACCCCCGCCTTCTGCCCGAAGAGCTGATGCAGAGTTATAAACGCCCGGAAAAGACAATTCCGCGCTCGCCAGGCATTGCCGAAGAGTGGATCGCTGCCATAAAAGAAGGGAAAAAATCAACAACCGATTTTTCTTACTCCGGTCCACTGACCGAGATGATGCTTCTGGGGAATATCGCCCTGCGCTTCCAGCAGGATAATGTTATCCTTAATTGGGACAGCGAAAACTTCCGCTTCACCAATGTGCCTGAAGCTAACAAGTACCTCGAAATGCCATATCGTCCTGGTTGGGAACTCTGAGCGGTGTTGGTGGAAAGACCTGAGCAATTAAAAAATAACAGGAAAGCAAACTGAGGCTGAATTAAAATTTAAATATCCAATAGGAAGAAGCTCTTTAGAAAGAAAGGACTGTTGGCGCCTATAAAAAACGAAGAAGTCGAAAAGAGAATTTAAGAATGACAGAGGCCTCGAAGGCCAGGAGGCAAAAATGGCTCGCCAGACAACAAACAAACATAAAAAATCAATCAAAGTGATGGGCTCGATTCTGAGTCTGCTCATTCTATTCGGGCTGGTTCTGATGGCCATTCAGAAAGAAAACCCAAAAGAAGCTTTAGGCCCGTGGGCTATCCACGACCCGAACCGTCCGCTCCCGCCGGTGGTTAATCCTGGTCCGCCCCTGCCGCCAGTTCCGCCTTCATCGGATGCCATCATTATTTTTGATGGAACAAATCTTCTCAACTGGGTTGACGAAAAGGGTCAGCCGGCCCGCTGGAAGGTCGAAAGTGGCTACCTGGAAGTTGCTCCCGGGACAGGCAGCATTCAGACCAAGGTAGGCTTTGGCAGCTGCCAGCTCCATATCGAATGGGCTGCTCCTTACCCGCCCAAAGGGTCTGGGCAGGATCGTGGCAACAGCGGAGTCTTTTTGATGGGCCTGTATGAAGTTCAGGTGCTTGACTCCTATGAGAACAAAACTTACGCCGATGGCATGGCCGGAGCAATTTATGGCCAGTACCCGCCGCTGGTCAATGCCTGCCGCCAGCCTGGCCAATGGCAGTCGTACGACATTATCTTTGAGGCCCCAAAGTTTGATGCGGACGGAATGCTGCTAAAGCCGGCCAGGATGACCATCCTTCACAATGGAATTCTCGTTCAGGAGAACGCTGAGTTAACCGGGCCAACCGCTCACAAAGCCCGGCCGCCATACAAATCCCATGCCGATAAGCTCCCATTGGTACTGCAGGACCACAGCCACCCAGTCCGATTCAGAAATATCTGGCTCCGCGAGTTATAATGGGGTCGGGCCAGCCGATTTCATGTATTATCAGTCACTTAACAGTTGACGGTTTTATTCGATGTTCCACTGAAAAATGACTTTTCGCCAGGAAAGCTGTCTTTCGATAAAAAACCAGACCGAGGCTACTATTTTATGCCAGCCAGCAGAAAAAATATCCAAATAACCATTTCAGAAAAAATAGAATATGGCTACAATGGAGGTGCTGCACAATGAAATATGAATTCTGGACTTTAATTCAGGGTTTAGCTGGTACATAATTTAGAGAAGCATAGGGTGGTGGCGAGCAAGGTAACAAGGACAGCCGGGAAGAGCTGGCGAGGATTTGTTAACTGGCTCAAAGAAAAGTGAGAGAAAGGAGACCTATGAGGGTAAAAGTTAAGGCTGCACATGGCGTGATTAGAATAGGGCTTTTGTGCCTGGTGCTTTTTGGTGCTTTAGTTTATTCCTTCGCGGCTCACTCCTCGACTGGACCCGGCACTCCAAAAAAGGCCTTGATTGTCTGGGGCGGCTGGGAGGGCCACGAACCCAAACAATGTGTGGACATTTTTGCCCCGTGGCTTAAAGAAAAGGGATTTGAGGTTGAAATTTCCAGCAGCCTGGATTCCTACCTCGACCTGGAAAAGCTCAAGAAGCTAGATGTCATTATTCAGGTCTATACCCAGGGTACTATTACGGCCGAGCAGGAACGCAATTTGCTCGAGGTAGTTAAGGGCGGCGTCGGGCTGGCCGGCTGGCATGGAGGCCTGGCCGATTCTTTCAGGTCGAACACCGAATATCAATTTATGGTTGGTGGACAGTGGGTAGCACATCCTGGCGGCATCATTGATTATGAAGTGAACATCGTACCTGAGAAAGAAAACGACGCCATCGTTCGCAGGCTAAAAAACTTTAAGATGCATTCGGAGCAATATTACATGCATGTGGACCCGGGAGTTGAGGTGCTGGCCACTACCACCTTTAGCGGCCAATATGCCCCGTGGATAAAAGGCGTGGTTATGCCTGTCATCTGGAAAAAATACTACGGTCAGGGCCGGGTATTTTATTGCTCACTCGGTCATGTGGCAGCTGACTTTAACGTCCCCGAAGCCCGGGAGATAGTCAAGCGAGGTATTCTCTGGGCCGCCCATATGATAAATTAAAAAAAGTGAAAAACTCTGAAATAACTCCGCCGGGCTGCTTTCTTTTTTAGAACAATTATCAATAACGCTTTGTTCGCTGACCTCATCTTGCCCTTAATTTTCGTCTAATTATTAACCTGATTATAAAACAAAAAAAATTAGCTTGGTAATTATTTTTTTCTTCCCGGCTGGAAAATGCTATCCAGGTATAAGGATGTATCTGAAATCGAGGTTGAACTTTATTTGTCAGTCAGACAGGCCTTCTACTGATTCCTTCTGGCTGGACTTGATGGCCTGCGGCTCAGGCTGGTGTATTTCGGGAGCTTTAACCAACCTGTCGATCACTTCTCTTGTGCCCTTAATATTCAGCTGGTCAAAAAGGAAAGAAAATTGTTTTTCGAGGCTCTCACCGCTAGCCTTCAAACTCTCCTCTGGGAGGCTCCAGAAATGCTTCTTAAAGGGCCCAACTGCTTTTTTTCTCGTTTTATAAAGGAATTGAGCTTCGGTGTCGGACGGCTTTCGTTCTGAGGCAGCATTAACCTTGAGCCATTCATACATTTCCTGCCGCAGGCTTTCCGGCACAGCTTCATGTTCGATAATCAGACTCTGAAAAGCTGTGGCTAAGTGGACCTCACAGGTTTTAACTTCAACGAATTTATGAAAAGCTGAATCGGGCAAAGTGCTGGCTCCATGCTGGACGACCCCACCCAGACCGTATTTTTTTCTGGCTTCTTCACCCAGCCTTCTGATGACCTCAAAATCAATCGCCACCTTGGCCAGCGTCCCATCAGGCAAGACCACTCCGCCGTGATGGGTCCCGGTCTGAATGCTCAATTTGCTCACCCCAGCCACCTGGCCTTTAAGCCGGTTAAAACCAGTCATGAAAGCTTCGAGGTCTTCTTCTGTGCTGTTTCTTTCCCCAACTTCCCCAATTTCGCCGCCGACCGAGACATTGACTCCCGCCGGCTGTTTCTCACGGATAAAGCGGGTAAATTCAGCCGTTAGTTCATAATTAAGTTTCTGCTGCTCATCGAGATTGCTTCTGGAAATATCCACCAGGGTAGAAGTATCTATATCGATATTATAAAAGCCAGCCGCCACCGCTTCCTCAATCAGCTCCTTGATGGCTTTTATTTCTCCCTCGGGGTCTGCCTTGAACTTTTTAGCTGAAGCCTGGAAATGGTCTCCCTGAATAAAAACTGGCCCTCTAAATCCTTCCTTGATAGCCGCCGCCAGCACCGAGCTGACATATTCTGATGGTCTCTGGTCGGTGTAGCCGATTTCGCTGCGGGCAATTTCAAAAATAAAAGCACCAGCCTCAATTTTTTTAGCCGCCCTGAAAACTGCCCGGGCTGAATCGTAAGCCAGCATCCGGAGGTTAATAGCCGGCACGGTAAAATCGAGCGGCGCTTCACCTCGCCCTCTGGCTAAATAAAAGTCATGAATAGAAGCCGGCCTGATACCCAGCGCCTGGGCCGCCTCAAAAATCAGCCAGCGACCGGCCGCTCTCGTCTCTTCATCACCAAAAACTGCCTCAAAAATGACCCTGGAAATATTATCCTTTAAAGCTTTCTCATCAACAACCTTGACTTTTTCCCCTTCGATCTCGACTGCACCTTTTAACCAGCCTGAAACTTCATTTAATTTTGACTCTTTCATGTGACACTCCTTTCCTGCTTACTTATCTTATTTTATAGTCTAAACTTAGCTTATTTAAGAATCTTATTTAAAGTATATCATAATTATCGGCAGGCTTAAGATGGGATACCGTGGTTTAGACCAGATAAATCAGGGTCGCTGGCGGCGAGGAAGCCCCTCCACTTTTTTGAGCAGATAAGTCTGCCACAGTTCCTCATCAACAAGAAGAACAAGGACAATGTCAGGCCTCAGACTATAATATTGAGCAACATAGCCAGCCAGTTCCTTTTCCTGCCGTTTGACTGCCTCGGCAGCCGACATGATGACCAGCCTGGCTGGCTTAAGTGTCTCGACCTGTTCACTGGCTGTCCAGTAACCGACCTGTCCGTAGCGACGAAGATACCAGGGTAACGGCCAGGTTTCCTCCGGCGGGGCAATCACCCTGATCAAAACGTTTTTCCCCTCGCTATCCACCTGGCTTAAGTCGTTCAGTCTGTTTACCAGCCGCATAAAATCGGGTGAAGTCTGAGCATAGACGTAAGGATTGTCGGGGTAAGCATAAAAATAATAATTAACCAGGTAAATTTGCCAGCCTGTCCAGATGAGAAGTATTCCAGTCAGAAGAATTTTGCTCTGCCGGATCTTAATCAACCTCAGAAGGTAATCAAAGCCAATGGCCGCCACTATCAGGAAAAAAACCCAGAAAGTCAGCATATTCCAGGGTGTTTTATAAGGAATAGCCGAATAAACCAGAGCTGTTATAACCGCCAGGGCAGCCAGATAAGCCCGGAAATTTTCAGAAGATTTTCTGCTTTTGCTCAGCTCCATGAAACTTACCACCATTCCGAAAAGAGCGAGGGCCAGAAAAGGAATCTCTGTAAAAACGGGCGAGCCAGGAGCACCGTGGTGGTAAAAGAGGAGACCAAAATAATACCAGAACGGATGCTGGTGCCAGCCTGCTTCCAATCCCTTCTGGCTATAGCCGGCTAAAGCCTTAAACGAATCAAGAAAGCCCTGGGGATATTTAAAAAATGAAGAATAAAAGACAAAAGAAACAGTCAGAAAAATAAAAGTGGCCAGGAGAAGCGGCTTCCAGGCTCTCTCAGTGCTGTTGCCCGGAGTCTTCTCTTCGCTCTCTGGTTTTACCTTTTTCCGGTTTTTCTCATCCTCCTGGTTCTGCTCTGCTCTATCTTTCCAACGGGTTAAAAGCCAGACTCCGACCAAAGCCAGAAGCGAAGCTGCCAGAACGATTATTGAAGTTTCTTTAGTGGCATAAAGCAAACCAGCCGTCAGGCCAAGCCAGGCACCCTCTCTGTAATCTGGCTTTTGCCAGAAACGCCACAGGCAGATGACAAAAGCCAGGGCGAAAGCCGCCAGCAGAGATTCCTGAATGTAAAAGCGGTTGAAATAGGTAACCGGTGCCGAGGCCGCTAAGAACAGCGCCGCCCATAATTTCTCTGAATTCTTTAGATAATGTCCGGCCGCCAGGGCTGCCATAAGAATCATCACCAGGCCGAAGAAAACAGTGACCAGGCGCAGGGTAATTTCATTCAGTTCGGCATAGGTTTTCTGGCCGCTCAGCCAGGCAAAAGGCAGGCTGAAATAATAAAGGGTCGGGCCGTGGTGCTCGGCCGGATCATAGCGATATTCACCTTGTTCGAGCAGCTCTCCAAACTTATAGGCCTGATTGGCTTCATCATGGTGCATCGGCCGGAGGTCAAGCCGGTAAAGCCGGACAAACAGCCCGATCACTAAAATAAGAAGAAGAAGAAAAGTAAATGTTTTTTTCTTCATTTAACCGGCAAACCGTAAACCTCGACTTCGACATAATGATTCATATCGTTAGAGGTATTGCCATTGCTCCAGAGGCGGACATAGCGGGCCTTGGTTCCCCGGCCATCAATGAGTTTGCCTTCATAAGTTTCGATATATTCTCGATCGCGCCCGGCTCCCAGGCCCAGAGTATTATCGTGGTCATTATTGAAGAGCGTCACGACACCGTTAATAAAATCTTTATCCTCCGATACCTGGACAACCACATCCCGATAAACGCGAGCCTGACTGTGATAATGCCAGATAACAATTGCCTGGATTAAATAAGGCTCCTTGAGGTCGATCTGCACCCACTGCGGTCCTGGCCCCAGTTCGACAAAGTAACCGTCTTCACCTGATTTTTCTCCATCGGTGAGATAGCTCAGCTCGCCAATAACCGGCTGCCTATCGCTCGAAGTCACCGGCTTGTTGAGTGAAACCAGCTGCGTCCCGGCCGGTACATAAAACGGGCCGCGCGGCTTGCCGGTGATGGGTTCAAGATTTGGGGTCTTAATATTCCGCGGTGTGCCCACAAACATTGGTTTTGGCAACTGGATTTTAAGCTCAACTTTGTCTTTATCCTGACTCTGGGCTGAAGCTAAGCCGCTCATCGTCAGCAGCAGGCTCCAGCCTAAAATAATCCCTAGTAATTTAGTAGTATTTAGGCTTCGCATCTTAATCTCCTGATCTCCTTTGATCATCTGGCTTCTGTGTCTTTAGTATTGTCTAATTGATTTTAGCCGCCTGTCTAAATATCCTGGCTGAAATCAGCCGGACGGTTAAACCAATAACAATTTTTATCACGACCGACGACCAATGTCCAGATTTGCGGCTGGGCGGCGGTCGCCGCTTCTATTTCTTCGAGGTCCATGACCATAAACGCGGTGGACAGGCCATCAGATAGAGCCGGTAAAGGATGAGACACCCAGACGGCTAACTGCCTGGATTGAGACTGCCTCCCCCGCGGGTCATAAATATGCTCGCCTTTAACTTCATGTCCGGAACCGCTCAGGGCTCTGTCTTTAAGGCTTACCCGACCTGCCTTTAGAAAATCAAAGCCGCCGCCGACGGTCACCGGCCAGGCCTCCTTTCCGCGGGCCAGGACGGTGCTTTCACCGGCATTGGCCAGAAAGCTGTCTATTTCCCAGCTGGCCAGCACATTTGACGCCGCCTCCAGCGCATAGCCTTTGCCAATGGCTCCAACATCCAGGTCAAGCCCGTAAGCGCTTCCCTCCAGCCGCAGAGCCAGATACTGAGTTTGAGTTTCGAGGAGCTCGAGCGGAAAAAGTTCGACCCAGGCCTCTTTTTCAGGTCTGGACTCTTGTCCTGATCCGGTTTCGGTTTTGACTGTGCCAACCGCCGGACCGATTTTATTATTCTGACTGTCACCACTTTCGGTTGAATTCCGGGTTTCATCTTTCTCCTTATTTAACCCGTCACCACCGGCTGAGTGTTTATTTTTTATGGCCCGGAAGTTGATATTAAAAGCTCCGCCGGTCGCGGCCATCAACTCAAAACTCGTTTTAAGGCACTCATAAGTTTCAATCCCGATGGGCAGTGTTTCACCCGGCTCCAAGCGGTTAATCATGGAAATTTCGCTTCCTGGATCAAAGCGGCTAAAAAGTCTTTCCAGCCGGTCAATTTCTTTAAAAAAAGCCTGAGCGGCGCTGCGGTCATAGATTTCTTCTTCGCCGGCCAACAGGAGCTCAAAAAAAGTGCTCATGGCCTCATGGGAGAAACGATGGATTGAAAGCTCGTCCAACTTTTTACCCGGCCTGCCCCGGTTTGACAATAATGACATCGAGAGCCAGCATGGCGGCCAGAATCGAAATGACGGCGCTCCAGCGGTGGAGGTTAAAAAATAAGATTTGAGCCGGAAAATTAAAATAAGGCAACATTGAGCCGAGGGTGGATAAAATCAAAAAGAAACCGGCCAGGACAAACAGCCAGAAACTCGCTGCTTGAAAATAAATCCGCGGTAAATAGCGGTTTAAAGCCAGGCAGTAAAAGTCCGGGGCCACCTCAGGTGCTCCTTTAGAACCCTCGCCGCCGGACAGAGGCAGGTAGATTCTGGCCCTGAGAAAAAGAACAGCCATCAGGCTGACGGCAAAAAGCCCACCACAGGCCACATGAAGAAGAAGCGGAAAACCAAAAAGTCCGCGCGAAATAAACCAGGCAAAGAAAATGCCGCTCAAACTCAGATAAAGATAGCTTAAAGCCAGGGCATAAAAGATCCAGACTGTCCAGCTGCGGTAACTTTTCTGGCCCCAGCTGATAAAATAATCAAGCGATTTATCCCAGCGGCTTAGTTTTAGATATGATTTTCCCCAGCCGCCAAGCCAGTTGAAATAGCCCTTCAGAGCCTCAGCCGAAAGTTTTTTCTGGTCTTCTTTTAGATGATTTAGATAGCGGCCAAAAGTTAACCTCAGTCCGAGAGCAACGATTAATAAAAAACTGCCGATTCCAAACAGCATCCGCTATCTCCTGTTTTCCTTTTGAGCCGCTTCATCTGCGATTTTAGAAACTTTGCCAGTAACTCGGAGAATAACTACCGCCAAAATCAACCCGATAACCAGCAAACAGCCAGCCAGAACCAGTTTGAGGGCCGGCCTGACAGCAAAAGTCAGCCCAAAAATCCACTGGAAAAACGAGCCTGTTTTCATCAGATCAGAACTGAGTCTCTCCTCTCTCACCCTGGTTTTAAGGGGGCCTGGAGCCTCAATTTTCCCGAAGAAAACTTTTGAGTTAAGACTGTGGCAATCGGTGCAACTGTTTTTGCCCAGGGCCTGCTGGGCCGGACGGACATTATGCGCCAGCGGCCAGGAAACTGCTCTGGCAGCCGGATGCTGGCCAGCTTTGAGTTTTCCATCCTTATCCAGGCTAAAAACCTGACCGGAAGCAACGTAACAGAATTCCCGGGCTGGGTTCGCTTCGCTGAGTCTCTTGAGCCCCAGCGTAATCTGTTCCTCCGTCAGCAGCTCACCGCTATCACCCAGCTCGACGAGTGTTTTCAGCCAGAAGTCATCAAAGAGTGGCCTGACGGTATTATCTTCAAGCCAGCCAGGTGCGGGCAGAACAGCCTCGCCTTCTTTCCCTTCTTTTAGTTCTTTCTGTTCTATTTCTTCTTTTTGTAGATACCCTTCCTCCAGCCTGTAAATCACTTTTCCCACGGCCAGCACTGGCTCTTTAGCTGGTTTCTGCAGCTTCAAGGCATTGAGGACATTGAGAATCCTGTCTTCCATTTCGGCCGTGGCTTCATCCGGATTAAAAGCCGTGAGCAGTAGTTTGACCTCGCTACCTTTTTTCTGCATCAGCAGAAATTTGCCTTCATCTGCCTTTTTATTGAGCTTAACCCGGTGGACATCGAGGCTTCCATCCACATTTGGTTCAAACAAAAAATTAGAAATAAGAACCGCCGGGTCAAAGCCTTCCTCAGCCAGAGGATAGAGACAGTTGAGCAGGCTGGCCACGGTTTCTTTAACCTCAAAAATGCCGGGTGAAATCTCTAAAACTGTCTGGGCTGCTACCGGCGACAGTTCTTTTCCCTTTTTTTCTGCCCAGAAAGCAGGCCACATCATCCGCTCGGGATAAATCTTATTGTCCTCTTCCCTGACGAAAACCGGCTCAATGATCAGTGGATAATCAGCCGTCCAGTTCGCCTTGCCAAAGATCCCTAAGCGATTGGCTCTTGAAGTATAAATTTCCTGAGGCTCTTTTTCAGGCATCAAACCCGAATGACAGACAGTGCAGGCTAAGCGCTCAAAATGAACTTTCGGGATGCCGCGATGAGCCGGGCGCGGTGCGCCGAGAAAGCCGGCATAACCTTCGCCGCCTTTTTCGGGTTTTTCACCCAGGTGGCAGCCGGCACAGGTCAGGCTATCCTGCTTGATGCCTGGAATAGCGGTCTTTTCACCCTGGAAACCTCTGACCATCTGGTGGCTTAAATCATTGCGGTGACAGTCAACGCATTTTAAGCCGGCCAGGGCATGGACATCACGCTCGACCGCCGCCTTCGTCTCTGCCTTTCTGGCCGTGACTGAATGACAGGCTAAACAGCGGCTGTCGTCAGGCTGATAGTTTAAATTGAGGAGGGCATTGTTCTGGCTGTCAAATAAAGTCTGGTCATATTTGACTTCAGGCACCACTGCCCATTCGTGATCATCAGGATTAGGCCCATCAATGATATCCCAGGTTGAAGGCAGGCGCGAAGCCATGCCTTTCACCTCGCCCAGACCGGAGGCAGCCGTCGCCGCCCAGCGGAAATTCTCGCGCATGACCTGCTTGACCCATTCACTGTGGTCTTGAAGGGGCGAACCATTATGGCAGCCAAAGCAATTTATTTCCAGCCGCCCCGAAACACTCCAGCGCGAATCGGCTGTGACCTCTTTCTCACCCGGTTCACCTGGCCCGCCGCCATTAAGATTACGGCCGAAAAGACTGACCAATTGCCAGTCGCTCAAGCCAATCTGATCCGGCTTCCATAGCCCGGGGAAATTAGCGTAGGAAATGGGAAGCTGGACACCTGTCTTGTCATCAACCAGCACCCAGGGTTCTGACGGGCGGTCAACTGCCGGCCGCTTCTTCAGGTTAAAATGCAGCCCCTGACTTATGGTTTCATATTCGTGACAGGGAGCACAGGAGTAGCGCGTCGACAGAGGCCAAGCCGAGGGCGCAGCCGGCACAATCTGCTCATTGAATTCATCCATCAACGGCACCCGGTGAAGTGGCGAAATCTGGCTCCGCGTCCAGGGTATCTGTTTTACTTCTTCTTCCAGGGTAATTTTCTCGATTATTCCTTTTGTCTCGACATTTCGTTTTTGAGCCTTCGTCTTTTCTGATTCTATTTTTTCTGCTTCGGTTTTTTCCTGCGGTCTTTTATCGTCTTTAGCCGCCAGTCTCGAGGAGACCTGGAGTGTAACGAAGATAAAAAGGAAAGAACAAACGGCATAGATAATTACCTGGCCGAGCTTTTTCCAGGTCAGCCTCCTGGCCGGGCTTTGTTCTGGCTTCAGGCTTGAGCGCTTCATGTTTTATTTTTAGCTTTTTTTATTCTAACTTTTCTATTTTTTTTATCTTTTTATGGCCTTAAATCCTTCTGCCTTCATGGATTTCATGGCCTTCAGGCTTTAAAATCTTCCGCTCTGAATTTAAGATAAGCATGGTTCCTGACCGCTTCATTGACTTTAAGCACCGCCACTGCCGACTCATAAGCCAGCTCAGCCGGGCAGTTAAGCGGCACCCCTCGCCGGATGGCCTCAAAAAAG
Source organism: Candidatus Aminicenantes bacterium UBA6228 (assembly GCA_002441005.1). Classification (GTDB taxonomy): domain Bacteria; phylum Acidobacteriota; class Aminicenantia; order Aminicenantales; family Saccharicenantaceae; genus Saccharicenans. The sequence continues at coordinate 21,815 of DJWO01000009.1, forward strand.
TTTTCAAGGTGTGGCTGATGGGCAGGTTTAGCCAGTTCAATGGGCAGCGGCCAGCGGCCAGCCTCAGCGGTCACCCGCACATCAACAAAAACATTTTTGGTCTGGACCTTTTGAATGGGCGGAGCTTCCGACCTGATCAACCCTTCCCGCACTAAAGGCGCCCAATCCGGGGCATGGGCCTCGCGATAAGCCCAGTCTCCCCTTTGAGGCACCTCTGAAATGACGAGCGAACCGTTATCGCCCATAAAAGTCTCGTAAAAACCTCCATGCGAGGTCGTCGTCTGAACCTGATAAAAGGCCCGGGCCGCGCCGGTGGGCGTGTCATATTCATAAATAACCATTACGTTGTCATACCATTCGCGTTGGGGATAATAGTCAATGCCGCCTGAAGCCACCACCGATTTCGGGTTGGCTTTAAACGCCCAGCTAAAGAGGTCAATCTGATGTGATCCAAGATCAACAATTGGTCCACCACCATATTTTTTAAACCAGCGCCAGTTTCTGAATTCTTCCATCGAATTGTAACCGTAGCGGTGAAGGATTTCGGAAGGAATAGTATATTTTTTGGGCCAGCTCAACATCTCGGCCCTGGCCCGGTTCCATTGAGCATAACCAATCATCACCCGGCCAATGATCTGTCTTTCATGGAGAAGCTTGTCTATGGCATGAATATAACGGGGATTGGAACGGCGCTGATGACCGATCTGAAGTAACCGGCCTGTTCGCCGGGCTGTCTCGACCATGGTGCGGGCTTGATCCAGGCTGTTGGACATCTCTTTCTCACAATAAACAGGGAGGCCATGATTAAGACAGGCATTTGCCTGTTCGGCATGAACCCAGTCGGGCGTGGCAATAATGACCGCATCCAGGTCTTTCTCGCTGTTTAGAAGCTGCTTATAATCCTCATAAACGTGCGGTGTCTGGCCATATTTGTTTAGATAACCGGAAGCATAATTACGGCTGTATTCCCAGATATCGGCCAGAGCGGCAATTTTTATCCCGGGAATGCGGAGGCAGCAATCAAGAAGAACCCGGCCCTGTTCACCGGCCCCGATAAGCGCTACCCGCAGCTCATCGGAAGGCATGACCGTCCGTCCCTGGCCAGCTCCGGTGAGAAGAAACGGCCGCCCGAAAAGTTTGCCAGTAGTCATGGCCAGGCCGACACCTGCCGCCGTCGTTTTTAGAAAATCGCGCCGGGAGAAACCATCTTTCTTATCGCTGTCTTCCATGTTAATCTCTTTTTTCTTCAGTCACTTATTTTACTATTTTTTACCTGTTTCCCGGTCAGAATGCAAACTATTTTTAAGAGCTATTTTCAGAGCATTTTTGTGAACAGGCGCGTTGAACCAGGCCTGAACGCCCAAGCTGATGGAGTCAGCTTGTTAAACATAATTCAGGTTTGAGCGGGTTTTAGCCAGGCAGCCCGGCGTGGCCGCAGTTCTACTTTTTCATATGGCTGTCAAAAGCCACCTCCGAGGGCTTAAAATCAAGCCCGCGGACAAACTCTAAGGCTTCTTTAGCTCCAAATTCCCTGTCCATGCCGTTATCTTCCCACTCGACCGAAAGAGGACCCTCATAGCCAATGGCATTGAGTTCTCTGATAATTGATTCAAAGTCGACATCTCCATGGCCGAGAGAGCGGAAATTCCAGCCCCGCCGCAGGTCTCCAAAGGGCAGATGCGACCCGAGGACCGAGGCTTTGCCGTCAAGCGTCAGAGCCACGTCCTTGAGATGGACATGATAAATCCGGTCAGGAAATTCCCGGATAAAAAGATGAGGCGTCATCCCCTGCCAGAGAAGATGACTGGGATCAAAGTTAAAGCCAAGTGTTGGCCGGTAATCAAAAACTTCGAGCAGCCGTTTGGCCGTGTAAAAATCAAAGGCGATTTCAGTTGGATGAACTTCCAGGGCAAATTTCACTCCGCAGCGGTCAAATTCATCAAAAATTGGTGTCCAGAGTTCTTTTATCTGCTGGAAGCCTTTCTCCACCAGTTCCTCACTCGTGGCTGGAAACGAATACCAGAACTTCCAGATGGGTGAACCCATAAAGCCATTGACCACATAGCAGCCCAGGTTTTTAGCCGCCCGGGCGGTGAGCTTCATTTCTTCAATTGCCCAGCGCCGGATTTGATCCGGTTTTCCCTTCACCTCGGCCGGAGCAAAGTCATCAAGACGCAAGTCGTAGAGGTCGCCGACACACTGGCCGGCCAGGTGAGCCCCGAGAGCCAGGCACTCTAAGTGATACCTCGCCAGAATTTCTTTTTTCCTGGCCAGATAGCCAGGATCTGCGACCGCCTTTTTAACTTCCAGATGATCTCCCCAGGTAGCAATTTCCAGCCCGTCATAGCCCCAGGAGCTGGCTTTCTCACAGACGATTTCAAAGGGAAGATCAGCCCACTGTCCGGTAAATAAGGTTATTGGTCTTGCCATTTTTTCTCCTCCCAAGAATTAGGATTATTATTTATCAACCCACCTAAAATTTTACCCAGACTGCTCCCTTCTCCGAGCTTTCGACGCACTTTTCTATAAATTTCACCCCGCGTACTCCTTCTTCTACCTGCGGGAAATCAAGGTCATCGGCTATAAGCTCCTGACCATGGAGCTTCTTGTCGAGGGCGGTCAGGAAGGTCGAATAGATGTTGGCAAAAGCTTCAAAGTAACCTTCATTATGGCCAGACGGAATACGCGACAGCGACTGAGCTCGCGGGCACATCGGGTCACGCCCCCGGGAAAGATAAGCCACCGGCCGGTCAAGGTAGGAAATCTTAGCGTGGTTTGGATCTTCCTGATACCATTCAATCGCGCCTTTGGTTCCATAGATCCTAACTCTGAAGCCATTATCATGGCCGATAGCAATCTGCGAACACCAGTAGAGTCCGGTGGCTCCGCCCTTGAAGTCAATCATAATCGAGGCATTGTCATCGAGCGGCCGCCCTTCGCCAAAATGGTCGAGCCGGGCACAGAGTGTTTCTATTTCCAGTCCGGTCAGGTAAGAAACCATGTGTTCTATATGCGTTCCAATATCGCCAACACAATTGGAAATTCCAGCCCGGGCCGGATCTGTTCGCCAGGCCGCCTGCCTCTGGCCTGTTTTTTCTACCAGGGTGGCCAGCCATTCCTGCGGGTACTCACCGGCTACAAAACGGATGGTGCCTAACTCGCCCTGTGAAATCAGACAGCGCAGATGTTTGATGATTGGAAAACCGGAATAAGTATAGGTGACACAGAAAAGCAGGTCTTTCTGGCGAGCCAGATCAGCCAGTTCTTGGGCCAGCGAGCTGCTGGTGGCTAAAGGCTTATCACAGACTACCGGAAATCCAAGTTCGAGAGCCTGGCGGGCGATCGGATAATGCGAATCATTGGGAGTGACAATGACGATAAAATCAGGCCGGTCCGGATGACGGGCTTCAGCTTTGAGCAGTTCATCATAGTTCCGGTAAAGGCGGCTTTTATCCAGCCTGAGTGGTTCCCCTGTTTTGAGGGTATCCTCGTAATTTCGGGAAAAGCAGCCGGCGACCAGGCGGGCTTTGCCATCCATAGCTATGGCTTTCCGGTGGACATCGCCGATAAAAGAGCCTGTCCCGCCACCAATCATGGCGTATTTTAGCTGAGGGATCTGGCTTAAGCTCTCCTTCTGCCCTTCAATCATTTTAAAGCTCCTTAAATTCCTTAAATTAATCAGACTTCAATTCTTATCTTATTTAACTCCCGCCCGTTTTTCAAAAAGAAATTATTGGGGAGGCAAGATGACGTCTGGCATTGTTAGACTCAATTGTTAGAGTCAGAGTTGGCTCAGGCAGCTAACTAAGATGAATAAACTGAGGCCTTAAAATGGCCAAATCACAAGCTAAACTTGACACGGCCAGAGAAACAGGCCTAATTAAGTTGTCACGGTTCGTTATACAAGCTAAAAAGTCAAAAAAGATCATTCCTTATTAGTGACGCGGAACCAGTAAGTAAATAGGTCTCTCTCGAGCTCCTGATACTTTTTATATTTATGCGAAATAATTTCCCAGAAGAATTCGTTGTGCCGCTTTTGCTTAAAATGGGCAAGCTCATGGAAGATGATGTATTCAATAAGATAATCTGGCAGGTATCTGGCCAGCTTATTTATGGTGAGATTTTTTCTGGTGCTCAGGCTGGCCCATTTGGTTTTCATGGGTCTGAAATACACCTTATGCGGTTTTAGGCCTTGCTGGCTAGCTGCCTCGGACAGGAAATACAGTACCAGCTTCTTAAAATCGTCATCAGTTCTCTGGGTGAGTTTCTTCTTCTTTGATTCTTTCAGGCATCCTTGAACAAAGATCCATTTCTTTTCAATCCATCGCTTGTGCCTGTTAAAGACCTCCTCGCGGTTAGAATTCAGGGGGAGGATAAAGCGAAGTTCACCAGTAGTAAATTCAAGACGGGGATATTTTATTCTTCGGTAAAAAACCTTGTAGGGGATATTTTCAACTGCCATAATTTTTCACCTTGTCAGCAAGCTTGCTGTGAAGCCGGTTCATTTCATCAAATGATAACCCGAATTTTCCCTTTAGTTTTCGGACAAACCTTCGGATTTCTCGTTCGACCTCTTTTTGCGCGGTTGCCTGCTGGATCCAGCCTGCAAAAAGATGATTCTGTAAGGACCTGGAAAGCTCTTTGACCAGCGGTACAAAATCATTTGGACCATTAATACTCTTTTCGAGCTCGAGTAAGATCGAATACTCAAGATCTGAAAAACCGAGAGCTCTTTGTCTTTTAGATAGCTCTTCTTTTTCCTTGATTATCTTCAAACATTCTTCGTATATTTTTCTATAATCGCGTGTCTTTTCTTTCCACATACTCAGCAGCCGCTCAACCTTATCAGCCAGAGATTCATAAACAGGATTTCGGTGCCGGTCGACGAGAATAAATCTATTAAGGGTGAAGAGCATATTAGCGGCTCTTTCTTTCCTGTTCTTCACTTTTTCTTCGAGCCTCTGGAGATAATTTTCATCAAATTCAATCACCGGTAAATCATCGAGTTTTTCTATTTCTGTTGCCTTGTGAATGAACTGAACGGTTTTATCATAAAATCTCTGAACCAGGGCTTCGTCTACCGGCCTCTGGATAACAACCTTCAGGTAGTAGGTGTAGATGGCTGATAGCCATTTATAGTCTTCAAGATGACTTAGCCTGACTTCATGCGGTCCTAACAGCTCAAAGATTTTCCGCAATTTTTTATATTTTTCGACAAATTCTTTATCTTTATCTTGCGAGGTTAGAATTTCAATGGCTCTAAGCAGAGTTTCTCGCTCATAATCTCTCCGAAGGTCTTGAAAAATTGTCAGGATATCTCTGATTGTCTTACCGAACTCTTCTCTCAGGCCTTCATAATCAAGAAGAACTCTTTCTATATCTCCCGAGCTATAAGCCTCAAGAGCTCTTTTGAATTCTTTGAGAATGCCCACATAGTCAATAACCAGGCCTGCTTCTTTTATATCTTTGTATGGCCGATTTGTCCGGGCTATAGCCTGTAACAGCCTGTGTTCTTTAAGAAGCTTATCGAGGTACATGACCTGAAGATTGGGTGCATCAAAGCCGGTAAGAAGCATCTCCGTGACGATGAGAATTTTCGGGTATTCTTCTTCTTTGAAATTTGTCACTATCCTCTTTCGAATGCTCTCTGGATCAAGATGTCCGTATCTTTCTCTTGATTCAGTGACGAGTTTCTGAATAGCAGCTCTCCTGTCTCCTTCAGTTGTTATTACCACCTCGGAATATTCCTCAGGCAGATGCTCATCCAGAGCTCTTTTGTATCGTTCGCAAGCAAGCTTACTTCCCGCCACTACCATGGCTTTGAATTTTCCATCGACATTTTCTTTAAAATGCCGGGCAATATCCCGGGCAATGACTTTTATCCTTTCCGGATTTTCAAGGATGATCCTTATGGCATCGAGTCTTTCCTTTATTTCTTTTTCTAAGGGGCCGCGGATATTTTCTGGCAGTTCTTCGTATTCAGATTGCAGGAAAGCTTCAAGGTCTGCTTTTCTCAGGTGAACTTCTTCTTCAAGCCTCGGCTGATAGACAATCTGAACCGTGAAGCCATCGGCGATTGAATCAGCGATTGAATATAAATCAAGATAAGATTCATCAGGAGGATAGCTGAACTCTAAAAAGGTATCTCGTCCTTTCTTTGATATCGGCGTTCCTGTAAAAGCAAAAAAGAAAGCCTTCTTAAAAATGGCTTTCATCTGGGCAGCCAGAGTTCCGTACTGACTTCGATGTCCCTCATCTACCAGGGCGATGATATTTTTTCGGGTCAGTACCGTCTCTTTATGCTGGGATATTCTTTCCAGCTCTTTCTGAAGGCTTTTCAGTTCTTGCTGCCTGAACTTATGGACGAGGACGATGAAAACACCTCTTTTGCTCCGATAATCGTCATGTTTCAAAACCTCCTTCAGAGCACTGACAGAATCTATTATTTCAGGTCTGAGGATGTCCAGGGCGGTAAATTCGTCATATAGCTGGGATTCAAGCTCTGTTCTGTCAACGATAAAATAGATAGATGGATTGGCGAGACTTCCGTGATAATAGAGCTTATGGGCGGCGAAAATCATGGTCAGTGTTTTCCCGCTTCCCTGCCAGTGCCAGACAAGCCCTCTGTCTTTTTCGTCTTCTCCATTGAGATTGTTAAGAACCCGCTCAACTATTTTATTGGCCGCATAGAATTGCATATAGCGGGCGATAACCTTGGTGGCCTGGCCATGCTCAACTCTGAAGAAAAGATAATTTTGGATGAGGTCAAGCAGTCGCCCTGGTGTAAGCATCTCGATCAAGGAATTTATTGAGTCTTTACCTTTCTCTTTCCATTCGTAGGTGTTTATGTCCCGGTGCCAGGGCACTATGGGGAAATACCTGGTTACACTTTCGGCAGCTACTCCGATCTGGGCATATTTATATAATTCAGGAACAATCTGTTCATAATCCTTTATCTGATTAAAAGCATTAAGCCAGCTTTCAGATATTCTGGTTGGGTCTTTGCATTCAATGTTGACCAGGGGAATCCCGTTCACATAAAGGATGATATCTGTTCTGATGATATCCCGGCCTTTGAAATAAACCTGGCTGGTAGCTATAAATTCATTTTCGTCAGCATTATCGAAATCAAAAAGGCGGATATATCTGACCACTCTATCTTTCTCAAACTTGACAGGCACCCCGAATCTATAGAAATTGATTATCTTTTTTGAGCCTTCGCTTCCGGTCGGGGTAAGCTTTAACTCGTTAAGGACCTTGTGAATCTCTTCATCACCCAGTGCGATCCCGATATTAATTTTTTGGATAGCCCTGATGAGGTTAGGGATTAAGAGAGGCTCCTCCAGACTGTCTCGTTCAAGATCTCCTGCCGGGACATTTTTCCACCCCTTCTCTGTGAGTTTTTCGAGAATATAATCCCCGACGAGTCTTTTTTCAGTAAAAGTCATCTTAATCTTCCAACTTTACTCTTTTTTTGCCGGTCAGGAGATCTTCCATCAGTCCTTTTTTAACCTTCTCCAGCCTTTCTTTTCTTTTTCTTAACGTCTCGATTCGCTTATCCACGGAACTGAGGATCTCAGCAATTTTTTGCTGCTCTGGAAGCGGGGGGAGGGGGATGCTTATCTTCCGCAAATCTTCGCGTAAAATTCCCTTTATGGTGCTGCCTTGAGCCATAGACTTTAATCGCTTCCCGCTATTAACAATGTGCCAATAGATAAAGTCGGGAATAGCTTTATTATTATCTATAATGATGCCAGTTAAATCCTGGCTAATAGCTATATCAATTCTATTAACCGCTGCCTTCCCAATGCCAACTCTTGTTGCGACCAGGAGATTATTCTTTGGAACTATCTTAGTTGCGCTTTTCTTAAGACCTTCATTCGTTATGAACCGTTGCCCGGTTTTAACTTCTCTTTCAGTAATGAACGCGCTTGTCATCCATGAAATATCACCGTTCCAGTATTCATCTTTTGAGGTAGATGGGGTCCCCCCGCTAACAAAATCTACAGAAATTTCCTCTAGTTTTTTTAGTTCCCATGTTTTTGGAATCATTCCTGAATCAGTCTTCTTAAACTCCTTATGCCCGATGCCTTTAGTCAGAAGCTCCTGCATCAGGCCTTTCTTCAGCCTCTGCGTCTTTTCTATGGCCTCTATAATTTTTTGAATCGCTTGATCCACCGTCGACAAGATTTCTGCAATTTTCCGCTGTTCTCCGATGGGGGGAAGAGGAACTAATAATCTTTCAATGTCGTCTTTTCGTATTGCTTTAAAAGTAGACCCGGCTGAAATATTTTCAAGCTCCTGAGCTTTGCTCTTGAGATAATAAAATAAAAATAAATGGCTGACTTTATTTGGATTGCATCTTATTAAGGCCAAACCTCTACCAATGCAGACTCTGGTCTGAGAGATGTTTAATTTTCCAACTGGCGCTCTAACCGAAATTAAAACATCGTTTTTCTCAGCTATCCTTATTGGTTTGTTGCAGAAAACAGTCGGGGAGGGATGAATAGGACCAAATTCCTTGTTGCCTTGAAGAAATGGCAACCCATCACCTGCTGCATTATAGGTTAGAGAAGAAGGTGATTGGCCCATAGTTATTTCACACACTTTATCATTCCCCAGCCTCTCCACTTTCCATTCCTTTGGAACTTTGCAGATACTTATATCCTTAGATTCCTGGAAATCCATTTTTTATATCCAATATAATGACTGCTCTAAATTTAAGGCCTTAATAGGAAGGCAGGCTCTATATCTATCGGACAGCGTTTCCAGCATAGAAGAGGCCCTGAGTGAGAGTGAAGGATTTGTGTGAGCATTAGCAAACCTTTTATGCTGTATCAGGCGATGCGGCGACGAGTGTTCAAAAGTCATATTTTCATTCCTTCCATTCGTCTAAGATTCTTTTTAGATAGTGCAAGACTGGCCCACGCTTCAAGTACTGATGTGCAAACTGATTCCGGTAGCTTCGAAGGCATCCGTAACAACTATCATTCTCGCCACACCCGCAACTACCATTGACTCTATCAAGTGCGGCTTTTAAACAAGCGTGGAGTATCTCCTTATCTTCAAGGCGGGCAACAAGTCCCGCCCCTCCGGGCACATTGTCGTAGAGAACAATAGGAGGAACAGCTTCTCTATTCTGATAGGATATTGTTACATTCAAATCGGCTGAGGGAACTTCTAAAATCTCAGCAGCCCCTTCGACTATGGCATAGGCAAGAGAATAGCCAAACCATATACCCTCTGTATTGTCCTGGAGTAGTTCAAGGAATCGAATTTGAAGGACATCGGTGATAAACTCGTGTCCAAGGGAAACTTGCTCAAGAGTGCCAGAACAGTCCTCCCCATAGGGGTTTTTATGCCGCGGTTCTCTCTGACGAAAGCCAGCCCCACATTGATTGCAGATATAAAAGCCTTCACTTCTTCGTCCTTCACATATGACAACCATTTGTCCTGGTGACACCTTTGTCATTTTAACTACCCCTAAATCAATTTCTCCGAGAGATACCCCTTTTAAACCTACGAAGTATGGACGAGTGGTGAAAACTCGTGTTGCGCGTCCTTTTGGTTCTTTTGGCTTTTTACGATCAGTCACAAAACCAAATTGTGGAATAAGATAAATTCCCTGTTTGGCGGAATCACAGCAAGTTTCTGAGGGCACCGGGTCTCCTGGGCTCCAAGAAATGAACAAATTATGCTTGGCACACCTGCGATAGAATTTTCGAGGCCATTCTTTTTCTGCTACTTTCTTGATCCCATACGAAGTCCACTCTTTTTTATTCGCCACCAGTTTGCTAGTAGGAGCAAATTCTGCTATCGCAATGGAAAGGTCTCTTTGAAGAAGGACTTCGGAAGATTCTGAGGTTTTTTGAGTTCTTTGAGGGTCTAATTCAACCACATCTACGGGAAAACCATATTTCGGTATTATTGCTTTTCGTGAGAGAAAAGATAGCGTATCCTCGCTGGCAATAGTTTCTGATCTCTGCTTTGCCCATTCGGCAGTACGATAATCTTTTTTTGATACTGAACTATTTTCAAGATTCTTTACACTCTTAAAATCACAAGAAATTTCTATCTCTGAAAGGGCGAACCTACTGTCACTCCCAACTATGTTTTGAATCCAACTTCCATTATCCAATCCGATTTTGTTTATCATATCTGTGGGAACAATACCTTTCAGCGACCCTTCCAATTTGACTTTGTGTTTTTGTAAAAAATTAGATAGATCACTGACTCCGGAAGGATATTCAAGGTCGCGGAATAGATTTTTAACGGTCTCAAATCGGTCACGAAAATCTATAAAAAAATAGGAGAGCACCGTGGCAATAATGTGTCGGGTGATAATCTTCTCATTTCTTATACTGATTACTGGCGGTCGAACAGTTCCTCTAAGAATTCGATTCTCTGGTTCAGCAAAGTGGTATAGATCGTGAGGAGCACGACGACAAAAGGTTACCGCAAAACCCGGGAATCCACTACGGCGACCAGCTCGTCCTATTCGTTGAGCATAGTTGAAAGTCTCCGGCGGTACATTGCGCAAGAAGATAACATCTAAGTCTCCAAGATCAACCCCTAATTCAAAAGTTGTGGATGAGCTGAGGACATTAATTTTACCTTCCTTAAATTTCCTTTGAAACTCCCTTGCTTTCTCCTTGTCAATCTGTGCGGTATGTTCCTCTACTTTTAATACCCCTGGTAGATCATCTTTATAAAGCAATCTATAATGGTTCGCTTCCAAATCCCTAACTTTAATATTTTGAACTGTTCCAGGACAATTATGGCGTATGCAAACATTACCAATAGAAGTTGTTTGAAGACGGCCGCAGGTATTACATTGGAACAGAGTGTCTTGATCTGAAATTGTGAAAACCCTCCACCATTCTGGATTAAGTCTGCGAGCATCGTCAACGGAGAGTAAAAACCGATCTTGTGATGCAAACAATTCGTCACTTAGCCTGAAGGCTTCCCAAATCTCATTAAGAACCTCCAATGCTTTTTCATCAGCGTTTTGTTTGGAAAAGCCTTTTTTGGTTAAAATCTTGGTGAGAAACTTGGCTCTCTTACCAGTTTCACCATTCCAGCTTCGGACTTCCCTTTGTGCTTTGGGAGGACCTATTCGGACACGCATCTGAGCTGCCTGAATATTAAGGTCATTCCAGTTTAAGGAAATATCTCCAGCAGTTCGTAACTCTACAGCTTTGTCATCTCTCATAAAATCCAATAAAATAAAAATCAGGTCCCGTGCTTCCTGGTCGTTCAAAGACAGGGGAGGAGAAAGTAGCATGTTTGGAACGATGAATCTTTCAGGCCATTTGATGTACCATCGTAGGAGCCCAACACCCTCAAGAGAAATTCTTGGTTCATCTGTCAGAAACTCACGGAAAAGGCTAAGCCATGCCTCTCGTTGAAGTTCCAGGCCCCCCGTTGCAGGTGAAAAGGAATTATTTTCACGGTAAATATTGCATAACCCTATTGCCAGTTCGCGCAGAGAAAGTCCTTCTGACGTGTGCAGATCCAGTCTATTCATAGCCTTAAGAATCAAGTTCCGATTAAGAATGTCTTTATACGAGTTTTCGAGATACCATGCAAAAAAGGCAGCTTCTTGACGACCGTCTGCGAAGGCGAGCACTTTTCTTCTTTCTTCCGGAAGCTTTTGATATAGTGTAGTAGTGATTACGGCATGAGGACCATCCGTGCCGTGAATTACCTCCCTCACCGGGTCAGGTGCGCGATAGCCACAGGTACTGCATTTTGGAATTTGATCTTCTTTTTCCTCTGAACCTTCTTGTTGCTCAACAAGGATTGTATTTGTATGTCCACACATCAATTTGTTACGACTTTGATTGACCTGCACCATCGCTCCGCACTCGGTGCAAAGTTGAAATCTTTTCTTTCCTGTATTTGAATCTTCTTCAGCGGTTTCTTCGAATGAATTCTCAATAGGTCGAAAGAAGGTTGCTCCAAAATCAGGGTGACCCGGATCTCTTATGGCCTCCTGTAGTCTACCGTCTTTAAACTTTCCAACAAGGTAGTGCTGGCCGCATTCTCGACAGAGGGCAATTTCAAATACTGCTGCACCTTTATGCTTACTGCGGCGCTCGAGGAATAAACGCTTATGAGGAAAATAAGACAAGAAGGCACCTTCGAGTGAGCGAAGGAACAGATGGTAACGCGCTGAAAGGAGCGGGGTGTCAAACGAATGATCTTTAGCCTTTATAAGTAACTCGACGAGTTCAGATAGGGCTTTAATGCGCTCTTCTTTCTCTATTGGCAAATCTTGGAATATTTCACCAGCAAGTTCAACAACTTCTTTGGGCTCCCCTGTGATGATCTGCCTAAGTCTAGTTGAACGCTGGTCATATTGAAGGAGAAAACCAGCAACTTTAGCTACATTCAAACCTTCAGGAACAGCTTCTCCGAAACGATAAGCAATTTCAGATAATTCTTGAGTATGACCTGATTCAAGGGCCTGTCGGATTGCTCGGTAGTCGTTAGAAGAAAAGTCTACTGTTCCCCGGTCAAGAATTGGTTCAGTTTCTCCTAAAACCACATCTCCTTCATCAAAATCCTCTCCAAACAAGTCACTGGCAAACTTTGCTACAAGTGGTTTGTCACTTTCTTTACCAGCAATTGTAGCACTTGTAGCAATGCATCTGAAAGTTCCTGTGCGACCGCCTTCTCTAAGCCTTCTTTTCAATCGCCGAATGAGCATGCCCATTTCAATGCCTTTAGAGCCTCGATACTGGTGGGCTTCATCTATTACAAGAAAAGTCCACCACCGAGCACACCCATTGTCAAAAAGAAGACTATCGTCAGGTCTGATAAGAAGATATTCCAGCATAGAGTAATTGGTTAGCAGGATATGAGGTGGATTTTCGCAAATCTCCTTGCGCAAGACAAGTTCACCGTGGAGCCGATTGGCGATGCGGTCCCGTGCGTGGCGCCGTGAATCATTCTCATCTTTTGGCGTTTCACCTATATATTGACCAAATGTGAATCTAAATGGTGAGCCTGCATCCTGAAGTCTCTCACAGATTTCTCCCAACCGTTCTCGCTGGTCATTGGCCAGGGCATTCATCGGATAGAGTATAAGTGCACGCACCCCAGGTCCTAATTGCCCTGCCTGGAATTCCTTATATAGATGAAGGAGAATAGGATAGAGAAAAGCCTCTGTTTTCCCACTGGCTGTGCCTGTAGCAACGACGGCGTTTCTTGCCTCACCGAACACTTTCCGAACAGCATCCTCCTGATGTAAATAGAGAGGCCTGTCACCTAACACAGCCTTCAGAAATCCCTCATCCAAAGGAACAGTTAGAAGCTCTCGAAAGAGCTCATATGTCCTTTTACCACGTTTAAACACTGGAGTAGCCTCAAGATAGGGACCCTTGCTTAGGTAACCGGAGCTCAAAGCTTCCTGAAATGATTTCCTTAGGTCCGGATCTTTAAAGTAAAAAGTGGTCTCAAGATAGCGTTTGTATCTCTCTTCAACCTGCTTGGCTAAGTTTATTAGGTCAACTTGATAATTTTCCATGTTTATTGCACCTTTCAGTTATTGCTTTTAATCTATTTATATTCCACAAATGCGAAGAGTTTCTTCTTTTATCGTAGGCTAAATGAAAATTTTTGGCTTGCTTCATAGTTAATCCTGCGCCATCAATCTCTCCTTTATTGAAACCTCTACCCTGACGAAGTTTTCCATGGTGATGTCTACCTGGACATTGGACAATTGCACTAAAATTATTTTCTTTCGAAACCGGTGGCAATTCAGCGGGGATTCTAAGAACGATGGCTTCATACGTATGTTTTTCTTCTGGCAAAAACCATATTTTCATTGTAAATTGTTCTTGCCTATTTTCAATTTCCTCTGCATCGCAAAAGTCTCGTAAAGGAACAGCCATCACCTCTTTTTCTACCTCGACATTATAGGGTCTGCTTCTGTCACGATTAAATCCTACTTCAATTTTAGTTACCCAGCGCTTACGGGGAAATTTCAACCAGAGTGCTTTTTCACTAGTAGCTGTAAAGTCCTGACGAGATAAAGCAATGATTCTGTCTTTCCAATTTGCAGGAGCTCCATTAAGATCACCTGCATTCCACCATACCCTTTCTATCAAGATCGTAATTTTGGTCTTGGCATTAACTTTGGTCTTATCATCCACATCCACTACAGTCCAGTGAGTCTTATCGCAATAAGGCTTTGGGGGTATCGTTATAATTGTCAAGCTGTTTCCTCGGCTAATCTCAAATCCTTGCTCTATTTCACTTTCCGGTTCAACATTACAATTGACTTGATGGTTGAATTTGACTTCAACATCGCAGTATCCATCCTTTTCGGGCAAACATCGAGGGTTCACTATTTGAATGCTTTTCAATCCAGCACTAAATCTAAAGTCCATACTTTCCAACAAATTATCATCCTTATCGTAAATACGAACAAAATACCAACCGCCTTGCCGATTTGCTAAATCATCAGGCATCTTTTGATCTATCACTCTTTCCTGCGGAGAAAATTGCGTCCGCCATCTGTTTCTGCCACTTCCTTCTTCACCAATAACGATTACTCCAACATTATCCCAGATTTGTTCATCAGTTGCTTTAATGCAAGGCAGTTCTTCGCCAAAAAATGGGCCATTATCTTCAGAAGAATCAGGTAATTCTTTTCCTATAAGTTGGAAACTGGAACTGCCAGATTTCACCTGGATTCGTCCACCATTTGCATCAATAAATGAAATAGATGTGTTTTCGTTTTGACTCAGGATAAAGAAATGTGCTTTGTATCCGCTTATTTGAACATCCTCTGGCACAATAGGAGCGGAAGCTGACATTTCTTCATCCCGTTTCCATTCACACGGTACTATTGCTAAGTAGTAGCCAGCAGTTGGTCGTCTAACCACTCTACCCAATCCCTTCCAGTTTTTTCGCATCTTGAAGATAAGGTAACTTCTGCCATCTTCCATAAAGGTGATTTCTATTTCTCTATCTTGTTCTCCTTCGTTCCAAGCAACTTTTACTGCACCCTTAATATATCTGAGTGGATAACGCGCCTCGTCTGAATTATCTTGCTCTATTGATTCACCATCTTGAATAACATTTGGCGATGTAAACTCTTCAGGAACCTCAATGCCAACAATCCACTCCCGCTGTTTATTCCAACAAACGATTTCAGGCTTCCTTGTGCGTGGTTTCGTTACTCTCTCTTGCTCTATTGCGTCTTGTTTTATTGACACTCTGGATCTTCCCCCTCTCTGGCCGGGTGGTAATTGCTGCCCTTCTTGTGACCCCTCTTCTTTCTGGGTATCTTCTTTCTTTTTTTTCTCTTCTTCGGCTTTTTTTACCTTCTCCTCTTGCTCTGTCTTTTCTTCTTCCTGAGTCTCTAATTGTTCCTTTTTTACCTTCTCTTTATTATCTGTTTCTCGTGCTTCTCGCTCTACTTTTTCTTCTTCCTCCTTCAAATGTTGTTCCTCTTCAAGTTTCTTTCGCTCTTTCTGTTCTTTATACTTTTTCTGCTGCTCTTCTCGTACTTTTTCTTCTTCTTTCTTTGAATCGGACCGTTTCTTGTGCCTCTTGATAAGCACCCTAACAACAATCACTACTGATGCAGCAGAAAACATGATGAGTATCAATATAATAATATTCATGATCTTCTACTTATCTTGCGTCACCGTTTCGTCTAACTTAGAGACTTCCGAAGGAGCATTGAGCGCCAGCCTCTTCTATTTTTAAATTTTCTTATTGTTAACTTCTGAAATCATTAGCCCAATTAGCACCCTACCTTTTGTCATCTTCTTTTGACCGAAATCAGTTTGAACTTCGGCCCTGTACTTAAACCTTCTTTTCTAAAAATAAAAATTTCTTTATTGATCAGGTCATTTCTTATTGTTCTATCACTTACATCGCTTAATGAGATGTACACCGCCCTCGGGCTGACTGCATCGTCATTTATTCCTTTGGTTTTCAGGTAATCGTAAAATTTATCAAAGACTATCTTAAATATCTGCCATCGCCTTTCAACTTCTTCTTCTGAATTATCCCTCTTGATACATTTGAAGTGCTTAGCTTCTAATTCTTCCATCGCCTCACCTCAAGTTTTATGTGATTCTTTTAAATAAATGACAACCAAAATGACAACTTAAATGACAACCGATATTATACGAGCTCATAATAAGCTCCTCGACCTCTGCCCTTTGACCTGACCACCCCAAGCTCTACCAATTTAGTCATTTCTTTTAGAGCCATTTGCCTGGAGAAGCCAAAAAGGTCTTTAACCTGACCAACGGTCAGCTTTTCATTCTGAAGGAGCATCATGCTTTGAAGAGCGCCGGATTTTCATACCCAAAGAAAGAGATGGAAATGGTCTATACTGACCCCCTCCTTATCCAAACCAATTCGTCTCTTAATAATCCAGTTTATAAAGAACTACCTTGGGAATATCTTCTGCTATCTCTGCTCCGAAGAGCATACCATCTTCGACCCCGATCACTTTCAAATCATTGGAAACCAGTTCTTGATGTAGTAACCGACCAGACTTTCTATCTACTACAAGTAGATAATGCTTTTCATCTACAGCCTTTTCCAATTCATATCTGGATATCCAGTAATCAAGGAGAATTTTTTCCGCCCCCATATAATGTATGGACCAAACCATTATTAGGTCGCTCTTTTTTGGATACTTAGGCGGAAAGTGAAGTCTAAATTCAGAGAACTTATATTTGATAAGATGATCCATTTCTATTTTGTTTTTGAATTTCCCTTCTTTAGTATAGAAGAATATTTCTATCTTATCTCCGGGATTAGTAAAGGTGACAGCAATTTCTTCGGCGGCCCGGTCGGCGGCCATAACTATATTTGAAAACATCATCCAAGCCGGGTAATCTTTTTTGCTAAAGGTACGACCTTTAAAAAAATCAGGACGCTCATCAAAAAAACTGGAAACAAAATCACCCTTCAGGTTATAAATTTCAACCTGGCGAAATGGCCCTCCTGGCTTGGAAGAAATCTGGTAAAATAAGTTATCAATCTTAGCCAGAGATCTACTAAGACCTTTTAATTTGATGTAATTTTCAATGTTCAATTCCTTATCAAGCACGGCAATCCTGTAATTAAGCTCATCTTTTAAGTATAACTTCTGGCCATCATATAATAAAGATCCAAAAAGATTGCTGAATTCACCCGGCCCCTGCCCATACCTTCCAACCTCTTTAATAAAGACGCCCTCGGGATTGTACTTCCTTATAAAGGAACCTCCAGCATCGGCCACATAGATGTTTCCTTCTTCATCAAGTACTACGCCTGTCACGGTCATAAAAAGATAATCGGGTTGATTTGACCCGATAGATAAAACTTTTTTAAGCTCGGCTTCAAGCGACAAATTAAATGCCAGAAATACCAGAATCAAGATGGGCAACAGCAATACCTTCTTTTTTATCAACGTTGCCTCCTGCAATTTGATTGGTAAAAATTCAAAAATTAATCGATGGGCTCAGGTGCACCGCTCAAGCCATTTAATAGCGCACTCATTCAAGCACTGTTGGTAATTTTGTCCTGAATTATTCTCAGCACACCAATCCATGCACCACTCCAAATATTCATCACAAGGTGGAACTGGCTCTGTACTCTCGGATTTAATTACAAATACTCCAGAAATCAATGTGGCCAAAAACAAGAAAATCATAATTGAATTCAAATACCCACATTGCTTCATTTTTGCTTCCTAAAAAATAGATTGACCTAAAAACAAGCATTGTTTTGATTTTAAATGGCAGACATCATCTCCTTCCAGTTATATCTTTTGCCTAAGCAAAAGATAAAAAAAAAAAAAAAACATCTTGTCAAGTAGTCTTTGGTTCCACAAACCATCATCAAAAAAGGCCCTACTCACCGATGAAAATAAATTACTCAATCCCTTCTTATTTTGCCCATACTTTTGATGTGGAAAAGGGCTGCTTTGTCTGGGTTAAATATAATGAGCCAGCCGAGCGATATGAACTGCACATTTATTAAAAAAGGAATAAGGTCTACAGGGGAACGTTTACTTATAGGATAGAGGCGCAACAGGCATTACCTGATAGGCATCTGTCCACTATCGTCCATCATTATCGTCATTTTAGCAGGCGGACCGGACCGAGAAGACCTGATGGAACCAGCGGATCTCCCTGGCGGTAAAAGTGGTGGGTGGTAAAGGTCAGGCGTTTCGTTGGCCGCGGGCTTCCGGTCAGGAGCCATTCAGGCCAACTTCCATTGACCACGCCGTCCCAGGGCTCATTTTCATCACCTATTAGCCGGTTTATCCACAGGTTGGCTACTTCTATTTCCAGATGGTTTCCCTTTTTTTTAATTCCGGTTAATCTGACTCTGGCCGGCTTTGTCCAGACTATTCCCTGCTCGCGCCCGTTCAGCTTGACCCTGGCCAGGCAAAAGACCTCACCCAGGTCAAGGTAGAGAGCGTCCTTTCTCGAAATTTCAACTCCTTCTGGCAGGTCAAACTCAGCAGTATAAACCGCCGTCCCGGAATAATATCTGATGCCGTCGTCCGGATGAATCGCCCAGTCTAAAAGCTCTTCAAAGACCACCTCGCCCGGGCCGCCCCAGAGCGGGTCGAATTTAACTTTCCAGGGTCCTCCTAAGGTTAATATGGCCTGGCGCTCAGGGAAATTCTTCAATATGGGCCGCCCGGAGCCGGCAATTTGATCAGAGCTCTGATTTTTTTCTGCGGTCCTCTTTTTGGCAGTTGTCCTATTATCGGCAGCATTTTCTGGCGAGGTAGAAATCCCGGCAGAAAGATTGTGATGGCCGGCAACGTTGCTATCTTTCTTAAAAACAATAAAAAAGCTCTGTTCTGGTTCCAGCCTGACTGCAAGCTTTACCCCGCCCTCCACGGCCTGCACTCCCTCCAGTGGCCGTCTTTCGCCTGTTAAAGGATCCCAGAGCTCAGCCCGGAGTGAACCGTCTCTAAAGGTGCAGACATCATCAACGGATTCGCCACTTCGATTTGAGATAAAATAAATTTCCTGCCCCATTTCAGTCAGTGACCGGTGGGTGTAGCGAATTTTCCCGGACGAGCAACTAAAATCAGGTGATACCCCAATCTTTTCTAAAATCCCGGCCGTTGTCACATAATCAGGATAAAGCCGGGCTTGAAGTGGATTGGAATCGCTCTTGACCGTTTCAGGATTGAGGTCGCTACCCCAGAAAATTTTCCCTTTCCCATAAATTCTCTCTTCAGCCAGCTGGGGCTTTTCCAGGCTTCCCCACATGTTTTTAGCCAGCCCTTCCACCTCAAGGTCACAATCAGGAAAATCCTCAAGCGAAGGCGATTTTCGAGGCGGGTTACCAATAACCGTCGCCCCTTCTTGTATCAGCTCCTCTATTTCCCTTAAAAGCTCCGGAGTCATGGTCTCAAAAGCCGGCAGCACCAGAAGCTTATAACTGGCCTCACCGGGAAAAACGATCTGGCCTTTTTCGACTTCAGCCAGTTTCATCAAAGCTTCGGGCGAACAACCATCAAATGAGAAACCTCGCTTATCCGGAAGGAATTCCGTCCCATCCATAGCATCTGGAGCTGGTCTGAAAACCTGCGGGGCACCTTCAGGAATTAGATAAAGCACGTCGGCCACCGGTTTTCCCTGAGCTAAAAGGAACTGGCATCTCGCTATGTATTCATGATAGGCCCTGACCATTGGCCACCAGGTCTGTCTGTTATCCCAGTGGACACCATAAGGACCCATGGTCATCCCGGGTTTGAGTTTTTCATCGAGCGAACTATGAGCAAAAGTGTGAAAGATAAGGCGGTTCAGCCCCTGACAGAAGGCCCAGTCAGTTTGATTTTTCATGTTACCCGGATATTTTTTCCAGGCTTCTTTCCCCTCGGCAGTAAAAGCCTCAGCCGCCACGACCGGAGCACCAGTTATATGAGCAATCGAGGTAGCCTCAATTACACTGAAAGAAGAATTGTAGCCAAAGCCATCACTCCAGAACTCACTCATCGGGACGTCAGCCACCGCCCCCAGGTCAAAATCCGAGGCGGGATTCATGTCATAAGGCTCAATGGAAAGCTTAAAGCCATATTTCCTGCCAAACTCTTTAAACTCAAGGGCGTGATTTTCAACAATCAGCTCGCTTGAGGTCTTTCTCAGGTCCCACAAAAATCTTTCGCTTTCCTCAAGTGTTCCGACCTGGCAACCGGCATAGACCGGATAATAAGGCAGAGGGTCATAGCCACGGCGCTTGATAAATTCCTGCCTAAAGTTCTGGCTCCAGTTTTGAGCGCCCATTTCCCAGCTATCGATATGAATCATCTTCCAGCCGCCGCCCGGCTTCGAACCGTCGGGCTGGATCCGTTCTAAGAGCGGGCCAAGGTAATGATTAAGATGAGACTCAAAGGCCTCCCGGCTGAACTTGTCACACTCAAAGCCCAGCCCGGGAAGGGGTGCCGGTCTGGTTACCGCACCATTATTCCTGGCGACAAAACGCCTGATTGTCCAGCTACCTGGCGGAATCTCCCAGTCAAGGCTGCCATCTGGCTTTAATCTGCTGGTCAGGTCAACTATCTTCTCCTTTTTGATAGCTGATCCAGCCGGCCCGCTCGCCTCAGCCGGCGGTGGAAGATAGGGCCAGACACCAGGCTGGGAAGTAAAAGGAGCCCGGTAATAGAGAGCCTTTTCCTCAATCAGGGGGATTCGGCTATCCATTTCAGGCGTGGGAAAGGCCAGAACCGCCACATCCTGATACCAGTCTTCTCTTGCCTGTTTGAGCTCTGGAGTCAGCGTATTTTCTCCAAAAAAGGGAGTTTTGGGCCCTGGCACAGGTAGCTTCAAATCAAATTTCCCAGGACCTTTAACCCTGACTTCAGAGGAGACCAGATGCTGCATGGATTCCTCAGGCTTGACCCACGGGCCGCCGCTTCCCGCCCAGCCCGGGCCTGAGCCCATGATGATTTTTATGCCCAGCCTTTCTCCTTCTTCAACGGCCTGCTCAAAAAGTTCCTGCCATTTCTGGCTTAAAAAATCAACCTGGCCGCGTGGCACACCCACATTGACTTCAAGAAAAAGTGCCCAGCCGATGCCGGCTTCTTTCATGGCCTCCAGCTCCCGGGTCATTGCTTCCCGGCTTAAGTTGCCATCCATGAAATACCAGTAAACACCGGGCCTGTATTCTGGAGGAGGCGAGGTGAAGCCCTGTTCGAGAGTCCCCTGTTTTGAAGAAGAGCAGCCTGATTCGAAGACCAGGCCAAAAACAGTCAAAATCAAGGGAATTAAAAAAATTCCGGAGCTGATTGTAATTCGCTTTGAGGTTTTAATACTGTTCATTTTTTCCGCAACTTTTACCACGGCCTTGACAACAAATTTAAAAATTTTACTTTCTCAGCATAAGCTGCCAGAAGACGGCCTGTCAAGGAATTTAGCCTCATTTTGAGCCAGAAGACAAAAGCTTTTCATGTAGATTTTCTCGTGAGGCAACGAATCAGCTTTGGGCAGATTTTAGATGAGTCAATTCGTTTATTTGACAGTTCTTCTAAGCAAACTTTATAATCGGGCCAATGGTTATTGCCTTCTAAATAACCCAAGGATTTTAATGGCAAGCAGATTAAAGTAAATTAATATTTAGAGGAGAAAGAATATATGGATGGAGGCATGGATGAAGCAGACGATAAAACCCTGCCAATTAACAATTCTATTATTAACATTCGTGCTCTTTAGCCTGAGTCCAGCTGTGGCTGATGCTTGTGAATCAGGACTGTTTTTTCCCGACAGCAGCCCAATTTCTTCTACAGGCACGGTAAAAGTGGGGTTGTTCGGCATAGGTCTAAACACCTACTGGGGGCAATTCCCAGGCCTCCATGACCGGCTTGAGGGCTACCTCAAAACTATTGAGAAGAAAATATCAGAAGCCGGAGGCGGCGAGGTAATTTCGGCCGGGCTGGTGGATACAGTGGAAAAAGCCCGTGAAACAGCTGGAATATTTAGAGCTGCCGGAGTCAGAATAATTTTTCTTTACGTTTCAACCTATGCCCTGTCTTCAACCGTTCTGCCTGTCATGGAGGAAGCCAGAGTGCCGGTGGTAGTGCTCAATCTCCAGCCGGAAGCAGCTATTAATTACGAGTGGTTTAACTCTCTGGGCGACCGCGGCCAGATGACCGGAGAATGGCTGGCTTTCTGTCAGGCCTGCGCCGTGCCTGAAATCGCCAGTGTTTTTAACCGCTCGGGGATAGATTTTCACTTAGTCACCGGAACTCTTAAAGATCCTGAGGCCTGGCATGAGATTCAGGAGTGGGTTGAAGCTGCCCGGGTAGCCGAAGTTCTCCATCAGCTGAATCTCGGAATTCTCGGGCACTACTATAACGGCATGCTTGATGTCTATACAGATACCACCCGGTTAGCCGCCAGCTTCGGTTTACATCTCGAGAATCTGGAAATTGGTCAGCTAATTGAACTCCGTCATCAGGTGAGCCAGAAAGAAATAGCTAACAAAATCCAGGAAATGGAAAAAACTTTTAATATTTTACCTGAGGCTTCGAGAGCGGAAATAGAAAGGGCCGCCAGAACAGCTTGTGCTCTGGAGCGGCTGGTAGCTCAGAGGAAACTCGGGGCGCTGGCCTATTATTACGAAGGAACACCGGGCAGCGAAGAAGAAGATATCGTGACTTCGCTCATTGCTGGCTGCTCGCTTTTAACCGCTAAGCATGTCCCGATGGCCGGGGAAGGCGAAGTTAAGAATGCTGTTGCCATGAAAATCATGGATTCTTTTGGCGCCGGCGGTTCTTTTACCGAGTTTTACGCTCTGGATTTCAAAGAAGGAATTATCCTGATGGGACATGATGGACCCGGGCACATAGCCATTGCTGAGGGCAAGCCCCAGCTCAAGCCCCTCGGCGTCTTTCATGGCAAGCCGGGCAAAGGTTTGTCCATCGAAATGAAAGTAAAATCCGGCCCCGTAACCCTTCTCTCCGTGGTTGAGACCAGAGACAACCAGCTCAAACTGTTAGTGGCAGAAGGTGAATCAGTTCCAGGTCCGATTCTCCAGATTGGCAATACCAATAGCCGGTATAAATTCAAGCCCGGGGTAAAAGAGTTTGTTGAGGCCTGGAGCCAGGAAGGCCCCGCTCATCACTGTGCGGTAGGTGTCGGTCATATCGCTTCTAAAATAAAAAAGCTGGCGGCTATCCTGGGACTAAAGTTTGTCCAGATCAGCTGAGTTTTGTCGGCGATTACAAGTGGCTGGAATAACAGCCTAATAAGACAATCTATAAACTCTGTAACTATGTGCCAAAAAGGCTGAAGGCCGAAAACTGGCTGGTGTAGCCCGTGTCTAAGACTGAAGCTTTTGCTTGATTTTCTCTGCTGCCGTCCGCGCCTCCTGCCCCACTTCCGGATCATTACTCAATGACTCGCAGAACTCCAGCCCGGAAGCACAGGGCAAATTGGGCAGAGTGGACAGAACCAGCTTTTTCTCCTCAGCCCGCCGGCTAAGAGAATAAATTTCCTTAAGAAAAGCCGTGGCCCCCTCAGGTTGACGATAAGTTTGAGAAGCAGTCAGCCTGACCAGTCCCCTGATGGCCAGGACATTTTCTTTAAGGTCTGAAGTCTTACGGGCCAATGCCAGAAGATCGTCCAGAGCTTCAACTTCCGGCCAGTCGCTTAGAGCTTTAACAGCTGCCTCTTTAACCGGCGGAGGTGAATCACTCAGGTATTTCCTGATGAGCGGTAAAGAACTGCGTTCCCCGATCTTACCTATGACCTGAACCAGTACCGATACTTTTTCTGGATCATTTTCCTTAGCCAGAAGCTGGGTGAAAAAAGCTGATTTAGAATCTGGCCGGGCTGAATTTTGAGCCCAGATAGCCAGGATGTTGACCAGCTCTTCCCGGTAAGTCTCATCCTGAGTCGAAAAAGCCACCTCTAAAATTTTATCAGCCAGACTGAGATTGCCAAAAGCCCTGAGGCCGCGGGAGACCAGTGCCCGGTCAGCCGCCGGATTGGAAGCTTCAGCTAAGAAGAAATCCCGGGCCGCTACCATATTTCTTTCACAGGCAGAGAAAAGCAACTCATTCTTGACTTCCTGGCTGGTTGAGGCGGCCAGAAGCTCCAGAATTTTTTGATCCACAGCTTTTTCCGGGAGAAAAACCAGACTTTCGCGGGCAGCGGTTTTTTCGGGCGCCTTAGCCTGAGCCGCCCGCTCCGCCAGAAATTCTACCGTTGTAGCGTCGCCGACCCGGCCCAGAGTCCTTAAAGCCGCTATTCTCACCGACTCATCTTTCTGGCTGCTTATAACTTTCATCAGAAATTCTCTGACCTGAGGTTCTGGATAAGAAGACAGAGCAGAGATAAACTGAATCTGCCTCGGCGGCAAAATGTAATTAAAAGTGCTGAGGAGAGAAGAGAGCTCATCCTGTTTAAAAAACTCCGCGATTAAGCCGATGGCTGCTGCCTGCAACGGTTCATCTTTTCCCTTCAAGACCGATATCAGAAGGGATTTAGCCTCCGGACCGGCCGTCAGAATCTTGAGCCGGAAGGCAGCCACTTTCTGGGCCGGTTCGAGTTTAACTCCGAGCAGGAGACCAGAAATTTTCCCGGCTTCTTCCAGCCTGTTTTCTTTTATCTGCCTCTGAGCTATTCGCACCATTGAATCAACGGCTGCCAGGCGGATTTCTTCATCAGGGGATTGGATATAATTCTTCAAGAGGTTCGTAGCTTCGGCCCTATTTAAATTGCCCAGGGCTTCAAGGATGCCTGCGGTCGCCGCCGGCGACGGGCCTTTCTTTAAAAGTTTTTCAAAATAAGGGACAGCGGCTTCAACTCTTCTGCGTCCTAAGCTGCCGATAATTCCTGATAAAAACTCGGGTGATGATTTTTCGAGAGCCTCAAGCAAGGCCCGGTCGGCTTCTTCGCCTGGAATTCTTTCCAGAACATAACGGGCCGGGTCAGAGGCTTCAGGGTCAGTCAGAAAAGCGGAAAGAACTTTGACCGATTCCGAGCCGGCTATCCAGCTCAGTGGTTTACTGACCGCTATCCGGCCGTCACGGCTCACCGGCTTCTTGAAAAATTCCAGCAGCTTTTGCTCGGCTTGAAGCTTCAGCCCAAGATCGTCTTTGATTTTAAATATCAATCTTTCGAGTTGAAGGCTCGGCCCTTCTCCCTGACTGTGATCAAAAGTTTCCAGTGATTTTAACAGGCGGTCAAGTTCGGCCAATTCCGTCCTGGCCGCCGAGGTATTCTGTCTTGACTCTCCAGCCACAACCAGCGGAGCAATCAAAAAAGACAAGAGCAGAACAAATGATACGAAAAATGAACAAATCCGATTTATCTTGCTAACGTTGTCTGGCCGCCGGCACTTTCTCGGGTCAATATAACTACCATATTTATTATTTAATGAGCCAGTTTTTCGGTCTCTAAACAAGCCCGGGCACCAGAAGGAAGTTCCGTTGTCCTCAGCACTACAAGCCAGAGGCGGAAATATTTTTATAAAGCGGCACATCCGGGCCGCGCTCAAACTCAACCCATCTTCAGCCATTTGGTGAGAAACCTGCTCTACCCTTTTCTCCGGCTCGGTAATTATCAGCTGGCTATTAATTTTCTTCGCTTTTTCGACTGCTTCCTGACCAGCCATAAAAACTTTTTCCCCAACTTTATCTTCCATTAGGTTGCTCCTCATTATCTTCTGTCCTTATCCGGGCAGACACCACGGATGGCGGTAAGAACGGCTCAGCAGCCTTTCGGCTTCCGGATCACCGATAATTTTTTCCTTGGCCGGATCCCATTTTATTTTCCGCCCAACTGTCATCGAAATGACACTAAGGTGACCGACGCTGGCCGAGCGGTGAGCAACTTCAGCCGGGGTAATTGTTTCTTTCCGGCTCCGGATGCAATCGAGGAAATTCTGATAATGGTCGCGGCTTTTATAAAGCCTGATTTCTTCCGGGCCAATGATTTCAGTCTGAAGCGAAGCCGGTTCAGCTTTAAACTGGCCACGGTCAACCCAGATCCAGCCCTTTTCTCCGATCCATTTGGTTCCACTCCAGATCTGCGCATAGCCACCAGCCACAATCATCGGGGTGCCATCGGCATATTTTGCCTCGACCCAGTAGCGGGTAGGGCTGTTATAAACACCACCTGATGGATACTCACCCCGAGCTTCTATTTCAACCGGTCCTGTCCGGTCCCAGCCCATCCCCCAGTGAGCGATGTCCAGATGATGACCGGCCCAGTCCATGAGCTGCCCTCCGCCAAAATCCATGTTCCAGCGCCAGTTCATATGAACCCGCGACCGGCAGTAAGGCCAGTGCGGAGCTGGACCAAGCCACAGCTCATAATCGAGTTCGGGCGGAGGCGGTTCGATTCGGTCCTGGCCAAAAGTTCCGGCAAAATCATAATGGCCTTCAGGCAGGCCGACTTCGATTCTGGTAACTTTTCCTATCCGGCCATTCCGGACAAGTTCCGCTGCCTGGTGGAAATTTTCAACCGAGCGCTGCCAGCTGCCGGTTTGCCAGATGCGGCCGTATCTTTCGACAGCCTGACACAGTGCCCGGCCTTCAGCCAGGCTATGGGTCAGAGGTTTTTCACCGTAGATATCATAGCCGGCCCGGGCAGCCTCAATGGCCAGGAGAGCATGCCAGTGATCGGGCACCGCTATGGAGACAGCATCCAGGTCTTTTCTCAGAAAAAGCTGCCTGAAATCGGTGTAGGTCCGGCAGTCTTGGTGGCCATATTTCCGGTCAACAATGTCTTTGGCCTGAGCTAAGTGATTTTTATCAAGATCACAAACAGCCACCCATTGCACTTCATCTTTGTTGAGGAAAGCCTCCATGTTGGGCAGACCCATCATGCCAAAACCGATACCGGCCATGACAATCCGGTTGGAAGGAGCCGGCCTTTTTTTATCCAGGCCAAGGGCTGAAGCCCGGACAATAGCTGGAAAACCGAGGCCAACAGCCGCCGACATCGAAGCTGTTTTTAAAAACTGACGCCGGGAAATTTTTTCTTTCCGCCCACTCATTATTTTTCCTTTCATTTTTCGCTGTCTGAAGAATTCACTTTCTCTTCATCCCTTTTACTTCAAACCGGAAATTAAATCAAAGAAAAAGACGATTTCTGGTCATGAAGATGAGGCAAAAGACACTAAGATAAAAGTTAAGAAAGTCAAAATAAAATAAGCTAAGACTGGAAGAATTTAATTGACCGGCGTATTAGAGGTGCCGGCCAGACCCTGCAGCCGGTTGATTCTTTCTCCGACGCTTTGATAGGTCGGATTCCAGGACTGAATATCGCGATAGATGCCCAGGGCTTTGTCAAACTCTTTGTTCTGTTCATAAATCATGCCCAGGTCAAACATCAGAGCAAAATACTGGTCCGTGCCAGGAGCAACCAGCTTAATGGCCCGGTTGAGCCAGCTTTCCGCTTCTTCCGCATTGCCCTTCAGCCGGTGGCTGTGGCTGATTAAAGTCAGGCATTCCAGCGTTAGATTTTTATCCTTAGCCGCAATATTGAATTCTTCAATCGCCTCGTCAATCAGGTCCTGTTCCATAAAAGCCAGCCCCAGCTGAAGATGGATCTGGTAATCTTCCTGAGGTATCTTCTCTTTAATACTCTTTTTGAAATCGCTGACAATCGTCATCAATTCTTTTTCGAATTGAGTGGTTATGCCTGTTTTCTGACGCAAATAGACAGCACTGAGCATAGCCAGCTCGGCCCTGATATTTTCCTGCAGATCATAGAATTTCTTTTCACGGCCGTCACTGGTCATGATGGGGATAATGCCGGTATCAGTGAATAAATCAATCGGGCTAATTTTTTCTTCACTTAAGATCTGCTCTTCCAGTTCAAATTCTGCCCTTCTCCTGGTATCCTTTTCTTCTCTGGCTTTCGGCGGACGGATCACCTGAGTCTCAATTACCGTCGTCTTTTCAATTTTCCTGATCAAATCTTCCTTGGCCAGACTGGGTTTAAGATTATCAATGTAAGTCAGTTTCTGCTTGAGCAGAGGATCGTTCGGGTAGCGCATAACCAGACCGTCTATGACCCGCCGGGCCAATCTGATCAGTCCCTCCTGAATATACATATCAGCCTGGGCCAGACCAGCCTGAATTTCTTCTTCCTCTTCAGCTGACAGGGTCCAGGTTTCGGCTGAAACTTCCTCTTCCTTAATCATTAAGTCCTTTTTCAGTTGCCGGTATTCCTTAGCCAGCTGATCATCAGCCGGCCGGAATTTAATCAGCTCGGCATAATAAGGAAGCATTTTGCTTTTTTCACCGGTTTTTTTAAATTCTTCTATCAGCCGCTCATCTACCTTTTCCAGCCGTTCGAAGTCATTGCTTTCCCTCAAAATTTGAGCCAGCTTCTCCATAGTTGCAATATGATCGCTTCTCACAGTCAGGATCAGCCCCAGAAGCCCAATAGCTTTATCCTCTTTTCTCTTCTTAACGTAACTGTCAATTAAGGGCTCAAAATATTCGAAAGCCAGGTCAGGGTTTCCTTCAGCCAGATTGATCCTCCCAATCTTATAACGGGCATTAACATTCATCGGGTAAAAATTAAGAATCTCAGTAAAAATTTCCTTGGCCGCCTCAAATTTGGCCTCTTCATAATAAAGATTGCCAAGAAAAGTTAAAGCCTCAAAATCATGAGGGATCAGGCTCAGGACTTCCCGGGCTAATTTCTGGGCCTGCCCGGCCTGTCCTTTTAATCTCAGGACCTGAGCCAGCCTGAGCCTTGTTCTGGCATTATCCGGGCTCAGTTTATTTGATTCTTTCAGTAATTTTTCGGCTTCGTCAATCTGACCCAGGCTGATCTTAAGATCAGCTGCTTTGAGCAGCTCATTAACAGCTTTATCCTGCTGACCATTTAACTTGTAAAGGGCAGCTAACTGAATTCTGATATTGAGATCGTCTTTGTCCAGCTTGGCAATTTTTTCATAGAGTTCAATCGCCTCTTCAACCTCTTTTTGTCTGAGGAACCTTTCGGCTATCCTCAGGTATTCCTGCTTGGCTTCAGCCAGAAACCCCTGCCTGGTGTAAAGATCAGCCATTCTAATAAAATAGTCAGGCTGCTCGGGATTCAGACGGCAAATTTTTTTCAGAATAGCCAGAGCCTGAGAGCTGAGGCTTCTTTTCTCATATTCGTCGGCTACTTTTTCAAAAGCTTTGATAGCTTTATCATCCTGGCCGAGACGGACATATAAATCGCCAACCAGATTATTGATGCTAACGTCAGCCAGATCATCTTCCAGGAGCCTTTCATATTCAGCTATGGCTTCCTTCAAGCGGCCGGCCCGGACATACTTCTCCGCCTGCTCGATAATCTTCAGACGGTCAATTTTGCCGTTCATTCTATCAGCATTCTATCCCTGAAGAGCTTAAAACTCTGCCGGTGAAGCGGACAGGGGCCCAGCTTTTCTATGGCCTGATAGTGACCTTCGGTTGCATAGCCCTTATTCTGGCTGAGACCATAACCTGGATACAGCCTGTCCAGAACCTGGAGTAATTCGTCTCTAAAAACCTTGGCCACAATCGAAGCCGCCGCTATCGAAAATACTTTCCTGTCTCCCTGGGGCACAGCCACCTGGGGATAATTTATACCTTTTAAGGGGTAGCCGTCAACTAAAACCAGCCTGGGTTGCTGGCTGAGATCAGCCAGAGCTCTTTTCATCGCTAACTGGGTAGCCCAGTAAATATTCATCCGGTCAATCTCCTGATGAGTCGCATAGCCCAGGCCAAAACAACTGGCTACACCCATAATCTTTCCGGCCAGCTCCATTCTTTTAGTCGGAGAAAGGAGCTTTGAGTCGGCTACCTCCCTGGTCCAGCTCTCCCTCCTCCCCAGGAAAAAAGCCGGCGGGAAGATCACACTGGCCGCCACCACCGGGCCAAACAGCGACCCCCGGCCGACTTCATCCAGACCGGCTAAATAATCCAGCCCCTGGTGAAGAAGATCATTTTCAGTCTTGAAACCCATCATTTGAGGATAATTTTACAAAAAAATGCCTCTCTGGTCGAGAGGCCGAAGAAATGATTAAATTTAAGTTGAAATTATATCAAAGTTTTTAAAGGAAGATATTATCTATTACTGTTCTTCCTTGAGCTTAGCGGCTTTACCCTTGAGATCGCGCAGATAATAAAGCTTGGCCCTTCTAACTTTTCCATGGCGGATAACTTCTATCTTTTTAACCATTTTGGAATGCAGGGGAAAAATTCTCTCCACCCCGATCCCATAAGATATTTTTCTAACGGTGAAAGTCGCACCCAGGCCTGAACCGCGGCGGGCAATGACGTCGCCTTTAAAGATCTGAATTCTTTCCTTATCGCCTTCTTTAATCAGAACATGGACTTTGATCGTGTCTCCAACTTTAAATGGTTCCAGGTCCTGGCGGAGCTGTTTTTCTTCAACGGCTTTAATCAGATTATTCATGATTCTTTCCTTTCTTTCTGGATTTCAGCTAGAAGCTTTTCTTCCTGAGGAGAAAGCTTCCTGGATTTTAACATATCTGGCCGTTTAGCCAGTGTTTTTTCTAAAGCTTTTTTTAGCCGCCAGCCGGCTATTTTCTGATGGTCACCAGAGAATAAAACTGACGGAACTTTATAACCGCGAAAGTCTCTTGGCCTGGTGTACTGGGGAAAATCCAGCAGGCCAGTAGAGAAAGAATCATGCCGGACTGATTCTTCCCGGCCAACCACTCCTGGCACAAATCTGGACACCGCCTCAACCACTACCGCTGCTGCCAGTTCGCCGCCACTTAGAACATAATCACCGATAGAAATTTCTTCATCGGCTAAATATTCACTGACTCTTTCATCCACACCTTCATACCGCCCGCAGATTAAGACCAGCTGCTGATAGCCAGCCAGCTTCTCCGCCAGCTCTGAATTAAAAAGCTTACCCTGGGGAGTCAACAGGCAGGTTAAGCTCTTGGTTGATTGCTTTATATTTTCAACAGCTTTAAAAACTGGCTCAGGTTTAAACACCATGCCTTCCAGGCCTCCATATGGCCGGTCGTCCACTTGCCGGTGCTTATCAGTTGTATAATCTCTTAAATCGTGAATTTTGATCTGGATCATCCCTTTGTCCTGAGCCTTTTTTATGATTCCAGCAGAGAATAAGCTCTCTAAGATCCCGGGGAAGATGGTAATAATATCAAATCTCATTAAGGTCCAGTAAACCTTCTGGAGGATCTATAATGATTAATTTTTTCCCAACCTCAATCCGCCGGCAAATTTCTTCGACCAGAGGGATTTCCAGTGTCTGGCCAACTCTGTCTACGGTCAGAAAAGCGAGACCGCCAGCTTCATTCACTCCAGCCACTATTCCTACCGCCTGGCCGTTTACGGTTTCTACCCGGCAGCCAAGTAGCTCAAAATCATAATAGGATCCGTCAGCCGGGCGGGGAAAATCATCAGGCTTGGCCATAACCTCGTGACCCCGCAGGGCTTCAGCCGCTTCTAAACCATTGACCCCGTCTAATTTCAAAAAAGAAGAGTTTGCTGCCTGGTTAGATCGTTCGACTTTATAAACCTGGCACTCTCCTTCTCGTTCAATATAAATTTCCTTGAAGAATGGCTCCTTTATCCAGGGATGAAACCTGACCTTGACTGTGCCATCCTTCCCTTCGCCCCGGATTATTCTGCCGACAGCTACTAAATCAGCCTTTTTCAATGATCTCGAGATTGAATCTCCGTTTCATTTTCATCCCGGCTGCGCCGAGAATAACCCGGATAGCCCTGGCCGTCCGTCCCTGTTTCCCGATTACCTTGCCCAGATCCTCGGGAGCAACTTTGAGTTCCAGGATAGTGGTTTGTTCCCCTTCCAGCTGGGAAACCTGAACTTTGTCCGGATTGTCAACCAGTGATTTCGCAATCATTTCAACCAGTTCTTTCACTGTAACCTCCTTTAAGACTTAGAATCTTGAGATGATTTTTGTTCCTTAGCAGCTCTATCAATTAATGAGTTAACAGTTTCTGACGGCTTTGCTCCCCGGCTAAGCCAGTAATTTACTCTGTCCAGATCGAGTTTAAACTCGACAGGTTCCTTCCTGGGATTATAATAACCCAGGGTGTCCAGGGTTTTACTCTGCCTGGCCCGGATTGAATTAATAGCCACTATTCGATAAGAAGGTTTTTTCTTAGCCCCAAATCTCATCAGACGCAGTTTAATCATTGGTCATCAGCTCTCTTTTTTCTAAATTTAGATCAAATATTAGCTAAAAACCAAAAATAAGTCAACCTTTATTTCCCTCTCTCCGGCCTGATTCCAGGACCGGTCTTTGCTCTTCCCTCTTTTATCTAAGGCCGAACTTTTTTAACAATTCCTTGACAGATTACCCTCTTCTGGCATTAAATTAGTGAAAAGAGGCATTTAATTGGCTGGTGAGAAAGAACTTCTCTTCAAGCTTCTGGCAGTAATTAACAATAATTATACAGAAAGCGACCTGGAAGAGCTAATTTTAGCTCTGGTCAAGGCTCTGCTGCCCGCTATTCATCGAACCAGGAGCTTTTACTTTATAACCGGTCCTTATAACGCCCGCGATATAGCTTTCCTGACTGTTTCCTCTCTCCTGGTTAAAGACAGGGAGGGTAGATTCCCGGCACTCGAAAAAGCTTTTAACTGGAAAGTAGTGGAAAGGTTGACCATCAGTAATGAGGCTGTTTTCAGTGCTTACCTAAACAATATTCTGTTAAAGAGGCTAAAACAAACTTATTATTGCCTTGGCCGGGAAATCAGGCCAGAAAGAGCCAGAATAAAAAAGGAGATCATCTATTTTCTAAAAAAGTCAAAAGATTACCAGCTGATTAAGGACAAAACCACCGGGCGCTGGCTGGTCAGATTCGAACCTCAGGCTCCAGCCGGCCGGCTGGAAACAAAAAAGGCCAGAGTGAAAGAACCCGAGGAACTTCTGGCTATCTGTCTCAATAGCGGTCTCGGCGGACTTCAAATCCCGAAATTTTTTAAAAAACTGGCTATCAATCTAAACAAGAATAAGGCAGGTTTTGAGTTACCCATTAACGACTTGCTGATTATTTATCTTCGAACCCAGCAGCATTATCTCAAGCAGGAAGTTAAGTCCTGCTCCTATTCTGGGCATAAAGTCACGGTTATTGATTTAAATGAAATATTTACCGTCTGGCTCGACGAGCTCCGGGAAAGGAATCAACAGCTTCTCCTCAAGTACGTTCAAAAAAAGAAACTGGGCCTTCAAGAAAAAGATAGCTATCTCCGGGCTCTGGACGATCTTTTTGCCGATTGGTCGCAAGGCGGACAGGAAAATTCGCTTTTCTATTACCTGCAAAAATATCAGCCGCAGTTATCACCTCAGGCTTACCGGCAAGAAAAAAGGAAAATTATGGAATATCTGGTTAAAAACTCCAGAGATTTTCTAAAAAGTAAAATCTATGACTGGCAATCAGTCTGATTTGGGGGGAAAGGATGATGGTAAAAAGGCGCCCGCCAGCTGATAAAAATGGGCTGTCTGACTTTTGTGGCTCTCTGGCCCGGCACTGGAATTTCAGGAGTTCTTTTGAACTTTTTCGCCTCAACCGCCCGCCAGCTTCCCCGCCTCAGCTTCTGGCTTTGTCGGCTTGGCCTTCTTTTGAAATCTATGCCGAAAAGATGTCTTTTATTTCTGGAGATGGCAGTTACTTGCTTAGAGTTATTGAAAACAAAATGAGTGGTAACCTGGAAGGGCATCTCATCCATTCTCTTCCTCAAAAATACCAGCAGGTTTTTATTGAGCTGGAAGGCTTAACCGGAGAATATCTGACTGATAGCCATGGGCTGGTCAATTTCGGGAAGATTGAACTGGATACTTCCCGGGTCAGGGTTAACCTTTGCTCCCCAGTTGCTATCTTTAAATTTAAACATCTCTGGAGCTGTCCGGCGGTCAAGATCTATCCAGAATTAATCTCGACTGGCTGGGAACAGACTGTTCTTGACCTGGAATACTTTTCAGCCACTCCTGATCAAGTTTTAAAAGTTCAAATTGGAAATATCCCCGAAGGCCGGGAAATAGCCAGAGTTGTCCTGGTCACCAATCAACAGGAAACTTTAATAGCTGTTCCCCAAAAAAGGCTGTGCCTGTTCGAACTGCCAGCCGGGGCCAGGGATGGCCAGTTCAATATTTATGAATAACAAGACAAAAGAACAAAACAATTCATCACCTCTCTACCTTGATAATCTATTTAATCAGACTCTGGCCAGCATCTCGTCAGCCAGGGACGATCAGCAGCGGGTCAAATTCATCTGCGATTTTATCTGGGAAACGATTGATCTTGAAGAAGACCTGACTTATTCCTTCTACCTGCAGATTTCCGGGATGTTTTTTTATTTGACTTCTAATTTCTGGCCGGAAGGCTTAGCCCCTGATGACCTCGAGATCTTTTTTGAAACTGGCTTGAGGTTGCAGGCCAGGCTGGAAGAAACAATTGATTTTTTGCTCTTTAAGGAATCTTCAGCCAATATTCTTTTGCACTTAGCCTTAAGCTATTTTTACTTGGGCGAGCTGGAAGAAGGCTGGAAAAGCCTGGTCAAAAAGAACAGGATTTCTGGCCTGAATTCCTTTCAGGAGGTCAGCCAGCAGACCAAATCATTTGAAAGTCTGGTTGCCCCCTCTGCCCAGGGTTTAAAAAATTCTTCGCTGTCTAACTTAGAACTGGCCACATCTTACCTGTCGCGCCAGGCTACCAGGGGCGAACTGGGCTCTGATCCTGACGAAATACTGGAAAGGTGGGGGAAATATACAGGTTTTAGTTCTGATAGCATCTATTGCTGCCTGGTAGAAAGGGAAAGCTGGCTTCAGGCCCCGGCCGGAGCCAGGTTGTCCAGGCTGGAGAGCCATTGCCGGCCAGCGGCTTCCTCTGATTCCCACAATACTTTCAGATTTTTTAACGCCTCAGTTATCCACCTGGATGAAATAAATAATTGTGCCTCTGACGCTTTAGAAGCTGCTGATTATTTAATGAAAAACTTCTTCCGGGTTAACTTTCCTCCCTGCTCGCTATCCATTTCCTTTGCTGAAAAAAAATTCTTATATGGAGGAGAAAGTCTCGGGCTGCCCCTGGCCTTGCTGGCCATCACTCAAAAGTTACTGACGGGCGGGCACCGCTTCTGGTTTCTTTTTCCAGCCGAGACAGCTTATGCCGGCCGGGTTGATTTGAACGGAGAAGTGTTAAGAATCGAGCCAGAAGCGCTGGAGCTTAAAATCCAGACGGCCTTCTTTTCTGGTCTGAGGTATTTAGTTATCCCTGAAACCAATTTAAAAGAAGGCTCAGCTTTTCTTTATAAACTTCTTTCCCGCTATCCTTTCCGGCGGCTGGAGCTGGTAGGCATTAAGAGGCTGGAGGATGTCTTCGTTGATAACCGCCTGGCCGTCAAAAAAAGCCTGCCGGCTTTGGTCTGGTTTTTTAAAAAAAGGGGGCTGGTTTTAAAAAGGGCGGCTGGCCTGGTCATCATTCTGGGTTTGGTAGTTGCTGCCCTGATAATTATTTCCAGAAATCCTGTTTTCCATTTCTGGAAAAACAGGTCGCCCCTGCTGGTTAAAGCTCATTATGGCAGCCTGATGGCTTTTAATCAGGAAAATCAGGTGGTCTGGACCTATAAACTGCCCCATGCCTTTATACCCGAAAGTCTGAGCCAGAAACTGATCGATATCAATGGGGACCGGAAGGACGAAATTCTGGTAGCCGGTTCCTATAGAAGCGATGAACTGCTTAATTCTGAATTATTCTGTTTTTCACGCTCCGGCGATGTCATCTGGCACTATAAACCGGGGAAAAGGATGAAGACTCTGGCTGATGAGTTTTCCAACCATTACGTTATCAGCGCCTTTGAAATTTTTGAACCAGATACAAATAGCCGGCAAAAGTCAGTCCTGGTTGTTGCTCATCACGCTACCTGGTATCCAACTCAGATTTCTCTTCTCAATGATAAGGGTTATCTCACCGGAGAGTACTGGAATGCCGGCTATCTGGGAGAGAAAGCCATAATCATCGAAGACCTGGATAATGACAGCTGGAAAGAAATTATACTCGGCGGAACTAATAACGATTTTCAATCGGCCTGCCTGTTTGTTCTGAACTCGGAAAAAATTAGCGGTTGCTCTCCGGCCAGTGGACAGCCTGAATTCCAGTTTAGAGATCTGCCCCCCGGCAATCAGGAGTTCTATTTATTATTCCCCAGGTCAACTCTTAACCAGGTCATGTCTTTAAGAAATTATACCAACTTAATTGAAATTTCGAGAGAAGATAAGATCATCCAGGTGACGACGACTGAATATGTCAAGGAATTCAACTATGAAATAAAGTACAACTTTAATTACCGCCTGGAGCCAATTTTTTCAAGGCCGGTAGATGTTATGACTGAAAAAGTGAAGGAGTTGATTGTCTCCAGGACACTGCCCTCTCACGCTCTAACGGAGCTGCAATTGCTTAAAGAAAGAATACGCTACTGGGATGGCCAGGGGTGGACTTATAAACCGGTCCGGAACAAAACTGCTGATTGACAAAAGATTAGCCCCGTCTTTAAATTCTTCTAAGCAGCCAGGTTGCTCTCACCCCCCGCCAATAACTATAAGCCAACAACAATAAAAAATCAGGCTTTTTTCTGCACCGGAGATTTTCGGCACACTTTAATATATGTAAGGTGGAGGTAAGAGCAAAAGGAAGGTGGGAACCTTCTTTTTTTTGCCCTGATTCTAACCTGAAATCACCAAGCAGCTAAATCTACCCCTTACCGCCCTTTTTATAAGCTCTCCCCCTGTAAGCTAATAAAAAATTAACCGCTGCCGATAATTAATGCTTTTCCCCGCCGGCTACGGCCACCTTTTTTCTAATATAGCCGGTTTCCCTGGTTATCAATGATAATAAAAGCAGGCAGGTCTTTAACCGCAATTTTTCTTATAGCTTCCATGCCGAGATCTTCAAAATCCAGCAGTTCAGAGCTGACAATGTGCTCTTTGGCCACCAGAGCCGCTGCTCCCCCAATTGTCCCTAAATAAAAGCCATTGTATTTCTGACAGGCCTTGACCACCCGCTCGGAACGGTTGCCTTTGCCCAGCATTATCCTGGAAGCTCCGGCCTTCATAAAATCCTCGACGTAGGTATCCATTCTCTGGGCAGAAGTTGGG
Source organism: Candidatus Aminicenantes bacterium UBA6228 (assembly GCA_002441005.1). Classification (GTDB taxonomy): domain Bacteria; phylum Acidobacteriota; class Aminicenantia; order Aminicenantales; family Saccharicenantaceae; genus Saccharicenans. The sequence goes on from DJWO01000009.1 coordinate 58,913, forward strand.
CCGAAACTGCCGGTGACCAGACCGGGGGGTGTCTTGGCCGGTCCAGCATAATAAATAGGGTGTTCCTTGAAGTAAGCTGGAAGCGGCTGTCCGGCTTCCATCATTTTCTTAAGCCGGAGGTGAGCCTGATCGCGGGCCACAATAAGAGTCCCGGACAGGCTGAGTCTGGTTCCAACCGGATAACGGGAAAGTTCTGCCGCCAGTTTATCTATCGGCTGGTCTAAATTTATCCCGGGGGCGGTGCCAGATTCTACCGCTTCGATTTTTTTAAGAAAAGGCCTTAGGTCATAAGCCAAGGTTTCCAGCCACAGCCCCTGTTTGTTTATTTTGGCTTTCATATTTCGATCAGCATTACAGCTAACGCCCAGGCCAACAGGCAAAGAGCCCCCGTGCCTGGGCAGCCTGATGACCCGTGCTTCTAAGGCGAAAGCCTGGCCGCCAAATTGAGCCCCCAGCCCTGTTTCTTCAGCTATGGCCATGATTTTCTTTTCCCAGTCCAAATCCCGATAGCCATGAGGACGTCCCGTCGGCCGGTCGATAAGATTATCCAGAAAGCCCGCTGAAGCCAGCTTAACAGTTTTAAGATTCATTTCGGGCGATAGCCCTCCGACCACTACTGCTAACCTGTAGGGAGGGCAAGCAGCAACTCCGATTGACCTTATTTTTTCCCTTAAAAAATCCGCCAGGGTCTTTTCATCTTTGAGAAGAGACTTGTTCTCCTGATAAAGAGCTGTTTTATTTGATGAGCCGCCGCCTTTAGCCATTATCCAGAAATGGTATTCATCTCCCTGGCAGCTCGCAATCTCAATCTGGGCCGGTAAATTATTACCGGTATTTATTTCTTCCAGCATGGACAAAGGAGCATTCTGAGAGGCTCTGAGATTCAGCCGGGTATAAGCATCGAAAACACCGTGGCTAAGATATTTGAGGTCATCAACTCCGGTCAAAACTCTTTCCCCCTTAAATCCCATAATGATAGCTGTCCCGGTATCCTGACAGAGAGGCAAGAGGCCTTCAGCAGCAATGGCTGCATTCTTGAGCAGCCCGGCCGCTACAAATTTATCATTAGCTGAAGCTTCCGGATTATCAAGAATGGAAGCCAGGTTCTGGAGATGCTTTTCCCGGAAATAAAAACTGACTCTGGTTAAAGCTTCGCGGACCAGAAGCCGCAAAGCCGCCGGCTCGATCTGAAGCCATTCTTGCCCCCGGATCTTAACCTCTTTGACATAACCTGCTGTCAACTGCTCGTATTTTGTTCCATCTTTCCCCAGGGGGAAAAGAGGCGTGTATTCAAATCTCATTTATTTACCTCCCGCCTCCAGACCGGAAATAATTAGTCTTCAATATCCATGTATTCGATAATATCTTCAAATCCAGCAATGGCCTTTTGCCCGACCATGCCAACCAGCATGTAATCGTTAGTCAGGGGATTAAGGCGAAATTCTTTGAGCAACCGGAAATTTTCTATTTCGCCCGAGTGATGGACATGAGTTCTCGGACCGGTACAGTATATTTTTATGTCGCCGACCTGGATAGCCTCCTCACCCACCTGACTGATAGGGACGTCAGCTTTAATGATGGCTTTAACTTTCTCTTCCAGCTCATCTATATCAATATCCGGCCTTTGCGGAAAATTGATAACAAAACCGTGCCTGACATCAGAATGAATTAGAGGACCGGCGGAACGATAATGATAATCACGCTCGAGGATAGCCACCGTGATATCTTCGGCCGAGTGGGCCATTAATCTGTATTTTATGGTTTTCTCCACGATAGCCTTAATATTTTCTGGAAAAGGGCCAAAAACAGTCGGCCGGGCCACAATAATTTCCTCACCAATGCCGATCAGCACCTGAGCGTTACAGCCAAGAACATCATAAATTAGATCAAAATGTTCAACGACTACCCGCCGCTTATGCTCAATGGCTCGCCTGATAGCTTCTTTAATTTTATATTTCTGCTTGAAAGCCAGTTCGTGCCTGACATCAATATGAAAGGTATGACCCGAAAAATAATCATCGGGAGAAAAAGAATAAATGGGTGCCTGCCTGAGATTGACCCCTTCATCTTCATTGGTCAGTTCCAGGCCGGGGAAAAGACCCCGGATCAAAGTTGATTTACCCGAGCCTTCATCTCCGATAATACCGATCAGGTAATCGGTCGGAGACAGATAGCGGCGGGCAATTTCACTGGCTACCATATAAAGACGGTAGCGGCCACGCGGAGCATAATAAACCGCATAAATTAGAGTATCAATTCTGGATAGTTGTTTGGGGTCCATTCTCCCCCTTTTAAAATTTTAGATTTAAAAGAGGCGCATGCTGTTGAGCGCCATAAATATCTGTATCGCCAGGAGTACCGGAAGGAATTTTTCGTTTCAGGGTGATTTTGATGGCCTGACTTGGCTCAAAATAAATAATCTTCAGCACCTCTGATTTATCAACACCATAAAGAGCTGCTATCTGGCTGGCCGTCACCAGCTTTTTCTTTTTAAATAATTCATAATCACGCCTGTCTTTAAACATAATGTCTAAGGTCAGCTCATAAGGTCCTGAGTTTTTTGACCGGATAACTCTGGCTACTTTCAGTATACTTCTTTTAGCTCTATTTTTCATGCTGTCCCTCACAGTTTTTCAGTTTTTACCGGGAAGAAGGCCGGGTCAGAAACTTGCATCAAATGATATATAGAAAATTCATAAACTTTGCCCATCGCCACATCGGAAGGTGAAAAAGGAAAGGCCAGATTGCCAGCCGTAGCGATGCGGCCTTCATAGCCATAATGAAGCAAGACCGATCTGGTCAGAGCCAGAACGGCATCAGCTTCGGCCTGAGTGGGTCCAATCACTTCGATCACTATCCCCAGTTCGTGGCTCTTAGTTTTTTTAACCGGTTCAAGCTCACCCATTACCCCGTTTTTCCCGTAAACGTGAAAATAAAGGCGGCTGCCTTGGCTGTCTTTACCCAGAATGTCTCTGACCCTAACTTCGACTGCCTTCAGAATCTCATCTATTCTCTCAATCATTATCGGGTCTCTGACGCCAGCCACGCTGATTGATCTGTAGCCGGCCAGACGGACGCCCTCGAGCTTAAGCCAGTAGCCCTCAGAGGAGACAAATTTACTGCCAGTGACCCGGACCCGGCCCTGGCCAAGATCTTCGAACTTGCAGCCGGTTAAATCTATCGAGCCGCCTGGACCTGGCAGGTGGTAAGGATCGGATTTCTCATAGAGAGTATGAGCGGCAGCTGATTGAGGGGTGAACTTTCTTTCAGGTGACAGGGCCTCCAGGATAAAAGAGTCTTCCTGAAGGGTGCCAAAAGCACAATCTGAACCAGAACCAGGCGTAGCCGCTATGGCCGCACACTCCAGAATCTTACCGAGGTGCAGAGCCAGGCCTCGATCATAACCCCTGGAAATAGGCAGGGCGGCAAAAACAGCCGGATCATATGACCGGCCAGCCACTATCACCTCGGCGCCTGCTTTGAGCAGTTTGATAAAAGGTTCGACACCCATTTGAGCCACAATATTTTCACTGTTCTCAATCACCTTCCTGGTCAGAGGAGGAACAAACGGCAACGGCGAAATCTTACCTTCTTTCCAAGCTTTTAAGACTATTTCTTTTTTAACATCAGCCTGAACTATCCCCAGTTTGAAATGGAGTTTTTCTTCCCGGGCAATTTCCCGGACGATTTCCAGACACCAGTCAAGATGAGGCCTGGCGCCTGAGCCACCGGCTGAACCTATTACTACCGGAATGTGCTTTTCGACACCGGCTTTGATCATCAACCGCAAATCTCTTTTGACCGCGGTTCGATTGGTAAAGGATTTGCCGCTACCCAGATAATAAGGACCGGGATCAGTTGAACCAGCATCAGCCGCAATCAGGTCCGGCTTTTTGCTTAAACCCTTTTTAAAAGAACTTAGAGGAAAGCCATAACCCAGGATGGCCGTAGTAGATAGAATTTTAAAAGGCGGGAGTTTCTTTCTTTTTTCCATTTATTTTTTCTCCCCGTATTTCAATTTAAGAACCTGAATGATTCTTTCCATTTCATTATTAACAATCATAAAACCTTCGTCAAAACCCATGCCCGGCTTGGCCAGCATCCGGTCCGGACGGGTAGCCATAGCCACATGAACACAGGTCAAAGCGGAGAGGTCAGTTTCGTTGCAGGTTCCGCCCTGATAAGCTTCGACGCCGTGCTGCCGGCAGTAAAGATTGCTTTCAGCCACATTCTGAATCCCGCCGAGATCGGGAGTTTTAATCTGAATCATATGGCAAGCTCTGGCATCTGTATACTCTTTTATGTCTTCAAGAGTATTGCAATGTTCATCGGCCACAATCTTGACTTTTGAGCCGAGCGACTCAAGTTTCCGGGTGAGAGCAGCCAGGGCTTCGAGTTGACGGTATTTCTCTTCCATATCAACCGGGCCTTCAATATAGAGATTGAAGTCCTCAACTTCCTTTTCAAGTGAAGCTAAGTAATCGGCCACTTTGTCCAGATTGGCCTCAAAAATCAAGCCAATGGTGCCATAAACATCGAGGTGAAGATCCGGATGGTAACTGTTGCTCCTTCTGAGCTTTTTAATTCGATTGACCAGCCACCTTAAATACTCGCGCAATTTTTCCCCATTCCGGCCCAGCTTGTCCTCAACGTTATTAATCAGGGCATGGGGCAGGGCGTCAACTTCTTTCAGGATCATCTTATCAGCATTAAGATAGCGTTCATCTCCTGACTGAGCAAAGATCTTGACCCGTTCAGGAATGACTGGCTGTTTATATTCTTCACAGATAATTTCCGTCTTTAATTTATTTTCGGCCAGGGCCCGGGCAGCCAGTAAAGCCTGGGACAGACCGTATCTTATGGCCGTGTGCATTTTTTTGCCATTGAAAGTCAGATTTTCAAATTTATCGGCCATGGTCCGGAATGGTTCAATTTCTATCCCGGTTAGCCTGGGCTTAAGCTCGCGCTCCATAAATGGCAGGTAATGAGCAGCCAGAAAAAGCGGGTCTCGCCCGCCGACCCCGGAGTACTGAACAGCCGCGCAATCACCAGCGGCCAGCTGCCCGTTCTCGAGCTCTAACATAATCGAAATACATTCACCCGCCTGCCTGACCGTGGTAAATCCACGGGTGACTGGCTGTCCCTCATAGATGAAGCCGTCCAGCCTGGCACCTTTTTTAATAGCCTTCTGGTCATCAAAGAAAAAAGCTGATTTACCTGGAACAAAGAGTACATTTTTGATTTTCATCTTGGCCTCCCAACCAATTTTCCTTTGCTTATGGCATAAATATCATCAGTCACCATTTCGAAAGAAATAGTCCGGCCCTCAGCTCGCGCTCTTTCATTCAACCGTTCCCGGTGATAAGCTATGATTTCATCGCTCAAAGGCAGGTTACCCTGATTGAAGATCCGGATAAAACCTTCATTATCTCTCATGGGAATAATTTTCCCATGATTATAGATGGAAGGGGCAAAAGGAATATCCAGAACCCCGGCTTCAAAGGCAGCCACGGTGCCGGCCGCTATATCTCCTCTGCCTAGTTTATAAACTCTGTCCATCAAACAATGGACCTCTTTCTTGATCAGCTCCAGCTCAGTCCGGATGGATTCTGGTTGCAGGACAGTCTGATCTTCCACCATATTAATAGCCTGGCGGGTGGCTCTGAGCCCCTGGGCATTAGCTTCCTTGGTCGGTATTCCCATGGCTTCGTGAGGAGACTTGACAATGACCTTCTCCGCCCCGGACAACCTGGCCACTATGGCACCAAAGGCGATGACTGAAAAGGCTTTAGCCTCATCTTCTGGAAAACCACCCATCCATTGATGGAAGACCGTGGTTAATTCAAAATCATCAAAGCCAGCCTGGTGGAAATAGCCTTCGGCCAGTTCCCGGAGGGCGGCTATGGCGGCAACATCCTGAATGATATTGCCGCCTTGCCCGTATCCCAGGGTAATAGACTTGACACCCTGTTTGAGTGCCAGTAGCCCTTCTATTATCCCGGAAACGATAGAAATGCATGGCGGCACTAAAGTGCCGGTTAGAGGTCCGAATGGCTCACGATTAATTTTGACTCCATTTTCTTCATACAGGCCAACCAGGCGGTCAACATACTGCCAGTCCCGGATTGATTTTTCGACAGGCACCCTTTTCGCATAGGGAATATTATAGGAAATGCCGCCACCCTCGAAACTGGTAAAGCCAGCAGCTAAAGTAATCTCAGCCAGCAAGCGGGCATCGGGTGTTCCATGACGGATCTGCAACGGCTTGCTGAGGCTTTCCACTACCCGGCGGCAGCCTTCAACTCCATAATTAACTGCCGGAAAGCCGTTGAGCATCGAGGTTCCGGCCTGCTTTGATTTTTCAATTCCTTTTTCTGCCTCTTCATACCTGTTCTGTCTGGTATAGGCATCAATCGTCGTCGGGAGCAGGTCAGCCTGGCCTTCAGTTTCCAGATAACGGAGAAGTTTAATATGATCATCTATTAAAGCTACCCCAGCCCGGGGCTGAAGCCTGGTCTGGTGTTTTTTCCTGGCCTGGCTCATGACCAGGGCAAAGCGCCTCTCTTCTGGAATTGTCCGGTGAAATTTTAGGCCCTCTTCTATTGAAACATTCCGGCCGGTAGGCCAGGTCTGCAGGACATCTTTTCTTATTTCATAAAATTCCTTCAGGTCTATTTTTTCGTCTTTAATCATGGTTTTCACCCTTCTGACTTAAATTTTCAACGGAAGCAACCGCTAAAGAGGCTGCTTCCTGTGGATATTTTTCGACCAGATTCCCCAGCACCGAGAATAAATAATGACGGTCACGGTAAAAAGAAGGACAGTCCGGCAGGAGCTTCTTCTCCTCGCCATAATTTCTGAGCTTTTTAAGAGGGATAGCCATGACCGCCGTTGATTTTTCTCCAGACAGAAAGCCGCCACTGCCAATAACGGCTTTGACTCTTCTCAGGTCCTTTCCGGTTTGAACATAGACTCTTCCCTGCGGCGTATAGACTTCTCTCCATCCCCCGCTGTGCCTCAAAACGGCATAATAAACACAGGCTTCAGCCAGGATCTGATCCAGTATTTTTTCAGTCTGAGATTCAGCCAGATAATCCAGGCGGCTCGAAATCCTGTCGACAAATTCTTCCATTTCTTTTAGCTCAAAGCCTTCTTCTCGCAAACGGTCTTCTAGATAGCTCTGGCCAGTTTCAAAAAGCGAGCGGGCTGAGACTCTCAGGCCAAGGTCTCCTTCCACAGTCCTTTTGACCTTAGGTTCCCGGATTCCCTTGAGAACCACTGTATCAGTTTCAAGATAAGATTCGGTATTGGAATAAAAATCAGTCGTAGCCCCGCCAATATCAATGACTGCCAGATCTGACCAGTCCTGATAGAATTCTGGAATAACTGAAATCAATTCAAACACTGCCAGCGGGGTTGGCTTGGGCTGGCTGCCAAACAGGTCAACTATTTCGGCCAGCCCCCGCCCGGCGACTATTCTCTTTAAAAATATTTCTCTTATCTTTTCTCTAACCGGTTCAATGTTCACCTGACCGACTTCCGGCATCAGGTTTTCAGTTACCACCACTTCCCGGCTTTTCATTATATTGAGGACATCTTCAGCTACTGCCCGGTTGCCGGCATAAACCACCGGACAGCTCAGTCTGGAAGACTGGAGTTTCTTAGCATTCTCCAGAATATATTTACTGTTTCCACCGTCAGTCCCGCCGCTGAACAGGACGATATCCGGGTTGAGCTTTTCGAGTTCACTAACATCGCCCCCGGTCAGAGCAAATGAAAAACTTTTAACCACTTTTCCGCCAGCCGACATGGCCGCCAATCTGGCTAATTGCAAAGTCAGGTCGGGCACCAGGCCGATAGCCGCAATCTTCAGCCCGCCTTTGGCTGAAGAAGAAAAGAATATCTCCGATAAACCCTTAAGCTGTTCCAGAGGAGTGAGCGGATCCTGATGAAGGAGCCTGGCTAAAGTTTCATGAAAGCCAACTACCAGATTGTCCTGAGTGGTCGGGACAGAGATTTTTTCTTTAAGTTCAAACCCGGAACCGGTCAGGGCAAAGGCAGCACCTTTAGTCCAGGTCGAGCCGATATCAATGCTGATCACCGTCTTCATTGGCCGCTAACTCACTTAGTCCTCGAGCCTTCAGGCTCCTGCCTGTTATTCTGATCAGCCTGAGCAGCTTGACTCAACTGTTTGTTCTGATTGCTCTGACTTTTATTTTCCTGTCCATTTAGACTCGATCCAAATTTTTCTTTGATATCCTGTCTCAGGAGTTCAGCCACCTGTTTAAGATCAATATCAGGGGTGAATACCCGGTCAAACCCCATTCTTTTAAATTTTTCTTCGACTACAGAAAAAGGTGTTTTGCCAACTACCAGATTTCCGCCTACATAGAGGACGATTGGATCAAGGCCCTTTTCCAGACACAAATCTCTAAACCCCTGACAGTCTATTTCCCCATGCCCATAAAGGGAAGAAACCAGAATGGCCTTGGCATTGGTCTCAATGGCGGCATCGATAAATTCCTGCTGGGAAACCATGACTCCAAGATTAACCACCTTAAATCCTTCAGAGGTAAAAAATAATTCCAGAATCTTGTTACCGACTGAATGACAATCCGAACCGATAACTCCGATGACGATCGTGTCCTTTCCCATCTTCTTCTTTCTCCTGTTCTCAGGTTACTCGACTTCTCCCTATTCTCCAGCCAGCCTGAAAATTTTATTTCTGACGAGATTCGGTTATCAAGGAGTCAATAGCTGACTGATTCTCTCTTCGACATAAAGAAGGGAACCTCTCTCTATCTGATAGTCGAAGGTAATAACTTTTCCGCCTCTTTGAGTAAATTCCTGGACTGCTGCCATATTTTCCTTCTGGCGCTGAAGCTGATAGCCAGGCGGAACAAAGACCACGTCCAGGTTAGCCAGAAAGGCCGGCAACTTGTTTTCATCTTTCAGAAACAGGCAGGGAACTGAACCTGTGGCTAAACCCATATCTTTCAATCTGGCCACCACCCTGGCCAAAAAATTCTGGCTTTCGCAGACCACTCCCAGCCTCTGCACCGGGCTCAACCCGGCCATTTCTATAATTGTTTCCTGACTGGGAGAAACGGCCATCTGAATCAACCTGTCTTTAAGGGCTGGTACTTTGCCCAGAAGTTCACTGTAATGGGTGCTGGTAGTCAGAATGAGGTCAAAGGGTTCCAGCCGGCGCTCAGCTTCCGGATCAGCTACAATTTCATCCAGCAGAAATCTTGAAACTCTAACGTGTTTTAAAAAAATTAACTGGCGCTCAAAAATGCTCAGGCTTTCCGGGTTGCAGTCGACTACCGCCACATTAAAATTTTCGAGTTTTTCCTCTCTCTGAATAACGGCCAGTTCAAAAAATGTTCTTATTTCCTGATAAGAAAAATTCATTCCCCGGAGCTGATCCAGGAGATTATCAATAATTTTTTGAGCCCTTTCTTTCCTTCCCGAAGGAATTATATCTTGCCGGGAAGAAACGAAAGTGCCGCGACCCTGGGTGGTTTCAATGATCCCGTCTCTGGACATAACTTCATAGGCTTTTTTGACTGTTCCGCGAGCTAGATTAAGTTGAGAAGCCAATTCCCTCTCGGTAGGTAGCTTATCACCGGGATGCAGACGGCCTTCATGAATCATCGAAGTGATCTGCTTTATAACCTGGCGATAGGCTGGTACCGGACTTTTTTTGTCAACCGAAATGTTTGTCACCATACTTAACCTCTTTAAAATATCTTAAGATATATACCATAATATACCAGGATAGTCCAATTTTCAAGAAAAAAAATTACTGGACTTCTTGATTGTGTTCAGAGTGAAAGTTTAGATCCAGTTCTTCGTCAAAATAACGAGGACAATAAACCAGTAGTTAGATAAGGTTTTTTTGCCTGGCTTCATAATTAGAGGTAAAAAGGGTAAAATATGGGCGCCAAAATGCCGACAGTTAAAAAAGGAGATCAGTTTACTAAGTACCTGCCTGGAATTCTGGCCATGGCCTTCGCTGTCTGGCTGGTTTTCCCTTTAATCAGACTTGACCAATCAGATTATGCCCGGGCTAAGATTCTGGTTTATCGGCTGGCCCTGGGCATAACCATCTTAATTCTCATGCTGGGGAAAATGGGCTTTGATCTTTTTTTCCCGCAGGGCATAGCTAAGAAAGTTTCTAACCTCAAATCAATAGCCTTTATCATCTTTGGTATCCTTATTCTGGCTTTTGTCGTTTTTATTATCTTTAAGGCTGGCTCATTGTTTATCAGCAGTTATCCTCAAACGACAGACTATACTTTATAAAGTTAGTTAGCTACCGCCTGGTGGTTTTCTTTATTTAATTTAAATATTTCCCTGTTTCTGCCGATGATCACAGCGGCCACGATGATGTAAAGCAGAGTCTGAAGGCCTTCAGTCAAAGGATGAAGGACAAAAAGCTCGTCGACAAAATTGATCATGAAATGAAAAAGAATAGCCGCCAGCGTGCTTTTTTGATTTTTATAAAATAGATAAGTAAAGATAGCTGACTTAGGGAAGAATTGCAGAAAATAAAATATTACCAGCCAGGGGCTGGAAGCTCTGGCCTGAAGGGGGTAACCTTTGACCAGAAAAAGGGGTGTTGTCCAGACAGCCGCGACTGCCGCTATCAACATACTGGCTTTAAAACCGGACATTAAACTTTTTAATTTATCCAGCCAGTAGCCACGCCAGCCCAGCTCCTCCGGAAATGGTCCGACAAAAAAGGTATAAAAAACAAAGATCAGGATTGAGGGAAGATGAGCCCTGACCTGATTAACCAGTTTCAACTGAGAAAGAGGCTGGCCTAAGGCCCAGGACATCAGGATCGCCGCCACAGGGATCAGCAAAGGGATCAAGAAAATTTCACGATAACCTCTTTTGTTAATCAGCGTAGGATCAAAGATCCGACGCCAGTAATCCCAGTTTTCTTCAGACTCCTCGCTGAGAAGTAAAAAAGCTATCGCCACTAAAGCCGGAATCAGCAAACCGGCCAGTAAGAGAACCTTAACCGCCAGGTTTTCGACCCCCCGGCCAGTGGAAATAGCCAGAAACCAGGGAAGCCAGGTCAGCCCAAGGACAATAGGTATATACAGATAAGGATTAATCTGGATCTTTTTTAAAGGCATGGCTGCCTCCTGAAAAACTAACCTTATTAAAATATAAAAAAAGTTTCAGACAATAAAGAACTTTTTTTAGGCGGTCTGTTCAGGCCAGCCCCGGCCGCCAGTCATTCAATTATTAATTTTTATCCTAATTGCCTCTTATCTGCAACTTTGATCAGGCTGGCATTAACTGGAAGAATGAAATAAAATAAAGTTATAAAAATAAAAGCTGGAGATAAAAATGAAAGCTATCTATCTTACTGGCCTGAGACAGGCCAGACTCGAAGATCTGCCAGAGCCAGATTTTCAATCTCCTGATTCGGTTATTCTTAAAACCAGAGTGGCCGGGCTCTGTGGCAGCGATCTCCATTATTTTATTTCAGACTCGGTGGGCGGGGATGCGGTTCATTATCCCTGGATAACCGGGCATGAATGCTCGGCTGAGGTTACAAAAACCGGGCCAGAAGCCAAAAACTACAGGCCAGGACAATTGGTAGTGGTTGAACCTTCTATTTCTTGCGGCGTCTGCGACCAGTGCCTGTCCGGCCGGTTCAATACCTGCCGGACGATCAAATTCCTCGGTCATCCGGGTGAACTGGCTGGCTGTTTTGCAGATTATTTTGTCATGCCGGAAAAGAACCTGTTTTCCCTGCCGGCTGGCTTATCTCCTGAAGAAGGTATGTTAGCTGAGCCTCTGTCCATTGCCAGCCATGCCCTGAAACTGGCTTCGATTGAAAATTCAGCTAGGGTCGGAGTCCTGGGAACAGGGCCGATTGGACTTTTGCTGATTATGCTCCTTAAGCACCGTGAATTCAGCTCGATTTTTGCCACCGACCGCTCTGAAGCCAGGGTGGATGCTGCCCTTAAAGCTGGAGCCAGCTGGGCAGCTAATGTCGAAGAGGAAGATATTATTTCAGAAATCACCGCCCGCCAGCCTCTGGGCCTGGATGTAGTTTTTGAAGTCAGCGGAGACCAGGAGGCTATTGACCAGGCTGTTGAACTGGTCAAACCAGGCGGAAAAATAATCCAGGTAGGCATCCCACTGCCTGAAAGGATAGCCTACCGGCCAGGCAGGCTTAGAAGAAAAGAAATAACTATGATCTACAGCCGCCGGCAAAATAAATGCCTGGAAGAATCGTTGAACCTCCTGGCCCAAAAAAGATTAAAGGCAGACTGGCTGATAACTCACCGTTTTCAGCCTGAGAAAGCTCAGTCAGCCTTTACCACGGCTGCCGACCGGCTGGATGGAGTCTTGAAAGCCACGTTCATCTTTTGATAGCCTGGCAGAAAAATTTTCAACTCTGAGGTTTTTCCCCTGGTCAAAAAATAATTCAACCGGAGTGGACCGAGCTGCCAGGGGGCAGCTGGCTATTAAGAAGGCAGACAAAGATCAGAATCATCAATAGTTTTTTGATAGCTTAAAAAACGACACCCAGAACCAAGGATAATCTTCCTCCACCGATTTTGAAATCAACCCCTTCATAAGTATCCTTAACCTGACAGTAACCGGCTTCAATCCCGCTGAACAGGAATTTTTCTTGATAATAGATTCCAGCCTCAAGATTCAGCCCGGCTTTATGGCCGCTGACCGTCAAATCCATGGCCTCTTCTTTATAGGAAGCATTGACCGCTCCCGCTCCGATAAAGATTCTCAGGTGCCTTCCGATGAGCGGGAAATAGCCCAGGCCGCCGCCATAAAACTGCTGCCTGGAATGAGCCGGTAGCTCGAGATCTGGAGTTGTTCCATCTTTGGAACCGGTCATAAAAAGCCCATAAACATAAAGGTGATCAAAGACCCTGACCCCCAGCTTGAATTCAGGGGCAAACAGTGTTTCACCGTAGATATTTTTATAACCGGCATCAGCCGGGAAAATATAGCCGCCGCTAAAAGCCAGCATTATTTTCTCTTCCGCCAGGCCATAAGTACCAGCCAGAGATATCAGAAAAAAAGTTAAAAGAAAGATCACGGCTGGTTTGATCTTTTTATTCCTGAGGTAACTTCCAGGTATTTTTTTCATAGGTCCAATCTCCTTTGCTTTGTCCTAAAGCCACAAAAAACCTGTCTGACCGGCAGCAATCAATGGCTCCTCGTTAGTTGGTCCTGTCTTTTGCCACCAGTCACTTCTTCTTTAGATTACTTATCAAAAAAACGGCCTTAATGTCAAATTTTGACCAATTCCGGGAAGAAGCGGCGGTCAGACTGTCATTTTACCTGACTGATCTTCAAAACCAGCTTGTCATTGAACAAAGTTTCTGATAAAAACCATTAATAATCAATAACCGGATTGATAAAATTGAGATAAGGTAAAGAGTCAAACCTTGAAGCTCTGGTCTGGTCAACGGCCGTTTAATTTCTTGTTAAGGACAGTTAAGTCCGGATTAAGCCGGTTTTATCTTGGGTATCAGGTATTCTGTTCAGGGTTCAGAAGGAAGAATACCCATAACTTATCAGATCTGACGGCAGTTTGGATTTTGCTCATAATGGTCTTCTGCCAGCCTGTATTTGCTCTCAGCCAGGATACTCAGTCCCGGGAAGAAATTCCTTTCAAAAATATTCATTTATTAGAACCAGCTGATTCCCTGGAGGTTCGCCTCTTTAAGGCTGCCCGGGTTGTTCCTTCCCCCCGGCAACTGAACTGGCAGACAAGAGAACTGGCGGCCTTCATCCATTTCGGCCTGAACACCTTTACCGATAGGGAATTGGGAGAAGGAACGGAAGATCCAGCTCTCTTTAATCCAGCCGCTTTTGATCCGGGGCAGTGGACCAGAGTCCTGAAGGAAGCTGGTTTTAAGATGATTATCATCACCGCCAAGCATCATGACGGCTTTTGCCTCTGGCCAACAGAGACGACCGGTTATTCGGTCAAAAAAAGCCCCTGGCAGAAAGGCGGTGGTGATGTGGTCAGAGCGGTGGCCACTGCCTGCCGCCAAGAAGGCCTGGCCTTTGGCTTCTATCTTTCACCCTGGGACCGGCACGAGAAAAGTTATGGAACTCCAGCTTACAATGAATTCTTCCGGGCCCAGCTTACAGAGCTTTTAACCAATTATGGGCCGGTAGCTGAAGTCTGGTTCGACGGCTACTGCGGAGAAGGTCCAAACGGACGGAAGCAGGAATATGACTGGGGTTCTTATTATGAACTAATTCGCCGGCTCCAGCCTGAAGCTGTTATTGCTATCAGCGGTCCGGATGTTCGCTGGGTTGGTAACGAAAGCGGTTTGGGCCGGGAAACGGAATGGAGTGTCTTACCGCTGGCCCGGCCAGAAGAAGAACTGGCCAAGTTAAGCCGGGGAGAAATTTCACTCGATAGGATTTTCCAGCCGTTAAATCTCATGGGGGAAGACCTGGGCAGCCGGGAGAAAATTCTTCAGGCCAGAGCCCTATTCTGGTATCCGGCTGAGGTTGATGTTTCCATCCGGCCTGGCTGGTTTTACCACCAGAACCAGGATAATCAGGTCAAAACCGGTCAGGAGCTGTTCAAAATTTATCTTGAATCAGCCGGCAGAAATTCAGTTCTGCTCTTAAATGTGCCGCCTGACAGAAGAGGCCTCCTGGCTGATGAAGATATCAGGGCCCTCCAGGATTTTAAAGGCCTGGTTGAATCCTCATTTAAGAAAAACCTGGCTGACGGAGCCAGGATTAAAGCCTTATTCACCACCGCCGGTCATGATATAGAAGCAGTAATTGGCAGCCAGGCCGGAACCTACTGGCTGGCAACGGATAACCATGAACCAATCATCATCGAACTGGAATTAGATAAACAGGACGTGATAAATTGCCTGGAACTTCAGGAAGAAATTAGCCTGGGACAGAGAATAGAAGCTTTTAAGCTGGAAAGCTGGGATGGTAAGAGCTGGCGTCAGATCGTCAAGGGGACAACTGCTGGTTATAAGAGGCTAATTACTTTCCCTGAAATTCCGGCTAAGAAGCTCAGATTGGTTATTACTTCGTCCCGTTCCGCTCCAACCTTAAAAAAGGTAGGCCTTTATAAACTGGCAGTCTCTGTCATAAATTGATAGTTGTATACAGGCCGGGACTTAAGCTTATTGGTGGTTCCCTGATAGATGACCACTAACTATTATAGCCGGCCAGCCAGAAGAATTGACTTTACGTCTTTTTCTTCTTTTCAAAAACTTTAAGTCCCCTGTCAATAGAACCTGACGACGAATTTCCTTCTCAGTTGGTGACCCATTGTTCTCTCTGTTTTGACCTTTTCCTCCAGCCTCATTCTTAGCCCGGAGACAAAATAATCCAGCCAGCATTTTCGCCTGAAGCGAAGAATCATTTTCAGCTGAATTTTTGGAGGTGGCTATCTAATTGACAGCCAAAATAGCCCGGCATAGAATATTAAAGGAGGCAAAAGATGAAAAGAAAGGGCATGATTTTAATCATGGCTATTGCCCTTCTGGGCTCAGGCTGTTTAACGGAAAAGAGGCCTGGTTCGGCTTTAGAATTTAATCAGCATCTGGCTGCCGCCACAAAACATTTTCAGCAGGAAAATTATTCTTTAGCCCGGCAGGAGCTAAACCTGGCTTTAAGCATCGATTCCAAATCAGTTCGGGCCAACAACATAATGGGCCTGACTTATTTTAAAGAGAAAAACTATGATCTGGCCGAAACCTACTTTCAGAAGACGGTTAAAATTGATCCCCAATATGCCACTGGCTACCTCAATCTCGGGGCTATTTATGCCATGAGAGAATCTTATCCAAAAGCCAGGGATTATTATGAGAAGGCTATAGCTATATCGCCGGACCTGGCGGCTGGCTATTACAGCCTGGCTACTATCTGTTTCCAGTTGAATGATAAAGAGCGGGGCTTTAATTATCTTAAAAAGGGGCTTGAGCTTGATCCTAATTATCTGGAAGAGCATGCCAGCTCGCTCAGCGGCTTGCCGATGAAAGGCTCAGCCTTAGCTGATCTCTATTTTAATTTCGCCAGAGTTTTTGCCAGCCGGGGGGAAATAGAGAGAACAGCCGAATATTTAAAGAAAGCCAGACAGAACGGTTTTAAAAACTGGAAATTGATAGAAGAGTCACCAGAATTTGCTGCTATCCGGGACAATCCCCTGATCAGAGAATTTCTAAAATAAGGCAACCATTGGCCCACCTATCTTGAAAATCTGACAGTTCTGGTCCTGGCCATCATTATCATGACCATTCTGATTTATTTCAGTTTCGCTTTTACACCGAGGCTGATGAAACGCCTTGGCCCAAAGGCGGGCTGGTTATTAATCGACTGACCGCCTTTCTGGTTTTTTGTGTCGGGCTACAAATCCTGACCGGCGGCTTCACCACTCTTATAAAATAAATATTCTCCTGTTAGCTAAGCGGCCAGCCAGCTTGACAGGCGCCGGAGCCAAAGGTTAATATAACTACAAAGGGCTCAAGAAGAAAGGAAGGGTAGAATGCTACCTGGTATTTGTCCTTGCTTTTTCTTTAGCTTCCCGCTGTTCCTGAAATCAGCTTTAGCCTCAACCACCCTGTTTTTTACCACCCTATTCCCCGCGGCCGATCTTCAGCCAGCGGTTTACCAGATCACCACCTTATTAATAAAATAAAAAATAAATGGTTAATAAAATAATTCCTTGTATTCTTATAAGAATTGTAGGATAATCGGCTCATGACGGGCCTGGCCAAGTCGTATCGGTAATCCGGCCGGCCAGTCATGGGATATTAAAAAGGAGGTGTCTGATGTCTGATCTTAAAGCTGATCTAACTCTGGATAACAGCGGCCTCTCCTGCCCGATGCCAATCATTAAAACCAAAAAAGCCATGGATGGGATGAAGGTTGGGGAAATTCTCAAAATGGTCGCTACCGACCCAGGTTCAGTCAGCGATATTCAGGCCTGGGTCAAGAAAACCGGGCAGGAGCTGCTGGGACAGGAAACAGAAGGGGAAAAGTTTGTTTTTTACATTCGCAAAGCAAAATAAAAGGAGGTCACCATGCCTGAAGAAAGCGCTAAGCGACTGGCGATCATTTCGACCCACGGGACTCTGGACATGGCCTACCCGCCATTTATTTTATCGACGGCCGCCGTGGCCATGGACATGGAAGCAGCTATCTTTTTTACCTTTTTTGGTCTGGAAATTCTCAAAAAGGGCAGAATAGACAAATTAAAAGTCTCGCCTGTGGCCAATCCGGCTATGCCGATGAAGATACCCAATATCATCGCTATGCTGCCGGGCATGACTCCCTTAGCCACGATAATGATGAATTCCTGGATGAGAAAGGCTAAAGTGCCAAAACTAAGTGAACTGCTGGAAACAGCTCAGGACATGGGGGTAAGGCTGATTGGCTGCCAGATGACTATGGATGTCATGGGCGTCAAAAAAGAAGACCTGATTGACGGGATAGAAATTGGCGGGGCAGCTACTTTTCTGGAATTTGCCAGCCAGAACGCCATCACCCTGAGCTTTTGAGCTTTTAGAAATGGAGGTAGCCATGTCTGAAGATAAAGTTTTGATCATTATGACCAGCGGTCCCGATACTCCCCGTCGCTGTGCCACTCCTTTTTTCTTTGCCACCTTAGCCACCGCCATGGATTATGAAGTCACCATGTTTTTTACCATCGATGGGACGCTTCTCCTCAAAAAAGGACTGGCTGAGACTGTTTATCCCAAAGCCGGCGGTAAATCGGCAGCCGAATTCAGACAGGAAGCGATCGAAGCTGGCGTCAAAATGACAGCCTGTTCAGCTTCCCTTGAACTTCATGATCTCAAACCGGAAGATTTAATTCCCGAAGCTAAAATTGTGGGCGGAGCTTCCATGTGGCAGATGGCTGAAGACAGCAAGACGGTCTTAACTTTTTAATCTGTCAATTGATTAATCTTTTAATCAAAGGAGGTATCCGATGGCTATCATTAGAGGGTGCAACCTCCCGGAGGACCTTTATTACTACCCGGAAAAGCATCTCTGGTTGAAACCCTTAGGAGGCAACCTCTTCCGCCTGGGGTTGACGCCGATCGCCGGCCAGCTGGCCGGAGGCAAACTCAATGCAGTCACCATCAGGGCCAAAAACATTGGCACTGAAGTCGCCCAGGGAAAAAGCTTAGCCACCCTGGAAAGTGCTAAATTTGTCGGACCCGTCCCGGCTCCGATCAGCGGTATTGTCAAGCGCGGCAATGAACAGCTGGCCGCCAATCCTGACCTGGTCATCTCTGATCCCTACGGCGAAGGCTGGATTGCGGAAATAGAAGCAACTAAATGGGAAGAAGAGAAAGCCTCTTTGCTCACCGGTCCAGAGGGACTGGCTGCTTACCAGCAAAAGTTAGAAGCAGCTAACATTTCCTGCCACTAAAACTTCTTTATCGGGGAGAAGGAGGGTCAATGAAGGAAAAAACTATTTACGAACATTTGAGGGAAAAGGGCCTGTCCCGGCGCGACTTTATGAAACTCTGCGGGACAATTGCCGGTTTTCTGGGCCTGGAATTTTCGCCGCCGGTTAAGGCCCTGGGAAAACTCGTTCAACCTGATCCAGCCAGAACCGTCGCCCGGGCTCTTCAGACTAAAACCAGGCTGCCTATTATCTGGCTTGAATTTCAGGATTGTGCCGGCTGCAGCGAGGCTATTTCCCGCAGCAGTTCTCCTACGCTGAGCAGTCTGGTTCTCAACGACCTGGCCATCGAATATCACGAAACATTGATGGCCGCCTCCGGTTTCCAGGCTGAAAGCGCTAAGGAGGAATGCCTCAATAAATACCGCGGCCAATATGTCTTGGTAGTTGAAGGCAGTCCGAGTCTGGCTGAAGACGGCATCTACTGTACAGTGGGCGGAAAGAGCAATCTTGAGATACTCAAGGAGGCAGCGGCCGGGGCTGCAGCCATTATAGCTACAGGCAACTGCGCCTCCTTTGGGGGTATCCCGGCAGCCAGACCCAACCCGACTGGAGCCTGTGGGGTGGCTGATCTAATAAAAGACAAACCGGTTATAAATATCCCCGGCTGCCCGGCCATTCCCGAGGTGACGACCGGCGCAATTCTCCATTTTCTCATCCTGGGGCAGCTTCCCCAGACCGATAGTCTCAAGCGGCCGCTCGTCTTCTACGGGCACACCGTCCATGACCATTGCCTGCGGCGTCCCTTTTATGAAGCGGGTAAATTTGCCGCCAGTTTTGATGATGAAGGTGCCCGTCAGGGCTACTGCCTTTACCGGCTGGGCTGCAAAGGGCCTACCACTTATAATGCCTGTCCTTCGCTTAAATGGGAACGGGGCTTATCCTATCCGGTTCAGTCGGGACATCCCTGTCTGGGTTGTTCTGAGCCTCATTTCTGGGATGGCGGTGGTTTTTATCAGGGTCAATCGGCCGCTCTAATTCCGCCAACCGCACAGACCTCGGCCCTGGCCGCGGGCGCAGGCTTAGCCGCCGGAGCTGCTTTAGCCGGAATCAACTCGGCCAGAAAAAAGAGGGCAAAGAAAGCTTTAGCCTCAACTGCCCCGACGACTCCGGCTGAATCAACCACCTCCGCTCCGCCGGACAAAAAGGAGGGATGAAATGGACTGGACAGAAATCTTAAGGTTTTCACGCGGTCCACTTTTCCATTTCTCACTGGTCATTTTTATCGCCGGGATGACTTACAGGCTGGTCAGAATCATCTTCCTGGGCTGGGAAAAAGACCGGGTCAAAAGCCAGGGCAGTAAGCTGTCGGGGGTAATTATCAGTTACCTTAAGGGCCTGATCATCCTGCCTTTCATCCCCTGGGTGCGGCGGACATTTAAGAATAATGCTCTGACCTTTATCGCCGGGGGACTCTTCCATCTGAGCCTTTTCCTGGTCCTGATCTTTGGCGAGGCTCATATTCTTGTCTGGCAAAGTCTCTTCGGTGTAAGCTGGGCGCCTATGCCCAATCCCATTGTTGACTGGGTGGCAGCAGCCGGGATTGTTTCTCTTATTATTCTGCTGATTAACCGTCTGACTCATCCGGTCTTGAGACTTCTGACCAGACTGCCGGCCTGGATCAACTGGACTATGGTTTTTCTGCCGTTTGTCACCGGTTACATCATGTATCACCATCTGTGGTTTCCTTATGAAGTTATTTTCAGTCTCCATCTGATTTTTGTTTGTCTCCTTCTGATCTGGATTCCCTTTAGCCGGATGTCCCACTTTCTGTTCTACTTCTTTTCCCGGACAATCCATGGCGCCCGGGCCGGTAAGCGGGCCGTTACTCCTTGAAAAAGAGGTCAACCATGAAAACAGCAAGTGCTTTAAATACTTACCTCAAGGAAACCGGTGGCTGGGTGGCTGCTCAACTTGAAGCCTGCACCCGCTGCGGGATCTGTGCCGAAGCCTGCCATTTTTACCAGGCCCTCGGCAATCCGGAATATGCCCCGGTCTGGAAGCTCGAGCCATTAAGACGGGCTTATGAGCAGAGATTTACTTTAGCCGGTAAGGTCAAGCTGGCCCTGGGAATGGAGAAAAGGCTGACTGATTCTGACCTTGAGCACTGGAGCCAGATTGTTTATGAAGCCTGCACGGTCTGCGATAAATGCGCCTTCGTCTGCCCGATGGGCATCGAAATCGGGCCGCTGATTCATAAAGTCCGAACAGGCCTGGCCGCGGCCGGTCTGGTCCCGGGCGACCTGGCTGAAGCCACTGACAAACAAAAAACGATCGGCAGCCCGCTGGGGGTAACCGATGAGATGTGGCGGGAAAGAATTGACTGGATAACCGACGAATGGGAAGCGACCATTCCGGTGGATAAAGCTGGGGCAGAAACGCTCATGGTTTTCACTTCTATTGAACTCATGAAATTCCCGGACAACCTGGCTTTGATTGCGAAAATTTTAAATAAGGCGGGCGAAAACTGGACGGTTAGTTCCAGGGGCCGGGAAGTGGTCAATTTTGGTTTTTTTGAAGCTGATGAGGAGCTCACTAAACTTTTTATGCATCGGGTCTTTCAGGCCGCAGAAGAACTCGGAGTTAAGAGGCTGGTTATCAGCGAATGCGGTCATGCCTATGAGGCTTTCCGCTGGACAGCACCCAATATAATGAAAGTGCCCGAAGGCCTGGAGATCATTCATATCACCGAGCTTATTCATCAATACTGGAAGACCGGCCGGATCAAAATCAAAGAAGGGGCTTTTGACGGCGAGACAATTACCTTTCATGACTCCTGCAAGATCCAGCGGCTGGGTGGCCTGATCAAACAGCCGAGGGAAATTCTTCAGGTGCTGGCCCCAACCAGCTTTAAAGAGATGACACCCAATAAAGAGCAGTCCATGTGCTGTGGCGGCGGCGGAGGAGTGATTTCCATCAAAGAAGCTGATAGCAACCGTTACAAGGTCTTTGAAATGAAGCTGGAGCAACTGCAGGATATCGGGGCTCAAGCCGTCTGCATGGTCTGCAGTAATTGTCGCCTGCAGTTTGTGGATAGTCTGGCCCATTTTAACTCGGCCGTCAAAGTCCACAGCCTGGCTGAACTGGTGGCCAGGGCACTCATCTGAGGAAAGGAGAATAACATGCCCTCATTTATTTTAACTCCTGTAGAGAAAGGGATTCTTCGCTGCCATCATAGCGGACCATTTACACCGGAAGATATCCAGGCTTTAACTGCTTTTTTCCGGGAGTACACAGGAAAATTACTGATTGATTTGAGCGGCAGCGAGCCCTCCGAGTGTCTCAGACATATCAAACATCTAAGGCCAATTATGCCTGTGGCTGCTATTTTCGGAGCTGATCTTGACCCGAAACTTCTCGAGATAGACAAGAGTTATTATGCCAGTGAAGTCCGCTGGTTCAAAACCGAGCAGGAAGCCTTAGACTGGCTTCGCAATTTTTGAAAAGAAGGAGGGGAAAGATGGCCAATAGAATTGTTATTGATCCGGTGACCAGAATTGAAGGACACCTCAGAATTGAAGCAGCTCTCGACAGCGAGAATACTATAACTGAGGCTTATTCAGCCGGGACCATGGTCAGAGGAATTGAAAACATTCTGAAGAAGAGAGATCCGCGGGAAGCCTGGGCTTTCGCTCAAAGAATTTGCGGGGTCTGTACCACGGTCCATGCTATTGCTTCTATCCGGGCAGTCGAAGATGCCTTGGGAATAAAAATACCAAAAGCGGCCAATCTCATGCGCAATATGATTGTGGCCCAGCAATTCATTCACGACCACGTCATGCATTTCTATATTCTCCACGCCCTGGATTTTGTGGATGTGGTTAGTAGCCTGAAGGCCGACCCTAAAAAGGTCTCAGATATTCAGCAGGCTATTTCGGGCTGGCCGAATTCATCGCCGGCCTATTTTGCTGAAGTTCAGAAAAAAGTCAAAACAATCGTTGATTCTGGCCAGCTGTCTCTTTTCAGCCACGGCTACTGGGGACATCCGGCTTACCAGCTGCCGCCGGAAATAAATCTTCTCGGCGTCGCCCATTATTTAGAATGCCTTGACTGGCAGTCACAGGTCACCAAAATCCACACTATCTTTGGCGGGAAGAATCCTCATCCGAATTTTGTGGTGGGCGGAGTTCCGCTGCCCATTGATATGAACAGTGATCAGGCTTTAAATGCTGCAGCCCTATCAGTCATTGCAGATTCAATACAGAAAATGAAGAGTTTCGTCGACCAGGTTTATCTGCCTGACCTGCTGGCCATCGCTCCTTATTACCTGGACTATGCCGCTATCGGGGAAGGGCTGGGCAATTTCTTAACCTGGGGTGAATTTCCTGAAGGTAATCTAAATGAGCTGGACAGGCTTATTTTCCCCCGCGGAGTGATTATTAACCGCAATTTAAAACAGGTGATCACACCCGACCCGCGAGATGCGGCTAAGATGAAAGAGTTTGTCACCCATAGCTGGTACAAATACCGGCAGGGTGATAGCACCGGACTTTTCCCCTGGGAAGGAGAAACGGCTTTTAATTTCACCGGGCCAAAGCCGCCATTTGATTATCTGGAGGTTGAGGGCAAATATAGCTGGCTCAAATCGCCGCGCTGGAATGAGCTACCAATGGAGGTTGGCCCTTTAGCCAGAGTCCTGATTCTTTATGCTACGGGGCACGAAGAGACTGTCGGGCTGGTCAATTCTGTGCTGGAGACACTTAAGGCTCCACTCTCAGCTGTTTTTTCGACCCTGGGCCGGACAGCAGCCAGAGCCATTGAGACCAAGGTCATAGCCGGGCTGCTGCAGAAATTTTATGATGAGCTAATAGCCGAAATAAAAGCCGGTAGAACAGAGACTTTTAATGGCGAAAAATGGGAGCCGGGCAGCTGGCCGAAAAAGGCTATGGGCTTTGGTTATACCGAAGCCCCGCGGGGAGCGCTGGGCCACTGGGTGGTCATTGAGAATAAAAAGATAAAAAATTACCAGGTGGTGGTTCCAACCACCTGGAACGCTTCGCCCCGCGATCATAAAAATCAGCCAGGGGCCTATGAAGCCTCACTGGTGGGAACCAGGCTGGCCCGGCCGGAGGAACCTCTGGAAATTCTCAGGACGATTCATTCCTTTGACCCTTGCTTGGCCTGTGCTGTTCATCTGATAGATGCCCGCGGCCAGGTGGTTGGAGAGGCGGGTACAGGCTTTAATCTGGTGGTCAAATAAAAGAAAATAGAATCGAGTCAGGGAAAAATTATCAGGCCAAATTTCATAGAAAAGTGGCGTCCAATAAGCAATGATTAGATGATTAGAAGAAAAGTTATCCTGGGGCTGGGAAATATCCTGAATGGCGACGAGGGAGCAGGAATCTATGCCCTGAAAGAGCTGGAGAAGCTCCTGACCGATGAGCTAAAAAAGAAATTTGAGCTGGTCGATGGCGGTGTTTTAGGACTGGACCTGTTGCCTTATGTCGAAGGAACCAGCCATTTATTGATTCTGGATGCAGCCGATACTGGAGCAGCACCGGGGACAGTCGTTGAGTACAAGGACGAAGAGATTAATCTTTTTTATCACCAGCGGCTGTCCTGGCACCAGTTAGGCTTCCAGGAAGTTTTAGCTGTGGCTAAAATAAGGCACAGATATCCTGACTCTGTTTATTTGATAGGTATCCAGCCGGAAAATATCAGTCCCGGCGTTGGCCTAAGCCAGAAACTTAAGAAACCGGTCAAGAACATGGCCAGGAGAGCCTTAGATATTATGGAGGACTGGAGCCTTTTAGTTTAAAATCTTAAAATAAAATCATTAACTGAAGATGAGCAACAAAAAGCAAATCAGAGTAATTGAACTGGGAGAGGTCTCAGCGGTCCGTTCACAAACCTGCTATCATGCGGTCGGCCATACTCTCAGCCCGGAGACCCGAGATACAGTTATTCTGGTCAGCCCCGATTCGCCTTATGTCTGTGTCGGCTTTCACCAGGAGGCGGAGAGAGAAGTTGATCTGGACTTTTGCCGCCGGGCAGGTCTGCCAGTTTACCGGCGGGAAGTTGGCGGCGGGGCCGTTTACCTTGACCGTGATCAGCTCTTCGCTCAATGGATCTTCCACCCGGACAATTTTCCTGCCAGGCTGGAAGACAAGTTCAAGTTTTATGTTGAGCCGATGATCAGAACATATCACCGGCTGGGAATTCCAGCTGAATACCGTCCGGTCAATGACATTCAAGTTGGCGGCAAAAAAATTTGCGGGACAGGAGCGGCCAGAATGAATCAGGCCGAAGTCATTGTCGGAAGTTTTATGTTCGATTTTGACAAAAAGATGATGGCCAGGGTTTTAAGAGTTCCCTCTGAGAAAATGCGCGATAAAGTCTTCCAGAGTCTGGAGCAGTATATGACCACCATCAAGGAGCTTCTGCCTGAAGTTCCATCCCGGGAAAAAATTACAGATATTTACTTAGAAGAGTTGGCCTGGCTGACCGGCGCCGAGCTGGTTAAAGGGGAGATGACAGAAGCCGAGCTGGCTGAGGCCGAAAGGCTCGATCGCCTTTTTGAGAGCGAAGACTGGATTTTTCAGAAAGGTCCGCTTCACCGCCAGGCCATAAAAATTCAGGAGGATGTTCACCTCCGGGAAATAGATTATAAAGCCCCTGGAGGTTTAATCAGACTGACGGCCAGGATCAGGGCCGGACGGCTGGATGCAGTCTGGATTTCGGGAGATTTTACCGCCTTTCCCAAAGAAGGAATAGCCGGTCTGGAAAAAGCCTTAACCGGGGTCAACCTGGAGGAGAAAAGCCTCCAAGAAGCCATTGAGAAATTCATTTCTCAGTCTGGTCTCACCTGCCCGGGCGTTGAACTTGAAGACTGGCTGTCTGCCTTCCGCCAGCTATAAAACAGGGGACACAATCTATATTTCCTATTTTTTTCCTGATAGTTTCTGCCTTTTATTTTCTTTCCCTTTTCAAAGTGACCAGGGTCGCTCCCCAGCCGCCAGACATCAGGTCGCCATCAGTATAGCTCACGACCGACGGGTGCTTTTTGAGGACGCTTCTGACCATGGCTTTCAGAGTACCGGTCCCTTTGCCATGGATAATCCGCAGCTCATAAATTTCTTTTTTGAGACATTCCTCAATATAGTCATTAAGCAAGTCCTTTACCTCCCCGGGCTGAAAAGTATGAAGGTCAAGCACACCATCAATAGGGATTTTTACTACCGGGTCTCTGGCCATCATTTCAACCCGGGGACGTGATACCCTGTCCCCTTCACCTTAATGCCCCATCCTGAGCTGCTCGGCATACTCCACTGGCAGGCCGCTCTGCTCAATCGCCCTGGCCATGGCCCCCACCTCATAGCTAACTCTGACGATTTCATTCTGCCAGTTTCCATCCTGATAATCAATCAGAGCATAGCTGGCTCGTGGATCGCCATCCTTTGGTTTACCAACACTGCCGCCATTGATTAGAATATAATGTCCACCAGGCCGGCGCTGGACGGATGCCCGGCCATCCGTTCCAACTCCTGTCTCCCAGCTTTCTTCGACAATCATCTCTTTTATATAGGGAAGATGGGTATGACCGCAGATGATGACCTCCGCTTCCTCTGCCTGAAATAGCCTGGCCACCGCTGAAACCGGACGGTCCTCGAACAGATATTCATTTATCCGGCGCGGGCTGCCATGAACCATCAGGATTTTTTTCCCGTTAATGACCAGGCTGATTTTTGAAGGGAGATTTCTTAAATAAGCCTTATTGCCGGCCGTCACCCTTTCTTTAGTCCAGGCGATTGAACGCTGGCCCAGAGCTCTGGAAACTTCGTCCCGGTAAGCACAGCCACAATCGTCGGCATCCTGACCTACACCCTGATCATAGTTACCCATGATAACCGGCCAATGCCGCCGGCGCAGTAGCTCTATCACTTCATTGGGAAAAGCGCCGTAGCCAACGAGATCACCGCCACAAAAAGCGATATCCACATCCTGCCTGTCCAGGTCTTCGAGAACCGCCTGGAGAGCCGCCAGGTTACCATGAATATCAGAAAAAAAGGCAATTTTCATTCTTCCACCTCGGGTTTTTCTTCTTCCAGCCCAGGGGGAAGATCACCGGCTTCGGCCTGCTGCTTCTTTTCGTCCTTTTTTATCTCGACAACATACTTTTTAGACGGCTCGAGTAGCTGCTGGACTTCAAGGCAAGCATTGCTCAGAGCGCTTGAGCTGGGCTTTTTTTTCCGGTAATATATCCAGCCGCGTTTTTCCATATAGAGAAATAGACGGTCAAAAGCAAAAATGGCCGCCGCCAGCAGTAGTAGCCAGATAAATATTCTGAGCATTTTTTATTTTCTGCCTGATTCCCTTCTAATTTTACAACGACAGTGCAGAGAATAACAAGCGCAAATTCGACGGAAGCTAAAGTCTAATCAATTTAATTAGCCCAAGCCGGCAGGCTGAGAAAGCTAATAGGGAAGAAAACCAGGTTACGAACCGAGGCAGTGCAGACTGCTAATTCTCTGCCTGAAAAGTTGGTGAAAGTCTAAAAATCATTCATCCGATTAAATATGGAAACGAATGCTCAGGATATCACCGTCTCTGACCATATAATCTTTTCCAACCAGTTTGAACTGGCCATTGCTTCTGACCGCTTTATCAGAACCAGCCGTCATTAAATCATCGTAGTGGAAGCATTCAGCCGCAATAAAACCCCGGGCCAGATCAGTATGAATGGCTGCCGCCGCCTCCAGGGCTGTTGCTCCCCGCCTGATATTCCAGGCTCTGACTTCGTCTTCTCCAACCGTAAAAAAGCTGATATAACCAAGGGCTTCATAAGCCAGCGCAATTAACCTGTCCTTAGCCGATTCTTTTATTCCCAGATCCTCCATAAAAGCCCGGACTGATTCTTCATCCAGCTGAGATAATTCCATCTCCAGCTGACCGGCAAATTCCACCGCCTCGTAATGCTCCCTGATCGCTTCCAGGATACTTTCATTTTTTCCGGCCGAAGCTTCATCCGAGTTGAGAATGACCATGGCCGGTTTTTGAGTCAGAAATTGAAAGCACCGGATAAGAAGATCTTGATTATCATCAAATTCCAGTTCCCGCAGCGGCCGCCCTTCATTGAGGGCATCGACTATCATCCCGAGAACATCCCGTTCAGCTTTTAACGTCTGGGCATTATTTCCGGCGCCCCCTTTTTTTAGGCTTAACTCGACCTTTTCCAGGCGCTTTTCGGCAATTATCAAATCGGCCAGCAGTAATTCCTGTTCAATCTTTTTCAAATCCAGAAGCGCCGCCGGCGGTGAAGAAGTTGTATCTTTAAAATTTCTTAAAACTATCGCCAGAGCGTCAACAGTTCTGGCCAGCTTCATCAGATCGCCTGAAAAGGCATCTGCCTTTCCATCGCCCTCATTTACCCCGGCCAGATCAACGATATCAATCGCCGGATAAACGAGACGTTTCGGTTTATAAATGGCGGCCAGTTTTTCCACCCGCTCATCATAAACCCTGACTGAAGCCAGATTAGGGCCGACCCGTCCGGTGGAAAAGGCCGAAACCTGGGCCGAAGAGCCGGTCAGAGCGTTAAACAGAGTTGTCTTGCCTGATTTTGGTAAGCCGATAAATCCTATTTTCATGATTATTCTTTCTTCCTGGCAAGACAGCGGTTGACTTTAAAATCTGACGCCTTCTTTTAACCCTGCTTTTCAGGCTTATAACTTTAATTTTTTCCCGACTTAAGCAGATAATCCGGGATTTTTAAACCGGACAGGAGCAGACCACTTTCAGGCGCCTTGATTCTAAGCGGATGGCCAGCCTTAGCCGATATCTCTATCAATAAACCGGAGTTTATTTTTTAGTTTTAAATTATAGCAGAATCGGGCCAGAGCGTCATCCTCAAGCGCCATGACCTTTACCCTGAGACAATTTCTATTTTGAAGCTAACCCGAATTTAAGGAGGCACGGGCTTGTTCTTGACAAAGACATTAACTGGCTTTAGATTAAAAATTGGAGGGTAAAGTGATCAATAAAAACCGAAAGGCAAAAGTCTTATTAAATCTGGCTGGCTGGATAAGTCTGATAGGCCTGACGGTTCTGGCTATTTTGTTTGCCCCTTCCTGCCAAAACCCATTTTCTCCACTCGAAGATTTGGGCAGTATTCCAGAGACTACAACGATTAATGGCGTTAGGCTCAGCCTTCAAGTCTTACTCTATCGTGACTTTATGCCAGTTTTAGATGAGAACGGCTCTGGTTCTGGTTTAATAGCCGTGGTCACGCTAATCGCAGATAATGCAGCTGTCTTTCCCGATTATATAACTGCTGATAAAATCTACGTCCTCAAAGGGGAAGAAACCTGGGAAACCTCTTTAAAAGAAGAATTAAGGCCTGTCAGCCCGGCTGAGCCAAACAAAATATGTCTGGTAGCCGGGGAGGGACCCAAGTGGGAACTGGGCAGCCAGGCGGAGGTGGTGGTCAGAATATCCGCTAAAGGTTTCGGCTATGAATTCATAAAAGCCAGTAATCAGACTATCGGCGCCATCTACTGATGATGGGTGTATCAAGCCGGATATAATCCAGAATTATTTATTTGAGTTGTCCCTCCATTAATGTAATATAAATAGGATAAAGAAGTAGTTGCGGCTACTGGCGCTCGATAAGGGCTTGGCTTCCATAAAAATCTGACTGGAAGGCAAAGGAGATTATCAATTTAATGATAATAAATAAAGTGCGTTGGTTTGATCTCGTTTTGAGCGGGAGGAAAGATGGAAAGCGATCAAAAATATCAGCGGGCACACAGTCTTGCCCGCTTATCAGCGACTTGGTCTTTTGTTCTTTTTAACCTGCCTAGCCAATGCCGGCTGGATATTTGCCTGGCATTATGAGCACCTTATACTATCACTTCTGGTCATGCTGACTTTGCTCGTTTTGTTGATCGCTATTTATCAAAAACTCGAAAACCGTTCTCCTGAAGAAAAAACTCAGGATAAATTTCCAGCCAGGATCACTTTCAGCCTCTATCTGGCCTGGATTTGTGTGGCTACAGTGGCCAATGCCATCGCTGTTCTGGTTGGCTATAACTGGAATCGTTTTCACCTGAGTGAGCAGTTCTGGACAGTAGTGGCTCTGGCCCTGCTTACAGTTTTAACCCTCTTTTTTATTTTAAAAAAAAGAGACCCCATCTATTCCCTGACTATAATCTGGGCTCTTCTCGGTATTCTTTATAAAAGGTTTGAAGACACCTCTTCAGCCGATCAAATTGTCGAGATAGCTACGGTCGCCGGTCTGGCCGTTATTATCATAGCCATTATCTTCAGGTTCAGGTTTGGCTGGAAGCGTCAAAAATCGGGACTTTAAGAGCAGACCGGAGTTCGAGGATAGTTTTTCTTTTTTTCTAAGACGCCACACATTATGACCAGCCGCTCAAAAATCTGGCGGAATACCGGGCTTCTCAATTTCCGGCGGCTATTTTACATGCTTCTAGTATAATAAGAACAGGAGTTAGAAGAAGTAGATGAGAAGCCAGCATGATCATGAGCCTCGGGCTGACCATTCTCAGGCAGGGGCTTCCGACCTTCTTGAACTCCGCCAGCAGGTTATTTCCCTGGCTTCCGAAGCCATGCTTCCCGATGCCTATTATGCCCGGGAAAGAGTGGTCCGGCTTATTTCTTCTAACCTTCACCGGAAAAGTCCGGCTAAAGCCGCCGAAATTCTTGTCAATCTCAAAAAAAGGCTGGAACAATCGGCCGCGGAAAAATCAGCCCGCCAGAGAAAAAAACCACGCCTCTATTATCCGCCGGAGCTGCCTATTATCAGGCACCGCCAGGAGATTGTTCAGGCCATCAAAGATAACCGGGTCATAATTGTTTCGGGTGAAACTGGCTGCGGCAAGAGCACCCAGCTGCCCAAGATGTGTCTGGAAGCTGGCCAGGGCCTGGCGGGCAAAATCGCCTGTACTCAGCCCCGTCGCCTGGCAGCTATTACCATTGCTCAGCGAATTTCTGATGAACTCCATCAGCCTCTCGGCCGGGCGGTAGGTTATAAAATCCGTTTCCAGGATAAGACTTCTCCCGGGTCTTACCTTAAAATTTTAACCGATGGAATGCTGCTGGCCGAAACTCAGGGCGACCACCTGCTAACCGAATATGACACGATCATCATTGATGAAGCTCACGAACGTAACCTCAATATTGATTTTCTCATTGGCCTCACCCACCGCCTGCTGGAAAAACGGCCGGAACTAAAGCTCATTATCACTTCGGCTACCCTGGAGGTAGAAAAATTTGCCCGGGCTTTCGACCAGCCGCCTGTCTTCAAGGTCAGCGGCCGCCTTTTTCCGGTTGAAGTCATGTACTTTGACCGAGCCGGCAGTCAGCCAAAGAAAAAAGAAGAGCAAGACTATGTTGAACTGGCGGTCGAAGCTGTCGATTTCATCCAACGGGGAAAAAAGCCTGGCGATATTCTGGTCTTTATGCCCACCGAACAGGATATAATGGAAACCTGCCGGCGGCTTCAGGGCCGGCATTATCCGGACTCGATTATTCTGCCTCTCTTTGCCCGGATGCCGGCTCAGCAACAGAAGCAAATTTATGCCATCCAGCAGGGAAAAATTGTGGTGGCCACCAACGTGGCCGAAACTTCACTCACCATCCCCGGTATTCGCTACGTCGTTGATACCGGTCTGGCTCGGCTTTCGCAATACCAGCCATCATCCGGCATCCACAGCCTGCCAGTCTTGCCCATCTCCCGGGCCAGCGCCGACCAGCGGAAGGGCCGCTGCGGGCGAGTCAGTGAAGGCCTGTGCCTCAGGCTTTATTCGAAAGAAGATTTTCTCGACCGGCCACACTATACGCCGCCTGAAATCCTTCGCAGCAATTTAGCCGAAGTTATCCTGCGCATGCTCTATCTTGAACTGGGAGATCCGCTGAAATTCCCTTTCCTCGACCCGCCAGCAGTCAAAAGTGTCCAGGACGGTTACCGGACACTTTCCGAACTTGGAGCTATTAGCAAAACTGACAACCGCTATGAGTTGACCTCTGTAGGCCGCCAGATGGCCAGCTTGCCCCTTGACCCGCGTCTTTCGCGGATGCTGCTCCAGGCCGTCCGGCTCGGCTGCCTGGAAGAGGTAGCCATTATCGCCGGAGCCCTGAGCATTCAGGATCCTCGCCTCCGGCCTCTGGACAAAGCAGCTGACGCCGATCGCCTCCAGTCTGTCTTCGAGCACTCCGAATCTGATTTTTTAACCCTGGTCAATATCTGGCGGGCGATGAAAACCGTGGGTCAGGATCCGGTTGATACCCCATCTCTTAAAAAATTTGCCCGTGATTATTTTCTTTCCTATAACCGGCTCCGTGAATGGAGTTTTATCCATGATCAGATCCTGGAAATTCTGGCCGAGCAAAAAATTAAACCTGCTTCTGATAAAACCCTTCTAACCGAATCAGACCGTTATGCCGCTATTCATCAATCAATTCTCAGCGGATTTATCTCTCACTTAGCGGTTCAAAAAGAAAAAAATATCTACCAGGCCGCCCGCCACCAGGAGGCGATGCTCTGGCCTGGCTCAGCTCTTTTTAAAAAACCAGCCGCCTGGATAGTGGCTGCTGAGCTGGTTCGAACTAACCGGCTATATCTGAGACTGGCTGCCCGGGTTAATCCAGGCTGGGCTGAGACGGCGGCGCCTCATCTATGCCATTATTCTTATGAGTCACCTTACTGGGATAAAGATCGCGGCCAGGTGCGGGCTAAAGAAAAAGTCAGCCTGTTCAGCCTGAATATTGTCGAGGGCCGCGATGTTCCTTTTGGCCAGCAGGATCCAGAGAAAGCTCATCAAATCTTTGTTGAAGAAGCCTTGCTGAATAACCAGGTTAACCGGCCATATGATTTTCTGCAATTTAACCAACAGGTAATAAACCGGATTAAACTACTGGAAGAAAAGCTCCGCACTCGCCAGATACTTATTCCCGAGCAGTATCTGTTTGATTTTTATTCAGGCCGCCTTCAGGGAATTTACCGTCTGGAGGCTCTGGATCAGCTAATAAAAAGGGCTGGAAGCGATGAGTTCCTCCGCTTTAAAGAGGACAATCTCTATTTGCTGCGGCCTGACCAGCAGCTGGTTGCCCGGTTCCCTGATTATCTGAAAATCCTCGGTCAGAGCTATGAATTAAGATACCGTTTTGCCCCCGGGGAAGAAGATGATGGCGTTACCGTTCTAATTCCGCTTCAGCTGGTCAAGGCTATTCCAGAAGCTCCGCTGACCTGGCCAGTCCCCGGCCTGATGACTGAAAAAGTATTAGCGACGCTTAAAGCTTTGCCCAAAGAGTACCGGAAGTTCTTACAACCATTATCGGAAACGGCCGAAATTATTTCTAAGGAATTAAGACCGTCCAGTGTTTCTTTTTATGAAGCTCTGTCAGCTTTTATAAAAGAGCATTATAAACTCGACTGGCCTCAGGACCTCTGGACCAGGCTCGAAATCCCGCGTTATTTAAAAATGCGAATTTCCGTCATCAATGAAAAAGGCCAGGAAATCCTGGCCGGCCGCGATCTGGCTTTTCTCCGCCGGCTGCTCGACGAACAATCAAAAAAGCCAGCCGAAGAGGAGTCACCGGGCTGGAAGGCAGCCAGAAATGAATGGGAAAAAGAAGATCTGGCCGGCTGGGACGAAAGCCTGAGTGATATACCAGAAGAAATAATCATTGACGATTTTTTAAAAGGCTATCCAGCCCTGACGGCCAGCGGACAAAAATTTAGC
Organism: Candidatus Aminicenantes bacterium UBA6228; assembly: GCA_002441005.1. Classification (GTDB taxonomy): domain Bacteria; phylum Acidobacteriota; class Aminicenantia; order Aminicenantales; family Saccharicenantaceae; genus Saccharicenans. The sequence continues at coordinate 92,075 of DJWO01000009.1, forward strand.
CTGAAACTGTTCAAAGATAAAAGTCAGGCCAGCCAGAGTCAGCGGCAGACAATAGAAATTATTTTAAGCCGCCAGTTTGAGAAAGATCTTAAATTCATTCAGCGGAGTTATACTTTCCCGGAAGAGCTCAAGCCGGTTTTGCTGTTTTTCGGAGGAGAAGTGGCCGTCAAAGAGGACCTAATTAGCCGGGTCAAAAAGGAAGTTTTTCAGAAAGATTTCAGGCGGCGGCAAGAATTCGAAACTTTCATCAAAGAAAAAGCTATGAAAGAGCTGTTTGAAAAAAGCCACCAGGTATTTATGGCTGCCCAGGAAATTCTCCAGGAATATCAAAACACCGCCAGGCTGATTGAAAATATCGAACAGGAACAAAAAAGGGTGAAGGTCAGTTCGGCTGTGCCGGACACTTTGAAGGCAGAACTCAAGAGGCTGGTTCCTAAGAATTTTATCCTGGTTTATCCCTCAGACTTTCTAAGTCAGCTCCCGCGCCTGCTCAGGGCTCTGGGTATAAGGGCCGGGCGGGCCAGGCTGTCAGCCGAAAAAGACAGGGCCAAAGCGGCTCAAGTGGAACCATTCGAGTCTGAATATGACCGGCTGTTAAGGCGGCTTGGGCCGAAAAATTTAGCTGAAAATGAACAGCGGCTGTTAGAGCTGCGCAGGATGATCGAGGAATTTAAGATCTCTGTTTTTGCCCCGGAGATAAAGACAGCTTTTCCGGTCAGTGCCAAGAGGCTGACGGCTAAAATTAAAGAAATTGAAGACAGCCTGGAATCAAAAAAATAGAAGCCAGGAAGATAAAGCAAGGAGGCGATGATGGCTGATGACCTTAAAATCTCAAGCGATAAAAAAAGTCAGGAACCGGGCCAGAAGAGAATCAGGCTGAGGCAGCTGAAAGAGATGGTCGGGCAGGAATTTAATGTTTCTGACTGGCTAACCATGACTCAGGAAAGAATCAAGGCCTTTGCCAGTTGCACAGAAGATTATCAGTGGATTCACGTTGATGTGGATAAGGCGGCCAAAAGCCCGGTCAAAAGTACCATCGCCCATGGATTTTTGCTGCTGTCACTTTTGCCTTATTTTCTGTCCCAGTCGCCCCTGGCCAGAATTAAGGTTAAAATGCTTTTCAACTATGGCCTGGATCGAATCAGGTTTATCAGTCCGGTTAAACCCGGTGACCGTATCCGGAACCGGGCCGTTCTGACCAGGATCAGCCGGAAAGGATTCAGACGGTGGCTGATTAAGCTTGATAATACCATAGAAATTGAGGGCAGTTCCCGGCCGGCTTTATTCGCCGAGCTGATTGTCTTTATATTTTTCTAATAAACTGGCTGATTTAAATCTGGCTCCAGCTGGTGCCTTTAGCCTGGCGGCCTTGTTCAGTCCTTAAGGGGAGCAATATCTTTCAGGCAGGCTATTGTCCGGTCGATTTCCTCAAAGGAATTGTAGATGTGGGTGGATTGGCGGACGCCGAAGACATCTCCCATTGAGCGAGGCCTCAACCGGCCGCGGCGCCAGAGCTCGTCCTGAATAAAATTGCCCGTCAGCCCATCAATATTATAGACAGTGATGCCTGCCGCCATTGATGGTTCCAGAGGGGTAAAGATTCTTATTCCAGGAACTTCCTGAAGGCGTATTCTAAAATAATCTCCAAGAGATTTAATCCTGGCATAGACCCGCTCGGGTCCAAGCTCAAAATGAAAATCCAGGGCCTCATCGAGACCCATGAGCAGCGACAGATTGCCTGTTCCGCGCTGGGAAAGGCGAAAGCCGTCATCTTCATGGTTATCCCACTGGGCACTGGCCAGGGTCGTCCAGACCAGCGGGGCCTTTTCCTTTTTAAGATAGAGGAAACCATTGCCCGCCGGAGCACAAAGCCACTTATGAAAACTGCCATAATAGGCATCGCAGCCCAGATCTGTAACATCCACTTTGATCTGGCCGGCGGTCTGGGCACCATCTATGACGGTGAAAAGGCCGCGCCTGGCAGCAAGGGCACAGATTTCCTTAACTGGCAGGATAGCACCGCTGCCAGTAACCAGGTGGGGGATAGCTATCACTCTGGTTTTCGGCCCGATAGCTCTGGTAAATAGGTCAATGACTTCGGCCGGTGATTGGATAGGTTTGCCCAGGGGAAGCTGACGATAGAGGAGGCCGCAGCGTTTGGCTTTAAGCCTCCAGCCTGATTCACCGCCTGGGTGTTCCTGGTCGGTGCCCAGGACTTCGTCACCCGGCTGAAGATCAAGGCCATTAGCGATGTAATTCATGCCGGCGGTAGCATTTTCCGTCAGGGCGACTTCCTTAACGTCACAATTAATCAGGCGAGCCACTTTTTCCCGGATTTCTGACCAGGCTTGATAACCTGAAATCCAGTCGGCACCATAATAATCCCACTCAGCTATTTTTTCAGAGGTCAGACGCAAGTGGTCAACGACGCGGTTAAAGACGCGGCGAGGCATGGCTCCCAGCGTTCCGGTATTGAAAAAGCTCATCTCCGGGTCAAGACTGAATTCCTGCCGAACTTGTTCCCAGAACTTCTCATCTACAGTCTTTTTAGCCATTTTTTCTCCTTCTCTAAACGGTCTAACGGGGTCGGGCCAGCGCTTTTTCTTTACTATCAATAACTTAACTTTCTGCCCTTAACCGCCTTGGTTAGCTTCATCACAAATTGCTTTATTCTTATAAATTAGCAGGCCAGAAAAATTTGACACTTACAGCTGGCCCAATTTTGAGCTGTTTTTAGGCTAACTCATTTATTATGATTTACTTACTGAGGCCCGACCCCGTTTACAATAGACTGATAAACCAGAGTCCGGAATTTGTTCTGAAGGTCGGTCAGGTTAGCCGGCACAGGCAATAACTGAATCATAAAAACGGCTACCAGTTTTTCAACCGGGTCCACCCAGTAGGTAGTAAAATAGGCCCCGCCCCAGCCAAAGGCACCAACTGTGCCTGGAATACCCGATGCACCCAGGTCCTTAACAATGGAGAATCCCAGACCAAAGCCGACCGGACCGCCAGAATAGAGCCGGCCAACATGATCAGAGGCCATGAGTTCAACGGATTTGGGGCTGAGAATTCTGGTTCCGCCCAGTTCTCCACCATTTTGAAGCATCACCAGAAAACGGGCATAGTCTTCAGCTGTGGACACCAGGCCGGCCCCGCCAGAATAGCATTTCCTGGGGCCATAGAGGTAAGGGCTGGTGGCTGGATCTTCGATCATCTTGATTTTCCCATCTTCGCCAGCCCCATAAGCCGGAGTCAATCTTGAAGCCTTAGATTCGGGCAAGAAGAAACAGGTATCTTTCATGCCCAGAGGAGCTGTAATCCTTTTTTCGACAAATTCAGCCAGAGTCTGACCAGAAACAACCTCTACCAGGTAGCCAAGAATATCGGTATTATAACCATAAACAAACCGTTCCCCTGGCTGGGCATCGAAAGGCAGTTTCACCAGCTTTTTAACCGCTTCGCCAATAGTCAGATCTTTATCTGTTAGATACCAGCCATGCAAGCCAGCTTTGATATACTCATCGCGGGCCGGTCCGTCGCCATAAGAAATACCGGCAGTGTGAGTCAGGAGGTCGCGGATAGTTATTTGCCTTTTAGCTGGAACCTGGCTATACCCCCTGATGTCCTTGCCGTCCGGTTTAACCGCTACATAAGTTTCCTTAAACTCGGGAATATAACGGCTTACCGGATCATCAAGAAGAAGCTTACCCTCTTCCATCAGGATCATCACGGCCACAGAGGTGACCGCTTTCGATTGAGAGGCTATGCGGAAAATGGCGTTAGCGGGCATTGGTTCAGGTCTGTCCAGCCGGAACCGGCCAAAGGCTTGCTGGTAAGCAACCCGCCCGTTTCTGGCCACCAGAGCCACCATTCCCGGAGCCCCCTTCTGGTCGCAGTAAGCCTGCAGTGTCTGGGTCAGGCGGTTAAGCCTGCCGGCGGACAGGCCAACTTCTGACGGCCGGGCTTTGGGCAATTCATAGGCGAAAGCCAGAATATTAATTGATAACAGGAAAAGGACCATTAAGCTTAAAACTCTGGCCCTGGCCCGGGCTCGTTTAGCTTGAGCCTTTTGAGTCAAATAAATGGTCTCCTCAGACCTGGACAAAGATAAATTATTTACCTCCGGTTTTCCTCTATTAATAACCGCCCTCTCCATTGATTTCCTCCTGAAGACTTAAATACAGGTCTGGATTTTATTAAATAAACAGATTAGATTCAAGACTGGTTTTTTCTGTTTTTAGTTTTTAGTTTGACTGACCTTGAGTGGACATAATATACTCCAGCTATGTCAAAGCCGGCCGCCCAGACCAGGATCTGGGAAATAGACTTTCTTCGTGGCCTGGCCATCATCTTGATGGTCGGTTATCACCTTCTTTATGATCTGGGGGATTTTGTCGGGCTGAGGAAATTCCTGGGCTTTTCCACCGACCTTTCTTCTCCGGCCTGGCTGGTAGCTCAGAACTTTTTTGCCGGGCTTTTCGTTGTTTTGTCTGGTATCTCTTCGACTTTTAGCCGGAACAGCCTGCGCCGTTTTGTTAAATTTGGAGTTGTGGCTCTTCTGATCACCGCTGTCACTTATGTCTTTGACAGCTCTTCGGCCATTTATTTTGGCATCATCCATTGCCTGGCTGTTTCTGTCCTGATTTTTGCCCTGTTTTTTCAAAACAGAAAGCCAGTTACCAGGATTGTCTGGGGAAGCCTGATCTTTTTGGCCGGTTTTTTTATGCCAGCTTTAAGAAAAGCTCTGGTCATCAAAACTGACTGGTTTATTCCTTTCGGTCTATTCAGCCCTTCCTTTGCTTCCCTCGATTATTTTCCTCTTATCCCCTGGTTTGGAATTTTTCTGATTGGAACCGCTCTGGGACAGTGGCTCTATTCCCAGAAAAAAAGCCTGATCAGGCTCCCGCTTCCCGGGACCTTTGTTAACTGGTGCGGCCGCCATTCGCTTCTGATCTATCTGATCCACCAGCCGGTGATCATAGTGATCCTTTACCTTCTTGGTTACCTAAGTTTTTAAGATGGGGTCGGGCCAGCGCATTTTCTTTATTATCAAGAAGATACTAAAATATATCTGCTTGCAATCACTAATACCACTCGTCTGGTTAGATTAAGCATACTTACTTGATTTGTTTAATGATGTAAAGCTCAGCAGTGTTAAGAAATTCCCTTCGGCCTTATCTATCTTATTGATAATAAATGGAATCCGCTGGCCCGACCCCATTTAGGCATTTAATAGCTTCTGAAAAGTGCCTTTTTTCAGCATCTTTTCCATTTCAAAAAACTGCTTCAGCAGCTGGTTAACTTCCTGTACCGGCCGGCCGCTCCCCTTAGCAATTCGCGCCCTTCTCCTCCCATCTATAATCCGTGGATTTTCTCTTTCTTCCCCGGTCATCGAGTTAATAATCGCCTCAAAATAAATCAGTTTTTTATCATCAATATTCAAGTCTCCCATATTCTTAAACGGGCCAGTCTTCGGCAGAAAATTCATCAAGCCCGACAGGCTGCCCATTTTCTTCAGCTGGACTAACTGCTGGCGAAAATCTTCCAAGGTGAACTGATTTTTCTTCAGTTTCCGGGCCATCTCCTCGGCTTGTTTGAGATCCGTTTCTTCTTCGGCTTTCTCGATTAAACTCAGAATATCGCCCATTCCCAGGATGCGCGAAGCCATTCTGTCCGGATGGAAAACCTCCAGCTTGTCAAACTTTTCGCCAACGCCGATGAACTTTATCGGACGATGGGTGACAAAAGTAATCGACAGGGCTGCCCCACCCCGGGCATCACCGTCCAGTTTGGTCAGGATAATGGAAGTCAGCCCGATTTTTTCTTCAAAAGCCTGAGCGCTCCTGACTGCATCCTGACCGGTCATAGCATCGCCCACATAAATCACCTCAACCGGTTCCAGGATGTCTTTTACCAGGCGAAGTTCAGCCATCAGTTCCTCGTCAATATGAAGCCGGCCGGCGGTGTCGACCAGAAGCGGATCGTAACCGCGGTTTCTGGTAAAAGCGATCAGTTCCTGGAGAGCCTCTTCTGGATTCTTCATCCTGTCGGCCGTCATTTCATAGAAAGGCAGGTCCAGAGACCCGGCAATAATTCTTAATTGATCCTGAGCAGCCAGTCTTTTCAGGTCAAAGGAAACCAGCAACGGATTTTTTCCCAGTCCCCTGACATACCGGCCGAGCTTGCCGGCAGTGGTTGTCTTGCCGCTGCCCTGCAGCCCAACCAGCATAAAGGCTGACGGCGGATGGCTGGCGAAGGTCAAGCTCCGGGCTTCCTGTCCGAGAATTTCAGTCAGCTCATCTCTAACAATCTTTATAAATTGCTGGCCCGGTGTCAGGCTCATCATAACTTCCTGGTTGAGAGCTCTGGCTTTGACCCTTTCTTCAAATTCCCTGACGACCTTATAATTAACATCGGCCTCAAGAAAAGCCAGCCTGAGCATCTTCAGGGCTTCAGCTATATTTTTTTCGGTAATCTTACCTTCGCCCCTGATGTATTTCAGGGTTTTCTGCAGCTTTTCGGTTAATTGTTCAAACATCTTCCAGGCCTTCTCTGTTATCTGAATCTTACCATTTTTATCTTACCCTATGGGTTTTTAGAGGTCAATTGCTTCAGCCCGGCTGGTTTTTAGATAATTAGCCAGAAAAACCGCCAGCTTGACAATTAGCCGGTAGATTAGTAAAGTTTTAGTTAACTTTCAGGAAGGTGCATTATGACTCAAAAAAATGGCAAGCCTGAAGACCCAGGCCAGGAAAGCCCTTTTAAGTCAAAAATTGACTATGAAGAGGTAAAAAAACTGATTGCTCTGCTTGAAGAGAAAAACCTGACTGAATTTGAACTGGAGGTCGAAGGTTTTAAGATTAAGCTGAGCCGCCAGTTATCGGCCCCGGTTCAACCTTCAACTCTTGTTTTTCCTGGTGTCAGATCAGCTGGAAATCCTGAAGTCAGTCCTTCCGGCCAGGAGCTGCCTGGAACTCTGGCTCCGCTTGAAGATAAGAATATTCATTATATTACTTCTCCTATGGTTGGGACATTTTACCGGGCTCCATCCCCCTCTTCTCCCCCCTTTGTCGAGATTGGAGACACAGTTAAAAAAGGCCAGACCCTGTGCATTATTGAAGCCATGAAACTGATGAATGAGATAGAAAGTGATGTCAGTGGAATCGTAACCGATGTTCTGGTAGAAAATGGCAAGCCCGTCGAGTATGGGCAAAGACTTTTTGCCGTCAAAGCAGGTGCTTGAGAATGTTTTCTAAAGTTCTGGTTGCCAACCGCGGCGAAATTGCTCTGAGAATTATCCGGTCCTGCAAAGAGCTGGGCATAAAAACTGTAGCTGTTTATTCTGAAGCTGACCGCCGTTCGCTGCCTGCCTTACTGGCCGATGAAGCTATCTGCATTGGACCGCCCCGAGCCTCTGATAGCTATCTCAATATCCCGAATATAATCAGTGCCGCCGAGATAACCAAAGCCGAAGCCATTCATCCTGGTTACGGTTTTTTAGCTGAAAATGCCAAGTTTGCTGAGATTTGTGAAAATTCTGGCTTTGTTTTTATCGGTCCACCGCCTGATATTATCAGGCTGATGGGCGACAAAAACCGTGCCCGCCAGACCATGAAAAAAGCCGGGCTGCCAGTAGTACCCGGCAGTGATGTTGTGCTTGAGGATATTTCTGAGGCCAAAAAAATCGCTCAGAAGATCGGCTACCCGGTGATTATTAAGGCTGCTGCTGGTGGCGGCGGTAAGGGCATGAGGATCTGCCGGACCCCGGCTGATCTGGAAGAAATGTTCCCCATGGCCCAGAATGAAGCCAAGTCAGCTTTTGGTGATCCTTCTCTATATATTGAAAAGTATATAACGGGTGCCCATCATATTGAAATTCAGGTGATCGGCGACCAGAAAGACCAGACTATTGTCTTTGGCGAAAGAGAATGCAGTGCTCAACGCAAATACCAGAAAATAATTGAGGAAAGCCCTTCACCCTTTATTGATGAGCGAGTCAGACGCAAAATGATGAAAGCCACCCAGGAAGCAGCCGAAAAAATCCATTACAAAAGCCTGGGAACATTTGAGTTTCTGGTCGATGAGAAGAAAAGATTTTATTTTATGGAAGCCAATACCCGGGTCCAGGTCGAACACCCCATCACCGAAATGGTCTATGGCATAAACCTGATCAAGGCTCAAATCAGGGCAGCCGCCGGAGAAAAAGTTGGTTTTCCTATTGGTCTTGAGATGCGTGGCCAGGCCATTGAGTGCCGGATCAATGCCGAGGATCCTGAAACTTTTATTCCTTCTCCCGGGAAAATAGATTTTCTGGTTTTCCCCGGGGGTGAAGGTATTAGAGTTGATTCGGCGGCCTATGCTGGCTGGGAAATTCCGCCTTATTACGATTCATTAATTGCCAAAATAATCGCTTATGCCCCTTCCAGGCCTTTGGCCATTTCCAAAATGAGGGCGGCTCTGGAAACGACCACGATTGTCGGCATCAAAACCAACATTCCCCTTCTGCTCAATCTCTTGTCCAGCACCGACTTCATCAATGGCAATTATACGACTCAATTTGTGGAAAAGTTCTTGAGTCATAAGCCGCCAATGGAGACACAGTAAACCCGGTCAGTTTCATTTCGAGCCAGCCCTGCCCCGCTCAGATTTCCCCTGTCTGTCTTTTAAAAATGCTGACGGTGAAGTGGCCACTGTTATCAGCATAAACGCTATCATTTACTCCTAAATAAAGCTTCCCTTCAAGGGTAATCTCTATCCGGGAATGGCTGCCAATAAAGAAGACTTTTGTCACTTCGTCTCTTATTTCTTCTCCTGTTTCGCTGTCTTTCCTGATGCTTAAAACCTTGACCACTTTGCCTACCAGGGCACCCAGATTTTGGCCGGTAAGAGGCTGTTGAACCGTCTGTAAATCAAGACCATCTGGCCCGCAGTCAGCCACTGGATTGCCCTGCTGGCAGGAAATAGTTCCAGTAGCTACGATTTCATATTTTTCGCCTTCTTTGACTTCCAGGCCGGTGTCAATCCAGCCAGCTGAAGCCTGAACCTCAATCTGTTTGAGGAGAAGACCGGAGTCAGCCGTCTGACACCAGGCAGCAGGGCCCAGAAAAGAAACCAACCAATAAAATAACCAGAGCCATAGAAAAAAAGAAGTTTTTGACCCTGATCCCGGATAAAATAACTTTTTGAACCGCCTGACTGGTATTTTTATCATCTGGCCTCGCTTATCTTGATGATTTCCAGCATGGCCAGATGAATATGTCCATTACTGGCTACAATATCAGGACTCTTTAAACCAAATTCCCGGCCAGACAGGTCAGTGGTCAGACCGCCGGCTTCCTTAACCAGCAACGAGCCGGCGGCCAGATCCCAGGGTTTAAGTTTTATTTCCCAGAAGCCATCAAAGCGGCCGCAGGCGGTATAACACAAATCAAGGGCAGCTGAACCGCACCGCCTAATGGCCTGAGCCTTCAGGGCAAAACGGCTAAAATAATTAAGATTGTTATCAGGACTGGTCCTGACATCATAAGGAAAGCCGGTGGCCAGCAAGCTTTTATCCAGTTCTCCAGTTGAGGAGACTCTCGCCGGCCGGTCATTTAAGAAAGCTCCGCCGCTTTTAATAGCAGAAAACAACTCAGCCCGGTTTGGATCATAAACAACCCCGGCTACCACCTCTCCTTTAAAGGCCAGGGCAATTGACACACAGAAAACTGGCAAGCCATGAGAAAAATTAGTAGTGCCATCAAGCGGATCAACGATCCAGCCAAAATCCGAGTGGTTATCTTTTCTGATACTTTCTTCAGCCAGAAAGTTGAGACCAGGGAAAAGCTCATTTAATTCGTTAAAAATCATTTCCTCCGATTGACGGTCAAAAGCAGTGACCAGGTCAACTTCACCTTTAAAATCGACCTTTTTAGCCTGATTAAGACCGGTCAAGAGAAAGTCACCTGCCTGGCGGGCAATCTTAGCGGCTGCCTTTAGATAATGGGTATAGATGTCATTATTTCCCATGATTGCATCTTAACAGCTTCTCTTTCAGTTGACAATCAGCTAAACTTTTACCACTGTTTTTCGTAAAATAGGGTATAATTACAGAAGTTTGTGATCTCAGGAAGGACTAAAGATGCCAGGAAAAAAAAAGTCGGCCAGAAGGAAACGCAATCTTCTCTTCGGTGGGATAATTCTGCTGATAGCGGTAATTATCTTTTTAAACCTTCAGGCCACCAGGGAAAAGGCGGTTAAAGTCTCAAGTGAAAAAGTCAAAAAACAGGATATCACCTCTATAATTTCGGCTTCAGGTGAAGTCAAACCCAAAAAAAATATTAATATCAGTGCTCTGGTTGCCGGCCGGGTAGTGAAAATCGGGGTTAAAGAAGGCGACGAGGTTAAAGCTTCAGACTTTCTGTTGCAAATTGACCCGGCCTACCTTGAAGCTCAAGTTGACCGCTACCGGGCCATCATCAATCAGCTAAAGGCTGAACTGATAAAAGTTCAGGCTCAGTACCGGCGGGATAAAGGCTATTATGACCGCCAGAAAGCCCTGTTCGATAGCGCTTTGATTTCCAGGGATCAGCTGGAAGCGGCCCGGGCCCAGTATGAGGTTTCTTCCGCTTCACTTCAATCCATCAATTTTCAGATTAAAGAATCGGAAGCCGGTTTGAAGAGTGCCCTCGATGATCTGAAAAAAACGACCTATGCTTCACCCATAGATGGTATAGTCACCAGCCTGAGGGTGGAAGAAGGCGAAGTGGCTATTGTCGGGACTATGAATAATCCAGGAACAATTCTGATGAGTATTGCCGATTTATCAGTCATGGAGGTTGAAGTCGAAGTGGATGAGACCGATGTCATTAATGTCAAACTCGGTCAGGAAGCCAAAATAAAAATTGATGCTTTCCTCGATAAGATCTTTAAAGGTAAAGTCACTGAAATCGGCAGTTCAGCCCTGGATAAAAGTTCCTTAGCTGCCCAGGAATCCAGAGATTTTAAAGTTATTGTTACTCTTGAAAATACTGAACAGCATTTAAAACCCGGCCTGTCAGCTTCAGCTGATATCATTGTGGCTGAAAAAAAGCAGGTTCCGGCTATTCCCATTGCCGCCCTGGTCATCAGGGAAACGGGAACAAAGGCTGGAGAAAACCCTGCCGGAAATAACAATGAGAAAAAAGAAGAAGAAGGAGTTTTTCTGATCGAAGCCAGCCGGGCCAAATTTCAGCCGGTCAAGAAGGGTATCATGGGTGGCATGATGGTCGAGATAGAATCAGGTCTGAGCGAAGGACAGGAATTTGTCAGCGGACCTTATTCTGCCCTGAGGGATCTCAAAGACGGCACCCTGCTCAAAGTGGAGAAAAAATAGCATGCCCGAGATCTCCGGTGACCACGACCTTATCCTGGCTGTTAAGCTGACTAAAATTTACGAGCTTGGCCAGCAGCAGGTTCAAGCTTTGAGGGACGTCAGCCTGACCATCAAAAGAAATGAATTTGTGGCCATTATGGGTCCTTCCGGTTCGGGAAAATCAACCTTGATGAATATCCTTGGTTGCCTCGACACTCCGACTTCAGGTGATTACTTTCTCAACGGCCAGCTGGTCAGCACCCTGAGCGAAGATGAACTGGCTTATATCAGGAATAAAGAAATTGGTTTTGTCTTTCAGGTTTTTAACCTTCTCCCCCGGGCCAACGCTTTCAGAAATGTCGAACTACCCATGATCTATGCCGGTGCTAGCCGGGAAGAAAGAGAAGAAAAAGCCAGGCGGGCTCTGGAAATGGTTGATATGAAAGACCGAATGCATCATCTGCCGGCTGAACTCTCCGGAGGCGAAAGGCAAAGAGCAGCCATCGCCAGGGCTCTGGTCAATAATCCATCAATACTTCTGGCCGACGAACCGACTGGAAATCTTGATACCAGAACCGGGGAGGAAATCTTAAAGCTGTTTCATAAAATTCATGATGGCGGTAATACCATCATCATGGTTACCCATGACCATGAGGTAGCCAATCATGCTCAAAAGATCATCCACATCAGAGATGGTCAAATAGAAAAGGAAGAAAAGATAGGAAGCTGGTAATGAAGACAGGTGAAAGATTTGTCGGAGTTTTTTTCAAACCCGGGGAAACCTTTAAGGCTTTAGCCGAAAAGCCAGTCTGGGTAGACGCTTTAATCATCATTCTGATTGCTCTCGCTCTTTATAATTATCTGATTGCTCCCTTTGCAGCCAGAGATTCATATACACTCTACCAGCAAAGCACCAAGTTGAAGCAACAGCTGGGCGAAGAAAAATTCCAGACTCTTCTGGAGGAAACAAGGAAAAAAGCAGAAGACATGTCGGCCAGCGCCCGGACCACTCAGGCTCTAACCGGCGGCCTGCTGGGAGTCGTCATCTTAATTTTCCAGGCTTTGCTTCTATTTGTTCTGGCTAAATTCTTTTCCGCTCAAGGGACTTATCTTCAGGTGATGAGCGCCTTCCTCCATGCCAATTTCATTAATGCTATCCTGGGTAATGGCTTGAGATTCCTATTAGTTTCGGCCAAGCAATCAGTTTTCAGCATCTCCACCGGCTTAGCTGTTTTTTTCCCCAGGCTTGATCCGACCTCAACCGGTTATATTATTTTAACCAGTATAGATTTCTTTCAACTCTGGATGTTTGGCGTCCTGGCTTACGGCCTGTCAGCCATCTTTAAAACGGAGATGAAGAAAGCTTTGACTATTTCTTACCTTTTCTGGGGACTCAAGACTGCCATCAACATAATTCTGGCCATCTGGGGAATGAGCCGGATTTAGGGCCAGGCTGCTGGTTGACAAGTCACTTCAGGCTCTATAAATTAAGCTTATGGCTACCGGTTCAGACAGGAGCGAATCACTCTATTTCCTGCCCGAAATGCTATTCGAATTATGGGAAAATCACCGGACAGGCTTACTTCAGATCAATCAGAACGGCGGGGAAAAGACTTTTTGCCTGATCAAAGGTGAACTTTCAGCCATCAATAAATATTTCCCTGAAAAGGAATTCTTTGACTGGTTAATCGAGACAGGTAAAATTCAGCCGCCTTTACGGCTTAATCATAATCTTTTAGGTTCGGAGAAAGCCAGCTCGGTTCTGTCCATCTTGATTGAGCAGGGCTTTATTCAACCTGATGAAGCTTTCAAGTTGATGGCTGATTTTCTTGAGACTAAATTATCAGAATTTTTCGTCTTGCCCGATTGGCCAGCAACTTTTGCCGAGGAAAATTTTGCCGACGAGGATATTGTTTTTTCAGGCCTGCCAGCGCCGGTCATAATTTTAAAGGGGCTGAAAAAGGTTTCCAGACTTGAGGCTTACCGCCGGTGGCTGCCTCCAGATCAGGCACTCCTCTTCCGCCAGGTGCCGGCTTATGTTTCCAGACTCGGTTTAAGCCAGACCGAGATATATGTCTGGAATTTACTCCAGACCCCCAGAACTTTTTCCTGGCTGCTCGAAAATTCCTGGTTGGGACCGGCTGAAACCAGAAAAACTGTTTTAATTTTGACCTGCCTCAGGCTGCTTGACTTCAACCACCAGGAATCAGGTTATAACGAGGTTAGCCAGCCAGAGGGGCTGGACCTGGAAAAAAGCCTGGCCCTGTTTAATGAGAAAGCCAACCTCATCCAGCGCTATATTACCAAGCAGCTTGGCCCGGTTGCTTTTAATCTTCTCGAAAAATCATACCGGGAGATACAGGACAGCCTTGATCCTGTTTTCCTCAACCTGGAAATCAAACCAGACGGCAGTTTTGAACCGCGGGCCATGCTGAGAATCAGCCTGAACAATCTTGAGCCCCGGCAAAAGAAAACTCTGCTTAGAGGCTTTGATGAGATCCTGGCAGCCGAGATGCTGCTGGTTAAAAAAACCCTTGGTAACCAGCATGAAGAAAACCTGATCAAGCTTCTCACCCGGTCAGGAGAAATAACTTGAAAAGGAAGCAGCTGCTGGGATTATTGATTATTCTGTCCCTGCTGGTAGTCTTCATTTTGCTCAGGATTAAAATTGGTCAATAACCAGAAAAAAATTCTGATCATTGTTGGCCCGACAGCTGTTGGGAAAAGCGCTTTAGCCGTTGACCTGGCTAAAAAATTCCGGGGTGAAATCATCAGCTGTGATTCAAGACAGATTTACCGCGGGTTTGATATTGGGACTGATAAGCCGCCGGCGGCGGTCAGGCAAGCTGTCCCTCATCACCTGATTGACGTGGCTGCCCCTGAGGAAAAGTTTTCGGCGGCCGATTTTGCCCGGCTGGCCCTGGAAGAAATTGACCTGATTATCAGCCGGGGGAATTTACCACTAATTGTGGGCGGGACCGGCCTTTATCACCGGGCCCTGGTGGAAGGGCTTTTTCCCGGACCGGGGCGTGATGACGGCCTGAGGACCCGGCTGAAAGAAGAGGCTCAAAATAAGGGGCTGGACAGCCTCTATCGGCAGCTCCAGCAAATTGATCCAGCTTACGCTGAAAAAATCAGCCCGGCTGATGGCCTTAGAATCATCAGAGCCCTGGAAGTTTTTTATCTGACTGGCCAGCCGCTGTCCAGGCATTTTGACCGGACAGTCTCTCCACTTGAGAATAGGGGTTTTATTCTTTATCAGATTGGGTTAAAATTAAAAAAGGAGGAGCTTTACAGGCGGATTGATGAGCGAGTAAACCGCATGTTTGCTGAAGGCTTGGTCAAAGAAGCTAAGCAATTATTAGAGAGGGGAATATCTGAGCAATCAACCCCTTTTAAAGGCCTTGGCTACAGGCAGGTTTTACGCTACTTAAAAGGAGAGATAAGCTTGGAAGAAGCCATAACTTTGACTCAGATAGAAACCAGGCATTATGCCAAGCGCCAGCTAACCTGGTTTAAAAAATCAAGGGGAATTACCTGGTTCGAGGCTGGAGATCGAGAAGGCCTCAAAAAATACATCAAGGAGTGTCTTTCAGCTTAAAAAATGGAAAAGGCCATCCTTGTCAATTTAGCTACCACCAAAAGAGAAAAAGAAGAGGCTAAGGAATCAATGACCGAGCTGGCTGGCCTGGCCTCCTCAGCCGGGGCAACGGTCATAGAAGAAATTTATCAATACCGGTCAGGCCATTCTCCAAAATTTTTTATTGGCAAAGGGAAGGTTGAGGAGCTGGCTCTTAAGGTCAAAGAATCGGGAGCAGATCTGGTCATTTTTGATCATAATCTCAGTCCTACCCAGCAGAGAAGCCTGGAAGAAGCTATCCAGGTTAAGGTTCTCGACCGAACCCAGATCATCCTGGATATATTTGCCCAAAGAGCCAGAACCAATGAAGGTAAACTTCAGGTGGAACTGGCTCAGTTAACCTATCTCCTGCCCAGGCTTAAAGGCCAGGGTCAGGCTCTTTCCAGGCTGGGAAGCGGTATCGGGACCAGAGGCCCGGGTGAAAAAAAACTGGAAGAAGACCGCCGGAAAATTACAGACCGGATTGCCAGAATCAGGAAGGAAATAGATAAAGTCGGGGAAAGGCGGGCCAGGCAGCAGGAGGTCCGCCGTCAGTCACCTGTGCCGATTGTTTGCTTAGTCGGCTATACCAGTGCGGGGAAATCTACTCTTTTTAATACTCTGACTAAAGAAAACCGGTATACTTCTCCTCATCTTTTTGCGACTCTCGATCCTGTGGTCAGAAGAGTCACTTTTTCGGACGGGCTTTATTTTTTTCTGTCTGATACTGTCGGTTTTATTAAAAAGCTGCCCATTGAACTGGTGTCTTCCTTCCGGGCGACTCTCCAGGAAATAAGAGATGCCGATTGCTTGCTGCAGATCATTGACGTCACTTCGCCGGAAGCTTTTGAACAGGCCGAAGCAGTAGAAGAAATACTGGCCGAGCTGGAAATAGCGGGCCTGCCGGTAATTAAGGTTTTCAATAAAATTGATCTCCTGCCGGCAACCGAGAAAAACTTGCTTCTTAGCCATCAGTCAAAAGATGAGTCTTCTCCAGTTTATGTTTCTGCCAGAACTGGCGAGGGACTGGACAGCCTTAAAGACCGGTTGCGACAGGTTATTTATAAAAATTTTAAGATTTACAGGCTGTACATACCAAAAGATAAAGCAGCGATGGCCGGTTCATTAATCAGACAGGTCATGGTCATCAGAAAAACCGAAACGGCTGAGGGCTGGGAATATCAGGTTTTAGCTCAAAAGAACAACCTGTTTTCCTACCTGCCGTATCTCCGGAAGGGAGAAAGCCTATGAAAAAAATAAGCTGGCTGGCACTGATTCTAACCCTGGCTACGGCCTGTGCCACCTTTCAGAAAACTTACATTCCTCCTGCTTTTTATTTGGAAGACCCCCCTTCTCTTGAACTGGCCAAGCTCACTCTCAATGAGCGCTTAGCCTTTGAACAGGGCTGGGCTAACCTTAAAAAAGGAAACATCGAAGGAGCCAGAAAAGAATTCTTAAAACTCGGGACGAGCCAGGCTTATTTCAATCTCGGTGAAGGTTATTGCCGCTTATATGAAGAAGATAGTCAGGCAGCTGAGGCCTTTTTCCTAAAGGCCATCGAACTCAATCCAGACTTAACTCCGGCCAGACTCGGACTGGCTACTATCTATGAAGAGAGAAATGATAGTGACCGGCTGTTTGTCCAGCTAAGGGAAATTCTGAAAAAAGAACCTGAAAATTCCTGGGCCAAACCTAAATATGAGGAACTTCAGACCAGAATAACCCAGAATTTAATAAAAGAAGCCAGCGGGCTTTTGAATCAAAACAAAAAAGAAGAAGCTAAGCAATTGCTGCTCAAAGCCTTATTTTATTCACCTCAATCACGGGAAGCTCACTGGCAACTGGCCCGGATTTACCGGAGCGAGAAAAAATACGGCCAGGCTATTAACCACTACCAGGCACTCAGCCAGTTAGCCCCTGCTGATCGGCAGGTGCTGAGAGAATATGCTGAAACCCTTCTTGAGCATGACGACCTGAGCCAGAGCCTTGATGTCTATACCAGGCTAAAAGAGCTGGCCCCGGACGACAAAGAAGTTCAGAAAAAAATTGATTATTTGAAAAATCAATTGGGCATTATTTCTTTGCCAAACATGTATAACGAAATTCCTAAATCCCAGGCCATTACCCGTCAGGAACTGGCCGCCATTCTGGCTGTTAAATTTAACCAATACCTGCCCGAGCCAGTCAGGCCGCCTATTATCATTGACATTTCTACCAGCTGGGCCGCTAATTTTATTGTCAGGGTAGCAGCCGTGCCCCTGATGGATACCTACGAAAATCATACTTTTGAACCTAACCGGGTGGTGACCAGGGCTGAGCTGGCTGAAACCTTCTTTCGTCTTATCAATTTTTTGAAAGGCAAGGGTTTTAAACTCATCCCGCAGATCCCGCCAGACAGGATCCAGATCAGTGATCTTCCTACAGATAACCTTTATTACCTGCCGGCCGTTCAGATGATCGCCTATCAGCTGATGGAATTAGCTGCCCAGAAACGTTTCCAGCCCGACCGGCCGGTTTCCGGAGATGAGGCTTTAAGGCTGGCCGATCTTCTGCTAAACTTGATAAAATAACCGGGAGAGGAGCTATGGACGCCAGCCCAAACCGAACCCATGAGCTGAAATCAACTTTCGGCACCCTGCCCAATTATCTGACTTTGCTCCGGATAATTTTAGTTCCAATTTTTGTTCTGTTTTTACTTAAACAGAAAGTGACAGAAGCCTTGGCGGTTTTTCTGCTGGCTGGCCTGACTGATGTCCTGGATGGCTTGATAGCCAGGGCCTGGCATCAAAGGTCAGTAGCCGGACTGTGGCTTGATCCGCTCGCAGATAAACTGCTGATCTTTACCAGTTTTTTCCTCCTGAGCTTTTCCGAATATGCTTTTCCGAATAAGATTCCCTGGGCTGTTTTCTGGATAGTTCTTGGCCGGGATGCTCTAATCGTTATTGGAGCCTTTCTCTTAATTATCCTTAAAAAGAAACACAACTTCCCGCCAACTCTTATCGGGAAAACCAGCACCGTTTGCCAGGTTCTAACCGCCACCGCCGTTCTTTTTTTAAACTTCCTCAAAGTCAAATCGGGATTGCTCAGCTGGCTTTATGACCTGACCATTCTGGCCACTATCATCTCCGGCCTGCAATATATCTGGCTTGGCTGGTCGAGCTGGCGGAAAGCCGGAACTGAGATTGACAATTGACCGCTGTTGCCATCCGGGTGAGAGCCTTATTCCTGTTGCATCAAATTCTGGCTTAATGATATCATCAGGGCGAGATAAATAATAACTGAAGGAGAGATCAATGCCCGATAAAAAAATTTTTTCCCGGCTGGCTAAAAGACTTGACTCGTACCGGAATGAAATGATTGAACTGCAAACCAGGCTGTGCGCCATTCCGGCCATCGCCCCCTCCAGTGGCGGAGAAGGCGAAGCCAAAAAAGCTGAGTTCCTGGAGTCATATCTGAGAAAATCCGGGCTGAACGATATTAGAATCATCAAGGCCCCCGATCAGGAAGCACCGGCCGGTTACCGGCCGAATATCCTGGCTATTTACCCGGGGAAAAGTTCCGCCAAAACCGTCTGGGTTATGACCCATCTGGATGTTGTTCCCCCCGGTGAGCTGGCTCTCTGGCGCGGCGATCCATTCAGAGCCTGGGTCGAGCAGGGTAAAATCTATGGACGCGGGGTAGAAGATAATCAGCAAGATCTGGTCGCTTCAATCTTTGCCATCAAAGCTCTGCTGGCTGAAAATATTAAGCCGGCCTATGACCTCGGCCTGGCTCTGGTAGCTGACGAAGAGACCGGTAGCCAGAAAGGGATTGAATATGTTCTCAATCAGACTGAAGTCTTTAGAAGCAACGATCTGATCATCGTGCCCGATGCTGGCAATGAAAAAGGTACCATGATTGAAGTCGCCGAAAAATCAATTCTCTGGCTGAGAATTAAAACCCTGGGTAAACAGACTCACGGTTCAACCCCGGAAAAAGGAATAAACAGTTTTAAAGCAGCCAGCTTCTTGATTACTGAATTTCAAAAGCTTTACCGTTTTTACGATCTGAAAAACAGGCTTTTTGGCCCGCCTGTTTCTACTTTTGAGCCAACCAAAAAAGAAGCCAATGTGCCCAATGTCAACACCATTCCGGGTGAAGATGTTTTCTATATGGATTGCCGGATTTTACCTGATTATCCGGTAGAAAAAGTAGAAAAGACTATCAGAAAGATGGCCGATTCGGTTGAAAGAAAGTGCAAAGTCAAAATAGAAATCAGCTTAGTGCAAAAGGCACCGGCAGCTCCGCCCACTTCAACCAGATCAGCTGTTATCCAGGCTTTGAAGAAAGCCGTCAGGGAGGTCTATCAGCTGGAAGCCCGTCCGATGGGCATCGGCGGGGGGACGGTGGCCGCCATTTTCCGCCGGGCTGGTTTTGAAGCTGCCTGCTGGTCGAAATTAGATGAGACGGCCCATATGCCGAATGAATATTGCCTGATTGATAACATGATCGGAGACGCCAAGGTCTTCACTCATGTTTTTATGCAGGATTGACGCTGAAGCCGGGACAGAAGCCTCAGGCCGCTAAAATATTTCAGGCTGGTGCTGGCCCTGGCCCTCAAAACTTTCAGTTAGATTGAACCTGCCTGGCACAGAAGCCAGCGGCTATTCAGACAATTATTTAGCTGAAATCAGCGAGGCTGCAATTGGTGGCGGGCTTTTTCGGCTGGCCCGGATAGCTTCTTTGATGGTATTTAAATGAATGTCGACAGTCTCCTCAATTTGTCTGGCGTAACCGCCCCCCAGAACAATAACCAGCGGAATTTTTAGCCGCCGGGCCTGTTCAATCACCAGCCGGTCACGCTTTTTCAGGGCCAGAGGAGAAATGTCCAGACCACTCAGCAGGTCTTTCTGATATGGATCAGCTCCGGCTATATAAATTATTAGATCCGGTTTGTATTCCTCATAAAGGCGGGGAAAATAGGGCTCAAGAGCTCCGAGATAAGCTTCGTCGTTATCGCCTGACCAGAGGCCAATATCAAGACTGCTGACCTGTTTATTGGAAGGATAGATATCCATCTGGTGAATGGAAAAGGTGAAGACGTAATCTTTCTTAGAAAAGATATAAGCGGTGCCGTTACCCTGGTGAAGGTCGCCATCAACAATCATCGCCCGGTTCAAGCGGTTTTCACGCTTCATTTTTTCCAGGGTGACAGCCACATCGTTAAAGAGGCAAAAACCCTCGCCATGGTCAGGGAAAGCATGATGAAATCCGCCTCCCAGATGAAAAGCCAGACCGGTTTTTAAAGCTTCCTCGGCCGCTTTAATCGTACCGCCGGTCATCAACAAAAAGAATCGGACCACCTCTGGAGAGAAGGGCATTTCCAGAGCCTGGACTTCCAGAGAAGTCAGAGCCCCTGAACGGACTCTATTGACATAGTCCGGAGTATGAACCAGCAGGAGATCATCGTCCGAGACTGGTTCGGGTTTGATAAAGTCCTCTGGCCGGGCGCCCAGGGCTATGACTTTTTCATAGAGCATCCGGTACTTCTTGACTGGAAAGATATGAGGACCCATGTCCACCATCCAGTATTCGCTGGCATAAACAAATTTAAAGGGAAGCTTAGTGTTAAGCCAGGAAAGCACAGAATCAACCAGATCAGCCATGAACGTTGATATTTAACTTACCAGAAAATAAAAAAGATTAAAAGCCCCAAGCCATCTGGAAAAATATTCGTCAGAAGCCGGAATTTTTTTGATTAAGGCCGGTAAAAAAAGGCCCGGGCCTGTTTGGATCCGGGCTAATATCCTGTTCAATCCCGGCTGCCAATTATTTTCCTGTTCGCCGGGACTTGCTGGCCACCGCTCTCACTGGTTTTCTAACTCGCCCTGATTTCTTAATCTCCTGCTCCTGTCCTGCCTTTTTATCCTGAAGAGCAATCTGGGCAGCCGCCAGTCTGGCAATCGGAATCTGATAAGCAGAACAGCTGACATAATTCAAGCCTATTTTATGACAGAAGGTAATTGACCGGGGATCGCCGCCATGGACACCGCAAATTCCTATCTTAAGATCTGGCCTGGTCTCCCGCCCTTTTTCCACAGCCCATTTCATCAATAGGCCTACACCTTTCTGGTCGAGGGTTTCAAAAGGATCATCGCTCCACAGGCCGTGAGTCAGATAATAGTTAAGAAACTTGGCGCTATCATCTCTGGAAATGCCATAAGTGGTCTGGGTCAGGTCATTGGTGCCAAAAGAAAAGAACTCAGCTTCCCGGGCAACCTCGTCCGCCGTCAGGGCAGCTCTCGGTATTTCGACCATGGTGCCCACTTTGTATTTGATCCTGACCTTGTATCTTTTCATGACTTCTTCCGCGACCCGGTTGACGATCTCTTTCTGATTGGCCAGCTCGGTGACATTGCCAACCAGGGGAATCATGATTTCAGGCAAGACCTTCTGACCCCGGGTTACCAGTTCACAGGCGGCTTCCAGGATGGCCTGAGCCTGCATTTCGGTTATCTCGGGGTAGGTCACACCCAGCCGGCAGCCGCGATGGCCCAGCATCGGATTAAATTCAGACAAAGACCTGACCCTGGCTAATAATTTTTCCAGTTCAGCAATTTTTTCCGGAGCTCCGCCCGAGGTTTTGAGCACAGCCAGTTCCACCATTAAATCTTCCTTCTTGGGCAGAAACTCATGGAGCGGTGGGTCAATCGTTCTGATGGTAACCGGGCGTCCGTGCATCTCCTGGAAAAATTCAAGAAAATCACGTTTCTGAAAAGGCAGCAGCTTGGCCAGGGCCTTCCGCCTTTCTTCTTCAGTTTCGGCCATGATCATCTCTTTAACCAGTGGCAGCCGTTCCGGTCCGAAAAACATATGCTCAGTTCTGGCTAAGCCAATGCCTTCGGCTCCGAAAGCAAAAGCTACCCGGGCATCAGGCGGCGTATCGGAATTAGCCCTGACACCCAGTTTCCGGAAGTTATCGGCCCAGGCTAAAAGCTTGGAAAAATACTGATATAACCGGGATTCACCGGCTTTTCTTTCACCTTTGACGACCTGGAGAATTTCCGATGGTCTGGTCAAAACCTGGCCCTCCAGCACCTCGCCGGTGGTGCCATCAATGGAAAGCCAGTCGCCTTCCACAAATTTCTTATTGCCAACAAAGAAAGCCTTTATTTCTTCCTGAACCTTAAGCGCCCCGCAGCCAACCACGGCCGGTTTACCCATCTGCCGGCCAACGACCGCTGCATGTGAAGTCATTCCACCGGTAGCAGTCAGAATACCCTGAGCTGCACCCATCCCATGAATATCATCGGGGGAGGTTTCTTCCCTAACCAGAATGACTTTCTGGCCCTGATTAGCCCGGGCGACGGCCTCATTAGCCGTAAAGACCACCTGGCCACTGGCTGCCCCGGGAGAAGCGGCCAGCCCTCTGGCCAGAACTGGATGCTTTTTCTTTTCTTCCAGATCAAATATCGGGTGAAGCAGCTGATTTAAAGCTTCCGGCTCAACCTTAAGCAGCGCTTCTTCGACTGAAGCCAGCCGTTCTTCGACCAGATCGACCGCAATTTTTACGGCAGCCATACCTGTTCTTTTAGCATTCCTGGTCTGCAGCATATATAATTTGCCTTCTTGAATAGTAAACTCAAAATCCTGTACATCGCCATAATGTTTTTCCAGTTTTTTAACCACCGCCAGCAGTTGCTTGAAAACTCCAGGCATCGCTTTTTCAAGATCTTTAAGCGGCGAGGGAGTTCTGATTCCGGCCACCACGTCTTCCCCCTGAGCATTAATCAGGTATTCGCCATAAAGCTCTTTCTCTCCTGTGGCTGGATTCCGGGTGAAGCCAACGCCAGTAGCTGAGGTCGGGCCATAATTGCCAAAGACCATTTGCTGAATATTAACTGCTGTTCCCAGATCATCAGGAATATGGTACTGCCGGCGATAGGTGATCGCCCGGGGATTGTTCCACGACCTGAAGACCGCGCTGATGGCCAGTTTCAGCTGCTTTTGAACATCCTGGGGAAACTCGCGGCCGGTTTCAGCTTTGACCAGCTTCTTATAATCGGCAATAACCAATTCAAGAACAGACTCGCTTAATTCATAATCATAGCTGATCCGGCTGGCCTCTTTTCTGGCCCGGAGGATCTCTTCGAATTTCTTTTTGGGAATCTCCAGAACGACATCGCCAAACATATGGATTAGACGTCGATAACAATCAAGAGCAAAACGCCGGTTACCAGTTTTTTTGGCCAGGCCTTCCAATGTCCGGTCATTAAGGCCAAGATTAAGAATAGTATCCATCATCCCGGGCATAGAAAACTTGGCACCTGACCTGACTGAAACCAGCAGAGGATTAGCCTCATCCCCAAATTTCTGCCCTGAGACCTTTTCCAGCCTTTTGAGGTGAGTTATGACCTCTTTTTCAACCTGGGCGGGCAGTTTATTGCCTGCTTTAAAAAATAAAGCACAAACTTCAGTCGAAATGGTAAAGCCAGGCGGAACAGGCAACCCGATGCTGGCCATCTCAGCCAGATTGGCGCCTTTACCGCCCAGAATATCCTTCAGATCTTTGTTGCCATCAGCCGCTCCGGCCATAAAAAAATAAACTGACTTTCTGGCCATGTTTTACTCCTTCTTTTTAACTTTTTAATTAACATTCAAGAAAATATACACTCCGGCGCCTTAAATTTCAAGAGTTCTGGGTATTAAGTATCTGAAATATCAGGCTTTGGAAGATTTACTCTTCAAGAGGCAAAAATCATTGGCCGGAGAAAATAACAGGACCAAAGAAAGAGCCAACCAGAGGGAATCCTCGGCTATCAGCCACCAATCAGCCTGCCGGCTGAAGGTTCCAAAACAGCCGCAGTCAACGTTTAACCCCCGGGCCATCGTAATGGCCACTAAAACGATGAAAAAGAACAGCAAACAGCTGATCAGGAGTGCCGATGATTTTGGATATAAGCCGATAATCAGCCATAAGCCGGCAATTAATTCTACCCAGGGTAAAAAAATGGCAGTTAGAAAGGACAGGGTTTGTCCCACCAGCTGATAGCTTCTAATATTCTGAGCAAAGCTTAAAGGGTCAGCGATTTTACTGACCCCGGCCCAGATAAAAATTCCCCCAACGATCAGCCTGAAAGCTAATAAAACATATTTATTCTTCCACATTGGTTTCTACCGGCAGGCCGCTTTGCTGCCATTCGGCCCAGCCGCCCGGAAATACTTTTAGATTTTTAAAGCCCCGCCACTCAAGTATCCTGGCTAAATCAGTGCTATCCTGACAGCTTCCGCCTTCACAGTAGATTACAATCCCGGGGGCCTCTGGAATCAAGGCTAACAAATCCTCGCGCCCGGTCTTTAGGTCTTCCAGAGGCACTGAAATAGCGCCCGGGATATGACCGCGGTCGAACTGTTCCTGGCTCCGGCTATCAATAAAAACAGCCTCTTGCCTTGACCAGGCCTCCTCGGCTTCAGGCAGTGAAATAAAAACCAGCTCAGGGAAATCTTCCTTGAGGATAAAAGCCTGTTTGAATTCTCCAGCCAGAAATCTTTTGATCAGGCCGGGATGACTGGCCAGGCCGAGAATGATTGACAGGCCGATAATTGATACCAGCCCTGTCCAGGTTTGCCGGTCAGTCAGAATCTTTTTTAAGCCCATCCGGACTCTATGCAAAAAGTTTCCTATATTTCTCCAGACCCTGACGGAGGATTTCGATCGCTTCCACCAGGTCTTCTTCTTTAAGGACGTAAGCTATTCTCACTTCATCCTGACCCCGGCCTGGAGTAGCGTAAAAGCCAGGACCCGGGGCAGTCATGACCGTTTTCTTATTGATCGAAAAATCAGTTAACATCCAGCGCACAAAATGCTCGGAATCCTTGACCGGCAAACGGCAGAGGACATAAAAGGCCCCTTCCGGCTGGCGAAGAACCACTCCAGGAATAGAAGTCAGCCCCTTATAAAGCACATCCCGGCGTCTCTGATATTCCTGTCTGATTGGCTCAAAATAGCCCATCCCCATTTTATAAGCAGCGATGGCGGCATATTGTTCAACTGAGGGCGGGCAGAGCCTGGCCTGAGCGAACTTTAAAGTAGCCTGATAAACTTCCTGGTTCCTGGTAATGACTGCTCCGATTCTGGCTCCGCAGCAACTGAATCTCTTGGAAATGCTGTCAACCACAATTACCCGGTCTTCAACTTCTTTAAACTCCAGCAGGCTTTTGTGCTTCAAGCCGTCATAAACGAATTCTTTATAGACTTCATCCCCGATTAAGAACAAATCGTGTTTTTTAACTACTTCCACCACTCGCTGGAGTTCTTCCTCGCTATAAACCGTTCCGGTCGGATTATTAGGCGAGCAGAGCAGGACAGCCCTGGTTTTGGGGGTAATTAAAGCCTCAATCTTTTCAGCCGGAGGCAGCCGGAAGCCATCTTCGACCTTCAGAGGCAACGGAACAATGCGAACATCGGCGAAAGTCGCAAAGCCATTGTAGTTGGTATAAAAAGGCTCCGGGATGATAATTTCTTCCCCGGGATCAGCCACCACCGAAAAGGCAAAATGGACTGCCTCTGAGCCGCCAATAGTAATCAGGACATTATCTGCTGCCAGCTTAAGGCCATAGCCGAGAAAATAATCGGCAATAGCCCGACGAAGCTCGTCAAAACCCTGAGACGGCCCGTAGCCCAGAATTGGATCATGATAAGCATGGAAGGCTTCGATGACTGGCTGCGGAGTAGGAATATCAGGATCGCCAATGTTAAGATGGAAAATATGAATCCCTCTTTTTTTGGCTTCATCGGCCAGGGGTTTAAGCTTTCTGATCGGAGAAGCCTGAATATCTTGGGCCCGGCGGGATATTGACATGGATTAGTCCTCCTTAATTTATGATAAGGGCTTATTATAGGAAAAGAGTGGATTTTATACAATAAGGCCGCCTCTGGAGACAACTGGCCTTCTGCGGCTGGCCAATTGCAATAAATTGGCCGTTACCGTTTTAAGCCGCCTTCTTCATTTGCTATTAAATTGTATTTCTGGTATTAATTTCAAGAATAAGCCGGGTCATAAAACCAATGTTTCAGGATAAGAAAGCCGGGATAATCAAAACTGCCAGTTGGGGAAGTTATTTTCTTATTACCCTATTTGCTCCTGAGATTGCCAGGGAGTCGCGGCCAGGCCAGTTTCTGATGATCAGGGTTTCTGACAGCCTCAATCCCCTTCTGCGGCGTCCTCTGAGCATTCATAACCGATCCGGACAGGAAGTAGAAATCTTTTTCCAGGTAGCAGGAGAAGGGACCAAACTCCTGGCTCAAAAGAATGCCGGAGATTTCTTAGACATTCTGGGTCCTTGTGGACAGGGATTTTCTTTGAAGCCCGAATTCAAAGATCAAGAAATATTCTGCGTGGGTGGTGGACGCGGCTTAGCTCCTCTCTATTTTCTGGCCCGGGAGCTGCAGGCGGCCGGTGCCAGGCCGGTCATCTTTTATGGTGGACAGACTTTGAGTGACCTGCCTCTAAAAAAGCGCCTGGAAGAGGCTGGCTGGGAAACACATTGTTCGACCGATGATGGGAGTTCTGGCTTTCGTGGTCTGGTAACCAGACTGGTAGAAAAAGAACTGACCAGGAGAAAACCTTATTACCTGTTCGCCTGCGGGCCGGAAGCCATGATGGCCAGCCTGGCTAAGATCTGTCAGACAGCCGTCCTGCCGGCTGAATTTTCACTCGAATCAATCATGGGCTGCGGACTGGGAGCTTGCTGGGGCTGTGCCAGAAAAATTAAAAAAAACGGAGAAATAAAATATCTCAGAATCTGTCAGGATGGTCCCGTTTTCCCGGCAGAAGAAATTATCTGGCCCGGAGATTAGAAGATGGTTGACCTGTCAGTTGATCTGGGTTTTTTAAAACTGAAAAACCCGGTAATCGCCGCCAGTGGAACTTTTGGCTATGGCCTGGAATTCCAGCCTTTATATGATTTAAACCTGCTGGGCGGCCTGGTGGTTAAAGGACTCTATTTTAAGCCCAGAGAAGGGAATCCTCCTCCCCGGCTGGCTGAAACTCCCGGCGGATTGATTAATTCTATCGGATTACAAGGGATTGGCGTGGAAGCTTTCGGCCGTGAAGTCCTGCCCCGGCTGGCTGGTTTGAAGACAGCGGTCATAGCCAATGTCTGCGGAGAGGAAGAAGAAGAGTATGCCCGGGTGGCTGAATATCTCAGCCAGCAGGCCGGGCTGGCGGCCTTAGAGCTTAACATCTCCTGTCCCAATGTGAGAAAGGGCGGCAAATGCCCGGCTCAAGACCCTGAGGCCACCTACCGGACAGTAAAACGAGTTCAGCAAGTTTCATCTCTACCTCTAATCACCAAGCTCTCACCCAACGTCACTGATATAACCGCGGTAGCTCTGGCTGCCCAGGAAGCTGGCAGCCAGGCAGTTTCTCTGGTCAATACTTTTCTGGCTCTGGCCATAGATCTCCGGACAAGAAAACCGAAACTGGGCAATGTTCTGGGTGGACTGAGCGGGCCAGCTATTAAGCCCCTGGCTCTCCGAATGGTCTTTGAAGTTGCTAAGAAAATAGAAATTCCGGTTATTGGCCTGGGCGGAATTTTCAACGCTCAGGATGCTTTAGAGTTTATGGTGGCTGGAGCTTCGGCGGTCCAGGTGGGAACAGCCAATTTCGTTAATCCCTTAGCCTGCCCTGAAATTATAAAGGGAATAGAAGACTGGGCTAAAAGCCAGGGGATCAGCAGCCTGAGTGAGATTGTCGGCAGCCTGAAAGTCTAAAAAGTCTGAATATTTAAATAGACAGCTTGTTAATCCCGGTTCGCTTGAAAGGAATTTGAATGGCCGAAAAAATTGCTTTAAAAGAACTTAAGGGAAAAATAATTATTGCCCTGGACGTCAAGAACCAGGCTGAGGCCCAAAAAATTCTTGAATCGCTACCTGAGGCCAGAATATTTAAAGTCGGACTGGAGCTATTCACGGCCGAAGGTCCAGCCATGATAGAAACGGTCAAAAACTATGGCCGTCAGGTATTCTTAGACCTCAAACTTCATGATATTCCCAACACCGTGGCCAGTGCTGTCAGGGCCGCTGTCAGGCGCGGGGTCTCCATGCTGA
Source organism: Candidatus Aminicenantes bacterium UBA6228 (assembly GCA_002441005.1). Classification (GTDB taxonomy): domain Bacteria; phylum Acidobacteriota; class Aminicenantia; order Aminicenantales; family Saccharicenantaceae; genus Saccharicenans. The sequence continues at coordinate 120,119 of DJWO01000009.1, forward strand.
CTATTCATACCTCCGGCGGAAAAGAAATGATGAGAAGGGCAGTCCAGGCGGCTGAGGAGGAGGCAGAAAAAGAAGGAACTGAGCCGCCGCTCCTGCTGGGCGTGACGGTTTTAACCAGCCTCAAGGACAAAGACCTGGAAGAAACTGGCGTTATCTCTGAAACCCAGGTTCAAGTTCTGCGCCTGGCGGGACTGGCTCTGGCCTCCGGGCTCAAAGGCATTGTTTGCTCTCCTCAGGAAATCGAACTGGTGAGAAGAGAGCTTGGCCCGGATCTTAAAATTATTACACCCGGTATCAGACCGGTCTGGGCCGAGGCTCAAGATCAAAAAAGAATTATGACCCCGGCCGAAGCTCTGATTAAGGGCGCAGATTATATGGTCATCGGGCGGCCAATAACTCAAGCTGCCAGCCCGGCTGAAGCTTTTACCCGAATAGCCGGAGAATTAGAAGCCGCGGTATAAAACGCCGGCTGAAAAAATACCTCTGACGATCAGGTTGACGACTGCCCCCAGAACTATTTCTACCACCAGGGTTAATATAAAGTAGCCCATAACCTTGTCCGGGGGAGTGCCCATCAACCCGCCCTTAAAGCCAAGATAGAGAACATAAAGACCGTAAAGCCCGGCCAGAATAACCAGCCAGCCCAGGAACGGAATAATATACAGAATACCGGCTACAAAATAGGGAGTCATGGAATAGGCAGCCAGTTTTAAGGCTCCAACCAGATCAGCCTGGGAGGAAAAGTTGGGAGCCAGAGCCTTGATAATTAAAGCCAGAACATAGACCATCACCAAGGAAAAGATATAGGAAACTACCGCCAGGCCTAATGCCCGGGAAAAACTGGCCCTGACCATTCCTCTCATTGGGACAGATGCACCTATCAGCATTGAACCGAGAAACTGGGCGACAGCCGGAATAGCGGCTAGAATTATCAGGTAAGACTTATATAAATCGGTTACTGTGGTTGATTCCGCCTTTATTTTTTGCCATTCCTCTGCGGGTTTTAGAATAATTCCTTGAATCCGTGCCATTATATTCATTGTCCCTCCTTTCGCTCAAGTATATATAAATCAAAAAACCAGAGTCAATCAATTTTTTATAAAGTCTCTGTAGCTGGTTCGGAACAGAATGAAGGGGAAAATGGCTGAGATTAACTCTCAAAGGCCTCAGCCGCTATCAAATTCAATCTATAGAAAAAGCTGGAGGCGCGGGTCGGACTCGAACCGACGAATCGAGGTTTTGCAGACCTCTCCCTTAGCCGCTTGGGTACCGCGCCATTTTTCTATCATTTACCCGCTCTGATAAAAAATATGGAGCGGGCGATGGGACTTGAACCCACGACCTTCTGCTTGGCAAGCAGACGTTCTACCACTGAACTACGCCCGCTCAGGGCCCTCGTTGAGTATAGAAAAACTAACAAAAATCATCATATCTGTCAACAGAAAGGGGGAGAGATGAAATAAAATCTTATTTGACTTGAACAATATCACCTTTTTCGACGGTTTCCCGGCAGGATAAAATTTTGACCGTAGCTGTCTTTTTTTGAACATCAACCACAACCACATTACCTATGGCTTCACGCGGAAGACTGGCATTTTTCTGCCGGAAAACAGTCAGTTGCTGGCCGGTCCTCATGCCCTGCTCTTCACCGGCATTGATCAGAGCCCACTGGCCCGAACCTACAATATTAAAGTCCGTATCAAGATAAATGACCTGACCTTCCAGGCTTTCTCCAGGCTTGAGGTTATTATCATAGCCGGTATCCTTACCGATGACATTTCCCTTCTCCTCGAAGGGAATTAAATAATTCCCGACTCTTATATCACCGCAACCTTTTTCAACTTTGCCGACACTCACGTGATCTTCCAGCCGGATAACCCTGACCCTTCCCTTTTTCTGGGCCAGAAAGCCCAGCTTGAGCAAAGGCTGACCGATGTCAATTGCCAGGAACATCTGCCCTATTTCCAGCCCCTCTTCTCTGCCCTTATTTATATAAAAAGTATCAGAATCAGTCATCATGGCTCTTTCTTCTTCCCGCTCCGAGCCAATGATCTTGAGTTCCGGCAGGTTTTGATCCCAGATAAGCGGAGAACAATACAGATCAGAATCAGAAAGCATAGGATATTCTTCAGCAAATATTCCTGCTTTCTGCACTTGATTTTCCTGGGCAGCCAGGCTGACCGGGAAAACCAGGGCCGCCAGACCAATTAAAAGCAGAAAGAAATACCCCGACGGATTAAAAAAGGACTTTTTCATCTTCACACCTCTTGGCAATTTTCGTTCAAGTTGTTTTTATTATAATTTTGTCTTTTCCTGCCTGTCAACATAAATTTCTGGCGGCTGGCCGGCCGCCTATCCCTGGAGCCGGACCAGCCCGGCAGGTTATAAGAGACGGGTCCTGCCCAAAACCTTTTCAGCCTTTTCCCTGACTTTCTTTTTAGTCAGATTTCGGTTAAAATTCTGGAGCATGAGAAAGTCCCTGTCTGTCTGCCTCATCTTCGGTGGCCGTTCAGCCGAGCACGAGGTGTCTATCACTTCCGCCCGGGCTATTTACCAGAACCTTGATAAAAAAAAATACCAGATTGGCTCGATTTATATCACTAAAGAAGGCAGCTGGAAAGTGGTCAGCTCTCCGCTCGCTCCGGCTGAAGAGCTTATCAGGGGCCAGGCTTTTTCTTTTCTTCCCTGGTCATCAGACGGCCAGCGGTCAGAACTGAAATCAGAAGTCTATTTTCCTGTCCTGCATGGCCCATATGGCGAAGACGGAACTATTCAGGGATTGCTGGAAATGGCTGATGCCCCTTATGTCGGAGCGGCTGTTCTGGCTTCAGCCGTCGGCATGGACAAAGTCATTTTTAAAAACCTGCTGAGCCAGCTTGGCCTGCCAGTTACTCCCTATCAGGTTGTTTACGAAAATGATTATAAACAAGAAGGCTCAAAGTTAATCAAGAAGATTAATTCCAGTTTTGATTATCCCCTTTTTGTCAAGCCGGCCAACATGGGGTCTTCCGTCGGCATAAGCAAAGTCAAAAAAAGAGCAGACCTGCCGGCAGCCCTGGAGCTGGCTTTCCGCTACGACCGTAAAATTCTGGTTGAAAAGGCGATTGCCGGCCGGGAAATTGAATGCAGTGTCCTGGGTAATGACTGGCCAGAAGCTTCTCTCCCGGGTGAAGTCATCCCCTATCATGAATTTTATGATTATGCTGATAAATATTTAGAAGGAAAAACCGGGTTTAAGATTCCGGCCGAATTGCCAGAGGCTTTAACCAAGAAAATCCGGCAGCTGGCCATAGCCTCCTTCCAGGCCATTGACGCCTCCGGCTTAGCCCGGGTTGATTTTTTCCTGGAAAATGAGACCAACATTGTTTACATTAATGAAATAAACACTATCCCCGGTTTTACTGAAATCAGCATGTATCCAAAGCTGTGGGAAGCGAGCGGGCTGAGCTTCAGCCAGTTACTTGACCGGCTAATTGAACTGGCTCTTGAGCGGCGGGCCAGCCGGAAACGCTGCCTGGAAAGAACTTAAGACATGCCCAGAGTGTTAGCTATTGACTATGGCGACCGCCACCTGGGGCTGGCTCTAAGTGACCCTTTAGAGATAACTGCCCAGCCTTTTGGCAGCTATACTCTGAAAGCCAGCCTGGCGGACAACCTTAAATTTTTTTCTGACTTAGTCAAAGAAAAAAACGTTGAAGAAATCATCTTAGGGCTGCCCATCAGAATGGATGGAAGTGAGGGCAGCCGGGCCGAATTGACCAGGAAGTTTGCCCGTCAGCTGGAAGAAGCCACTGGCCAGAAAGTCATTCTCTGGGATGAAAGATTAACCACTAAGGAAGCTCTAAAAAGGCTGGATAGCTTTAAGGGCAGTTTTAGAGAAAAGAAGGCCAAAGAGGACGAACAGGCAGCCGTCATTATTCTCGAAACTTATCTCGAAAAGAAGCGCTACCATGCTGACCAGTCTGAAGAAAATAGTTGAGGCGGTTCTAATCGCTCTGATTATAGTTAATCTGTGGTTAGCCGACTATGCCACCCGGACCATGAATTCAGTTTCTCCAGCCAGCCAGGGGAAGCAAACACTGATGATAGAAAAGGGTTCAAGTCCGATGGCCGTAGCCAGAATTCTTAAGGATAATCAGTTGATAAGACGGTCATTCACCTTCCGGCTAATCTATTCTCTTTATTATTATCCTCAATCCTTAAAAGCTGGAGAGTACCAGTTCTCATTGCCTGTCAGTCAGAAGAAAATTATGCTTGATCTGGTGGCTGGCCGGGTGCTCCTTCATGCCCTGACGGTACCGGAAGGCTTAACCTATCTGGAAGTAGCCGGGTTGCTGGCGGCTAAAAATTATCCTTTTAGCGGTTCGTTTGCCCGGGCCTGTCAGCAAACCCAACTCATTTCTGATCTCGATCCTGAAGCCCGTAATCTTGAAGGTTATCTCTATCCAGAAACCTATTATTTTACCAGGGGAATTAGAGCTGAAGAGATGGTGGCAGCCATGGTAGACCAATTTAAAAAGAATCTCAGCCAGAAAGAACAGGACCGCGCCCGGGAACTTAATCTAAGTTTACGCCAGGTAGTGACCCTGGCCTCTCTCATTGAAAAAGAGACAGGCCGGGCCGAAGAGAAACCGCTCATTTCGGCCGTCTTTCATAACCGGTTGAGGTTAAAGATGAAGCTCGATTGCGATCCGACTATCATTTACGCCTTAAAATTAGAAAATAAGTTTGATGGGAATTTGCGCCTGGCCGATAAAAATCTAAACTCGCCATACAACACTTATCTGTATCCAGGCTTGCCCCCGGGACCAATTTGTAACCCCGGCCAGAGTTCAATCCAGGCAGCTCTTTATCCGGCCAGTGTTGACTATCTTTATTTCGTTTCCAAAAACGATGGGAGTCATATTTTCAACCGGTCATATTCAGACCACCTCCAGGCCGTAAAAAAATTCCAGTTGAAAAATAACAGACAATTGAGGTAATATATACCAGCTTTTAGATAGTTAAATTGTGTAAATAAATTTTACAGAATTAAAGGATTTTAGCCGCAAATAAGAGAAAAGAATCACCTTCTTGGCTGGCACAATTTTTGCAGCTAAAGAATGTGGTGAATTGAATATGTCAGGAGGAAAAATGCGAACAAAAAAATTTTTCATTTTTTCTCTGGTGTTAGTTCTGATTTTGGCTTTAACGGTTTCCTTTATTGAGGCTGCCCCTCAGAAGAAAGATCAGAAAAAAGACCAGAAAGTTAAGTCAATTATTCCTAAGGATATAAAAGCCCTTTTAGAACAGGGTTTACCAGCCAGACAGGTCAAGGCTGACTTGCCTTTTCAGTTCTCAGACCTGTATATCTTACCCGCTAAGGGTTCTTATATTGCTATTTTCATCACCAAAATAAAAAATGTTGATCTAAACTATGCTCAACCAGTTGGTAATCAAGACCTCTATCAGAGTGACGTGGAGATGTTCATTCAATTCTATCAGGCCGGAGGTGAAACCCCGAACTTAATGGCCGAGCAAAGAACGGCCGGCTCTTTCACCATTTCCGCTGCCGACTATCAGCCAGAAGGAGAAAGCTATTACTACCTCGGTTATCCGCTGCCGGCTGGCAAATACACTCTGGCTGCTGCTCTTGGCCATACCGCCACTAAAAAACTCGGAACAACCTATTATGATTTTGAAATCCCGAATTTTGAGGAAGCTGCCCGGGCCAATAAGCTCGAGACAACTTCTCTTTTCCTGCTTAAAGATATTCAGCAGATGGACACCCAGGAAAATTATCCCAATTTTCACCAGGATTATTTTAGCTGGATCATTTTCAAAGCCTACCCCTACCAGGACAATAAATTAAAGCCAGGCGATCAACCAAACCTGATGTTCATGATCTATGGAGCCAAAATAGACGAAAATCAAAAGGCCGATCTAGAAATCAACTTTGATATCAGAAAAGATAATAACAAAATTGTGGTTTACACCCCGATGAAATATGATTCGCCATTTATTGAGCAGGGTATTCCCGTACCGGCTACTAAGAAAGTCCAGATCAAAGATGATAAGGGAGAAAGAATTGAAGACGAGCCTCTCGAACCTGGGGCTTATGAACTTGTTTTAAACATCAAGGATAACCGCTCGGGTTTAACCCTGGAAAAAAGAATTCCCTTTGAATTAATTGTTCAATAATCCTGGTCAGTCGCTGGCAAAAATCAAGGCAGCTGGGCTAACCTGCTGCCTTTTTTATATTCTGGCTGAAGCTATCCAATCAGAAGTAAATTTCCTTAAAGCAGCCAGCCGAGCTGGATTTAAATAATCTCGTCTGTCCTATTTCTTCAGAAAATCAAGCAGCTGCTTGGCCAGCGGGGCTTTTTCATTCTGGGGCGCCAGTTCGAGAAATTTTTCCAGCCTGCTAATAGCTTCTTGAGTTTTATTCTGACTGATATAGAGCGAACCAAGCTGAAAATAGGCTTCAGCATAATCCGGTTTAAGCTCAACTGTCCTTTGAAATTGAATCAGAGCCTCTTCGGCCTGGCCGAGATTGATCAGGCAGACACCTAAATTATAGTGGCCATCCGGGTCATCCGGGTTGATCTCAGCCGCCCGGCGGTAATAGTCAACTGCTCCAGTAAAATCGCCGTCTTGGGCTAGCAATTCGCCCAGCTCTTTATTAGAGCTAAAACTCTGCGGATTGAGCTCGACCGCTTTTTTAAAAGCCTCTTTGGCTTCCTGGATCTTATTCAATTTTTTACAGGTCAGCCCCTGATTAAAATAATAAGCCCAGTTCTCAGGATTTAGTTTAATGGCTTCTTCGAACACTGGCAGGGCTTCCTCGTATTTTTGTTCGTTATATAACCTGGTCGCTTTGAGAAAGTCCTTATCTGCCTCCGACAGGCTTTTAGCAACTAACTGGTCAGCCGTCCCTAGTTTTATTTCCAGCTCGGTGTCAGAGGCAATGCCAACATGAACCTCTTGAGTCCTGGGGATAAAGCCTTCCTTCTTGAAAATCACCTGATAATAACCAGGTTGGATACCGACCTGAGAAAACCGGCCATCCTGGCCAGTGGCTGTTTCATATCTCTTCGAAGCTGAAACCACAGAAATGATAGTTACCGCCGCTTTTTCCACTGGATTACCCTGGGCATCAACCACTTTCCCCTTGATTTTCCCCTGAACCTGACCCATGACCGCTGAAGTTAAAAAGACTACACTGATGGCCGTTAACCAGACACTTATCAATAATTTGGATCTTTTCATCAACCTCTCCTTGCCGGTTAAATTAACCTCTTCTCTCTTGAACTGGTTTTTAACCGGTTAAAATCTGTGTTTCTCATTTTTTTCTCCGGTTATTTATTATATCATTAAAATATTATTTCTTTTTTAAGCCGGCCAGTTTAGCTTTTATTTCTGGTTGATCAGGTATCAGAGATAAAGATTTTTCCAGAAGAGCCAGAGCCTGGTCTTTTTCACCCAGATTGAGATGAGCCTCAGCCGCTAAGTTAAGCACACCAACTTCAGTCGCTTCCGACAGAAGTTCATCAAGATAAAGAAGGGCTGGTTTCCAGTCTTTCAAGCCAGCATAGTCAAGAGCAATGATTTTGGCTGCTTCTCTGTCTCTCGTTCTCTCATAAAGAGACAGGGCTGTGGCCAGCGATTGACGGTAATCACCCAGGGCATAAAAGGTTTTAGCCAGAAGGAGGAGGCTGGCCTGATCCTGGCTATTCGCCAGAACACCCTCCAGAATCTTTCTGGTTTCAAGATAATTTCCTAGTAAAAAATGCTGGCTGGCCAGCATTCTCATCCACTCAACTGAGGGGGGAGGCTGGTGAAGGCGGGCATAAACCCAGGGGGCAGTCAACACCGGGGCTGAAAGTATAATCAAATTATCTTTCTGAGCAGCCTTGACCTTGTCTCCTTCGATCAGGGATAATTCAAGTTGATAATAGCCTGGTTTTAACTGGCTTAAATCCAGAGGCTCACACCAGACCTCATCCTGAGCATTGATAATTTCCCGGCCAAATGTTTTTTCCAGGCTGGCCGTCCCTGAACCATCCATGTTTCTTAAACTTAGTTTCACCAAGGCACTATCGCCCCAGGCCAATTTCCTGTTCAGCTGGCAGTAAACAGACAGCTTTTCAGCCGGAGAAAATTCATTTCGAGCGCTGACCAGAAACTCATGGCCATTAAAAGTAAAAGCTTTGAGCTGGTTATCTTTAGCATCCGAGAAGCTGTGATAGAAAAGAAGCGGGCTCAACCAGCTGCCAGATGACTCAGCCGGGATAGAGATAGCTGTTTCAAAGGATGTAAAATCACGGGAAGTCTTGTTTTTCAACAAAAACATCAGCTTATAGTCGCCGGGTAATAGCGGAAAAAGATCCTGAAAGGCCAATCTCTGCCGGGCATGAGTTTCAAATTGCTGCTGGTTAAGCCTGAGAGGAACTTCTTCTGTCCAGCTTAAAACCGGCTGGCCTGACTTATTCTCGACTCTTACCGTTAATTCATAGATAGCCGAGTAAAGACCCTGATTTTCAGCAAAATTAATTTTATCCGGCTCCAGTGACCAGTGGACAAAGTTCAATCCGTGCTGCTTAAAAACCTTAACGGCCGCGCTCGAGTCTATATAATTGTGTGAATAATCTACTTCTATAAGGTCTTTATAACTCAAATAGTTTCTGGCATAAGCCGTGCCAAATTTTTTTTCTGGCAGAGATTTAACCGCGGCGATGATAGTCTGAGAAGAGAGCGAGCTAAAATTGGCTGATTGATCTTCAGGTAAGTAACTCAGGGCAGCTTTGGCCAGCTCAGTATTGACCGCTTTGATTATCTCCACCGCCTTACTTCTGTTTATGGTTTCTCTGGTCAAGGAAGGTATAACCAGTTTTTCTGGTCCCTCCAGCCCAGGATAATAAAGGCGATAATCACCAACGCCCTCTGGCTGATAAAAAATCAGGTAAAAATAAGGTGGCAAATTGTATTGTTCTTCGCCTTTGTAAAACCAGAGCTCCATTGGCCAGAGATCAGAATAAGTGGCATAAATACTCCGCTCCAGCGGCTTCCCAAGGAGCAGGTAATAATAACCGCGTTCACTCAGGCAGCCTCTTCTGGCAGAACCAAGACTGAAATGCTCATCGGCAAAACGGACCCTTTCTAAATAATCTTTATAAAACTCATTTTCCGCAGTCTCCCGGTCAGGATCGCGGACTTGCCAGAACATGGTCATAAAACGATCCCTTTCCCGGTCTGTCTTGAGCTTAAAGAAGACTTCTTTCTCAGCGGCAGTAATTATGGGGGTGACGATTTCAAGCCATTCCCGGTAGTTCGGAGCAAGGTTTTTAATGTAATCTTTTTCCTTTTGAATAACTGGAAAGCCGGCCGCTGCCTGGCCGCTTAATAAAATGCTCAGGGCCATCAGCAGAAAAAAGACTGGTGCAGCTTTTTTTATCGACCTCTTCCAGTTAATAGTCAGGCTTAGCTTGAAATTGATTTTCAACCGGCGACTCCTTTCTCCTTTTAATTTTACCATAATTCATCTGATTTAAGATGATTTAAGGCGGATTAATGCTATTTTTTTATGGTCAACACACCTTATTAATAACTTTATCTGCTACCTAAACGTTTCTTTGAGCCCGGATACCATAGTGATAATAATTTAATAACTTAAATCAATCCAATGTTATGGATTTTACCCATTCAAATAATTGGATTTTATTAGCAGCGAGATTTCTGTTTTAGGCTATCATGTTCAATAACAATAAGTTACAGAATATCCGACTCTGGCATAAATCTTGCTTACCCAATGAGGAAGGATAGTATAGAAATTTTTTTATGAGGAGGTGTTAAAAAGAAGAGCAAATGACAACAATTCGCCAAAAATGGTTTTGTGGTTTTTAAGGTTTAGAGATAAAAAGGAGGAAAAAAATTGGCCAAAAAGTTTCTTAGTTTACTGATGTTTGTTTTACTAATTTCGCCTCTGGCCTTTACCCAATCAAGAGAAACAGGCGCTATCACCGGAACGGTAACCGATGAAGCCGGTGCACCATTGCCCGGAGTCACCGTAACAATTTCCGGACCAAACCTGATGGGCACCAGAACTTATGTGACTGATGCCAGAGGGATATACAGGTTCCCGGCCTTGCCGCCTGGAAACTATACTATTAAGGCTGAACTTCAGGGCTTTACCTCGGTGGTTAATGAAAGTGTCCGCTTGAGCACTACTACAACTTTAAGTATTGACATTATCATGAAGCAAACCGTTCTGGCTGAGGAATTGACAGTCGTGGCTAAGGCTCCAACCATTGATGTTAAATCCACAGAAACAGCTTCGGTTTCCTTGAGTAACGAAATCCTGCGAAATATCCCTTACAGTCAATTCACCGCTGACATAGTCAACATGGCCCCTGGGGTCTCCGCGGATTCAGCCTATGGAGCTTCTCAAGGAACAGGCATTGCCTACAGTATGGATGGGGTCAATGTGGCTGATCCCGATACCGGTACCGCCTGGGTTTTCCTTGATCATAATATCATCGAAGAAGCCAAAATTATGGGTGTTGGCCTGCCTGCCGAATATGGAAATTTTACCGGTGTTATTTTTAACCTGGTGACCAAGTCCGGCGGAAACAGTTTCTCCGGCCATATGGAATTTGATTTTCAGGGAAAAAGAACCGACAGTCCGAAAGGCTTGTGGGGAACAACCAACAATTCAGCTTATCTGGAAGATTTTCCTGACTTGACCGCACCTCTGGCTAAATTAATGGATATTAATGGTCATCTGGGTGGGCCAATCATCAAAGACAAGCTCTGGTTTTATTTAGGCCTTCAGTATTACAAGAGCTGGGACTATCGCACCGGTTTCCCCGAGGCAGTCCGCTACAAACAACCGCGCGGTTACCTCAAACTTAATTCGCAGGTCACCCCGACTTTAAGCTTAATGGGCTCACTGGAGATAGATACCTATAATGGTATAAACAGAGGAGCCGGCTCCACAGTCTCGCCAGAAGCCTGTGTCAACCAGAAATCGCCGGAAACGGTGGCCAATTTTAATCTGACTAAAATTATCAGTTCCAAAACCTTTTTTGATCTGAAAGTGGCTTATTTCTGGGGCTATTATTACCTCGATCCAGAAGTTGGCATGGGGCCTTATATGCATTTTAGTTACGATGAGAATTTCCAGACTGGTAGTTCCGGTTATTTTTATTATGCGGATAGAACCAGGTTGCAGGCTAACGCCAGCTTAAGCCACTATGTTGAGGATTTCTATGGCTCTCATGACTTCAAATTCGGAGCTGAATTTGAAAGATCAAAAGTTAGGAACCGTTATGGCTATACCGGTGAAGGCGGAGAGCTGGGTGACCACGTTCAGTACTTTGATTACTATGGTGATCCCTATTTAGCCTATCAGTATGACGGTTATGATACCAACACCTATTACACCAGGTTAGAGGCTTTTGCCCAGGATTCCTGGCAGGTGATGAAAAGATTGAATATCAGTGCTGGCGTCCGTTTTAGCTGGTATTGGGGCCAGGTTAAAGGGGTTCCCGGCAATGTTTATACCAACAGCCGGATTTCTCCCCGAATTGGTTTCACCTTTGACTTACTCGGGGACAAAACCACTATTCTTAAAGCCCACTATGGACATTTTTCCGAAGCGATGTTTGCCAGCTACCATGACCGGATGAATCCTGACTCCGCTTACAGCGATTATGTTGGTTACTACTGGGACGGCGAATGGATAGAATTTGAAAGAATTGTTCATGAACAGCTTTATCATATGGACCCTGATGTCAAGCACCCTTACCTGGAACAGTTTACAGTTGGCCTGGAGCGGGAACTCTTTAAGGATTCTTCTTTAAGCATTAGCTATATCCACCGGAACTGGAAAAACATAATGGGGCCCATAGATCGGGCTGGAAATTATGAACCCTATGCGCTGACTGTTCCCGACTATGGTGATTATACAATTTACGAGAGAACAGCTGAGACGGTTAATACCTTTGATTACCTGATAACCAATCTGAATAAAGCCTACAGTCAAGGTTATCCCTGGATACTTATGAATCCTTATCGCCGCTATCAGGGTGTTGAATTTTTATTCAACAAACGTTTTTCTAACCGCTGGCAGTTGTTGGCTTCTTACACCCTGTCCAAAGCCTATGGTACCACTGATAACGGCCAGGCTGATGACATTGGCTGGGGTGGTACTGTCTATGACCCGAATTTCTGGATCAATGCTGACGGTCATTCCACTTATGATTCAACCAATATGATTAAAATTCAGGGCAGCTACATCATTCCGAAAATCGAACTCAGTGTAAGCGTTTATTATCACGGAGTAACAGGCAACTCCTGGACAGCCAGATACAGGACGCCCCGGCTCAATCAGGGAAGAGTGACCTTTTTCCTGGAGGAGAGAGGCTCAAACCACTATCCGATGGATCACCAGCTGGATGTCAGACTGGAAAAGATCTTCACCTTTGCCAGCAAGTACAAGCTGGGCATAATGCTGGATGTCTTTAACGTCTTTAATTCCGATACGATCTACTCCTGGGGCACTCGCTGGAATTACGACTGGTATACTCCTGATGTTTATCCTTCAACAGATGGACATGAGCTGTTAGGAATTGTCAACCCGAGACAGGCCAGACTCGGCATCAGGTTGATCTTCTAATAATCCAAATAGTTTCAGACAGGGCGGTGGTGCAGGCGGCACCACCGCCCTTTTTTTATCAGGTCAGTCAGCTATCAGAATCGCCGTTAGTTATTAATTAGCACTTTTCTCACCCCGCCCCGGGACAGGACGGCAGCCAGTCCTCGGCCTTTGAGCCCAGGAGGGGGTATCTATGGCAAATGGTCTGGCAGGAATATATAAACCCGTCCAGCGGGAACAGGCCGCAGAACAATTTATTCTTAAAAATATTTCGCAGCTCAAACCAGGGTATTTTCTATTCCCGGCCCGGCAGCAACCAGGACAAAAATTCTATGTTATAATGCTGAATAAATGAAAAAAAAGATTCTTGTTCCGGTTTTAATTCTTATCGTGTCCGCTATCCTTATCTTTATTTTCCTGCCTAAAAAGCCCAGCTCATCACGTTTACGAGCGGGCCAGGATTATAATGTTATCCTGGTTACCATTGATACTCTCCGGGCCGATCGGGTTGGCTGCTATGGCTATGCTCCCGATGTCACTCCGACCATTGACCGCTGGGCGGCTCAGGGCGTGCGCTTTGCTGAGTGTATTTCCCAGACCCCGCTAACTCTTCCTTCTCACACCACGATTATGACCGGCACTCTTCCTATCTATCACGGGGTCAGGGACAATGGCGGCTTTGTTGTCCCTGACAAACTTGAAACTTTAGCCGAGTCTTATAAATCGGCCGGCTTTAAAACAGCTGCCTTTGTCTCAGCTTATGTGGTTGATTCTAAATGGGGACTCAATCAGGGATTTGATTATTATTTTGACAGCTTTGATCTTGGCCGCTTTGAAAAAATATCCTTAGGCGAAGTCCAGCGCCGGGCTGAAGATACCATCAATGAGGCTTTAACCTGGCTGGGAAAAAATAAGGATGACAGATTTTTTGTCTGGATTCATCTCTATGATCCCCATACTCCCTATGATCCGCCCGAGCCCTATAAAAGCCAGTTAGCCGACCGGCCCTATGTGGGAGAAATTGCTTATACCGACAGCCAGTTAGCCCGGCTGGAAGATTATCTTCAAAGCAGCGGCTTAAAAGATAAACTGTTCCTCATCGTGGCTTCTGATCATGGCGAAAGCCTGGGCCAGCATGGCGAGACGACTCACGGTTTTTTTGTTTATCAGGAAACCCTTCACGTGCCCTTAATTTTCATCACTCCTTTCAAGCAATTTTCTGGAAAATCTTATGCCGGGGTAGTTACCTTAGCTGACCTTATGCCTACAGCTCTGGAGTTAAGCGGGATTAAAATCCCGGCTGAAGTCCAGGGACAGAGCCTCATCCGTTATTTTGGCGGGCAGAAGAAAACTGATGACCGGCTGGCTTACGCTGAGACTTACTATCCGCGCTTTCATTATGGCTGGTCAGAACTGCGGAGCCTCCAGAACAACCGTTATAAGTTGATTCTGGCCCCTGTCCCTGAACTTTATGATCTGACCAACGATCCCAAGGAAGAAAAAAACCTGGTTTATGCTGAGAAAAAAGTCTATGAGGAGTTAACGGCTTTAGCTCAGGAGTTTGAAAAAAAGGCCGGCGAAAAAGCTATCCAGGCCGATTTCTCATCAGTCGATGAAGACACCAAAGAAAGGTTAGCTGCTCTTGGCTATCTTGGATCGTTCGTTGATCCGGCCAAATTAAAGGGTCAAAAACTGGCTGATCCCAAGGACAAAATTAATATTTTTAATGAAATTTCCAAAGCCAGAGAGATTGGCCTGTCTGGAAATTTTGACGAAGCTATCGCTGCTCTCAATAAAATTCTGCAGGAAGATCAGACCATCAGCGATGGTTTTTTTGCTCTGGGCAATGTCTATTTCAAAGCCAGAAGATTCAAGGAGGCGGCCGGAGCTTTCACCCAGGCTCTGGAGCTAAAACCAGATGATTCCTTTGCCGTCATCAATGTGGCTAATTGCTATGCAGCCCTGGGTCAGGTGGAAGAGGCCGAAAAATTCATCTTAGCTCAGGTCAAACGGGGATTTGATGATCCTCAATTTTATCATGTTCTCGGCTCTCTCTATGCTCTCCGGGGAAATTATGATAAAGCTCTTCCCTATTTCGAAGAATGCCTGAAAAAAAATCCGAATTCAGCTTCGGCTCATAATGCCCTGGCCGCTATCTGTTTAAACCGGGATGATCTGGTCTGTGCCGAAGAGCATCTGGAAGCTGCCCGGGCTTTAAATCCGACCCTGCTTAACCTCCGCTACAACCTGGCCCAGCTGCGGGAAAAGCAGAACAGGCTGGAGGAAGCCATGGAGCTTTACCAGCAGGAAATTGCCGACTCTCCCAATCATTTTAAAGCCCTTTTTAACTTAGCCAGGCTTTACCGCCTCCAGCACCGGCAGGAGGAAGAACTCGAGACTCTTCTGCTGGCTTTGAAGGCTGAACCTTCTTTCCCTCTAACTTATTTCTATCTGGCCAGAATCTACCTGAATCAGGGACAAAACCTGAACGAAGCTATTGACCTGGTTAAAAAGGGCCTGGAATTAAAACCTGATAAAGAAAATTTGCCTCTTGGTTATTTTCTGTTAGCTGACCTTTATAACCGCTTAGGCGATTATGCCCGTTCTGAGGAATATGCCCGACAGGGGCAGGAGCTCTTAAAATCCCGTTAAGGCTCGCCGGCAATCTTCTTTCTTCTGGTTTCTTCTGGAACAGCAACCTGAGTTAAGCTATTTAAGAAATGGACTACTCGTCCGGCTTAAGCCGCCTTTTCCTTGACAACCTGAACAGCCGAACTTATATTAGAGTTAGCTTTAAAGGGAAAAAGCTATGGAAATTATGATGAAAATCGGCGCCCTGGCCGTTGATCCAGTGTCGAAAATGCCTGTTCTCATCTTGAAAGATGCTCAATCTGACCAGATTTTGCCTATCTGGATTGGCTTATATGAGGCTAATGCCATCGCCATTACCCTGGAAGGCATAGTTACTCCCCGGCCGATGACTCATGATCTTCTGAAAAATTTCCTGGATCAAACCAACATTAAAATTGATAAAATAGTCATCAATGATGTCCGGGATAACACCTATTATGCGGTGATTTATTGCCATCAACATGATCTCTCCTACCTGATCGATTCCCGTCCCTCTGATGCTATAGCTTTAGCCCTGAGGACCAATTCTCCCATCTATGTTGAGGAAGAAGTCATCAAACTCAGCCGGACTCCTGAACCTGGACAGGGTACAGAAGAATCAGAGAGATTAAAAAGATTGCTGGAAAGCCTCAAACCAGAAGACTTTGGCAAGTACAAAATGTAAAACCTGCCTGTGGCTCACCCCGATCGCGGCTTTAAGTCTTTACTCTGAACAAAAGATAAAAACCGAGCAGGATAAAAATAAATTCCGGGCTCCAGGCAGCCAGCCAGGGAGAAACGATCCTGGCTTCCCCCAGACTGCGGAAAATAGCCGTTGTTTGCCAGAAAAGATAACCACCCCCCAGAGCCAGGCCCAGAGGAAAAATGAAAAGTTTTTTTTGACTTAATCCAGCCAAGGCTGTTCCCAGAAGAGCCAGGACAAAGGCAGAAAAAGAAAAAGCTACCCTCGATTTAGCTTCAGTCTTAAAGCTGGTTGCCGGGCTGCCGCTTTGTTCAAGGTCATGGCTGTACTGATTAAGCTCGCTCCAGGTCATCAAGGCCGGTTCTTTCCATTCTTTAATGAATTGCCTTTGAGCTTCGGGCAGGCCCAGATTTAAAAAGTCAAATTTCGAGAAAGATAAATTATCGTTGGTCACTTCTCTTTCCCAGCCACTCTCTAAATTCAGGTTATCGTCCCCGATTTTAGCCAGCTGGCTGAAAATAACTCTCTTCACTCTGACTGGCTCCCTCTCTATCTGAAAAATCAGCAGTCGGCGGACAGCGTTTTCACCAGGCGAAGACAGCTCATAATGAAAAAACCCAGGCAGACTATCGTTTCTGAGCCAGTAGCGGTTCTGATAGGTAAAGACCCGGACCGGCCGGTCAGTCAACTGGCTCCAGATTTTCTCAGCTTCAAAATTGCCCCGGACAACCAACCTGTCTTGAAGGAAAAAACCCAGCGGGATAAGAAATAAAGAGAAAATCAAAACCGGAGCTGTTATCCCCCAGTAGCTCAGGCCGGAAGTCATCAGGGTTTGAATCTCATGGCGCCGGTAAAGGAAATTAAGACCGAGAACTGGAGCAATCAAAGCTGCCAGTTGAAGACCCTGGGTGATAAACTCCGGCAGTTTGTACCAGATATAAGCAAACAGGAGATAGACTGGTTGATGGCTTTCTTTAGCGATTTCCCAGCGGGTGAGAAAGTTAAAAACAGCCATAATCAGGACCAGAGTCAGAAATATCCAGATATAAAGCCTGGCTAATCTGCCCAGAATATAGCGGTCATGAAAAGTCAGGCCGGAGGTTGGAGGCGAGACTTTTTCTGCTGATGACCGGCCGGCTGTTCTATCTCCAGAGTGAATTGCTTTCTTAAAAAAACTCATCAGCCTGGCCCCGAAGCCAGAGCCAGGCTGAGCTTCCCGGCTGGCTGAAAAATAAGCCAGTAAGCCAGCCACTAAAGCTAAGAAATCAGGCAGCCAGAGTCCAATTGAAGGAGATAAATGGCCAGCCGCAGCCTGAGTCTGACCAAAAACCAGAAGCCCATAGTAAAGAATGACAATTGCCAGGCTAACCCCATAACCGCCAGCCCGGCCCCCGGGCCATCTTCTCCAGCCCAGGCCCAGGCCCAGAAAAGCAAAAGCTAAACAGGCCGCCGGCAAACTCCATCGTTTATTTAACTCGACCTTAATAGCCAGGATTTCCTTTTTGTTTTTGCTCCGGTCGTCTCTTAACTTCTTCCAGTCAGCCAGCAGTTCCTCCCAGTTTTTTTCCCGGTATTTCTTTTCAAGCGAAACAGGAGGAAATAGGTTTTTCAGGTCAAGGAGCTGTTCTTGCTTCTTAAATTTATTATATCCGGCAGTTTCCGGTTGACCGAGGTCAAACTTATAGCTATAGCCGTCGGTCAGAGTCAGCCAGGCAGTTTTCAGATCAGGTCCCGGTCTTATCTCGCCTGATTCAGCCACCATGAGCTGTATATTATTTTGCTCCTCCTGCCTGTAAAGAAAGAGGCCCTGCCATCTCCCCTGGCTGTCTTTTTTATGGACGTAAATGACATTGCCCGGAAAAGACTCGAAAAACTGGCCCGGTTCCACCTGCCAGTTAACCCGGGTCAGAACTGACTGAACCATAGTTTGAAGCCATCTGTAATTCGCCTGAGGTGTCAGCCATAAAGTGAATGATAAGGTTATAGCCGAAAGAATTACGGCCAGCCCCAGGACGGGCTTCAGCACCTGCCGCTGGCTTACACCTAAGAGCTTCAGGACTTCGATTTCCCGGTCAGCGTTAAGGTGGGCCAGGCCTCCCAGCAGTCCAGCTATAAAGGCTAACGGGATAGCTAAAGCCAGAATCGAGGGCAAGAGCAAAAATAGAACCTTTAAGACGACTGCCAGCGGAACTCTTTTACTGATAAAAATATCGGTCAAATAGAAAATGTCATTCAAGATGAGGACCAGGATGATTAAACCAAGAGCAATCGAAAAAGAGGAGATAATCTCCTTCAGCAGATAACGGTTAAGGGTTTTCATCTAAAGCTTTTGACTCAGAAGTTTTTCTGCTCAGGCTAATATACCATAAGGCCGAGAGGCAACTCAAAAAAAAGGGCCGCCTGGGGAAAGCCCCCAAGCGGCCTGGATAAAATCAAATTTGAATTAGCCTGACTTTAATCAGTACATATCAGGCGGTGGAGTTGGATAGGCCTGTTTCTTATCCTCTTCCGGTATTTCGGTAACACAACCTTCAGTGGTCAGCAGCAGGCTGGCAATACTGGAAGCATTTTGCAGAGCAGTTCTGACGACCTTCGTTGGGTCAACAATGCCGGACTTAACCAGGTCTTCATATTTTTCAGTCAGAGCATTGAAGCCCATATCCTGCTTCATCTCTCTGACTTTCTCCACAACAATCGAACCCTCATAGCCGGCATTATTGGCAATCTGGCGAATCGGTTCTTCCAGGGCCCGGCGAATAATCTGAACTCCAATTTGCATATCGCTATCAATATTAAGCTTGTCAAGTGCTTTCTGGCAGCGGAGAAGCGCCACCCCGCCACCCGGGACAATCCCCTCTTCAACTGCAGCCTTGGTGGCATGCATCGCATCTTCCACCCTGGCTTTCTTATCTTTAAGTTCAGCCTCGGTGGCCGCGCCAACTCTGATCAGAGCGACTCCGCCAACCATCTTGGCCAGTCTTTCCTGCAGCTTTTCCCGGTCATAATCAGAGGTCGTATCTTCAATCTGGGCTCTGATCTGTTTGATTCTGGCCTGGATGTCGCCCGGTTTGCCTTTGCCCTCAACAATGGTCGTATTGTCTTTATCAATGACTACTTTGGCAGCTTCGCCCAGCCAGTCCATTGTCACGTTTTCGAGTTTCACCCCGATGTCTTCAGTGATCACCTGGCCGCCGGTCAGGATGGCGATATCTTCGAGCATCGCCTTGCGTCTGTCGCCAAAGCCCGGGGCTTTAACCGCACAGCACATCAAGGTGCCCTTTAATTTGTTAACTACCAGAGTGGCTAAAGCTTCGCCTTCCACCTCTTCTGCCACGACCAGCAGGGAACGTCCCATTTTGGCTACACTTTCCAGCAGGGGCAGAAATTCCCTCAGATTGGAAATCTTCTTTTCATAAAGGAGAATTAGAGGATTTTCCAGAACGCATTCCATTCTCTCGGGATCAGTCACAAAGTAGGGCGAGAGATAACCGCGGTCAAACTGCATGCCCTCGACAAATTCCAGGGTGGTTTCAAGTCCTTTAGCTTCTTCTACAGTAATAACACCATCCTTGCCAACCTTTTCCATCGCTTCAGCGATAATTTTGCCAATAGACTCATCGTTATTAGCCGAAATGGCTCCAACCTGAGCAATCATTTCCCCGGTTACTTCCCGGCTCATCGCCTTCAGCTCTTTAACCACTTCTTCAACCGCCCGTTCAATCCCTTTTTTAATTAAATTTGGATTCCGTCCGGCCGTCACATGCTTTATCCCTTCAGCATAAATAATCTGGGCCAGAACGGTGGCAGTGGTCGTTCCATCTCCAGCCACGTCAGAAGTCTTGGAAGCGACTTCTTTGACTAACTGGGCACCCATGTTTTCCCAGGGGTCCTTAAGATCAATCTCTTTGGCGACGGTCACTCCGTCCCTGGTGCTGGTTGGAGAACCAAATTTTTTATCAAGAATAATATTTCTCCCTCTGGGGCCAAGGGTGGCTTTAACCACATTGCTCAAAGTATTAACGCCTCTCAAGAGGGCCTGTCTGGCTTCGTCTCCAAGCATTAGTTGTTTAGCCATTTTTTACCTCCTTTTTCACTTGCTAATAATAGCCAGAATTTCGTCTTCGCGAACAATCAGGTGCTCAACGCCGTCAATGGTGACCTCGGTTCCACTATATTTACCGATTAGCACCCGATCACCCTTTTTAACACTCAAAGGGATAGTTTTACCGCTGTCATTCACCCTGCCACCACCAACTTCAATCACATCAGCTTCCTGCGGTTTTTCTTTGGCTGTGTCGGGGATAATAATGCTTCCACGTTTGACTTCCTGTTCCTCAATTCTTCTCAAGAGAACACGGTCATATAAAGGTTGAATTTTCATGTTTACCTCCTTTCTGGTAATTTAAATTAGCACTCTGACCGGTCGACTGCCAAATTATAAAATATGAAAGAAATCTTGTCAAGACCTGTGGGAACCAATTTTAGCAGGCGAGAACAGAGATTGCTATTTTTTGGATTTTATTTTTAAGGCCTTGTACCGGTTATGGAGGGTATTCCGGTGAATCCCTAAAGCCTGGGCAATCTTAGTCTTATTTCCCTTATAGCAGGCGCTGGCTGTTTCTATATAAATTTTCTCAAATTCAGTCTGAGCTTCCTTCAGATGAATTTCCTTTTCAATCATCTCGGCGATGACATTTTCTAACTTCTGGTGGATGTTAAGCTCCTCAAATTTTTTGCTCATTCGCCCCCTCCTTTCCCCTGAAATTTCCTCCAATTCTCATTAAATTTATTCTTTAAATCCCCGGGAATCAAGCCGACCATGGCTTTTGAAATCTTGAGGCAGCCCGGAGCCAGCCTGGAACTGATCAACGCCTCCCGTTGAAAATCAAAAACAAACATGGCCATGACGATTACGGCACAAATCAGCAGGCCCTTAATCAGCCCGAAAACTGCTCCACTGACATGATTGAACAGGCTGAGCGGTCCCTTCATCAACTTCCCCAGCAGAACACCGAGGAGCCAGCTCAGCAGGATAATAAAGATAAAAATCAACAAAAAGCTCAGACAATTCCGCCAGAAATCAGATTCTACCCAGGAATGAATCTTCCAGGAGAGCCAGGCATAGTTTCTCGAGGCCACGACCAGGCCGACAATTACCCCGGCCAGACCCAGGACCTGCCGGATCAAACCTTTGACCAGACCCAGGATAAAGGTCAGCCCTAAAATGATTAGCAGGATGACATCCAGCCAGTTGAAATGCATCAGCCCTTCCTTCTCCTCAATTTGTTGACCATTTCATAGTTGCCTTCGGTAATCAGCCCGAAGTAAACCCGCGGCTTAATCTGACCATGAAAATCAGAGCCCGCGGTTATCACCAGATCAAGCTCTTCAGCCAGAGAATGGTAAAGTTCAGTCTGTTCCGGCTGATGATAGGAAGTATAAACTTCCAGACCCTGAAGTCCAAGAGATTTCAAAAAAATCAGATCTTCCTTAGTAGTTTTCTGGAAATAAGCTCCGGGATGGGACAGAACCGGAACTCCTTCTGTTTCAGGGGCCAGGTCTAAGACCTCTTCCAGGGAAATATGGTTTTTAGGCACAAAAGCCGGTCCCTCTTCAGTAAAATAATCCTGATAAAAGAGGTAAGGAGCAAAAGCCTGGCTCCGGTCATCATAATACTTTTTGAGGAGAGGATGCTCGCGGTTTCCAGGCTTTTCCAGCAAAACCCTGGCTATTTTCACCCCCAGAGGCGGAATGCCGCTGCATTTCGACCAGACTTCATCCCAGTCGAGATCAAATCCCTGCTTTTTCAATAATTCCACCCGGTTTCTAGCTTCTTTTAACCGTGATTCGGCTACATAATTAATTATGTAGCGAATAGCCGGGCTGCACCAGTTAACAAAAGGAAGTTGAAGGTGAAATTCTCTGCCGTCAAAGACGGTAGTAATTTCAATGCTGGGGATAACTTCAACCCCGGCTTTGTCTCCGGCCTCAATCGCCTCTGGATAAGCTCCGACGGTATCATGATCAGCAATGGCTATGGCTCTAAAGCCATGATCCTTAGCCATCGAGACCAGCTCCTGCGGTGAAAAATCGCCGTCGCAACTAAAATTTGAATGAAGATGAAAATCAACCCGGCCCTCAGCTTCCATTTTATTCTTCTTATCTAAATAGCTCTTAAGTTAATTAACTTTTTTTATTTGAGGCTGCCAGTCAGGGTAAATCATTTTTGCCGGTTAACAGCCGGTAAATCTCCAGATACCGCCTGGAAGTCTGCTCAATGACCTCAGCCGGTAACGGGGGAGGAGGAGGCGTTTTCCTGTCCCAGCCAGTGCCGATAAGATAATCCCGCACATATTGTTTGTCCAGACTCGGCTGTGATTTACCTGGAGCATAGGTGGCCAGCGGCCAGAAACGGGAAGAATCAGGGGTAAACAGTTCATCAATCAGAATCAGTTCAGCATTTTCATCCAGCCCAAATTCAAATTTGGTGTCAGCAATGATGATCCCTTTAGAAATCGCATAAAGAGAGGCTTTTTGATAAAGTTCAAGGCTAACCTTCTTGATTTTCTCAGCCAGCTCAGAACCGGCAATTTTTTCCATTTCTTTAAAAGTTATATTCTCATCATGCCCGACCTCAGCTTTGGTGGAGGGAGTAAAGATTGGCTCATCCAGCCGAGAAGATTCCTGTAAGCCTTTGGGCAATTTTATTCCGCTGACTTTGCCTGTCTCCTGATATTCCTTCCAGCCTGAGCCGGACAGATAGCCGCGGACCACGCATTCAATTGGCACCACTCTGGTTTTTTTAACCAGCATTGAGCGCTTGTAGAGAAGATCAGCATAGGGGCGCAGTTGAGCTGGAAAATCAGCCAGCTCGGTTGAAATCATATGATGACGGCAAACCAGAAAAGTGAAATCAAACCAGAACTTGGACAGCTGGGTTAAAACCTGGCCCTTATATGGAATTAAAGACGGTAGAACAAAGTCAAAAGCCGAAATCCGGTCAGTGGCCACAATTAAAAGCTTATCTCCAAGATCAAAGACATTTCTAACTTTACCCTTTTTAAAAACCGGGAGACCTGGCAACTCCACTTCACCCACTGCTACCTGACTTTTATCCATGCTAAGCTCCTTAAATAATAAGTTAGAAAAATATCCTTTTTATTTTAATATCTTAATTTAAAGCTTGATTTAAATCAACCTGAGGAGGCAGCCCTGTTTCCAGATTAGATGATCAGGCCGGAACAGAAAAGTCACTCCGGCTAACGGTTTAGAAGAGCTCAGTCTTTAATCCCGACAAAATTTAGCAGGCGGGCTTTTTCGGCCATATTCCGCCGGTAGGAGAGCAATTCTGGCTGGCAGAAAGTACACCAGTTTAAAGAAAAAATATTGTCAGCTGGCAGGCCAATCACTTCGGTCAGAAGCCAGAGGTTAGCCGCTCTAAGGTCAAGAAAATATTTGCCTCGTCTTTGAGCTGAAGAAAATGTCATGTCTGATGGAAAGCCCTGCCTGGAAAATGAGTCATAAACCTCCTGGCCAACTTCATAACAGCTGGCCTCAATAGCCGGGCCCAGGGCAACCAGAATCCCGGCGGGACGGCTGGAAAAAGACTTCCTCATCAAGTCAAAAGTAATTTCAGCCAGGCGGCCGGCTGTCCCCCGCCAGCCGCCATGGACAGCAGCTACCACCTGATGTTCGGCATCAACTAAAAACAGGGGAAGACAATCGGCTGTTCTGACCAGCAGCAGTAACCCAGGCCGGGAGGTGATCAGGGCATCAACAGCCGGTTTTTGGTCAGGGGCCCGGTCAATCAGCAGAACTCTGGCTGAGTGCTCCTGCTTCATCTCCACCGGTTGAAAGGCAGACAGCTCTGGATCGTGTTCAAGGCCGTCCCGATCGAAACCTTTAAGGCCAAAGCCATGAACCAGCCATGGAATCCGGTTGAGTTCTTCCAGGGTTAAATATTTTTCTTTCTTAACCATCTGTATCTTCCCGTCTGTTTTTCTGATTTCACCTCAGGTTATATATTTTCTATTCTCAACTAGCATCCCAACTGTCACTGGATAAATTCTAAAAAGGCCTTGATCGCTTATCTCCTGATTTATCTTTATAGCTGACCACCGGGCAGACATCAAGTCAAAAAATAATCCTGAGGCCGGTTAGAGCTTCCCAATAATATCAGCAAGTGTTAATAAAAAGTAACCAAAAAGGATTTAACCCTTCTAAAGAAAAATATAAAATGGGAATTGACCAGGCTGAAATAAAATGGCAGGCGATAAAGATTTAAGTAAAAAATTATAAAAATGGCTAATTAAGATAACAAAATAAGATAACAAAAATAAAAGAAGCCGAGGAAAGACGATGAGATTAATATCTGTCTTATTTTTGATTTCCCAGGGTTTGCTTTTCGGCAGTCTCAACGGGCAAGAGGCCAGGCCGCGGGTTCGCGATCTGGGTTTAAAGATTGGAGTCCTGGAGACAGGTCAGGTCAATGCCATCACCGATGTGCCTGGAGTCAGAGTTGGCCACCAGACGACGATCAAAGGTTCGAACATCAGAACCGGGGTAACTGCCATCCTGCCCCATGAGGGGAATATTTTTCAGGAAAAAGTCCCGGCAGCCATCAGCGTAGCCAATGGTTTTGGCAAATTAACCGGTTCAACTCAGGTTGAAGAACTTGGTTATCTTGAAACCCCCATCATTCTGACCAACACCCTGAGTGTCCCGGTCGCCAGTCAGGCAGTTATTGATTATATTCTGGCTCTGCCTGGTAATGAGCAGGTGGAATCGGTCAATCCGGTGGTCGGAGAAACTAATGATGGCTGGCTGAATGATATCAGAGCTATGGTCATCAGCCGGGAGGACGTTCTGGCTGCCATCAATCAGGCTTCTTCCGGTCAGGTTGAAGAAGGTTCGGTCGGGGCTG
Source organism: Candidatus Aminicenantes bacterium UBA6228 (assembly GCA_002441005.1). Taxonomy (GTDB): domain Bacteria; phylum Acidobacteriota; class Aminicenantia; order Aminicenantales; family Saccharicenantaceae; genus Saccharicenans. The sequence continues at coordinate 144,989 of DJWO01000009.1, forward strand.
GCACCGGCACCATGTGTTTTGACTTTAAAGGTGGCATCGGGACTGCTTCCAGAAAGCTCCCGGCCAGCCAGGGCGGCTATACCATCGGGGTTCTGGTTCAAACCAACTTCGGCGGGGTTCTGGAAATAAATGGCCTCAGGATTGACAAGATCTTAAGGAAGAAAGTTGATCTAAGCCAGCATCTGGCGAAAAGCCAAACTGATGGCTCCTGTCTGATGGTCGTAGCGACTGACGCCCCTTTAGATAGCCGGAATTTGAAGCGGTTGGCCCGGCGGGCTTTAGCCGGCATTGCCCGGACAGGAGGTTATTATGCCAATGGCAGCGGCGATTATGCTGTGGCTTTTTCGACTGCCCAGCAGGTAAGATACCAGGCCCGTCAGGCGGATCAGACCATGGAGATCGAAGTCCTTCGCAATGAAGCCATGTCGCCCCTGTTCCAGGCTGCAGTCGAAGCTTCGGAGGAAGCTATCCTTAATTCACTCTTTAAAGCTACAACCGTTAAGGGCCAGAAAGGACGGACCGGTTATGCCCTGCCGGTTGAAAAAATAAGGCCTTATCTGGAGACAGCCCGAGATGAGTGAGAAAATAAACACTACTAAAATAGTAGGAATTGTGGGCGGGTTGGGGCCTGAAGCCACTGCCCGTTTTTTCCAGCTGATCATAGAAAATACAGCCGCCAGCCGGGACCAGGATCATCTGAGAATAATTATTTTCAATAACCCCTCAATTCCTGACCGGACAGCTGCCATTCTTTACCAGGGCGAGAGCCCGCTGCCGGCTCTGCGGGAAAGCTTAAAATTTCTGGAAAAGGCTGGAGCTGAACTGGCGGCCATCCCCTGTCTGACCGCCCATTATTATCTGGATGAACTCAAAGGCACAACCCGTCTCCAGCTGGTCAACCTCGTCGAAGAAACAGGTTCTTATCTTAAGAAGCTCAGGCCACCGGTCAAAAAAGCTGGTTTACTGGCCACGGAGGGAACAATAGCTACCGGCCTTTTTCGACAGCCTTTTCAGAAAAAAAATATAGAAGTGCTCAACCCTTCAGTCAGCAGTCAGAAAAAAATTATGGAAGCTGTCTATGGAGAAAAAGGAATAAAGGCGGGATTCAAGGGAGCCCGGCCCAAAAGGCTTTTAAGGGAAGCAGCTACTGACTTGATCAAAGCCGGAGCCCAGGCGATAATCGCCGGCTGCACCGAGGTTCCGCTGGTTTTGAAGCCGGAGGAGCTGTCTGTCCCTCTAATTGACCCGCTGGTTATCGGAGCTAAGGCTGTTATCAAAAAAGCCGGGGGCCGGCTAAAAGAAGACTCAGCCTGGTAAGTCCCTGTTTTTCTTGACAAGACGGTGATAATCGGGTATAAAAATCAATGACTTTCCAGATGTAAGGAGGTGACAGTTAGTGGCTTTTGTGGTAGTTGAAGAAGGAGAAAATTTAGAATCAGCTCTCAGACGGTTTAAACGAAGAGTTCAGCAGGAAGCAATTATCAAGGAAATTAAGAAACACTCCGTTTATCTAAAACCTGGAGAAAGACGCCGCTTAAAGGATGCTCAGGCCCGGAAAAGAATGCGCCGGCGGCTAAAAAGAGAAAGAGATTTCGAGTACTAAACCTTACTGACCTTACTTACGGAAAGTTTTCCTTTTTACCTGAAAAGTTAAAAGACGAGTCAAAGGGTTGGATTATCGTAGAAAACCAGACTGGCTTAAAGCCAGGCTACCTTCTCATTCTGATTATTTTCAAGTAGCCGGCCTGCTAAAAAAAGGCGGGCTTCATACTATCTGCGAGAGCGGGCGCTGCCCTAATATCGGGGAGTGCTGGGAAAGGAAGACTGCCACTTTTTTGATCCTGGGTAATATCTGCACCAGAAATTGTGCCTTCTGCGCCGTTGATAAGGGCCGGCCTCAACCGCTGGACGAAAACGAGCCGGAGCAAGTCCTGGCAGCAGTCAAGGCTCTGGGTCTCCGTTACGTAGTGATTACCTCCGTAACGAGAGATGATCTGCCAGATGGAGGAGCTGGAATCTTTTTTAGAACCATCAAGTTGATCAAAGACAACTGGCCAGAAACTAAGGTTGAAGTTCTTATCCCTGACTTTAAAGGAGAAGAAGGCCCGGTCTTGCAAGTGCTTGAGGCTGGTCCCGATGTTTTGAGCCATAATCTCGAAACGACGGTCAGTCTCTATCCAGAAATAAACAGGCCAACCAGCCATTATTACCGGTCGCTCAGGCTGCTGAAGCTGGCCAAAAGGCAAGGAGCGGTGACCAAGTCGGGCTTGATGGTTGGTCTGGGTGAAACCAGGGATGACCTGGAGCAAGCCTGGCTTGATCTCCGGCAGAGCGGCTGTGATTTACTGACCATCGGCCAGTATCTCCAGCCCGGACGGCACCAGGCTGGGGTTAAACGTTATTATACCCCGGAGGAATTTGAAGGCCTGCGCCATCTGGCCCTTGACCTTGGTTTTAAAGAAGTGGCCAGCGGTCCCCTGGTTAGAAGCTCGTATTTCGCTGACCGGTTATACCAGGCCAGCAGGAGTTAAGGCTGATGCGCTATTTGGTTTTTTCTGATATTCATGGCAATCTTGAAGCTCTTTTAGCCGTCCTGAATGAGGTTAAGAAGAAAAGAATTGATTATTATTTGTTTCTTGGTGATCTGGTCGGTTATGGTGCCTCACCCAGTGAAGTTCTTCAGCAGGTCCAGGCCCTGGGCCGACTGTCCATGGTCAGAGGTAACCATGATAAAGCCGTCTGCGGACTTGAATCCATTCAGACTTTTAATCCTATCGCTGCTGCCGGTATAGACTGGACGAGAAAGGCCTTGAATAAAAGACATCTTCATTTTCTGTCCGGCCTGGCTAAAAGCCCTCTTATTGTCCACGAAACCATTACTATCTGTCACGGCGCACCCTTTGATGAAGATTATTATATTTTTGGCGAATTTGATGCAGCTGAAGCCTTCAGCTACATCAGCACCCCGGTTTGCTTTTTTGGCCATACCCATTTCCCTTTTCTCTATGTCGAAAAAGACGAAACAGTCGAAGGAACATTTATTGAGAAATTTCCCTTCGAAGTTAAATTAGAAAAGGGAGCACGTTATTTAATTAATCCCGGTTCTATCGGCCAGCCGCGTGACCGGGATCCGCGGGCTGCCTATGCCATCTACGATTCTAAAAACAACCGGCTGAAATTTAACCGGGTAGAATACGATATTGCTGAATCCCAGAGAAAAATTCTGGCCACTGACCTGCCGGCCGCTCTGGCCGAGAGATTATCACTCGGAATTTAAAGCGGGATTTAAATCAGATCATTCCTCGCTATCGCGAAAAAGACGGTCACCGAGAGTTTCTCCAATGAAGAAATAGAACAGGAAAAAGTAAACAGAAACCAGAATCAGTAAAAAAAGAAGCAGGCTCGAAGCTGCCACTCCCAGCAATTTGAAAATGGTGACCTGCATCGAGTGAGCCGCCAGCCAGATGGTCAAAAGCCAGAGCAAGACCATAAACAGGAGGTCAAAGACTTTGGCTTTAATAAAAGCTCCGGGGCTTAAAGGAATAGCCCCGCGGGTTTTAGAGGCCGTCAGGCTGCCGGGCTCATCTTCTCCTAAGCAGCTTGTCCCGGTTTCTGGCTCGTAAAGAAAATCAGTTCCTTCCTCAGCCTCTTGCTCCTCTATTTCCATTTCTAATTCTCTTTCCTTCTCTTCTTCTTCGCGTTCTTCTTCCTCCAGTTCCAGCTGGCTCCTGGTTACTTTTTCCGGAAAACCCATAGTTGGTGAAGATGAATAGGGTTCTTCTTCTGTTTCTTCCAGCTGTTGCGATTCATCCGGACCTGGCTCCAGGAGTTCGGTTGAGGCTTCTTTGAGGTCATGTACCCAGGCCGGGATACTGCCTGATTCCCCTGTCTCACTTTTAGCCTTATTAACTTCTACTCTTTCTTTTTCTTTCTCTTCGAGTATTTTAAAAAAATCCTCAACCTGCCTTTGGCCAATTTCAATTGTTGGGCCAAGTCCTTCCAGTTCACCGGTGTTGAAGGTACCGTCTATTTTTTTCTCTTCAGCTCCCTGATTCTCGTTTTTACTTTCAGCTTCAATTTCCTGGACCAGCTGAGTCACCAGACCGGGCCCCGGTTTTTCCGGAGTAGAGGGCTCAGCCTGCTTAATTTCCTGCTCAAGCTCTTCGACTATTCTGGTTACCAGGCCGGGCTCTGGTTTTTCTATCCTGGCAGAAGAAGCGGCTTCATCTTCTTCTTCAGTCTGAAGAATTTCTTCTCCCAGATTTTCTAATTTTTCAGCCCAATCCTCATCTCTTTCCCGAAAGCTGGCCTTAACCGCCGGTTCAGTTTTCTCTTCTTTTTCTTCTTCTGGAAAAGGCAAGTCATCTTCAACCTGAGAAAAGATCAACTCTTCCGGTGTCTTTTTAGTTTCCGTCTTTCGAGTTTCCAAACCGCTCGTTTCAGTTGTCACTTTCTGGCCGGGGCTGGCTTCTTCATCAATTACTATAACTTCTTCCAGGTTTTCCTGGCCCTCAGCCTGGCCTTCTTCGAGTTCAGCTTCTTCCTCAAATGGAGTAGATTGTTCCGGGGTGAAAGCCTCTGTTGGTTTATCTTCGCTTTCAGGCCAATCTTCATTTTTGGCCTGACGTCGATCGTCTTCGATGATCTTATCGCCGGGAATTTCCTCTTCTATCTCTTCATCTTCGGGAAAAAGAAGCCTCGTCCCGCAGTTTTTGCAAAATTCATCCTGATCGCTGATTAAAGCCCGGCAGTAAGGGCAGCGTTTTATAGCCATTATTTTTTCGCCCTTTTATTTATAAAACTAAAAAAAATCGCTGTCAAATAGATTTTCTCAATCTGGTCCTGTCAGTTGGAAAGCATCCGACTGCCATAATACATAATAAGATAATTATTCAATTATTTGAATAATATCCATATAAATGGATTTAAGGCGACCGGTCTCTCTTGCTAACTTATTGAAAATAAAATACTTAGTTCGGTTATCAGATTGGCACATAAATTGCAGGCTTTGAAAGTGGGTTAAAGGGTCAAGTCTCATTAGAGAACTAATCAAAGAAAGGAGGCGATAAACAAAAAATTAAATTAGACTAACAATAAGTCTGGGGGGCAGGACAGAATTAAATTTTCTGTTCTGGGGCAAATTTAAGTTGCCTGGAAGGCAACTGTTTTCTTAATGAGGGGAAAGGGAAAAAATGAAAAAGAAAAGATTTTTGTTAGCCGGTTTTATGCTGGTTTTCCTGGCCTCCCTGGCCATGGCTCAGGTTACCCAGCAAAGCGGCAGGTTTGAAGGGAGAGTGGCTGATGATCAGGGAAATCCTCTCCCTGGAGTAGCTGTTCAAGCTACCAGCCCCAAATTAGTCGGTAAAGCCACGACTGTCACTGATAGCAATGGTGTTTTCAGGTTGCTGGCCCTTCCTTCAGGAGTTTATGAAATAACGTTCACCCTGGCCGGATTTAAGCCTATAGCCCGCCGGGATGTAGTTTTAGGGTTGGGGCAAACTCTGATTATTAATATCACCATGGAACCAAGTGCCATTGAAGAACAGGTTACGGTTATGGGCGAGGCTCCTCTGGTTGATGTTAAAAGCACAGTTAAGGGTATGACCATCACCAAAGAAGTTTTTGAAAACCTGCCGAGGGGACGTAACTTTGATTCGCTGGTAACCACGATCCCCGGCGTTTCCAATGAATACCTGCTGGGCGGGACATCAGTTGACGGTGCTTCTGGCCTCGAGAATATGTATTATGTTGATGGAACCGATATCACTGATCTGACCTATGGAAGGTCAGCCCAGAGCGTCAATTTTGACTTTGTCGATGAAGTGCAGGTCAGGGCTTCCGGTTATCAGGCAGAGTTTGGAGGCTCATTAGGAGGGGTGATCAGCGTTATTACCCGTTCTGGTGGAAACCAGTTTTCAGGCGAGCTGGTTGGTTATTACAGCGGCTATAAACTTCGTGATCAATACCGCGACACTCTCAGCTTGAAGATCGATGACACTTCCAAAGCTGTCTATTATCCCTATACTTTTCTCACCGGTAAAAATAGAGATCAACGGTATGAGTTTGGGGGAAACCTTGGCGGATATTTGATAAAAGACAGGCTGTGGTTCTTTGGTTCTTTCATGCCTGTGCTTTATCGGAATAACAGGCTGGTAACACATTCCGATGGTACTACTAAGAATTGGAGAAGAGACGAAAGATCCTGGAACTATTCCTTCAAATTGACCGCTCAGGTTTTAAAAAACTTTAGAATGAGCGCTTCCATCGTCAACAATGAATGGAAGTATAAAGGTGACCTGGCTTCCCGTAACAGCCCTTCTAATCCTACGGTTTCTTTTGATGAATACGGGTTTACCTATCCGAACTATTCAGCCGCCTTTTCGGCTGACTGGACGGCCAGCAACAGTCTGCTCATTTCCATCCGCGGCGGATACTTCAAGAGCGACAGAACCGGCCAACTGGTTCAGCCGCCGGATGAACCTTGCTTTCAGTTCTTAACTGAGGCTCCAGGTGGATATTTCACGACAACTAACATTGGCCTCCTGGATGTGCCACCCGCGTACCAGAGGCCGACAGGCTACTATAACTATTCCCGAGCTAATGCTTCGGTTGTTAAGAAAAACCTGAACGAGAGATACAGCTTAGCCGGTGATGTAAACTATTTTATCACCGCCGCTGGTGAACATTCGATCAAGCTCGGCGCTCAGTACGTCCGCCAGGGCCAGAATTATGATTCGACCCCGAAGTATGCCATTCTGTTCTTTGCCTGGGACCGTGACTTTGTGGCTTATGGGACAAATTATGGCCGCGGGACTTATGGTTATTACGGCGTCCGTAATAACAGTGTTACCGGCCCGTATGGAAGCTTCTACAAAGCCTACAGCAACCGCTGGGCCGTGTACCTTCAGGATTCCTGGACCATTGGCCAGCGTCTGACCATTAACTATGGAGTCAGAGCCGAATCTGAATATATTCCATCCTACGCCACCGGCAATCCCGAATTTGAAAAACTGAAACCAATTGATTTCAGCTTCGGAGATAAAATCGCTCCCAGGGTCGGCCTCGTTTATGATGTCTTTGGCGATTCCAGTTTTAAAATTTTTGGTTCATTCGGGATATTCTATGATGTCATGAAACTTCAGATGGCCTCCGGTTCTTACGGCGGTTTTAAGTGGAAAAGCACCTATTACAAACTCGATACCTACGAGTGGGACAAGATTGGCAGGGTGAGCGATGCGTATCCAGATGGCTATTTCCCTGGAGACTTCTTGCTTCCCGATCCTCCCCATACCTTAGATTTCCGGGCTCCGTCTTTTGATAGTACAGATCCCAATATGAAACCAATGAGTCAGATGGAATTTAGCCTGGGCGGCGAGAAGAAGCTGGGTGAAAATGTGGCTTTGTCCGTCCGAGGTGTTTACAAACACCTGTTGTGGGCTATTGAGGATATCGGCGTCCTGCTGCCTGAAGGTGAAATGTACTATACCACCAATCCAGGCGGAGACTTTATTAATGAAAAGTATGCTGAAGCTCGGGCGGCAGGCCTGATTCCATCTGCGGCGCCGGATTGCCCCAAAGCCAAAAGAGAATATTATGGACTTAACATTGCCATTGACAAACGTTTCTCCAACAACTGGTTGGGCGGCTTCTCTTACACCCTGAGCCGCCTGAGCGGGAACTACAGCGGTCTGGCTTCTGGGGATGAATATGGCCGTGGCGACCCGAATACTGAACGTTATTTCGACCTCTGGTATCTGGCCTTTGATTCGCAAATGAAAAAGGTTGATGGCCCGATGCCCGGTGACCGGACTCACTATTTCAAACTCTATGGTTCATATATTTTCCCCTTTGGCCTGACCGTCGGAGCTGTAGTCAACGCCATGAGTGGAGTCCCAACCTCGACTGAATGGGCACTGGATGTTCAGGGTTACCTGCCCTATAACCGGAACAATCTCGGCCGGTCTCCTTTCTTATGGTATACCAATGCCTATGTTGCTTATGACATTAAGCTGGGAGGAAAGACCAAGATGCAGATTAACCTCAGTGTTGATAACATCTTCAACACTGATACTGCCCGCCGGGTATATCAGATTTACAATCAGGGCGCTGTGCCTGTTTCCGATACAGTTATAGTTGCGGGTAACTGGAACATTGATGATTATAGCCCGGTCCTTGACCCCCGCTACAAGAAGAATACCGATCTCTACCCGCCAATCTCTGCTATCCTTGGGCTTAAATTGATGTTCTAAGGCGGACCTGAGTTAGAAGTTGTCCAAAACCCGCCCTGGCCCAGGCCGGGGCGGGTTTTTTATTCCGAAAAAAATTTAGAGTTTTTTAATTTATGATAAAATTAAAAAAGTGGCCAACAAAAAAGGTAAGAGATTTTTTCTGTTAACAGCCATCCCGACCGGCAGTCTGTTAGCCTTTTTTATATTCTTTTCCCCCGGTCTTCAGGCTGTAGCTCAAAAACCCAATATTCTTTTGATTACCATAGATACTCTGCGTCCCGACCGGCTTAGCTGTTATGGGTCCTCCCTGGTTAAAACTCCTAACATCGACAAGCTGGCTTTAGCCGGGGTGGTGTTCAACCGGGCTTTCGCCCACAATCCTTTAACCCTCCCTTCCCACGCCAATATACTTCTGGGAACAACTCCGCTCCAACATGGAATTCATGATAACGGCTTATTCAGAGTTCCCAAAGGTTTGACCAATCTGGCCGTTTATCTGCAAAAAGCAGGTTATAGAACGGGGGCTTTTATTGGTTCTTTCCCTCTCGATGCCAGATTCGGATTGAATGCCGGATTTGAGATCTACGACCAGAGTTACCCGGCTGGTTCCGGCCTGGAATTCATTTACCCGGAAAGAAAGGCTGGAACGGTTATCAAGGCTGCCATTGACTGGCTAACCAGCCTGGCTAACAGCCCGGATGATAGCCGGCCCTGGTTTCTCTGGCTTCATTGTTTTGACCCCCATCAGCCTTATGAGCCACCAGAACCTTTTACCAGCCAGTTTAAAAATGACCTTTATAGCGGAGAGGTGGCTTATGTCGATCAGGAACTTGGCCGGCTGTTTGACTATCTCCAGGAAACCAGCCAGTGGAACCCGACTATAAAAATTTTTACCGGCGATCATGGCCAATCCTTAGGAGAACATGGTGAGTCCACCCACGGCTATTTTGCCTATAATTCAACTCTCTGGGTACCGCTGATTATTTCCTCTCCGGGCTTCCAATCGCGGCGGATAGATGACAATGTCTGCCACCTTGATATCTTCCCGACTGTCTGTGAGCTTCTGGGGAATTCTCCGCCTGCTTATTTGCAGGGTGAATCTCTGGTTAAGGCGATGAAAGGCAAGAAACTCTTAACCAGAAAAATTTATTTTGAATCACTTTATGCTTATTACCGGCGGGGCTGGGCTCCAGTTAGAGGCTTCATAGAAGGCAGGAAAAAATTTATTGATTCTCCCCTGCCTGAGCTTTATGACCTCGAAACTGATTTTAACGAAACCAAAAACCTGGTTAATCCCGGTCTGAGCCAGGAAAAAGAAAAACTGACTGAATTAATCAAATCCTTGAGCCGGGCGGCCATTGATTCCAGATATTATCCCGATGCTCAGGCCAGAGAGAAATTGGCCAGCCTTGGCTATCTTGGTGGATATCACCGGCCGGCCAGAACTGCCTTTGGCCCTGAAGATGATTTAAAAACACTGCTGGTTTTTAATAATCAGTTTGAGCAAGCTCAGGATCTCTATTTTCAGGGAAAAGCAGAAAAATCAGAAAAGCTTCTTAAAGATCTGATCACCAGGCGGCCAGAATTTGATAATCCGTATCTTTTTCTAATCAGCATTTATGAGAGACAAAACCGGCTGAAGGAAGCTGAGGCTGTGCTCCAGGCGGGTCTGGCCGCTAATCCCGGGAATTATCAGCTGGCGGTTGACTACGGGAGGGTACTGGTTTCCCTGGGCAAAGAGGACCTGGCTCTTGAAGTTCTGAGCCGGGCCAGGGAAATAATCGACTGGGACCCTGAACTCTGGAACAATCTGGGGGTGATTTACTGGAACAAAGGTGAGCTGGAAGAAGCTATCAAGATGTATGAGCATTCCCTGCGCTTATTTCCAAAGAATCCGGTAGCCCTGGCCAATCTGGGAGCAACTGAAACCTCGCTGGCTTTGAAAAATAAAGATAATGGCTGGCTGATTAAAGCCGAAGAACATTTTAAGAAAGCTATTGATTATGATGCCGGCCAGGTCGCCGCCTATAACGGTCTCGGAGCTATTTCCAGGCTGACCGGCCGGTTAGACGTAGCTATAAGTTACTGGCAAAAGGCCCTGACACTTGACCCGGATCATCAGCAGGCTCTTTTTAACCTGGGAGCAGCCTATTTTGATCAGGGGGATAAAAACCAGGCTCTAATCTATTTGAGCCGCTACAAGAAGCTTTATTATCAAACTTTACCGGAAGGTGAAAAAGCTGAATTAGATTTTTTAATTGAAAAGTGCCGCTGATAATTCACCAGGCTAAAATTTGAATTTTAATATCCTTTGACTGCTACCGCCGCCAGTCCGGTTGGATATTTCAGCTTGAGCTGTGTATTCTCCCGGCTGCAAATCTGGTTTTAAGACCAGGCTATAGATTTCCTCAATCAGCTTGAGGCCCTGCTCGCGGGAAACAGATAGTTCTGAACTTTCCTGATGTTTCCAGGCGGTCTGGCCGCCCTGATCAAAGATTTCCAATTTAATGTCCAGGGTGGTAACAAAATTATTTCCAGCCAACTTAAACCAGATAGCTTTATAAGGGATATCTATAATTAGCTGGCCTTGCCCATCCTTAAATTCAAATCTAAGGCCAAAATCGAGAGATGGTTTCCCGGTCAGAGTATTTTTACCCAGTTCCTTTATATCTTTCTGAGCTTTGGTTATCTCAGAGATCTGATAAGCACTCAACGGAGTAAGAGTGTAGTTTCCTGTCCAGTTTTCATCAGTGAAAACTACCGGGAAAAAGCCATAATACCAGATCTCGGTCGGCTGGTCGTAGAAATCTATGCCGCGGGGATAGGTTATCCGCTCAGAGGGCGGACCAAACAGAATATAGATTCGTCCCCTTTCCTGCAGCCAGCCAGCAGTCGTGCCTTCCCTGAAAAGGCGGTTGGCCTCTTCAATACGTTGAAAGTAGCTTTCCTTGAATTCATTAACCGCAGTGCCAGGAGTAGGATCTCTTCTGGCCCAGAATTGTTCTATAAACAGCAGCCTTTTTTCTGGCTCCAGTTCGAGAAAGGCTTTTTTCTCTTCCTTGGAGATTATGTATCTTGTTCTGGAAATAAACTCTTTACTTCCTGGATCCAGGTTCTTATTGCCCGATAAGCTGCTACAGAAACAGAATCCAAAGATCATGGTCCCGGCCAGAAGACAAAAAGAAACCAGCTTGTTAGTCACTTTTCTCCTTCAATGATTTAACCAGAGCCCTTATCTTATCCTGTTTAGGGTTAAGCTCTAAGGATTTCTCGAAAGCCTGAAGAGCCTCCTCCTCCTGGTCAATGGCCAGATAGCATTCCCCGATGGCATTAAGGGCGCTCAGGTTAGTCCCGAATCTGGCCAGATAAGTTTTGAAGGCCGTGATGGCCTGCTGGTAGTCTTTAAGGGCCTGCTGACTCTGTCCCAGAATAAGCAGAAAGGAAGGCTCCGGGCTGTCACGGAATTTTTCAGCCAGTTCTTTAGCCCGGTCATAGTTCTCCTGCTGGAGATAAGCTCTGGCCAGTTCCAGAGCAAACCTCTGATTGGCAGGCTGACGGTTATAAGCTGCCTCCAGCCGGGGTAAAGCCTGAGTCAAGTCTTTACGGTTAAAGAACTGGAGGCCAAGGAGGTGAGTGATTTCAGGGCTGTCAGGTGAAGTATAAGGAAGGGATAAGACCCAGGGCCTGGCCAGCGACTCTAAAGGTGTTATATAAAAATTTTCTTTCCGATAAAGAAGAATCTGATCAGAACCATCGAGAAGCTCTACTTCCAGAATATAATAGTCAGGAACCAGTTCCTTCAGGCTAAAATCCTCCGTGAGGCTGGTCGGGTCGGGATAGTCGCTCAACTTTTTACTGAAGGTCTTAATAATTCCACTCCCTCTTTTAATGGAAAACTTTACTGAGCCTTCTTTTATGAGCTCCTGACTCAGCCCCCGGAGCTGGACAAAAGCAGTTAAGGTGTCAGTCTGAAGAAAGTCATTTCTGGGTGAGGGCCGGAGTAAGACTCCATTAAAGGAGAAAGGTTTAATCAGGGCACCGTGTTTTGGATTACGGTCAACTGCGTTAGCCAGGAGAAGATTACTCATCCAGAGACTTCCTGGCGGGGGGACGTTCAAGCTGGTTTCCAGGGCAGTGAATTCTTTGGAAACGGTATTTTTTACAATCACATTGATTTTATATTTCCCGTAAATTAAAGGGAAAATATCCTGAAAACTGAACAGCTTATTCTTGATAGTCTCAATCTGACTGGAATTCATTTCGATGGGAACTTTTCTTTCAAACTGATAAATCAGGGTATTCTGGTCGTCAACCACACTTCCATTGACCTCGAGAACAGCCGTAAATTTGTCCCCGTACTGTTCAAAAGACAGCCGGCGGGGTTCAACCAGATAATTAACAAAAGCTGTATTCTTATCATCAATAAAAATGTCAACCAAGAAATCACTTTCTATATAATTAGCCGTATAATCAACATCTATGATGTCCTTATAAGCCAGGAGCTTTTCCGCATAGGAATCGCTGACCTTATAAGCAGGGGCAAGCGGAATCTTAGAATAGATGAGTAGATCAGAAGCTAAGGAAGGGCTGGTACCGAGAGTCATCTCATTGGGAATGAGGCTGACTGAAACATTGGCCAGGGATGGATTAATTTCAGCCAGAGCCCGGTAAGCAGCCAGGTAGTCAGTCGGGTCTCCGCTGTAATTCCACATCAAGCTGCCCGAACCATCTTTAACTGGCGAGTAAAGTATATAATCTCCAGCATTGTTTTTTTTGAAAAAAACAACATAAAAGGCCGACGGTAATCCGTATTCTTCCAGACCATCATAAAACCAGACTTGAGTTGGATATAATTCGCTCTCATTTTCCAGCCGGTCAATCTGTTTGGGCTCGCCTAAGATGATATAAATTCTGCCCATTTCAGTTCTCCAGCCGGCAGCGGCTGTTTCCCTCCCGAATCGCTCATTGGCATATTTGATGCGCCGGTAATGTTCTGTCCTGAATTCATTCTCAGGGGTATTAGGGGTTGGATCGCGTTGCTTCCAGAAAGCTTCAATAAAGATATCTCTTTCCCGGTCTGTTCCCAGGCTCAGAAATACCTGGCGCTCTTTCGGGGTGATGATATAGACTGCTTCTTCCTCTAACCAGTTTTTATACTTGGGGGGAAGGTCTTTAACTGAAGTTCCCGTTTTTTTAACCTGAGGCAAAACTATTGCCACTAAGGCCAGGATCATCAATGAAACCAGAATAATAGAAACCACACCCTTCTTCATATAAAAAAATATAACAATGGGTGCCGGGAATGTCAAATCAACAAATTCCATTTTCTAGAACCTGACTGAATTCGTTTTTTAAGGAGGAACTAAACACTGTTGCTGAGCAGAATATTGGTCAGAACAATTGACTGTCTTTTTTCAGGTTGACAGTTAAACTTTTTTCAATAAAATTAAAAAGACAACTGAAACGGGCGATTAGCTCAGAGGCAGAGCGCTACCTTCACACGGTAGAAGTCAGAGGTTCGAATCCTCTATCGCCCACCAGTTCTAAACCATTTTATTCCCGTTTATTCCCGGCAACTCTCATTAAAGTCACCTTTATTCAATATTTTGGATTACAATTCAAAATCATGAATAATCCAAAATTCCTTTTATTTTATCTTATTTATAATAAATGATTTATAGCTTTATTTTTTCTGGCATAGAAATTGCATGTATGTGGTGGAAATGAAGCTTTAAATCCTTGATTAAGGAGGTGATAAAAAGGAGAAAAGGACTTTTTAAGAAAAAATGTTAGGTTGGGATGTTAGTTAAGAACATCCCAGGGCAAAGGGAATAAGAATCATTCGAAAGGAGATTTGATTCGAATGAAGAAAAAAGCTTTAGTTTTAATGCTTGCTCTCGTTCTCATTGCCGGCAGCACCGCTTTTGCTCAGATCATGCCAGAAGGCAGGATTACCGGTAAGGTCGTTGATGACCAGGGTAGTCCGCTCCCCGGCGTGACGATCGAAGCTACCAGCCCGAGGCTGGTTGGTAAAGCCGCTACAGTGACTGATGCTACCGGCACTTTCCGCTTGATGGCTCTGCCATCCGGAACTTATCAATTAACTTTTAGTCTGCCCGGTTTCAAGACCTTAATCAGAAAAGACATTATCCTTCAGTTGTCTCAGACTCTGGTGATCAATGTCACTATGGAACCGGCGGCCATCGAGGAACAGGTAACGGTCGTTGGCCAGAGCCCGTTAATTGACGTCAAGAGTACGGTCAAAGGCCAGGTCATGACCAAGGAAACATTTATGAGCCTGCCCCGTGGCCGTACCTTTGATTCGCTGATTGGCATTATGCCTGGCGTTCAAAGTGAAGGCATCGCCGGTGGTTTGTCAGTTGATGGCGCTACTGGAACTGAAAATATGTGGTATGTTGATGGCGCTGATGTCACCAATATCCACATCGGGACCAGAGGCCAGAACGTAGTCCTCGAGCTGGTGGATGAAGTTAAAGTTACCGCTTCTGGTTACAATGCTGAATTTGGCGGCTCGATGGGCGGCGTGGTCAACGTCATCAGCCGTTCTGGTGGAAATACCTTCCATGGCGATGTCATGGTTTATTACAACAACAACGAAATGTGGATGCAGGGCAAAGCCCGCGATTATTTACGCCAGAATCCATATTCAGTTGATATATATGAATATGTCAACGATGATGACCTCTTTTTCGACGGTGGCCATAAGCGAGACAATTATTACCGGCTCGAAGGTGTGGTCAGCCTCGGCGGTTATATCCTGAAAGACAAACTGTGGTTCTTTGGTTCATTTAACCCGGTTTATTATCAAACAACTGCTCTGAGAGATTTCAACCATAGGACCGGCCCCTGGTACCAGTTCCTCAACAAAAATACCTACTATAATGCTTCAATCAAATTAACAGCCGCACCTGTCCGGGGTTTAAGATTATCAGCCAGTTATGTCAACAATTTCTACAAGTGGAGAGGATCCATCCCCAGCATCAATGGAACCGGTAACCCTGCCACTCAATGGTACAAAGATGGATTTGATTATCCCAACTGGACAACAACATTGACAGCTGACTATACAGCTACCAACAATTTGCTGTTGAGCTTAAGAGCCGGCTGGCACCGCCAGGACCAGAATAATCAGCAGGTAGGCGTACCCCCGTATACTACTTTTTATTTCGATGTTGGCAATATCAATGCTGGCTATGACACTCATTCTTACTATGTGGCTAACCCAACCCTTCTTCATTATACAGGCTGGTCTAACTATACTGCCTGGCGGGAGAGGTTACGGACTATCTATGATAAAGTCAGCACGAACCTAGATGCGACCTATTATGCTAACCTGGCTGGTGAACACGCTATCAAGGCCGGTTTCCAGTGGATTTATCTCCATGAAGATGTGTATAATGGTGCTCCCTATCCTCATGTCAACTTAAATTTTGGAGGAACTCATACAGGACTTGGCTTCCCGGTTGGCTATGGTGCTCCTCCGGACAGCCCCTATTACGGTGAATTTGGCTATTACACTATCAGAAGCTCCTTCACTTCACCCTACGGCTGGGTCTGGAATATTCACAGCAACAACTGGGCCCTTTACCTCCAGGATTCCTGGACAATTAACAACAAGTTGACCATCAACTTCGGCCTCAGAACTGAATCTGAATATATTCCTTCTTTTGCCTCATCCGATCCTGAGTTAGCCAAGGTTAAACCCATTAAATTCGGCTTTGGCGATAAACTGGCCCCCAGAGTTGGTGCTGTTTATGATGTTTTTGGCGATTCCAGCCTGAAGATTTTTGCCAGCTTCGGCATCTACTATGATGTTATGAAGTTGTACATGGCTGAAGGCGCCTTCGGCGGCTTCAAGTGGATAACTGACTACTATGCCCTGCAGGATCCAGACTGGACAAAGATTGCCGCCAGCGGGTTACTCGATGATGCCGCCAGCCAGGAAAATGGCAACACTTATGCCGGCAGCATCAACTATCGTCAAGTTTCCTTTGATACCGTTGATCCAGATCTCAAACCGGTCGGCCAGAGAGAAATTTCCTTCGGTGTGGAAAAGAAACTGATGGAAGACCTGTCTCTGTCTGCCCGTTTTGTTCAGAAGCACTTGATCAGAACGATAGAAGATGTGGGCGTTTATGTTGTTGATCCTGATACCCATATGGCTTCTGAAGTTTACTACATCACTAATCCCGGTTTCGGCTGGTCAAGACCTGAATCCCAGGGTGGAAAATTTGCTGATTCCGTGATCGATCCTGACACTGGACTTGAATACAATTACTGGCCAGAGCCCAAAGCCAAAAGAGAATATTATGGCTTGAACCTGTCCTTAGAAAAGAGATTCAGCCATAACTGGCAGGGTGGTATCAACTATACTTTAAGCCGGGTTGAGGGCAACTACAGTGGCTTAAGCTCTGCTGATGAAAGCGGACGTAATTCACCCAACGTTGAAAGATTCTGGGATTACTGGTTTATGCAATATCAACTCGACGGCAAAGTCCTGGATGGGCCGCTTCCTCAGGATAGAACTCACTATATCAAAGCCTATGGCTCCTATGCTTTCCCCTTTGGTCTGACCGTCGGTTTAACTGCTTATGCCAGAAGTGGTTTCCCACGCAGCAGCTGGCTCAATATCAATAACACCTATATGTATCCCTATGGCTATGGCGATCTGGGCCGTCTCCCCTGGAACGTCTGGGCTGACCTGTACTTAGAATACACTCTTCGTTTTGGCGGCAAGTATTCTGCCACTATTAACTTCCAGGTTAACAACGTGACCAATACCAAGTCGATAACCGCCAAGAACAACACCTTGAACAGAAATTCTATCTATGCTGACGACTGGGAATTCCTGAACGGAGCTTTAGCCGAAGATCTCGATAACAGAATCGCTAATTCCTACCCTGGCCACCTGCCCGCTCCAGCTTTCAATATGTGGACCGGCAGATTTGGAACCTGGTCAACAGTGCTGGGCTTCAGATTCTCCTTCTAACTTAGTTAGCTCCAAGCTGAATTCAAAACCCGTCCTCCCCACCCGGGGAGGGCGGGTTTTTTATTTCGAGTCAAATCCTAATTCAGGAGCTAATCTGGTTAGTCCCTGGACAGAGTTTTGCCTTTATTCTCAGTCTAAGAACGAAAATTAGAATGAAAAAAGGAAAGGTTTCTATTTGACCTGCCCTGATTGTTTTTCCAGCCGGCTGAGCTCGGCTTTAGCCTGGGCAATACTCCGGGGATTATCTCCAGCCGAACTTTCGAGATAAAGGCGGAAATATTTTATGGCATTTTCGCTATCTCCGCTTTTCTCATAAGCCACAGCCAGATTGAAAATGCCAACCGGTGTTGGTTTGATGGCTACAGCCTGACGCAGGTAAAAAATCGCCTGACTGTAATCTCCAAGGTAAGAATAAGCGATACCGGTGTATTGATAGAAGGCCTGATCCCCCGGATAATCATCTATCAGCTTCTTATAGACTTCAATGGCCTGGCTGAGCTGGCCGCTTGAAGCCAGATTGCCGGCATAGGACATCCTGAGAAACTTACTTTCGGGCTCAACAGCCAGAGCCTGTTCATAATATGGTCTGGCTTCTTCCTTCCGGCCGGAAGTATCAAGGATGCCGGCACAAACCGTCAGGGCATCAACATTTCTGGGATTTAACTTCAGCACCTGGTTCATAGTGGAAAAAGCTTCAGCCAATCTCCCGCTGACCAGATAAGTATGACCAAGCCGGACCAGCAGGATTTCAGAATCAGGAATACGGGCCAGGCCTTTATTTAGCGTCTCCAGAGCTTCATTCATTTTTTGCTGCCGGGCCTGAGCGATGGCCAGATTGACATAACTGGCTGGCGAATCCGGCAATTCTTCCATAATCTGCAGATAAATTTGCTCGGCCTCGGCATATTTCTCCTCATATTCAGCCGCCTGGGCCTGCTGGATGAGCCTCAAAAGGTCAATCTTTTCCTTTGGATCAGGAAAGGTAGAAACACCTTTGGCCGGAGCAAAATTCAGATAACCAAGAGAACGTAATTTTTCGGTATCGGCTGCATCTGGGCCCGGAGCAGGCTCGGAAGATGAACCGGCCTGCTTCCCGCTGGCGGCCAGTAGCAGATCAGCTTCTAATTGTTTTTTCAGGCTGGCGGTCGCTGCTGGCGAGGAGTCAAACAAATTTTTTCTTTCTTCCGGGTCAGATTTAAGATCATACAGTTCTGGCCGGGGACATTGAATATATTTCCACTTATCAGTTACCAGAGCTACCAGCTCTGACCAGCTAAAGTTCTCCCTGGGATAAAAGGTTTCGATCAGAGCCTCTCTATCTTTTCTTTCTTTCTTTTCGATGACCGGCAGCAGGCTTTTCCCCTGCGGATCCACTCCCGGCTCCTGAGCCCCGGTCAAATCCATAATAGTCGGAGTAATATCCAGTAACCGGACTGTCTGGTTGACCAGACCGCTCTTTGGAAATATTTTTTTATTCCAGATGATTAGAGGGACCCGGACAGTTTCCTCGTAGAGGAATAAGCCATGCCCTCTTTCGATTTTATCTCCAAGTCCTTCCCCATGGTCACCGGCCACAATGATAATCGTTCTATCCAGCAGGCCTTTAGCCTGGAGGGCCTCCAGTATCTTGCCCACATAAAAATCCATATAGGCAATTTCACCATCGTAGAGCTGGCGGGCAAACTCTTCCCTGTAGGGCGACGGAGGATCATAGGGAAGATGAGGGTCATAATAATGGACCCAGCCAAAAAACTTGTTTTTATAATTGTTTTCCAGCCAGGTAGAAAAACGGGCAAAAGTCGCCTCAGCCCGCCGTTCGGCATTATTGGTTTTAAAAGGCAGGTCAGCCTGGAAGGTATCATCATAAACTTCAAATCCGCGGTCCAGCCCAAATCTGGAATCAACAGAAAAAGACGAGACAAAAGCAGCGGTCTTATAGCCCTTGCCGGCCAGCAGTTCAGTGATAGTTTTGACTCCGGCTGGGAGATAGTGGCCATTATTACGGATGCTATGAGCTACCGGCTCCAGCCCGGTTAAAATGGTAGCATGAGAAGGCAGGGTAAGCGGAGCTGAACAATAGACCCGGTTAAAACGCCAGCCTTCTGCCGCTAAGCGGTCAAGATTTGGAGTCCTGGCCTCTTTATCTCCATAACAACCAAGATGATCTGCTCTGGTCGTATCAAGAGTGATTAGCAGAAGATTAAAGGCAGGGGCTGATTTTAAATCCAGGCGGGGAGATCTTAGCCGGATCAGAGCGGCCAGACCGGCTAAAAGAAGGATTAGACAGGCTATTATCCAGGGGGAAATTCTGGCTTTCCTGGCTTTTCGTCCAGGCTGAGCTTCTGCTTTTCTTGGCTGGCGTTCAGTTTCGGCAGTCACCAGCCGGCGGTCAGATTTATTCTCAAGCCGGCCTTTACCCTTCCGTTTTTTCTTACTCATCTTCTGTGGATTTCCATAATCAATTCAACCTGAGCTAGACACTCTTAGCCCCTGATCCGGGCTGATTGTCTTTTTCCTGACCGGTTTAAAACTACTGTTGTTTCTTGATAGCCTGGAGAATCTGTTGAACCATGTTGACCCGGGTAGAATCCTGCGGTTCAAGCTTCAAGAATTTTTCAAAATATTCTGTCGCCTTGGGAATATCATTTCTGTTAAGAAAAACGTAGCCAAGCTTGAGCAGCGGGTCAGGCCAATCGGGCTTGATGCTTGAAGCCATCTCATAATATTTCTGAGCTTCATCCAGCTGCTGATTATTGAAATAGACCTCAGCCACATTAAAAGCTACAAATTCATCCTGGGGAGCTGTATCAACTGACTGCTTGAAATACTTGGTGGCTTCTTCCAGGTTATCTTGCTTGAGGTAAACCAGCCCGATAGCGGCCAGGGCTTTAGCCTTCATGGTAATACCCATAGCCTGATCATCTTTGGACCTGTCAATGACCTGCTGGTAAGTTTCCAGGGCTTTATCCAGTTCACCTTTCTCCCGGTAGCAGTCGCCAATGTTGAGTAGGACCTGATAGGCAGCCGGATTTTTCTGCAGAAATTCCTGATACATAGCTAGAGCAGTGTCATACCTGCCCTCTTGATAAAAAGCGTTACCTTCATCCAGAAGTTTAAGCGCCTCTTCATCCTGAATGATTGACATCCCGCCACTTATCTTTTTTAATTTAATGGTTATTTTCGGGTTTTTTTCCAGCTGACTGACGGTAACGTCCACAATGTGAGGAGAATAGCCATCAGCGGTGGCTTTTAACGTCCATTTTCCTGAACCAAGACCGATAAAAGACCACTCTCCTTTTTTATTAGTTTTAGTTTCAAGCTGCAAGCCGCCGGCTGCCTCCTGGACAAAGCCAAGCACCACTTTTACTCCGGCTATTGGTTGATCCTTTTCATCCAGGACAACGCCGCCCAGCCGGCCGACACCCCGGCCAGCCTGGGCCAGGAGCCAGGTCTGACCAAGAAAAAATAATATAGTCAGTAAAGAGAAAAAACGCCAGACATGCCTTTTCATCATTACCTCCATTCTCTTTATCAAAAACGATAGCCACGGGCCTTACCCGGGCAATTCTTTTCAATTCTTTCTTTTTTCCTTAAGGGCTTTGACCTGAGCCTTTATTTTTTCCTGGTTGGGCTCAAGCTGCAATGACCTTTCCCAGGCATAAAGAGCCTCATCGGCATTACCCAGCTCAGAATAACATTCGCCGATGGCATTGAGAATATTGACGTTGGTGCCAAAGTGAGCCAGATATTGCTTGTAATAATTAATAGCCTGCTCGTACTGGTTGAGAGCTTGAGCGGCCTGACCCAGAATTTCCAGGAAATTATAGTTTTGTTCCTGACTGACAAAGGGACCTCCCACCGCTATTACTTCCTGATATTTCCGGGAGGCCAAAAGCCAGCGGCAAAAATCAAGGGCATATGCAGGCTCTTTGGGGTTCAGGCGATAAGCCGCTTCCAGGTATTTGGCTGCCCGGGCCTGATCCTGGCGATTCCAGTACTGGAGCCCCAGGGCATGCTGAACTTCGGCTGAGTTGTCGCCTTCAACCGGTTTGGTCATAACCCAGGAGCGGGAGAGAGCCGGCAGATGACTGATAAAGAAATTTTCTTTCTGGCTAATCACCACATTATTGTTGTTATCAGTCAAAGTAACCGTCAACATATAATTAGCCGGCGACCAGCCCTCCAGGGAAATTTCTTCATAAAAAACCTGACTGCCCTGATAATCAGAGATTTTTTTCGAGAAAGACTTAACCTTATCACCGTTTTCCTTGACGACCTCATAGTTGAGGCTTCCGGTCTGTTTTAATTCTGACGTTAAGCCCCAGAGCTGAAAGACGGCATAAAGCCTGTCACCCACCACAAAATCGTTGCGGGGAGAAAGTACAAATTGAAGATCGTCAAGAAGAAAAGCCTTATTCAGCCCGCGATATTGATTGCTTCTGGTCAGACGGTTAGCCAGGACCAGCGGACTCATCAGTAATCCACTGTCCGGAATGCTTAAAGAAGCCTCAAAGGAAGTAAATTCTTTGGAGACGTAATTTTTAAGAAGAATGCTCAATTTATACCTGCCCGGCACTAAGGGGAAAACATCCTGAAAACTCATTAATCTGTCTCTGATACTATCAACCTGCTCGCTCCGGAGATTGAGAGGCAGCCGGCGGTCAAATTGATAGACCTGCTGACCGTTCTCATCGGTCACAATCCCATTAATGACGATTGTGGTCTGATAATTATCTCCATTCTTTTCGAGGGATAGTTTCTTTGGTTCGATTAGATAATGGACATAATAAATTCCGCTCCCGGACTTATAGACACTGACCAGAGCGTCACTATCCAGATAATTGGCGGAATATTCAACTTCAATGATATCCTTATATTTAAAAAGCTTGTCAGCATAGGTATCTCTCACTTTATAAACAGGGGCATCCGGAATTTTCTGATAGAGGAGAACCTCAGAAGCAATGGAGGGCCTGATTTCCATCAGGCTTTCGCCTTCAATTAAGGAGAGAGAAACATTGGCCACATTCGGTTCAATACTGACCAGCTTCTGGAAGGCCTGGATATAATCAGTCATATCGCCACTATAATGGGGCATAAGTCTTTGCGGCCCATCTTTAACCGGAGAATAGAGGATATATTCATTGGTTCCTTCAGGTTTATAAAAGACGACAGAAAAGGCATTGGGCAGTCCGTACTCAGCCATTCCCTGATAAAACCAGACAATAGTCGGATATAAGTCAGACAGATTTTCATATTTTTCAGTGTATTGAGGCTCTCCCAGGGTAATATAAATCCGGCCCATATCTGACCGCCAGCCCGCACCCGGAGATTCTTTGCCGTAGTTCTTATTAGCATATTGAATCCGGCGGTAATGCTCGTCTTTAAACTCATTCTCTGGGGTATTAGGATTTGGATCCCGCTGTTTCCAGAAAGCTTCGACAAACATCTCCCGCTGCCGGTCATTTTCCAGGCTGAGAAAGACCTCTTTTTCCTTAGGAGAGATGATGTAAACTACTTCTTCTTCCAGCCATTTTTTATATTTTTCTGGCAGAGCTTTAATCAGTTCCTTGGTGGAGGGAGCTTTGGTCTTGGCTTTATTCTGGGCAAAATCAGGTGCGGCCAGGCCCATCAAAAAACAGGCTATCAAGGCAAAAATCAACAGGCTTTTTCTTTTCATCAGTTCTCCTGAAGTGTATATTATAATATATAACTCGTTGGTTCAAGATTAGATGCATTAAAAACAACTTGACAAAAAAAGATTGGTGACTTATCTATATTAAAGAATTTCACAGATTTAATGCCCTCTTTGAGTTTCAGGCTTAAGGACGACATTTACAGGGGTTCAAAGTGACCAGGCAGGCTAAAAAAGAAGCTGTTAAGTCTAAAAAAAAGCAGGAAAAAAACCGGCCCGAAAAGACTGAGTTTATGACTCCTGAACAGACTTTGCCGACAGAAATGCTGGAAACAACTCTCAATCCGATTTTTTTATCCAGGGCAATTGAGCCGGAAATCTCGCCGGCCAACAAGCTGAAAACTATGCCGGAAGATTTCGATGAATTAGAACTGCAGGATATATTGCCCAAGACTGCCAGGCCCGAAGCTCCGGCTTCTCCCGAGGTGGTTGAATCGGATCATGACCCGGTAAAAATTTATTTTCGCGAAATGGGCAAAATCTCCCTGCTTTCCCAGCAGGATGAAATTGATCTAGCCCGCCAGATGGAAAGAGGCCGGAAAATTCAGCTCAGAGCCCTGCTGAAGACCAGATTGGCCATTAAGGACATTCTGGCTTTAAGGGATATCTCAGAAACTGAACCCGACCGTTTCCTGCGCATCTTCGACGAAACAGAGGATTTTGAAGATGATGCTGCCAGGAAAAAAGTTAAGGAACTCAGGCAGACGCTCGACAAGTTCCATAAACTTTCAGAGAGGCTCAAGGCTATGAAACCAACCGCCCGCCTGGCTTTTTCCAGAGGGCGGCTGATTGTGGAAATGTACCATATTCTGGAAGAACTTCACCTCTCGCCAGAAAAAATGTCTTCAACGATCGAACGATTGCGGGAAATCCTGCATTTATTGAATGAACTTGAAGAAAAACGGGAAGAGATTCAGCTATCCGGACTAAAGGCTAAGAATAAGGTGCCTCCGGCCAGTTTTAAAAATAAGTTAAAGTTAATCCTGGCTGAAGAGAAGATTTACCGACAGGAAGCCGGGCTCAAGGCACCAGAGTTGAGGAAGATTCTGCTTGATGTCAGCCGGGGTGAAAAGATCCAGAAACATGCTGAAAACGAGCTGATTGAAGCTAATTTGAGACTGGTCGTCTCTATTGCCAAAAATTATGTTAACCGCGGCTTGAGCCTGTCTGATCTTATTCAGGAAGGTAATTTAGGGTTAATGCGGGCCGTTCAGAAATTTGATTACCATCGTGGTTTTAAGTTTTCGACTTATGCTACCTGGTGGATAAAACAGTCTATTACCAGAGCCATTGCCGACCAGGCCAGGACCATCCGGATCCCGGTCCATATGGTTGAGACCATTAACCGCCTGAAAAAAATTCATCAGGAGCTGGTCCAAAAGACCGGGCACGAACCGACTGTCCAGGAAATCGCCGAAGCGGTCAAAATGCCCGTTCAAAAAGTAACCAAGATTTTGCAGGATAGTCAGGAACTTCTCTCTCTGGATTCTCCGATTGGCGACGACGAAGAAAGCTTCCTTCGCGATTTTGTTCAGGATATTTACAATCCATCACCGGCCGATATTGTCATCCGGGCTAATTTAAAAGAGCAAATCACCCGGGCCATCAATACCCTGACCGAAAGAGAAGCGACCGTGATCAAAATGAGATTCGGGATTGGAGACGGTCAGGAACATACCCTGGAGGAAATCGGCCAGAAGCTGAAGGTCACTCGTGAAAGAGTCCGGCAGATTGAGACTAAGGCTTTGCGTAAACTGGCCGAATCCGCCCTGAGAGATAAATTAAAGTCCTTTTCTGATACTCCATTCAACCAGGTTTGAACCCGCCGCCCAGGAATGTAACCCCGCTTTTTTTAGCCAGCTGGCTGGTTTAGGCCCATTTTTTCCAGAGCTTCATCACCCCTGGAGCGGGATGGGGCTTCTCCTGGCAAATAAAGCAGGACTCCACCTTTAATTGGCCTGATTTCAATCTTTTTGTCTTCAGCCAGCCTGTTGGTGGCCTGAACCGGATCCTGCCCAAAGTATTTTTTAAATGCCTCATTAAACCCGCTATAAACAGAGTGAATTCCCTTAAAATCACCCATCCTCAGCGACTTGATGGCCTGAATGACAAATTCTTCAACGGTCAGTTTTCCGTGGGCTTCCTGGTTTGAACGTTTATCGGTCATGATTATTCTCCTTTCTATTTTAATGACGGCTGATTTTGGTTTTTTACTCATTTTTAAAAACAGATTAATGCTGTATAATTGATTTTTTACTAGCCACCGAAGGATAAGATGTCTGATTTATTAATTAACCTTGCTGGCTGGTCAGGGGCGGCCCTTTTACTGCTGGCCTACCTTCTGGTTTCTAACCGGAAGCTGGCCGGAGATTCTCTGGCCTACCAGCTCTTGAATCTGATCGGCAGCTTCTGCCTGTTATTAAATGCCCATCACTTTGGTGCCTGGCCGTCAGTCGGAGTTAATGCCGTCTGGATAGCTATTGCCCTGCTGACCGTAGCTAAAAGCAGGCCAGACAATAAAAAGGAGGAATGACCAGCATGAATAAAGAAGTCTTAATCTTTACCGGCAGCCCGAGAGAAGACAGCTATGGATTCAGTCTGGCCCGGGCGGCAGCTCGGGGGGTAAGACAGGCCGGTGGCCGGGCCGAAATCATTAACCTGGCTGAGTTACAGCTGAATCCCTGTCAGGCCTGCGATTGCTGCCGGCAGCGAGGTCCAGGCCAGTGTATTCAGGAAGACGATATGATTAAACTCTACCCGCGCCTCAAAGTGGCCAGAGCTATAATTCTGGTCCATCCGGTTTACTGGTTTAACATCAATGCTCAGACCAAGATATTTCTTGACCGCTGGTATGCATTTGGCGGCGATGATTATGCCACCTTTAAAAACAAAAAAATTGGTTTAATTCTGACTTTCGCTGACCGGGATCTGGCCAGTTCAGGTGCGATCAATGCCATTCAGGCTTATAAAGATATGTTTAACTATCTTGAATCCGAGCTGGCGGGCATAGTCGGGGCCAGCCTTCAGTCCAAAGGACAGGCTAAAAAGGAAGCCAGCCATCGCCGCCAGGCATATGAACTCGGTCGGGAACTGGCCAGGTGAATCTGAATTTAAGAAAAGCTAAATAAAATTAGAAATGAGAATTATAGGTTAAGCTGAAAAAAGGACGGAGGTTTTAATGAAAAAATTTAGTAGCTTCTTAGTTCATTCCATTTCGAGCTTTTTATTGGCTTTAATTGCCATTTTAGGCCTCACAATTTATTCCCCGTTGAACCTGGCAGCTAAAGTCCAGACTCAGCCGTCGAGTGGAGTTGATATCCCTTATGAAAAACACATTTTGCCGAATGGTTTGACCGTCATTCTCCATGAAGATCATAAGGCTCCGATTGTGGCTTTTAATATCTGGTATCATGTCGGCTCCAAAGATGAAAAAGCAGGTAAGACCGGTTTTGCCCACCTTTTTGAGCATCTGATGTTTAACGGCAGCGAACATTACAATGATGATTATTTTAAACCCCTTCAGGAAGTTGGGGCCACCGATCTTAACGGAACAACCAATGAAGACCGGACCAACTATTTTGAAACTGTGCCCGTTTCCTCCCTGGATCTGGTGCTGTGGCTGGAGTCAGACCGGATGGGTTTTCTGAAGGGCACAATCAATCAGGCTAAACTTGATGAACAGCGCGGGGTAGTTCAAAACGAACTTCGTCAATATGCCAATGAACCCTATGCCGTTACGGAAGAGTTAATTGCCAGAGCCGTTTTTCCGGCCGGGCATCCTTATTCCTGGACAGTTGGCGGCTCCATCGAGGACCTCAACCGGGCTTCTATCGAAGATGTCCACAACTGGTTTTCAACTTATTACGGCCCCAATAATGCTGTTATCGTCATTTCAGGCGATATTAAGCCAGCCGAAGTTCTGGCTAAGGTCAATAAATATTTTGGCCAGATCCCACCTTCCCCGCCGGTAGCCAGACAATCAGCCTGGGTGGCCAAAAGAAGCGGCCAGCACCGCCAGCAAGTCCAGGACCGGGTACCTCAGGCCAGGCTTTACAAAATCTGGAATATCCCTCAGTGGGGAACCGCCGAGGCCGACTACCTTGACCTGGCCAGCAGCATCCTGGGGGACGGCAAGACTTCCAGACTGTATAAACGGCTGGTCTATGATGACCAGCTGGCTGACTCAGTCTCGGTGGTAGTTGATCTCAGGGAAATTGCCGGTCTTTTTTATATTATAGCCGACGCCAAGCCGGGGGTAGAATTATCCCGGGTAGAAAAGGCTATTGACGAAGAGCTGGCCCGTTTTCTGGAGTCAGGGCCAAAGCCGGAAGAATTAGAAAGAGTCAGGACCGGTTATCTGACCAGCTTCATTAAAGGCGTTGAGAAGGTCGGAGGCTTCTCCGGCAAAACTGATATTCTGGCCAGGGGTCAGGTGTTTACCGGGCAGCCTGATTATTATCAGGAAAACCTCCGTCATGTCCGGGAATCCAGCCTGGAAAATATCAAAGAGACCGCTAAAAAATGGTTGTCTGATGGTGTTTATGTTTTAGAGGTCTTACCCTATCCTCAACTTTCGACCATCAAGTCGGATGTTGACCGCCAGAAGTTGCCCGAGCCCGGGACCCCGCCAGCTGCTAAGTTTCCCAAAATTGAGAAGACGACTTTGAGCAATGGCTTGAAATTAATACTGGCTGAACGTCATTCAATACCCTATGTGGAAATGAGCCTGATAGTTGATGCCGGCTATGCGGCTGACCAGTTCGCCCTGTCCGGTACAGCCTCCTTAGCTATGCAGATGCTGGATGAAGGCACCGGAAAAAGATCATCACTTGAGATCAGTGAACAACTGGCTTTACTGGGAGCTGAACTTCAGACTGGTTCTCGCCTGGATTTTTCCTATGTCAATCTTGGTGTTCTCAAGGATAAACTGATCCCGGCTCTCGACATTTACTCTGATCTGATTCTTCACCCAAGCTTTCCCCAGGCCGATTTTGAAAGAATCAAGAAAATTCAGCTGGCCCGGATTCAGCAGGAAAAATTTTCACCGGTCTGGCTGGCTATCAGGGTTTTGCCCGGGTTGATTTACGGTGAAAATCATGCTTATGGCCAGCCATTAACAGGCTCAGGCTATGAAGCAACCGTTAGTCAGATCAAAAGAGATGACCTGGTAAAATATCATCAAACCTGGTTTAAACCCAATCATTCGACCCTGATCATCGTCGGGGATGTGACCATGATGGACATCAAGCCTGAAATTGAAAAGATCTTTAAGAGCTGGAAAGCAGGCGATGTCCCCAAAAAAAATATCACCAAGGTCCCGCTAAAAAAGCAGCCAGGAGTTTACCTGCTCGACCGGCCCGATGCCCCTCAATCAGTGGTCATGGCTGGACTACCGGCTCCTTCTTCCTCTGACCCCGAAGCTCTGGCCATTGATCTGATGAATTTTATTTTCGGCGGAGACTTTCTCTCCAGAATCAATATGAATCTCAGGGAAGATAAACACTGGAGCTATGGTGTCTTTTCTACTCTGGTTGAGGCTCGCGGCCAGAGGCCTTTTCTGGTAGTAGCCCCCGTTCAGGCGGACAAAACCAAAGAGACAATCGAGGAAATACTGGCCGAAATGAAAGGGATTTCAGGCAATAAACCTATCACCAATAATGAGTATTTGAATGCTAAAAACAGCCGGGTCAATCAACTTCCCAGCTTATGGGAGACAATGGCCGGTGTTGAAAATTCTCTGGTTGAACTGGTTAATTTTAATCTGCCAGATGACTATTTTGAAAAATATCCGGCCAGAATTAATCAGTTGAAAATTGAAGATCTTAACCGGGCGGCTAAGACTGTCCTTAAGCCGGAGAGTCTGATCTGGTTGGTGGTTGGCGACCGGGCCAAACTGGAAAAACCCCTGCGGGAACTGGGCCTCGGCCCAATCTATTACCTTGACCGTGACGGCCAGCCGATAAAATAGCAGGGTAAAGATGGTGCTGTTTGAACAATTGAAATACTTTTTTCAATTTATTTCAGACAGCTGCGACTAAATTAAACTTAAGGGAGTTGTTCATTTTTTGCGGGAGGAAAGAGGCTATGATCAGGGTCAGGACTTTATCTGTCCTCTTATCTATTCTGCTTTTTAGCCTGCTGGCTGCTGACTATCCGGTCCGGGCAGAACAGCAAAATAAAACATCCGGGATTGACAAGGAACTGCTAAAAAAAGCCCAGGAAAGTAAAGTGGTTAAGGCTTACCGGCTGACCGGGCCGATTAACCTCGACGGGCAGCTGACAGAAGAAATTTATCAGAACCCGGCCGCTGAGGATTTTCTTCAGACTGATCCGGTTGATGGCCAGGCTGCTTCTGAAAAAACCAGGGTCTGGGTAGCTTACGACCAGACCAATATTTATGTTGGAGCTTATTGTTATGATTCCAATCCCAAAGGCATCATCGGCCAGCTTGGCCGGCGAGACTATTCTGTTGATTCAGACTGGTTTATTTTTTGCCTTGATCCCTACCTTGATCGCCGGAGCGGTTATGCTTTCTGGGTAAATCCAGCTGGTTCAATTATTGATAAGGCTCTTTATAATGACATTAGTGAAGATAAAAGCTGGGATGGCCTGTGGGAAGCCAAGGTTCAGATGACCAGCGATGGCTGGACAGTAGAGATCAAGATACCTTTTAACCAGCTCCGTTTTCCTCATCAGGCATCTTATCTCTGGGGGGTTAATTTCCAGCGGGTCATTAAGAGAAAAAATGAAAAAGTCTCATTGGCCTGGGTGCCAAAAGAAGATAATGCTTTTGTCTCCCGCTTTGCCCGGCTGGAAAATATAGAGAACATCAAACCCGGCCGCCGGATTGAAGCCTATCCATATTCAGTCGGTCAGGCTCAATTCAGGCCGTCTGAGGCCGGTAACCCGTTTGAAACCGGGCATAAATACCAAGGAAATATTGGACTTGATCTTAAAGCCGGGCTTAAAAGCAATTTGAACCTCGACCTGACTTTCAATCCTGACTTTGGCCAGGTCGAAGTTGACCCGGCCGTTATCAATCTGACCGCTTACGAGACTTATTATGATGAGAAAAGGCCTTTCTTTATTGAGGGTTCTTCTATCTTCAGTCACTTTGGCCGCGGTGGGGTTTATATCAGCGCTAACCTGAACTGGTCTAATCCCAGTCTTTTCTACAGCCGGAGAATCGGCCGGACTCCCCAGGGTTATGCCACCCATGACGGTTATGTTGATTTCCCTGACCGGACAACCATCCTCGGGGCTCTCAAGATGACCGGTAAAATAGGTTCTGGCTGGAATATAGGGTTGATCAGCGCTGTCACTGCTAAAGAATATGCCACTGTTGACGATCTGACCAGCCGTTATCATGACCAGGTTGAGCCGCTGACTTATTACGGAGTTTTAAGAGGGCTTAAGGAATATAAGGGTGGTCAGCGGGGCGTTGGATTTATGTTCACCTCAGTCCTGAGGGATTTAAAGGACGAAAATCTCGACTCGCTCCTGGCCTCCAATGCTTATAGCCTGGCTGTAGATGGTTGGTCTTTCCTGGACAAAAAAAGAAACTGGGTCATCGGGGGCTGGGCTGGCGGCACCCTTATTACCGGCAGTCAGCCAGCTATTTACCGGCTGCAGAGATCGTCACTGCATTATTATCAACGTCCTGATGCTTCTTACCTGAATCTTAACCCAGAAGCTACCCGTCTTTCCGGCTGGGGAGGCAAATTCAGTTTAGCCAGGCAGCAGGGACATTCCCTGTTTCTTCTTTCAGCCGGTGTGCTTTCTCCTGGCTTTGACCCCAATGACGCCGGTTATCAGCGGACAATTTCAGATAAAATTAACTTCCAGCTCATGTATGGCTACCAGTGGACTAAACCAGGCCGTGTTTTCCAGCAGTCGCTATTAATCGGGGGGCTGGAAAGAACCTATGATTTCGGTGGTAACAAGCTTTTTGACGGCTGGCTGCTTAATTTTCAGGGAGTCTTCCGGAACTGGTGGTCGCTCCTGGCTGATGCTATCTATTATCCAAAATGTTATAGTAACACCCTGACCAGAGGCGGCCCATTAGCCTTGATTCCTGAAGGTTTTTCAGTTGATTATGAGGTGGATTCAGACTCAAGAAAACCATTTGTTTTTTACCAGACATTTAATTATTACTGGACCAAAGACAAAAGGAATCAATGGGATGTTGGATTGGGAGTCCGCTGGAAGCCGGCCCCAAATTTCAACCTGTCTTTTGGCCCCTCAGCCGGCCGGGATCGCAATGAGACCCAGTGGATTACTTCCCTGTCCGATCAACTGATGGCCGAGACTTATGGCCGCCGGTACATATTTGGCCGGATTGACCAGACCGTCGTGGCCAGTGAAATCAGGCTAAACTGGATTTTTAATCCCAGGCTCAGCCTTCAGGTTTATCTCCAGCCATATATTGCCGTTGGTAAATATGACCGGCTCAAGCAGCTTAACCGTCCCCGCTCTTACGATTATCTGATTTATGGCCAGGATGGTTCGACGATTTTTTATCAGAACAGTTATTATCTGATCGACCCCGATGGCAGCGGCCCGGCGGCTGCTTTTAGTATTTATGATCCCGATTTCAATTATAAATCGCTGCGGGGGACCATAGTTTTACGCTGGGAATACCGTCTTGGTTCCCTCCTCTACTTAGTCTGGACTCAGAACCGGGCCGATTATGCCCATCCTGGAGACTTTTCTTTGTGGCGGGATCTGGGTAACTTGTTTACGGCCCCTGGCGACAATGTTTTTCTGATTAAGTTCACCTATCGCCTTAATCTCTAAGTCATTCACTGCCGTCAATAGCCAGCCCACGGCCCTGACTAACTTGACCAGATCCAGAGATCAGCTGCCTGCTTTGATGGCCTTAACCTGCTGGTAGTATTTGGCTATATACGGTTCCTGGACTTCGTATGACCAGTGAATATCCCGGATGAATTTGGCCGCCCCTTCTTTATCGCCCTGGCGCAGGAATTTTACTAACCGGGCATGCTCTTCGATCGAGGACTCTTCCCATTCTTTGACAAAACCCTGACGCCGCGGAAAATCATAAAGCCTTTTTTTCAAAGTGTTGACCAGCCTGATCAGCTTTTCATTCTGGCATAAATCAAGGTAAACGCTATGAAAATTCAGGTTTTTTTCATAGTAGAGATCAAAATCGTTGGCGTCGATCGCCTGTTTCATTTCCCGGTTCATCTGTTCCATAAAATCAATATCCTTTTTGGTCAGGCGCTCAAAGGACTTGATGATAGCAATGCTCTCCAGAGCTCCAATGATTTCATAATAATTTTTTATGTCCTGGACGGTCAAAACATTGACGATAACCTTACGCCTGGGCAAAATAGCGACAAAATCTTCACTTTCCAGCTGAAGCAGGGCATCGCGCAAAGGGGTGCGGCTAACGCCGAGTATTTTGGAGGTTTCCTCCATATCAATTACTGAACCAGGCAGTATTTCTCCCCGCCGCATCTGTTCCCGGAGAAAATCATAGACCTGTTCTTTGAGAGACTTGACATTGAGGATTGTTTTTGGATTCATAGGTCTTTCTATCCTCCCTTAAAATTTTAACTCTGATAATAATCTACATTTTCGGCCATGATAATATCAATCTGGGTCATGATCTTTTCCCGGATTTTCTCTCCGAGGACGACGTGACGAAAGAGAGCATAAATACCTTCATATCCCTGACGCTCCGACTGCTGGCTGATCAGGAAATTAATGGTTCTGTCCTTGAGGAGCTTAATGTTCCTGGGAATGGGATCATAGCCGACCAGAATCAGCTGATGCTTGCTTCTCTTGGCTTTCCACCATTCAGCCACTTTATGGGTCATAGCATTGGTGACAAAGATGCCGGCCAGATCCCTGTTCTGGCGGTAAAAGGCTTCCAGATTCCGGCTGATGTCAAGCGGGGTAGCCTGACCATCTATTTCCACCACGGCTGATTCAAACCCGCCAAAATCACAGGTTCCCCGCAGAAAGCCGTTGATTCTTTCCGCAATATGATAATCTTCCGGCTGGACTTTCACCACCGCGATCTTCCCGGAAGTTTGATGAATGGTCTGCTTCATCAAACAGGAAGCTAACAGGCCGCTCTGGAAAGCATCCTGGCCGATAAAAGACAGAGGCTTTATCCCGGGCACATAAGAATCAAAAAAGACGATGGGCAAATTATCGGGCAAGATCTCCAGCACCCGGCCAAAGCTCCGGGGTAAAACCGGAGCAGTCAACAAGCCGTCAAAATCTTCTTTTAGAATTTTTTTCCCGGCCAGCAAGACTGATTTTTCCTGGAAACGGTCAAAGAAGGAAAATTTAACTTCGATACGGTGGGAAGCCAGCTCGCTCCAGGCCCGCTCAATTCCCCGGACAGGCAGCGTCCAGTAATAGCTATCCTGTTCCGGGTGCGGGATAAGAACCGCGAACTTAAAAACTTTCTTGAGTTTCAGGTTCTTGGCAAAAATATTAGTCCGGTAACCTTCATCCTTCAGGACCTGCTGTATTTTTTTCTCGGTTTCAGGTTTGACCCGGCCGCGCTTATGCAACACCCGGTCAACAGTTCCGATAGAGACCTGAGCCTTTTTGGCAATATCTTTTATAGTAACAATGTTAAGCCCTCAACTCTGAATTTCCAAGATAAATACTTATCAGATTCCGGGCTGAAATACAATATTTTTGGCAATTTTCTGCTTAACCTCAATACCCCAGGCCTGTTTTCAGCCGGTCATACTCCTGCCAGATTTCATAAGGAATATGGCGGCCGAACTTATCAAGAAACTTCTTGATGTCTTTAAGTTCTTCTTTCCAGTCAGCCGGTTTTAGCCTGAAAAGTTCGTCTAAATTTTCCGGAGGCAGGGCCAGGCCAGAAAGATCAAGATCTTTTTTCTCCGGGATTAAACCGAGCGGTGTCTCTTTAGCTCCAGCCCGGCCATTGACCCGGTCTATAATCCATTTGATAATTCTGATGTTTTCGCCAAAACCCGGCCAGAGAAATTCGCCCCGCTCATTCCGGCGAAACGCATTGATTGAATAAAGCCTGGGGGGATGAGTCATCAACTTGCCCAGGTTGATCCAGTGGCGGAAATAATCTCCCATGTTATAACCGCAGAAAGGCAGCATAGCCATCGGATCGCGGCGGAGGACACCTACCTGACCGGCCGCCGCCGCCGTTGTTTCTGAACCGGTCCTGGCCCCTAAGAAGACACCATGCTCCCAGGACAAAGCTTCGGTGATGAGAGGAATCAACCTGGTTCTTCTGCCGCCAAACATGATGGCTGAAATGGGCACGCCAAGAGGATTATCATATTCCTTAGAAAGTACCGGGCAATTATAAACAGAAACGGTGAACCTCGAATTGGGGTGAGCAGCCGGGTTTCCCTGACCTGGTTGCCAGGGCCGTCCCTGCCAGTCAACCATATGAGGCGGCACAGGACCTTCCAGCCCCTCCCACCAGGGAGACAGGGTGTCGACATCCAGGCCAACATTGGTAAAAATAGTCGGATAATAATTAGAATTGCGGATAGTGCGCATCATGTTGGGATTGGTTTTCATTGAGGTCCCGGGAGCTACGCCAAAAAAGCCAAACTCCGGATTGATGGCATAAAGCCGTCCGTCCGGGCCAATATTCAGCCAGGCAATATCGTCGCCGACCGTCCAGACCCGGTACTCAGGCAGGGCTGACTCCAGCATGGCAAAATTCGTCTTGCCACAAGCTGAAGGAAAAGCGCCGGCAATATAGGTAATCTGACCATGAAGATCCTCAACGCCAATAATCATCATATGTTCAGCTAACCAGCCATATTTCCGGCCAAGCCAGGAAGCAATCCGGAGCGAAAAGCACTTCTTCCCCAACAGGGCATTCCCTCCATAACCCGAGCCGACACTCCAGACCAGATCCTCCTCAGGAAAATGCATGATATAGCGCCGGTCGGGATTAAAGTCGCCTACGGTATGAATTCCTTTGACGAAATTTTCAGAGCTGCCAATCTTGTCCAGAATCCTCTTTCCCAGCCTGGTCATAATCCTCATACTGACGGCCACATAAGAGACATCGGTAATCTGAACGCAGGCCTTGGCATAGGGAGAATCCGGATTGCCCATCATGTAAGGTAAAACATACATCGTCCGGCCACGCATGGCTCCCCGGGACAGTTTGGTCATCAGTTTCTTAGCTTCATCCGGCGGCATCCAGTTATTGTTAGGACCGGCTGCTTCCCGGTCAGAATGGCAGACAAAAGTTAGCTGTTCGGTTCTGGCTACGTCAGTCGGGTGGCTGCGGTGGAGGTAGGCTTTTGGCCAGAGAGTCTGATTCAGCTCTAAAAAAATATTTTTCTCCTCAATTTTTTCTTCCTGACTCCCGATCTCAATAATCCGGCGGGCCTCTCCCTCCGAACCATCACACCAGTAAATGTTTCGAGGTTGAAGAAGCTCGGCCTGCTTCTCCACCCATTTTTCTACAGCTGTAGCCATTTTTTCCTCTCGATGCCAGTCTTCTTGAATTTTTTAAATAACATAGAGGGACTATTTTGTCAAAAAGCTTTAACTGAATTCTTCGGGCTGTCTAAATTCAGAATATAGTAATTGTTTACAGTTACGAAAAGAGAGTTATAATAGATTATGAAGTCTTATGTTCTTATAGTTTTAAAATGGACTGGAAAAAAGGAGGT
This sequence comes from Candidatus Aminicenantes bacterium UBA6228, assembly GCA_002441005.1. GTDB lineage: Bacteria > Acidobacteriota > Aminicenantia > Aminicenantales > Saccharicenantaceae > Saccharicenans. Next base: position 180,590 of record DJWO01000009.1, read on the forward strand.
AAGGATGAGAGCCTTTCTAATTGTCTTATTAGCAACTTTTAATCTTGGTTTTAATCTCTTTCCGGTTTCAGGACCGGCCGGCCAGACAGACGAGACTCAGATCATCAAACTACCGGCCCCCCGGATGGAAGGCGGAAAGCCACTAATGGACTGCCTCAAATTGAGACAAAGCAACCGCTCTTACCGCCAGGAAAAACTTTCTCCTCAAATTCTATCCGACCTGCTCTGGGCAGCCAATGGCATTAACCGCCCGGATTCAGGCAAAAGAACAGCTCCGACGGCTGTTAACTGGCAAAATATCGATGTTTATGTAGCCACTGCCGACGGACTTTTCCTTTATGATGCTAAGCAGCAGGCTCTTATTCAGATTCTCAAGGAAGATATCCGGGCACTAACCGGGGCTCAGGATTTCGTCAAAACCGCCCCTCTTAATTTAATCTATGTAGGTGATTATGCTAAAATTCCCCGTGGTTCGGATGAAGATAAACTCTTTTACTCCGCCAATCATGCAGGCTATATTTCCCAAAACGTTTACCTTTTCTGCGCCTCTGAAGGGCTGTCAACCGTAGTCAGGGCTATGATCAATAAAGAAGAGCTGGCCAAGGCCATGAAACTCCGTCCGGAGCAGCATATCATGCTGGCCCAGACAGTCGGTTATCCTCAAAAATAAGTCTCAAGGCAAAATCGAGACAGGCTGATATCAGGAAGTTTTTCTGATCAGCCAGACGGTCATTTCCCACGGTCCGCGGTTAGCCCAAACACAATAGGGTATGAGGAAAAGGTTTTGCTTCCGGCTTTCCCCGCCCTGTCCATCAACCGCCAGCCCGCTGCCGGTTATTACTCCAACCCCGCCCAGCAGATCGCTCCGATACCAGGCCTGGAGACGACTCGAATCCGGCAGGGCTAAATTAAGGGCAGTGCCTCCATTATCCTGCCCCTCGGCGCAATAAACGACTGGCCCCCTTTCCACTGCTACTTTGCCGCGATCTTCTTTGACCTGTTCGTTGGCAACGACCCTTTTAATCTCCAGCGGGAAAAGCACTTCTATGACATCTCCCATCTTCCATTTTCGTTTAAGACGCAAGTAACCGCGATCGACCGCAACCGGCACCGGTTTTCTATTCAACTTAACCACCATCTGGCCAGCCTGACTGTCATGATAGTTGTAAAGGTCACCAGGCAGAGGACGGTTTTGAGCCCAGCCGGGTATTCTGAGACAAACCGTAAATTCCCTGACTCGTTTGGGATTAATACCTATTTGGATTGAACCAAACCAGGGATACCTTCCTTCCTGTACTATTTCCAGTTCAGTCTGACTGAAAGCAAAATTTGCTCTCGATTTAACAAACAGGTTGATAAAGACTTCGTCAGCCGAATGGGCATAAATATAGCCGGGAAAAGTCGCCAGAAAACGGGCGGCATTGGCCGGACAGCAGGCTACTTCAAACCAGCTGCTCCTTTCATATTTCCCTTTTGAGGCTAAAGGATTTTGATAGAAAAATTTATCACCGGACAGTCCTACCCCTGACAGCAAGCCGTTATAGATGATTCTTTCCAGCAGATCAATATACTGGCCATCTCCTTCGTACTGGAAAAGCCGCTGATTCCAGAAAGCATTACCCACTGCCGCACAGGTTTCAGCGTAAGCCTGCTCATTGGGCAGTTCATAATCAGCTCCAAAAGCTTCATATTCTCCGGTCGCGCCTATCCCGCCGGTTAGATAAAGCTTCTTATTGACTGCATTCTCCCAGATTTTTTGACTGGCGGTGGCATATTCTGACCAACCACCAAGAGCGGCTACCTCCAGCATGGCATTATACATATAAGCTGCCCGGACCGAGTGTCCAACCGCTTCGGTTTGCTCTAAAACCGGCCGGTGGTTCTGCAAATATTCTTCTGAATTGTAGATATAAAAAGGTGAACTCCTGGGATAAACTTCGCCTCCATGATAGTGTCCCCTTTCGTCCAGGAAGAATTTGGCCAGGTTCAAATAATCTTCCCGGCCGGTTACCCGGTAAAGCCTGGTCAGGCCGATTTCGACTTCCTGGTGGCCAGGAAAAGCCCGCCGCTTATCCGGGCCAAAAGTCTTAACCAGTAAATCAGCGCTTTTAATGGCCAGGTCTAAAAGATTCTTTTCGCCCGTCGCCTGATAATAAGCCACGGCCGCTTCGTAGAGATGACCGAGGTTATATAGCTCATGACTGACTCTTAGATTAGACCACCTCTCCTGGCCAGCCCCGGCCGCTGGATTCTCAGGGTCAATTGTCCTGGCTGTAAAGAGATAGCCGTCCGGTTCCTGGGCCTGGCCGATAATGGCCACCAGGTCATCAATCTGCTGTTTCAACTTCGGGTCAGGATTGGTTTTTAAAGTATAAGCAGCAGCTTCAATCGCTTTGTAGATATCAGAGTCGTTATACCTCTTACCGGTGTGCTGGCCTGCTTTCAGACCGGCCGCTATCCGGAAATTGTCAACCCGGCCAGTTTCCTCATTCATCCGGAAAAGATAGGGGATAGTTACCAGGCGGTTGGTTTCCATCCTGGGTGCCCAGAAATCATCGGTGACCTTAACTTCCCAGTAATTGACAGGTTGAGTGGGAAAATCAGGCAGCTTTTTAGCTTGATCTTTATTCCGGTCAGGAGAAGTACAGCCGGCTATTAAGAACAAGCCAGCCATCAGCAGGATAAGTCCTTGTTTATTCATTCCAAACCTCATCTAAGAATTTAAGTCTATCTGAATTTCTACTTTTTTTATATAACTGATCAAGAATAAAATGGGCAGTTAATTCAAGAACACTTAAGCCAGGCTCTGTTAGCTTCGGTCAATTATCTCTATTGAGCGGGGCAAAAGGGGAAACTGCATCTTCTTCCTGAAGGAAGAAATAAACAGCTCTCTTGATTCAGTCTCCATGAACTGAGAATACCGTCTGATTATAAGCCTGGGTCTGAGCAATACGATCCACACCGTTAACATAAAGGAAGTAATCACCAGGTTTTAGCTGAGGGAGACTAATCTCCAGAATAGCCGTTTCTCCCCGGCTGTACCTGGTCGTCCCGGCCAGGGAAGCCGCCACCGGCACTGACTGGCCGGTTGCCGCCTCAACCAGCCGCACTGACATAGCAACATCCTGCTCACTCCCTTCTGCCTGGCTGAAAGGAACAAGCACCCGAAGATGCTTCGTCTGCCCGGATATCGTCTCTACCACCGGCACATAAACTTTTTGATCAAAATGATACATCTCCGGCCAGGGCTGGCTGCCTCCGCCTCCGTCGAGATAGGCACAACCTCCACCCTCCTTAAGAATAAGTGGTGTTCCCAGTTTCAATCCTGGTTTAGCAGGCCTGGGGACAGAGGCTCTGATGGAACTAACCGCGCTTGATCCTGAAGTCAAATCCCGGATGACCAGGCGGCAGGTATATTCGCCTGGCTCAAGCGGCACCACCGAGCTAAAAATCACCGTCCTCCCCTGATAATGGCGCGGATCTGTCTCCAGCCGGCGCAACTCTCGAATATCATTTTTGGCATCAAATACCAGTACCACATACTCCACTTTCTCACCTTCAAACCTGGAAGTAACCTCCCCTGGAATACTGGCCATAACCTTCAGCCCCGAACCTTCAGTCGCCGGAAAGCTAATATATGACAGTGGAAAGTTGACAGGCAGTCTCGAGAAGGACCGCTCGTTAAGGGCCAGCTCAAAAAGATGTAATTCTTTCTCAAGATTGGTGAACTCGCCGAACGGTTTGGGATTGAAATAGCCAGATTGGGTTCGAACCTGGCAACCAGGCCGCTTGACTTCAACTTTGACCTGGTGGAAGGTGCCGTCCTGACTCTCGTCAATCGAGTAGCCAAGCACATAATAGCTCCCGGTGAGGGCCTGGACCTGGCCGAGATTCTTCTCATACATTTTGATGTTCGAAAAGTATTTACCACCAGTTAAATCCGCTATCCGTTTGAGCGAGTTGCCACCAGTTGTTTTCTCATCCTGAAAGACGTTGGTTGCATCCTGAAAAATTCCGCCCACTGAAAACATACCCCGCCCCGCTTCCCGGTCCTCAAAAGTCATCCGGTCATAAGCGAACAGGTCAGTTGTTAGAGCAGATTCCCTGGTATCAAAGGCAAAAATATCACAGTTAGCAGCAGCGAATTCCTTGTACATCTCCTCATTTTCCGTCCTGAGAACGCGGTCACCAGCGTCAAATTTGGCTCGTCCACCGAGGCCGCCAGGGTTTCCGGACTGACCACCATAAATCAGGGAACTGGGAATGCCAGTCGAAAAAAGGATGAAGTGTTTTTGACCTGGTTCATAGCGAAGAGCTTTGGCTAAAGCGGTCAACCTGAGGATGTAGGTCTCAGCCAGACGCTTGGCTTCCTGCCGCTCAGTTTCGCGATTCCGTTCGGCTGACTGCTGAATATCCGTGCCGGCTGGTTCCTGAGCCATCAGCCAGTATTTTAGTTCTATCTCATGAGCCCGGCCGGCCGTATCTTTACTGCCGATGGAATCAACGACCTGCCGTACCTTGTCATGATCCTTGGTCAAATACTCATGAAAAGTAATCCCTTTGAGCATCGAATAAGTCAGAACGCTGACCTCGTCATCAGTTTGAACCTCGGTATCAAGAAAATGCAGGGCGGCCTTTCTGGCCTCGGTAATCCCCTTGGCGTGGTTAAAGGCAAAATCGAAGAAAAGGAAAAATTTCCTGGGGGTAGCTGTAGCCGGCTGAGCAGCCACAGCCTGGGCCTTCTGGACCGCCTGCTCCCCGGCGGCCGCCGCTTTTTCCACGGGCGTCCGGAGAAGATGCTTTTCAAAGGCGGTGAGTTTTACCGGTTGACCATTGTCGGTGGCCATGAAATCTTCGAGAGTCAGGTCTTCAACCGGATTGCCTTTTTTATCGGTCACATAGACAGTTATAAGCTTCAGGGCAACAGAAACCCTGTACTGGAGAGGCCTGGTCAGATCCTGTTCTTGCTGGGGAGCTGACCAGCCAGATGAAAAACTAAACAATAAGGCTAAAGTCAGACAGACAGCTAACCTCGTTGCCTGCCCCCGGTAATAAAAGCACTGATGTCTCATCTCTCTCCTTCAGGATGGCCCCTTTCTGCCACCTATTTTTAATATCAGGCCTGATAAAAATTTTGTCAATATCTAAATTATTCTAAGCGGATCTGTTTCGCTCCTGGCTAACTGTTGATTTTTCCTTCATAACTTAATGGCAGATAACTCTCCAGTTGCGGAAAATTAAAGTCAAGTTGAGGATCATCATCTTGATTGAGGCCGATATCCCTCCTCAGGCTTTTTAATCTGCCTTAAGCACCAAGAGGTTGATGCTAAGTGGCCGGACAGATAGTCTCCCAAGGTGAAATTCTTCTTTAAGCTCTTCTATTTTAACTTCTGGCTCATGGCCGGGCACGTTTTTAGCTTTTTCATTGGCCCCGGTGATTCTAAAGACCTTATCAGTCCTGAAGCCAGTCAGCCCTTGAAGGCTGATAGCTAATGTCTGCACCTCAGCAGTTGGATTAATCACGGCTACGGTCAAAGTCTTCCCGTCTTCTTTCCAGGCAGCCATCAAATCGAGTGGTTCGCTCTGACCTCTGATTTTTACGGGTAAAGTTCCGAATTCATTTCGATAGAGCTTGAGTACCAGACCGGTGGTGTCAAAAACAGCCTCAGTCTTCGAAGTTTTAATCGCCCCGATGACATTGACCGTCTGGGCGTAATTGGCCATGTAGATGAGATCAGCCTGGCGGTAATACTCATGCAGCCCGGCCGCAATGCCCAGTGCATCCTTTAAGAAATACTGGGTGCCCAGTTCACCGTAAATATATGGCCCATACCAGTAATTCCATTCGTCCAGAGCAATTTTGATGTCCTGGCCTTTAAGCTCAGGAATGGTTTTCCGGTAAACGCGGTGGGCCTCAGCTATCCTTTTTATTGCCCGCGGCACCTGATAAACATGGCTTAAAAGCCCGGGCTGCTCCCCGACATAAAAGTGCTCGCTGATAAAATCCATATAATCGGCACAACTTTTCAGCATGCTCTGGCTCCACTCCCCGGCGGCCCCAACTCCGACAATTTTTATCGAGGGATCTTTGGCTTTCATCGCCTGAGCAAAACGATTATGCTTTAAAACATAATCTTTAAGTGGCATATGACCGAGCTGCCAGTCGCCATACATTTCATTGCCGATTGACCAGAACTTACAGTTAAAAGGTTCAGCCTGCCCGTTTTGAGTTCTGAGCTGCCCGAGCGGACTCGTGGCCGGGCCATTGACATACTCAACCTCTTCAGCAGCTAAAGTCTCATTTCCCTGCCCGCTATTAACCGTGATATAAGGCTCGGTTCCAACCAGCCGGCAGAAAGCTATAAACTCATGAATCCCAACATCATTGAGTTCAATCCCTTCCCAGGCTGGATTCTTGCGGGGTGGACGCCGGTCAGGGTCACCGATTCCATCTTTCCAGTTATAGCCAGAGACAAAGTTCCCGCCTGGCCAGCGGTAAACAGGCGAGTTTAGCTCGCGCAGAAGTTTGACAACTTCCGGCCTGAAACCCTGGAGGTTATCAGCTGGCATGAGGGAAACAGCCGCCAGCCTGAATACCTCACGACCGCGGCTGACAATTTCCAGACGTCCCTGATCAGTCGTGAGGCTGGAAACAAAGGAGAAAAAATATTTCTCAAAATCAGGGGTTATCTTATCAATGATAACAGGCTCAGCAACTGTCTGGCCATTCTCTTCATTGACGAGCCTGACTTCGAGGGGAAGAGTACCAGGGTCACCGGCCAGAACGACTCTGCCTGTATACTTTTGGCCGGCTCTCAGAGCCAGTTCACCCTGAGCCAGCCCGGCTGCCTGGCCATCGCCTTTAAGCCTTATCTCCGGGACAGGTACACCGGCATAAATCAAAAGGGGATTCATATGAACAGAGTGGGGCTCACCATAAATTTTCCAGGGAGACGAAGCTCCGCCAACCGGAAAATAGAACTTACGATCTTCCAGCATCTCAGCCCAGAGGCCCTGATAAATACAGCGTCCAAGATGTTCAATAAACTGGCCGTAAATATATTTAGAGACAGGAGCCAGGATCTGGTCGGTATAAATGGTGGCCTGCGGCTTTAAAGCTCTCCCTGAAATATATTCAAGATTGATATCATCAAACCAGGCTTGGCCGGTGACTTTCCCCCAGCCGCCAAAAAGACAGTTGATCTGGAAAGCATCATTCAAACCGCTATCAAAGACCAGTTCGATTCTGGTCCAGTCATTTGTCCCGGTAAGGGCTCTGCTTACCATCCCCGGTTGCTGATGGATGTTGAGCAGGACACCTTGGCCACCAGCCGACTTAATATCTCTGGTTTTTATCCAGCCACTTAACCGATATCTGGAATATGGTTTGACCTTAACTATCGTTGACCAGGAAGTATCAGCCCCGTTGGCCGAACTTATCTTAACGCTTTTCTGCCCGCTTCTGGCCAGGTTATCAACTTCTAAGACCGCTTCTGGCTGATAGGTAACCGCCCGCCAGCCCAGGGGCTTTCCATCTTTGAGCTCTTCAAAAGACGGATTGGCTATTAATTGCTTCTGAACTTCCTGCCCAACGAGTAAAGTTGAAGAAGTTAAAAAGAGAAAGAGGATGAGGAGCAAGCCGCTACCGGCCATGAGCCTTTTGACGGGTCTTGAAGAGGCCCTATCTATTTTTTTAAGGTTTTCAGATTGGGACTGAGCTGACATCAAAACCTCCTGCGGTTTTGCCGGCCGTCTTAAATCCAACTAATTCACTTTCCATTCTTGAAGGCCAGCGGAAAAATCCTTCTGGAGTTTGAGTTCTAATTTTAAACCGGCCGTCTTGACCGGCGAAAATTTAACCACATTGTATTTATCCTTCTCCACTCCATAGGAGCCTTTTTTCTTGACCTCAACCCACTTATCGTCCTGCTTAAAATAAAGCTTCCAGAATTCAGGCACCCGGCATTCACCTTCGCCAGTATCATCAAACCAGTAAACCGCCGCCTCTGAGATTTTAACTGGAGCTGGCCACTCGTAGCTAACCCATTCAGTCGTTCCCTTTTTTGGCCACCAGTGGAGATAACCAATCGAGTGGTCATTGGAACTTTGCGGTTCGTACTGATCATTTATAAACTTAGCCCCTCTGGCTCCATCTGAAGCTTCGACCTTAGCCTTAGAAGCTAAAGACGGCTCCGGCACCGGTCTGACTCTGGCTTCTTCCCGGGCCAGCCAGACTGCCATTTCACCTCGCCCACGGTGAGCCCAGGCATAATATGGAATCAGGATAACATTCTGGGGCTGGCTGATGACCCTTCCCTTTTCAATTTTAAAAGCCTGCCCTTCACCTTCGACTGTGACCAGTCCGCCGAGAAGATCAGGTTTATATTCAGCCCGGAGATGAGCCCCGAGCGGTAAAAGGAGCTGGCTAACCCGACCCTGATTATCAGCCCATTCAGCACAATAGACAATTGGGCCTCTTTCGACGGCTACCAGGCCCTTATCATCCTTAACTTTTTCGTTAGCCAGAACCTGGCGCGGCTCCATTGGCAAGCTGATTTCAACCTGGTCGCCAGGCTGCCATTTCCGGTCAACCGGCAAAAAGCCCTTTTCCAGCTTTAATTCAACTTCCTGCCCGTTGACTTTAACCACCGGTTTTGTCCCGGTCTGCCCGGCGTAGGAATATAAATCACCCGGCACCGGCTGCCCGAGAGCCCAGCCAGGAATTCTCAGCATCAAAATGAAATGGCCTTCTTTCCGGGGGTTAACCGTTAGCTTGATCTCTCCTTTCCAGGGATAATTTGTTTTCTGCTCGAGATTAATCTTCAGCCCATTAACTTCAATCTGACCCGAGCTGGCTGCATAGAGATTGACAAACAACCTGTCGCCGGAGGTGGCATAAACATATTGACCGAGTTGAGGCAAGAAACGGGCAATGTTCGGTGGGCAGCAGGCACAGCCAAACCAGGGGGTTCTTTCGTGCTGGCCAAAGGAGGCTAAAGGATTAGCATAGAAAAATCTGTCACCGGACAGCGAGATGCCACTCAGCACCCCGTTGTAAATGATCCGTTCAAAAACATCCAGGTATTTGGCCTCCCCTTCCAGAAGAAACATCCGGTAGTTCCAGAAAGCATTGGCAATCGAAGCACAGGTCTCACAATAAGCTGAGCCGTTGGGGAGATTATAAGCTGGCCCAAAACCTTCCCAGGCACCAGTTGAACCAATCCCGCCGGTCAGATACATTTTCCGGAAGACTACATCTTCCCAGAGTTTTATCAAGGCTTGACGATAAGCCTCATCTCCGGTTAAGGCCGCCACATCAGCCATGGCTGAATACATATAGGCAGCCCGGACCGCATGGCCAACCGCCTCAGTCTGCTTGGTCACCGGCAGATGATCCTGAGAATAAAATCCGTATAGTTTATGCCCCTGGCTATTACCACGTTGATCGAGGAAAAATTTCGCCTGGTCAAGATATTTTTTTTCGCCGGTCAGCCGGTAAAGCTTGACCAGCCCGATCTCTATTTCCTGATGACCGGGCGGGACCATTAATTTCCCCGGGCCAAAATCTTTCAGGACCAGATCAGCGCTTTTCAGCGCAATCTTGAGCAGGTTCTTTTTGCCAGTTGCCTGGTAGTGAGCCACCGCCGCTTCATAAAGATGACCCAGATTATAAAGTTCATGTGCTTCCTCTTCATTTTCCCATCTCTGGCTGGCCACCCATTCTTCGAGTGGAATTTTCCCGCCTTTGTTTTTGATAGATCGGGCAGTATAAAGATAGCCATCTTTTTCCTGAGCAGCAGCAATCCTGGCAATTAAACTATCAAGATATTTCTCAAGCTCAGGATCAGGCCGGAGCCTCAAAGCATAAGAAGCGGCTTCAATCGTCTTATAGACATCTGAATCGTCAAAAGGATAGTTTGAGCAAAAATTCCCGCTCCCCTGGGGACTGGCGATTTCAAAATTTTTGATCCGGCCGGTGGCTTCTTCCTGTTTAAAGTCATGGGGGATGGTCACTTTAATATCAGTTTCAATTCTTTTCTGCCAGAAATTGTCCTGGAAATTAACGGCAGTTAAATTTGACGGCTTAATTTTGTAATCCTTTTTCGGCTGGGAACTTCCCGTCAAAAAAAGCGCAAGGCTGGCTACTAATAAGAAGCTAAACCCTGCAGCCATTTTGTTTCTCTTTAACATTTTGACCTCCTTAACCAATCGAATTTATTTAAGATATCTAATATATTTTATTTGACATTTCACTAAGATTATGATAATTAAATACAAGATCAAATATCAAATGAAAAGATCCATTGAACAGCAAGATCAGAAACAGGAAATAACCCTCCTACAATCATAAACCTCTTTCCCCTCACCATCCCCCCGAATAAAGAGGGCACCCGTAAAGGGTGCCCCATTTATTTTTGACCGGACTCTTCATCGTTCTATTATGACCCAAAAGATTATTCTCTATCAATAACTTCATCTGTCCTCAGGACAGTCTCTTTCCAACTATAGTTTCGGAATATTCCGACTGGACCGGACACTTTTTGATAGGACCTGTTGGTTTTAAGTTGACTGGCATTTTTTCAGTCATAGGCTGCTGGCTTGATTTCAGAGGAGAAAGTCTCCTTTCTTCCCTTATAAATCATTTATTGAAATTTTAAATACATCATCTTAACCTCGTCCTGGCTGATGACCCTGGCTTCACCGGTCAAGATAACAGAGGGTTGCCTCCCAGTGGACAGCAGGTCGGATAGAAAAAAAGGGGGGAAGAGACTGGCTCTTCCCCCGGTGAAAGCATCTACCAAAGGAGCTGTTTTTAGAATTTGTATCTGACCGAGAACTTGAAGGTCCTGGTAGCGTCAATACTGGTTACCCGGTTGTAATTGTAATCCATCGTATAGGTACCTTCGCTCGTACCTTCAGCTACAGGGAACCATTCGCTGATCGGGTTCAGTCCATAGTTGACGTATCTGTTGCCAAGTAGATTATAGATATCCAGAAAAGCACCGATAGTTCCGAAGGGTAACTTGAATTCTTTTTCCAGGTGGAAGTCAAAATTGGCATAATCCTGTTCTCTCCTGGTGCCATTTGGTTCCAGCATAACCCAGACTGACCAGGGAACAATGTTATTAGCCTGGGCCCAATCATCAGGCGGAACAATGCTCACGCTTCTTCCCCAGGGATAACCAACTCTGTAATTCAAGAAGAAGGAAGTTACAAAACCATAGGGCAAATCAAAAGTACCATAGAGTTTGAAGATGAAAGGCACGTCATAGCCATCCCGTCCGGGCGTATTAACAAAATCGTTCGGACTATCACCGCAGGTGAAAGTAGTCGTTTTGGAAAAAGTGGCTGAGCCACCCAATGACCAGCCATGAATAAATCTTTTGTCAAAGCTCAGCTCCACCCCGTCATATTTGGTATAGGCCTGAGGGAAAAGGGCCTGTTTTTTAGGTTGACAAAACTTGTTTATATCTAAAAAAGATGGTCTGAATTAGAATATAAGATAAGAAAGGAGACAGGATGAGTCAGAAAAGCACAGCCTGCACTCTGGGTCTGGACTTCGGGACAAACTCAGTCCGGGCCTTAATTGTTGATGTAACCAATGGCCAGGAACTCAGCACCGCTGTGGCTAATTATCCATCAGGCCGGGCTGGAATTTTGCTTGATCCGAAGCAACCAGAACTGGCCCGTCAAAATCCAGCCGATTATATAGAGGCTATGGTAAAGGTCACCAGAAAGGTTCTCAGCCTGGCTAGAAAAGCCAATCAAAGTTTCCGGGCTGAACAAATTATCGGACTTGGTGTTGATACCACCGGTTCAACCCCGCTGCCGGTTGATAAAAACGGCTTGCCCTTAGCTTTCCAGGCTGAATTTAAGAAAAACCTCAACGCCCAGGCCTGGCTCTGGAAAGACCATACTGCTTTTGCTGAAGCTCAGGAGATTACTGACCTGGCTGCCCGGGAGCATCCGGAATACTTAGCCAAATGCGGCGGTGTTTATTCGTCAGAGTGGTTTTTTAGCAAAATTCTTCACTGCCGCCGGGTAGCGCCTGAGGTCTTCGAAGCTGGCTGGAGCTGGGTGGAGCTCGCGGATTTTATTCCGGCTCTAATTACCGGGACCTTAGCTCCGGAGAAAATGAAAAGAAGCCGCTGTGCGGCCGGTCATAAGGCCATGTTCAATGAAGACTGGGGTGGGCTGCCAGCTAAAGACTTTTTAAACCAGCTGGATCCAGCTCTGGGTGAATTGCGCGACCGCCTGTATGATAAGACTTATACTTCTGACCAGCCGGCCGGCTACCTGACTAAATCCTGGGCAAAAGCCCTGGGTTTGCCGTCCGGGATTTCAGTAGCGGTCGGGGCCTTCGATGCCCACCTTGGGGCGGTTGGGGCCGGAGTGGCTCCTTCGAAGCTGGTTAAGATCATCGGCACCAGCACCTGCGACATTACTGTCTGGCCGAATAGCCGTCCACTGCCCGATATCCCTGGTCTGTGTGGCATTGTTGATGGCTCAGTCGTCCCGGGCTATTTTGGTCTGGAAGCCGGGCAGTCAGCCGTCGGCGATATTTTTAACTGGTTTATTGATTATCTTCAGCCCGGCGGGAAGAGAAAAGGCAGCCATGAGGAATTAACCCGAAGAGCCTCGTCCCTTCTCCCTGGTGAATCAGGTCTGCTGGCTCTTGACTGGAACAATGGGAACAGGACCGTCCTGGTGGATCAGAGGTTGACCGGACTTTTACTTGGCCAGACCCTTCACACCAGACCGGAAGAGATATATCTGGCTTTGATCGAGGGCACAGCCTTCGGAGCTTTGACCATTATCAAGCGGTTTGAAGAATATAGAGTCAGGATAAAAGAGGTCATAAATTGCGGTGGTATTGCTGAGAAAAATCCGCTGGTCATGCAAATTTATGCTGATGTCCTGGGCCTTGAAATGAAAATTGCCTGTTCCTCTCAAACCTGTGCTCTCGGCTCAGCCATGGCCGGAGCGGTGGCTGCCGGCCCAAAAGCTGGAGGGTATGAGCGTTTTGGACAAGCTCAAAAAGCAATGTGCGGTTTAAAACCTTTCAGTTTTAAACCGAGAACTGACTACCACCAGGTTTATGAAGAGCTCTATCCCCTATACCGGGAGCTGCATGACGCTTTAGGCACCAAAAACTGGTCAGGAAACCTTTATCATCTGATGAAAGACCTGCTGGCCATCCGCGACCGCCAGCTGGGCCAAGCCCGTCAGCTCGAAGCCAGCCAGAAGAAAAAACAAACGATGGAGAGTTAAACCAGATAAATTCAGATTAGATAGATTGGGGAATAAAAATGTACTATGAACTGAAAAAAAGAGCTTTTGAAGCTAACCTGCAACTCGTTGAATATGGATTAGTTGTTCTGACCTTTGGTAACGTCAGCCAGATTGATCGGGAAAAGGGAGTCATGGCTATCAAGCCCAGTGGAGTTGCTTATAAACAAATGCAGCCGGAAGACATGGTGGTTCTTGATCTTAATGGCCGGGTGGTGGAAGGAAGCTTGAGGCCATCTTCAGATGCCCCGACTCACCTTCATCTTTATCGCTTCTGGCCAGACATTGGTGGAATTGCTCACGCCCACAGCGATTTTGCCACCTCTTTTGCCCAGGCTGGAGCAGAGATTCCAGTTTTGGGGACAACCCAGGCTGACTTTTGCCCCGGCCCGGTGCCGGTCACGCGACAGTTAATTGAAGAGGAAGTCAACAGCGACTATGAGCTCAATACAGGCAGAATCATCGTCGAAAGGTTCAGGCTTCTTGACCCGGCTCATTTTCCTGCTTGTCTGGTCAGCGGACATGGTCCCTTTGCCTGGGGAAAATCAGCTCAGGAGGCGGTTGATAATCTTTTGCATCTGGAAAAAATAGCCCGGATGGCAGCCATCACCAGACTGATCAATCCGGAAACAGAAGAGCTTAAGAGTTACTTGATTAAAAAGCACTTTGCAAGAAAACACGGGCCACAAGCCTATTATGGACAGAGAAAGGAGAAATAAGATGTTTAATTTAAAGAACATGCCCGAAGTTAAAATCGGTTTACTGGCAGTCAGCCGTGATTGTTTTCCCATTGAGCTGTCAAGGCGGAGAAGACCGGCGGTAGCTGCTGCCTGTCAAAAATTGAAGCTGCCAGTGGTTGAACTGGAAACAATTATTGAAAATGAAAGAGATGGCCTAAAAGCGCTGGAAGAAATCAAGCAAAAAGGAATTAACGCTCTGGTTATTTACCTCGGCAATTTCGGACCGGAAGGACCAACCACCATGGTCGCCCAGAGGTTCGCCGGCCCGGTCATGCTGGCCGCCGCCGCGGAGGAGACCGGGGCTGATCTTTTTGATGGCCGGGGTGATGCTTATTGTGGAGTTCTTAATGCTTCTTATAGCATCGGGTTACGGCAGTTAAAAGTCCATATCCCGGAATACCCGGTGGGGACAGCCGACGGTGTGGCCAGAATGATCGAAGAGTTCGTCCCCATTGCCCGGGCCTGGCTGGGTTTAAAAAATCTCAAGATTTTCTCTTTTGGACCTCGTCCCCAGGATTTCTATGCCTGTAATGCTCCGATTAAGCCGCTTTTTGACCTGGGAGTGGAAATCATGGAGAATTCCGAGCTTGATCTTTATGATATTTATCTTAAAGCTGCTGGCTCGCCAGAGATTAAGGCCGTAGCGGCTGATATGGCCAGGGAGTTGGGCGCCGGCAACAGCTATCCGGAGCTTCTCGACAAGCTGGCTCAATACGAAGTAGCCTTACTTAATTTTATGGAAAAAAATCTCGGCGCCGAAAAATACGGCGTTTTCGCCAATAAATGCTGGCCCTCTTTTGAACCCTATTTCGGCTTTGTCCCCTGCTATGTCAACTCTCGGCTGGCCACCCGCGGGATTCCCGTGGCCTGCGAGGTTGATATTTACGGTGCACTTAGTGAATACCTGCTGAGCTGCGTAACGGAGATGCCGGCCACCCTTCTTGATATTAATAACACCGTGCCGCAGGATATGTATGAAAAAAACAAAGGGAAAATTGGCGAATACCGGCAGACCGATCTCTTTATGGGCTTTCACTGCGGCAACACTGCTTCCTGTTGTCTCCTTCAACCGGCTATCGGCTATCAGCTGATCATGCATCGTCTGCTCGAGCCAGAAAAAAATCCAGAAATTACTCGAGGGACAATAGAAGGCCGGATCAAGCCTGGCCAGGTAACCATCTTCCGGTTGCAGGGAACGGCTGATACTCAGCTCAGGTCCTATCTGGCTCAAGGAGAAGTACTCGATGTTGAACCTCAGTCTTTTGGCAGTATCGGCGTCTTCGGTATTAAAGAAATGGGCCGATTCTACCGTCAGGTTTTAATTGAGAAAAGATTTCCTCATCATACAGCTGTTGGTTTTAAAGCAGCCGGCCGGGCCTTATTTGCCTTGCTGAGGATGCTGGGCATTAAAGAAGTTTATTACAATCAACCGGCGGCTCTACCCTATCCTACCGAGAATCCTTTCTGAATAATTTGAATTTTGAATCAGGGGGACACTCAGCCTGTCCCCCTGATAGTTCTGCTACAGGCCTCGTTTGAGGCAGCCATCGGCCTCATCGAAAATGATTACCTGCCGGAAATCATGGCGACAGTTGATAGGTTGAAAAAGGGCATGGTCAAAGAAATCAAACCCAACGTTATGGCTACGCGTCCGGTTCCAGCCCAGAGGAAAGTGAAAAAACACTGACCTGATTATTTAATGGCTATCCTGTCCGAAGCCAGACGTGAGCTTTTGTTTAGAATGGAAGAAGTTTGACTTCAAGCTTTTAGCTTGTCTCTTATTTTTTTAAAGGCGGGCAGGCTATCTTTAATTTTGGAAGCCGTCAATTATCGGTTATCCATAGAAATTATGGCGTAAATAAAAATGTTTTATACAGGATGACCAGATAAGTTATAATTCATCTGAGTTATAATCCATAATCAGAGGGAAAGTAAGGGTTTGTTCATTTTTATTCCAACCCGAGGAGTCCTGAAATGAATCCTGTTTATGAAAAGCTGGGTCTTTTTTATCTTGGAAAAGAAGTTGATCCCGGGAATCTGGCCCTCAAGCGGGAACCGGAGACTGGAGCCAGTTTTGTTTCATTGCCATCCCGTTCTCTTTCGCTCTTGAAGTCAGCCGGGGCAACCATTTTCGGAGCTATCCTCGGCCGCAAATCATATCACTTAGGCCGGGCCACGACCACCGCCCGGAGCGCCAGCCAGGCCTATTACGAGAAGATGGACATCAAAAGAGCTCGAGAACAGGTGGAACTCACCCGGGTCAGACTGGAAGAGATGGAAAGAGGACTCCAGGCAGAAACAGATAATCTGGCCAGCCTTTTCGATCCCGCTGGCGAACAGCTGGAGACCATAGCTCTGAGGCCCAAGAAAAAAGATATAACGGTAACCTGGTCTGGCCTTCTCTGGCTACCCGTCTGGCTACTGGCTTCAGGCAATCTGGAACCAGCCTTCTGACCCGGTTGCTTTTATATTTCCATTCTAATAGCCGGTTGATGCTTTATTCCAGCTTTTATAATTATTTGATTCAGAACATTATTTCCTTGACAGTTATCTTCTTTAAGTTATATTCTCAAAAATGGGAAAAGGGCAACCTTAAAAAATGAGGCAGTCGGGAAAAAAACTTTTTGACAGTTGACCATCTTCGGCTGGCCTTCAATCTTCTCGGCCATTAGCTTTCTTAAGATTATTAAAATTGGAAAGGAGGACAGGGATCATGAAGAGGACAACTCATCGCAGTGTCAAGGGGACCAAACTCTATGCAGTGCGAGATGAAAAAGGGCGCTTTGTGGACATCCAGACTTATAAGCGCGCCCAGGCGGCTGATATGAAGCGCAAGAGCAAAGCTGAAATTGCAGCTAAAGCCAAAAAAGCAACTAAGAAAAAATAAAAACGGTTTACCGGTTAAGGAAACGATTAAAGAGACTCTGCTTAGAACTAAAGGTCTGGATCTTTCAGCTATGGCCTGATGGACAGGGTAATTTTAAAGACCCCCCGGTCACCAGCGGCATAGAAGCGGCTATTCGGATCCCAGCTTTTTTCCCAGTTACTGTTGTAGATTAAATAGATAAAATTGCCCGGCTTTACTTCCCAGCGGAAACGGGCACTCCAGCCCAGAAGCCGGGAGACACTGTCATACTGGAGGTAATTCATAAAACCCAGATCAGGCGAAAAATAGAAATCCAGTTTAAACTGATATACATTTTCATCAATTTTACCTTCCGGCAGGGTTCCCCGGACAATTTCAGTATTAAAAGACGTATCAATATTGCCCCGCCAGTGGTAAGTCAAACCGGCTGAAAAATCGCCATAATGTCCTGAGTAAAATTGTCCGACAGTATAGCTGAGGTTCAGGGATACCGGCCGGTGCGGAGCAGTGTTAAAACTTAGCCTGGCATTGGTAAAATCATATTGGCCCGCGGGTAGAATGGTTCCAGGAGAGACTTCAAAATCATAAGGCAACACATCCCGGTTGACCACTACACTGCCGGTAAACTTTTCGCCACCTTCAGTTTTGAAACTGAGGGGCGTAAAGGTCAGTCGACTGGTTTCCAGGCTACCGTCCAGCTTCCAATAGAAATCGCCGCTGGCCTGAAAGAAAAATTGCCTGACCACCTGGTCAAGCCAGCCACGGGACGGGCGTGGATTATAGCCTAACTGCAAATAAAAAGTCTGGATGGCCGGTCTCATCATGTAACCAACACCTGGATTGAGAGCTTCGCCGTAGTAGGCATAAGTGGATTCAATGTCAATAAGATCATTGGGATAATTGGCCCGGAAGCCAAAACCGTGATGGCGGCCAGGTTCATCATTCCAGTTGTAAGCCGCCCAGGCTGCTAACCACAGGTTTTTGCTGCCGGCGAAGCGGGAGGTGGCATAATTTATATCAAAGCCAACCAGGCTATTGTTATCTCCAGTTGGACTGCCGTTGGTAAAAATCATCCCTATTTTGCTTTCTGACAGAAAATCGTAAGTCACCCGGCCGGCAAATAAATTAGTCCGTGGCAACTCGCCAGCCTCTTTCATTTCCATATCGAGCATGGACAGATTGAATTTTCCTATTTTCCCGTAAAGCTTGGCGCCAAAATCAATCGGGACCTGCTGCCCCTGATAAAGACCGACCCGGCGGCTGAAAAATGGGTAGAAGCTAACACTTGAGCTGAAGTTAAAAGTTTCTGAGCCTTCTAAGAAAAACATCCTTTTTTCCGGATAAAACAGCGGGAAACGGGTCAGGTTGAGGCGGCGGTCATCAACTTCAGTTTCAGCAAAATCAGTATTATAAGTAAAGGCCGCAACCAAATTGGGTGTGATATTCTTGTAGATATCCAGTCCGCCCTGAGAGTCCCAGTCATAATGGCTGTTGTCGGGCTGATGCTGGTTCTGGGTAGCTACCAGGCCATAGGGCCGGATAGTAATCCCCAATCCCTGTTTAATGTCTGAAATCCCTTCCAGTTCGGCCGCCGTCATGGGATTATTAAAATTGGCATCCCAGGAAATGCCAGAGAGACGATCAGTTTCCTGCTTGCGGGCAATATAGCGTTCAACATTCAGGCCCCAGGCCCGCAGATCCTTTTTGAAGGAAATTGTTTTAAAAGGAATTTTCATTTCGGCTGACCAGCCATCAGGCAGGGTTTTTGCCCGGCCTTCCCAGATACCATCCCAGTTCAAACTGGCATTACCGCCCGAAACCAGGCCTTCACTTCTGGCCCCTTTCGGGTTGATATAAAAAATGTAAGCAGTCCTTTTATCCAGGAAAGGATCGATTAAAACCCGAACAATATCGTTGCTGGTACTAGTCCCCTGATGGCTTCCATACATTCCCTGACTTTCACCGGTCTGGTCGTGAGAAAGAGAGTTAGCCGCAATTTTTTTGGGGTCACTATCATAACAATGGATACCAACATAAAGATTGGTTTCATCATAAAGCACACGGAGCTCTGTTTTTTCAGTCGGTTCTGATCCGGGGGCGGGTTCAACCATTTTGAAGTCCAAGAAAGGCTCGGCCAGCTTCCAGACTTCATCGGCCAGAAGGCCATCGAGATGGGGTGCCTTTTCAATTCTGACCGCCTTAAGTCTTATGGCCGAATCCGGTTGGGCGGAAAAAGCCGGAAGCGGAATAAGAGCGGCAAAAATCAGCCCTGAAAAGATAAAAAGAAAGTACCTGCTTCTGTTCATCGTCTCACCACTTGCTTGAAATTAATTTATTTTTTCCTGAATCTGGCCGGCTGCCCAGCCGGGCTGCCTGCTTTGATTTGAAGCTTTTTGACCCGGTTCAGCCAAAAAGCCCTGATTAATTATAGACGAATAATCAATGATAATCTTCCCTTTGTTAATTAGCAACCCTGGCCTTAGCTGCTTAGCTTATCCGGTCTGAAGAGACTCTTGCCAGCAAAGCTTCGTGGGAGCACTCAAGCCCTGTCGTCAGGATCAGTCTGCTGCTGACCAATCACATTCGCCATAAAGTTCAGAGGTTTTTTCCGTCCTAATCTTTCAGGAAGAGCTTTACATAGCCCAGATTACTCTGAAGCCTGGCTCGGCAATCTTCAGTAGCTTCATTTATGGCCAGACCTTCTTCCAGCAATTTTTTGGCTGGGGCCAGGTCTGTCGCCTGGTCCGCCTTGTGTTGTTTTATAATCATGTAGGCAGCATTATTTTTGCCCCAGGCTGCAATATCGGGCTTACCCAGCCCTTCTGCCTGTCGGATGTATTCAAGGTAATATTGAAGAGCTCTGACATAGTCACCTTCCTGATCATACTTTTCGGCCTCGGCCTTGGCCTGGCGCCAGTTCTCCCAGGAAATTGGGAGCTGGTTGGCCTGCTGTTCCTGTTGTTCCTGGGCTACCGCTTCTGAGACAAAAAATAATGGGCTGACCAGGCCCAGGCCCAAAATGACAACCAGGCTGAAATAACTTAATTTTTTCATTTTCCTACCCTCCTCCTTCCTTATTTTCCCAATTTTTTGTCCTGACCTTAGTATTCTAAGACACCGGCGCCAAATTCTCAATTGTTTTAAAAACTTAGCAACCCCTTCTTCTCCCCTAATTCGACACTTAGATTAAAGCAGGGTGGCAGGGCGTGTCTCCGCTCCGCCCGCAGCGGAAGGGGTTCCCCACGGGGGGATGGGTGGAGCGAGGACGGACGGGGGCGCGCCCTGACAGGCCCCTATTCCTCTTCGATCTACTCTATCCCCATCTCCCCCAGCAGGTAACCGGCACCGCCCAGCTCCTGAAGTATCCACAAAACATATCTTATATCCACACCGATTGACCGGCTGAAATCATGGCTCCAGGTAAAATCATTGATGGTTGCTTCCCACGTCCGGTCGAAGTTAACTCCTACCAGTTCGCCATCGGCATTGATAATCGGGCTGCCGGAGTTGCCGCCGGTTGTATCGGTGCTGTAAAGCAGGCAGACTGAGACCGTCTTTAGTTCAGGATTAATAAACCTGCCAAATTTTTTCTGCTTGATGAGCTCCAGAAGAGCAGGCGGCGTATCATAGGGTTCACGGCCGGTAGTTTTTTCGACCACTCCCTGGACAGTGGTAAATGGTTTATAGAAGACAGCATCCCTGGGTTCATAACCTTCCACCCGGCCATAGGTCAGACGGAGAGTGCCATTGGCATCGGGTATAAACTGCTGGCCAAGAAATTCCTGCCGGATATCAACCAGTTTGGCCTGAAGCTCATCCAGCTGGCCTTTTCTTACCCGGTTCGCTTCTTCCATTTTCAGGTATTCGGGATAAAGGGCCAGGGCCAGCTTCAGCAGCGGATCATCAATTGGCTTCAGGTCAGCCGGCTTCCGGTCCCAGAGAGTATTGATAAATTCTACATCCTGCATTCTGGTCTTTGGAAAGAGGCCACTGGCGATTTCATCCAGATTGCTGCTGCTTGAAACTAACTGGCTGAGTGCTTCAATTTTCTGATCAGCCGGCAGGGTTTCAGCTTTTTTTAGAAGCTCCTTAAAAATAGCTAGGTCGGTTGGCAGGTAGAAACTTGTCCTCATGGTCAGTGGCAGCCGCTGTTTTATCCGGTTAAAATTTCTGTCCATATAAGCAGCATTTCTTTCGAGGTCCGGCTTCTGACGCTCAGAGGCAGCTTCAACTATGGTCAGGGCGTTCTGAAATAAAATGACCGAGCGTCTCAAATTATCCAGAACAAAACTTCGAGGATAGTCCCGTTCCATCTCCTGGTAGATTTTTTCAAGCGCCGGCAGGACATTGCCGTAAGCTGCCTGACGCTTTGGATCAGTCTGAATAAAAGCCTTGAGGTTTTCTTCCTCCTGCTCCTTCCGGGCCAAATAATTCAGGCGCCGGAGACCAGCCAGTTTGCCGCGATAATTTTTCATGGTGTTGGCCAAGCCTTTGATCCTTGAATCATGCTTTAGAGCCACCTGGCGGCTGGCCTGGCTCATCTCCTCCATCAGACGGATCTGCCATTCATACCAGTCAGCCACAGCCGGCATCCGGACATTCTGTTCATAAGCTATGTAGCTCCCTGGCAGGTGCCGGTAGGTGCGCCCCGGATAGCCCAGCAGAAAAACAAAATCTCCTTCTCTGACCCCGGCTGGATTTATTTTTAAATAAGTCCTGGGACGGAAAGGCACGTTATCCGGGCTGTATTCAGCCGGCTTTCCGTCAGGCGCGACATAGGCCCGCATAAGGGTAAAATCGCCTGTCTGGCGCGGCCACATCCAGTTATCGTCTTCCCCGCCAAAATTGCCAACAGCCAGGGGTGGGACATAGACCAGCCGGATATCCCGGAGGTCAGTGTAAAGAAACAACCAGTAAGATTTGCCCGGAAACATTTCGGCCACTTCGGCCCGTTTGCCCGGATTGGCTTTCTCAGCGGCCGCTACCAGTTGCTTTATTTTTCTCTCTACAGCCAGGGCCCGTTCAGCCGGGTTCATTTTGTTTTTGACCACGGAGAGAACTTCAGCCGAGACATCTTTAAAGGATTCGGTGATGCGGGCGGTCCGGCCAGCTGCCGGGATTTCCTCCGCTCTGGTCGTGGCCAGAAAGCCATTTTTAAGATAATCTTTTTCGGGAGTACTGGCCGCCTGCACAGAGCCAAAAGCCACATGGTGGTTGGTGATAATCAATCCCTCTTCAGAAATGAACGAACCAGTAGCGCCAAGCTGGACGACAGCATAGAGCAAACTTTGTCTGGCCGGGTCATAAATAAGAGAGGGGTCCATCCTCAGGCCTTTTTCGCGTAAATTAAGCTTCTGAATTTCACTCAGCGGCCACATACCTTCATCGGCTCGAACTGATAAAGATAGCCCCCAGAAAATTAAGACCAGGCTAACAGCACCAAGAATATTTTTGAGCTTTAATACTTTTTTCAACATAACCTCCTGTTTCTCCATAATACCGAAAATTATGATACCTGTCCTTGAGATATTTTTGTCAGCCTTTAATCTCCGATTTTTATCAACGTAATCATCTTAATATAGTTATGATATCTTCCTTAACAAAATTTCACCCGAACAAGACTTTAGTTTATAAAACCTGAAGCTCGGCGGTCAATGCCTCCCTCCATCTTTTTGGACCCGGCTTGAAGCTGCTGTCGCGACTCGCTCTGGCACCCGGCCTGGAAGTGAGAATTATCCTGATCTAAGGACAGGTTTTACCTGATGGACTTCTTCCGACCGACAATCAAAGTGACCGGGAAAGACTTAACAGACAACATAACCTTATCGAACCGGACAAAAGTTAGCCTTGATTCGGGTAGAAAGTCCCACCGGAAAATATCGCTCTGATCTTGTTATTTATTCTCCTGTTTATCTCCGGCCAGGCTCAGAAACAAGCCGGCAATAGCTGCATCCTGGATACCCAGCCCGGTCAGGTCAGCCACGGTGATATCCTCGGCCGAGCGTCTTCCGACTTTTCTGCCAAGAACCAGCTCTCCGATTTCTCCACTGATTTTGTCTTCAGAAATCACTCCGACTTGAAGAGCGTGGTGAACTTCTCCCAGGTGGCGACATTGGTTAACCGAATCACAAAAGATAAAGTCAGCACGGGCTAAGACCTCGGGATAGAGTTCCTGTTTTTCAGGTCCGTCAGAGCCCATGGCTGTGATCTGAACACCAGGTTCCAACCACTCAGCTTTGATCAGCGGCAGGCGGCTGGCTGTTGCGGTGATAATCAGGTCTGCTTCTCTTACCGCCTGTTCCGGCGACGGAAACGGATGGAATTTAACCTCAGGAAAAACTTCAGCCATTTCTTTTACATATCGCCCAGCGTTCTCCGGCTGGCGGCTCCAGACTGAAACCTCGGAAAAAGCGCGCACTTCAGCCAGGGCCAGAAGCTGGAGACGGGCTTGAACTCCTGAACCTATAACGGCTACACGTCTGAGGTCAGCTCTGGCCAGATATTTGGCGGCTACTGCTCCGGCCGCAGCTGTCCTTAAATCAGTCAGATAGCCGCGGTCAAAAAGGATAGCGGCCAGTTCGCCGGTCATAGCTTTATAAACCAGCATCAGACCATCACCGGCTGGAAGACCATGGAGAGGATTTTTATAGAAGCCAGAAGCAACTTTGATCACGTAATGATCATGGCCAGCAAGGTAAGCAGCTTTCACATGGACTTCACCCTCAAACTCCGGCAAATCAAGGTTAATAACCCCGGGCAAAATCGCCAGGCCTGAACTATAAGCAGCCAGAGACTGTTCGATAGCCGGGATAGCGTCCTTCAGGCTGATTGAGTTTCTTATCTCAGGTTCAAAATAGGTCTGCATAGCCTGGCTCAATTTCCTTTGTTTATAGTTTCTTTTTCAGCGACCAGCTTTACTCGGAGGGGAGCAGCCTGGCCCTCTTTGTTCTGGCCCGGGAACAGGGTCAGATGGGGGAAAGGAATACTAATCCCCTTCCGGTCAAATGCCTTTTTCAACCGGCGGTTGAATTCGCGACTAATCTCCCACTGTTTGCTCGGCTTGGTGGTTGTCCTCGCTCTGACTATCACTGCTGAATCCTCAAAGCGGTCAAGGCCAAGAATCTCCAGCGGGGCTATAATGTGCCCGGAAAATACCGGATCAATCCGGAGTCCATCATCAACCTCTTTTAATGTCCTGATGACTTCATCCACATCTTCAAAATAGCTCACACCAACATCGAAAACAAATTGAGAATACTCCTTGGTCATGTTGATGACGGCATCAATCAGATGGTTAGGAACGTAATGGACATTGCCATCCAGACTTCGTAGCACAGTCATCTTCAGATTTAGCGATTCAACCACACCGCTGTGACCGGCAACCTCAATTACATCCCCAACTCTTATTTGATCCCAGAGGATGATAAAAAAACCATTGATGACGTCTTTGATGAGCGATTGGGCGGCAAAACTGATGGCCAGTCCGGCTACACCGGCCGTGGCCAGTAAAGGCCCGATCTGAATATCCAGAGCGGCCAGAACAGTCATGACGGCAATGATCACGATAAGGCTATTAAGAAACTGTTTGATCATGCCCGACAGGGTTCTGGCTCTCTTGAGCGATTCCTCATCTTCTCTCCCCTTGAGTAAGATTTTCTCCAGGCGCCTGGCCAAGCCGCGTGAGATGCGAGTCAAGACCATAACTACGATAACGATCAAAAGGATTTTGAGGCCGGTAGTTAGCAGCCAGGTCAGCCCTTTTTGTAATAATTCCGGTGTAAACATTGTTTCCTCCTGAATTTTGGCGGTAAGCCGATTTTAACACACGGAATAAAGCAAAAAAATCAAATTAGCCTGACTGATTGATTTTGCCTGTCTTCATTTTTATTTGCTCCCGGCCCGTCCTAAAAGAGGAAACAATAAAGAGGTAGGAAGCGAAAAGAGCCGTGATACTTTTTTATAATCAGTCTAAATTTATAATTATTCTAAAAAGATTAAAGACTGTCCTTTGGCTATCTTATTGATAATAAATAATATCGGCTGGCCCGACCCCATTCAGAGGGCCTGATGCTCGGTGCGGCGGATGATTTCGTCCTGGAGCTCTTTGGCACAGTCCACAAAATAATCGCTGTAACCGGCTACTCTAACAATCAAATCGCGGTATTTCTCCGGGTGCTTCTGGGCCTCGCGCAGCGTCTCAGCTGTGACCACATTGAACTGAATATGATGACCCATCAACTTGAAGTAAGAGCGAATTAAGTCTTTGAGCTTTTCCAGCCCCTCGTCATCAGCCAGAAGCTGCGGAGTAAATTTTTGATTGAGAAGCGTCCCGCCTGTTTTGATGTGATCAAGCTTCCCTTCTGACTTAATGACAGCCGTTGGGCCTTTTCTGTCCATGCCCTGAACCGGTGAAATTCCTTCTGAGACTGGTTCGCCGGCTAAGCGTCCATCAGGCGTAGCTCCGGTCACTTTGCCAAAATAAACATGAACGGTGGTCGGCAGCAGGTTAATTCTGTACTTTCCACCACAGACAGTCGGACGGCCGTCAATCAACCCAAAATACAGGTCGAAAACGCGCCTGGCCAGCTCATCGGCATAGTCATCATCATTACCAAATTTTGGCGTCTTATTGAGCAGGCGGTCTCTTAACCGCTCATAACCCTTAAAATTCTGGCCAAGAGCCCGCAGCAGCTCATCCAGGGTTACTATTTTCTGGTCAAAGACATTATATTTGAGTGAAGCCAGCATGTCGGTAATAGTTCCCAGGCCTACTCCTTGAATGTATCTGGTGTTATAGCGGGCACCACCGTCATGGTAATCCTTGCCTTTGCCCACACAATCATCAATAAATAATGACAGAAATGGGGCCGGCAAGTAGGTGGCATAAAGTTTTTCAATAACATTATTCCCGCGGATTTTAATATCAATAAAATGCTTGAGCTGTTTTCCAAAGGCCGAAATCAGCTCTTCAAAGCTGCCAAAATTCCGCGGGCCGCCGGTCTCCAGGCCGATCTTTTTACCTGTCCTGGGGTCGACTCCGTTATTCAGAGTAATCTCCAGCACTTTTGGTAAATTAAAATAACCGGTCAGAATATAGGCTTCATGGCCAAAGGCGCCGGCTTCCACACAGCCACTGGAGCCACCCTGGCGGGCATCTTCCACTGTTTTACCCTGCCTCATCAGCTCCTGCACAATGGCCTCGCTGTTAAAGATGGAAGGCTGGCCAAAACCGGTCCGGACAATTTTGAGCGCCCGGAGCAGAAGTGAATCCGGATTTTTAGCGCTCATCTGGACCATGGAACTTGGCTGGAGAATTCTCATCTCCTCAATCACATCCAGAATAAGATAAGACAGTTCGTTGGCCCCATCGCTGCCATCGGGCTTTAAGCCGCCGACATTGATCAGAGCAAAATCGGTATAGGTACCGCTTTCCTCGGCAGTTACTCCGACTTTAGGCGGAGCCGGTTGATTGTTAAACTTCACCCAGAAAGCTTCGAGTAATTCTTTAGCCCCATCTCTGGTTAAACTTCCTTCGTCCAGTCCTTTTTTATAAAAAGGATAAAGATGCTGATCAAGCCGGCCCGGGTTAAAAGAATCCCAGGTATTATATTCGGTGGTAACACCAACATGGACAAACCAGTAATATTGCAAAGCTTCCCAGAAATCACGCGGGGCGTGGGCAGGAACCCAGTCACAAACTTCAGCAATTTTTTCCAGTTCTTTTTTCCGCTGAGGACTTTTTTCCTCAGCTGCCAGACTTCTGGCCAGCTCAGCATAACGGCTGGCGTAAATCATCAGGCCGTCAGCCGCAATGGACATGGCCTCCAGCTCTTCCTTCCTGTCTAAGGCCTCTGGATCGTTATAAAAATCAAGCCTGGCCAGCGACTCTTCTATATCCTTTTTAATGTCGAGCAGTCCCTTTGTATAGATTTTATCGCCCAGAACAGTATGCCCGGGCGTTCTTTGCTCCATGAATTCAGTAAAAATACCGGCCTCATAAGCATCTTTCCATTCCGGAGTCATAGCAGCCAGCAGGCGGTCACGCAGGGACCGGCCGCGCCAGAAGGGAATAATTTCATCCTGATAAAGCTGAAGCGTTTCTTCATCCACCGCATAACTGGTTTTTGGCCTGGAATTCAAAATCTCCAGATCGCTCAGACTGTGGCAGCAAACCTCAGGATAAGTCGGGGTGGCTTTGTGAGCCGGCCCGCGCTCACCCACGATCAATTCGCCGTCTTCAATGAAGATGGCTTTTTTCTCCATTAAGTCCTTAAAAACCAGCGCCCGCTGAACCGGGATAGAAGCCCGCTCGATCTCCGGGCGGCGATAAGCGTCAGTGACAATTCTGGCTCTTTCCGAAGAGACGGCTGGTTTGGCTTCCAGTGAATTTTCTCTTAATTTTTTAATCCGTTCATTCATTTTACCCTCCCTGTTTGGCAACCAGGCCCCGTTCTTTAAAATAATTCAGGACACTGTCAATCAGGGCCTGAGACGGTGGCTCGAAAATTTCAAACTCGTCATCCCGGTCAAGGCGATGGAATTTTTCCACACCGCCTTTATGATATGGAAGAACATTAATCATTTTGACCGATTTTAATTCGAGTAAAAAATCGGCTATAGCCTTGAGATTTTCCTGGCCGTCATTGACCCCGGGAATAAAGGGAAATCTGATCCAGATAGGCCGGCCAAGTTTATCCAGAGCTTTAAGATTTCTGAGAATCAGCCGGTTGGAAACACCGGTATATTTTTTATGCTGACTTTCAGCCATTACTTTCAAATCATAAAGAATCAGATCGGATTTACGGGCCAGACGGAGAAAAACTTCTGCCGGGGCATAACCTGAAGTATCAAGAGCCACTTTGATTCCCGCTTGATGTAACCGGTCAATCAGGGCCTCAGCCAGTTCCGGTTGGAAGAGAGGTTCGCCGCCAGTGAGAGTTACCCCTCCACCCGACTGATCATAAAAGATTCGGTCTTTTTCGACCTCAGCCACTATGTCCTCAAGACTCATCTCCCGGCCGACCAGGCTAATAGCTTCACGCTGGCAGGCCCGCTCACAATCACCGCAGAGAGTGCAACGGGAACGGTCAGCCACCACCTCTCCATCCTCTTTCTGAGCCAGGGCTTGATACTGGCAGGCCCGGACACAATCACCACAGCGAGCACAGCGATTGGGCATCAACATCAGTTCCCTGTCAGGCGAAATACTCTCAGGATTATGGCACCAGTGGCAATGAAGGGGACAACCTTTAAAAAAGACGGTAGTTCTGATGCCAGGCCCGTCATGAACAGCATAATGTTTTATGTCGAAAATCAGACCTGCCGGGCAAGCTCTGGTTTTCCCTGACTCAATATTTAATGCCATTAGCTTCTCAACCTGTCTTTCACTTCATAAATGCCTTTTGTAAGCTATTTCCCATACCTGATATATCACATATCAGAACGAGTGTCAAGATATTTTTCCTCTTATTTAGCCTTTTATTTAGCCTCTTTTCCCTTTTATGCAACATCTTTAACCAGGCTTCCTTCAGCTGCTCCTTTTGAGAAATCGTTATTCCCGGAAACCCCTGGCTTAAATCTGGTTTATTTTAGCTTCTCAGAATCTCTTCTCCACGAGAGAGAAAACCGGCTATCCCGCGAAACTTCCCAGCACCCACTGGCTTTCTTTTTTTTATTTTTCAGACCAGGCAGCCGGATTTTATCATTATGTAATTGATTCTATTAGTCGGTCTCAATCGGTTAAGAATCTGAAAATGGTTTGACTTTGATAAATCTCCCCGGGCTGGAGAAGAGTTGAGGGAAAATGCGATTGGTTAGGTGAATCGGGAAAATGCTGGGTTTCAAGACAGAAAGCTGATCTGGGCCCATAGGTCCGGCCGCCTTTGCCTTTAGTTTTTCCATCGAGGAAATTGCCTGAATAAAACTGGAGGCCCGGTTCGGTGGTCAGTAGTTCCAGGATGTGGCCCGAGCTTTCTTCAAAAACCCTGGCCGCCAGAGCCATTTGTCTTCTATTATCCAGCACATAATTGTGATCATAGCCGCCACGGACCTGACTTATCCTTTCACCAATCCTGACTGCCTGGCGAAAATCAAACGGAGTCCCGGCCACCGTCTTTATCTCCCCGGTTGGAATAAGATTAGCGTCCACCGGAGTATAAGCCGAGGCTATGATTTGAAGTTCGTGGTCAAGGATATTATCCTTACTCCCGCCGGACAGGTTAAAATAGCTGTGATTGGTCAGATTAAGGTGAGTCAGGCGATCAGTCGTCGCCCGGTAAGAAATTTCAAGTTGATTATGATCAGTTAAAAGATAGGTTACCTGGCAGGAAAGATTGCCTGGATAGCCTTCTTCCCCATCAGGGCTGAGATAGCTGAATCTCACCCCGGCCGCCAGCGACTGGCTGAACGGCTCGGCTGACCAGATAACCTTATCAAATCCCTTTAGTCCGCCATGAAGATGGTTGGGACCATCATTTATCGCCAGTTGATATTCACGGCCTTCCAGGACAAAACGCCCCCGGGCAATTCGATTGGCATAGCGCCCGATGGTCGCCCCCATATAGGGATTTGGCCTCAGGTAACCAGCTAAGGTGTCAAAGCCGAGAACTACATCTTCGAGCCGGCCCTGACGATCGGGAACATAAAGAGAAACCAGGGTGGCTCCATAACTCATCACCGTCGCTTTCAGCCCATGATCATTTTCGAGTTCAAAGAATCTGACGGGCTGGCCTTGATAATCTTCTGTCTTTTTCTCTCTTAGCTTCATTCTTTATCTCCTGCTTCTTTTTAGATTGTCTTCGGAATAATTTTTTAAAATATAACCTGCTATTAAGTCGAAAAAATATCAGATTTTTTAAATGATCACAAATATTGGCGGCTGCTTAGGAAAGCCCGCAGCTTGAGTTTTTTTTCCTAATTCAGGACGACTAATAATCGGAACCTGGTTTTAAATTACTTTGATTTAACAGCTTGAATTTTCTTTTTTAGTTCTGGCTGGTCGGGATTAATTTCAAGGGACTTTTGCCAGACAGCCAGGGCTTCTTCCTTTTTACCCAGTTTGAAGTAACAATCCCCAATTAAATCCAGAAGCTGAATATCGCTGCCATGCCGGGCAACCGCTTTATCCAGGACAGTCAGAGCTTTCTCGTACTGGCCGAGACTAAAGGCGGCCTGAGCAGCAACCAGATAGGTCTCATAGCGAACCCCTTGTTCAGCCGAAACAAAACTATCGAGAATTTTAGCCGCCGCCTGGTAGTCATTAAGAGCCACATACACCCGGGCCAGTTCCATGGCCAGATCTTCGTTGCCAGGAGCTTTGGCTACAGCCGCTTCCAGAACAGTCCGGGCCTCAGTCAGGCGGCCAAGCTTATAGAGCTGGCTACCGATGATCCAGCCATAATAGGGATCGGTGGCCGGTGGCAGAACCCGTGATAAAACCCAGGGGCGAGGAAGACTCTCCAGATAGCTCAGATCAAATTCCTCTTTGACCTTTATCTTTTCCTGACCATCAACCAGCAAAGTCAGATTGAGGAAATAATGAGCCGGAGGAAACCCGGCCAGCGGAAAGATTTTAATGACCAGCGGCAGGCTATCCAGTTCAGACACAGGATAAGTCTCTTCTTTATATATCTCCGATTCCTTCCAGAACTGGTACTTGAGGCTGGCCCGGTTTTTTAATTCCGGGGTTAAGCCGAAAAGCTGGACGGCAACGGCCAGCTCGTCCTTAGCGGTAAAAACCCGGTTGGCCTGAAGATAGAGCTGTTGACCTCCAAGGAGAAAAGGCTTGATTTTGCCTTCAGCCGATTCTGAGGGAGAGACCTTATAAGCCAGAATTGGTGAGGACATTTCCACCTGAACCTTTTCTGGAATCCTGATGGTCTGTTCCAGGCTGGTAAACTCTTTAGAGGCCTCATTTTTAGCCAGAATAGACAATTTATATTCTCCTGGAACACAGGGGAAAACATCGTAGATAGCCAGAGGCAGATGCTGCCTTTCTTTCATCTGATCTGGAGTCAACTTTACCGGGAAAGTCTTCTCAAATTGATAAACCAGCCGTCCATCCACGGTGCTGAGCAGGCCATTGACCTTAAAATTGGTCGCATACTGATTATCATACTGGTTGATTGACAGCCGGCTCGGCTCAAGATCATAATGAATAAAATAAAGGCCGGAAGGATCTTTTAAAACCCTGACCAGAGCATCGCTGTCAATATAATTGACCGAATAATCGACATCAATAATGTCCTTATATTCAAAAAATTTCCTGGCATATTTATCTTCAACCATTTTTTGGGGAGTCTGTTCTATCTGGCGAAGAAGAAGATCAGATGAAAGTGAGGGCCGGCCCAGGCCCAGATTTTCATCGCCGGGAATGAGCGATATGGAAACATCAGCCAGATTGGGATCCACCTCCCTCAAATTGCTGTAGGCAGTTGT
Source organism: Candidatus Aminicenantes bacterium UBA6228 (assembly GCA_002441005.1). Taxonomy (GTDB): domain Bacteria; phylum Acidobacteriota; class Aminicenantia; order Aminicenantales; family Saccharicenantaceae; genus Saccharicenans. The sequence continues at coordinate 211,922 of DJWO01000009.1, forward strand.
ATAGTCAGCAGGATCTCCCCAGAAGCTGGTCAGCAGAGCCTGGGGACCATCGGTGGCCGGACTGTAAAGGCGCATTTCGCCGGTGCCTCTTTCCTGAAAGAAAAGAAGATTAAAACCAGGCGGCAGCCCCAGGTCCTGCTTGCCCTGATAGAACCAGATTTCGCAGTTGTAAATTTCTGATTTTCCGTCGATATGCTGGATATCGTTAGGCGGGCCGAGAATGATATACATCCGCCCCCGGTCAGTCATCCAGCCAGGCTTGGCCGCTTCCCGCCCGAAGTATCTGTTGACGTAATCTATTCTCTTGTAATGCTCAATTTTAAATTCATTTTCCTCAGTCTCGGGAATGGGATCACGGTGCTTCCAGAAAGCCTCCATAAACAGATCTCTTTCCCGGTCAGTTTTTAACTTCAGAAAGATTTCTTTTTCGGCCGGGGTAATAATATAGACCACTTCCCGCTCCAGCCATTTCTTATACTGATCAGGCAGTTTGACTGGTGGCTCTTTTTTTCTGGAGGCTTGCTGCCCGGCGGACAAATTTGATTTGGGGCTCAGTTTAGGCTGGCCGGTTAAAGCTAAACCGCTGCCGGTCAAATAAGCCACCAGAGGTAAAATTAATAACAATCTCAGCCCCAATTTCAAATGGTAAGGGCGAGGATTAATATGTCTTGAGTCTTTAGCCTGTCTCAATTCCTCAAACTCCTGACTTTGACTTTAAATAAATATTTTAGCATTTTTAAGGCTGCTTTTCTTCTTCTCATAATCTCTGACCTGCCGGCCTTTGCCGGCAGGGGTGACTAATCATTAATCTATTTAAACTTTCTACTTAGAAAAGTGTTGCCCGCTCCAGCCTGCTTTCCGGAGAATCTGCCTGAACTTGACTTATCTGGAGGCAGAGATCATCTTTTTAATCTCTTTGATCTTAGCCTGGGTGGCCTGCTGGCCAAGATTTACCACCCGTCTTATTTGAGTAAAATCAAAAGTATTGACTGGCGGATTAATATTAATGATCAGGTCGGCCTGGGGGAGCTGACTATCTGTCGAATCAGCCAGGACTATTTGAACCAGGCGGAAAAAGACCGACAGGTTTGATTTAAGTTTAGCGGCTGACATCTTCCGCAGGGGGCGATGCACGTCTGGTACTAAAACTTTAGCCGCCTCAAGCTGCCGGGCGAGAGTGACAGGAACATTGTTAAGCAATCCGCCATCAACCAGAAGCGAACGGTCAAAACGGGCCGGGTCTATCAGCAGAGGATAGGCCAGACTCGCTCGCAAGGCCCGGTAAAGCGGACCAGAAGTAAAAGAGACTTCCCGGCCGCCAACCAGGTCGACTGCATTACAGCCAAAGCGAATTGACAGGTCTTCAATCTTTACCTGGCCAACCAGCTGACGAAGTGATTCTTCTGCCACATCAGCTTCCTGGCGACCAAAGCGCTTGACTAATTTTTTCTGATAAGCTTCAAAAATAAAATAATCAACTAAATGTTCAGGAACAGGAAAGTTTCTCTTCTTTAATCTGGCCAGCTGGCTCGAACTCAGTTCCCGAGCAATAGTTTCAATCTCGCCTGGCAAATAACCAGCGGAAAATAACCCGCCGACCACCGCTCCCATCGAAGTCCCGGTTATAATTGGCGGGACAAGACCATTATCCAGCAAAGCCCTGAGCACACCGATATGAGCCAGGCCTCGCGCCCCGCCACCCATCAGAACCAGAGCCCAGTTTCCGGCTGATGATAATCGCCGGGAGCCTGAGGTCATCGTTGACTTGACTGATCTTGTTCGCCCGCCAGGCAGCTGGCTTTGTCCTTTTGTTTGGATTTTTTCCCAGTTCATTATTTTTTATCCTGCCGGCTGGTCGAGTTATCCTCCCTGACTATAATTAGCCCTTGAACGAATAACCAGATCAGCCAGCCTATCACCTTCTCCTAACCGGGCGGCCCAATCAGAGCTGTTTATTGCTATTTCCAGTCTGATTGTAATCTGGCCACCTCTTTACCTGTGGACAAATTGTAAATCTGCTGAAGCCAGGGTTCAGTTTCAGTTTGAGGTTTTTGAGTAATGACTTCAAGACTATCGCCATAAAAGACTTCTGCCCTATAGTTGATCTGGACCTCGACCGGCCGGTGCGAAAAAAGTACTTCCGGCGGCATGCCTTCCACTGCCCAGCGGGAATAAGCCACGTTATTTACATGGCGGTTAAAATCCAGATCTTCAAATAGAGCTTTAAATTCACTCTTAAAATCAAGACGGTCAACAATGGGCAGCACCGGAAAGTCATCCTCTAAGATCCTTTTATTTAGAATCAGCTCATCAGGAAAAAGGCCGTTAACTTTTACCGGACGGCGATCCTTTAAATCAATGATCATCCAGGAACTGGTGGCAGCCAGAATTCTTTTTTGCTGGCTATCGGACATTTCAAATTCCCGGAGAGCATAAAAACTGCGCAGGCCAGAAGCCCAGGTTTTTACCGTGATTTTTTCACCTATCTCAGGATAACGGCTGATCTGAAGATGATAGCGGGAAATAACCCAGGTGACACCTTTCTCCTGAAGATCAAAAACCGAACATTTTTCCTGGATGGAGTGGAGCCGGGCTGCGTCTTGAAGGTAATTCATCAAAGCCGATAGGTGCGCCCGATTTTGATAATCGACATTAAAACTCATAATTTCATAATCTGTCTGGTACTCATGCTGCCTGTCCATTTTCAGTCCTCAAACTTGATTTTAAGTTTCTATTCTATAACAAAGAGTAGCCGTCAGGCTACCCAAATGGGGTCGGGCCAGCGCATTTCCTTTATAATCAAATACTTAGCATTTTAACTAAAAATGACCGATAGTATTTGAAAGGTGAATTGCCGCTGTTAATGCCTAACGATTGATGTCAGCTGAAACCGGGCTTCTGATATTTTTCCCTAGGTCTACGATGGTTTTAAAGATTAGGTCGGTAAGGTGACAACAACTTTTTTGACTGGTGGCCTCTGTGGCCAATGGCCTTAGCCATACCTGGTCAGACTATCCCTTAAAACAAATACATCCTTCTCATCAACAATATGGCGTTTTATGGTTTTTATACCTGATTTTATTTTAAAAGTTTCCACAAATTGATAATCTCCAACGGCCAGGCTGGAAGTCCATTTTTCATCCCTGGTTAAAGCTTTCCCCTTTCGGTCCAAAGTGTCGTCGACATACTGCCGGTAGGCATCACTTAAATTGTCGAAGGCAACACCTATGGCTGCCGCCAGTCTTTCACGATTGATCACTTTAAGGGTTTTGTTCCGCCTGACAATTTCCTGGAAGCCACAGTAAGGATAATCTTCTGGATGACCAACCACTCCGGCTCTAACCATGTTCAAATCTATATAAACCGTGCAGTTCAAAAGATGATAGCCGGACTCTATGGCTGTAGCATGATATCTGTCTTGCCATAGGGGCCCGACTCTTTTTTGCCCGACATTATATTCCTGAGCAACCCGCCCGAGTATCAATCTCATCGCCTGTGGAATAGCATGAGCCGTTCTACCTGGCTTATCAAAACCGCCAGAACAGGCCGTCTCCTCATCTAACAAGAGAAGATGAATATGATTCGAAGTTATCGCATAATTAAGAACGTAAATCTTATACCTCTCGATGGCTTCTGACATCCAGCGTACTACCCTTTGCTTATAGTGGTCATCATTTAGGAGAAATTCCTTGTTCACACAGCGGTTCGTAATGTGCCAGATATAACCTGGAAGAAAAAATCGTTTGGCCCGGGGCAAGACTTTCTCCTCCTCGTCCATTTATCATCACTAATATTTGTTATGGCTAATTTTTCTAGTCTTTGGAGTTCTAATTGATAAATTTGATAAATTGATAAAAAGCCATAATCGATAAAATGATAGACGGAGAAAAAGTAGTGTTTATCTCACTTCAAGGCCCTAAATGATAAATCATCACTCGGGTCGGACAAAGAAACCTAATTTGAATGGAGATATCGTAAGCTGATCAGACCGATCAAAACTTTTCTGGTTAAAGGCAAGATATTGATATAAAATAAGATCCGCTGGCCCGACCCCATTGTAAAAGGAAGGAGAGGAGGGATGGAGCCAAAAACCAGACCTCGAGGAATTACGATTTGCGGCCTGATAATTCTAATCAGCCTGCTGCTTGTCCTGGTCTCAGCCGCTGTTAAGCCATCGCCACTCGGCGCCAGCCACCGGGACATCATCGGCCTGAAGATTTATCAGGAGCCAGATAAGAGTGCTCAGGCTTTTGACAGCTGGAAAAAACTTGGCATTAACACTCTGTTTGTCGGCCCCGAACTGGCCCTAAAAAGCGATTGGTTAAAACTCTGCCGTCAGGCCGGCTTTAAAATATTTCTCATCATTCCGGTCTTTCATAACCCGGAAAAATTGAAAAGCAGGCCCGAGATAGCGGCCATCACCGGAGAGGGACGGCCGGCTAAAGATGACTGGCTGGAGTTTGTCTGCCCTGGCAACCAGATCTATCGCCAGGAACTAATCGAGTCGGTAAAAATGATGGTCTCGGAATTGAAGCCAGACGGCCTGAGTCTTGATTTTATCCGTCATTTCGTTTTCTGGGAAAAGGTCTATCCAGAGTCAGCTCCAGATCTCCTCAAAACCACCTGCTTCTGTTCCGAGTGTTTAAAAACTTTTCAGAAAGAAACGGGCATTGTCATCCCACCGGCTATCAAAGGTTATCCCGATATTCCGCGCTGGCTACTGGCCAATCACCGGGATGAATGGATGGCCTGGAGAAGCCGGCAGATTACTTCCATGGTTGAAGACCTTTCCAGAGCAGCCCGGCAGATCGACCATTTCATCCTGCTCAACCTTCATCTGGTTCCCTGGAGAGAAGATGATTTTAACCGAGGACGGATCTCTGTCGCTGGCCAGGATTTAAAGAGCCTGTCAAGATACGTGGATTATCTTTCACCCATGACTTATGCTCCCATGTTAAAAAGGCCGCCCGAGTGGATCAGTTCAGTCGTAGCTGATATTCAATCATCGGCTCCTAATCCGGTCCTGCCCGGTGTCCAGGTCAAGGAAGCTTATCTGCCAGAGGAGCTCAGTCTGGAAGAGTTTGAGGCGGATCTTCAGGCTGCTCTGAAACATCCAGCAGCTGGCGTCATTTTCTGGAACTGGGAAAGTTTAGCGGGCTCAAAAGAAAAGCAGGAAGTTATTCAACAGCAGGTGGCTGAATTCATCCACCATCAGGAAGTACAGCAAAAGAAAAGACTTGAGAAAAACAGCGTGGTGCGAGCTGGTTTGCGAGCTTCACCTTACGGACCCAAGCCCGTTTTTCCGGGAGTCAGTTACTGGTTGAATTCAGCCGGGGATATGTGCCGCCGCTTTCCGGGCAGCCGTCCGGCTCTTATCTGGCTGGTTAGCACCATGGACAGAGTCAAAAAAGTCCCTGGCCAGGAGCTTTATGCTACCAGGACCAAACTGACTTTTCCCCGGCCGAAGAATTTCAGGCCCCAGGATGAAAATATCGCTTTTGCTGCTGAAGATGCTAATGAATCTTACCTGCGGGCGTTTGATCAGGCTGGTTACCAGGTCTGGCTCCAGGTTGAGCCGGCTATGGCTGATATTCCGACTTTAATCGATCTGGTCATGGAACGCTATCACCACCATCCCTGTGTCATAGGCTTTGGGGTGGATGTCGAATGGCATCGCTGGAGTGAAAAAGACAATGAAGGAGTGGCGGTAACGGATGACCAGGCCCGGGCCTGGCTTCAGCATCTGCGCCGCTGGAATCCTTCCTATCTCCTTTTCCTCAAGCACTGGGAACAAGCCAAGCTGCCGCCGGCTTACAGGGACGGCCTGGTCTTTATCGATGACAGCCAGATTTTTGAATCTATGGATCAAATCAGCCTGGAATTTGCTCGCTGGGCCAGGTGGTTTTATCCTGCTCCGGTTGGCTTTCAGTTTGGCTATCCGTCTGATCGCCGCTGGTGGGAAAAACTGGCCGACCCGCCGGCTGAAATCGGGCGGGAAATTATCCTGACCGCTCCCAATGTGACTGACCTCTACTGGGTAGATTTCACTGTTAAAGACATCTGGCCTGAAACAGAATAACAGTGACCAGCTTCATTGACCAGCCTGGAAAAGGATGGGCCTGATTGGTACTGTCAAGGCAACCCGGCGCCGACCAGAATTTAAAATAAGCGGCTACGGTGGCGAAGTCAGCTTATACATTTTTTCTGTTTCAATTTAACCGGCCAGTGAAAACATTAATAGTCTTTGATGATAGAATAATAAAGAATTAAAATTTTATCGTTTATCTTGGTGGATTTTGGCTGGCTGATTGGATAACCAGGACAAGAGAAAAGCTGAACATAAGACACGTAAAATATTACAGCCAGAGAGAAGAACAAAGAAGAGGAGGGATAATGGAATTTAGCGAGGTTTTAAAACAGCGCTACAGCGTTCGTGCCTACCGGCCCGACCCCATTCCGGAGGATAAATTGAACCGGATACTGGAAGTAGCCCGGCTGGCACCGACAGCTTCTAACTTGCAGCCTTTTAAGATCATCGTGATCTCGACCAGAGGCAGGGAGGCAGAACTTAAACGAATTTACCCGCGGGATTGGTTTGTTCAGGCCCCACTCGTTATCTGTCTGGTAGCCGTTCCGGCCAGAGCCTGGAAGCGAAGAGATGGTAAAAATTATGCCGAAGTTGATGCGACCATCGCCATGGATCACCTCATTTTGGCCGCGACCAATGAGGGGCTTGGGACCTGCTGGATCGGAGCCTTTGATCCGCTGGCTGCCAGAGAAATTCTGGGTCTACCTGAAGATACCGAGCCCATTGCCTTCACTCCTCTTGGCTATCCAGCCGATAGCCCTCGTCCCAAAAAGAGAAAAAGCCTGAAGGAGCTGGTCTCCTATGAGGGCTGGTCAGATTGAGCCGGGGTTTACGTCTCCACGATCTATTTTAAATTGAATTGTATATTGGCTAATGCCGCCTCCAGGCGGTGCGGCAGCTTTGAGATATTTGGGTCGCCAACCGGATTTAATCTGTAAGCCGGCCCTGATCAATTAAATATAGTCTGGATGACGGACCAGGCTAACTATTTGATTATAAAGAAAATCGGCTGGCCCGACCCCATTTAAAAAGGCAGGAAGAGAAAGACGGCCAGATCAAAGAGAACGTGGCTAATAATGTTGGCCAGGATTGATTTAAATTTTAAATACTGGTAGCCCCAGACCAGTCCGCAAACCAGAGCGGCCAGGACCAGGACTGGATTTCTGGAGGTGAGATGGACCGCCGTATATAAGCCAGCCGCCAGCCATAAACCAGGCCAGCCCCCTAAGCGCGAAGACCAGTGCCGCTGTAAAAAACCCCGCCACCAGAGTTCTTCTCCAGGGCCTATAATTAGAGCCAGGAAAATTCCTATTCGCCACTGACTCTGGCCGGATTTCAGAGCATAGATGCTGGCCACCTGGCCAGAGCTTCCCATCATGAGTTTGAGCATTAACAGATCACCCGCATAAAACAAGGCATATAAAAAAACAGCTGAAGCCAGACCGAAAGCAACTTTTTTCCATCCCAGAGTGATAGCATCGCCAGCTATCAACTGGCTAAAACCAGGATCAAGCCTTAAAGCCAGCATTAAAAAAATCAGTAAAACCGCAGAAAATAGCGACCAGAAATCGATAATTGCCGGCCCCCAGCCTGAGAAAACAAGCGGGAAGACAACGGCGGAGAGGATAGTCAACCAGTAGAGCTGACTTTGGGTCATAAGCTTCTTTTCCATTCCAGTCAGTCTTCTTGATCAGCGTTTCTGGCTTCAAATGACAATAACACGGTTATTTTCCGTCATCAGCGGCTTTTATGCAATTATAAAATTGCTTCCCGGAACGACTATGGTGAAAGATTTTATTTGGTCTGCTCTTCGGACTGAATCAGCTCTTTCTATTTCTATTTTTTTAAAAATTCAATCAGATAATCAAGCCAGAGGCCACCAATGGTCAGCAAGCCAAAAGTCAGGCTATAACGGGCGGTTGCTCCGTCGAGGTTGAGGCAATCAGCCAGTCCAGCCGCCTGTCTCTGGCTTGGGCCGGTACTGCTGCCCGCTATCTTCCAGAGCCACCAGGCCTGCGGCCAGCAGAGAATAACAATCAAAACAGAGAGAGGCAAGGACGGGAAATCAAGGCCAAAAAGGCGGGGGGCAAGGATAAAGGCCGCCAGAAGAACCATTGAACCAAAAAGCAGCAGACCATAATACCGACGTGAGCCCCGGCCACCAAGGTTATTAGCCACAGTTAATATTTCTTCTTCCTGGTCAGTCAGGATATCACGCCAGTTATTGGCATGAAGTATGGCCACAATAAGCAGGCCTTGTGGAATCGCCCAGATGACAGGCAGCCAGGAAAATTGACCGGTTTGAACCACCCAACCACCAAACGACCCAAGCAAACCGAAGTCAATAAAAACGGCCACATCGCCCAGGGCCTCTTTCTTAAGCCACGGATAGGCTACACCCAGACCGACACCAAGGAGACCCGTGTATAAAACAAGTTTTCCACAGAGATAAACCAGAACAAGGCCGAGAGCTGAGCCGACGATAAAGAAGACAATAGAGCCTCTAAAGACCTGTCCAAGTGTCAGTAAGCCACGGGCTATGGCTCCACTGGCTGGCGTCATCTCCCGGTCAAGACCCCGCCGCCAGTCCACCACATCCGACAGCATATTAGCCGCCATGTGCAGGAAAATCATGGCCAGCAGTGATAACAGAAGCAAGCCTATGTGAAGTTTTACCCAGCCAACAGTAGCAGCCAGAGATGAACCAAAAATTACCGGAATGACCGAGGCCGGTAGAGACCAGGGGCGGCCAGCGATCAGCCATTTTTTTAACCACTCTGTTTTTTCTGTTTCAGTTTCCATTTAGATCAGCCAGAACCAACCTTCTTCTGGACTTAAATTCTTATTCCGGGATTTTAACAGATTTATGAAATAATTACAGCTTGAAAACGGATCAACTTGTTATTATTTTACTGCCTTAATTTGGTCTCAGACTTTCCCATAACTTTAAACTGCCTGACCAGCCGCCGCCCTTCCCCATCAACCAGAATCAACCGGTGTTCCCCTGCCGGCGGATTTAAAACTATTTTATGAAAATGCCTGGTAGTCGTCAGGTAGTCTTCGTCCAGATGCCAGTGAATGACCGCTTCCTTTTGCTGGTGGACCGCTTCAAAGACAACTTCTTGAGGTTGTCCATCGAGATCAACCGGAATGAAAACGGCCGTCCCTGGCTCTGGATAAATCAGGTTCATTATTCTTGACCCGTCAGCCACATCAACCTGATTGTTCTTACCTGATCTCAAAGGCGGTAACGGCCGGTAGCCGGGATGCCAGGTCCGATAATAATATTCCTGAACCGGAGGTAAAACAAACCAGCTTTGATGTTTCATTCTGGCCACTGATTCAAACCGGCTGTCAACCCGGTACTTGCCAGCCGGGTCAAGGTGAACTAATTGATGATAACGGCAGGCCTGATCAAAATGACTTTCTGCCGGCACCCAGCTGGACTTTTTAGAGCACAGTTCAGTGGCCAGATAACCCGAATCCTGACAGACTTCTATTCTCTTTAATGAACCTGGCGGCGCCGTTATTTCGCCGCCCGTATCCAGCAGGCCCAGTACTTCAAACAGAAAGGGAGCAGCCGCGGCCAGTCCGGTTATTTCCGGCCGGCCTTCGCCATCGGCATTCCCCGCCCAGACGCCGATGGTATAATTCGGGGTCACTCCCACCGCCCAGGCATCCTTTAAGCCGAAGCTCGTTCCTGTTTTCCAGGCTATCCAGCGGGCCGAGCTGAAATTCCGCCAGAAACCTTCCTCATCCGGCCGGTTGACTTCAGTCAAGGCCAGAAGGGTCAGGTAGGCAGCCCCGGAGCTAAGGTCCTTCAAGCCAGAGAGAATTTTCTTCTCATCTCTCAGCAATCTGATTTTCGAGTCGTCACCTTCGGGCTCCATGGCTCGCCGGCCCATTTCGGCATACATCGAGGTTATCTCCAGAAGCTTCCCTTCAGCTCCTCCCAGGATCAGGCTTAAGCCATAATCCTCAGCCGGCCTGAAAAGAGTACTCATTCCCCAGCCTGACAGTTTGTTCTTGAATTTAGCAATTCCATACTGATGCAACAACCTGACTGCCGGCACATTAAGAGACCAGGCTAAGGCTGTCCTGGCTGGTACAGCACCTCTAAACTGGCGGTCAAAATTCTTGGGTCTGAAACCTTCATATCTGGTTGGGATATCCGGGACAAGCATCTCCGGGCTCAGCCAGCCTTCCTGGAGCATTAGCCCATAAAGAAAAGGCTTAAGAATGCTGCCAGTGCTCCTCGGACTCTGAGCCACATCTACATACTGGGCGCTATCAAAGTTCCGCCCTGAACCAATGTTGCCGATATAAGCTGTGACTGCTTCCTTTTTGTTATCAATGACTACGACCGCCAGGTTTCTGAGGCCACGGTTGAGCAGCTTTTCACCATAAGCCTCAGCTGCCAGGTTCAGTCGCCGCTGCAAGTCATAATTAATGAAAGAATTGAAAGGCGTTTTCCATCCAGGGTCATTAGCCAGTGTTTCCAGGAGATGCTGACAGTCTCTGGGTATGGGTTTAAGGTTGGCTGGCACGGGTTCGCTCAGAGCCAGCCGGTATTCAAGTTCCGACAGGTAGCCATGCTGCCATAATTTCCACAACAGGCGGTCTCGCTTTAACTTGAGCTTTGGCCAGCCTTCACTTTGAGCGGCCAGAGAAGGATTTTTTGGCAAAACCGCTAAAAAGCAGGCCTCCGCCCAGCTTAAATCTTCCGGGCTGCGTCCAAAATAAAACCAGGAAGCAGCATTTATCCCCACCACATTCCGGCCAAATGGTGCCTGCTCAGCAAAAAGCGATAGAATCTCCTTCTTGCTAAAGTGGAACTCCAGTCTCAGAGCCAGAGTTGCTTCCTTTATCTTTTGGCCGAAAGTCCGGTGGCTGTTTTTCTCAGCTAAACGGGCCAGCTGCATGGTGATGGTGCTGGCCCCGCTTTTGACTTCACCGGCCTTCAAATTCTGCCAGACGGCTCTGACCACCGCTAAGGGATCAACGCCGGGATGAAGATAAAAGCGCCGGTCTTCAAACTGCAGGACTGCTTTAAAATATTTTTCAGGAATTTTTTCTCCGCGGGGAAACCGCCACTGGCCATCAGCCGCCAGCCGGGCTCCCAGGAGCTGACCATCCTCTGAGAAAAGCACGGGAGAAAGCGGTTCCTTAAAGACCGGGCCGAGCGGCCAGAACCTGAGAAGCAGGCTCACCAGCAAAAGCAAACCGCCAATCGTCAGCCACAGCTTCTTTTTCCCCGCGCCGAGCCGCCTTGCTTTTTGCTTTCCTAATCTTGCCATTTTCCTTATCTTAATTTTTCATCACCGGCAAAATAGTCATCTCTGAAAGAAGGCTCCCTGTTCTGTCACCTCAACTGCTTATAATAATTACCTCATCTGGTATCTCTATCTAACTATATTGACCCACTGCCCTCTGGTATTGGCCTGAACTGAATCATCATACATAGCTTCAACCGCTATTCCCGGCTGATAGAACCGGCCGAGATAAGAAGCGTTCAAAGCCACCAGAAAGGTCTTCGACTCGCCAGGATTAAGGCTGAAATAGCTGTAGATCCTGTCGTCCCGGACATCCTGGTAATCATAATTTTTGACCGGACGGTTATCGCGGCTGAAAAGAGGATTCTTAATCTGAAAGCCAGAAGCGACCAGGTGAGTTAGGACCAGATTCTGAAGCTGGCGGACCGTATTATTCCTTATCTCGACATCAACCAGAAGATCAGAGCCCTGAGTAATAGCGCTGATCTCGACCGGGTTCATTTTGAGGTCACGGTAAATGACCTTAATCTCCAGACCCCGGGAAAAGGTTTCTTCCTGGCCAGCGGCTGGAATTCCCTTAGTATAAACCGTCATATAAAGTGGATTTTTAGAATTGTTGGCCAGTGATAAATCACGGCCCTCGGCCGGAAAATTCTCATAGGTTCTTTTTTCTACCAGGACTGAAGATTCAACCTTTTCTGCCTTGTTATCATCCCAGGCTAAGGTAAAGTTGTAAGGTTCGCTGCCAGCTGTCCCGTAAAAGCTGGATAAAGCCAGGAGGATTGTGGCTGTTTCGTTGGTGGAAAGCCAGAGGTCTGAGGAAGTAACCTCGCCGATTTCCTGGATGAGTGGTTTAGCTTTGTCCCTCATGTCCATCAGACTCAAACAATGGGCAGCCAGAGCTTTGTCCCTGAGTTCCGAACCAAAGGTTACCGCTGAATCCCGGTATTTATCAAATTCCAACCTGATTTTTTTAACCAGTTCAGCCGCCGCCTCCGTTTGTCCGCTCAGGTGATAAGCCGCGGCCAGAAGAATTCCAGACAGGTTGCCTAAATCCGTTCTTTCCCTGAGCCTGTTCATGGCTCCAGGGTCTGGCTCTCGAGCTTCGGCCAGGGTAAACAGGCGAAAAGCCTGAGTTAACTGGCTATGGAGAGTTCCGGCCGTCCAGGCATTGACCAGCATTTTCTGGTTCTCTTTCCAGCTATTGAGCATGGCTTCTGGTACATAATAGCCGGCCCTTTTAGCTTCCAGCAGGAACCAGCCGGCATAGACTGAGGTCCAGTCATGGGCAGTCCGGTCTCCAGGCCAGTAACTAAAGGCTCCATTGGGCATTTGAAAATAACTCATCCTGGTAACCGCTGTCCGGACATGATCCTCGATGTCTTTGGTTTCCTTCGAGGTCAATCTGACCAGATTTTTTAGATAAAGCTGGGGAAAGGCGATGGAGAGTGTTTGTTCCAGACAGCCATAAGGATAGCCGATCAGAAAATCCAACCTTTTGTCTAATTGCAGGGCGGGCAGGCTGGAAACTTCCACCGTCACCTGATTGGTGCCTTTGAGCCCGAAGGCCACAACCTTCTCCTTCAGTTCCTGGCCGGGTTTTACCTCGAAAGAAGCAACCCTGGTCAACCAAGGATTCGGACTGAGGACTTCTATAAAAACTTTATCAGAAATTGTCTCCGAGCCTCCTTTAACCTGAAAACTGACCTGACCCTGTCCGACTGCTTCAGCTGTTTTCAATTCAAAATTGACTATCTGGTCGCCAGGCTGGCTGAAAGAAAGAGTCTTCTGTCTTTCCCCTGAAATCTCAAAGAACTCATTGGTCTTAAGGGAAACTTCAATTTCTTTAAGACCCGGGTCAGTCACAAAAACTGTAATGGGAACGCTGACCTGTTCTCCGGACCTGACGATTCTGGGCAGGGTGGGCAGAGCCATTAAGTCGCGCCTTACCGGGACTGATTTTTCGGCTGAGCCGAAAACTCCTTCCCGGCCAGCTACCACCATCACTCTGACTGCCCCAAAGTATTGAGGCATCAGGAATTCGTGGCTGGCCGTTTCCCCCGGCTTGAGTTCAAAGGGGCCGTCAAAAAGAGCCACCGGTGGAAATCTTCTGGGTTTGCGGGCTTCTTCAGCCGCTCTTTTATATTCATCACCGCCCAGAGCTAACAGGCGGTTCAATTCAGCCCCGTAAGCTTCAGCCACCTGGTCAAACACATCCCAGGTAGATACCCCCAGGGCTTCTCGCTTATAGAATTCTGCTCTCAGGTCGGGAACCTGATAATTGGTTAGAGAGAGCAGCCCCTCATCGACTACTGCCAGAGTATAGAACATCCTCTGGCCGTTTTTTTCTCCAACTTTAATTTTGAATTTTTCCAGCGGCTGGATTTCTTCGGGCAGGTTAAGAACCGGTTCCAGTTTGGTTGCCGGGTTTTCTACCATGAGCGGAATGACTCCATACATCCTGATCGGAGCATCGCTGACCTTCCCGCTATGGGGCTGAATCAGCGTGACATAAACATAGACATTGGGAGTCATATTTTCAGTGAGCTGGATCTCAAAACGGTTCTCTCCTTTCTGGGTCGAAACCCACATCTTCTGAAGCACCGCTGAACCCGATTCAACTGAAACCAGAGCCCGTCCCTGAACTGCTTCCGGCAGGTAGATGACTGCTTTTTCTCCGGCGAGATATTTCTCTTTATCCGATGACAGGGACAATCTGGAGGCTTCCTCACCTCCAGTGGCTCTGGAGCGGCCTGTCCAGTCTGGCCAGTCCACATAGATAATCTGTCCCGCCGAATGGCCGCCCTCGGGGTCTTCCACCCGGATAAAGAATCTGCCCCAATCAGGATACCCGATCTGGAATTTCCAGGAAGCCTGTCCCCTGTCATCAGCAGTCAGGATGTCACTCGTTATAGGGCGAGTATAGCTCCTGGATAAATAATCAGCTAAGGAGGTGCCTTCTTTTTCCCACCACCACCGCCAGTCAATTTTGTAAAGAGAAATTCTAAGCTTCCGGCGGGAAACCGGCTGGCCACGGGCATCAACCGTCGCCAGGCTAACCAGTTGTTCTTTACCGGTTTCCAGGTAGCCATAGCCTTTTTTAGCTTCAGGCAGCCTCAAGCCAACATAACAATCGTAAGGATGCAGGGGCTGACTGAAAGAGTCCAGGCTGAAATCACCTGATTCTTCAAAGACCCTGGTCACAAATCTGGCCTCTAACCCGCCTGGAGCAGTTGAATCAATTTCAAAATCAAGCCTGGCCAGGTCTTTACCCTGGCTATCAAGAGTGCCTTTAGACTGAAGAACATCGCCGGCAGTAAACTCTTTAGAAGGATCGTCGAAAGTAAAACCCGGAAATTTATTGAAAACCGCCGGTTGGGGTGAGAGGCTAACGGTGATGTCATATTTCAGGTTGGCAGCCGGGGCTCCATGCAGCCACTGGGAGTTAATCGTAGCCTGAATGGGTAAATCTTTTCTGGTCAGAATACTGACCGGTGTTTTAAATTCAATTTTCAAGCGGTTGGGCACCACAGTCTCGATTCTGACTGTCCTGGAGAAAGTTAAACCTCCAACCAGAACTCTGGCCTGCCAGGAACCGGTCTGAGCTTTTTCCTCTGTTTCTATTTTAAAGGCGTGAAATGATCCCAGAGACCTGGATGGTTTCAGAGTTGTGACCAGCTGACCCTGAGGCGAAGACCATTCCATAGTTACCGGATAGTTGGCTGGCAGGCGCTTTTCCCGGTCAAACAGAACAAAAGTCAGATAAATAGTATCACCCGGCCGCCAGACCCCTCGCTCCCCATAGATGAACCCTTTAATTCCTTTTTTGACTGTTTCGCCGCCTATATCAAAATGACTGAGACTTAAAGCTGAGTCTCCGCTCAACCGGAGATATCCCAGATCGCGGCCAGCCCTGGCGATGACCAGGAAAGGCCTTTCTTTCAACTGGAAGGTAGCAAAACCATTACCGTCACTGGCCGAACTGGCCTGCAGTTGTTGCTGGTAATTATAGACTTCGAGCTTGACCCCGGCCAGAGGCTGAGCTGTCCTCAGGTCAGTTACAACCAGATGGAGGTTGTTATCTTTTTCCATCTTGGCGATCAGCCCCAGGTTCGAGCTAAGAAGATTCCTGGCAACGACGGCCTTCTGATTATAGTTTGGATTATAATAGGCGTCATGGCAGGGATCATTCCGGTTGAGCCAGCCGTTCTGAAGATAAGGATAACGATAACTTTCGTCCCAGTAGTAATCCTCCGGAGTTTCACCGGTCTCATTTATTAAAGGCGGTTCCAAAGCCGGGGGCGATGTTACCTCAGGGCAGGGATAGGTGGTATTGCCACGGTTAAACGACAGAATCAGGCGGTAAAGGCTGCCACTCTCCTCTTGAAAGAGCGGGGTAACGTCGAGGTCATAACGAGCCCAGTTAGAGGTTACTTCCGGATCATCAGAAAGATTAATGGTTTTGCGCCAGAGATAGCGGCCGACTCTGGTTAGTTCTCTGGAGCCGGTCAGTTCATTGACCTGAAGAAACTGAGCGATATTATCGGGAAATATCTGAAAGGCTGTGACCTGGATTGATTTGAGATTAATGGCTTCAATTGGCACCGTCAAACGGTCTTTGCTGGGCAGGATAATACCCTGGCCAACAAAGCGGACCTGGGGAGAGGGAAGTCCAAAAGTCACCTCAAAGCTTTTTTCTTCATCCAGGGTTGTCTTCCGAAGGCTTTTTATTCCTGGATAGACTTTCAAGACCACTGTTTCCCGGAAACCCTTCGGGCTATAAACTCTGATCGTATTCTGGCCAATCTCCCAGGTTAAAGGCAGTTCTCCTACCCGCAGCAAACCGGTTAAATCCTGGTTAGGATCCAGAGGATCAGAAAAACGCAAAAGGATGTGGGGCGAGTCATCCCGTACTGCCGTCGCACTGAGCAGTTCAAAGCGGGACAGAGACGGAACTTCTATTTCCCGTTCTCCTTTATCTTTTATTTCTAAGGGGCTTCCATCCCAGACCAGCCTGACCAGGGATGGTGCCTCGCCCCGGATTATTCCATTCACCCTGAAATCATGCCGGATTCCGTCGCCCGAGTGGCTCCAGGTAATGGGCAGCCTGGTTCCAGACTGTTCAGCCAGAAGGACTTTTTCCACCCGGGAAGCTTCTTCCAGGTCAGAGGTCAGCAGCTGTCCTTTAAGGGTTTGAACTTCTGGCTGCGACGGCTCGTCGGTATAAAGTCCATCAATCATTATTTCCATCAGGGGTTTAATCGTCCGGAAAGTGAAAGAGAATTCAGAAAACTGTTTGGGCAGTTTCATAATTTTGTCAACATGCAAAATAGCCCTATATTCGGTATCCGGTTTTAGTTCAGTCACCGGGATCAGAACCAGTTCCCTGGTTCCAGTCCATTGCAGCTTTCCTTCTATGGCTGGCGAGATTTCCAGCACCGGCGGCGGTGTTTCCCCGGGCTGCCCGACTGGCTGGACAAAAACCACCCGGAGGCGGGCTTTCCGGGGAATAGTTCCGGAAGTATGGGCACTGATGTATTTATACCATTCCTTATCCATGGAAACTTCCGGCCGCGGCTGTTCTTTTTTGCAGGCAAAAAAACCAGCCGCCAGCAGGATGATTAAGCTCCAGCCAAGCAATTTTTTCATAGGACTTCCCCTTTCTTCCTTTCTTAGATACTGACATTTTAAGACGCCTTTTCCCAGAAAGTCAAAATTAAAATTTCCACCGGATGGAATTGTCGCCTTGAGTTATCTGCAACTGATTCTTTACCAACCGCTAAACTTAAAGCTTTATCTTGAAAGGGTAATCTGATTTCAGACTTTATTAGCAGGAAATTTTAGCTTCTAATTCAATCAGCTCTTGTTCAAAGAAAAAATTTTTCGATGATCAATTTATAGTTGGCCTGCAGGTTCAGTAAGGGCTAAGCTTTTTTAGATCAAATTTGAGCCCGAAACTTTTTATTTGAGCTTGAGCCTATTTTTTCTTAAAATCACAGTGTTAAAGGTCAAAAGCAGGAGAAAGCAGGAGACGGACTTGACTGTTGATATTACCTATGAGCGAGCTTTATTTCTTAATATCATTTTTTTAATATCATTTAACTTAAAAGGAGACCATCATGAAGATAACCCGCCAGCAATTTTTAAAATATTTTAGCCTTGGTCTGGCTTCAACCGCCCTGGTTAAAAAACCAGTCTTAGCCTCGGTTAAAATGGCTCAAGCCCGGGAAGAAGTCAGGAAGATGAAGATTAAGAAAATCGAAATCTGGACTTTTGATGTTCCGATTGTATCTCCTTTCCGGATAGCCATTGGTACCATGTATGCAGCCAACGATGTCCTGGTTAAAATCACGACTGATAGCGGGCTCTATGGACTGGGTGAAGCCTGTCCCTTCCCGCCCATTACCGGGGAAACCCAGGCCGGAAATATGGCTGCTGCCCGGGCTATTAGAGAAATCTTAGCAGGCAAGGAGGCCCTGGCCATAGAAAAACTGATGGAAGAGGTTGGTAATATCATCCATTCCAATCCCAGTGCGGTGGCTGCCTATGATCAAGCTCTCTATGACCTACTGGGAAAAGCGGCTGGCCTGCCCCTCTATAAGCTTCTGGGTGGTTACCGCTCGAGCTTCGAAACTGATCTGACTACCGGGCTCAACACGCCGGAAAAAATGGTGGAAAGTGTTAAGGACAGCCTGGCTCAGGGTTACCGTCAGATAAAAATAAAGGTGGGTGAAGATCCTGATCTCGATGTCAGGCGGGTAAAGATGGTCAGGGAAGCCATTGGTCCGGATATCCCGCTTAGAATTGATGCCAATCAGGGGTGGTCAGTTCCCCAGGCTATAGCGGCTCTGAGGCGAATGGAACCTTTTAAGGTTGAGTTCGTGGAGCAACCGGTTCTGGCCTCTGATCTGGCTGGCCTGAAAGCCGTCAGAGAACAATCTCCGGTTCCCATTATGGCTGATGAATCGCTTTTTCTGCCGCCAGACAGCATTAAACTGATCAGGGAAGAAGCCTGTGATTATTTCAACATCAAGTTGATGAAAGCCGGCGGGCTGCTTAACTCGCTTAAGATCGCCCAGGTGGCTGCCGCCGCCAATATACAATGTATGGTCGGTTGTATGTTAGAAACCAGGCTGGCCCTGACCGCAGCCGCTCATTTAGTCGCCAGTCAGAAAAATATCATCTTCGCTGATCTCGATGGCAACTCCGAGCATACTGTTGATCCGGTCATCGGCGGAATGAAAGTCGAGAAAGGAACTATTTACCTGCCGGAAGAACCAGGGCTGGGCTGCGATGTCGATCCGGCTTTTTTAAGAAAGATGCAGTCGGTTTGAACTGAATAATTGCTTTCTAACCTGATTACCGGCCGGTGGATGGACTACTCCTGTCATTAGAAATTAGCCATCGGCCCTGACCTCAAAAGCTGAGGCCAGTTCACTTTTCAAGTGTAAATAACAGCTGGCCGGTCTGAACTGTGTTAGGTCAGATACATTGGTGACACTTGAGAGAATAGCCAGAATTGAATAGAATGGAGATGGCTCTGGCCTGAGCAGGTTTGTATTTTTAAAAAAAGCTAGGAGAGGCCGGACCGGGCAAAAAGAGGCGAACATGGCCTGGAAATCATCTGAAAAAATCAAATGGGGTATTTTAGGGTGTGCGGCTATTGCCGAAAAATCACTTATCCCGGCTTTTAAAAAAGCTCAGGGGACAGAGCTCGTCGCCATTGCATCCCGCTCAGCAGCTAAAGCCCAGGACTGGGCAGAAAAATTCAACCTGCCAAAAAGTTATGGCTCTTATGAAGATCTTCTGGCTGATAAAGAAATTGAGGCGGTTTATATTCCGCTTCCCAATCATCTCCATTTTGAATGGACAGTCAGGGCCCTACGGGCAGGAAAGCGGGTACTGTGCGAAAAACCTTTAGCTTTAACGGCCAGTGAAGTTATGGAGATGTTTCACCAGGCCGAGGCTAATAAAAGGCTTCTAATGGAAGCTTTCATGTACCGCTTTCATCCCCGCTTAGCTAAAGCTATCGAGCTTTTAGAGTCTGGAGCCATCGGTGAGCCCCGGCTGGTCCAGTCGGCTTTTACTTTTGTCTTTAACCGCGAACAAGACAATTACCGCCGGTCACCTCAGATGGGAGGAGGAGCTCTATATGATGTTGGCTGTTACACGGTCAATGCTGCCCGCCTGGTTTTTAAAGCCGAACCGCAGGAGATCTGGGCTACGGGTCATCTGGATGATAAAGCGGGAATTGATTTAACCACTTCTGTCCTTTGTAATTTTCCGGGCAGCCGTCAGGCACTCCTGGCTTCAAGTTTTGAACTTGAATTTCAAAGCAGCCTGGAAATTTTGGGTGAAGCCGGCAGCCTTTATTTGAACCGGGTATTTTCAGCCAAAGATTTCCCGACCGAAATTCTTTTACGGCAGAATGATAAATTGACGAGTTTTAACTTCCCGCCAGTTGATCAATATCAGCTAATGGTGGAGCATTTCGGCCAGGCTATGGCTGGCCGGGTTAATCCTCTGGTCGATTTTCATGATTCTTTTGGCAATGCCCTGGTTATAGAAAAGGCTCTGAAGTCGATTCTGAAGGGGAAGTCTTCTTCTCTTTAATTTGTTTTTAGACAATTATATTTATGGCCAGTAGGTATCTATTATCCGGCCACAGACTATCTATCTGAATAAAACATCAGGCTGACTTTAGCCTTTTAATCTAAATAGACTCGACCAAATCTAATAGACCATAGCTCAGCCAGACTGCACTGTCCTGAATTCTGTTTTTTAAACTTATTTTCCTGGCTGATCCGCAGCCGGGGCAGCGGCTTCACTCGCCCAGATCAGGTCATAATATTTTTTTACCTGGCCCTGAAGTAATTTTAACTCCTCGATTGCTTCACTCTTTCCGCCAGCGTAGTCAACCATCAACCGGCCCTCCTCAAAGCACATTTCATCATGGAGAGGCAGGACATATCTCAGCAAAAAATGAGTGAAGGCTACTAAGCGATAAGGTCCAAAAGGCCGGGGCAGATGGCCGGCCACCGTTTCCACCGCCACCGATCTTTCCTCCTTGATAGCTTTGATCAACTCGGGAAGTTCAGCCGACGGAGCAAAACAGATTGTATAATAGCGACCGAACATATCGCTTTGTTCGCTGGTGTGGCTATCACTAATGCCGACAATGGGAATCTTCTGCCCCTTAGCTTTAGCCTCCAGGTATCTGGCCAGCTGCAGATTATTGACGTCAACTTCCTGGAGAGCCTGCCAGTCAAAGCCGCTGACCAGTTCCAGCGCATCAAAAAGTTTTTGGTCAAAAATATAGTCGACCAGGGCATAAGAAACATAGTTGGCGTTGCCTGGCTGCCAGTAAGGATGGGCGAAAATGCCCAGGCCGCCCCGTTCTCTGATTTTGTCGAAGGTCCAGACAGAGGAAGCCAGCTGGAATCTGTCCACGCCCTCCGGGAGCCGGCCCAGTCTATCCATGATGGCTTTCACCTCTCGCCGGTAGGCTGTTTCGTCAGACTGATAAAGCTCAGTGATTCCTTCTTTAGCTCCGAAGCTAACGAAATGGACTGGATTATCAGGCGGGTGAACTTCTTCTCCGGGAAATATTTTCAAATCAACCGGCAGGTCTTTAAAGAGAGCAATCACCTCAAGTGAAGCAGCATAATTGCGGTGATCAGTCAGGGCCATAAAATCCAGGCCGGCCCGGCGGCCAGCCCCAATCACATAACCAGGGGCCTCTAACCCGTCAGAACGGTAGCTGTGCATATGGATATCACCTTTAAAAGGGCGAAGAAAAAAGAGATCTGGCTGAAGAGAATAGACATGAAAGGTGCCAACTTCCTTAGCTTTACCGTCTGCTCTGACTTCTTCAATCCTGAAGATATGTTCTTGCTCGGACTCAAAGAGCCTTCTGATTTCAAAGACATTGTTTTGAGGGACAATTGGTTCGGCCACAGCCTTAACCCAGCCGCTTTTAACGGCATAGCGGCCAACCGGGGTATAAGTCAGCCGGTAAGTGCAATCGGGTTTGGGGAAAGTCTCGTAACGGGAGATAATCCTGATGGTGGTCTCGGTATCAGCTGGAACTATCTTTGGCCAGACATCAAAAAATCTATCAGCCGGATAAACTTTTAATCCCGAGGGTAGGGCCGGAGTAAAAAGTCCCTGAGCCGAAGCCAGGAGACCAACAGCCGTTATTAAAATGACCGAAAAGATTAGAGAAAAAGCCAGCTTTGATTGCCATCTCATAGCTCTTCTCCTTTGATTTTAGCTGACGGCAAGAATAAACCGCTTGCCAGCCAGTCAGAATTTCATGAGCTTAAATCTTACTTTTTTGGCCGCTCAATTGCCAGATAAAAAGCGGCACTAAACAGAAGATACGAATAGAAACCGGTCAGAAGTTAATCTTATTAAGATTCAGAACGCAACCGAGCTCAGGCAAAAAAGTCGCCGGGAACAGCTTTCAACCGGTTGATATCAACCAGCTTCTCCCGAACGTTAAACTTGAAGGCACAGCTAACGGTACAGGTCTCACAGCCGGCACAGGGATTATCAGGGAGATTTAACTCGGCTACCAGTTCGTGAGCTGCCTGGAGATTCCGGTAGCCATAGGCATACATATAGGCTCTCATCATATCTGGAATCGGCAGCGATTTCGGGCACTGGGGCAGGCAGCGCTGACAACCCTGGCAGTAAAGGCCAGACAGGTTGGCTGTTTGTCCGAGTTTTAGATCCTGAATCTCCTGAGGAGTTAACTTTAAATCTTTAACCACTTCCAGATTACTCTTCAGCTGATCAAAAGTTGTCATACCTGGAACGGAGGTGGTGATTTTGGAATTATTCATAGCCCATTTCAGAGCAGCTTTGGTATTGATCGGCTGAGTTCTCTGTCTATCCCAGAAACCACCGGCCAGAGTCTTCATAGCGATGATACCCAGACCGGCCGCAGTCGCTTCCTCGATGGCGGCATCCAGTTCCTTGATATAGTCTTTTCTGAAATTATAGCCGCTTAAGACCACATCGTAAATTTTGGCTTCGGCAGCCGCCCGAATCACCTCTGGTTCATTGGCATGGGTGGTGACGCCGATAAAGCGAGCTTTGCCGGCTTTTTTAGCTGCCTCGGCCATCGCCATATTCTCGGGAGCCAGAACCGTCTCCCGCTTCGTCAGACTGTGCAGATAAAGAATATCAACATAATCAACTCCCAGCCGCTTGAGGCTCAAATCGAGTTTCTCATTGAATCCTTCCGCTGGCGGAACTTTGGTAGCAACTACAAAACTCTCGCGGGAACGCCCTTTGACCACCTGTCCAATGACTTCTTCACTGCGGCCGCGAAGATAATTATGGGCCGTATCCAGATGAACCATTCCTGCATCCAGAGCGGCTCTGACCAGTTCGTAACTATCAGTATTCATGACGCCCATGCAAACGACCGGCAGAACAATTCCCGTCCTGCCTAAAGTCCGGTAAATGAAGCCCTCGCGCTGTCCGCCTGGTGGTTGAGGCTGTTTATTTTTGTCAGCCGGTTTATCCGTTTTCTTCTGCTTTTTTAATTCATCAGCTAAAAGAACGGCGGCCGCACCGGTGGTAGCCAGACCGGTCAGACCAGCTTTAAGAAATTCGCGGCGGTTTAAATGAGATTTACCCATGTGTTGTCCTCCTATTTTTATTTACATTACCCGAATTACTGCTTGAGGTCAATAAAAAGCCATAAAATTTTTGAGTGGACAAAACGACAACCTGACACGGTAATTAAAAGGTCTATGCCTGGAATCCCCTCAAGTTTATCTGTTCCCGTTTACTTTTACGAGGGGCGGCTTGAAAAACAAACAGGCTCATTGGCCTTTTTCTGGGCTGATTATCCAGCCTGCCTGTCGTGCAGCTATCTTATTGATATTTCGAGAGATCCGCTGGCCCGACCCCATTCTTCACCGGTTATGATATGATATAGTTTTCAAGGAGAGAAACAGGTGATAATCAGAGAATTCAAAGAGAAAAAGAGTATTTTTGGACTGGCTTCAGTTTTTTTAGCCATTTTTGTTCTGCTCATCTCCTGCGGTCCGAAACCAGAACCCGCTGATTGGCTGGTGACTGAGGCCAGGGTTTATACCGTCAATCCCGCTCAACCCTGGGCCGAAGCGGTGGCTATCAAAGGCGATAAAATTGTTTTTGTTGGCTCAGCCCGGGAGGCCAGAAAATTTGCCGGAAAACAGACGAAAATAATTGATGCTAAGGGAAAGCTTCTTCTGCCGGGTATCCAGGACAGCCATGTTCATTTTCTGAGCGGTTCACTTAACTTGACCCGGGTAGATCTGTCTGGCACCAGGAGCGTTGAAGAAATTCAAGACAGAATACGGCGGTTTTCCGCTGCTCATCCTGAATTGAACTGGGTTCAGGGGCGGGGCTGGATGTATTCGGCTTTTCCTGACAATATGCCCCATAAAAGATACCTGGATGAAGTCGTGCCTGACCGGCCAGCCGTCATGAGATGTGCTGACGGCCACACCAGCTGGGTCAATTCTAAAGCCCTGGCCCTGGCTGGCATTACTAAAAAGACACCCGATCCGGTTGATGGCCAGATAGTCCGGGATAGCCAGGGTGAACCAACCGGAGCTCTGCTGGAAGGAGCCAGCTCTCTGGTTAGCCGCTTGATTCCAGAGCCAACTAAGGAAGAAAAACTGGCTGCTCTGCGGGCCGGAATGAAAGAGGCCGCCCGCTGGGGTATCTCCTGTGCTCATGGGCTGGGTGGAGAATTCGAAGAGCTGGAGCTTTTTGAGCAGATCAATCAGGAAGGTTCCCAGACCCTGAGGCTGGTCGTTGCCATGTGGATTGATGAACCGGGTCCGAAAGCCAACGATTTTGAGGCTTATGCCCGGGCCAGCGCTAAACATCATGATAACTGGCTGGCCGTGCGCGGGGTAAAACTTATGCTGGATGGAGTAATTGATTCAGGCACTGGAGCCATGCTTCAGCCATACGAAGATCAGGGTGACAACCGGGGTAAACTTTTCTGGGAACCAGAAGATTATAAGAAAGCGGTCCTTGAGTTCAGCCGCCGGGGGATCCAGGTTTCGACCCATTCCATTGGTGACCGGGCTATTCGCCTGACCCTGGAGGCCTATGAACTGGCCGACCGGGAAAGCGGCCATCCTGAATTGCGGCCTAAAATTGAACATGCTGAATGCATCGCCGCTGATGATATCAAACGGTTCGGTCAGCCTTTTATCGTAGCCAGTTTCCAGCCGCTTCACGCCAACCCCGAACCGGCCTGGATGTCAGCCTGGATTGAAAACGCCGGGCCAGAGCGAGAGCAGAGAGCCTTTGCCTGGAACTCGGTTCTCAAAGCTGGCGGGCGGCTGGCCTTTGGCAGCGACTGGCCGGTCGTGACCATAAATCCCTGGCCTGGAGTTCAGATGGCAGTCACCAGAGAAGACTGGGAAGGGAAACCTCAAGGCGGGTGGCTGCCGGGCGAGAGAATAACCCTCGAGCAGGCCATTTATGCCTATACTCTGGGCGGAGCTTATGCCCTAAACGAGGAGGGGATCCGTGGTTCGATTGAACCGGGGAAACTGGCCGACCTGGTCTTGCTGTCTCAGAATATATTTGAGATACCGGTTAATAAAATCAGGGAAACAACTTCAGTCCTGACTATGGTCGGAGGAAAAATTATTTATGATGCCCGTTAATTGCCCGAATCGGACCGCCGTCCACGAGCTAAAGAAGCAAAAATCCCCAGAAAATTAAGCACAGCAAAAACTTCAAAAGTCAGGCGGAAACTGGTCATAAACGATTCGAATTTATCGGGCGTGATCTTCACGTTGCCCATCACGACCGACATAATCATCATGGTCAGGCCGAGGCTGAACATCTGTCCAACCATTCTCATTGTGGCCAGGGTGGCGGAGGCCAGGCCATAATCCTTCGGGCTAACCGAACCCATAACGGCATTGGTATTGGGAGAAGAGAATAGCCCAAAGCCAATCCCCAGTAAAACCAGTCCGGGGATGATCCAGGTCAGCCCGGTGCCGGGCCTGATTAAAGATAGAGCCAGAAGGCCTGCCGCAGTCAATCCCATGCCGCCTGAAGCCAGTAGCCGGGGGTCAATTCGGTCGGAAGCCCGTCCAGAAAGAGGTGAGACCAGAGCCTGAAAGACAGGCTGGGAAATAAGAATCAAGCCAGCTGTCCGCGGCGGAAAATTATGGATATATTGAAGATAAAGGCTCAATAAATAACCAACAGCAAAGGTCGAGCTATAGTTAATCAGGGCCGCCAGATTAGAAAAGGCAAAGACCCGGTTTTCCCTGAAAAGCCTGACCTCAAAGACAGGGCGGGCAGTTCTGTTTTCTACCAGAAAAAAGGCGGCTAAAAGGATTAGTCCCAGGATTGTCAGCAACAGGCCGTAGCCAGCTGGCAGGCGGGAAAAGCCCAGCATGAAGCAGACCAGGCCTGAGCTATAAATTAGACTGCCTTTAATATCAAACCGTTGAGGCTGGCCGGCCGCCCGGTTTCTGGACACCTGTTCAACCTGGTCATAGGCTTTGAGGACAGAAAAAAGAGCCAGCAAGCCCAGCCCGCAGGTCACAAAGAAAATACTCCGCCAGCCTGAATGTTCAACCAGAAACCCGCCGGCTACCGGACCGAGCGACAGGCCGGTATAGGTGGCCGCCGTATTGATGCCCAGCACCTGCCCTCGCGATTCAGGTGGGAAAGCTGAAGTGAGAAGAGCAATACTGGTCGAAAAAATCATAGCTCCGCCTAATCCCTGAATGAGTCTGAAGATTATGAGTGACAAACCCGAAAAAGCCAGAGCGCTGGCCAGGGTGCCAGCCGAGAAGATAATGATGCCAGTAATAAAGATCCGCTGCCGCCCGATAGTGTCGGCCAGCTTGCCCATCGGTACCAGAAAGACGGCCGTCATCAGCAGAAAGGCCGAAACTGTCCAGCCAAGGGTGATAGCACTCAGTTTAAAATCGGCTGCGATGGAAGGAAGAGCTAAATTAGTGGCCGAACTCATAAAAGGAGTTAGAAAGGAAGCCAGGGTAGAAGCCAGTAGAATAAATTTTCTTTCTCTGTCAAGCTGCATGTCTTTGACTTTCTGCTATCATTATAATGGTCTTCAGGCTCGGTGCGGAATAAAGGTCTCTTTATTACTTATGGTTCTATTTATCTTAACTGATCGGCTTGATAATTTACATCATTGAATCCCAGGCCGCCAGCCTGAGTAACCTGATTCTTTGGCTGACAGATAAGAAAGCTGATATTTCCTGCCTGCTGGTATCTTGTTGAAAATAAAGATAATCCGCTGGCCCGACCCCATTTTTAACAGCCAGCTTTATTTTTTCTGTTTATTGAATATAATAAAAAAGTAAACCTGATTTTATTACCCGGAGAGAAAGATGATTATCGCTGAATTGTCGGTTTTTCCGACCTCGGAAGGCCCTTCGGTCAGCCGTTATGTCAGAGAGGTCATCAAAGTTATCGAGAAGTCAGGGCTCCATTATGAAACCGGGGCCATGTCAACCACGGTTGAAGCTCCGGATCTCAATTCAATTCTTAATTTAGTCGCTGCTTGCGACCGGGTACTGGTCGAAATGGGTGCTAAGCGGATTCATCTTGATCTTCATCTTGATCACCGTCTCGACCGGGAAGCAACTATTGATTCCAAACTTAAAGCTATAGGTAAAAAATAAACTAAGTTGAAATAAATCTGGATAAGAGGAGGGCAAGATGGTGCCGGTAAAAGATGAAGGTTTTACACCCAATGCGATGAAAATCCTGCAGACCCGTTATTTTATGAAAAATGAAAAGGGAGAGTTTATAGATAAAAAGCCTTCGGACCTTTTCCGCCGGGTAGCGGATTATATAGCTTCGGCCGAAAAAACCAAAGAGGAACAGAAGAAATGGGCTGATAAATTTTTTGAAGCCATGATGGCCAGAAATTTTATGCCTAACAGCCCGACTTTAACCGGCGCCGGCCGCGAGATGTGCTTGAGTGCCTGCTTTGTCCTGCCGATTGAAGACTCGATGGAATCAATTTTTAATGCCGTCAAAAATGCAGCTCTGGTCCATAAGGAAGGAGGCGGCACCGGCTTTGACTTCAGCCTCCTCCGTCCAAAAGGAAGCTTCGTTCGCAAAACTCAGGGAGTAGCGTCGGGGCCGGTCTCTTTTCTCAAAGTGATTGACGCCGCCACCGAAGCCGTCAAACAG
Organism: Candidatus Aminicenantes bacterium UBA6228; assembly: GCA_002441005.1. Taxonomy (GTDB): domain Bacteria; phylum Acidobacteriota; class Aminicenantia; order Aminicenantales; family Saccharicenantaceae; genus Saccharicenans. The sequence continues at coordinate 239,492 of DJWO01000009.1, forward strand.
GGAGGAACCAGACGTGGAGCCAATATCGGCCTGCTGCGGGTTGATCATCCCGATATTGAAGAATTCATCACCATGAAGCGGGATGGCAAGACACTCAACAACTTTAATATTTCAGTGGCCATTACCGATGATTTTATGAAGGCCCTGAAACATGATGGTGATTACTGGCTTTATAACCCTTATTTAAAAAAGAAGACAGCCAAAAAAAAGGCCCGTGATATTTTTAAATTGATTGTGGAATCAGCCTGGGCCGTAGGTGACCCCGGACTAATTTTTATTGACCGGATTAATAAACTCAATCCGACCCGTGAACTGGGACCGATCAGTGCCACCAATCCCTGCGGCGAGCAACCCCTCCACCCTTATGAATCATGCAACCTGGGTTCGATTAATGTTGCCAATTTCTACTCAGCTGATCAACCAGATGAACTTGACTGGGAGAAGCTGGCTGCGACGATTGAACTGGCCGTTCGCTTTCTGGACAATGTCATCGATGTCAACAAGTACCCGCTCCCCCAGATTGCCGAGATGACTAAGGCTAACCGCCGCATCGGTTTAGGAGTCATGGGCTGGGCGGATCTCCTCCTCAAAAAGAAATTACATTATGACTCACCTGAGGCCCAGGCCTTAGCTGATAAGCTGGCTTCCTTTATGAGACAGAAAGCCGACCAGGAGAGCGAAAAGCTGGGCGAACTCAAGGGTAATTTCCCCAACATTGACCTTTCTATCCATAAAGGTAAAAAACGCCGCAATGCGACTGTTCTGACCATAGCTCCGACCGGCACAATTTCCCGCCTCGCCGGCTGTTCAAGTTCTATCGAGCCAGTTTTTGCCTTTGAATTTGTCAGCAAAATTCTTGATGGCGAAATTAAAGATGTCCATCCTCTTTATGAAGAATGGAAAAATGAAAATCAGGACGAGCCCCTTCCTGCCTATTTTGTCACTGCTCATCAAATTCCTTATGAAGGCCATATCCGGATGCAGGCCGCTTTTCAAAAATATGTAGATAACTCGGTTTCCAAAACCATCAACCTGCCTAATCAGGCAACTTTTGAAGATGTCGAAAAAGCTTATCTTCTGGCTTATGACCTTGGCACTAAAGGAATCACTATTTACCGCGACGGCAGTAAAGCTGAGCAGGTCCTTTATGCCGGTGCCACGGCCAAACAAAAACTCACCCCGAGAGAAAGACCCGTCAGCTTGCCTTCTAAGACTGATAAAATTAAAACCGGGCTGGGCAACCTTTATGTCACCATTACTTATCTTGATGACAAACCGTTTGAAGTCTTCACCTCGATAGGGAAAAGCGGCTACTCAACCATGGCTGATGCCGAAGCCATCGGCCGGCTAATTTCCTTAGCCTTAAGAAGCGGTGTTGATTCCAAAGAAGTCATTTTGCAGCTAAAGGGCATCGGCGGGAGCGAGCCAGTTTTTACCGAAGGCGGACTGGTTCAGTCCATTCCGGATGCGGTAGCCAAAGTTCTGGAACGGCACTTAGGTGAAGTCAAAGAAAACCGGCGTGATTTCCTCAAAGATACGTGCCCGATGTGCGGAGCGACTTTGCCTGATGAAAAATGCCCGGTTTGCCCGAATTGCGGCTGGACCCGCTGCTCCTGAAAAATAAAATCAGATTGATGGGCGGCTATTTTTACCAGACGACACCGTAGTCTTCGCCATAATTGCTGGAACCACCCCAGAAAGTTCCGTTCTGCCAGTCAAAATAAATGGCGTTAATTGGTCCAGAAGTATATTTCTTAACTGAAATTTTATAGCCCATCTCAGTCAGCTTATCTCTGACTGCGGCCGGAACTCTTTCATTCAGGTCAATCTTTCCGGGGAAGCACTGGTGCAGGTCAAAAGAATCGCGCAGCTGATAACTGGTTATATTCGGAGCTTCACAAGCTTGCTGCACAGTCATCCCGAACTCGACCACATTCAGGAAAAATTGCAGCAGGTTCTGGTCCTGAGTATCCCCACCCTGAACGGCAAAGGACAGATAGGATTTCCCATCTTTCATGGCTAAACCTGGAGTCAGAGTAGCTCTGGGCCTCTTCCCGGGGGCAATAACATTAAATGGATTCTCGGCTTCATCCAGAACAAAGCTCTGAGCCCGCTGGCTGAGGCCTACACCGGTTTTCCCAGCCACCACCGCCGGCACCCAGGCTCCGCTGGGCGTCAGAGAAACAACCCAGCCTTCTTCGTCAGCCGCCTGGACCGAAGTCGTCCCCTGTCTCATACTGACCTCCAGTCTGGCTTCATCTTCCGGTCTTGCCTGGCAATCTCTGTTTGACCAGTTGGCCAGGTAATGTTTAAACGGATTTTCCTGGCCTTGAAAAGGATAGGGATCACCGGGCTGGCTTTCCGGGTCGTTGGCTTTACGATTGATGAGTTTTATTCTTTCCCGGGCATAATCTTTAGAAAGAAGCCCTTTAATCGGCTCTGCCGGCGGGAAATAGGGATCCCCATAATAAAAATCGCGGTCGGCAAAAGCCAGATTCATCACCTGGTATAAAGTGTGAATGTAATCGGCACTATTGTGACCCATAGCTTTCAGATCAAAATTTTCCAGCAAATTAAGCATCTGCAGCATGACCGGCCCCTGCACCCAGGTATTTAGCTTATAGACTTCAATTCCCTTATAGGTGGTCATGACCGGTTCCTCAATCTGGACTTGCCATCCGGCCAGATCTTGCCTGGTAATCAGGCCGCCTTCTTCCTGGCAGCCGCGAACCAATTCCTTGGCTATGTCACCCTTATAGAAACGGTCATAAGCAGCATGGATAGCTTCTTTTCTGCTTTTGCCCGCCTGAAGAGCCCGGGACTCGGCCTCAACCAGTTTCTTCAGAGTTTCAGCCAGTTCTGGCTGGCGAAAAACTTCTCCGGGATAAGGAGCTTCCCGTTTTTCACCAGGATGGGTCAGGAAGATTTTTCGGGAATAGGTCCATTTTTTTAATTTTTCCTTGTTTCTCTCTATGGAATCAGCCGTTTCCCTTTCTATCGGATAGCCTTCCGCCATCTGAATAGCAGGCTCAAGAACATCTTTAAGTTTTAGAGTGCCAAACTCAGCCAGCATGACCAGCAAGGCGCCAGGTGTCCCGGGAGTAACAGCTGACAGCGGCCCATCGGCCGGCGGGTATTTATAGCCCTTCTGTTTGTAAAACTCGGCTGTTGCCCCGCTGGGCGCTACTCCCAGCCCGTTAATGGCTATAACCTTTTTGGTTTTGGGATTATAGATTAAGCCCTGCGTTTCGCCTCCCCAGCTCAGCACATCATGCATGGTACAGACCGCGCCTACCATGGCACAGGCGGCATCAACCGCATTTCCACCTTTCATAAACATCATGGCCCCGGCGGTGGCCGCCAGAGGCTTGCCAGTAATGGCCACCCAGTGTTTCCCGTGAAGAACCGGTTTTTCGGTTTTGTTTTGAGCCTCGCTCATCGAAAAAACTCCTGTTAGAATCAAAATAAGAGCCGCGCCTTTGATTAATATCTTTTTGAATGATGTCATAAGTTTTATCCTCTTTTATAGAGTCTTAAGCAGAAGGGTTTTAATTTCAAATGGTTTGAGCTTAAAGGTTAAGGTCTGAGAAGCAGAACCGATTTTACTTTCTGGCCTTTCTATCAGATCAGCTTCCCAGACTTCCACTGGCTGAGGACAGGTCATTTTTACTTCTGTTTCCTGACCAAAAATTTCATAGAGGCGAAGGACAAAGCCGGTGCGGCCATAACCTATCTCCTTTTTAAGTGTGGTTACAACTGCATTCTCTGGACTCAGCTCCAGAAATGATTGAGAAGCAGGTAGCGTTCCAGGGTGGATCAAGGCCTGTCCAGCCAGGAGAGGTTGATTAAATTCTAGCCCGCGCCTGAAACTCAGCCCCTGTTTCCAGTTTCCCTGATGAGGATAAAGGGCATAGGCCAGCTGATGTGAGCCGCGGTCAGCCTCAGGGTCTGGATAAGTAGCTCCCCGGACAATCGAAATCCTCATGGTGTTATCCTTGACATCAAAGCCATAGCGCGAGTCATTGAGAAGACTCAGACCGGCCTGACCGGCTTCATCGCTCAAGTCAATCCATTTTAAGGCTGGCACCTCGTTGCCCGTGGCCAGCCGGTTTATAGCACCAAACGGGATTTCAAAAGTGGCCACTGGCCGGTTCAAAGCTACCGGGAAAGCCGCTTTAACCATGACATTTCTTTCCTGCCAGTTCAGCCAGAGCCGGACATCAACTCTCGGCAGGCCCGCGTAAAGCTGAATATCCTGAACAAATTTTGAACCACGAAACAATTGCTCAACTCTCAAAGTAGCTCTGACCGGGCCTTTTTCTATGACTTTAACTGAAGCCCCTTTTTCACCCAGTTTTTCCACCAGGTCCTTCAGCCCTATTTCCCAGGCTGACATACCGGGCGGTTTATCAGCTATGGCTTCAAGAACATTGCCTGAGGCGGCCAGAAATTCCCGGCCAGCTGTCTTATCAAACAGGCTTTCCCACCAGCCTGTTTCTGGATCTAAAGTTAGTCTAATAAATTCGTTCTCCAGAATTCTCGAAGAGGCAGTAAGCTGGCTCTTATATTTTTCTTTAGATTTAGCAGGCAGGACCCGGTAAGTTTTATAACCGAGCGAAGGGACATCCTTAGCCATAAAAATGACCTCTGCCTTCCACTGACCCGACTCTTCTTTTAGCTCAAGCAGTTGAACAGGGATTTCGGCACCCGAGACATCCAGAATTTTAATTGCTTTGACCGGGGTATTGAACACCAGCCTGGCCTGAACCGGTTCTGTTCTCACCCAGGGAAGAGAATTAAAAACAATAAGCGGTGAGCCTTCGCCTCTGGTCTCAATTAGATTAGCCAGGGTTTCGAGCGAAAAATCCAGTGCTCGCCGGGCTCTTTTTTCTGCCTCCTGGTAATAACCCATTACCTCCTCATAAACCGGACCGATAGCCGAACCGTCCAGAATATCATGGAACTGATTTCTAAGGACAATCTTCCAGGCTTCATCAATGTCCCGGTCTGGATAATAATCTCGGGCTCCACTCAATTTAGCCAGGCTGGAGAATTTTTCCGCTTCGAGCAACAGGTTTTCCAGCCGGCGGTTGGCTTTCTTGGTTTCAACCTGGGTGGTATAGCAGCCAGGAAAAGTAAAATTCAGTTCACCCCTGACCACCGGATAATCAATCCTGAGCTTTTCGATTTTCTCGAAATAAGCCTGCGGCTGGACAAATTCAAAGCGGGGATGATTTGGATCGTTACCAAACTTAAGGATAGCTTCCAGGTCCGAATCTCTTGGCCCACCGCCATGATCTCCGGCTCCATAAAGAAGCATAAAATCTTTAAGCGTTGTATTTTCATAAGTCCTGAGCAATAGGTCTTTAACCCCGTCCTTAAGATTCACCAGATACCATCCGGGTGGAACATAAGCCAGGACCTTTGAGCCATCCAGGCCCTGCCACCAGAAGGCAGTGGTTTTTTCAGGGGCACAGCGCTCAAAAACATAATAATCGAGGCCGGCCTTTTTCAGCAGTTGAGGCAGTTGCGAATTATGACCAAAAGAATCGGGATTCCAGCCAACTTTGACCTCAGTCCCGAACTTTTCCAGAAAATATCTTTTCCCGTAAAGCAGCTGATGAGCCAGGCTTTCTCCGTCGGGCAGATTGAGGTCTGGCTCGACCCACATCCCGCCGACCGGAATAAAAGTTCCTTCTTTTACCTTCTTTTTGATTTCCTGGAAAAGTTCCGGAGAGGACATCTCCATCGCTTCGTACAGGGCACCCTGGCTCTGAGCAAAGGTCAGTCCTGGCCTCCGATTCATCTGCCGCAGAGTTCCCCAAAAGGTCTCAGGTGCAACTTGATTGACTGTTTCTTCCCACAACCATAGCCAGCTAAGGTCAATATGAGCATGTCCAACCAGGGAGGCCGTTAAGTCCCGTGGGTTTAATTTCGGGTGAGCTTTTTCCTGGGCAGCTGAAATCGAAGAAAACCAGATTATGACGGTCACCGCCAGTAAAATTAGCCAGAGTTTTCTACTGTCTTTTTTCATTTATCCCTCCCCAATTTTGGCCTCCATCCTGACCTCAGGATTTTTTATAAAATCTTATCTTCCTTTCTTCTTATCATTTTTGGCTATTTTTTTCATCAGTTTGATCAATGGCCTGAAAAAATTGTTAAGGTTTCGATCGCCAGGAAATAAACGGTTCTTTGCTTCCTGTCTTTAGTATATAATTGTGGCCTGAAAGAAAAAACCTGGTGGGGTAAGCAATGATCTACAAAAGATTTCGCTGGCTTTCGTTTTGTTTATTCTGGCTGGTATTAACTGCCATTAATCTTCTGGCTATTAATACTGTTGATACGGCCATGCTAACCAAACCGGCTATAAGCCCGGACAAAATTGCCTTCGTCTATGCCGGGAATCTGTGGGTAGCTGACCTTAACGGTAAAAACCCCAGGCAGCTAACAGTTGAGGCGGAAGTAGTTGGTCTACCTGTTTTTTCTCCCGATGGAAAATGGCTGGCCTTCAGTGCTCAACGTAACGGCAACGTGGATGTCTATCTGATCCCGGCGGAAGGAGGGCAGTCCCGTCGTTTGACCTGGCATCCCGGGGCTGACCTGGTTCAGGATTTTACACCTGACGGCCAATCCATATTTTATACCTCACCGAGTAAAGCTTCCAACCGCGGGGCCAGCAATTTATTTGTTATGCCCGTTAATGGCGGCTTTTCTCAGGAAATCCCGATTCCCTATGTTTACCGGGCTAAAGTCTCCCCGGACGGGCGTTACCTCGCCTACAACCATTTTCCAGATGCTTTCCGGCAATGGAAAAACTACCGTGGCGGCCGTAATTCTGTCATCGCCATTTATGACCGGAAAACAAGCTCAATAGAAAAAATTCCCCAGCCTGAAGGACGCTCCAACGATATTGATCCAGTCTGGTCTGAAGACAGGCTGTATTTTCTCTCTGACCGGAATGGCGAATTCAATCTGTGCAGTTATGACCTCAAAACAAAGGAAATCAGACAGCTCACCAGCTATGATGATTTTCCGGTGATTGATGCCTCTGGCAGCCAGAACCAGATTATTTACGAACAGGGTGGCTATCTTCACTTATTTGACCTGAAAACCAGCCGGATCCACCGCCTGACCGTCGGCATCTCAACTGACCTTATTGAACTCCGGGAGCGTTATGCCCGGGGCGCCCGCTGGATCCGGAATGCTGATCTGTCACCGTCCGGAGCCAGAGCAGTCTTTGAATTCCGGGGTGAAATAGTTACTCTGCCGGCGGAAAAAGGTGATTACCGGAATCTAACTCAGACTACAGGAGTTAACGAGCGCTATCCGGTCTGGTCGCCTGATGGCCGGACAATTGCTTATTTTTCTGATGAGTCAGGCGAATATGAGCTTCATCTTCGTTCGCAGGACGGCCAGGGATCTGTCAGAAAATTTAAAATTCCCGGAGCCGGTTTCTATGATTCTTTAGTCTGGTCGCCTGATAGCCAGAAGCTGGTCCTGGCTGATAACTCTCTGTCGCTTTTCTATCTTGATCTCAAAAGCGGCCTGGTTAAAAAAATAGGCTCTGAGTATCTGTATGGCCCCGACCGCCTCAGTCAGGTTTTCGCTTCCTGGTCACCTGATTCAAAGTGGATTGCTTATACTCTTAGCACCCAGACCTACATCCAGAAAGTCTTCGTTTATTCGCTTGAAAAAGATAAATCATTTGCCATCACCGATGGTTTGAGTGAAGTGGACGAGCCCAGATTTGATGCCAGCGGAAATTATCTTTATTTTTTGGCTTCAACTGATGCTGGCCCGGTCAAGCAGTGGTTTGATATGTCCAATGCCGACCTCAAATCCAGCTTTTCCCTTTATCTGGCTGTCCTCAATAAGGATCTGCCCAACCCCCTGGCTAAGGAAAGTGATGAAGAAAAAGCCGGAGAAAAGAAAGAAGCTTCCGGCCCGACAGAAGCCAGAGCCACAGGCCAGGCAGACAAGGGTTCAGCTGCTTCTGCCAGTCAGGTAAAACCAGCCGGCCCTTCCGGCAACACGGTCATTGATTTTGACGGCCTGGAATATCGGATTGTGGCCCTGCCACTTCCACCTGGTAATTATTCCAGTCTGCAGACAGGAGAAGCGGGTCAAATCTATTATCTTGAGTTCCCCACAATGTCTCTTGGTTCCATGACGGCCGGCCTGGGTCCCCTGGCTTTCAGCGGACAGCTGCACAAGTTCGACCTCAAATCCAGAAAAGATGAAGTCATCATGGAAGGCCTGAATAATTATCTGATTTCAGCTGACGCCAAAAAAATTCTCTACGTGGCTCAGAATGTCTGGGGCATTACCAGCCTGGGCGGGAAAATTCAGGCAGGTCAGGGAAAAATTAATATTGATTCAATTGAGGTGAAGGTCAATCCAGCCGAAGAGTGGCGGCAAATTTTTAATGAAGCCTGGCGTATCAACCGTGATTTCTTTTATGACCCCAATATGCATGGCTGCGACTGGCCGGCGATGAAGAAAAAATATGAAAAATTTCTGCCTGACCTGGCCGGACGTGATGATCTCAACCGTCTGATTCAGTGGATGTGCAGCGAGCTGGCTGTCGGCCACCATCGGGGCGGCGGGGGCGATACACCTTACGAACGTCAGACAATCCGGGTTGGGTTGCTTGGCGCCGACTATGAAATAGCTAACGGCCGCTACCGTTTCCAAAAAGTTTATGGTGGATTGAACTGGAATCCGGGATTGCGTTCGCCATTAACTGAACCCGGGGTAACGGTTAAAGCCGGTGAATATTTGCTGGCAGTTGAAGGCCAGGAGCTCAGGCCGCCAGAAGATCTTTTCCGGTATTTTGAAAATAAAGCCAATAAAATTGTGGAAATAACAGTTGGCCCCCGGGCTGACGGCCAGGGAGCCAGAAAGGTTCAAGTTGTTCCTGTCGCCGATGATTTCAGCCTGAGAAACCGCGACTGGGTGGAGGGCAATTTAAAAAAGGTGGAGGAAGCAACAGCCGGCCGGGTCGCCTACGTCTATGTACCTGACACTTCGGTTCCAGGTTATATGTACTTCCGCCGCTATTTCTTCCCCCAGGCTTATAAAGAAGCCATCATTGTAGATGAACGATTTAATGGCGGAGGCTCGGTCGCTGATTACTACCTGGATTGGCTGAGCAAGCCCTTTATCGCCAGGTGGGCCATGCGTTACGGGGCTGACCTGAAAACGCCGAGTGCCTCAATTCAGGGACCAAAGGTCATGCTGATCAATGAAATGGCTGGTTCGGGTGGCGACCTGTTGCCCTGGATGTTCAGGAAATTCAGTCTGGGTCCGCTGATCGGAAAAAGGACCTGGGGCGGACTGGTTGGAGTTCTTGGCTTTCCGGTGCTTATGGATGGCGGATTTATTACCGCTCCTAATCTGGCCTTCTGGACAGAGGAAGATGGCTTCGGCATAGAAAATGTTGGCGTTCCTCCCGATATAGAAGTTGAGATGACACCGGCTGACTATCAGGCTGGACGTGACCCGCAATTAGAGAAAGCCATAGAAGTTATAAAGGATATGCTCAAGAAGAATCCGCCGAAGAAATTGCAACGGCCGCCTTATCCAGTTCGTGTCCGGAAGGCCAATTCCTGAAAGCCAGTTACTTGCCCATTTTAATTTAAAGAGCCTGACTGCTAAACCTCTTAAGTATTTTTATCTATAAAAATGAACCTTTTCTCCCCGCCCTTCGTCTAAATTATTGAAAGTTAAAAAGATGGAAAAACAAATAATTCATCAAAAAGGAGAAAAGAAATGAAACTCAAAACAAAAATGGCAATTTTTCTTCTGGCCGCGGTAATTTCACTAACTGGCTTTGCCTTTATCGCCAATGGCCTCAACCTTAACAGCACCCTGCTCAGTGCCAGACCGGTAGTTGAAACCTCTTATACTATGTTGCAAATTCTCGGTTAGGTGAATCAGGCTATGATTCAAAGAGGAAGAAAATCCCGGCTGCAGGCAGTCTTAAAGCCCGGTTACAAAAACAACAGCCAGGTTAAGGGAATGGGGGACAAAGCAGTCTTCCGGAGTGGCTGGCTAGCGGCTCAGCCCGCCAGCCAGTTGAAAAAAAGCTAATTCCGGACTACCGCCCTGTCCCCCATTTCTACTTTTTTAGAAAACGGCGGATGAAAGTATCTACTTCTTTTATTTTGAGCAACTGGCAGCCGGCGTAAAAAAAACCGAGAGAAAGACTGCCCAGAATAATAGTGGCTATCAGAACTGGGAAAAACGAGTAGCCGAAATGGCTGGCACTTATTTTGAAACCGGCATAACCGATAGCTCCGGCCACTCCTGAGACCAGAGCCAGCTTCAGAATATAGTTGTAAATCGGGCGGAGTTCAATGTTACCAATTTTCCCTGGCAGCCAGCGAATCAAAACGGCGATATTGACGATGCTGGCCAGGCTGGCCGAAAGAGGAAAAGCCAGAAAGCCAACCGGTTTCATCAAGGCCAGGTTTAAGGCCAGATTAACTCCAATGGAGATAAAGCTGGCATACATCGGCGCCTTTGAATCCTGATGAGCATAGAAAACCGAAGCCACATTGCGTAGAGCTGAAATAAAGGGAATGCCCAGAGTGTAAAGAATGAGAGCCTGGCTAACGGCCAGAGTATCAGCCGGGCCAAACCTACCGTGCTGATAAATCAGGCTGGTCAGAGGATAAGAAAAAAAGGCAATTAAAATAGAAGAAGGAACAGTCAAAAAAAAGACCATTTTCAACGAATCTTTAAAAGCCAGCTGGACTTCTTCTCTTTTGTTTTCCAACACCAGCCGGGAAAAACGTGGCAGAGCTACAGCTCCGACGGCTATGCCAAAAAGACCAAGCGGCAGATGCATGATGCGGTAAGCATAATTGAGCCAGGTCATGGAGCGCTCGGCCTGATAAGAGACCAGAATAGTATTGACAAAAACATTAAAGCGCGAACCGGCCAGCCCGATAGCCACCGGTACAAACAGAGCCATGACTTTTCTAAATTGCGGGTCATGCCAGTTAAGATAAAAACGGTAGCGAAAACCCAGACGGAAAACACCCGGCACCTGAATCAGGAATTGCATCAGTCCACCAATAGTTACACCAATAGCCGCTCCGAAGATAGGATCTCCGCCCCTGGCCGTATACCAGCCAAACATGGCCAGAGGCACCGCGATGGAAAAAACGTTAAAGAAGGCCGGAGCCACCGAGGGAACAAAAAATGAGCCTTCCGTATTGTGATAGCTCATGGCCCAGGCGGCTAAGGAAACAAAAAGCAAAAAAGGAAAAGTGATAAAAGTCAAATTGGCCGTTAGAGACAATTTTCCTGGAATCTGATTGAAACCCATGGCCACTAAGGAAGCCAGCGGCCGGCAAAAAATCAGGCCGAGAATAGTCACTGCTCCTACGACCAGTAAGAGAGTGGTAAATATATTAGAAGCCAGAAGATTTTCTTCAGATTTGCTTTTGGCCTTCTCTTCAGTCAGCACCGGCACAAAAGCCGCCGAAAGCGAGGTTTCGGCAAACAGGTCCCGCAGGAGATTGGGAATCCGGAAAGCAGCATTAAAAGCATCGGTAGAACGGCTCGAACCGAAAAGCAGGGCAAAGACCATTTCCCGGACAAGGCCCAGCACCCGGCTGATAGCTGTCCCGATGGTAAAAGACCTGACGCCGCGGGCTATATCTTCCATCTGCCGGCTTGACCTTCTCCCTTTATTACAGGTTAGAGTTCAAACATGTCCAGTTGTAAGAATAATATAAAATAGAGGATTTGGTGGCAACATTAAATATTCAGCCAGATTATCGGACCAGATCATCGTTAAATAGCAATCTCAATCCATTTTTCGCCTGTTCTCTCTTGACAGAGGACCGGATTACTGGTAGAAAAAGTTGAAAGCATGAAAGAGAACAGGGCCATGAGTTATTGCGACGGCGATGACCCCTATCCATCTGAGTTAGATGGAAGAAGAGTACTTAATCTGACTGTTTGGCTGGCTGCCCAGGTGAGCCAGGCGAAAGCCTGAGTCCGGCGTTCACCTCCAGCCAGTTAGCGGCGGAGGTGAATGATGGTCAATCCATTACTGGCACCCGAATTAAGAGAGCTGTTAGCAGAAAAAAGCTACGGTGAGCTGTGTGAATTTTGCGATTCAATTCATCCGGCTCAGGTAGCAGAATTTCTCTCGGCTCTTAATCCAAAGGAAATCTGGGAAGTTTTAAGCCATCTTTCTCCTCATTTACGGGGTGAAGTCTTCAGCCATATTGATGAAGATGTCCAGCTGGAGATGATCCAGACTCTGGGGCGGGATGTTATGGGAAAACTGCTTTCAGACATGCCGCCAGATGACCGCGTTGACCTGGTTAAACAGCTGTCAGATGAACAGCGGCAGGCCATCATTCCGGCCATGGCTCAGGCCGAACGTGAAGACCTCCGCCGGCTGATTGCCTATCCAGAAGGGACCGCCGGTTCAGTTATGACCTCTGAGTATGCCACTCTGACGCCTGACCTGACAGTGGATGAAGCCCTGCTGAAGCTAAGAAGAGAAGCACCCGACAAAGAGACCATTTATTACTGTTATGTTGTTGACGAGAATCACCGGTTAAAGGGATTTATTTCTTTAAAGGATTTGATCGTTGCTCCTCATGGGGCCAGAGTCAAAGATGTCATGTATGAAGATGTCATCTCTGCCCGGGCCAGTGACGATCAGGAAGAAGTTGCCAGAAAAATTCAGAAGTATGATTTATTAGCCATTCCAGTTCTTGACGACGACCAGCGGCTGGTTGGGATTATCACCCACGATGATGCCATGGATATTCTGCAACAAGAACAACAGGAAGATGTGGAAAAATTGATGGCCATTGGCGGCACTCACGAAGTTGGAGTTTATACCAAACTGTCCGCCTGGGAGCATTTCAAGAGCCGGACTCCCTGGATACTGGTTCTGGCTGTGATGGGTTTTGTCTCTGGCTTCATCATTCAGAGCTACGAAGGCATTTTACTCCAGGTGGCCATTCTGGCTTCTTTCATGCCGATGCTAACCGGAACCGGCGGTAATGCTGGCAGTCAATCGGCCACTCTGGTCATCAGAGCCCTGGCAGTCAAAGAAATAACCGTTAAAGATTCCCTTAAAGTTTTGTTTAAAGAATTCGGCGTAGCCTTTCTGATGTCCTTAGTTCTGGCTTCTATCGCCTATTTAAGAGTCATAGTTTTTTATGGTGATGGGGCTGCCCTGAATCATATCACTCCTCAGGCTGTTGGTCTGGCTGTAGCCCTGGCCCTGGCTCTCCAGGTTATAGTTTCCACCTTAATAGGGGCTTTGCTTCCACTGGCAGCTGTCTCGGTCAAAATTGACCCGGCAGTTGTGGCCAGCCCCCTGCTGGCGACCATGGTTGATATTTTCGGCCTGCTTATTTATTTCAATGTGGCCAAGTTGATTCTGGGTTTATAGGAATTTTAACTGAGCAATCCTTCAACTATTAAATCCACTGCCTCTTCTTCACTCAAACCGCGCGACATCAGAGTCTGTAGCTGCTTCGAATCAACGCTGCCGATAGCCGCTTCATGGGTTACGTGGGCTTTCGGATTTCTAACTTCCACTACCGGCACCGCCCTGGCTTGTCCGTTATCCTGAATAATCTCCTTGCAATCAACATGACCGCGGGCATAAGGTGCTTCCGCGATGATTTCATTGTTTATCTCGGCCCGGGCCTGATTTTTTACCGCAACGTGAGTAGTTAAAACCGCCCGGCTGCCTTCACCAATGAGATGAGCAGCCTCTCTGATTTGAATCCGGTCGTCCTGGCGCCCGAAGATCCTGGCTTTCATTTCGGCCGAACTTCTGGCCTGGCAGGTGGTACGATAATCCAGATCAATCAACCCAACCCGCCCTTTGAGCAGCTCAAATTCTGTTGAAAAATGGGCCCCCTCTTCGAGTTCGATCCAGGCTACCGGCACAACTTTGACCATCCCTTCATCACTGTGCCAGTGGCGCTCAAAATAAGAATATTTAGCCTGACGGCCAACTTTGATCTGAGCTTCCATCCGGTGCTCGACGTCCACGGCATTGGGAAAAGTGCAATGAGCCATAAAGCTGACTTCTGCTTCATCTTCAATTTCGATATCCATGATGATGTGCTGCACTCCCCGCTCGGGCAGGAGGCCAAAGCACAGGTGCACCGGGCTGCCGATTTTTACTCCCTTTTTGACTCTGAGCTTGGCCCGGACACCGTCCGGTAATTCTTCTGGCTCCATAATTAGCCCCTCAACCTGATGAGAGCTAAGAACCTGATTGGCATTGATAATGAGGTGCGGTGTATCTTTATTGAAAGTGCGATGCAGGTTAACCGATTCGAGAATTTCTCCGACCAGATCTCCTGTCATGTTTTTCCTCCGGCCGCGGCCCCTGAGTTAATCTCAGGCACATTTTGATGAGGGCAGGGCAGACATTTCCCGCTGAAATATTCCATAATATTTGAGGTCACTCCCTTATCAACTAAGGTTCCATGGCAAATCAGAAAGGCGTGGTCAGCCTTCTCCAGAACTTTTGGACTATGGGTAATAAGCAAAACCGTAGTGCCATCCTTTTTAAGGCGATTTATAGCTTCAAATATCCGGTCAATAGCTTCGATGTCAACTCCCGAATCCGGCTCATCCAGCATGACCAGGCGAGGCTTCATGGCTAAAATAGAAGCCAGTTCAATTCTTTTCCGTTCGCCACCACTCAGTGTCTTATCAACATCACGTGACCGGTAGCGGGCCGGCTCCAGGCCGACCATGTCCAGAACCCGGTCAACTTCCTTTTTGTCCTTATTTTTGGCGGCAGCCAGGATAAACTGGCTGACCTTCAGACCTTCAAACCGGGCCGGTTCCTGCCAGGCTAAAGTAATGCCCAGCCTGGCCCGCTGGTCAACATTCAGGTTCTTAATTGACTGCCCTTCAAACAGAATATCGCCGGTATGCTGACGGTAATCAGGCAAACCCATAATCAGGCTGGCCAGCGTTGATTTCCCGGCTCCATTCGGGCCAACCACGGCCTGAACATAACCTGCCCAGAATTCCATTGACAGGCCGTTGAGAATCAAGATAGAGTTCACCTGAAGAGAAACGTCCCTGACTTCGAGAATAGCCATCTTGTCCTCCGCCATATTCACTATTTTAAATAATACACTCTAAGGCCATTCCTGACAAACCATCTAAATCATCGGCTGACTAAGAATCTGGAGAGCAGCTTGAATTAATGGCTAAAAACAGGCCAGGTAGCTAAACATTATGGACATGAAAACCGTAGTCAGGGGCACTGAATAATACTCTGAGCCCAGAGGCAGCCCCCACAGACGGGAAAAGTATTACCCGAACAGTCTTCTTCATTTTTCTCTAAATAGGAGCAACCGCCGCAAATATGGCAGGGTGAATAATCGAACAGGTAAACTTTTTCCCGGAAATCGTGATATTCCTGAGAAGACCAGATGTCAGCCAGTGACCTGGAGTTTAAATCACCCAACAAATAACCCCTGATCCGGCGCTCCAGCCCGTAAAGATAAGTCGTATGATTATGAAGAAGGGCTAAACAGGGTGCGACCTGACCGTCCCAGCGGATAAAAGACATTCCCTCATTGATAAAGCGGCAGGAACGGCTCGGAGCGCTTAGCGGCCGGTCAATCAAGAATAAATTTTCATACCCCCTGAGCAGATGGAAAATTGGCTCCTGGGTCAGATAATTTATATCCAGGCGGGGCAGGCTGATCTGAGGTTTTCCCGGTGAGCCGGTAAAGGTTTCACAGGTCAGGGCCAGCGGGCAGATCATCTGCCTCTCCATTTCTTCGGTGTAGGGTAAAACATTGGTAATAAGCAGGCGATCGGCTCCGCTTGCTTCAATTAGCTTCTCTATGTTTTTTAACTCATTGATATTTTCCCGCCTGACCACAAAGGAAATCCCCAGGCCGAAAGGTTTATTCATAGCAGCGGCCAGGTTGCGGATTCTCTGGACATTACGGAGAACGAGATTAAAGTTGGCTCCGCGGCGAATATCGTTAAAGCTGGTCTCGCTACTGCCATCGAAGGAAACCCACAGGCGGTCAAGCCCAGCCTCAAGAAGCCCCTGAGCCAGTTTCTCGTCAAGCAAAGTGCCATTGGTGGTAATTTCGATGGTGGCTGATGAAGCTGCCTTCAGTCTTTTGACTATCCAGGCAATATCAGGGTGGACAAGCGGTTCACCAAAACCGGCTAACATAATGGATTGAAGAAAAGGAAAAGACTTAAGCCCGGTGGCCAGTTTTTCGACCAGCTCCCGGCTGATAGAGCCTAAGGGTTCTGACCAGGTATGACGGATACAGGTCTGGCAAGCGAGGTTACAGGCTGAAGTTGGTTCGAGATAGAGACGGCGCAGGGCCTGGAGATTGGGTTCAATTCGAATCTGGCCATTTTCCTTGACGACCCGCAGCCTGGTTCCCGGACCAGCCCCCAGCTGAGCCAGAATCTCAGGCGGGAGAAGAAAGCAGCCTGATTTATCTATCTCAACTTCGGCTTTAATTAAGGTTTCTTTAGCCTGGGCCGAAGTCCTGTCTTCAGGTTTTAAGTCTTTAGGATTTCTCATCTTCAATTTGTAACCGGGTGGGTTAGCTCCCCAAACCACAGGCCCGGGGCTTCAGGTCAGCCAGTAGAAGCCGAGCCTTATATTCGACTAACCCTATATATTTTACCGGAAAAAAGGCGGGTAGCAATTATTTAAAACTATAGTTATCAGCTTTTGAAAATTTCATAAAAATAGGAGCTGAGCCGGCCAATAAATATTTTGGCTGAACCGGGGCCAGCCCAGGTGTGGACCAGAACCGTTATTATATAATCGCCATTAGGAGTAAAAACAATGCCGGCATCGTGGCAGACTTCCTTCTCCAGACCAGTTTTATGAGCCACGGTCACTTCTTTCGGTAAGTAACGGGGAAGGCGGTCATTAATTTTCTGCCTTTTAAGTACCGCCAGGCATTGATCAGAAATTACGGCATTATAGCAGCAGCGGTGATAGATTCTCTCCAGCAAACCGGTCATTTCAGCCGCCGACGTGTAATTTTCCAGGCCCTGATCACGGGCAGCAAAATCTATCATTTTGCGGTTCAGTCTGGTCTTTTTCAAACCAAGTTCATCAAAGACATTATTAATATAATCAAAGCCCAGCCGGTCAATCAGGATATTACAGGCGATATTATCGCTTTCGGTCACCATATAATCTATAAGCTGGGCAAAGGTAAAAGACCGCCCGTTTCTCATCCGTCGCAGGCGGCCTGATCCCCCGACCCGGTCTTTTCTTTTGAGAACATATTTTCCGGATAAATCAAGTAATCCTTCCCCGGCTGCTTTGAAGCAAGCCACCATGATGGGGATCTTAACCAGACTGGCCGCGGGAAAAGGCTGCTCTTCGTTATGGATAAATGTCCAGCCCGTTTCAAGGTCTTCAACCACAATTCCTGTCTGACCTCGCAGATTAGAAATCCTTTTGAGGATGTTATTTGAATTGGCTTCCCAGCGGAGCTGTCTCTGGTTATAAAGGTTGAGTTTTTCTTCGGGCCTGAGGACTTTTGAATTGGCTAAAGATTGACCGGCAACCAGCACCATCACTAAGGGCAGAGCGATGATCATTAGCAACCAGTGACTGGCTGCTGCCCGGTGCTTCTGGACCTTCATGCCTTACATCCTTTAATGGCGTTTAGTCAAAATTGTTTCTATTTATACAAAGAAAGCCCCTTCCTGTCAACCTCGAGTTTGTCCGCCGCCATAATTTAAAGTTGAAATCAAGGACTACCCGATGATAAAATTAGTTTAAACTATAGGATGGAAGGCAGGAAAAAATGAAAAGAGATAAAATTCTCTTTGGCCTTTTTGTCTGTTTGTTGGTTTTTAGCCGGGCCTACGGCCAGGTTAACCTGAAAGCTATGACTTTGCCTGAAGGCAAAAAAATTGAAACGAGTTTCAACAAAACTAATCGGGCACCAGACCGGGCCTCAATGTTAGCCCGGCTCAATTATGAAAAAGGGGTAGCTTCGGTTGAGCTTAGCTTTGAACATCTGGAGCCGGCGATTTTGTTTGCCGGTGACATTTCCACTTATGTCCTCTGGGCAGTCGGACCGGACGGGACTGTCGATAATCTGGGCGAAATTATTATTGATAAAAGGGACTGTTCCGGGTCACAAAAATTCTATGTCAACCGGAAAATCCTGGCTCTGATGGTCACCGCTGAGCCTTATTCCTCAGTCAGCCGGCCGACCGACCTGGTTCTTTTTGTAAATGCCGAATCAGGAGAAAAAGGTGTTCAGATTGCTCCTTTTACCTATAATGATTTTTCAACCAGGGCTCGCCCGGCTCTGGATAGTATTTCCAGTATTCAGTACATCAGTGATGTCCCGGTAGCCTTAAAACAGGCAGAAAAGACTCTCGACTTTGCGGCCAAGGTTGGAGCCGACCAGGTAAATCCCAAGGCGATCAATCAGGCCAATGAAGCCTTAGCTAAAGCCCGAAATCAAAAGGACAAAAAGATGGCGGCCGATGGGGCTCGAATCGCCACTCAATTTGCCGCTCAGGCCATAAATGAAACAATCAAAATGGAAGAGGAAAAGGCGGCGGCAGAAGCTGAAGCTAAGAGGCGGGCCGAAAAAGCAGCTTTAGAACAGCGCGCTTCCCAGGCTGAAAGTGAAGCCCAGCAATTAGCCCGGCAGCTGGAAGAAATTAAAGCTGAACGGGCAGCCCTGGCCAAGGAAACCGAACAATTAGCCGCTCAAACCCGTCAGCTGGCTCAGGAAAGAGAGATGATTCAAAAGGAAAGAGATGAACTGGCCGGCAAACTGAAATCAGCTTTATCCACGGTAGCTGAAACGACCGATACCGCCAGGGGGTTAATGGTCAATCTGGCTGGAGTCCTGTTTGATATTAATAAGGCTACACTTAAACCGGAATCTCAGTTAAAATTAGCCAAGCTGGCCGGCATTTTGATGGTTTTCGCCGATATTAAGCTCAGTATTGAAGGCCATACCGATGCCACCGGCTCAGAAGAATTAAATCTTAAGCTCTCAGCTGACCGGGCCAGGACTGTCTATGAATTTCTAATGTCTCAGGGAGTATCAACTGACCGGATGAAATATCAGGGCTTTGGCTCCAGCCGGCCGGTGGCGCCCAATGATAATGAAATTAACCGGGCCAAGAACCGGCGGGTTGAGGTGGTCGTTCTCAAAGAACCTGAGAACTGAACTCTTACTTTTTTTCCAGAAGATAGATAAACATTAACCACAAACAGAGAATAAGAAGGGCAGAATAAATTCGCAGCGAATTGGAAACAGTCATAATATTGAATAAGCCATGAACCAGGGCGGCGAGAACCAGACCAATCAGGGCAGCCGGGACTTCTGAGCGGCCACGAGCCCTGGCTCTGACCACCAGATAACCCCAGATTGAGGAAAAAATCGAATGAGTCAATGGGGAAACCAGCGCCCGGCCAAAATAAGCCGCCCCGCTCATCAGGGGTAAATAACCGAGATTTTCAAAGCTGGCAAAGCCGATAGCCAGAGAAGCGGCATAAACCACGCCGTCAGACGGTTCATCCAGATCGTAGTTCTTTAAAATAAACAGAGCAAAAGGCAAAAACTTAAAAAACTCTTCTAAGGGTCCAACCACCCCGAGCGAATATAAAGCAATCCCGCGGCCGTTGCCTCTGGCTACAACCTGATTAAAACCGGCCGGGAGGCCGACCAAAGGCAGTTGCCTGTAAGTTAGAAAACAGAGAAAGCCGAAAATAAAGCCAAGAAGAAAGGCTGCTAAGAGATTGATTAAAGGCTCGGGCTGCCTCCGGTCTTTATAATAAAAATAGGCCAGCCAGAAGATGGCCGGGGCGATAATGCTGGCCGCCAACTTCCATAAAATCATTAACCTGTGATTACTCCAACTTCGCCTTGCCCGATATGCACTGTCCCGGTCAGGTCATCAAATAAAAGTTTTATTTTGACTAAATTAACCAATCGGGTAGCAGCTGTCAAGCAAAAAAGGACCGATAATCACTGAAAAATCTCGTTTTAGCCCTGTTTTTCTGAGAATCTGACACCTGTCAACTTTGGTCTCGTTCAGATTCAATAAGTTGAAACACTGAAAAGAGAAGGACAAAAGCGACTAATAGCGGCTATTTATTATTAATGTTTCTGGCCTTGCCCACCCGCTAAAAAATATCTTTCCAAAAAGTCTTTTATTTCCTGGCTGCCAAAATAGCCCGAGAATCTTCGGAGCTCGCGGTTTTCTTCATCCAGAAAGATAATGGTTGGCACTGAAAGAACCCTTCATTTGACATCAATTCTGACTTTAATTTATCATAGCCTTAAGTGGAGTGGGCCAAGATTTCCAGATCTGGGGATATGAGCAATGGAAAGGCATCAAAGAAGGCGGGGATACTGTCATCCGGGTTACTGACCTTTTCAAAAAACTAATTGAGGCCTGTGCGGCTGATATTGACAGGGAGGAAGAGAAGCTGCAAAATCCTTAATAGCTTGTATACGGCAGACGATTTCCGCACTTTTGTTAATAAATTTACCTGGACCTTCGCCAGGACTTATGCTAACCGGGCACCTCATGAATACCTGGCCCTGTCTAAAGTCGGACTCGAATACCGGCTCGAGTTTATTAAAGCAGCCCAATTCATCCGGGAAGCCGGCTTTAAGGCTTTTTATTACAGCCGTCCAGACTTTTATTACATTCTGGACGGTAATTACTACTGGACAATGGATGATCCGGTCGAAAACACAGATTTGATCAATAGAGCAAAACTGTCCGATTACGAATTGATTGACAGTCACTGGCAATGGAAAGGCCGGAAGCAAGGTTGAGAAATTAGATCGACTAAAGGCAGAATGAGTATCTATGGCGAAAGTAGCAACCTCCCGGCTACTTGGAATATAATAAAAACAATATGAAAGAAGCAAAAGACCTGTTTAAATTTTCTCCTCTTTATACTGACCTTTACCAGCTGGCCATGGGCCAGGCTTATTTTCTGGATGGAACAGCAGAAAAACCGGCTGTCTTTGATTATTTTTTCCGCACCATTCCCTTTGGTGGCGGCTATGTAATTTATGCTGGACTCGACCCGCTGCTTCAGGCCCTGGGAAGCCTCAAGTTTTCCCCGGCTGACCTTGATTACCTCCAGCAGTTGAATTTTCGCCATGACTATCTTGACTACCTCGAAACCTTCCATTTTGCGGCCGATGTCTTCTCCATGAAAGAAGGCGAGGTGGTTTTCCCGCTTGAACCGGTAATAAGGGTGGAAGGCAAATTGCTGGAGGCCCAGTTAATTGAAACGCTTCTTCTCAATTTGATCAATTATCAGAGCCTTATCGCCACCAAGGCTTCCAGAATGAGGCTGGCTGCGGGCAGTCGCGTCTTAAGTGATTTTGGGCTGCGCCGGGCACCAGCTCAGGGAGGTATTTTAGCTTCCAGGGCGGCTATTATCGGCGGCTTCGACAGCACTTCCAATGTGGAAGCGGCCAGAATGTTCAACCTTGAGCCAGCCGGAACGATGGCTCATTCCCTGATTGAAAGCCATGGTGACGAGTTCCAGGCTTTTATAAAATTTGTTGAGGCCAATCCCGGACGGGCCACTCTTCTGGTCGATACTTATGACACGCTGCGCAGCGGCCTGCCCAACGCCATTAAAGCTGCCAGAGAGCTCGAAAAACGCGGCCTTAAGCTTCAGGGCATTCGCCTGGACAGCGGCGACCTGGCTTACCTCTCCAAAAAGGCCAGGCAGATGCTCGATGCCGCCGGGCTCAAGGAGGTCAAAATTGTGGCTTCCAATTTGCTGGATGAGCTGGTTATCAGAAGCCTTATCGAGCAGGAAGCTCCGATTGATATTTTTGGGGTTGGGACCAGGCTGGTCACTGGCGCACCTGATGCTGCTCTTGATGGGGTTTACAAGCTGTCAATGTTTGACGGTCAGGCCCGGATGAAGCTGTCCGATAATGTGACTAAAACAACTCTGCCTGGAAGAAAGCAGGTGGCCAGGTTCAAAGACGAACAGGGCTGGTTGGTGGCTGATGCTGTTCATCTAGCCGATGAGGATTTGCCCGCAGAAATGTTTCACCCCTTTGAGCCAGAAAAATTCCTGAATCTTACCAATTATCAGGATGAAGGGCTCCTGGCGAAAGTAATAGACCAGGGCCAAAGGCTTCAGGTAGAAAGTAGCGTCCAGAAAATCGCTGCCTACACTCGCCAGCGGTTAGCCCATCTCCCTCCCGAGCACAAGAGATTTGAATATCCACATATCTATAAAGTCGGTTTGAGTCAGAGACTCATGGCCCGGCGAAACGATTTGATCCACCGCTATCGCCAGAGCTTTGAAGGAGGCTGAGATGAAAGCCTTGATTGTGGTTGATATTCAAAATGATTTTATTCCCGGTGGAAGCCTGGCGGTTCCAGCCGGCAACGAAATCATCCCCATAGTCAACCGCCTGGAGAAAAAATTTCCGCTGGTGGTGGCCACCCAGGACTGGCATCCGGAAAGTCATCTGAGCTTTGCTTCCAATCATCCCGGGAAAAATGCTTATGAGACCGTCATCGTTGACGGGCTGGAGCAAATTCTCTGGCCTGACCATTGCCTTCAGGGAGAGAAAGGGGCCATGTTTCCAGCTGAGTTTGACGACCGCCGGGTGGAAGCTATTTTTAGAAAGGGAACCGACCCCAGAATTGACAGCTATTCAGGCTTTTTCGATAACGGCCGCAAAAAATCTACCGGGCTTGGCGATTATTTAAAAGGGCGTGGGGTGAGGCAAGTTTATCTCTGCGGGCTGGCCGCCGAATACTGTGTGCTTTACACCGCCCTGGATGCCGTCGAGCTGGGCTTCGAGACTTACTATCTTGAGGATGCTACCCGGGCTTTGAGTCAGGAAGGTTTCAGACAGGCTAAAGAGTTGATCCTGAGCCGGGGCGGAAAGCTATTAACTTCAGACCAGATTAGCTAACCGGATCAGCAAAAAGCTCAAGTCCGATAATATAATCTTCTATTTTATAAGATAAAGATCTCTGTTTGGACTCGAATTTCAAAAACAGCCTCCGCTTTAGCTTTTAGGCCAGTGAGTTTCCTTCTCCTTCTTTTTTCGTTCCAATTTTTTAAATTGGCTGTGGGTCTTAGGTTTATTCTGTTTTCTACCGGTCTTCCTTGACTCTTCAGGCCCGGGCTGGCTGACCGGCTTTCCTCTCCCGGCATTGAGATATTCAAGCAGGAGTCGCTTCTGCTCTTTCTTTTCTTCAAAAGTCCTGGGCACATAGACCGGCTGGCCGGTCTCAGGATCCTTACCGGTGAAATACATTGAGGTCGAACGGGTCATAGGAGTCGGGGTAAAAATCTGAACACCTTCGACCGGTTTCTCCCCCTCTCCCGATAGCTTTTGAATGTATTCGGCTAATTCTTTAGCCTCTTTCATTGTTGTCCCGGGGTGGGCGACCATAAAATAATATTTGAGATGCTGCTTTTTATCACCGGTTAACTTCTGGAAAAGGCGCCGGAATTCTTCGAGAGGAAGGCTGTTCTTATTCATCAAACGGAGAACCCGAGGCGACACATGCTCGGGGGCAATTTTTAGCAAACCGGAGACGTGATGATCAATAAGCTCCCGCAGATAATCCGGGCTGCTTAAGGCCAGGTCATAGCGGAGACCGCTGCGGACAAAAACTTTTTTTACACCGGAAACAGTTCTGGCCAGGCGCATCAGATTTATGAGCCGCCGGTGGGAGCGGTCAAGTTTCCGACAGCTCAGGCAGAAACCACGCTCGCAGTCATGGCAGTCCATCCCATACATATTGGCCGTCGGTCCGCCCAGGTCATCAATATAACCTTTAAAGTCCGGCTGGCGGGTAAGCCGCTTGATTTCCTGAAGGATTGACTCTTCCGAGCGGGAAACTATCCGGTCGCCCTGATGAAGCGACAGCGAACAAAAGGAGCAACGGCCCAGACAGCCGCGATGAGTTACAACTGAAAATTTAGCCATCTGGAGTTCAGGATAATCGGCTGGAATATAGCGGCTGAAAGGCAGGCTGTAAATCCAGTCAAGTATTTCTGGCGTATAAACTGGTGCCCGGTACTGTAAGACATAGCGGTTAGCATGCCTCTGAGCCAGGTTTTTGAAATTGGCCAGAGACCTCTGGGCTTCCAGAAACTTTTCCGGGTCAGATGAGACCTCTTCATAAGACGGGATTTCTTCAAAATCAGGCGGTAGCTCTGGACTGATAACAGCTGTGCCAGGGAGACCATCAAGGCTCCGGCCTTCAGTCAGGCGTCTGGCAACTTCAATCACCTGGAGCTCTCCCGGGCCATAGACCAGAAGGTCAGCCCGCGAATCAAGAAGAATCGAGCGGCGCACCCGGTTTTCCCAGTAATCATAATGGGCCAGGCGGCGAAGGGAAGCTTCAATCCCACCTATGACTATCGGAATATGGGCAAATAGCCGCTTGAGCTGATTGCAGTAAATAATGACTGCCCGGTCGGGCTTTCCAGAGAGATAGCGGGCCCTGGGATCTTTCTCGCGCCGGCGGAGAAGAGGACTGTAGTTAGCGAGACAGCTATCAATTGAACCTGAGGTGACGCCGAAAAAAAGACGCGGCCTTCCCAGGCGCTCAAAATCTTCAGTTGAAGTCCAATCAGGCCTGGCGATGACGCCGACTTTATAGCCCTCAGCATCCAGAACCCGGGCGATGACGCCGACTGGAGATAGAGGATGATCAGCATAGGGGTCACCGCTGACCAGAATAATATCGAAATCCTTACCCGCCTGGGCAATCATAGTCTGAGTTAAAACCAGCTTTTATTTCAGCTGTCCGGCCGGCTGACCGTTAAAGGGGCTGGCCTTTATTTCTTCCGGAGTCAGTTTGTCAGTCACCAGCCATTTATACCATTTCAGGGCTGACTCAACCAGAATGATTACGGCTAGAGCCATAATGGCGATGGATAGAATAATCAGCAGGACATTTCCCTGGGGTAAATAACTATTGACGATATTCAGATAAGCAGCATAAAGGGTAGTGGCACTAATGAACAAAAAGGGAACCAGGGTAATCCAGAGATAGCGGGCTTTGCCCTTTTTAATAATGATCGTCGTTCCCAGAGCCAGGGCAATCGCTCCTAAGAGTTGATTGGAAGTGCCAAAAAGAGGCCAGATGGTCGAGATATTTCCGCCATAAACTAAATATCCCCAGGAGAAAGAGATCAAAAAGCTGGTAAAAATAATCCCGGGCCACCAGTTGGTATTTTTCAGGGGCTTATAAATCAAACCGCCAGCTTCCTGAAGAAGATAACGGCCGACCCGGGTACCGGCATCAATCGTGGTCAAGATAAACAGGGCTTCAAACAGGACAACAAAATGATAGATATAAGCACCGAGCTTGGCCAGGAAGGGAATTTTAGAAAAAATAAAGGTCATGCCCACACCCAGAGTAACCGCTCCTCCTGGCCGGCCGGCTATGTTTTCCCCGACTAATTGTGACAGAGCAGGGAGATCCACAACTTTCATACCCAATTTTTCAAAAACCGCCGGCGAAACATTAATTGCAAAATAATCCGCCGGAATCAAGCTAGTCGCCGCAATTAAAGCCATCAGGGCGACAAAGCCTTCAGCCAGCATGGAGCCAAAAGCAATCGGCAGGATGTCCTTCTCATTTTTAATCATCTTGGGGGTCGTGCCGGAAGAAATCAGAGCATGGAAGCCCGACAGAGCTCCGCAGGCAATGGTGATAAATAAGAATGGCCAGACCTTGCCCGGAATAATCGGACCTCCCCCATGGACAAAAGAAGTAAAGGCCGGCATTTTAATCGCCGGATTAACGATGATCACCCCGATGGCCAGAAGAAAGATGACCCCGAGCTTCATGTAGGTGCTTAAATAATCGCGGGGAACCAGCAGCAGCCAGACAGGCAAAACAGCGGCTAAAAAGCCATAGGAGGCCAGAATAACCGTCATCTGCTTGGCATCAAACATCAAAAAGCGGCCAAGAGCAGTCCTGGCAATGAAGGGCCCGGAAGCTACAGCAATAATCAACAGGCTGACTCCGATGATGGTGGCCCCGGCAATGTCATGCGGCCTGATCCATCTCATATAGATGGCCATTAAGAAGGCAATCGGGATGGTGATGCCCACGGTAAAAGTCGCCCAGGGGCTGTTAAACAGAGCGTTGACAATGACCAGAGCCAGACCGGCCATGGCAATGATCAGAATAAAGATGACGGCGATAGCCGTCGCCACTCCGGTCACCTTGCCGACTTCTTTCCGGGAAATGTCAATGATTGAAGCCCCGTCATATCGTACAGAGGCGAACAGAATCACCATATCATGAACTGCGCCGGCTACCACCGCTCCGATCAGGATCCAGAGCACTCCAGGCAAATAACCAAATTGAGCCGCCAGCACCGGCCCGACCAGCGGCCCGGCTCCAGCGATGGCTGCAAAATGATGGCCAAACAGAACCAATTTATTAGTCGGCACATAATCATAGCCATTTTCCAGCCGGTAAGCCGGTGTGGTCCGTGAACTGTCAAAAGCCAGGACTTTGGCCGCTATAAAAGCTCCATAAAAGCGATAGGCCAGAGCATAGACACAGGCCCCGATGATGACCAGGGTAAGACCGTTCATCTTATTATTCCTTTACCAGAAATAATTAGAAGTAAGTATAGCAAAAAAATCGGGTCTTATCTTTCCTTTTTGACCTGGGACAAAAAAGGGGTGAAAAAAGGGGACGTGATACTCTGTCCCCAAATCTGTCCTCCCCTGTTTTCTAACTCAAGGGAGAAGAAAGTTTGGGGACAGAGTATCACGTCCCCTTTTAATCAGCGGGCCTTCCTGATTTCTACCCGGCCGCTAAAGGCTTTGGCCACAATATAGGCTCCGCCATTGCCGACTTTGCCTTTGATTTGCCTATCGGAGATTTCTCCGATGACTTCGATCGGAAATTCAGTCTTCACTGTCCCGCTGAAAGCTCCAGCCTCAAGTTCAAACGAAGAGCTGGCCGGCAAAACCAGAACCACATTGCCTGAATGAGAATTAAATTGATAACGGCCATCGCTCTTTATTTCACCCTGATAGTTAATCGAACCACTGACTGATTTGGCGCTAACCTTTGTCGCCTGGCTGACGTCCTTTAGATCAATTGAACCGCTGACGGCTTCAGCCTCTATCGAGCCCTTGACTCCGGTAGCCTGAATATCTCCTGAGACCGAATTCAACTGGGCATCACCCTCGATCTTCTCGACCTTAACGTCTCCGCTGACGGCTTTGGCCACAACTGACTTTTTCCCTCCGCTAATTTCTACATCCCCGCTAACGGTATTAGCTACAATCTGTCCGCCAGCCTGGTTTATCCCAATATCACCGCTGACTGACCTGGCTTCAACGGATGCTTTTTCAGGTATCCACAGGGTATAATCAACGGAAACCGAAGTGTCTCTACCAAAAAATCCTCTATTTTCAGGATATCTGGTTTTAATCGTAACCAGGCCAGGCTCGGCTTTTATCTGAATTTCCACTTCTTCCATTGCTTTTTTGGCTTCCGATTCATCCCTGGCTTCTGCCCGTTTAATGGCCTCTATTTTTACCTTATCTTCTTTCCAGGCAGAAATCCTGATATCACCAGAAATATTATTGATCATAACCTGCCCGTCCTTAGCCAGGCTTTCCACCTTCTCCAATTTCTGTTCAAACCGGTCGTCGGCCAGCGCGGCCAGAGGCATGATCAGCATTAAACCTAGAACTAAAACTAACGCCTTCTGGCAGCCCCGCTGGCTTTGAGCTTTCTTTTGGTTCCTGTTCATGATTTCTTCTCCTTTTTTCTTATTTTTAATTCTCATAATTTATTAGCCACCGGGTTATTAAAACTCCGGCTGGTTTCCAGCATATTGTTTAAAAAATCAAGCTTGGAGTTATAAGCGCTCAGCAAATAATCCCGGGCTTGCAGGTTATCTGGCTCCCGATTAACCGCCTGCTGACAGAGATCTATGGTCCGGTCTAAAAGCTGGAGATTGGCCTGAAGGATTTCTGCCATTTCCGGCTGGAAATTTTTATCAGCCGCAGCTAACTTCATGGCCTCAGTCAGAGATTCGATGGCCTGGCGGTAATAAACAGTTGCTTCTTCTATTTTCTCCAGCACCCGCTGCCCATTGGCCACCTGAGACTTTTGCCCGGCAGGCTGCTGCTGATGGTAGCGGCCAAGGAAAAAAGCTCCCGCCATCATAATCAGGACGATAAACAGAGCCACGCCATATCTCCAGCCCCATCCCGGCAGCTGAAGCCACTGGAAAGGCTTCTTCTCCTGCTCTCTTTTGCTCTTAATCTCTGACTTTTCTTTGAGTCCTGGTATAATTTCCGCTTCGAGGCTGTCTTTTAGCTTTTCCCAGACGGCGCTGGTAGGCTCTGGCCTGTCTTCCCCGGCAGCCGACGCCCTGGCTACAGACTTGATAGCCTGCCAGTCCTCATAAATCTGGCAGCACTTGGGGCAGTTCGCCAGATGAGCTTTCAGCCGGTGATAATCTGCTTCCTGAAGTTCCCCGTCGAGGAGTTTATTTATTAAAAGCTGAGCTTTATGGCATTTCATGGCTTTTCCCTCCGAGCAAATTCTTTTTCCTCAGAATTTTTCTGAGTTTGAGCCGGGCCTTAAACAACTGAGATTTGGAGGTCCCCGCCTGACAGTTAAGGAGCCCGGCGATTTCTTCATGGGTTAACCCCTCCACCTCATGTAGAACAAAAACCATTCTTAGCTTTTCGGGTAAATAACACAGCGCTTCCTGGATGGCTCTGGCCAGATCGCCCGGCTGTGAGTCAAAATCCCGCCCGTTTTGGCTTTCTTCGGCTGGAGTGAGCAGGCTGAGTTTTTCATCTAAGGTCCGCTGGCGGCGCAGATAGCTATAACAGGTATTAAGCGACAGGCGATAGACCCAGGCCGGAAAATAATCGGGCTGGTTAACCTCTTGAATAGCTGAAAATATTTTTATGAATATATCCTGGGTTAAATCTTCGGCGGTTTGCTGGTTACGGGTCAGACTATAAGCCAGCCCATAGACCTTATTTTTATAAAGATTATAAAGCCCTTCGAAGGCCTCCAGCTGCCCTTGCTGTGAGCGCTGGATAAGCTCATCTAAATTTGAATCGCTAACCTGCTTTTGACTCTGGTTCACTTCTGCTGTCTTCTCCTTATCAACCGGGCTGACAGGCCGGCCCGGGTGTTTATTAGCTTTCAGACTCAAGTCTAATGCCGGCGAATCGTCCCAAAGCGTCATTCTGCCCTGACCTCATAAATAGGAGACACGAGACAGAGCAAAAAGGTTGCCAGCAATTTTAAAAAGAAAAGTTCTATCTTTCCTTTTCCACAAATGTCCGCAATTTGTCCAGAAAATCAGGGATAGCAGCTACTACCCGGTTCCAGTTGGGAATATGCGGTGAGTAAAGAGGATCCTCCAGAAATTTCTGGCCGGCCATTTGTAAGGCCCGGGTAAAAGACTCGGCCATTAAGCTTTCTTTATGGAAATCAAAGATCAGGCCATTCATCTCTGATTCATCCTGATATCTTTTGACATAATCCTTGGCCGTCCGCTGATAATTAACGATAAGGGTTCGCAGGGTGGACTCAGACATGACTATTCCTTCCATGGCCAGGTTTCTGAAAATCGCCCGGGCAATGTCAATTGACATCTTCATCAGACCAGTCGTCGGATCCTCAGCTGACAGCGGCTGATGCTTGTGCTCATAGGTATCAAGAATTTCTGTCTGGCAGATCCGCCTCAGGGTATAATTCCGGTAAACTTCAGCCAGGGTTTCAACTTCAATCCCCCAATCAGCCGGTATCCGGTTAATTCTGGCCAGCTCGGTGATCATTGAAAACTCACCGGCCAGCGGATAGCGGAAGCTTTCCAGATAAGTCAGGAACGGCAAATGACCATAGATTCTTATTAAGCTGGTGACTAAGGGGAAATAAAATAATCTGGTGACCCGGCCGTGAAGCCGGTCAGTAACCCGGGCATAATAACCCTTACAGAAAGCATACTCAATCCGGGGAGAAGCGATCGGATAGCAAAGTCTGGCCAGCAGTTCTCTGGAGTAATTGACAATGTCGCAATCATGAAGGGCAATGATCTTGCTTTCATCGCGGGCCAGGATGTAGCCGTAAGCTAACCAGACTGAACGGCCTTTACCATCACCACCAGCTGACAGGTCTGCTTCTTCGAGAATGCGGTAGAGTTCAGCTGCCTGTGGTCCTGAAGCCCAGATGACACAGTGTTCCTGCGGCAGAACAGAAAATATTTTTTTGGTTCTGATCAGGTCTTCCTTCTTATCCGTTCTCCCGAGGACAATAACTATTTCATGCAGATAATCTATATCTTTAAGCTTGCTCAATATGCCTTCCAGGGCTGGCGAACCAAGCTCGGCCGGTGTTACCGGCAAGACCAGGGCAATCGGCCGGTGGCGGTTGAATTCACGCAAATTGTCTTCCATCATCTCGAGTTTGAGCTCGCCCAGGCGGTGAAAAGTAGGGACTACTCCGGTTTGACAGAAATCAGCCATAGTTACCTCCTGTCCAATTTATTTTATTCATTCTCATTAATTTCAGGCTTTTGGTGAGCCCCGGTTAAAGAATCAAGTCAGCTAAGGGGAAGCTTTGGTCTGAGTTACTTTAAGCCAGTAGTTAATAGCTTCAGCCCAACCTGCCGGGCCAGCCTTTTTGGTTTTATAGATGTTTTCCGGGACCTGTTTTAGCCCGACTGGCTGACCGTCCGGTCTGGCTACCAATCCGGGCAATTCTACTTCTTTGAGCATCGGCCAGTCGTTATCAGCGTCACCTAAACCCAGGCTTATAAGCTGGCCGAGTTTTTTCCGGTAAAGATTTTTCAAGATTCTGACCGCCCGGCCCTTATCGTTCTTTCCTGTTAAATGAAAGAATCTGCCTCCCCTGACCAGCTTCAAACCAGCTTCCCGGACTTTTTCTCTAAAGAGTCTGGTCCGGGACGGATCTTCAAACCACAAGGGTTCATCATACTCGCGCCGGGCAGCTAACCTGGCCTCTTTCAAGCCAAGTCCGGTCAAACGGGCAATCTCTTCCGGCCGGCAATCGCCAAAACCCTTAACTTTCAGTTTGAATTTTTTTCTGGTACTGACCATAAACTGCCTCAACTGGCGGTAAGGAAGGCCAAGCTGAATGACCAGATAGTCTCCTTTCCTGATTACTTTGTAACCCGAGTTCCGGAGCTGCTCAGAAGTAAAATATCCCGCCGGAATAAAAATTGCCCCCCCATTCTCAACAATAAAAGGATGATTTAGGCCAATCTTTCTGGCGATGACCTCGGTCTCAGCTCTTGTTTTGCTGGTGCAGAGGATGATTGGCACCTGTTTCTTTTTAAGCTTCTGTAAAGCCGGCCTGGCCGCCTGGAAGCTATAAGTCTCGGCATCGAGCAGGCTGCCATCCAGATCAGTAAAAATGACAAAACGACCGGCCATCAGACCACTCCTCCTGGCTTTATGGCTAACTAACAGACTGTCTTCTTTTTTATGGCTGGCTCTGTTTTTAAGATAGCAGGGGCTAAGAAGAATTGTCAACAAAATATTTTAGAGCCTTGGTGACCGATAATTTTTCTGTTTTATTACCGGGCCGTCTTCTTCCCGCCCTCGCCTTTATATTTTTTCGGTTCTGGCCGCTGCCAGCTTAGAAACCAAATATCCGCAGTCCTGCCGGCCGAGCAATCTCTAAAAATCACGAGTTGATCACACTATCCAGAAAAATCTTTTCCATGTCTGGACCTGGGACCTGCTTGAGTTCGGCGGCCAGGTTCTCATCCTGAAGGACCGGCTCAAGATTCAGACGGGTAAAATAGTTGAAGCTTACCCCCTCCAGATTTTCACCGAGCTTCTGGCTCAGTCTGGCGGCCAGCTCACTTTGGCCTTTTAGCAGCTGATAAACCCGCCAGCTGGTCTTGAGTTTTTCTATTTCTCCAGAGCAGACAATTTTCCCGTTATTAATCAAGACCACCTCATCACAAACCCGTTCAACTTCAGGCAGGAGATGAGAAGACAGAAAAATAGTCGCGCCGCGGGCTTTAAGTTCCAGAATTAGATTTCTGATTTCATGCATGATGAGCGGATCGAGCCCGGAATAAGGTTCATCGAAAATAAGGAGGTCGGGCTGACCGACGGTGGCCACGCCAAAAGCGACTTTTTGGACCGTGCCTTTGGAGAGAGTCTTGATTCTTCTGCTGAGATGCTC
The DNA here is from genome assembly GCA_002441005.1 of Candidatus Aminicenantes bacterium UBA6228. Taxonomy (GTDB): domain Bacteria; phylum Acidobacteriota; class Aminicenantia; order Aminicenantales; family Saccharicenantaceae; genus Saccharicenans. The sequence goes on from DJWO01000009.1 coordinate 271,727, forward strand.
GGTGAGACCAAGTTTATCAGCCAGAGCAGGAACCAGCTCCGAAGCCTGGCTGCGGTTCAGCCCGGCCCCTCTGGCGGCTAAAAGGAAAATCTCGCGGACTGTCAGAAATGGATAGAGGCTGGCTGATTCTTGAAGATAACCGACTTTTGGGCTGGCAGAAGCGAGAGTTTTCTCTTTTTCCGGAATATAAACTACTTTACCGGCCTGCGGTTTGAGCAGGCTTAAGATGATTCTCAAGGTGGTGGTTTTGCCCGCACCGTTTGGGCCGAGGAAACCGGTCAGCTTATTTCTAGCGATAGAAAAATCCACTCCCTTCAGTGCTTCTTTGCCTTTTCGGTTGAGGAAGCCTTCCTTATAGGTCTTTTTCAAACCCCGGATGCTGAGGGCAGTCTCACCTGAGCCTTCAGAGCTGGCAGCCAGGATCAGATTGTTCTTGATAGCCATCCTTTTGAAAACCACCCAGGACAGGAAAACCAGCAGGGCTGATAGGAGGAGAAAATAGATTAGCTGCCAGGCCTGCCCCTCAGCTCCTTCCGGAGCAAAAACCAGAAAGAAAAGGCTATTTAGATTCAGCTGACGCAACTGGCCGGTGGCCAAAATGTCCTGTACCGTAAACAGCTCTTCAAAAAGAAGCCTGAGACCAGTAAAGATAAATATCAGGCCAACAAAATTCATAACACCCTTGAGGAAACTGGCTAAAAAGAAACCGGCCGAGCTCACGTAGAGCGTTATGGCCAGGCCTAAAGCCAGAATTTTAAGAATCTGTCCGGCGGCTGACCATTCATGATTGATGGCCAGGCCGAGAAAGGAAGCTGCCCCCGCTAAGACATAGGCCAGTAAAATCAGGCTGACCACCCCCAGAAACTTTCCCCAGAATAAGTCTGAAATCCTGAAGCGCACCACTAAGGGATCAATCTGCCTCAAGTCAAACTCGTCCCGCATTAAACCGCCGCTGAGTAAAACTGATAAAAGAGCAAAGGTAATACCCAGGCTGGCCGCTCCCTGCTCAGGTGAGCGGGCAATGAGGATAAGATAAAGGCAATAGAAGAGATACGCCAGAAGGATCACGACCTGGATCTCTCCAGTTCTCAGGATTTTTTTCCAGGTTATTTTAATGACTTCACCGATCATCAGCCCTTCTCCTTTCCGTTTAGGCTTATATAACAGTTTTAGGGGAGATTTCAAGAGCCAGGGCGGCCAATCTGCCGGATATTGGCCTGGCGATTTCTATCTCCTGATAAGTCATAAGATAGAGAGCTCCAGTTTAGTTTTTTAAACCCTCTAAATACACCTAGACCTAAGACGGTCACTTGCCCGGAATTTTCTCATGAGCTGAGAAAAATTGTCATTTCTGGCGTCTTTATATGTAAAGTAATATTTACTCTCGGCAGCCAGGTGTTAAATTATGTTTGCTTTTAAGCCAGAAAATGAGACAGGTCAGTCCCTGAGTTTTAAGCCAGGGATTCTGGCACCGGATTTGCACCTTTCCCAGCTGCTGTCCGTGGGCAGAAAAAATTTAAAAGGAGGTTAAGATGAAAAACAACACTCTAAAAAAAATCATGGTAATTACTCTAATCATCGCCGCTGTTTACAGTCTCCTGCCGGCCTTAGCTCAGGCGGCGGCACCGGCTAAAGACAAGTGCTTCGCTGAGTTCGAAAGGTGCACTAAAGAAGATGTCCGGACCAGTTTCTGGGGCGGCTTTGTTGATTACCTTGACTGCGAGGTGGCTCTGGCCGCCTGCCTCAAACACCTGTTTATTTAATTGGTTGATTAACAACTATCATGAAAAACTCAAGCTCTATAATCAAAAGTAAAGAAACTAAGAGGAGAGGGCCCGGTGACGGGTCCTCCTCCCGGCTGCTGAACAGGATAGCCGCACAAATTGCTACTGTAATTGCTCCGGCAGTAATTATTTTAGCCCTGGTCTCTTTCGGGTTTCTGGTCTTTTACCCGATGAGTCTGCAACCGGCAGCCAAAGACAGGAAAATAGTAGAAAAGCTTATTCCCATTACCGAGGATAAATCTTTTAAGTTCGGTGAAGATGAAAACTACCTGTTCAATACGCCTGTCCGCCTGGAGATAACTGATGAGAATATTTTTGTCCTGGATAGCCTGGACCACCGGCTCCAAGTCTATGATCTCAATGGGAAATACGTAAAATCAATCGGGCGTAGGGGCAAGGGGCCAGCTGAATTCAACAGCCCGGAAGGCTTGTTTATTGAGCCCGGCCAAAAAAATATTTATGTGGCTGATACCAGAAACCTCAGGCTGCAGGTTCTAGACTTCGAAGGGAAGGAAATTTCAACTTTTCAGCTTACTTTCCCTCCGGTCGGAGTAGCCGTTTTCAAGAATAAAATTTATCTTCTGGCCTTTCCCAGCAACGCTCTCATTATGAAAGATGAGCCGCTGATAAAAATCTTTGGGCCCGGTTTCAGCCCGGTTGCCACCTGTTTGAAGCCCTCTAAGACCAGCGATCTGACTTTAAATATCCTGGCTAATCAGTTTATCCTTAAAAAAGACAGAGCCGGCCAGCTGGTCTGCGCCCGGCAATTCGGCCTAAACCAGATCCAGGTTTATGACGAGAACGGTCAGCTCAACCGGAACTTTGAAATAATCTATAAAGGCAATAGTGTAGCCAGCCCCGGGCTGGATCTCTCAGTCAGAAGTGATCTCGATGCCCAGAAAATCGCTTATCTGGTAGCAGACATGGCGATTGATTCACAGAACAACTATTATTTTCTGGCTGGGAATACCGGCCTGAAGCCTGATGGACTGCCAGAAAGAGGCCGGGAAATCTATAAATATAATGCCCAGGGAAAATACCAGGCAACCATCATTCTGCCTGAAAAGGCGATTCTAATCAGCTTTGGTCCCGATGATTCATTATATCTTATAGATAGTAATTACTGCCTCAGAAAATTCAAGCTGGGTTGAGAAGGCCGAAGGAGACCTATGAAGAATCTGAAGATGTGGGTTCTCCTGATGCCGCTCCTGCTCCTGTCAGTTTTCTGGGGTTATCAGAACCACCGCCAGTTTGTCCGCTGCCGGGAGGCCAATCAAGAACTGATGCAGGAATTAAAGAAAGCCAGCAGCCTGATTAAGACGGAGCATCGTTTTCTGGAAGAAGGAGGCAGGCTAACTGCTCCCCTTGATCTGCCTTTGCTCGATGGCCAGTTATTGAATCTTGAACTAACTGAAACTTGCCTTCTAATTTTCATCAGTACCAGCTGTCCGGCCTGCTTAGAGGTAGCTCTGGATATTTATTCAGATTTTCGCCAGTCTGAAGAAAAGGGATTGCAAATTATTTCCGTCAGCCGGAATTCAGCCCAGGAACTGGCTTCGATTGCCGTTGAGAGAAACTGGCCCATGCCCATTGCTCATGATTCCACCGGTCAACTTCACCGGCTTTTCCGGATAGAAGGACTGCCGTCTGTCGTCCTTATTGAAAGCGGAGTAATAAGGCTGATAGCCAATGCCCTGTCGATCGACCGAAGGCTGCCTGAATTAAAGGAAATGATTTTAGCGGCCTTGCCGGCCCAGCCTGACTGAGTCTCAGTTATCATAAAGTTTGACTAATGGGTTAAGCCTCGGGATAATAGGGTTATGGCTTACACAACTTCTCTTCGTGGTTATACTCTCAAGCGGCTGGAAGAAATCGGCCAGGCCGACATCATTGTCGGGATACCATGTTTTAATAATGATAAGACCATCGCTCATGTCATCCAGATGGTCAGCCACGGGCTGGACAAGTTTTACCCCAATTCCAGGAATCTCATCTTTATTGCTGATGGCGGTTCGACCGATGATACCAGGGAAGAGGCCAAAGAATTTCAGATCAAGCCCTGGCAGGAAAAGCTGGTTTCCATCTACCGGGGGGTAAGTGGCAAAGGTTCGGCCCTGCGTTCTGTCTTTGAAGCGGCCTGCCGGTTAAAAGTTAAGGCCTGTGCAGTCGTTGATGCTGATTTGAGAAGCATTACTTCTGATTGGGTCTTGAACCTGCTCGATCCGGTGCTTGACAAAGGTTATGACTTTGTCGCTCCGGTTTATATCAGGCATAAGTACGACGGCACCATTACCAATAACATCGTCTATAATCTGACCAGGACTCTTTATGGAAAAAGAATCAGACAGCCAATCGGCGGTGATTTTGCTTTCAGCTTGCCGGTAGCTAATTTTTATATGAACCAGGAAGTCTGGGAAACCGATGTCGCTCGCTACGGCATAGACCTCTGGATGACAACCAAGGCCATCATTCAGGAATTTAAAATCTGTCAGGCCAATCTGGGTGTCAAAATTCATGATGTTAAGGATCCGGCCAAACATCTCGGAGCAATGTTCAGGCAGGTACTCTGGGTGCTTTTTACCCTGATGGAGGAACATGAAAGCTACTGGAAGATAATCAAAGGCAGTCAGCCGGTACCAATCCTGGGAGAGATAGCAGCCCCGGAGCCAGAGAAAATAGAAGTCACTTTGCCCGAATTGATATCCAGATTTAGAATTGGTTATCAGCAGTTCTCCCCCTTGTGGAAAGAGATCTTTTCAGATGAGGTTTTTCAGGCCATTGAGAAGGCAGCCCGCTTGCCGATCGAAGAATTTTCTTTGCCGGTTGAAAACTGGGTTAAGATTCTATACGAACTGGCGGCAACTTTCCATGCCTGGTCAAGAAACCGCTTCAAAATTATCGAGCTGGTGACGCCGCTTTATTACGGCCGTCTGGCAGATTTTGTGCATGCAACCTGGGAAATGAATTCCATTGAGGCCGAGAAAATCGTTGAGGCCCAGGCGCAAATTTTTGAAGACCAGAAGGATTACTTGCTCCACATGTGGGAAGAAAAGACCAAGTTGCCAGAAAACCATACCAGTGATTGGCAAATTTATGACTGACGGGAAAGTTTCAGGCACCATCCTTAAAAGTCAGGTTGAGACGCAAGATACTACCTGTTTTAAGATTTAGCTGGCGAGCGAATTTAATTTTCACGGCGGTTCCGTCAGGTTCAAGCCGGGCTTTTATTATTTCGCCGTTCAGGGAATATTCAGCCGATTTGATTTTTGGGTGAGTTAAAGAAGGTGGAAGCCCGCAGCGGAGTTCTTTTAGAGCAAATTTCCCGCCCTCAATTTTAAGCTCGGCCGAAAAGGTTGTTTGGCTTTCAAGCTTCTGGCTATATGTTCCCCAGGTTTCACCCAGGGACCAGAAAGTGGCAAAGTCTTCGGGCTTGATGGCTGGTTCGAACCCGAGACGGCCTGATGGAACCGAATAGCTAAAACCCGACAGAGCCAGAAGGATTCCCCACGAAGACATGGCCCGGGCATAATGGTGGCCACATTCAACTTCATCCCAGGGATTACGGTTCCGGCCGTCATAGCGCTCCCGGACTGCTTTGACCAGGGTCAGGCCTTCCCGCAGCAGCCCTTCATACATCAGGTGGCTGGCTACCTGATATTCGATTCCCGTCCAGACTTCGTCAGAATAAGGAAAAGGCAATGGTGGCCGGCCGCCACGGGGCCAGGTGCAGAGCAGCAGGCCTTTTTCTCCGGCCAGAGCGTAAGTTCTCTGGACATTAGCCAGGTTATAAAAATTCTCTTTAAAGTTATAATTATAAATTGAGTCGAGGGCCTTTTGTATTTTGGTTTGATCCAGAAAACGGCCGAGCCCGGCTACCATAGACAGCCACTGGCCGAGAAGCTGGTCTGACAGGCAGCCCTCGCCATATTGATATTTTTTCTCAAGGGCCAGGTCGTATTTCTGAATAAAAAACTCGCCGTTCCAGAGTTGAGCTTCATAATTTTTTTGACCGAGCCGCAAAACCTGGCGGTAGCGGCTGGCAGCTGCCCGGTCGCCGGCGGCCTCGGCTAAGCGAGCGCCAGCTTCCAGGGCCCCCAGATAGATGCCGCTTAGCATGCTATTTAGACCGTAGAATTCAATGTCATAGGTGTTGTGCTGTTCGCCTTCGAGCAGGCCATCGCCATCCTTGTCCCAGCTGACCCAGGCATACTCCAGTGCTTTTTTGGCCTGTGGCCAGAGTGTTTGGAGGAAATTGACATCGCCCGAAATCTGCCAGTCACGATAAAGGTTAATAATTCGCCCCAGCTGGCCGTCAGCGGCTGGTTTAAAATCCCAGTATTTGTCACCAGCTGGCAGGCTGGTGCGAAAAATCATAGAACCGTCAGGCCTGACATTAACTAAAAAGTCTGTCTGACGCATGGAGCGTTCCAGCTGGGGGAAGAGAAAGGCCAGGCTCTGGGCATAATTCCAGACATGGGCGCAGTTAAGCGGGCAGCAGCCTGACCGGTCACTGCAGCCTTCAAAAGCAAAAAACTGGCCGTTAGTCAGCCAGAGGCAGGTTGGCGTCCGGATGATGGAGGCCTGGCTGGAAACCGCATCAAGAACATAAGCGGGCAGTGTCGAAGAGAAAAAGGCCTGATGGAAACGCCTGGTTTCCTTTTCGAGGGCCTCGAGATTATCGAAGAGGTAGCCAGCGACTTGCCAGGCATCATTGAACCGGGTGGTATAATGGGGATGATAGATTTTGCCTTGCTGCTCACTGACCACATCAAAATAGTCAACCAGGTTGGGAAAATGCCAGGTGATAAGCAGTGGTAAAACTACTTCCCCGCCGGCAGGAATGACAGCTTTAAGACCGAGGCTGCCGACATCTGTCCGGCCGTCGGGCGATGGGTCTTCAGCCTCAAGGTTGCTAAGCTGGCCATCGGAGGAAAAATCGTCCCAGAAAATCTGGAGATCATCCCACCATTCGCCTCGCACCCAGTGGGAAACATAGGTTAAATCAGACCAGGTGGTCGAGAGAGCCAGAGTGCCGTAAGCCGGGGCTGAAGGTGCGACTTTTTTGGAGTAAAAATAGAGGCCGGAAACGGGGCCTTTAATCAGCCGGTTAATATTCTGGCCGAAGACAGGGTTAGACAGAGAGTTAAATTCGCCCAAGCCATCAAAGCCAACTGGATTGGCCATTGAGCCGGTCAAAGTAATTTTGATTTCTTTACCAGTCAAATTCTTAATCCGGTATTTTAAAACGGCAGCAGGCAGGGAGGAGTTCTCTGCATCTCCTGGAATAAAGGGATTAAAAGCTTCCAGAGTTACGCTGACCGGGAGGTCGGGATCAGTCAACTCAACCTGAGCTAAAGGATACTCGCCGCGAAAGGTGGCGTGGCGGAAGCGGGGCAGGCCTGGTACCATCTGCCGTGGATAGCCATGAGCACCGGTATAAGGTGCGAAAAGCTCGGATTCCAGAACCCGGCTGAAGCGGCGGCCATCACTTTCAATGTAGAGAGCAAAAAAAGTAAAAGGGAAATTAATACCTTTACCGGGACGATTAAAGATTTCCCAGTCCCGGAGCTGACCACGGCCTCCAAGCGAGATTGTGCCGGTGCCAATTCCACCCAGGGGAAAGGCAATTTCACGCAGCTGGTCACCGGTGTGGGGGGCAGGCCGTCCAAGCCGGAACAGCTCGTCGTCTGAATAAGGAATTTTTGGAGAGGATGGGGAAGGATTGCTCTGGCTGGCAGCCAGCTTTTTAGCTGGAGTAAGTTTATCGCCGGCCAGAAGAAATGGCTGGCTGGCAGCGAACAAAAAAAGAAAAATAAAAGATGACAAAACAGACAATTTTGTCCAGAGACTTTTACCTTTGACGGCCAAACTCCTTCTTGTCTTCATCTCGGCCCTCCGTGTTGAGAATAGATAGCTAACACCTCAAAAAACCGGCGCCAGCCAAAAAATAACTTACACCGATTGGCTTCCAGTTGTAAATCGCTTCAATTTTCTTTCCATATCTCTGAAGTGCGAACCTTTCCAGAAAACCCGCCCGCAGCCCGGACAGAGGGCAAAGCCCTGGGCTTGTTCATAAATAAAGGAGGGAACCAAATTTTTGGCCCGGGACCTGGGCAGGAATTTCAGCTGGGTGTTGCAAGTCAAGCAGCGGGAATTGGGATTAATTTCGTCCCTGAGGTTAAAATGATCAAGAACCTGCTCAACCTGCTCCTCCCAGTGTTCGCTTTCGACGAGCAGGATTCTTTGAGCCAGGGACTTGCGCTTGCTCGCTTTGTTGATTAACTCGTGGTCGCGAGTCAAGATAATGCGGTTTTCTTTTTCGCCCAGTTCAATTAGCCTGGCATCATCAATTTTTGAGTAATAGCTGACATCAAAGCCCAGGAGCCGTAGCCAGCGGGCCAGCTTCCCCACCATGCAATCCGCTATAAAAAGGGGACGTGATACCCTGTCCCTCGATTTTTCCCCAGCTAACTTATTCATAATAAATAAAATAAATTTTTAATGGGGACATGATTACCTGACCCCATTTCTTATCTTCAATTATATCAATAAGTTACCTGAGCAAAAAAGAGGGACAGGGTATCACGTCCCCTTTTATAAACCAAGGAATTGCACAGTCAGGCCTGAAACAAAAATGACCCCGCCAGCCAGAGCATGGGAATACCTTTCGAGCTTGCCCAGTTTGACAAAACTCAAGCCCCAGCTGGACAGAGCAATAATGGTCAGCATGGTCAGAATGGTGGCCAGGCCAAAGGCTGCTGTCACCATGATCACGCCGGCCACCGAATGCTGGGCAGCCGGATACATGACCAGTGGAATCAACGGCTCGCATGGCCCGAAGACAAATATCAAAAACAATACCCAGGGAGTGATATTTTCTTTTCCCTTGTCCTGGTGGATATGCAGGTGTCCTTCTTCGTGGCTGTGAAGATGGACATGAGTTTCGCCATCAGCATGGTGATGAAGGTGAGAGTGAGGCTTCGAGCGGTAGGCTTTCCTCAATCCCCAGACTAAATAAACCAGCCCAAAACCAATCAGCAGCCAGGCTGCGATTGTTCCCCGGGTTGACTCAACTTTTTCCAGATGGCCGATAGCTACCCCCAATCCTACTCCCAGAAATCCCAGAGCAACCGAACTCAGGACATGCCCGAGACCGCAGAGCGCAGAAACGAGCATCGTTTTTGACAGCCGCCAGTTCCTCGCCCTGGCGATAGCTATAAACGGCACATAGTGATCGGGCCCGATGACCGTATGAACAAATCCTAAGGTCACGGCGGTTCCAATCAACAACCAGATATTCTGCATAAGCTGTACACCTTTCTGGAAAAATGGACGGTAGGGGACTCGAACCCCCGGCCTCAGCGTTGCGAACGCCGCGCTCTCCCAGCTGAGCTAACCGCCCATGCTACACGCTATAGATATTCAGTAGCGCCTTAAATTTAACCGGATTCGCTACTAATTTACCATTTCAGGCAGTTTTTTTCCACTGGCTGGCCCTAATGTCAGCTCACTCGATGACGACTTCATGCGGGCCCTTTACCAGCTCGCCTATAACCCAGGCCTTCTCGCCCTGCTTTTCAAAAAGCATAACGGCCGCCTCTGCTTCTTTACCATTGACCACCGCTACCAGGCCAATGCCCATGTTGAGCGTCCGGAGCATTTCCTTATCAGCTATTTCTCCGCGTCGTTGAATTTCCTTGAACAGGCGCGGCACCGGCCAGCTCCCACGTTTGATTCTGGCCTGCAATCCCGCCGGAATAACCCGCGGGATGTTGTCATAAAAACCGCCGCCAGTGATATGAGCCATAGCCTTTATTTGAATTTTTTTCAGAGCCTGGAGAATAACCGGTGTATAAATTTTTGTCGGTCTGAGAAGCTGCCGGCCCCAGTCGCCTTTTAACTCTTTCTCCGTAAAAACCCGCCTGGCCAGCGAATAGCCGTTACTGTGAAGTCCGGATGAGGCCAATCCGATGACCTTATCAGCTGGGCGGCAGCGCCGGCCATCAATTATCTTACCGGCATCAACCAGCCCGACACAGAAACCGGCCAGATCCCATTTACCGGGCTCATAAAGCCCAGGAAGCTCAGCCGTTTCTCCGCCAATCAGGGCGCAATTAGCCTGGCGGCAACCGCGAGCAACACCCTTCACCACCTGCAACAGCTGATTCTTGTCCAGTCGCCCGCAGGCAATGTAATCGAGGAAGAAAAGCGGCTCGGCTCCCAGCACCGCCACATCATCAACATTCATAGCCACCAGATCAAGCCCGATGGTGTCATATTTCTTCAGGAGGTCGGCAATCATCAGTTTCGTCCCCACCCCATCCGTGGACGCGACCAGAACCGGCTTTTCCATTCCTTTAAGCCGCGGGGCAAAAAGCCCACCAAACCCGCCGATTGAACCCAGAACTTCTGCCCGTTCAGTCATCCTGACCAGTGGCTTGAGCTTCTTTACAAAATCATTGGCTTCATCTATATTGACGCCCGCCTTTTTATAAGTCAGTCCGGCCATCCGCCTCTCCTTTCTGTTAACGGAGTCTATCTTGCTCCCTGCTTAAAGTTATCATCTGGCGGCTTTTCAGTCAATTAAAATGAGGTCGGGCCAGCCGATTTCATTTATAATCAATAACTTACCATCCAACCAAACAATGCCTGGTTTTCCTTCCGACCATAGTTATCCATCTAAAAAGGCCCAAAGCACCAGCTTCTTCTTTTTATCTGAAGCCCGCTTCGAAGGCTAATATCTTAATAAGGCCGGAAAATTGAGTTTTGTTTTATTTATTTTATCTAATTTTGTCTTTCCGATATTAACTTATTGATAATAAATTAGTTCCGCTGGCCCGACCCCATTTTTTGATAAAATTTGAATGCATCGAACCCGCCTCGAAGCGCCAGAATTGCCCTTAATCAGGCTTTGTTTTAAGATAAAAACGTCATGGCTAAAAAATTCGGTGCACAGAGTATGACCGGCAGGATGACCCGGGTGGTATTGAAAAGACCAGCTGAAGCTTTTGTGAGCCCGGAGAAAATCGAGCAGGAATGGCAACAGTTAGGCTTTCTGGCCCCACCTGACCTCGCCAGAGCCACCCAGGAATTCAGCCAGCTGGAAGAAATCCTCCGCCAGGAAGGAGTGGAAATATTATATTTACCCGCTGACGGTAGAACCACTCTTGACTCAATTTACACTCACGATCCGGTGATTGTAACTGAGGCCGGAGCCATCATTCTTCAGATGGGTAAAAAAGAAAGGGCCGGTGAGCCAGAAGCCCTGGAAGAGGCGCTTCGCAGCTGGGGCATCCCCATTCTCGGCAGGTTGACCGGCACTGCTACGGCTGAAGGCGGCGATCTTCTCTGGCTGGATGAAAAAACGCTGGCTGCCGGCCGCAGCTTTAGAACCAATCATGAAGGCATTTCGCAGCTCAAGGAAATTTTACAGCCGCTAGGAGTTGAGGTCGTCGCTTATGACCTGCCTTACTGGCACGGGCCCGGCGAAGTCCTGCACCTGATGAGTTTTATCAGCCTGCTGGATACAAACCTGGCTGTTGTTTATAAGAGGCTTCTGCCTGTGGCCTTTTATGGACTGCTTTTAGCGAAAGGCTTCGAGCTCATTGATATTCCCGAAGAAGAGTTTGCCACCCAGGGCTGTAATGTCCTGGCCATTGCTCCTCGGCGAGTGGTCATCCTTAAAGGAAATCCTGTTACCGCTTGTCTCCTGCGCCACGCCGGCTGCTTTGTTTATGAACTTTCCGGTGAGGAAATCGCCTTTAAAGGTTCAGGTGGTCCCACCTGCCTGACCCGCCCCCTTACCCGGGTGTAACAATTCTTGGAATTTCGCAGCTTTACGAAACTCTTTTAGACATTCCTATCGATGTTGCCAGAACATCTACCTTTTTCGCCAGAGGCGGCCTTGCCCAGCTTCAATTCAAAATATTTTATTGCCACGATAGATCGGGCGATATCCCTGATCATTTAAAGAATGCCCCCTGCCTAAACTTTCTTATTCCAGTCGTAATGGAAAACAACCACCTCCATCTCTCCATTGTATGCCTAGGCAAAAGTTAGGTAATACGAATAAATTTTGCTTGAATTTTATTTTCCTCTTTTATATTCTGTTTTCTCAACAATTTTTAAAGACTTGCCAGATTGTTGAGTTTTAAGCGAAAAGGGACCGATGGCAATGGGAAACAGTTGTTCGGTTTATTTAATCTTTCATTCTAAAGAGAAGTGCATTTCCCAATTTTCGGAGAGGACACTTATGGTATCAATCTTAAGAAAATATCTTTCGCGGATGACTAAACATTCCAATCCTAGGTTTAATTTTCGTCTGATAAAGGTCATATTGGGAAACAATATCAGTCAGCGCTTGTATGAAATGCCTTTTAGCAGCTGTGCCGGGCATTACAATTACTTAAATCATAAAAAGACGAATAATTTTCCCGCCAAAAGCAAAACTTGGTTCAGTCAATCAAAGGAGCAATTATCATGCTCACAGCAATAAAGCAAATTGGAGATTTTTACGATATAGAAGCTCCCTCAAAAAGGCCGTTAGATGCAAAAGTCATATTAATAAAAGTTAATACAGAAACCCAAAAATATGAGGGGCTTGAACCTGAAGATTTTGATTCGCAAAAATCAGATATTTATATGTTTAAAGAAGGAAGATCAAAAGGAAACGTTCCATCTCCTTTCTGTCCACTTACCGAGGCTTCCCGGACTTTGAAGAAAATCCAGGCATGGTTGAATAATTGTGTCAAAATAAAAGCTGACAATTTATCAGACTCAATGCCATTGGTAAATGAGGCCCTTAATATAATTAAATCGCATAAAGATTCAATCATATCTGATATATCCCAAGTGTCAGAATCAATACCCAAAAAAACCAGAAAGTTTCTCACTCTAAAGATAAATAATAAATATCCAGGGCAATATCAGATTTTCAAAAAATCAATAGAAGACATGGATGAAAGAAAGAGAAAAAAATCGTTAAGTATAGGTACCTGCTCTATTTGTGGGTCGCCAAATAAGGAAGTAAGTGGAACTACTGATGTCTTCAAGTTTTATACTATTGATAAGCCAGGTTTTATAACCGGTGGGTTTAAAGAGTCCGATGCGTGGAAAAATTATCCCGTTTGTAGTGATTGTAAACAATCGCTTGAGCGAGGAAAGAAATTTATTGAGGAGCATTTAAATTTTAGATTTTATGGTCTTAATTATCTGCTCATCCCAGAATTAATAATTGGTGATTGGACTCTTTTTAAAGACATTGTTTCAGTTTTAGCTGAAACAAAACAGACTTTTTCGCTAACGGAAGTCATAAGAAGGAGGCTAACTGATGACGAGAGCGAAATTCTTGAATATCTTTCCAGCATGAACGATACGTTGGCCATTAACTTTTTGTTCCTTCAAAAACAACAAAGTGCTGAGAGAATACTTTTATTAATTGAAGATGTTTTGCCGTCCAGATTAAAAAGACTATTTGACGCTAAGGATTACGTCGATAATACATTCGGTAATGGGAGAGACAAAGGGTTCAACTTTGGATCATTAAGGGTCTTTTTTTCTAAATCAGATGACAACAAAAAGACACAAGACTTGAATAAATATTTCCTAGATATAGTAGATAATATCTTCAGAGGAGAAAAAATCAGCTTACAATTCTTGATGAACTTTTTTATGTCGGTTATTCGAAGAGCGATGATAAACGACGATCAGTTTAACTTTAGTCAGTTTAACTTTAGAGTAAGAGACGGGTTGAAAACGTTGCTTTATCTCCAGTTTCTTGGATTAACAAACATTAAGGAGGGAAACCCAATGGAAAAAGGTCTATTTGAAGGCTTCTTTGAACGCTATGGCAAGACACTAAATACGCCTGCTATACGAGCCGTATTCCTTTTAGGAGTATTAACGCAACTATTGCTAAATAAACAATATGCCGAAAGAGGCAGCAAACCCTTCTTGAAAAAGCTGAAAGGGTTAAAAATGGACGAAAATGATGTTAAGAAACTTTTGCCTGAAGTTCAAAACAAACTTGAGGAATATGATTCTTTCGATCGTGGCAAAAGGCTCATAGCTTCAGAGGCCTCAAAATATCTTCTGGAGGCTGGAAACGAATGGAAGATGTCAGCCGACGAGATTAATTTCTATTTCGCTTGTGGGATGAACCTGGCTGACGAAATTGCAAAAATAACCTATCAAATAATTTAAGATAAAAGGAGATAAAAACATGTCAGAATCAATCAAAAATCGTTCCGAAATTCTTTTCCTTTATGATGTTAAGGATGCCAACCCTAACGGTGATCCAGTTGACGAAAACAAACCGAGGATAGACGAAGAGACCGGAGTTAATATCGTTACTGATGTTAGATTGAAGAGAACAATTAGAGACTATTTGCACGATTATAAAAAACAAGAGATATTCGTATTGGAAGCCAGAGATGAAAAGGGTAATCTAAAAACAAAAGAACAAAGATTACAGGAATTTAATAATAATCCTAAAGAAGTTATTGACAAATGCATAGATATTCGTCTTTTTGGGGCTACCACAGCCGTTGAAGATAAAACGATGGCTCTCACTGGACCGGTTCAATTCAAATTTGGCAGATCTCTCCACAAAGTTGATATGACTTTTATAAAGGGGACAACAGTCATGCCATCCGGAGCTGAAAAGAAACAAGGAACTTTCACTGAAAGATATATAGTTCCATATTCTTTAATAGTCTTTTATGGCATTGTAAACGAAACTGCTGCCAGCCAACAGTTAATTCCATTAAGCGGGCAGGATATTTTACTCATGCTGGAAGCGATCTGGAACGGGACCAAGAATCTCATTTCAGGTACAAAGTTCGGACAGATGCCGAGGTTACTTCTCCAGGTTGTTTACAAGCAGGGACTTAATTTCTATATAGGTGAACTCGACAAGCTTATTTCGATATCTACAGATAAAGCAGACGAAGCCCTTCGGGATATTTCAGAAGTAAAGGTTGAAGTTGGACAGTTAATCGAGGCATTAAAAAAACACAGAGAAAAAATAGAGGCGATACGTTTTAAATTAGACCCGAGAGTATCAATAACCCAAGATAACAAGGATATCAACCTGGTAGACGCCTTACAAGATTTCTCCACGCAAGAATTAAGTTTTTAAGTGGAGTAAAGAAATGAGGATAGTCGTTTTCGATATTTGGGGAGATTATGCTCATTTTCGTAAATTCTATACTACTAGCTCACCTTTAACTTTCTCTTTTCCCCCTCCTCCAACTATTTCTGGTATTCTTGGAGCAATTTATGGTACAGACAAAGAAACTAATCAATACCTCGATATATTTGGTCCTGCTAATTGTAAAACTGCTATCAGAATACTTAATCCGGTAAAAAAGGTAAGAATCGGAATAAACCTTCTTGAATCTAAAGGGACAAATCTAAGAGTCCCGATGAGTGACAAAAACCTTGCTCCTCGTACTCAGATAAGAACTGAGTTTATTAAAGATCCTATGTATAGAATTTATGCCACCCATACAGATGACAAAGTCATCAGTGTTCTAGGCGAAAAGCTTTTCAAACATGAGCCGGTTTTTTCAGTATCGCTGGGTTTAAGCGAATTATTGGCCAATTTTAGATTTGTAGGCTACTTCGATTATGAAACAATTGCCGATCATAAACCCGTCGAACTATGCTCGCCATTTACTGCTGAGAATTTAACGTCTGCAGGGCTGGAGATAGAAGTAGGTAAAAAATATTTCAAAGAAAGGTTGCCTATTTTAATGGACAGAAACAGGGTGGTGGGCAAATATGCAGATGTAATTTTTGAACCAGATGGAAAACCAATAAAAGCAAAGGTATTTATTTACCAGAAATTAGAGACGGGAGAAAATATTGCCTTCTTCTAATCTATATTCTCACCCCGGAAGGCTATTAGAAGACCATCTCCTGGGGGTTGCACGATTCTTTGATTTTTTTCTATCCGAGAAGCCTGAATCAATAAAATCTCAGCTGACAGATGTGGGCAGGATAATAAGTCTATCACACGATCTGGGTAAGGCCACTCAATATTTTCAAACTTATCTCCAGGCTGATGAAAAAGACAAATCACGTCTTAAAAATTTTCCAAATACAAGGCACAGCTTATTTTCTGCAATTTGTGCCTTCTATTTATCTCGCGAGTTAAAGGAGACAAATGATCTCTTGCCTCTGGTCGCTTTTATAACTGTTCATAGACATCACGGTAATCTTATTGATATATATGATGAGCTATCTCCTTACGATGATAAGGAAACGAATATATTGTTCGATCAGCTAGAGAGCATAAATCAAGATAGTTTTTCGGTATTAACTAAAACAGTTTATGAAGCGGGTTTACCTTTGTTATTAGATAAGCAAACCATTTCCAGCTGGATTAATAATTTTCCCAACGAGCTAAAGATTATTAAAAGAAGCTTGCGCCATAGACACTTCGAAATAAACGATTTTCTCTTGTTAAATCTTTTATACTCATTGCTGCTTGATGCAGATAAGAGTGATGCTGTCTTCCAGGACCTTCAATTCTTTCAACACAGAATCCCCCTTCCTGACAATCTCGTCGACAATTTCAAAAGGCAAGCCAAATTCGGTACGTCTCCAATTAACCACTTGAGAGATAAAGCCTATCGAGAAGTGGTAGAAAGAGATATAGATCTAACCAAAAGAATTTATTCCATAAACTTGCCAACTGGACTCGGCAAGACATTAGCCTCTTTATCTTTTGCCCTCAAGCTGAGAGAAAAAGCCGGATCTAGCCACCGCATTATTTATGCCCTACCCTTTTTAAGCATAATCGATCAAAATAGTCTTGTTTTTAATTCCGTTTTAGAAGCAAATGGCATTAAAACCAAAAGCGATATCCTCCTAAAGCATCACCATTTATCCGATATATATTATTATCTAGACGATAATGAATTTGAACCTGATGAAGCAAAGATTCTGATTGAAGGTTGGAATGCCGAAATCGTTATAACCACTTTTGCTCAACTTTTCCATTCCCTCCTTACTAACAGAAACAGGAGTCTTCGAAAGTTTCATCGTTTGGCTAATTCTATACTTATCCTTGACGAAGTCCAGTCAGTGCCAATCAAGTACTGGGAATTGCTGAATGCTGTTCTTAATGAGTTGGCCGGATATCTTAACAGTTATGTAGTCCTCGTTACTGCAACTGAGCCTCTATTATTTAGGCCAGACGAGGTGGTCAGGCTGGCCGATAGGGATCTATATTTTAGCTTATTAGATAGAATATCGATTCAATCAAAGATTGACAAGAATATCACCCTAAAGGATTTATCGGAATCCTGGGCGTTTGATGATGGCAGTAGCTATCTTATTATTCTGAATACTATAAGTGCCGCAAAAGATTTTTACAATCTGGTAAAATATTTGAATATACCGACGACATATTTATCTACCCACCTAGTTCCAAAGGAAAGAATAAACCGCATAAAGGATATAAAGGAAGGAAAATATAAATTAGTGGTTTCAACTCAACTGGTGGAAGCAGGAGTTGATATAGATTTCGATGTTGTCATTCGTGACCTTGCTCCCCTCGACTCAATTAACCAGTCAGCCGGGCGATGTAATAGAAACGGGATGGCTAAAGGGAACGTATACGTCTATTCATTGGAAAATGATCAAAAAAAGCCCTATGCTTCTTATATCTATGACCCCGTGCTCTTATACATAACCAGGAATATATTGGAAGAGCATCCATTAATCTTTGAAAGGGAGTTACTTGCTATTATAGATGAATATTATCAAGAATGCGGAAAACGAAAATCCCAAGAGATAGCAACAGCCATAAAAGAAGCATTGACAAAATTAAGATATGACAGCCAGGATGATAAGATCTCTATATCAGATTTTAAACTTATAGAAGAAGATTATCCAAAAATCGACATCTTCGTTGAAGTCGATAAATATGCGAAGGGAATTTGGCAAAAATATACTAATCTTGGGAAGATAAAGAATTTATTTGAAAGAAAGAAAGCTTTTGACCTTATGAAAGCAGATTTCTATCAATATGTCATCTCAGTACCCAGAAATGTTAAAAATAGGCCTCCTAAATTTGGAGAAATGGGATATGTAGAATTCTCAGCTATTCACGATTTCTATGATGATATGACAGGTTTTATTCCAAAAGATGAGAGGTCTGTACTAATAAGCTGAAAAGGAAAGTAATGGAGATAGTTTCAGTTAAACTCTTTTTTGAGTTGGATTCTCCACTTAAAAAGAATGCTGCCAATAAAATAAGGGGGTATCTGGCTAGCCTTTTGTGGGACGATCCACTTGCCCATCAGCATGGTTCTAACGGCTACCCAATATATCGATATCCGCGTGTCCAGTATAAAATTATAAATAACTCTTTCCTTTTGATAGCCTTTAATGAAGGGGTAAAAACAGCTGAAAGGATCTTCCATGATATTGAAACCATAAACATAGATGGGAGCTGGAAAGATATATTATTAAAAGCATTAGAAAACTATGAAGCCAGTTTTGCGATAACGAACCAGCCTGTTTCCTACTCCTTCCTTACTCCCTGGCTGGCCCTCAATGAAAAAAATTATGAGCAATATCAGAAGTTTGGCACCTGGTCGGAAAGAAAGGAACTTTTGGAGAATATTCTCATCGGTAATATTCTCTCTATGTCTAAAAGCCTCGGTTATACAGTTCCCCAGCCGATAAAAGCGGAAATAGGCAAAATGCGTGAAGTCAAAACCAGGTTAAAAGACGTACCAATGTTAGGTTTTCTTGGGACATTCTCCGTCAATTTTGAAATCCCTGATTACTGGGGCGTTGGCAAATCAGTATCCAGAGGATTTGGAACCTTAATAAAATGCAACTCGTTGTAAATACTTACGGCTCCTATCTCCAGAAAAGCGGGGACTGTTTTAAAGTCAGGACAGATGATAAAGTCTTTGAAATTTCCTGCCAGAAAGTTTCTTCTATTATTATCTCAACGGCCGCTTATATCACGACTGACGCTATCAAAATGGCAATGGAAAACAACATAGATATCGTTTTCGTCGATGAATATGGAACACCTTATGGCCGGGTCTGGCATCCGAAGCTGGGCAGCACAACCTTGATCAGAAGAAAACAATTTGAAATCGCTGAGACAAAAGAAGGCTTCAACCTGGCTCTGGAATGGATAAAAAATAAGTTCAGAAACCAGGTTGATTTTCTTAAGCGTCTGCGAACAACCAGACCTCATAAATCGGCTGAAATTACAGCCTTCATTGACCGGCTGGAGCAAATTGCTGGCAGCCTGGATAACCTGTCCGGTTCGCTTGATGAATGCCGGGCGAGCATTATGGGCATCGAGGGAGCAGGTGGCAGAACCTATTTTGAAGCTCTGAGTTTCATCGTACCGGAGAGATTTAAATTTGATGGCCGGAGCAGGAATCCCGCCCGTGATGAATTCAACGCCCTGTTGAATTACTGTTACGGAATTTTATATTCCCTGATTGAAAAAGCCTGCATCATTGCTGGCCTGGATCCTTATGCTGGCTTTATTCATACCGACCATTATAATAAGAAATCTTTGGTCTTCGATTTAATCGAGAATTATCGTATCTGGGCAGATGAGGTGGTTGTTAATTTGTTCGCTGCGAGAAAGGGCAATGCCGAGCATTTTGATAGATTGCCCAATGGCTTTATCTTGAATAAAGAAGGAAAAGCAGTTTTATTGACTGAATTCAACTCTTTTATGGACGAATCCATAAGATATAGAGGGAGGAATATTAAAAGAAGCAATATCATCCAGTTTGATTGCCATAGGTTGGCAAATCAGCTCATCGGGAAAAACGAGAATGAAAGGGAATGAAAAGCTCGTCTGGGTCATTTATGACATAGTTGATAACAAAACCAGGTCAAAAATCGCCCGAGCCTGCAAAAATAAAGGACTATATCGTGTTCAAAAATCTGCTTTTCTGGGGACTTTAAATCGCAATCAGCTTGATGAACTTAAAACCATCTTTCAAGACCTGATAAATAAAGAAAAGGATTCTGTTTATATCTTTCCGATGTGTGAGGATGATTTTCGAGGAGTCATTTTGCTTGGCCAGGCTTTCGATGAAGAGTTGGTTGCCGATGAAGTCAAAAGCTTGTTGATATGAACTATTGTTATGAAAGATACAGAAAAAGTAGGTTCCGAATCGCCCGGGGTTGATGAGACCGTTAAATTGACTAATTTAGAAGCGGGCAAAATTGATGCCGACAGCAAGATTGTTACCGGCTCCCAACAACCTTCTGATTTGGATGACGAAAGAACTCCAATGATTACGGCTTCGGAGCTTATCGAATACCTATATTGTCCCAGATTTACCTATTTTTTAAATTGTCTGAAGATCCCTCAACACGAAGCATTGAGATACAAGGTCCTCAAGGGGCGAGAGCTTCATGAGAAAAAGGAAAAAACAAATGTTGATTACATACGCAAAAGACTGGGCTGCATTAAAAAGGAAGTTTCGGTTTACCTGGCTTCTAAAAAACTAAAAATAAGAGGAATTGTGGATGAGGTGCTGTTCCTGAATGATGGTACACTGGCCCCCTTTGATTATAAGCTGACAGAATATGATGAATTCATTTTTAGAACTCATCGTGTTCAATCAACTGTCTATGCTATGCTGATAATGGAGAATTATGGAAACCCAGTAAGGCGGGGCTTTATTTGCTATGCCAAAAGCAAGAATCTTGTTAAGGAATTAGTTTATAGGGAGGAAGACTTTGCAGCTACCAAAGAAATAATAAATGAGATCTTTGCGATAATATTAGAGGGATTCTACCCAAAGAAGACCAGATGGCCGAATCGTTGCATCGATTGCTGCTATCGCAATATTTGTGTTTAAATCGAGAGGATAAATGAGTATAATTAAAACAAAGCTGAGGATAAAAACCTGGGCGAGGAAAAAGTCGGTTTTCCAAGAGCCGAGTATTTTCAGGTGGAAGAACCTCGTTCTCAGGCGATTAGCGAACGAAATTTATAAAATAATTTGGGTTGGCCATAAGCATGTTATTGATTGGCAATAAGTTAGACAGAGCAAAAGCATGTCAAATTGTTATAAAATGAGTAAAAATGCACACTATTTGGGCAGATCCTGATGAAAAAGATGCCAAGTAAACTAAGGAGAAAGTATGAGATTTTGAATATTTACAGGCAAAATGCAGTCTAAGCAGTGGTTCCAGAAAAACAAGGATTGAAACTAGCGGCCATAGGTGTTATCCTATGGCTGGTTATCGTCTAAGCAGTGGTTCCAGAAAAACAAGGATTGAAACAAAGTCCGCTCTCCCTAAACATTGTCTTTATCGCTTTGTCTAAGCAGTGGTTCCAGAAAAACAAGGATTGAAACCTTTCTCTCTCTATGTCTGCACATTTCTTCACCAACGTCTAAGCAGTGGTTCCAGAAAAACAAGGATTGAAACCGAAATATACCTTCTCCCCAGGTCCGATACTATCCTGTCTAAGCAGTGGTTCCAGAAAAACAAGGATTGAAACTCTCGGTCTGCTCTTTTGGCTTTAGATATATTAAGTCTAAGCAGTGGTTCCAGAAAAACAAGGATTGAAACATTTCACCTACCATCTCCACCTTCTTTTTCCAAACACTGTCTAAGCAGTGGTTCCAGAAAAACAAGGATTGAAACCGATTATCGGATAATATCCGCTTTTCTTATAGTCTGGTCTAAGCAGTGGTTCCAGAAAAACAAGGATTGAAACATCCCTGTCTCTCGCTCGTAAGCCTCTTTCCATCGCCTGTCTAAGCAGTGGTTCCAGAAAAACAAGGATTGAAACCATCTATATGGCAAATCTAATCTCAGATGACATCGGTCTAAGCAGTGGTTCCAGAAAAACAAGGATTGAAACTAGATGATTCTTATGATGGTCCGAAAAATAAAGCAGAGTCTAAGCAGTGGTTCCAGAAAAACAAGGATTGAAACCTGATACTGAAACTGCCAATACTTCAGCCCCCGGCCAGGTCTAAGCAGTGGTTCCAGAAAAACAAGGATTGAAACATCCTTTCTCGCAACTACAAAATGTCACTTTCTCACGTCTAAGCAGTGGTTCCAGAAAAACAAGGATTGAAACCTCATATCACCCTTCCTTTTTCACTCTCGGTTTCATTGTCTAAGCAGTGGTTCCAGAAAAACAAGGATTGAAACCAGAAAAGCAACCAAGGTTGACGCCAGAGAAAGAGTCTAAGCAGTGGTTCCAGAAAAACAAGGATTGAAACTATTTCGTCACACCATCACCAGAACTATTCCATGAAAGTCTAAGCAGTGGTTCCAGAAAAACAAGGATTGAAACCAGAAGTATGCCTCAAGTGAGGGGGAGAAGAGATGAGTCTAAGCAGTGGTTCCAGAAAAACAAGGATTGAAACGTTCCGAGACAGCTCTTTATACCGCGCTCGGATTAGGTCTAAGCAGTGGTTCCAGAAAAACAAGGATTGAAACTAATGATAATAAAACTTATAGAGGAGGTAAGAAATGGTCTAAGCAGTGGTTCCAGAAAAACAAGGATTGAAACCAAGTCCATTTATCACGCTCGTATATTTGCTTGCGTGTCTAAGCAGTGGTTCCAGAAAAACAAGGATTGAAACTTTATTCTTTCTCTACTTGTATTGTAAATTTTCACTTGTCTAAGCAGTGGTTCCAGAAAAACAAGGATTGAAACGCGTGCAAGGAAGTCCTGTCGCTGTGTCGATACAAGTCTAAGCAGTGGTTCCAGAAAAACAAGGATTGAAACTCATCTACCCCGCCTTCTACCCTCTCTCTCAATTATCGTCTAAGCAGTGGTTCCAGAAAAACAAGGATTGAAACATGATTCTACTTCCTTTTGAGCGGTTTCTTTTACTGTCTAAGCAGTGGTTCCAGAAAAACAAGGATTGAAACTCAATGCCTCCATTATCGCAACTGCTTTGGCTTGTTGTCTAAGCAGTGGTTCCAGAAAAACAAGGATTGAAACATCTACCTGTGAAAACAGGTAAAAAACGAGGGCTAAGTCTAAGCAGTGGTTCCAGAAAAACAAGGATTGAAACTTGCCTGAGCCGGTGGCCTGGGATAATCACCTGATGGTCTAAGCAGTGGTTCCAGAAAAACAAGGATTGAAACATCTGTAAAATGTCCTCTGCTTTGTATTTCCTACCTTCGTCTAAGCAGTGGTTCCAGAAAAACAAGGATTGAAACACAATCCCTCAGGCTTGGATACCCCATTGCCTGAAAGTCTAAGCAGTGGTTCCAGAAAAACAAGGATTGAAACATTCCTACTTGGACAGGGTGCTAATCCAGCAAGACTGTCTAAGCAGTGGTTCCAGAAAAACAAGGATTGAAACTAGCTGTTGTATAAATCTCTCATGTTTCTTCCTCCTTGTCTAAGCAGTGGTTCCAGAAAAACAAGGATTGAAACAATTTTCTAAAACCATAGGTAAAAGCAGTTTCCTGGGTCTAAGCAGTGGTTCCAGAAAAACAAGGATTGAAACGCCCTCCTCTGCCGCAATCGCCACGTCCGCCTTGTCGTCTAAGCAGTGGTTCCAGAAAAACAAGGATTGAAACAAGCTGGCAGCATTGATTGAGGGACAGGTTATATACCAGGTCTAAGCAGTGGTTCCAGAAAAACAAGGATTGAAACCCGTTTTAAGTAAGTAAATTTGCGGTGTAAGTCCAGGCGTGTCTAAGCAGTGGTTCCAGAAAAACAAGGATTGAAACTCTCCCTTTAGCTTGCCTGGCCAAAATGACTCAGGAGTCTAAGCAGTGGTTCCAGAAAAACAAGGATTGAAACTAGTCTCATAAGGATAAATCGCCTGACCATTTTTTGGTCTAAGCAGTGGTTCCAGAAAAACAAGGATTGAAACCCTATCGGTTTAGGTGCGGCTGCCTTTTGGCTGATGTCTAAGCAGTGGTTCCAGAAAAACAAGGATTGAAACCCGATAACAAACACCGCCCGATAAATCTCGTCAAGTCTAAGCAGTGGTTCCAGAAAAACAAGGATAAATAGGCTTCTCTAACAGTTCACTTTTCAAGCGTAAAGAGTTCACTTTTCAACTGTAACTAACATAAGTAACGTTCAGTATTGACAGAATGTTGAGAACTTGGTAGACTGCATAAAGTTATGAAAACACGGTTGGGGCGGGGACATCCAAAGGACTCCCCGTTTAGGCTAGATAAAAAACAAAGCCCGGAAGCTCAAAAGCTGCCCCTGTATAGAGGAAAATAATCATGCCATCAACACCTCAATTCAATGGCCTGACGACTGCAGAAGTCGAAGAACGGCGCCGTCAGTACGGCCCCAATGCTCTCCCCCAGGGCAAGAAAACCTCGGTTCTGACCATTTTCTTTAACCAGTTCAAGAACCCACTGGTCTACATCATCCTGGTAGCCGCGGCCATCTCGCTGGCCGTTGGCGAATATGGCGACTTTGCCATTATTATGGTAGTCGTCGTACTGGACGCCATTCTGGGGTTCGTTCAGGAGTACAAGGCCCAGGGCACTTATATTGCCCTCAAAGGCCTGCTCAAGCCCACAACCACCGTTATACGTAATGGAGAGCGGCAGGAGATCGAAGTCCGGGATCTGGTTCCCGATGATATCGTCCTGCTCAATGCCGGTGAGCATATACCGGGCGATGGAGAAATTCTCGAGGCGCTCAAGTTGACTGTCGAAGAAGCCATTCTCACCGGCGAAAGTGAACCAGTGGTCAAGACGACCGAGGCCGACCAGAACCAGGCCTTTATGGGCACTATTGTTCTCACCGGGCGAGGAGTGATGCGGGTGACGGCCACCGGAGCCAACACCGAGCTGGGTCGAATCGCCACCAGCCTTCACGAGGAAATCGAAGAGAAAACACCGCTCCAGATTCGCCTGGAAGCTTTCAGCCGGACACTTACCAGGCTGGTACTGGCGATTACTGCAGCCATCTTTATTGTCGGTCTCATCTCAGGCCGTCAGGTCGTCGAAATGCTGCGAACCTCCATCATCCTGGCCATTGCCGCTGTGCCTGAAGGCCTGTTGATTGCTGTGACCGTCATCCAGGTATTGGGGATGCGCAAAATCCTCAAGCGCAATGGCCTGGTTAAACGCCTCCTGGCCGTGGAGACACTCGGCTCGGTGACAACCATCTGCACGGATAAAACCGGCACCCTAACTGAGGGCCGAATGCGAGTGACTCGCTGCGAGGTCAACAACGACGAGCGGGCTATGGAAGTAATGGTTTACTGTAATGACCTGGAAGGCCCGGTAGACGCAGCCCTCTGGGATTATGCCCGGGGACAACTCGGCCGCGACCCGCAGGATATGGCCAACGCCGCGGAGCGGGTGGGAGAAGAGCTGTTCAGCAGCGAGACCAAATTCATGATTACAGCCAACCGCGTCGCTGGTGAGACAATCTACTACCTCAAGGGCGCACCGGAGATTGTGCTGGGCATGTGTTCAGCTGATGACGAGGCCCGGCGCCGCATCCTGTCACAGGTGGAGCAGTGGGCTGGCGAAGGATTACGGCTGCTGGGACTGGCCTATCGTCCCGGCGGACTTTCTGACGATCACAGCGGCTACAACTGGGTGGGCCTGGTGGCCATGGAAGATCCCATCCGCGAGGGAGTTCAGGAGGCCATCCAGATTGCCAGACGAGCCGGCATTAAGATTAAGATGATAACTGGCGACTACCGCAAGACCGCCGAACGGATTGCCACCATGATCAGTCTCGTTACCGGTCCCGGTCAGGTCATAGATGGCGACGAGCTAAATCAACTCAGCGATGAAGAGCTGGCCCAGCACATCCAGGACATAGCCGTTTTTGCCCGCATCCGGCCGCATGACAAGCTGCGCATTGTCAAGGCCCTGCAGGCCCGCGGCGAAATCACGGCTATGGTCGGTGATGGAGTCAACGATGCTCCAGCTCTCAAGCGGGCCAATATCGGCGTGGTGGTGGGCACCGCCACCGACGTGGCTAAAGAGACGGCTGATTTAATCCTGCTGGACAACAACTTCAAGACTATCGTCGCCGCCATTGAGGAAGGCCGGGTCATCTTCGAAAACATCCGCAAGGTGGTAGCCTACACCCTTTCCAACTCTTTCGCTGAGGTATTGCTGGTCTTCGGCGCGATGCTACTCGGTTGGCCTGCACCGTTACTGGTTGCCCAGATCCTGTGGATTCACCTGATTTGCGACGGTCCATCCGATATCGTCCTGGGTTTCGAGCCAAAAGAAAATGGAATTATGGAAGAGCCGCCCAAGCCATTGACTGAGCCGATTCTGAACCGCCTGGGGCTATCGCTGATTGCTATCATCAGCATCGCCAGCTCGGTGGTGGGGCTGGCTTTGTTCGGTCATTATTATCTGCAGCACCAGGATCCGACTGTTGGGCGGAGCTTTATCTTTGCCAGCTTTGCTATCAACTCGATGATCTACATCTTCGCTTATCGCAGTCTGCGCCGTCCGATCATCCGCACCGCACCGCTCAGTGCCAATAAACCACTGGTCTGGACTGTGGCTGGCGGAGTTGGGGTGGCCTTGTTGCCCTTTGTCATTCCGGGGCTGAGGAAGGTATTGTCAATTGTGCCACTTAACTTAGGACAGTCCTTGCAGGTCGCTGGCGTGGCCGTGGGCCTTTTGATGGTGGTAGAGATAGGCAAGTGGATTACCAACAGGCGTCATCCTCTTGTTACTTCGAAAGTAGCTGTTCAGACCGGGTATAACCCAAATCCGGACGCTGATGACGACCAGTTGACCAGACCTCAACCGCCGCGGTCTAGTTTTAATGGCCGCTGGTCAAAAAATGACAGGAGTCACCATAAATAAGCAATTAGCTGGAAAGAACTCTGGCTGCTTGGCATCAAATGTTGTTCGTAGTAACATACTGTTGTCTATCCGGCGCCAGGACCGGTGGCAAAAGCACTGGCCAGTAATTTGGGCAAAGAGGAAAGGAAACGTCAATATGCCTGAACGTTACTATGAACAAAAACACTTCATAGAGGACATCAGCCTCTATTTTGAACAGATGGGCATCCCGCGGATGGCTGGCCGGATCCTGGGTGTCTTGCTGATTGCCAACCCTCCCGAACAGTCTATTGACGACCTGTGCGAACGGCTGCAGGCCAGTAAAAGCGCCGTCAGCACCAGCGCCCGCTTGCTCAGTGAGATGGGATTGATTGAGCGGGTTCCCTCACCAAGACCGCGCCGCATCTATTTTCGTTTTCTCCCTGGCGGCTGGGTGACCTTTATGCGCATGTACTTACGGATGATGGCCTCACTGCATCAGATTGCCGAGCAGGGCCTGGAGTTGCTCAAAGATGAAGATCCGGCCTTGCGCGAACGCTTGCAAGAAGCGCATGATATGTTCTCTTTGATTGAAGACGCCCTCCCCGGTCTGCTCAAACGCATCGAGGAACAGCGAGGGATTTCCGGCTAACCGGAACAACCGCCAGTTCTTCCTGGCTGCAGGCCATCATTACCTCGTCTGCTAAGGCAATAGCTCTTCATCAGGAACTCAAGCCCCATCACGCTTTGTTAACCAGCTTAGTTTCTCGGGTTTTATTTAAGAGCAGATTGTGGTTCTAAATGACCCGCCTGAGTCACTGCCAACCTTCTTTTTAACTTCTCCGGGTTCTAAATTAATACCAGGTTGGTGGTTTTTTGGTTCGCGGTCTGAATAGAGGGTAAGCTGGACGGCCGATATGACCGGAGAGAAAATTCAGTTAAACTAATCAGAAGAAATGTGATAAAAAAGGTAATTAATCTTTAATAATATCGGGAGGAGAATTACATGAAAAACAAAAAACAGCATTCAAAACAAGCTAAGCTTTTTATTCTCGTCACCCTTTTGTTGGTTCTCGTCATAGCTTCTTTTGCCTTTTCTGGCTTGACGACAGTAGCCGCCACGGGCACCACCGCTCAGAAGAAGGACGCACCAAAGCCAGCCCTCATAGCCGTAGTTGGCGGGACACTCATTGATGGCACCGGGAAAGAGCCTCTCCCCAATAGTGTCATTCTGATCGAAGGTAATAAGATTAAGGCGGTCGGCCCGGCCACTCAGATTAAAATCCCGAAGGAAGCTCAAAAAATCGAAGCAACTGGAAAATTCATTCTGCCTGGATTTATTGACTGCCATATTCACCTTGGCACCGAGACTTCAAGTCTTGAATATTACAGGGATAGTAACAGCCTCGCCACACTCCGCGCCCTCCAGCTCATGAATAATTATTTGCAATGCGGTGTCACAGCCGTCCGCGATGTTGGCTCGCCTGTCGAGACCATGCAGGCTCTGGTGCGGGCCCAGAGAAACGGCTACCTGGACAGCATCAGGCTTTATCCCTGCGGCGACCTGATCACCATCACCGGCGGCCATGCCTACTCCATGCATGGCGCCCTGGCGGTTAATGGACCGTGGGAATGGCGCAAAGCTGTCCGTGAGATGTATGCTGCTGGCTTCAAACACATCAAGATTTCTCCGCAGTTCACCCTGGAGGAAGCCAGGGCCGCCGTCGAAGAAGCCAGAACACTTGGCCTCCACATCACGGCTCATGGCGGAGGAGGCTCTGACACCATCCCCCCGACCATGACCAACATTGCTATCAAAGCCGGTGTTGAATGCATCGAACACCTCAACGAAATGGACGATGAAGCCCTCGACCTGATGGCTGAAAAGGGCGTGTTTAATGTCCCGACTCTCCAGACTTATTACGCCAGCTACCAGCGAAATGACATCAGCTCTTTTCTGATTGAAAAGCGCGGCTGGTCAATGGCCATGCACGAGACCCTCTTTAAAAAAGCCTATGCCCGCCATATCCTGATGGGGATCGGCACGGATGCCAATGGCGAATACCGCGAAATGTACCCCGGCATCTATTTTGATGAGATGCGCTATTTTGTCCGGCTGGGGATGAGCCCGATGGAAGCCATTGTTTGCGCAACGAGAAATGGCGCTCGCATCCTGGGCCTCGAAGATGAGCTGGGGACAATCGAAGCGGGCAAAGCAGCCGACCTCCAGATTGTCAGGGATAACCCGCTCAAGTCATTTGACAACCTCGGCCATCCCGAGCTGGTGATTCTGCGGGGCAAATTAACATGGGGTCGGGCCAGCGGATCTTCTTTATAATCAATAAGTTCGCACGGACCCAGTCAAACTAGTCCCGGGGACTGGTAGCGGAAGAATATTACAATCCGGTTTTTAGACTTCGGGTTTGTATCACTCTGGATCAGGCACGATAACAACTAAATGATTGATAATAAATAAGTTACTGAGGCCCGACCCCATCTTTGGGACGGATGTCCTTTTTCCCGGCCATACTCATCCGGGCTGGCACAAACGGTATCGGTCTTCCCTTGAGCAGCCAGTGCCAGTAAACCCATTCAAAAGCCAGCTTCGACCAGTGGTTAATCCGCGTTTCCTCGAGAAGCGACATCGGCCCGATGACCGGAATGGGGTATTTCCCGGGCAGTGGCTCGACTTTCTCATTATAATCAATAACCACCGCCCGCCCGAAGCCCGTTTCGATAAAACAATTGGCGTGGCCGTCAAATTCTTCCTCCACTGGCTTTCCATCAATCTCCGCCAGGATAATTTTATCGAGAATTTCAGAGGCAAAATGAGCCACTGCCCCGGCTTTTGTCCAGGCAGTGGCGGCCGCATCGCCGATGACAAAAATATCGGCATATTTTTCAGACCGAAAGCCACTTCGATCGACGGGCACATAATTCATCTCATCGCCCAGGCCCGAGCGTTTGATCAACTCTGAGCCCATATTGGTCGGGATGGTGACCAGCAGGTCAAAAGCCACCTGCCGCCCGTCATAGCCAATGACTTTACCGCTCTCTGCCTCAACTTTTTCTGCCATGAAAAAGCTTTCGACTTCAATTTGTTTTTTAGCCTGAAGGTCACCCAGAAAACGGGTGGCCACCGGTTTGGTAAAAGCTCCCGAGATCGGCGTGAGATAAATAATTTTGATGTTATCGCGTACTCCCCTTTTTTTAAAATACCAATCAGCCAGAAAGGCAAACTCGAGCGGTGAAACATTGCATTTAATCGGCATTTCATTGAGGTGGACAACAAGCCTGCCTTCCCGGAACTCTTCAAGTTTCTTAGCCAGGGCAGTGGCTCCGTCCAGCGAATAATAATCAAAGATATTCTGCCGCCAGCCGTCAAGTAGACCGGGCGTTTCCTCCGGGCAGGTATGGTTACCGGTGGCAATAAGGAGAAGATCATAATTTAGTTCCTCTCCATCGGCCAGTTTTATAGCCTTCTGCTCGGGCTTAATCTCCTCAACCTCCCTGGTTATAAATTCAACACCCCGGGGCAGCAGAGCCGACCGCCGTCTCAGCAGGTCTTCCGGCTGATAAAAGCCAAAGGGCACAAACAAAAAGCCCGGTTGATAATAATGGTTATCATCCCGGTCAACTACGGTTATCTTCCAGCCGCGCTGGCGGAGCGGCCCGGCCAGTTTGTTAGCCATAATCGTCCCGCCTGTTCCAGCTCCCAGAATGACCAGATTGTTCATTGCTTTTTTATTCCACTACCTTTCTTATCTTACAATTCTTTAAACTGTTGTCTGTTTTTTGTTTTCCTGCCGTTTATGTTCTACCAGCCTTCTCAGGTCCTCTCTTTTTATTTAGACTTGAGTGCCGTCCTTTATTGTAATTATTCTAAAAATATATTAAGTATAAACTTATACTAATTCTAATAATGTTAAGGCTTTAAAACTTCCTTCTTCAGGGTGGACTTCTCGATTCTCTCTTCGACCGGATTGACTCCAATACCAGGCCCTTCCGGCACCCGGACATAGCCCGGGCGGCTCAGGACAATTGGTGGTTCAATCAGATCTTCATGGTAATAACGGGCGCTGGCCGAAAGGTCGTTCGGATATTTGAAATCAGGTAAAGTGGCAATATGTAAATTATGAGCCCGGCCGATTCCGCTTTCCAGCATGCCGCCGCACCAGACCCCGACTCCATAACGCTGGCAGTAATCGTGAATTTTCTGAACCTCAACCATTCCGCCTACCCGCCCGACCTTGATGTTAATGATCCGGCAGCTGCCCATTTCCAGGGCTGCTTTAGTCGTTTCATAAGAGATGATGCTTTCATCCAGACAAAGCGGTGTAGTCATTTTTTTCTGGAGTTTACTGTGTTCCCACAAATCATAAGGCGGGAAGGGTTGTTCCAGCATGAGGAGCTTAAAAGCATCGAGCTGGCGCAGGTGGTCAGAATCTTCAGGCGAATAAATGCCGTTGGCATCAGCCTGAAGGAGAAGCTCTGGATATTTTTCCCTTATGGCCTGGCAGACCTCGATATCCCAGCCTGGTTTGATTTTTATCTTGATGCGCTCGTAACCCTGAGACCGATAATTTTCGATCATATTGAGAAGGTCAGGAATCGAATCCTCAATGCCGGCGCTGACTCCAGCGGCGATTTCCTCTCTTACCCCACCGTAAAGCTTATAGAGTGGGAGCCCCTGCTTTTTAGCTTTCAGGTCCCAGAGAGCCAGCTCCAGGCCGGCCTTGGCCATGCGGTTTTCTTTAAAGATATTAGCTGCCCGGTAAAAATCTTCAGGCTCAACAATTTCCTGGCTAAAGACGAGGGGCACCAGAAAATCCTTGAGGATATGCCAGGCTGTCTCCGTCGTTTCGCCCGAATAAAGCGGCTTCTCTTCTGCCACGCACTCACCATAGCCAACCAGTCCGCCTTCATAGACTCTGATCATGATGAAAGTCCGGTCGTAGGATCGCCCAAAGCTGGTCTCAAAAAAATGAACATAAGGAAGCCGCATAAAATTAAGTTCGACTCTCTCGATCGCCATTTTACACCTGCCTTTTAATCCTTTTGATTAAAGCTAAATAAAAACAAGCTAACCTTGAATATTTTTCTTCTTATATTTTTTTTACAATCTATTTCCCGGCCGCCAGCCTGACAGCCTTGAGGTTCTTCGGCCGGCTCAAAACATAATAACACTTTTCGCCAAAAACAAAATCAGAAATGGCATAACCCTGCTTGAAATAATGATCAAAAGCCTGCCTCAAAGCCGCCTGCCAGTCACCGATGACCTCAGGAGTAGCTTGAAGTGGCTGGAGATCGCGGATAGTTTCCGCCAGAAATACCGGACTTTTGAGGTTTAAAACCGGTCTCCCAGGCAGGTAACGGCCATTTTTGGTCAGCCGGCCTTCAACCGCTTTAGGCCAGGAGCCAATCTCACCCGGTTCTTCTTTTTTGCCCCGGGCTTTTTGTTCGACGCGCGCCGTCCTTACGGGCCATTCAACCAGCAACCGGTCTGCCGGAATTCCCGGCCCCAGCCGAAGCGATGGTGTTTCTCCATAGAAATCCGGGAGATAGGTGCGGCAGATGGCACCCAGGGTATGCAGATTTAAATTAGCATTGCGGCTCTGCATCGGATCATAAGTCCAGGTAATGGTATCGAGTCCCATCTTCAGCACTTCCCGCCGCTGAGCCCATTTGAGACGCTTGCCCAGCCCATAGCCCCGGTATTCTGGTAGGACAGCCAGCAGATGCGAATGGTGACAGAACTGGCCCTTAAAGATGGCTGGAAAAGAATAGACAAATCCCGCCAGCTCGCCGTCCACCCAGGCTCCCAGGACAAGCCCGCCCATAAAAGATGAAATACAGAACTGATGAACCGGAGTCAGGTCGAGATCCGCATGCTTCCAGACAATCCGCTGAATCTCAACTAATTTCTCCAGATCATCTCTTTTTAAGATTTTACGTATGATGACCTTCCCGGCCAAGTTTGACTCCTTTCTGCAAGGCTAAAAATTCATAATGATTAACGACCTTTTCGGCCATCGCCTCGCCGGAATGTTTATTAAAAACCAGATTATAAGCTTGCTGAGTCAGTTGCTGGGCCAGACTGCGATCCAGATAAATTTTGAGAATAGCCTGAGCCAGAGCCTGGGGATCATTGGGTGGCACCAGAAAACCAGTTTCCCTGTTGATTATAAGCTCGGTCATGCCGGCCGTCATGACGCCAACCACGGGCACTCTCGAAGCCATAGCCTCCAGCAAATAATCCTGAGGTAAAGAAAAAGAGCCAAAAACCAGCAAATCGAGTGAAGCCAGGACGTCGGCTTTTCTCTCCTCAAATCCCAGGTAAAAATAAAGGTTAGCAATGTCGAGCGGCTGCTCATGCCGCAGTTGTTCAAGATGAAGGCTGCCCTGGCCGAAAACAATAACTTTAAGCCTTGGAGCCTGGTCGTTCAAAATTTTCAGGGCTTCGAGCTGCTCCCTGAGAATTTTTAAATCCTCAAGAGGAGTTAGTAGCCCGGCCAGAAAATCATCGTCTTTTAACCCTAATTCATCTTGGAGAAAATTTTTTTTCTGTTTATTCTGATATTTAGAAAAATCAAGTCCAGGCGGAATGACTTCTATGGTTTTAACTCCCGGATCGTTTTTCAGCCACTGGCGCTTGTTCTCTTCAGTCTGGCAGATTAAAGAATCAACCTGTTTAAAAGTTCCCGGGCCGATTTTTTTTAGCCAGTCAGTTCCGGCAGAAGCCAGTTTGAGATTAATCTCTGCCTTCTGGCTGGCTTTCAACGCAGAACTAAAAGCTTCCTTATCAAAAAAATGGATAAGGCTGGCTCCGCTCTTTTTCATTTTTCTGGATAGTTTCCAGTTAGTCAGCCAGCTGCTGGTGCCTTCCAGCTTGAAATCTTGAACCTGGAAGCCGGCTAACTTGGCCTGCGATGATAATTTATTCCCGGGATTGGTCAGAAAGTAAAACGGATAACCTCTTCTTTTTAGCTCCTGACCAATAAAGAGCAGATGTTTTAACTGAAGTTCTTCCTGCGGGTCTGCCGCCGCCAGTATGATCACCGAACTCTTCTCCTCTTCAGGCTTTTATCTTCGGCTTATAGCTCAAAAAAAATAAAAAAATCCAGGCCTCTCCGGCTATTATTTTTGCCCGACCTGGGCCAGATTAATATTCCTGTTGACCAGGCTGGTGCCTAAAACTTTTTCCAGATTGGCCAGAGCCAGATTATAGTTGACCAGAGCCCTGAGCTCATTCACGCGGGCCGTGGCCAGTCTATCCTGAGCTTCCAGAACAAAATAGTTGCTGCTTAGCCCAACGGCCAGTTTTCTATTTTCGGCTTCCAGATTTTTTTCAGCAAACTCTCTGGCCACCCGGTAGGCTTCGACACTCTTAGCATAGGTGGCAATATTGTTGACCGCTTCACTGACCTCCAGCAAGGCCTGCTGTTCCTGGGCTTTCTGTTTGGCCAGCGACTGAGACAGCTCAGTCTGAGCCACAGCATAATTTGACCGGCTGACCAGATCAGCCACCGGGATGGTCAGGGTAAAATTCAAAGACCAGTTGTTATAAAGAAATTTCATGGCATCTTTAAAAGAATTCCAGCTGCTGCCCGGGATTTTACCTATGACTATCCCGCCAAAGGGATTATTATCCTGATAGAGGAGATAATCGCCGGAAATACCGGGGCTGCGGTAAGAAAAATTCAAATCGAGCTGGGGCAGGAGTTGATTCCTGGCCACTTCCAGATTAAACCTCTTGTTGTCAATGGTCAGGTTATTAACCTGTAGATCAGGCCGGTTAGCCAGGGCGATTTGAGCGGCTTCTTCCAGACTGATTTTAACCGGCTTAAATTCCGGTTTATCCATCAGATTTATTTTGACCGATTGAAGCTCCTGGCCACTGGCCAGGTTTAAAACCACCTTCAGCCGGTTTTCTGCGATCCGGACATCAGCTTCAGCCTGGACGATGTCTGCTTCCCGCTGAGAGACTGTTGCCTGAACATTCAAAATTTCAATGGCTGCCTGCTGTCCAACTTCAATTTCCTTGGAAGTCTTGGCCAGTTCATCCCGGGCCAGCTGCAAAGACTGCTGCCTGACTTTAAGATTTTCCTGAGCCAGAACCAGATTCCAATAGGCATCCTCCACCCGGTAAATCGTATCCAGAACCTGGCTTTTTAACTGGGCTTCAGAAATAGAATAATTCTGACGGGCGATGATTATTTCTTTCTTGGCTATTTTCGGCCCAAAGTTTTTGAGCAGCGGCTGTTGGACATTAAAGCTCAACTCGGTTTGATAATAAGGATTAAACAGCTGGCCCCGCTGGTTGGTATTATAATCAAAATTAGACAGGTTAATGGATAATTTTCCACCCAGGGGAATGTTCTGGGAGACAATTCCCTGATAGGATTTGGTTTTGGTCGTATAGAGGCCGGCACTCTGAATCCACCAGGTTGAAGGCTGTTCGTTGCGATCAGCCCCATAGCTAAACTCGAGTTGCGGATAATAAATTTCTTTAGCCTTAGAAACTGACTGGCTGGCCAGCTCGGTCGAATAAACTTCAGCTACCAGATTTAAATTTTGCTTCAAAGCCCTTAAAATGGCCTCTTCCAGTCCTAAGGATATTTCCTGAGGGCTGCTCTCCTGAGCAGCGGCCAGAGCTGTTATGCCTGTAACCAAAAGGACCAGAATTATCACTTTTAGCAGGCCTGATTTTATTTTCACCACTTTCCTCCTCGTTAGTTCCCTCGAAATTTTCAACATAGATTTAAGTTAAGTTTAGCAAAAGCAAGCTAACTAAAGCAAACAACCTCATTATAAATACTACATTCTACCCGCAACAATTTAATCCTTAATAATAAATAATAACGAAAATAACCTTGATCCTTTCTCAGTTCGATCTGGCCGCCTAGACGGGCCAGATCCGGCTTATCTGGGATAAGCATCAAGCTCAAGATCAAGCCCGATGGCTTCTCCCCTTATATATTTCTTCCAGGCCAGGGCTCCGACCATGCCGGCATTATCGGTGCAAAGCCGCGGCGAAGGCACATAGGCCGGCAAATTATTCCCGGCAGCCAGCTGGCAGAACCTGGTTCTAAGCCTCTGGTTGCGGGCCACCCCGCCGCCCAGAATCAGAGAAGCCGGTTGAAACTCAACTCGCGCCCGGCTGACCTTTTCGAGCAGGCTCCTGGCCACGGTTTCTTCAAAGCTGGCCAGAAAATCACTTAGAGCAGGATGGTGCCCGTCCAGATTGTTTTCCCGGATGATTCTGAGAGCGGCCGTCTTCAGGCCCGAAAAACTAAAATCATAGCCTGGCTTTTTCATTCTCGGCAGGGAAAAATGAAAACGCTGGCTATTGCCATTTCTGGCTAACTTTTCGATGACCGGGCCACCTGGATACCCCAGGCCAAGAAATTTGGCAATCTTATCCAGACATTCGCCGGCAGCATCATCTCTGGTTTTACCCAGCAGCCGGTAACTCAATGGCTTTTCCAGAAAATAAAGAGAGGTATGACCGCCAGAAACCAGCAGAGCCAGAGCCGGAAACTCAATATCAGGATTCTCAACAAAGGCCGCTTCGATATGAGCCTCAAGGTGGTCAACGCCGATTAACGGTTTCTTAAAATAATAGGCGAGCCCTTTGCTGAAGGTCAGGCCAATGAGGAGCGAACCAATCAACCCCGGCCCCTGGGTCACCGCATAAATATCTATGTCCCGCAGGCTGATCCCGGCTCTCTCCAGGCTTTCGCCCACAATATAATCTATTGATTTAAGATGCTGGCGCGAAGCCAGCTCAGGAACAACCCCGCCATAGGGGGAATGAAGCTCATCCTGGGATAAAATGACATTGCTTCTGATCTGGCCCCGGTCGAGAACAGCGGCTGAGGTTTCATCGCAGGAGGTCTCAATGGCCAGCAGCCACTTAGCCTCACTTTTTTCGACCATTTATCTCTCCTGAAAAACCACCGCTCTAAATATTTATTGATCTCGATATTTTAGCTCAAAGTTATCATTTCCTGGCTAATTTTTTTATAGCCGGGCCAAAAGGCGGTCTGAGGACACCGCGCTCAGTAATAATAGCTGAAATCAGCCTGGCCGGGGTAACATCAAAAGCTGGATTTCTGACCGGGAGATCAGGCACCGTAATCAGCTTACTACCTATTTTTCTGACCTCGTCCGGCTGTCTTTCTTCAATCGGGATTCCAGCTCCGGTCTCAAGCGAGAAATCAAAGGTGCTGAGCGGGGCAGCTACATAAAAAGGAAGATGGTGTTCCCGGGCTAAAACCGCCACCGAATAGGTTCCGATTTTATTAGCCACCTCACCGTTGAGGGCAATCCGGTCCGCTCCGACCACGGCCAGAGAGATTTCACCTTTTTTCATCAGATAGCCAGCCATATTGTCAGTGATGAGAGTTACAGGAATTCCTTCACGCTCGAGTTCCCAGCAGGTCAGGCGGGCGCCCTGAAGCAACGGTCTGGTCTCGTCAGCCAGAACTTTTATTTTCTTGCCCTGAGCCACTGCCGCCCGGATAATCCCGAGGGCCGTGCCGTAGCCGGCAGTGGCCAGGCCACCGGCATTACAATGGGTGAGGACTGTGTCTCCGCTGGAAATGAGCTTCTGGCCATACTCACCAATTTTCATATTCATGGCCAGATCTTCTTCATCCATCTTTCTGGCCTCAACCAGCAGAATCTCTTTTAAAGCTTCCAGGCCGCGCTCCCGGTTTTTCTCAAAGACCACCCTCATTCTGTTGAGCGCCCAGAAGAGATTACGGGCTGTTGGACGTGTTCGCCACAGCCGCTCATAAGCTTTCCCGAAAGCCTGGCTGAGGTTTTTTCCGCTTTTGACCTGACGAACGGCCAGGGCCAGACCATAAGCAGCCGCTAAGCCTATGGCCGGTGCTCCTCTGATGGTCATGTTCTCAATGGCCCGGGCCACCTGTTCAACTGATTTTAACCGGAGATATATTTCCTTTTGAGGCAGTTTCCTCTGGTCAATCATCACCACCGCCTCATTTTCCCAGGCAATGGTCGGCAGCATGTTTAACTCCTTTTCCAGTCGGGAGTGGTTTCCGTCGGCCACTTCCATTTTTTAACCCAGCTATTATACCTTGCCCGGAAAGCAGTCAGTTCTTCAGGCTGGAGGCTCTTTTCCAGCTGCTCATAACAGAATATAATCTGGAGGTCGTTATCCCGCCAGATTTCTTCCGAAGGCAGCCCCAATTCCTTAGCCATGACCGCTTCTTCCAGGCTCTGATTATAATCTTTCTGATGAGCCAGAACCTGAGCTAAAAGATAATGATAATAGCCACAGGCTGGTTCCTGTTCGACCGCCCGCTCGACCATTTTTAAGGCTTCAGCCAGGATTTTATTTTTTTCTTTTTGAGCAGCCTCTAAGGGCTCAGAAAAATCAACTAAAGCCTTAAGCCTCAGATCAACCAGCCGGCCAACTGACGCTCTCACCACTGGCTGGTATTTCCCTTTCTCTGTCAGAACACCATAAAGCCGGGTAGACGTCTCAGTCCAGCCCTGGGCTTCAAAAGACCGGGCCAACCCAAAAAGCCTGAGCTCTTCTGCCCAGGCCTGAGCTTTATCCTCACCGAGCGAGGCAGCCAGACGGAATGAATTTTCAGCTTCTTCCCAGAGATTTAAATTAACCTCGGTCAGCCCCTTAAGAAGATAAGCTTCACCACTTGGCTTCCGGCTGATCACGGCTGAAATTTCCTGTCTGGTCCTCTTATAGGCAGCGGTTGCTTCCTCCTGGCGAAGAGAACGCTGGAGCCTTTCAGCTTGAAGATAATCCGTCTTAGCTTTAAGAAGGGATGATGAGACACAGCCGGTTAAAAAAATCAAGGCGAAAAAAACAGCCATCAGTTTCAGGCCCGAACCACCGCCGGTCAGGCTACTTGGCCTGAGCTTATTTTTGCACACACTGGAGTCTGGCTTCTTCATTCCTCCTCCTCTGTCTGCTCATTTTTTTCCAGATTAGCCTTAAGCCTGGCTCTTAACTCTGGCTCAGCCATCAAAGCCCAGCCCAGGCTCAAAAAGTTTTCGCCTATATCTTTTAAAGCTGGCCACAACTCCAGTTGCTTTTCCGTTGCCTTTATTTCATCTAAGGCCAACCTCAACCGGCTGTCAAATTGAGCGACAATGAGGCGATAATCTCCTTTAGCTATCTCTTCAGAAAAAAGGCTCTGAAGGAACGGTTCTTCTAATCCCTTAACCGGATAAAGAGCCCTGAAGGCCTGGCGGAGAGATTTTATCTCACGGTTCTTAAGCTCTAAACTAAAAGTCCAGGTCAGCGCCGGGTCACCTTTAAAGAAATCAAGGATAAATTCATCAGGCTTGTTATTTACGATTTCAGGTTCAAGCCAGAGTTTGAGGCCGGAAACTTCAGCTTCTAAATCTCCCTTTCTTTTTACCGCCCAGACTAAGGCCGAATAAAGCAGGGGAATAAAAACCGGAGAGCCAGCCGGGAAAAAATCCTGGACCACTCCAGCTGCTTGCTTTAAAAAAGTCTCGAGTTTTTTTCCAGCCATTATCCCCCTCACTTTCTTTCCGAACTTTACTCAGTCAGACCCCATAACCGGACCTTCCGGCT
Organism: Candidatus Aminicenantes bacterium UBA6228; assembly: GCA_002441005.1. Lineage (GTDB taxonomy): Bacteria > Acidobacteriota > Aminicenantia > Aminicenantales > Saccharicenantaceae > Saccharicenans. The sequence continues at coordinate 310,865 of DJWO01000009.1, forward strand.
TAAAATTCTGGTGACTATTATAATCTAAAATCAGACTGGATTTAAAAGATTATTTGACTTCGAGAATGGCCAGAAAAGCTTCCTGGGGAATGTCAACCCGCCCGACTCTTTTCATTCTCTTTTTGCCTTGTTTTTGCTTTTCCAGAACTTTCATTTTCCGGGTATAATCCCCGCCATAAAGCTTGGCCAGGACATCTTTTCTAAAAGGCTTAATAGTTTCGCGGGCAATAACTCTTTTCCCCACCGCGGCTTGAATGACCACTTCAAACTGCTGCCGCGGTATGGTCCGCCTGAGCTTATCAACCAGCGCCCGGCCGACATAATAAGCTTTATCTTTATGAACAATAACTGACAGGGCATCAACTTCTTCATAATTGACCAGAATATCAAGCTTGACCAGCGGCTCTTCCCGGTAGCCAGCCAGTTCATAGTCCATTGAAGCATAACCCTGCGAAAGTGATTTAAGCTGATTGTAAAAATCAAAGACCACTTCATTGAGTGGTATCAAATAATCAAGCAGAACCCGGCTGGTCGACAGGTATTCCATTTTTTTCTGCTGGCCGCGGCGATCATCCAGCAGCTGGAGCAAAGGGCCTAAGTAACGATCGGGCGTCAAAATCAAAGCTTCAATGATCGGTTCTTCAATCCGCTCTATAAATTGAGGTTCGGGCAGCTCGGAGGGGTTATGAATCTCCAGAACCTGGCCGTCAGTCTTGACTACCCGGTAACTGACACTCGGGGCGGTGGTAATGAGATTAAGATTAAATTCCCTTTCAAGCCTTTCCTGAATAATCTCGCGATGAAGAAGCCCCAGAAAACCAGCTCTGAAGCCAAACCCTAAGGCTGGCGAATGTTCCGGCTCAAAATGCAGGGAAGCATCGTTGAGCTTCAACTTTTCCAGAGCATCGCGTAACTCATCAATATTACTTTCACCAGCCGGGTAAAGACCGCAGAAAACCATCGGCTTGGCTTCCTTAAAGCCGGGCAAGGCTTCAGAAGCAGGCTGGCTGACCAGGGTAATAGTCTCCCCAATCCGGGCATGAGCCAGATTTTTTATCCCGGCAATAAGATAACCAACCTCGCCTGTTTCCAGGGCCCCGACTTTCACCGGCTTGGGGGTAAGATAACCTATTTCTTCAGCTAAATACTCCGCCCCGTTAGACATCAGTCTGATTCGGTCACCCATCCGCAGCCTTCCATCAACTAGTCTGACCAGGACGACCACTCCCCGGTAAGGATCGAACCAGGAATCAAAAAGTAAAGCTTTTAGCGGTGCTTCCACTTCGCCCTCAGGTGGCGGAATTTTTTCCACAATTCTTTCTAAGACCTCTTCAATGCCGGTGCCCTTTTTGGCCGAGACCAGCAGAGCCTCCTCACTTTTCAGTCCGACAATATGTTCCAGCTGCTCCAGAGCCATGTCCAGGTCAATCTGGGGGAGATCTATTTTGTTCATCACCGGAATGATAACCAGGTTGTTCTGAATGGCCAGATAAGCGTTAGCCAAGGTCTGGGCTTCAACTCCCTGAGAAACATCAATGACCAGGACAGCTCCTTCGCAAGCAGCCAGGCTGCGGGAAACTTCATAGGAAAAATCAACGTGTCCAGGAGTATCAATCATATTAAGGATATATTCCTGGCCGGAACGGCTGTGATATTTGAGTCTGGCCGTTTGAGCTTTGATGGTGATGCCACGCTCGCGTTCAATATCCATGGTATCAAGCACCTGTTCCCTTAGTTCCCTCGTTGACAGGGCTCCGGTTAATTCGATAAAGCGGTCAGCTAAGGTGCTTTTCCCATGGTCAACATGAGCGATGATGGCAAAATTGCGTATATTTTTTTGCATGATTTCTCACACTTATCGAGACCAGGTTATTACGGGTCAGACCCGGGGCTGTCTCAAAATATCTCCAAATACTTATTAATTTTAATCTAAAATCAGGTAGCTGACAATCATTGCCGGCTGCTCTGCTTCCTTCTGTCTTTTTCTTTCCCTTGACATTTATCCGGGTGAATAGTATTTTTTAGCTGAAAACGGAGAAAAAAGTAACTCTGACCATTCTCCGGAAGGAGGCCTTTATGTTTGGTTCTTTAGGAGCCCCTGAACTATTAATAATCCTGCTGATTGTCATCGTTATTTTTGGAGCCAGAAGACTGCCTGACCTAGGGAAATCCTTAGGCGAAGGAATAAAAAATTTCAAAAGAGCAGTCAGCAGCCATAAAGAAGAAAATAATTCAAGTAATCCTCCGACTACTCCCAATCCTCCTGCCGCCAATTGAAGCCTGCCTGATTTTAGATTTAGATCATGTCCGATAGCTACTATGCGGGGTTTGATTTAGGGGGTACCCAGCTAAAATACGGAGTGATAGCGGCCAGTGGCCAGCTGGTTTTCAAAGATAAGGCGCCTTCGCCGCCTGATATTACCCGGCTCATGACCCTTATTGGCTCAATCTGGGAAGAGCTGGAGCAGCGGTTTGGCCAGAAAATTAAGGCGGCAGGTTTTGGTTTTGCTGGCTTTTATAGCCTGACTAAAAAGAGAATCCTTTATTCCCCTAATTATCAGACTCTCAACAATTTTCCATTAGTACCTCAATTAAAAAGGGTTATTCCTGTTCCCTTTTTTATTCATAACGATGCCAATCTGGCTGCTTTCGGAGAATATATGTTTGGCCGCGGGCAGCTGGTTCAGAGCCTGGTTTTCCTGACAGTTGGCACCGGAGTAGGCTCCGGTTTGATCCTGGAGGGCCAATTGTGGCAAGGCCGGGGCGGCTTCGCCGGAGAACTTGGTCACATCACCGTCAATCCAGAGGGACTGCTCTGCAATTGCGGCAATACTGGTTGCCTTGAAACAGAAGTCTCAGCCCCTGCTCTCGTTAGAAATTACCTGAATTTCTCGGGGAAAAGAGAGAAGCAGCTGACGGCCAAAGACGTTTATCTGCGGGCTAAGAGCGGGGATGGAGCTGCCAGAAAAAGCTTTGAGCGCTGCGGCTACTTTTTGGGAATAGGGCTGAGCATTGTCATCAATTTATTAAATCCGGAAAAAATAATCATCGGCGGCGGCGTAATGGACTCCGGCCGCTGGTTGCTCTCTCCAGCCATAGCCGAAGCTAAAAAAAGATCGATTGAGGTCAGTTTTGCCCTTTGCCGGATTGAGAAAGCCAGCCTCGGCAACGATGCCGGATTGATGGGGGCGGCGGCCTGGGCCAGGCATCAACTTAACCGGGGGAAGGCTCTAACCAGCCCCGGAAGCAAAAAATAAGAATCCTGCCGGTAACTTTTTACACCTTTGAAAAGTTTTATTAAGTTGTTACAAAACAGGGAAAAAATTATATAATGTGTGTCTAATTTTGACCGGAAAACAGGCGTCAAGAAGCCTGACCTGGCCTTTTATGAGCAAGCTTCCGGCTGAACAAGTGATAAAGGAGGAATCTTGACCAGGATGAAGTCAAAGTCAACCTTATATTTTGCCTGGCTGTTTATCGCCTGTTTCCTTTTATTGAATGCCTTGAGTCTTTCAGCTTCAATCCGGGTTAATGGCGCCCTGAAAGGAAAAATCACTGATCTCCAGGGGAAACCAATCAACGGGGCTTATGTTTACGTCAGCTCACCCCAGATGATCGGGATTCAATATTACCTGACCAAAAAAACCGGTGATTATTTTTTCTGGGAGCTGCCAGCCGGCCTTTATAAACTGTCGGTTGAGGCCCCGGGCTTTATCCTGGCCACCATTAACGAAATTAGAATTGAGACCGGGAAAACTGCTTATCTGCCAATTTCCTTAGAAGCCAGTGAGAACGAGGAAGAAAAAATACTGCTAAGGCCCCTGCCCCTGCTTGACAGCCAGTCACCACACCTGTCTTATGTTATTGACCAGGACCTGTTAAGTCATATGCCCAAGACCAGGAATCTCTCTGGAATCATGCAATTTATCCCTGGCCTGGTTCCTGAACAGCTTCCGGCCGAGACCAGTGCTTCTATCAATGGTTCAGGTGTCAGGGAAACTACCGCCGTTATTTTAGAAAATGAAATAAATGATCCTCTGGATAGAAAGATTATCAATAATATCCATCCTGACTCGGTAGAAGAAGTAGAAATAGAAGCTGCCGCTCACCCGGTGGAAAGTTATGCGGGCGGCGGAGCCCTGATCAAAATTATTAGCCGGCATGGCGCTAATCAGGCCGGTGGGCAACTAAATTTTCTGGGTAGCGGAGGCCAGCTGACTGATAGCCTGTGGAGTCAGGACGAAATCAACCGGATGAACCAGGCCCCGGCTATTAAGGAAAAATATAATCTGGATTTTTCTTTCAACCTCGGCGGGCCAATAATGCCTGACCGGGTCTGGTATTTTACCAGCTTCCAGTTTGATAAGAGATCAAGAAATACACCCTTTTCCCCCTGGAGAGATCCTGCTAATATCATTTACCCCATGTATAGCTGGAAGAACAAAAATTCCAGTTCTTTACTCCATCTGTCTTCACAAATTACTCCAGAAATTAATGCTTCAATTTTTTTAAGCTATAGCCGAAACAAGCAAAATATTGACCCGTCTCTGATTTCGCCCAAGACACCTGAGACCGCCACTACCAGCTATGGCCAGAGCCTTTTTCTGATTGATGGTTTCGGCCATTATGTTCTTAATCCTGAGACCATAATTAATATGTTCTTTTCCTTTACCCGGAATGATCTGGGGCGAGGGCTGAAAGCTGAGACAGCCACTAAACCCAGATATATAGATACCGTTAGCGGTTATACCTGGGGCAGCGGTCCCTATAATGAGGACATAACCAGCGATATCTTCCGGGCTGGTGCTAAAGCTACTCGCTTTCAGTCTTTTTTGAACCGGGAGCATGAACTGGTAGCCGGAGCCGAATATGAGAATTCAGTAGCCACTATTTCTACCTGGAAAGAGAACAATCTGATTTATTATTATGCCAACAGAAATCCATATTATTACGGCCAGAGTTTATCCCCTGAGAGCGGAAACCTGGTAGGTCAGGGACTGGTTGGATTTTATTTGGCCAGCAGCAACCAGGGCGGCCTGTCGCAAAAATCTACCATCCATCGCCTTATTTTTTACGGGCGTGATACTTTCAGCCCGGTAAAAAGAGTAAATTTATATTTAGGACTGAGATTTGAAAGAATGCAAGCCGGACTTTCCAGGCTTTACCGGAGCTATAGCTCTTCTCTGTCTTACTCTGTAGGTCAGGATCTTGTTCGCCCCATTTATGGTGTGAATCCTTACACCTCTATTGTTTACCCCAGCTGGGACAATATGTTAATCTGGCATAATTTCTCGCCGCGTCTGGGACTGGTGGTAGATGTCTTTGGCCAGGGCAGGACTCTTCTTAAGAGTTCTTACAGCCGTTATCCCGATCACCTGTCTCTTAGTTATCTAACTGAGTTCTCGCTCGGCCAGCCCGCTGGTTATCACCTTTTTTACTGGTACGATGAAAACGGAGATGGCCAGGCAGACAGCAATGACACTTACCGGCTAACTTCGGAAGATTACCGGGTCCACTTAAATGATTATTTCCGCCAGAAAATCGCTCCGGATATTAAATCACCACTAACCACCGAATGGGTAGCAACGGCTGAGCAGCAGATTGGCGAAAACTTCACTCTTTCCTTATCTTACATTTCTCGGGTCAAAACCAGGCTGATTGAAGATGTCCTTTATGACCCGGAGAGCGGGCAGGAGTGGGCTGCAGCTGACACCCCAAATAACTGGTGGATACCATTTAATACTGTTGTCCCGGGAGCGCCTGGCTCTCAATATGAAGATACCCCGGTCACCGTTTATTTCCCATCGTCAGCAGCGCCTGCTTTATTTACCAGGCTAAACAACGTCAGCCAGTTGAAGCAGAAGTATTATGGCTGGCAACTCGTGGCCAGAAGGAAAATGGCTGACAGATGGCAGTTCTTCGGTTCACTGACTCTGAGCAAGGCCCGGGGAAATATTGGCCTCGGCCGGCTGGCTACCTCAGCTTTTACCGAACTTTCAAACTCGCCTAATGCTCTGGTTAACATCAGCCAGAGTTCTGCCCTTGATCTGGACCGCCCGGTGGTGGCCAGAGTAATGGGCACCTATCAGCTTCCCTGGGATATTTATTTTAGTGCCTTTTTCTCTTATCAGAGCGGTGCCCCCTGGGCCAGGACAGTGACCATTGTTCCCCCGGACAGCTGGCTGGAAGATAACCAGGCCCAGAATTTGCCGGCAACTATCTATTTAGAATCACCGGGAAGCCGCCGCGGGCCTGACTTCAAAAAGCTGGATATCAGGCTGGAGAAAAGTCTTAAACTCAATTCCGGAACGAGCCTGAATTTGGGCCTGGATATACTTAATGTCTTTGGCCAGAAATACTGGCTGGAAGATCTAAATGATGGCGGCTACTGGTATCCTCAGGGAGAAGGCCTGTCAACCGGCCTCAGGCTAATTAATAGCAGTTATCAGAAAATCCTGGCTCTCTACGGGACCAGAGACATTCAGCTTAATTTTAGCCTGAGGTTTTAGCTGTCAGCTGCTGGATCCCTACAGACTGATCTCTTTAACTTTTTTGATTTCAACCTCTGAGGTTAGCTGTTTGACCGAAGAATAAAGATAATATTTTCCGGGAGGTGGAGCCTGGTACTGACCGTCAGGCAGGCTAATATCTATCGCGGCTGATAGGGTCTGTCCTTTTTTCTGGTTAAATTCCTCTTCATCTTTAAAAGTCATCAAAACATCTTTTGTCCCCCGCCAGACAGCCTGGTTTGACTTATCCCTGATTTCTATTTTCAAATAAAGTCCGGCAGCAACGCTGGCATTGTCTTTGGTCTCAAACCAGATTTCATCGTATTTCAGCTTCAAAACCAATTTAAGATCAAGCCGGTCGCCTTTTCTTTGCTGGCCGGTCACCTTTAGCTCATAATCAAAAAAAGTTTTTTCCTGAGAAATATTGTTCTGAAAATAACCTTGAGCCAGATTTAAGTCCTGGAGGTGCTCGAGGTTGATGGCCGACATAACATAATTCCCGGAGCAGTGCTCATCAATGAAAATCACCGGGAAGCTGCCGTAATACCAGATCTCGCGGCAATAGCCAGTTGATTCCATAGGAAAAGTCTGGCGGTCCGTAGGAGGCCCAAAGAGGATAAAAATACGGCCGCGGTCTGTCAGCCAGCCGGGCCGGCCCTCGCCCATAAATAGCCGGTTGGCCTGCTCTATCCGCCGGTAATATTCTTTTTGATATTCATTTTCTTTAGTATCAGGAAATGGGTCGCGGCGTTGCCAGAAATCTTTCATAAACTGCAATCTTTCTGAGTCAGGCAGCTCAAGGAAAATTTTCCTTTCCTCAGGAGTAATAATATAACGGACTTCAGACAGCCATTTAGCCTGCTCGGGATTGAGATTTTTTTCAAGTTTGTCGAGACGGCTGCAGGCCGGAAAAAATAAAGAAAGCGAAAAAGCCAAAAAAATTACCGGCCACCACCAGGCTACTTTTTTCATCTTTTTTCTCCCCTCATAAGTTACGTCGGAATCCAGATTAAATCAACCAGCTCCTTGGCCAGCGGCCAGTCTTTTTATCTCAGCTAAATCTTCCGGGGTAAATTGACTCCAGAAATAGGGGAAAACCAGCTTATTTTGAAGCAAGGGATCAGAATCCGCCTCGAGCTGACCCGCTTTGACCAGTCTGTTCCAGTCTTCGGTTCCTGGCACAGGAGAAAAATAGGCCAGTCGCGGCCTGGCCCCAAGTGATTTGACAAACCTGACACTCTCCACTACCTGGTTTTTATCCTGGCCGGGAAGGCCCACTAAGAGGTAAACTGAAATCTGACTGCGACTAAAGCCGGCCGACTCCAGATTGAGGAGAGCCCTGGCTACATCTTCAGGGCTGACTTTGGCTCCTGTTTCCGCCAGTAAGGCCGGATCGCTGGTTTCCAGGCTGAGAAAAAGAGACTCAAAACCAGAGACCTTTAGAGAGCGGGCCAGGGCCGGATCAATCTCCCGCGGATGAAGGCCATTAGGCGTATGAAACCTTAAGCCTGAATTTAGAGGAGCGAGAGCCTGGATTATTTTTATCAGATGTTGATCATGATTGAGGAGCAGAGCGTCATCATAAAAGGCAATTTGCTCCGGGTCTAAGGTTTGCTTGAAATGACTGATCTCGGCTGCCACTTTTTCCGGCCGCCGTTGTTCAAAGTGCTGGTAAAGGAGGCGGCTGGCGCAATAAGTGCAGTGAAACGGGCAACCGCGCGAAGTCATGAGAGCCAGAACTGAAGTATTATGAGTCAATTCATAAGCTGGCGAGGGCAGAGAATCAAAATCCGGGAAAAAGGGCAGATCAGTTCTTGATTTGAATGGCCCCGGTCCGGCCATGTCCCGCAAAACACTAAGAATCTGATTTTCCCCGGGGCCGGTCAGCACCAGGTCAGCACCGGTTTGAGATCTGGCATGATCAGGACAAAGAGTGGCATAAACACCGCCGAGGATAACCGGCACTGAGCCAAATACTTTCCGGACCAGTTCGACTGCCGCCTGAACTCCAGGGTACCAGTAAGTCAGAGTACAGGTTAGAAGAACTGCCTCAGGCGGAGTTAGCTGGCTTAAGATTGATTCAACCTGGGCATAGGGTAAACCATAGCGGGAAAATTTACGTGGAATATGGCGGAATATTTCAGGCTTAGAAACTTCCTCTTTAAAAAAAGAACTCCGGCCGTCAGCCTGGCCCTTCGGCCGGAAATGATAAGAAGAAGCTATCTGACTGCAGTCCAGGCAATCAAGATAATCAAGCTCAAAATCAGTATATTGCCTGATAACCGAGGCCAGATAGAGAAGACCTAAAGGTCTCAGCCAGAAATCATAAGCTGTAAAATCATAGGCCCAGGGGTTTAAGAGGAGCAGATGTTTTCTGGAGGACATAGATAAAAAAATGGTGCGGAAGGTGGGACTCGAACCCACACAGCCTTTCGGCCATAAACTCCTGAGGCTTACGCGTCTACCGATTCCGCCACTTCCGCAGCCGGTTACGGTCAAAGCAGTCTAATTATATAAATTTAGAGCTGATCTGTAAAGGAGGCAGACCAAGGTAAAATTTTCCCGGAGAAAAGGAAAAAGGCATACAGATTGTCTCCCCTGTTTCTAAACTTGACAAAAGGCGGCAGGAGCTTTAATTTAAAACTAGTGGTCTTAAAATCAGCAGCCTTGTCTTTCAAAAAATATTCATTTTTGATCCAGATTCTTTTTTAGGAGGAGGTATCATGAAATTAACGAGTGCTTCTCAAATCGAAGAATTAGCCCGCCATAAAACCAATCCCTATCAGGCGACCAGTTTTTACCTGAATACTGATAAAAGCCAGCAAACCTTGAAGGCTATTAACGCTGCCAGCAAAGCTTTGATCAATCAGGCCAAACAGGAGCTGGAGGCAAAAAACCTTTCTCCTGAAATCAAGAACTCAATCCAGGCCGACCTGGAAAAAATCTCGCAATTCTGCCAGAAAAAACTTAGCCCGTTCAAGTCGCCCGGCCTGGCTATTTTTTCCTGCGCCGGGCAGAATTACTGGCAGGAGCTGGAACTGCCCCATGGCCCGCGTAACCGGATCATCATAGATTTTGACTTTTATACCAGGCCCTTAACGGCTATTCTCGAAAGATTTAAAAAAATGTGTGTCTTCCTGATTAATAGAAAGGAAGCTAAGTGGTATGAAATCTACTTAGGTGAAATAAAACTGATTGATCGCCTGACCAGTGACGTTCCGAAACAAGTAAAAAAAGGCGGTTTTGAAGGCTACGAATCAAAGAGAATCGAACGGCATATTGAAGCCCGACTTCTCGAACATTTCAAAAAGTCAGGTAAAAAAACCTTCGAGATCTTGAAACGGAATCAGTTCGACTGGTTGCTGGTTGGCAGCGATGATGAGTTTTATTCTCAACTTGAGTCTTTATTTCATTCCTATGTCAAGGGAAAACTTAAAGGCCGGATTAAGGCCAGGCCTGATACGGCTGAATCCAGGATACTTAAGGAATGTGCTGAGTTTGAAGAACAGCTCAAGAAATCTCAAGAGGAAGAACTGGTCGAGAAATTCATTGACGAACTGGAGCGAGGCGGACGGGCGGTAGCCGGGCTGGCCGACTCGTTGCGAAAACTCAATTCCTTTGAAGCTCAATCGCTGATTATTACCCATAATTTTTCTCAGCCCGGCCGGGTTTGCCCTAAATGCCATAGCCTTTATCTTCAGGCTGAAACCTGCCCGGTTTGTCTGGTTAAAACAGAGCCGGCCGCTGATATCGTTGATGAAGCAGTTGAACTGGCTTTAGCCAGGGCAATCCCTGTTTATCAGGTCAATTCGCTGACCAGATTGAAACATTATGGCAATATCGGAGTCTTTCTGAAATATAAAACTTAAGGCTGATTGAAATTTTAGAAGATCAAAGCCGGACTATTTCTGAGGTGCTTTTTTTACCGGAAAGCTGGTCCTGTCAACTGAGCCCCAGGCATCAGCTTCTCTGGTGGCCACCACCAGCTGTCCATTTTTCCGGCCGGTGGTAATTTTAACCACCAGAAATTCGCCCGGGTCAGGATCATGATTGCTTGTCCCGGCACACCAGGTCTTGATACCATTCCAGCTGAAACCTTGAGGTACTTCTGAATGTCCCCAGAAAATAGCGATAATGTTATATGGCTGAATAGCCTGGAGGAAAGCACTTCTTTCTTTTTCTGTCCAGAAAGCTTCACTCCAGGAATCGAAGCCATAATGTTGAAATAGAATTACCGGTCGCCCGCTGTTGCCGACGTTTCGCCTCAGGTCGTCAATAAGAAATTCCAGGCTGTGTTTCGGATAGCGGGCATCACCGCTAACTCTTCTTCTCCAGATATTCAGATATTCTTCTCCGGCACTGCCGGGGTAAAGATTCAACTGAACGAAATGAACCTGGCCCCAATCCCAGGAATAATGGAGGCCATCGGCCGAAATACTTCGAAGACCAGGCCGGAGGCGGTTACGGCTTTTTAGATTAGCTCTAACCAGTCCGGAAGAAGGGCCATCGTTCTCCCCAAAACCTTCATAGACCGGAAAAGCCAGAAGCTTATCGCCATTTAAGCCATAGTCCTCAACATACTCCTGCCAGGTTTTTTCGATATCGGGAGTAGAACCGTCATTAACAATATCACCGGTTATGACCACGCCCCGGGGAGTATGAACTTTTCCTTTCAGCCCTTTATCTTCAGGATAGAGCTGGCCAGGAAGAGAATTCATAGCTTGCACTGTCTGCCTGTTCAATAGCCGGAAATTAACTGTTCCACCATAATGCAGGTCTGAGACTACGAAGAAGGTCAGGTCATTATCGTCTGGCTGATCCTGCACGCGGAAAGACCAGACTGCACCTGGGGATTCTGGCCGCATCCCATTCTTAGTCGTGACTTTCCAGAAATAGCTCTGGCCATAATCAAGCTTTTTTTCTGGCAGATAAAAATAATCTGAACCAGGTTTAATTCCTCTGGCCGCCGGCTTGCTCCTTTCCAATTTTTTAGGATCTGAACTGAAATAAATATCCTGAGAAGTGGCCCAGGGACCGGCCTCCCACTGCAGCCTCTTTAAATCGGAAGGAACGCTGCCGTGCAGATTATGGGGAGATGGATTCCTGGCCGAGCCACTGTCAATCGAAAAGCTCCTGGTCAGCCCAGCCTGCAGCAAATTTCCCCTGGCGTCCAGCTGGTCGACTCGCCAGAAATAAACCTGGCCAGGACGAAGCCCGGTCAGCTCACAACTCCGACTTTCTCCCGGGAAATTTCCTTTAGCGGCCTTTTTTTCTCCCTTTTCTACTTCTTCTCTGGAGGAAGAAAAGTAAACCGAAAAACTGGCCGCCCGCTCATCACCTTTTTCCCACCTGAGATTAACTGACGTCGAGGCAAGAACCTCTCCCTCCGCCGGATACAATGGGATGGCCTGATGCTGGCCGGCTAGATTCCAGATGGCTGCCCGGCTCAGGGCCTCGTCAAGAACTTCCAGTGAAGCCAGATAGCCGTTGAGAGGATCAAAAGGCAGAGGAAAGCCAGAGATAACCTGTCCGCCCAGATAAATCAATTTGCCGGGTTTGATGTCCAGTGGTCCATCAACCTGGCTGTTAAGCCAGCCATCAACATAGATGCTTATTTTTTGCCGGTCGTAAACCAGGGCTAGTAGATGCCAGGCTCTTTGAAGAGGGAAGCCTCCTTTGTATCCCAATCTGTTCTTAATTGAATTATAAAAAGCGGCCTCCAGCCCTTTGCCCAGCCCAAATATAGCTGAATTCTCAGGCTCTTGTGACCAGTTAAGTATTATCTGGCGCTGTCCCAATTCACTAAAATAAATCTTGGCTAAAATGGTAAATGGTTTCTGACCATTAAGGTGCAAGGGTGGAACGAAAGTTGACCGGAGTAAAACATCCCGGCCGGTGAGATTAACCGCCTTCTGACCACTCACCTTCTGAACCGAGGGCAAACTACGAAAGACAGGTATAAAATCGCCGCCAATTGTGCCCAGATTACGCCATCTCTTTAATGAACCCTCAGGTAAAATAGAAGCGTCAAGATAAATAATTTTCCTGGGAGTGGCCAGCCCCGGAACATTGGAGCTACCAAGCAAAACAATTAGCAGAATTAAAAAGCCGAAAAACTTTTTTAAAGCAGTTCTTCTTCTCACCCCGTCCTCCTCTGAGTCAGGTCAGAATAAGCATAATAAATTTCTGGCTTTCAAGCAAACTCTTAGTCCGGCCTGGCTGAAAAAGAAGTTGAGCCTGGCTTTTTCTCTCAAGCCTGAATCCAGACGAGAAGAAGGCGGGTAGATAAGTCAGAAAAGAAATTTTTTAACTGGCAAGAGTTGAACCTGTCTTAAGATGGAAGAGGGCAGCCGCTGAGCTGCCCTCTTCAATATTTATGTTATGTGGTTTCCTGATCTGATTTCTCAGGCTGATAATCTTTGAAAGAGATTCTATTAATCAGGCTGTACATAATTGGGATGATAAACAGAGTCAAGAAGGTGCAGACGGTTAAACCACCCAGCATAACCATACCCATAGGCGATCTGATTTCTGAGCCAGAAGATCTTGATAAAGCCATAGGCACGACACCGAGAATAGTGGTCAAAGCAGTCAGTAAGACTGGCCTCAATCTGGTTACCGCTCCTTCTATAACCGCCTTTCTCTTTTCAACACCTCTTCTGATTAATTGATTCATATAATCAATCATGACTATTCCGTTGTTAACCGCCACCCCAGCCAGAATAATCACTCCTACCAGCGAGACCAGGCTGATAGACTGACCGGCAATGAGCAAGCTAAAGACTATACCGATCAGAGCTAAAGGTAAGGTAAACATGACAACAAAGGGGTGAAGAAAATGTTCAAACTGAGCAGCCATCACCATATAAATTAATAGAACAGCAACAGCTAAAGCAGCCAGCAGAATTTTAAAGGTGTCAACCATTTCTTCATAGTCTCCACCATATTCAATAAAATAACCTTCAGGCAACTCGTCTTCAAAACCAGCCAGTCTTTCCCTGATGTCTCTGATAACACTGCCCAGATCCCGACCAATAATATTGGCTGTTACCGATACTTCGCGCAGCTGGTTTTCCCTGGTAATCTTGAGAGGTCCAACGCCCCGCTGCCAGTCTGAGACCTGGCTTAAATAAACATTTTTCCCTGTAGCTGAGGTCAAAGGCAAAGTCTTAATTTCATCCAGAGACTCTCGATACTCTTCAGCTAAAATCAACCTTATATCAATCTCGTCTTTCCCATCGCGGTATCTATTTACAACTTTTCCCTGAGTGCCGGTCAAAACCAGATCTGAGATCTGACCTATGGACAGACCCAATCTCGAGGCTCTTTCCCGATCAAGAACAAATTGATGTTCCGGGCTGCCTTCAGTCAGAATATGAGTCACATCACGGAGTCCTTCTACATCTCTGATTTTATACACCACATTATCGGCCAGTTGTTTTAAAAGTTCGAAATCCTTACCAAAGATCTTGATTTCAACCGGCGCGGCTGCCCCGGTGATAGCACTCGAGGCCATATTGATCTGCTCAAACTTGACGTTGGTCAGAACAGGCAAGGACTTTCTGACTCTTTCCAGTATTTCCTTATCAGAAAATTTTCTTTCTTCTTTTGGAACCAATCTGACAATTATCAAACCTTCATGCTGGCCGCTTAAACTCATCCGGCCACCAGCTCCCATCGCATTCTGTTCGGCTGAAGAACCGGCCTGAACCGAGACTACCAGTACTTCAGGTTGCTGCAGGAACAGTTTTTCAGCCTGGCTGATGACCCGATCTGTTTCCTCGATAGCTGTGCCAACTGGCAGAGTCACTTTGAGCAGAATTGATTGTTGGTCGGACTCGGGCAAGAACTCGGTCTTCATGAAAGGAATAATCGCCACCGAAACAATGAAAGCTGCAATAGCTCCTCCCAGAATGTATTTCCTTTTTTTCAGAGCGCCGGTCAGTATTTTCCGGTATAGACGGCGGCCTCCTTCAAACCTGGCTTCCCTCATAGCGTTTTTATTGATCACCTCACTGCCCTTGCCCCGATAGAAGATAGAGGAAAAAAGAGGAACGATGGTCAGGGCCACAAAAAGAGAGGAAAGCAGAGCGATAGTCACGGTAACCGCCATAGTCGTGGTCAGTTTGGCCACAATACCAGTGGCGAAGACAATGGGCAAAAAGACAATGACAGTCGTCAGTGTCGAAGCCGTAATAGCCATGCCGACTTCTGAGGCACCAACCACTGAGGCTTGTTCCACTGGTTCTCCCTGTTCCAGATGCCTGAAGGTATTCTCTATGACCACAATTGAATTATCCACCAGCATACCAACACCTAAGGCCAGCCCGGCCAGGGTCATGATATTAAAAGTATAACCGGCAAAGTACAGGCCAATAAAAGTTGTAATGACAGAAAGAGGTATGGACAAAGAGATAATAAGAGTCGGTCGCCAGTTGCGCAGAAATAAAAAGATTAAGAGGGCAGCCAGAAGTCCTCCCTGCCAGGCAGTATTGCCTGTATTGCTGGTCACCCGTCTGACCATATCATCCTGATCCATAACTGAGGTAAATTTGATTCCTTGAGGTAAATTTCCAGCTAACCTGGCCACTTCTTCCTTGACCTTTTTGCCCACTGCCGACACGTTAGCTCCTGATCTTTTATTAACAATCAGGAAGACTCCTCTTTCTCCTTGAATACGGCCTACCGTATGGGTTTCTTTAAAAGTATCTTTGACCTGAGCAATATCTTTTATATAAATTGGTTCACCTCGCTGAGATAAACCGACAACCACTTTCTCAATATCTTCAAGGCTTTTGAACTCACCGACTGCTCTGACAATAAGGGATTCATGTCCTTCAGTTAAATCGCCCGCGGGAGTATTGAGGTTCTCAGCAGCCAGAGCCATCATCACCTGATTTAAAGACAGGTTACGGGCAATCATAGCGTTTTTGTTAACTTCTACCCTGATTTCTCGCTCATCACTCGATACAACCAGAGCTGAAGCTACTCCATCGATCCTTTCCAGACGCGGCTTTATTTCATCTTCAATCAGCTTCTTCAAACGATAGGTAGACATCGTGCCATTGGCTGTTATTCCATAAAAAATGATCGGCAATTGAGACACGTCAAATTTAACTACCACCGGGCTATCAGCATTTTCCGGAAGAAATTGACTGTATAGTCCTAACTGATCCCGAACGTCCTGGGCAGCAAAATCAACATTGGTTCCCCACTCGAATTCGATTCTGATAGCTGAGACACCTTCTGAGCTGGTGGAGGTTATCTTTTTGACATCCTTAACGGAGCTTATCCATTGTTCAATGTTTTCTGTTATGGTTGATTCAATATCTTCAGAAGAGGCTCCACGGTAGGTAGTAATAACTGAAACAGTTGGAAATTCCAGGTCCGGCATTAAATCCAGACCAAGTCTGCTTACCGAAATGAGGCCAAAGACGACGATGATCATAACGATCATCGAGGCGGTGACTTTGCGCTTGACCGAGAATTCAGAAATATTCATCTGGCCACCTCATTCTGAATCTCCACCGGGTTACCATCCGGTAAGCCAAAATTTCCTTCTACAATGACCAGGTCATTCTCATTCAGGCCTGAGGTTATTTCAATCAAGTCCTTATTTTTCAAACCAATAGTGACATTTTTTCTCACCGCTTTGTCGCCTTCTACCACCATCACATAAGAATTTTCGAGCAGTGCTGTTAAAGGAACAGCCAGGACGTTTTCTTTTGATTTAACTTCGATGATCACCTGACCGAACATACCTGGCTTGAGCTGAAGGTCAGGATTATTAATCAGAGCTTCGACTCTGAACTTTTTTGTCTGGAGATCAGCAGCAGCATTGACCACCGAAATCTCCCCTTCGAATCTTTGCCCTGGAAGATCATAACCTTCCAGATAAATCCTCTGACCTTTTGAAATCTTTTGAATATCGTCGGGAGCAACATCAAATTTAACCTTAATCCGTGAATAATTAGCCAGGCTCAGAACACCCGAACTGGCAGACATACCTGCCATCATCGGATTTATGACGTCGCCCTCATCAGCATTTTTAGAAGCAATCACTCCATCGAAGGGAGCTTTCATCAGGGAGACTTCAAGATTGTGCCTGGCCAGATTCACTGCGGCTTCAGTCTGATCTTTCTGAGCCTGAGCTGCTTCCATTACCAAGCTGGCCTTTTCATATTGTTGTTCTGAAACGGCCTTTTCCTGGAAAAGCCGTTCCATCCTTTCCATATTTTTCCTGGCGTCCTCCAGATTGGCCTTAGCCCCAGCCAGAGCTGCTTCTGCCTGTTCTAATTGAAGCCTGATAGCTCTGGTATCAAGCTCGGCCAGCAGCTGTCCGGCTCTGACTCGATCACCTTCATTGACATAAATTCTGGCTATCTTACCAGAAATATCAGGAGTTATAACCTGTTTTTTCCAGGCCTCAAGAACTGCTGTATAAGTTAATTTTTCGGCGATTCTTTGCCCGGTAACTTTATAAACTTTGACCTGAACAGGCCTCAGTTCGATCTGGGTCTGATTGTTAAGGGCATTTCTATCCTCAGAACCCGTCTGACAGGCTGAAAAAGTCAAAAGAAGCAAACCACTCAGAATCAGTATAACGGGAATACCTTCAACCTTCTTTAGCATTCTATCCTCCTCAAAAACAATCGAGTTTCTTTTTATACATAAAAAAACCTGATGATTAATTTTTTTCTTTATCAAAACTGGTTTCGCCGACAGCTCTTTCCAGTTCAGCCAGGGCCATCAGACAATCATACAAAGCTTGAGCATAATTGGTTCTGGCCTGACTTAAGGCCACTTGAGCGGTAGTAACATCCAGGGTGGTAGCTAATCCTTCTGAGAAATTCAGCTCAGCTAGCCTGACCGCTTCCTGGGCCTGTTCTATATTTTTTTCCTGCGAAGCAACTGCTTCTTTAGCCTGTTGATAATTGAGCATCGCCTGCTGAACTTCTAACTTGACCGCCTCGACCAGACCTTTCATTGAATAATCCAGCTGTCTGGTCAGGGCCTTAGCCTGGGCTGCCTGAGCTTCATTGGCAAAGCCCTTAAAGATCGGAATATTCAGAACCAGGCTAATAGTGTAATAATTCTCCCAGTTGTTCTTTTTTAAGGCCAAAGAATTTGACCAGTAATTAAGACTTCCGCCTATAGCCAGGGAAGGCAGTTCATTAGCCCTGGCCAGTTTAAACATCTGCTCACTCATCATCCGTTGATAGCTCAGCTGATGGACTTCTGGCCGATTAAGCAGTGCTTTTTGAACAGCTTCTTCCGAATTAATCTGAACTTCTTCAAAGGATAACTGGCCCTTGACTTCAATTGGCTGGTTAAGCTCAATACCTATAAGATTCTTCAGGGCCAGTTCAGCCAGATTCAGAGCATTTTTCGCTTTGATGAGCTGTGGCTGTAAATTGGCCAGCTGCACTTCAGCTCGGAGCAAATCAAATTTGGTGGTCATTCCAACCTCATAAAGATTTCTGGCGTTGGCCAGGTGCTTTTCAGCCAGGTCAACTGATTCCTGAGCAACTATCTGAAAATCTCGGGCCAGTAGATAACTATAAAAGGCGCTTTTGACGTTGTAGACAGTTTCCTGTCTGGCCTGCCGGATAGAGGCTTTAGTTGCTTGATAATTATAATCAGCTTGCTTATACCCCGAGACCAGCCGACCACTGGTAAAAAGTGGGAAGGAAAAATTCAGAGTCATTTGATAGGTTCGGGTAAAATCAAATTTAACTCTCTGCGGCGACTGTCCGGGCATCATGGGAGGAATTTCGACCGTAAAGACTTTTTTATCCAGAATATCAGTCCCCTGAGCACTGACATTGGGGAAAAAGTTGGAAACAGCCTGGCGAACCTGAGCCTTAGCCTGCCCCTCTTTTTCCAGTGTTGAAAGGTAGAAGGGATTTTGTTCGAGAGCCAGTCTCAAACAATCATCCAGGGTCAGTTCCATTTTCTTTGGCTCGGCCGGCTGGGCTGATAAAGATGACCAGCCAGTCATGAGCAAAATGAATATCGCTAGCCAAAATTTCTTATCCTTCATGTAGCTTCTCCCTTCTGAAGGGGTTTAGTGGCAATTCCCTCCATCAAAAGTCTGAACATCTGGTCTGTTTCCTGCTGGGCCGATAGCTTTTTGTCTTCCCAGAATCGACTATAAACCAGGCCTTCAATCATAGCCCTGATATATTTGACAACAGTCCCCGGCGAAGTCTGGACAAACTTACCCTTTTCTATGCCTTCACTGATGACCTGACAGGCAGCGCCGAAGACTTCTTCTCTCTTTGCCCTGAAATACTTCTGGGCTTGCAGCAGTTCTTGCTTGTCTTCTTTGATTGAAATAAAAAGGCGATGCAGAAAATCCTGTAAGCTCCTATCCTGAAGAACAAGCCTGGCGATATTTTCTTTTCTGTTCTGGATATTGATGACAGTGTAGATTATTTTTTTCAGCTTCTCTTCTGGCTCTAATTTCGATTGACTGATAGCTATCAATTCGCTTCTGATCTCTTCTATATACTGAAGAATGATTTCCAGAAATATTTCACCTTTATTCCCAAAATATTTATAGAGGGTGGCTTTCGAGAACTCGGCCTCACGGGCTATTTCATCCATAGTAGCCGACTGATAGCCCTGGCGGCAGATTACTCTCTCCGCAGCGGCCAACAGGAGCCTTTTGTATTCGGCCTGAATTCTCTCTTTTCTTTCTTGAGCAGCTAATTTCACTTCCTGACCTTTTGATTATCTAATTGATTGCTTAAACTTTAAAGTATACTTATTATACTAAATAGTATAGATTCTAATCTGTTAAGTTTAACACTTTACCATCGCCAGGGATAGTTGTCAACAAAATGGCCGAAATTTTTTTGAAGGCCAGCAACTGGCTAAAAGCCAAAGATTTGATAGCAATTGGTCAGCTAGAAGGCGGTAGATTCAGAAAGAGCTAACCTCAGGCCCTGGGGTGATAACGGTCATAAATTTTCCGCAATCTTTCCCGGCTGACATGGGTATAAATCTGAGTGGTGGTAATCTGACTGTGGCCAAGTAACATTTGAACCGATCGCAAATCAGCCCCGTGCTCCAGGAGATGTGTAGCAAAAGAGTGCCGGAGAATATGGGGATGAATTTTCTCGGACAATCCAGCCTTCTGGCCATAGGCCTTGAGTAATTTCCAGACTCCCTGGCGGGTAAAGCCCGAACCCCGCCGGGTGAGGAAAACTACGGTTGAACCTTTTTTATTCCAGCCAGGACGGATGTCCGCCAGGTAAGTTTTTAACCAGTGACTGGCTGTCCGGCCGACCGGGACTATCCTTTCCTTGTTTCCTTTCCCTTTACACAGGAGAAAACCATCTTTGAGCCTGATATCCTTGAGCTCCAGTTTGACCAGTTCTGACACTCTGAGTCCGCTGCCATAGAGAATTTCAAGCAGGGCCCGGTCCCGAAGGCCCTGGGGACGGTTGAGGTCAGGTTGTTCCAGCAGTTTGACCACCTCTTCTTCGGTTAGAACCTGGGGCAGGGTAAACCAGAGGGCAGGAGAATTCAAACGGCTGGCCGGATTGGTTTCAATATAATTTTCCAGCTGCAAAAAACGGTAGAACGATTTGATCGAAGAAACTAACCGGGCCAAAGATCTGGCTGACAGGCCAGATTGAGCCTGAAGGTGAATGAAGTTGATCAGCTCGGCTTCTTTTACTCTGACCAGGCTCTTTTTCTGCCCGGAACAATAGCCACGCAGCTTCTCAACATCAAAAGCGTAGGAGCTGACAGTATTTGGAGACAGTCCTTTTTCGACTGTCAGGTAATCGCCATAAGTCTTGAGTAAATTCTCTGCAGATTCTCTTCTGGTTTTCATTCAAGATAAGGATTGGATTCTCTTTCTTCTCCGATGGTCGTTTTCGGCCCATGGCCGGGCAGCACCACGGTTTCATCCGGTAAGGTCATGACCCTGGCTTTTAAAGAGTGAGCTAAGTCTTTCCAGGAACCTCCCGGCAGGTCGGTCCTCCCAACTCCTCCTGAGAAAAGAGTATCGCCGGCAAAAAGCAGATGATCAGTATAAAAGCAGACGCTGCCCGGGCTATGACCCGGAGAGTGAATCACCTGCAGAACACTCCGGCCAACGGAGATTTTTTCGCCATCAGTCAGAAGGCGATCAGGATTAGGCGCTGGCCGGGCTCCCAGCATCAACCCAAATTCCAGCTGAAGATACTCTTCGAGCAAGGGCAGATCACCGGGATGAAGGGCAATTGGGATCTGATATCTTTCCTTTAAATCAAGGTTAGCTCCCGTATGGTCTACATGGCCATGGGTATTAAGGATAATGACCGGTTTCAAACTTAAGAAGGAGATAGCCTCAAAGATTTTTTCGGCCTCGGCACCGGGATCGATAATGGCACATTGCTTCGTCTCCGGGCAGAAGAAAAGATAACAATTAGTCTCAAGCGGCCCGACGATGACCAGTTGATAATTCATCTCTTTTTGTTTTGATATTATGCCAATCTAAATAGCTCGTCAAGTTGATTTTGGCTGGAGGGTTTTAGGTATGATATAATTAAAAAAATGGACCTGATCATCCTCCACCAGCCCTGGGAAGATTTACTTCTTCTGGCTCATTCCAGTCAGGTCCCGTCAGCCAATCTTTCCGGTTTTCTTTTTGGCCGTAAACTGGTTCAGGCTTATCTGGTTCAAAAAATTGCCGTCATTCCCCGCTCCCGGCTTTTTCGGCCTGAAATCCTGGTTATAATGGAAAGACAGCAGCAGCTTCAGGTCCTGGGCCTATTTAATTTCCGCCGGGAAGTCAGACTGAGCCGTCATCTTCAGCAGCCTTTATTCTGCGAAAAAGTTATCCTCTCTATAAAAACAGCCAGGTCAGCCGGCCTCAGGATTCAAAGCCGGATAGTCAGATTTAACGGCCGCTTCTATCTGGCCAGGCCTGACCGGCTGCTGATCGAAATGGAGGAAGGAAATGACCGAAAACACTCCGGATTTTCTCACTGATGAAGAGAAAGTTTTTCTTTTAAAATTGGCTCGAGAAACCATCACCCTTTATTTAACAGAAGGCCAGCTGCCGGCCGTTAGCCCCGGCCATCCCAGTCTGACTAAAAAACAAGGAGCTTTTGTCACTCTTAAGGTCAATGGCCAGTTGAGGGGCTGCATTGGTTATCCCCTGCCTTATAAACCTCTCTATCAAACAATTCAGGAAATGGCTATCGCCGCCGCCACCGAAGATTACCGCTTCCCGTCTTTATCCCCCGATGAACTTGATAAATTGTCCATCGAAATTTCAGTCCTGACCAGGCCAAAAAAAATTGACCAGCCGGAAGAAGTAGTCGTTGGCCGCCACGGAATTATCGTCAGCCAGGGTTATAATCAAGGCTTATTGCTGCCTCAGGTCCCGGTTGAATATGGCTGGGATCTGGAGACTTACCTCAGTCATGGCTGTTTGAAGGCCGGGTTGCCGCCGGATGAGTGGAGACGAGGGAACATCAGCCTTGAAGTTTTTGAAGCTCAAGTCTTTTCTGAAGATGAATATAATCTAAGAAAAGCTAACTGAAAAAGCCGGTTCGCCTGGCGGCAACCAGGGCCTGTCTGGTCAGTAGTTTCTTCCCGGCCAGCCCAAGCCGCACGACTGAATCTTTTCCGACCAGGTCTGATTATCTTTCAGCCCTTTTTGTTCAGCTTTTCCAGTTCGGTCCTGGCTTCTTCCTTCAAAGTTTTGTCCTTTGAACAGCTTTCAGGCAGGGCTAAACACTGGTTGAATTCCTCAATAGCCAGAGCCTCTCTTTTCATATCGGCATAAGTCCGGCCAAGCTCAAGGTGATGATTGATATAGTCGGGTCTGAGTTCTAAGGCTTTTTTCAGCCACTTTTCCGATTCTTCAAAAGAACCTTTAGGAATAGAGCCATAAATCAGGCTGCCGAGAGCTCTTTTTGCCCCGCCAATTTCAGCCATCCGGCGATGCCAGCGACCGAGAGCATGATAGGCCAGGTCATTATTCGGATCGAGTTCAATCGCCCGGTCAATTTCAGCCCTGACGGTTTTGGAAGCGTCAATTTGCTCTTTTTTACCTTGAAGCAGGATCTTTTTGCCCAGAGAAGCTGACAGGAAAAAATGCCCCCAGGTGTCATTCGGATTAACAGCTTTTGCCCGGCGGGCATAAGTTTCACCTTTGGCATACAGGTCAAATTTTCTGGCGTCAGCTTCCTTGCCCTGACCGGTAATCACATCAGCCAGATCTGTATAGCTACGCGAAGTTTTCCACAGAGCTTCATAATTCTGCGGCTCCAGCTGGAGAGCCTTAAGATACTCATCGAGCGCTTTCTGGTCATCCCATTGATTATAAAATTCGTCGCCACTTTTAATAAAATCCTGGGCAGTTTGCCCCAGCACCGGCCCGGCCAGCAAACACAGGCTGAGGATAAACAGCCAGCCAAACTTACTGCAATCTTTAATCATCCATTCCCTCCTGAAAAAATCGGTCATTTCCTTTTAACTGCTTTCCAGCCGATTGTCAACAAAGATTCCAGACTGAAGATAGGCGCCTTTTCTTTCCAGATTGACAGAATTAGCCCAGTCGGTAAGAATATAGGTACACTTAAAGTAAAAGGTATGACTAAATGGAAGGCAAAAAAAAGATTGGCCCTGGCCGGCTGGCCTCTTTTAATTTTCTAAAATCAGGCTGGAAAGCAGGCTGCCTGTTCCTTCTCTTTCTTTTAAGCTACCAACTGAGCTTGCCGCCCGCTCTGGCTCAAGAATTTGACCCCCAGGCCGTGGCCTTGAACCTCTGGAAGAAACTGAGCTCTATTACCAGTCTCGAAGCTAATTTCAGCCAGTATTATTATTCCACTCAGGTGGAGGAACCGGTTGCGGGCCAGGGGAGAGTCTTTATCCGCCGTCCCGACCGGATGCGCTGGGAGTACAGTTCGCCTGAGAAACAAATTTTTTTGATTAAGGGTCAGGCCCTCTGGCTTTACTTCCCGGATGACAAGCAGTTGCTTAAGAAGGAGGCCGAGACTGAGTGGCAGACCACCGAAATCCTGGGCTTGCTCTCCGGCAATTTTAACCTGCTGGACAGGTATGAAATCAGCGCCAGCTCTTTCCCCAGCAGCCAGAAAAACGTTTATCAGATCAAACTGACACCAAAGGAGCCAGGCCAGTATTCTTATCTGCTGCTCGAAATTGACCGGAAAACCTATCTGATTTTAAAAGCCATTCTTTTCGAGCCAACTGGCAGCAAGCTTGAATACCATTTCGGCCAGTTCAAGCTTGACCGGAAATTGAGTGATAAGCTTTTTGAACTTAAAGTCCCGGCTGATTGTGAAATAATTGAAGGCAATTAGCCTTCCAGGATTTCCCTCTCTTTGGCCGCAGCTATTTCTTCGGCCTGTTTTACATACTCGTCCAGCAGCTCCTGCAGCTTTTCCAGCCCCTGAAATTTGTCGTCCTCGGTAATCTTTTTATCCTTTTCGAGCTTTTCGATATATTCTTTGCTTTCCCTTCTCATGTTGCGCAGAGCGGTTTTTTCTTCTTCGAGCATTTTGCCGGCTTTTTTGGCTAATTCCTGCCGCCTTTCTTCATCCAGTGGTGGCACCGGCACTTTAATTACCCGCCCGTCATTTATAGGATTAAAACCGAGGTCGGACGAGCGGATAGCCTTGTCAACTGCTTCCATCAGGCCCGGGTCCCAGGGCTGAACAGTGATTAAAGTCGGATCAGGCACTCCGATGGTAGCCACCTGATTAATTGGCGTCGGGGTCCCGTAGTACATCACTTTTATGTCTTCAAATAGGCTGATATTGGCCCGGCCGGTTCGGAGTTTACTGATTTCTTTGCGGAAATAATCAAGCGAAGCCTTCATCTTTTTTTCGGTGTCTTTCAGAATATCTCTAACCATGGTCGGCCTCCCTGTATTTATTCTAGCCAGAGTTATGAAACTTTGGTGCCTACGTTCTGGCCCAGAATAGCTTTCATAATATTGCCCGGCTGGTTGAGGTTAAAGATAATAATAGGAAGATTATTATCCTTGCAAAGGCTGATGGCGGTGCTGTCCATAACCTTGAGCTCCTGCTGCATCACTTCCAGAAATTTGATAGATTCAAATCTGGTCGCCCCGGCATCAACCATAGGATCAGCTGTATAGACTCCATCAACTTTAGTCGCTTTGAGGATGACTTCAGCTTTAATTTCGAGAGATCTGAGAACGGCCGCGGTGTCAGTCGTAAAATAGGGGCTGCCCAGACCGGCGGTAAAAACCACCACCCGGCCTTTTTCCAGATGCCGGAGCACCCGCCTTCTTATGAATGGTTCAGCCACGGCCTTTATTTCAATGGCTGAAATCAGCCTGGTAACCAGACCTTCCTTTTCCAGAGCATCCTGAAGGGCCAGGCCATTGATAACTGTGGCCAGCAGGCCAATGTGGTCAGCTGTCACCCGGTCCATGCCTTCGGTTACGCCCTGAGAGCCGCGGAAGATATTGCCTCCGCCAATCATGATAGCAATATCCACTCCCAGCTCATGGCTGTCCTTTAGTTCCCGGGCTATTGCTCTGGTCCGTTTGAAATCTATTCCGTAGGGCAGTTCCCCCCGCAAAGCTTCTCCTGATAGCTTCAGAAGAACCCGTCGATAAGCTGGCTGACCCTCGCTCATGATCTATCTGCCAATTCTAATATTTTCCGATCTCGAAGCGAGCAAACCGTCTGATCTTAATATTCTCACCAAATTTGGCTATATGAGAATTAACCAGATCCCGGACTTTGATTTTGTCATCCCTGATGTAGGGCTGATCGAGCAGGCAGACTTCTTCAAAAAATTTCTTAAGCTTGCCTTCAACAATCTGCTCGATAATTTGAGGCGGTTTCTTGGCGTCCTGAATCTGGGCTTTAATAATTTCTTTTTCTCTTTCGATTATTTCGGCCGGCACGTCTTCGCTTGAAATATAATTCGGATTAGAAGCAGCGATTTGCATGGCCAGGTTTTTGACCAGTTCCTTAAATTCATCATTACGGGCCACGAAATCTGTTTCGCAATTGACTTCAATCAGCACACCCAGTCTATCATTGGCATGAATGTAAGATCCAACCGCTCCGTCGGCTGCCTGCCGGTCGGCCTTTTCCTGGGCCCGGGCATGGCCTTTTTTCCTCAGAATTTCGATGGCTTTTTCAATGTCTCCGCCACATTCCTGCAGAGCTTCCTTGCACTCCATCATCCCGATTCCAGTTCTATCCCTTAACTCTTTTACCTGTTGGGCGGTAATATCCATTATTTTCTCCTTTAAATAGGTCAGTGGGTTTTTTCTTCTTTATCTGTCAGATCAGCCCCGGCTTCTTCGGCGGCTGCCTCATTTATGACTTCTTCTTTTTTCTCTTCCATCAGGCCCTGAGCTAATCTGGCTTTCTTCCCCTCAATAATCGCTTCGGCCACTTTAGAGACAAAAAGTTCAATAGCTCTGACGGCATCATCATTTCCCGGGATAGGATAATCTATTCCTTCCGGATTGCCATTGGTATCCACCACCGCCACAATAGGAATACCAACTTTTCTGGCTTCGGCAATGGCAATTTCTTCTTTCGAGGAATCAATAATAAAAATAGCACCCGGCAGCTCGGTCATCTTTTTCAATCCGCCCAGGTTTTTCTGCAGTTTTTTATATACCTTTTCTTGCCGGTATTGCTCTTTTTTAGGTAGAAGATCCCAGCGACCGTCTTCTCTCATTTCTTCCATTTCGACCAGCTTATCAACACTGCCTCTGATCGTCTTGAAATTGGTCAACAAGCCACCGAGCCAGCGCTGATTTACATAGCTCGATTCGCATTTGGAGGCATAATCCCTGATAATATCCTGAGCCTGCTTCTTGGTGCCGATAAAAAGGACATCGCGGCCATTTTCAGCAGTTGTCCGGATAAACTGTAAAGCTTCTTTGAAATTCTTAATGGTTTTCTGCAGGTCGATGATATAAATCCCGTTTCTCTGTCCAAAGATATACTCTTTCATCTTAGGATTCCAGCGCCGGGTCTGATGCCCGAAATGAACGCCAGCTTCTAACAATTCTTTCATCATAACTGAAACCAAAGCTATCCCTCCACGGCTAAATCTTTATCTCTTATGATACTGTGGTGCCTTTCTGGCTGCCAGCAGGCCATATTTCTTCCTCTCTTTAATTCTTGAATCCCTGGTCAGCAGTCCGGCATTTCTCAGGACCGGCTTGAGTTCTTTATTGAATTCAAGTAAAGCCCGGGCTAAGCCCAGTCTGACAGCTTCTGCCTGGCCATGAATTCCTCCACCCTCAATCCTCATAAAAATATCAAACTTTTTGTCTGTTTCAGTCAGTCTTAAAGGCTGATGAATCAGAGAACGCAGCGATTCCAATTTAAAATATTCTTCATAAGGGTGAATTTTTTTATTGACAACGAGACTGATATCTCCCTTGCCCGAGCGAAGAAAAACCCGGGCAATAGCATTTTTCCGTTTTCCTGTTCCGTAATATTGGATGAGACTCAAGGTACCTCCTAAATCTTATATTCCTCGGGGTTCTGAGCCTGGTGCGGGTGGTCAGCCCCCCGGTAAACCTTAAGCTTTTTCAGTATTGATCGCCCCAGCTTGTTCTTTGGGATCATGCCCCAGACCGCCCGGCGAATAACTTCTTCTGGCTTTCGTTCCAGCATTTCTTTAAGTTTTGTTTCTCTTAAACCACCGGGATAAAGGCTATGATGATAGTAAATTTTATCTTCAAGTTTGTTACCGGTGACCTTTATCCGCTCAGCGTTGACCACGACGACAAAATCACCGCTGTCCACATTAGGAGCAAACTGGGTCTTGTTCTTGCCACGGAGAAGGATGGCTACTTCTGTTGCCAGCCTGCCCAGAATCTGGCCGTCAGCATTGACCAGCCACCATTTCTGCTGAATCTCGTCTTTTTTTGGATGATAAGTCTTCATATGCCTACCCTGTCTTATAAAAAAAATACAATTATAGCGATGAGTAAAAATACTAAATTATGACTAAATTGTCAATAAACTGAGCTTTCTAGAAGTTTGATTATAGCTTTTCTCCGGCCTGATTTCAAGATAAAATCAGGAATAATGATTTTTGACATTCAGCCCTTTCCTGAGCCTTAGCCAGCTCCAGCCCAGCCCGGTTATAAAACCCCCGATATGGGCAAACCAGGCTACTCCGCCCCCCAGGCCAGCATTAGACAGCTGCAGAACAAACCACACCCCGAGGAAGATCCAGGCCGGGACATAAATGATGGTGACATAGATAAACAGAAACAACAGGGTTTTAATCCTGGCTGACGGGAACATAACCAGATAAGCTCCAAGCAAGCCAGCTATCGCCCCGCTGGCCCCGATCATTGGCGCCCGTGAATTGGGTGAAAAGACGACTTGAAGCAGAGAAGCTGATAATCCAGAGGCAAGATATAAGAATAAATATCTTAAATGCCCCATGACCTCTTCAACATTATTGCCAAAAATCCAGAGATAAAGCATGTTGCCGCCGAGATGCCAGAGGCTGCCGTGAAGAAACATCCCGGTCAGCAAGCTCAAAGGCCAGGCAATTCTGGGAACAGCTGCCTGAAAATCCCAGTGGGTTATTTCATAGGGGATAATGCCAAATTTAAGAACATAGTATTCCAGACCTTGAGGCGATAGGGCTTGATAGATAAAGAGCAGGCAGTTGATAGCCAGAAGGCTGATGGTAATAAGGGGAAACTTTTCAGCGGGATTTTCATCCTTTAACGGGATAAGCATTTAAAATAAATAAAAAAGGGCAGGCCGATTAATCTCAACCTGCCCTTGAACCAAGTCTTCGGGTTACTCTACTTTCTTTAATTCTTCTTCTAGTTTCTTCTTTTCAGCTGCTCTGTTTCTCAGATCGTTAAACTTTTCAATGTATTTATCAGCCTCAGCATTGTATCTGGCAGCTTTATCTTGCTCAAGATTGGCCAGGACGCTGCGGTAAAGAACACTCAACCAGGCATAAGGCTCAGGGTAATTGGGATCAAGCTGGCTGGCTTTTTCAATTGCCTGGAGGGCCTCTCTGGCTGTGGCTAATTTCTCGCTTGCCGGCAACCCTTGAAAACGGTAGGCCAGGCTCCAGCGGTTCACTCCCTTGGCCAGCCAGACCTCAGGATTATCTGGAGTCAGAGCTATTCTTTTTTCCCAGAACATATTAGCTTTATCAAAATTTTCTATAGCCCCTTCCAGATTATCCGGGGAGACAGGCAATTGCTGATAATAATTGGCTGCGTAGGAATAACCCACAGGATTTTCAGGATCAGCTTCTATCCGCCGGAGATACATGGTTTCTGCTTTCTTAGCAGCCTCTGGAACTTCACCGGCGTAATGGCTATAGAATTCAGCAACTACATAAAAGTTATCCATATTCTGGGGGTCGAGCTCCAGAATTCTTAAATAGAGCTTCTCTGCTTCTGGAAACTTTCTCAGCTTGTCATACATATCGCCGAGGGAATAGATAATTTCGATATTATTAGGATCAATCTCCATCGCTTTGTTCAGGGCTTCCAGCGCTTTGGTTTCAAATTCTTGGTTCAGGGCGGACTTGACACCCGGCTTAAAAAGCTGTTTGTAGCTTTCACCAATGTAGCGATAAGCCTGAACTAAATCCGGTTTGTATTTCAAGGCCAGCTCATACTCAGTGACAGCATTCCGGTATTTACCTTCCCTGAACAAGTTGTTGGCTTTTTTAAAATGATAGTTAGCCTGTAAGTTATTGACCTTAAGCTTCTCGCAACTGGTTGCGGTCACAAGAACAGCTAAGGCTAAAACGATGACGGCCAAGCCGTTTATCCTCTGACGAGACATCATGACCTCCTTAATCATCCGGCTTTCTAATAATTAGACTAAATTTATATAAGAATATGCCTTTAAAGTCAAGAAAAAATGAACTTGGCCCCTCAAAAGTCACCCCCGCCTGACTCTGAAAATTACCGGGGTACCGGTAAATCTAAAGTTCTTCCTAAAGGCATCAGCCAGAAATTTCTCATAGGCAGGTTGCAGCTTGCTCGCGCTATGGCCAAAAAGGATGAAAACCGGTGGTCTGATTCCTCTTTGAACCAGGTATTTAATTTTAAGCAGCGACCCGTCAAGGCCCCTGGGTGGATAAATCCGGGAAAATTTCTCCCAGAATTGATTTAAGACGCGGGTCTCAATTTTTTTTGAGGCCGCACTATAAACCTCTTCAGCCAGATCAAGGATTTTAACCACTCTCTGGCCGGTGACGGCTGAAACAAAAATGAGCGGGGCATAATCAACGAAATGGAGCCGGTCAAAAACATAATTTTTTATTTCCTCCGGGTTAACCCTGGATTTTTCTACCAAATCCCACTTATTTAGAGCTATGATCAGCGGTTTGCCTGACTTGAAAGCCAGGCTGGCAATCCTGGCGTCCTGACGGGTGGTAAATTCCTTGATGTCCATGACCAGGCAAATAACATCTGCTTCTTTTATATTTTTCTCCGCCCTGATAATTCCAGCTTTTTCCCTTGAGTCACTGGCCCCGCTGAATCTTCTGAGGCCAGCTGTATCTATCAGACAATAATTCCTTTTGTTTCTCGTAATCAGAGTATCGACACTATCTCTGGTTGTTCCAGGGATTTCGCTGACCAGCAACCTTTCTTCACCGCAGAGGCGGTTAATGAGTGATGATTTCCCGACATTTATCCGGCCGACAATGGCTATTTTTAGAATGTTCTCATCTGATTGTTCAGATTCGCCGGACCCGGGCCTGACTGGCAGGAGCTCCAGGATTCTTTCGCGCAGCCAATCAAGATTGACTTTGTGTTCGGCCGAGATGGTTAGAAGGTCAGGCTGCCCCAGCCGGTAAAAATCTGACAGGTCAATCTGGCTCTGAGGGCTGTCAATTTTATTCACTACCAGGAGAACCGGCCGGTTAAGTTTCTTCAGCTGGATAAAAAGCTCTTCTTCTCCCCTGGAGAGCGGGCGCTGGCCGTCAGCCAGAAAAATCAAGACATCGCCTGTCCTGGCTGCTTCCCGAACTTTATCTCTCACTTTAATGGAAATAGGATCAGTTTCTCCAGCTGTAAAACCACCCGTATCGACCAGAAGATACTCGTGGCCAGACTGTCTGACTACTCCGGTCAGGAGGTCCCTGGTCATCCCAGGCAGGGAATGGACCAGAGCTTTGCGCTGGCCAAGGAGGCGGTTAAATAGAGTAGATTTTCCGACATTGGGGTAGCCAAGGATGACTACCCGGGGTAGTTTTTTTAGGCTGGTCATAAAGGTCCACCTTGGCCGGCTAACGGGCAATCAAAGAGTAGTCCGGTTGAAAAGGATTGGAGAGATCAACATGTCCACCCAGGGTTTCCCGCTCATTACCTTCAATAAGCAAGCTGACTTTTTTAATAGCTTTAAAGTTATAGGCTAAGGAGTCAACAATTGAATAAACAACAGCCATTTCTCCTGATGATCCATAAAAATTGGCCTCGGTCACCTGCCGGGAAAGATCGACATAGGCCAGTCCGTCAGCCGTCACAAATAATTGCCGCACTCTGGTATTCTCCGGGATTATCCTCATCAGCCCGGTTTGCGGGCCTTTAATCAATTCTTCGACAACAGCTCTAGCCTCGCCACTAAGGTCTGATTCCGGTATTTCTCTTTCTTCTGGATGTAGCAAGCCGTCAGTGTCTGACAGAAAAAACAAGGTCACCTGTTTCATTGGCAGGTCGGCCTTTTTCCCGGTCACCTGGTCAGTTCTGTCTGCCCCTCTCTCGTGTCTGATCTTTTCTTTCCGGCTGCCAAATAAAAATATCATGATGATGATGGCCAAAACTATGAACAAAATCAGCAGGGCTCTTAGCTTCTTCTTTTTATTCCTGTTGTTTTTCATGGCTTTTCATACAATTGAAAATACTGGCTTAAACCTTGATAGATAGCTTCCGCCACCTGAGTTTGAAACTCTTCTGACTGCAGTTTCTTTTCTTCTTCCGGGTTGGTAATAAAGGCAATTTCCACCAGGATGGCCGGGCAGGCAACACCCGTCAGAACTTTAAAGGGAGCCTGCTTGATGCCACGATTTTGAGTGTTCAATAATTGGTTGAGTTGATTCTGAACAAAGTCAGCCAGCTGGCTGCTTTGCTTGAGGTAGGCCGATTGGGCCATATCCCACAGGATGAGTTTCAGGTCATCAAAATCCTGCTCCCCCAGGCGGTTTTCCAGCTCGCCTGAATTATTTTCAAAATAGGCTAAACGCCGTGATTCTTCATCAGTAGCATTAAGGCTTAAAAAGTAAGTTTCTGAGCCCCGGGCCTTGGCTCTCTTTGAACCATTGGCGTGAATACTGATAAAAAGATCAGCTTTGTTATTATTGGCCACGGCTGCTCGCCGCTCCAGTCCCACCACCACGTCAGCTTCCCTGGTTATAACCACCCGGTATTTAAGATCCCCTTCAATTCTCTCCTTGAGCTTTTTGGCCACTTCCAGAGTAATATCTTTTTCCAGCGTTCCATAATTACCTTTGGCTCCGGTTTCAATTCCACCATGGCCGGGATCAATCACAATGGTTTTAAAGGCCTTTTTTTCAGACTGGCTGGAAGTTAGGCCCTGACCAGCCCGTTCAACTGACTGGTTGACAGCCGGGGGAGGATTCACCTGGCCGCTGGCCGGGGGCGGAGTCTTGGCTGGAGTTTCAACTGGTTTAGTTTCTTTAGCTGCTACCCTGTTCTTCAGCTTTAAATCAATAGTGAGTTCAAAAGGGCTCTTTCTGATTGAATGACTGAAAGAAAAGTCTGGCGAGACAGCTTTAATGATCAGTAAATAGGCTTCAGGCGATTTAGCCAGATCAACCGATTTAACTACCTGACTGGTAAAAGGACTTTTCTCCAGCTTTAGACCAGCCAGGGCTCTAAAGGTAACAATCAGCCAATCAGATGATTTCTTCAAATTATAGACAAGATTAGAACTACCGCTGATTTTGACTCGCGTGACCTCAGGGGAATCTTCAACTGTGACTTTTATAACTGGAGTTGCTTTGGCACCGGCTGGAGCCTTTGCCTGGAGAGAGCCAGGGACACTGGCCAAACCCAGGCTGGCAACTAAGATCAAGGTTAAAAAAATTTTTATGTATCTCGGCATCATCTTTATCTAAAACTTTAACCTGATAAAAAAATGGTGGAGGCGGCGGGAATCGAACCCGCGTCCGAAGGCATTCCACAGTTGCCTCTACAGGCTTATCCTCTTCATTGCATCTTGTTGAGCAGTTCTTGAAGAGGAAGAGCTCCACTCAACCAGCTCAAGAGTTAGTTCATCCAGCGAGCCCTGAGCACACCCGCCGGACTATCCTGCTAAACGGCGTTTCTACCGGCCCGCAGGACAGGCTGGCGGAAACGGCTGCACTTTCTATCAGGCAGCGACTGCAACAGGTTCTGCAGTTAATTTTTTCCCACCTGTTTAACGAGGTTGATGGGACCTCGGCCTGCAGCTTCTGCTTCACTACCTCCGTCGAGTCCATTTCGCCCCCGACATTTAAATTATAGGAGAGACCCGCCTCCATTGTCAATTAAAAAGCCATATTTGGATCGGGAGATGATCTCCAGAGAGGGTGGTCTAACCTTGAAATCCAGTCCTGACCCGGCGGCCGGCCAGCAGCCAAAATTGATGAGCACTGGCCATTGGGCCAGGTCTGGCTGCCCGGGTCACCATTAATTTTGACCTCTTCGGAAAAATCTCTGGTAATTTTCATCTTTTTCCCGCTGTGGGTAATTTCGGGCAGCGCCTGATCAAGGTTTTTAATAATCCTGATATTCTGGAAATTGACATGATTCTCGAGAATCTGCAGGGTTTCTTCAATCACAGTATTCAGGTTAACCCTGACTTCTTCCGGCTTGTAATCTCGGGCAAAGTCCAGCAGCCCTCTGACTATCTTACGGCAGCGCAGGGTTTCTTCGGTAATTACTTTTAAATCTTCTTCATAAGGCGTGCCTTTGAGCTCTTCCAGCAAAAGGCTGCTATAAGTCAAAACCCCGGTCAGGGGATTATTGATTTCATGAGCGATTCCGGCTGCCAGCCGGCTGCTCGAAGCCAGCTTCAGGCCGATGGTGGCTAACGAATCACCAAATTGATAGCCGGCTGCCAGGAAAGCCGAGCCAGTGATCAACAGCCAGGCGGTTTCCATAAAAATCAGATAAATTAAAGCCGGTCTGGCTGAAACCTTAGCCGGTCTTCCCCCTCTGACCAGAAAATAGGAAGAAATAACCATTAACTGCCAGGCGAGGGTAAAGCCCGGCCCGAGGTCATCGACGGTCAGCAGTCCGGCCAGGCCGCCAATGAAAAAGGGTAGAGCCAGATAAAACTTCCAGATTTTTTCAGCCTCATAATTTTTAACAAAATCAACAGAAAAAACGGTTGCAGCCAGAGTTAAAACGGCCAGAAGCAGAAGAAAAAGAGCCGACAGGCCATCAATTAAAAATGGAAGATGGAAGCTCCCGGCATCAATCTCAAATTCAAGCGGCGAGCCGGCTGTTCCGAGCACAGATAAAGAGAGGAAGATCAGTAGTGGCAGCTCAGAGCAATTAAAAAAGTTCCGGCCAGCCGGATAAAATTTGTCATTTTTCTGAAAACCAGAGCGAGCAAAGCCGACAGGAGCAAGGTCAGCCAGAATAAACCGAAGCCTGACAGAATAGTCATCAGCCTTTTTTCCTTTCGAGTTGAATGCCGGCCGGCGCCTCCGGGCCATTAACTGAGGAAGTTTTATTGACCAGCTGTTCGGTCAGAGCAGCCAGTTGCTCGGTGATCTTTTTGATGCCAGGGGAGAGCTCTTGCCCGAAACTGGTAGTTTCAGGTACTACTCCCAGGAGAAAAACCTTTTTGCCGGTTTTTTCTATCAACTGGGAAGTTAGCTTTAATGATAACTTATGAGTGGAGACAATCTCGCCTATTTCTTCAAACTCAGCCAGTGGCCCAAAGATGACTGTCCCGGGAGGGGCATTGAGGACAACAGCATCAACAAAAACTATATTGTCAACGTCTTTTTTAGAGAGCGGAAAAGCGTAATTTTCAGGCACATCTTCCACAGTTAGCAGGTTAGCTGGCGGAAATAATGATTTCTCTTTCATCAATTCTATAAAATAGGGGCCAAAGCCGTCATCGCCGCGCAATTTGTTGCCGATGCCGGCTAAACAGGTCTTTTCCTGTAGAACTCGCTGCCAGAGCTCAAGGGCTTCCATTTAAATCTGCTCTCCCAGGGTCCTGATTTGCCTATAGGTATAAACCGGGCCATCTACACAGACCAGAGTCCGGCCGATGGCACAGTGCTGACACTTGCCAATCCCGCACTTCATGTGCCTTTCCAGGGTGGAATAAATATTCTGTTCTTTTATCCCTTTTAATTTCAGCTCCTTGATGACAGCGTTAAACATCACCGGCGGGCCGCAGACAAAGGCCACCGTCTCTTCTACCGGCAGATCAAGTTTGGCGGTCAATTGATTGACAAAACCAACCTCTCCTGACCAGCCTGGTTCGGAGCGGTCAATGGTAAAATGAGTTTCAAAATTTTCAGTGGCCTGCCATTCCTTTACGCTCTCCTTATACATCAGTTCCTTAGAGCTCTTGGCCCCATAAACCAGGATGACCCGGCCAAAATCCTGACGGTGCTGAAGGACATGAACAATTGAAGAGCGAAGCGGAATAAGTCCAATGCCTCCGGCCACATAAATAATGTTTTTTCCTTTTATTTCTTCAAAGGGGAAACCATTGCCAAATGGCCCCCTGACTCCAATTTTATCGCCTGGTTCAAGCTGATGAAGGCCGGCAGTTACCTTACCAACTCTTCTGACGGACAGGTGCTTGGGGTCATTCTCCGGGCTAAATGGTAAAGAAACAGCAAATTCACCTGCTTTAAAGACGGTGCACATAATGAACTGACCGGAACGGATTTTAAAGGCCTGCTCAATTTCCGGCCGGTCAAAGGTGAAATAGAAGCTTTTGACCTCATTTATTTCATCGCGAATGTCAACGATGGTGGCTATTTCCGGAACTGAGGTAATCGGCACGAGATTCTTATCCATAATTTTTATTCTCCAGCCTCTCCAGTTATTTCCCGCCTGATATAAGTTACGACATTAGGCAGGCCTATATCTCCGGGACAAACCCGGGCACAACGGCCACAGCCCACGCACCCCGGGCGCAGATATTTTTTCGATTGGGAATAGGACAATTTACAAAAGAATCTCTTGTTCCGGCGGTCTTCCACTGGCTTCCTGGGATTATTGTCGCCAGCCATTTTGGTGTAGCCTTCAAAAGAGCAGGAATCCCAGGTCCTTAGCCGGTTAGTCTCGCCGCTCTCCTGGTTAGCCTCTTCAATATTAAAACAGGAACAGGTTGGACAGACAAAAGAGCAAGCTCCGCATTCAAAGCACTGATTACCAATATATTCCCAGACTTCAGGTTTGATAAAACCGGTCGTCAACCGGTTGGTTGCCCTGGAAATCCAGGCTTTATTTTCTAAAGCCCAGCGGTCAAAGGAGGAAACAGAATCATCTATAATCTTTTTCTTAAGAACAGAAGCTTCCGGTCCGGCTTCCGGCAACTTAAATTCATCAATCAGAGCCTGACCCTTTTTCGAGCCAGCTTCGACCAGATAGCCGCGGCCGGCCAGGGTCAAGTCAAGGTCAAAACCCTCTTTAGCCGCGGGGCCGCTGTCCGTACAGACGCAGAAACACTGGGGAAAGGGCCGGAGACAGGTGTTGGAAATAATAAATAATTTTTTCCGGTGGGCTAAATAAAATTCATCAACAAACTCCTGCCCGAGGAAAAAGCGGTCCAGGCAAAGCAAACCAGTCAGATCGCAGGATCTTAAACCGATTAGAGCTTTAGGCTCAAGGAGATTGAGCTGTTCGATTCGAGCCTGTTTAGTCTCTGGTTCGTAACGGTATTTGAGGATTTCTTCCAAATGAGGGAAAAGAATAAACCTGGGCGGATTATAAGGGATAGCTGCCTGCAGGTCTAGCTCGGAGAGGTCAGTTAAATGATCAAAAATCACTTCACCTGAAACCCGGTCATGGCGTGGGCCAAAAATTTTATATTCCTCGCCCAGCTTTTTGATCAGAAGTTCCAACTGCTCGCTCGTCAGCCAGTACATAGTTTACCCCACCTTTTCCAGCCGGACAGGCAGGAAAAATTCCTCGTTCTTTTCGAGATCTACAACCTGCCGGTGAAGAAATTCAGGAATCATCTCATCTATAAAGTAAGGAATATAAAGCATCCCGGAAAGAATATCCCGGGAAATTCTGACTGCCAGCCTGACTTCGGCTGATTCAGCCACCACCCGGACCAGCTGCTTTTCTCTTAAGCCCAGACGCCGGGCATCTTCTTCTGATATTTCGACAAAACCCCTGGGATAAAGAAGCAGCAGGGCATTATATTCGCGTTTGGGAATAAAGGTCCTTTTCATCACCGAATTCTGGTGCCAGAAATAATTGCTGCGTCCTACCACTAATTTAAAGGGAAAATCTTTCTGAATTTCTTGATCATAAGCCAGACTCTGGCCCGGCCAGCCAGCCGGAATAAATTGAAAACGGCGACCGGCATCTTCAGCCAGGAGACAATCTGTCCCCTCAGGATGAAGATCATCGCAGGGCCATTTCAGGCCAAGCCGGGTAGTGAGTTTTTCATAAGTCAGACCGGAATAATACGGAACCAGCTGACTGATCTCGCTCATGATGTCTTCAGCTGAATGATAGTTCCAGTTATGCCCCAGGGCTCTGGCCAGAGCAGTCAGTATTTCCCATAAGGGCCGGACCCCGGCCGGCGGATCAATTTTTTTCTGAGCTAACTGAACCCGCCGTTCAGAATTAGTATAAGTTCCATCGCCTTCCACATAACTTGTCCGGGGAAAGATGACATCAGCCAGAGAAGCAAAAGAATTGTGATAGGCGCCGAAATAGACTACCAAATCAAGTTGATTAATCCGGTTGACATGCCTGATTATCTCTTCATCATGATCAACGATAAAAAGAGCTTTAATAGCTTCCTGGTCAGACAGACAGGCATCAACATTTCTCCCCGGCCAGCGGTCAAGCCTGACCCGCCAGAAATTTTCCAGTTTTTCCCAGGCCTGCTCATCTGTGACCGCAGCATAGCCCGGAAGAAAGACAGGTGAAACTCCCAGATCATAACTGCCCAGCAAGTTGCTGACTCCGGTTACCGGATTAAGGCCACTCCCTCGCCGACCGATTTTACCGGCCAAAAGAAAAAGGTTGAAGAGAGCAGCCATGGTCCGGCTGTCCAGGCTCTGCACTCCGGTTGGGTAAAAAGCATAGGCTGAATCCGATTCGGCCAGCTGGCCGGCCAGTCTGACTATCTGCTCTTTTTCTATTCCGGTAATTTCTACTACCTTATCAATTTCAACCAGTTTCAATCCGTCGATAAAGCTCTGGCTGTTGGCAGTAAATCTGGATAGATAGTCAAGATCAATTTTTCTGTCATCAGCCAGGACCCTGGCCAAACCCTGAAGGAGGTAAAAAATTGTTCCAGGCCTGGGCCTTAAATGAACCTGACTGAGCCTGGCCATCTGGGTTTTCCGGGGAGAAATAGTGGCCAGAAAAGCACCAGCCCGGTGAGCATAATGGATTTCACTGGCTATAATCGGATTTTGTTTGGTCAGGTCGCCACCCACAACTAAAATAAAGTCAGCCTGCCTTAATTCGGCCAGCGAGCCAGTCATGGCTGGCCAGCCGCAGCCTTCAAGAAGCACCCTGGCACTTTCCTCCTGACCGGCATCTGAAGACAGGCTGAGATTATTAGTCTTAATAACCGACCGGGCAAATTTACCTAAAAGGTAATTCTCTTCATTTGAAGCCCGGGGAGAGCCAAGAAAAGCCACTTCCCGGCCAGAAATGTTTTTTATTTTCCTGGCTACAAAATCAATGGCTGTTTCCAAAGAAACCTGCCTGAAACAGCCCTGGTCTTTAATGAGTGGCTGATTAATTCTATCTTCTGTCTGAAGAAGTTCATGAATATGCCAGCCCCGGACACACAACCGCCCGCGGCTTAAGGGATGACCGGATAGAGGATAAACACCCCGGACTCGATTACCTTCCACCCGAAGAAGATGGCCACAGCCAGTACCGCAGAAGTTACATATACCTCGATAGTAAGGCACTCTTTTTCTCCTCGGCAGTCAGGTCTTTAGAATTATGTCTTTTTTCTCTTGCGTATTAAGCTAAAAAATAACAGAAAAGCCTAACCTTGTAAACTCTTAAAACCGGGTTGGGAGATAAAGATGTTCAGTAAATACCTGGTATTATAAAGAGTTGAGATCCCACCCAGGAACCTCTCCTTGATCATACCTTTGGGCAATTCATCAATAGCCGTTTTCAGTTGATCCAGCGAGGCCTGAAGACGGTCAAAGGAAGAGGCCAGCAGACCGGCTTCTTCTGAGCGGCGAAAACCCTCCATCAGCCGGGCGATCGACTCAGGCTGATCAAAGGCCTGCCTGAAAAAATCCTTAACTCTGTCGGGCAGGCCAGCCAGGGCTTTTTCCAGCAAGCAGCATCTGGCCAGCTGATAACCCAACCTGACTTCTGCCAGGTCCCTCTGGACATATTTCTCCGGGTAAAGCTCAAAATAAGCCTGCCCCAGGGCTTCCATCTCGCTGCTGGTCAGATTAAAGTTACCTCCCAGTTTTCTGACTTCCTGACAAAAAGCATCCAGGTCTGAATTTTGACGAAAAAGGTCAGCCAGGGAAGGAGCCATTTTAAAACTTTATTCTCAGCTGAAAATTCCTCAGGACTTTTTTCTCTGTTTTTCCAGCACCTTGAGGAGCAAATCAAAATTAACTGGCTTCTGGAAGACACCGTTAAAACCCAGGTCGTCAAGACCGATTGTCCTGGCAGTGGCATCACCTATGGTGCTCAGCAGAAAAACTGGAAGGTCAGGCTTTTCTTTTTTGATTACTCCGGCTACTTTCGCTCCGGCATCGATATCTTCCATCATCATGTCGCACAGAACTATATCCGGCTGGACCTGATGGAACAGCTCCAGCCCTTCGTTACCGCTCAGAGCTGTGAAGGCTTCATATCCGCTGGCTTCAAGAATGGCTTTAACAGAAACGCAGATAGCCGGATCGTCATCTATAACGAGAATTCTGGTTTTATCGGACATCGGTTCCTCCTGAATTAATTAGAATTATTTATAACATACAAAAGAGAGGAAAGAAAGACACCGAAGTGTTAGTCCGGCCATTTAAGGAGTTTTAAAAAAATGATTTCCAGGAAACCTTTAGATTGAAATGGCGGGGCCGACGAGGCTCGAACTCGCGACCTCCGGCGTGACAGGCCGGCGTTCTAACCAGCTGAACTACGACCCCGCTCAGGGCGAGTAAATTATAAACAAAGACTACTTAACTTGCAAGCCGCCTCTTCTTCTCCCCGCCAGCTTTGATTGGCCCGCCCTTGCTTTTTTAATCCCGGAATAATCAGATTAAACCGGTGAGTCTCAAGTTTTATCAAAAGACATTTTTTCCAGGGCAGCAATTCTTTCTTCAATCGGGGGATGAGTGCTGAAGAGCTTATTAACCCGGCCTTTGATGTTCTTCAGGGGGTTGACAATGTAAAGATGAGCGGTGGCTTTGTTAGCCACTTCCAGCGGCTCAGGATCGGCCGCCAGTTTCTTCAGGGCCGAAGCCAGCCCGGCTGGATATCTGGTCAGCATGGCTCCGTTGGCATCAGCCAGAAACTCCCGCCGCCGGGAAATAGCCAGTTGCATCAACTGAGCAATAAGAGGTGACAGAATGGCCAGTATCAGGCCGATTACCAACAGAATGGCTCCAGCCTGGCCGCCGCCTTTTTCCTGGTTTCTTCTCCGGCCGCCGCCCCACCAGAAGCTGCGCAGCATCCAGTCGGATAACAGAGCAATTATTCCGACCATGACCACTGCCACCGTTTGCAGGAGGACGTCATAGTTTTTGATATGGGACATCTCGTGAGCAATGACGCCTTCGAGCTCGAGACGATTCATCTTCTGGAGTAGACCGGTAGTAACACAAATCACTGAATGTTCAGGGTTCCGCCCGGTAGCAAAAGCATTCGGGGCTGTATCATCAATGACATAGCAGCCAGGAGTGGGAAGACCGGCAGCCAGGGCCAGCCCCTCAACTATGTTATAGAGATAAGGATATTCTTCTTTGGAAGCGGGCCGGGCATGACTGATGGCCAGGACAATTTTATCACTGGAATAATAGCCGCCGACAGCCGAGACTAAGGAGATAATCAGAGCGATAACCAACCCGCCCCGGCCCCAGCCCGTCACCTGCTCGAAAGCCCAGACCACCAGCAGAACTAAAGCAGCAAAAAACAAAACCAGAAAAACAGATTTGACTTTATTGGCTGTTATCTGTTCATACATGCCATAAGACCATCTTCCTTCAGCCTCAGCCGACGCCTGCCACAGTTATTCAACCCGGCCTTTAGAAGGAAACTTTAACCGGCCCGCGAGCCTCTGGCTCTTCAATTTCGAAATACTCTCTCGGCTTAAAACCAAACATACTGGCAATAATATTGGAAGGAAAAACCTGTTGCTTCATGTTGAATTTCATGATGGTATCATTATAGAACTGCCGGGCATAAGCGATCTTGCCTTCCGTGCCGGCCAGCTCTTCCTGCAGCAAAAGGAAATTCTGGTTAGCTTTCAGTTCCGGATAGTTTTCGACGACGGCAAAGAGTGATTTCAAGGCCCCGGTTAACATGTTTTCGGCTTCACCCTGCTCTTTGACGGTCTGGGCATTAATGGCCTTCGTTCTGGCTTCAGTTACTTTTTCAAAAACCTCTCTCTCATGCTTGGCATAACCTTTTACCGTTTCGACCAGATTCGGTATCAGGTCATAGCGCCGTCTGAGCTGGACATCAACTTGCGACCAGGCGTTATCGCAGCGGTTTCTCAGAACAACCAGGCTGTTGTAAATGGCTATACCCATGACGAGCAGCAGCCCGACAATAATCAAGAGAATGATCAACGCACCCATTTGTTTCTCCTTTCAAGCCCTGTTTTTATCTTTAAAAGGTTTGATGAAGGCAGGATATTAGTCTTAATCAAAAAAATCAAGCTTTAATAAGCTTTAGAAAAAATTCAATTGACTTGAATTTACCCGAAATGTTATATTCTGGCTCTAAACATTTCTAGGCTTAGCTTTATAATTTGATAGTAATTTATAGCCCAAAGGAGGTTATCTGAATGGCTAATTTAAAAGAAAAATTTGTTGGTAAAATGATGCCCATGCGCGACAGGATTCAGAAGATCCTGAAAGACCATGGGGAACTCAAAATTTCCGATGTGACCATTTCCCAGGCCTACGGCGGCATGAGGAGTGTGAAGTGCATGATGTGGGAATGCTCCGCCCTTGACCCCAATGAAGGTATTCGCTTCCGTGGTTACACCATACCGGAGGTCAGGGAGAAGCTGCCGAAAGCCCCTGGCAGCGAAGAACCACTGCCCGAAGGAATGTTTTACCTTCTGCTCACCGGTGATATCCCGACCTATGAGGATTGCCTGGAAATTTCTGAAGAGTGGCGGAAGAGAAGCGAACTTCCCAAGTACCTGATTGA
Organism: Candidatus Aminicenantes bacterium UBA6228; assembly: GCA_002441005.1. Taxonomy (GTDB): domain Bacteria; phylum Acidobacteriota; class Aminicenantia; order Aminicenantales; family Saccharicenantaceae; genus Saccharicenans. The sequence continues at coordinate 352,937 of DJWO01000009.1, forward strand.
AGTTATGAAAGCCATCCCGGCTGAGACTCACCCCATGACTCAATTTGCAATGGCTATCCTGCAACTCCAGAAAGACTCGGTTTTTGCCGAAAGATACCGTCAGGGTATTCATAAGCTGGATTACTGGGATCCAATGTATGAAGATACCATGAACATTCTGGCCAAATTGCCAGCTATTGCCGCCTATATTTACCGGCGAACTTACAAGGGCGACAAGCACATTCCGGCCGATCCCAAGTTGGACTGGGGCGCTAACTTTGCCCATATGCTGGGCATCACCGACGATCCGGCTTTTAAAGATTTAATGAGGCTCTATCTGGTTCTTCATTGCGACCACGAAGGCGGCAATGTTTCAGCTCACACCTGCCACTTAGTCGGCTCAGCCTTATCAGATGCTTACTATTCCTTATCAGCTTCGATGGACGGGCTGGCTGGCCCTCTGCATGGACTGGCTAACCAGGAAGTTCTCCGCTGGATTATGGAATTAATGGAAAAACTGGGCAGTACTCCGACCAAAGACCAGATCAGCCAGTACATCTGGGACACTCTGAACGCTGGCAAAGTCGTGCCGGGCTACGGGCATGCTGTTCTCCGCAAGACTGACCCCAGATTCATGGCTCAAAGAGAATTTGCTCTTAAGCACCTCCCCGATGATGAGATCTTCAAAGTCGTTAGCCTGGTCTTTGAAGTTGCTCCAGACATTCTGACCAAACATGGCAAGGCCAAGAACCCCTGGCCGAACGTTGATGCTCATTCTGGTTGTTTACTCTGGCACTATGGCGTAAAAGAGTATGACTTCTATACCGTCTTCTTTGGTGTGTCGAGAGCCCTGGGTGTTCTGGCCCAGCTCGTCTGGGATAGAGGACTGGGCTTACCAATTGAACGGCCCAAGAGCATTACGACTGAATGGGTTGAGCAATTCATAGCTTCCCAGCAAGCACCTAAAGCCTGAAGCTAACTTTTTTAAGCTAAAGATTAAGGGCTGCCCAACCGGGCAGCCTTTTTTTTGATTTAAATCTGAACCGGACTCCCGCCTTCGCTAAATAAATTATCTCATTGATCAAAAAACGACCTCACTGCCCTGTCCAGATTTTAACCGTTTGAATTTTGCCCTCAGCTAAACTAAAATCGAGGCATGGAAGCTTTGAGAATCTATACCGAAAAACCATATTGCCTGCAGGGCGAGGTAACCATTAGTGGAGCCAAAAATGCGGTTCTGCCAGCCATCGCTGCCTGTCTTCTGACCGAAGACAGGGTCGAGTTGACCAATGTCCCTTTGGTTAAAGATGTTCAAACCATGCTGACCCTCGTGAGCGAGCTGGGAGCCAGTTATTCTCTCGATGAGAGCCAGAAGACTCTCGGTCTGGAGGTCAAAAGAATTAAATCGACTCAGGCTCCTTACAAACTGGTGCGGGCCATGAGGGCTTCGATTCTGGTTCTGGGCCCTCTTCTGGCCAGGAGCGGTCAGGCGACAGTAGCCCTGCCCGGCGGCTGTGCCATTGGAACGAGACCGGTTGATCTCCATATAAGCGGCTTGCAGAAACTTGGGGCCAATCTGAAAATTGAACACGGCTACATAATAGCTGAGACCAAAAGGTTAAAAGGGACAGAAATTGAATTTGAAAAAAAGACGGTGACCGGGACTGAAAATCTGGTCATGGCCGCCTGTCTGGCTAAAGGAGAAACCATCCTTAAAAACTGCGCTCTAGAGCCAGAAGTGGTTAATCTCTGCGAGCTGTTGGTCAAGATGGGAGCTAAAATAGACGGTATTGGAGAAGAAACCCTGAGAATCACCGGGACTAAGGAGCTGAGTGGAGCTGAGCACTGCATTATTCCTGACCGGATTGAAGCCGGAACTTTCCTGGTAGCTTCGGCCCTGACCAGGGGCGACCTCATTCTAAAAGAAGTTGAGCCCAAGCAGGTCGAAGCGGTTATAGATAAACTGGTCATGGCCGGCAGTCAAGTTGAACAATCGGGCCGCAATATCTTAAGAATTAAGGGCGGCGAAGAGCTAAAACCCCTGGATATAACTACTGCTCCTTATCCAGGTTTTCCGACTGATATGCAGGCCCAGTTTATGGTTTTAATGACACAAGCTAACGGCCGTTCTATTATTACTGAAACCATTTTTGACCGGCGCTTCGCTCACGCCAATGAGTTACTCCGCCTGGGAGCCTGTATTGAAATCGAAGGAGACAAAGCTATTATCAGAGGCCGGACCCCTCTCTCCGGGGCAGAAGTTATGGCCACTGACCTCCGGGCTTCAGCCTGCCTGGTCCTGGCTGGCTTAATTGCTACCGGTCAGACAACCATTAATGAAATCGAGCATCTTGACCGTGGCTATGAAAAAATTGAAGAGAAGCTTCGCCATCTCGGGGTCAGAATTGAACGTTTCATAAACAATAATAACAATAACTATAAAAAGGCGGAGGTTAAGTCATGACTGATTGTCTTTTCTGCCGGATTATCAGTAAAGAGATTCCTTCGAAATTAGTTTATGAAGACGAGAAAGTGCTGGCTTTTGAGGATATCAACCCCCAGGCTCCAACCCATTTTCTGATAATTCCTAAAAAACATGTGGCTTCATTGAAGGTAGCTGAGGAAAGTGATCAAGAGTTGCTTGGTTATATTCTGCTGACCGCCAGAAAGATAGCTGAAGATAAAGGTCTGGGGAAAAACGGTTTCAGACTGGTAATTAATACCGGGCCTGATTCCGGACAGGAAGTATATCACTTTCATGTTCATCTCCTTGGTGGCCGGCGTTTCGGCTGGCCGCCAGGGTGAACCGGTCGGGCCGCTCAGATCAGCGGCCAGGAGGACGGTCTGAATTCATAAAGACTATAAAGCTGGAAGCAATTTATGGCTTATCTGATTGATGGCAACAACCTGATGGGACAGGCCGACCCCTATTTTAAATATAACCTCTCCAGCCGCAGCCAGCTTATCGGCCGCTTGCTTCTCTTTCAAAGAGCCACCAGATCCAGAGTCTTTCTGGTTTTCGATGGCCGCCCGCCAGAAGAAGACCGCCTTATTCAGCTTAATTCGAAATTCACCATTCTATTTCCCGAACCCGGTCAATCAGCTGATGAATTGATTGAAGGATTGCTCGGCCTTAAAAAAGACCGGCGTTATTATCAGGTTATCAGTTCTGACCGCGGGGTAAGGGAAATCGCCAGACTGCGGGCTGTTAAGTCCATGACCTGCCAGGAGTTCTTGAAGGAATTGAAAAAAGTTTTAAAGGACAACCGGGACAGCCGGGAACTCGAGAAGCAGGCCGATGATTCTACTCCGCTTGAGATTTCACTCTGGACCGAGCTTTTTGGCCGAAAATGAGAAGTTTTTCTATTATCGGAGCAGGGAAAGTTGGAATTTCCTTAGGTCTGGCTTTAGCCAATCACGGTTTTCAATTAAAATATATTTCTGACTGCGACCTCAAAGCTGCCCGCCGGGCCAGAAGAATAATCAAACAGGGAAAAGCCACCGGGGATAACTGCCGGGCAGCCGGAGCCGCCGGGATAACTTTTATTTGTGTTCCAGACGGATTAATAGCTAGAGTGGCTGGAGAGCTGTCAGCCCTCGATCTCCGCGGTAAGTATGTTTTCCAGACCAGCGGAGCTGTCTCCTCCAAAGTTCTTCAACCTCTCTCCAGACGGGGAGCTTCTGTGGCTTCTTTACATCCTGTCCAAACCTTCGCCGATACCCCTGCGGATCCAGATATTTTCCAGGGTATTTTCTTCGGCCTGGAAGGGGATCAGAAAGCGGTCAAGCTGGGCGAATTTCTGGCTAAAAAGCTTCAGGCCGGAGTAATTTTAATTTCTCCTGAAAATAAGGTTTTATACCATCTAGCCTGCTCGATAACTTCAAATTTTATGGTGGTTCTGCTGTCAGAGGCTAAAAGCCTCTTTGAGCTTCTGGGATTCGAAGAGAAAACCTATCTGGAGGTTATTTATCCTTTGCTTAACAAGACTCTCGATAACGTCAGAGAACTGGGCTGTGAACGGAGTCTGACCGGAGCGGTTTTAAGGGGCGATATGGAGACGGTAAGAGAACATTTGAAAGTTCTGTCTCAAAAACCCGGCCTTGAAAAACTATACCGGCTGATGTCTCTCCAGGCTTTAAATCTAGCAGAAAACAGAGGGCTGGAGAAAAAAAAAGTTAAAGCATTGAAGCATCTGCTGGAACAAAAATAACTTCTTCTTCCAGCCACAGGCCGTAATTTTCCTGAACCTTTTCCTGAAGCCGGCGGGCCAGTTCCAGAACATCACGGGCAGTTGCCCCACCCAGGTTGATAATAAAGTTACAGTGCCCGGAATAAACAGCTGCCTGCCCGACTTGCAGTCCTTTAGCGCCTGATTTTTCCAGCAACAAGCCGGCAGCCAGCCGCTGGCCATCAGGCAAAACCGGATTTTTAAAATAACTCCCGGCGCAGGCAGTCGTCCGTGGCGGATGGCGGCGGGATCGCTGTTCAAGGTAGCCTTTTACCAGCTGGTCAATTTTATCTTTTTCACCTGGGGCGGCAAATAGAAAGGCTTTTAGAATTGGCTGATGATTTTTCTTGAAATTAGAAGACCTGTAACTAAATCCTAAAGAAGCCTGGCTCAGGCTAACTGGCTGTCCCTCACTGTCGAGAGTTAAAACCCCGGCTGTTTTCTCGCCAATGGCCCGGCCGAAAGCCCCGGCATTGCCATAAATTGCTCCTCCTACCGTCCCGGGAATACCAGCCAGAAATTCCAGGCCGGTCAAGCCTGAAGAAACCATCATTTTGACCACAGTCTGCAGATCACTACCTGAGTCTATGGCCAGCAGGCCCTGGTCTGGATGGTAACTTATGGCTGAAGCTTTGTTTTTGATGATCAACCCCTGGTAACCGGCATCATCAAAAAGCAGATTATAGCCTCCTCCGATCAGATAGTAAGGAAACCGGTATTGCCTGGCAGTTCCAACTGCCTTTACCAGTTGATCAAGATTAATGACTTCGGTAAAAAAGCGGGCCGGACCTCCTATTTTGAAACTGGAGTAGGCGGCCAGAGGGACACCGGCCTTGAGCTTCAGCCCGGTCTCGGCCAGAAAAATTTGTTCAAAAGGCTGCATCTTTTGTTCTCTTTTCCTGGTTTTAATTATATATGAGTAAAAAAGTTAAGTCTAACCAGCCTATCCGGTCGGGCCTAAAGCAGGTTAACATAAACAATTGACTTTTTTCTTTATTAAGGGCAAGATATTTAGCAAATTAATTTAGATGAGAGGTTTAGAGATGAAAAGAATTCAGCTGATGCTTTTCCTTTTAATTGCTGCCAGTAGTCTGGCTCTGGCCCAGAATCCAGGTGACGAAGCTTATATCAAAGCCATGCAAGCCAGCGATCCTTGCCAGCGAGTTCAATTGCTTAAAAGTTATGTGACAACTTATGCGGGCAAAGGTTCAACCTATGAAAATTATGCCTATGCTAACCTGTGCCTGACTCCCTGCAAAACCAAAACGCTGGAAGAGACAATTAATTATGGAGAAAAAGCTCTGAGCGCCGGGGGCCTGGACGATACGACCAAATGCCAGGTCTTATTGACCTTGAGCGGTGTTTATATTTATCAGGGACAGAATCTGGATAAAGCTAAAAATTATGCCAACCAGGTGATTGAACTGGCTAAGACTAACAAAAATAAGGAAGAGTCTAACCCGGAGCAGTGGAACAGAATGACCGGCGCCGGCTATTTAACCCTGGCCAGTGCGGCTGAAAAGTCTAAAGACACCAATGGAGCAATTGAGGCCTATCTTACGGCTTATTCGTTTTTAAAAGACCCAAAAGTTCTGCATCCTTTAAAGAAAATGGGCAGAGAACTTTACGAAGCCAAGAATTATACCGAAGCTGAAAAGGTTTTCCGGACTATTTATAATCAGAGTAAAGACCCCAACGATGCTCTTTTCCTCGGACAGTTGTTGATGAAGGCCAACAGAAATGATGAAGCCCTGACCTTTTTAAAAGAAGCCTATAATAAAAAGAAAAGTGGCGAGATTGCCTTTTCGATTGCCGTTCTTCTGGCTAAAAAAGCTCAAAGTGACCCGTCGCTGGTCAACGAAGCTGTCCGCTATTCACTCGAAGCGGCTCTTCTCCCCAATGCTAATTCTCAGCAGGCAATGAAAATGGCTGAAAGCCTGTTCTATACCATGAACAAGGATCTCAAATATAATGAGACCGTTCTGGCCTTGCAGGCTAAAGCTAAAGAACTGGAAGAACTGACTCAGATCTTCAATGAACGGTTTGGCGGCAAAAATGAAGAAGAAATGTCAGATAAAGACAAGGAAAAAATGAAGGAATTTATGGGTGATATCGAGACCAAAAAAGCTGAAATAGAAAGCTTGAAAAAGCAACAGCAAGCTGCTATTGACAAGTTCGACCGGCTGGTCGATGAAACTAAAAGGAGACTGGGGGCCAAATAGTCAGTTAAAACAAATAACAGGCAGTTTAAGCTCTAATTGGCAGGGGGAAAATTAATTCAGGAAACGTGGATTAACTCTTAACCTCTTTTTTTGTAAAATATTAGAAGGGGGAAGGAGGGCCGGAATGGTAAAACAATTAAGCCGGGAAGAAGCCAGAAAAAGAATCGCTGAGCTCCGGCAGAAGATTTGTTATCACGAAAAAAAATACTATGTAGATAATGATCCTCAGATCTCTGATTATGAATTTGATCGGTTAATGGCTGAGCTTCAGGCCCTGGAAGTGGCTTTCCCTGACTTTATTACTCCTGATTCCCCTACCCGGCGGATTGGTGAACAACCGGTTGAAGGCTTCCCCACCGTTCAGCACCGCTGGCCGATGCTCAGCATAGAAAACTGCTATGACGTTGAGGGTTTAAAGGAATTTGACGACCGGGTCAGAAAGCTTCTGCCGGGCGAAAAAATTGAATATGTGGCCGAATTGAAGATCGATGGGATGAGTATGTCCATCCGTTATCAGGCTGGGAAATACCAGCAAGCAGTGACCAGAGGGGATGGATTCCGGGGTGATGAAGTCACCGCCCAGGTAAAGACCATCCACAGCCTGCCGCTGACTATTTCTCTGACCGATGAGGTCGAGGTCAGAGGCGAAGTCTATCTCCCCTATGAGTCGTTTAAAAAAATCAATGAAGAAAGGGAAAAAACCGGCGAGCCGCTTTTTGCCAATCCGAGAAACGCTACCGCCGGCTCGATCCGGTTGCTTGACCCCCGGGAAGTCGCCCGGCGTCATCTTGATATTTTTCTTTATTATATTTTTATTAATGGTCAGGGAAGGCCAAGCCAGTGGGAAAATTTAGAGCAACTGAAAAAACTCGGCTTCAAAATCAATCCCCATTCCCGACTCTGCCAGAATATTGAAGAAGCTATCCGCTATCATCAGGAATGGACAGAAAAAAGAGATACTCTTGATTATGATGTGGATGGCATTGTGCTTAAAGTTAATTCAACCCGCCAGAGACAGGCCCTGGGAACCACCGCTAAATCACCCCGTTGGGCCATTGCCTTTAAATTTCCTGCCAGACAGGCCACAACCAGAATCAAAGATATCATTATCCAGGTAGGCCGAACTGGAGCCCTGACCCCGGTGGCCATCCTGGAGCCGGTTCAGATTTCCGGCACAACCATCAGCCGCTGTACTTTGCACAACGAGGAGGAGCTCAAAAGAAAGGACATCCGGGTCGGCGATTATGTCCTGCTGGAAAGAAGTGGAGATGTCATTCCCCATATCGTTTCAGTGATGAAAGAACGAAGAACTGGCCAGGAAAAACCATTGGCCTGGCCCAAAAAATGCCCGGTCTGTCATTCTGCCCTCTATAAAGAAGAAGATGAGGCTATCTCTCATTGTATCAATCCCTCCTGTCCAGCCAGAATCCGGGAGGCAATCATCCACTTTGCTTCCAGGCGGGCCATGAATATCGAAGGCCTGGGAGAAGCTCTGGTCGATCAACTCCTGGCTTCAGGCCTGGTGAAAAAGATTCCGGATCTTTACCACCTGAAATACGAAGACCTGGTCCAGCTGGAAAGAATGGGACCAAAAAGTGCCAGCAACCTTCTCGGGCAAATCAAAGAATCAAAATCCAGGGAGCTGTGGCGGTTAATTTTTGCCCTCGGCATCAGGCATATCGGAGAAAAGATGGCTCAGGTTCTGGCCCGTCAGTATAAAGATCTTGACCGGCTGGCTGCTGCCCGGGAAGAGGAGCTGATGCAAATTGAAGGTATCGGACCAGAGGTCGCTAAGGGTATTGTTTTCTTTTTTGCCCAGCCTGAGAATAAAAAATTACTAAAAGAGCTTAAAGAAGCCGGCTTGAAGTTTAAAGAGAAAGAAAAGGAAACAGGACCCCGGCCACTCGAGGGCTTAACCTTTGTCCTGACTGGAACTTTATCTTCAATGACTCGCGACCAGGCCAAAGAAAAAATAGAAGAGCTGGGAGGCAATGTTTCTTCTTCGGTCAGCCGCCAGACGGATTATCTGGTAGTGGGAGAAGAACCAGGCTCCAAGCTGGAAAAGGCCCGGGAACTTGGGGTCAAAACCATACCTGAACAGGAATTTCTGGCTTTACTCGGAGGCCACTAAGCTATTTTTTCTTTTTGAACAGATCAGAAAAACCAAGGTCTAAAATTGATTTCAGACCAGTTTTTTTCCCTTTCTTATCGAGTTCAGCCAATAGAGCTTTGGCCTGCTGGTGGTCAGGATCTATTTCCAGCGCTTTTTCTAATTGTTTTCTGGCTTTGATTTTTAATCCCTCATTCATATAGAGCACACCCAGCCCCAGATAGGCCTCAGCGTTCCAGGGCTGTAATTCAATTGCCTGAAGAAAATCATGTTCGGCTTTTTTCTTATAGGCCTCAAGTTTTGATTCGGCCAGGGCCAGCAACAGGAAATACTCGGCTTTCCCGCGCCGGAGACGGAGAGCCTCCTCCAGGAAAATAATGGCTTCTTCATACATGCCCTGATTAAATAAAGTTTTTGCCTGGCGATATTTGATTTCTGCCTTTTTGGCCTGATCATCAGATGATTCCTGAGCACCAGTGGTCAGCTGAGAATCATATTCTTTGCGTTTTTGCGGGTCAATTAGAATCCGGTAAGCGCTGGTCAGGCTATTGAATATTTCATTTATCAGCGAAGTATCTTTGACCTGCTGATTGAAGCGATCCGGATGATATTTCCGGGCCAGGCCAAAATAGGCTTTTTTAATTTCTTCCTCGGTAGCTGTCCGGTTAACACCCAGTAACTCATAATGATTTTTGGTCTTTAAACTGGCCTTTATTTCTTTTAGCTCCTCCAGCCGCTCTTCAATTTCGTCCAGGTCCTGGTTTTTATATTTTTCGCTCTCCTGATTATCTTTTCTAAAAGCAGTATCAGAATTTGAAACTTCAATCATCTCCAGACAATAAAAAAGGTATAAAGAGCGAAAAAAACTTTCTGAAGAAAATCTGGCCGGGACTGATAGCCGGTCGATTTCCTGCCTGGTAGAGAAATGCTGGAGCAAGCTCTTCTCTTCATCAGTTAAGAGGTAAGCATATTGGGTGTTTTTTAAGATCAGTTTTTTGCCGCCGAAAAATTTCTGAAGAGAAGCATCATATTTCATCCGGCGGATGCCATAGTCAATGATAAATGGCAAATCTACAACTGGAAACTCAGCCGGAGGCTTTGGATCTGACCGTTCTTGAAAGGAGAGCTCAGCATCAAAATAGTTAAAGACATTTAAAAGGGCATCTCTGATTTGAAAAGTCAGAGCTTCTCTGAGGTCAGTCTCTTTTATGACTCCGCTCTTTTTCAGGCTTTCGCCCAGAGGCTGATTGGCCTCAATATAATCGTCTATTTTAGAAAAAGTGTCCTGCTGAATTTTCTGAAGTTTAAAAAGGATTTCACCTAATCTTTCCGACTTAACATTAGTCTTGACTTGAAACGGTTTGCCTTCGATGAAAAAAATGTATTTTTCTGTCTCTTTTCTTTTTATAACTAAACGGCCGCTTTTTCCTTGAAAATAAATATCTTTTAAAGCCAGAGCGATGTGTTGCACTGATTATACCTGGTTGCCCTGCCTATAATTTATAAGATCTGCCCTGTTTTTGCAACTTTTTAGAGAAAAAAGGGGGGAAATTAGCAAAAATTGGACAGAAGTCTTTATTTTGTGTTATCTATTCTTTATGAAAGTAGCTATCGCTCAAATGAGTCCGGTTCTTGGCCGGGTAGACAAGAATGTAGAGATACACCTTGAATTTATCGAAAAAGCAGTTAAAGAAAAAGCCGACCTGATCATCTTCCCGGAACTCAGCCTGACCGGCTATTCTCTTAAAGATCTGGTCCCGGAAGTAGCTCTCAGGCCTGAGACCTCCTCTATTATGGCCAGACTGCTGAAGGCTTCGAAAGACATTGACTTAGTCTTCGGCCTGGTCGAAGAAAGAACGGAAAATCCAGGCCTTTTTTATAACTCAGCCGCCTATTTGACTGGGGGAGAGATCGCTCACATTCACCGCAAGGTTTTCCTGCCGACTTCAGGTATGTTTGAAGAAGCCCGTTTTTTCGCCAGAGGGCATGATTTCATGGCCTTTCCGACTGGATCAAACCGGGCTGGCTTGCTCATCTGCCGGGATCTCCTCCATTATAGCTCAAGTTATTGCCTGCTGGCCGGCGGGGCCGGTCTGATTATTGCGATTTCTGCTGCCCCGGGCCGCGGGATAACTGATGAGGGAAGCCAGGGTTTCGAATCCAGTCAGAATTGGGAATTAATGGGTAAGGCCATTTCTTATTTTTCCAGTGCCTATGTGATTTATTGTAACCGGGTTGGTCTGGAAGATGGAGTAACTTTTGCCGGGGGATCGTTTATTTACACGCCTGACGGGGAGCTCTGCCTTAAATTACCCTATCTTGAAGCAGCTTTCTCAATCCAGGAAATCGACCCCGACCTGATACGAAAGGCCAGAAAGAACAGGCCCTATAAGCGTGATGACCGGCCCGAGGTCATCTGGCGTTCTCTAGGCCGCTTGCTAAGGGAAAAAGATGAAGATTAATTGCCCCCTGGTCACCAGGGTTTTAACTAATTTTATCAGGGAGGAAAGCCAGAAAGCCGGCTTTGAACGGAATATCATTGGCCTGTCAGGGGGCCTGGATTCTACCGTCTGTGCCTACCTGGCGGTCAAAGCCGTCGGTTCGCCCAGTGTTTTTGGCCTGATTCTGCCCTATAAGGATTATGATCAGGAAGGTGTTAGCCTGGCGGAGGAGGTCGCCCGGATTCTCGGGATAGAAGTTGAAACGATTGACATTTCCCCCCAGATTGACGCCTATTTTTCAGGACATCCTACCGATAATCATGTTCTCAAAGGTAACAAGATGGCCAGAGAGCGGATGTCCATTCTTTATGACTATTCGGCCCGGCTGAAGGCTATGATTCTCGGGACAAGCAATAAAACTGAATTATTAATAGGCTATGGGACGATTCACGGGGATATGGCCTGCGGGATAAATCCTATGGGGGATCTTTATAAGACTCAGGTTCGGGAGCTGGGACAGTATCTCAATGTGCCTGAAAAAATTCTCCGGAGGAAGCCAACCGCTGGCCTCTGGCCTGACCAGACTGACGAGGATGAAATCGGGCTGAGTTATGAAGAGCTCGATAGAATTCTTTTTAAGCTGGTGGATGAACGGCTGACGGCAGATGAGGTTATCAGGGCAGGGCTCGAAGAAAAAAAAGTCCGACGGGTAGCTGAATTAATCAGAAAAGCCGAATATAAAAGGAAAATGCCCCCGGTTGCCAAACTGTCCGAGCGGACTGTCGGTCATGATTTTCTCTATCCTTATGATTGGGGGAAATAACCCCGTCCATCAAGAAACAATGAGTCAAAAAGGGCGGTTATTTATAGTCAGCACTCCAATTGGCAACCTGCAGGACATTACCAGCCGGGCACTTCAAGTCCTCAATGAGGTTGAAGCTATTGCCTGCGAAGATACCAGGCAGACGGTCAAGCTACTTAATGTCTTTGGGCTGAAAAAAAGACTCATTTCTTACTTCCAACCGCGGGAAAAGCAGAAGATTCCCCTGATTATATCCATCCTTGAACAGGGAAAGGATATAGCCCTGGTCTCAGATGCCGGGACCCCTGGTATATCCGATCCTGGTTTCCCCCTGATTAAAGCCGCTATTGACGGTGGTATTGAGGTTATACCAGTCCCTGGCCCGAGTGCTCTGACGGCCGCTCTATCGGCAGCCGGGCTCCCGACTCATAGAGTGCTTTTTATTGGGTTTCCCCCGGTCAAAAGGGTAGGATTAAAGAATTTCCTTCAGAAAGTGGCGGAAGAAGAAGCAACTCTGGTCTTTTTCCTACCAATGAGAAAATTCAAGCAGTTTATAGAAGTGGCCAGAGAGGTCTTTGGGCCAAGGGAAGCTGTTCTGGCCAGGGAAATAACCAAGATCCACGAGGAATTCATCAGGGGAAATCTCGATAATCTGGCCTCAGAACTCCCTGAAGACAGGTTGAAAGGTGAAGCCACTATCCTAATAAGGGGTAAATAATTTTTTTCAAAATACTTGACAAATATATACTACGATATTATATTAATGAGTGACTAAAGAATTTATGAGAGGAGGTTAAACCATGGCTATCACTAAATGGGATCCTTTCCGGGATTTAACAATTCTCCGCGACAGAATGAACAGACTATTTGAAGACTCTTTTCCTACGCTCCGGTTTGAGGATTCGGAGCTGATGCAATCCACCTGGTCTCCAGCTGTTGATATTTATGAAACTGAGAACGAGCTCGTCATGTCAGCTGAGCTTCCGGGCGTCAATGAGAAAGATGTTGAGATTAAGGTTGAGGACGGCACCCTCTCGATTAAAGGCGAAAGAAAGCTGGAAAAAGAGACCAAGGAAGAGAATTATCATCGAATTGAACGGGCTTATGGCTCATTCTTCAGGTCATTCACCCTGCCCAATTACGTAGATTACGATAATATCAGCGCCGAGTTTGAAAATGGCTTGTTGAAAGTCCATCTGCCAAAGAAAACTGAGGTCAAACCGAAAAAGGTAAAAATCCTTAAACCAGGCAGCGGGGAAAAGGCTGAAGAAAAACCTTCTAAGTAAAGATTAACTAAAGCTTTGGCTGTTAAGGCCTCTGCCCGAAAAGGGAGGGGCCTTTTTTTTATTTAAGCCCTGGCCAGAGTGATGGCTCTAATTTCCTCAGCTCCTGCCTTCTTGAGGGTTAAAGCACATTCCCTGATAGTTGAGCCCGTGGTATAAACATCGTCTATTAGCAATATTATCCGTTTCCTGATCAGACCTGCCTTCTGGACAGCAAAAGCTCCTTTTAAATTCGATTCCCTCTTTCTGGCTTCAAGACTAACCTGGGAAGGGGTATTTCTGGTCTTGATCAAGATTTTCCGGCCAAGCGGGCTGCCGGTCAGTTTTGATAGCCGCCGGGCTAAAAGCTCGGCTTGATTAAAACCTCTCTGTCTTTGTTTTCGGCGGTGCAGGGGAACCGGCACAATCAGGTCAACTCCTGCCAGTATTCCCTGGGGTCCAAAATGCCGGTAAAGATGTTCAGCTAAAGAAAAGGCCAGTGGTTCATTACCCTTGTACTTAAGAAGGATAATGATTTCTTTCAACCGTCCTGAATACGGCCCAAGAGAACGATGGAGTTCATAAGGAGGCAAGATGTTCCGGCACTCCAGGCAAAGCGAATCCGGTTTATTCCCGTGATAAAGAAACCGGCCGCAGACCCGGCAGACCGGGCCCTGATGGATATCAATCTTATCCAGGCACTGGCGGCAGATTACTTTTTCTTCAGGTTCAAGGAGAAGCTGACCGCAAAGCTGGCAGAAGGAAGGGAAAATAGCCAGCTTAACCGGCATGGTCAACCGGTTAACTGATTTTAAAATGGTCACTTCTCTGGCGTTCCGCCTTCTATCTTCTCCTGGCAGCTTATACAATATGGTGTCCAGGGAATAATTTGCAGACGCTTTTTCCCGATTTCTTTATGGCAGACCTGACAATGGCCATATTCACCTTTTTCTAATCTATCCAGAGCCTGGTCAATTTGCTGCAGCTGCTCGCGTTCACTATCGGTTAGCCCCAGAAGGAATTCTTTGGTGTAAGATGTTTCAGCCTTGTCGACAACGTCAAGGGCGGTGTCGGTCTCAATTTCCTGGCTCTCGCGGTAAAACTGGCTCAACTTTTTGATGATGCTGTTTTTTCTTTCGAGCAGCAATTTTTTGAATTCTTCTTTTTCTTTTTTGGATAACTTGAATTTTTCAGGCATATGACCCCCTGTTATTTAGGATAAGCATAACCTTTGATTAAGTTCAAAGCCCGGTAAACCTGTTCCAGCAGGACAGTCCTGGCCAGCTCATGAGAAAAAGTCATCCTGGACAGGGACAGTTTCAAATCAGCTTTCTCCATTATCCTCGGAGCCAGACCAAGAAAACCTCCGACCAGAAAAATCAGCTGGCGGCCGGAGTCCACACTTTTTAATTCCATTAAACCGGCCAATTCCTCCGAACTCAATTCTTTTCCACCGTCTGAAAGGCAGATAATATATCCATCCTTAGCATATTTTTCAAGCCCTTGAGCTTCCTTTTCCAGAATCTTTTCAGCCCATTTTTCTTCAAGCCCTCTGGCCACCTGGGTTTCTACCAGTCTGACCTGGGCTAACAGCTTTATTTTCCCCAGATATTCCTGCTGCAGAGTCCGGTAGCTGGCGTTTCTGGTTTTCCCTGGCCAGACAAATAAAATTCTCATGCTAATCGGTCTCTAATAAATAAATATTTATGGGTTAAAAGTCAAGAGGAAAAAACAAATATAATCAATAATCAAGTCTGGGGGCATCAGCCCAGAGTTTTTCCAGAGCAAAATGCTCCCTGGTAGCTTTAGAAAATATATGAATAACTAAAGAACCATAGTCAACGAGAATCCAGTCACCACGCTCCAGCCCCTCTACTCCGAAGGGATTTATCTTTTCTTTTCTTAATTCCTGTTCAATATTCTGATAGATGGCTACATTTTGCCGGGAAGAATTTCCATTCATAATGATAAAAAAATCAGTAAAGCTGGTCAGCTCCCGCAGGTCAAGCACGCACAATCCTTCGGCTTTTTTAGCCTGACTGGCCTTAATAGAAAGTTTAACTTCCCTGGGTAAACTGCGCTTGGTGAATTTTTTTTCTCTGTCTTTCAATTTTTCTTCTTTTCTCCTTTCAGTCAATAATATAAATGATTTTCCATTATATAATTTTCGACTCCAGGCGGCACCAGGCCGGTCACCGGCTGTCCAGCCCGAAGCCTTTGCCTTATTTCAGAAGAAGAGATATCAAGTGCCTCAATATCAATGAGATAAAGCCCGGGCCGGCCACTGTCTTTGATTTCTGACTTTCCCTGTTTGTTCAGTTTCACCACCAGTCCGGGTTTTATTTTATAAATGACTTTATTTATTTTTTCCAGCTCGCTGCCAGGACGTTTAACTATGGCCAGAGAACATTCTTGAAGAAGCTGGGTATAATCTTTCCAGGTCTCTATCTCTAAGAAGGCATCAGAACCAAGAATAAACCAGAAAATGTCCAGGGGGTAAAGTTCCTTCAGTTTTCTTAAAGTGATGATCGAATAAGAAGGACCAGGATTTTTAACCTCGAGGTCAGAAGCCACAAATCCGGGATGATCCTGGCAGGCTATTTCTACCATTCTGAGCCGTTGCCAGGCCGGCACGACCTCTTTCGGATCTTTGTGAGGAGGCACATAGGAAGGGATGAACAAAATTCTCTCCAGAGGCAAA
The DNA here is from genome assembly GCA_002441005.1 of Candidatus Aminicenantes bacterium UBA6228. Lineage (GTDB taxonomy): Bacteria > Acidobacteriota > Aminicenantia > Aminicenantales > Saccharicenantaceae > Saccharicenans. The sequence continues at coordinate 368,683 of DJWO01000009.1, forward strand.
TAATGCTGGACTTCTTCAGCTGCCCGTAAATGGCCATTATGAATCGGGTTAAAAGTTCCTCCAAACAGACCGGTTAAACCCATTTTCTTCTAACTCATCTTATCATTCTTTGTTAATCTGTAACTAATTTTTCGGCCTTTTCGTCTTTTAACATTCTGGCCATCAAGCTCACCAGTCTGCCTAAACCTTCACCGCTGGCAGCAGAGATAGCCACAAACGGCTTCTTTTCCCGCCGGGCTAATCTTTTGACCGCCTGCAAGCGTTCTGACTGACGGTCACTCAGTAGATCAATTTTATTGGCGGCAATAATCTGCTTTCTGGCCAGAAGATCAGGATTGAAGGCTCTAAGCTCGTTCTGAATTATATCGTAATCCCTGACCGGATCTCTCCGAGTCAGAGGAGAAACGTCAATCAGCTGAACAAGTAATCTTGTTCTTTCTATATGCCTTAGAAACTGTATTCCCAGGCCATGCCCCTGATGAGCACCCTCAATTAAGCCCGGAATATCAGCTACCACCAGGCTCCTGTTTTCCCCCAGGTCGACCACTCCCAGATTGGGAGTTAGAGTGGTAAAGGAGTAATCAGCAATGAGGGGCCGGGCCGCTGATATTTTAGAAATCAAGGTGGATTTGCCAGCATTGGGGAAACCGACCAGGCCAACATCAGCAATCAGTTTCAATTCAAGAACGACTTCTATTTGTTGACCAGATTTCCCTTTTTCAAATTCTCTTGGCACCTGGTGGGTGGAAGTAGCGAAGCTGGCATTTCCCCGGCCTCCCCGTCCGCCTTTAGCCGCCAGATAAATTTCACCAGGCTGTAGAAAATCATGAAGGAGCCGCCCCGAAGAAGCCTCCTTAACCATGGTCCCAACCGGAACTCTTAGATACAGATCCTGGCCTTTTTTCCCCTGCCGGTTCGAGCCCTGGCCATTAGCTCCCTTTCTGGCCTTATTAATAGGATGAAAACGGAAGAAAGCCAGGCTATTCAGGCTTTGATCACTTATCAGGTAGATGTTGCCGCCATCACCGCCACGCCCGCCATCAGGCCCGCCTTTGGGAACACGGTATTCACGCCGGAAACTGACGCACCCATCTCCTCCTTTGCCAGCTAACAGCTGAACTTTTACTCGATCAATAAACAATTTGATACCTGCTGCAGAGATAGCCTGAAAGCAACCGGGATAAACCTCAACCTGATAGCTTTAAGCTTGATGGAGTTAAAAAGGCAGGGAGCTTGTCCCATTTTTAAGAGATGGTTCCGGTCTTTTCCTCCAGAGGCAAAACCGAAACAAATTTTCCCATCCTCCCTTTGTTTTCATACCTGACCTGGCCTTCTATCAGGGCATAAAGAGTATCATCGCCTCCCCGTCCGACATTCAGTCCAGGTTTTAGCCTCGTTCCCCTCTGTCTGACCAGAATCGAACCAGCCGTTACCATTTCTCCGCCAAAACTCTTAACCCCGAGATGTTTCGGGTTAGAATCTCTGCCATTTACACCTGATCTCTTATGAGCCATACTCAGTTCTCCTTGTCTTCTTCCTTATTCTCAGTCTTCTTTTTTGTTCTTGGCGCCTTTTTTGCCGGAGCTTTTTCTCCGGAAGAAACGGCAGTGGCTTTGGCCGGGCTCTTTCTGACCCTGGTCTTAACTGGCTCCTCTGCTGGTTTTTCGGCCGGTTTGGCTGCTGGTTTAATCGCTGATTCGACCGACCCTTCAGGATAAATAGCTGCAATTTTGACTTTAGTCAGCAGCTGGCGGTGACCTCTGGTCCGGCGGTAGCCTTTCCTTTTTTTCTTTTTAAAGACAATCACTTTATCATCTTTATAAGTTTCAACTACCTGACCTTTGACTGTGGCGTTTTCCACATGCGGGTTGCCAACCAGTATGTGGCCTTCGTCTTCTATCAACAACACCTGATCAAAAACAACCTCATCTCCTGCCTGGACCTCAAGTTTTTCTATTGAGAGGATATCTCCTTCTTTCACTCGATACTGCTTGCCGCCTGTTTTAATTACTGCAAACATGGCTTTTCACCTTTCCGGGGATAAAAATTGAGCCTTAAATTTAACATATAAGCCATTTTGTGTCAACCAGATAGCTGGCAGTCAGCTCCGGGGTTAACTCAGATACTTGACCAGCGCTCCCCATCTCTTATCCAGGACAAAACCTTCTTTCATAAAAAAGAATGGAATTAGATAATGAGTCATTACCAGCTTGACGCCTGAATTCCTCATTCTTTCGGTAAAATCCCGGAGCATCGCCCGGCCCAGACCACTCTGCTTATGCTGCTGGGCGACAACGATTCCTTCCATAAAGACAACCTCTGAAGACAGGTTCCGGAAGCAAATCCCACCCAGGACCAGACCATCCTCATCGACCAGAACCAGGTTATGATTTAGCTGAGAAATTACCCGGGGGTAATTATCCAGGAGGAAAAGATGATAGAGCTGGCCAATCTCCGCCGGCTCATAACTCTCCCGGAAGGTAAACTGGTTCCCCCTCCGATCGGCAATAGTTGATTTTATGATCAGCCTTTCCCGCCCGGACTCGCCTGTTTTGGCCAGGTTCAGATCTTTGGCCTGTGTTGCCCTGGGAAAAACCATCCGGCTGAATACCTGACGGTCTTCTTCCGACTCGAGATTCGACTGGATTTCAGACAGTTCAACAAACTGGATGGCCAGCTTATCAGGCTGATTTTTCATTTTGTTGAGTAAGGTTTCAAAAGCCATGATGACTTCGGCCGGAGCTGAAGAAAAATAGGTATGACGGTAAACATAAAATCTCAGCAGCTCCGGACGAGAATTCAGATGGAAGTCATTGATGAGTTCGATAACCTTTTTCTCCCGCTCAAAAGGAGTAGCCGGGCCGTTGGTTATTTCCCATTCTTTATATTGGCGGATAGCAGTTAAAACCGAAACGGGCATAACCGGATTCTGGCGAATTTCGCTTAAATAACTTTCCAGTTGAAAACGAAAGGAGCCAAAACCCTCTGCTTCGATATCCTCCTGCTGAAGCTCGTGAAACAGCTCCTCCAGGAAGTTCAGGGCCTGCTTTTCTTCCCAGACTTCGAAACAGGCATCAAATATCCAGCTTAGATCTATTATCTTTCTGGCCCAGGGATAAGCAGCCATCACCTTCAGGTAGAAATTCTCAATTAAAAGCCGCATTAAGGATAGAGGTCCTTTATATAGCTTTATTTCCCCCAGTTCGATCAGGCCGGGCTGCTCTCCATCTACACAGATATTTTCAGGCAAGCCCTGGCCCGGGATAATCCGGTAGTCTGAAGCAGCTAAGGTCTTCAGAACTACTCCGATGGCTTCGATAAAAAGCATCCGCCACTCCTGTGGAGTGACTAAAGAAATCGGCCCGCCAGGGCGGGTGGCATAATCTCTGATTCTTTCACTGACACTGAGCCGGCTAAAGAAGTGGTAACTGATGGCTTTGAGATCTGGCCGCCAGCTGGCCAGGCGAGGCAAAAGACGAGGATAATTGAAATCCTCAGACAGACATAAATGCCATAAAATTCTATCCATGACCCGCTGGCTAAAACGGCCTCTTAAAATTTCCACTCTCAGGTCATAATGCTCCCCCTGAGAAGTGTTCAGGCAAACCCGTAAATGAAGGCCCGGATAAAGGGAAGCTACTCTGGAGACTCTGATCACTCCAGAAGTCAGTCCTTCTGGATTAAACGCCTTGAAACCGTAGGCCAGAGTTATACTTTCAGCCAGAAAGGTCGGGTCGGACAGGGTCCTGCTGATCAGCCTTCTTTCCGGGCCGGAAAAATCACTGCCAATCTGGAGTCTCCCGGCAATTCTCTCTTTAATATCACCAGGTAACTTAACTTTCAGCTGCAGCCTGAAAAGGTTATAAAGATTTTCCATTATTTTAAGAGCTTCGGAAGCGAGAGCTTGATCTTTCCGGTGGAGGGCCCAGCTGGCCAGCTCAGCAATAACTTCAGAACTAAACTCCGGATGAATGGTGGCAAAGTCAGACAATAACTTAAAAATATACAAAAATTGATTGGCCGTTGCGGCTGAGGCTGGCCATTTCAGGGATTTCCGGTAATTGGCTAACCGCCGGCGAAGGGCTTCAAACTGGCCGCCGCCCAGGGCCGAAGAGGAAATTTCTTCAATTGATTCTTCATTCAGAAAAGTTAAACCTGATTCAACAAAAGCCGAGAGTGAAGGAGTGTACTCAGGCAGTGGCTGGTCAAGAAGGAGAAGCCGGTAGGCCCAGCAACGAACTTTTTCTAAAGGATGATTGGCCAGAGCTTCCAGTCTCAGTCTGATCAGAATCGACAGCCTGAGGTTTTCGGCCTGATTAAAAAGCCTTTCAAAATCGTTCATCGTCCCGAGGGCTGCTTCTTTCGAACCAAAGAAAAGCCTGGAGATTAGCTCGTGGACCTTGAGCAAGGTTGAATCGCTTATCCCTTTAGGCGAGGGGAAATCCTGCTGATCAGACATAGCCAGGTCAGGCGGTAGCCAGACCCGGTTAGAAACATTTCCAAGGGGCGTATCCCAGCCTTCCCGGCAGACAAGAAATTTTGCCAGAGATGGATTTCCGCTCCACAGAATCGGCTGACGGGCAAATAAACCCAGATCTATTGTCCTGTTTTTGATTTCGTAGAAGAGATCCCCGATAAGGAATTTCCGGCTCTTCTGGTCATAGCGGATGACCAGAGAAGCCTCCCGGCCAGCAATAACCAGCCGGTCACCTTCTAAACTAAAATCTTCTTCAATCAAACCAAGATCTCTGATCAGCCAGAAAGGAAGCTTCAGGCTGAAATCCTTAGAACTCAGGCTGAGATAATCTTTTTGGTAGAGCTGTTCAATCAGCTCAGAAAAATTGGCCACAATTTTTTTCCGGTTGAACGAACCCTTAGCCGTCAGTTCGCCTTTCTCGCCAGAAAAATCTCTATCCAGGAGGGCAAACTTGATCACCCGCTCATAAGGAGCCAGGCTCAGGTTAGCCGCTTCAATAATCCTCTTATAGTATTCCCTTTCTCCTTCCTGCCCTGGACAGCTGGTCAGTTCCGGCGCACTGGTATCCGGAACGATGAGCAGAGCGTTATAGGGCTGGCCATCTCCAACCAGAAAAACATTTTTAAAACCGGGGACAGACTTGAATTTATCCTCTACTTTTCGGGGAGCAATGGTCTGACCGCGGTTATTTTTATAAATATCCTTTATTCGATCGACCAGCCGGAAATAGCCGTTGGGCAAAACCTCAAAGATATCGCCGGTTTTAAGCCAGTAATCAGAGCCGGGCTGGCCCGGATAAGGAATGTCATCACCTGGCCTCTTATCTTCGAGATAGCGGGCAATATAGTGACCCCGGGCCAGGAGTTCTCCTTCTGGACTTAACTTTAGCTCAACACCAGGCAAAGGGCAGCCCTGGGTATCGTCCACATAGCGGCCAGGCAGGGTCATGGTTAATCCGCCGGTAGCTTCTGTTAGTCCAAAACCGGAAATCAGATCAATCCCATATCTGGCTAAAAAATGAAAAACCCGGGGCTCAAGATAACCTGCAGCTGAGATTCCCCAGCTCAGCCTTGAACCCACAATTTTTCTAACCGCTTCCTTTTTTTCCTGCTCGGTTCTGGCCCCAGCCACAGCCTCCCGGCATCTTTCATAGATCTGTACCCAGCGAATAGGCACACTGACCAGGCCAGTTGGGTTGACCTTAGGGAACAGGCTTAAAAGTGTATCTATGGAAGGATTGCCAGAAAAAACATAGGTACCGCGCCAAAAAATAGAACCAAGCAGTTCAAAATACCGGCCAAAAGTATGATACAGAGGCAAAAAACTCAGCAGAACTTCATCCTGTCCCACTGCTGGTAAGGCCGCTCCCCGGGCAAATCTTTTGGAAATAAGATTGTAGGTGGAAAAAGAAACACCCTTTGGAATACCGGTGCTACCGGAGGTATACATGACGGTTGAAACCTGGGTCAGGCGGAAGCGAGGCCGCCGGGCCAGAACCTGCTCTATTTCCTTGGGATTTAAACTCCTGATTTGCTCACCCAGATACCTTGACCCGCCCGCAGATTCGATTCTCTGCAGCCCTAAAATTTCAAAATTAAGTCCGGTTTTTTGCTTCAGCTGTTCGAGTAATTTCAATCTTTCCAGGTTGTCGGTTATGACGATGTTGATTTTAAGCTGATTAAAAATCAGCTCGAGATTCTCAAGGTTAAAACTCGGGTTTAAAGGTGTTACCAGAATATCATAAAAAAGACAGGCCAGGTCACTGCAGGCAGAATCAAAATGATTTTCGCTGAAGATGGCTACCCGCGGTTCCCTGGGTGCGGCCAGAAGATAAAAATACCCGGCCAGTAGTTTCAAGTAAGAAGCAATTTCCAAATAAGTCCATTTGCCTGTTTTCAAAGAAGACAGGTCATAAAAAAGCACCCGGTCAGGATTTTCTTTAATTCGATCTTCAAATAAATCTAACAGGCTATAATTAATTCTCTGAATAAACTGGAAACAGGTCTCAGCCCATTCCCGGTTTTTTTCCGGATAAGGCAGGCCTGTTAAGAAAGTGGCGGTTGAAGTCACATTCAGATAGTTTCTGATCGTCTCGGGCTTAAGGCTGTCAGCCTGACCGGATGCCAGGAGTTTTAAGGCGGCAGCTACTATCTTCTCAGCTAAAGCCGGACTGGCCGGCAGCGGCTGGGATAGCCACGAATTTAATAGTTCTTCCAGCGAAAGTTTTGCTGAGAATGATAAATCGTTTATATCAGGCATGAATCAATAATTAACAGGCCTTTAAGACTGGCAGTATTTTTATTAGTTTTTATTTTAATCTATCTAACCAGCTGAGTCAAAGGAACAGTGGCTCTTCCTGACCGGCTTGACATTGGAATTAGTTTCTCTTAAGTTAATCATAAGTTCTGGCCGGGCGGTTAGCTCAGGGGCAGAGTGTCGGTCTTACAAACCGGAGGTCACTGGTTCGAACCCAGTACCGCCCACCACTTGATCAAAGATCAAACCAATCTATATTTCCTGTTTCTCTGGAGTAACAGGGCTACCATTTTTTGACCGCTGACCCCCCAGCCAGGAGATAAATTTATAAATTGTGTTTAGGCCTTCAGTTCTGACCAGAAATAGAATTTTTTTAGCTGAATAAGCCTGCCTTAGAAATTAATCTTCCGGCGGGAGGAAAGGTTGCTTTACGGGTCGCTGTTAGATAAGGAGCCAGAACCCGGTTCAGAAAAAAGTGGCCAGGCTATTAGCAGCTAAGTGAAAAAAGTTTTTAGTTGCAATTTCGTCACTAATTTATAAAATACAGACAAGAGGGTTGAAATTGGCCAAAGCCAGAATTCTGGTGGTCGAAGACGAAGCTTTGGTAGTCAGAGACCTGGTAAGTATGGTCAAATCTCTTGACTATGAGGTTACTGACCTCGTTCAAAATGGCGAAGCAGTCATCCAGAGCGTCGAGAATAACCCGCCTGATCTGGCCATTATGGATATAGTCCTTAAAGGCCGGGTTGATGGGATTGAAGCTGCTGCCATTCTATGGGAAAAATATTCTATACCGGTTGTTTATCTAACCTCCTTCGCTGATGATTTGACTTTCCAGCGAGCCAAACTAACTGAACCGTTTGGCTATCTGATCAAACCTTATGAAGAAAGGGAACTGGAGCTGACCATTGAGATTGCTCTTTCTAAAGCCCGAATGCAGCGGCTTTTAAAGGAAAGAGAACATTGGTTGTCTACAATTTTAAAGGGCATAGATGATGGCATTATCGTTTCTAATGAAAAGGGCCAGATCACTTTTATCAATCCTTCAGCCCAAAAAATCACCGGCTGGAAAGAGCTGGAGGCCATCGAACAACCTGTGGATAAAGTGATTGATTTAGGGAAACAGATAGATTTCCAGAACAGTCTGGCGCTTCCCGATCGGCAAGAAACAAGCCTTAAAACCAAAACCGGCCAGGAAATTCCAGTTGAATTGACAATTGCTCCTTTGCCAGAGCCGAGAGGTCACTGGAACGGTCAGGTAATAGTTTTCAGAGATATTTCCGTCCGTCGCCAGGCTGAGCAGAAACTGTTAGAAAGCTGGGCAAAACTCCAGCGGGCCTTGAAAGGCACAATTGAAGCTATATCCATTATGATTGAGATGCGAGATCCTTACACGGCCGGCCACCAGCGCCGGGTCGCTCAATTGGCTGAAGCTATGGCCACCAGGCTGAACCTTCCTGTAATCAAAATTGAAGGAATAAAATTTGCGGCTCAAATTCATGATATCGGAAAACTTTATGTTCCGGCTGAAATTCTCAGCAAGCCAACAAAATTGAGCGAGCTTGAATATGCCATCATCAAAACCCATCCTCAGGCCGGTTATGAGATTTTAAAAAACATTGAATTCCCCTGGCCGATCGCCGACATTGTTCTCCAGCACCATGAGCGCCTTGATGGGTCTGGATATCCGGCCGGTCTTAAAGATGGAGAAATCCTGCCTGAAGCCCGGATTTTATCAGTGGCCGATGTGGTCGAAGCCATGTCTTCTCACCGGCCGTATCGTCCCGCCTTCGGGATAGATAAGGCCCTGGAGGAGGTAAGCCTCAACAGCGGAATCCTTTATGACTCTCAAGCCGTGTCTGCCTGCCAGCAGCTGTTTCTGGAAAAAGCTTTTTCGTTTGATTAACCAGCAGGACCAGCTTTTTGCCTGCAGGTCCTGATCTGAATAAAAAAATAGCGCCCCCGACGGGATTCGAACCCGTGTTGCCGCCTTGAAAGGGCGATGTCCTAGGCCGGGCTAGACGACAGGGGCGCAAGTGAGCCGTGCTGGACTCGAACCAGCGACACCCGGCTTAAAAGGCCGGTGCTCTCCCTCTGAGCTAACGGCCCCTCAGTCCTGACCGCTTGAAAGGTTATTTATAGCCAAAAATCCCCAAATGTCAATAAGACTGGTTATAATTTCCCGCTTCTAAAGTCCAGGATCTTATCAAGCAGTTGGTTCAAATTTAACGATTATCCAGCGGCCATTATTAGGTTTACCAGTCTGATCTTTAAGCACATACCTTTTAAAAAAGACGTTATATTTTTTTTCAGCCCCAGCTTTTGTTTTGACACTAATCTGGACAGTTTTTGAATGAATTTCACCGCTCAGGTCCCTGATCCCAGGCATGGTTTTGAACCCGAGAGAAAACATAGCTATCTGTTCTTCTTTAGCCGCAGCTTCTTTGGCTGCGCTATGGGCTGCCTGCAGTTCCTTGTGAGCATTGTATTCCTGGTCATATTTAGCCTGAAGCTCTTCCACCTTTTTTTTCAAAGCCGCCCGGGAGCCAGCCGTCCTGGCATTATCAAGATCATCTTTAGCTGCGTCCAGAGTATCCTTAGCTTCTACTACCGGGGCCACGTGCTCATCCATTGCTTTTTTAGTATCAATTTCTTTCTTATTCAAATCTGGCAGGGTAAACGGCTCAACTGACTCTGGCGAAGCACTGAGTATCTTATAGCTGACTGCATCGATGGCCAGAGGCTCCACCGCCATTGAGGCCATCGTCTGATTGTCATTCATGGAAAGGGCGTGAAAATATTTTTGCAGCAGAGTTTTCTCTGGAGCTGAAGAGCAGGCAGTATAAAATAAAACTGCCATCAGAGCTAAACCTAGAAACCATAATTTTTTATGTTTCATTCTTCCTCCTCCCTAACAGTTGTAATTCCATCTATATTATTTTTGAAATTAAAACTTTTTTCAAGCAAAAAAGCAACTTTAAATAATTCTGATTCAGAAAAGTCCGGTCCGATGAGCTGGACCCCGAAAGGCAGGCCAGCCGCCGTCAGGCCTGAAGGCAGCGAAAGAGCTGGGAGACCGGCTAGATTGGCCGTCACTGTAAAATAATCCTGAAGATACATGGACAGTGGATCCTGTTTTTCGCCCAGCCTGAAAGCTGGTTCAGGCGTGGTCGGGGTCAGGATAAGATCAACCTGTTTAAAAGCTGTCTGGAATTCATGAGTTATAGTCTGTCTGGCTTTAGCCGCCCGGGCATAATAGGCCTCATAATATCCTGAACTCAAAGCAAAAGTTCCAATTAGAATCCGGCGCTTGACCTCAGAGCCAAAGCCCAGGGTCCTGGTCTTGACATACATTTCAGAAAGCTCCCCGGAACTGGCTCTAAAACCATATCGGACTCCGTCAAAACGAGCCAGATTGGAGCTGGCTTCTGAAGGGGCAATAATATAATAACAGGGAAGAGCATATTCCCAGGAAGGAAAAGAAACTGTGGATAGCTTGAAGCCAAGCTTTTCCAGATTCAAGATAACTTTCTTATAATTGGCTGCCACTTCCGGATTTACTCCAGTTAGCAAGGCTTCCGCCAGCACTCCAATCCTGTTCTTAGTCAAAGGCAATTCCAGGTTTGAAAAATAATCAGGAACAGGCAGATCAGCCGAGGTTGAATCCCGGCGGTCAAAGCCAGATATGACCGAGGTTAGCCAGGCGCAATCGGGCACATTTCTGGCCAGCGGGCCTATTTGATCTAAAGAGGAAGCAAAAGCCACCAGACCATAACGTGAAATCCGCCCATAAGTCGGCTTGAGGCCAACCAGCCCGCAAAAGGCCGCCGGTTGCCGGACAGAGCCACCTGTCTCTGAGCCAAGAGCGGCCGCTGCTTCTCTGGCTGCCACGGCTGCCGCTGACCCGCCGCTGCTGCCGCCAGGGACTCTTTCCACATCCCAGGGATTTCTGGTCGGGAAAAAAGCCGAATTTTCAGTGGAGGAGCCCATGGCAAATTCATCGAGATTCGTTTTCCCGATAATAATGGCATCCTCCGCCTCCAGCCGTTCAATGACCGTGGCATTATAAGGCGGAACAAAATTTTCCAGAATCTTAGAACCGCAGGTAGTCCTGAGTCCCTTAGTGACAATATTATCTTTAATAGCGATAACCGCCCCCGCTAATTTCCCTTTTTCTGACCTGGAATCAATCTGTCTGGCTCTGTTCAAAGCCGGGCCGAAGTTATAAGTCAGGTAGGCTTTGATTCTTTTATCCTGACGCTCTATCTGCCCGATGTAGTCTTCAACGATTTCAGCCAGGCTAACCTGACCGCTTCTGACCAGATTGACAGCCTCAGCCAGCCCGAGCTCAACCAGTTCTTGACTCATTTCAGTTTATTTCCCGGCCAGGACTCTTGGCACCTTAACAAAATTGTCTTCTTTATCCGGAGCCATGGCCAGAACTTCGGCTGGGGGCAACGACTCCTCGGGCTGGTCGGCCTCAAGCCGGAGACTAAAATTAACCGGTGTAAATTTTTCTTCTTGATCTGTTTCCAGGCAGGAAAGCTGCCCGACCCAGTCAATAATTTTTTCCAGCTGACCGGGTAACTCTTTTTCTTCCTCTCCGGTCAGTCTAAGATTGGCCAGCCGGCTTAGGTGATTTAGATCAAATTTCATGCTTATTATTATAAGCAATAGAAGGAGCTTTAACAAGGAAACTTTCTCTTTTTAAAATTTCCAGGTTATGATATAAATAACTCTATTTTTTGGACAGGGGACAGATATGGACTCTATAAAAAAAATAATCTCCAGATATAAAAAAGACCGGACCAGGCTGCTTGATATTTTAAAAGAAGCTCAGACAGTTGAAGGAAAAATTTCTGATCAAGCCATCGAAGCGGTGGCCGCCGCCCTCAAAATTTCCCGGGCCGAAGTAGAAGGAGTGATCAGCTTTTATCATTTTCTCTCAGACCGGCCGACCGGTAAATATGTCATTTACCTCAATAATTCTATAACCTCCGAAATGTCCGGCCGGGAGAAAGTGGCTCTGGCCCTGGAAAAAGAAGCCAACTGCCATTTTGGGCAGACCTCTCCCGATGGGCTGATGACTCTGCTCGAGACTTCCTGTATCGGAATGAATGACCAGGAGCCAGCCGCTATCATTAACGGTGTGATTTTTACTTCTCTAAACGAAGAAAAGGTCAAGAAAATAGCTGGCCAGATGAGAAAAAACATCGACGTCCAGGAGATGGTCGAGGAATACGGCGACGGAGCCAATCAACATGACCTGGTCAGGGCTATGGTCAAAAACCATATCAGGAGAGAAGGACCGGTGATTTTTGGCGATTACCAGACCGGCCAGGCTATAAGCCAGGTCTTGAAGCTGACGCCTGAAGGAGTCATTGACGAAATTAAGAAAGCCAATCTGATGGGCCGGGGCGGAGCCGGTTTCCCAACCGGTCTCAAATGGGAATTATGCCGGAGGGAAAAAAGTCCAGAACACTATGTCGTCTGTAATGCCGATGAGGGCGAGCCCGGTACTTTTAAGGACCGGGTCCTTCTGACCGAGAGGCCGGAAATGGTCTTCGAAGGAATGGTCATCGCCGGGTATGCCGTCGGAGCTAAGCTGGGAATTCTTTATCTCCGGCACGAGTACACTTACCTTAAAAGGTACCTGGAATACATCCTGGAAAATATGAGGCAGAATGGTTTTCTGGGAAGGAAGATTGCCGGACATAATTTTGACTTTGAAATTGAAATAAAATCGGGGGCAGGAGCTTACGTCTGCGGAGAAGAATCAGCCCTGATTGAATCAGCTGAAGGTAAGAGAGGTGACCCCCGAGACCGGCCTCCTTTTCCGGTGCAGAACGGTTATCTTGGTTGCCCGACCACCGTTAACAATGTGGAAACTCTGGCTACTGCTACCCAGATTCTGAATCATGGCTCAGCCTGGTTTAGAGCCATGGGAACGCCCGTTTCAGCCGGAACCAAGCTGCTGAGTGTCTCTGGCGACTGCGATCGTCCGGGCATCTATGAAGTTGAGTGGGGATTGACTTTGAACGGGCTGCTCGACCTGGTTGGAGCTAAGGACACTCTGGCCGTTCAGGTCGGCGGGGCCTCGGGTCAGTGCCTGTCTGAAGCTGGCTTTGGCCGCAAACTCTGTTATTCGGATCTGGCCACCGGCGGTTCAATCATTATTTTCAATAAAACCAGGGATATTTTCTCTATTGTCCGGAATTTCCTCGACTTTTTCATTGAAGAAAGCTGTGGCTGGTGCACTCCCTGCCGGGCTGGCAATGTCCTGATCAAGAACAAGTTTGAAAAAATTGTCTCAGGACTGGGAACAGCCAGTGACCTGGCGGAGATTGAGGCCTGGGGAAAATTAATCAAAGCCACCAGCCGCTGCGGTCTTGGTCAAACCAGTCCCAATCCCGTTCTGACCACACTGACCAATTTCCGGGAAGTTTATGAGAAAAAAATTAATAAGGAAACTGACTTTAGGTCAGAGTTCGACTTAGCCCGTTCAGTAGAACAAGCCTGCCAGGTGACCGGCAGAAAATTCGAGGAGGAAAGGGAAGATGCCTGAGAAATTAAAATTCAGTATAGATGGCCGGGAAGGCCTGGCCGACCAGGGAATGACCATTTATGAGGCAGCCAAGGCTAATGGTGTCTACATTCCGGTTCTCTGCCATTATGAAGGGCTCAAGCCGGTCGGCAGCTGCCGGATTTGCTCGGTCCTGGTCAATGGCCGGTGGATGGCTTCCTGTACCCAGCCGTTGTCCGAGGGCATGGTCATAGAGAATAATACGCCTCAGGTGATTGAATACCGCCGGGCGATTATTGAGATGCTCTTCTCTGAGGGCAACCACTTCTGCCCGGCCTGCGAAAAAAGCGGCAACTGTGAACTTCAGGCTTTAGCTTATCGCTACAGTATTATGGTTCCCCGCTTCCCCTATCAATTCCCCCAGCGCCAGATTGAAGCTTACCCCGGCTTTCTGCTCGAGCATAACCGTTGCGTTCAATGCCAGCGCTGCGTCCGGGCTATTCAGACTGAAGATGGCCGGAAAATTTTCGCCATGAAAAACCGTTCAAAAGATGTCCGGGTAAATGTTGATCCGAAGCTGGCAGCTAAACTCAGCCCGGATCAAATCCAGAAAGCTATGGACATCTGTCCGGTCGGGGCTATTTTGAAAAAAGAAGTTGGCTTCATCCGCCCGATCGGCCAGAGAAAATATGACCGCCAGCCAATTGGCAGTGAAATTGAAGGGAAAAAGTGAGGTCTCAAGATGAGTAGTAAACCAGTTATTGCCACCGCTTCGTTAGCCGGTTGTTTCGGCTGTCATATGTCTTTTCTCGACATAGACGAGAGGTTGCTCGAACTCATTGAACTGGTTGAGTTTGACAAATCACCAATTGACGATTTAAAGCATTTCACCAGACCGGTTGATATTGGTTTAATTGAAGGCGGTTGCTGCAATGCCGAGAACGTCGAAGTGCTCCGTTCCTTCCGGAAAAACTGCCGGATACTGATTTCACTTGGCGAGTGCGCCGTCATGGGTGGACTTCCCGCCATGCGCAATACGATTTCCCTTAAAGACTGCCTGGAGGAAGCTTATCTGAATTCCCCTACGGTTGCCCCGGAAGACAGGGTCATTCCCAATGATGAGGATCTGCCGCTTATCCTGGACCGGGTTTATCCCTGCCACGAAATAGTCAAAATTGATTACTTTTTGCCGGGCTGCCCGCCGTCGGCCGATCTAATCTGGGAAGCCCTGACTGCTTTAGTCCAGAACAGGCCGATGAAACTTGATTATCAACTGATTAAATATGATTGAGGTTTAAGACTATGGCCAGAAAAATAACGATAGAACCGGTGACGAGAGTCGAAGGACACGGTAAGGTCACCATTCATCTGGATGATGAGGGACGCGTTTCTCAAGCCCGTTTTCATGTGGTCGAGTTCCGCGGCTTTGAACGTTTTGTCCAGGGGCGGCCTTACTGGGAAATTCCGGTTCTCGTCCAGAGGTTGTGCGGTATCTGTCCGGTGAGCCATCACTTAGCCGGTGCCAAAGCGATGGATATCATCGCTGGGGTGCCTCCTGGGAAGCTTACCCCAACCGCCGAAAAAATAAGACGTCTGATGCATTACGGACAGATGCTTCAGTCCCATGCGCTTCATTTCTTTCATTTAGCTTCGCCCGATCTCCTTTTTGGTTTCGACGCTGATCCAGCCGTGCGTAATATAATCGGTGTAGCCAAATTCCACCGTGAGCTGGCTGTCCATGGCGTTATTCTCAGAAAATTCGGACAGGAAATAATTAAAGCCACTGCCGGCAAGAGAATCCATGGCACCGGAGCTATTCCCGGAGGGGTCAATAAAAGCCTGACGCCAGAAGAAAGAGATTATTTTCTGAAGTCACCAGCTCCCTACAACATTGATACCATCATTGATTGGGCCCAGGAAGCAATTGAGGTCTTCAAGAAACTGCATCAGGAAAATAAGGATGTTCTGGATAGTTTTGCTGCTTTTCCTTCCAACCACCTGAGTCTGGTGCGGAAGGATGGCGCTCTCGATTTTTACCATGGAGTCCTGAGGGCAGTTGATGCTGAGGGGCGGAAAATCCTTAATGATGTTGATTACCAGGACTACCTCAAATACATCGGAGAGGAGGTCAGGCCCTGGAGCTATATGAAGTTCCCTTATCTCAAGAAATTGGGGAAAGAGAAAGGCTGGTACCGGGTTGGTCCGATCGCCAGACTCAATACCTGCGATTATATTCCCAGCCCTCGAGCCCAGCGGGAATTTGAAATTTATAAAGCTTATACCGGCGGTAAGCCCAATAATATGACCCTTCACAGCCACTGGGCCCGCCTGATTGAACTTCTCCATGCCGCCGAGATAATTAAAGACCTGCTTAATGACCAGGATATCACCGGCAGCAAGCTCGTCAAAAAAGGTAAAAAACAACTGGAGGGAGTGGGCCTGATCGAGGCGCCACGCGGCACACTCTTTCATCATTACCGGATTAACAAAGACGATCAGGTGGCCATGGCTAACCTCATTGTCTCCACCACCAATAACAACGAGGCCTACAATCAGGCCGTCCGCTGGGTAGCAGACAAGTACATCTCAGAAAAACCAGAAATAACTGAAGGTATGCTTAACCGGGTGGAAGTAGCCATCCGGGCTTACGACCCCTGCTTGAGCTGCGCCACTCATGCCCTGGGTCAGATGCCGCTCGAGGTTGACCTTTATGATGCTCGAGGCCAGCTCCTCGACAGCAAAAGGAAATAGTGAGCAAGCGCGAAACCGGAGACATTAAGATACTGGTTTTCGGTCTGGGTAACCCCGCCCGTCAGGATGATGGATTGGGACCAGCGTTCATCAGTCGTCTGGAAAAAGCCAAAATTCCCGGCTTAATACTCGAAGCTGATTATCAATTGCTGGTAGAAGACGCCCTGCTTTTTTCCGAACAGCAACTGGTGGTGGTTATCGACGCTTTAAAATCAGGGAAAAAACCTTTTGTTTTCAAAAAGATAAAGCCTGCGGGGGAGGCGAGCTTTACGACCCATCACCTTTCTCCGGAAGCTCTTCTTTACCTGACCCAGGTCCTCTATGAAAAAAATCCGGAAGTCTGGCTCCTGGGCATCAGGGGCTATAGATTTTCGCTCGGGGAAAAGCTAAGTCCTAAAGCTCAGGAAAATTTTGAGGCAGCCTGTGAATTTCTGGTCAAAGTGTTAAGAGCGGTCATATCTTCCGGGTCGCCTTCTGCTATAATTGATTTTCAATCATCAACGTCGTCTCGAGGTAAAAAACATGGAGCAAAAGAAAAAGGAATTGCTGGTTCTTGAGGATATCCTCGGCTCAAATAAAAAAATTGCCGGCCAGATCAGAAAGAAGCTGGACGAACACGGCATTCTGGCCGTTAATCTGCTAAGCGCCCCCGGTTCAGGTAAAACCTCGCTTCTCGAAAAAATCGGCCTGGAACTTAAAGATAACTACCGGCTCGGTGTGATTGAAGGCGATATAGAAACAGAAAGAGATGCCGACCGAATCAGAAAAATTGGTCTTCCAGCCTGGCAGATTACAACTCACGGAGCCTGCCATCTGGAGGCCAGAATGCTGGCTAAAATCTTTGATCAAATACCGGCCGACCTTAATTTTTTATTCATAGAAAACGTGGGCAATCTGGTCTGTCCGGCCAGTTTTGACCTGGGTGAAGGATTGCGTTTTGTTTTGCTGTCGGTACCGGAAGGTGATGATAAGCCCAAAAAATATCCCGAAGCTTTCATCACCTCACAGGTTCTGGTTCTGACCAAATGCGACCTTCTGCCCTATCTGCCTTTTGACACTGACCGCGTCATCAAGGAAGCTCTGGAAATTAATCCACATCTTAAAGTTTTCAAAACTTCCGCCACAACTGGAGAAGGTCTGGACGAGCTGTGTGCCTTTTTAGAAGAAGAACTCAAACTGAGGCTGAGTCAGCATGCATGAGCTGTCACTCGTCGCCGACCTCTTTACCATCATTGAGCAACAGGCTAACCAGGCCGGCGCCAAAAAGGTTACTAAAGTTGTTGTTTCAGTTGGAGAGTTATCAGGAGTTGTGCCGGAGCTTTTTCGTTCTGCTTTTCAGAGCTACAAAAAGGGAACAATTGCCGATAAAGCCAGGCTGCAGCTTAAAATGGTTAAAATCAAATTTAAATGTCGAAGCTGCGATCAGGAAATTACAGCCAGAAATATCATGGACGAATCTTTTTCTTATGTCTGCCCGGCCTGCGGTTCAAAAGAGATGGAGCTCATTGCCGGGCGTGACCTTTATCTCGAAAAACTCGAGATAGAAACCTGAGCTGCCGCCTGGGAGGCTCTGTTAAAAGGCTGCCAGGCTATAATCCCATTATCAGTGATAAGAAAAATACGGGCGCTCTAAAAATATCGGGAGGCGTCGGGGTGGTGGAGAATAATAGCAGTGGTCGTCAGTTCTGGCACCAGCTGAAAAGTCTCTGTTAAAGAGACTCTTATTTCTTCGCCTTTTAATAGTTCCAGAATCTTTTTCTGATCTTCAAGTTGAGGGAAAGAAGGATAGCCAGGGCTGAGCCTTCGGCCACGGTATTTTTTCTTAAAGCAAGCAGCATAATCCGGCTGGCCTTTAGCCTCGAGGCCCAGTTCCTGCCTTATTTTAAAATGAATATATTCAGCCAGAGCTTCGGTTAACTCCGCACCAAAGCCGTGCCAGAGAAAATAATCAGCATAATCGCCTTCACCCCACTTTTCTTTAATAAAGGCATCAAGTTTATGGCCGCCGGTCACTAAGGAAAAAGCGGCGACATCCTTTTTTTCGGCTTCTTCGGGCAAAAAGAAATCGGCCAGGCTCGTCTCCGGAAAAGATTTAAGGGCAGGAAAACTGAAGACAAGTGGCGAATCATCACTTTCGCTCCGGAAGACCAGGAGCTTATTTTTCTGGCTGCGGGCAGGAAAATAACCATAGGTAGCCTGAAATTGCAGTAGGTTTTTGTGGCGAGCTTCTTCTAAAAAACTGGAAAGGAGTGTATCCGGAATAAGACGGGAGTTCGCGGGCAGGCTGGCTTTCTCCTTTAATTGCCAGCGAGCAGAAACAAGGACTCTGACATTAAGAAAGGGTAGAACTTTCTCTGGAGGTATTTTCTTCAGCCGACGGCTGCCCCAGAAAGGCGGCAGCGGTATTTCCTCAGGAGCTAACCGCCTGATTTTAATCCCTTCTTTTGTTATTTCTTTACTGTTCATCCTGCCATCCTTACTTCTGGCCTTTTGCCCTTTTATAAAAAAATACCTGGCTAAAGCGGTTGCCTTCTTTCTATTCCTTGCCCTTTTCTTGCCTTTACTCTCTTGGTCATGATATCCATTGTCCTCCAATAACCGGGATCAGCCGGCACCATTCCCAACCTGATAAAGAACTTGCCAGAAAAATCAAAAACAGAGATTCAGACTCA
The DNA here is from genome assembly GCA_002441005.1 of Candidatus Aminicenantes bacterium UBA6228. Classification (GTDB taxonomy): domain Bacteria; phylum Acidobacteriota; class Aminicenantia; order Aminicenantales; family Saccharicenantaceae; genus Saccharicenans. The sequence goes on from DJWO01000009.1 coordinate 387,362, forward strand.
AAAAATTTTTATCCTCTATCACGCTTCTTTTATCATTCATGATCATGAGCTCCAACCTCCTTTAACCTCTATAAAGCGGCACTGCCTGCTGATTTTTCTTCTTCTTCAGCCAGCTTTTTCATAATATCTAAAGCCGCCATGGCATCCCGTCCATAATAAACCTCGCCTCCATAGGCAGGTTTTAAAACTTTCTCTACAAAGCTTCTCTCCAGAGCCGCTCCGCCACACAGAACCGGGATTTTAAAGTCATGTTCGCTTAACGTCTCTAAATAATCTTTCATCACCCAGCAGGATTTTACCAGCAAGCCGCTCAAACCGACTGCCTGCGGCTTAGACTTTTCGATGGCTCTTATGATCTCTTCCACACTCTGGTTTATACCCAGGTTAATAACTTCAAAGCCATTGGCTTCAAGAATTAAAGCTACCAGATTCTTACCGATGTCATGGACATCACCCTTTACCGTGGCCAGGATAATTTTACCTTTTCTCTCTTCGGCACTCTCTGCCGGAAGATACGGTTTTAGACAGGTCAAAGCCTTTTTAACCGTTTCGGCCGACTTAAGAACAAAGGGCAGCGGCAGATTCTGGCTGCTGAACAGCTTCCCGACTCTGTCCATGCCTTTTAAAAGGAAATTATTGATTATCTCCAGCGGTGAATATTTTTTGAGGAGCTCCTTAACAAGTGCCTCAATCCGGGCCGATTCTCCGTTTACCACTGCTTCCAACAGTGCTTCCTCTGCCGGGATATTCCGCCAGGAAGATGGCGCCGCCGTCTTTGAAGACAGCGCTGATTTTTCGCCGAGAAGCTCGGCCAGCGGGTCATAACCGGCGTGGTGGCGGTTTAAAATTAAATCCTGGCCCAGTCTTAAAATCTTCTCCGGTATTCTGGGAAGTGGAATCATTTTCGAATGATGGATTATTGCCGCATCGAGACCGGCCTCCAGCGCTAAAGACAAAAAGATAGAGTTTATATATGGTCTGAGCTCTGCCGACAAACCGTAGGAGACATTGCTTATGCCCAGAATTGTCTGACTCTTTGGAAATTTTTCTTTGAGAAGCCTGATAGCAGTTAAAGTCTGGCGGCCAGTGTCAGCGTAGTGGCGGTCTCCGCTGGCCAGTGAAAAAGTCAGCGGATCAAAGAAAATATCAGATGGCTTGAAATTATTTTTATTAACCAGAAGGTCATAAAGCCTCGAAGCAACTCTTAGTTTTTCTTCTGCCGTTCTGCTCAGACCTTTCTCATCTATGGTCTGGGCAACGATAGCTGCCCCAAACTCCCTGGCCATGTCGATAATCTCCTGAGCCCGGACGCCTCCATCTTCAAGGTTAATCGAGTTAATAATGACTTTACCACCATAGTTTTTAAGGGCAACCTCCAGAGCCGAAGTGTTACTGCTATCAACCATGACTGGAATTTCCAGCTGGAGATTTAATTTTGGCATAAAAATTTTCCAGTCTGCTGCTTCCTCCCGGCCGGGCGTGGCCAGGGCAACATCGGTCAGATGAGCTCCTTCCTTTTGCTGTTCCCGGGCGATTTCCATCATTCCTTCGAAATCTTCCTTTAAAAGAAGCTGGCGGAAGGCCTGGCTGCCGTTGACATTGGTCCTCTCGGCAATAATCAGGGGCCGCGGCTTTAGCCGAAAAGGCTGAGCCCTGAAGGTCGAAGCACAGCCAGGTGAAAAACGATAATTTCTTCGGGCGGGATCAAGATTATCGACTTCTCTGACCACCGCCTTTAAATGTTCGGGTGTTGTTCCGCAGCAGCCACCAACCAGACTCACCCCGAACGCCTCGACAAATCTTTTGATTTCTGTGGCCAGCCCCTCTGGAGAAAGATCATAGATATATTTTCCATCTCTAAGGGCAGGTCGGCCGGCATTGGGCAGTGCAGAAATAAGAAAAGGCGAATTCTTTTTTAAGGTGCGAAGTGCCTCAACCATGGCCTGTGGTCCATCGCCGCAATTCAGTCCTAAAGAAAAAAGAGGAAAACTGGAAAGAGCCGTGATGAGCGTCAGCATGTCTGTTCCCAGCAGCATCCGTCCTGAAGAATCCACCGTCACCGTGACCATAACCGGTAGTTTTTTCCTTTTTTCTTTTTGAGCTTTGAATATAGCTACCAGAGCAGCTTTTATCTGAAGAAGATCCTGGGCAGTTTCGACCTGAAGGAGGTCAACTCCGCCATCAATCAGGCCTGCAGCCTGCTCGTAGTAAGAATCTTTCAATTGATCAAAACTGATCTGCCCCAGGCCAGGCAACTTTTTCCCCGGTCCAATTGAGCCGGAAACAAACCGCGGACGGTCAGGGGTAGAAAAAGAAGAGGCAACCTCTCTGGCCAGCCCGGCCGCAGCCAGATTAATCTCATAAGCTTTGTCTTTAAGGCCGTATTCTTCAAGGACAGCGCGATTGGCTCCAAAGGTATTAGTTTCAATAATTTCACAACCGGCTTGAAGAAAGGAAGCGTGGACTTCACTTACCACCTCCGGTCGGGAGAGGTTAAGGATTTCGTAGCAGCCTTCCTTCCCCAGGAAATCATCTGGAGTCAGGTCGTATTTCTGGAGACTTGTGCCCATAGCACCGTCAAAAATTATTACCTTCTCCTTAACTCTTTTCTCAATATTATTTTCTTTTTTCCTGCTCATGTTCTCACCTGTTGGTTTCACCTTTTAAACAAAATCTTCAGCAAATTTATGACCGGGTCCTTCTGACTCATAGTAAAAATATGAATTCCCGGAGCACCAGATTCCAGTAAATTTTCAGCCAGTTCCAGACCAAACTCCAAGCCGGTTTTCTTTTCCTCTTCCGGCGTCCGGCAGGCCTCGAAAGCTTCAATCATGGCCGGTGGCAGGCTGACTCCGAAAGTGGCTGGTATTTTGGTCAGCTGCTTTTGATTATAGAGCAGTTTAAAACCGGGCAGAACCGGCACACTTATTCCTGCCTGTTTTAACCGCTTCAAATAACTTTGATAAATTTCTGCTGAAAAAAACAACTGGGTAATAACAAATCGGGCACCGGCTTCGATCTTCTCTTCGAGATGTAAAAGATCAAACTCCAGGCTGGGAGACTCAGGATGCTTTTCCGGGTAGCCAGCCACGCCGCAGCAAAAATCAGTTGCCGCAGCTGGTTTCACTCCTTCCAGGTAATAACCGTGATTTAAATTATCGATCTGCTTAACCAGCTCACAGGCATAAGTGGGGCCACCAGGCTCCGGCCTGAATTCTTTTTCTCCTGGCTGCGGGTCACCACGGATAACAAATATGTTCTCCAGCCCGAGGTAATGAAGTTCAAGCAGGGCATCTTCCAGTTCATAGCGGTTATAGCCGGCACAGATAAGATGTGGCACGGTTTCCACCCCGAACCTGTGCTTCAAGCTGGCTGATATCGCTACCGTTCCTGGCCTTTTCTGCCGGCGAATTTTAATTTTCTGACCATTTTCGACTGAAACTCCATTTTGGGGCTGGTGAAATGTAACGCTGATGAAAAGAGGATCAAATTCCAGAAAAGGATCAATCAGGCGATATAAATCCTCAACATTTGAACCTTTATCGGGCGGCAGAATTTCCAGAGAAAGCACTGGCTTTTTTCTACCGGTCAGAGCTTCGCTTACTTTCATCTTGCCTCCTGCGCTGAGATTTTTAGCAGAGATAGATGGGGTCCAAAAACTTTTTGAGAGACTCCCGAACACAGGAGTGGCCATTACAGAAAGCCCGCTGACGAAAGACGCTAGCAGATTTTCTGGCCGATCAAGGCCTGGTGAAAGGACCCGGCACAGGCTCTATCTTCAAGCCATTCCCGTGCCCGGGTTAGACATTATCATTGAGGAGCAAAATTCTTTGATTTTATAAGAATAAAAACGCTCTTTAGAAGGATAGCAGACCAGTCCGGCTAAACTTCTTTCAGCCAGATGCTTGGTGCTCATATTGCTTTTTAACTAACACAAACCGCGCGGGCTGTCAAGGTTAGTCAGGTCAGAGAGCCGTCCAGACTGGCTTATGGGCCAAAGTTTGAGACAGTCAAAAAGAGCCACCTCACAAAGCCGGAAGCCACAGATAGTAAAAGCCACTTTTAAGCCCTGAGACGATTTTCTCCACCGGTTCGCTCATAAATTCGGTGCCAGCGAGCGAGGTAGCATAGAGATTATTCTGCCTTTTGGGATAATAGGTATAGGCCACAACTCTGGCCTCTTTCAAACCTGCTCTGGATAAAACTTCATCGAGTGCGGTCTGGAAATAGCCTACCTTATCGACCAGCCCAAGCTCCAGAGCTTGCTCGGCAGTATAGACCCGGCCGTCAGCCAATTTTCTTATTTCTTCAAGCGAAGGGCCATTTTCCTTTCGCGCTGCCACCACCTTCAGGAATTTCTCATAATGCTCATCTATGATTTTCTGAAAGAGCTGCTTTTCTTCCTCACTCATGCCGCGAAACGGGCTACCAGCATCTTTCATCTGACCGGATTTAACCACGGTGGTTTTTACCCCGACTTTGTTCATCAAACCTTCCACATCAGGGAAAACTGAAATTACCCCGATGCTGCCGGTGAGAGTGGAAGGATGGGCGACAATCATATCGCAGGCGGAAGCCACATAATAACCACCCGAAGCGGCCACCCCCATCATCAGAGCCACCACCGGGACTCTGGTCTTCTGGCGAAAGCGCATAATCTCGTGGTAGAGAATATCACTCGAAGTAACATCACCACCAGGTGTATCCAGCCGCAGAATGATTCCTTTGACTTGCGGGTCGGAGGAAGCTTTTTCCAGACGCTGATAAACTCTGGAAAGAGCATCCCCTTCCCTTGAAAAAAGTCCGCCTTGACCTGAGCTGATGACTCCTTCGAGATCAATAACAGTAATTTTCGCCTTGGCCCGGCTCTCAACCAAGATTACTTCCTGCATCTTTTCCTGGCCAAGAAAATCAAGGTTAATGCTGGGTGAACAGGCGGCTAAATAAAAAAGCATAAGCAGGATTAGCCCTAACCAGTATTTTTTCTTCATCATTTTTCTCCTCCAGGTTGCTATTTCATCACCATTTTATTTTACCCCATTTTACGATCAACGATTTATCCCAATTGATTTTTCTCCTGAGTAAAAATCGGGCAAATATCGCATCTAAAATCTCCAGGGGCTATTGGGGATGACAGTCTGCACCTGCCTTTTATAGTCAGGGATTTGAGAAGCTAAAATTTCTCTTCAGGATTCAGGAAGGGAGAACTCTTGATAAAATCCAGCTCACGATGCTGATCAAAACCGAGCCAAACACCGCACCCCAAAAGCCATTGACATAAAACCCTTTGACTAAAGCTGAGACCAGCCAGAGCATCAATCCGTTGATAACCAGCAAGAAGAGTCCCAGAGTTAACACAGTGATGGGAAAGGTCAAAAAGACCAGGATGGGTTTGATGATGGCATTGACGATCCCTAAGAGAAAAGCGGCCACCAGAGCAGCTAAAAAACCGTCAACATGGATCATCTTTGGAAAGAGATAAGAGATGATCAAAACCGCCACCATATTAATGATTAAACGCAGGATGAAAGGCATAACACCTCCTTCCTCGGGATAACCTCTATTTCTTAGAGGCACCCCACCTCCTCAGGACCAGTAAATTAATACCTTAAAAATATCCACTGAAATCATATAATATATATCGTTTTTCCTGCGTCTTTGTCAAAAAATCAACTCAATCAGGTTACACATAATATCCAGGTCTAGAGGCAAATCTCACCTTTGGCATACAGAGCGGCCTGACCTGATATTTGAACCCGTTCTCCATGGTAACGGCAAAATATTTCCCCTCCCCGTTTTGAAAGTTGATAGGCTCGGAGATGTTCCTTCCCGAGCTTCTCAGCCCAATATGGAATTAAAGTACAATGAGCTGAACCGGTAACCGGGTCTTCCGGGACACCAATACCAGGAGCAAAATACCTGGAAACAAAATCGTATTTCCTACCCCTGGCAGTGACGATAACTCCAAAAATATCCTTAAGCTGCTTCAACTTTTCAAAATCAGGCTTCATCTCCTTTATGGTCTCTTCGTCCTTAAAGACTGCCATCAGGTCCCTGGAACTTAAAACCTCAAGAGGAGTTTCTCCGAGCGCCTGGCTAAGGAGAGGTGGCGCTACCGCTGGCTCTGGCTTTCGAGACGGAAAATCCATCGATAGCAACTCTCCTGACCTGGTAACTGCAAGCTGACCACTTTTAGTCTCAAAATCAACTGCAGACAAAGCCGGCTCTAAGAAAGATAAAATTACAAAGGCGCTGGCCAGGGTAGCATGCCCGCAAAGGTCAACTTCAACTGATGATGACCATCTGCGTTGTACCTAAAGACGAATCATATCTAAAGAAAAAGATCAGGTTATTGGAACCTGAACCGTGCTGTGCCCTTTCGAGAGATGATCTGGTGATATGGGGAGAGGCGAAAAAATACGAACTTCAGATTCTTAACCCAGAAGGGAAACTGATCAAAAAAATAATACGTAGCTGTAAACGGGTCAGACTTTCGGACCAGGATAAGAAGGAACTCGAAGAAAGACATAATCGGTCGAGAATGGGTGGAGCGGGTTATAAACCGATCTTTCCGAAGTACTTCCCATATTTTCGAGATATCTCGGTTGATGAACAGGGACGGATATTTGTCTTTACCTTTGAACGAGAGAAAGAAAAGCCAGGTTTTTATTATATCGATATCTATGATCCTGAAGGACGGTATATAGGACACATTTTGTCCAATATAACGGCCAGCGATTTAGTCTGGAAAAATAATAAGCTTTACACAATTGAGAGGGACGAGGAAGGATTTTATGTTATCAAAAGATATGGCCTCCGCTGGAATTACTGAAACCTGAGCTCTTCATTTTATTTATATGCCGAAAAAGGGAGGGATTAAGAAAATGGCGAGAAGAGATTTTCTTAGGTATCTAAAGGTAATATCAGCTTTGTTTCTGCTATGTTTTTGTCCACTCAGCGAATTAGCTTCAAAAGAAGTAGAGACTGTCTTTTTTAAGGAAAAGGGAAAGGTGGCTCAAAAATGGGATGAGTTATTTACCGACCACACGCTGATTAATTTCACCTATAAAAATCAACCGCTATCAGGATTCTGGCTTGGTCGGCTTTAAAAGGACGGCTTTTGCCTTACTCGCCATGTGACTTCTTGCCGGCTTCGAAATTTAATGAGAACTTTCTGATTCTTTATCACTTTCTCTGCCACTCTGAGTCACTCTGATTGTGTGTTGCTTTCTGTGTCACTGTGGTTAATGTCAGCCTGACTGTTTTGCTATACCTTGAAGCTGAATTAGCCCTCTGCTAAAATCCATCTATGAATAAAGCCCTTATCCTTGATTTTGGGTCTCAGTATACCCAGCTCATTGCCAGAAAAGTCCGCGAACTTGGCGTTTACTCTGAAATCCACCCCTATAATCTTCCCCTCGAGAGGATAAAAGCCCTTGACCCGGGCGCCATCATCCTGTCGGGCGGACCAAAGAGTGTCTATGAGCCTGACTCGCCCCACCCTGATCCGGGCATTTTCCGGCCAGGCACCCCAATCCTGGGTATTTGCTACGGACTGCAGCTTATTGCGCACCACCTGGGAGGAAAGGTCGAAAAAGCTCCCCGCAAAGAATATGGGTTCGCCTCGCTTCGGATTCTGGATAGACACGGGCTTCTCCATGGCTTAAAAGATAAAACTCAGGTCTGGATGAGCCACGGCGACCGCCTCGAGGCCATTCCAGAAGGTTTTGCTATTACCGCCAGGACCTCAAATTCAAAGGCTGCTGTCATAGAAAATCCGCGCCTCAAAATCTATGGTGTTCAATTCCATCCGGAAGTGGCTCACACCGCGGAAGGGAAAAAAGTACTGGCCAATTTTCTCTTTCGCCTGTCAGGTCTTAAAGCCGACTGGAACATGAAGTCTTTTATTGAGCAAAAAGTCAAAGAAATTCGCCAGCAGGTTGGCCGGGAAAAAGTCATCTGCGGTCTGAGCGGCGGTATTGACTCGCTGGTCGCTTCGCTCCTCATTCAGAAAGCAGTTGGCCGCCAGCTTTACTGCATCTTCGTCAATAACGGGCTCCTCCGCCTGGGTGAATATGAAAATCTCCTTCAGGAATTCCGTCAGAAATTCTCTCTTCAGGTCATAGGTGTCGAAGCCCAGGACAGGTTTCTTGACCGGCTAAAGGGAGTCATAGCCCCGGAAAAGAAGCGCCAGATAATCGGCCAGGTTTTTATTGAGATTTTTGAAGAAGAAGCTAAAAAGCTGGGTGGGGTTAAATTCCTGGCCCAGGGCACAATTTACCCCGATGTCATCGAAAGTACCTCGGTTAAAGGCCCTTCTCATCGGATAAAATCACATCACAATGTCGGCGGTCTGCCCGCTAACCTTAAATTCAGCTTAGTTGAGCCACTGCGGGAGCTCTTCAAAGATGAAGTCAGGGTACTCGCTCTAGAGCTGGGGATAAGCCGGGAGCTTGTGCATCAGCATCCTTTCCCCGGACCGGGCCTGGCAGTAAGAATCATCGGCGAAGTCAACCAGAACAGCCTGCGGATGGTCAGAGCAGCCGAGGCCATTGTCCTCGAAGAAGTTCGCCGGGCGAGAATTTATAACAAGCTCTGGCAGGCTTTCGCTGTGCTTCTCCCCGTGCGGTCAGTCGGGGTTATGGGCGACCAGCGCACCTATCAGCAGGTCGTGGCGATTCGCCTGGTCGAAAGCTCTGACGGCATGACGGCCAACTGGTATCAGGCCCCACCCGAACTTTTAAAGAAAATTTCCACCAGAATCGTCAATGAGGTTGACGGCGTTAACCGCGTGGTTTACGATATAACTTCGAAGCCACCGGGAACAATTGAATGGGAATAAACCCCTCTTTGCCCGCTTAATAAAGGCCAGTTAACATGGATAACTCTTTTATTCATCTTCATGTCCACACCGAATACAGCATCCTGGATGGAGCCCTGCGGATTTCTGACCTGGTTAAGACTGCCAATGAGCTTAACATGCCGGCTGTAGCCATCACCGACCATGGAAATGTTTTTGGCGCTATTGAATTTTTCAAAACGGCCAGAAGCCAGGGTTTAAAACCTATCCTGGGCTGCGAAGTCTATGTTGCTCCTAAATCCAGGCTGGAGAAAAAAACAGGAAACAGCGATGAGGGTGGAAATTACCATCTAATTCTTTTAGTCAAAGATGAAAAGGGCTATCGCCATCTCTGTAAACTCATCACCAGTGCTTATCTTGAAGGCTTTTATTACCGCCCGCGAATTGATAAGGATATTTTGCGCGAACATTCCTCCGGGCTAATTGCTCTTTCCAGTTGCCTCAAGGGCGAGGTCAACGATTTTCTGGTCAAGGACATGGATGATAGGGCTGAGGCCGCCGCCCGTCAGTATCTGGAGATTTTTGGCGAAGGAAATTTTTATCTCGAAATCCAGGACCATGGTCTCCCTGAGCAGAAAAAAATCCTGCCCAAAATAGTTGACCTGGCCCGCCGGCTTGGTATTCCCCTGGTCGCCACCAATGATGTCCATTTTCTTCAGAAAGAAGACGCTGAGATTCAGGATATCCTCCTCTGCATCCAGACCGGGAAAAAGCTATCCGATTCAGACCGGATGCATTTTTCCAGCGACCAGTTTTATCTTAAATCATCGGCCGAAATGCGGGAGTTATTCAAGGATTATCCTGAAGCACTCGATAATACCCGGCATATTGCTGCCCGTTGCAACTTTGAATTCCCATTCGGCAGCCATTTCCTGCCCAATTTTGAGGCACCTGGCCATAAAAATCTCCGGGACTACTTTGAAGAAATAGCCGGACAGGGGTTTGAGGAGCGCCTGCCCCTCATCAAGGAAAAGATAAATAGCGGACAAAGCGCCCATACTCTGGAAGAGTATCAGCGGAGATTCGAGCGGGAAATAAAGCTTATCGAGGAGATGGGCTTCGAAGGCTATTTTTTAATTGTCTGGGACATGATCAAAGCGGCCCGCGATCGCGGTATTCCGGTTGGCCCAGGACGAGGCTCGGCCGCCGGCAGCCTGATCGCTTATTGCCTGGGCATTACCCAGATTGATCCAATTGAATATGATCTTCTTTTTGAGCGCTTTTTAAACCCGGAGAGAATCAGCCTGCCAGATATTGATATAGATTTCTGCGGCCGCCGCCGCCAGGAAATAATTGATTATGTAACTGAGAAATATGGCCAGGAAAATGTCTGTCAGATCGTGACCTTCGGGACGATGGCTGCCCGTCAGGCTATCCGGGATGCCGGCCGGGTAATGGAAATCCCGCTCAATGAAGTTGACCGGGTAGCCAAGCTTATTCCGGCTCAGGGTCCTGAGGCCAATATTGAAGGTGCTTTAAAATCCGTCCCGGAGCTTAAAGAGATTTATCAAAAAAACGAACGGATAGCTAAACTGCTCGATGCTGCTCGAAAACTCGAGGGCCAGGTTCGCCATCCTTCGATTCACGCCGCCGGTATTGTTATTACCCCTAAACCTCTGGTCGAGTTTATTCCCCTTTATCAATCAACCAAGGGTGAAATTACGACCATGTTTCCGATGGGCGACATCGAGGGTATCGGTCTGCTCAAGATGGATCTTCTCGGCCTGCGCAACCTGACAGTTATAACCGATGCTCTCAACCTGATCGAGCAGGAGACCGGAGAAAAAGTTGACCTGGACAAAATTCCCCTGACTGACCCCGAGACTTTCCGGATTTTCCAGCAGGGTACAACGGACGGGGTTTTCCAGTTTGAAAGCTACGGAATGAAAGAGCAATTGCGGCGGTTTAAGCCCGAGCAATTCCGCGATTTAATTGCTCTTAATGCCCTTTACCGGCCAGGACCTCTGAAGAGCGGCATGACCGAAGAGTTTATTCAGAGAAAATATCACCCGGAAAAAATCAGTTATGAGGTGCCGCAGCTTGAGCCAATTTTAAAAGAAACGCTGGGGATCATTGTTTATCAGGAACAGGTCATGCGGATCGCCACTGATCTGGCTGGCTTTAGCTTAGCTGAGGCTGATGTCCTGCGCAAGGCGATGGGCAAAAAAGTCAAAGAGATAATGAAATCCCAGAAGGACAGATTTATCCAGGGGGCCCGCCAGAAAGGTATTCCTGCTTCCAAAGCCGAAAAAATATTTGACCAGATTGCTCAGTTTGCTGAATATGGTTTCAATAAATCGCACAGCGCTGCTTATGCCTACTTAGCTTATCAGACAGCTTACCTTAAAGCTCATTTCCCGGCCCACTTCATGTCGGCTCTGCTGACCTCAGAAGCCGAAAAGGGAGATACGGACCAGATTATTAAATATATTAATGAGTGCCGCGAACTGGGCCTGACTATTCTTCCTCCCGATGTCAATTCCAGCCATTATCATTTCTCGGTTGAAGGACAGAATATCCGGATGGGCTTATCGGCTGTTAAGAATGTCGGTGAAAATACGGTTAAAGAAATAATTGCCCTGAGGGAAAAGAAAGGCGGCTTTAAAAATCTTTTTGATCTTTTTGAAGAATATGACTCACGGATTCTAAACCGCAAAGCTCTGGAGAGTTTGATTAAAGCTGGCGCTTTTGATTCTCTCGGCTGGAAACGGGCCCAGCTTTTTGAGTCGATTGATAGTCTTCTTGAATATGGCCGCCAGAAGCAGAGGGCCAGAGAAGAAAGTGCTCTCTCTCTTTTTGGCGATGAATACCTGCCAGCTCCGGAAATTCCCCCTAATGTTCTGACGATTAACGAATGGGATGATGAACTGCGCCTGGCCTATGAAAAAGAAGTACTTGGCACCTATCTTTCCAGCCATCCTTTAGTCTCTTATAGGTCCAGGCTACCAGCCATAACCAGTCACACGATTGAAGCTCTGGACCCGGAAAAGGATTTTGACCTGGAAGTAAGGCTGGCCGGAATAGTTATTTCGATCAAGCCCTTAAGAACCAAAAAAGAAGAGAGAATGGCGACTATGGTGCTGGAAGACCTGACCGGTAAGGTAGATGTGACGGTTTTCCCTGAGGCTTTCAATAAATTCAATCATTATCTTTTAGAGGGGCAGATCATCTGGCTTAAAGGTAAAATGCAAGCTGATAGTTTTGAATCCAAAAAGATCATAGCTTCTCAGATTATGCCTCTGGCTGAAGCCTTTGAAAAATTAGCCAGGAAGATAACCGTTAATATTCCAGTTGAGGCCCTGAGCGGAGAAGATCTGGAGCATTTAAAACAGATTCTGGCCGCTTACCCCGGTGACTGTCCTCTCTACCTTCAGCTGGAAAGCCCTTCCTCCACTTATCTTATCCAGTCGGCTGAATTCCAGAAAGTTTTCCCGTCCGGGCTTTTAGTTGACCAGCTCGAAGGGCTTTTTGGTCCGGGGGCGGTTCATCTGGAATACTGACCCCCTCCGCGGCCGGTTTAATTGACAGAAAATAGCTAAAAATGTAGAGTAAATTATCATTTTCTAATTAGTTATGGCTAATTATTGCGAGGAAGAGAGTGCCCTATAACCTGATTGTGGCTTCTGACAGCCCGGTTTTAAAGAAGCTCTGCCAGTCTGTCTTTCCTGAGGGGAATTATCAGCTTCACCTGGCTGCCAGTCTCGATGAGGTCAACCGCTTTCTGGATAGTTTGACACCTGAAGCTGTTATCCTCGAGCAATCAATCCTCGATTCAACAGAAAATGCTCTTAGCCTCAATAACCGGTTAGCAGCCGCCGGCCGGGTGCCGGTTTTCTTGGTGACCGGTACGTTTGAACCGCTCGCCAAGGAATTTATTCCAACCCTCAGGCCCGAGCAGGTTTTTCATAAACCTTTTTATTCAGAAAACTTAGCTGCCGCCATCAAAGAGACTATTGAAAAAAATAAGATTCCAGATACCCTGCCGGAAGAGCTGCCCGAGGTTCAATCAGGTCAGAAAAACTTATCTCAGTCAGCTCTGCCTTCAGATTTAAGAAGAGAAGTGCGTCTGTTGGTCCAGGAAGAAATTCAATCAGCCGAAAAGGAACTTGAGGAAAAAATCAGGGAGAATCTGGCACCGGAAATTATAGCGGTGCTGAGCCAGCAGGCTGAAGGTTCTGATAGTCATAGTCATAGACTAAAAAATCAGGGGAGAAAAAGTTAGCATGACGACAAGAGAAAAGAAAGTTGTGGAGAAAGCCTATGACCCGAAACCGGTCGAAGCTAAATGGTCAAAATTCTGGCTGGAGGAAAAGCTATTTGAAGGCCAGGTAAAATCCGATAAACCCAAATTTTCTCTGGTTTTGCCCCCGCCCAACGTGACCGGGGTTCTTCATATGGGTCATGCTCTGTGCTTTATCCTGCCTGATATCATTGTCCGCTGGAAAAAAATGCAGGGTTATAACACCATGTGGCTGCCCGGAACCGATCATGCTTCAATTGCTGTTCACAATGTCATCGAGCAGAGTTTAAAAGCTAAGGGTCTCAGCCGGGAAGAAGTTGGCCGCCAGGAATTTCTGCGGCTGGCCTGGGAATGGAAGGAAAAATACGGCGGAGTCATAACCGAGCAGCTCAAGCGCCTGGGCTGTTCACTCGATTGGTCACGGGAAAGATTTACCCTCGATGAGGGTTTTTCCAGGGCGGTTAATTATGTTTTTGTCTCTCTTTACCAGGAGGGACTGATTTACCGCGATTACTATCTGGTTAACCGCTGCCCTCGCTGTCAGACCGTTCTTTCCGATATTGAAATCGAGCATCAGGAAGTCAAGGGCCACCTCTGGTACATAAAATATCCTCTACCCGGCACCAATGAGGCCATTGTCGTGGCCACCACCCGGCCCGAGACAATGCTGGGCGATACCGCAGTTGCTGTTCATCCCGATGATGAGCGTTATAAAAAGTTTCACGGCCAGAAAGTTCTGCTGCCACTTCAGAACCGGCTTATTCCGGTCATCACCGACGAACAGGTCCAAAAGGATTTCGGCACTGGAGCAGTTAAAGTCACGCCAGCTCATGACCCGGTTGACTTTGAACTGGGTAAAAAGCATGGTCTGGAGCAAATTATCGTCATTGATGGCAACGGCCGGATGACTGAAGCAGCCGGGGAAGAATTTAAGCGCCTCGATCGTTTCGCCTGCCGGGAAAAAGTAATTGAAAAGCTCAAACAGCTTGGCTATCTGGTTAAGGTTGAGGATTACAGCCATGCGGTCGGACATTGCTATCGCTGCAAGACGATTATCGAGCCTCATCTTTCCTGGCAATGGTTTGTCAGAATCGAGCCGCTGGCCAGAGAAGCCATCAAGGCTGTTGAAGACGGGAAAATTGTTTTTATCCCGGAGAACTGGGCCAAAACCTATTTTGACTGGATGTATAAAATTCACGATTGGTGTATTTCCCGGCAGCTGTGGTGGGGACACCGCCTCCCGGCCTATTACTGTCAAAACTGCCACCAGGTTATGGTAGCTATGGAGAAGCCAGCCGCCTGCGAGAAGTGCGGCGGGCCGGTTGTCCAGGATGAAGATGTTCTTGACACCTGGTTTTCCTCTGCCCTGTGGCCTTTTGCCACCCTGGGCTGGCCGGAAAAGACGGAAGACCTGAAAGTCTTCTATCCGACCGATTTGATGTCAACCGGATTTGACATCATTTTCTTCTGGGTAGCCAGAATGATTATGATGGGCCTAAAATTTATGAAGGATGTCCCTTTTAGAGAAGTCTTTATCAATGGTTTGGTCCGCGATCTTAAAAAAAGAAAAATGAGTAAATCTGAGGGCAATATCATTGACCCGCTGGAAATGATCGATAAATACGGGACAGATGCTCTGCGCTTCACCTTAGCTTCTTTAGCTGTCCCCGGAATGGACATCGCTCTTTCTGAGGAAAGAATGGCCGGCTACCGGGCTTTTGCCAATAAAATCTGGAATGCCTCCCGTTTTGTCCTGATGAATCTGGGCGAAGAAAAACTCGAGCCTGACCAGCAGGCTCTTTCCCTGCCCAACCGCTGGATCCGCAGCCGCTTGACCAGGGTAATTGAGCAATTAAATGATTCGCTGAAGAACTACAAGTTCTATGAGGCCGCTGAAACTATTTATCACTTTATCTGGCATGAATTTTGTGACTGGTATATCGAATTTATCAAGCCCGAACTCAAGGAGAGTAATAAAAATACTCAGGCGGTGATGGAAGATACTCTCGATAAGATTCTAAAACTTCTGCATCCTTTTATGCCATTTATCACCGAGGAAATCTGGCATCATCTGCCGGAGAGCGGCCTGTCCTTACTGACCGAGAGCTGGCCCGAAGCCAACCGCCGCTGGCAGGATGAGGAAGCTGAAGAGGCCATGAGATTTCTGCAGGCCCTCATCTCTGAAATCCGGACGATTAGAGCTGAAAACCAGCTTCCGGTTAAAGAGAAAGTCAATCTCTGGATAAGCGAAGGAAAGAAAAGTCACAGCCTGTTCGGGCCGCCAGAGGAAGCCATCAGGCAGCTGGCTGGCGTCGATAAAATCGAATATGTCACCGAAATGCCCGCCGCCAATAATCTCCTCAGGGGCGTGGCTGGAACAACCGAAATCGGACTGCAGCTGGCCCGGGCCATTGACAGCGCTCAGGAAATCGAGCGGTTGCAGAAAGAGCTGGCCCGTCTCGAAGAAGATTTAGCCAAACTCGTCTTCCGTCTGGAGAATCCAGACTTCAAGCAAAGAGCGCCTCAAGCCGTGGTAGCCGAACATCAGCAGCGGCGGCAGGACCTTCAGCTGAAGAGAGAAAAGCTGCTTAAAAGCTTATCTCAATTGAAAGAATCATAATCTCCTGCTAATCAGTTAAAATATATACCATGGAAGCTATAAATTTTGGCGAGTTGTCTTTTAGATTTGCCAGCCTGAGTTCCACCATGGACTTTGGACGGATATTGGCCCGGCTGGGTTTTCCCGAAGGAACAGCCGTTTTAGCTGATGAACAATCAGCCGGCCGGGGGACCAGAGGCCGCCACTGGCACTCACCCGCCAAAAAAGGGCTTTATGTATCTTTTCTTCTCCGGCCACCAGTGGCTTTTTTAAATCTGGTGCCGCTGACTGCCGGTCTGGCTGCAGCTGAGGCTATAGAGAAGCTGGCCGGAGTAAACATTAATTTAAAATGGCCCAATGATTTGCTGCTTAAAGACAGAAAAATCGGCGGAATTTTATGCGAAAGCCAGACCGCTCAGGCCGGTGAGCCTTATGTCGTGGCTGGTTTTGGTATAAACTTAAATCACCACCAGGAAGATTTTCCACCCGAAGTGGCCAGCCTGGCCAGTTCGCTTTATCTGACCAGCGGCCAGAATTATCAGCCAGAAGAATTATTCCGGCTCCTTGGTAAGCAACTGCAGTTCTGGTATAATAAATTAAAAGAAGGGCAGGCGGATCTAATTGTCGGCAGGCTGGAAAAAAAGCTTTTCTTCTCTTCAGGCCAGACTCTAATCATCCAGGAGCCAGCAGGCCAAGTGAAGGGTCAGTTTATCGGCCTTGGTGAGGATGGAAGTTTAATCCTCCAAACCGGCCGGGAAAATAAAAAATATTATGCTTCAGAAATAATTAAAGTCACGGATGGAAATGATTAGCAGGAGAAAACAATGATCATGGTTCTTGATATCGGCAATACGACCATTGCTCTTGGTGTCTTCCAGGCCAGGAAGCTACTGGCTAACTGGAAAATCAAAAGCGACCGTGAAAAGACTGCCGATGAATACGGCCTGATTCTTTCCAGTTTGCTTGGCCATGAAAAGCTAACCTGCCAGAAAATCAAAGGGGCGATTGTCTCTTCAGTTGTTCCACCCCTTACCCCGGTCATTCAGCAGGCCATTGAGAGATTTTTTAAGGTCAAGCCATTGCTGGTTGGCCCCGGTCTTAAGACTGGCCTGCCAATTCTTTATGAAAACCCGGCCGAAGTTGGTTCTGACCGGATTGTGGCGGCCTGTGCCGCTTTTGAAAAATACGGCGGTCCCTGTCTGGTAGTAGATTTCGGGACTGCTACTACATTTGATGCCATCTCGGCTGCCGGCGAATATCTGGGTGGATCAATCGCTCCCGGAATTCAGATTTCAGCTGAAGCTCTTTATCTTCGGACAGCCCGCCTGCCCCGGATCGAAATTAAAAAGCCCAGAACAGCTATTGGCCGAAATACTGTGGCCAGCATGCAATCAGGCCTTTATTTTGGTTATATAGGGCTGGTCAATCAAATTGTTGCCGAGATATCGGCTGAGCTTCAATCCAGGCCGACGGTCATCGCCACTGGCGGGCAGGCTGATCTGATCGCACTGGAGATTAAGGCCATCAATCAGGTCGAGCCCAACCTGGTCCTCGAAGGGCTGAGGCTTCTCTATGAAAAGAACCGCCGCCGGGAGAAAAAATGAAGACGGATGAAGCCAGTCGCCAGGACTATTATCAGCAAATAGTCCGCCATTTTCTAAAGCACCAGACGGCCATGTTCTTCCTGCCGCCCCGCGATCTGGCTTTGATTTCGGATTGGGAAAAGCTGGGTATTCCCCTGGAGCCAATTCTTGAGGGGATTGATCAAACTTTCTCGAGACAGCTCAAAAGAAGAAAAAGGCGGAATATTTATTCACTAAGTCAGTGTGAAAAAGAAGTCTTGAAGGCTTATGCCAGCTATCAGGACCGCCTGGTGGGCCAGGCTGCACCCAGAATTGAACCAGGTGAAAAGAGAAATAAAGCCAGAATTGAGATCGAGACTTTCCTGGGGCACCTTCCGGTTGAATTCGAGGACTTGAGGGAAATATTCAAGCAGGCCCTGGACCTGCTCGCAAGCTCTGAGCCAGATGAAAACAAACTGGAAGAACTGGATGAGGAAATTGACCGGCATCTTTTTGAGCTGGCGCCGGAGGCAGAGAAACAGGCCAGCTTAAAGGAGGTTAAACGGGATTTTCCAGACAAGCCAGCCTCCCTCCTGACTGAAATTCAGCAAACCAGGATGATTAAGGCCAGAAGACAGGCCAACCAGATTCCTTATGTCTCTCTTTTTTATTATTGAAAACCCGTAAACTATAAGATTGGTAAATTTAGATGAACAGAAAATTGGAAGAAAACAATGGAAAAAGAAATAATTGAATATTTAGAAAAAAATAAAAACCCGGTCAGTTTGGTAAAACTGGCCAGGAGCCTCAACCTGAATAAGACAGAAAGGAAAAAATTAAAGGGACTGCTTGGCTATCTGGACAAAAAAGGGCTCCTCAAATTAAAGGGCGATAAAGTTCAGGCAATTCCCCGGAATAAAATCAGCCGGGGGATTATCTCTTTAAACAGGCGCGGCTTCGCTTTTGTCACTCCGGAGACAGCTGAAGGCGGTTCAGCCGATATTTTTATTCCGCCCGGTCAGACGGCCGGGGCTCTGACCGGTGATTTAGTTGAGGTTATGGTCAGAGAAGAGGGGCCGAAAGGCAAAACAGAAGGACGGGTGACCAGAATATTAAGAAGAGGCCGGACCGCAATATTCGGGCTGTATCTTGAAATTAATTATCAGCCTTTTGCTCTGCCCCTGGATACGGTTCATGAAGAACCATTTCTGGTGAAACTGAGAAGCCGCCAGAGGCCGAAACCGGGTCAGATAATCGAAATCGATCGCCTATCTCTGGAGGTTAAGAAAATAATTGGCTATCAGGACGAACCAGGCGTAGATGTTAAAGTTGTTATTGACCAGTACAACCTGCTGGACAAGTTTGGACAGGAAGTGCTGGCCGAAGCAACAGCTCTGCCGGTGGCTCCCCGGCCTGAAGATTTTTCTGGACGGATAGATTATCGGGACTGGACAACCATCACCATTGACGGAGAAAAGGCTCAGGATTTCGATGATGCCCTGAGTATCAAAAAGCTGGCGACCGGCCATTATCTCCTGGGAGTCCACATAGCCGATGTCTCTCATTATGTTAAGCCAGGTTCCCCTCTTGACCAGGAAGCTTACCTTCGCGGAACCAGCGTTTATTTTCCGGATCTGACCCTGCCCATGCTGCCCGAAAAATTATCCAATGATCTGTGCAGCTTGAGACCCAGGGTGCCCCGCTTGGCAGTCTCAGCCTTGATAGAAATAGACGAGAGAGGCAATATTATTCAGACTGATTTTCACCCGTCAATTATTCAGACCTCGGAGAGAATGACCTACACTTCCGTCTATAAAATCTTTCAGGGAGATCCGGAGGAACGGCGACGCTACAGTTACCTTCTCAACGATCTGTTCGTTATGAGGCACCTGGCTCAGGTGCTTAAAGCCCGCCGGCTCAAGCAGGGCAGCCTGGATTTCGATTTACTCGAGCCAGAACTGGTCTACCAGGAAGGACTGCTGACAGCGGTGGTGCCTTCCGAGCGAAATGAGGCCCATTGCCTGGTTGAAGAATTTATGTTAGCGGCCAATGTGGCAGTCGCCACTTATCTAACTGAACTTAATTATGGCTGTCTCTACCGGGTTCATCCGGCCCCGACCAGATCCGACCTGGAAAAATTAAGGAGCCTGCTGGTTCACTTTGGCCTGGAATTGCCGCGGGCCAGCCAGATAAAGTCAGCTAACCTCCAGAAAATTATTGAAAATTTTAAAGGCCAGCCTGAAGAAAAATTCATCACCATTCAGGTTCTAAGGTCAATGCGGCTGGCTGTTTATTCTGACCAGAACTGCGGCCACTTTGGACTGGCTCAGCCGGTTTATGCCCATTTTACTTCGCCCATCCGGCGCTATCCTGATCTGGTTGTTCATCGCCTGTTAAAAAGAGCCTTGACCGGGAAAAAGCCCAGACCTCTGCCCTTAGCAGACCTGGCCTTGCACTGTTCCCAGCGGGAACGCCTGGCCGATGAGGCCGAAAGATCCCTCATCCAGTGGAGAATAATGCGCCTGCTCAAAGACAAACTGGGCGAGGACTTCAGCGGGATAATAACCGACATCAACCGGGCAGGACTCGTCGTCGAGCTGGATGACTATTTTATAGACGGCCTGATACCTTACTCGGCCCTGGGTGATGACTATTTCCTGAAAAGAGATGAGAAAACTCTGCGCGGGCGGAGAAGCGGAGTTACCTTCTCCCTTGGAGAAAAAGTAAGAGTCAAAATGGTTAGCTGCAACCCCATTTTAAGAAAGGTTGAGTTTACTCTGGCGCATAAAATTGATTAAAAGGCCAGGAAAGTAAGAGAACAACAAGATGAGCTCAATGGTGAATGTTTTTTATGCCCTGCCCGGTAAGGAGTGGCCTGAAATATCCCGGACAGAAAATAAGACCGGCCAGATCACAAACAGCCAGGGTCAGTTTCAGGCAAAAATAGAGACGACCTGTCTGGCTTCACCCGGGTTCAACCTTCCTTACCTGAGAGTAGAAGCCAGCCTGCCGTTTGACCTCAGATGGGGCGACAGTTTTCACCTTAAACTTCCAGGCTCTGAGCTGACCATCTGGCTCAGAGTTATTTACCCCCAGGCAAGCCAGATGAAAAAGATAAAAAAAGAGGAAAACCTAATCCAGCGGCTGGATAGATTTGCTGGCGGGGAGAAATCCATGTTGCTGGCCCTGACCGAAGAGGCCGGGATCAAAGGTCTACGTCAACCAGAGATGGAAGCTTTTTGCCGGTTGGTTTCCTCCCGGCTCAGCCAGTTAGCGGCGGCTCTCGAAAAAGAGGGCCAGCTCTTTATCCTGGAATTTTCACCTCTTTTTCTCCTGAGCAGGAACAGCTTTGATTTTCTGGCCGGGAAAATGATGAGCTTTATTCAAGATTATCATCAGCGCCGGCCAGGGGAAACCGGAGCCCCGATAAAAAATCTCAAAGAGAAATTCAGGGTTCCAAAGCCAGTTCTCTGGCTGGCTCTTAACCGGCTGTTAAAGAATAGGCAAATAAAAATCAGCGGTGAGCAGGTTTCTCTCCGGGGTTTTGAAACCAGCTTGTCGGCAGAAGAAAATGAGATTATGGCTGCCATTGAAAAGATGCTTCTTGACCAGAAGTTTTCTGCTTTCTCCCTCGACGAACTGGCCAGGACATTTAAGGTCCATCCCAGCCGTCTGGAGACCATGGTTGAACTTCTTCTTCAGAAAAAGAAAATAGTGGAGAGCCGCGAAGGATTTATCCTGCCAGTCAGCTGGCTGGAAGAAATAAAAAACCAGCTGGCTGAAAAAAAGAAGCGTGGTCAGAGAGAATTAATGGTTAGCGAGTTTAAAGAAATGACCGGGCTATCAAGAAAATATGCTATTCCTCTTCTCGAATTTCTGGATGAGTTAGGGCTGACCCGCCGTCTTGGCTCAAAGAGATTGATAGTCTAAACCAGCTTGAGCGGCTGAGGCTATTTTTTCTCTTCAGGTTCTTCTTCTTTCTGTTCCGGCTGTTTTTTGGTCAGGGCTGATTTCAACATTTCGGCGAAGAAGCCAAATTTAGCCTCTTGCTTGGCTGCTTCGAGTTCAACCTGGATGGTTTTGTCCTCGGCTTCTGCTCCGTCTTCTGCTTCTTCTTTCTGAGCCTTAACTGCCTCCAGTGCTTCTATTTCAGATTCTTCCTCGACAATTCTTTCCTCAATCAGCCGACGGTCGCTTTTTTTTGGCTTGAACTTTTTCTCTTCAACTGGCCCTTTCTTCTTTTTAGCCAGCTTCTCTTCTTTCTCCTTTTCTTTGCCCTTTTTAACCGGTTCGAGAGTAACTTTGATTTCAGGCTGTTGAGCAGGGGTGATAACCGCTTCTGGCGCCCGGGTTCCTTCCTCTACCTCTTCAGCCCCGGGCTGCTCCGATTTTTCGGTCACAGCAGATTCCTGGCTGACTGCGGGCCTGGCTTCAGCTCCACTGCCAGCCAGCTGCTCGGCCAATGATTCCAGGAATGAGGCAGCTGCTTTTTCTTCCTCAACAGGAACTTCCTTCGGTTCAAGCGACTCCTGATAGATATAAATACCTTCTTTTTTCTCTGAAGCTACAAATTCAGGAGCATTATTCAGTACATATTCAACATCTTCAGCGGTCGTAGCCTGGAGCAGGTCAACCAGATGGTAGGCCCGGAGAAAATGCAAAGAGCGGTTATTACCGGTCAGCTCCGGTGTCTTGAAGACTTTTACCAGCAACTGCCGCAGATCTAATCCTTGGCTTTCTTCTTGCCTGCCCAGCAAGTAAGCAACTGCTTCTCTGTCCAGATTCAGGGTCTTATTGGCCAGGGCCAGGGTAAAGACTTCTTCCTTGGTCAAACTAAAGCGGCCAGTGGCCGGATCATATTCCAGCTGGTAGGTGGCTGTCTTTTTCTTGGATTTCTTGATCCAGAAAGTAAAGGCATCCTGGGCCTTCCGGTTAATAGTCAGACTTGTCCCCTGAGGAATATTATTGGCTCGGAAATACTCGCCCAGTCCCAGGAAATAATTCCCCTCGGGATAATAATAAACGGTATAGGCTTTGCCATCTTCGTCATCTACAAGCTGATATTCTCGTGAGGTAAATTCGCGGGACAGACTTCTGGGAAGCCGGATTGCACCCGATAAAACTTCTCGCCAAGTCAGATAGACTTTAAACGGAAAAGAATCAATCCGGGCGTACTGCAGGCCCTCACCCTGCCCGAGATCAGGGACTGAAGCCAAGGGACTGGAAATCGGCAGGCCTTCAGGCAGCCTGTTTAGCACACTCTTCAGGTGCCATTTGCCCCAGTTAGCAGTCGACAGGCAGATAAAATCACGGCGGTATTTCTTCTCGAGCCAGGCATTTAAACTCAAACAATAAAGCTCAAAGAGATCACTGGATGGCTCCAGGCCAAAATACTTCTTCACTATTTCTTCAGTCGAGAGAGAAAACTGGGCCACCAATAGCTCGTCAGAAATTTCTTTGATTTTTTCTTCAGGAATCTCAATCCTTTTGGAACTTAATTGCCAGAAATCATTCCAGCCAAAGAAAGCAGGTGAGCTGCTCAGGGCTTTTCTCAAGTTTCTCTCGAGGGCTTTAATATCCTTCTCCGTCATTGGCAGTTCAGTCTGCCGCGGGTCGCGTTCCTCCCCAAGGATCTCAGGCTCTTTCCCCTGCCCGTCAGGATTGGAGGGCAACAAGACTTCGGTTTTAGTCTTTTTCATGTAATCAAGATAGCGCCGGAAAGACCCCCCGCCATCATAATCGACTTCCAGCATTTCATAAGGGAAATTAGGCAGCCTGGTCTTGTTTACAACTTTAAGAACCACTCCACCCTGAAAATGCTCGGTAGCTTTGCTACCGACCTGGAGATTTTCATCATATTCTTTATAGATAAAATCTCCAATTTCATAACGGGCATTGGGATCATAAATTTTAACGGCCTGATGCCGTTCGCTGGCCGTCTTGGCAAAAGCCAGCTTCCCGGTCAGTTCAGCCGCCGGCCAGGGCCGGTTGGTCCTGATTAGTTCTTGCTCGACTACAGCCATATCTTCAGGGGTAATGGCCGTAATTTTTAAATTTTCTTTATCCATTGGTTATTTTTTCCCCATTAGAATCATCATTATGACTTTTTGGACATGTAATCTATTTTCAGCCTGATCATAGACTATAGAATTGGGCGAATCAATAATCTCATCTGTTGCTTCTTCTCCCCGGTGGGCCGGCAGGCAGTGCATGAAATAAGTTCCAGGCTTAGCTCTGGAAAATAATTCCCGGTTAACCTGATAAGGAGCAAAAATCTTCTTTCTGGTTTCCTTTTCTGTTTCCTGGCCCATCGAGGCCCAGACATCAGTATAGATGGCATCTGCCTCTTTAACCGCTTCGGCCGGGTCATTAGTAATGGTCAGTTCAAAATCAGTGCCGTGCCCATCTTCCCTGGCCCAGTCTATAATCTCGGCTTTGGGCTCATAGCCAGGCGGAGTCGCTACCGCCATTTTCATCCCGGCTTTAGCTGCAGCCAGCATCAGGCTGTGAGCCACATTGTTGCCATCACCGACATAAGCCAGCTTCAGGCCAGCCAGGCTACCCTTCTTTTCCAGCAAAGTGAAAAAGTCAGCCATGGCCTGGCAGGGATGGAGGAGATCAGTCAGGGCATTGATGACTGGCAGCCTGGTGCTTTCTGCCAGTTCGAGGATGATATTATGTCCAAAGGTCCTGATCATAATCCCATCAACCCAGCGCTCGAGGTTTTTACCTATATCCCGGACGCTTTCGCGAGAACCCATTTGAATATCAGATGGGGCTAGATAAATAGCTTCACCGCCCAATTGCAGCATGCCGACTTCAAAGGTCATTCTCGTCCGGAGAGAAGGTTTCTGAAAAATCATAGCCAGAATTTTATCTTTCAGCACCGAGCGGTATTTCCCTGGATTTTTCTTCATCTTTTCGGTCATATCCAGAATTTCATTGAATTCATAACGGCTCAAATCATGGATGGTAATAAAATCCTTTCTCATCTTTGTCCTCCGATGGCTAAGTTTGAGCTGGCTGAGGCAGCTGAGACAATTCTCGTTCCGGACCGGTTAATCAGAGCAGCTTTCAGATGACTGGCTGAGGTAATAAGAACTTCTTTCCCCCCGGCTTCAATATACTCAATAGCCGCTCTAATTTTTGGACCCATGGAACCGGCGGGGAACTCTCCCTCTTCCAGATATTTCCTGGCTTCTTCTACTGTAATGACAGGCAGAGGTGTCTGGTCAGGCCGCCCAAAATGATAATAGACACGGGGAATGCCAGTCAGAATAATGAACAATTCAGCTCCAACTTCTCTGGCTAAAAGGCTTGAAGCGTAGTCTTTATCAATGACGGCCTCTACCCCTTCATACAGGCCGCGGCTATTGATGATAACCGGGATGCCGCCGCCTCCGGCTGCAATCACTACCCGGCCAGACATGACCAGATCTCTGACCATCCATTTGGGGACAATATCAATCGGCAGAGGAGAAGGGACAACCCGCCTGAAACCCCGCCCCGCATCTTCTACCATTGTCCATTTCTTTTGCCGGGATAGCTGTTGAGCCCTGAATTTAGGGTAAAAAGGGCCAACCGGCTTGGTCGGCTTCCCGAAAGCCGGATCGTCTTTATCTACTACCACCTGGGTTATAATGGTGGCTACATCCTTATCTATCGATTGACGCCGAAGCTCATTAATGATGGCCTTTTCCAGCATGAAACCCATGCTGCCTTCAGTCATGGCGTCACAGACATCAAGGCTGAAAGGCGGAATTTTATTGGCCGCTTCTTCCATTTGAATCAGCAAATTTCCCACCTGGGGGCCATTCCCATGAACAACAATAAGCTCATAGCCCTTTTTGATGATCTGGACCATGAGTTCAGCTGCCTTCTGGGCCTGGCGCATTTGCTCTGCCTGTAAACCTTTCTGGTTTTCAGGCAGAATGGCATTTCCGCCAAAAGCAATCAGTGCAACTTTCGCCTTCATCTTCTGCCGCCTTAACCTTGCCTGTTTTTATCTTCTGTGATTTTTCCCGGTAGCGTCCATTCCTGCCGTCACTCAGGTTCAAAATTCCTTTAAAACAGATTTAATATTGGGCTGGCCAATTTCCTCAAGTTCATAGCGCACCCGGAGCATGGGTTTGTTAACTTTAATTACCCGGTTGAGATCAATAGGCGTAGCGCTTATCACCAGATCACAATCTATTTTGTTGATGGTGGCAGCCAGTTCTCTCGTCTGTTTTTCTCCGTAACCCATAGCTGGCAGCACCTTATCCAGATGGTTATATTTTTCAAAGGTCTTTTTAATGCTGCCCACAGCATATGGCCTGGGGTCAATGATCAAGGCTGCTTTGTATTTCTGAGCAGCCACAATGCCCGCTCCATAGCGCATACCACCATGAGTCAGAGTCGGCCCATCCTCAATGACCAGAACCTTTTTACCGGTAATTTGAGAGCCGTCATCAACAAAAATTGGTGAATTGGCTTTAATGACTTTAGCCCTGGGGTTAATCTTCTTGATGTTATCCATCACCAGTTGAATTTTTTCCGGCTCAGCTGTATCCATTTTATTAACGACATAGACGTCAGCCCGGCGGAAATTGGTTTCACCGGGATGATAACTTAGCTCATGACCAGCCCGGTGAGGGTCAACCACGACTATTTCCAGATCTGATTTATAGAAAGAAAAATCATTATTACCGCCGTCCCAGATGATGACGTCGGCTTCCTTTTCCGCCTGTTTCAGAATAGCGCCATAATCAACACCGGCATAAACGATGATACCATTATCAATATGGGGTTCATATTCTTCTCTCTCTTCAATTGTGCATTCATACCGGTCAAGGTCTTCATAAGTAGCAAATCTCTGAACCTTCTGCTTTTCCAGGTCGCCATAGGGCATAGGATGCCTGATGACCACCACCCGGCGCCCTTTAGCCTTCAGGGTCAGAGCAACTTTTCTGGTGGTCTGGCTTTTGCCCGAACCGGTTCTGATCGCGCAGACAGAAACTACCGGTTTACGGCTCTTAATCATCGTATCATCCGGACCGAGCAGAACAAAGCTGGCCCCCGCCCCCATCACCTCCGAGGCCTTGTGCATCACATAGTCATGAGGAACATCGCTATAAGCGAAATGGACCTCATCGACCTTATATTTCTGGATGAGATCAGTCAATTCAGATTCAGCATAGATTGGAATTCCTTTGGCATAAAGCTTTCCGGCCAGAGCCGCCGGATATTTTCTGCCTTCAATATCCGGGATCTGGGTAGCAGTAAAAGCTACTACCTGGTAATCTGGGTTATCACGAAAATAGACATTGAAATTGTGAAAATCACGTCCGGCCGCTCCCATAATAATGACTTTTCTCATTTCCAAGCTCCTTATCATAATTTTTTTATAATTAGCTTGATTGCTATCCTGACCGGCAATCAAGAACTATAAGTATAGCAAAAAACAGGGGTTAAAGTCTAATTGAATCCCGGCAGCAGAATCTGGCCTTTAATCAATTTCAGCCAGCGCGATGAGACAGTGCCCGGCTGGTTTTCTAACTTTTCTTTGTGCTCGCCAGGTTATTCTTTTTTTGGTCCTGAAATTTCTTCAAAAGCCGCCTTTGATGGTCAGCCTCTGCCTTTCTCACCCTTTGCCAGCCTGGTTTTTGACGATTACCAATGGTCTTACTCACCGATTCACCTCCTGCCCATCAACTGGCAGCCGATAAAAATTTGCATTTAGGCCGCAATCATAAGATTATAATGTCGGCCGTTAGCTCATCGGTATCAAGTAGAACAACCGTGCTAACTCCTCTTACCCACCCCCCGGTTTCTCCTGGATTGATCACCAAGCAATTGCCTTCCTGGCTTACCTGAGCGCGGTGGGTATGGCCGAAGACCACCACTTCGGCCTCTTCTGGCGGGTCTTCTAAAGGATAATGAGAAACAATCAGCCGGCGGTTATCATGAGTCAGGACCAACGGGGCTGTCTTTATCTCGCCCAGATCCTTAAAGACCTTAACCAGCCCTTCTTTTTCACCATCGCAATTACCAAAGACAGCCTTGACCGGGCATTTTAATTTTCGGAGTTCCCGGGCAGCAAAGGGGGCAATGATATCTCCGGCATGGATGACCAGGGAGCAATCAACCTGGTTAAACAGGCTGATAGCCTTATTGATGGCGATTAAATTATCATGCGAATCTGACATCAGGCCAATCATAATTTTATTATAGCTCAGCCTTGATTTTATGCCAGCCGGGAGCAAGTGAACTAATGACCGTGGTTCGAAACCGGAAAATCATAAAAGAACAAGGCTGTTTTCCTCCAGCTTACTGGCCTTTGACTTTCTTGACCAGTGGTCAGTCGTTAACTTGACAGGCTAAGGGGGATTTCATTAATATATAGAAGCTTTGAAAAATAGTGGGCAGGCGCGTAGCTCAGTGGGAGAGCGCTTCCTTGACGCGGAAGAGGCCGTGGGTTCAATCCCCTCCGCGCCTACCATTACCCCTGATTTTCCCGGGGATAAAAGCAAGCCTTGTTTATGGTAAAATTAAGATCAAGATTAAGTTAAGTTAATGGAAGAACTAATCAAAATTAAAGTTGGTGAGTCTGCCTTTTCTTTGCCCAAGGGGAAACCCCTGTTTGATCTTCTCCCTCAGCTGGGTTTAGAAGACAGGCCTTTATTATTCCGCAGCGGCCAGGAACTACTGGATTTGAGCTATCCGGCCGATCATGATCGCCAGCTTGAACCCGTAACTGCCGCTGAGCCCGAAGCTGTTGGCATTCTCTGGCACAGCGCTTCCCACCTGCTGGCTCAGGCCGTGCTTGACCTCTTTCCAGGCGTTCAGGCTGGGATTGGACCAGCAACGGACACTGGTTTCTATTATGATTTTCTGCGGGATACAGCTTTTACTCCCGATGATCTCATAGCTATTGAGAACAGAATGCGGGAAATAGTTGAACAGGATCTTCCCATCCGGCGCCTGGTCTTAAAAAAAGAAGAAGCGGTACGGGTTTTTGCCCAGCGCGGCCAGACCCTTAAAGTGGAATTAATCCAGGAAAAAGGCAGCTCCGAAGTTACCTGTTATGAGCAGGGAAACTTCATTGATTTTTGCCTCGGGCCTCATTTGCCTTCAACCGGTTATATCAAGCACTTTAAATTACTCTCAGTTTCTGGAGCTTACTGGAAAGGCGATGAACACGGCCTTCAATTACAAAGAATCTACGGGACAGCCTTTTTCAGCCAGAAAGAACTGGATGATTATCTGTT
This sequence comes from Candidatus Aminicenantes bacterium UBA6228, assembly GCA_002441005.1. Lineage (GTDB taxonomy): Bacteria > Acidobacteriota > Aminicenantia > Aminicenantales > Saccharicenantaceae > Saccharicenans. Next base: position 415,872 of record DJWO01000009.1, read on the forward strand.
CTTTCTGGAAGAAGCCAGAAAACGTGATCACCGCCGTCTGGGTCAGGAGCTCGAGTTGTTTCATACCAGCGACGATCTCGGAGCTGGCCTGGTCATCTGGCAGCCAAAAGGCTCAATCATCCGTCATTTAATTGAAAACTTCTGGAAAGAAGAGCACCTTAAAGATGGCTATGATTTTATTTATTCTCCTCATATAGCCAAGCTGGATCTCTGGAAGAAGAGCGGGCACACCGAGTTTTATGAGGCGATGTACCCGCCGTTAGAACTGGAAGGCTGCCAGTATCAGCTCAAGCCAATGAATTGCCCTTTTCATATCATCGCTTACAAATCCCGGCAGCGATCCTACCGAGAATTGCCCTTGCGCTGGGCCGAACTTGGCACAGTTTACCGGTACGAGAGGAGCGGCGTTCTCCATGGCCTGCTTCGGGTCAGGGGTTTTACCCAGGATGATGCCCATATCTTTTGCCGCGAGGATCAATTAGAAGACGAAATTAAGGGAGTCATCCGCCTGGCCATCAGGCTGCTCCGGGCTTTTGGCTTTGAAAATTATCAGGTCTATTTAGCCACCAGACCCGAAAAGTATGTTGGCCGGCTAGAAGACTGGGATAAGGCGGAAAAAGCTCTGGAGGAAGCCCTGAAAAGCTCTGGCCTGCCTTATCAGTTAGATGAGGGAGAAGGCGTTTTTTATGGCCCGAAAATAGATATCAAAATAAAAGACGCCATTGGCCGTCTATGGCAGTGTACGACTGTTCAGCTGGACTTCAATCTGTCTGAGAGATTCGACCTGTCCTACGTCGGCGAAGACGGCAACTTCCATCGCCCTTTTATGGTTCATCGGGCTTTACTGGGTTCGATGGAACGGTTTTTCGGCGTGCTAATTGAGCATTATATGGGAAACTTTCCCCTCTGGCTGTCACCGGTCCAGATGATCATTTTGCCCATCGCTGACCGGCATGAAGCTTATGCTAAAGAACTTCGGGCCAGGTTAGCCGGAGAGGGGTTAAGAGCCAGAGTCGATGACTCCCGGGAAAAAATCGGGAAAAAAATACGTCAGGCTGAATTGGAGAAGATTCCTCTGATCGCTGTTGTCGGTGATAAAGAAATAAAGGAAGGCAATCTGTCTTTGAGAATACACGGTCAGGGTGACCTGGGTGAAATGAAGATTGATACCCTTCTCCCCAGGCTAAGACAGTTAATTCAAGAAAAATCTCTGGAAATAAAGATTTAGGAGGTCGCCTATTTTCCAACGAGAACCTTATCGTCCCCCAAAAGTTAAGGAACATCCCCACCGGATAAATGAAATGATCCGGGCACCGGAAATCAGAGTCATTGACGAAGATAAGAATCAATTAGGGGTGATGTCAGTCCCTCAGGCCCTGGCCATAGCCAGGGAGAAGGGACTTGATCTGGTCGAGATTGCTCCTCAGGCCGCTCCACCGGTTTGCCGGATCATGGATTATGGTAAGTTCCTGTACGAACTTCACAAGAAAGAACATGAGGCCAAGAAACATCAGAAACAGGCTCAGATCAAGGAAATTAAATTCAGGCCGAAAATAAGTATTCATGATTACAATTTCAAGTTGAAACATATTCGCCGCTTTATCGAAGAGGGTGATAAGGTTAAAATTACGATTATGATCAGAGGCCGGGAAAGATCTCATCCAGAGATGGCCTATCAGGTTATGAATAGAATTTTATCGGATGTAGCTGATATAGCCCGGTTAGATGGAGAAGTGAAAAACCAGGACTGGGCCAGTATCGCCCTGGTTGTTCCGACAAAAACAGGAGGAAAAGATGCCAAAGTTAAAAACCAATCGAGCAGCCAAAAAGAGGTTCAAAATAACGGCGAACAAGAAGGTGCTCCACAAAAAAGCTAACAAAAGCCATATTCTGACCAAAAAGTCTGCCAAAAGAATTAGACAGTTAGGCAAGAAAGCTGAGTTGAGCCCAGCCGATCTGAAGACAGTTAAAAAAATGCTGCCTTATGACTTTTAATGTCCGATCTGGCCGGAAGGCAGACAGCACCAGCAGGAAAGGAGAAAAATTATGCCAAGAGTAAAAAGAAGCTCTAAGAAAAGAGAGCGCCGCAAAAAAATATTAGCCTCCGCTAAGGGTTACTGGGGAACTAAAAAAAGCAATTACCGGACAGCCAAAGAAGCTGTGGAAAAATCCCTGCAGTATGCCTATCGCGACCGCCGGGCCAAAAAAAGAGATTTCCGGCAATTGTGGATCATCAGGATTAAAGCCGGAGCTCAGGCTAATGGTCTTCCTTACAATCAGTTTATCAATGGACTTAAAAATCTGAGGATTGAACTCGACCGGAAGATTCTGGCTGAACTGGCGGTTAAAGCTCCAGCCACGTTTGCTTATCTGGCTGAGCAGATCAAACAGGCCCAGGCTTCTCCAAGGACATGAGCAGTCTGCCAGAGAAAATAGAGCAGTACCGCCAGGTTCTTAACGATCTGGCCGCCAAAACTAAGAATATAAAAGAGTTAGAAGAGGTAAAACAAGCTTTTCTGGGCAGGAAAAATGGTCATTTAACCCTGCTTTTTGAGGAACTGAAGCAATTGCCGCCTGAGGAAAAAAGGGCGGCCGGGATCGCTCTCAATAATTTTAAAATGGAAGTTCAGAAGACTCTGGCTGAACTCGAAGAGCAATGTCTGCGGCCCAGGGCCGAAAAAACAGTCAGCGATCTGACTTTACCCGGAAAAAGAATCTACTGGGGTGCTCCTCATCCTTTGACTCTCTTCCAGAGAAAAATAGAGAAAATATTTGTTTCCATGGGCTTTTCGGTCGAAGATGGCCCGGAAATTGAAACTGACTATTATAATTTCGAAGCCCTTAATTTTCCCCCCTATCATCCGGCCCGCGACAGCTGGGATACTCTTTATATAAATGACAAGTTACTTCTGCGCACCCATACTTCCCCCGTTCAAATCCGGGTGATGGAAAAAAAGAAACCACCGATTCGGATCATCATTCCAGGAAAAGTTTACCGGCGGGAAACTGCCGACCCAACTCATCTACCCATGTTTCATCAAGTTGAGGGCCTGGTCGTTGACCGGGGTATAACTTTTGCTCATCTTAAAGGAACGCTTGAATATTTTATTAAGGCTTTATTTGGCGAAAAGGTCAAGCTTCGCTTTCGCCCGAGTTTCTTTCCTTTTACTGAACCTTCAGCTGAAGTGGACATTGAATGTTTAGCCTGCCATGGTCAGGATAGTCAATGCCGGGTGTGCGGCGGAACTGGCTGGAAGGAAATTCTGGGAGCCGGCCTGGTCGATCCCCAGGTCTTTAAAAATGTTAATATTGACCCGGAAAAATACAGCGGCTGGGCTTTTGGCCTGGGCATTGACCGGACAGCCATGCTGGCTTATGAAATTCCCGAGATGCGTTATTTTTATGAAAATGATCTGAGATTTTTGAGGCAGTTTAACCGAAGATGAACATTTCATACGACTGGCTAAAAGAATACATTGATCTCAACGTTCCCCCCGAAGAACTGGCCAAATATTTTGACCAGATCGGTTTAATGGTTGAATCCACCAGAGAAGTTAATGGCCAGACGGTCTATGAAATTGAAACCTACGCTAACCGGCCCGATACTCTGGGCCACCTGGGTATAGCCAGGGAACTGGCTACTCTCTTTGGCTTGCCTCTAAAAATGCCTGGCTGGCAGCTGAGTGAACTGGAGCAGTCAACTTTTGATCTCATTGATATTCAGGTCTTGGATAGCCAGCTCTGCCCGCGTTATTGCGGCCTGGTAGTCAGGGGGGTGACGGTCGGCCCTTCCCCTGAATGGTTAAAGAAGCGGATTGAAGCTATTGGGCTTCGTCCCATAAATAACATAGTTGATATCGGCAATTATGTTTGTTTCTCCCTGGGCCAGCCGCTTCATACTTTTGATTTGAACCGGTTAAAAGAGGCCAGAATCATTGTCAGAAGGGCCAGAAAAGGCGAGTTCATTCGCACTCTGGAAGGGCAGCTGGTAGAATTAACTCCAGATATGCTGGTCATTGCTGATGACAGTAAGCCAGTAGCTTTAGCCGGTATTATTGGGGGAGAAGAATCAGGCATAACAGAAAAAACAACAGATGTTTTTATTGAGAGCGCTAATTTTGACCCGGTGTCCATCAGGCTGACAGCCAAAAAACTTGGCCTGTCGACTGATGCTTCCTACCGGTTTGAACGGGGTGTCGACATCAATGCTGCTCCGCTGGGAGCCAGGATGGCCGCTTCCTTACTGGGCCAGTTCGGCGGAAAAGTCTCCAGGGGCTTGCTTGATGTTTACCCCAACCAGAGGAAGCCCAGATCCGTTCCCTTGCGCCTGAAAAGAATCAGCGAACTGCTCGGGATCGAGATACCGGAAGAATTTGTCACCAGGACACTCACTTCTCTTGGCCTTAAATTGAATGAACAGAAGCCGGGGGTCTGGGTAGCTGAAATTCCCAGTTTCCGGGTAGACCTGGAAAGAGAAGCTGATCTAATTGAAGAAATTGCCAGGTTTTTTGGCTATGACCGGATCCCGAGTGAAGTCACCCCCACCAGGTCTTTTGAACTGCCCGGCAACCAGGAGCAGGACTGCCTCTGGCTCTTGAAGGAAACCTTACTTCATTACGGCTTCGATGAAGTTATAAACTTCAGCCTGGCCGACCCGGAAAAAGAAAAAATCTGGCAAACCGGGTACCAGCCAATTGAGCTCCGGAACCCGATTTCTTCCAGGACTTCAATCCTCAGGACTTCACTCCTGCCTGGTCTGGTAGAAAATGCTGTCTGGAATTATAATCGCGAAGCTAATGGAGTTCATATCTTTGAAACGGGTAAAGTTTATTTCTGGGAAGCGGATGGACAGCAGGGCGAGGAATTACATCTTGGCCTGCTGACCAGCGGCCTAAAAGAGCAGAAAAGCTGGGCTCAACCCGCCCGTGAGACTGACTATTTTTCCCTGAAAGGGGCAATTGAGGATCTGTTTTTTTACCTGGGTTATGAGGCTCCAGCTTTTGAACCAGAAGACCATAGCTTTTTTGAGAGCGGCCAGTCGGTTAAGATCTTGACTAAAAATGAAACGGCTGGCTATCTCGGGCTGTTAAAGCCAGAAATAAGAAAGGCCTATGAACTGGAAAAATTAGCTTATGCCTGCGAGCTTAATCTGGCTGATTTGTTCGATCGCCAGCCAAGGGCTTTTGTTTTCGCTCCGGTGCCCAGGTACCCGGGGATGGTGCGTGATCTATCATTTCTGGTCGAGGCTCAAGTTAATTTCCAGGCTATAGACGTCCAGCTGAAAAAGCTTAATGTTCCTTATCTGGAGAGATTTGAAATTTATGACCGGTTTGAGGGCGGCAGCCTGCCAGCCGGTCAGATTAGCTATTCTGTTCGTTTCTTTTTCCGGCATGAGTCCCGGACTCTTCTGGCCGAAGAAGTTGAACGGGCAATGCTAAATATTATTTCTCATTTGAAATCGACTCTGAAGATTCAATTGAGGTAAGGAGGGCAAATTGACAACCGAGATTGAGCGGATTAAAATACTGGAGGGCAAAATCTCTCAGATTGTAGAACATTTTAACCGCCTTTCTTCTGAAAATGCCCGGCTGAAGGATGAGGTCAAGCAGCTTAAGAGTGAAAAAAAAGAGCTGGAAGAAAAGCTAAAAGCCTTCGGCCTGATGACCGAAGAACTTAATCAGCTTCGTCAAGAGAAGGAAGCGGTTAAAGACAAATTAGAAGCTCTAATTGCCCAGATAGAAAAATTGGGAATATGAGCGAAAAAATAATTGAAATTGAAATTTTCGGAAATAAATACAGGATCTGCGTCAAAGGAGAAGAAGACGAAGAATATATCAGCCAGCTAACCTCCTATCTTGATCAGAAGATGAAGGAAGTGGCAGCTAAATCGCGGTCTTCAGATTTAACCAAGATAGCTGTTCTAACCGCTTTGAATCTAACTGATGAACTGTTTTTAGCCGAAAGGGAGGCAGCCAGTTTAAGAGAGGCTTTTGACCGGCTGGAAAAAGAGCTGGCTCAACTTGAGGCTCAGGTAAAGAACTATGAATCTGATTTTAATCCACTGGAAAAACTCACCCCTTAATTTGGGAGAATTAACTATTAATTCTTTTGATAAATTAGTTCTCAAGTCTATCTCTGGCCATAAGCTTGAAGAAGACAGGTCTGATCCTGTCGGCCAGCCTAAGGGGCAACCGTCCAGCGGCGAATCAGCCTGACACTACCTGACCTCCTTGTAAACTCTTTTGGCCAGCAGTCCGGCGAGGAGGTTTGAAGATGAAAACATTATCACTGGTGGGAATTCCACTTTTAGCTATTCTGCTTTTAATTCTGATTTTTGTTTTTCTCAAGCGAAGCCAGGGTCTGAAAGGTATCCTGCAAGCGGAAGAAAAAGCTAAGGAAATTGTCGCCAGAGCAGAACAGGAAGCTGAAAAAATTAAGAGGCAGGTTGAGGGCGAAGCCCGGGAAAAGGATGTTGCCCGACAGGCTGAGTTTGAAGCTCAGACTAAGGAAAAAAGATATAAGCTAACCGAGCAGGAACGCCGGCTACTCCATAAAGAAGAAGCTCTGGAGAGACGGTATCAGAATCTGGAAAGAAAAGAAAAAGAATTTTCAGTTAAAGAACGGCGCCTGTATGCCAGGGAAAAAGAGCTGGAACAGCTCGAGCAAAAAATAAACGAAGCTCTGGAAAAGCAGACTAAGGAACTGGAAAGAATATCAGGGCTGACTCAGGAAGAAGCTAAAAATATGCTGGTTCGCAAAATTGAAGATGAAGCCAAGCTCCAGGCTATTCAAACAGTCAGGAGAATTGAGGAAGAAACCAAAGAAAAAGGCAAAGTCTTAGCCCGGGAAATAATTTCCAATGCTATCCAGCGATCAGCAGCCGAACATGTCGTTGAGACCACAGTTTCAGTGGTGGACCTGCCCTCAGATGATATGAAAGGCCGGATCATCGGGCGGGAAGGCCGTAATATCCGGGCCCTGGAGATGGCCACCGGGGTGGACATCATAATTGACGATACCCCCGAAGCCGTTATTCTCTCAAGTTTTGATCCTCTGCGGCGCGAACTGGCCAGAATGGCCATCGAAAAGCTGGTGGCTGACGGCCGGATTCATCCAGCCAGAATTGAGGACATTGTCGAACAGGTCAAAGTTGAACTGGAGGAAAAAATAAAACAGGAAGGTGAAAATACTTTACTGGAGCTTGGAATTCAGAACATGCACCCGGAACTGGTCAAATATTTAGGAAAACTAAAATACCGGACAAGTTACGGGCAAAATGTTCTTCAGCATTCAAAAGAAGTCGCTCTGCTGGCAGCTCTGATGGCCAGGGAACTTGGCCTGCAGGTGACGGTAGCCCTGAGAGCCGGGCTGCTTCATGATATAGGCAAGGCCGTTGACAAAGACTACGAAGGAACTCATACCGAACTGTCAGTGGAGTTGACCAAGAAATATGGAGAAATTGAAGCGGTGGTCCAGGCGATTGCCTCTCATCACCGGGATATAGATTTTCCATCGGTGGAAGCTGTTCTGGTCCAGGCGGCTGATACTCTGTCGGCCGCCAGGCCTGGAGCCCGCCGGGAACTCCTTGAAACTTATGTTCAAAGGCTGGAAAAACTCGAGCAGATTGCTACTTCCTTTGAAGGCGTGGCCAAAGCTTTTGCCCTGCAGGCCGGGCGCGAGATACGGATCATTGTTGATGCCCAGAAGATCTCAGATGATCAGGCGGCGGTCATTGCCCGGGATATTGCTCAGAAAATCAAGGAAGAGCTCGATTATCCTGGCCAGATTAAGGTTATGGTCATCAGAGAAATGAGAGCAGTGGAATATGCCAGATAATTTTAAGGTTCTTTTTATTGGAGATATTGTTGGCCGTCCCGGGCGGCGGGCCCTGGGCAAGTTTCTCCCCGATCTTAGAAAAAAATACTGCCCTGATGTCGTTATCGCCAATGGAGAAAATGCCGCTGGAGGTATCGGCCTGACTGAAGACATTGCCCGGGAACTATTATTACAGGTGGATGTACTGACTTCAGGCAATCATATCTGGGATAAAAAAGAGGTCTTTAATTACCTGGAGAAAGAACCGCGGCTCATCCGGCCAGCCAATTATCCCGAAGGTAACCCAGGTCATGGTTATTACCTCTTTCAGAATGAAAATGGAATAAAGGCAGCCGTTCTTAATCTCCAGGGGCGGGTCTTTATGGAACCCGTAGATTGCCCCTTCCGCCGGGCGGAGAAAGATCTTGAAACCATTTTAGCCCGGACGCCCGTAGTCATTATTGATTTCCACGCTGAGGCTACCTCTGAAAAACAGGCCCTGGCCTGGTTTCTTGATGGCCGGATATCTGCTCTGATCGGCACCCATACTCACATTCAGACGGCTGATGATAGAATTTTACCAAAGGGAACGGCCTATATATCTGATGTCGGTATGGCTGGCGGTTTTGATTCAGTTATCGGCATGAAGCCCGAACAGGCAGTCAGCCGGTTTTTAACCGGCCGGCCGCAAAAGTTTGAGCCAGCTAATGAAGGCCTGATCCTGGGGGCCGTCCTGATTGAGATTGACTCTCAAACCGGTAAAGCTTTGAGTCTAAAAAGAGAAATGATGATTGAGGATAGTCTTGAAGACTGATAGTCTGATCATTAAGGACAAGGTTTATACCGTCAGCGAGCTAACCAAACTCATCAGTTTTGAACTGGAAAGTTCTTTTCCTTTCGTCTGGGTCGAAGGCGAAGTTTCCAATCTGAGGCAACCCTCGTCCGGGCATTATTACTTTACTCTGAAAGACGACCAGTCTCAGGAAGAAGTTCAATTAAAGGCTGTCCTCTTCAAATTTAACGCCAGGCGAATTCAGACCGAGAACAAAATAATTTCAATTCAGCCGAAATTCGAGTTGAAAAACGGAACCAAGGTCATCTGCGGGGGGAAAATAGCTGTTTACCAGCCGCGAGGTGAATATCAGCTGGTAGTGGAAAAACTTGAGCCGCTGGGAAAGGGAGCCCTCCAGCTGGCTTTCGAACAACTTAAGGAAAAACTTCGGACCGAAGGCCTGTTTGATGAAAAATATAAGAAAAAACTGCCCCTTCTGCCCAAACAAATTGGTATTGTCACCTCTCCAACCGGAGCGGCCATCAGAGATATCCTGCGTATTCTCGAACGGCGATTTAACCGCCTCCACCTGGTCATTTATCCCGCTCAGGTTCAGGGCGAAGGAGCAGCTGAGCAAATTGCCGCTGGTCTCGATTATTTCAGGGAAAGAGATGACATTGATGTGGTCATCGTCGGGCGGGGCGGCGGCTCAGTCGAAGACCTGTGGGCTTTCAATGAAGAGGTGGTGGCCCGGGCTATTTTTAATTGCATGAAAACCAAGCCGGTCATCTCAGCAGTTGGCCATGAAATCGATTTTACCATCGCTGATTTCGTGGCTGATATCAGAGCTTCAACTCCCTCAGCTGCGGCTGAAATGGTCGTGGCCAAGGAAGAAGAATTCCGCAATAAAATTGACCAGTTAGCCGCCAGGCTTGGTCAGGCTGAAAAATATCTTCTCGAAATCAAAAGAAACAAGGTCAATCTCCTGGCCGAAGAGTACATTTACCGTAATTTTCAGGTTAAGCTGATGACTTTAGCTCAACGGGTTGATGACCTGAAGACCAGGTCAGTGCGCTCCATGCTTGAAGAAAAGAGGCAGATCAGTGAAAGCCGGGCGCGAGCTGAAGCCCAGGCAGAAAAGCTCAAACATCTCATCGAACTAAAAATGAAGGACTATGAGGCCGGCTGGGAAAGGCTGGCTTCGGCCCTGTCCAACCTGTCACCTTTGAACATTCTCAAGAAGGGATATACAATTTGCTGGAAAGCAGGTGGCCTGCTGCCAGTCGTCAAGGCCACTGAGGTTGAACCAGGGGATGATCTGATTGTTTCTTTTTACCGCGGGGAAATTAACTGCCAGGTAAAAGGCCGTGACCCCCGGATAAAAATAGAATCAAGATTCATCAAGGAGTCAAAATGAATACTAAAGGTCGGGAAATGAATTTTGAAAAAGCCCTGAGTGAACTCGAGCAGATTGTTAACAAACTGGAAAAAGGCGGCCTATCCTTAAATGAATCATTAGCCCTGTTTGAAAAAGGGATAAAATTAGCCAGATTCCTGAGATCAGAACTGGACAAAGCAGAGAAAAAGATTGAAATTCTAATCAAGGATGAGAAAGGGGCACTCAAAGCCCAGGAATTTGAACTGGAGGATCTGGAGGCTGACTTTAAACAGGAAGAACAAGAAGGAGAAGCTGATCAAGAAGATCTGGACGAGGAAAACGACAAATGAACCGGTAATAATCGCTGGCCGGGCGTTAATCATGGAACCAATAAAATATCTTGAGAAGAAAAAAACCTGCCTCGAAGAGGCTCTGGCTTCCTATCTGGCCGGGGACGATTCCAGGGTTTTGGCGGCCATGCGCTATGCAGTCTTCTCCGGAGGCAAGAGAATCCGTCCCATTTTATTACTGGTTTCAGGAGAATATTTCGGTTTAACAGAAAAAATCCTCCTGCCCTATGCCTGTGCCATTGAATATATTCACAATTATTCACTGATTCATGATGACCTGCCAGCTATGGACAATGATGATGTCCGGCGCGGGCAGCCAACCTGCCATAGAAAGTTTGGTGAAGCCTTGGCTCTGCTAGCTGGTGATGGATTGCTATCTCTGGCCTTTCAAATTCTGTTGGCTGCTCCCTGGCCGCCAGGAGGGCCACGGTTAAAAGAAGAAGTCTGCCACGACATTGCCCGGGCAGCCGGTCCAGCCGGTATGATTGACGGCCAATGGCTTGACCTGAGTTTTGACCCAGCCGAAACAAATATCAAAACCTATGAAGAACTGGCTAAAAAAAAGACAGCCGGGCTGATCCGGGTATCAGTGGTCAGCGGGGCGAAGCTGGCTTCAGCCAGCCAGCTTCAGATCAAGGCTCTTGACAGTTATGGAACCAGCCTGGGACTGGCCTGGCAACTAAGAGATGATCTGGAAGATATCAAACAGGACAGGGTCTCTGCCGGGAATTTCCGTCCTAACCTGGCCAGGTATCTCGGTCCCCAAAAGACGAAAGCTCAGGTCAATAAGTGGCTAAACCAGGCGATTGAGACTATTAGGAAAGCTGATATCAACTCCTGCCTCCTCGAGTATTTTGCCACTCAGCTTGAATTCTTACCAGAGAGAGAATCATGAGTCCCGAAAAACTTTTGTTGAAAATAAACTCTCCCCAGGATTTGAAAAACCTGTCGCTGGATGAACTGAAGGAATTGGCTTCAGAAATCAGAGCTAAAATCATCGAAACAGTGTCCCGGAACGGCGGGCACCTGGCCTCTAATCTCGGAGCGGTTGAGCTGACTCTGGCTCTTCATTATGTTTTTGATTCTCCCCGAGACAAGATTATCTGGGATGTCGGGCATCAATGTTACACCCATAAGTTAATTACCGGCCGGCGGGAAGCCTTCAGCCGTTTGCGTCAGTCAGGAGGCTTACTTGGTTACCCCAGCCGGGAAGAAAGCCAGCATGATGTTTATAATACCGGTCACGCTTCTACCGCTCTGTCGGCTGCTCTGGGGCTGGTGGTGGCCAGAGATAAAAAACATGAAGACTATAATGTCATCGCCGTAGTTGGAGATGGCAGCCTGACTGGCGGAGTAGCCTATGAGGCTTTAAATCAAATTGGACACCTCCGGGAGAAATTGGTCATTGTTCTGAACTATAATGAAATGAGCATCTCGCCAAGCGTTGGAGCTCTTTCCAGCTATCTATCCTATCTGGCCTCAGGCCAGCCTTTTTTGAAGATTAAAGAGCAGACCAAATCAGTCTTGAGGTCCATCCCGAAAATTGGGAGGCCTTTAATAAAAACCGCCCGGGCCTTCGAAGACCTGATTAAAAAGACTTTTTTCCCCGGTATCTTTTTTGAAGAGCTGGGGATCCGTTATGTCGGCCCGATTCACGGGCACAGTCTTCATTCTTTAATTGAAGCTTTTGAAAATGCCAGGGAATATCCTGGTCCGGTGCTGGTTCACTGTGTTACTCAGAAAGGAAAGGGTTATCGGCCGGCCCAGCTTGACCCGGAAGAGTTTCACAGCGCCTCACCCTTTAATATTAATACCGGAGTAACAATCGGCCAGGAAAACAACCCAACTTATTCTCAGGTTTTCGGCGAGGCTATCGCTGATCTGGGCAGCCAGGATGACTCGATCATGGCCATCACCGCCGCTATGACCGATGGCACCGGGCTTAATAGGTTTGCGGCTGAACATCCTGACCGTTTTTTTGATGTAGGCATAGCCGAGCAACATGCGGTTAATTTCGCGGCGGGCCTGGCCATAGCTGGCCTTAAGCCGGTCGTCGCTATTTATTCTACTTTCCTCCAGCGGGCTTATGACCAGATTTTTCATGATGTTTGTCTAATGGATTTGCCAGTAATTTTCGCCCTCGACCGGGCAGGCTTGGTAGGAGAAGACGGACCAACTCATCAGGGTATTAATGATATTGCTTACCTCAGACACCTGCCAAATATGATCCTGATGGCTCCCAAGGATGAAAATGAGCTTCGTCAGATGATTTATTCCGCTTTCCAGTATGGGCATCCAGTCGCCATCAGATTTCCCAAAGGCAAGGGCATCGGAGTCAAGGTCGACCCCAATTTTTCCTTTCTGCCCGCTGGCCAGGCAGAACTGCTGAAACCGGGCCAGGACCTGATCATTGCCTATGGCTATCCGGTCAATACCGCTCTGGAAGTGGCGAATCGGTTGGAAGAAAAGGGCCTGTCCTTAGCTGTCATCAATGCCCGCTTTGCCCGGCCACTGGATGAAGAGTTGATTATCAGCCAGGCTCAAAAAGCCAGGACGATTTTCACTCTGGAAGAGGGTATTCTGGAAGGAGGCTTTGGCACTGCCGTCAGGGAGCTTCTCGACCGTCAGGGGTTGTATCAGGTCAGGTTCAAAAGTTTTGGCCTGACTTCAGCTCTTTACCCGGTGGGGAAGGCAGAAGAGATAAGAAAACTGCTGAGGCTCGATGCTGATAGCCTGGTGGAAGATATCAGCCGCTTTTATTCGAGCTAAAGGCGCTCCGGTCACCCAGCAAAATGAATAAAATCAGACTTGATCTCCTGCTGGTCGGGCAGGGATTAGCTCCCAGCCAGGAGAAGGCTCAGGCTCTAATTATTTCCGGCCAGGTCAAAGTCAATGGCCAGGCTGTCACCAAACCAGGCACCCTGATTAGCCCGGATTCTGCTCTGGCTATTGAGCAGTCTTTCCCCTACGTGAGCCGGGCCGGGGCTAAACTGGCCAGGGCTCTTCAGGTTTTTCCGGTCAAAACCCGGGGAGTTACCGCTCTTGATATTGGCTCATCAACTGGCGGTTTTACCGATTGCCTCCTCCAGGCAGGAGCCCGCCAGGTCTATGCAGTTGATGTTAATATCAAGCAACTTGACTGGAAACTGGCCCGGGATCCCAGGGTCAAGACTATTGAGAAGAACGCTCGTTATCTGGAGCCCTCCGACTTAAAAGACGGGCCAGAGCTGGTGGTCATGGATGTGTCCTTTATCTCTATCCTCAAGATCCTGCCAGCTGTAAAAAATATAATCAAACAAGGAGATCTGATCGCTCTCATCAAACCTCAGTTTGAGGCCCGTCGAAACCAGGTGGGCAAAAAAGGTATAATCAGAAACAGAGAAACCCACCGCCAGGTGCTTGAGCAAGTGCTGGCTGGAGTAGTCTCTCTTGGCTTTAGTGTCCAGGGGCTGGTGGCCAGTCCTGTTTTAGGACAAAAGGGCAATCAGGAATTTCTGGTCTGGTTAAAGCCTGAGGCCGGCGGCCTGAGCCAGAATAACCTGAAAAAGATCGTTGAGGAGACGTTAACCGATGGACAGGAAGAAAAAAATTGACCAAATAGGAATTGCTATTAAGCCGCATGCTCCGGGAATAGAAAAAATCCTGAAGGAGATCATGAGCTATCTTGAACGGGAGGGGATTAATTGCCTGCTGGAAGAAGCAGCGGCCTGCAAAATGAATTTACCTGGCGGTTACCGGCGTGAAGACCTGGCAGCCTTAAGTCAGGCCATCATCGTCCTGGGCGGAGATGGCACCCTGCTGAGTGTTGCTGCCTCCGCTGCCCGAGCAGGAGTACCGGTCATCGGGCTGAATCTTGGCCGCCTTGGCTTTTTGACTGAAATTCCTGTCGACGAGGCTTTTCCCGTCCTGGAAGCCTTTTTAAAGGATGAGAATGGCTTCATCAGCCAGCGGACTCTGCTTGAGGTTAAGTATAAAGATCAGGCAGATCTCTGTTTGAATGATGTGGTTTTGAATAAAGGGGCTCTGGCCCGGATGATAGAGATGTTGATTTATATCAACGGGCAGGAAGTGACCAGGTTAAAAGGTGATGGCTTAATTATATCCAGCCCAACCGGCTCTACGGCTTATTCTCTTTCAGCTGGAGGGCCAATCGTTCACCCCGGAGTCGAGACTATCATTCTGACTCCAATCTGCCCCCATACCCTGTCTTTCCGGCCATTGCTGATTCCGGCTGATTCAGACATCAAAATTAAATTGTTATCGCCGGAAGAAAAAGTCTTTATCACCATTGACGGGCAAAGAGGACAGACCATTGATAAGAATGAAATAATTGAAATCAGGAAATCTGTTCTGGAACTTCAGCTGGTGACCTCTCCCTGGCGCAGCTATTACAACCTGGTTAAAGAAAAGCTTGGCTGGGCTGAATAGCCCCGGCTAATTTAATTCTCTCCCGTAAGGCAGTTCCCTGTTGGTTTGATTTTTGAATCTAAGACAGCTATTATTTTTATCTAAGGGAAAATGCTGAAAATTGCTCTTCTTACCCCGGAATTGTCTCCTTATGCCAGATCAGGCGAGCTAGCCGAAGCCACAGCTGGACTGGCCAAGTACCTGGCCCGGGCTGGTCATGAAGTATCTGTTTTTCTGCCTTATTACCGCCGGTCTGAACTTGAATCCCTTAACAAAAAAGCTCTTCAACCTGAGCTTCTGGTGCCGGTTGGCTCTAAGAAGCTCCAGACCGCAGTTTTCAAGGCTGAAGTTGACAAATACAGCCTTTATCTTATTGATCAGCCAAAGTATTTTCACCGGGATTATATCTATGGCTCGCCTAAGGGTGACTATCTCGATAATGATGAAAGGTTTATCTTTCTTAACCGGGCGGTCTGCGAATTCCTCGCTGCTTCCAGAATGAAGCTGGATGTAATTCACTGCCATAACTGGGCAACCGCCGTTGGGCCTCTCTTCCTAAAATCTATTTATCAAAAAAAACCGAACCTGAAAAAGGCGGCTGCTCTTCTGACCATCCATAATTTTTCTTATCAGGGAGAATTCCCGGCCGAATCTCTCGGCCTGACCGGTCTTAGCTGGAACTATCTCAATTCCCATCAGTTAGCCTTCAGGGGTAAATTTAATTTTCTGAAGGCCGGCATACTTTTTTCAGAAGTGGTTAATACGGTCAGTGCAACCTACCGCGACGAAGTTTTAAAGCATCATCAAGAAGTCAGCAGTTTATTCTCCAAAAGGAATAAGCCGCTTTATGGCCTGAGAAATGGTTTAGACACTGAAGAGTGGAACCCGGCCACTGATCCCCTGATTCCGGCCAATTTTTCCCCTGCTGACCTCTCCGGGAAAAAAGCCTGTAAAAGACAGTTGATTAAAGACTTTGGCCTGCAGCTCAATGAAACCAGGCCGGTGTTAGCTGTGGTTGGCTATCTGACCAGATTAAAAGGTATAGAGCTGATCCTTGAAGCCATTAATGATCTGCTGGCTCTGGATTGCGGTCTGGTAGTAGCCGGGCAGGGCAATGAGATTTATGAACAGGCGCTTTTGAAGCTTCAGGACATTCACCGTGGAAAACTGGGCGTTCAGCTCGATTTGAGCCCAGGATTTTTTCACCGGGTGATCGCCGGCGCTGATCTTTTATTGATGCCTTCGCTCGAAGAGCCCTGCGGGCTGACCCTGATGCAAGCTATGAGATATGGAACGGTGCCGGTAGCCCGGTCAGTCGGCGGTTTGCGGGAATCGATGGAACGTTTCTCTCCAGAAAATAATTCCGGTCATAGTTTTGAGTTTGGTGACTATTCCGGCCAGGCCTTTTTAAGAGCGGTGAGAGAAGCCCTGACCTTTTACCGGCAGCCGGAGGTCTGGTCAAGCATCATGTCCCGCTGTCTAGATCAGAATAATTCCTGGACACGGGTTATTTCTCAATATGAAATTCTTTATCAAAAAGCCGTCAGGTTAAAAAGGAGGTCGGGATGAGCAATAAAGTTCTTCAACTCAATGAAAGCAATTTCGAGCAGGAAGTACTTAAGTCCAATTTGCCAGTGCTGGTTGACTTCTTTGCCCCCTGGTGTGGACCCTGTCAAATGGTGGCACCAGTGATAGAAGACCTGGCTGAAAGTCATCAGGGGAAACTAAAGGTGGCCAAACTCAATGTTGACGAGAATTCAGGCCTGTCGAGCCGCTATCAGATCCTGAGCATTCCGACTATGATTCTTTTCAAGAACGGGCAGCCGGTTGATTCTCTGACCGGAGCCTCAACTAAATCCAAGCTGGAAACTTTTTTAGGACGTCACCTTCAGCCGGTCTGAAACAAATAGCTGATCAGGCTGGCCGGGAACGGTGATAGCTGGCCAGTTCATTGTTTTCATTCATAATGGCCACCAGTTCAGCTCCCCACAGCAAAATAACCAGGGAAGACGAGATCCAGAGAAGGAAAAAAATAACAGAAGTCAGGGTACCGGCCAGGACTCTGGACAGCACCAGGCCGACCGCTGAAAAGTGGATCGCATAGAAAGCAAAACCCCTTTTAAATATCTCCCAGAAGACAGCAGTAATAGCGGCTCCGAGCAGAGCACTGCGGGTCTGAACTCTGACCTCGGGTATAAACTTATAAAGGATAAAGATCATTAAAAAAGTTAAGAAGAAGGGCAGGAGATACTGAAAGAAGAAGCTGTTCAGGACATTAACCGCCTGGGGATTAATAAATCCGGAAAAAACCGGGCTCTGGCGGAGCAATTGCTGGAAGGCAATCCAGACGGCAGTAATTGATAAAGACAGCAGTAAGAAAACACCGATAAGAAGCATAACCACATATTCAATCAGCCGGTTATAAATAAAGGAATGATTATATTTAGCCCGGAAGATCCTGTTGATGGCGGTTAGCAGATTGGAAAAGAGGAAGGAGGCGGCGATTAGAGACCCGATAATCCCGAACCAGCCCAGATTGGACAGACTGCCGCCCAGGGCTTGAAGCTTTTGGAAAAAAGCCGGATCCAACTGAGCAAAAAATTCATCGGTAAAAATATTTAAACTGCGGAAAATAAGTTCAGAATTACCAAGAATTTTCCCCCCCAGAAAGGCAAAGAGGGCAATTAAAGGAATCAGGCCAAGCAGGGAGAAATAAGAAATAACGATGGCCGCTGTAAAACAGCGGTCATCGTTAAACCTTTTCCAGGAAGCTAAAATAATTTGAAAAAAATTAGCAGCCATCTATCGGGTCAGCAGGACGGCAGCTTAATCAATAAGCTCCCCATTTGACCATGAGGATGATGATGGTGATGAGCAAAGCATAAATAACCAGCGTTTCAATCAACACCAGCCCGAAAATCAGGATACCGCGGATATTCTGCCCCCCCGCCGGGTTACGGGAAATGCTCTCGCAGGCTGAAGTTATAGCTTTAGCCTGGCCGAAAGCTCCGGCGACCACGGCGACAGTGATCACGGCTCCTCCCACGATTAGCGACAGCTTAAATAGAGAAGCCCGGGCCGGATCAACAGTCTGAGCAGCCAGCGGACTGAAAGAGACCATCAGAGAAAAAAGCAACAGGGCTAAGGTCTTACCTTTTTTTGTCATGTAAAATACTCCTTTTGGTTATATTCTCGATCATTCTTGTTCTTCCTCCACCGCTCCGGCTAAGTAGATGCAGGTCAGCAAAACAAAGACATAAGCCTGAATGACAGCAGTAAAAATGGCTATAGCCATAAAAGGCAAAGGTAAAAGATAGGGAATGATGGATAGCATGATCAAAATTAATAATTCTTCAGAAAAAATATTGCCAAAAAGACGCATGGAAAGCGAAACCGGCCGGGACAAATGGGAAATGATTTCAATTGGCAGGAGCAGCGGGGCCAGAAATGGGTTTCCGCCCGTAAAGTGCTTCAGATAGCCGAACAAACCTTGAGCTTTAATCCCCTGCCAGTGATAATAAAGCCAGACAACCAGAGCGCAGCCCAGAGTCACATTCAATTTACTGGTTGGAGCCATAAAACCGGGAATTAAGCCAAGAAGATTAGCAGTTAGAATAAAAAGTCCGACCGAAGCCACCAGAGGCAGGTATTTTCTGCCTTCTAAGCCCATCGTATCGTCAATCAGGCCTTCAAAGAAATCAATCAGGCTCTCCAGAATAACCTGGGACCTGGTGGGAACAAGCTGCAATCGCCGGCCGAAAAGGCCCAGAAGGATAGATAGTAAAACAACTACTATAATACTCATGACCACATAGTCTGGTATCAAGTGGTAGGGATCTTTAACTTCCTGGCCGAAGACTCTGAGGACAGCTGCCACCACCGGGCCAAAAATCAGATTAAAGCCCTGGACCAGGGGAAGAGAATGCTCTAAGCCTTCCATTGTTTTATATTCACCAGGTTTCTGATGGCTTCTATCAAGACGGCTACCACCAGTGAAGAAAAGCCGGCAACGAAAGCAATAACCTTTCCTCTAAAGATAAAAATTATAGCCAAAAAGATCAGGCAAATCAATAAAAGGCGCAGGCTGAACAGGACCAGGGCCCTCTTCACCAGGACAGTTCTCTTTCCGCCGAGATAACGGTTAACAAAAGATTTCAGGCTAATAAAGCCAACGGCGGCCAGGATGGCTCCCCCGGCCACCAGAACCGCCGAGACGGGATCAAGGAATAACAGAACTAAAATCGAGGCCAGACAACCTATAGCTAGAGTCTCAACTGGAACTCTTTTTAAAGATTTTTCAAACTGATCGGGAGAGGTTATTTCTTCCATCTGACACCTGATTTACTAGTCCTCTTTTTTATTGAGGTCGTCCGCGGCTTCATTTTCCCTTAAATATTTTCTTATCCCGCGGAAAAGATTCAATAATCCTGATATTATACCGAAGACCAGCCAGATAAGCAGCAGATAAGGCTCGGTTTTAAACCAGCGGTCAAGTAAATAACCAATAGCCAGGCCGACAGCAATCGAGGAGGGCAAAATCAGGGCTAAAGAGGACACCGCTGCCATCTTCTTAAAATCAGGGCGAACCAATGATTTCCTCTCCTCCAGATAAAGCTACCTTTTTCTTGCATTAATCACTATAATATACAATAATAAATCTTAATTTGTTGTCTTATCAACAGAAAAAGGGTAAAAGTCAGTTCAGGCATGGAGAAGAGAAGTTGATTGCTCGCAGGCAGAGGGGACCTGTTTTGTTCATCTTGATGAGCCTGTTTATTATTCTGCTGGCCGGGGGCAGCACCAAACTGGCTGCTCAGTCCACTTCGTCCGGGCATCAGCTGGTTACTGACCCTTTCTATCTCAAGGTTTTTGAAGAAGCCAGAGCCAACTTTAACCGTGGCGATTATAAAAAGGCCTTTGAGAATTTTAAGATAGCTGCTTTCGGCTTGCTGGATGAGCCTGATCTTCTCGGCCAGGCCTATGTTTATCTGACTGTTTCTGCCTATCAATTAGGCCAGGCAGATCAGGTAGAACATTATCTTGATCAAATTTCGCGTCTCAAATTGTTTGGCCGGATTTCTGCTTCTACACTCCCTAAAGAGGTCAAGGACAAATTCAAGGAAATTTGTGACAGCTATAAAATTTTGACCAGCGGTTAATCTTCCGGTCAGCCTTAGAGGCTTTTTTTCATTTCAACTTTAGACCAAGAGCTGAAGCTAGATTTTTATCGGTTATTGCCCGGCCTTTTTCCCGGAAAACGAGGCCAAAGCTTCCATCAAATTCCCACATGGCCCAGCTGATCCGATACTTGTCGAGAGCCAGCCGGACATCCCTGATCCAGGCCCGGCGAAATGGCGGCAGGCAATAGTCCCGGTAAGCTCCAAATTCGTTGCAGAAAAGCCTGACTCCGTATTTTTCTGCCCAGTCTACGGCTTTAAGAATTTCGGTTTCAATTTTCTGACCGTCCCAGCGCTCTTCCCCATAAGTCCGGAGATATTTCTTCAAATTCTCATCTTCAACTAAGGAAATGGCTTTTTCTACCGCTGCCGGTGAAGAGGGGTAAGGAACCTGCCTGAGATCCTTTTCATAAGGTGCACCCCAGGTTGCCCCCTGGTGAGTAAAGAGATGAGGATCATAAAAATGAAAATTATACCAGACATTAGGGTCATCAACCGGCTGAAGGCTGAGCAACCCCGGTAGATTAGACCACAGGGCGCCAGTCGCCAGCAGAGTGTGGTCAGGCATTTTTTCTCTTATGGCCTGCAATAGTTGTTTTTGAATTGGCGGCCATTTATATTCTTCAAACAGAAAAACCGGTTCATTCATCGGTTCAATCAACAGCCAGTCAGGATCGAAGATGGCCAGCTTCTCAGCCAGGTGCTGCCAGAAATTAATAAATTCAGCGGTGAATTTTTCGTCCTGGCCGAGAGGACCAGAATAATTGGAACCACCGGTTTTTTGAGAAATGCTGTGGAGATCAAAATTAACAGCCAGGCCGCTCTTCAGGATAATTTTTATTCCGGAGAGTAGAAGTTCGAGGGCAGCCGGGTCAAGTCTGTCATCCCGGTCGGGAGCATAAATGTTGGCCATATCAACCGGCAGCCTCACAAAAGTAAAGCCCAGTGTTTTAATCAGACTGAGATCACCGGCTGAATATCTTTTTGGGAGCGGCTGGAGTTCTCCCTGATTTAGCCAGAACCAGTAAGGCAAGTTTATGCCGCGGAGAAAATGACTGGACCTGACAGTTGATGTACGTATTTCATCTGATTTGAGCTGAGAGCCATTCAGGGTAATCACCAGGAGGAAGCTTAAGACCAGAAGGCTAAATATTTTTTTCAGTTTTGTTTTCAATTTATCTCCTTTTTTGCCGGCTCCTGGTTTTTCCTGGTTTAAGGATAAACCGCCATTTTTTTTGTGACCAGTAGGGGCCAGCGTAATCAATACCTATCCTGGGAGTTCTCTCCAGTTGGGTGGGTTTAAAGGTCTCCCCTCTATCCTCAACCCAGATGATTTTAGAACTGGTTAAATCTTCCCCGTAAAAAGATTTATCCAGCTGTAAATAGCGGCAGAGCTTGCCCGGCCCTGAGGCCAGCTCTTTACTTTCGCCGGGAACTTGGAGAGCTCTGATTAAGACACATTCGGGCTTTCCGGCCTGGCCGGTGGTAATATTTAATTGCCAGTACATCCCGTAGACCAGATAGATATAGATGTGACCGCCAGCCAGATATTCTACCCGGTTGCGGGGAGTCACCTTACCTCCGTAAGCATGCGAAGCCTTATCTTTTGGTCCGATATAGGCTTCGGTCTCAACGATTTTACCGGTTAGCTTTATTGAACCGGCTATTCTGACAATATATTTACCAAGCAGTTCGCGGGCTACTTTTAAGGTTGATTGCTCATAAAAGCTGCGGCCTAATCTTCTGATTTTCTGGCTCATCCTTTTTTTATCCTGCTTTAATATTATAGTTCTTAAAGCTTTTCTCCGTCCCGCCCCTTTCTGGTCTGAAAGCCGATCAATCACTGGTTAAAAACCTAACTCTTTAAGACGGGAGGCCAGTTCCTCCTTTTCGGCCTGCCCGCCTGGCCACTTTCTTTTAAAGCGATCAAGAAATCCAGGGTTGGCCGCCTCCTGACCTTTTATTACCTGTTGAATTTTCATTTTTTCTTGCTCAGAGAGAAGCAGCCATTGTTCGAAAAAAACGACCAGCGTACGGCTCAGCAGAAACTCATCATGAGGAGCCCGGTTGATGGCTTCCCAGCAGAGTTCACGCCCTTTGTCAGCATAAACCGGCAGGGGATAGTTCATCAAGAAATAGACCTTGCTTAGCTCCCAGAAAGCGGCATAATCAACCGGTCGTAAAAAGATGGCCCGTTTTAAAGCTTCTGAAGCCTGGCCGAGATAGGATTCACTTTTTTCAGGCTGCCCGAATTCAATTTCAGCCATGGCTCTTAGCAGCCGCAACCGGCCCAGCTCTAAATAAAACTCAGGCGAAGAATACCAGCTGACTGCCCGCTGGAGTTTTCCCTGCAGTTTTTCAAAATCTCTTTCCAAACTGCGCATCTTCATTTTTTCGGATTGATAAAGGCTGAAGTGATAGTGACCCAGATAAGAACAGACCGAGACAGCCAGACCAGCTAAGCAGACAATTAACAGGAAAATCTTTTTCCATCCAGGCCGGCTTTTAGCCAGATCAGTCACGTTCATGTCCTTTCAGATCTTCGTCATTAAAATCCCTCGGGCCAAACAGTGGAATCTTGAGGCTAAGAACAAAAAGAGATAGCCAGACGATAGCATTTCCGGGCATCCTGAGGCTGAAGTCGGTTAGGCTATGGAAAAAAAGAGCCATAACTCCCATCAGGGCGCCTAAGGACAGGCCGCGGGTTAGAGAATCACCGGTCTTAAAATAACGTTTTATTCCCAGCCCAAATAATAAAAATCCGCTAAGAATTAAGGCCCCGCCCCCAACCAGGCCCGCCTCTCCGGCCATTTCCAGATAATCATTATGGGCATGATTAATAATGGCGTAAAAATCTTTCTCCAGATAGCGGTTGATGGCCTTAACATAAGTCCCCAGACCGGAGCCCAGCCAGGGATAATCTTTTATCAGGCCGAGGGTGTCTTTATAATAAAGCAGCCGGCTCTCATCAATCAGGCTCTGGCTGGTAAATCTTTCCAGGATGGGCTGGATACCAATCAAAATAACCGCAGCCAGAACGATGAAAACAACCAGATTAACCAGTCTTCTCTCTGTCTTTCTTCGGCCTGAAAGACTGGCTACGGACAGCAAAAGAACCATCAGGAAAAAAGTCAGGAGAAAAATGATGATGCCTGAGCGGCAACGGGAAAAGAACAGTCCGACCCCAATGATGAGTGGCGGCAGAATAAATAAAATTGATTTTTGCAATTTTTCCTGGCCGAACCAGGCCATTTTCTGTCTCAAGGACAGTCCCGGTGGTAATGAAAAGTAGTCGGCTCTGGCCAGAAAATAACCAAGGCTCAGTGGAAATATCATTTCGAGAAAAGCTGAATAATGATCGCGATTAACAAAAGTGCCAAAAGCGCTGCCCGAATAATACCTGTTCACCCAGGTGAATATCCGGTGGCTGCCGCTAAAATGCTCCGATAGCCCGTAAAGAGATTGAAAAACACCAGCTCCGATTAGAACCAGGGTCAGGGCCCTGACCTTTTTTCTGGTATCAATCGCCCTGGACAGGAGAAAGGCAAAAAGCCCAAAAGCTAAATATTTTACCAGCTCAGATAGGCTTTCAGCTGGCGAAAGAGAAATGGTTTGCCACCTAAGCTTAGCCTGATCGACGAGGCCAGAGGTGACCAGCGTCTGTCGCCAGTCATAACCGGCGGGAGATATCTGTCTGACCACCGCTGCCGGGAGAGGAACAATCTGCAGTAGACCGGCTAAAAAAAATATGATGATCAACCACAGCGGGATCAAAGGAACAAGCTTTTTTTCTTCAGCTTGAGGGCTGCCATTTGGATTTTTCTTACTACCGGTTACCAGGTAGAGGGAGAAAAGAATAAAAATACTGGCCTCAAAGCCGAAGATGGCCCACTCGATATTACCGCCAAACGGTAAAGGCAGGAGAAACAGCAAAAGACACAGGGCAACCAGCAGCCAGGTCATGATTGTTTTATTATATAAAAGGCTGATAAAAATAAAAGCAGGATCTGAGAATCCTGCTTCTATTATACAAACCTTCCCCCTTCTTTAGGGGTCTAATTAGTTTTCAGCTTGAAAGTGGCTTTACTTCTTGGTTGGAGAAGCTTCTTCTTCACCTTCCAGCAATTTAAAAGTGCCGTAAAGAGCCAGAGTAGTGGCTACCATCAAAACAGCAATCCCGGCTGGGGTCCTGAAGAATGAAACTTTTTCTTTCTCAGGAGCTCTTTCCTCACCCTGTCCGCTCAGCGCTTTAACCTCACCGGTTTTGAGGGCCAATGACAGCTTGCCCATTTCTCCGCCCTTGACCTTCAGCACATAGTCAAAATTATAATCGCCAGTTGGAGCATTGATGCCGAGAAGGTATGTCCCTTCTTTAATCTGGCCAATTTTATAGGAACCGCTGTTATCGGTTGGGCCAGAAACATATTCCTCTCCACTGTTCAGATTGCGAATCTTGACCACTGCCTTTTCAACAGGAGTCTTCATATCACTCCCATAGATAAAGCCGACCAGAGAACCAGCTTGGGACGAGGCCTGAGCTAAAGATTCCAGTGGCAGCATGATCAGCATGAAGGAGAAGATAGTCAAGGCCAGTAAAGCCGGAGAACGAAAAATTTCTTTTCTAAGCATGTTCGCCTCCCTTTAAAACTAATATAACAGCTATAATTTCAAAAATCAAGTACCTTTATTTTTTAAAAAAAATAAACTTTTTTCTGTCTTTATCTGGCCTGACCGGAGAACCCCAGTCGGGAATGATTTCATTGTTAAGAATGGCCAGGGGAATATCATCGACCATGGCTTCGGCTTTTTCCCGGCCAACAAGAGCAGCTGCGGCTTTAACTGCCTGGCTCAAGACGGGTTTCCTCTTTTTTGAATCATGAGCGTCTGTAGCTATAAACTGAACCAGGTTATTTTTTAAAAATAATTCGGCTCTTTTATAGACTGCTGCACCAAATTGACCGGTCAGGCTCATGGCTGTTACCTGGGCCAAACAGCCGCGGCAGACCAGATCATACAAAAGTTCAGGCTGGCTACCGAAAACAGAATTCCTTTCCGGGTGGCTGATAACTGGCGTTAAGTCGGCCAGCATCATCCGGTAAAAAAGATCTTTAGTCCCAGTTGGTACCTGATCAGCAGGGAATTCAACAAAAACATATTCGCTGCCATTCAGGCCAAGGTTTTCCCGCTTGATGTGTTTGATGATATCGGGACTAATAAAGACTTCAGCTCCACGGTAGAAGCTTATTCTTTTTTCCTCTTTATATCTTTCAGAAAATTCCTCAAACTTTGACCGCAAAACGTCTGGATTGTTCCCATGCCGGGAAAAGCGCAAATAGTGAGGCGTAAGACAGATGGCTTCAGTTCCGTCTTCGACCGCCAGAGCAATCATCTGGTCAACTTCTTCCCAGGAATTAGGACCATCGTCCCAGTCAGGCAACAGATGACAGTGCAGATCGATCACGCTTTAACCCCTGGATTCCTTATAGTAATGGCGATAATAATGCCGGCCATAATAGCCATGATTTTCCAGATTAAGGGAATTGACCACCACGCCTAAAGTCCGAAGTTTAAGCAGATCGATTAATTCTCTGGTCTGCACCAGGGCCTCGCGAGGGGTTGTCCCGGCCTGAACCACCAGCACCAGTCCATCAACCAATTTGCCCAGAATCTGTGCATCAGTCACAGTCAGGATAGGAGGGGTATCAATCAAAACAAAATCAAATTGATCTTTTAACAAAGCCAGCAATTTCGACATCCGGTCTGAGCCCAGGAGCTCGGCCGGATTGGGCGGAATCGGACCGGAATTAATTAAATAAAGCGAAGGGACCATCGTCGGCTTGATCAATTTTTGAACTGGCAGATCCAGGGCTAAATAGCTGGTCAGCCCTTCATGATTCTTCATTTTAAAAATCTGGTGCTGCTTTGGCCGTCTGAGATCAGCATCTATAAGGAGAATCTTTTTGCCGGTCTGGGCCAGGCTAACTGCCAGATTGGAAATGGTGGCCGACTTGCCTTCTTCCGGCAGCGGGCTGGTAACCATAATAGTTTTAAGACTACCCTGAGGACTTGACAAAAGAAGGGCCGTCCGGAGAGAACGGTAGTTTTCAGCAAAAGCCGACTCCGGAGCGAAATGAACAATTAGCTCAATATTCTTTGGCTTCCCGGAGTCTTCTTTTCCCCCTTTTCCTTTTTCTTCACCCTTTTTCTGCCCGTAGCTGTAATAGTAGCCATAAGCCCGGTTGGAATCATCTCCAAAAACTGGAACAACCCCGAGAGTAGGCAGGCCGGTATAGCGGCCAACTTCTTCGGCGCTCTTAACCGTGTTATCCAGGTATTCCATGACAAAAGCCAGGCCCGCCCCGCCGAAAAGCCCTAAGAAAAGAGCCAGGAGAAGGTTCCTCAGCTTTTTCGGGCTGGAAGGGTTGATGGGCAGGTCAGCCCGGTCAATCACTCTTATGTTAGATGTTCTCAAGCCTCTCAGCCTGGCCGAAACGCCCGTTTCGCTCTGCCTTTTTAACAGTGATTCAAGCAGGCTCTTCTTGTTTTCAATTTCAATTTTCAGGCCGTTGTAAAGAATAGCATTGGAATTGAGGCGGAAAGCCTCATCTTTCTGGCGCTCAAACAGGTCTTTGAGGGAATTCTCTTTTTTGAGAGCAGCTTGATATTCAGAGTAAGCTGCTTTGACCAGCCCCCCGGTTTCGTTTTTGAGTAAATCCCGGGCAGTGTCCAGCTCGGCTTTGAGCCTTTGCATTTCTGGATAATCAGGCTGGAATTGCTCCTGCATCTTGGCATATTCGCGGCTGAGCTTTAGATAGTCTTCTCTCAGGCGCTGGATTAAAGGATTATTCATGGCTTCCGGGATATAATCCGGATTGGCATTTTTGATTTCGTTATAGTAGGCTTCTTTGCGGACCCGGTCAATCTGGGCTTCGGTCAGAGCTTTATTGACCTCACCCAGTTTGTCGAGCATCGTTGTCTCTTTATCGCTCAGGATGACAATATCTTTTTCCCGACCGTAATTCTGCAATTCCTGCTCTTTCTGACTTATTTCTTTTTTCAGACCATCTATTTGCTGGCTCAAAAATTCAGTTGCTTGTTCCGTCGCTTCATATTTTGTCTCGATATTCATATCAACAAAGCTATCAAAAAGGGCGTTAACTGAGTCAGCGGCCAACTGGGGATCATGGGCTTTGAAATCCACTTCTATCAGCCTGGTCATCCTGACCGGTTTAACCTCCAGCCGGCTAAGAAATTTATCTATCAGCTTCCGCCGGAAAACAGGATCATTCCAGTCATCGGCTGTAGCTGGCTGCCGCCCGGAAAATTCAGAAGTTCCCCAGAGCTTCAGCCTTTCAATCGTTCTTTCCGCCAGGCTGCGGCTTTGCAACAGCTTATACTGGGTTTGATAATAATCATCCCGGAAAGTTTCAACTTGAAAAATCTCTTCGAAACTCAGGATATTTGGTTCTTTTTCGATCATAACCGTTCCCTGAGCAGTGTAAACCGGCCTCATGGTGAAAGAAACCAGAAAAGTAATAACCAGGGCGATGACTGTGACTGAAATGATTATCCAGCGCTGGCGGATAATGATGTCGATATATTTTCTTAAATCAATTTCCCCGCCTTCGGCTGGTTCGATCTCGACATTATTTTCATTCATCTCACGCCTCTTTTCCCCGTCTTTGTTTTCCGGCCTAAAAAATACTCTGTTTGACTATGACCACGTCTCCTTCCTGAAGGGGAATATCTTTCTTCTTGCCTTTTATAATATCATTTAAATTAACACTCAAATTAATTTCCTTGCCGCTCTTATCCCTTCTCTTGATAGTCACTCCTCTTTTGGTAGCATTTTCGCTCAGCCCGCCGGCCTGGGCGATAGCCTGGAGTAAAGTAATCTTATTCGACATTTTCACCTGCAGGGCTCCTGGCTGCCTGACCTCGCCAAAAACATAGACATTAATCAACTTATCGACTGGAACATTAATCACATCATTGGCCTGAATAGGAATGTTCAGATTCTGATTGCCGTTAATCATCAGATCCTCAAGATCAATGCTGATCGAAGCTGTTGTACCGTCCTGCCCCTCGCGCAGCACATAAATCTCATTAGCGGCCGTATCATTAAAACCGCCTGCCTGTGAAATCATCTGCAATAACGTTTGCCGGCCGACCAGTTCGTACATCCCAGGCTTTTCGACTGCGCCGATTATGGCCACCAGGCTGCTTTGATATTCTTTAATAAAAATTGAGACCTGAGCTTTTTTGACGTATTTTTCCAGTAGCTCTGATAGCCTTTCCTCAGCCTTATCCTTGGTCAATCCGCCTATTTGAATATTGCCAATAAGCGGCAGGGTAATCGAACCGTCTTCAGACACTCTGACCGTATGATCAAATTCCGGTAATTCAAAAACTTTAATTTCCAGGAGATCCCTTGGCCCGATTATATATTCTCTGATGAAATAATCCCGCCCGTTAACCTGATTCTCTTCCTGGCCGCGGCTGAGGGGCACAGCCTGTTGCGAGCCAGAAGGTCTGACTCCAATAATCAGAATCAAAAAAACAAAAAGAATCAGGGCAGCCTGTTTCTCTTTTCCCATGTCTTCTCCATTTACCAGGCCATACAAATATTTATCTATTTATCTTAAAAATCATAGGTCACATTAAGTCCGATAAATTTTCTGTTCGCATCCCAGTTAAGAACATTAATTTCTCTCTTCCAGTTGCCAGCGGTTATTCCAATCCCGGCTGTTTTACTTATTCTATAATAAATGGCCACTGAATTTAAAGTATAATTATCACGGCGGGGCGAACTGCCTGGAGTTTCCCCCAGAGGGTAGTCATTTTTTGTCTGGCTATAAGTATAATCCAGGCGAATTTTCTTTCTGAAAATATAAAAAGACGGCCCGGCCGACCAGTTTGTCTCAATATAGTAAGCGCTATAGGACCAGACAGAAAAATTTATATCCCGCTGATAGTTGCCGCGAAGAACGAGCGGCCTCATAATTTGCCAGCTAACTGAAGTATCTCCTACCAGGCCCTGGTAATCTGGCAGTTCCGGATCGAGGGTATCAAACCATTTATGACCAAGCCTGATCTGGCCATGAAGGCGGCCGGTCGGAGAAAACTGGAAGCCGGAGTAAATTGTCTGACTGTTTGAATCCCCAGGGTTAAGAGGATCTTTAAAATCATATGAGCCCTTCTGCCCTTCGATAAAAAACTGAATTCTGGGGTTAAGCCGGTAATAAATCCGGCCGCTTAAATAATCCTCATAATGGCTTAAACGTTGATTAATATTGACCGAATCATATTCCAGGCTTTCGTAGGTATAATCAATAGTTCTGGCCGTAAATTCAAAAGACAGCCGGTATGATTTCTGATAAAGAAAAGAAACAAAACCGCTTTTTTCTTTCCGGCGGGGGCGGATATCTAACTCCGTACTCCAGCGTTCCCGGGCATTATTCAGGCTTCCGCCAACTGTCAGTAAAAAACGGCTAAAGCTTAGGGAAACATCCCCGTTGAGATAATTATTCCAGGTCCTTTCCCTTTTAGTCTTTGAGAAAAAAACGTATTGTGGAGATTCAAAAACGTGAACTATTATTCTTCTTCTGGCTACGAGGTAAACATCGGCGGCCGGTCCGGCCGTAAGCCAGAAGTCAGAGGTGGCTTCAGGCTGATAGTAAATATTCGAATCATAGCCTGCATCCTTAATCAGAATGGCCGGCTGCAATTTTAAAGGTCCAAATTGCCAGGCAGCTTTCTCGGCCGCCAGGCGCAGCTCCCTGGCTTTCCAGGTCTCAGCTCCAGCCCCAGTCCACAGGGTCAAACTCA
The DNA here is from genome assembly GCA_002441005.1 of Candidatus Aminicenantes bacterium UBA6228. Classification (GTDB taxonomy): domain Bacteria; phylum Acidobacteriota; class Aminicenantia; order Aminicenantales; family Saccharicenantaceae; genus Saccharicenans. Next base: position 445,599 of record DJWO01000009.1, read on the forward strand.
AACTGAGGAGCAAAAATATTTGACTGGCCTGCCGTCCTATTTTCCCTTTCAACTTTCTTCATCCCATAATAATTCATTTACTTTTTAACATAATCTGGAGGCAGCTGGCAACTGGCTAATCTTTCTTTCTGGCCAAATTCTTCGACCTCTGCCTTGTTTTTGACCAAAAGGCAATTGTATATTAATCAACAGATGATTAGTGATAAGTCCAATAACCGGCCAGTTTCTGGCTGGCTGACCGTTTTAGTTATTTTTATGCTTTTCTCTGCTTTTTTTCCACTTGAGCTAAAAGCTGTTCTAAGCCAGCAGTCCGCATCGGGCTCAGATGAATCATTTCGCCTCCTGGCCACCTACCAGGAAAAGAAGGGGGACATGATTCTGGCTTCAGGCCAGGTAGAGCTCCATTTCGAGGATTTGACCCTGCTTTGTGACCGGCTGCAACTGAACACAGCTACCTACGACCTCCAGGCCGAAGGCCAGGTTTGCCTTCAGCTCCCGTCAGAGGTGGTCAACTGCCAGCGGCTGACCTACAATCTGAAGACACGGGAGGCACAACTTGAAGACGTCCAGGCGATTTCCCGACCCAGTCTTTTATTTGGCGCTAAAGAAATCAGTCAGAACTCAACTGATATAATGAAGGTAAAAGAGGCCTGGTTGACCAGTTGCACCCAGCCCGTTCCCCGCTGGTCATTTAGTTTTAAACAGGCCGAGATCAAAACCGATGATTATGTCTCTATGTCCCGAGCGGTTTTTTCTATCAAAAAGGTTCCTGTTTTTTACCTGCCTTACCTGAAATATCCGCTGAAAGAAAGAGCCACCGGTTTTCTCTTTCCAGAGATAGGCTACAATCAGGTCAAAGGTCTGGCCATCAGTCAAAGTTTTTATTGGGCCATAGCCAGAAACAGTGAAGCCACTCTGACGGCTGACTATTATTCCAGTCAAGGGGCAGGAACAGGAATTGCTTACCGCTATCTTTTAAGAGGAAAAACTAAAGGAGAGGCCAGCGCCTATGTCTTTTTCTTCAAAAGGCAGCCTGATTCGGTTCAGCCTGACCCGGGTTATCTAATCCGCTGGAGCCACCAGCAGCTCCTGCCAGGCAGTTTCCAGTTTAACGGGCAGGTTGATTATTCGAGTTCTTTTGATTTTTTAAGGGAATATGAGAATAATTTCAGCCTGTCCACCAGCAATAACCGTTCCTACCAGTTTAACCTGACCAGAAACTGGTCTTATTTTAGCCTGAACCTCCGGACTTCCCGCTTTGAAACTTATTTTCCGGCCACAGGTCAGAAGGTAATCTCCAATTATTTCCCGCAAATTAATTTCAACCTCCTGAAATACCGGCTTTTCTCCTCCTTCTACCTTTCCTGGGAATCTGGCCTGACCAACTGGCACTATTCTTATCAAAACGAAAATCAGCCAGCTACCAGTCTCGCTCTCGGTCAGGCCTTTTTCAGGCCGGCTTTAAGCCTGCCTTTTTCTCCAGCTCCTTTTTTGAATCTTTCTTTTTTCACCACGGGCCTCTTCAGCTATTATTTCCAGAGTTATGCACCCGGGACGACTATCAGAGAGAATAAGCCGCTTCTGACTGCCCAGGCCAGACTGGGCTTCAATCTGGAAGGGCCAATTTTCTATCGGATTTTTTTCCGGGGCGGGGAACCATATCTAAAGCATCTTATTGTCCCTTTCTGCTCTTACACTTTTGAAAGCCTGCTCAGCCAGGGCGTTTCTTCCCGGATTATAAGCCCCCTCGGTTTCTACCGTGACGATGATTTGAAATACGGTTTTACTCAACACCTTCTGATTAAAGACGGTGAAACCAGCCGGGAAATGGTAACTTTCGGTTTGTCTCAGGTTTATTATTTTGACCCGGCTACCAGCCGGATAAGATTTTATTACCCGCAGAATCCAGACAGGCATCTGGCCCCGCTTAACGGCTTTTTACGTTTTTATCTTCAGACCAGATTAAGCCTCGACCTTAGCGCCGATTATAATACGTATGAAAACAATTTTTTGAGCTTCAGATTAAGTGCCAATTACGGCGCCCCGTCAGATAATTTCTTTCTCGGGTTGAACTGGTCGAAGAGTTATCAGATCCTGGCCGCCGACAGCTTTTTCCGGAGTAATCAGATCGGCCTCCGGGCCAGTCTCCGCCTGCCGGCCAGGCTGGATGTCAAGGGCCAGATAGAATACGATCTCCAGCTAAAAAAAGTTATTTATACCGGTCTATCCTGTACCTACCATTATCAATGTCTGGACTTCAGTCTTGACCTTAGAATCTTCAATTACCGGCTCAGGCCAGAAACCCAGTTCAGGTTTTCGGTCGGACTGGGAAATATCAGCCGCAGCTCTGATTTCCTGGGAGGTTTTGCTTTCTAATTCCCTGACCCAGACTGATTGGCTGCCTGGCCAGCAGCCTGGATAACCGGGGCTGCCGCCGGCCATTGCTAAATATTTTTCCTCCTTTAATTTGACAGCCGGAGCCAAAAAGGCTATAAAAATCTTAACAATAAGCAGCCGGATAAGCTGATATTTGTTTGGGAGCAAAGATGAGAATTTTAGTTACAGGTGTTTCAGGTTTTATTGGCAGTCACTTAGCAGAATATATCAATTCAAATTTGAAGCAGAATGAACTCTATGGTTTAATCCGGCCAAGGTCCTCACTGGCCAACCTTCAAAAACTTTCAGGGCAGGTCAAATTTTATACCGGGGATCTAATGGAATTCCACTCGCTACTGGCTCCCCTGGACGAAATCAGGCCGGATCTTGTCTTTCACCTGGCCGGGCAGGGCGCCCCCTCTTTTTCCTGGAGCCTGCCAGCCAGCATCATGGAAGTTAACCTCGTCGGTACAATCAATTTGCTCGAAGCTCTGAGAGAGCTTCGTCTTAATCCCAGAGTCATCATAGCCGGAGCAGGTGAAGCTTACGGACTGGCCTTCGCTGATGAACTGCCCATGAAAGAAAGCTCCCATTTCCGGCCGCTTAATCCCTTCGGGGTAAGTAAAGCCGCTCAGGATATGCTGGGCTTCCAGTATTTCAAGAGTTATAACTTAAAAATAATCAGGGCCCGCCTCTTCAGCACCGTTGGCCCCAGACAGCCCGAGTATTATTTTATCTCCAGCCTGGCCAAACAAATCGCTGAGATTGAAAAAAAGAAAAAGGATCCAATTCTTTATGCCGGCAATCTGGAAAACAAAAGAGATTACACTGACGTCAGAGACCTGGTCCGGGCTCTCTGGCTGGTGGCCGAAAAGGGAGAAGACGGAGAAGCTTATAATCTTGGTTCGGGACAGGCCTGGTTCGGTCAGGAGATACTGAAAACTATATTAAGCATGACCAGAGCCAAGATTCTGGTTGAAACTGAAGAGAAACGTTTCCGGCCGGCTGATCCGCCGATTCTCCTGGCCGACATCAACCGCCTGGTCAAACTGACTGCCTGGAAACCGCAAATCAATCTGAAGCAATCTCTGCTGGATATTTTAAATTACTGGCGGGATGAAATTTAATAGTCTTTCCGGCCAGTCGCTGCCGGATATTTATTTAGTCTTTTTTATGTCCAGCTCCAGCTGGTTTTCCTGAATGAGTCTTCTTTCATCTTCTATAGCTTTAAGAAGTTCAGGTGTCACATCTCCGGTTGGATATTGGCCGTCAAAACAGGCCGCGCAGAAATATCTCAATTTTGGATTTTCCATTCTGATGGCTTTTTTCAGATTGGCCAGGGTCTGGTAAATAACCTCATCGGCACCGATGCGGCGGGCCACCAGTTTTTCATCGGCATCCCTGGCTACAAACTCGGTCTTGGTCTGCATGTCTATACCATAAACACAGGGATAACGGAGAGGAGGCGAGTAAGAAGCAAAATAAACTTTTTCTGCTCCACATTCTCTGATCATTTCCACAATCGCCCGGGAGGTGTTCCCTCTAACAATACTGTCATCAACCAGCAGAACTTTCTTGCCTTCAATTTCCGAGCAGATGGGATTCAGCTTCTGCCGGACAGAACTCTGTCTTTTGGCCTCGGCCGGCATGATAAAAGTCCGGCCGATATAACGGTTTTTAACCAGGGCTTCACTGTATTTGAGCTTGAGCCGCCGGGCAATTTCAATGGCTGCATCCCTGGCTGAATCAGGAACCGGCACCACCACGTCAATGTCTAAATCTTTCTTTTTAATCTCGCCGGCCAGCAGACGCCCGAGATTAACCCGGCTTTTATAGACATTTACCCCGTCAATAACCGAATCGGGCCGGGCAAAATAAACCCACTCGAAAAGACAGGGAGTATGTTTTCTCTTAATTATTCGCCGGCGATGAAGCTGCCGGTTGCGATCAATAAAAATGGCTTCGCCGGCTTCAATATGTTCGATATCGTCAAAACCCATCAGGTTAAGGCTGACCGTTTCAGAGGCAAAGGCATAAGAAGGCAGCAGGCCGTCTTTCCGCCGGCCAAAGCTCAAAGGCTTAATACCATAAGGGTCGCGAAAGGCGACCAGACCCTGTTCGGCAATATAGGCCACCGTCGCATAACTGCCTCTAACCCGCCGGTAAACCCCGGCTACCGCTTTAAAAATGTTTTCAGGCGTAATGACTTTGATGCGCTGCTCTTCCAGTTCCTGGGCAAAAATATTAAGAATAACCTCAGCATCGCATTCAGAATTAAGCAAGCGCTGATGCTTTTCGAACAGTTCTTTTTTCAGCCGCCGGTAATTGACCACATTGCCATTATGAGCCAGGACAATACCGAAGGGGGAATTAAGCATAAAAGGCTGGGCATCTTCCTGGCCGCCACCGCCAACTGTCGGATAACGGGTATGCCCGATGCCAATATGGCCTTTTAGCTGGGCTGCCTCTTCCTGGCCAAAAATGTCCATAACCAGGCCGCCGCCCTTTTTCTCATGAAATTTGCCGTCATAAGTGATAATGCCGGCCGCATCCTGGCCGCGGTGCTGAATAGACAGCAATCCCTGATAAAGGTCATGGAAAACTTCGTCATTAGCCCAGATACCGATTACACCGCACATCTGCCGATATTCCTCTTTTAAGTTAGTTATTATAGCAAATAGCCGGCTTTTTTTAAATGAAACCAGTTTTGACCGGCCAGAAAAAAAGCCCGGGAACCTATCGGAAAAAGCCGGCCCCGGCTACTTCTCTTAAAGTCCACGAGGCAGAATAATTAACCCAGAATTAACATTTCTTTCACTCTTTCTTTACTTTCGCCTCTTATACTTCTCATCTGAAAAAGCCCGAGACCTGGCCAGGCGCCGGTCAAAGTCCGGGCTAAAAATTCATCGATCAGGAGGAAAAATGAATCCAAAGAAAAAGATTAGAGGAGGCAGAAAGCCTGTTCTGGCCGGCTGGCTGCTTATTCTGGCCATCGGCCTGCTCGGGTTAGGAACGAGCCAGGCTCAAGCTCAGCAAAAGTTTTCAGGCACAGTCTATTTCGACTACACTTTTTATCTCTCAGACAAAGGCCCCATTACCACTCCCCCTGGAGACAATCCCAATTTCAAAAACAATTTCATGCAATTCCGACGCGTATATTTCCGTTATGATAACAAGATCAACAACAATATCAGTTTCCGTTTGACACTCGATGGCGATACAGTCAAAGCCACCGATGCCGGGTCGAAACCTGATGACAAATTCCGCCCTTTCCTTAAACACATGTACCTTCAGATTAGTGAGCTCATCCCTGATGCTGATCTTAAAGTCGGTATGGCTGATACCATCACTTTCAAGCTGGCCGAAGACCGCTGGGGTTACCGCAGCGTGGCCAAGACCCTGCTGGACGGTTATAAGGATATTACCGGCAAGGAGATTGATGCCACCAGTGCTGATCTTGGTGTCAGCCTCACCGGGAAAATTGCCAGTCCGGTGCGCTATGGCTTGATGCTAACTAACGGAGCCGGCTATTCCCATCCAGAAGGCGACAAATATAAGAAACTCATGGGGCAGCTCCAGCTTATCCCCCTGCCCGGTCTGTCAGTTGTTGGTTACGTTGATTATGAGAAGCAGGAAGAGGGGGCTAAGGCTTTAACCTACAAAGGAGATCTGTTCATTGAATCTATCCCCGGCTTGATTCTGGGAGCGGAATACTTTGTTTACCGAAACGACAAGAATCTGGTCGAAGGACAGCGTTCTGACCGGTCAGGTTTTTCAGTCTTCGGACGCTATAACCTGATTTCTGACAAGCTCAATGTCTTCGCCCGTTTTGACCGTTATGAACCCGACGACCTGATAAATGATGATGAAATTTCACTGGTTATTGCTGGTTTGGACTGGGCTCCGATGAATAGCAGCTTTAAACTTCAGCCCAATATCTGGGTTTATGACTATCAAGACTCTCTTAAGAAAAATGATGTGATTTTTAATCTGACTTTTATGATGGCTTTTTAATCATGATTCAAAAAGGAGAAAAACATGAAAGGACAATCTAAAACTAAAAAACACCAAAAACCGGTGGCCTGGCTTTTGACTGCCGGTTTGAGCCTGATTCTTCTGGCTGTCTTCCTGGTTTCACCAGCCTCCGCCCAGAGGAAAATGGTCCAGATTAAGGGCTCTGATACCTTGGTCAACCTGGTTCAGATTCTGGCTGAAGAATTCATGGCCAAAAATCCTGGCACCGCTCTGGCGGTGGTCGGTGGCGGCTCCGGGACCGGCATTACCGCTATTATTAACGGCACCTGTGATCTGGCTAACCATTCCCGTGAATGGAAAAAATCAGAATTAGATCTGGCCTATGAAAAAGGTGTTAGACCCAGAATTTTTGCCATCGCCGTTGATGCTCTAAGTATTGTGGTCAATGAGAAAAATTCTATTGACAGCTTAACTATGGCTCAGGTTGGTTCCATTTTCCGGGGTGAAATAAAAAACTGGAAAGTTCTGGGCGGGCCTGACCAGAAAATTTCACTCTACGGCCGGCAATCCAACTCCGGCACTTATTCTTTCCTGCAGGAACATGTGTTGAACAACAAGAACTATTCCTCTGAGGTAAAAGAAATGAATGGCAACGCCCAGATTATAGAGACGGTTACCCAGGATGCGGCTGGTATTGGTTACGTGGGAGTTGGTTATGTTTATGATGAGCAGGGCCAGTTAAGAAAAGGAATAAAAGTTTTAAAAATCAAAAAAGATGAAAACTCTCCCGATTACTCCCCGCTCGACAAAGAGGCGGTCTATTCAGCTAAATATGCTATTTCCCGGCCGCTCTATCAATCCACTAACGGGAAACCTTCCACTGCGGTCAGTCAGTTTCTCAAGTTTGAACTCAGCCCGGAAGGACAGGCCATCGTCGAAAGAGAAGGGTTCTTCCGAATCGGAAAAGACCTAATGGAACAGAACGAGAAGAATTTAAGATAACCTCAGATTCAAAGCAGTAAGAAAATGAGATCAGTTAAGAAGAAGGGCCTCCTCGGAGACCTAAGAGAAAGCCTTATTCACCGGCTTTTTCAGGCCAGCGGCATGCTGGCCATTCTCATCCTGGCCGGTATTCTGGCCCTCCTTCTTTACACTTCGGTTCCGGCTTTCAAAGAGATCGGTTTTAAGGAATTCCTGACTTCAACCCACTGGGATCCAACTTCGCCTGAAAAACCTGAATATGGCTTTCTATCCATGCTGGCCAGCACGTTTATGATCACCGTTGGAGCCATGCTCATAGCCTTCCCTCTGGGTGTAGCTGTTGCTTCTTATCTTTCCGATGTAGCTTCTCCCCGGGTAAGAGAAATTGTCAAACCCATAGTCGAATTGCTGGCGGCTATACCTTCAGTTGTCGTTGGTTTTATTGGCATGAATCTGGTCGGCCCTTTTCTGGCCAGAATTTTCAACCTGAGCAACGGACTGAATGCTCTCAATGGCAGCCTGCTTCTGGCTATCATGGCTTTGCCCACCATCATCAGTATTTCTGAGGATTCCCTGAATGCCGTCCCGGCCGCCTACTCTGAAGCTTCCCTGGCTTTAGGTGCCAATGTCTGGCAGACTCTGATTAAGGTAAAAATCCCGGCGGCGGCCTCCGGCATAATTGCTTCCTTAATGCTGGGTATGGGACGGGCCATTGGTGAAACCATGACGGTTCTGATGGCCACCGGTAATGCCCGGGCTTTCCCTCATGGTTTTCTTCAATCAGTTAGGACCCTGACTGCTAACATTGCTATCGAGCTGGGGGAGGTCCCGTTTTTCTCAACTCATTATTACGCTCTCTTTGCTCTCGGACTGGTTCTTTTCCTGATAACGTTTTTCATCAACCTGTCGGCTGACGTCATACTGGAAAAACAGAAGAAGAAATTACAATGAAAACTTCGGTCAGAAAAAGCGGAAAGAACTCGAGGAGTCAGCTCACTCAGTTTCTGGGTTTTTTGGCTCTCCGGCTCTCTGTTTATCTCGTCTTGTTTGTTCTCATCTATTTTTTATACGATGTTTTGAGCCATGGGTCCAAAGTCATTTCCTGGGAATTTTTAAGCCAGGCCCCCAGGAAAGGCATGACCGAAGGCGGTATCTTCCCGGCTATTTTTGGCACTTTTCTGGTTACCCTTATAACCGCTGCCGTCGCGGTTCCTCTGGGCATGGCGGCTGCCATCTATCTCAATGAATATGCCCGGGCGGGGCGGCTGACCAGGTTGATCAGGTTGTCGATCAGGAATCTGGCCGGAGTTCCTTCAGTGGTCTATGGCTTATTTGGAGTCATATTGTTTGTCAACCTGTTGAAGCTGGGCACCTCAGTTCTGTCTGCGGGCTTGACTCTGGCTTTATTGACTTTACCCTGGACAATTACCGCCAGCGAAGAAGCACTGAAAACTGTCCCCGATTCTTACCGCGAAGGTGCCCTGGCCCTGGGGGCTACCAGATGGCAGATGATTCGAACCAATGTTTTACCCTATTCGATTCCAGGCATGTTGACCGGAGCTATCCTCGGTCTGGCCAGAGCCGCCGGTGAAACTGCTCCAATCATGTTTACCGGCGTAGCTTTCTACCTGCCGTTTCTGCCTGCTTCCTTAAAAGACCAGTTTATGGCTCTTCCCTATCATCTTTATGTTATGGCTACCCAGCATCATTCTCTGGACAGAGCTAAGTCCTTAGCCTATGGAACAGCTTTGGTTCTCATCGTTTTTGTGATTCTTTTTAACCTGACGGCAGTTATCATCAGGTCAAGACTCAGGCGAAAGTGGAAAAATTGATCATGGACAAGACAGATATCAATGCAGTTTATAAGCCAAAAATATTGGTTGAAGATCTGAATCTCTATTATGGTCAGAAACAGGTCCTGAAAAGTATCAGCCTGGCCATTCCGGAAAATCAGGTTACAGCCATTATCGGCCCTTCCGGCTGTGGCAAATCCACTTTTATCCGGGCTCTTAACCGGATGAATGACCTCATTCCAGAAGCCAGGGTGGAAGGTAAAATCTTAATAGATGATGAGAATATTTACGACCGGGATATTGATTTAGTCGCTCTGCGTAAAAAGGTAGGCATGGTTTTCCAGAAACCAAATCCTTTTCCTAAATCAATTTTTGATAATGTTGCTTATGGCTTAACCATTGGCCATCACCGGGGTAAAGCTTCGCTGGAAACAGCCGTTGAAAAAAGTCTGCGGCAAGCAGCTTTGTGGGAAGAGATTAAAGACCGTCTGGAACAGAATGCCCTGAAACTATCGGGTGGGCAGCAGCAGCGTTTATGCATTGCTCGGACATTAGCGGTTGAGCCGGAGATTATTCTCTTTGACGAGCCCTGTTCAGCCATAGATCCGATCGCCACCTCCAAGGTCGAAGAGCTGATCCATCAACTGAAGAAGAATTACACGGTGGTCATTGTCACTCACAATATGCAGCAGGCAGCCCGGGTGTCTGATTTTACGGCTTTTCTCTGGCTGGGGGAGCTCATCGAATATGACCGGACTGATAAAATTTTCACCAACCCGGCCAATAAATTAACCGAAGATTATATAACCGGAAGATTTGGCTAATTGGAAAATAGAAATGACCGAAAGAACCTTTGATCTGGAATTAAATGAGCTCAGGGAAAAAGTAGCTTATCTGGCGGGAATAACCAGGCGGGTACTGGATACTTCCAGCCAGTTATTAACAGAACAGGATCTATCTTTGAGGACTGAAATAGTTCGGCTGGAAAAGGAGTCTGACCTGCTGGAAAACGGGATTCAGGACAAGGCCTCCACCCTGATGGCCCGCTATCAGCCGGTAGCAGTTGACCTCCGATTCCTTCTCGCCTCAATGAACATCGCCCATGAGCTGGAGAGAATTCCTGATCAGTGCCTGAATCTTGTTCAGCGACTGGAGGAAGTCAGGGCTTTTCTACCGGTAAAACTCCCGGCCGAACTTTATGAAATGATTTCCAGAGTAAAGGAAATGTTAACCTTAGCTATTGAGGCCTATCTCCAGAAAGAAGACAGGTTGGCCAGCCAGACCATCGGGCTTGACGTTTTTGTCGATGACCTTAAAACCCTGGTCATGAATAAGTACCTGGACCGGGTCAATAAAAAAGAGATAGACCCGCCCCTGGCTGTTTTTTTCATCCTCTTGAGCCGGCATTTGGAAAAAATAGGAGATCTGGCTAAGAACATGGCTGAAGAAGCTTATTATTTAGTCCGGGGAGAGTTTATCAAGCATCTGCTGACTTCCGGCTCTCGCCTCTAAAAGCCTGTCCTGACAGCCGTCAAGCTGGAGCTTTAAATCCTCAATTCCAGATTATATCGAATCACCTCAGAACAAACCGGGCAGTCGAAGTGGACAATAGCTGTCTAAAATCGTATAAACATAGAGAGGAAAAATTCAATGGTCAGGACCATTGCGGTGCTGGATGATGAAGAAGATATCCTGGAGCTTCTTCGCACTTATCTGACTAAAGCCGGATTTAAAGTTGAAGCGATGGCTGAGCCGGAGAAGTTTTTAAAGACTGTGGCCAAGGAGCCGCCTGATTTAATTCTTCTCGATCTGATGCTTCCCGGGACTGATGGCCTGGAGATCTGCCGTTATCTTAAAAACAGACCGGAAACAGCCTCTGTTCCCATTATCATGCTGACCGCCAGAACCCAGGAAGCTGACCGGGTAACGGGGCTGGAGCTTGGAGCCGATGATTATATTACCAAGCCATTTTCTCTCCGCGAGCTGGAGGCCAGGATAAAGGCTGTCCTCCGGCGCCAACAGGCCACAGCCGCTGAAAGTTCAGCCAGAAGAATCCTGGCCGGCGGACAGCTGGTTATTGATCCAGAAAAACATGAAGTTCAAGTCAACGGCCAGCCGGTGGAGCTGTCCTTAGCTGAATTTAAGATTTTAGAATTACTGGCTTCCAGACCGCGCCGGGTTTTTAGCCGGGATGAGATTTTAGATCATCTCTGGGGCCAGGAGAAAGTGGTGGTCACCAGAACAGTTGATGTTCATATCCGCCATCTGCGGCAGAAACTTGGACAGCTGGCCTCACTTATTCAAAGTGTCAGAGGCGTCGGCTATAAATTTGAGGAATAATTTCTGCCAGGCTAAGAGTCTATTAAATAAACTGCCCTAAAACTTAAAACGCAAACCTATTTTTAGACTGAGGCCGGAATAATTAACTTCGGCCTTCCGTGGATTCATAACTCCAGGCTCGGCCGGCACCTGATCCCGGATAAAAAGAACAGGACAGGAGACGTTAGGTGCGGTTTGGACCTGCCAGTAATAAAGATCCCCTCTTTCTGTCTGCTCAAACCCGTCTGAATCAAGGTAAATATTGTCCCCGTCAAAGTTCTTGACCTTAGCTGAGCGGTAAAATCCCTCTAAAAAGAAGTCCAGCCAGGAAGTAACCGGCCGGTTGACCCCACCGGCCACCAGCCAGCCAAAGGACTGCCCTGAAGCCTGCCCCGTCCAGCTCATCCAGTTTTCTTCAGGTGTGCCAACCGATTGGTAAACTGCATAAAGATAATTGACTTTGGCCAGATGGTACTCAATTCCTGTTTTTAAATAAAAATCTTTTACCGGCTCAAACCTCACCGAAATTCTAAGCGGTAGATCCTTCAGGCCAATTTTCGTTCTGACTGAATAATTAGTATCGCTGGCAGTAAAATTAGTAGTATTAGCCTTAGCCGGCTGGAAATAATCAAATCCCAGGCCGAGATGTAAGCCAGGATAAAATTCGTAATAGACATCAAGCCCGTAACCCGGGCCAAAGTGAAGCCCGGTCAGATCAGCCTGCCGGTCATAACCAAAAGCCTGATAATAATAATTGGTCACGCCTTCTGCGGCTTGATTCAAATCCGATGGCCGAAGATAAGTCAGCAAACCATGAACGGACAGAGAAACCTTTTTTAAAACCGAAGCGACTGAGACCCCGGTGGTGGCTGTTTCCCGGCCGTAATCAGTCCTGGTTTCTGGCTTTTTCGACTCTTTAGCCGGCTCGGCCCGCCTGGTGTCAGCCGGTTTTTCCTTCTTAACCGGAGCAACCTGCTCCCCGCCAGCGGGAGTAATTACTTCCACCAGGCTTTCATGGATGTAACCCTGCCCACTGGTTCCATCAGCTTTTTCAAACAAAACCAAAAACCATTCCCCTTCTTTTTTTTCAGCCTGAAACTCTGTTCCTTCTGGCACTTGAAACAACATCTCACTGCTGATGTCAGGTTTGACCCGGATATTGGCCTGTTCTGAAACGACCCTGACCCTTAAATTCTGGTTCTGCCCAGGTAAGTCTAAAGCTGACCAGCCCAGGCTTAAAACAGACATGATCAAACACCACCTTATTTTTTTTCTTTCAGTCATTTGTCCGCCTTGAAAGACAGTATAAATCAAACAAAATAAAATCTAAACATAATAGACAGCCTGTCGCCAGCCAGGTTCTCTCCGGCTGATTTTTTAGCCTCAAATTTAACGGCTGGCCCGGACCCGGCCTCTTGACCGCTTCAGGTCCCATCTGGCCTGACGGACCCGACCAGCAGGTTTAATGGCCTAAAACCTATCAGGCTTTCGCCTGGCGAAAAATGCTCCGGCCAGCATAGATAGCACTTGAGCCAAGCTCTTCTTCGATTCTCATCAGCTGATTGTATTTTTCAACGCGCTCACCCCGGCAGGGAGCGCCTGTTTTAAGCTGGCCGGTGCTCATAGCCACCGAAAAATCAGCTATGAAACTATCGACTGTTTCACCGCTGCGGTGAGAGATCATAGCTGTCCAGCCTGCCCGGCGGGCGAGATCAATGGCCTCAACCGTTTCAGTCAGAGTTCCAATTTGATTTAACTTAATCAGAACAGAATTAGCTATATTCTCTTCCAAGCCTTTTTTGATTCTGTCTACATTGGTGACGAAAATATCATCCCCAACCAGCTGAATTTTCTGGCCAAGCCTCTGATTCAAAATTTTCCAGCCTCCCCAGTCATCCTCAGCCAGTCCGTCCTCGATTGAAAAAACGGGGTAGTTTTCGACCCAGCTTTTATACATCTCGACTATATCTTCGGCCCTGACCTTTTTCCCTTCTGTCCGGAGATTATAAAGTCCGTCTTCATAAAAACTGCTGGCGGCTGCATCGAGGGCAAGGGCCACGTCCTCCCGGGGTTTATAACCGGCTTTTTCTATGGCCTCAACGATTAACTCAACCGCCTCGGAATTCTTCTTAAGAGCTGGGGCAAATCCGCCCTCATCGCCAACTCCCGTCGAATAGCCGCGATTTTTAAGAACGCTTTTTAAAGACTGATAAACTTCGCTACCCCAGCGAACCGCCTCCCGCAGGGAAGGTGCCCCAACCGGGGCAATCATGAATTCCTGAAGGTCAGTTCCCTGCCAGTTAGCATGGACTCCGCCATTTAGAATGTTAAACATCGGCACTGGCAGGACTCTGGCTCCCAGGCCGCCCAAGTATCTATAAAGGGGGAGCTTCAGAGAAAGAGCAGCAGCTCTGGCGGCAGCCAGGCTGACACCCAGAATGGCATTAGCTCCCAGCCGGTTTTTATTCGGAGTCCCATCCAGCGCAATAAGTTTCTGATCGAGCCCGGCCTGGTCAAAAACCCTCAGGCCGCAGATCTCCGGAGCAATTAGTTTATTCACATTGTCAACAGCCTGCAGCACTCCCTTGCCATTGTATCTTTTCTTATCTGCATCCCTGAGCTCCAGAGCTTCATGAATCCCGGTAGAGGCACCCGAAGGCACACCCGACCGGCCAACCGTTCCGTCTTCCAGTTTAACTTCAACTTCAACCGTCGGATTGCCGCGAGAGTCAAGAATTTCTCTGGCTTTAATCTCTTTAATGCTCTTGTTCATCTGGCTACTCCCTTGTCAAGATATTGAAAATGTTTTGTTTTCTGATTTTAATTTTAGCATAGCCTCAATCAGAATTCTAACCGTGAGCTGATCTGATAAATCCAGCTTTAAAAAACCCGGTCTTCAGTCCCGGTTGCATTAAGACTGATATTTAAATTATAGTGTTGAAAGAGAAGTCAAGGAGTAAAAAAGTGGCTAAAATTTATTATGTAGGCGATTGGGCTATTCTCACCGGCCCGGTTTTTGCAGAAACTCCTTTTTATCATTCGCCCAAGGGACTTGATATTTTCAATTATGGCCGCTGGCTAAAGGAAGCTCTGGAGAGCGATGGCCGGCACCAGGTTCAGTCCGTCCCGGCCTGGGATTTCTACAATCAGCTCGGACCCGGCGATTATGAAAGAGTTCTGGCAGATTATGATGTTTTTATCTTTAGCGATATAGATGCCAAGCTTTTTCAACTTGCCCCGAGTTTTTTTGACCGCGAAAAATTCGGGAAAAAAATTCTGACTTTCCCCGACCGTGTCCGGCTGACGGTTGAAGCCATAGAAAAGGGCAAATCAGCCATGTTTTTGGGCGGCTGGTATTCTTTTACCGGTGAGCAGGGCAAGGGCGGTTGGGGCCGGACTCGCCTGGCTGAGATTCTTCCCGTTAGCTGCCTTGATTATGAAGATTTAATCGAGTCAACTGAGGGCTTTTCGGCGGAAGCTACATCCGCTGGCCGGCAGGCTTTCTCGGCTGTGGATCTCAGTCAACTCCCGCCTCTTCTGGGCTATAACCGGACCAGGCCCAGGCCGGAAGGGGAAATTCTGCTTAAGATTAAAGAAACAGGTGATCCTTTACTGGCCGTGATGAAAGCCGGGAAAGGCTGGACTTTAGCTTTTACCTCTGATCCTGCTCCTCACTGGGGATGTAATTTTGTTTTCTGGGATAAATACCAGGAATTCTGGCAGCGCAGTCTGGATTTAATCTGGCCGCTCAAGAGCTTTTGAACTGGCTTAAAGGGATAGAATCAACCGGAGAGTCATCCTCACTATAAAAGAGGAAAGTTTTTAAAAAATTGACCATTCAGGAGCTTAAAGGCTTCAAATGAAAAACATATCTGGCCAGAGGAATAAAGGAGAAAGCCAAATGGAGAAAAACAGGGCAACTGATTATTTGCAGGCTGGTTATGGTGAAACCGACCTGACTCCGCCCCTTGGGACGGACCTGGCCGGATTTGGCTTTTATTTAGACCGGCGGGCAACCGTTGTCCGGGACAGACTTAAGACCAGAAGTCTTTGCCTCCAGGGCAAGGAGGAAACAATTCTTATCCTCAGCCTCGACCTTCTTTCCCTATCAGTTGATTTTGCTGACCGTTGCCGGCGGCAAATCTCAAGGGAGACTGGAATCCCTTTTAAAAATATTCTTCTGGCCTGCACTCATACTCACTCCGGACCAGCCGTTCAGCCTCTGCCCGGACTGGGGAAAATAAACAGGGAATATGTCAGCCGGCTGTCTGGTTTATTTCTGGAAGCAGCCAGTAAAGCCAGAGCTAACCTGGAAGAGGCAGAGGTTGGTTTCCAGGCCGAGGCAGTGGAACCAATCGGTTATAACCGGCGGCTTAATAGCTTTTCTCCAATAGATCCCTGGCTAAAGACCGGAATTTTTAAACAGAAAAAGAGAACCATTTTTCTGCTGAATTATGCTTGCCATGCCGTCACCCTGGGGCCGACTAAAGAAATTTCATCCGACTGGCCCGGAGCAGCTGTTAATGAAATAGAAAGGAGCGGGAATAAGGCTCTGGTCCTTCAGGGATTCTGTGGCGATATAGATCCGGTCACCTATCTGAACCGGCGGCTGGGAGCGACCCGGGAAGACTATTATCTCTCAGGCCGGATAATTGCCGCCAGGGCCCTCAAATCGGTGAAATATACTAAATTCCGGAAGGACGTTGTCTTAAAATCGGCTGAAAATAGAATCCGCCTGCCGCTGTCTGTTTTTCCCTGGGAAGATCTGGAAAGGGAAACGGCCGCGGCTCTGGAGGCCAACCAGCAGTTTCTTCATGCTGCGCGGGTCATCAGCCTCTGGCGGAAAAAAATTGAGAAACATTATAAGGCTTTCGCTTCTTCCCCCTGGCTTGAAAATGTGCCGGTCCAGGCAATAAGAGTTGGCGAGATGCGAATCCTCTGCCTCCCCGGTGAAGCGTTTTGCAGCCTGGGGCTTAAGCTCCGAGAAAAATTCCCGTCTTTAATGACTGCTGGCTATGCTAATGGTGATGTCGGTTACTTGCCGACGGAGGAAGCCTATCTAAATCCTGACGATTATGCCTGCTATTGTGCCCCAAAATTTTACGGGCTTTTTAATTTTGCTCCGGCGGTAGAAAAAGTTTTAATTGAGGAAAGCAGCCGGGTGCTGTCTTCAATCTGATTTTTGTCTTCGAGCCTGCCTGGTCTCAATTGATAATAAAACAAAATCGCTGGCCGGAATGGTGACCATCAGACTCTTTAAAGTGCTGGCTTTTCCCGCCTGAAGGATTTCTCCCGTAGTCTCATTTTTGATTTCGTATTTCTCCTGGGGATCAAGATTTAAAGGAATGACACTTATCCGGCGAGGAGAATCGCTGTGATTGACAATGGCTAAATTTCTGGATTCGCCATTAACTGACTCGGCCAGATCAAATTCCTCACTCAAACCGAGCACCTCAAACTCTCTTTTGACCCCATATTCACCAAGAACCAGGTCGATTAAATCACGGACTAAATCCGGGCAGTCTCTTACTGCTTCTCGCAGGCTCAGCGGAAAAGTATAACACCATCCCTGACCAAAATGGTTAGCCAGGATAGCGGCTCCGCCGTCTTCAAAAGAAGCTAAGACTGTGGCCGTGATCGGCTGCCAGGAGGCGGCTTGAGCCGGGAGCAAGTTAAAAATTCTATCCTTTTGAGCTCTTGTCCCCAGCGGCTCTTCTATCTTAACCCAATGGTGAAGCTTGGCCTGCTTTTCCCGACCCCCGACGAGTTCCTCACGCTCAAATTTATCCCCATAAGGAATAGCCGGGCCAAAGAGGACAGCCACACCGCCCTGTTCCACAAACTCCTTTAGCATCTGGCTATCGGGATCCTGCATCCCGGCAATATCGCTGAGAACAAGCACATAGTGATTTTTTAGCAGAAACTCCAGCTGTTCTTCATTCGGATGGTAAGGATAATAAGGCAGAACTTCTTCTCCCCGCCGGGGAATAAAGGGCAGGAGATCAGGACTCAGGCCAAGAGACCGGAAGGCATCAAGGGCAGGAACCACCGTTGTTGTCCAGCGGTCAGCCCACCAGTCATTATAAGGAATATAAAGACCAAGGTGGCTTGAATCCCTGGCCGCTTTTTTAGTTATCAAGGAAAAAGCCTTCAGGCCCTTTTCCACTCCGGTTCTGGATTCCTTAGCGACCGGCCTGGTTTTGGCATAATCATAGATATTATAATGATAGGTAAAGAAAACAATCCCCTCGGGGCCGAAAGCGCTGGCCGCACTCAACATTTGACGATAAATGTCCTCCGGGGAAGCTAAATAAGAATGGTCAAAATCTTTCTCCAGATAACCAAACAATTCAACGTGGGACAAAGTTATCTTATCCCTGACCATGGTCGCTCCCGCCGACAGGCTGGCAAAATCTTTCACCCGCCGGTATGGAAAGCAGCGGCGGTTATCCTTCCGGTAGGAAGCCATCACCGCTCCCTGATAAATCACTATATCCAGGTCATCAATGGCGGCTAAATAACCGGCTAAGAGCGGATCGTCTATATAAGGAGCGCAGGCGGTGAGAAGCCCTCTATCCAGAGCTTTGACCGCCGAGCAAAATTCTCTCATCTGCCAGACTAAATAAGTCCCGCTTCCTTCCTGATAATTGTAAAAACCAGCCAGAGCTGGTTCGTCACCATAGAGATTCCAGAGTTCGTTTATTATCTTTTTGGTACTGTCCAGACATTCGCTATAAGGCATATTACGGGTCAGGTCCCAGCTCACACTGAGTAAGGCCGTCAGGCCATATTCAGCCGCCAGTTTCAGGGCCAGGCCGATTCTATCTTCAGGGCTTCCAGCCACGGCCGGCTTCAGGCAGACTGCCGAAGGATAGTAAGCCTGGTCAGCAGTAATAATACTGTGAATGATAACCAGATTACCGCCTAAGCTTTTAAATTCGTCAAAATAAGCATTCATATCTTTTTCCAGGCCTTCAGCTGGAAAACTGCTCAAGATCGTAAAATCTCCGACCAGGCTTCCCAGAAGAAAGCATCCTTTGCTGGCAGTTTTTTGCTGGCCCCGGGCAGCAGTCAACGTCACGGTATACAGTCCTTCTGGGGAGTCAGAAGCCAGCTCAATTTCTCCCCGGAATTTTCTGGCAGCCGTCTCTTCCTCTTCTGACCTGATCTCAGTCATTTTCAAGCTTTTCTGGCCCTGGCCCGGGATAAGCAGTCTGGCCTCGATTTTAACCTGGCCAGCTTTTTTCGTCCGGATGGTTGATTCGACAACCACCGTTTCTCCAGGAGTAGCCCTAAAGGGCGAGACCCGGGTTTCTACGATGAGATCGGAAGGCTGGGCAGTTTGATTTGAATTATCCTGTCCGCAGGTCACTAAAAAGCAGGCCAGGGTAAAAAGCCAAAAGACCGGTTTAAGACTTTTTTTCATTGTTCGCCGCCTCAAAGTTTTATTAAAATTATTTTAAAAGTCTTCATTCCTGCCCCCTAACTTTATATTTCATTTAGCTTTTCAGAACAACAATTTTTTGTTTCTCACTTTATCGATAACTCCGTCTTCCCAATTTAGAGTCTCACTCGCCGGGCTTAAAAAAATCAAAATAAAGGCCGTTCTTCACCTGTTTCATTTTCAACAGGTACCAGTCTTTGATTTGAACTTTATTTACCTTGATTATAATAGTAGGATAAATTCTCTGATAAACTCAAAGGAACCGGAGAATGAACTGGTTATTTCTGGTCTTAGCCATCGCTGGCTATGTGGCCATGAACTTCGTCATGAAACTGGGAAGCCTGCAGGGATTAAACTCTTCAGAGCTCACCGGCAGTCTCTTCGCTTCGGCTTCATTCTATTGCTTGCTGATTTTAATTTTTAGCGGGCAGGCGTTAAATTTTACTCCAGCGGTTATATTACTGGCTGTGGCTGGCGGCGCTGGCGGAGCCGTAGCTTATTTTTTCTTTCTTCAGGCTTTAAAGATTGGAAGTTACGCTCTGACCATTTCCATCTACACCATGACCTTTCTCACCCCGGTTATCTTTTCGATCATTTTCTGGGACAGACAGGTTACGACTTTAATTGCGCTGGGAATTTTATTGATCATTGCCGGGATCATTCTGATCTCCCTGGCTGGCTCAACTCCCGAAAGCCAGAAATCCGGGCTCTTTCTAAAATGGCTCGTCTTCCTGACCGCGACTTTTTTTCTGACCGGGATTCCTCAAATCTCTCAGGCGGCAGCAGTGCGCCTGGCTGAGATCAATTTATGGTCATATCTTTTCATAACTTTTCTAGCCGGGGCCCTGGTTTTTATGATTTATCTGTCTGTAAAAAAAGTCCGGCTGCCCCGAAAAGCCTTTTCTTTTGGCGCTCTGGCGGCGGCGGGCAGTGTGGCCGGGAATTTCTTTACGATGAGAGCCCTAACCGGATTGCCAGAGCCAGTTGTTTTTCCCGTTATCCAGGCCGGCCCGATCATCGCTGCCGTTATTCTGTCACTGGCTTATTTTAAAGAAAAAATTAAGCCCGGAGCTTATTTCGGGATCATGCTGGGACTGGCCGGCATTGTCCTTTTGACCTTGAAGTAAACAGGCCTTTAAATTGTCAACAGATCCCAGGGGAGTTAAAAAATGAGCAGTGAACAATGGCCTGAGAAGCTCTTCAAAAATTTTGCCCGCCAGTATGAGCAGCAGCCATTTACTCAGGGGACGGCCGGCGAGTGCGATTTTATAAAAAAAGAAATAGATTTTGATTTTACTTGTTGGACTTTTTTAATAAAATCATAAGCATCAGAAGATAGGCATTTTGATTTTAGTCAGGAAGGAGAGGCGCCATCAGATGAATATCTTAGAAATAATTCTCAAGCTAATTCTGGCTATTGCTCTTGGCGGGCTGATCGGCCTGGAAAGAGAAGCCAGCCAGAAACCGGCCGGGTTCCGGACCAATATCATGGTTTGCCTCGGCTCAGCCATGATGATGAGTATGGCTGCCGGGCTCATCAAAGGCAGCAGTGCTTCTCCTGATTCTTTAATCAGGATGGCCGCCGGGGTGGTCACTGGCATTGGTTTTCTAGGGGCGGGGACAATTATCCATGCCCAGGGGGCGGTCATCGGACTGACAACAGCTTCAACTCTCTGGGTGGTAGCCGGACTCGGACTGATCATCGGAGCTGGCTATTATATTCCGGCCATAATTTTTACTGTCATTATTATTGCTACCCTGGTGGCCTTTAGAAGGGTGGAAGAGGTTTATCTAAGGAAGCACATCTATCGTTATCATCTTAAATTCAGAGAGCAACCGGAATTGCTGTCCAAGCTTAGAAAGCTGAGTTTCCATCATGGGGTCAGGCTCGAACACCTTAACTTGAAAAAAGAAGGTTCATCCATGGTAATTTCCTTCACGGCTGTTGGTTCTGAGGACAAAGAGCAGGAATTTAATGAAGCGGTGCTGGATCTGGGCGAGCTGGAGGAATTCCGGCTTGACTGACCGGCTGACTGCCAGACGACTTCTCCTGGCCACAACCAACCAGGGCAAAGCCCGGGAAATTAAAAAGCTGCTGGCCGGGCTAAATTTTAAGATAGAAAGTCTGGTCAGCTATCCGGAGTTTGGTCGGTTTCAGGAAAAGGAAAAAACCTTTGAAGAAAATAGCCGGGGGAAAGCGCGCTTCTACAGCCGGCAATACGGCGGTCTGGTTCTGGCTGAAGATTCAGGTCTGGAAGTTGAGGCCCTGGATGGGAAGCCCGGAGTTTTTTCTGCCCGCTTTTCGGGCCGGCAGGCCACTGACCAAAAAAACATCAAAAAACTTCTAAAATTGATGAGACCTCTGTCCGAAAGTCAGCGAAAAGCCAGATTTATCTGTGTAGCCAGTTTAGCCTGTCGGGGCCAAATACTTAAAGTCTATAGAGGGCAACTGAGCGGCCGGATAATCTTTGAGCCCAGAGGCCAGAACGGATTTGGCTATGACCCTGTTTTTTTCTATGCTCCTCTCCAGAAAACTCTGGCCGAACTGACCACCGAAGAAAAAAATAAAATCAGCCATCGCGGCCGGGCTCTAAGAAAAGTCCGGGCTTATCTCAAAAAGTTTCCAGAGGCCCAATAAAGGTTTCTATCTTTTAAGATTTCAGGCTGCCTGCCTCACCTCCTTTTTACCGTAAAATCCATTAGACTGAAAATAACCAGGAAGTAAACTCTTCTTGACTAAAGAAGTTCATCCTTTGGCTTTTATCTTATTGATCTTAAACATTTTATAAGGACTGTCCAGGCTGGCTCGAAATTCGCATGATAGAGGGCTGAAAGGAGATTTGCCATGAAAAAATTTTTCCACAAGTCAGTCGCCATGAATCTGGCCATCCTGATTTTTCTCTCTTTGCTGGGCAGCGGCCTGGCTCAGTCCCAGAATCAGAGCAAACCGGCTTCGGGCAAGATCAACGTCAATACGGCATCCTTAGCCGAGCTGGAAAGCCTGCCAAGAATCGGGCCAAAAGTTGCTCAGCGGATCATTGATTACCGGACTCAAAACGGACCGTTTAAAAAGGTGGAAGACCTGTTGAAGGTTCAGGGCATCGGGGAAAAGATTTTTAATCAGCTTAAAGACCAGATTACCGTCGGCGAAACAAAGTAAAACTGGCCAGGAAAGAAGGCGGAAGAGAAAGGCCTTAACCTTTTCTCTTCTGCCTTTTTCTCCCTGTTTTTTCATCCGACTGCGGCCAATCAGCCAGTTGGAATGATAAAGTGTCAGGACCGGGGATGGGACTTACGGTAAACTTCCAGCAGGTGACTTAGATCAAGATGGGTATATTTCTGGGTAGTAGCCAGGCTGCGGTGGCCAAGCAATTCCTGAATTGCTCTGAGATCGGCTCCCCGGCTCAAAAGATGCGAAGCAAATGAGTGCCGCAAAGAATGAGGGCTAATCCTTCTGGCCACGGCAATCTGCCTTATCCGTTTTTGCACCAATCTCTGAACCGAACGGGGATTAAGCCTTTCTCCACGGTAATTTAGAAAGATGGCCAGTTCTGACATTTTGTTCAAAGCCAGTAAGGGCCGCAGGCCTAAATATTCTTTGAGCCATTTTTCTGCTTCCCGGCCAAAGGGAATAATTCTTTCTTTCTTACCCTTTCCCTTGACCCGGAGGAGTCTTTCCTTGAGGTGCAGGTCTTCAAGATTGAGCGAGGTCAATTCTGATACCCGGAGCCCTGAAGCATAAAGCAGCTCCAGAATGGCTTTATCCCTGACTTCCAGCGGATCGCTGGTTTTAACCGGCCAGGTAAGGAGCCTGGAAGTTTCCTCTTCGGTCAGAAAACCCGGTATAAGCTGCTCCTGCCGGGGCGTGGCCAGCAGGCTGCCTGGATTATCCTGGCGCCAGTTTCTTTTAAGGCCAAAACCAAAAAAAGATCTTATGGCAGCCAGCTTGCGGACAATCGAACTTTTTTTTAGCTCCTGCTGGTGGAGTTCGGCTAGAAAGCCACGCAGAGCCAGGGTATCAGCTGTCCGCCAGTTATAACCATTTTCTTTAAGATAAGAAGCTAATTGCTGAAGATCCCGGCCATAGGCCAGAACTGTATGGGGAGAAGCATTCTTTTCATACCGGAGATAATCAAGGAATTCTTCAATTTCTTTTTTCATCGGAGTCAGTTGAAGATTCAACCGCCTGGCGGTTTTCATCTTCGGGCCTATCTGTCAGCTGCTCCTGACTTCTTTTGACTTCACTTTCAGCCGGGTTTTGTTTCCCATCTAAATCACGGACGTAATCACACTTCTGACAGTAAAGATGTGGCTGGCCTTTTTTAGGCGCCTTTTTTAGCAGGAAGGTGGCACCGCATTTAGGGCAGGGTTCATTTACAATTTCATCCCAGGTAGCAAAGCGGCACTTGGGGTAGTGGCTGCAGCCATAAAAATATTTTCCCCGCCTGGTTTTTCTTCTGATAATTGTCCCGCCACAGCCCAGTGGACAGGGCAAGCCGGTGTCAGAATTTTCCTTATGAATATATTTGCAGTGTGGATAGTTAGAGCAGGCAATAAATGTCCCATACCGGCCCCGGCGGTAAACCAGGGGTGAACCGCACCGGGGGCATTTGGCTTCAATGGTTTTGGTTTCTTTTTTGACCAGCGATTCTTTATAATCGCAGTCAGGATAACCCGAACAAGCCTTAAACCGGCCATACCGCCCCTCTTTAATGACCAGGTTCCGGCCGCACTTCGGACATTTTTCCTCAACCGGAATGCCATTTTTTTTAATCGAATCGGTCTCCTGCCCTTGCTGGAGATATTTATCCAGAAGTTCATAATAGCCGCTGAGGCTTTCCAGCCACGAAGCCTGGCCGTCGCTGATCTTGTCGAGTTGCTCTTCCAGCCTGGCTGTAAAGCGGTAATCGAACAATTCAGTAAAATATTTAACCAGATAATCAGTAACAAACATCCCCAGGTCAGTTGGTTTAAAACGTCCCTCCTCTTTGATGACATAGGTTCTATTCTGTAAAGTTGAGATAATCGGAGCATAAGTGCTCGGACGGCCAATCCCCCGGGCTTCCAGCTCTTTGACCAGAGTCGCTTCTGTATAACGGGGTGGCGGCTGGGTAAAATTCTGCTTGCTCTGGAGGTCAAGCAGGGTCAGAATTTCTCCTTCCCTGGCGACAGGCAGAGTGCCTGTTTCGGCCAGGGCGGACTCTATTTCATTATCGGGCTTTTTCTCCGGCCTGTCTCCATTTTCAAACTTCAGCCGCTGCTCTTCAGATAGAGCCAGAAAACCTTTGAATTTTACTACCTCACCTCTGGCCTGGAACCCAGCCTGGCCTGCTCTGATTTCAAACTGAGTTTCCTCAATCGCCGCCGGACTCATTTGAGAGGCTAAAAACCGATTCCAGATCAAACGGTAGAGTTCATATTCCTCTTTTTTTAAAAAAGGTTTAACTTTTTCCGGCGGCAGGTCTAAATGAGCTGGCCGGATGGCCTCATGGGCCTCCTGAGCAGTCTTCCTTGATTTATAAAGAACCGGTTTCGCCGGCAAATATTCCGGGCCAAAGTGTTCTTCAATGTATTTTTTGGCTGCTTGCCTGGCCACCTCCGAAATTCTGACCGAATCAGTTCTCATATAAGTAATTAAGCCGACCGGCCCGAGCTCACCCAGTTCCAGGCCTTCATATAGCCGCTGGGCGACCGACATGGTTTTCTTAACCGGAAAATGCAATAAGCGGTAAGCCTCCTGCTGCATAGTCGAGGTAATATAGGGCGCCGGCGGATTCTTTTTTTTGGCTTTGACCTGGATCTTCTCCAGAATAAACTGCTCCCGGCGGCAGGCAGTTAAAACAGTCTGAGCCTGCTCCCCGTCTTTGATCTTGACTTTTTTCCCATCTATCTTAATCAACGTAGCCTTAAATTCTGGTGGAGCCTGGGCTCTGAGGTTAGCAGTAATTGTCCAGTATTCTTCCGGTTTAAAATTCTTAATTTCTTTTTCGCGGTCACAAATCAACCTGAGAGCCACTGATTGAACCCGGCCAGCACTCAGGCCCCGGCCTATTTTTTTCCAGAGCAGAGGGCTGATTAGATAGCCAACCAGCCGGTCCAGGATACGCCTGGTCTGCTGGGCATCAATTTTGTTCTGGTCGAGAGTCCCGGGGCGGGAGAAAGCTTCCTGGATAGCCCTTTCGGTTATTTCATAGAACACCGCCCGGTAAATCTTCTTATTGACCGGCTGAAGCAACTGGCTTATATGCCAGGAGATAGCTTCACCTTCTCGGTCGGGGTCAGCGGCCAGAATGACCTGGTCGCTCGTTTCGGCCAGTTTTTTGAACTCAGCTACCAGTTTCCGCCTTTCAGGAATTATTTGATAGGTTGGTTTAAAATCATTTTTGATATCTACTCCGAGTTTACTTTTGGGCAGATCGCAGACATGCCCCATGGAGGCTTTAACCAGGTAGTCCGGACCGAGATAACGATTAACGGTCTTAGCTTTAGCTGGTGATTCGACAATGACCAAGGATTTCGCCACTTAGTATCTCCTGCGGAAAAATTTACCCGGCTCCTGGACAACAGTTTCTTTCATCTCCAGGCTCAGTAAAACAGTCAGCAGTTCACTTACCGGTAGATGAATTTTATCAGATAATTCGTCAAGGTGAATAACTTCCTTCTCAGGCAGGGCTTCCAGCACTTTATTTTCCTGTTGACTGAGCTCAGGCCTGGCCTGCTTTCTGGAAGTCAGACGATTTAAGGCCGCCTCATTCCAGGGAAAGGGCAGTTCTGAAACAATATCTTCGGCCGACTCGACCAGCTTGGCTCCATGTTTAATTAAAAAATTGGTTCCGCCGCTCAGCTCAGAGGTGACCGGTCCAGGCACAGCCATAACTTCCCGCCCCTGATCAAGAGCCAGGCCAGCGGTAATCAGCGCCCCGCTTTTCAAGCCAGCCTCAACCACCAGGCAAGCCAGCGACAGCCCGCTCAACACCCGGTTCCTCAGCGGGAAATGAAAGCCAAGTGGTTCAGACTCAAGAGGAAATTCACTCACTACCAGTCCTTTGGCTGCTATCTTTTCGGCCAGCAGCCTGTTTTCTTTAGGATAAATTCTGTCAAGTCCCGAGCCAAGAACAGCCAGTGTTTTCCCGCTTCTCAAAGCACCCTGATGGGCCAGGGTATCAATTCCTCGAGCCAGGCCACTGATGACAACGAGTCCGCAGGCAGCCAGCTCATCGGCCAGCCGGTCAGCCAGCAGCCGGCCATAGCCGGTCGGGTGCCTTGAGCCAACTATTGCTACTCCGGCCAGATTCAAAACCTCAGTTTGGCCATAAGCGTAAAGGACCAGAGGCGGCTCAACAATCTCCCGGAGAAGTTCAGGATAACCGTTATCCTTAAAACTCAGGAGAGTATACTCTTTTCCTTTTAGCTTCTCAACCTCCAGGCCGGCCCGGTCAAGAAGCTCCCCGGACAGGATTTTTTGCTTGGCAAGAAAACTCAACGGGCAGGAATCCAGATAACCTGCCTCTGGTTTTAATAACTTATCTTCCGAATCAAAATAACGCAGAGCTTTACCGGCAGACAAATAGCCATCTGTAACAAGATAGTTTAGAGCCAGCCAGAAAACCTGATCGTCGCCTGTCCTCACTTTTTACAATAAGACGCTGGCAAAGCCAGAACAGGCATGGTGGCATAAGAAACGGCTTTTTCAGTTGTACTGCCCAGGAAAAATCTTTCGACTGGGGAAACACAGGTTGACATGAGTATCAGGTCGAACTTATGGCGGTTGGCATAGGTCACGATACCAGCTGGAGCATTCAGATCTCTGATAACAACTTCCTCTACCTTGAAACTGGTTCTTCTTTTCTTCCTGTTTTGCAGCCGGTTTAAAGCTTCATCCATCAGAGCTTTAACTTCTTCCGGAGAAAACTTGAAATCGTAAAGCTCGAGGACATAGATTAAAGTTAAATCAGCCTGGAGACGGCTGGCGACTGCCCAGGCATAATCCCTTTCCTTTTCTTCACCGGCTGAAAAATCAGTCGGGACTAAAATCTTTTCAATTTTAGCCTCGCCCCGCTTTTTGGGTGTAACCAACACCGGAACTTTAGACCGCCGGAGAACCTGATTGGTTACACTGCCCATCAGAATTTTCTCCAGAGCTGACATCCCCTTTCGCCCAATAGCTATGAGCTGACAATGTTCCTCTTCGGCCAGATCAGCAATTCTCTTCCCGGGTGAGCCGGTTTCGATCATGATTTTTGAAAATTTTACGGGATTTTTGGCCGCTATTTTTTCCAATCTGGCCCGGGCTTTAAGCTGAAGATCTTCCTGCCTTTTGACCAGATCAGCCACCATCATCGCCCTGGTTTCATATAGAGCCGGAGCAAAATCCGGCACCACATGGACCGCTTTGATGGAAGCCTTAAAATATTTGGCCAGATAACTGGCATAATTAAGAGCAGTTAAAGATTCAGCCGAAAAGTCCGTTGACCAGAGAATATTCTTAATTTGATAATTCATTGACCCTTCTCCTTTTATTTTTTTTCATTTTACCACATTCAGGGTCATCAAATAAAACTTTTTAATTCTCCTGCCTGCTAAATAGACGCCGCCGGCTGTCCTGTTTTCTCAGGTTTAACCGTTTTTTTTGATTTCTATTAATTTGGTTCTGGAAGTTTCCCCTCTGATAATTCTCAAGCAGGAAGGAGCCAGATCAAAATAATCGGCCAGCAGGGTGAGCAGCTCAGCATTAGCCTGGCCCTTAACCGGAGCCGAGATTAACCTGGCCTTAAACTCACCGTCAGACAGCCGGATCAAAGCCTGCTCTCTGGATTTGGGTTGCACCCGAACAGTAATTACCTGCTTCTCGCCTTTTCCGCTCTTCATCTTATCCAGCTCTTTAGGCTCTCCGGCCGGGCTTTTTTCCCTTTTGATCATTAGTCTTAACCTTGAATAGCTGATTATGAGTTTATTGCTGCCAGGCGCATCAACCGCCGGCAGGAACCTCAGGGAGTCTTAATGTCTAACACCTGTTGGTATTTCTCGAAAAGCTGTTTCAGCTCCTCTCTGGTTACAACATAACGGCTGATAAAAATCGACACGGTCGGCCGGACCGGGTCATTGCTCTTGAGCAGGATATAATCCCGCAACAGCCCTGTCCGTCCTGTTCTGCCGGGCAATTTGATTTCGAACTCAGCCGCCTGACCGGCCGGCAACCGGTAAGGGAAAGTCACCGGCTTATTTTTGGCCAGAAAAGAAAACTCTGGATTTTCTGTCTCAATTCTCAGTTCAAGCTGACCGGTATTTCTGACCAGCAATTTAGCCGAGGCTTCTTCCCCTTCTAAGGTAATACCCAGATCAAGGTTATAGCGGTCAAGTTCCAGCTTAGCCGCCGGGCCGGTTTCAACTTCGGCCTTGATGGTTAATTCCACCTGAGGTTGCTTTGGATCATTGCTGTCAAAATAAATGTATTTGACGACCTGGCCGCTATAGCCGCGAGAATCAAAGCTGACTTTAAGGCGCCCTTCTTTCCCTGGAGCAATTTCTTTTTGGGAGACCAGGGCCGCCGCACAACCACAGGAGGTCGCTACTCTGCTAACTTTGAGCGGGGCTGTGCCTTCATTTTTGAAGATGAATTCATAGCTGACTGTTTCCCCCTGCTTAATCCGGCCAAAATCCCGCTCCAGCTCTTTAAACACTACCCGGGGAGCGCCAGTCTGACTTAAGTTAAAAGGCGGGCTAAAAAGTAACAGGAACATTAAAGAACAAATAACCATCACCGCTGACCGTTTAAATCTCATTTTGGCCTCCGTTATTTTAAATATGATGTCATACTTTAAAAGATTCTTCAATTTAAAAGCTGAAACCTGGACTGGACACCTGCCCCAGGTCAATTGATAGACGGGGGGTAGACAATTTATGTCTAAAATCAGCTGGGGGAAAAAGCCTGGACAGGCCAGGACAATAGCTGGCAAAAAAAATCTTGACAAACGATAGCCAGAATAATATATGATATAGTCGATAATATTAGTCATCTATTATGAGGGCTAAAAATGAAATTATCAACCAAGGGTGAATATGCCAGCCGGGCGATGCTCGAGCTGTCCGCCCGTTATGGCCAGGGACCTGTACCAATAAGAGTCATTGCCATAGCTCAGGCCATCCCCCGTCAATTTCTGGAACAGATTCTTTTATCACTGAGACGGGCAGGCCAGGTTAAAAGCAAAAAAGGCCCGAATGGCGGGTATTATCTGTCCCGGGCTCCTGAAACAATTACCGTGGCAGAAGTCATCAGGGTCATGGACGGCCCATTGGCCCCCATCAACTGTGTCAGTGTCCTTGAACATGAGACCTGCCCTCTCGAAGAAACCTGCGGGCTGCGCTACCTCTGGAAGGAAGTCAGGGATATGGTCGCTAAACATTTAGAGCAAACCACTTTTGCCGATGTCCTTGAAAGGCAGCGAGCTATCAACCAGAAAAAAATAATGGAGAAAAAAAGTTGAGACGGGTAATTTTTCCTGCTGGCTGGCTGATAGCAGTCATGGTCAGCCTTCTTTTAACCACCGCCCAGGCTCAAACCGGCGATCAGGCTGAAGGGGACAAGAATAAAACAGCCTCAGCTGTTCTGTCTTCACTGCCAATCAAGTTATCGGGCTATGCCCAGATTCAGGGCGCCTGGAAAAATGAGGCTAATGATACGTTTTCTATCAGGCGGGCTCGTCTCACTCTGAGCGGACAATTGCTCAAGAGCTTAAGACTTAAAGTTCAGCTTGATTTTACCAAGTCGCCAGCTTTGCTGGATGCCCAGGCCGAAGTCGTGCCGCGGCGAGAAATAAGTTTTAGAGCCGGACAATTTCTGGTCCCTTTTAGTCTGGAAAATATTACTTCTTCTTCTGACCTGCTGACCATTAACCGCTCTCAGGCTGTGGAAAAACTCGTTCCGGGCCGGGACAATGGATCTTCCGGCCGTGATATCGGAGCTGCCTTTTTTGGTTCTTACTCGATTTTTGACTACACACTCAGCATCCTCAATGGCTCCGGAGCAAATAAGGCAGATAGCAATGATCACAAAGATCTGGCTGTGCGGCTGGTAACTCACCCTTTAAAAACTCTATCTCTGGGAATTTCTATTTATAACGGGCGCCAAACAGCCAGCGATAGCCCCGCCTTGCTCCTGAGAAATAGATATGGCCTGGAACTGGCTTTTAACTATCAACGATTTGGCCTGCAGGCGGAATTCATTCAGGCCAAAGATGATATGATCAAAAAAGAGGGCTGGTATGCTCTGGCCACTTATTCAGTTATCAGGCAAAAGCTTCAGCTGGTTACCCGCTTAGAGGCCATCAATTTAGACCGTAATCTGCCTGATCAAAAGACCACCATTTATACCGCCGGAGCCAACTGGTTTTTAACTTCCCGGTCAAAGTTCCAGGCTAATTATGAATATCATCAGACTGAGAGCGGACCTGATCATCAGGCCGTTTTCTTCCTGCTCCAGGCCGGGTTTTAGAAAATACTAAATTAAATGAGGATACCTTAAAAGGATAAAAAGGAAAAGATGAAAAAAATCACTTCAAAAAAAATAATCCCCGAAGCCAGGTTTTTAGTCATTCTTCTTATTCTTCTGAACCTTAGTTTCAGCCTGCCGGCTTCCCTTCAGCCTTTCTCCCTGGCCCCGGCTGGCCAGGCTATCTCCAGCCAGGAGAAACCACTTTCCGGCCAGCTCAGCATCTCTGGAGCCTGGGCTCTTTATCCTTTAGCTGTCCGCTGGGTAGAGGAATTTCAGAAAGCCAATCCGGCAGTTAAAATTGATCTTCAGGCAGGCGGGGCGGGCAAGGGAATGGCTGATGTCCTCTCCGGCCTGGTTGACATCGGCATGGTGTCCAGAGAAATCTATCAAGAGGAAATAGCTCGCGGAGCTCTTCCTCTGGCAGTCGCCCGGGACGCCGTTGTGGCCACTTTAAATGATAAAAATCCGGTTTTGAAGCTTATTCAGGACAGAGGGTTGACCAGGGAAATTTTCCAGGCTATCTGGATAGAAGGGCGGATCAAATACTGGGAGGAGATTTTTGGTCAGCCAGGGAAGACCCCAATTCACCTTTATACTCGCTCAGACGCCTGTGGTGCAGCCGAAACCTGGGCTGCCTTTCTGGGCGGCCATCAGGAAGACCTCTTGGGAATCGCCATTTATGGGGATCCAGGGCTGGCTGAAGCTGTCCGGCAGGATCCGGCTGGATTAGGTTTTAATAATGTAAATTTTGCCTATCATCCAGAAACCGGCCGGCCTCATCCTGGCCTGACAATCAGCCCGCTGGATATTGACGGGAATGGCCGGCAGGATCCGGCCGAGAATTTCTATAGCCGGCGTGATGATCTGACCCTGGCTATTTCCAGAAACCTTTATCCCTCGCCTCCTGCCCGGGAGCTATATCTGGTGGTAAAAAAGCCGGTCAGGCATCACCTGATCAGGGCTTTTCTCTGGTGGGTTCTTGACCAGGGACAGCAATACACTGGAGAAGCAGGCTATGTAGCTTTAGCTCAGAACCTAATTCAGGCAGAAAAGCAGAAACTTACTGAAAATTGAACGATGGAGGCCTGGAAATATAAATGAAGAAAGAAAAAGGCAGGCAACTGGCCGCTGGTCTTTTTTCCCTTTTTCCTGTTTTTCTGACTATCGCTATCTTTTTACTGCTGTTAGCCAAGGCTTTTCCCCTGCTGTCATTAAAATCTTTGCCAGATTTAATATTCTCCTCTGTCTGGCAACCACAAAAGGGTCAGTTTGGCCTCTGGCCATTCATCCTCGGCACCATCTGGGTAACGGCGACTGCCTTTATTCTGGCTGCTCCTTTATCAATTCTGACGGCTATATATATTTCTGATTATGCCTCTGGTCGCTTGAAAAAATGGCTGGCCCCGGTCCTGGATTTACTGGCCGGTTTGCCTTCGGTCATCTACGGCATGTGGGGCATATTATTGATTGTTCCCCTGGTGGGAAAATACCTGGCCCCTCTTTTCGGGACTTACAGTTCGGGTTATAGCATTCTGACCGCCGGCCTTGTCCTGGCAGTTATGATTTTGCCAACTATAGTCAACGTTTCGGTGGAAGTCTTAAGTGCCGTGCCGGCTGACCTCAAGGAAGCCGCTCTGGCTCTGGGAGCTACCCGCCTGGAAGTGGTCCGTTACGTAGTCTTAAAAAAATCTCTGCCTGGAGTGGCCGCGGCTTGTGTCCTCGGCCTGTCGCGGGCTTTCGGTGAAACCATCGCCGTCATGATGGTAGTCGGAAATGTGCCCCTGGCTCCGACCTCACTTTTTTCCCCGGCCTATCCGCTGCCGGCTTTGCTGGCTAACAACTATGGTGAGATGTTATCTATTCCTGGCTATGAATCAGCTTTGAACCTGGCGGCCATTATTCTCCTGTTGATTGTTATCATTTTCAGCCTGGCCGCCCGGATATATTTGACCAGATTGGAACGGAGGGCAGGCTGATGGCCAGCCAGCCAGCCGGAGATAACAGCCGCCTGAAGAGAAGGCGGTGGTCCGAGTCAGTCTTCAAAGTTATCCTCCTGGCCTCAGTAATTCTGGTATCCTTGATTCTCTCCATCATTCTGGTTTCGATTCTATGGAAAAGCCTGCCAGCTTTAAAATTATCCATGATTCTGAAGACGCCCGGTACCGGTTATTATCTGGGCAAGAGCGGTGGCATTCTCAATGCGATCGTTGGCTCGATCGAAATTGCTTTTGGAGCCACCTTTCTGGCCCTGGTTATCGCCCTGCCGCTGGTGATTTATCTCAATACTTATCTCAAGAGGCGGTCCTTTCTGGCTGAAGTTATCAGGCTGTCACTTGATGTCCTGTGGGGAATTCCGTCAATAGTTTATGGAGTCTTTGGCTTTTTATTAATGCTGATGTTCCACCTGCGGGCTTCCTTGCTGGCCGGAATGATAACCATTGCCCTGGTTGAACTGCCCATTCTCAGCCGGGCGATGGACGAAACCATCAGGCTGGTTCCAGCCGAACTTAAAGAAGCCAGCTACTCGCTCGGGGCTACCCGCTGGACAACAGCCACCCGGATTGTTCTCCGGCAGGCCTTGCCCGGTTTAATTACCTCTGTTTTAATCGCGCTCGGGCGCGGGCTGGGGGATGGAGCTTCAGTCTTGTTCACGGCTGGTTATACCGACCGGTTAACCACCTCGCTTCTTCAGCCGGTCGCCACCTTGCCGCTGGCCATCTTTTTCCAGCTCTCCTCCCCTTTTCCTGAAGTCCAGCAGCGAGCCTTCGCTTCGGCCGCCATTCTGACCCTGCTCATTCTGGCCATCAGCCTGTTGACCAGGTTTTTTGGCCGGAAATTAAGCCGGCATAAAATAAGATGAACCCATTAAATGAAATCAGGAGAAGACCATGGTCGATCACGGGCGGTTAAGTCTCAAAGAGGTCAGTGTCTATTATGGCCATCAACAGGTATTAAAAAACATCAGCCTGACTATTCCTGACAACAGCCTGACGGTGGTCATCGGGCCTTCCGGTTGTGGCAAAACGACTCTGCTCAAAGTCCTTAACCGGTTGCTGGATGAAGTTGAGGAGGCTAAAGTGGAAGGTCAGATTTTACTTGACAATCAGGATATCTACCGGCGGGAAGTAGATGTGACTCAGATCAGAAAAAAGATGGGCTTGCTTTCTCAGAAGCCTCAAGTTCTGCCCATGTCCATTTATGACAATATAGCTTTCGGTTTAAAGCTCCACCGGACTTTTAAAAAATCCGAGCTCAACCAGCTGGTAGAAAAATACTTGCGCTTAGCCGGGCTCTGGGAAGAAGTTAAGGATAGATTAAATGAGCCGGCCGGCCGGCTATCCATTGGCCAGCAGCAGCGGCTGTGCCTGGCCCGCGGCCTGGCAGTCGAGCCTGAAATCATCCTGGGTGATGAGCCGACCTCAGCTCTTGACCCCCAATCGAGCCGCAATGTAGAAACCCAGCTCCAAAACCTGAAAAAAAACTATACGATTCTGGTCGTTACCCATATCCTGCGCCAGGCCAAACGTTTGGCCGATTACGTTGCTTTCCTTTATCTGGGCGAGCTAATAGAATTCGGCCCGGCTTCTGAAGTCCTGACTGCTCCTCAGGACCCTAGAACCCGGGCCTACATTACGGGCGAAATCAGCTAATTAACTCAGCTTTTTTTAAAATCTTCAAGGAAACGGTAAAAATCTACTTCGTTAGCTTTCAGACCATGCTGATAGACATAGCGGCCTGCCAGGCGTGAAGCGAAAAAGGCCCGGAGATAATTCTCCGGCAATTTGGCTAGCAGGCGGTTGACCCCGACCAGATCCAGCAAAGATTTTGGAACACCAGCTTCGATCACCTTCTTCAGCAGAGCCCTGTCTTTGAACAGGTCTGATTCCCGGATTGAATCTTTGATCTCATTTATTTTCTCGCTGATCAAATCAGTCAGAATGGCCCTGGGAAGGCCCTGGCGGGCATTCTCTTGCCAGATGATTTCAAATTCCAGCCGGGCATTTTCCCTGATGGCCTCCAGGATTTCTTTGATGTACTGCAACCTGAATTCCGATTCAGCCCCGTCTTTAACGCACATCAGCTCATCCCATTCTTTGTCAGTCATCACCAGGCTGGCCAGGACTTCCAGGGAAGAAGAGGTAACGCCCCCTTTGTTAGCGGAAGCATCTTTATAAAGAATGACACCTTTTTCTTCCAGCCTGAGCCTGGCTTCCTGGGTCAGAAAGAGATTGGCCCCTTCAATAACGGCTTTGAAGCGCGGTTGGCCGTCCTCATCGATCCAGGCTTTCCAGTTATTAATGTTCACTGAAGACGGCCGGCCGCCACAGGGCACAAAGATATCAGCTCTGAATTTAGGGTGCAGATGGAAATTATTGCGGAAGTCGAGTCCGTTTTCCACCTTCTCCCCGTCAGGCAGGGTAATGTCCCTGTCCTTGATATTGACCATAAATCCCTTAGGAGACAGCAGGCTAAGGTTGAAGTTTTCCACCATCTTTCTGGCTTTGGCCAGTCTGGTTAGTTCTTTCCGGTTTATTCCCTGGGGATCATAGAGAACTCCTGAGCCATCTACCAGAGCCAGTATTTTATCTTTCGAAATCAGAATTTCATTAGAGCCCAGGTCGCCATCGGGACCGCCGGTCATAACCTTGGTAACATTCTCTTCTTTTAAGCCAAGTTTCTTTAAAGTCCCCAGGACATATTCATGAACAGAATTAGTCGTCATGCCATAGCGGTCATGAGGGATGCCGCCCATAGTCAAAGCCTTACCTGTCGTAAAGGCTTTCCAGAACTTATAACCACGAGCCCTGGCCTGCTCCGCCGCGGTTTCCATTAACTCGGCCGTCCATTCATCCGGGCCAAGGAAAAGGATAACTTCCTGACCATAATAATCAACAATACTGTCGCCGGGCAGCATCAGATCCAGCAAGCCTTCGATATATTTTTTGAAGGCTACAGTCATCTGGTCATTGTAGCCCCAGCTAAGCAAAACAGCACCTTTAGAGCCGCCTTCTGGCAGATCTTTGTTCTTTTTCTGCTGGGTAAAAGCCAGGTTGTAATTTTCATCAAAGATTGACTCGGAGTTGCGCATATAGGTCGGATAATTTATGGAACGGACAATACGGATGCCTCCACGGGCAATGTCGCGAAAACGGATATGAAAGCCGCGGAACTCGCGACCGACAACCTGGAAAATTCCAAAAGGCTGGGCTGGATAGTCTACTTTGTTGATAAAATCCGGCTTATACATATAAGAAATAGAGACCTTCTCTTGTTGATAAAAGTTAGTCCTCAGAATGGCGTTAATAAAGTTAATGACCGCCACTAAGACCAGGCGGTCGGAGCCGACGGTGACCTGGTGGCTGATTTCTTTGCTCAGAGCCTTCAGGTCGTCCTCAATCTCCCGCCGGTGGTTAAGGGAATTAAACTTTTTCTCGAAAGCTGCGTATAGCTTTTTTACCAGTTGGTAATTGCCGCTTAAGACTTCCCAGACTCTTTCTTCACTAAATGTTTCTTTGGCCAGCCGGACTTTCATTTCCCGCACCAGGCCCAGAAGTTCTGGCGAGTCCTTTAAAGCTTTGGAGATTTTGACATATTCGTCATTAAAACTGCTCAGGAATTGATAGCAAAAACTCCAGGCCGAAACACCAAAGACCATTTCCTGAGCAGTCAGTTTGCCTTCTCTAAAAAGCCCGGAGAGGGGGCTTTCCGGTATGACATAAATCAGGCTGATATCAGAAATCAGATCCCGTAATTTCTGTTCATCAGTAACATCATCAACATAAAAAGTGAAAATTGTTTTGCCATTAGCCAGTGGTTCTAAATATTTGCGTTTGGAAACCAGTCCGTGAGAATTAATGACGTCAGAAACATTGATAAAAAACCTGGGGATGGAATTGCTGTTGCAGATAATGGTAATCCGCAGGGTTTTTTTCTGGTCAAGGTGGGTAGCTTCAATATAAGGACTTTCTTTCTCTCTGGTTTTTTTAATTAAAGCCTGATAGTGGTCAAAGGTTTCTCTGGAAATCGAAGACAGAAAACCCTGGTCAGCCACCTTTTTTAAATCAGTTTCTTGCGGCTTAATTTCCCGGCTGGCAAAATCAGGCCGGCTGACCAGATACCAGCGCAGATATTCGGCACCATGCAACTTTTCGGCTGAACGGTAAGATTGGATCCGGAAACCAGGATAGTTTTTCTCGATCCGCTCTTCAATTTCAATTGCCCGGTAATGATTGTCTTCAACCAGATAAAGGGCTTCCTCGGCTGATTCACTGGCCAGATCTATTCTGACTGCTTTTTCCCCTCTGACCATGGCCAGGATCTCTCCAGCCCGCAGAGCTTCAATATGACGGGCAATTGTTTCGAGCGGAACAGTCTGGAAATATTGCTCGCTTAAACCCAGACGGGTACAGAAGGTTTCAATTTCTTGCCGGACTGATTCAGCTGGAAAATAATTGTCCTTTAAAATGATAGCTTCGATTTTTTGCAGCTGACTGTCGGACAGGCAAGATTTGGCTGCCATCTCTTTCCAAGACTTCATTTAGATACTCCTTTCCAAGAATTTTTCTTAATTCAGAAGAGACTTCGCTTGTTTTGTCTCAGATTTGTTGAATTTATTTTTTAGCTTCCAATTATTAGGATCTAAAATCTGCTCCCCTGAATTAAAGACAATTATAACAAAATGAGATAAGTAAAGCAAAAAATCGGGGCCGGGTTCAGCCGCTCAACAGAACGGTAGCCCAGGCCTCAATCGCCTGACCTGAACCGATGTCGCCCAGCCCTTCCGCTGTTTTAGCCTTGATCCCGAGACTGGACGAGCTCAGCTCCAGCAGTGGACACAACCTGTCCTTCATCTGAGAAATAAAAGTAGCTAACTTTGGTCTTTCCAGGATTACTATTGAATCGGCATTGACCACCGTCAGGCCGCAAGCTCTGATCTGTTTCATAACTGTTTGCAACAATTTCAGGCTGGAAATATCTTGGTAGGAGGGGTCACTATCCGGGAACATTTGCCCAATATCACCCAGACCGGCTGCCCCTAACAGGGCATCAATCAGGGCATGAATCAGCACATCCCCATCAGAATGAGCCAGGCAGCCTGTGGGGGAAGGAATAATGACTCCCCCGATGATCAAAGGCCGGCCAGGCACCAGCCGGTGCGAATCAAAGCCCAGCCCAACTTTAAAAGACATCAGTTTCCCTGGTTAATGAGCTTCCCCATTATAGCGTCCAAAGATCATCTTGCCGACTGTCGTCTGAAGAACTGAGGTAACTGTAATATCAACTGTCTGTCCCATCATTCTTCTGGCATTATCCACGACCACCATGGTGCCATCATCCAGATAAGCCACGCCCTGATCTTTTTCTTTCCCTTCTTTCAGGATAAAGACCCGCATGGTTTCTCCCGGCAGGACAACCGGCCGGAGAGCATTGGCCAGCTCATTAATGTTTAAGACTTCAATGCCCTGCAGCTTGGCTATTTTGTTGAGATTAAAGTCGTTAGTAATAATCTTAGCTTTAAGGCCTTTGGCGCATTCGATCAGCTTGGAATCGACTTCTTTTATCTCCGGGAAGTCAATTTCAGAAATCATCACCTTGACTTTGGGCGATTTTTGCAACCTGTCAAGAACCTCCAGCCCCCGCCGCCCGCGCTGCCGTTTAAGAGAATCAGCCGAGTCTGCCACCAGCTGTAATTCTTTGAGCACAAATTGCGGCACGACCAGTTCTCCGTCAATGAACCCTGTCTCACAGATCTCAGCGATCCGGCCGTCAATGATGACTGAAGTATCGAGCAGTTTATAAATATGCTGTTCGCTCTCGCTCCGGAAGAAACTAACCAGAAAAGCCGGCTCCAGCCACTCCGGCTTTTTTATACCGAGTAAAAAGCCGAGGTAGGGAAAAGCGAGAAGAAAAAAAAGGCGAATAAAAGCAGCCGTGCCTGCTGTTTTAAACACGGACTGATAGATGGAGCCAACCAGCCAGCCGGTCAGGACTCCCAGCAAAATTCCGACTGTTCCTGTCCATAACAGCCGGAATTGAAGCCGCCTGAGTCTGGCTTCAGTCCAGATAATTAAAAATCCCAGAACCAGACCGGCTGCTGCCCCCGCCGGCTTAGACAGGTTAAATGGTGGATAAAAATAACCGGCAGCAGCGATAAGAGCTAGAATGATTGCTCTGATGAAGATTATGCCCATTTTGCTCCTTCCTGCTTAGACATCGCTCTCATTTTACAAAATCGGAAAGCAGATTAGAAGACTTTGGCTAAGGCCTGCTTGATTGAGCTTACTCCCAAACATTTTATTCCTTGCCGGTTGTCACTGTCTAGTTGCTGAAGATTACCTTCCGGCATCATCACCAGTTCAAAACCGAGTGACCTGGCTTCCCTGATTCTGGCCGCCGGCTGACTGACTGACCTGATTTCCCCGCTCAGGCCAACCTCGCCGAAGACGGCTAACTCCCGGGGCAGAGGCAAATTTTTGACCGATGAGATCACCGCCAGCACCACCCCCAGGTCAGCCGCCGGTTCATCCAGGCTCAAGCCACCAGCTACATTAAGATAAATGTCCTCGCCAGCAAAACTGTAGCCAATCTTTTTCTCGGTTAAGGCCAGAAGCATGGCCATCCGGTAATGGTCCAGTCCGATAGACATACGTCTGGGGTTGCCCATAAAGATGGTCGAAGAGACCAGCGCCTGGATTTCTACCAGCAGTGGCCTGGAACCTTTGATGGTCGAGACAATGGCACTTCCCGGCTCGTTTTGAGGCCTTTCTTTTAAAAAGAAAGCTGAAGGATTATTGATCGGGCGAAGACCGGCCTGACTCATTTCAAAAATAGCCAGTTCCGACACCGGGCCAAAGCGGTTCTTCATCACCCGCAATACCCGGTGACTGTGATCTCTCTCCCCTTCAAACAGCAGAACCACATCAACCATATGTTCGAGGGACTTGGGTCCGGCCAGCGTTCCGTCCTTGGTTATATGACCGATTAAAAACACCGGTATTTGATTTTTCTTGGCCAGGCGGAAAATCCGGTTGGTCACTTCTCTGACCTGGCTGATGGTCCCCGGGCTGGAGGTCAGTTGAGGCGAATAAATCGTCTGCACTGAATCAATAATCAAGGCCCTGGGTTTCATCTGATCAGCGATATTAATGATTCTCTCCAGGCCGGTTTCGGCCAGAAGATAAACTTGTTCGTCTTTGAGCTTCAGGCGCTCGCCCCGGAGTTTAATTTGCTCCAGTGATTCTTCTCCAGAAACATAAAGAACCGCCTGGCCGCCAGCAGCCAGGTCCCGGGAGACCTGGAGAAGAAGAGTTGACTTGCCAATCCCTGGTTCACCGCCAATCAGGACGACTGAACCCAGAACCAGTCCGCCCCCCAGCACATTATTAAACTGTTCAATACCGACTGGAATTCTTTGATTGCCGGCTGGCTCGATTTCACTGTAGAGCATCGCCTGACTGCTGCCGCCGGCGTCCTCACTTAAACCTTCCTCTTCGAATTCTTCTACCATGGTCGAGAATTCGCCGCATTCGGGACAACGTCCGAGCCATTTCGGCGAGCGGCAGCCGCAGTTCTGACAAACAAAAAACGTGCCTTTTTTCATCTGAGCTCAAATCCCAGGCCAAAATAAAATTCTCGCCTGCTAGCTAAGGTAAAATCGTCCAGGCCAACCACCAGATAAAAATTTTTGACCGGATAAAGCCGGCCAAAGACCCGGAATTGAGGGCGCGGATCGCGGTTAAAATCAAAGCCTTCGGCCCCGATGGCCAGCCTGTTTTTCAGTACATACCAGTCAACTCCAGCCCCAAAATTAGATTCGATGAGCCCGGCCCGGAAAGCCAGCGGACCGGCCTTAAAACCGCCCTGGAGCGAATAAACAAACTTATCCTGAAAAGGATCATGAGTCACCCCGGCCAGCAACAAGCCTCTATCTTTCCAGGTTAAACCTCCATAAAGAGACCCTTTGAACAAATCGCTCTCGCCATAATAACTGCCTTCCAGTCCCGCATTTGGTTTGATGGCTGAAATGGCCGAAGACAGGTTTTTGACTTCATTAATTGCACTTCTGGTTTCATCATAAAGAGAAGAGTCATTGATCAGTTCGCCCACCGTTCCCTGGCCACTGTTAACTTTTTCCAGGGTCTGATTCAAAGTTTTTATAGTTTTACCCAGATTGGTCAGATCCTCTTTCAACTGGTCAAGATTCTCTTTCACCGCCGTTTTATTATCGCCGACCAGGCTCTGAATTTCAGCCAGAGTTTGTTCTATCTCTTCCGAGATGGAATCGATCTTAAGATTCAGGTTATCAACCGCCCGGCCCGAGCCGGTGATAGTCTGATTAATCGCCGTTCGGTTTTCCTCAAGCAGAGAGTCGAGCTCGGCCGCTAAGGATTCAATATGCTGAATACTCTTACTGATGTTCTGGCCAAGTTCCGGAGTTATAATTTTATTGATTGAACTGCTGATTTTTTTGACATCCTCGCCCATGGACATAAATAATGTCCCCAGCTGGTCAAAACTGATCGGGGGCAGCGATTCCATGACCTCTCCACTCTCGTAATAAGTGTCTTCTTTACCGGGCATGATCTCGACATATTTTTCTCCCAGAATCCCCATAGAAGATAGGCTGACTCTTGAGCCGCGGGGGATGCGAACCTGAGGATAAATTAGCATCCCGACCTTCGCCCGCCGACCAGCCAGAATAATATCTTTGACCTCCCCGATCTTGATGCCGGCCAGTTTGACCGAAGCTTTATTCTCCAGGCCTAAAGCCGAGTCAAACAGGGCAAAAACTTCATAGCCAGGTTTTTTAAATAAATCACGAACGTTACCGATGAAGATAATGGCTAAAGCCAGAATCATTAATAAGCCTGCCAGGAAGGTGCCAATTTTAATTTCTCTTTTTGTTGCCATAATTTGCTCCTCACCATTCAGCAATTGGCCCGGTAGCCCGGCCGTTAATAAACTGTTGAACTACCGGATTAGGCGAACTTTTTATTTCCTGGGGGGAACCAACTTCGATAATCCTGCCATCATAAAGCATAGCGATCCGGTCGGCTACT
Source organism: Candidatus Aminicenantes bacterium UBA6228 (assembly GCA_002441005.1). GTDB lineage: Bacteria > Acidobacteriota > Aminicenantia > Aminicenantales > Saccharicenantaceae > Saccharicenans. The sequence goes on from DJWO01000009.1 coordinate 487,038, forward strand.
TTATAAGTGCTGTTCATATCATGAGTAATTACGATTGAGGTTACCTTTAAATCATTTTTTAATTGCAGAATCAAATTATTGATGGCATCAGCCCGGATTGGATCAAGACCGGTGGTTGGTTCATCATACAGAATAATTTCCGGGCCATAGGCAATAGCCCTGGCCAGGCCGACCCTTTTTTTCATGCCTCCCGATAGCTCATAGGGAAGCAAATCACCAATTTCCCGCAGGCCGACCCTCTCCAGACTGGCCGTCACCACTTTTTCAATCTCCTCCTCGGACAGATACGTATGACGTCTGAGGCCAAAAGCCACATTTTCCTTAACTGTCAAAGAATCAAAAAGAGCCGAACCCTGGAAAAGCATGCCAAATTTCCGGCTCAGCTTCAGGATTTCTTTTTCAGTTAAGGAATTGGTCTGCTGCCCGTCAACGTAAATGTCGCCAGCGTCTGGCTTCATGATGCCGATGATATGTTTAAGCAGAACACTTTTGCCCGAGCCGCTCTGCCCGATAATGACCATGATTTCCCCGGCTTCGATTTCCAGGTCAACACCCCTGAGCACTTCTTTCTGGCCAAAGGACTTAAACAGGTTCTCAATTTTAATTTTGGTCATGTTCTTTGATCACAGAGTGGCCGGCAGAATTTTACTTATAAAGAAATTGATGATCAGGATGGAAATACTGGACACCACCACCGATTTAGTTGTCGCCCGTCCCACGCCTTCCGCCCCGCCTTCGGTCGTCAGGCCCTGCCAGCAGCCGATAATGGCGATGATCAGGCCAAAGACCAGCGCCTTGATGACTCCGACCGAGATATCCCACAGCTGAAAATATTTAAGGGTCAGATTAACATAGAGAGTATGGTTAACATGCATGAGCAGAACATTATAAGCATAGGCCCCGAAAATCCCGATAAAATCGCCGTAAATGGTCAAAGCCGGAACCATAATCAAACTGGCCAGAGTCCGCGGGACCACCAGATAATTAACCGGATTAGCCCCGAGACTGACCAGAGCATCGATTTGCTCGGTAATCTTCATGGTACCAATCTCGGCGGCCATCGACGAGCCAACCCGGCCGGCGACCATCAACCCGACCAGAATCGGGATTAACTCCCGGCTCAGGCCAACAGCAATAATCGAACCGGTTTGAGCTTCTGAGCCAGGGCCGATATAGCGATGAAAGCCAAGGTAAGCCTGCAGGCCAAAAACCAGCCCGCCAAAAGCGGCGGTTAAAGCCACGACCACCAGTGAATTTACTCCAACTTCTTCCAATTGCTGGACAAAAATGGCTTTTTCAAAAGGCTTTTGGAATAAGCCTCGAAAAGCCCGGGCAGCCAGGTCGAAGACTTGAGCCAGCTCGGAAAAAAATTGATAGAGCGGTCTCTCCTGGAACTGACTCTTTATTTTGTTTTCGATTGATTCAGCTTTCATTCTCTGCCTGATAAGTGAAATCCCTATTGACAAACCTGGCATATTCCTTCAGGAAAACGAGCGAGGCCATGCCCAGCGGCCCGTTTCTTTGCTTGGCCACATTAACTTCAGCTATTCCCTTAACGGCCTCGTCATCAGGGTGGTAATAATCATGGCGATAAATAAAAATCACCACGTCTGCATCCTGCTCGATGGCTCCTGACTCGCGGAGATCAGACAGAACTGGCTTGGGCTCTTTCCGCAGTTTTTCCGGTGCCCGGCTCAGCTGGGAAATTCCGACCACCGGGATCTGGAGTTCCTTGGCCAGTTCTTTTAAGGATCTGGAAATAAATGACATTTCCTGGTTGCGGTTTTCGAACCGGCCGCCAGTTCGCATCAGCTGCATATAATCAACAAAGACAATATCGAGGTGCCCTTCCAATTTTAACCGCCGGCACTTGGCTTTCATTTCCATCACGGTCAGAGCGGCTGATTCATCTATGTAGATCCTGGCCTGCGACAGGGTTTCACCAGCCAGACGCAACCGTTCAAATTCCCGGTCACTGATCGAGCCAGACCTGGCTTTCCTTAAATTGACCTGGGCTTCGGCGCACAGCAGGCGCATAGCCACCTGTTCCTTTGACATTTCAATTGAAAAAAAGCCAGCCTGATAATCGGTCTGCAGGCCAATATATTGAGTCATATTCAGGGCTAAAGCCGTCTTACCCATTGAGGGTCTGGCCGCGACTACAATAAATTCGGAGGGGTGAAAACCGGCGGTCAAAGTATCCAGATCGATAAAGCCAGAGGGCACCCCGGTCACCGCCTCCTTTCTGTCGGCTAATTGCCGGATAGTCTCCAGCATCGAACCGGTCAGCGACCCCAGAGGTATAAAGCCGGGCCTGATTTTTTCTTCAGCAATTTCGACAATCGACTGCTGGGCTTCGCTGATCAGGGTATCCGGATCAACTTGCTGTTCATAAGAATCATTAATAATCCTGGAAGAAGATAAGATTAGCTTCCGCAGCAGAGATTTTTCTTTGATGATTTGGGCATGGTAGCTAATATTTAAGCTTCTTGGTACTCCATCCATGAGAGAGGCCAGATAGGCAGACCCACCGACCTCCTCCAGGTGGCCGGCTTTGTGCAGCTCTTCGCTTAAAGTTAAAAGATCTATAGGCTGGCCTTTATCCATGAGGCCGATCATAGCTTCCAGGATCAGGCGGTGGTTGTCCTTGTAGAAATCTTCCAGGGTTAAAGAACTTAGAACAACATTCAAATGGGCATTATTAACGAGAATTCCCCCCAGCACAGTCTTTTCCGCTTCCAGGCTATGGGGAGGAGTTTTCTTGAGGACGGTTAAATCGACTTCCATCTTTTTTCTCTTTTCTGAATATTCTCGTCCTTTAATCTATCTATAAATTAAAGAGACGAAATATCAGTTGCGCCCGTTCTCAAGCTCAGCTATTTTTTGGGCCGTCAACAGCTGGCCCCGGAGCGGCTGTTTCTTCTTTGCTGACCGTGATTTTTATTTCGGCCCGCTCGTCGTGATAGACTTTGACGGGAACAGTGAAAGTCCCCAGCCGTTTAATTGGTTCATCCAGCATAATCTTTTTCTTATCTACATCGAAACCCAGCCTGGCCAGCTCATCCTGGATATCAGCAGATGAGACCGAGCCAAAAATGATATCTTTTTCACTCGAGCGTCGGCTGATTTGCAAATGGACCTCATTGAGCTTTTTAATCATTTCCTCGTAAGTCAGCCTTTCTTTCTCTTCTTTCTTTTTAAGAGCCTTCTGCCTCATTTCTACCATTTTTATATTGCTGGGAGTGACCTCCATGGCTAACTGGCGCGGGATAAGATAATTACGGGCAAAACCGGGAGCAACATTCAGGACATCGCCCTTTTTCCCGACCTTTTCGACACTCTCTAAGAGAATTACTTTCATCAGGTGTCTCCTTGGCTTCAATCTTCAACGAAGGGCAGCAGCGCCATGATTCTGGCTCTTTTGACGGCCCGGGCCAGTTTTCTCTGGTGATAGGCGCAGGTCCCCGTTATTCTTCTCGGGGCGATTTTCCCCCGGTCGGGAATGTAACGGTGCAGAATATCAATAGACTTATAGTCTATCTCATTAATATTCCGTTCACAAAACCGGCAGACTTTTCTCTTCGGAGGAAAAAACTTCCGTCCCGGCTGCCTGTCAGTCTTTTCTCGTTCCTCTCTGATAGCCATCTTACTTTCCCTCCTCATCATTTTGCTCTGGAGCAGCAGGCGCTGGAGCCGGGGCTGGCTCTAAGGTCTTCTCTTTTTTCTTACCTTGTTTCAGTTCGCCAGGACTTTTCCTGACCGTCATAAATCTCAGAATTGGATCAGTTTGTTTGAACTTTCTTTCCAGTTCGGCCGGCACAACCGGCGTGCCCTCATAATTAAAAAACACGTAGAAGCCTTCCTGGTATCTTTTAATCGGATAGGCCAGCTTGCGTTTCCCCCAGAGATCCTGCCTGATCATCCGGCCTTTTTTGGCTGAAACGACTTCAGCCATTTGAACAATCAGAGCTGAAGTTTCCTCTTCAGACAGGTTGGGGGCAATTATAAAGCCTGTTTCATACTGATTCATCTTATCCTCCCTGTGGATTAACAGCCCCTTCGCCTGGGCGAAGAAGCAAGGAGCAAGGTCATATTGTAAACTATTTTTCTAAAAAATCAACCTGGCGGCAGTTAAAAGTGTTCATGGCTTCAGCCAGCCGGCCGGAAATGATCAGATCTACAGCCTGGCAGGCTTTGTCGACTGCCTGTTTTATTTTTATTTTTTCTTCTTCCGAAAAGCGGGCCAGCACATACTCAGCTGCCTCGTTTCCCTCAGGCTTGGGCCCGATCCCAAGTCTGATTCGCGGAAAAGATGTTGTGCCTATAGCCTCAACAATAGATTTCATTCCTTTATGACTGCCAGGGCTGCCCTGTGGCCTTATTCTGATTTCACCCAGCGGAAGATCCAGGTCATCATAGATGACCAGCAGGTTTTCTGGTCTGACCTTATAAGAAGCCAGCAGCGACTTGACTGCCAGGCCGCTAAGATTCATGAACGTTTGAGGCAAGGCCAGGATGACCCTTGTCCGCCCACGCCTGGTCTCAGCTAAGCGAGAACTGCCAGCGCGCTGATCCAGTTTCAGACCCCATCTTTGACTGAGGCTCTGCCCGACCATAAAGCCAGCGTTGTGCCGTGTGCCCGAGTATTCAGAGCCAGGATTACCCAGCCCAACGACCAGCCACACTTACTACTCCTTGGCTTGTTCTTCTTCTTCTTCTTTCTTGCGTTCTTTCCTGATGAGCTCCGGCTCTTTCATTTCGGCCCCTTCAATTACTTCTTCAGCTGGGGCTGGAGCCGCTTCCTCCGCTACGCTGCTGATGACGGCAATAGCGGCATTGGGATCAGCATTGACTTTGAGACCAGCCGGGAGAACCAGGTTCTGAACTTTAAAGGACTGATGAATATGAAGATTACTGATATCAATTTTAATTGATTCGGGAATCTCCCTGGGCAAGCATTCCACGTCGAGTTCACGCAGTAAAAAGTCAACGACACCGCCTTCGGTTTTGACTCCCACTGGTTCTCCTACCAGTTCGATCGGAACTGAGACTCTGACCGGTTTATCCATAGAGATTTCAATCAGATCAAGATGAGTTAATTCGTCAGTCACCGGGTTGATCTGAACATCTTTAAGCATCACATCTTTTTCTGCAGAACCCACTGCTAGCCGGAAAATAGTATTTTCGCCAGTTTCTGATTTAAGAATTTCTATGATGTCCTTTTTTTGGAGAGTCAAGGGCTGGCTGGCTGTTTGCCCGCCATAAAGAACAGCCGGGACCAAGCCTTGTTTTCTCAGGCGGCCAGCAGCATTTTTTCCGGTCTTCTGTCTTGTTTCAGCCTTAATGACCAATGTCATGTTTTCCTCCTCATTAGGCAAATAGAGAGCTAACCGAGCTACCCTCATTTATTCTTCTGATCGCTTCGCCAAAAAGCTCAGCTACCGATAAAACTTCAAATTTTGAATCCTGGCCGGCTTCGGCCTTGAGAGGAATGGTGTCAGTGACATAGACCTTTTCCAGACCGGAGGCTTTAATCCTGGTCACGGCCGGTGCGGATAACACCGGATGGGTACAGGCGGCTAAAACCTGCCTGGCTCCTTCTTGTTTAAGCACATCCACTCCCAGGGTCAGAGTTCCGGCTGTATCCACCATGTCGTCAAAAATCAGGACGTTCTGATCACTGACATCTCCAATGACATGAAGGACCTGAGCTACATTGGGAGCAGGCCTCCTTTTGTCAATGATAGCTAGACGGGCATTCAGCCTCTGGGCGAAAACCCTGGCCCGGCCAACCCCTCCTGCATCCGGTGAGACCACGGTCAGATTATCAAGTTGCAAACTCTTGACATGCCCGGCAATGACCGGAGCAGCCATCAGGTTATCAACCGGGATGGAGAAAAACCCCTGAATCTGAGGCGAATGAAGGTCCATGGTTAAAACCCGGTTGGCCCCAGCTGTTTCCAGCAGGTCCGCCATGAGACGGGCGGAGATCGGTACCCGGGGCCGGTCCTTCCAGTCCTGGCGGGCATAGGCAAAATAGGGGATAACGGCGGTGATTCTGCCGGCTGAGGCCCGCTTAAAAGCATCCAGCATCAGGAATAATTCCATCAGATGAAAATTGGCATCATGGCTGCCTGACTGAATAACAAAAACATCCTCGCCCCGCACATTCTCATCAATGTAAAAGTGGATTTCCCCATCAGCGAACTGTTCAAGAACTGACCTGCCCAGCTCAAGATTTAAATAGCGGGCAATGTTTTGAGCCAGTTGCGGATTCGAACTGCCAGAAAAAACCTTTAACATCTTTCTTTCCTTTACCGCGGTTTCATCAAAGCTGGGGCGGGAGGACTCGAACCTCCAAATGACGGATCCAAAGTCCGTTGCCTTACCAGTTTGGCTACGCCCCAGTCAGGAACCTTTCCTTATATTGCTCGCGCCCGACTGTTTCCGCCAGGATAACTTTATATCTGGCTTTAAATTTGTCCGCAGCTTTTTCGGCCTGCTGCTTATCACCAAAAAATCCGTAGATGGCCGAACCGGAACCGGTCATCATAGACAACCCTGCTCCGCTCTGCATCATCTCCTGTTTAATCTCAGCTAACTGCGGATATATTTTAAAGGCAACGAGTTCTAAATCATTCTTCAGTTGACGGAATAAGGACCTATCCTGCCTGGTCAAAAACTGAATAATTTTACTTTCTTTGCTACTTGAAGTCAAGGACGGCGAGATGGCATCATACTCCTTAAAAACCCGGCTGGTCGACAGGGTAAAGTCAGGGATAACCAGGACCAGCCAGCCGGCCAGCAGGCCAGGTAAAGGTTCTAACCGGTCTCCCCGGCCAGCCCCGAAGCATAATCCTCCATAAAAGAAAAAGGGGACATCGGCTCCAATTGAGGCTCCCAGCTTAAGTAACTGCCCGGCCGGGAGCTTAAGATCCCATAAGCGGTTTAAAACCAACAGCGTTACGGCCGCATTACTGCTACCGCCAGCCAGCCCGCGACCCGGAGGTATGATTTTTTTTACTTCAATCTCTACCCCCTGCTGACTGCCTGTCTCCTGCTTCAGGGTCAAAGCCGCCCGGTAAATCAGGTTACTTTCATCCCAGCCGATAGCGGAGAGATCCCCGCTCAACCTAATTTTATTCTCTATCCTTAGCCTGAAAACCAGCCAGTCACTAAGATTAATTGTCTGAAAAAGAGTCCGCAACTCATGATAACCGTCTGGCCGAAGCCCGGTTATTTCCAGCCCGAAATTTATTTTGGCCAGGGACAAGGTTTCTATTTTTTCCATAGGGTGGACAGCTCCTGCCAGGATACTTCTCTGGCTCCTGCCGGGAAAGAGGGTCTGAACAGTTCAGTTTTAGAATCTTGATTAAATTTTATTTTTGACAAGCGGAGACGGGCTAAATAACTTTCAGTTTGAAAGATGATCGTCCTGGGAACCTGATTCCCTGAAAAATAATCTTTAAGTTCAAAACTGAGATCTGCCTTCCTCCCGCTTATTGCCCGGCCGGAAGTTTCACCGGTTATTTCCCAGCTGCCCCCCAAACGGGCTACCTGCCCGGTCAGTAATCTGGACAAATCCTCAACTGAAATCTGTCCTCCCAGAAACTCACTCAGCAGGAAACTGGTTGTCCCTTGCCAGACCAGGCGCTCGGACGTTAGATAAAGCGTAGCCGACTCTCCACTGAGCCATAGAATCGATTCCAGTCCTCCCAGAGGATTAAGTACTTCCAGCCGCGCCCTGGCAACTGGCGTTTCAAAAAAAAAGTTCAAGCGGCATCGCCCCTGTTGCTCAGGAGATTTGAAATAAAAAGAGGCTTGCCCCCTGAAATTAAGAATCTCGCCTGGCGGGACCACCAGGGGAGAGCTGGTTACACAGGCGGTAGTGAAGATGATGACCGCTTCAGTCAGAAGCCAAACAAATAAAGGCAACCAGGCTCCTGTCCCTGGCTGCTGGCTGGCGGCTAAGACCGCCCCCTCTACCCTCTTCTGCCTGTTGATCAATCTAGTTTGAATCCGTAGTCCTCAGTTTTTTTCTTTTTAGACTTGGCTTGTTCATCGCCGGCTGGCGGGGAAGTTTCAGATTTTTTAGGCTGGCCTCCCAGGTCAAACTTATAATCTCTTACTGTCACCCTTTTTTTCCTCTTCCTGGTCACCGGGTAAAAAGGCGAACGAATCCTCCGGCCAAAACAGGACAGGTTAGGATTGATAATCATCAGGACAATAAAAAGGCCAAAGACGATAAGAATAGCATAAATTGTCCAGCTCATAGCTATCTACCTGCCTTTATTTAACAATCCATAATTATTATAGATTTATCAATTATATTTGGCAATCTAATCTGTCGGCCAAGTCTCTTATTTTTCCCCAAAAACGAGTGCTTCAAATTTAAAAAGAGAGCCAGATTTTTTCCAGGCCTGGTCAGGCAAGCCGGCTTTCCGGCAAACTTCTTTAAGAAAAGTCTCTTTGTCCCAGCCAAATTCGCTGGCCACTTGAGGCAGCAGCAAGCCGCTCCGGCCATTCTGCTGGATGATCAAACCATGCTGGCCAATCCTGATGTCAGAAATAGCCTGAACTGGCTCTGGCCGGGTCAGAATAGAAATTTCTATTTTGAGCTTATTTAGTTCTGAAGGCTTGACCGGGGAAAATCTCGGATCCTCGACAGCTGCATAGACCGCGGCTTGAATAACAGCTTGAAACAGGGGATAAACGGGATCAACAAAACCAATGCAGCCCCGGAGTTCACCTTTTTCCGTCAGGGTTACAAAAGCACCCCTCTTCTCCAGGAAGTCTGGATTGGAAGTTTCATAAGTCAAAAATTCCCTGTTGGCCAAATAATGCTCAATAGATTTTCTGGCTAAGGCCAGCAGTTCCTGTTGTTCGTTGTTACTCAAGCCCAGAGCAGCTCTGTTTGCCTGGAGATAAACGGCGGCTGATAGATAGCCAACTATCCGATCGGCTGGCCCGCCGGCTGAAGTCGAATCACCTGACTTGAGTATTTCAACTTTGGCCTGCCCAAGCTTCTGAGTATAAAGCAGGAGCGTGAGGACGGGTCCGCCTCCACACATCACGTTTTCCCCTCTCTCTATCTGGCGCAGCAGGGTTTTGATCTCCATGGACTTTAAAAGCTCGATGGTCTTACCGTCCTGTATGTCTGCTGCTTCTCTGGTCAGAAAATGCGACAGGTCCGTCGAGGCGACAACCAGTGCTTTCCGCCCCGGCAAGGTCTTGGCCAAAGCTGCGGCCAGGCGGCTGATTGTATCTTCAGTCTGATAGCCCATGACGACCGGCACTATTTTTGCCTGAGGAAAGATTCTCTGGATAAAAGGAACCTGGACTTCGATTGAATGTTCCTGGCGGTGGGCCTCGGGGATAAATCTATAGCCGGAGACTTTAGCCAGCTCGCCGGCCAGAGCGCTATCCACCTCGGCCACGCCCAGCGGTGTCTCAAAACCTCCATTTTGATAAATGGAACAACCTTCAAATCTAGTCTGGTGAGAAGGGCCAATGATAACCACTGTCGAGATATCGAGCCCTTTGGCCAGCTTGTAGCCGCTGGCGGCTATCTGACCGGCATAGACATAGCCGGCGTGGGGAGAAATGAGCCCGATTAGCTGGCCGTTTACGGCAGGTGGATTAGCTGTCTCAAGATAATGATCAATTAAATAGGCCAGGCGGGCCGGGTCAGCTTCATAAAACTGACCAGCCCAGACCGGCTTTCTGATCCCTTGAGCCAGGCCGGAATCAACCAGCAAGCCTCCTGCCAATAAGACCAGAGCCAGGGCCGGAAGCTTCATTTTCATGATTGCCTCTCTTTTTTAATATTAAGCTTTTAGAGCTCCGCTGGCAAATAAACAATTTTTTAAGGAAAATCGGCAAAAAATTGCATAAAAATAGCCCTAACCTGTTGACAATCCACAGCTTTTAGGGAAAAATTTAGGTAGGAAGGCAAAAATGAAGAAGTTATTGAAGTTTCTCTTAATTATAACCTCGATTTTTTCCATGTTTTTGGTTGGCTTCCATTTGGGCCAGGAAAAAGAAAAAGCCAGAATCCCTAAGTTTCAGGACGACCAGGATTAATCCTGTAACTTACGGGTTTAATATTTTTTCAATTTTTTGTCTCTTTGATTAAGTCAGCGCGGATCAAAATAGTCTGGATATTAATCCTTCATTTTATTTCTGCTATAATTTAAAAATTATAAGATTTAACTTTAGCAGTTGGCTTCAGGAGAAAGACAATGCCGATATATGAGTACCGCTGCCAGAAATGTCATCGGACCTTTGAAGTTATGCAAAAATTAAAAGATAAACCTCTGGATAAATGCCCTCATTGCCGGGGCCGGCTGGTCAGGTTGATTTCCTCGCCGGCTATCCAGTTTAAGGGTTCTGGCTGGTATATAACCGACTATGCTCATAAGAATTCCCCTTCTGGAGATAATGGTCATAAAAAAGATCAGGCTGAAACGATTGAGGACAGCCAGAACAATAAAAAGCCGGAGCGTCCAGCCGCTGGCAAATAGTATCTTTTGACAGTTATCCGTGCTGGCGATAGAATTAGCCTGATGAAAGTTCTGGTTTATCTCCCGCCCTCCCTGGGTGCCTCACTCTTATCACTTCCCTGTCTCAAGTCCTGGCAAGCTAACTTCCCGGAGGCTGAAATCCATCTTCTGTTGAGCCCTTCGCTGGAAGGGTTATTTTCGGCCATTTTACCTGACTATCACCTGATTCCGGTAAGCGAAGTCAAGGACATCACCCGGCTGAGAAGAACCGCCAATCAACTGAAAAAAATGAACGTTGACTTTGGCCTGCTTCTGGACAATTCTTTTACTTCAGCCCTGCTTTTCTACCTGGCCAGAATACCAGAACGCTGGGGGTATGATCATGAAGGCCGGGGTTTCATGCTCACCAGGAAATTCAGGGTGAGGGCCACCGATCCCCCCATCCATCTAAAAGATTATTACCTGAATCTTTTAAAGAAAGTCGGGCTGAGGCTGGCTGACGATTCCTTTCAATTGACCGTGTCCAGCCCGGGCCTGCTCCGGACTGATAAACTTTTACAGGACTTTGGTTTAACTTCTGACCGGCCTATTATTGCTATTAAACCTGGATCGAGCTTCGGACCAGCCCGCATCTGGCCAGTCCAGCATCAGGCAGAACTTATAGACAGGCTGAGAGCTGAGCTCTACCAGGTCATCCTGATCGGGTCAGCCGCCAGTCGTCCTGTCGCCCAGGCCATCCAGAGCAGTCTGGGACAGAAGGTCGTTGATCTGACCGGACGGCTTGAACTCGAAGATCTGCCTTTCTTGCTGACCCGCTGTCAGGCTTTGGTGGGTAACGACTCCGGCTTGACTCACCTGGCTAATTTCCTGGGCTTACCGGTCGTCGCCCTGTATGGCCCGACAGATCCAGAGACCTGCGGTCCGATCAGGCAGCCAGTTGCTATTTTGAAAAAGCCCGCTCCATGTTCTCCTTGTTTTTATAAAACCTGCCCGTATGATCAACGCTGCCTTAATAACATCCAGTCAGAAGAAGTCTACCAGGCTCTACAAAGTTTATTAAAGTTTAAATCACTATAGACGGGCCGTAGCTCATCCGAAAGACAGGCCAATGATCCGCTTTGATGATATCGTCGAAAAAATTCAAGGGGACTATACAGAAAAAGATATCAGAACCTTGCAAAAGGCTTATATTTTCGCCGCCCGGGCCCACCAGGGCCAGATTCGGCGGTCCGGCGAGCCCTATCTGAGCCATCCGCTGGAAGTGACCAATATCCTGGCCGAAATGCACCTTGATCTGACTACTTTGATTGCAGCTCTTCTCCATGATGTGCCTGAAGATACAGAAGTCACCCTGGCTGAAATCCGGGAAAACTTCGGCCGGGAGGTCGCTACTCTGGTCGAAGGGGTGACAAAAATCAGCCGGGTCGAGGATACTTCGCCTGAAGATATCAGGGCTGAGACCATCAGAAAAATCATTCTGGCTATGACCGATGACCTGAGAGTAATTTTTATCAAACTGGCTGACCGCTGGCATAACTTGAAAACTTTGCATTTTTTAAGCGAGGATAAGCAGAAACGAATTGCCCGGGAAACTCTGGATATTTATGCTCCGATTGCTAACCGCTTAGGCATGGGGCGGATCAGAGCTGAACTGGAAGAGCTATCTTTCCGCTACGTTGATCCGGATGAGTATTTCCGCCTGGTTGCTATGGTTGAACCAGCCCTCAAAAAGGGTGAAAAAGAATTGAAGAAGTTCAAAAAAGAGATGGAGCAGCTGTTGAAGGATAACCACCTGGAGGTAGAAGTTCAATCCCGGATTAAGCGGCTTTATAGCATTTATATCAAGATGCAGAAAAAAAATATTGAGTTTGATCAGGTCTACGATTTTCTGGCCCTGCGCATCATCACCGATTCGGTTAAAAGCTGCTATGCCGCTCTGGGGATTATTCATCAGCGCTGGCCGCATTTGCCTCAACGTTTTCACGATTATATTGCTATGCCGAAAAGCAACCTCTATCAATCGCTGCACACGACCATCATTACTGAAAACAAGCAAACGTTTGAAATTCAAATCAGAACCAGAGAGATGCATGAACTGGCGGAAAATGGCATTGCTGCCCACTGGAAATACAAAGAGGGAGCTCCTTCGGGTCTTGGTTCTGAAGATCAAAGGCTCCAGTGGTTGAGGGAAATCGCCACTCTGTTCAGCGAGCAAAAAAATTCAAAGGAATTCCTGAAAAATCTTAAAATCAATTTGATCCCGGAAGAAATTTACGCTTTTACTCCGAAAGGAAAAGTGATCAGCTTACCACCGGGTGCAACCGCTCTCGATTTTGCCTTTAAGATCCACACCGAAATCGGCCTACAGGCCCAAGAGGCCAGGATTAACGGAGAAATTATGCCCATCAAAACCACCTTGAAGAGCGGCGATATAGTGGAGATAATCACTTCGGCTGAGCGCAGCCCTCACCGTAGCTGGCTAAACTGGGTGGCCACAGCTTCAGCCCGGCAACAAATTAAAAAATATCTTAATTTAAAAAAGCGCAGCCTGAGCATCGCCCTGGGTAAAAAACTATGGGACAAAGAATTAAAAAAGTATAAACTGCCGGCTGACTTTCTAAATGAAGCCGAGCTGCTCCAGCGGCTTAATCAGCAATTAGGCTGGCCATTAAACGATCTGGATGATTTTTATTATCTGGCTGGTTCTGGCCAGCTGATCATTAATGAAGAATTTATCAAGGGTCTCCACTCCGGAGTCAAGCGGCCGGCAGGCTTATTCAAAAAAATGGTGGAGACCATTGCCGGCCGGCCAGCTGGAATGAGATTAGTCATTAAAGATCCGGAAGAGCAAATGATCCATTTGGCCCGCTGTTGCTCCCCGATTAAAGGCGAGCCGGTGGTTGGCTATCTGACCAGCGGCAAGGGCTTGACTGTTCATGCCCAGCGGTGCCATCTGGTCCAGAAAGAAATTCTCGACAGCCAGAGGCTGGTTGAGGTCGCCTGGGATCCGGCTTATCCAGGCCTGTTTAAGGCCAGATTAATGATTAAGGCCAAGGACTCGCCCGGGGTATTAGCCCGGGTAGCCACCGCTGTGGCCGAACTCAAAGGAAACATTTCCAGAGCAGAAGTGAAAACAGGCAGTGATGGTCAGGCCATCATGTCTCTGGAAGTAGATATCAATGATTTAGCCCATCTTGAGGAACTTTCAAAAAAAATTGGGCGCCTGCAGGATATTTATTCAGTAGTGCGGGAATAAATTAAACCGCCTTTTTCACCCGGCCTGAACGAAGGCAGCGGGTGCAGACCCACATTTTTTTGGTGCCCTGGTCGGTTGCCACCCGAACTTCCTGGAGGTTGGGACTCCATTTTTTGGGCGAAGCTTTATGAGAATGGCTGACACTATGACCAAACTGAGGACCTTTATGACAAATCTCACAAACTTTTGGCATATTTACTCTCTTCTCTTGAAATTAGCCTGGCAGGCTAAAGCAGATGTATAGCATAAAACCGGGCTAAAAGCAACCGCTTCTATTGATTTCTTCAGAACGGACTACGGCCCGTCCCCGGGCGGAAGTCTGGCCACCAACCAGATCAAATTTGAAAACTTTCTGCTTGAAATTCAGCGGTGAGCATGGTAAGATGGCTGCCGAATCCCCCACCCGGAAAGTGGCGGGGATTACTTTTCCACAGTTGTGGATATTTCTGTGGAAATCTTGCTGGGCAAAATGAAGACTGGAGATAAATCTAATCCCTGGAATCAGATACTGGCTGAGATAAAAAGCCGGGTTGAAGATAACGCTTTTGAAACCTGGTTTGAGCCTACCTCTTATATCGGTGAAGAAGGCGATATCCTCTATATCAAGGTACCTAACTCGTATTTTAAGGACTGGCTGAGCTTCCATTATTCTAACCTGATCAATGAGTCGTCCCGCCAACTCTTTAACCATCCATTTGACATTAAATACATCTACGACGAAAGTCCTGGCTCCTTTCTCCGTAATTCACCTGAAGAAAGAAAAATCGAGCAGGCTATTATTCAAAGCGCTAATCTGAATCCGAATTATACTTTTGAAAATTTTGTGGTTGGCTCCTGTAATCAATTCGCTCAGGCAGCAGCGGTGGCAGTGGCTAAAAACCCGGCCAAATCCTACAATCCCTTGTTCATCTATGGCGGCGCCGGCCTGGGTAAAACTCACCTGATGAATGCCATTGGGCATCACCTGATGCACAACAATGCCAAGCTGAAAGTGTTGTATGTGACTACCGAGCGTTTCATGAATGAATTAATTAACCATCTCCAGTATGGAAAAATCCTGGAATTCCGTCAAAAATACCGGGCGGTTGATATTCTCTTGATAGATGATATTCACTATATTGCTGGCCGGGAACGAACCAAAGAAGAATTTTTCCACACTTTTAATCACCTCTATGATAATCAAAAACAAATTGTTCTCTCCAGTGATTGTCCGCCCAAAGATATTCCCAATCTGGAAGACCGGTTTCGCTCCCGTTTTGAATGGGGACTGATCGCTGACCTGAAACCCCCCGATATTGAAACCCGGATCGCCATCTTAAAAAAGAAAGCTGAACTGGAAGGTACGAACCTGCCCGAGCCTGTCGCTCTCTATATAGCTGACAAGGTTCATTCGAATATCAGGGAACTCGAAGGTTATTTAAGAAGGGTGATTGCCTATGGCTCTTTAAAAGGAGCTACGATTGACCTGGACCTGGCCAAAGAGGCCCTCAAGGGACTGCTGGATGCCTCAGCCAATTTAATCAGCATAGAAAAGATACAAAAGGTCGTCAGCGCTCAGTACAAAATAAAACCATCAGAACTAAGATCAAAGAATAATTCGCCCAAAATTTCTTTCCCCAGGCAAATTGCTATGTACCTGGCCAAGGAATTAACCGAGAACTCTCTTCAGGAAATCGGGAAAAAATTCGGCGGCAAACACCATACTACTGTTCTGCACAGTATCAGAAAAATAGAGAAATTAAGACAGGCTGACCCTGAATTCAACAGGGAAATTAACAGGCTTTTAAGCTTCTTACAATGAGTAGTATCAATAAATTAAGAAAGATTTACACATTTTCAAGCTCTCTTCTTGTATTATCTTTATTGAATTCTTATAATTATTAATTAAATAATAAGGAACCTGGTGAAAGGTGAAAAAGATGAAATTTTCGACCGGTAAAACAAACATTATCAATGAATTATCGCTTCTTCAGGGTATTGTGGAAAAAAGGACCACACTGCCAATTCTGTCTAATATCCTGATGACCGCCAGAGGAGACAGGGTAGAGATTACGGCTACGGATTTAGAAGTCGGGCTTAAATCCGTTTTTGAGGCTGAAGTTAAGGAAGATGGCCGGGCGGCTGTTAATGGCAAAAAGCTGTTTGATTTTGTCCGGCTCTTACCTGAAGACCGGCAGATAGATTTTGCTAAAAAAGATGATTTTATGATTGTCAGGAGCGGGGAGAGTGAAGTCAAAATGGTAACTGCTGCCGAAGAAGATTTTCCGGCTATTCAGGAATGCTCCTTTGATAGCCATATTTCTTTTGCGCTCAATGATTTTAAAGAGATGATTGATGGTGTGTTTTATGCTATTACTCAGGAGCAAAGATATTATCTGAGCGGAGCTCTACTGGCTATTAAAGATAACCAGTTAGAGCTGGTTAGTACCGATGGGCATCGTTTAGCCTACACCCGAAGAGAGATGGAGAATTTAAAAGTCGGCCGGGAAATAAATCAGATTGTTTCTAAAAAAACTCTGAATGAGTTAAAAAAATTTGAAGATGACAGAATTGAATTTGATTTTGACGATAACAGTCTGTTTTTTAGAGTTCAGAACCGGGTTTTAGTCTCCAGAATCATTGAGAGTAAATTCCCCAATTATCAGGCGGTCATACCGAAAAATAATCCTAACCTGCTGCTGGTCAGCCGTGAAGAACTTATCTCGGCTATCAGACGGGTCTCGGTGCTTTCGGCAGAGAGATCCAGAGGTATTAAGTTTGAGATTAAACAGGGTGAATTAAGGCTTTTTTCCTCCAATCCGGAAATGGGTGAGGCTAGAGACAAGATAGCTGTTGAGTATCAGGGCGAGGACCTGGACATCGGTTTTAATTCTCAATATTTACTTGATTTTCTTTCCACTCTCAGTTCTGAGCGGGTCCGGCTTGAAATTAAAGACGAAAACAGTGCGACCTTAATGAAGCCGGAGCCAGAAGACAAAAATGTTTATCTATATGTCTTAATGCCAATGAAAATTTGACGGCGGGTCTTTAAATTTCAAATCAGTTGAGGTTTCCTGGGGAAAATTTCGCTTATACTCTCCACTAGTTTTTTAGCTGATAATCTGTTGCTCTGAGTAATAGGATGACCGAACTCCAGGTTTTCTGGCTGAATGCTAACCAGATAAACTTTGGCTGAAGAGACTGTAGCTAATTTTTCCAGGAAATCATTGACCTCTTCCACCATTTGGCTTCCAGGTTTATGGCTGACATTAATCTTGTCAACCCGGATAGTGCCTGGCGGTTTCCCGGTATTCATCGCCTCAACTATAATGAGGTGAGAAGGTTTAATTCTTTTGATTGTCTTCAGATAGAGCTCAATTGTTTCATGAGCGCGCAGGACTTTTACTTTTTTTTTCTGGTAACGGTTTAAATTACTATCCAGCAGGCCGGCCACCAGCAGGCCAATAGCATCGTCTCCTTTTAATGCATTTCCCGTTCCGATGATAACCAGCTTGCCGGCCCCTTTGATTTCAGCCTGCAACCGGCCCTGCCATCTTTCTTTCATCCAGGTTTATCCTTTCGCTGCTGAAGACTGAAGACTAATTACAAGTTACAAAAAGGAATGACCAAAAGCAAGTAAGACCAGCCAGATCAACTCTTCGGCTCGGCCTTCGGCTTGACCACCGCCCGGACAAAGTCCCAGTGCTTTTTGAGATGATGGCGGTCATAATCAGAAATTTCAAAAAGGTTGTCCATCAGCATCGCCTCAGTCGGACAGGAATCAACACACTGGGCGCAATGAATACAGCGGTCATTATGAATGACCATCTTGAATTTCTTTTCAGCTTCATTGGTCAGAGTAATTTCTATGGCTTCGGCCGGGCAGTCGCGCTCGCAGGCCCGGCAGGCAATGCACAGTTCTGGCCGTAAATACGGCGAGCCGCGAAAATCGGGGGGAACTTCGAGCTTCTTAAATGGATAATCTATGGTTGATGGCGTTTTAAAGAGATGGCGGAGGAGCTCAGGAATAAAGGCACCGATGTTCATTAGATTAACCCCTTAACCAGAATGATAACCACAAGCTGAAGAACAGCCAGCGGGGCTAAGTATCTCCAGGAAAGAGCTATCACCTGATCGACTCTGATGCGGGAAGTTGTCGCTCTCAGCAGTGATAAGAGGGAAATCACCAGTAGCGTCTTAATTATAAAATTGATCAAGCCGGGCAAAAGACCGCCAGGAAATCCTCCCAGGAAGACTGTAGCTAGCAGGCCGGAGGCAACCACCAGTTCCACATCCATCATCAGGCGGAAAAGAGCCAGTTTCTTGCCGGAGTATTCAGTAAAGGTTCCGCCCACAATTTCGGTTTCGGCATGGGGAATATCAAAGGGAGTCCTTTCCAGTTTGGCTTGAACACAAATCAGAGCAATGATGAAAGCCGGCAGGTTCAAAAGGGCCAGTAAGGGCTGCTGGCGGTAAAAGGCAGCAATTTCAGCCAGGCGCCAGGAATTAGCTAAAATAGCCGGCGTCAGAACGGTCAGAAAAAGCGGCACTTCATAACCAAACAGCATGGTTAAGACCCTGGTGGCTCCGACTGTTGAGAAAAGATTGGTCGAAGACCAGCCAGCTAAGAAAAAAATAAAAGTTGGCAGGCTCAACAAATAGAGCAAAACCACGATATCGCCGCTAAAAGAGATTGGCGAAGAGCTGGCCAGATTATAATTCCAGAGGGGCAAGAGCAGCATGCCAACCGAGACGATGGCCAAACCGAAGGCAGGCAAAGCCCTAAACAGGCCCCGGTCAGCCCGCTCCGGTACTATGTCCTCTTTCGACATCAGTTTAATAAAATCGGCGATGGGCTGCAGCACCCCAGCCCGGCCGGTGTGGGTCGGGCCCATCCGGTTCTGAAACCTGGCATACAGCTTGCGGTCATACCATTCGGCAAAAGTTGAATAAAAAAAGATGAAGAGAAGCCCGGGGTAAAGAATCAGATAGACAAGAGTCTTCAAAGTGGCCATTCCGCTTCCCTCTTTCTGGCTTGATGTTTTGTCATTTTAAGACTTAATTCTCTCAAACTGGACATAGTGACAATTTTTTCCTGCTCAGTCCTGGCGTCAACGATAGCCACCGATCGTTCCGCACAGCAAATGCACGGATCGATAGCCGCAAAAATTAATGGCACATCAGCAATAAAGCCGTTTTTGAGCATTTTAATAGTGGCAGCGTAATTAGCCAGGGTGGGTGCCCTGACTTTTACTCTTTCCGGCTTGTCGCTGCCATTGCTTTTTATATAGTGGATATTTTCTCCACGTGGTGCTTCATAGCGGCTGACCACCTCATTGGGCTTGGCCCGACGTGGGGCCCGGACGGCAATCGGTCCAGCCGGCAGGTTTTTCAACAGGAATTCAATGATGTTATAACTCTGCATCAGTTCTTTAATTCTAACCACTGTCCGGCCGAGCACATCACAGGTCTCAGCTGTGCAGACTTCAAAGGGGACTTCACCATAAACAGCATAGGGATCATCTTTTCGAACATCCATCGGGACTCCGGAGGCCCGCAGGGTTGGACCGACGGCGCAGAGACTAATAGCCTCTTCTTTCGACAGATAGCCGACGCCGGCCAATCTGGCTACAAAGCTTGGCTCAGTTGTCCCCAGCTTCTCATAATAGGCGCTTCTCTGCCGCAGAACTTCCAGAGAATCCAGAATATGCTTGATCTGCATCTCATCCAGATCGCGCCGGACTCCGCCAATGGCATTAATTCCATAGTGGACCCGGTTGCCGGAAATAGTTTCCAGGATATCCATAACTATTTCCCGGTCGCGCCAGACATACATAAAAAAGCTGTCAAAACCGGCTTCGTGCCCGGCCACTCCCAACCAGAGCAGATGACTGTGAACCCTTTCCAGCTCCGAGACCAGAATCCTGATGTAGAGCCCGCGCTTGGGCGGCTCGATCTCCATTAATTTCTCCACGCCCTGAACATAGCAGGTAGCATGGGAATGAGAGCAAATTCCGCAGATTCTTTCCATTAAATAGATATTCTGCGTCCAGGTTTTCTGTTCAGCCAGTTTTTCTACCCCACGATGGTTGTAGCCAAGCCGCAGATCAGCCTCGCGAATTATTTCTCCATCCACTGTCACCCTGATCCCAACTGGCTCTTTCAGGGCCGGATGCTGCGGGCCAATAGGTATTTCGAAACTCATGATTTGCCTCCTGGGATAACTTCTGGCGGCCTCTCATATTTCCAGTCCTTGCGCAGTGGATAATTCCCGGCCGGCCAGCCGTCGGGTAAAAGCAGTGGACGGCTGTCAGGAATATTCTGAACAGTTATCCCGAACATATCCTGCAATTCCCTCTCATATAGAATAGCTCCAGGAATAATTTCACAGATAGAAGGCAAGACAGGTTGTTCGCGTGGGATTTCTGTCCGCAGGGTTAAAGCACAGCAATTATTAGCGAAATGGTAGAGAAGTTCGAAAGATTGTCCCAGGTCCAGCCCGCTGATGGTAGATAAATGGGTAATGCCCAGCTCATGCTTTAACCAGCTGACCGCCGCCAGCAAGTTATCAGTGGTCACCTTAAAAAAGATACGCCTGGGAGCAGGGTTCGTTATAACCACCACTTTATCTTTTAAGCCTTCGTTGATTTTATCTATCAATGCCTGGTCGTTCATCTTGGCCTCATTTTGTTCCTTTTTTGATTTTATCCAGGAGCTTCACCACCCCTTCAATCAGGGCATCCGGTCTGATCGGACAGCCCGGTACATAAACATCGACAGGAATCAACTGATCAATACCGCCAATGATATTATAAGCCCCGCGATAGACGCAGCCTGACATGGCACAGGCTCCGACCGCCATCACAAACTTAGGATCAGGTGTCTGGTCGTAAACCCTGATTAATCTGTCTTTCATCTGCCTGGTGGCCGGCCCGGTGCAAATAATCACGTCAGCATGGCGGGGAGTTCCTTCGAGCAGAATCCCGAACCGCTCGACATCAAAGCGAGGGGTCAGCGCTGCTACCACCTCAATATCACAGGCGTTACAGGCACCAGTGTTTAGATGAAGTATCCAGGGTGATTTCAGCCGTGACCATTGAGTTAATTTTTGCAGCATGTCAACTCCTCGAAACCAGAGCCAGGATAGCCAGAAAGATAACGGTCAAATAAATTACAGCCAGCCAGGCGATTTTGCCAGCCGGAATAGTGGCCACCACGAGTACCGCTACATGCATGATGGTAAAAAAGAGGGCGAAAACATAGAAGAGCCTGAAACCAAACTGGACTTTCACCCCCGGCAGATCTTCACCGCAGGCATAGGTGGTGAGTTTGCCGCCAGTAGGATTCAGTTTGGGGGCCATGGCTTTCCCGGCCGCATATAACAAATAAGCCACGGCCAGGAAAAAGATAAACGCTATTGGTGGTGATATTAAAAAAGATAAGCCTTCCATGATCATCCCTTCAATTTAGATAGTGAACGGATATCCAGACTCTTATTTTTCTTATAAATATTTATAATCAAAGCCAGAGCGGTGGCCACCAGACTAACTTCCACGACGATATAAGTAATAGCCAGACTCTGGGCCAGCAGAATCGAATTCTTGACCGCTCCAGTGGCAATGATGACCAGGCTCACTCCTTTGCTGATGACTTCGACCGCAATGAACAGCTTGATTAAATTGCGCATAGTTAAAAGACAATAGATGCCGGTAAAAATCAACAGGGCTGAAAAGAAAACATACAAAAACCATAGATTACTCATCTTTGTCTTCTTCCTTTTTTCTGAATAGAGCCAGGACGGCCAGAACCCCGGCCAGGATCACACCCAGCTGAGCCACCAGATCGAAGGTTCGGGACTTCCACAGAACTTCGCCAAACGTACCAGTCTCCGGTCCAGCGGGCAAAGCCGGCACCTGCTGGAGGAAGCTTTTCATCACCAGGGCGTCAATGATGAGGAAAATTATAAAAAACAGCGGGAACACCAGTCTGGTCAATCTGGCTTCCTGGACCTCGCTATCTTTTCTGGTCAGGGCCACAGTTAAAGCAAACAAGACGGTGATCAGACCAGCCACGACTGAGATCTCAAAGACCCCGGCATAAGGAGCGCCCAAACGGAAAAATATAATCCCCAGAAATAAGCTGGCTACAGCCAGTGACAGGGCAGCTTTGAGCAGGTCTTTTAAAAGAATCGCCAGGATAGAGAAGATCACCAGGCCAGACAATAATAAAATTTGAATTATCATCTTATATTCCCCACATTAAAACCTGCTGAACGCCTCTGGCCAAAGCCTCGGCCGCCGGACTGATCCAGATCTTAAAGACCGGAGTAAAGAAGATGCCGACCAGCAGGCACAGCAAAGCCAGAATAACATTGGCCGCTGACATCCAGAAAGGAGCCTCTTTTATTTTGAGCCACCGGTCATTAAGCGGGCCGAAAAACGCTTTCCTTTGAATGAGAAGATAGTACCAGAGGGTTAAAATGCTGGCCAGAACGGCGATTAGCGCATAACCAAAATGTTTGGCTTGAACCAGGGCAATAATAATGATCAGTTTGCTCCAGAAACCGGCCAGAGGCGGTACACCGGCAATAGACAGGGCTCCAATCAAATTGGTCCCAGCGGTCAACGGTACTTTTTTGCCCAGCCCGCCCAGCTCATTAAGATTTCTGGTACCGGTAATGTGCTGGATGGAGCCAGAATTCAAGAACAACAGCCCTTTGGCTACGGCATGATTGAAAAGATGAAACAAGCCGCCGGCAATACCAAGGGGGGTGGCTATGGCCAGGCCTAAAATTATATAACCAACCTGGCTGATAGAAGAGTAAGCCAGCATTCTTTTAATATCATTCTGTCCGAGGGCCAGCAGGGCTGCCACCACAATAGAGATGGTGCCCATAGCCATCAAGACCTTGGACAGAGCCGGGGTCATCCCGACAACGCTGTAAATAAACCTGAACAGGGCATAGACGCCAGAGACTTTGATCAACAGGCCTGACAGCATGGCTGAAATCGGGGCCGGAGCCGAAGGATGAGCATCAGGCAGCCAGGCATGGAAAGGAACCAGAGCTGCTTTCAGCCCGAAACCCATGATAAAAAAGGCCAAACAAATTCCGATGATCAGACCGCCACCATCTAAATCTTGAAGTCCTCGGGCTACCGCCTGAAAACTAAGACTGCCAGTCAGGCCAAAAATAATGGTAATACTCAGCAGAACGAAAGCCGAGGCCACGACGGATAACATTAGATATTTGAACGAAGCTTCCAGCTCCTCCGGGCCAAGGCCAAAAGCCACCAGGGCATAAGAAGCTATTGCTGCTACTTCCAGAAAAAGATAGACAGAAAAGAGATCGGGGACCAGAACCAGGCCATTCATGCCAGCTACCATGACCAGCAGCAAGGCGTAGAAATTGGCCTGATAGCCATAATGCTTGAGATAATCTATAGAGAAAAGGGTAATGCACAAACTGACTAAGGCAATGGTAAACAACATAAATAAGTTAAAACCATCCAGAGCAACCTGCAGGTTGACGTTTTCACCGAACCAGGTGATATTCTGAAGCAGGGAACCACGGGTAAAAACGGGCTTAATGAGCAAAATGGAATTTAATAACAGAAAGGCCAGAGCAGCGTTCGTCAGGACATCCGGGATTAATTTTTTCGAGACTTTGCCAATCAGAGGCAGACAGGCAGCTATCAATAAGGGTAGGAAAATAAATGAGAATACCACTGCTCCTCCTCTATTGTAATAACTCGACTATAACCCAGACGACAGCGATCAAACCGCCGATGGTCCAGGCTAAGTAGTTGGCATACTGGCCATTATGGGCTTTCTGGAACAGGACCGTAAAAAAGCGCCCGATACTGACCACGGCTTTTTCATAAATAAAATCAATTGGCCGGTCGATAAACTTGAATAAAATCTTAGATAACCAGACCAGAAATTTGATGCCCTGTTCATAGATATCAAAGAATCTGGCTTCCGACAGATCGTACAGCTGCCGCAGAACCGGCAGATGATGAATTGGTTCGGAAGCCAAGTAAGCTTTTTTCCCGCCGCGGTTCCAGCCGTAGAAATGAAGCCCGAGGGCAATGAGCAGGCAAAGCATGGACACCCCGGCCACCGGGGTGAACAGGTTCAGGGCGCCAGCCGTAAAATCAAGGTGCTGACCCGGCTCGGCCTGGCCAGCAACTACCGGTTGAATGAAATTCTCCAGAGGCAGCTTATTGTAAACTCCAAAGGTAATGCACAAAACTGCCAGAATCAAAATAGGCAGGACAATAGGCCATTCACTGTCTTTAGTTTTCGGAACTTCAGTTGACCGGGGCCCGAAGAAAACAGAATGTCCTGCTTTAAGAAAGGAGGCGAAAGTAAAAATAGCTCCGACCCAGGCGGCAATGGCAAAAA
Source organism: Candidatus Aminicenantes bacterium UBA6228 (assembly GCA_002441005.1). GTDB lineage: Bacteria > Acidobacteriota > Aminicenantia > Aminicenantales > Saccharicenantaceae > Saccharicenans. Next base: position 511,179 of record DJWO01000009.1, read on the forward strand.
TCGGGTAGCCTGTTTCGAGTGCTCCGTGAAAGACCATTTCTTTGGAAACAAAACCATTCAGCGGCCAGACGCCGGAGATGGCTAAGGCACAAACGCTGAAGCCAAAAGCTGTCCAGGGCATCTCCCTGGCCAGCCCGCCGAGTTTTTTGAGTTCGGTTGTCCCTGCCCGGTGTTCAACCGAGCCGGCACTCAGGAACAAGCCGGTTTTATACATGGCATGATTGATCATGTGGAAAATGCCGCCGGCTATTCCGATCGGAACAGCGGTGCCAATCCCGAGAATCATATAACCGACCTGGCTGATAGCATGAAAGGATAAAAGTTTCTTGAAGTCCTTTTGAATCAGGGCCATAAACACGGCCAGAACGATGGTGGCAGCCCCGATAATTAGCAGGACCATCGCCATTGGACTGCCGACTTTGAGCTCAAAAAAATCCAGGCTGATTCTAGCCAGAAGATAGATGCCTAAGAGCTTTTCAAAGGAAGCCGGCATAAAGGCCATAAAAGTTACCGGGGCATCAAGGGCAGCATCAGGAATCCAGGTGTGAAAAGGCATAGCTCCAGCTTTACCAATGGCACCAATCATCATCAGGATAAAAGCGGCAGCCGTCAGCCCATGTGGTTCTAAGTGAACCTCGCTCATGGTCAGAGTCCCGGTTGAAGCCCAGACCAAGCCGATGCCCATGATCATGGAGAAATCGCACAGGCCGCCAATAAGCAGAGATTTGACTGCAGTCCGGTGGGAGGTTGATTTCAATCCTAAAGTAATCAAAGCGTAAGTCGTGATTAAAAGTGCTTCCCAGAAAAAGACAAGCAGAATAAAGTTATTGGCCAGCACGGCTCCGTTGGAAAAAGCCGCAGCCAGAAATACATAGCCATAATATTCCCGGCTCCGGGGATGATCCTTCATTTTTATGGCTGAATAGAGGGTGATCAAAAACAAAAAGCCAGCTAAAGCCAGAAGAATAAAAGCTGAAAATTGATAAAGCCTGAGGTCAAAATTGATGCCCATCCCCAGCCAGTCTGTTTTCAGGGTCAGGCTTTTGATCGAGAACAAAGAGAATCCCAGGTAAAGAAGAACCAGCGAGCTCAAAACAGCCAGCCCCTCCCGGACTACTTTGATTTTGGCTGGAATGAGGAAAAGAACAATAGCCATAACGGCCGGAAAAATAATTGGCCACAGTAAGGTTGTTGCCATCATCTTAGCCACCACGTAATGTGAGTTGTTGCCAGCTGGACCAGCTTCATCGGATAGGAAACGAAAAAGCCAGCCAGAACTGAGAATAAGGCTAATACCGTTACCACTCCCACCATCGAGGGCGTCTTTTCCGGGGCAGCTACTTTTAGTTCACCCAGAAAGACCAGGGCAAAAACCCTCATTAAATAATACATAGTCAGAATGGCGGTAAAGAGGGCCAGAGCTGCAATCCAGATCTGGTTAGCTTGAATCGTGCCCATAATGACCAGCAGCTTGGAAAAGAATCCACCGAGCGGCGGCAGCCCGATCACAGAAAAGGCACAGACTAAAAATGAAATGGCAGTAATCGGCATGGTCTTGATTAACCCGCCCATTTCTCTGATATCTCTTTTATTGGTCGAGTGGATAACAATGCCAGCGCAGAGGAAGAGCCCGGCTTTGCCCAGACCGTGCATCAGGATATACAGGAGGCCACCAGACACGGCTGTCGGATTAGCCACACTCAGCCCAAGGAAGATATAGCCAATCTGGCTGATGGTCGAATAGGCCAGAATTCTTTTAATATCATTTTCAACGGCTGCTCCACCCGCGGCAATCAGGCTGGAAACCACAGCCAGAATGATGACTGCTTGCTGCCAGGCATCAGGAATCTTAAAAGTATATAAGAAAAGCCGGGCATAGGCATAGACGCCTATTTTGACCAGAACGGCCGCATGGAGTAAAGCGGTGACGGTGGTCGGGGCCACACCGGCATCAGGCAACCAGGTATGCAGGGGGACGGTGGCTGATTTCGAAAAAATACCGAATAAAATTAGCAAGACAGCTGAGCCGGGGATGGCCACTCCCCTCATGGCTGTCAGATTGAAAGTCCCCGTCTGGGCATAGATCAGGATGAAGCCAAGCAGCATGACCACTGCCCCGCCGAAGGTCATCAAGAAAGCCTTATCGGCTTTGAGGACGTAATCTTTCTGCCGGTAGAAGCCGATCAGACGCCAGCAGGCGATGGCAATTATCTCCCAGAAGAGATAAATAAAAACCAGGCTGCCAGAAAATACCAGGCCCATCATCGCCCCGATAAACATGACGACCATCAGGTAGTATTCATCCTGATGATCCTCGTGATGCATGTAACCGAGCGAATAGATGATGATCAGGAAGCCGATAAAGGAGGAGACAATCGACATGAAGATCGACAGGGGATCAATAATTAAAACAAAGTCCAGTCCCAGGGCCAGTCTCTTGCTCCAGAGGACCTCACCACCGTGGAGGGCCTGAGTAATCAGCGTCAGCGGGAGAAAAGCAGTAATACCGCCGATAAGTACCGACCAGCACGATCTTAACTTGGGAGAGATGGCTCCGGCTAAAGGGACCAGCAACGAACCTAAAAGAGGAATAAAAATGATTAGTTGGGTTATGGTCTCGACTTTCATGAGAGAGAGAGTATATTAGAACGGAAAAGGACTTGTCAAGAATTTGGCACAGAAAAATCACACTAAAGTCACAGGTTTTCAACAAAAAATTAAAAGGTTGGACATCGAACAAAAAAACATTATAATCCCCTGGATTTTATGATAGAAATATAAGCGAAAAACCTGAAAATTGAGGGACCCCATGACCATTAATCTGAGGGAAATCAAGAGCAAAAAGGATCTCAAGTCTTTTATTTACCTGCCCGAAAAGTTGCATCAAAGCCAGGAAAACTGGGTACATCCTTTATACCCGGATGAATGGGCTTACTTTAATCCTGAAAAAAATAGAGCCTTTGGCTATTCTGATACCCTGATGCTTCTGGCCGAGAAGGATCGTCAACCGGTTGGGCGGGTGATGGGCCTCATTAACCGCCGCTATAATGAAGTCAGGGGCGAAGCCACGGCCCGTTTTGGCTATCTGGAATCAATTGAGGATCAGGAAGTTGTCCATGCCTTGTTGTCCAGAGTGGAGCAGTGGGCCAAAGAAAAAGGTATGAACAGGATTATTGGACCATATGGGTTCTCGGACCAGGATCCTGAAGGCTTTTTGATTAAGGGCTTTGAATACCGGGCAACGATTGCTACCTATCATAACTTCCCCTGGCTCCCGGAGATGGTCGAAAAAGAAGGCTACGTTAAGGATCTGGATTACTTTGTTTATAAACTTCAGATACCTAAGGAAATTCCCGAAATTTACCGCCGGGTGTCGGAACGCATCCTGAAAAAGGGCAACTTTGAGCTGCTGGAGTTCAAAAATCGCCGGGAAATAAAGCCCTGGGTGAGGCCGATTTTATCACTGATGAATGAGACTTATATTGAAAGCAATATCTATGGTTATGCCCCTCTGGATGAAAATGAAATGGATGCTCTGGCTAAAAAATACCTGCCAGTTCTTGACCCGAAGCTGGTCAAAGGTGTTTTAAAAGATGGGCAGCCAGTCGCTTTTATCATCGGCATACCGGATATGACAGCCGGTATCAAAAAGGCCCGAGGCCGGCTTTTCCCGTTTGGTTTTATCCATATCTTAAGAGCCCAGAAAAAGACCAAGCAGCTAGATCTGCTGCTTGGCGCCATCAAAAAAGAATACAGGGGAGTAGGGCTGGATGCCCTGATGGGTATGGCCATGATTGCCTCTGCTCAAAAAGCCGGTTTTGAAATTATTGATACCCATCATGAAATGGAGGCTAACGTCAAAGTGCGGGCAGAGATGGAAAGAATGGGAGGTATTGTTTACAAAATTTTCCGGGTTTATCAGAAATCTCTGGTCTAAAAATATTTTTTATTTGGCTTCAGCCCAGTTCTGACCCCAGGCCAAATGAACTTCCATCGGCACGCTCAGGGGGTAAGCCTTTTCCATTTTGTCTTTTGCCAGTCTGGTTATGATTTCTTTTTCTTCGGGGGGAACTTCAAAAACCAGCTCGTCATGCACCTGCAGGATCATTTTGGTTTTAAGCCCGGACCTCTTGAGCTCCCGGTAAATATTAACCATGGCCAGTTTAATAAGATCGGCAGCTGAGCCCTGGATGGGGGTATTAAGAGCCATCCGCCGGCCAGCCTGACAGGTATTGTTGTCTTGGCTTTTTAGTTCAGGAATCTGCCTGATCCGCCCAAATATCGTTTCAGCGTAACCCTTATCTTTAGCCAGCTCTACCGCCCGGTCAAGATAGTCTTTAACCTGTTGATGCTGTTCAAAATAGCGATCTATGAAGTTCTGCGCTTCCCGGGTCGAGGTTTGGAGCTCTTTAGCCAGGGAAAAAGCTGACGTGCCGTATATGATACTGAAATTAATGATTTTAGCCCGCCTTCTCATTTCTTCGGGGAAAAGCCCGGCGGCTGGCCCGAAAACCCGGCGGGCTGTCTCGGTGTGGATATCCCGCCTCTCAAGAAATATTTGCTTTAAAACCGGATCCCCGGACAGATGAGCCAGCAGCCGTAATTCTATTTGAGAATAGTCGGCCGACAGGAGTTCCTGACCTCTTTCCGGGATAAAAGCTTGCCGCACTTTTTTGCCCATTTCGCTGCGGGCAGGGATATTCTGAAGATTGGGATCAGAGGAAGACAACCGGCCGGTGGCGGTTATCGTCTGATTATAAGAAGTGTGCACCCGGCCTGTTTCTGGATTGACCAGCTTGATTAGAGAATCGGTATAGGTTGATTTGAGCTTGGCTAACTGACGGTATTCAAGGATTGCACCGGCTAAAGGATTGAGGGGCGCCAGCTCCTCCAGAATATCCGTGGCTGTGGACAGGCCCTTATTAATTCTGGTTTTTTTAGTAGCTGGCAGGTTTAGCTTATAAAAAAGTATCTGACTCAACTGACCCGGCGAGTTAATATTAAATTCCTGGCCGGCCATCTCATAAATCTGCTTTTCCAGCTTTTGCAGGCGATGTTCCAGTTCAGCTGATAGAGAGGTCAATAAGTCGAGGTCCAGTTTGACGCCCCAGAGCTCCATGGCTGCTAAAACTTCTATTAGCGGCCTTTCGATTTCTTCATAGAGGCGATCCAGGTGACGTGCTTTAACCTCTGGCCATAAAACCTGGCTAAGCTGCCGGGCGAGATGAGCATCCTGACCGGCATATTCAGTCACCTGTTCAACCGGAACCCTGTCTATGGTTAGTTGTTTTTTGCCTTTACCGACCAGGCTGTCAAAGGGTATTTTGGACTCTTGCAAGTAATGGACGGCCAGCCGGTCCAGGCTGTGCCTGCCCCAGTTCGGCTCCAGCAAATAGGACAGAATCATTGTGTCGAACTGAATGCCTCTGAGCTCAATCCCTTCTCTTTTTAGGACGATATAGTCATATTTAATATTCTGTCCCGCTTTTTTGATGTTTTCGTCCTCGAGAACCGGTTTTAAACGTGACAGGACATAGTCAATCTTCAGCTGACGGGGCACACCAGGATAATTATGTCTTAGGGGAAGATAAAAGGCTTCCCCTGGCCTGGTGGAAAAAGACAGCCCGACCAGCCTGGCTCTGGTTGGATAGAGACTGGTAGTTTCTGTATCCAGAGCTATAGTTTCTGCTTTCTCCAGAGAGGCGGTCAAATTTTCGAGCTGTTCTTCGCCGAGGATAGTTATAAACTTCTTCTCACCAGGATTGGCCTTCTTAAGATAACGCGGAATTAATGTCGTAAAATCAAGTTGCTGATAAAGCTTAAGAAGAGAGTCGTAATCAGGCTCTGAGAGGCGGAGCCGGTCCAAATCGAGTTCGATCGGCAGCCGGTCTTCTACCCGAACCAGCTCCCGGCTGAGCTGCAGGGTCTCCAGGTTATTTTTGAGATTATCTTTTAAACGCGGATTCTTTATTTCATCTAAATGTTCAAGCAAATTGTCCAGGCGGCCAAATTGATGAATAAGCGTTCTGGCCGTCTTCTCTCCAACACCAGGCACCCCGGGAATTCCGTCGGAGGCATCTCCCCACAGGGCCAGCAGATCAGCTACTTCCTCAGCTTGAACTCCAAAGTATTCTTCAACTGTAGCCAGCTTTTTATTTTTTAACCGGTCGCGGAATTCAGGCTCAATCTGCTGAGCAATGATATAGATCTCCTTGGCGGGATTAAAAATGGCTACCCGGGAGTTGATGATTTGTAGCAGGTCTTTATCAGAAGTGACAATAACTGCGGGCTGCTCTTTTTGGGCCGCCTGGCTGGCTAAGGTAGCCAGGACATCGTCCGCTTCGTAGTTTTCATATTCAAAGACAGGAATCTTGAGAGCCTCAAGCACCTGTTTCAGGACTGGCACCTGGGCAATTAAGTCCTGGGGCATCGGTTTCCGCTGAGCTTTGTATTCTTTATAAGCTTGATGCCTGATAGTGGGCCGGCCGGTATCAAAGACTACGCCGAGATATTGAGGCTTTTCTTCTTCGTTAATCTTGTTGAGGGTATTGATAAAACCATAAATAGCATTGGTTGGGAAGCCAGCCGAATTAGACAGCTGCCGGATTGCATAGTAAGAACGATAGAGAACTGAATTGCCATCAATCAGAAAGAGCAGGCTGGCAGTCATGTGATCAGGTTATCGTATTTCCCTTCCACAATCTCATCAATAACTTCAGTGTGCAGGTCCTCCAGGCTTTGTTTGATTAAGGCCGGCAGGTCAGGCTGGTCAAGATGCTGAGTATAAGATCTTCTCTTATTGGCGATGACCCGGCCAGCCAAATAAATTAAAGATTCGACATAATTAAAATCGGGCCCTTTATCCTGGGTCTGGACCATCAGTTTTACCCCTTTGTACTCAATTGAGGTATTGTAGCCTTCCATGGGGAGCTTCCTTTACACCATAATGATTATACTCAATCCAGCCCGGGCCGCAAGCCGGTTTTGAACAGCCGGTTTGAATTGACAACCAGGTTCAAGCTGGTATAATAAGTTGACATAAAAGAGGTTTAGAGCCTTTAAGGCTGATAAATAACAGGTTAAAAGCTGGCGAGGAATTTTTGATGCTTATTGATGTGAATGACATCCCGCGGGAGGGATTGGATTTTGACCAGGACTTCGATTTTGGGAGTTTTGACCTGGTAGAAGAAGAGGCTGCTTTTCTTGAGCCAGTTCACTCTCTGGTTTCAGTCAAAAAGGTTGGCGATGAAGTGCTGGTCAAAGGAAAGTTAACTACCAGGTTGAGTTTCATCTGCAGCCGTTGCCTGCGGCCTTTTGAATATGGAGTGGAGGCTGCTTTTGACCTGGCTTATTTGCCGGAAGAGCTGGATCTGGAGAAAGAAGAACTGGCTGAAGAAGATTTCGGGAAGTTATTTTACTATCATCAGCAGCTGGACCTGCGAGAAGTAATTCTTGAGCAACTGAATCTCAGCCTGCCTCTTCGGCCTCTTTGTTCAGAGGACTGTGAAGGGCTTTGCCCGGTTTGCGGTGAGCTGGTTCAGAACGGGCAGTGCGGCTGCCAGGTTAATTTATCAGATCCCAGGCTGGAAAAATTAAAATCTTTTCTAAGAGATAAGAGATAAATGCCAAATCCAAAACGCAGACATTCAGTCACCAGAAAAGCGAAAAGAAGGTCGCAGGATCACCTGACTTTGCCTTCTTTTTCTCTCTGCCCTAATTGCGGCAGCCCGAAACTACCTCATCGCGCCTGTCCTGAATGCGGCTACTATAAAGGACGCCAGGTAATCGAAGGAACTGAAAAGTAGGCGGGCACCCACTATGAAAATCGCAGTTGATGCGATGGGCGGAGATTTTGCCCCCCGGGAGGTAGTAGCCGGAGCAGTGGCTGCAGCCGAAGAATTCGGCTTGCAAATTGTTCTGGTTGGGGTAGAAAAAGCGGTCAGGAAAGAACTAAGCCGTTTAAACTACCAGGGGGACAAGGTCACTTTGATCGATGCCCCGGAGACTATCAATATGGGTGACGGTGTAATGTCACTCCGGCGAAAAAACAAATCCTCGATTTTCCTGGGAGCGGAACTGGTCAAAAAGGGCGAAGCTCAAGCCTTTGTTTCCATGGGGAATACGGCGGCTGTTACCTATATCTCAAAAAAGGTTCTGGGCAGTCTGGAGGGGATAGAAAAACCTGGCCTGGCCCTCTTGATCCCGACTTTAAAAGGTGTTTCCCTGTTGATTGATGTCGGAGCCAGTGCTAATTGCCAGCCTCAGCACCTCCTGCAGTTTGCCATCATGGCCAAAGTTTTTCTGGAAACCGCTCTCAATCGGAAAAATCCCAGTATAGCCTTAATGAGTATTGGCGAAGAAAAAACCAAAGGCAATGAACTGACTCTTAAAACCTATGAACGGCTGCAAGCTTCAGGTCTTAATTTTATAGGCAATGTGGAGGGCAAGGATATTTATTCAGGCTTAGCTGATATCATCGTCAGCGATGGCTTTACCGGCAATATTGCTTTAAAAGTCTCGGAAGGAGTGGTGGAAACCATGTTAACTATGGCCCGGCACGAGGTGACTAAAAACGTCTGGGCCAAGATTGGTTTTCTGCTTCTTAAACATCATTTGAAAAAAATTTATAAAAAGATAGACTATTCAGAGTACGGAGGTGCCCATTTATTGGGAGTTAATGGCATCTGTATTATCGGGCACGGAAGGTCGAATCAAAAAGCGGTAAAAAATGCGATTAGAGTCGGACAAGAAGTAGTGCTGGAAAAACTGCAGGAAAAAATCAGGAATGAAATGGCGCGCTATGCCCGGGCGGAGGGAGAAGCTGGCTTATGATTTTTAATCAAAAAGTATCAATAGTTACTGGTGCTTCTCAGGGAATTGGAGAAGCGATTGCCCGGGAGCTTGGACAGGAAGGGGCGACAATCATCCTGGTCGATATTCAGAAAGAAAAACTCGAGGAAGTGGCCGGGCGCTTTCAGGCTGAAGGTCTAAAAGCCAGGCCTCTGGTGGCAGATGTCACCGATTTGACTCAAGTAGAAGGGGTGGTCGAGTCAGTCATGAAAGAGTATGGCCGGCTGGACCATCTGATTAACAACGCCGGTATCACCCGTGATACTCTGCTGCTGCGGATGAAAGAAGAAGACTGGGATCTGGTGCTGGCGGTCAATCTGAAAGGAGCCTTTAATTTTTGCCGGTCGGCGGTGAAACACATGGTAGCAGCCAGGTCCGGCCGGATTGTCAGCCTGTCTTCAGTAGTCGGGTTGATGGGCAATTTTGGCCAGTCTAATTATGCGGCTTCCAAGGCTGGTTTGATTGGTTTTTCCAAATCCTTAGCCAGGGAAGTGGCGGCCAGAGGGATAACAGTCAACTGTGTAGCTCCCGGCTATATTGCCACTTCAATGACGGAAAAACTTTCGGAAGAAGTTAAAAAGGCTTTTTTAGAAATTATTCCCATGAAGCGGTTCGGGCGGCCAGAAGAAATAGCCAGGGTCGTAAAATTTTTGTGTTCAGATGAAGCTGCTTATATAACCGGTCAGGTGATAAGTGTTAACGGCGGTATGTATATGTAATAGGCCTTAAAATAAAAAGGAGGTAATTATGGACAGAGAAGAACTTTTAAAGAAAGTGAAAGCCATCGTGTCTGACAAGCTGAATGTCGGTGAAGACCAGATTACGGAAAATGCTTCTTTTACCCAGGACTTAGGCGCAGATTCTCTTGATACAGTTGAACTGGTGATGGCTCTTGAAGATGAATTCGGGCTGGACATTCCTGATGATGAAGCTGAAAAGCTAACAACAGTTGGTAAGGCTATTGATTATATTCTTGGCCATCAGAAGGGTAAGTAGTTTTACCCGCATTTATAGTCTGATTTTAACTTTCAAAAAGTCCTATGGCTCTTTTGTCTAACCGTAAGAGGCGGGTGGTCATAACGGGCATCGGTCTGGTTAGTCCTCTGGGCGTTGGGATTGAGACGAACTGGGAGGCGCTGCTAGCCGGACGTTCCGGCATCCGGACAGTTACCAGATTTGACATCACAGATTTTCCGGTGAAAATCGCCGGGGAGGTGGCCAACTTTGATGTCCAGCAATTCATTGATAAGAAAGAAGCCAGGAAAATGGATCTTTTTGTTCACTATGCCATTGCGGCGGCTGACCTGGCTATCAAAGATGCCGGCATTGAGCTGGCCAGGCTGGAAGGTGAAAACACGGGAGTTTATGTTGGTTCAGGCATAGGCGGGCTGGGCTCTATTGAGGAAACTCACCGTGTCTTACTGGAAAAAGGTCCTTCCCGGGTTTCACCCTATTTTATAATCCAGACAATAATCAATGAAGCTTCTGCCCATATTTCTATTCGTTATAAGGCCAGGGGCCCCAACATGTCTAATGTAACTGCTTGCAGCACCGGGGCTCATGCTATTGGCGAATCAGTCAGAATGATTCAGTTTGGCCTGGCTGACCGGATGATTGCTGGCGGGGCCGAAGCTCCCATTACTCCGCTGAGCCTGGCCGGGTTCAGCAGCATGAAGGCCCTGTCTGAAAGAAATAATGAGCCGGAGAAAGCCTGTCGCCCCTTTGATGCTCAGCGTGATGGCTTTGTCATGAGTGAGGGGGCTGGCCTGGTCTTACTGGAGGATTTGGACTCAGCTCTTCAGCGGGGGGCTAAAATTTATGCCGAGATAGCGGGCTATGGCCTTAATGGCGATGCCTATCATATGACTGCTCCTTCCCCCGATGGCGAAGGAGCTGCCCGGGTGATGAGACTGGCTATAGATGAGGCCGGAATTACCCCGGCTGAGATCCAGTATATAAATGCTCATGGAACATCAACTCCTTATAATGACCGGGTAGAAACTCTGGCCATCAAGACGGTCTTTGGCGAGGGGGCTAAGAAAGTTGCAGTCAGTTCTACCAAATCAATGACCGGGCATCTATTAGGGGCGGCGGGAGGCATTGAAGCCAGCATTACGGCCCTCACCATCGATCGCCAGATTATTCCTCCGACCATTAATTATGACTTTCCAGACCCGGAATGCGACCTGGATTATGTTCCTAATAAGCCCAGAGCGGCTGAAGTTATTTATGCTCTGACCAATTCCTTTGGCTTTGGTGGAACGAACGCCTGTCTTCTCCTGAAGAAATTTGAGGGCTGAGAATCACAAGCTCTCAAAAAGCCTTGGCCGGCAATTTCGGCCTGGTTTAAATCTGTTTTTGACAGGCTCAGCCGTCTTTATGGCTGGTTGTCACCAGGCTCATTGACTTGAAGAAGGAGGCGGTTTTTCTCCGACCTCGCCTCGCCTATACTGCTAACTCTGATAGCGGGTTCGTCCACCACCACACACTTATTCTCACAGATGCCGCAGCCGATGCAGTCATTGACATTAACAAAAGGAGCCAGATTGGTGGCGATTTTCCCTTCAGGCGTCAGGGTTTCAACTTTAATCAGCTGAATAGCTTTCGGTGAAACCGGGCAATGCTCCTCGCAGACAATACACTGCTCTCCGAGGGCGTAAGGCAGGCAACGGTTCTTGTTGACCAAAGCGGTACCAATTTTGACTGTAGTTTTTTCTTCTATGGTTAATTCTTTTATGGCGCCTGTCGGGCAAACCTGGCTGCAGAGCGAGCAGTAATATTCACAATAACCAATCCGTGGCACCAGCACCGGTGTCCAGAGTCCTTCGGGCCCGGCTTCAGTCAGGGCCGGTTGCAGCCCGTTGGTGGGACAGACCTTCAGACATTCACCGCATTTGATGCATTTATCAAGAAATTTTTCTTCGGGCAGAGCGCCTGGCGGCCTGATTAAGGCCGGATAGGCTCTCTGACGATGGGGGGTAATTTTAAAAATTGGGGCAACGAGCAGGGTGGTCAAAGAAGTTAATAACATTTTTCGCCGGCTGAGATTAACTCCCTGGATTTTTTCAGCTTGCCACCTCAGCGGAAAGGTAATGGCCGCCGTCGGGCAGATAGCAGCACAGGTCTCACAATAAATACACTCAGAACTCCGCCACTCGCCAATAGGATAAGGGCGGGCATTGGTCTGGCATTGAATTGAACAGAGATGGCAGTTGATGCATTTTTCAGGATCAATCCTTAATTTGAAGACATTGAACCGGGAAAACAACCCGAGCAGGGCTCCTGCCGGGCAAACATAACGACACCAGAATCTTTCTTTCCAGGCATTAAGGGCAATAGCCGCAAAAAATAACAGTCCGATGACCAGGGCATTCTGGAAAAAGCTGTTAAGGGCCAGATTACCCAGAGTCTGTCCCAGAGTCTGGCCAAGGGATTTAAGGCCTGAAACATAAGCGAGATTAGCTGACTCAGAGAAAACCAGATTCAAGAGAGGAGTGAAATAGACGGCAAAAGACCGGTAGAGAAAAGATAACGGATCAAGATAACCAGCCAAGTTGACGGTCAGGATGGAGGCCACCAGAACAATAATTAAGATTAGATATTTAGGCGCCAGGCTCAGCCGGTCATCTCTTTTTGGTTTTAGCCAGCGGGTTTTTTTGAAGAGAAAGGAGAAGAATTGATGAACTGTACCAAAAGGACAGATCCAGCCGCAAACTACCCGGCCGAAAACGAGGGTAAAAACTAAGGTTATCAGGGAAAGCCAGAAAGCAGCAAAAAACAGGCGGCTGCCAATAGTCGTGGTCAGGGCCAGCAGGGGGTCAAAATGAAAATAGCGTTCAACAGTTATGGTCAGGTAATCGGCCCCCCCATAGTGGGTCTTGATAAACAAAAAGAAAAATAGAACAAAAAAAACTAACTGAGAAAGAATTCTTAATTTTTGCAGCCGTCGGTATTTTTTAGACCGTTCTCTTTTCAATTCTGACTTTCTCCAGCTCGAGCTTCCCCAGGCCACGGGCCGAAGCTAATTGCAGGAAAAGCAATTCCTGGGGCTTAAAATCAAAAAGGGTAGCACCATAGGCATCTATGGCCACCGGATCGGTTCCGGCCACCACGGTCTTCAGCAGTTTGGTATCGGAGATTCTTCCTCCCTGGGGGCCATTTCTGAAAAGAATACGGTAGCTATCAAGAATCGTTAGAGTTGGCTTAAAGAAAGCAGCCAGATCTACCATAGCTTCATCAATCTTCTGGTGGAGCTGGTTGCGGCTACCACCGATTGCTCCCAACCAGTTTTTCAGGCCGAGAGTGACCTTAGACAGGCTGTGGACTTTGGTGGCTGGCAGATTGATAATCTTGTCGGCTTCAAGAAAATCAGCATAAACCTCCCAGTCTTTCAGCCACTCACCTTTTAGATTTACTTTTTTCAGTCGCTGGTCTTCGGGAAAAAGAACCTTAGCCCCAGCTACCCGGGCAGCTTCCTGAATACCAGACCGGATATAACAGCGTTTTTCCTGATTGATGGTATGATCCATCACAATGACCTCTTTGGCACCAGCCTCTAAAGCCATAGCCACGACTGTTTTGACAATTTCAGGATTGGTACAGGCAGCCATTTCCGGTGTCCGGTCCCAGCCGATGTTAGGTTTAATGATGACTTTATCACCCCGGCCGATAAAGTGTTTCATGCCGCCCAGCAGCTCGACGGCACTTCTGGTAATCTTTTCCGGAGATTCACCTGTTATCACTGCCAGTTCAGGATAACTGGACTGAGCCAGCAGCCGCGGAGATATTCCTGCAGCCAGGCTGCCGATAAGCAAGCCTTTAATAAAATCTCTTCGTTCCACGGTCAGGATCCTTTTCCTAAGGATTTAACATATTCTATAATACCACGAAAAAGACCGGTCGCTATAGCTTCCCGGTAAAAATCAGTCTTTAAAGCCTCTTCTTCTTTTGAGTTGGATAAATGAGAGACTTCTACCAGCACCGATGGCATATCACTGCCGATGAGCACCCAGAAAGGGCCTCCTTTAACTCCGAGGTCATCTCGCGGACCAAACTGTTGTTTGAGATGGCCAAGAAGTTGATGGTGAATTTTTTCAGCTAAGGCCCGCGATTCTTCATATCTGGTATTTCTGACAATTTTATCTACAATCTGCCTCATTTCCCGGATATTCTTGCTGGAAGAAGCGTTTTCTCTGGCGGCCAGCTCATTAACTGCCGGATCCGGGCTGAAGTTCAAATAAAAGGTTTCAACTCCAGTCCTGGTTTTCCTGGGGCTGGCGTTGAGATGAATGGAGATAAACAGGTCGGCTTGCCTGTCGTTGGCCAGTTTGGTTCTTTTTTCGAGAGGCAGGGTAACATCGGTTTCCCTGGTCAGAAAGACTTCAAAACCACCCTGAGTTTCCAGAATTAATTTTAATTTCCTGGCCAGATCGAGAGCGACATCCTTTTCTTTTAAGCCACTCGGGCTCAGACAGCCCGGGTCGGTGCCTCCATGGCCGGGGTCAAGAGCAATTTTTCTTACCCCCAGGCCGAGCTGGCGAACAAGGGAATATCCGGATGCAGTCGGCCTGGCTGCCTGCGGCGGTTGATTTCCTGCCGTCTTACCCGTTGGCCGGCCGCCAGTAGCCACCGGTGGTTCAGCGAGCCCACCCGGCTTTGCCACGGCCAGCAGATCCCTCCGGTGGTAGATGTCAATCACCAGCCGGTCAGGATTTTTGAGGTAATAGATTTTTTCTTTTTCTTTAGTTCCAGTCTTCAGTTCGAAAGTGATCCGGACAGTGGTAGGATTTCTCTGGGCCAGACGCAGTTCGCAGACGCAGGGAGAATCAAACTTTAAGGTTTTACCCTGCAGGGAGGGGTTGAGCCTGGCCTGAAAGATATCGAGATAAAGCCGGTCAGGCTGACTGAGTTCAGCCGCAGAATACTCCCGGATTCTGGCCAAAGTCAGTACCAGGCGGAAAAAATCTGGATGCTGGTGATAACGTAAATCATTGATTTCAGCCGGCGGCTGGGTCTGAACGCTTCCAGCCAAACCCAATGTTACCAGCGCCAGGATCAGTAACGCCAAAAAGCCAGACCGGTTATGCATAGATTAAATTCTATCTTTTCACCGGGGTAAATAGCAACCGGCAAAACGGAGGACAGGTTGAACTGAAGGTCAGGCCCCAAATTTCTTAAGTTTCAGAGCATGGGCCAGCATTAAGGGCATGGCATAAATTGACCGGAAGCGCCCCAGAGCTCCTTTACTACAGGCCTTCTGGCTGAATTCAGCCACATCATCGCCTTCAGCCCGGGGTGAGATCAGAACAAACGGATTGGGATGCCAGGAGTGAGATTTAAAAGCGGCAGGGGTTGAATGATCTGAAGTTATAACCAGAGCATCAGGCTTAAGAGCCCATAAACGCGGTATAAACTGGTCAATCTCTTCAATTGCCTTGACCTTATCCTCATAACGCCCGTCTTCTCCAGCCGAGTCGGATTTCTTAAAGTGTAGATAAAAGAAGTTATAGTCGGCATAATGCTTGTCGAGAACATCAAAAATTTCTCCGGTCCCTGGCCCCACTTCGAGAACCTCCATTCCCAGTAGCCTGGTCAGCCCCCGGTACATAGGATAATTGGCAATAGAGGCAGGTTTTATCTTGTAAAGGCTGGACATCGGCGGCAGGTGTGAAGGAAACTTGGCAAAGCCGCGGAGCAAGGCATAATTCGCTTTTGGCTGGTCTTTCAAGAGGTCGGCCAGTTGCCTTAAAAACTCATTAACCAGGCTGGCCGTCAACTCAGCTTCAGGGCTAAGAGCCGCAGCCTGGAGTGCGGGCAGGCCTTCTTTCTGGGGGTCAGCATCGCTGACAGCTTCGGACAGACCTGGTCCTGATAGTTTAAAGACAAACCGGTGTTCCTTGCCCGGGAAAACAGACACCTTGATACCTTTAATATCTTTTATCCTCTCGTTGATGAAGGCACAAAGCTGAATATTCTCTGAGGTAGCCAAGCGCCCTGCCCGGCGGTCAATCACCAGTCCATCTTTCAGGGTAGCGAAATTGCCTCTGGCTACCACATCATCCCGGCCAACCTCAACGCCAGTTCCCATGGCTTCCAGGATGCCCCGGCCTAATTGGTACTTTAGCGGGTCATAACCGAAAAGAGCCAGGTGGGCGGGGCCAGAACCGGGAGTGATGCCCATGAAAACCGGATCAGTCACACCGCATATTCCCCTTCTGGCAGCTTCGTTCAAATTGGGCCGTCTGGCAGCTTCAAGTTCAGTCAAGCCATTGACCGGCAGTCCGCCCAGGCCGTCCATCACCAGAAGGATGATTTTTGAATCCGTTGGTTGAGACAGTTCTTCAGCAATTTTTTCCCATTCCATATTTTTATTATAATCTTGCTGACCTTTAGAATCAATCTGGATTAGGGTATAATTAAGCCTAAAATTGAGTGAATTTAAGGATTGAAGCTCCAAAATTATCCTGTACCTGTAGCCGCTGGCCGAAGCCAGTCATTTGGCAATGGGTAGGTCATCGGGGAAGAAAAAAAGGAGGGTTTTCGTCCAAAATGTTAGCGGGCAAAGATGAGCAGGTCATGGAAGAAAATCAGGTAGTTAAACTGGCCCAGCAGGGTGATACAGAAGCTTTTTCCACCCTGGTCAGAAACTATCAGAACAAGGTTTTTGGCCTGGCAGTCAATATCGTTCATAATCACGAAACAGCCGATGATCTGGCTCAAGAAATTTTTATTAAAGCTTATCAGGCCTTACCTCGGTTCCGGTCTGAGTCTGAATTTGGCACCTGGCTTTACCAGATAGCTATTAATCATATCCGCGACCATTTGAGAAAACATAAAAAGGAAAAGGATGCCTTCCGGCTCGATGATATCCCCGAACCGAGTGGAGAAGAAAAAGAGCTTTCTCTGGAACTGGCTGAAAACCAGGAAGAAGAGCGGCGTAAACGGCTAATAACAGAGAAGATGGAAGAAATGCCGGAGAAGTATCGTCTAATATTATCTCTGAGGGATATTCAGGGATTAAGTTATGAGGAGATAAGCAGAATATTAAAGCTGACACCTGGAACGGTTGATTCCAGGCTACATCGGGCGAGAAGGCTTTTAAGGAAAAAACTGGCTCAGGCCTTGAGCCAGGAAGGAGGGAAAAGATGAATTGCCGTAAAGCTGAAAAATTAATATCTAAACAGCTTGATAACCGGCTGGAAGCCAGTGAGTCTGCCTGGCTCAACGCTCATCTTAAGATCTGCCCTGCCTGTGCCCGTTTAGCTTTGGAATATCAGAAGTTAAAAAACCTGTCGGCCGAGCTTAGAATTGAGGCCGAGCCTTCTCCCTATTTTAGCGAGAGGGTATCAGCCAGGTTATCTTCTGAACCGAAACCTTCTATCTGGGCAGTTGTTGAAAAGTGGTATGCCAGGGCCATTCCTGTCTTCCTGGTTACGGCTACCCTGCTGGTTGGCCTGCTGTTCCTTATGCAACCAGCGGAGCCAGAGCTAAGCCAGTCTGAAATGTTGCTTTTCCAGAACCAGAGTCCCCTCAAAGAAATGCAGGCTTTTTTTGACGAGGAGAAGCCAGAGAACCGGCAATTAAAACTATTATTTGCCGGACTGGAAAACCTGGATAGTTATCAGGGAGATAAATGAGGTCAATAATGAAAAATAAATATAAACTCTGGGTTGCTTTATCAATGATTGTAGTCTTCGGCCTGGGAATTGCGGTCGGAGTCTTTGGCGACAGAGCCTATCTCAAAAAGAACAGGCCTAAGCCAGGTCAGAGGCCAGAACCGTTTCCTACAGTCGAAGTCATGGCCCGGGAGCTTCAGCTGACGCCTGAACAGAAAGCCAGACTGAAAGAGGTTTTCAAACAGAGCGAAATGCGTTTTGAAGCCTTCGGGAAAGAAATCCATAGCCATCTACAGGAGCTACGCGGCCAGTTGAAAACCGACATTGATAGTGTCCTGACTCCTGAGCAGCAAAAAAAGATGCAGGAGATGATGGACCGCTATATGGAGCGGAGGAAAAAAGCCTCTCCGGATCGGCGCCGTGAAAAAACTAATGATCAAATGCCACCCAATGAGGAGAATAAAGGAGATAGAAGATGAAAAAGAGGAATCTAATCATCATCGCGATTGTGGCGATCGCAGTTTTAGTTGTTGGTTTTACCCTGATTGGTAAGAGTTCTAACAACAAGCCAAAATACCGTCTGGAAAAGGTAGCCCGCGGAGACATAGAAATGGTGGTGACTGCCACCGGCACTTTGAATCCGGTTGTCCTGGTTGATGTCGGTAGCCAGGTTTCAGGCAAAATAGAAAAAATTTATGTAGATTTTAATTCGAAAGTAAAAGAGGGCGACCTGCTGGCCGAACTTGACCAGTCTCAGATTGAGGCCCAGATAGAACAAAATCAGGCTAATTACCAGAGCTCAATGTCTTCGGTGGAAAGAGCTAAAGTATCTCTGGAAATAGCTCAAAAGAACTATGAAAGAGCTCTGAGTCTTTATGAAAAAAATCTCATTGCTTCTCAGGAAAAAGATACAGCTGAAGCCACTTATCTCCAGGCTAAAGCCGATCTCGTTTCAGCCGAAGCCAGAGCAGCTCAAGCTAGATATCAACTTGATGCCAGCAAGGTCAATCTTGGTTACACCATCATCAAATCACCGATTGACGGAGTGGTTATCTCCAGAAACATCAACGTCGGCCAGACAGTTGCGGCCAGCTTTCAGGCGCCTGTTCTTTTTCAAATTGCTAATGATCTGGCCAAAATGCAGGTCGAATGCCTGGTAGATGAAGCGGATGTGGGCGGCGTTAAGGAAGGCCAGAAGGTTAAATTCACGGTTGAAGCTTATCCCAGGGATGTTTTCTGGGGAACAGTCAGACAGGTTAGATATGCAGCCCTGGTTCAGTCCAATGTAGTCTCTTATACAGCCGTTATGGATGTCGATAATTCAAGTCTGAAACTTCTGCCAGGGATGACGGCCACCTGCTCGATTATCGTCGAGGAGGCTAAGAATATCCTGCGGGTTCCCAATACCGCTTTACGTTTTAACCCCAGCTTGAAGCAAGAGGAATTACAGAAACTGATGAAGGCAGCTTTTGAGGAAATGGCGGCTGCCCGGCAGCAGTCAGGACAGGGCAGGCCAGCGGCTGGCGGCAGCCAGGGCCAAATGGGACAAAGGCCAGGCCTGACGGCTAGTATGCCCGGAGCTTCTGGTCAGCAGACCCAGCGAAGAACCCCGCCCAAAGTCTGGGCCTTAGATGAAAAGGGAAATTTAAAAGTAATCTTGGTCAGGACCGGCATGACTGATACTAACTATACTGAAATCGTGGGAGGCAGCCTGAAAGAAGGAGATGAGGTGATTGTCGGCTTGCTGACTGCTTCCTCCACCACCCAGCAGGGTCAGCGTCCGGGCGGTCCCATGTTCAGATTTTAAAGTTTAAGTTTAGCTGGAGTTAACAGGAAATAAAATGGATGAAAAGATAATTGTCTTAGAGAATATCGTCAGAATTTATCAGATCGGCGAAGTGGAAGTTCAAGCCCTGAAGGGTATTTCCTACAGTATAGACAGATCCGAATTCCTGGCGATTATGGGGCCCTCGGGCTCAGGGAAAACCACTTTAATGAGCATCGTGGGCCTCCTTGACCGTCCGACTGCTGGCCGTTATTGTCTGGAAGGTGAAGATGTCTCTTCACTCAGCCCGGACAGAATGGCTGCTATCCGGAACAAGAAAATTGGTTTTGTTTTCCAGAACTTTAATCTCCTGTCGCGAACCACTGCTCTTGAAAATGTGGAATTGCCTTTGCTCTACAGTAACATGAACAACCGGGAATCAAAGGAAAGAGCTCTGGCCGCTCTGGCCAACGTCGGGCTTACAGGCTGGGAGTATCACCGGACGAATCAACTGTCCGGCGGCCAGATGCAAAGAGTGGCTATTGCCCGGGCTCTGGTTAACGAACCTTCCATCATCCTGGCCGATGAGCCTACCGGCAACCTTGATTCCAGGAATGGCGCCGAGATCATGGATATTTTTACCCGGCTCAACAAGGAACAGAAAATTACCCTGGTCATGGTGACTCACGACCCGGTGATCGCCTCTTATGCCAGAAGGCGGTTGTATCTCAGAGATGGTCTGATCATCAGGGAAGAAGTCAATGGCCAGGCTAATAGCCAGGCCTCAGTGCAAGGAGGATAATCGTGAAGATTTTACGGATATTACAGGTCTCTTTTCGGGCGCTGACCCGTAATAAAATGAGGTCGTTTCTAACGATTTTAGGGATTATTATCGGGGTCGCAGCTGTTATTGCCATGGTCAGTGTCGGTGAAGGTGCTAGGAAAGGGATTCAGGACAGATTTGCCTCCATGGGCACCAATCTCTTATTTGTTCAGCCGGGAAGCCGCCAGTTCCATGGAGTCCAGACCGGGGCCGGTGGTTATGTTAATTTAAAACCGGAAGATGCGGTGGCTATTGAACAAAACTGTGAGGCCGTAGCGGCTGTCTCTCCCTCCATCAGTACCAGGGCTCAGGTAGTTTATGCCAACAAAAACTGGAATACCCAGATTCAGGGCACAGGTGAAAAGTTCCCGGAAGTCAGATCATGGGATGTTTCGGAAGGTAACTATTTTGACGAAACTCAGGTAGCGGCTGCAGCTAAAGTCTGCGTTCTGGGCAACCTGGTCAAGCAGAACCTGTTTGAAGATGAAGACCCGATTGGCAAAACGATTAGAATCAATAAAATTCCCTTTAAAGTCATAGGGGTGCTGGAAAGCAAAGGTGAACAGGGCGGCTTTTTTAACCGGGATGATATGATTGCTGCCCCTTATACTACTGTCATGAGAAGATTGAGGGGTGTTGATTATATTAGTTCTATTGATGTTGAAGCCGTTTCGGCCGACATGACCGACGAAGCTCAAACCCAGATAACAGAGCTTATACGGGAAAGGCACAGGATTGCTCCAGGAGCTGATGATGATTTTCAGGTTAGAAATATGACTGATGTGGCCGAGAGCGCAGCCGAATCAAGCCAGATCATGACCATTCTGCTGGGCTCAATTGCCGGCATCTCCTTGATTGTGGGCGGCATCGGCATTATGAACATTATGTTAGTTTCAGTCACAGAAAGAATCCGGGAAATTGGCATCCGTCTGGCGGTTGGAGCCCGGGAAAAAGATATCCTGTTGCAGTTCTTGATTGAAGCTGTTGCTCTGAGTGTTGGCGGTGGTTTGATTGGTATTATCATCGGGATTGGCGTTTCCAGGCTGATGAAGTATGTTCCCTCTTTCCAGGGGATTACCACCGTGGTCACTCCCGGCTCGATTCTTTTAGCTTTCCTGTTTTCGGCTTCGGTCGGTATCTTCTTTGGCTATTACCCGGCGAGAAAAGCCAGCCGGCTCGATCCTATCGAAGCGCTTCGCTATGAATAAAACCGGGAAAATTTTGAATAGCCCGAGATAATGTGTACCCGAAAAGTGGAGGATCAGAAATGAAGAAAGTAATCAAAGTTATAGGTTTGTTTCTCTGGCTGGCTCTGGCTGGCAGCCTGCTGGTCTGGGCCCAGGAAGCACAGCCATTGAAGCTGACCCTGGAAGACTGTATCCTGCGGACGATGCAAAACAATCTTGGCGTTACTATCCAGAAACTCAGTCCGGAAATTTCGGCAGCAGCTCTGTCGAAATCAAAAGAAAAATTTTATCCAACCATGCAGTTTGGTTATACGAAGAGGAGTAATAAGAATCCTTCCTATTCTGGCCTGGAAGCGGTGGAGAGTTATAAGACTGATTATAATGACCTCAACGGCCAGGTATCTCAGTTTATTCCTTTCGGCGGAACTTTGAATATCAGCCTTGATACTTATAAAAGTTCCACCACCCAGAATTATCAAACCTGGAATCCACGCTATTACAGCACGCTGCGCTTTGATTTTAGCCAGCCCCTCCTGCAAAATTTTGGCCTGGATATAAGCAAAAAAGAAATTATTATTGCTCAAAGAGGACTTGAGTCGTCCTGGGCTCAAACTGAGTCATCATTGATGAACACTATTTATTCAGCTGAACAGGCCTACTGGAACCTGGTCTATGCTATTGAAGATTTAAAGGTCAAGCAGGAATCATTGAAACTGGCTAAGGAACTCCTGGACAAAAACCAGAGGTCAGTAGAAATCGGCACGCTGGCCCCTCTTGATGTCCTCAGCGCCGAGTCGGAAGTAGCAACCAGAGAAGCTGATATTATTAAGGCTGAGGTAGCAGTCAGAAATGCTGAAGACCAGCTCTGGGTCTTGATGAATATAGCCGATGATGAAAAGAAGCAATATACGACCATAGAGCCAGTTGATCTGCCAAAGTATGAACAAAAAGTTATGTCACTGGATGAAGCTGTTTCGATGGCCCTGGAGAACCGGCCAGACCTGCGGAATCTCAGAATTAGTGCTGATACCCAGATGTTCAATCTGAAAGTAGCCAAAAATCAGTTGCTGCCGGCTCTAAATCTGGTAGCTTCTTATTATAGCCCCGGTCTTTCCGGTACCCAGCTGATTTATCAGGATAATAACCCGCTAACCGGGATCATCGTTGGCACCATCCCCGGGCCGAGAAGCCAGTCTTTAAAGGATTCCTTCAAACTGAAAAATGACAACTGGTCTGTTGGGTTGACACTGAATATACCTCTTAGTAATGCTATCTCCAGGGCCAGTGTTGCTCAGGCCCGGCTAAATTTCCAGCAAGCCTCCCTCAATCTAAAACAACAGGAACAGCAGGCCATGCTGGAAGTCAAAACTGCTCTGAGAACAGTTGAAGCTAATATGAAAGGTGTTCAGGCTTATAAATCCGCCCGGGAATTGCAGACCCAAAAACTGGCTGCCGAGGAAGAAAAGCTTAAGGTTGGGCAGAGCACTAATTATACTGTGCTGCAATATCAACGGGATCTGGCCGCGGCCCGGAGCTCAGAGCTTAAAGCTATTATTGATTATAATGTGTCGGTAGCTAATCTGGAGAAAGCCCTGGGCTTAAGCCTCAAGAACCGCAATATTAAACTGACTGAAATGCCAAATTCTAACTGAGACAGCTCTGCCTGTAAATTCTCTGATAGAAGGCCGGCCGGATCAATGGTTATTGATCAGACCGGCCTTTTTTTATCAGCTGTTTTCTCATCAGCCATTGATAAAATACAGGCAGGACAAGCATGGTCAGGATGGTAGAGGTAACCAGTCCGCCAATGACCACAATGGCTAAGGGCCGCTGGACCTCAGCCCCGGGGCCCTGAGCGAAAATGAGAGGGACTAAGCCGAGAAGAGTGGTGGTGGCGGTCATCAACACCGGCCTGAGCCTTCTCTGGGCGCCGGTGATGATAGCTTCCTGGAGAGACCGGCCCTCGGCCAGCAGCTGCTGAAAATAGGTGATAAGAACTACGCCGTTTAATACCGCTATCCCCATCAAAGCTATGAAGCCAACCGAAGCCGGTACTGATAAATATGAGCCTGATATCCATAGAGAGAAAATCCCTCCGATCAGAGCAAAAGGTAAATTGAGCAGCACCAGTCCGGCCAGTTTAAAAGAATCAAAAGTCGAAAAAAGCAGGAAGAAAACGAGACAGATAGTCAAAGGCACAATTATGGCCAGCCGCCTCATGGCCCTTTGCTGGTTTTCAAACTGGCCACCCCATTCCAGCCGGTAGCCTTCTGGCAGGCTGACTTTTTCTTTGATCTTCTGCCTGGCCTCCGTGACGAATCCGCCCAGGTCCCGGTCAGAAACATTAACTTCGATGCCGATTCTCCTGAAACCGGCTTCCCGGCTGATTTCCGCCGGGCCTTCTTCGATGCCGATTCTGGCCAGCTGACCAAGGGGAATCCGGTAGCCGGCCGGGACATCAACCAGCAGGTCTTTCAGATTGTCAATCGAATTTCTTTTATCTTCAGGGTAGCGAATGACCAGATCATACATCCTCTCGCCTTCATAAATGGTGGTAGCAGCCTTACCGCCGATAGCGATCCCGACCAGATTAAGCACCTCAGCTGCTCGCAAGCCATATTTTTTTAAACTGTTCCTATCGATATCAATTATCATATAGGGCTGCCCGGATATCCTTTCTACCACCAGGTCTGTAACTCCCCTGGTTTGAGCTACTATCCGGGCGATTTCCTCGGCTTTGTTCTTCAAGATGTCAAGGTCATCGCCAAAAAGCTTGATGATTAACTGGGCCCTGGTCCCGGCCACCAGTTCATCTATCCGGCAGGCGATTGGCTGGCTGAAAGCAAAAGAAATACCAGGTACGTCGGAAATAGCCTGCCTCATCTTATCGGTTAATTCTTCTCGGCTTCGGGCTGAAACCCACTCCGACCTCGGCCGGAGAGAGCCCACAAAACCGGTTTTCTCCACTCCCCTGGCCTCTAAAGCAATGCCAGTCTGGCCGGTTCTGGAAACAATCGTTTCCAGCTCCGGAAACTTTTTTAACCTTTTCTCTATCTCACCGGTAGTGGCCATAGCCTGGCTCAATGAAACTCCAGGCAGCATCTGAAAATCCATATCAAAAGCACCTTCATCCATGATCGGCATGAATTCCCGGCCAAGGTGAGGGCCAAGATAAATAGTTACTCCCAGCAGGCAGAGCATCGCCACGACGACTAACCGGCCATGCTTAAGAGCAAATCTAATAAGAGGAGTATAGAGCCGGTTTAACCAGGCTATTAAACCATCCTCTTTTAAACCATCCTCTTTACTCCGCCTGGGTTTTAGCAGAAGATAGGCAAGTCCCGGGATGATCAGCAGGGAAATAGTCAAAGAACATAAGATGGCAATAGATAATGACAGGGCTAAAGGAGAAAACATTTTTCCCTCTATTCCCTGCAGGCTTAATAGAGGAAGAAAAGTTAGAGCGATGATTAATTCTCCAAAGATGCTTGGTTTCCGGACTTCAATAATGGCTTTGAAAAAAGTTGGTTCATCTTTTAACCCCGTTTCAGCCAGATGGCGCTGGATATTTTCAACCTGAATAATAGCGGCATCGATCATCATGCCAATCGAAATAGCTAATCCCCCGAGCGTCATCAAATTAGCGGTCAGCCCGGCTTGTTTCATGACGACGAAGGTCAGAAGAACAGTTAAGGGCAGAGCCAGGACGGCGACCAAAGAGCTGCGAAAACTCCGGAGAAAGACGAATAAGACCAGAACAACGAGAAGAGCCCCGATAAGCAAGGCCTCGACGATCGTCCTGATACTGGCGGTGACAATATCGGTCCTTTTATAAAATGGAACTATTTTCAATCCGTCAGGCAGCAACTGGCTGGAGTTAATCTCTTCGACCTTTTTCTCAATTCTTCTGGTTACTTCCTGGCTATTTTCTCCAGCCAGCATCAAGACAATACCGCCCACGGCTTCAGTTTCTCCATTTTTTATGGCTCCCCCCTGGCGGATAGCCTGTCCTTCTTCGACCTGAGCCACATCCCGAAGGGCAACCTGGGCTCCGTGGTCTGTTTTTAGAATGGTTTCATTAATATCTTCCAGTCGGCGGAAAAGGCCGGTGCCGCGGACAATGAATTGCTGCTCTCCCCTTTCCACTATGTTGCCGCCAGTGTTTAAATTATTGCTCTGAATAGCTTCAACAATATCCTCTAAGGTCAGATCATATTTGACTAATTTTTCGGGCTGCACTTTTACCAGATATTGCTTGATATAACCGCCGAAGGAATTAACTTCGCTTACTCCCTCCAGGCTCTTAAAAAAAGGAGAAACCACCCAGTCCTGAACCGTTCTTAATTCGGTCAGATATTTAATCTGGTCCTGGTCATTAGCCGGGACCTTTCCCTCCAGAGTATATTGATAGATTTCACCCATGGGTGTGGCAATCGGCCCCAGGGTAATTTCTACCTGCTCGGGTACTTTTTCCTTAGCCTCGGTTAATCTTTCAAAAGCTTGCTGGCGGGCAAAATAAAGGTCAGTCTTATCTTCGAAAACAGCGGTCACCACTGATAATCCAAACCTGGAGATCGAACGTAGCTGCTTTAGTCTGGGCAGGCCGCGGAGGGTGGTTTCGAGGGGAAAGGTGACAAACTTTTCGACTTCATAGGGCGAATAACCAGGGGCTGAAGCCAGTATTTCTACCTGGACACTGGTTATGTCGGGGAAAGCATCAACCGGGATAGTAAGAAAAGAATAAATTCCGGCACCCGTAATAAGCAGGATGAGAATTACGACCAGCAGGTGCTCTCTTAAAGAAAAACTTATCAGCTTGTCAATCATCTGGTGTCTTACTCCTCGCCAAAGGTGTTCTTAAGAAGCTCTGATTTCAAAATAAAGGATCCACGGGCGACATAACGATCGCCGGCGGACAGTCCCTTGACGACTGGTCTCCAGCCATTGACCGGACTGCCTGTATCTATTTCTTTAATAACAAAAACACCTTGAGTCTCAGCCACGAAGACCACTGTCTTGCCTGAAATGGTCTGGACCGCTTCTTCCGGCACGGCCAGGGCCTCAATGCCTGGTAAAAGAATAGTAATGTCAGCAAACATACCCGGCCGGAGCCCCCCTTTTTCATTCTTGACCTCCAGCCTGGCTTTAACTGTTCTGGTTGAACTTTCGATGACCGGGGCCAGATAGGTAATTTGCCCCTGATAGGAACGTCCGGGAAAAGCACTGACCTCAACTACTGCTGGCTGGCCGGGATGGATAAGCTTTATATCCTTTTCCTGAACCCTGGCTTCTGCCCAGAGCCAGTCGAGGCTGGCCACCTCCATCAGGAGAGTTCCTTCTTCCACCCTGTCCCCCTTGAGAATTTCGCATTTTATTACCTGGCCGGAGAGAGGCGAAGTGACCGGCAGGAGATTGTCCTCATTCTGGCTCGAATTCAAAGCCTCAATTTGATCTTCGGTTAGCCCCAGCAGTTCAAGCTTTTTCCGGGCTGAGCTGACCAGGGTTCTGGCTGCTGCCTGACCCTCTGAGTTTTGCCTGACGAGTCTTTGATATCTTTCCTCTGCCAGTTTTAGCTCTGAAGCCGCCTCGATAAATTGAAGGCTGAAAAGCCTCAAGACGGTCTGTCCTCTTCTAACCGGATATCCTTCATAGACCAACAGATCATCCACCCGGCCGGCCGTCCTGGCTGTTAGCCGGACATAGGACCGGGGATTGAATTGGATTTCACCCGGAACCCTGAGCTCCTGGTTTATTTTAATCAGTTTAAGTTCAGATATTTCCAGGCCCGAGTTCTGGATGGCAGCCTCCGACAGCTGGACTCGGTCGCCTAACTGAAGCTGGGTGCTGTCGGCCTTAGCCTCTGCCCCGTCCTGGGCTGGTTCTGAACAGGCAGAATAAATAATAAAAAAGCCCGCCAGGAGCAAAACAGCCGGTATAATTTTCATTTTTTTACTTGCTATATTTTTCAAGCTCATCATTGTCCTCTTTAGTTTTTTCATTCTGAAAATAGAGAGCGGTGTTATTCATAATCTTCTCCAGCCGAATAAAAGTCAGCCAGAGCGCAGAGATAAAAATAGAGAGCCCGCTGATATTCGAAATTCATCTCCCGGGTAGCCTGGAACAGATCGAGTAAATGAAGTGAATCCAGTTGCCCGAGACGGTAGGCGTTAAGAGCTTTTTCCAGCTCAGCCTTTGAGTCTTCGAGCAGGCTTTCTTCAAAGATTTTGACCTGCTGACGGGTCTGATCAATGCCGGCCAGTGCCAGCTTTTTCTGACTTTCAAAGAATCTTTCGGCTGCTTTCTGGCCGAGAGAAGCTTTCTGCTTTTCAGACTCGGCCAGCAGTTTTTCTCCTTTGAGGTTTTTTCTTGAAAAAAGGGGAAAATTGACACCCAGGCTGAAGCCGGCTGCTCCCCAGCGGCGGCTGGGGGCAAAAACACTCAGGGAGAAGTCTGGCCATCTGTCCTTCAGGGCGAGTTTGATCAAGAGTTCTGACCGGTCTTTTTTCACCCTGGCCAGCTGGAGAGCCGGGCTGAACAGCCTGGCCTTTTCCACTAAAACTTCAGGCTTGTCTGGTAGATCCTGAAAGGCCAGTGGCGAAGTTAAATGAATGACTGTTTCCTCTTCGAGCCCGACTAGCAGCTTTAAACGGGAGAGATCGGTCGCCAGCTCCTGCCTGGCTGCATACAGGTCGTTCTGGCTGCGGGCCATCTCCATTTTAAGACGCAGGACTTCACTGTAAGGCACAGCACCGAGCGAGTAGCGGGCCAGAGCATTTTCCTGGATATCAGCCAGAATCTCAAGACTCTGACCGAGGAAATAAACAGCTTGCTGGCTCAGGAGGCATTTTAAATAAGCTTTTTTGACCTGAGTGGCCAGCAAGATTTTTCCCCGTTCGAGCCGAAGGCTGGCTTCCTGTTCATAGGTCTCCCCGATGTTTGATTTAAGGCTCAATTTTCCCGGGAAAGGCACAGGCTGAGTCAATCCGAGACTGTATTCAGGGTCATTCTGTTTGGCCAGCTCGGTAAAGCCAATCCCTTCAACCGAGACGCCAGCCTCAGCCGCTGGCCAGGCTGATTCAATCAGGGTCGAAGCCCTGGCACTTTGCCTCTGCTCCTTTAGCAATTTCAATCCTGGCTCATGGTCAAAGGCTACTGCCACCGCTTCCTCCAGGCTCAAATTCACCTCATTAATGGCGGCTACCTGAGGCCCGGATAGCACCATACATAAAAATAAGATTAAAAAGGGCATAGCTACCTCCACCGGCAAGTTATTGAGGGAAAAAGAAAAAAAAGATTTAATCCGGTGGATGAAAAATGGCCGGAATGAAGCCGGCCGGCAGGAGAGCACTCTGTTCTAAGTAAATCGTCTGCCGCCCGCTGCCAGCTGGCTGAATTAAATCAAGCCAGCTAAAAACGGGCTGGCCTACAGCCTGATGGATGGGACTTAACAGATGATGAAACTCTTCATGGCAGAAAAAGTCATGAACGACAATATGACTTAAAGAAAAAGCAGCCAGCAGTATAAATAGAAGAAAAATCCAGGTCGTCCGGCTGGCTTGCATAAAAAAGATTTTAGATTTTAGTCTTAAATATGTCAAAAATACGAATTGCCTCATCTAAAATCTACACGAAACTGATTCGTTGCTTCATGAGAAAATCTACACGAAAACGTTTTGCCTCCTGGCTAAGGATGGAGCTAAATTCAGGGATAAGATTAGCCAGGAGGCAAAGAGATGGGTTTAGAGATGAAGGTTAAAAGAGCGGTATTAAAGGAGATAGCCTGCAAGTATCAGAGGAGCTCTAAAAAAGGCAAGGGCCAGGTGCTGGAGGAGTTTCTAGGGCTTACTGGATATAACCGCTGTTATGGTAGCTGGTTATTGCGCAACTGTGGTCGGAAGGTGGTGATGAGGGGGTTAAATGGGGAGGAGGTAATAATAATTGGGGAGATAAGGAAGATAAAGCGGAGGCGGAAGAGAGTCTATGATGAGGAGTTTAAGAAGGTATTGATGTGGCTCTGGCAGGTTCTGGATTACAGTTGTGGCAAGAGGCTGGTAGCCAGTTTAGACTGGCTGGTACCAAAGCTGGAGGAACAGAGGGAGTTAAGGGTTAAGAAGTCAGTCAGGGAAAAGCTCCTGAGAGTCTCAGCTTCTAC
>DJWO01000006.1 GCA_002441005.1 Candidatus Aminicenantes bacterium UBA6228
GTAAAGAAGGATATGGTGGAGAGGGCGAACGAGGATTTGAGTATACGGAGGCAGTGTGAGCTTCTGGCTCTTAACCGTTCTTCTCTTTACTATGAGCGGGTGGAGCTGTCGGAGGAGGATCAGAGGGTACTTCAGGAGATGGATAAGATTTACCTGGATTTTCCAGGTTATGGCAGCCGGAGGATGAGCCGGGAGCTTGGGAGTATATGATACGCCCTTCGAGGCTTATTATCAGCTACCAACGGGTGCAGCCTGTTAAATGAAATACACCTTAAAAGAAGGCTACATTTGGTCTTGACTACTAGACCATCTCAATTATCAAGTTTTGCCTATAATGGTTTTTGTTGATATAGCAGAAGAAGACTATGTAAATATAATAAAAGCTGCTAATGTCGAAGATATATCTGTAAAAGAAAATTTCCCTATAACATTTAATAAATTTAATGAATTAAAGAATTCGGTTATTTTATTTGTTGACAAAAAAGGATATGTTATTATGGCCTGTGTCTTGGATAATTATAGGGATAAGTCAAGAAGCGATAAATTTTATAATAGAATAATCAGAATAATGGAAAATCTATAGAGCTATGAGGTTGGAGGCCCAGCCATGAGAAGAATTATTAATCTGATTATTTTAGCCATGCTGAGCTTTTTTATATTGAATATTTATGCTTCATATGGGGCCAGAGGTATGGCGGAGTCATTCCCCGGCCATTTCTTCAAAAAGCAAGTTAAAGGCGTTAAATCAATTGATGATTTGTTTGAAATAAAAAGTAATGTTCAATTAGAATTAAGCCCGGAAAGTGCCCTGGCCAATGTGACTGCCCTGGCCATTGATGCCCAGGGCAACTATTTAGTCTGTGATGGAACGCAGCTAAACCAGGTCTGGATTTTTTCGGCGGCGGGCAAATTTTTGAGAAATTTGAGCCAGAGGGGGCAGGGCCCGGGCGAGTATTATAGTCCTTTGAGCGTCACAGTTGATAAGCACGGGAATATTTGTATAAATGATTATCTTCAATCAAAAATAATTATTTATGACAGAGATTATAAATATAAAAATGAGATCAAGAATGTAAGGGGACATTATGTCCACGTCAACAGCCGGGAGGAAATATATCTTTATGATGGTATGCTCCGGCCGATGAATAAAAGCGTCTTTGATACTATTAAAAAAATCGGCCAGGATGGAAGAATAATTTTGTCGTTTGCTCCACTTATGGAAGAAATATTATCAACTCATTTCAGTCTTTTGAGTGATGGCATGGACATTGATGAAAAAGATAATATTTATGAAATGAACCCGTTGTATTACCAGGTCAGAAAGTGGAGCCCGGAAGGAAGGTTAATAAAAGCTTTTAATGTTCCTTCTCATCTCAGAGGAATCAGAAGAAGCGGAGATAATTATGTCATTTTGAATGGTCCTTTTTGCCTGAATAAAAATGTTGTTATCATCCAGCGGGAGGGAGTGGTCGATTTATACGACACAGAAGGCAATTATCTGGCTGGAGGACTTCATTTACCAGGAAAAATTCGTTATGCCCGGGACAGAGAAATTTACGTTGAGCTATGGGAAGGAGAGGGGAAGGGAGAACAACCCAACCCCAGGATAATCTGTTATCAATTAAAATGAAATTTCCGGCGGCGGTAAATCTAAAAACCACCTTATAAAAATTTATAGCGTTTCAGAGCAAAATCGGGGCAAGCGGTGAAACCTGATTGCGAACTAAACTTGACACGGCCTTTCCGGGGAGCAGTACAGAAGGTTGTCGCTTTCTTTTTCACAATCGAATATTTCGTCGAGCAGCTTCAATCCTTTCTCGGTAATCTCCACCGATTTTTGCCGACGATCGTCGGGGTTCTCTTCCCGGCTGACCATCCCTTTTTCGTACAGTCGATCAATAATTCGATTCATGTCGGAATGTTTATCCAACATGTGTTCTTTAATAAACGCGATGCTTTGAGGTCCCTGCCCGCGATATCCGCGCAGTACACGCAGCGATCAGTAAGGCCATGCCTTTTGAGGGATTGAACAAACTCGTAGCTCATTTGCTTTGCTGTGTAAATGAGATTGATCAATCCTTTGTGATAACCATTTCGAAAATGGCCTCTAATTTCTTCTTCGATGCTCATAGCTTTTCATTGAAAAATTGAAAATCGGTAACGTCCGGCTTGTTTTTCACGGATAAAAATGTTATTCATTAACCTATTCACTGAAATAACGATTAAAGGCTGCCCGATCGTTTTCTTGGAACGATCGGCAGTCGTTTGTTTTCACGATCGAAATCTTTTGCTTCAACGACAACGAGACATTATTTAGCCGGAAAATACTTTTCGAAAAACGAAATCATGTCCTGCCATGATGCTTTGTCGGCTGCTTCGTTGTAAGCGATCGGCATATTGAATTTCTTGCCGGCTTCGGTTGAATATTTGTTGGTGAAAGCGTGTGTGGCACCTTCATAATTTTTAAATTCGTAGGTAATTCCGTATTTATCCATTTCGCTTTTGAAATTAGCAATATCCGCTTGCGTAACAAACTGATCAGCCGCGCCGTTGCAGATCAAAACTTTCGTGTTTTTCATCTGCTCACTAGCTTTGAAACCGGTCAATCCACCATGAAAACTTGCCACAACATCGAGGGGCAGGCCTATGGCCGCTGCGTTGAGGGATACTGTCCCACCGAAACAATAACCGACAGCTCCGATATGCTGTTTATCGACATTATTTTGAGAAGTGAGGATATCGTAAGCCTTGGTAATTCTCTCTTTCAACAAATCAGGATGGGAGAAGATATACCCTGCGGCATTTTGAGCATCTACGGCTGTTTCATATACTTTGCCATCACCAAACATATCGACGGCCATTGCTACATAGCCCAAATCGGCCAGCATATCGGCCCGCATTTTTACATAATCGTTCAAGCCCCACCATTCGTGGACGACCAGAATACCCGGTTTTACGGCTTTTCCGTCTTCCTTCCAGGCAATATAGCCCTTGAAATTTTGATTACCAATCGAGTAGGTTACATCTTTGCTTTTCAATGCAGGATCTTTTGCTGTTGTTGCATGGATGTGGGCTACCGATACAAAAAATGCGAAGAAGAAAAGTACTAATTTCAAATGTTGTTTCATATTCATTCCTCTTATTTTTAGAGATTTATTTGATTTATATTGGAAAAATATCTTAGCCGATTTAGAATTTAATAAGCGAGGTAATCATGCCCCCAACTCGAGAACCAACATAGTCGATTGCTTCGTTGATTTGCTCCAACGAAAACGATCTTACCTCGAACACATTCAAGTTCAAGCGGCCGGAAGTGGCCATATTTACCATTTCGGCGGCTTCATAGGAATGGAACCAAATGGACCCCGTAAGCGAAATTTCAGTACCCAACAAGTAACCGTAAGGAATCACCAGATCGCCCGTTGCTCCACCCAAACAAACGATTGTTCCACCTCGCTTAACGCCGAAAATACATTGCTGAGTGGATTTGGTGTCGACATAAGGAAGACAATCCACAAGAGCATCGACGCCTTTTCCGCCGGTAAGTTGCATGATCTTGGGCGTAACTTCGCCATCCTGAAGCGAAATCGTTTCGATATGCAAAGAATCTATTTGTTTGAGCTTTTCCAACCGATCTTTTTTATTGGCAACTGCAATCACTTTGATCGCGCCCATTGCCAGTGCCAACAATACAGCACCGGTTCCAACAGTGCCCGTAGCTCCGTTGATAATTACGGTCGATCCATAATGCACGCCGGCTCTTTTCAATCCATGATAGGCAGTACCGAGATAACCCAGACGTACGGCCTGTTCCGTAGCAAAATCATCGGGTAGAGTCACTACATTATAAGACGGAGCCTTGATATATTCGGCAAAACCACCTTTGTATTCGTCGATCAGCGCCACATTGTTGGGATTGTACGTAAACATTCCCTGAAATGCCATCGAATCGCTCAATTCTTCTCTGCCTTTTAGAGCGAATTCGTCGGTGGGATAATACAACATGGAATTAACCCACACCTTCTGTCCTTCTTTCAGGCCTTTCACATGTTTTCCGAGTTTGGCAATCGTTCCCACGGCGTCCGAGCCGAGGATGGCAGGTAACGTAGGACGGATAAAGTCTCCGCCGGGCTGGGTAATATTTTTCATCGAGGGAGCTACAAAAATAGCTTCCACCTTCACCAGAACATCTTCGTCCCTTAATTCGGGAACCGAAACCTCTTCGATGCGAAGCGGTTTCCCTAATTCATATAATAATGCTGCTTTCATCGTTAACTTGATTTTTAATGCTGTATTTAATAAATTTAGATGGAAGTGGCCCGGTTGTCAAGACCAAATTAAAATCATTTTTAAGGTGTATGTCCTTTATCATGCCACTGCCATTGGCATCTGACGATAAGCCTCATAAGGTGTATCGTATTGCCCTAAGGATTGATGCAACCTGTCTTGATTATATTTTCGAATAAATTCCCCGATGCTTTTCTCCCTTGATCGCTTCCAAAGCTACTCTCACTTTGAAATTGTCATCGCTGGTTATGAACGAAATGGTCTGAGCGGCCTAATCAGCCGACATTCCTTTGCTTTCGGCTAAAGGCTGTAGCGTAGATTTTTTCGGATCGGTTACAGCATAAGGATCGAGTTGAAAACTTTTCCATTCTATTTCCACTCGATTTTTAGAAGAAAAATTATTCAATGCACGTTCAAATTTACGTTTGCCTATATAGCAAAATGGGCAAACAACATCGCTCCAAATTTCGACCTTGATTTTGAAGTCTGTGGGTTGTTGGGTAGTCATTATTCTTGAAATTTTAAATGTTTACTGTTAATTGTTCGAATCCGGTTTCAGCGAATAAGGCCTTCGAGCTTTTCGCCATGAATAAATCTGAAAATATTTTGCACGGCATGTTCTGCGCCCATCAACATGGCATTGTAAACGAGTCCGGAGTTGTGGGGTGAACCTAACAAATTGTGCAACTCGAAGAAAGGATAATGCAATTCAAACCTTTGGTATTTAAATGGTTCAATCCACCAAGCGTCAATTCCGGCATAAAAATCGGGATGCGATTTCAAATGTTCGTACAACGATTTTTCGTCGATGATATCGCCTCGCGCAACATTCACCAAAACGGCATCATTTTTCATCAATTCCAATTTTTGTCGGTTTATCAACCCTTTTGTATGCTCGTTTAGAGCAATCGTCAGCACCAGTGTATCGGAGTTTTTGAGGACATAATCCAAATCGGAAAGCGTACCGATGAAATCGACTTTTTCATCCGTCTTTCCCGAGGTGTTGATTGCCAAAACATGTACACCAAAAGACGATAAGAATCTTGCTGTAGCTTTTCCGATTGCGCCAAACCCGACAATTCCCACGGTTGTACCTTTGATAAATTTGGTTTGACTCTCCATTTGCTTGAAATGACCGTTGACCATATCCGCGTGATAAACGGTCAATCTTTTGCTCAAAGCAAGCATCATTGCCACAACATGTTCTGCCATCGGCTCGGCATAGGCTCCTTTATTGCAAGCGATAGGCAATGCCTCGGGAAAATCGTCGAGACGGACATGATCATATCCCGCAGACATCAATTGCACAAACTTAACATTGCTCAAAGGAACGCGATTTTTATCGATTCCTTCTGCAGACGGATTCCATGACAAGAGTGTATCCGATTTTGCAAAAACATCCCGCAAATCTTCCTGACGATAATCCTCAGCAAAAAAGACAGTCGCCGAATCTTTAAAAATGGTTTTTAAGTAATTTTTTTGATCGCCAAACGTTTTAAATGTTACTAAAATATTCATATTCACCATAATTAAAAGTATATATTATAACATTTATCGGCCCGGAACGTTCATTTTATTTGTTCGATCCATCTTAGGAGTGTTTCATATCGTTGAGCTCCGGTGAGTTTATATTTTCCGTTGGCAATGAGCGTTGGCACCGAATTAACACCATAACGATACGCGAGATGCAAATCCTCGTCAAACATTTGTTTCACCTTATCACTCCGAAAATCTTTTGCCCATTGCTCAACGTCAAGTCCAACGTCGGCTGCACATTTTTTCAGAACCTCAAAATCGGCTATATTGTCGCAATCAGTCATGTGAGCTTTCTGAATTCTGTTAAACATTTTTTCGTGCATAGCATTTCCTCCCTGCAATTCTGCAGCTTTACAAGCCAACAGTCCGGGAGTGGAATATGGATAATCGAAATCCTTCTTGGCCATCAATTCGGCATGAATGCGATGTTCGTCATCATTTTCGTTGGCAGCACGCCAATGCCCCAATATTTCTATTTTTCCCTGTTTTTTCGAACCGAAAATTCGTGCAATTCCATCCGGCTCGGGAGCCAATGCAAATGAACGATGGACGACTTCTATCTTGAAAGCTAAGAAATTGCTTTTCTGCTATGGTAGCTGGGAACGCATCATAAATACGACTTTCCCCTTCAACCATCGCTAAGGAATATAAATCCAAGCAAAAGGATGTCAAGGACCATCTGGAAGTTGCTCCTGGTGGGCGAAAACGCCACACAAGCCGCAGAGGCGCTCAAAAAGCGCCGGAAATCACCCGGACCTCTCCTCCCCAGAAAAGAGGAGATCATGAAAAATATTCAGCCGAAGCCTATGTGGCCATTAGAAGCTGTTGCGAGGCGACGTGAGGCGGCGGAGGTCTCTCCGCTACAAATGTCAGCTTGAGGTGGTTGATGATGCGGTCAACCACGGCATAGTCTGTGATGAAAGAGATGATGCGCATCCGGCTCTGGCATCGAGGGCAGACCAGAGGGTCGACTTCGAACACTTTTCTTATCATCTCTGCCCAGCCGCGGCGGGGGACTCTTGGGTTCTCCTCCTCAACGATGATAAAGGGATGCTTATCGGATTGTGCCTTGCGCACCTTCCCCCTGTGGGCGTTCCCGTAGAGGCCGTAATATCTCACAGTGACCTGGCCTTTGTCGGGAATGTGGGAGGTGACACGGGCGATGAAATCCAGATAATCCATCCGCTCCACCTCTTCCGGCTTTTCCCCATACCGGTAGCAGACTTCACCTTCCCGTTCATCGAGGGAGATCGATCGGGACTATGCTGCCGGAACCCATGAAGTGAGGGTTGATCTGAAGGGACTGCCGAATGGTCTCTATCTGTGCCGCTTTCAGGCGGCCGGTCGAACTCTGTTTAAAAAGATGCTGATTGTAAGGTAACCCCTTTTATAAAAATCGATAATATTCATCCGACGATCCAATCCACTCAATCCTGCTAATCCATTCCATTATTTGATTTCTACTCAATATAGTAATCAAAGGCCCAGTGATTTTATTGAGTAGTGATAGAAGAAAGATGTTTTCTTTATTTCTAAAAAAATTGGAAAAATCTACTTGTTTATAAAGTATACTTTTAGTATAATATATAAACAAAGGGTATATTAAATAACCCGAAAGGATAGTATGAAGCTCAAGCCACGACGTGAACGCGAAAAGGAAACCCGATTGAATGAGATTCTGGCGGCCGCGGAAACGATTTTTTCCACCCGGGGTTATGATCTGGCTACCATGGATGATATTGCCCGAGAATCCGATTTCACTAAAAAGACGGTTTACAGCTATTTCGCATCCAAGCAGGAATTATTGTCTGCCGTGATGGCCCGGGCCATGACGGTTCTGAACAGATTGTTCCGCGAAGCGGCGTCTATGGAAAAATCCGGATTTGAAAAAGTCCACGGTATCGGTTTAGCCTATGTTGAGTTTGCCGAACGCTA
This sequence comes from Candidatus Aminicenantes bacterium UBA6228, assembly GCA_002441005.1. GTDB lineage: Bacteria > Acidobacteriota > Aminicenantia > Aminicenantales > Saccharicenantaceae > Saccharicenans. The sequence goes on from DJWO01000006.1 coordinate 7,759, forward strand.
TCCGGCATTGTTCCAGGTGTTGTCGATCAAAGCTCATGGGGATGATAAACTGCCGGATGTCTATCGGGATGAATTGATTCGACTGGATCGGGAGATGGTGGAATTGATTGCCGGCTGTTTCAAAACCGGTCAACAGGACGGTTCGATTCGTTCCGATCTAGATATCGGAATGGCTACGCTCCATGTGGTGAGTGTATCGAATGGTATTCTTGATATGGTCGCTAATCGGTGTGAGCATTTTGTGTCGGTTTTTGGGGTCAATATTCCTGAGTTTATCCAATACTCGATGAATCTGATTGGAGATTCGATCCGATCCGTGAAAGGCAAGAAAAAATGAAGATTCTCGTTTTACATGGAAGCCCCAAGGGGGATATCAGTGTTACCATGCAGTACATCAAATACCTTGAGGTTTGTTTTCCTGAGCATGAATGGAATACGGTTCTGGTGGGTTCGATGATCCGGTCGCTCGAAAAGGAGCATGACCGTTTCGATGCTGTGATGGAGGATGTAGTGAAGGCCGATATGATTGTCTGGTCGTTCCCGGTTTATCATTTGTTGGTCCCGTATCAGGTCAAGCGGTTTATTGAGCTGATCGGGGAACGCGGGGCTGCCGGGGCATTTAATGGAAAGTATGCCATGGCATTGACGACATCCATTCATTTTATGGATCATACCGCCCGGAATTATATTCATGCTGTATGTGAAGATTTGGGCATGCAATTTGGCGGGACGTTTAGCGCAGAAATGAATGATCTGCTAAAAAAAAGGGGGCAGATGGCTTGGTGTGGATTCATGAAGCATCTGATCGATGATGTAATGAAGAAAAGAGTCTTGCCCAAAGCCTTTCTCCCGATTTCAAAGCCATCATGGAACTATATCCCTGTTAGTCCGGTATCCAAAACAGATCCATCCGGGCTGAAAGTCAGTCTGATTGCCGATCTTTCATCCGGGGGAAATGTTCGGGGCATGGCGGATCGTCTGAAAGCCTGTTTGGGGATCGAGCCGATCGACATTTCACGGATTGATATCCAAAACGGATGTTCCGGGTGTTGTCACTGCGGATTTGATAATTGTTGTATTTATGATGGTACCGACGGATTCAAGGAAGCTTTTGTTAAAAACGTGATGGAAGCCGATGTCGTCATTTTTTTGGGTACAATTCACGATCGCTATCTGTCATCAGCCTTTAAAAAGTTTTTCGATCGGAGTTTTGTGTTCAATCATGCCCCTCTTTATTGGGGCAAGCAAGTCGCCTGGCTGGTATCCGGCCCCCTGACTCAAATTCCCAATTTAAGGCAGATTATGGAAATCTATCCCGGCTTTTCTCGCGGCAATCTGGTTGGGATTGTGAGCGATGAGGGCGGCAGCAGCCAAGAACTGGACGCCCTCATCGATTCACTGGCGGCCCGGTGTATTAGTCTTGCTCGGGATAAGATCATCCTTCCGCAGGATTTTCTGGGATTCGGCGGGATGAAGGTTTTTCGCGACTCGATATGGGGAGAACTCCGGATGGTATTCCCGCAGGATTATCGACTCTATCGGCGACTGAAGCTCTTCGATTTCCCCCAGAAAAAGATTTTTAATCGGATTGTGGTGCCGTTAGCGTCGCTGATGCTTAAAATTCCATTTATCCGGAAAGCCTTTCTGAAAAACTCCAAGCGAGGAATGATCATGTCCCATGCGGCGGTGGTGAAAAAGGCTCGTTCCGTGCAGGAACAGACGGCTGTTTAAAAGAATAACCTTGGGCATTGGTGTGGGTTGATCCGATCCGCCCATGCATCATGATGAGTTTAGGAGTAATCAATGAATAAACGACAAAGAATCCGTTTATCCCTTATATTTATCATGTCATTGCTTTTTCCGGCTTTTTTTTACTATATGTCGCCTTATCTGGTTATTTTTGCAACACTTGATGGAATTGTTTCCGGCAGTATAATGCTGTTTTGCCTGCAGTTTTTATGTGCGCTTTTTTGGGACGATCCTTTTGCGGCTGGATATGTCCAGCCGGTGGTGTTCAGGAGATCGTCCTTGGTCTGTCCACCAAAAAAGTTAAGAGGTTGAACTTCTTGAAATGGCTGATATGGTTTCCCTGGATTCTTACACTGATTGTGATCGCTTTTCGAAATGGGGGATATACTCGTATCGAACCCGGATATCGAACCCATTGGGGATTATCGGTGACCAGCGTCCATTCCATGATTGTGTATCTGTTTGTATTAGGGGTGATTGTTATTTTGGCGTTTCTGATTGGAAAGCGTTCCTTTTGCCACCATATTTGTTGGATGGCTCCCTTTATGATTATCGGCCGTAAGATCGGTAGGTGGATTTATACTCCAGCCATCCGGCTCATAGCAAGAAATGACAAGTGTATTCATTGTCATCAGTGCTATGAAAAATGCCCGATGAGTCTGGATGTGGAAGAAATGGTAAACTCATCGAATATGGAGCATCCGGAGTGCATTTTGTGCTTAAGCTGTGTGGATCATTGCCGGGCCGGGGCCATCAATGTTCGGTTCAGTCGGGACAGTCATAATGAAAAAGATAAGAAATTGCTTTTCTGCTATGGTAGCTGGGAACGCATCATAAATACGACTTTCCCCTTCAACCATCGCTAAGGAATATAAATCCAAGCAAAAGGATGTCAAGGACCATCTGGAAGTTGCTCCTGGTGGGCGAAAACGCCACACAAGCCGCAGAGGCGCTCAAAAAGCGCCGGAAATCACCCGGAGCTCTCCTCCCCAGAAAAGAGGAGATCATGAAAAATATTCAGCCGGAGCCTATGTGGCCATTAGAAGCTGTTGCGAGGCGACGTGAGGCGGCGGAGGTCTCTCGGCTACAAAAGTCAGCTTCAGGTGGTGGATGATGCGATCGACCACCGCCTAGTCGGTGATGAAGGCGATGATGCGCATCCGGCTGCCGCATGAAGGGCAGGTCAAAGGGTCGACTTCAGAAACCTTGCGGATCATCTCGGCCCAGAGCCGGCGGGGGACTCTCGGGCTCTCCTCCTCAATGAGGATGAAGGGATGCTGGTCGGGTTGTGCCTTTCGCACCTTGCCCCTGTGGGCGTTCCCGTAGAGGCCGTAATACCTTACAGTAACGTGACCCTTGTCCGGGATATGGGAGGTGACGCAGGCGATAAACTCCAGACAATCCATCCGCTCCACCTCTTCCGGCTTTTCCCCATACCGGTAGCAGACTTTCTCCTCCCGTTCATCAAGGGAGAGGCGTTCCAGGGATAAAAGAGGACGAATCATGTATTTGCCGACTCTCTCCGCCTCTTCCCTGGTTTTGGCCCTGACCTGGCTGTGGACCGAAAAACCTGTGTGCCGCCAGCCCATGATTTTCTCCACCAGGGCCTCTGAGATGAGATCCTCCCTTAAAAGAAGAGAGAAGACCTCGCGGGAGAAGAACTCGGTTAGGAGGCTGAAGCCAGGTGATGGAACCTTCCTTCAGGGTCTTCGCCTCCCTCAGTCACTAGAAAATGGAGGTGGGGATGGGGATTTATCTTCTGTCCGAAGGTCTGGACGGAGGCCACAACACCAGGACGAAGCTCTGTGCCGGTGGCTGCCTGGAAGTATTTGGCTGACTTTTTAGCCTGCGCCTAAACCTTTGAGCAGCAAACCTACAAGGTAGGCAACTGCAGCCGCGCCGCCACCAACCAAAAGCATTTCTAGGCCGCTGCGCACAGGGTTCAAGCCTGTAACCTTCACCTTGGCTGCCCCTAAACCAAACAGCGTCAGGGCTGCGAGGCCGGACGAGATATAAAAGCTGGTGTTGTAATCCATGGGCGTGAATATTCCCACAATGTAAACAATCAGCGGAAGCAAGCCTGCAATCACGAAAGCAGCAAAAGTCAGCACCGAACTGCGCACTGGGTCGATATCAGATTTAGATAAACCAAGCTCATCTTGCATCATCGTTGAAAGCCAGCGTTTCTTATCTTTGGTGAAAATCTCGGTTATTTGTTTAGCTTCATCATTAGAAAAGCCTTGATTCTGATAAATCGCTTCCAATTCTATCTTTTCACCTTGTGGGAAATTATCCATCTCCCATTTTTCGCGAGCTTCTTCGCGTTCATAGTATTCGCGTTCGCTTTTTTGTGAAAGATACGCTCCTACGGCCATGGAAAACCCATCAGCCAGCAAGTTTGCCATACCCACAATCAGCAAGACACTTGGAAGTAGATTGGCACCAGTTACGCCGCTCACGGCAGCGAAGGTCGTCACAACGCCATCCAAACCGCCATAGACCACACTGCCAATGTATTGGTTGCTGCTGCTGCCATGCTCTTCCTGCGCTGCCTTAACGATAACATCTGGGCTATGGGCTTTTACCGATGCGCTCTTATCCTTGCTATGATAAGCTTGGCGAGCTTGGTCCAAACGTTTGTTCAAACTCATCCTATACTCCTTTAAATTCAATATTAACCCTGTGTATTTTAACACGCAGGGTTTCAAATTTTCAATTTTTTGAGAAGTTTTATTTGCTCGTGAGCGCTAACTGCTGACTTAGCTCGCGAATTTTCTGAGAGTCTTCTGCTTTAGCGCTACCCGTGAACTGATGGGTGCCGACGACTTCCCAATTAAGCTTGGTGGCGTAATCTTCGAAGACTTCACGCGCCCCGCCAGACCAGGCATAGCTGCCTAAGTAAGCTGCTTTTTTATTGCGCACGCCCTTGATTGAAGCAAAATTGAGCACCCGTACCATGGCTGGGAACATCGCGCGTTCATAGGTCGGGGAGGCCACCAGCACACCTCGCTTGGTCCAAAGCGAGGGCAGTATAAAGCTCGGGTCGATCAAGCCGACGTTGAAAACTTCAATAGGCACGCCTTCTTCGGCGATGGCCTGCAAAGCATCGTCCAAGGTGCGTTCGGTGTTGCGATACATCGTGCCATACAGGGCTGTGACACCCAGCCCAGCGGGCTCGGTTGCTAAAGTGGCCCAATATTTGTAAAGCGAAATGATGCGGTCAGGATCTTTGCGCCAAACCAACCCATGCGCCGGCGCCACGATGCTGATTTCGTAGGCGCTCAGCTTCTCCAGCGCTGTAAGACGTGTTTGCTATAAGAAGCAATGATGTTGGCGTAGTAGCGCAAAGCTTCGTGCTCATAGCAAAAGGATGTCAAGGACCATCTGGAAGTTGCTCCTGGTGGGCGAAAACGCCACACAAGCCGCAGAGGCGCTCAAAAAGCGCCGGAAATCACCCGGACCTCTCCTCCCTGGAAAAGAGGAGATCATGAAAAATATTCAGCCGAAGCCTATGTGGCCATTAGAAGCTGTTGCGAGGCGACGTGAGGCGGCGGAGGTCTCTCCGCTACAAAAGTCAGCTTCAGGTGGTTGATGATGCGATCGACCACCGCCTGGTCGGTGATGAAGGCGATGATGCGCATCCGGCTGCCACATGAAGGGCAGGTCAAAGGGTCGACTTCAGAAACCTTGCGGATCATCTCGGCCCAGAGCCGGCGGGGGACTCTCTGGCTCTCCTCCTCAATGAGGATGAAGGGATGCTGGTCGGGTTGTGCTTTGTGCACCTTGCCCCTGTGGGCGTTCCCGTAGAGGCCGTAGTACCTTACAGTAACCTGCCGCGATGCGCCTGCCGAGGTAGGTTGTCCGAATTTAGCTGATTTCATATTTCCGATGTAACCGGCATAATTCACCTGGTTGAAGACATTGAAGGCATCGACCATGAGCATGATCCGATATCTCTGAAAAGAGAAAATTTTGGCTAGCCTGATATTGACCACTCTCGAAGCGAACATGTTATTAAAAATAAATTTCTGGTTGGGCACACGACCAGCATTTCTTCCCTCGCCGGCAGGATAGTCATTTCCGATCAAGCTGTCGTAATTATCATCGCTTCCCGTGAAAATAAGATAGGGCCTTCCTGTGCTGAAGGTTCCCCAGGCACTGAGCTGGAATTTCAACGGCAGGTCGACGATAAAGTTGATGGAAATCTTATGCTGCTCGTCCAGTGTCGAGTTCGCCTTCTTGAGCTGGTCCGGCCGGGAATAATAGAGGTATCCATAATAGATGTTATTGTCGAATTCATCTTTTGCCCAGCTCAGAGTATAGGCCAGCTGGAGGCCCCAGGAGCCAGGCTTGTAATTCTTGTCGAGGGTCAAGTAGATTCCGTCGTATCAGGTGTTGCCCGCATCCGTCCAAACATTGATTCGACCGTAGCTTGTGGTCAAAACCCTTTTTCCTAATTTAGCATCCCTGTAGTTGGCATCATAGGTCGTGATTTCGTTATAGCCGCAGACGCCAGTATAGCTGAGGCTTATAAACATATCTGAAGTGATCATCTGCCTGATTCCCAGGCTGAACTGGTAGGTCTTAGGCGGTCTTAAATCTGTTGGTATCAGGAAAATTTCTGGCGGGTCGGTCTTGCCCTGGGCGACCAGCTTTAATACTTCATCCCGGTTATAATATTTGTCGTCCCATTTGATTGTTCCAGATGTTCCCGTGGCTGAGAAGTACATATAATAAACTTTCCAAGTCAGTCTGAGTATCTCATCAGAGGCGACATTCCAAACGTGCCGATCATAATAGACGCCAAAGCCGCCGAAGAGGAAGGTTTTGTCCCTCTTGGAGAGGTCATAGATGAACCCAAGGCGGGGAGCAAAGGCATAGAGATATGGTTTTCTGTTTTTCCCGTCAGAGAAATACTTGGCATCAAAGTAAGGAGAAAGATCCATCCTTATTTTTTCAGGGGTCACAAAGTCAGAGTTGATCATATTGGACTCATGATCCCATCTGAGCCCCAAATTCAGGGTGAGATAGCGAGAAACATTCCAGTCGTCCTGGATAAAGAAGCCAAGCTGGGTGTTGTGCTTTTCAACCTCAGGGGTTTCCGCTCCCACAATGGCCTGCCAGGGGATTGTATCTGTATCTGTTTCGTAATAATACTGGGGATTGCCATAGAGCATCTGGGTGGTCTTGTATCTCAGCCGCTCGATGTAGAAACCGGCCTTAAAGTTGTGGTCCTTCCAGGAATAGAAAATATCGTCATAGAGGGCATATCTATCCTGAAACCAATTCTGAGGAGCATGGGAAAATCCGCCTAACTGGCTGCTGGGATAAATTTTTCCTGGAGTTCCCCAGAGAACGACGCATGCGATTTCCCAGTTATATCTCTGGAAATTGAGCCGCACCTCGTTCATCATTGTCGAAGAGATCGTGAACTGGTGTTTCAGTATCCCCGTATAGACACGATTGATAAAGTCTCTCCCTCTGGAAAAGAGGACTCCCGGGCACAACGGTCGCAAAGCTTTGACGGGATTCTCCCTCATAGGAGAAAAAAAAGTGGAACTTGTCCTTGATGATCGGTCCGCCAAGGCTGACGCCCATCTGATTGCGTTGGTAATCGGGCTTTCCTTTTCCACCTCTTGCAGGGTCTTCAAAATAGCCTGTAGAGTTAAGACTTCCGGATAACCTTCAGGTCCAGGTAGCTGCGGTACTGGCTAATTATCCTGTTCCCGCGGCCCGGGAATACCTGGTGAACCTGGCCAGTAAATCGCCTGCGCCTGAGGTCAGAACAGAAGCTATAGTCAGCTTAGGAAAGATTGGCGATAGTTCAACAGTGGAGTTTCTTTCCGGGAAAACAGCCACTGCCCGCGGAAATGAAAAGGCGGCAGCCAGAGAAAGTCTGTTGGCTTTACGTGGGAAGGCGGTTGATAAAAAGATCCTGGAAATGCTTTCTTCCTCTCCCGACCAGTCGCTGCGGAACGAATTACTCCTGGCCACCTGCGAAAGAAACATCAGGGAAAGCCAGGAATATTTCCTTAAAGAAGCAGCCAACCCTCCGGCTGATATGGCTCTGGTTTCCCGCGGCTGGAGAGCTTTTGGCGATATCAGCCTGGCTGAAGAGTTGCTGAACATAGCCTATAAGAATGAAGACGAGGCTTTCCGGTAGGAGATGGCTGGCATCATCGCCGCCTGGGCCAAGCAGAGTGCCCGGCCGGATGCCCGTTCAGGCTATTTCCGGAACCTGTTGGGCGCGGAAAAGCAGCCCGAAAAGCAGGCTTTTCTTATTTCCATAATCGGGAAAATCGGCGAAAGAAATTCCCTGCCGCTCCTGCGGAATTATTTGAAAAGCCAGAACCCAAAAATCAGAGAAGCTGTCGTCAGGTCGTTATCCGACTGGCCCGAGGTTGAAGCCCGCGATGACCTGAGGCTCATAGCCCGCAGTTCATCTGACCTGAAGGAAAAGGTCCTGGCCATCAGGGGTCTGGTCAGGCTGACCGCTTCTGAGAGGTACCGGCGGCCGGAAGCCGTGGTTGAATCCCTGAAGGAGGTTTATTCTCTCTGCCCACGAGCTGAAGAGAGAAAGCTGGTTCTGGCGGCTTTCCCGGATTTCCCTTGCGAGCCCGGACTTTCTTTCTGCCAATCACTGGCTAATGGCCCTGAAGTTGGCCCCGAAGCCCGCACCGCGGCCGAAAAAATCTCCCAGCGCCTGAGAAAGTAATAATATAACTCAAACTGGTTTGTTGATTTTTTATCCCCGCTGATTAGCAATGGCCTGTCATAATAGCCCTTTCACAATAGCCCAATAAAGAAAAATTTTCTTTGCCAGGCAACCAAACCCCGGTAACGGCCAAAGGAAGTTCAAAATTAATAACTGGTATTTTCCCTGTCTATGAGGGCCTAATGTTGAGTATTAAGCAATTTTTTTGAAGGCAAGATTGTGGATGAGGCAATTATCTATGCTATCCATTACTGCACTTCTTTTATGTCCGGACATTTTAATTTATAATACTAAACAAGAAGGCAATGTAAAATTCAGGCCGATGGAAAGAGCACTGCTGATCATTGAAGAAATGACCCGGCTGGGGATTATCAAATCTTATGCCATTGGCGGAGGGATTGCCGCCACTTATTACATTGAGCCCATCCTGACTTACGACCTGGACATCTTTTTCATCCCGATTAAAGAAGGTCTTGATGTGCTGGCGCCAATCTATGAATTTGCCAGGCAGCGTGGCTACCAGTTTGAGGCTGAGGCCATTTTAATTGAGGACTTTCCTGTCCAGTTTATTCCCGCTTATAATAACCTGGTACAAGAGGCGGTAGAGAATGCTGTCCAGGTTAGTTATGGCAATATTAAGGTCAGAATCTTAAAACCGGAATATCTTATTGCAATCGCCTTACAGACCGGGCGACCCAAAGATAGAGAAAGAACACTCCGGCTTTTGGAAAGTGAGGCAGTTGACCGGGCGCTGCTTGCCAGAATACTTGAAAAGTATGGACTTATGAATAAGCTCAAAAAAGTTGAGGAAAGCTACGGTGATGAATAAATACGCTGAATCTATTTTTGAAAAGAAACGCCGGCGGCGGCAACAGCTATCCAGGCTGCCATTTGAGAAAAAAGTAGAAATTATCGTCAAGATGCAACGAGCTGTTGCTGAAATAAAGAAGGATTCAAAACACAGGCCCTGGCCTCTGTAAGACGGCCGCCTTTTTGTTAACTATTTTATTGGAGCTTTTTAGGATAATAAGATTAATGGCTTTCGTTTAACAGGACGATGAAATAGATATCACCTTTCCAGCCTTTTAGTTTATTGGGCTCTGCTTTCTTTTTTTCTACGTCTGAAACGAAACCAAGGTAGATCTGCTCCCTAATGTTCCAGTGACATTTTGACTTTTCTATGACTTTTGAATCAGGTCCTGATTTTATTTTTAGTTTTACATCAAAAATGAGTTGCTCTGGCCCGACCGTCTTTTTCCCTTCTATCCAGAGTATTAAGTTGTTTTGTTCAGCTTGGTCAACCTGTTTGAATATAATTTTGTTCTTATTTAAATCAAACCGAATACCTTTTTCTTCAAGTAGGCAATTAACCTTTACCTCTTGGTCTAAAAGATTTTCAGGAAGTTTAGTTCGCAAAAAATCAGCAATTTGCTCGGTTTCTTTTCTCATCAGCCGGGTGCTGAAAAGCATTCCTTCATCAGGAAATCGAGCGCTCAAATCTGCTCCCTTTATATGAAAAAAGGGCTTTCCATCTTTTTCTGTTTCTTCTCTTATGTACTGAAGACCTGGAATTTTAAATATCCAGAGGTGCAAATTTGAAGTAATCTCGGTAGAAGCAAACGAGGGTGAAAATAATCTTAATAAAAGAATAATCAATAAAAAAATGTTCTTGTTTATTTGATATGAAGTCCGTTTAATTAAATCCAGCATCTGGTTTTACCCATATGAATAACAATAGAGCTTTGGATAAAGAGGTTATTGCTTGATTAAAATCAAGTATAAATGCAGTGTCGGCATTGGCATTCGCCGCCACTTCCCCAACATTCCGCACCAGCAAGATGCCAGACAGTCGAACCCTGTGTATATTCGGGACAGCAACCGCAATCTAGCGAAGGAACGCAAGGGCAATTTTCTCCTGGAACATTGCCCTTGGCAGGAAAATATTGCAGCAAAAAAACACTTATCAATGCAATTGCCAAAATTACTTTAGTTTTTTTCATGGTATCCTCCTTCTTGTAACCCATATTTTATCCTGGTCACTTACTAAATAAAATTGACCATTCCCAAAATATAAAGCCTTTACTTTTTCTCCGTCAGGTAAATGCACCAGCCCAGAATGGCATTTTTGCTCAGAATCAAAAATCCATATTTTTTGACCACTATTGTCTTTATCTGACCTGAGCTTGGCCACATAAAGATTGTCTCTTTCATCAACGCAAAAATTAGTGTATAGAAGAAAGCTGATTATATCGGATTGGATGTTGCTGGGTCTGGATTCTTTCTCTAAATTCTTTCTTAGTTCTCCGGCTATTTTTTGAAGAGAGGCATCCTGTATACGAAATTTGCGACCCAGGACTCCGTCGGAATAAATTTCAATGAATTCGCCATCTAAGCGGTTAAAATGCAATATAGATTTCTTTTGATTATAGAACCCAATTGCTGATTCATTGCCAATGTTTTTTCTGTAGATTATTATAGGCTCTTCTCTTTTTAGCAAGGTGGATTTATAGTTTCCCTGAGCATCATGGATATCTATTAAGTGATCACTTAGGTCGTAGGCGAAAATGAAGGTTGTGTCAGGACCTGGAAGAATGGCCGAAGGATAAGAATAAGAAATTTCTTCTGGAATCTTCAAGTTCACCCGCTCCAGGAATTCACCATTTAGTGTAAATATATCCAATTTTCTGGGAAAGCGTTCTAAAACGACAATCTTATCCGAGCAAACAGCAAAATCTACCGGATCTTCTAATTCTCCAGGACCCTGGCCGGGTGAGCCTATGGAATAAAGGTAAGAAAAAGATTCAGAAAAGACAAAAATTTTTTTCTGTTTCTGGTCAAAGACAAAAACTTTATCTTGAGAAAAATCAATTTTAGTTACTCGCGAAAGTACAAATTGTTCAGATTCGGTTTCTAAGAGAGAAAAGTCCTGGAAAATGTTTACTTCTTTGCCGCTTTTAATGGGCATTTTTTTAAGAATGAGCAAAAGGCCCGAGGCCATAATGGCTAAAACAATTATAAAAATGGTTTTCCCTCTTCTGCTCATCTTGCCCTCATTGATTAAACCAATATCAAAAAAAAGACATTTAGTCAAGCGCGGTCAGGGTAAAAAAATGTGCCAATGCCGCTCCTGAAGTTTTCCCAAAAAGCTGGATATGGCAATAAGGTGCAAAATGGCCGGCCATAACTTCAAAGGGGATGTGGTAAAATGATCATTATGAAAAGACCACAGTATGAAGCAGCGTTTAAGGCTAAGGTGACGCGGGGAGCGACCAAAGGCGAGAAGACCATGGCTCAGATTGCCAGTGCGTCTAAATGGGGTCGGGCCAGCGCAATTTCTTTATAATCAATGATAAAGATGCTTAAGGGATGCTGAGCCAGGGTAGAATAGTTTACAGTTTGCTTTATAGCGGCGGCCGCCGCTGCGTGTTGCTCACCTCCGGGAATTATCCGCTCAGGTGGTCGAACTGGCTGTGCGGGTAGTAGATGCCCGGGAAATCAGGAGCTCGCGCGGCCTGACTTATTTTTATCTCTTTGAAGATGAGAGCGGGCAGGTTGAAGGCGTAGGTCAGAGGAAAGCCCTGGCTTTTGGTTCGCCTCCGGTGTGCTTTCTTAGAGGGGAAGTGAGGCTTCAGTCTGATGGCTGCCCCCGCTTTATAAACTGCGCCTTTTCTGGATTTTTTGAACCGAAAGAGAAAATACAGGGTATTAATCCCGTGGCACAAATTATTTGACAGCGGCGAAAATAAGTCGTTTTATTATCTTTAAGATTGAGGCACCTTCAGGCCTCGTCTAAAAATCCTCTTCGGAAAGGAGAAAACTTATTGGAAGCTTATTCAGCGAGTGTAAGGCAATTATCTAAATTAAAATATGTGGCTCTGGTTTTTACGGTGTTTTTAGGCCTTTTAATTTTATGGCCGTTAGCAGCTCCAGCTCAGGAACTTCCTAAGTGGCCGCAAGTGGAAAGTGCCCGGCTCATAGCCTACCAGGTGACTGGACCGGCCAGTGAACGGCTCAACTTTATTATCATGGCTGATGGATATCAGGCTCAGGAGATGAATAAATTCCAGCAGGATGTGGACAGAAACCTGGCCGTTATGTGGACCATGGAGCCTTTCCGTACCTATCGTTATTATATTAATGTCTACCTTCTGGAAATTGTCTCTAAGGACTCAGGGATTCGCCGGGATCCTGGAGAAGATGCCCCGCCAGAAGTCAGAGATGCCAAAAACACTGCTCTGCGCCTCTGGTACGAAGATGGCCTTACCAACCCTCTGGCCCGCGGAGTAACCTATGGACCTGCCCCCCTAAACTCTCCCCCTGGAACTCGCAGCGGTGATGAACAATGTACCTGGTACCTCAAAAACTATGTAGCGCCAGAACTCGGTCTGCCCGTTGATTCCCAGAATCTTCAGACTCTGGCTATTGCCAACACCTTTACTTACGGTGGCATCGGCGGTTTCCATGCTACGACTACCGGCGGTTCGCCCCAGGGACCGCTGGTCTCCATCCATGAGCTGGGCCATTCTCTGGGTCTGATAGCCGACGATTATCCTTATATTGAGCGCAACGTCTGGAGGGGATGCTGGACCCGTGGTGAACCGAAATCCATCACCCACACTATATACACCAGCTCAGAAAAGATGATTGCCGACCAGCATAAGTGGTGGCGCTGGCTTGGTGAGGATAGCGGCTCATCCGGTAGTCCTATCGGGCTTTATGAGGGTGGTAACACTTGGCCTTGCGGTATACGGCGAGCCAGCGAGTACAGCATGATGCGCTGGACAGGCTACCACTTTGATGTTGTCCAGCGTGAGCAGATGACCATCCGGATAGCCGGTAGGCGCGATGCTAACCGTATGCCACTCGACCACACTCCAGAAGGTGAAGTCGGCCCTAAAGATGTTATCTGGGTCGAGACTATGCATCCCAGGTATCACGAACTGGATATTACCTGGCGGGTAAATGGCCAGACCATAGAAAACCACAACAACTGCAACCTGGAACTGGTTAAACTTGGCCTCAAGAATGGTGATATTGTTGAAGTCACCGTTTCCGATCCAACTGATTTTGTCCGCGACCCGAAATGGATACATGGACCCAGGCTGACTCAGACCCGCAAATTTACCGTGGGGAAGCCTCTGCCTTCGAAAGAAGTAGAAGCGAAATTTACCAGATCAACGCCAACTATCTGGCCGGTGAGCGCACAGGAGGTCGTCTTTGTGGAAACGACTCACCCTGCAGACCGGGTGCTGGCTGTGACCTGGAGCCTTAATGATAAGGTGTTAGCCAATCCCTTTAACAGCCGTTGCCTTAACCTGGCTAAACTCCGCTTGCCCCGAGGTACATTCAAGCTGACGGCCACTCTGGCCGATTCTGATGATCCCGATGGCCAGGTGGACAGCCTTACCTGGTCAGTTGACAACGTTCTTCCCACAGCACCACGGAAGCTATCCAGGCCGCTGACCACCATTGCCGGCCAGGTTGAACATAATGTCTATTTTAATGAATTTGAAATGCTCCTGGAGCCTCAGGATGACCAGACCGGTTATGTTCAGCCTCTTTATGTAGCGGCGGAATTCAAGCTGGACGGAGGTGGCTGGTACAATTATTTTGGTTTCCCTGATAAACCAATAGGCACACCATTTAAGTTTACCCACTCAGGGCTAGACGTTAGGGGATTGACCTATGGTAATCTGGGCACCGGTGGCCACGCCAAAGTGCCCTGGGAACAACTCTATCTTGACCACGAGATCTTTGGCACTTTCTGGCCTGGCTTTGGCACTCATACCGTTGAACACCGGGCCATTGACCCGGCCGGAAATATAGGCGAACCTGAAATGTTTAAAGCGACAGTCTTGCCTGGAAAGTCACCTGAGGCCACCAGCACCGTGACTGGCCAGCATAAAGGAAAGCTGATAGTTGAAAAAGGTGTAACTCTCATTGATGGGGCAATTATCAACGGGGGCGTGGTGGTTAAACCTGGTGCCTCACTGGTTGTGTCTGATGGTTCAACCATCAATGGTGATTTGCAGGCTGACAGAGCTGCAGTTATTCATATCTTCGGCACTACTGTCCACGGGAAGGCTTCGATCTCCGGGGCCACAGACGATGTAATCATCGCCGGCTCAAAATTCAAGCAGACGCTGACCGTCACTGGCGACAGATGTCAGGTGGTGAAATTCCCCAGTGGCAAACTGCACCAGTATGGCGTTGCCCTGGTTGGCAACGTAATCACAGGTGATCTGATTTGCCTCGATAATACTCCCGGGGTTACAGATTTTGGAGCACCTAACAGCGTCAGCGGGGCTAAAAAAGGTCAGGCCACCAATGGGGTCGGGCCAGCGCATTTCGTTTATAATCAATAAGATAGCTGCTCGGATAGACTGTGGACTTAAAAAGTTTGGTTTTTTGTCTTTTTAAGGCAGGACCGGGCGATTCAAGAGAGTGGCCAAAAAACCAGGCTGTCATTTTCTTATTCGAGTCCATCCTTCAGGTCTAATACCAACCTGAAAGAAAACACTGCTATCGCCGCCTTCGCTGCTCTGCCTGACAAATTTAAAGTAGCTCACCACTAGAGAAAGATTTCTTCCGGGATATCCCGAAGGTTGAAATGAGAAGCCATGCTTCGGCAATAAGCACCAGCCATTAACACCGCCAGAATCTGCCCACGCTCTGGACAGGGCATCAGCCGCTCCACTCCAAAAACGTCGCCTGTTTCGCACAGATGTCCGGCCACAGTTATTTTGTCTTTTTTCCCGCCATTAACCCGGCTGGCATTAACGATTTCATGATAGGCTTCTTCATAAATAGCCGGCCGCGGCACAGTGTTATAGGTGCCGGCATTAACGCAGGCGAATAAATTTCTGTAGTTCCTTTTCAAATATTCAACTTTGACCAGCAAGACCCCGGCTTCTGCCACCAGGTATTTCCCTGGCTCAACGATAATGGCTTTTAGTCCAAGCCTGGAATTTTCGACTTGATCAACAATGTAAGCAGCATATTCTTTAAGCGGAAAGAGCCTCTGCTCCGGGCTGTATTTAGGTCCAAAACCACCGCCAAAATCCAGAAATTCTAAATCAAAGCCGGCCTGCTTTAGCTCCCGGGCTTTTTTTATCATCCGGTCAACAGCTTTGACTGCTACCGGAAAGTCTTCTTCGCTCCAGCCAGAGCCGAGGTGCTGATGAAGGCCTACCGGCCGAAATTTTAAAGCCCGCAGCCTTTTAAAAGTCTCGATAACTCTTGAGTCTTCTACTCCAAATTTAATCGGCGTTCCGTCGGAGCTCCGTTCACCAGCGGTCACGGTCTTACTGGAAAAGCCCCGTCCGAGTCCCGGATTCCAGCGAACAGAAACTCTAACCGGGCTCTTAATCCGCCGGCGTTTTCTGGCTGCTTCCAGGAGGTCCATCTGTTCGAAAGCATCAATATTTATGGTCACCCCCGGATGGGCCAGCACCCGCTCAAAATCTTCGTCACTAAGCGAAGTGCCAGTAAACATGATTCGGCTTTCTGGAAAACCGGCTTTAATAGCCTTTTCCACTTCTGCCGGCGAAACGGCATCGATCGAGGCCCCTTCTTTAAGAAGCATCTTTAAGAGGCGGGGGTGATAATTGGCTTTCATGGCATAGCCAATTTTTACCTCAACTTCGCCTGGAGCAGGCTCAAAAGCCTGCCTTAAGTTCTTAAAATTGGCTAAAGCCTTTTTCAGGCTGTAAACATAAAGGGGAGTGCCATGTTTTCTGGCCAGTTGTTCGGTCGCAAAATTTTCTAAATAAAGCTTGTTTTGTTTGACCTGTAAGAATTCATTTTCCCACCAGTTCATTTTATTATTCCTTTTCTTCTAAAAATTAAAAATAAAAAACAAACAATTAAAAGCTATGATTCAACACCTATTTTATCCCGGTTTCTATTATTTTTTATATTAATTTTTATGGCCGGGATGAATTTTGCTTTTTGACGTTTCACCTCCTTCCAGCCGGTTTTCTGGCCAGTCATCAAAGATATTTTTCTGGCCTTTAGCCAGGTTTTCGGCCAGTTCTCTTAAGACCGGATATTTTTCCAGCATAGAGCCGGGAATATTAAATTTTTCACCGGTCAGCATGTTTTTAATTTGAAGAGCGTTGGCCAGGGCCTGACCGCGGTAGTGATTATTGGTAATGACAAAGACCCGGTTGCTGCCTTCAGCCAGTTTCTTGATCCGCCCGACCCAGTCTTCGAGTTCGTCATTTGAATAGAGGTAATTATACCGGTCATCTCGCCCGGCCCCTTCTTTAAACCAGTCCTGATAATTTCGTCCATGAAGCCGGACATAAGAAAAATCCGGATTGGTGACCAGAGCTGAAGGCTTAATCGAACGGTGGAAGACGGGTTGATCAATATTGCAGAAGGCCACGCTCTTTTCCTGAAGATAGTTATAAAACTCTGGCTGGTCCCAGGAAGAATGCCGCACTTCGAGGGCCAGAGGAAAATCTGAAAAAAGCAACAGAAGTTTTTCCAGATATTCGCGGTTTTCATCGGAATTAATAAAAGACCAGGGAAACTGGATCAAAATCGCGGCCAGCCTCTGATTGACCGCCAGGGGGGTAATACCTCTTTTGAATTCATCGGTTAATTGCGGTGAGATATTTTCCCGCTGGTGGGTAAAAACCTGAAGAAGTTTAACTGTCAATAAAAAATCAGGATAAGCCTGGAGGCGCTTCAACCAGGAATAAGCCATAGAAACCGAGGCCGGCCGGTAAAAAGTCGAATTTATTTCGACCAGGTCAATGAAACCGGCCAGATAGCTAAGGGGGTGAAAACCGCGTCCTTTGACCTCTGGATAGACAATGCCTTCCCAGTCTTCATAGCTCCAGCCGGCGGTGCCGACATAATACTTTTTCATGTCGCCTAATTTTAATCTGTTTTCAGAGCAGCTTCAACCGGGTAGGTTTAAAAGTCAATTTTAGGGCTGAAAATCTGGACGGTGATTATGTTATAATCAGGGCATGCTGGACTTAAAGATAATTCAGGAAAATTTTGAGGAAGTTAAGAAAAAACTGGCTAACCGGGGTCAGCCTCAGGTGGTGACTGATCTGGATGAAGTCTATCACCTGTCAACTGAGATTAAAGATCTGACCCAGCAGGCCCAGGTTCGCCGGGAAAAAAGAAACAAAATATCGGACGAGGTCAAAAAGCTGAAAATGGCCGGCGGGGAGGTATCTGGTCTGATTGAGGAGTCGAGGCGAATTGGCGAGGAAATCACCGCCATAGAAAAAGAATCAAAAAACCTCGAGGAAAAACTAAAAAGTCTGCTTCTCCGCCTACCCAACATTCCCCATGACTCGGTGCCGGTGGGGAAAACGGCTGAGGACAATGTGGTGGTGAGAGTGGTCGGCCAGCCGCCGGTTTTTGACTTTGAGCCTCTGCCTCACTGGGATATCGGCCAGAATCTGGGGATACTTGACTTTGAACGGGCGGCCAAAATTGCCGGTTCCCGTTTTGCTCTTTATTTTGGCGGAGGAGCCAGGCTGGAAAGAGCCCTGATCAGCTTTATGCTTGACCTTCATACTAAAGAAAAGGGTTTTAAAGAGGTTTTACCTCCTTTTATTGCCAATGAAGCCAGCTTAACCGGCACCGGTAATCTGCCCAAATTTGCCGAAGACCTGTTCAAGCTCGAGGGCTTTGAGTGGTATCTTATTCCTACTGCCGAGGTGCCGCTGACCAATATTTACCGGGGAGAAACACTTGATGGCGGGCAGCTTCCCAAACGTTTTGTGGCTTATACGCCCTGTTTCCGGAGCGAAGCCGGCTCCTATGGGAAGGATATCAGAGGCCTGGTCCGCCAGCATCAATTTAACAAAGTCGAAATGATGATTTTTTCCCTGCCCGAGAAATCACTGGAGGAGCTGGAATATATGACCTCCTGTGCTGAGGAAGTTTTAAAGCGCCTCGGCCTGGCTTACCGGGTGGTGGCTCTTTCGACCGGAGATATGGGTTTTGCCAGCGGGAAAACCTACGATCTGGAAGTCTGGATGCCTGCCCGAAACGGTTATATGGAAATTTCCTCCTGTTCTGATTGCTTTGATTTTCAGGCGCGACGGGCTCAGATCAAGTTCAAAAGAGACCAGAAAGCCCGGCCTGAATTTGTTCATACCCTCAACGGCTCTGGACTGGCTATCGGTCGGACAGTCAGTGCGATTCTTGAGAATTATCAGCAGAAAGACGGCTCGGTCCTTGTGCCCGAAGCTCTTCGTCCTTACCTTGACGGGCTTGAGGCTATCAAGCGCTGAAGCGGCTGGTGGTAGCCGAGATAGACTTGAACGGGATTCAGGGTCTTGACTTTATATGTAGATCCTGCCGAAATTCACATAAAGAAAAGTTGAGGCTAATTTAGTAATTGGATGTATTCAAGCACTTGAACGCCCAGCTATCATCAGTGGTGACTCTGGTTAAGTTCAATTCGGCAATTGGCTGTCTTAAGTCCATTTAACTGGCTGCGGCTCTTGCCATCTCTGGTGTCCCGGGTTAAAATACTTTTTCCCGGAGGGATGGCCGAGTGGTTTAAGGCGGCGGTCTTGAAAACCGCTTTCCGGTTTCCGGAACGGGGGTTCGAATCCCTCTCCCTCCGCCAGCTTCTGATCTCTCTATTCAGCTTAAATCAAACCAAAAAGCTTCACCCTTTTACTTATTTACTTAAAAAAGTCTGGCTAAATATTGAGCCAGACTCAGCTACCTGAAGCCAGGGAAATTAAAGCCCGCAAAAGCTTAAAACCTTCGACATAATCTTGCGAGCTGAAAGACAGGGTTCTCGGAGCAACTCTTTTCACTTCTGGAATCAATAGCCCAATCTCAGCCTGCTGACTGTTGTGAAAATTGACTTCAAATTGATAGGGTGGCTTGAGCTCATAAGGCTTAAATTTATCCAGAGAAGAAATGGTTTTTCTGGCGCCTTCTTTGAGATCGGCTAAGACTTTTTCCCTTGGAAAATTTCTGGCAGCGAAACGGTTGACTGCTTCTTTGACCGGGACAGTAACTAAGTCATTCCCCAGAATTTCTTTAGCCTGGCGGCAGGTTTCGGTATCACCAGTTAGCATGACCACAGGCACATGGTAATAGCCAGCGATAGCTCCATTGATGCCAAGTTCAGGCATTTCTAAGCTATTAATCTTAATCGAATAAATAACTGATCCAGAAATGGTGTGGTCGAGAATAGCTGGAGCCGAGCCTGCCCGGGCATGATAGCCGATAAAGATACAGGCCTGAAAACCGGGGTCAATTCCCTCCATCATCGACATGGGTTTGGGCGAGCCGGAGATGAGCATAGCCCTGGGATCAAGTTCGCTGGCGATGATATTTCTCATGCTGCCATGAGAATCGTTGACCACTACCTCCGTTGCCCCGCTCTCAAAGAGACCTGCGACGACCGCATTGGTATCTTCCGCCATCCATTTTCTGGCCTGCTGATACTCAGGCGAATCGGAAGAACACTGATTGCCGTGGACCACACCCCAGATGCCTTCCATATCTACCGAGATGAAGACTTTTAGCGGCTTTTTGGCTGGAGATGAACTTTTTCCTTGAGCCTGGCTTGAGGCTGCTAAGGATACGATCATAAGAAAGCTTAAAAAGGCTGTAGCCGTAATCAATCTAAATCTTTTCATGATCCTTTCCTCCTTCTTCATGACTCATATTTTTAAAAGATTTAATCACAGAATATGATAAAAGGCATTCAGACCACAATAGAAGCTTGACCTTATCTGATTTCAACTTTCAGCTGGAAACCTTAGCCTGGCCCTTGAGCTTGTAGCCTTCCTCTATTATTTCTTCAAGCAGCCGGCAGCTATCTTCAATAAAGCCAGTGCAATATTTATCAAACAGGTCATGTTCAGAAGCCAGTTCCCGGCCTTGAGGTGTTTTGAGGCTACAGCCAATAAGATCAGAGCAATTAATAGAGCCATAAAGTTCGGAGAATCGCTGACAGAATTCCTGAGCCAGGGAATAGGTCAAGTCTTTGGCAGCTGTGTCTTCAGCCTGGCTGCGGCCAAAATGAAGGCTGATGACCAGAAGGGCCCCCGTTACCGCTCCACAGGTGAGTCCCAGATGCGATATTCCTCCGCCCAGTACCTGGGATAGCTTGAGTGCTTTTTCTTCCGGGATTCCCAGCTCAATAGCATAGGGCATAAAGACCGACTGCGAACAACTGAATCCCAGGTCAAAAAGTTCTTTAGCCCTGCCTTTCTTATCCGACATTTACTTCTCCCGCCAATTAAATTTTAAAATCCATCCCGGTCAACATACTTAGGACTTAAGCTTAATATTTTACTTAACAGTCAGTTCGGGGGTCAACTTCTTTAATCATCCATGTTCAGTTTTTTTTAGAAAGAAAAAATGCTAAAATAACGCTGCCTTTTCAAGCGGAGAGGTGCTGGAGTGGCCGATCAGGGTCGCCTGCTAAGCGATTGTACCAGTTAAAGCTGGTACCGCGGGTTCGAATCCCGCCCTCTCCGCCACCATTATTAAGGATTCAGGGTTCGAGCCTCAACCGGGCTGTTTTTTTTCTTTATTGAATAAAACCACGCTTTTTCAACAGCGGTTCAATTCTGGCTTCCCGGCCGCGAAACTTGATATACTGTGGCAGAAAATCAACTGTCCCGAATTTTTCCAGAATCTCCTGCCTGAACTTGAGGGCTGTTTTCTGATCAAACAGGCCGCGCTCTTTAAAGGCCTGGAAAGCATCGCTATCGAGAACTTCCGCCCAGATATAAACATAATAGCCGGCGGCATAACCACCGGAAAAAATGTGCTGGAAATAGGTGCTCCGGTATCTGGGAGCAATGGCTTCAATCAATCCGATTTGATTTAAAACCAGGCGCTCAAAATCATTTACCTCATAATCTTCCTTGAAGACTGTTTTATGCCAGTCCAGGTCAAGAATAGAAGCAGCTAATAATTCAGTGGATGCAAAGCCCTGATTAAAGAGAGAACTGTTATTTATTTTCTTTATCAATTCATCAGGGATGACTTCACCAGTAGCATAATGCTTGGCATACAGTTTGAGCAGCTCCGGTTCAAAAGCCCAGTTTTCCATTATCTGCGAAGGCAGTTCCACTGCATCTCGAGGTACAGACCGGTTATTGTATTTACCCATGGACAGCAAAGAAGCCAGGGCGTGACCAAACTCATGAAAGCAGGTCTCAACTTCATCCAGTGAAAGAAGAGCGGGGACGTTTCCCACCGGCCGGGTGAAATTGCAGGTAATGGTGACCAGCGGGGCCACCCTTTTTCTATTTTCATAGCTTTGACGCCGCAGCCCGCCAGTCCAGCCACCGCTTCTTTTTGACGGCCGCGGAAACAAATCAAAATAAAGAAGGCCCAGGTGCTGACCGTTCCTTTCTTTAACTTCAAAAACCAGGACTTCTGGATGATAGACCGGGATATCATTTCTTCTTTCGAATCTAAGACCATAAAGCTTACCGGCCAGGGTGAAAATTCCATTCAGAACATTATCCACTGAAAAGTAAGGCCGGATTTCATTATCTTCCAGATTATATTTTTTCTGGCGCAGCTTTTCGGCATAATACCACCAGTCCCAGCCTGAAATTTTTATTCCGGCGCCTTCTTCATCAGCTATCTGCTGCATTTCGGCCTGTTCGGCCTTAGCTCGCTCGATGGCATATTTCCAGAGATCCAGCAGGAAGGTTTCCACTCTTTCCGGTGTCCTGGCCATGTTAACGTCAATTGAATAGTGAGCATAGGTCGGAAAACCGAGCAAGTTGGCCCTTTCTGTCCGCAGGGCGATTATTTTCTTGATAGTCTCTTTATTATCGTACTCATTGTATCTATCTCCCCGGCTGAGATAGGCCTGGTAAAGACGTTGCCGCAATTCGCGATTTTGAGCATACTGAAGAAACGGTGTTAGACTTGGGACCTGAGTGGTAAAAACCCATTTGCCCTCCAGACCGGCTTTCTTGGCGGTTTCAGCGGCCGCAGCCACGACGTCTGGCGGCAGTCCAGCCAGATGCTTGGGATTTTCGATAACCAGTTTAAGGCTATTGGTTTCCTGCAAGAGGTTATTACCAAACTTCAGAGACAGAAGAGAAAGTTCCCGGTCAATTTCACGCAGCCGGTTCTTGGCTTCTGGCTGGAGAAGAGCTCCTGCCCGGACGAAATCCTGATAGATTTTTTCCAGCAGGAATTTTTCTTCCGGACCGAGTTTGATCTGGTTTCTCCGTTCATAAACGCTCTTCAGGCGAGCAAAAAGACGATCATTGAGATAAATACTGGAGCGATGCTGGCTGGTCAGGGGAGTGGTTTGCAGGGCTATTTTCTGAAGCTCGGTGGAAGTGTTGGCTCCCTGAATAGTTCCGAAAACAGCCATCACCTGACTGAGCAGCTTACCCGTCCGGTCAAAAGCCAGAATCGTATTCTCAAAAGTTGGAGGCTGAGGATTATTAATAATGGCCTCAATTTCAGCCTGCTGGGCCTCCATACCTTTTTTAATTGCCGGCAGAAAATGCTCGTTTTTAATCAGATCAAAAGGCGGTGTGCCGAAAGGAGTTTTGAATTCGGAAAGAAGTGGATTGGGCTCTTCCTGAGCAGCTAAAAAAACAGGCAAGGTAAAAATAAAAATAAGCCCAAACAGAGCCAGGCAGATTGACTTTGCTCTATTCTTTGAGGCAATTTTTTTGGCTGACATCGTTCATCTCCTTTCTGGTTTGATATTAAAATATAATTGCTAACCGGGGCAAAAAGTCAAGACCGAATCTGTTTTGATCAATAAAATCAGTCACGGTGACCTCCAGGTCAACTTTTTCTAAACATTGACTGGCGGGCCGGGCTAACCTGCTGACTGCTCAATAAAACTTGATTGACAAGGCCGAAGCCAGTTTTATAAATTGAACTTAATGGATTTTTGAGGAGAAAATAAATGAAAATTAGCTTTTCTGGGTCCCGGTCTGAAAACAAGTCATTAAAATGGCTAACATTTTTATTGATATCAATCCTGCCATTTATTTTTGCCTGTGGTGAGAGGCAAAAGGCCAGCAATGATACTCTCCTTTCCACCAGAAATGAACTGGCCAATCCGCCGACTGACTACCGGCCGGTGCCACTGTGGGTCTGGAATGACCGGATGACCCCAGAAGTTATCAGGGAACAGTTAGCTGATTTCAAGGACAAAGGCTTTGGTGGAGTTTTTGTTCATCCACGTCCTGGTTTGATTACTCCTTATCTTTCAGAAGAATGGTTATCGCTTTTTAAGGAAGCGGTTAAAACCGGACGGGAACTCGGGCTTAAAATCTGGATCTACGATGAGAATTCTTATCCTTCCGGCTTTGCCGGCGGCCTGGTGCCGGCAGCTTTACCGGAAGTAGGACGTTCAGGGCTCAGAGCTATCAGACAGAGCCACCCTGATTTAAAACAGGCAACCGACCCGGTTTGCCTCCTCCAGGAAAATGGTTCCAATTTTCTGGATATAACCGATAGAGTCAGGGCAGGTGAGACGGGCTGGCCGGAAGGCCATTACTGGCTATTGGAAGTGGTCAAAGAAAACCCTTCCCCCTGGTATGGCGGTTTTACCTATGTTGATTTAATGCGGCCAGGTGTCACTGAAGCTTTTCTTCATTTGACTCATGAGGCCTATAAGAGAGTCTGCGGAGAAGAGTTTGGCCAGGTAGTTCCTGGCTCATTTGAAGATGAAGCTGAGATTGGTCCGGCCGGCGGTTCGTGGGCAGTCAATTATACACCGGCTATTCTGACTGAATTTCGGCGGCGCCGCGGCTATGATCTTAAAACCGAACTGCCTTTGCTGTTTGTAGAACAGGGTGATTTTCGCCGAGCCAGGCATGATTTTTATCTGACCTGTCTTGAGCTGTTCGTCGAAAACTGGTCAAAGCCCTACAGTGAGTATTGCCAGGCGAATAATCTGATTTTTACCGGCCATTACTGGGAACATGACTGGCCGGTGCCCAGAAATAATCCTGATAGTCTGGCTCTCAACGCCTATGCCCATCAGCCAGGAATCGATATCTTGATGAATAACTGGTCAACCTCGCCTCAGGCTCAGTTTGGTAACTCGCGAGCTGTGAGGGAGCTGGGAAGTCTGGCCAATCAGCTTGGCCGGAAAAGAACTCTGTCCGAGACTTATGGGGCCAGCGGCTGGGACCTGACCTTTTTTGACCAGAAAAGGATAGGCGATTGGGAATATGCCCTGGGCGTTAATTTTCTCAATCAGCATCTGTCTTATGTGACCATCGCCGGGGCCAGGAAAAGGGATCATCCTCTGTCTTTTTCTTATCATGAACCCTGGTGGCCGGCTTACCGGCTGATGAACGATTATTTCGGCCGGCTATCATTGGTCTTAAGCCGAGGCCAGCAGATTAACCGGATTCTGGTCATAGAGCCGACCACCTCAGCCTGGCTGTATTATTCTCCAGCCGTAAAAAATGAGAAGTTTGATAAAATCGCCGTTGATTTTCAAAACTTTGTTCATCAGCTGGAGCGGGAACAGATTGAATATGACCTGGGTAGCGAATTGGTTTTAAAGGATTATGGCCGGCTGACAGGCAGGAAACTCCAGGTTGGGGAGAGAGCTTATGACCTGGTGGTGCTTCCACCCGGGCTGGAAAATCTTGAAGCCTCCACGGCCGAACTGCTTAAGAATTTCTTAAAGAGTGGAGGAGAAGTTGTCTCCTGGGGAGAAAATGAACTGCTTCTGGCCGGGAAACCATCTTCGCTTGGAGACGAACTTAGATCAGAGGGCAATTTTAAGCAATTCGAGCCGGCTTCATTTTCGACCGAACATTTAGCAGAGATATTTTCGGCCAGAATTAAGCCTGTGATTGAATTCAGCCAGCTGAGCGGTCAGGAAATGCTTTTTCACCAACGGCGACAGTATAAAGACGGCCAGATTCTGTTTCTGGCTAATATCAGCCCGGATCAGCCTGCCTCAGGCGAAATCAAACTTAAAGGCAAAAGCCTGGAAAAGTGGGACTTAAGGAGCGGGCAGGTCAGCTATTTTCCGGCAGAAAGGAAAGGGAAACGGATAAGCTTAAGCTTTAATCTTCAACCAGGAGAAAGCCTGCTTTTAGCTGCCTATGACAGAAAGTTACCGAGAGCAGCCTCGGCCGCTGCCAGAACTGATGAACAGGCCAAAAGCCGGGAAGAAATAAGGCTTAAACCTGAAGCCGTAAAGAGACTTGAAGCCAACGTTTTGACCATTGATTACTGTGATTTAATCCTGTCCGGCCGGACTGAAAAAAATCTCTATTTTTATGAAGCTCAGAGGAAAACCTTTAAAGCTCATGGATTTGACCGCAATCCCTGGGACTCATCTGTTCAATTTCAGGATAACTTAATAGCCAGAAATCATTTTCCTTCTCAATCTGGGTTCAGGGCTGAATTTCATTTTACGGTTTTACCTGGTGTTGATTTGAGTTCTTTAAAACTGGCTGTCGAACGTCCATCCGTCTTTAAAGTTCAGGTTAATGGCCAGACGCTTAAGCCTGAAGCCAATAGCTGGTGGCTCGATCAAGCTCTGGCTGTTTATCCCTTAAGTCAAGCCGCTCGGACCGGAGCCAACACCATTACTTTGATGGCTAAACCATTTGATCTTCTGGCGGAACTGGAGGCGGTTTATGTTCTTGGTAACTTTTCTCTGGAAGAAGCCCGGCAGGGATTTATTCTGACGCCCGCCAGAGCCCTCCAGCCTGGTTCCTGGAAGAAACAGGGATTGACGTTTTACGGGCACCGGGTCGAATACTTGGCTAACTTTAAGCTCCCGGCTTCAGAGCTGGCGGCTTCTGATTTTTCACTCAGTTTGCCGGACTGGCAGGGGGCTCTGGCTGAAATTGTAGTCAACGGGGACAAGGCCGGCTTTATTCTGAGTCAATATGAATCCTTACCACTGGGTAACAGGCTTAGGGCGGGCGATAATCAGCTGTCAGTTATTATCTATGGAACTCTTAAAAACACGCTTGGTCCCCATCATCTAAATCCGCCGGCTGGCCAGGCCTGGCCCGGATCTTTTCAACGGGGGCCGGAAGGTGGACAACCAGGTGGATCGGAGTATAATGTCCGGGATTATGGACTGGCCGGTGATATTATTATTAGCCGGATAGAAAAATAAAAATTAAAAGATAGCAGGTGTAGATGATTTATAAAAATGGTTTTGATAGTGAAGTCTATTTAAAAGAACAGACAGCCGCTATTTCCCGCCGGTTATCGCTTTTCCCCGATCGCCTTTATCTTGAATTTGGCGGGAAAATTCTAAATGATTTTCATGCCGCCCGGGTCTTGCCTGGCTATGATCCTAATGTCAAGGTGAAATTGCTTGAAGCTCTAAAAAGCCAGCTTGATATCATCCTCTGCATCTATGCCGGTGATATAGAAAGAAGAAAACTCAGGGCTGATTTTGGCATAACTTATGATGCCGATGCTCTGAAGTTAATTGATGACCTGGCCGGCTGGGGGCTGGCCGTCTCAGCCGTGGTTATTACCCGTTATGAAGAACAAGCCTCGGCCCGAATCTTTGCTAACCGGCTGCAGCGGCAGGGCATAAAAGTTTATACTCACCGGTTTACCCGTGGCTATCCGACTGATATTGAGACGGTGGTTAGCGATCAGGGCTACGGGGCCAACCAGTTTATTGAAGTCAGCAAGCCGCTGGTGGTGGTAACGGGTCCGGGACCGGGCAGTGGCAAACTGGCCACCTGTCTCTCGCAACTTTATCATGAATACCGGCAGGGGAAACGGGCTGGCTATGCTAAATTTGAAACTTTCCCGATCTGGGATCTGCCATTAAAACATCCAGTCAATGTCGCTTATGAAGCAGCCACAGCCGATCTGGGAGATTTTAATCTGGTTGACCCTTTTCATCTTGAGGCTTATAACCAGCGGGCGATCAATTATAACCGGGATGTTGAAGCTTTCCCGCTCTTAAGGCGAATTTTGAGAAAGATTTCTGGCAACGGCTTTATTTACAAATCGCCAACTGATATGGGTGTAAACGTGGTCAGCCGGGGGATAACTGATGATGCGGTCGTCCAGGAAGCAGCCCGCCAGGAAATCATCAGGCGTTATTTCCGCTATCAATGTGAGTTTCTTATGGGCTTTTGCGAGCAGCCAGCGTTAGAAAGATCCGAACTCCTGATGAAAGAAATGAACCTTAAACCTGAGGACCGGTCGGTCGTTGCGCCGGCCCGGGAAGCCGCGGCCGAAGCCAGGCTTAAGAACAAAGGCCAGAATGGGATTTATGTGGGAGCAGCTATCGAGCTAAAAGATGGGCGGATCGTCAAGGGGTATAACTCTCCCTTAATGCACGCTACGTCCAGTGCGACTTTAAATGCTCTAAAAATTCTGGCCGGGATTCCTGATCACATTCATCTTTTGCCGCCAGCCGTGCTGGAGCGAGCTGCTTATCTCAAGCAGGATATTTTCGGTGGTAAAGCCTTAAGCCTGGATTTGACCGAAGTTCTGACCTGTCTGGCCATCACTTCCTCGGCCAGCCCGGCTACCCAGTTAGCCCTCGACCAGTTAAAAGAGCTAAAAGGCTGTGAAATGCACCTGACCCACGTGCCTACTCCCGGTGATGAAACAGGCTTGAGGCGGCTCAACTTTAATCTGACCAGTGACCCGTTTTTCGCCTCTAAAAATCTATTTATCTATTGAGATTGATTTGAGGATTTCAGGCCATGGGCAGGGTAATTAAAACTATTTTGAGAGCTATTTTCCGGCCAGACAAAAATGGCCAGCTGTTAGAAAGCCAGCTCTCCTCGGGGCTGTGGACCAGAACCTTTATCGGGCTGATTCTTTTTGGCTTATTGTTTTCGTTGACCTCTATCTTTCAGGCCTTTAGCGGCAATGTGCCGGCTATTCCTTTAATTTTGCCTTTCAGTCTGGAGAACTATTTCGTCTGGCAGGCAGTTTTGTTTATCCCCTGGCTTGTTTTGAGCTGGCTGCTGGTGAGCTGGCTGACCAGAGTCATCTTCAGATTAAGCGGGGCTAAAAGACTCAGCCTGAGACAACTATCGGCCGGCCTGGCTCTCAGCTTTTATCCTTTCCTCTTCTGGTTGTGGCTGCCTCATTTTTTTACCGCCGTCTTATATTCCCTTGGTATGTCTCAAAAAGAATGGGTTGATTTAATCTCTAATCCAGGCTGGTTTCAAACGGTTTATCTCTGTCTGATAATTATTGCTCTTCTCTCCGGCTGGCTGGCTACCTGTCTGACTTTAACTGCTCGCCGCTGGACAAAACGGGGTAACAGCCTGTTAGCTGGCAGTTTGAGCTATTTAGCCTGGATTTTAATTATTTTTATTCTGCTTCGCTGAGCTAAGGAGACCCGATGGAGTTTTTAATCAGAGATTTTAAAATAGGCGATTATGAACAAGTTATAAATC
This sequence comes from Candidatus Aminicenantes bacterium UBA6228, assembly GCA_002441005.1. Classification (GTDB taxonomy): domain Bacteria; phylum Acidobacteriota; class Aminicenantia; order Aminicenantales; family Saccharicenantaceae; genus Saccharicenans. Next base: position 36,592 of record DJWO01000006.1, read on the forward strand.
TCTGGCAGCTAAGCCACCTGCCACTCAAGCCTCAAGGGCGTGATAGCCGGGCCCAGCTTGAGCAGCAAATAAAACTTGATCAGGTAATATTTTTAGTGGCCGAAAAAGAGGGCAGGATAATTGGCACCGTTTTAGCCACCCATGACGGACGCAAAGGCTGGATCAACCGCCTGGCTGTCGAGCCTCCTTACCGCCGGCAGGGATTGGGCAAACTGTTAATAAAGCGGGCTGAGGAGGAACTGGAGAAAAAAGGCCTGCCAATGTTTGCGGCTCTAATTGAGGAAAATAATCTGGCTTCGATTAATCTTTTTGCTGAAGTCGGTTATGAGCCGCATCCCGAGATTAAATATTTTACCAAGAAAAAATTTCCTGGGGCCTGATCAGCCGTTTCTGCCCCCGGGCAACAGCAACTTACCTTTGAAATCTTAGTAAATTAGTATAAAATATTAAGCTAAAGAAAAACAATAATTCGGGAGGAACAAATGCCAGCCAAAAAGCTTTTCGACGGTATTTTCTGGGTTGGAGCTGAAGACTGGGACCGGCGGTTATTCGACTCGCTTATTCCTCTGCCAGATGGAACCAGTTACAATGCCTATATTGTTCAGGGCCGGGATTTGACGGTGCTGATTGATGCAGTTGATCCGGCTAAAAAAGACGTGCTGGAAAAACATTTAGACCAATTTCCAAAAATAGATCTGGTCATTGCTAACCATCTTGAGCAGGATCATTCCGGCTTGATACCGTATGTTCTCGACCGTTATCCCCAATCAAAGTTGCTGGCCACTCCGGCGGCCAAGGATTTAATTCTGACTCATCTCCATGTGGCTGAAGACAGAATAAAAACCGTGGCCAATGGCGAGCGGCTTGACTTAGGCGGACGGACTATCCGCTTTATCCATTTCCCCTGGGTTCACTGGCCGGAGACCATGTTAAGCTATCTGGAAGAAGATAAAATTCTTTTCAGCTGTGATTTATTTGGTTCTCATCTGGCCTCTTCTGATCTGATGGTTAAAGATGAAGAGCGGGTTTATGAACCAGCCCAGCGCTATTTCGCTGAAATCATGATGCCGTTTAGAAAAATCATTCAGAAAAATTTACCGGTGGTGGAGGGGCTGGACCTCAAATTTATTGCCCCCAGTCACGGTCCAATCTATGCCCGGCCAGCCTTTATCCTGGAGGCCTATAAGAAATGGATAGCTGACCGGCCGGAAAACGCGGTTCTGATCGCCTGGGTCAGCATGCATGGCTCGACGGCCAAAATGGTTGAACATCTGACAGAAGAGCTGGCCAGCCGGGGTATTGAGGTTATGCCTTTTAATCTGGCCGTGGCTGACCTCGGGCATTTAGCTATGTCTCTGGTCGAGGCGGCCACAATTATTGTCGCTTCGCCAACAATTTTAACCGGTCTTCATCCCCTGGTGGCGGAAGCAGTCTTTCTGGTTAATGCTCTAAGACCGAAGGCTCAATTTGCCGGTTTTGTCGGCTCCTATGGCTGGAAATCAAGGGCTCTTGACCAGCTAAAAGCGATGCTGGACAGTGTGAGATTCGAGCTCTTGAACCCGGTTCAAATCAAGGGTGATCCGCAGCCGGCAGACCTGGCTCTTCTTTCCAAACTGGCTGATGAAATATACCAGAAGCATCAGGCTGCAGGTCTTTTTTGAATCAGGCCGACTGGCTGGAGGCAACTGACCTCAGGAAAAAACTATTTTTTAACCACGACCAGAGTGCTCAACACCAGCTCAGCCAGTTCTTCGCCCGGGGTCGGATATTTTCGTTTTTGGCTCTGGTTTTTTAGCTGATTGATCCAGGCATTAATTTGAGGTAGCCGGTAAAAATTGGCCGCTTCCGTTCCTGATTCTGAATGAACATCAATGGTCACAGTGTAGGGGATGCCAGTCGATCTCAGGTTCTGGCTGTCGAGAATTTTTAGTAATCTTTCCCTTAGCTTCAGAGCCCCGTTGCGGTTGGTATCAGGCAGAAGGACCAGAAACTCGTCCAGCTCAATTCTGGAGATCAGGTCTACCCGCCTGGTGGTTTTTTTCAAAATAAAGCTCAAATTCGTTAAGACCCGGTCACCAGCTTCCTGACCAAAGGTCTGAATTATTTTTTCAAAATAATCAACATCAATTCTCAACAGGGACAGGTCATGGCCATATCTCTGGCAGCGGTCAATTTCTCTCTGAAAATAAGAAAAGAAGGCTTTAGCATTGTAAGTCTGAGTCAAGCCATCATAATCTTCGAGTTGCTTCAGCTCTTTAACCAGAACAATCCGTTCAAGGGCCAGCTCAGCGAAGCTTACCAGGGTCTGCAGCAACTTAAATTCTTCAAGGGAAAAAGCCGTCTTCCCGGGGCCATTGATAAGATAGATGAGACCGAAAACGGCTTTCTCTATCCGGAAGGGGACAGCTATCAGGCTTTTTATTTCAATTCCGGGTAGATTATCAATTTCAGGGTTAAATCTGGGATCTTCCTGGCTATTAATGATGATAATATTCTGGTTAGTTTCAGCCGCCAGGCCGCTAACTCCTTCACCTTTTCTGACCAGCCGGTCTTTTAAATTTTCAGCCTTTTCTCCCTGATTTAAGGCATATCTGAGATCACCACTGGCCGGATCTTTAACCAAAAAGCTAACCAGTTCAGGCTGGCAAAAGGCTACAGCCTTCTGCACCAGTCTTAGCAGCAGGTCATCCGGGTTTCTGGCCAGGGCCAGCTCCCTGATAGCCTCATAGACTCTGGCCAGGTTGAGGCCTTCCTGCTGGTTGTCTAACGGCCCGCCTTTTGTTTCTTCCATCAATTAATTATTATCAAAATTAATTCTCGATTGCAACCGGTTTAAAATCTTCAGCGCCTGCCGGCCAGCCGGAGATAGAATCCGAATCAATCAAGAACAGATAGTTAAAATCGCTGTTTTTGACTGCCAGTTGGTTTTTACCCTCAAGCTTCTGGCCGAAAAGCAGGTGAATTAATTTCTCCTTATTGTCTTCCGTCTTGACTTTGAGGGTAATTTCATATTCGGGCTGATTCAGCCCGATCTTGCCTGAAGCTTCTGGCCGGTCAACAAAATCAACTGCTTCCAGATATTCTAATTTTCTCAGAAATGACTCCACTTTTGATCCATCAGCCAGTTCTTTCTGACCGGAGGAACTGATTAAATACCAGTTTTCCTCCGGTTTTTCCTTTTCTCCCGATTTCTCTTTGATAGCTGAAAAGGACTTGTCGCCTTTCTTAATGTTTAGTTCAGTTACTTCCCAGCTATTAAATTGAGCTATCTTTTTTTCTCTGAGCTGGCTGACCTGGGTGGAGAGGTCAGTTATGATCTGGCTGTCAATCTCAGCAATCTGGCTTAGAAGAGAGCTGGTGGCCTGAACCTTCTCTGCCTTCTGGCTTAAACTGAGGGTCAGCTCCCGGCCATCGGTCAGGGTTAGCTTAAGCCCATAGTCTGGCCGGTCCAGCCCGAAAGCTTTCAGGTCTTCTGGTTTTTTATCTTCAACCAGGAAGTCTTTGGCCTTAAGAGTTGACAGGTTAGTCAGAATGGATTCCACCTTAGAGGCGGCTGCCAGAGCCTCCAAGGGGCTGGTTAAGAACCAGGAATCTCCCTTCCTGATTAATTTCCAGGCCAGGTCTTTGGAATTGAATTCAATAGACTGCACTTCTTTAGGTTCAAATTTGATAATTTCTTTGCTTCTTAAATCAAAAAGTTTCTTATCGAGGCTGCTTTTCACATAGCCGGGAAGAAGAACCACCTTAGTCTGGTCGGTCCGCTTAGCATAAAGTGTCCCATCCAGTGGATTTTCCATGCCAGTCAGAATCGAGACCGGTTCCTTCTGGCCTTTAACCCAGATTTTAAATTCTTTTTGAGTGAACCCATATTCTTCAAGCTTGGCTGGCTGATTATCGACCAGATGTTCACTTCTCAAATTGGCCAGGGTTTCAACCAGACTATTAACCTCATAGCTGTCAGCTTGAGCTCTGAGCGGTTCGGTAATTTGCCAGTTATCTTTTTCATCCTTCTGAATGGTTATGGTCATCTGACCGGAGCTGGTTAGCTGCAGTTTTTCGATGTCACCACTCTTTAAATCGGTCAGCATCTCTTCCTGCTCTTTTTTTTCTTTAACTGCTTTCGATTTATTTTCAACCAGTAGAACTCCACCCAGAGCCACTATCAAGATGACTAAAAGAATAAGAGTGGTTCTGAATTTCATAGGGATCTCCTTTTGAGCCAGACGCCAAGACCGATAAACAGGACAATGGCTGGCAGGAGGATGATGGAGACAAACATCAACAAGCGCCCGTTGCCCGGGGTTAATTGAATTGTCCGGGGGACCTGGGTCCTGGGCTGAATTGAAATTAAGTCTTCCTCCTGGGTAAGCCAGTTGACGGTATTAAGAAAGAAATTGCCGTTGCCGGAAAAACTGTAATACTTGTTGGTAATAAAATCGCAATCGCCGAAGACCGCCAGCCTCAATTCCCGGGCGGAAGAGGAAGTTTTTTCCTGGTCTTCAGCCGAATCAGACGGTTCAACAGGACTATTAACCATAACTTTTTTACTGCCGACCACTGCTAAGGAAACAGGCCCGGCTTTATCTTTATTCGGATCAAAAGAAACTTCTGACTGATCGAGCTGCCTTTCTGACCAGGAATTGGCACTGGTTTTGGCAATCGTTGTCAGACTGAGACCTTCTGGCTTGCTGTCCGCTATTTCGATCGACCTGGCCAGAGGATAAAAGGTAGCGTAACGAAAATCTTTAGTAATTTCATGAGACTCATATTCAGTTACGGCCGGCATAAAGTAATCACCACCGAGCAGGCGGGAAACGCGGTCAACCACAATATCATTTTCAACTTTAATCCCATAATTCAGCAGCCAGGGCTCCAGGCCAGTCCTGGTCTCTGGCTCAATCATAAGCAGGATCCGGCCACCCTGGTCAAGATATTGCTTCAAAGTGTCAAGCTCGTTAGGCAATAAGGCCGCCTTTGGCCCCGGGACAACGAGCAGACTGCAATCACCTGGGAAGTTGGAGGATAGAGCCAGGGGTAGTTTCTTGATTTCATAACCGATTTTTTCCAGTTCACCTTTAGCTGTGCTGAAGCCGGTCTCGCCTGTCTCTTCTATGGAGTTTTCGCCATGTCCTTCCAGAAAATAAATGACTTTCTTCTTTTCTCTGGTCAACTTGATCAGGGCATTGGTGATATCTTCTTCAGAAGTGGTGGTAATCCGGTTTTCCTTGGTGCCGAGCTCAAAGACGGTGGTGCCATCATCGGTAATGCCATACTTTTTGACCAGCCCGGGATTTTTATCGGGATCAATAAATTCATACTTAATTTTAGGCGAGTGATAAGCATAGATTTTAAGAAGATTTTCCATGGTGGCCCGTCCGGCATTGCCTTCCCGGAAGAAGGCTTTGATGGCTATATCCTGCTTGAGATTGTTGACCACCTTAATTGATTGATCAGACAGGCTGTGGACTTTGGCCGCTGTCAGATCTACCCGGTAATGATGCCTGGCCAGGAAAAAATTAACCACCACCAGCAGACCCAGAACCAAGATAATTATCAGGAGCATATTGCTGGAATAAAGGAAAGAACGGCGCTGGAGGCTCTGCTTAAGTCCTGACAGGTTAAGGATAAGATAAAGGACAAGAAGCACCAGGCCAGCCAGAGCGAGAATAAGGGCAGTCTTCTGATGTTGAGGCCAGACAATAAGCAGAATAAGAGATAGAACTACCAGAACCAGTCCAGCATAATTTAAATATTTCTTTAGCCAGCTCATGGGCTTACCTCCACCTTCTTGATTGAATGACTGAGTGAGTCAGAAAGAGGCCGAAGAAAGCGAAACTGAGATAATAAACAAGGTCAGTTGTATCAAAAATGCCTTTAGTCAGGCTGTCAAAATGTTCAAAGAAGGACAGATAGTTCAAAACACTCTGCCACAACCCGTGGGCTGAATAACCAACCCAGCTGAGCACCCAGAAAAGGAGCAGCGTGCCGAAAGTCAAAACCGCCGAGACGATCTGGTTTTCGGTAATTGATGACCAGAAAATACCAATTCCCAGGAAAGCCGCTCCCAGCAGGAATAAACCCAGGTAGCCGAGCAGGAAAGGTACCAGCTCAGGATTGCCATAGATAAAGGTAAGGGCAGCTGGGATGGCACTTAAGACCAGCATAATCAGGAGAATCAGGAGACAGGCTAAATACTTGCCGGTAATAATCTGGGTTACAGACAGGGGAGAAGTGAAGAGCAATTCTTCGGTGCCCATTTTTTTCTCTTCAGAAAAAAGCCTCATGGAGAGAAGAGGCAGCATCAGCAGCAGGACTATGCTCAGGTTATTAAAGAAAGGTGAAAAGACCATCTGATTAATGTTTATCTGCTGGTAGTAGTAGGGATTCTGGGCCAGCTGCACGCTGACTGAATTAAACCAGGAGACTAAGCTGTAGAAAAAGAAACCGGAGAGAAGCAGAAAAGTGAAGATAACAATATAAGCGATCGGTGAACTGAAATAGGAGAGAACTTCCTTTTTGATAATTGACCGGATAGCTTTCATTGTTCTACCCCTCCTGACACGATTCTTAAATATAGCTCTTCAATAGTTAAGGCCAAAGATCTCATTTCGAGCAGGCCCAGCTGCTTGTCCAGACAAAATTTGATTACCTCTTCCCGGCGGTCAGTATTTCTGTCCCACTCTAATCTGATTTCCTCTCCCTCCTGGGCGGCGCCGTCTATCCCGGGCAATTGCCGGAAAAGATTCAAAATTTCGTTGTCGATTTTTTTAAGCCGGAGATAAACACCATCTTTCTCCCGGTAAGCTGAGGTTAATTCATCCAGGCGGCCGGCTGACATCAATTGGCCTTCATTGATAATAACTACACCGTCACAAACCTGAGTGACCTCGGCCAGGATATGAGTGGAGAGCAGGACGGTATGTTCACCGCGAAGAGATTTAATGAGCTGCCGGATTTCAACGATTTGAGCCGGGTCAAGGCCAATAGTTGGCTCATCCAGAATGATAACTTTGGGATTGTGGATGAGCGCCTGGGCCAGACCCAGACGCTGGCGATAGCCGCGGGAAATATTCTTAATCAGCCTTTTTCTAACCGCGGCTAAACCGCTAATTTCTATGGCCCGGTCAATAGCTGCTTTTTTTCTGGTTTTTGGCACCTGTTTAATCTCAGCCACAAAACTCAGATAGGCTTCGACGGTCATTTCCGGATACAAAGGGACTGTTTCAGGTAGATAACCAATTTCTTTTTTGACTTCTTCGGCTTGCTCAAAAACATCATAGCCAGCTACCGCTGCTTTCCCGCTGGTCGCTGGCAGAAAGCCGGTCAGAATTCTCATGGTTGTCGTCTTGCCGGCCGCATTAGGCCCGAGCAAGCCCCAGATCTGGCCCGACTCAACCTTGAAACTGAGATCTTTGACCGCTACCAGATCGCCATATTTCTTTTGCAGGTGTTCAGTCTCTATCATTGGCACCTCCTCTCTAATCTCAATAATCTTATAAATAATTCTAAATGAAGAAAAAAGTTACATTTTATCCGGGACTTGAATTCCCAGGAGCCCCAGAGCCTGGTTGAGCCTTTGATGAGCGAAATAGATGGTTTTCAATCTGAAGGTTTTGAGCTCTTCATCTTTCTCGGCCAGGACCGGATAACGGTGATAATAGCCATTTATTTTCTGACAGAGGTTAAAAGTAAACTTAGCCAGACCGGCAAATTCCAGGGTGGCAATGGCTCGCAAAACTTCTTCATCCAGTGAGGATCCATAGACCATGAGTTCCCAGAAGTCGCGGGCTTCTTCGGGCTTCAACTGACTCAGATCAAATTGACTGTCAGCTACTCTGGTCAATAATTCCTGGCTATTGCAGCCTGTTTTCTCCTCAAATTTCCGAAAGATGCTTTTCAGCCTGACCGCCGTATACTGGAGGTAAGGGCCGGTTTCTCCCTCAAAATTCAAAGCCTCATCAAAATCAAAGACGATCAGGGAATTCCTGGCATATTTCAGCATAAAATACCTGACTGCTGCCCCGGCAATCTGACTGGCTATTTGCTTTTTAGCCGAATCTTCAAGCTCTGGATTTCTTTTGGCCACCTCAGCCAGGGCTTTTTCTTCCAACCTGTCTATTAAATCATCAGCCTTAACCCCGATCCCTTTTCGGCCTGAGACTTCAAGAAAAGACCGGTCTTTGTCCTCAGCGGACAGCTCCACTTTAATTTCTGATAGGCTGGCGTGCGACAGAGCGACCATCTCGTAGGAGAAATGGATTGATTTGGAGGCTTCCTGTTCATAGCCGAGTGCCTTGAGCCCCTGGACAACAACTTTCTGGAGGTAAGACTGACGGACATCAATCACATTGTAAACCTGACTGCCTCCGCCAAAATGAACATCATAGCCGGTTGGCTGGCCAGAGGAAATCCAGATGGGGCGAGGGGCGTCCTGGTCAAATGGCTCATAATAGAAATCCTGACCGAGCAGGCCAAATTTCCAGAGCTGATAGGCAATATCCTTGCCCACATAAGTTACTGTCCCATCTGACCTGACAATAATCTTTTCCCGCTCTTCTTGCCCCTCCAGTTTCATTACCCAGCAGCCGGCTGTTTCACCCTCAGTTGAATAATAAATTGCTCCTGCTTCTTTTAACCGGGCAAAAGCCTTTTCCCAGAACTTGAGCTTCAAAATGCTACTTTCGCAAGGCAGGACATCATAGCTAATATCCAGCCGGCCCATGGTGGCTAAATGAGCTCGCAAAATCCGCCTGGAAACAAGATAAGCGTAATCAGCTTCGGGCGATTGACCGTGCTCGATTTTTTTTAAAATTTCTGCTTTCCGGCTGCCGGCTGATTCATGGTCAGCTAAATATCTGGACACCTGGGTGTAAAGGTCCCAGCAGTAATAGTCAAATTTATCCGCCATTTTTTCCAGTTCAGTCAGGGTCTTTTTCTCGAGCTCAATCAAACCGAAAACCACCTCGACTACCTGGACACCGGTGTCATCAATATAATTCTGCACCTCAACCTGTTCACCTTTATGACGGAGGCACCTGGCTAAGGTATCGCCCAGGCAGGCATTACGCAAATGACCGACATGGGCTGCCTTGTTGGGATTAATATTAGTATGTTCGACAATAATTTTTTTCTCTCCAGGTTCCAGTCCGCTTTTATTTAAGTTTCTGAATTTTTGGTCAAAGAATGATTGGCGGTCTAAAAAAAGATTAATATAACCACCGCCAGCCACTTCGATCCGATTAACTCCTTCCAGTCCGGACAATAATTCTACCGCCCGGGCAGCTATCACCCGGGGATTGGTTTTGAGCTTCCTGGCTAAAGGAAAAGCTAAGGACAGGGCCAGGTCTCCCAGCTTTTCATCGGGTGTAGTGACCAGCTCGATATCCTCGGCTGTGACCGGCCATTCAGCCTTAAGCCGGTCAGCAATTTTTTCACGCAGTATCTTTTTGGTCTGGTACATAGTGACTCTAATTATAACAAAATTCACCCAGCTAACAAGTTGCCCTTTGACTTGAATTTGAGTATCAATTTGTGATACTAAATAAGCTCGTCAAATGTTTTATCTTTGAAAGGAATCAGCATGAAAAAAACCAGGTTAAATCAGGTTCATAGAGAAGCCGGTGGACGGCTGATTGAATTTGCCGGCTGGGAAATGCCGGTTGAATACCGCGGCTTAATTGATGAGCATTTAGCGGTCAGAACAAAAGCCGGCTTATTTGATGTCAGCCATATGGGTGAAATTATGATTGACGGGCCGGAAGCTTTAGCTCTGGTTCAGTATCTTACCCCCAATGATGCCAGTAAGCTTCTGCCTGGCCAGGTCCAGTATTCTGCCCTGACTACCCCGGAGGGAACCTTTGTTGATGATTTACTGGTTTATTGCCTGGCCGTTCCCGATAAATATTTACTGGTGGTCAATGCGGCTAACACTGATAAGGACTTTGCCTGGGTTAAAGATAAAGCGGCCAGCTTTAAGGTTAAAGCTACCAATGAAAGCGATCGTTATTCCCAGCTGGCTCTCCAGGGGCCGCTGGCTCAGGATATACTCCAGCCCCTGACTGAGCTGGATCTCGGCCAGATGAAATCCTTCCACTTTGCCTTTGGCCAGGTGGCCGGAATTGATTCCTTAGTCTCCCGCACCGGCTATACGGGCGAAGATGGTTTTGAAATCTATACCTTGTCCGAAACGCCGGATGTTATCTGGAAGGCTATTGTAGCCAGAGGGGAGCCTTTGGGACTCCAGCCGGTTGGGCTGGGAGCCAGGGATACTTTAAGACTTGAAGCCAAGCTGATGCTTTATGGTAATGACATTAGCGATAAGACCACTGTTCTGGAAGCTGATCTCAAATGGATTGTTAAATTTCAGAAAGGAGATTTTCTGGGCAAGGCGGTTCTGGAAAAACAGCTGGCGGAAGGTCTAAAGAAAAAGCTGGTTGGCTTTGAACTGATTGATAAGGGCATTGCTCGTCCCCATTATCCGGTTTATATTGGCGGGCAAAAGGTATCTGAAGTCTGCTCTGGCAGTTATGGCCCCTATGTCAAAAAAGCTATTGGCCTGGTTTATTTGCCAATAGAATTTACAGCCATTGGAACTGAACTGGAAATCGGCATCCGGGATAAGATGGTTAAGGCCAGGGTTGTTCCCACCCCTTTCTATAAAAGGGAAAAGAAATAAATTTAATAAAACCAGGAAAAATACAAAGGAGGAAAGGATGTATCCTGAGAATCTTTATTACAGTCAAGACCATGAATGGTTGAAAGTCGAAGGCGAGGAAGTTGTCCTCGGTATTACTGATTTTGCTCAGAAGCAGCTGGGCGATATAATCTATGTTGATCTGCCGGCGGCTGGCAAGAGTGTTGAGGCTCATCAGACTATTGCCACAGTTGAATCAGTAAAATCTGTTTCTGATGTCTATTCACCGGTGGCTGGAGAGGTCGTTCAAGTCAACCAGGCTCTGGTCCAAACACCGGAGATCGTTAATCGTGATCCGCATGGCCAGGGCTGGATTTTGAGATTGAAGATAAAGGACAAATCAGAGCTTAGTAAATTAATGAAGGCCGCCGATTACGAACAATTTCTGGAAGGCCAGGAGCATTAAAATTACCAGCCAACGGGCTGGCTGGATATTATTACGGGGGAAAAAATGAGTTATATTCCTATCAGTGACCAGGACCGGCAGGAAATGCTGGTCAGGATCGGCCTTGATTCGGTTGACAAGCTTTTTAGCTCCATCCCGGAGCCCAACCGGCTTAAAAAGCTGCTCAATTTGCCAGCCGCCAAATCAGAGCCAGAGCTTCTGGCTTATTTTGAAGAGAAAAGCCAGAAAAACAACTATAATCAGTATCTCTCTTTTCTGGGGGGAGGGGCTTATGATCATTTTATACCGGCGGTGGTTGACTATCTGAGTTCAAGGGGTGAATTTCTGTCACCTTACACCCCTTATCAGCCCGAGATCAGCCAGGGAACTCTTCAGGTTATCTTTGAATTTCAGACACTTATCTGCCAGCTGACCGGCCTGGAAATTGCAAATGCCTCCCTTTATGATGGAGCCACCGGTGCAGCCGAAGCTGTCTTGATGGCCCACCGGGCTAAAGAAAAAAACAGATTGCTGGTAGCCTCGACAGTTAATCCCCAGTACCGGCAGGTAATTTATACTTATGGCAAAAACCTGGGCCTTGAAATTATTGAACTGCCCTGCGACCAGCAAGGACGGGTTGAACCAAAGGGGCTGGAGGCGGCCTTAAACCAGGAAACCGCGGTTCTACTCTGCCAGTCACCTAATTATTTTGGGGTAATAGAGGACATTAAAAGTTTAGCGGAAGCTGTCCACCAGAAAGGAGCCATGCTGGCTGTGGTTATCTCTGAGCCTCTATCATTGGCTTTACTGGAAACACCAGGAAAATTAGGAGCGGATATTGTCACCGGCGAAGGCCAGTCTTTTGGGCTGCCTTTAAGTTATGGCGGTCCTTATCTGGGATTTATGGCCTGTAGAAAAGAATTTGTCCGGCAGTTGCCGGGCAGGATTGTCGGTCAGACGGTTGATGTTGATGGACGCCGCGGCTTTGTTCTGACACTTTCCACCAGGGAACAGCACATCAGACGGGAAAAAGCCACTTCCAATATCTGCACCAATGAGGGACACTGTGCCCTCCGGGCGACCATCTATCTTGAAACGCTTGGCCGGAAAGGCCTGAAAGAACTGGCCTGGTTTAATGCCCAGAAAGCGGCTTATGCCCGGGAGCAACTGACCACAACCCCTGGTGTTAAATCAAAATTCAGCGGCGAAGTTTTTAATGAATTTGTTCTGGAGTTTCCTCAGAGCTTTGAAGATATCAATCAGAAGCTTAAAGCCAGAGGAATTCTGGGTGGGATCGGATTGAAAGATTTTCCGGGCCTGGACAATTGTGCTCTGGTTACAGTAACTGAAAAGCACAGCCAGGAAAAGATTGATCTTTATGCCCGGACACTGAAGGAGGTGTTGAGATGACCAAGGTCAGTCGCGAACCGCTCATTTTCGAAATAAGTTCAGCTGGCAAGACAGCCTTTAAACTGCCGGCCCTGGATGTCCCTGAGAAGAAGGATCTCCTCGCTGGCGTTCCCCTCAGAACAGATATTGAGAATTTTCCCGAAGTTTCAGAACCGGAGATAGCCCGTCATTTTACCCGTCTGTCCCAGACCAATTATTGTGTTGATATAGGGATTTATCCCTTGGGCTCCTGCACGATGAAATACAATCCCAAGATCAATGAAAAGATAGCTTCACTCCCGGGTTTGACTCAAACTCATCCTCTGGCTCCGGAAGAACTGGTCCAGGGAAATCTCGAACTGATGAAAATGCTGGAAAAGCTGCTACTCGAGATTACTGGCCTGGAAGCCATTACTCTTCAGCCTGCAGCCGGTGCTCATGGGGAGTTAACCGGTATGATGCTGATCAGAGCCTATCATCAAGCCCAGGGTAATCCGAGAAAATATGTCCTCATTCCAGACTCGGCTCATGGTACCAATCCTTCTTCGGCTCATATCTGCGGCTATACCGTTAAGGAAATAAAATCCAATGAACGAGGGACTGTCTCGGTTGAAGATCTGACCAGACTGATGGATGAAGACGTGGCCGCTCTGATGCTGACCAATCCCAATACTCTTGGAGTTTTTGAATCAGATATCTGTCAGATTGCTGATATCGTTCATTCCAGGGGCGGATTTCTTTACATGGATGGGGCCAATTTGAACGCCTTAGCTGGCATCACCAGGCCTGGCGATTTAAAAGTTGATGTGATGCACCTCAATCTGCACAAGACTTTCTCCACTCCTCATGGCGGGGGAGGGCCAGGAGCCGGGCCGGTGGCCGTTAAAAAAATTCTGGAGCCATTTCTGCCCGTTCCGGTGATTGAAGAGAAAAATGGCGTCTATCATTTGAATTACAACCGGCCACAGAGCATTGGCCGGGTTAGAAGCTTTTATGGCCAGTTTCTGGTAGCGGTTAAAGCCCTGGCCTATATTTTGAACCTGGGGCCGGCCGGTCTGAAAGAAATGGCGGAAACGGCTGTGCTTAATTCCAATTACCTCCGGAAAAATCTGGAAGGTCTGTATGAATTAAAATATGATACGCCGACGCTCCATGAATGTGTTTTTTCTGATAAATACCAGAAAGACTACGGCGTTACCAACCTTGATATTTCCAAGCGGCTGCTGGATTATGGCCTGCATCCGCCGACCATGTCCTTCCCGCTGATCGTTCATGGAGCCTTGATGATTGAACCGACTGAAACCGAGAGCCGCCGTGACCTTGACCTCTTCATTGAAGCTATGAAGGCCATTGCCCGGGAAGCTAAAGAAAATCCTGAACTTCTCAGAACGGCACCCCATATTACCTATGTCCGCCGCTTAGATGAGGTTCTGGCTGCTCGTAATCCGGTTTTAAGGTGGGAGAAATAAATTATAATTTGTCTTAATTGACGACTGATTAGAATTGCAAGCCCCTCTATGGCTGGTAATTGAAGGAAATAGAACGATGAGTATGCAGAGTTTATTCCTCGGATTGTCTGATTTCTGGGCCAAACAGGGCTGTTATCTGGCGCCAACTTATGATCTTGAAGTCGGGGCCGGAACCATGACCCCGGATACTTTTTTCCGCGTTCTGGGCCTGAAGCCGTGGCGGGTAGCCTATGTCCAGCCTTCCCGCCGGCCGACCGACGGCCGTTATGGAGAGAATCCGCACCGGGTTCAGAAACATTTTCAATTTCAGGTGATCATGAAGCCTTCGCCGTTGAATATTCAGAGAATTTACTTAGACAGTCTGGTCTCCTTAGGGATCAATTTATCCGAGCATGACCTGAGATTTGATGAGGATGACTGGGAGTCGCCGACTATCGGTTCCTGGGGAGTCGGCTGGCAGGTCATGCTGGATGGTCTGGAAATTACCCAGTTTACCTATTTTCAGCAAGCCGGCGGGCTGGAGCTTTTCCCGGTTTCAGTGGAGATTACCTATGGATTGGAAAGGCTGGAAATGTTTCTGGAACAAAAGGATAACATATATAACTTGAAATGGTCGGATGATGTCACCTATCACCACCTCCGCTTTAGAGAAGAAAAGGAATTTTCCATTTATAATTTTGAGCAGGCCGATACCAATATGCTGCGGTCTTCTTTCAGCTCAGCTGAAAAAGAGGCTCAACGCCTGATCAGCCAGCAGTTGCTGCTTCCTGCCTATGATTATTGCCTGAAATGCTCGCATCTGTTTAATTTACTCGATGCCAGGAAAGCGATCAGTGTGACGGAAAGGGTCAAAATGATTGGTCAGATCAGATCCTTAGTCAACCAGATCGCCCGCCTCTATGTTGAGCAAGAAGGAGAAAACTGATGGAATTCCTGCTGGAGATTATGACCGAAGAGTTGCCTTCTTCTCATGTCAAAGGGGCGCTGGCTCAACTTCAGGCAGGTTTTTCGAAGGAGATTAAATCTTCGGGAATTGAGGTCTCTGGTTTAAAGGCTCTGGGCACCTGCCGTCGCTTAGTGCTGGTGGCAGACCTCGGAGCTGGTCAGCCAGATCAAGAGGAAATAGTGACCGGACCACCCCGGACAGCCGGCCTGGCTCCTGATGGCAGTTTCACCCAGGCGGCGCTGGGCTTTGCCCGCTCACAGGGAATCTCAGTTGATAATCTCCAGGTCGTAAAAACTGCCAAAGGGGAATATCTGGGATTTAAGAGACAGAAAAAAGGAAAATCAACACCTGAAATTATAAAGGAAAAATTGCCGGCAATAATTTCTTCCCTCAGTTTTCCGAAAACTATGCGCTGGGCAGATAAATCCTTCCGTTTTTCCAGGCCGGTCAAGAGTCTTCTTTGCCTTTTTAAGGGGCAGGTAGTCGCAGTCTCCTTCGAAGGGCTGGAGGCTTCTAATAAAACCGCTGGCCATTTTATCCATTCGCCGGCGGGCCTAACTGTTAATAGTTACCAGCAGTATTACCAGGCTCTAAAGGATAATTTTGTCCTGGTTGATCCAGCCGAGAGAAAAAGCCGGATTCAAGACCAGTTTCAAGAGAAATTAACTGGCATAAAGGCACAGATTTACCCCGATGAGCGGCTGCTGGAGAGGTTGCTCTGGAATGTGGAATACCCGCTGGTTATTATGGGTAGCTTTCCCGATTCTTATTTGTCTTTGCCGCTGGAGGTCCTGTCAACGGCCATGAGGGAAGGGCAACAGCTTTTTTCTGTCGTCAAAGGCAAAAAGCAACTGCCCTGTTTTCTGGGAATTGCTGATGCTCCTTCTGATCCTAAAAATTACATTGTTACCGGTAATGAAAGGGTGCTAAAGGCCAGACTGGAAGATGCCAGGTTCTTCTGGGAAAATGACCTCAAAATCAGCCTGACCGAGCGGGCCAAACAGCTCTCTGAAGTTGTTTTTCAGGAAAAGCTGGGCAGCTACGCTGACAAAGTGGCGAGATTGCAGGAACTGGTTGGCTATATTACTGAACGGCTTGACTTAAGAAATCTAAGAAAAGACCTGACCGAAGCGTCCAGATTATCTAAGTCTGATCTCCTGACTGAAATGGTCCGCGAGTTTCCTGAACTTCAGGGTAAGATGGGCGGAATCTATGCCCAGCGTCAGGGCTGGCCGGAGACCGTCAGCCGGGCTATTTACGAACACTATCAACCGGAGAGCTGGGAGGACCCGGTGCCTGACTCGGTGGGCGGGGCTATTTTATCCTTAGCTGATAAACTCGATACCATAGCCGGGATATCCGGCACCGGCTATACAATCAGTGGCTCAAGTGATCCCTATGGGCTGAGAAGAAGTGCTCTGGGTGTAACTAAAATTATTCTGGACAAAAAGTTTCATCTGTCGCTTCGCCGCCTCATAGACAAATCAGTCTCCCTGCTGAAAAAGAAACTAACCCTGCCGGAAGAGCAGGTGAAGGCTGCCTGCCTTGGACTTCTGGAAGGGCGCCTGCGGTTTATTCTGGAGAAAAAAGGTTATAGTTATGACCTGATCAATGCCGCTCTGGCTCCCGGCCTTGACTATCTTGATCATACTGAGGCCAGAATAGAAGCTCTGAGCAGCCTTAAAGTCAGCAAGAATTTTGAACAATTTATTATGATGGTCAAAAGGGTTAAAAATATTTTAAAGGATAGCCCGAAAGCTAAGCTGGATCCAGCCAGGTTAACTGAAAAAGAAGAAAAGGAGTTGTATTCAGCCTTAAAAATTATCAGGAAAAATGCCGAAGGGATGATGGCCAAAGGTGATTTTGCCGGCGCTCAGAAGATAATATTCCGCCTGCAAGCACCATTAAATAGTTTTTTTGACCGGGTCCTGGTTATGGCTGAAGACAAAAAGATCCGTTCTAACCGCCTGGCTCTACTGGCTCAGGTTCAGTCTTTGATTGATCAACTGGCTGATTATTCTCAAATTGTTGGGTCGTCAGAAAACTCATAAGTCAGTCGGCTGGGGCTCCTGCCTTAAAGTCAAAAGTCTCAAGAGCTTTCAACGTCATACTCATCCGGCGGAACCGTCAGGTCAAGTTCCTGGCCTGAAAATTTTTGCTCGAGGGAGATTATCTTGACCAGATTGCCTGGATAATTCTGAGATTTTTTCTGGCCATAGACATAGAACTGAACACCGGCCTCATAAGGATAATTACCGCCTTTACTTCTGGCTGACCATCTGACCTGTCCAAGGAGGATCAACGGCGACCGCTCGCCAGGTATGGATAGCTGAAGGTATAGTTTAGTTCCCGGCTTGATCCGCTTCTGGCTCGAAAATTTGAGTCCGCCGCGGCTTAAATCCAGGAGGGGCAGAAATTCCTCATTAAAAGACTTCCTTTTAAACAGCCAGCCTTCCTTCCGGTAAGAAACTGTTGCCCCTGGAATCTTAAACCTCAGGCTTATTCGCTTTTCTGAAGGATAAATCTCGCTTAAAACCTTGTTCACTCGTTCTGCCAATCCTTTTTGGCTTATTTATAATTTAAAATGGCTCTAATGTCAAAAAGATTCTTCTTTCAGGTTAAGACCTGGTATCCAGTCTAAGGGGAGTATCTGGAAGCGGCGGAGGGGACAGCCAGCCGCCGGGACAGCAGTCAAATGAAAAGCTGATATTTGAGCTTATTACCTGATGAAACCGGGGCCTGGCCGCAACCCATCAGTAGGGAAGAATCTCGGGCTTTTCGGTTTTTAACCGGATGTCAACTTCGGTCTTCAGGTCCAGTTGCTCCGGGTTGATAAAGGTGAAATTCAACTCAGCCCGGCGGTTAAAAGTGGCCGGAGTTATCTCCGGCGGTTTCTTTCTCCAGTCTTTCACTGTTTTAATGATGGCAGAAACGGCATCAATTACTGAGATAGCGCGAAACTGATACTGGTCTTTTTGTGGAGCCAGATAGGGCTTGGTTCCTGGCGGATTGGGCGGAGGAATAGTAATCTTAACTGGAATCTTTTTTTGAAGATATTTGCTGGCTTTATAAATCATCGTATTGCCAATATAAAAAGCCACTTCGCCTTCGATGTCTTTAATCGGGGGCGTATTTTGCCTCTGGACGACCAGTTCGGGTTGACCGAGGTTTCTGTGCCTGACTTTAAAATCGAGAAGAATCCTTTTCCTGATAGTCAACCGCTTGGTCTTGAGGAAAACATCAAGGCTGAGAGTAAACGGCTCTTCATATGAAAAGGGAAGGGGAAGCTGAATTAAGTGAGAACCTTTTGACCACCAGCCACCGAGCAGTGGTTGACCCTCTAACTGAATTTTATAATAGGCTTCAGCTGACAGGTCAAAGCCCAGGCGAAGCATTTCCGGAATGGTTCTGGCTTCGGCTGAGACCGGCACCAGAAAATTGAGGTTGGTGAGCTGGGGATATTCTTCTTTCCACTGCCCCCAGAACTCGAGGACAGGATTAAAAACACTGAAGTCCAGAAATTGAAAGAGCGGCTCGGCTTGATTATATTCTTCAAAATAATTCACGATAGCCTGTTTTTCTTTTTCCATCTGTCCTTGCCGGTTAAAGACATAGGGCAGAAGAGCCAGAGCTTCCTGCCGGTCCGGCTCGGATAAAGATGGCAGGTTGCTTTCCAGAAGGATTTGAGCCTCGTCATATTTTTTTTCTTTAAGATATTGATTGATGTCTGTTTTCCAGTCAGCCAGGGCCGCAGACGGACCGGCCAGGCAGAAAACAATCAAGAAGATAACCGTCTTTATCTGGTCAATCATGATAAGTAAAAATCAAGTAGAATTCCAGGCTTTTTCCCGGGAAATCATCCGGAAGAGAAGGAAATGGGGCACAGAGCTTAACGGCGGCCACTGCCGCTCCATCCAGTACCTCACTGGTGGTAGAAGTTGTTACTTCCAGTGATTGAAGCTCTCCGCTCCGGTCAACCCTGATCATCAGGGCTACTATTTTTTCCTGAGGGAAGACAGCTAGCTGCGGCAGGACCCATCTGGCCTGGATTAGATTGATTATTTTTTCAGCCCAGGGTCTAATATCATAGTTATAGCCGCCGCTTCCTCCGCCAGGGGCGCCCCGGCCCGAGCCTCCAGACCCGCCCCCGGGGCCACCTCCACCTGGCAAAACAGGTCTTCCGGCCGGGGTGAACCTCAGGTTTTTGCCAGGTTGCTCATAGGCCTTAGGATTCACATAGCCAAAAAGATCGGTCCGGATAGGAGGAGAGGTTTCTAACCCCCCGCTTTCTTTTTCCCTCTCGGGGGCAACCGGTAACTTCAGGCTAAAATAATAATGGCCAAAACTCTTAAACCTGGTGGACAGATTCAACCTGACCCCGGAGGGAGGATTTATTTCAGTTCTTCCTGCCTCGAGGTAGGCTCCGAGATTAAAGGGAATTGGTGGTTGAGCAGTTGCTCCTCCCGCCTCTTTCCCCGGACTTCCAGCTGCTTCGGCCCCGGCTTTAACCCCAGGGCCCGGACCACCGCCGGGTGCTGGGCCGCCTCCCTCACCCTGGCCGGTCCCGCCCGGACGGCCAGTAACTTGACTCTGGCCTGGTCTGAGTGGAAAAAGATCATCAGCCACCGGCGGTTGATTAATAACCTCTTCCAGGTTGGCAGGCAAAGACAGCCTGGGATAAGTGGCTATGACCACATCTGTTTCCCGTCCAAAGGGCAATATTTTGATTAAAATCTTGGCCTGCCGGAGATAAAGGATGAGGGCTAAATGGAGCAGAAAAGCTATCGAAAAACTGATTATTTTTATTTTCAGATCAGATTCTTCTGTTTTGTTCAGCCAGGTTTTAAACTGGCTCAATATTTTTGGTTTAATTATTTTCATTAAAGGCTACTTGAAGTTAATGGCTAACTATTTATTATACGATTATTATATAGAAAGTCAGGAGCAGATATAAAGTTGCATTAAAAAAAATATAACAGTTCAGGCCAGGTCCTTTACCAGAAGATAAATCAAGCCAAAGGAATTGAGCAGAATTAACAGCAGGAAAAGAAGGTCCAGGCCGAGAAGAGGAATAAAAACCGAAGAGGCCAGCAGGGCACCCAGAAATGAACCAAAAAGGTCAAGGGCATAACCCAGACCATAACTTGTCCGCCAGTTGAGGAGCAGGGTGTTGCCAACAGAGAAAATTGCTCCCCCTAAAACACCCATGGTCAGAAGTAACAAATAATAAACCGCTTCAATTTCTGACGACTTAGCCAGCTGGCTGGCGGCCAGCAAAAGCACGAAGCCAGCCTGAATAACGGCCAGGAGCTTTAAACCGCCCCGGGCTGCAGATTTTTGAGCCAGCTTTGAACCTGAATAGAGTCCGAACATGAACATGGTAAAAAGAAGTGATATTTTCCCGTAAATAAATCCCAATTTCGATTGAAAAGCCAGAATCAGCCCGATTTCGGTCACCATGGTAGTAAAACCCATCAGCCACAGCGGAAGAAGATACTGAACCAATCTGTCTTTTTTCCGCAGGCTGCTGACAACCATAATCAATAGGACGAGGAGAAGAGGAAAATCAAACAGCCAGAATCTTTTGACCTTTAACAACTGGCTGAGCACTTTGAGTTCCGGACCTTTAAATTGTTTGCTCCAGAGCAGGGCCGAAAAAAAGTAACTGATCGGATGGCTGTCATGGTTAAGGCGAGGTTGCTTAACCGTCTGAATCCTGTCCATCAAATATTGTTTTTTAGCCGGGCTGAGCCGGCCGGGCAAGAGTTCGGGACGGAAAAAAGTGGTGTTTAAGCCAGCCTGATGCCAGCGCTCACTCAGGGCCTGGTCAGAATCTTCAACTGGTCCTTCCGAGGCCAGAAAAATATTGTTATCTCCGGGGATGACTGTTACGCGGGAGAAGACACTTTTTAGAGAATAATAAAAGGTAGCCAGCAGTGAAGCCTGTTCGTCCGATATATAATTTTCTGAAGATGGGACCACAAAGGAAAAAACCCCGTCCGAAGCTAATCTCTCCTTTATGATTGCAAAAAATTCAACAGTATAGAACCTGTTAATCTGGGCGGAGGAAGGCTCAGGCAAATTGCTGATGATGAGTTCATAGCGGCGGTTGGTCTGGCCAATAAACCGGCGTCCATCCTCAATTCTGGTGGTCACCCGGGAATGATCAAGAATGGCCGAAGCCTCAGGCAGATACCGGCGGGTGAGCTTTATTATTTCCGGGTCAAGCTCGACATAATCAATTCTGGCCTCTGGATAGGTTAACAACAGTTCGAGACTGCCGTTGAGACCGCCGCCAAGGAGTAAAATGCTTTTAGCCTCAGGCCGTTGAAGAAGAGAAAAACAAACAGACTCTTCCGCCAGCTGGGGATCTGGATAATTAAAAGCCAGAAGGTTATTGGTATAAAAAGAAAATTGCTCTTGAGATTTTATAACCTGAAGACGGGAGTAAATGGAGTCCTTAGAGGCGACCAGTTCAAAGGGCTGCCAGGCAAGCTTTTGAGCCGGGAAATCAAAAAACCAGAGTAAACAGGCCAGCAGCAGGACTGGAAGAGCCGCCACCCTGGCTTTCCGGCTTGAGCTGAGAGCAGCTATGGTGACTGCAATAAGAATGATGACTATGGTTGCGGCCTGCCAGTTTGAAAAATAGGGGATCAGAAAAAGATAAACAGCCAGTCCGCCGGCGGCTGATCCCAGTGACTCCAGCTGGTAAACTGTGAGCAGCTGGCCGTTTAACCAGTGAACGTTACAGACAAAAAGAGCTCCTAAAGGAAAGCTGAGAAAAATAGAAATAAGAAAAGAAATTAGCAGGACAGGCCAAAATCCAGCGGCTTCCGCTGGCAGATAGCCAGACAGGAGCCTGAAGAAACGAAGCCAGGCGAGTAGAATAACCGCTAATCCAAGGACCGGATAATATAAGCTTTGGGGGCTGAACCTGGCTGAAATATTTTTTTTAATCAGCCAGCTGCCCAGACTGCTGCCCAGCAGCCAGAAAGCCAGGACCAGGCCATAAACCAGTTCATTGGCAAACAGGCTGGCCTCAAACTCGCGCAGGATTAAAATCTGGAAAGAAGTGGCCATAAAGCCAAGAAGAAAAGCATAAGAATTTCTCCTCAGCTCCAGACTCCAGGAATGACCTGCTGGCAATGACGGCATTTATTACCGCTCATGTTTATTTTTTTTATGGTATAACCATATCTTTCTATCACTGGCTGTCCGCAGTTTGGGCAGTAAGTATTTTCTCCGGGGTGGCCTGGAGTATTGCCCAGGTAAACATAGTGCAAGCCTTCCTGGAGGGCAATATCACGCAGCCTCTCCAGAGTCGAAACAGGTGTGGGCGGAAGATTCTTAATCAGATACATAGGCTGGAAACGGGAAAAATGAAGCGGGTAATCAGGGCCGATCTCAGCAGCTAGCCAGCGGGCCATTTGCCTGATTTCTTCCGGCTTGTCATTCAGAGTCGGGATGACCAGATAGACTATTTCCAGCCAGACTTTGGACCTGGCAATCTGCTTGATTGACTCCAGCACAGGCTTTAGCTCTCCACGGACATAGTTGGTATAAAAATCCTGATTAAAGGCTTTTAAGTCGATCTTGATGGCCTCAACAGCTTTGATCAGTTCGGCTAAAGGCTCCGGGTTGATAAAGCCGTTGGTTATGACAGCATTGCGCAGGCCTTTCTTTCTGGCCTGGAGACTGGTGTCATACATATATTCATAAAAAACAACAGGCTCAGAATAAGTATAGGCAACAACTGGACAGTTATAGCTGGCGGCTGTCTCCGCCGCCACCTCCGGCGGCAGAGGATGGCTTTTGACCTGTTCAGGCCTCATTTGAGAGATTTCCCAGTTCTGACAGAATTTGCAGGCTACATTGCAGCCAGCGGTGGCAATAGAGAAAGCCATGGCTCCAGGCAGGAAATGGAAAAGAGGCTTTTTCTCAACTGGATCAATATTGTAACTGGCTGCCTGTCCATAGACAAGCGTGTAGTATTTACCATCTTGATTTTCCCGGACCCCGCAGAAGCCCCGCTCTTTATCTCCTAACTGGCAGAAACGGGGGCAAAGGCGGCATTTAATTTCCCGGTCAGGCAGCCGGTCATAATATCTGGCTTCAACGCGGGACAGGTTAGCTCCAGCTGGTGCGGCTTTGGCCGCTGGCAGCAGTTCAGAACCTTTCAGCTGGTTCAAGGTCAGGAACCAGCTGCTCCCGGCAGCAGCGGCCTTTATAAAATTCCGGCGATTCATTTTCATCTTTATAATTATTATACTTCTTCTTCTATGATCTCAATATTTTCCAGTCTGGACTGGCCCAGGCCTAAATCTTCAGCTGTTTTCAGATAGGCTGGCTGGCGCCTTTCCTCCGGCAAAGAAGGCAGGCCTTTTTTGGCCCGTAAATCTTCGACCAGCTTCCAGCCGACGGTATCCACTGCCACCGGATCCAGGCCAAAAACCAGTTTATTCGATTGGTCGTTCCATTGTGGATGGTAAGATGGACCCCGGTGGTATTGAACCCGGAGAGCATCCAGAATAGTCAGGCGGTGTTTTTTTCTGATCAAATCTATCTCGAAGAGATCAGCGATATAGGGATTGCAATTGCTGTCATGATATTTATTAGGATTATGGATGGCCCCAAAGTAATTCTTCAAGCCTCCTGTTATCCCGGCCAGGCCATGGTCCTTGAGCAAGGCTAAGCTGATGGAAGCCTCAATCAGTTCAGCCTGAATTTTAGAAAAAAGGCTGGCCACGCTCCGGTTGACCACCGGCTCCGGGCCGTAGCCGATCCCGGGGGTATCGGTGCCGAGGATCTTGAGGCTGCCGGCCGACCTGGAAAGTTTATAGCCGGCGTCTTTCAGCTCTTCATTGGTACGGTCCCAGATGATAATTTTATCTTCGCGGCCAAAAGTTTTAGCCAGCCACAGGCCAAGGGTCACCGCCGTCTCCGGGTAAGTACTGATCGCCCCCCGGCCAATGGTGCTGATTTTCAGGCCAATATTTTCCCCTGGGTGAAAGATCTGGCGCAGCCCGTCTTCGGCCAGACTGCTACCGGTTAAAACTTCCAGGCCTTTTCTGAAGATTCTGAGCATGGAGGCCGGGTCAGGCCGTCCCTTGGCCGCCCAGGCCGATTGAGATCTTATGATGACGACTCTGGACTTATTCATAGCTGATGCAAAATTATGATTATCTATTCAGTCCGGGTTGTCAATGCCGGCCTGAGTCAGCAGTTGCTTTTACTGAACAAAAGATATATATTTTTGTCAAGCGGAGGAAGAGATGACCAAGCGATTTGACCTGCGGTTTTTTTATATTTTTGTCTTTCTCCCCATCGCCGGGGTTCTGATTTTTAGCGGGCAGGGATTAGCCCAATCAGGAAGCGAAGCTCAAACTAAGGATCTAAATTTATTACTGCCTGAGGTTCAGAGCTGGAAACTGGCCGAGGCGGTCGAGATTTATAAACCTGAGACATTATTTGAATATATCGACGGGGCGGCCGAGGCCTATCTCGGCTATGACTTTCAGCAGTTACTGGTCTCGACTTTTCAAAAAGAGGGAACAGAGAGTTCTATCACTCTCGAAATCTACGATATGGGGATTCCGCTTAATGCCTTTGGTATCTTCAGCTCGGAGCGCTATCCGGACATTCCTGAAGTTCCTTTCGGCCTGGCCGGCTACCTGGAAGGCGAAGTCCTGAATTTTATTTCTGGCCCCTATTATGTCAAACTATTGTGCTATAATGGCGAAGCCAGCACCGCTGATTACCTTAAAGAATTTGCTGAGGCAGTCGATAAGAAGGTCAAGGAGAAAGGGAACTGGCCGGCGGTGTTTAAGATGTTTCCATCAGGCGGCCTGATTAAGAATTCTGAAAAATATATTAAGAAAAACTTTATGGGTTTTGACTTTTTAGCCAATGGTTATGCAGTCAGTTACCGCTCTGGCCAGGATGAATACGATGCTTTTATTATTGAAGCCGGGGCGGAAGGAGAGGCCCAGGGCTGGCTTCAAAAATTGCTGGATTTCTATGCCGGCGAGAAAATTCCATTTGTGGCCGAAGGCAACAGATATCGCCAGGAAAATAAATATGGCCAGGTAATCCTCATCGGTCAGGTCAGAAATTACCTCTTTGGTCTCAGCCGGCTGCCGGTGGCTCTGGCCGATCAGGCCCTGACCACTTTTAGCCAGCTAAAGGTCAATCTGGAAGCAGCCAGGTAATAGAACTCATCAGGAAGGTCAATGGCTGAAGTCAAAGTTGCCGAGTCGAGGTTGACCAGGATCTGCCTTTTAATCCTGACTCTTTTTGTTCTGGGCATCTGTTTTAAGCTGGCCAGATCGGTTCTCATTCCTTTTTTTCTATCGCTATTTATCTCTTATGCTATTTCGCCTTTGCTTGACTGGCTGGTTGAGTTAAAAGTTCCAAAAAGCCTGGCTATAACCATCATCGTCATCATTACTTTTGGCCTCGTTTATCTCATCGGGCTTATTCTCTATTCAAGCGGCAAACATTTTGTTGTTTCTCTGCCGGCTTACAGCCAGAAAATGACCGACCTGATAACTGAAATCAGCCGGGGCCTGGAGCATTTGCCCTTTAAAATTGATGTACCCACCATTGTCGGCCAGATCAATGTAGAAAGAATAACCAATATTTTACTGGGCACTCTTGGCTCCTTTTTTAGTTTTGTCGGTAATTTAATTTTGGTCTTCGTCTTTGTTATTTTCATTCTGGCTGGCCGTGACAAGCTGGCTGATAAAGTGGTCAGAGCCTTTGCTCCCGAGAGAGCCAGTTATCTTAGCCGGGTGCTGGTCAGTCTTAATGGTCAGATTCAGAAATATCTGGCAGTTAAAACTCTGGTCAGCATCATTAACGGCGCGCTTGTTTGCTTGATTTTGATTATTTTTGGTGTTGATTTTGCCCTGCTGCTTGGCTTTCTCACTTTTGTCTTGAATTTTATTCCTTCCTTTGGCTCGATTATCGCCACCATCATTCCAACCTTGATTGCCTTTTTGCAGTTTGGCAATTCATTAACACCTATCTGGGTTTTGTTGGCTATTGCCGTTACCGACTCTATTCTGGGAAATTTTGTTGATCCAAAATTGATGGGTCAAAGTCTGAATCTGAGTCCGTTACTGGTTCTGTTTACCCTGATCTTCTGGGGCTGGCTGTGGGGAATTGCCGGGATGATTCTGTCTGTACCCCTGCTGGCTGTCTTGAAGATCATTCTGGAAAATATTCCATCCACCCAGCCTCTGGCTATCTTAATGAGCAAATAGCTGGCTGGTTTGGTTCAATCCTTTGTTTCCTGGCCGTTTTCGTCCTGGCAGATAAAAAAAGCTTCATCAGAGATAGCCTGAAATTTGTCCTTGGATAATTTTTTTAAGGCTTTCTGGGCTGCTTTTTGTTCAGCACTCTTTTTCGACAGGCCTTTAGCCCTGGCCAGGATCTCCCGGCCCGAACTAACTTCAATGGTGAAAACCTTTTCATGTTCAGGACCTGACTCGCTGATTGTCCGGTAAAGGGGTGACGGCAGCTGATGTTGATTAAAATACTCCTGGAGGGCCGACTTAAAGTTATTGATTTGAAAATTGGTCCGGGGTAGTTTCTTATAATATTTCTTAAGAAGAAAGGCCAGAACCTGCCTGGCGGTCTGATAATCGCTATCCAGATAGATGGCACCCATCAAGGCTTCCGTAGTCGCGGCCATAATACTCTTTTTCTGACGTCCGCCGTTTTTTTCTTCTCCCTTGCCGAATTTGATCTGCTTGTCGAGTCCCAGTTTTTTAGCCAGCCGGGCTAAAGAGTTAGTTGAGACCAGAATTGACTTCAGCTTCGACAGCTGGCCTTCACTCAGCCCGGGGTAATAAGAGAACAACAGATCAGCCAGAATAAGACCGACGACGGAATCACCCAGAAACTCCAGTATCTCGTTGTCTTTAAATCCCTGGCCGGGATGTTCATGAGCATAGGAGCTATGGATCAGGGCCTGTTCCAGTAGTTCCTTATTTTTGAACTTATAATTTATTTTTTTTTCAATAGCAGTTAAGGTCATTGGTTTCAATCAAACCAGATATTAGCATAGTTTTTATTCTGATAAACAGGCTGGCCGGCGATGATGGTCATAACTATTGATCCGGTGAAGGTCGAACCAAGAAAAGGTGTATTACAGCTTTTGGAAGCCATAGTTTCCTTGGTAATGACAGTTTTTCCTTCCAGATCGATGATGGTCAGATCAGCCCTTTCGCCCTCCTTTATCCGTCCACCGGCTCTAAGTTTAAGCACGTTAGCCGGCCCGGAGCTTAAAGCCTCGATTACCCGGGCTAAGGGAAAACCGTGTTTTCTAACCAGCAAATCGAGCAAGGAAGGTAGAGCTGTTTCCAGGCCATTGATACCAAAAGGTGCTTTTTCCAGTCCGGCTTTCTTTTCCTCTTCAGTGTGAGGGGCATGATCGGTGGCGATAATATCAATTAAGCCAGTCTTCAGAGCCTGCCGCAACGATTGAACGTCTTCTTCAGTTCTCAGGGGAGGGTTAACCTTAGCATCTGGATTGCCAGTCAGCAGAATCTCTTCGGTCAAGAGAAGATGATGAGGGGTAACTTCAGCTGTTACCGGTACACTCGCGGCCCGGGCCCAGCTGAGGAGTTCTACCGAACCTCTGGTACTCAGGTGGGCCAGGTGGACGGGCAGCTTCAAATCTTTAGCCAGGATAATATCTCTGGCCACCATAATTTCTTCAGCGGCTGCCGGCAGTCCGGTTAGCTTCAGGAGTTTTGAGACCCGGCCTTCATTAACCAGGCCATTTTGAGCCAGGCTTTTTTCTTCACAATGGTCAATGACTGGCAGGTCCAGACTGGCAGCTTGTTCCATGGCTTGTCTCATCAAGGCTGAATTGCTAACCGGCTGTCCGTCATCCGAAAAACCGGCTGCTCCGGCTGAAGCCAGTTCGGCCATCGGGCTTAATTGCTGACCTTTTTCTTCCCTGGAAATGGCGGCTATAGGCAAAACCCTGACCGGCGAAACTATCTTAGCCCTGTTTATAATTTCTTTGGTTATTTCGGGCCGGTCATTTACCGGTCTGGTATTTGGCATACAGCAAATGATTGTAAACCCACCCCGGGCTGCCGCCTGGCTACCGGTCTGAATCGTTTCTTTATGTTCGCCTCCAGGTTCGCGCAGGTGAGTATGGAGGTCAATAAATCCAGGGGTAACTAACAGTCCATCCGCCTTTATGGTCAGGCCGGCCTCAAGTTTAATCTCGGGTTTAATCCCGGCAATCAGCCCATCAACCAGCAGAAGGTCAAACCGGCCATCAATCTTTTCCCCCGGATCTAAAACTCTCGCCCCTCTGATCAGCACCTTCAACTCAGGCTCTCCCTTGACCTGTTTTTAGTTTGCCGTCTATTTTCGTTTTAAAGCTTCTTTCGGTTCAGTAATCAACACCTCATCAATTTGATCGATTTCTTTCAGGTGAACTTCAACTCTTTCCCGTCTTGAAGTCGGTAACAGCCGGCCGGCATAATCAGGCCTGATCGGCAATTCCCGGTGTCCGCGGTCAATAAAAACAGCCAGTTGTATGGTGTGCGGGCGTCCCAGATCGAAGATAGCTTCCATAGCTGCCCGGCTGGTCCGGCCGGTAAAAATGACATCATCGACTAATAAAACATCCTTGTTATCAAGGCTAAATTTTATTTCATCCCTGGCGGGCTGTTGCTTCTTTTCCTTTGAATCAAGATCATCCCGGTAGGGAGTAATATCGAGAGCCCTGACCGGGACATCCACGCCTTCGTTTTGCTTTAAAATCTCAGCCAGCCGCCGCCCGAGGTAATATCCTCTGGTTTTAACCCCGATGATGACCAGCTTCTCCAGCTCGCGGTTCCTTTCGGCGATTTCGGTGGCCATCCGCAGCAATGTCCGGCGGATTTTGCCATTGTCCATTATTCTGGCTTTGACCTTGGTTTCCATAATTTCCTCTTTCCGGCCAATTTAAAAAAATATCTTCGGCCAAATAGGGCTAAAAGTCAAGCCGCCTGGCTTTAATCAAAGAGCGACCAGAGGTCCCTTTAAAGAATTTTCTGGCCAGACTGATATCTCCGGCGAGAGCTTCTCTCAGGGCCTGGAGCGAACTGAATTTTTTTTCTGCTCTAATTTTTTTTATAAGCAGCAGAGAAACCGGCTGCCCGTAAACTTTTAGAGTAACGTCGAGAAGATGGCTCTCAATCCTGGTCGTTTTCCCGCCCAGGGTTGGCCTGACCCCGATATTAGAAACCGAAGGATGGACCGCACCCTTGATTTCAGTCAGAGAAATAAATACCCCGGGCGGCAGGAGGTCGTTTTTCGTTTCGAGATTAAGCGTCGGATAGCCCAGCTGTCGTCCGAGCTTCTGGCCGGTGACCACCCGCCCGCTGAGTTCATAAGGACGGCCAAGAAGCTGGCTGGCTTTTTCAACCTGTCCGGTTTCGAGCAACTTCCGGATTAAACTCGAGCTGATCGGGTGGCCGTGCCTGACTGCCGGCTCTAAGGCTTTGACTTTAAAGCCGTCAAGACGGCCAAATCGTTTTAAATCTTCGACCCCGCATTGCCGCCGGTAGCCGAATCTGAAATTACGCCCGACGACAACTTCCTTGACCTTCAGACTGTCCTTGATTATCTGCCGGGCAAAGGTCTCTCCACTAAAGCTCGACAGCTTTTTATCAAGCTCGAGTAACAGGCAAAAATCAAGGCCGGCCAGCTCAAAAGCTTGAAGACGCTGCTCCAGGGTCTGAATCATTTTAATCGGCCGGTGGTTTAAAGCCTGGTCGGGATGAGGATAAAACGACAGGACGCCGGCCAGGCACCTGGCTTCTCTGGCCTCAGCCCGGACCTTTTTTATAATCTTCTGATGCCCTAAATGGAAGCCATCAAAGATGCCTATGGCCAGGACAGAGCCGGCAGCCTGTTGTCTGGCCTCAGAGGAGAGATGGCGGAAAACTCTCATTTGCTCAGAGCTTGATAGCTTCAGTCTTGTTTAGATAGTGCATCTTAAGTTGAGACAGGACAGCTTCCAGAAAATTCTCTTCTTCGGGCTGGAGGTTACCTTTGGTCCGGTCTTTGAGCAGATCAAGAAGGTCAATTAACCGGCGGGCATATTCTAAATTTTCCTCCAGTTGATTGCTTTGAGGGTTTTCCAGCAAGCCGAGTTTCATTAAGGCCTGGGTATAGAAAGGAAAGACAATTGAACTGAAATCGATTGGAGGTATAAATTCAGATTGTTCATCGTCCCTGGCTTCATTTTTCGGTTTGTCAGACATAATGTTTTCCCCTGAATAATTTTTAAGTTTATGGGTTGAAAAACTTGCTTACTTAGTCTAACTTTAGAAGCTAAATGATAGCTATAATTGGCTAAAATTTCAAGAGAGGTCAAAGGATGAAGAACGGCCGGCAAGCTGCCAAGCAATTTGAACAATTACTGGAAATCATGACCCGGCTGCGGTCACCGCAGGGTTGTCCCTGGGATAGAGCCAGAAATAAGCAGGAAATAATCAATTATTTCCTGGAAGAAACTTATGAAGCAGTCGAGGCTCTCCGCTCCAAAAAAGCAGAAGCAGCCAGAGAAGAGCTGGGAGATGTACTGATGGAGATAGTCTTTCTGTCTTTGTTTTATGAAGAAGCCGGCCAGTTTTCAATGGCTGAAGTGATTGAAGGGATCAACCGGAAAATGCTGGACCGGCATCCGCATGTTTTTGGCCCGGTCAAAAAGACCAGCCAGGCCGAAATCGTCTCTGTCTGGCAGAGTCATAAAATGAAAGAGAAAAAACGGCAGTCACTGTTAGAGGGTTTGCCGGCCAGTGCCCCGTCTTTGTTTTACTCCTTCCTTTTAGGACAGAGGGCGGCCGCTCATGGCTTTGACTGGCCCGATGCCGGGCAGGCTCTGGAGAAAGTCGAAGAAGAACTGGCTGAATTCCGTCAGGCTCTTCGGTCCGGGAAGAAGGCCCCAATGGCTGAAGAACTCGGGGACTTGATGTTTTCTCTAAGTCAGGTTGCCCGCCAGCTTGGTTATAATCCAGAAATAGTTCTTCATGAAGCCAATAAAAAATTTGAAGCCAGATTCAGGCAAATGGAAAGGGAAATTAGAAAGAAAGGTAAAAGCCTGAACAGCTGCTCAGCCGGCGAACTTGACCGGGCCTGGGAAAAAGTCAAAAATAAAAAAGCCAAGAGACGGAACCAAAAAGACAGGGGAAAAAGCAAAAAGCTCAGACCGGAAATATAAGACCTGATGGAAAAAGAAATAAATCGGGGTATTAAACCGGTTATTTGGAGTTGTTGGCGGCCAGAACTTCCTTTTTTCTTAGAGTCAGACTGGCCTTGATAAAGTCGTCCAGATCTCCATCCAGAATGCGGTCAACATCCCCGGTTTCCAGCTTGGTTCTCAAGTCCTTGATCATCTTATAGGGATGCAGAACATAAGACCGGATTTGACTTCCCCAGGCAATATCAGACTTGCTATCTTCTAATTTATCAAGTTTCTCCTGTTTTTTTTGCTTTTCAATTTCATACAATCTGGCTTTGAGCAGCCTCAGGGCTGTAGCTTTATTCTGATGCTGGGACCTTTCATTCTGGCATTGAACGACGATGCCAGTCGGCAGATGGGTAATTCTGACGGCTGAATCTGTCCGGTTGACGTGCTGCCCGCCCTTGCCCGAAGAGCGGTAAGTGTCAATTTTTAGATCATCAGGATTAATCTCCACTTCAACATCATCCTCAATTTCGGGATAAACAAAAACAGCCGCAAAAGAAGTATGTCGCCTTTTGTTGGCATCAAAGGGAGAGATCCTGACCAGCCGGTGGACTCCTGATTCCTGGCTCAGTAGGCCGTAAGCATAATCGCCTTCTACCCGGATAGTAGCACTTTTCAGCCCGGCTTCCTCCCCCGGTTGAAAATCCACCACTTCCGTTTTAAAACCTTTACGTTCAGCATAGCGGAGATACATGCGGAAAAGCATTTGAGCCCAATCCTGGGATTCGGTCCCTCCAGCTCCGGGGTGGATGGTCAGGATAGCATGGCGCGCGTCATCTGGATCAAAAAATAACGTTCTTAACTGGGCCGCCTGCAATTCCTGCTCAAAAAGATTCAAAGCTTCATTCAGCTCGCCCAAAATCTCCTGGCCTTCTTCGGCCAGTTCGAGCAGGACTTCTATTTCTTCCTTTTTTTCCTGAAGTTTCTGATAGAAATTAACTTCTTTTTCCAGCAGCTTCTTCCTCTGCTGGAGAGATTGAAATTTTTTCTGGTCAGACCAGGTGGCCGGCTGCGATACTTCGGTGTTAATCCGTTCTAATTCAAGCTGTTTATTATCCAGGTCAAAGAAAACCTCGGATTTCTTCCAGCTGTCTGAATAGATCCGAGGCTTTTTCTTTTTTTTCGGACAGAACTTCAATCAGGTTAGTTTCAGTCACTTCTGTTTCTCCTGCTCAGATTCAAAATAGGGGAAGTCAGGCTGGCTGTCAAGCAAGCCGGTGGTTAGTTTTGCCATGCCCCGGGATCTATAACTGGCTTCTAACTGCTCCGAACTTACCGCTGGACAACAAAATAGCCAGGGTTCCTGACACTTTTTTTTACCAATTCGTCCTTCACCCTCTGGGCTTCTTCCCTGGTTGGATAGCCGCCCAGCCAGACGCGGTAAACTGTCTTTCGATCAGCAGGATAGGGATCCCTAATGACCGTCCGGTAGCCCTGCTTTTTGAATCTATCGGCTGCCAGCCTGGCACTGGACAGGTCGTTAAAAGCTCCGACCTGGACAAAATAGCTTCCCCCGGTTGTGGCCAGGGGAGGGTTGGTGGCTTTGACCGCTGGCTGGGTCTCACCGGATGGAGGTTGTTGAGGAGCAGTCGCAGCCGGCTTGGTTTCCGGGGGTGTCTGAGTAGCAGGGGAGACCTGTTGAGAAACGGTTTCAGATTTAGCTAAAGCCGGTGGATTTTCTGCCGGGGCTGTCTCTTCAGCTGGAAGGGTGGGCTTTTCCTGACTGACCTTTTCTTCTGTCCCGCTGGAAATTAAGCTTTTGGCCAGCAGATCAGACTGCTTCTTACCAACCTGAACACCCATAAAAAAGATAACTGTGCCCAGAATGAGGATACCCAGAATAATAAAAACCAGAATAGTCGTTGAGACCTGAACTTCCCGATAGTCTTTCATTGGACTTGTTTTTTCTCCTGACCTCTATCAAAGGCCCTGAGAATTTCCATAGGCAGCGGGAAAACAATGGTTGAATTCTTCTCAGAAGCAATTTCGGTCAGGGTGCCGAGAAAACGGAGCATAATGGTCTGGGGATTCTGAGAAATAATTTCAGCCGCCTGGGCCAGTTTTTCGGCTGATTGATATTCCCCTTCGGCGTGGATAACTTTAGCCCTTCTTTCCCGCTCGGCTTCAGCTTGACGGGCGATAGCCCTGATCATATTTTCAGGCAAATCAATGTGCTTGATCTCGACCAGCTCAACCTTAATTCCCCACGGGTCAGTATGCATATCAATTATTTCTTGCAACTGAGCATTTAATTTTTCTCTTTCTGACAGCAAGTCATCCAGCTCGACCTGACCGAGCACGCTGCGCAGAGTCGTCTGGGAAAGCTGAGAAGTAGCATAAAGATAATCCTGGACTTCCAGCACGGCTTTAAGCGGCTCCATCACCCGGAAATAAAGAACAGCGTTAACTTTAACCGAGACGTTATCCTTGGTGATAACATCCTGCGGCGGGATATCCATGACGATCAGCCTTAAACTGACCCTCATCATCCGGTCAACAGGAGAAAAAACAAAAATCAGGCCTGGACCTTTGGGTTTATGCAGCACCCGGCCCAGACGGAAAATCACGCCGCGCTCATATTCTTTTAAAATCTTAATGCAGCTTAATAGGTAGAGCGCAACGATAATGGCCACAATTATTGGGAAACTAATCATTTCTACCTCCTTTTGACAGGTAAAACCTGTCGCCCTAAACCTTTTTTACTTTTAAAGTCAGATGGTCCTGAACTTCTACCACCTGGACTTTATCTCCTTTGTCAATCTTGTCATCAGACACTGCCCGCCAGATTTCCCCATGGACAAAAATTTTCCCATCAGGGGAAAAGGGACTCAGGGCCTGACCCAGTTCGCCTATCATGCCCTCTTTACCAGTCAGGCTCTTCCGGGCGTGGGCCTTAATTACTAAATAAACCAGCATAACAAAAACCAGCGAAATACCCAGGACAACGGGGATAATAAATTTAAGACTGGGCCGAAGTTCGGGTATAGGGGCTTTAATTAAAATCACCGAGCCAAGAAATAATGAGACGACTCCACCCACGGCTAAAGCTCCATAACTAGTGACTTTTATTTCCAGAACAAAAAAGACCGTCCCCAGAAGGATTAGCAGCAAGCCAACATAATTGACCGGCAAAATCTGAAAGGAAAGAAGTGCCAGCAACAGACTGATGCCGCCAATAACTCCAGGGAAAATTGCTCCCGGGTTAGCGAATTCGAAATACAGTCCGAGCAGCCCGAGCATCAGTAAGATGTAAGCCAGATTTGGATTGGCAATGGTCATTAAAAGCTTCTGCCTGAAAGTCAAAGGCAATTCAACTACCGGCTGATTTTTCAAGCTGAGCACCTGGACTTCACCATTAAACCTTTTAATTTCCCTGCCATCCAGGGCTTCAACCAGTTCCTGTTCGGATTTAGCCACCAGATCGATCAGCTTGCCTTTTAAAGCTTCCTGTTCGGTATAGCTCAGGCTCTTCCTGACGGCGTCTTCAGCCATTTGCATGTTACGGCCTCTTTTTTCAGCCAGGGTTCGGATGTAGGCCGCGGCATCATGGGTAACTTTTTCCTCCATAGTCTTGTCCTGATTCTGACCGGAGGTGCCAATGCTCACCGGATGGGCTGCACCAGTCGAAGTGCCAGGGGCCATAGCAAAAATATCACAGGCGACCGAAATAAATAAGCCGGCTGAGGCGGCCCGGGCACCGGACGGGCTAACATAGGCCACAATTGGTACCGGCGAACTGACAATAGCCTCAATCATCTCGCGCATCGAGCTGTCAAGCCCGCCAGGGGTATCCAGTTTGATAATAAGCAGCTGGGCATTTTCTTGCCTGGCTTTTTCAATTGATTTTATGACGACTTCGGCTGTAATTGGATGAATGGGCTCTTTGATGGTGATAGTCAGGATGCGGGCTTCAAGACAAACTGAACTGATGGCGACCAAAAGAAAAAAAATAAGCGGATAGACAAGCCTCTTCACAACATTGTTATTATATGAACTATAACTTCTTTAGTCAATTGATTATTATCCAGTAACTTGCTTGACATTTAGACTATTATAAACTAACTTTAGTCTATTATTTTTCTAGCCGGAGATACTTAGGAACTGACTGATGATAAAGAGTGATATAGCTGACAGGCTTGAGCGGAAAGGAAACTTGAGCCGGACTAAGGCTGTTTATTTAGTTGAGACTGTTCTGGATTCGATTAAAGAAGCCTTACTTAAAGGCGATAAAGTTGAAATCAGAGGGTTTGGCAGCTTCCGGGTAGTACCCAAGAAATCAGGTTATGGCCGGGACATCAGGCGTAACAGGCAGCTGACCATCAGCGGCGGAAAAAGAGTGAAATTCCGCCCTGGTCAGGATTTTAAAAAACAACTTAAAAAACAATCTGAAAAGTAATCATTTCCTATTGAACTGATCAAACCCGGTAGCTTAATCCAGATCTTTGACGAACTTGCCCATCTTTTTTAACTGGGCATCCTGATAAAGCCGGAGATAGAGTTCTTCCGCCTGTTCAATGGTTTCAGTCAGCTGGCCGGAAGTGTCAATCAAATAATCAGCTAAAGGAATTTTCTTTTCCAGCGGCCACTGGCTATTAATTTTAAGCCAGGCTTCACGGGAAGAAAGGCCGTCGCGCTGGCTGAGCCTTTCAACCTGGATTTCGGGCTGGCAAAAAGTCAGAACGATCCGGTCGTAAAAGGTTTGATAGCCAGCTTCAATGACCAGCGCCGCTT
The DNA here is from genome assembly GCA_002441005.1 of Candidatus Aminicenantes bacterium UBA6228. Classification (GTDB taxonomy): domain Bacteria; phylum Acidobacteriota; class Aminicenantia; order Aminicenantales; family Saccharicenantaceae; genus Saccharicenans. The sequence goes on from DJWO01000006.1 coordinate 72,466, forward strand.
CAGTAACATATATCTCATATTCTCCCGATTTTTCCAGACCGGCTATGTTTTCCCTGACTTTATTCAGAATCAAAGGGTGAGTCAGGCAATCTAAAAAAGCTCTTTCTTCTGGTTCCTTAAAAATGATTCTGGCCAGCCGTTTTCTGTCAATCAAGCCATCGGCAGTTAATATTTTTTCTCCAAAATGATTGACCACAGCCTGATAAGCTTCCCCCCCTGGCCGCATCAAGTCATGAGCAGCCAGGTCAGCATTATCTATATAACAACCTTTGCTGCTCAGGATTTCAGCCACCACCGATTTACCAGTGGCAATCCCGCCCGTCAGGGCTACAATAAGCATCATTTGCCAGACAAATTGATTTGGCCCTCAGTCTTCGACCTGAAAGCGAAAGTCTTTCTTGAATCTGACGGCTACACCCTGCTTCCTGCCCCTTCTCTCCTTTTTTTCCAGCCTGATTGTTTCGCCATCCAGGCAAAGCTTAACTTTCCTGCCCTCAGTAAACTGAGGAGGAATCTCAATGGTCAGGTTTACTTTTGAGCCAACGACCAGGTTGGAATCAAGCGAAAAATAAGCGCCGGTCGAAGAAATATTTTCCAGCGTCGTCTTTTCGGCAAACTTTTTACCCTCTGGCAGCTGGCCTTCAATTTCAGCTGGTAAGGGAAGTTCAAACCGCCACTCCCGCCGGCGATTTACTTCTACCGGTGTCTTCTTGCGGGCTTTGATTTTTTTTGAGCTCTTTTTGCTTTTAGCTTTTTCAGTCATAATTCCCCCTCGTCGTTGAGGCTAAAATAAGGCCGAATTGATGGCATAAAGTGCCAGTTGCAACCGGCTATGGGTATCCAGTTTTGAATAAATACTTTTGATGTGAGAACGGACAGTATTCTTACTGATGAACAAAATTTGGGCTATCTCTTCGTTGCTTTTACCCTGACCGATCAGGCGCAACACCTGAAATTCAGTTGAGGTTAACTGATCCAGCGTCTTTTCCTTCATGTCGCGTCCGACGACCGATATAATCCGGTCCATGATACTTGACATTTTATCTCTGGGGAGCCAGATTTCCCCGCGATTGACCACCCGCACCGCTTCAACCAGCTGGCCCGGAGGATCGCTAAGATCGAAATAGCCCCGGGCTCCGGCATTAATCAAATTGATGATTTCTTCCTGAGAAGGGATATTGCCAAGAAGGAGAAGTTGAGTCTTGATCTGGGGCTTGATTAATTCTTTAATGGCCTTGCAGATTTCTTTAAGGTGAGGGAGAGGCTCCAGATGAGCGAAAAGTATTACCTGGGGCTGCAGCTGTTTAATCGAATCCATTAAGCTGTCGATAGTCCCTTTTTCCACCGCTATTATTTCTATTGATCTGTCCGGTTCAAAGGCTTTGAGAATACCGGTCAGAATAAGATCAGATGGGCAGTAAATCAGAACACCGATTCTTTCGATTTTGGCTTTTGATGGCTGGCTTTCAGTTGGTAGCTGTTTCTTTTTTGGCATACCCTTTTACCCCTCAAAAAATAATCTTTCTCCAGGAATAAATATAATAGAAAAGGTCAGGTGTCAAGCCTAAACCTCTTTTTTCCAGGCCTGGTTTTAATAAAAGTGGGGGAAAGGTAAGCCTCAAAAAGGGGATTCTACCAGCCAGTTAACAATTAGTCTGGTCAGGTCCGGCGGAATAGCTCTGCGGCCGCAGCTCAAATTTATGGTCAAGCTCAACCGTCACCAGCTGCACCAGGTTTTTTTTCTCATCCAGCTCGAGGCGGGCTACCTGACCTTTTAATTCAAGCTTTAATGGATAAATCAGAAGGGCAGTGGCTGGAATATTTATAGCCAGCTTTAAGGAGGAACCGATCTTAACCGGGGTTTTGAGCAAAAAGGTCACCAATTTTGAGTTGATAGCTATCAATTCAGTCTTTTCGCTAAAGCTCCGGCCAGAGATTTTCTTTCCCAGGACCAAAGCCGGCAGGGAGAGCTCAAGCAAGCGCTCTCCTTGCCGGTCTCCGGTTGCGTCTTGGATGGAGGATTTATCTTGATGGCGCCTGTTTAATGCTTCTTCCATAACGCTGACATTATCCGGTTAGCCAGGCTGACCGGCAATCGCTCCGCGGGATGAAGAAAAGGGTGATTTTTGGCCGCCAATTATCACCTTTAGCTACCCGCCTTGCCACCGAATTCATCATCCTGTCAGACGCCTGGCCAGTAAGATTTTTCTCATTTTGAAGCTAAAGTTTTAATTATCTTCCGCTCCGATGAAATATCTTGATTCGAGTTTAAGCCGGACTCGCTGACCCTGGATTCCGGCTAAAGCCGATTGAACGGCTTGGAGGACTGTCCCCCGCAAGACCAGGTTTAATGGCTGGCCATCAGCCAGCTTGGGCGGGAGGGGAATCACCAGTTTAAGACTGGCTTGCCGGTCAACTTTGGCTCTAAGGAAAAAGACCGCTTCTTCGCTGCTAATAGAAGCCAGATGTGATTCTTCGCTAAATTCACGGCCAGAGGAATCAACCCCCGACACTTTTAGAGGCAATGACATGGAAAATTCCTTCTGACCGGTATTTTTTTCCATCATCTCTGCCCCGCTCAGAGCGGTAACTTTCTTGTTCATGATAACCGCTTCCTTTTCCTTTGAAATTTGTTACGACCTTAACTTAGCTCAATCAGGCCAATTTTCAATCATCACTCAAGATGAAAAAAAGGGTCATTTTATTCTCACCCCCTCAATGACTGCCCACTGCGGTTTTCCTTGACAAAAAATTGGGGGCTGGATAGAATTAGCCGGAAGACTGGAGGTAGTTTTAAATTGGAAGAAGAACGCCTGGTAACTCAGATTACACCTAAAAGTGAAGATTTTTCTCGCTGGTATCTGGATCTGATCCGCCGGACTGAACTGGCTGATTACGCCCCGATGAAAGGCATGATGGTGATCAGACCGTACGGTTATGCTATCTGGGAAAATATCCAAAGATCGCTGGATGAAAGAATTAAAGCTACCGGTCATGTCAATGCTTATTTTCCTCTTTTCATACCCGAGAGCTTTCTGCGTAAAGAAATGGAGCATCTGCAGGGTTTTGCTCCGGAGGTGGCCTGGGTTACCCATGGTGGAGCTGACGAGCTGGAAGAACGGTTAGCTGTCAGGCCAACTTCGGAAGCGATTATTGGCTTCATGTATTCCAAGTGGGTTAAATCCTGGCGTGACCTGCCTGTCCTCATTAATCAATGGGCTAATGTTGTCCGCTGGGAAAAAGTGACCAGGCCGTTTCTGCGGACCACAGAGTTCCTGTGGCAGGAAGGCCATACCGCTCATGAAAATTATGATGAAGCTCAGACTGAGACTCTGCGCATCCTGGATCTGTATCGCGAATTTGTTGAGACGGAACTGGCCATACCGGTCATTTCCGGCCGGAAAACTGACCGGGAAAAATTTGCTGGGGCTTTAGCCACCTATGCGATTGAAGCTCTGATGTCAGATGGTAAAGCCCTTCAGATGGGGACGTCTCATAATCTCGGACAGCATTTTGCCCAGGTTTTTAACATCAGGTTTGAGGACCGTGGCCAGAATCTGCAGTATGTCTGGCAGACTTCCTGGGGTGTTTCGACCCGCCTGATCGGGGCTCTGGTTATGGCCCATGGAGATGATTCCGGACTGGTTTTTCCACCCAGAGTGGCTCCGCTTCAGGTAGTTATCATCCCGATTTCTATTGGCAACTGGAAAGAAAATGTTTTACCGGCGGCCATCGAGTTAAAGAACAGACTGGAGAGATCTGGGCTGAGGGTCTTTCTTGATGACCGCGGTGAGTATACTCCAGGCTGGAAATTCTCAGAGTGGGAAATGCGGGGAGTCCCACTGCGGCTGGAAATAGGACCGCGTGATGTGAAAAATAATCAGACCATAGCTGTCCGCCGTGATCGTCAAGAGAAATCAGTCATCGGCCTCGAGGGGCTGGAAGAAAAGGTAAAAGGTCTCCTTGACAGTATACAAATATCTCTATTCAATAAGGCTCTGGCTTTTCAAAGGGAAAACACCCGCCAGGTTTCTTCCTATGAGGAATTCAAGTCGGTGATTGAAAATAAGAGGGGATTCATCCAGGCAGGCTGGTGCGGCTCAGAAGAGTGTGAGGCCAGAATAAAAGAAGAAACGATGGCTACCATCAGAGTCATCCCCCTGAGTGAGGAATCAAATCAAAAGGGGAGATGTGTCTTTTGCCAGAAAGAAGCCAGAACAATGGCCGTTTTTGCCAGATCTTACTGACCGCTTTATTGATTTTGTCAGTAAATCCGGTCAAAAATCTGGAGGGGAGGGGCCTGGTGAACTTTGATCCTGACTATGAACAAGCCCGCCAGAACATGGTTGAATATCAGATCAAGGGCCGGGGGATTAAAGATAAAAATGTCTTAGGCGCTATGCTCAAAGTGCCCAGACATCTCTTTGTACCAGAAGAAATGAGAGATCTGGCTTACCGTGATGAGCCTCTGCCCATCGGTCATGGCCAGACTATCTCCCAGCCATACATAGTAGGTTATATGACTGAAGCTTTAAAACTCCAGCCAGGGGATAGAGTGCTCGAAATAGGTACTGGCTCTGGCTATCAGACGGCCATCCTGGCCGAAATAGTCAGCAAGGTCTATACTATCGAGCTCATTCCAGAGCTTTCCCTTCGGGCTCAGGAGACCTTAAAGAGCCTTGGCTACAAAAACATTGAGTTTTTAACCGGTGATGGCTCAAAGGGCTGGCCAGAAAAAGCGCCCTTTGAGGCTATCCTGGTTTCGGCTGCTCCGGCCGAGGTCCCTCCAGCACTTATTGAGCAACTTAAAATTGACGGGCGGTTGATTATTCCCGTAGGAACTGATTCTCAAGAACTCGTCCTGATCAAAAGGACGAAAAAGGGCTGGGAGAAAACCAGGCTAATCGGGGTAAGATTCGTTCCCTTGATTATCAAGCCTTGATTCAGGATAATAAAAAAGTAAGCTGCTCATCGAGGTGAAAACATGAGGAAACACCAGCTCAAAGCCTGCCCGGCCGTTTTCTTTCTCTTCGGTCTTTTACTCTGGCCAGGGCTTTTCTGCCAGACCAGCCGTCATGATAAATATATTAAAGTCTTTTTGCCTCATGGGGAAATGGTGACTGCTGAACTGGCGGTTAGCCCGTCCGAAAGGGAAAAGGGCTTGATGTTCCGTCAGGACCTTAAACCTGATCAGGGCATGCTGTTTGTCTTTGAAGAAGAAGACCAGTATTCCTTCTGGATGAAAAACACTTTGATTCCACTGGATATAATCTGGTTAAATGCTCACCGTCAGATTGTCCATCTCGAGGAAAATGTTCCACCTTGCCTGGCCGAGCCCTGTCCGAGCTATGGACCTGAGAAAAAGGCTCTTTATGTTCTGGAATTAAAAGCCGGCCGGGCTAAAGAACTCGGTTTGAAACTTTATGATCAGCTGGAATTCGTTTTGCCTGACTGGGTAAAAAGGTAAATCTGGTTATCGACTCTATTTTTCAGCTGTTTGGTAGATCAGCTGTGGTTTTTTGCCCGGTGTCTGTCCGTAGTAAAAAAGCCATTTCTGGTAATATTCTTCGCCATCATAAATTCTGACTGATTTTTCTGGGGAGGAGCTGACCACCCCGACTATTTGAGGCCTGGAGATTTTTTTAAGGCCAGCGGGTGTAGCTACCAGTAATTTATCAGTCCCACCGGCTTGAGCGCCTGTCCCAGGGGAAGCAGTAACGGGCGGAATAAGCAGCAGGTTCCACTGACCGCTCTTTGAGGCCGGATCCGGATATAAGCGCCGGAGGCATTTTTCTTTGGTCAGTTCTTCGAGTGATTGGGGAAAGGAACCCGGTCTTTTCAGCTGGTAAAGCCTGATCGCTTCCACATATTGCTGGCCTCTAAAGATAAGCTCTTCTTCGTTTTCCCTCTTGAGCTGGGTCTCCAGGACTGGCACAGCCACCAGCAAGCCAAGAGTCATGACAAAAATGACAATAAGCAAGAAAATCAGGATATAGCCGCCGGTGAGGTCACTTAGCTGCTCAGCTACCGGTCGTCCAGCCAGTGCTCTGGAACTCGAACTGGACTTTTTCATTTCACCGCCTTTTTTCTGGTCCAATAATCTACCAAGCTTTAATCTGCCTCCAGCCGGCTGCCTTCTCAGGCTACCAGGTATTATAATTTGAACCGTCCAGAGCTCTGGCCTCTGAACCTGATTTGACATCAACCACCCCCAGGTTTTCAGGCGGAACATAATCTTCAGCTGGAGGAATTTCTCTGATTTCTACCCAGGTCTCATTCGAGCCGGTAATGGGATCAACGGGCAAAACTTTTAAATACTTTTCTTCGACCAGCGATTGAAGAGTAGGCGGATAGCGGTGTTTATCCTGATAATATTGGTCTATCAGCTTGCGCATAATAAAGAGATTTTCTTTCAAGACCGCTTCCCTGGCCCTCTTGATTGAGATCTGATATTGAGGAACGGCCAGTCCCAGTAAAATGCCGATAATACTCAGGACAACCAGGATTTCAATCAGGGTAAAACCAGAAGACTCTCTATTCCAGCTAAGTTTCATCTTACCAGTCCCGGTATTTAGATTTATCAAGGGCGGTAGCCTGACTCCGGCTATAGACATCATAGACATTTTCTCCGCCCCAGGAATCAGAATCAGGCTTATCCTGATATGATCTGAGTCCCCATTCATAGGAATCAGTCATCGGATCAAGCGGTATTCTTCTTAAGAAACGAACCAGTGTTTTTTTGTTAGTCTTCCGGCCGGCAGCCCCGGTGGTTTCCTGCTCAACTTCAACGCCCTGAACCAGAGTCTCTAAGTCCGGCGGATAGCCATAGGAATCAGAATCAACTTTAATCTTTTTTTCGTCAGCCAGCTTTTTGTAGTCATCAATAGCCTGTCTGATCAGCCTCAGATTTTGACGCAGTTCTATTTCCTTATCTCTCTTAACGGAGGTGGTAATGACTGGCAAAGCCACAGTGGTCAGCAAGGCTAAAATAGACAGAGTAACCACCATCTCCAGCAGGGTAAATCCCTTACTCTGGCCTGAGGAAAATAGCTTTGATTTTCCTCTCATCATATTCTGCTTTTAATTATTTAATAGCGATTCCGGTTGTTTCGGGGATGATGGCCTGGAGCACCATGAGACTGTTGACCGTCGTGGGAATTATCCCGTTCTCTTGGCTGAGATGGCTCGTTTGAGGACTGATTGCCTTCTTCGAGTGCCTTTTTACTGAGCCGTATCCGATTATTTTCTTCATCGATATCGATGACTTTAACCGTGACCGTCTGACCAAGGGAAATCTCATCTTTAATACTTCGGATGCGGTAAGGAGCTACTTCTGAAATGTGTAGAAGCCCGACTATGCTGGGCAAAATCTCAACAAAGGCCCCGTATTCTTCCAGCCTGACCACTTTGCCGGTATAAATCTGGCCAATTTCAACTTCAGCCGTGATTTCCCTGATCATTTCACGGGCTTTTTCCGCCGCGTTCATATCGGTTGAGGCAATGGTCACTTTTCCGGTCTCTTCAATATCTATCTTGGCATTAGTCTGAGCGACAATTTTTTTGATCATTTTTCCAGCTGGCCCGATGACATCAGACACTTTTTCTGGATTGATGAATAAAGTCAGGATGCGGGGAGCATAGACTGAGAGCTGAGGCCTTTGGGCTGGAAGGACAGCTTTCATCTTATCCAGAACCTGAAGCCTGGCTTCTCTTGACTGGGTGAAAGCTTCCCGGATGATCTGAACTGGCAGATAAGGAATTTTTAGATCCATTTGAATGGCAGTGACACCCTGGTCAGAACCGGTGACTTTAAAGTCCATATCGCCATGATGATCTTCCAGCCCGGCAATATCGGTTAAAATGGCATATCGTTCGCCTTCCTTGACCAGACCGAGAGCAATACCAGCCACGACCATTTTGAGTGGGACACCAGCATCCAGAAGGGCCAGTGTTCCGCCACAAACCGTGGCCATGGATGAGGAACCATTGGATTCAAGAATATCAGAGACAATGCGAATAGTATAAGGGAAAGTTTCTTCATCAGGAATGGCCGGTAAAATAGCCTTTTCAGCTAAAGCTCCATGGCCTATTTCCCGCCGGCCGGGAGCTCTCATAAAAGAGACTTCGCCGACCGAAAAAGGCGGAAAGTTATAATGGAGCATAAACCTTTTTTCAGCTTCTTCTCCCAATCCATCCAGCCTCTGGACATCTTCAAAGGTGCCGAGGGTAACTGTGGCCAGACTCTGGGTTTCACCCCGGGTAAAAAGGGCGGAACCATGTGTTCTGGGCAATAGCCCGACTTCGATGCTAATCGGCCTTAGTTCATTAAAAGCCCGACCGTCAGCCCTCTGTCCCTTATTCAAAACCAGGTCCCGGACGAGTTTCTTCTCGAGATTATAAAAAATGTCCTTAGTAGCTGCTATTTCTTCCGTATTTTCCTTTGGAATCCTGGCTAACAGACGGTTAAGTATTTCCTGGCTGGCCCTTTCACTGGCTTTTTTCTGCTTGATCTGCATCGCCTGTAAAAGTTCAGCAGCGATCTCGTCTTCAACCTGTTTGACTTTCTCAGCTTCCTGAACCTTAACCTTAACTTCTGTCTTGGTAATAGAGAGCTGATTAAAAAGCTCTCTCTGGGCAGCAACAATTTTCCTTATCTCCTCCTGAGCCAGAATCAAACCCTCCACGATCTTTTCTTCTCCAACTTCGTTAGCTCCGGCTTCAATCATGCAAATCCCGTCTTCATTACCGGCGACCATCATATTAAGCCTGGACTTTTCGAGAAGAGAAGCGGCTGGATTGACCACAAACTGATCATCAATGTAACCAATTTTAACAGCTCCCAGCGGAGTGGTAAACGGAATTTCAGAAAAATAAAGGGCAGCCGAAGCCCCGATGATGCCTAAGGTGTCAGGCTCATTTTCCAGATCAGCTGACAGGAGCAAAGCAACAATCTGCGTATCCTGAAAATAACCTTTCGGGAAGAGGGGGCGAATTGGACGGTCAATCATCCGGGCGACCAGAATTTCTCTCTCTGAGGGCTTGCCCTCTCGCTTAAAAAAGCCGCCTGGAATCTTACCAGCGGCATAGGTATTTTCGCGGTAATCAACAATCAGAGGTAAGAAATTCTTTTCTCCGGAAACTTCCTTCTTGGAAGTTGCCGTGACCAGCATAATGGTATCGCCATAACGGACAAAAGCCGAACCATCGGCCTGTCTTCCGACCTTGCCGATCTCTATAGATAGATTACGGCCACCAATTTCAAGGTTGATATTATTTGACATGTTTTAACCCGTCTTATAGATTTAGAGGCAAAGCTGCCTACTTCCTGAGGTTCAACTTGGTAATAAGCCGCTGATAGCGTTCTTTATCTGTTTCTTTTAAGTATTCCAGCAATCTTTTCCTTTGCCCGACGAGTCTCATCAAGCCGCGGCGAGAATGATGATCTTTCTGGTGAGTTTGAAAATGATTGATGAGCTGGTTGATCCTTTCTGTAATGATGGCCACCTGGACTTCAGGCGAGCCAGAATCAGCCGGACTCAAGGCGTTGTCCTCAATAATTTTTGACTTCAATTCATTAGTTAACACAAATATTCTCCTTATTTTTCTTCATGATAATAGCAGAAAATAACTTTTTTGTAAAATATTTAGATTGGGATTGGTGAGGATAAATATCTTAAGCAGGCCAGTCTCAACCCTGCCTGGTTAAAACAGCCTTTCTGGCCAGGAGCTGCCTGGCGTGTTTGGACCGCCAGTTGCCTTCAGACTTTTTAATTGCCTCAAGCTGGGCCTCAATTTCAGATAGAGTCAGACGATTAATCTTCTTGTTTTTACTGCTCTTTTCTTTGTCACTACCCGCCATAAAATTACCTCCAGAAACTTAAATCATGAAAAAAATATCAAAAAAATAACGTTTTAGCAAGAGACGCCAGGGGAACCAATGGACTCAAAATCAGGCCGGGCTGGTCAGAACTGATAATTAAAGTTAAAAGAGATCAGCCCGGGGGCAATTGACAGGCCATAAACCGGTTGGCCTGGCTGGTTGGCCCTTCGGGAAGCTCTGCGGGCAACTTTCTGCCCGAGATAATAGCCCAGAAGGCTGGAGGCGACTATATCTGAAGAAAAATGCTTGTCGAGGATGACCCTGGAAACTGAAACGCCGGCAGCCAGGCTGTAGAATAAAGCCTTCAAATAGCCCGCCCGAGTTCTGGAAGCCACGGTCGTGGCCACCGCCCAGGCGGCCGCACTATGACCCGAGGGGAAAGACTGCCATTGTCCTCTGAGAGTAAATGGATGGAAGGATAAAGCCCCTTCCAGGTTATAAGGCCTGGCCCGGCCAAAAGTTATTTTACCGAATTGAACAAAAAGTTCAGTTATCAGCAAGCTTTCTGCGGCCAGCAGGGAAGTCTGTCTCCAGGAGGATGAATGGGTTAGCTCGCCGGCTAAATAACCAGCTGATAATATTCCAATCAGGCTTAACGGCTGGCCGGCGCCAGAAAAGACTTTGGAAACTGAGGTTAAGCCTGGATGATGACTGTCCTGAATCCACTCATGGATTGAATTATCAACCGGCAGCCAGGCACAGCTCGAGGCCAGGCTGAGACCAAAAACCAGCCAGTTGTTTCTGCTCCATCTGGCCGGAGAAGTTATCATCTGGCCGGTATCAGCCAGGATTTGCTTAAGAAAAGTTCCGTTCAGCCGGTCGGCAACCAGCGGCTGCTGAGCTTCAGCTATTAATGAGCTAAGGATCAACAGGAAACTTAATGTAAGAATAACCTTTTTCTGATAGCGGCCTGGAATAAGAAAGCTCTGGACTTTTTCTTTCATCTTTCTACTCTGGCCTGATTATTTAAAAAAATAAAAATTAAGTCCAGCCCTTTTTCTGACCCCTGGCGGCGAACTGTCAGACTAACTGAGTTGCCTGCCTGACTGCCTCATAGTGTTCCCCGCTGACGGCTGAGCCATTCTCAAAGTACTGAGTATTGTGGCAGGGGCAGCCCTGAAATTATTATCTAAAAAATTATACACCAAATAGGGGTGAAAACGCCCGGTTATTGAGGCTTCTGATAGGGGCTATTTGTATCTTTCTCGCCACCGGATTAGATTAATTTTTTTCAAAAATTCAGAGCCTGAGCTCAGGCAATCTTTAAGCTTGATAAAGCCCGCTTGATTTATTATTTTATAAAGCTGGAGAAATAAATGAGAAAAGAATTAATGCCAAGGCGCGAATTCTTAAAAAGGGCCGGCCAGGGCTTAATTGGTGCATCCTGCCTGAGCCTTTTTTTGCCGGGCTGCCGCCTGGAAGAAGCCGGAAGTGATTATGATCTGGTTATCAGGCAGGCTCTGATCTTTGATGGCAGTGGCCAGCCGCCTTTCCGGGCTGATGTCGGGATCAGCGGCAATTATATCAAGCATATCGGGGAAATAGGAAAAAACATCGGCCGGCGAGAAATTCCGGCTGAGAATCTCTGTTTGAGCCCCGGTTTTATTGATGTCCACAATCATACCGATTTTGAGCTTTTAGTTTGTCCAACAGCCGATTCATTGATCAAACAGGGAGTGACCACAGTCATTGGAGGGAACTGCGGTTCGAGCCGCTTTCCCCTCACTGCCGCTATGCTCGAAGATGAAGATAAGTATTTAAGCTCAGAGTTCGGGCTTAAAGTTGACTGGCAGGACCTGGCGGGCTTTTTCCGGCGGCTGGAGGAAAAAGGCCAGGCGGTAAATTTTGCTTCTCTCGTTGGGCAGGGGACCATCCGGGCAGCGGTCGTAGGCTACAATAACCGGCAGCCTTCAACTGAGGAAATGGGCAGAATGAAGCGACTGGCCAGCCAGGCTCTGCAGCAGGGGGCAATTGGTATTTCTACCGGCCTTGAGTATGCACCAGGGAGCTTTGCCTCGACCGGTGAATTAATTGACCTTATGACAGTTCTCAGGGAAAGCCAGGGGATTTATGCCACCCATATGAGAGATGAGGAAGATGAAGTTCTCCAGGCAGTTGATGAGGCCATAGACATTGCCGAGCAGGCCGGAGTCAGACTGGAAATCTCTCATCTTAAAATTGGCTTCCTTAAGAACTGGCCCAAGATTGATGAACTTTTAAGAAAATTAAATCAGGCTAAAGAGCGAGGAGTTGATCTTTCGGCTGATGTCTATCCTTATACTGCCTGGTCAACCGGATTGAGCATCTTTTTCCCTCTGTGGGTCAGAGAAGGTCGAAACCAGGATTTTTTGAATAGATTGCGCTCGCCCCAGCTCGAGCCTAAACTAAGGGAGGCAATTAAAGAAGCTGAAACCAATCTCGGCTCCTGGAGTAAGGTCTTGATTGCTTCGGTTGAGACCGAAAAAAACCGCCAGCTGGAAGGCCTCGACCTTGAACAGGCAGCTAAAATTAGAAACCAGAGCCAGGACATGTTTTCATTTCTCAGAGACCTGCTCGTTGAGGAGAGAGGGCAGGTCTCGATGGTCTGTTTGGGGATGAGTGAAGATAACCTCAAGAAGATACTGCAGCAACCTTTTACCTGCCTTGGATCAGATGGTAATCTGGCTTCGACCACCGGCCGTCTGTCCAGCGGTAAACCACATCCCAGATATTATGGCACTTTTCCCCGGGCCATAGCCGAGTATGTCAGGAAACAGAAAGTTTTACCGCTGGAGGCTATGATCAGGAAAATGACTGGTTTTCCTGCCGAAAGATTTAACCTCAAGCAAAGAGGATTGGTCAAGCCAGGTTATCTGGCTGATCTTGTCCTGTTTAATTATGAAAGAATTCAGGATCTGGCCACCTGGTCTGATCCTCATCGCTATCCGGAGGGACTACCCTTTGTTCTGGTCAACGGGAAACTGGTGGTGGATGAAGGACGAATTACCGGCCGGCTGCCAGGTAAAGTTTTGAGAAATAACGGCCAGGGCCAGGTAATCTAAATAGTTTTATAGAGGTGACTGATAATGGCTGAAGATGACTTGAAGTCTTATTGGCCAGGAACGGTTTTAAAAAGCGGTGGTAGCCGTCTTTTTCGTCTGGTCTTTCTTGCTCTACTATCTCTTACGGCGGTAGCTGGCGCAGAAGTCATAAAGATGGAGGCTAAGACTGGAGATAGATTTGAAGTTAAAGCCCGGAAAATTCAGCCAGGTGAACCGCTGATCCTGACCTGGGTGGAGAAGAAAAGCGACCTGGCCACGGTTGATTTTCTGGGCCGTCATTACGAACTTAAAGCTAATTCAGGGCAACCGGTCTTTTTACCGCTCGGGCTCGATCTTGGAGTGAAACCCGGGCGGCAAATCCTGGAAATTGCTCTCTGGTCAGGCTACCGTCAGAGCGACCAGATCAACCTCGAAATAGATATTCTGGCCAGAGACTTCCCCAAAAAGAAGCTGACCGTTGATCCTAAATATGTCCATCCACCCAGCGAAGTTCAGGAAAGAATTAAAAGAGAAGCGGAAATCCTGGACCAGATTTACAATCAGACGAGTCCGGAGTGGCTGGCTAAGAACAAATTTGAACTGCCCTGTGACGGCCGGCTATCGCCTAATTTTGGCCAGCAGAGAATTTACAACAATGTTCCCCGCTCAGTTCATGCCGGGGTAGATATGGCTATTGCTTCCGGTCAGCCCATTAAGGCGGCCAATCACGGGCGGGTGGTTCTGGCCTCTAACCTATATTTTTCTGGAAACACCGTAATTATTGATCACGGTCTTGGCCTTTTTACGGTCTACTGTCATCTGTCGAAACTCCTGGTCAAAAGGGGAGTCAAGGCTGACCGCGGCCAGGTGATTGGCCTGGCTGGTTCAACCGGTCTTTCGACCGGTCCGCATCTTCACTGGGCCGCCAAAATAAATCAGGCCCGGGTTGATCCTCTGGCTCTGCTCGAAATTGAATTTTAAGGCCGGCAGGCTTATTTTCTACTTTTTCAAGTAGGTGGCCAGCCAGTCGAGAACAGTCTTCCACCACAGTTCGGCGTTCAAAGGTTTTTGAATAAAATGATCTTCATCAGGGAAATAGAGAAATCTGGAAGGGACGCCCATCCTCTGGAGGGAAGTGAAAAACTGCAAACCCTGCTCTAAAGGCACTCTAAAATCATTGGCACTGTGGATAACCAGACAGGGCGTCTTGAAATCTTTGACATAAAAGCTGGGAGAAAATTTCTCATACATCTCAGGTTGGCTCCAGGGTGTTCCCCGGTATTCCCATTCTGGAAACCAGAGTTCATCAGTTGCTCCATATTCCGAACGCAGATCAAAAACGCCTGAATGGCTGACCAGGCAATCAAAAATATCTGTCTGGCCTTCAATCCAGTCAATCATATAACCACCATAGGAAGCACCGGCCGCGCCCAGCTTTTCCTTATCGACAAAAGCATAATTTTCCCGGAGGTAATCAATGGCATTGATCAGGTCACGGTAGGGTTTTCCTCCCCAGTCGCCACTGATGGAATCGGTGAAAGCCTGACCATAGCCTGGACTCCCATGAAAGTTGACCAGAGCGACGACATAACCAGGAGCAGCCATCATCTGGGCATTCCAGCGGAAATGGAATTCATCCTGCCAGGCGCTCTGAGGCCCGCCGTGAATTAAAAGCAGCAGGGGATATTTTTTGGCAGGATCGAAGAAAGGGGGACGGAGGAGCAGTCCATGAATCTTATCTCCTTCTGACTCAAAATAAAAATCTTCAGCCGGGTTGAGATCCAGGCCAGCCAGAAGTTCACCATTGAGGTCAGTCAATTGTTTTAGTTTCCTGGTTTTAAGGTCAAAAGAATAAAGATCATAAGGATGATTAAGAGACTGTTTCAAAAAATAAATAGTTTTTCCATCAGGGGAAATCTGGAGACTGCTGGTTGTCTGGCCATCTAAAAGTTTCTCGATTTTCTTAGTGCTTAGTTTTAATGAGAATAAAGCTGTCCGGGCCCGGTCTTCAGTTAGAAAATAAATAACCTGGCTGTCGGGCGACCAGACAAACTCACTCAGAGAAGAATCAAGGGCTTCGGTCAACTTAGTGAGAGATTTTTTCTGGCGGTCATAAAGAACGAGGGCCAATTTGTCAGCTTCAAAACCCGGCCGGCTCATTGCCCGGTAGGCTAAATAGCGGCCGTCAGGCGAGTACTGGGGATCGATGTCGTTAGCCCGGCTTACGGTCAATTTTTCGACGGCCCGGGCCCCAATATCAGTCAAAAAAATGTCATTGTTAGTTCCAGTAGCCAGCCTGAATTCCGGGTCAATATTGCGGACAAAAGCTATTTCCTTTTCATCCGGGGAAAAACTAAAGTCAAGATTCCCGCCCAGAGCCAGAGGCGGGGTATCATAGTCGCCAGGGGTTAGATCCAGAGGCTGACCGCCGTCAACAGGAAAAAGAAAAAGGTGGCTCCGGCTACCGTCAGACCAGGTATTCCAGTGGCGGGCCAGCAGCTGGTCGTAGATTCTGGCTTTGACTTTGCTTTTTTCCAATTCTTCCAGCCGCTGGCGGGTAGCTTCAAGGTCAGAAAGCTCAGGGAAGACGGAGCTGGTGACCAGCAAATAGCGTCCGCTTTTTGACCAGCTAAAAGAGCCAACCCCGGCCGGAAAATCGGTCAATTTTTTGCCTTCGCCGCCAGCTACTGGCCTGAGCCAGATTTGAGGCGAGCCGCTGCGGGTCGAAATAAAAGCGATGTTTTTACCATCGGGTGACCAGCGCGGGTAAAAGTCGGCCGCAGGGCTGGAAATGAGGCTAACCGCTTGACCACCAGCCGCTGATACCAGCCAGATGTCACTGTTTCCTTTATTTTCTTCCAGATTCATAACGGTGACCACCAAAGCTATCTGTTTTCCATCCGGAGATAACTGGGGGTCACTCAGCCGCTTTATTTTAATAAAATCGTTAAAGGTGAGGGCCTTTTTAGCGGCTGGCGGGGCTGCCGCCAGACTCAGGCTAATAGAAATGGCTATCACCATTAAGATGAACAACTTTAGCCTTTTTTTATTGTTCATTTTTCCTCCTGTTCTTTTGTTCTTATCCTTGAGCATTATAGACAAATAGAATATTTCTGGCAAAATGATAAGAGCAGGTTGCCCGGCCAGGAAGATCGATCGAAGACATTGTTTTTTGACTGAATGTGTCTTGTCCCTTAAAACGTGCTAAAATACAATTTAAAAAAGTGAACTTTAATTGAGTTTCTTTCGTAAATAAGAAGAAAAGGCACAGAGCCAGGCTAATGAGCGTTGAGTTAAAAAACATTCATTTTTCTTATGGACGGGTCAAGGCTTTAAATGGTGTTACCTTAGTTCTGAATGAAGGAGCAACAGGGCTGCTTGGGCCCAATGGGGCCGGAAAAAGCACTCTGCTTAAAGTTATGCTGGGCTTTCTCCGGCCGGATGAAGGTGAGGGCCAGGTTCTGGGCTATGACCTTGAAAAAGAACAGAAATATATCAGGCAGCGAGTCGGCTATATGCCTGAAGACGACTGTTATATTCCCGGTATGGACGGTGTGGCTTTTACCGCTTATATGGGCGAATTATCCGGGATGCCCAGGCAGGAGGCAATGAAAAGGGCTCACGAAGTCCTTTTTTATGTTGGCCTGGGGGAGTCCCGCTACCGGCTGGTTGAGACTTATTCTTCTGGTATGAGGCAGCGATTAAAACTGGCTCAGGCTCTGGTTCATGATCCTAAACTTCTATTTCTTGATGAGCCAACCTCCAATCTTGATCCGGCCGGCCGGCAGGAAATTCTGGAATTGATCGGGGAAATAGCCAGAAGCAAAGAGATCAGTGTCCTGCTCTGCTCCCATCTGCTGGATGATATCGAATCTATCTGCTCGGACATGGTTATAATCAATAAAGGGCAGATCGCCGCCAGCGGGCGGATTGAAGACCTGAAAATGATTAATTACCGGCTCTATGAACTTAAGATTAAGGGCGAACTGACAGCTTTTGGCCGGGAGTTAGAGGCTGCTGGCTGCCGGTTGGAAGAGACGGAAGACGGGCTGATCAAAATCTATACACCGCCTGATTTTGATCAGATGGAAATATTCAGGGCTGCGGCCAGAAATGGTGTCCAGGTCAGGCAGTTTGCCCGCAGTCAGAGTTCACTGGAGGACTTGTTTGCCCGGGTGGTAGGAGTTGATTAATGACCTCGATTAGAGAAAAGGGTTACCACCACTGGGAAGGCCAGTTTCTCGACAATCCCCGGACTTTCTGGCCGATTAGCCGGACGGGTATCAAACTGGCTTTTGGCCGCAAGCATTTTAAGCTGGGCTATACCTTTTCTTTCTTGCCGGCCATGATTTATGCCGTCATCATCTATATCTCAGAAAGATTGGAAGATTTTAAATTTATCGCTCAGGGAGGCGATAAACTGTTGCAGGTCAATCCTGACTTTTTTAAGTCTTATTTAACACTCGATCTGCTCTATTTTGCTATTTTGATCCTGATGTCCATAGGCGGGGCGGGCTTGCTGGCTGATGATTTCCGCCACAAGGCAGTTCAACTCTATTTTGCCCGTCCTCTGACTAAAGCTGATTATTTGCTGGGCAAAGCCGGGGTCATCATCTTTTTTACCGGGACTCTGACTCTGGTTCCGGCTGTTTTGCTTTATATCCTCAAGTTGCTGTTTGCCGGCAGTTTCGCCTTTTTCCTGGATTATCCCTGGCTGATTCTGTCCATTCTGGCCTGTTCTTTGTTGATTGTCCTGTTTTTTACGGCTTTTATTCTTCTGGCCTCATCGCTGAGTAATAACCGGAACTATGTTATCTCGATTATTTTTGGAGTTTACTTTTTCTCGGAAATATTGCGTGGGATTTCTTTCGCTATTTTCCGTTCACCTCTGTCGGCCCTTTTCTCGATCAGTGCTAATCTCAAGCAGGTCGCAGCCGGCTTTTTCCAGGTTAAGCCGCCCTACAATTACCCCTGGTACCTGTCTTTCCTGCTGGTCAGCCTGTTCTGCTTTCTGGCCTATCTCATAGTTAAACATAAAGTCAGGGGGGTGGAGGTCATCAAGTGACGGCTATAATTGAAGCCAGAAACCTGTCCCGCTGGTATGGGAATGTTCTCGGTATCAGTGAAATCAACCTGGAAATTAATCCGGGAATCACGGCTTTACTTGGCCCCAATGGGGCTGGCAAATCGACCTTCATGAAGATTCTAACCGGTCAGCTCAAGGCTAATATTGGAGAAGCCAGAATTTTTGGAGAGAAAGTCTGGAACAACCGCCGGATCTTTAGCCGCTTAGGCTTCTGCCCGGAGGACGATGCTTTTTATGAAGATCTGTCCGGGTTGGAGTTTTTATCCGGATTACTATCTCTCTATGGATTCAGTCAGGCTGAATCCCGCCAGAAAGCCAGTCAGGCTCTGGATTTAGTTGAACTGGCTGATGTGGCTGACCGTCAGGTCAGAAGCTACAGCCGGGGCATGAGGCAACGGATTAAAATTGCCCAGGCTATTGCCCACGATCCGGAAGTCCTGATTCTGGACGAACCGCTGAGCGGTCTTGACCCGCTTAGCAAACGCCGGATAATCAAATTGATAAAAGAATTTAAAAATGCCGGGAAAACCATTGTTATTTCCAGCCATATTTTGCCCGAAGTCGAAGCTTTAACCTCAGAGATTGTTCTAATTCATCAGGGTAAAATCATCGCCCGCGGTGACATCTATTTTATCCGGGATCTGATTGATACTCATCCCCACATGATCAGGATCAAGTCCGCTCAGTACCGGCAGCTGGCCACAACAATGGCTGGCGAGGATTACCTGCTGAAGATGGCTTTTGAACCTGAAGATCAGGCGGTGGTCTTTGAAACTCATGACCGCGATCGTTTTTTTAACCGGCTGAATGAACTTCTGCTGTCTTCACCGTTAGCCATTGATGAAATTACTTCACCTGATGATAACCTTCAGGCCGTCTTTGATTATCTGGTGGGAAAATAAAATGACGACTGAAATTAAAAGAGTTTTTTCCTTTTATTTTTTTCTCAAGAAAAAATCTTCCAGAACAAAAATATTTTTCCTGCTGAGTTCGGCGGCCATCCTGCTGGCTCTGGTGATCAGGGCCTACCGCCTGGCTGGCCACTGGGCAGAAAACAGCCAGATCATCTTTCAGAATATTCTAATGGTTTTTTTCCTGCAGTTTTTAATCATTATTCTGGCTCTTTTCTATGGAACTTCGATTGTGCCGGAGGAAATGGAGGGCAAAACCTGGCCCTATCTTTCTTCCCGTCCGGTATCAAAAGCGGCCATTATTATCGGCAAATACCTGTCCTCTTTAGCGGTCACCTCGATTATGCTGGTTTCATCTCTGCTTCTTTCTTATTTTATTCTTAACCTGGATCGTGATTTCCAGCTAAAAGATATCTGGACAGTGGTCAGTTATTCACTGGTTCTCCTGCTCGGTCTGGCAGCCTATCTCTCCTTTTTTACTTTTCTCAGCACCTGGCTGGCCAAGCCGATTTTACTGGGGCTGGCTTTTGGCTTTGGCTGGGAAAATGTTATTCAGTATTTCCCCGGGACTACCCAGAAGCTGTCCATTGTCCATTATCTGAAATCCCTGCTCCCCCAGTATGCTTCTGCCTCTGGCCGCTTGAGCTTTCTGTTTATTCGCTTAGAGCCAACCAGGGATTGGCTGGCTGTCCTGATTCTTCTTCTAATTACCGTTGTTTTCCTGGGTCTGGCCGCCCTGTTATTTTCTTATAAAGAATACCTGATTCAGGACTGAAGCTGTCACTTCCAATTAAAATGGCCTGGATTAACTCTGGTCTTTGCCGGCTGGCAATGACTCTTTGGAATCTCTGGCTTTCTCTTTAATCAACCGGTTGATGGCTTCGATGTGTTCTTCTTTAAGGCTGATAAAAACCTTGAGATATTTTTCAGTAGAGGTAATCTCAACTCCCTGCAAGGCCTCCAGCAGTTCAGGAGTTTGACTGCCCAGGCCCAGCCCTAAGGATTTGAAGCCGTTTAGAATATCAGCGATGGCTTTTAAATTGTCCTTTTCTTCAGCATAAATCTTGATTTCATTCAGATAAGCCGAATTTTTATAATCTGAAAAAGATGAAATGGAACTGATCCTGGTCAATGGAGCTAAAGACGGGTTCTGGTTCAGTTTCGACTGGAGAAGTTCGGCCGGAACGGTTAGCCAGCCAAAGCTGACTGCTCTGGTATTCAGGTCTTTAACTATCGACCTGGAATTTTTATTACTCAGGAAATTCGGGGCTTTTTCTTGATAAACATCTATCACTTTTTTAATGGCGGCTTCAGAGCCGATGGCCAGATTGGAACTGTCCAGGAAAGCCAGACAGATAATGGACCGTCCATCAACTTCGATCAGCGGAATATAAGAGATTCCATTATAAGTCTCCAGCCCGGACTTCTGGTCCTGGCTTCCCGGAGGTATTAGTTTGTCTTTCTGATATTTTAAATTGACCAGGGCCACCAATCCCTCGGCCGGTTTATTAATATCGCCGGCCACAGCAATGGCTAAAAAGTAGATGTCTTTTTTTAAATCGAGGCCGAAAGCTTCAATTTTTTTCTTATAAGCTTCAAGCTCTTTTTGCTGCTCGAGCTTGGCCTGGATTGGTTTCAGGTTGATGAACCTGGCCCAGTCCAGAACCACCAAGGCTGAGGCCTCAGCCGGCAGCAGAGTCAGCATATCCTGACCAAGGGCTGCTCCGGCCACGGGCTTCCTGGCTTGGGGACCACAGCCAGGGAGAAGCCAGGCCATCAGGCTCAATAGCAAGCAAAAATAAATTGCTACTCTTTTATTCTTCATTTTTGTCTCCTTTATGAGGGATACGTATTCTAAAACCTTAGGGTTTCCTCTGGCAACAGCATTTTATCAGAATATTGCCTCTAATAAAAAGAAAAATTTCTTGCCATCCAGGCGCTATTTGAGCTTTAATAAATAACTATTGAAATCAGGTTCAAGACTGATGAAAAAATAATTAAAAGGCTGGATGGCTCACACCAACGGTCGGGAGGAAAAAATGATAAAGAGAACAAAAGCCAGGGGCCTGGTCAGCGACCGGATTTTAAAAGAGTGCCTTTTTCTTCTGGCTGCCATCTTTTTCTTAGCTTCATTTCTTTTGGCCGGGCAGGAAAAGGCTAACTATGATCTGGCTGCCCGCTGGACTCCAGCTAAAGTGGGCAAACTGGTCTTTAACCTTTCAGTTGAACCTCACTGGCTGGTAAGCGGGGACCGTTTCTGGTATGCTTATGAAACTCCCGCTGGAAAAGACTGGTACTTAGTGGAAGCTGCCCGCGGTAGCCGTCGGCCTCTCTTTGATAAGGCCAGGATGGCGTCAGACCTAACTCGCATTCTGCTGATGCCTTATGATGCCCAGCATCTGCCAATTAAAACCATCAAAATGATTAAAAACGAGACAGCTTTTCAGTTTGAAATTGAAGTTCCTCTCGATAACGATATTTCCGTTGCCGGCGAGGTGATGAAAGTCCAGGAGCTTGAAAAGCGCTTCCTGGATAAGGAAAAAGAAAAGGAAAAGGAACAGGATACGGAAAAAAATAAAGGACGGGAAGAAGAGGCTGTTGAACAGGCCAAAAAGACCAAAACCCTCGGCTTTGAGTATGACCTGCAGAAAGGGACTTTAAGCCTGATTAAAGACTATCAACCTGAGCCCAAAAAACCCCGCTGGGCTTCAATTTCCCCTGATGGCCAGACTGTTATTTTTGCTCGTGCCCACAATCTTTATATGATGGATAAAGCCAATTATGACCAGGCTTTGAAGAAAGCCGATGATCCCACCATCAAGGAAGTTCAGTTGACCACCGATGGAGAACAATATTATTCCTATGCCCGCGACCTGAGGGAAGATGAAAAAAAGGAACTTCAGAAGCAGGAGAAAGATCGTCGGGATTTCCGGACTCCGGCTATCATGATTTTCTGGTCAAAAGATTCAAAGAAATTTGCCTGTATTCGGGAAGATGAAAGAAAAGTTAAAGATCTCTGGGTGATTGATAGCCTGGCCGAACCCAGGCCGGTACTCCAGACTTATAAATATGGGATGCCGGGCGAAGAGAATCAGCCCCAGCCTGAGATTCTGGTTTTCGAGCTGGCCAGCAAAAGCCGGGTTAAAATTAAAGCTGAGAAGTTCAAAGATCCTACCTATAATATTTTTACTGCGCCCCGTAAAGTGGCGGTTGAAGACCCTGATAAACCGCTGCCTCCACTCTGGCTGGCGGATACTTCAGATAAACTTTATTTTGGCCGACAGACCAGGGATCTTCATGGTTATGAAGTCTGTCTGGCTGATACAACCACCGGTGAGGTGACTGTCCTCATTGAAGAGAGGCTCAATACCTATGTCGAAATTCAACCCCTGCGGCTGGTCAATGGCGGTCAGGAGCTGGTCTGGTGGTCAGAGAGGGATGGCTGGGGACATTATTATCTTTTTGAGGCTCGTGGCCGGCTGAAAAATCAGATCACTTCTGGTGAATTTAATTGCCGGCAGATGGTTAATCTGGACGAAAAAGCCAGAGCTCTTTATTTTCTGGCCGGTGGCCGGGAAAAAGGTGAAGACCCTTATTTTAGCCACCTTTATCGAATTAATCTCGACGGCACGAGCCTGAAGTGTTTGGACCCTGGTGATTTTAATCATCAGGTTTCTATGAGCGATTCCGCCCGTTTTTTTGTTGATAATTATTCCCGGGTAGATTCTGCCCCAGTTTCTGAGCTCAGGGATACTTCAGGAAATCTGATTTTGAAGCTGGAAACAACTGATATTTCAGCTCTTCAGGCTGCCGGATTCAAATTTCCCGAGCCTTTTATGGTTAAGGCGGCTGATGGCCAGACCGATCTTTATGGTGTGATGTACAAGCCTTTTGATTTTAATCCAGAACGTCAATATCCCATTATCGCCTATGTTTACCCGGGACCACAAACTGAGAGCGTCTCCAAAAGTTTTTCACCAGCCAATCAGAATGTCGCCCTGGCCCAGCTGGGCTTTATCGTCATCGAGGTCGGCAACCGAGGTGGTAGTCCACTGCGCTCCAAGTGGTACCATAATTATGGCTATGGTAATTTGCGTGACTATGGCCTGGCCGACAAAAAATATGCTATTGAACAACTGGTTGCCCGTTATCCATTCATTGATCTTAACCGGGTCGGGATTTACGGTCACTCGGGCGGCGGTTTTATGACGGCGGCAGCTCTGCTGGTTTATCCTGACTTTTTTAAAGTCGGCGTGTCGTCTTCAGGCAACCATGAAAACAATATTTACAACCGCTGGTGGAGTGAAAAGCATCATGGAGTCAAAGAAGTCGTGGACAAAGACGGCCAGGTCAAATATGAATACAGCATTGACCGGAATTCAACTCTGGCCGGTAACCTTAAAGGGCATTTGCTGTTGACCACCGGTGATCTTGACGATAATGTTCACCCGGCCAATACCCTCAGGCTGGCAGCCGCTTTGATTAAAGCCGGCAAACGCTTTGATTTTTTTGTTCTTCCTGGCCAGCGTCATGGCTATGGAGATATGAACGATTACTGGTTCTGGATCAGAGCTGATTATTTTGCTCGCTATTTACTGGGTGATTTTTCCCAGACAGTGGATTTAATTGAACTGCAGAAAGAGCGAGAAAAGTCCGGGGAAAAGAAAAATAAATAAGATAGACTAAGACCGGTCATTTTATGAGGTGGTGTCGAGATGACTCTGGATGAAATCATTCAATCGAGACGAAGTATCCGGCGGTATTCGCCCCAGCCAGTAGAGAGAGAAAAAATTCTGGCCTGTCTGGAGGCAGCCCGCTTAGCCCCTTCGGCGGAAAATGTTCAGCCCTGGCGATTTCTGGTTATAGACGAACCTGAACTTAAAAACCAGGTGGCTAAAGAAGCTTTTTCCGGAGTTTATGCCACCAGCCGGTTTGCGGCCGGGGCGCCGGTACTGGTTTTGATGCTGGCCAGGCTGGATCTCCTGGCCAACAGTCTGGGCCGTTTTGTCCAGGGAACGCAATTTTACCTCCTCGATCTGGGCATTGCCGGTGAACATTTTGTTTTAAAGGCCGAGGAGCAGGGCCTGGGCACCTGCTGGATTGGCTGGTTTAATTTGCGGGCGGTCAGAAAGCTATTAGATATCCCTAAAAAGTACCGTTTAGTAGCTATGCTGTCTGTTGGTTATCCAGCCAGCTGGCCAGTTAAACCCCGGTCAAGGAAGGAAATTAAGGATGTGGCCTGGTTTAACCGGCTGGGGAATTGAATAGAAACTCAACAAAAACAGATTGAATGAGGAGAAAAGACTTGGTCATTTTTTTAACGGTCAGCCTTCTGCTTTATGGTCTGCTCAATGGCTATATCCTAAAGAGGGGAATTCAGGCTTTTTCTTCTTACCCGGTGAGCCGTCTTTTATTTATTCTGACCTTCAGCTTTTTAATTTTGAGTTTTCCCCTGAGCAGAATTATCGACGGACAATTCAGTCACCGTCTGTCGGAGTTGCTGGTCAGGCCTGGAATCTATTATCTGGCTTTTATGTTTTACTTTTTTCTGTTGATATTTTTAAAGGATTTAATCCGCTGGGGCTACCGCCTGGTTCATCAGCCGGTCACCAAGTCAAACCTGTTGGCGGTCAGCAATCCTTTTTCCTTTTCTGTTATTCTGGCTTTATCCCTGGTTATCCTTTTTGCCGGTCATCTTAATGCTGTCAATCCCAGGATTAAGACTCTCAGCCTGACGGTAGATAAAGTTGCAGCCGGTCGCCAGGAACTGCGGGCAGTTATGCTGTCCGATATTCATTTAGGGATGTATAACCGTTCTGACCGCCTGGCCGCTCTGGTTAAAAAGATAAATGAACTGGAACCAGAAATCGTCTTTTTTGCCGGTGATATTGTTGATGAAGCCATAGGAGCGGAAGAAGAAGAAAAAATGGTCAGGCTGATGAAGGACATCAAGGCGCCTCTGGGCCTGTTCGCCTGCCCTGGCAATCATGAATACTATGGTGGGCTGGAAAAAAATATAGGCTATCTGGAAAGAGCCGGAGTGCAGGAGCTTCTTGATAAAGCTATCAAGGTTGATAACTCTTTTTATGTCATTGGCCGGAAAGACTGGACAGCCGTAAGGTTTGGCGGCCACCGGGCCAGCCTGGAAGATATTCTGGCTGAGGGCCAGGTTGATTCTTCGCTGCCGCTGATTGTTCTTGACCATCAGCCCATCCGGCTGGAAGACGCTCAGCAGGCAGGCGTGGATCTTTTACTCTGCGGTCATACTCATGCCGGGCAGCTTTTCCCCCTTAATCTTATTAATAGATTAATTTACGAAAAAAACTGGGGCTATCTTAAAAAAGGCCAGACCCAGATCTATGTCACCTCAGGCACCGGGACCTGGGGACCACCGGTTAGAACCGGCAGCCGTTCGGAGATTGTTTGGCTGACCTTGAAGTTTAAACCGGCTGAAGTAAATTAATCTCACTCTGACTGGATTTGATCAGTCATAATCTATAATCAATATGGTCCTGGCTCTCATTTCTTGGTGGCGGTTTCATCATATCTTTTTATGACTTCCTCGGTTATGTCCAGAGCTGGCTGAAAGTAAATGAGTCCTGAGGAAGATAGATCAAAAACCAGGTCGTAACCTTTTTCTTTAACCAGCTCATCAACTATAACCAGCAGGCCGTCTCTTATCTTTTTTATCAATTTGGCTTTTAATTGGTTAAAATCGGCCGAAGAGTCCTGTTCATATTTTCTTTTGTCTGCCTCTTTTTTATCAATTTCGATCTGAAGCTGACTTAAGGCTTCCTCTTTCAGAGTCAATTTCTGGCTGTCTAACTTAAGTTTGAGGCCATTTATTTCTTCTTCTCTTTGTTTTATTCCAGCTTTAATTTCATCTTCTTTTTCTTGAAGCTGGGCCACTACTTTGCGGCCTTCAGCTGAGCGGTCAAAAGCTTTCTGGGAATCAATGATCGCTACTTTCAGAGCTGTTTGAGCCCCGGCCGCGGCTGGCCATAGCCAGAAAGTTATCAAAATTAAAAAAAGTGAACTGAAGATTCTTAATAACCGGTAAGATAAAGACCTGTTCATCTTCTTATACCTCCTGTCAATTGACCGGTCAGGCCCTGGCTTTAAAATATTCAGCTTATCTCTTTTTATTTAACTCAGTTAGAAATTCAGCTACCCGGCCGAGTCCGGCTTGCAGATATTCAGGCCGGGAACCAAAGCCGAGCCTGAGATGGCGGTCAAGTTCAAAGTGGTCTCCTGGAACGAGAAGAACATTTTTTTCTTTTAGGATTTGCTCAACTAACCGGGTGGAGTTGTAATCATAGTTATAAGCGGTAAAAAGAATAGCGCCGGCCGAGGGGGCCTGATAGCTGAATTGAAGGCCGAAGCTCTGTAGCCATTTTTCGAGCAGGGGCAAATTGTGCCGGATGATATCTCTCGTCCTGTTTAAAAGCTTAAGCCGCCGGTCCGGCTCAAGAGCCTTAGCGGCCAGATGATCGGTTAGAGCTGAAACCGAAATTGTAGTGTAATCATGATAAGTCCAGATCTTTCTAACGAGCTCACCCGGTCCGGCCAGCCAGCCCAGCCGGAGGCCAGGCAGTCCATAGGCTTTGGACAGGCCGCCGACGACCGCCACCTGTTTAAGCTGCCCATAAAAAGAAGCCGTTTCTTCTCCGCTGATCTCGGCTCCCCGGTAGACTTCATCGGCAATTAGCCAGGCTCCGGCTTCTTCCACTCTCTGAATTATTTTTTCCCGGAGGCCGGGTTTTAAAATAGAGCCGGTGGGATTATTGGGATTGGTTAAAATGACCAGCTTGGTCCCAGGAGTTATCACCCGGTTGATGTCCTCAGGCGCAGGCTGCCAGCCAAGCTCTTCTTTGAGCCACAGAGGTTCAACCCGGGCGCCAAAAGCCTTAGCCAGGCCCCACATCTGAAGATAGTTGGGGAGCTCAAAAACAACTTTATCACCTGGTTCAATAAGGCTCCACATCAGCAGGAAATTAGCTTCGGAGGAGCCGGCTGTCACCATGATATTCTCCGGATCGATCCCTGGATAAAGTCTGGCGATCTGCTGCCGCAGGGGAGGGGTGCCATTGGTCTGGGTATATCCCAGCTCAACTCCGGTCAGCTCTTTTATTTCCTCAGCTGATAAAAGTTCATTTAAAGTTAAAGGGTGGACCCCGCTTTCGGACAGGTTGTAATCAACCGCATTTTCCCAGAGAGATTGCATCCTTTCCATTTTGAACATGTCAAGTTTCATGATTTCCTTCCTTTGTAGCAGTAATTATTATTTAAATTTCGACTTTGAACCAGCCTTTGAGGCCAAAGCCAAAAATAATTGACAGGACAAAATAAGCTACCAGCCAGTGAATCTTCAAGCCCAGAAAGTTCAACCTGGCTTCGGGATAAGCCAGTTCAATTTGCTTTATCTCTGACTCGCCGGGAAGAGGTTTTTCTCCCGGGTAGAGGAGTTGCTGCCAGAGATTTCTGTTTACCCGGAGCGTTGATAGTCTGGCCAGCTTCGTTTCCGGCAAAGAGAGGTCTTTAGCATATCTCGCCTCTCCTGTCCTGATAATTAGCTGTCCGCCAGTTAACTCAGTAATTTTTAATCTCCAGTCAGCCTCGTTCTCATCTATTATCCTGACCGGCGGGGAATCAACGGTTATCCCCTCTGGTGCTTCCAGCTCTAAATCAAGCCGGTCAATTTCAACCGACTGGTTAAACCTGACTTTGAGCAATAAAGTTTCACCGGGGGCCGGGGTTTGATAACCAAACCAGAGATTCATCTGAGCCAGTAATAAAAAAACCGGTCCAATCATCACCAGCAATGGCCTGAGGTTATAAGCTAAATAGCGAAGATTGACGGCCAGAAGGTTTTTTAAGCTGCCGAGAAAGGCAGCAAAGTCATTCTGGAAAAGCCTGATTTCCAGAAGATAACCTTTAATTAAATTTTTGGTGTGCTTAATACCACTCTGATTGGAAGTTTTTTTATAGATGAAAAGCATTAAGATGGCGGTCAGGAGAGAAATAAAAATCATTCCAGCCCAGGGATTCATGGCCCTGAAAGGCAGCAATAAAATTTTAACCACCAGACCAACCGCTTGATTCAACCACCACATCAGCTCTCAGATCAACCCTTCTCAGGAAATATAACCCAGTCCCTTAAGTCTTTTTTTTATTTCTTCTTCGGAATCGGCCCCTTCAAACTGCCTGATTTCTTTTTCCAGAACATGAATGATAAATTCTTCAGGTGAGCTATAGCCAGCCACTTCGGCTATTTTTTCAATTTTCTGATAGAGTTCTTTATCAAGTTTGACCTTAGTTTTGCCCATCTTGTCTCCTTTCTTTAATCTTTAAGCTGGTTTAAAAAATTGACCGGCCAGTTACTTCTGGTGGAATCTTAATCCCGAATAAGGACAAAAGGCCAGCCGTTACATCCTGAAGAGCCGGGTCAGCCAGTTTGACCGGCAGGCTGCTGATTAAACTACCCGGAATGACTGCCGGCGAGGACATATGGTCTCCGCTCCATTTTTGCCGGTTGTCTTCAATCAATTCCCGGGGGAAGTTACCCAGGGGCGAATTCCAGGAAATGCGGTAATTGCGGTTAAAACCCAGGATAATGTCAGGGGCTAAATCAACATAGGGACCGTGGTAAACCTCCCGGCTGAGATAAGCCCTGAGGATTATTTTTTCACCTGTTCTGGGGTCAACCAGCTGTTCCAGCTGCTCAGCTAACTGGCGCGTCAGGCTATCCCGTTCGGAGAGCGGAACAATTCCCTGAGCCTCCCGTCCCTTAAGGTTTAAATACAGGGCATTTAAACCGACCCCATAAGCTTTAGTTCTTGACCAGTCAGTTTGCTGGAAGAGAGTCACTTCCTCCGGCCGGCTGCCTGACAGCAGATGATGATAACCAGTCTGCAGCAACCAGGTATTAAGGTTAAAGCCCCAGCGGAAAGGATTAAAACCATGGTCAGACATAACGATGACCGCAGTCTGGCCATCAACTTTTTCCAGGCACATTTGCAGGACTTTATCCATGTCTTCATAGGTCCGGGGAATAACCGGCCCGAATTCGGCTGCCTGTTGTTCATCATAGGCTGGATGATTTTTATCCAGAAAACGGTAAAACATATGCTGTCTTTGATCGGTATTGGAAAAATAATAAAAAAGGAGACCAGATTGGAAATTCTTTAATTGATCTTCCAGGATTGTCACACTTTCTCGATAAACCAATTCATCCTGGGCCAGGAATTCAGTTTCATCCAGGACTTCATTTTCCAGAGCCGCCGTGTCAGCCGGCAGTCCTTTGGTAAAAAAAGGTCCGAATTTCTTAGCCAGTTCCTTAGAATAACTCTCAGGTGTGGACAAAGGCAGGGCCGGGTCTGACGGATCGATATTGATCGGGCTGACATACAGCTTGAATTTTGGCCTGACCTCTTTGAGGTAAAAAAGGCAAATACCGCTTACTCCCTGACCCGGGATAAAATCAAACTTGATTTTCTTCCAGCCACTCCACTCTTTTTCTTTCAGAATAAATTCCTGATCCTGGTAAGTAATTTTAGCAGCGGGGTGGACTGGATCAATAAAAACCTTAAAATCTACATAAGTTTCTGGCTGGCCTTTCTTAAAAGGATTATTTGGTCCGGGGATCCTTGATTCAACCCGGTTTCCGATGACGAATACATCGTGGACGCGGCCGCCGCCACCGTATTCTTCAGTTATCGTTTTGTATTCATTGGTATAAAAATTGAACAAGCCATAATAACCTTTGAGATCAGGAGTACCCATGCCAGAAAAAGTTTTTTGCCTGGATTCGACCGGTGGATAATTGGATGGGATTTTAAAGACAGTAGCCGGAATATCATAATCTTCGAGAATCTGCCAGAAGGCCCGGCCGCGGCGCAGGTTGTTAATTTTCCCTCCGGACAGGGGCAAAATCAAATTGCCCAGCTTGATTTCATGTTTTCCTGGCAGTGATTCTGAAGCAGAAAAGACAGGCATATAGTTTTTGGGATCACGGTGGACAAAATCGAAAATAGCATGCCCGCCCGGGTCGGTTCCGGTAATAAAATTGGCCCAGGCTACCGGGCTTTGAGGGGGAATGCTGGAGCCAAGGGGGAGGAAACTGCCGGCAGAAGCCAGTTTCTTAAAATTTGGCAGACGATTGTCCTTCATCAGCTGAGCGGTTAAAACCGGATCGAGACCGTCCAGGCCAAGAACCAGTACCTTTCTGGCTGTCTGGCGGCGGCCTTTAGTGGTTAGAAAGCCAGTTTTTGGGAAAAAAGCCAGACCGGCTGAAGTGCTCAGAATAAGTTCAAGAAACTGGCGCCGGCTCAGGCCATTATCTTCTTTTTCTTCTGCCATTATTGTTGGCCTTTTTTATCTTCTGTTCTTTTTCTGTTTTTATTCTATCATTTTTATCAGTTTTTTCCGAAGCTGGCTGTGAACCGTCAGACAGAAAAGATTGGCCATCAAAGTATTTGGGCTGCTCCAGGCCAAATAAATCAAGAACAGTCGGAGCAATGTCCATAATAGAAGGCTGGTCAATCTCAAACTTGAAATTGGAGAAAAATACCCCCGGGACCAGGTCCGGATCAAGGCAGTGGTCGCCGCTCCAGGCTTTGAGATTATCTTCAATAACCGTCTCGTTGACCCGGCCGGTAACCGAATCCCAGGAAACCCGGTAGCCTTCATTATAAGCGACAATTAAATCAGGTGCTTCCTGACGATAAGGACCATGGTAAATTTTCTCGGTATCAATCAACCGGTTGATGGCCGCCCGGCCGAGATCCTTGTCCTTCAAGCCAGATAACTTTTCGGTCAGCTCTTTTTTTAGATTCCGGTACTCTTCCCCGGGCTCAACCAGCCCCTGAGCCTCCCGTCCCTTGAGGTTAATATAAATGCCGGCCAGACCCAGGCCATAAGCTCTGGTCCTGGTCCAGTCTACCTGTTTAAACCATTCTTCACTCGAAGTGGCTCCCTCTTTTAATTGAAGATAACCATTAAGATATAGCCAGGAATTAAGATTTATCCCGCGCCGGAAGGATTTAAAGCCATGATCAGACATGATAATTAAACAGGTCTGGTCATCACTTTGTTCCAGCACCTGGCCGGCCAGCCCGTCCAGTTTTTTATAGAGATCTTCTATCACCGTGGCTCCGTCTTTAAGATGAGCAGTGGAGAGAAGGGCTGGATGGGATTTATCCAGATAGCGGAAGAACATGTGCTGCAGGCTGTCGGAGGTTTCAAACCAGCAGGCCACCAGTCCTTTTTTCGTTTTAGATAGAGCCTTAAAAAGAATTTTTTCTGTTTCCTGGTGAAAGGAATAGGCCAGGTCTAAAAAGGCCTGTTCTGGCAGAACTCCTTCATTTAGAGCCCAGGTGTCATTGGCTTCGCCCAGAGTGACATAGCTGCCCAGCAGCTTGGCCAGATAAGAGGAATAAATAAACGGGTGAGAAACAGGCAGGGCCGGCTTTTCCGGATCAATGTTAAGAGGGGTTATATAGAGTTCAAAATGAGGACTGGTACTCAACAGATAGAACCTGGCAATGGCCCTGACCTTGACCCCCAGTCCGGCTGGAAAACTGAGCTTAATCCAGGGCGAAAAAACACCTTTCTGGAGGTCAAATTTCTGACCGGAAACCTCAACTTCCACCTGCTCCTGTTGTTCATTGAGTCTAATCACCATTGGAATTTTTATCTCTTGGGGCCGGGCCAGAAGAGAATTTTCCGGGCCAGCAATAAAGGTTTTAATCAGGTTGCCCTGCCGTTCGACCAGCAGGCTCTCACCGCCTTCCTTTTTCTTTATTCTTTCTGGATTGGTAGTATAAAAAAGAAAAGTCCCCTGCGAACCTTTCAGGTCAGGCAGGCACATGCCCGATAAAAGATGGCCTGAAAATTTTTCTGGCGGGAAGGTGATCGGGATACGAAGGATAGTTGAGAAAATTCCCTCCTGACCGAGTATCTTCCAGAAAGGCTGACTCTTTCTTAATAATCTTATTTCCGGACGGCCTAAGGGGATCCGGTATTTACCCAGTTTAAGAAATCTGGAGGGAGGGCCAATACGGGCTGAAGATAAATCGGGAAGATAGGTTTTTGGATTGCGGCTTAAAAAATCAAAGATATTGTGCTTCGAGGGCTCGCAACCGGTCATAAAAGATGACCAGGCCACAGGTGAAATAGCCGGGGTGGTGGTTCTAAGCCTCTTGAAGGTTCCCTGTTTCTTCAGCTGGCTCAAAACCGGCAATTTGCCCTGGGCCATATACTTCTCGGTTAAATCCGGATCAAGACCGTCAAAGCCTAAAATGATAACTTTATCTACCCGGCTATTCTGGTAGGCTTTCTGACCGCGCAGGAGGCGAAAAAGCCAGCGGAAGGGCCAGGAAAGAATTGAAAACAAAGCCAGAAAAAAGGTCAGAAAAAAAATGAGAAAAGAAGACAGA
Organism: Candidatus Aminicenantes bacterium UBA6228; assembly: GCA_002441005.1. GTDB lineage: Bacteria > Acidobacteriota > Aminicenantia > Aminicenantales > Saccharicenantaceae > Saccharicenans. The sequence continues at coordinate 104,799 of DJWO01000006.1, forward strand.
AAAGCGAAACCGGCTCCCGGGCCAATATAGGCCTCGGCGCTTGAAGCCAGGATGAGAATCAAAAAAAAGAGCGGATAGATTCTTTTGAACCCAGTACCAAAAAGCCCGGCTGAACTTTGCCTCATTTGACCTTTTTTAAAATCAGGCTGGCCACATCCTCTATGGCCAGATCCGGGCCATAATCTTCAGCTGCCCAGAAAAAGGCATCATCCCAGGTATGCATGCCCTGGAGATAGCTGCGGCCAAAAATCTCTTTTTTCTTGAGGGAACCTTTGAGGTCAAAGCCTGGATAGGAGACAGCCAGCAAATCCGGCCCGAGTGAGCTGTATTTTCCTTTATATATTTCTTCAGCTTTAAAAACCTGTCGGATAACTTTCTGCCCGTTGTATTCCAGCTGCAGCAATTTCTGAGCAATTTCCGCTTTAATTTCTTTTTTCTGGCTGCGGCTGACCAGTCCGCCGGGGAATTTATTTTCGAGATTGAGATAAATCCGGTTGGGGTCAAGGGCAAAAGCCACCGATTTAGGCGAGATATCATTCAGGCTTTTGGGTGAGGGCGTGGTAAAAGACAGATAGCCTTCCTTTTCCAGCCAGGCATTGAGATAGACTTCCTGATTGATGCCAGTAAAGCCATGGTCGGAAAGGATAAACAGACTGTCTTCACTTTCATTTAGTTTTTTAAAACCAGCAATGATCTTGGCTATAATCCGGTCAATTTGCTGGTAAAAATCAAGAAAAGCCTGATGAGCCGGGTGGGACTTGTCCTGATAAGCTGACCAGAGAAAATGATGGAGCCGGTCGGTACCGGTAATGACAAATTCAAAGAAATCCCAGTCCTGCTCCCAGAAATAATTCAATGCTTTCTGATGGCTGGCCATGGTCTTAGAGAGTTCCGGCCATAAAAGAGCCGGGTTCTCAGCTACCTTGGCACTGTCCACATCTATCTGGTAGCCCATTTGCTCCAGAGTAGAAAACAAGGCCGGTGGATAAACTGAGCGGGAGAGATCAACCGCCACGAAGCCTGAGATCATAACCCCGTTAATCCGCCGGGCAGGGTAAGTGGAGGGTTGATTGATGACAATGCTTTTATAGCCGGACTGGGTCAGGATATCCCAGATGGTATCTACCTTGACATCAAGAAAATTGGGAATTCTGAGATCGTAGGTGCCAGGTTTAAAGTCCAGAAAACCAAAAATGCCATGATTGCCGGGGTTAGTCCCGGTCATAAAGTTGGTCCAGGAAACAGCTGAGATTTCAGGCAGGCTGGCCTTCATCTGGTGCAGATGCCCGCTATCGATCAGGCGGGCAATCGTACTCATCAGTCCGGTCCTGGCCAGTTCGATGAGGAGTGAATAGGGAACGCCATCCAGGCCGATGACACAGATTTTTTTCTTGCTTTTGCTCTTCTTGAATATCGGCATGACTTTGATTATTATAACACCAGACTTCCGGGTGTCAATTTTTAAGCCGAACTATTCGAGCTAAATGAATGATATTAAATAACTTATAATAGGTAGCAGCTGCTCTTAGCTGACCTGCTCACCGGCTGCTTTGAGAACTTGCTCCAGATAGACTTCCTCCGGGACGGCCCCTTCCAGAGTAATAGTTTCATTAAAGATCGACTTAGGCACACCCATGACGTCATATTTCTGGGATAGTTCAGGAAATTCAGAAGCTTCAATCATCGAGGCGGTGATGAGGGGTGATTCCAAAGCCATCTGATGAGCCAGACGGACAGCCATCGGACAGTAAGGGCAGGTGGGAGTGACAAAAACTTGAATATTGACTTCTTTGGTCAATTTTTTCAAAGCTTCTTTGGTGGCCGGACTGAGTTCCGTTTGACCTCGACTGACCTCAACGATAGTTTCCAGCAGGCTAGTATATTCATAACCGGAAGGAATCCCAAAAAATCTGATGCCCGTATCCTCTTCCTTCTTCTTGATCACGATGGCCGGAATTTTATCCAGATGATATTCAGCGGCCCGGTCGGCTTCTCTTTTAAAATCATAGACAGTCAATTTGATCTGGTCAGACAGACTGCTCAGCTCTTCCAGCAGCTGTTTTATTTCCTGGCAAAACTGGCAATCCGATGAGACTGGCTGGCCAGGGACAATGAGCGGGCTTTTTTCTTCAGTGAAATAGAGCAGTTCGACCGGATTGACCAGTTCGGTTTCAAACTTTTTCCGGGTGAAGTCTCTGACTTCTTGATCGAGCATTTCCATGGTTAACTCCTTTTAATTCCTATTACTCTTATAATAATAGTATAGAATAAGCCAGCTGGCAAGTCAGACCGTTCTTCTGACGGGACAGTTAATTGACTTTCTCCCGGCTTAAGCTTAAATTAAAACTTATTTATCTTAACCTGAATGTAAGAAAAAGTAAAATGAAAAGGCTAATCGAGTATTTAGACAGAGAATATGAAAAAAAGACCCCCCGGAGCCGGTCGATGTTCGAGCGGGCAACTAAGGTCATGATCAGGGGCGGCAGCCACACTCTGAGACTCTGGAAGCCTTATCCATTTTTCCCGGCCTCAGCTCAGGGCGCCACCGTTACCGACCTTGACGGCTCAGTCTACCTTGATTACTGGCAGGGGCATTATGCTAATTTACTCGGGCATAATCCGGAAGTCATCAGGCAGGAACTGGAACCCTATCTGGCGGCCGGGTCTCTTCATACCGGGTTTGAAAACTCGGTTCAAATTGAACTGGCTGAAAAAATCCTGACCGCTCTGGCTCAGCCGGGCTTGAAAATAAGATTCACCACCTCCGGGACGCTGGCTGCCACCTATGCCATTATGCTGGCTATGGGTTATACCGGCCGATATTATGTCCTGAAAATCGGAGGCGGCTGGCATGGCTCCTCTCCTTATCTCTTAAAAGGGGCTAAGTTTCATCCCGGCCGTGGCTTTAATCAAATGGACTCTGCTGGCCTGCCGCCTGAGCTGGCCAGGCATATTATCGTTACCAGGTTTAATGACCAGGAGCAGCTGGAGAAGACTTTCAAGAGATATGGTTCAAAACTGGCAGCCTTCATTCTGGAGCCTTTTATTGGCGTCGGCGGGTTTCTTTTCTGTTCGCCTGAGTATCTGAAACTGGCCAGAAAACTGGCTGATGATTATGGTGTCGTCTTAATTTTTGATGAAATCATCTCGGGTTTCAGGTTCTGTCCTTCTGGCTTGCAGAAGCTTTATGGGGTCAGACCAGACCTGTCTCTTTTTGGCAAACTGATTGGCGGTGGGCAGGCGGTGGCGGCCGTGGCTGGCCGGGCTAAGATCATGTCCGGTTGCGAGACAGCCGGCAGCAGCGGCTGGCACGTCAACTTTGAAGGGGGGACCTTCTCTGCCCATGAAGAATACATGAGAGCCGGGCTGGCTATGCTTAATTATCTCACCAGCCATGGAAAAGAAATATATCCCCGGCTGGGCCAGTTGACAGCCAGGCTCAGACAGGGCATTGAACAGGCCTTTGCCGCCGAAGGTCTTAAAGTAGTTTGCACTGGCAGTGGCCAGACAGCAATTGATGGCAGTTCTTTCTTTATGGTCAATTTTCCTCAAAAGGATAAGATCAGTTATTCTTCACCGGAGGACGTCTGGGATCCAGCCAGATCTGATGTTTTCCTTCGCGAAGAAGCTTTAAAGCTGGCCTTACTTATTAATGGGGTCCATGTTGTCCATGGTGGCGGCTGCCTGTCAACAGCTCACACCGAACAAGACATTGACAGGACTATCGAGGCTTACCGGCAGGCGGCCAGTATTTTCAGAAGATTCTTATAAAAGTTTATAAGCGAATAATGTTGGCCGGGAAAAAATCAATCAAGCAGCCTGTTCAGATTTTTTCCAGCTGGAATAAATAAGAGCCGGAATCAAGCCAGAAAACTGGCAGCTGACTATTATTGTCGGGAAAAATCCCGTCACTATTTTCCCGGCTGGTATAAGCTTTCTCATCCCAGATTACGAGTTCTTTTTCTTTCTGTTCCTTTATCCGGTAATCTGGCCAGATGGCGGGTAAGTGGAGCCTGGCCCGGCTGCCGGCCGGAATTTCCAGCTCAAGGGTAAATAACGAATCTGATTTTTGCCAGCTGACGGCAATTTCGCCCTGGATGGTGTTTATTCTGGCCCGCACCTTACTTATTTCTTCAGGGGCATAAGGTTTGACCTGAAAAACGCGCCAGCCAGGCTCAATCAGTTCCAGCCCGGCCAGGTTTTTATAAAACCAGGCATCAACGCTACCGAACATGATATGGTTATGAGAATTCATCCCTGGGCCGGTCAGCTTTTCCCATCTTTCCCACAGGCTGGTGGCTCCTTCCCTGATCATATAGCCCCAGCCAGGGTAGGTGTCCTGAAGAATTATTTTCAGGGCGATATCCTGACGGCCGGATTTGCTCAGGACATCCAGCAAAAAACGGGTGCCAATGAGGCCGGTATCAAGGTGGTAATCATGATGGGTGACAATTGAAGTGATCAGATTATTGAGAACTTCCTCCCGGTCTTCTTCTGGAACCAGGTCCAGGTACAGGGGCAAGGCATTGGCCGTCTGATCGGGCAGGCGGTCAACCGGTCCCTGTCTGATAGCTTTATACTGGCCCTTTTGCAGAAAAGTCCGGTTGAAAGCAGCTTTGATCTGGGCGGTTAATTCTTTATATTCACGGGCTTCAGCCTGACGTCCAAGCAGTGAACAGATTTCAGAGAAAATCAGGACGTCATGATAATAAAACCAGGTGGAAACGAGATCGAGCGGAGTTTTTTTGGCCACCAGGCTGCCGGGCTGGCACCAATCACCATATTTTCCCAGAGGGGAGAGCAGCTGGCCGACTGCTTTGGAGCGGAGGAATTCAATATAGTTTTTAAGATTCTGATAATGTTTTTTAAGGATTTCGCGGTCGCCATAAAACATATAAACCTGCCAGCAAAGGCTGATATAAGCCGAACCCCAGGCTGGATCAGCCGGATAGACTGAGGGGTTATAAGGAGGCACAAAATCAGGCAAGCTGCCGTCTGCCTTCTGGGCCAGCCGGATGAGATGCAGGAAATGCTGGTAAAAAGCAGCCAGATCAAAATTAAAACAGGCTTCTTCCATGGTCATAGCGGCATCGGCCAGCCAGCCATGACGTTCATCGCGCTGGGGACAATCGGTGGGGATACTCATCAGATTAGCCCGCTGACAGTTGACCACCAACTGGTGGATCTGGTTAATCAGGGGATGAGAAGACTCAAAGAAACCGGCACGGTCAACGGCCGAATGGACGAACCTGGCCTCGAGTGTATCCTCAGCTGGCTGGCCAGGAAAGCCGGTCAGCTCCACGTACCTGAAGCCATGATAGGTAAATCTTGGCTCGTACTGCTCTTGTCCCTCGCCGTTCAGAATAAAAACATCTGTGGCCCGGGCCTGATCATTGGTCCTTGGATTTAAATTGCCATCAGGCTGGAGAATCTCAGCAAACCTGAGCTTAATTTCTGTCCCAGCCAGGCCGCTGACTTTTAATCTAACCCAGCCTGAAATATTCTGGCCAAAATCGAAAATGTAAACATCTGGCCCGGGTGATGAAATTTCCCGGGGTTTCAGCATCTCGATTATTTTTACCGGAGGCAGATCCTGGGCAATAAGCGGCGGCCCCTTCACCATCTCTACCTTTGGCCAGCGGTCATCTTCAAACCCGGCCAGATTCCAGCCTGGCTGCTCAAGCCGGTGGTCATAATTTTCACCAAAATAAAGTCCGTTTTCCTGAAGAGGTCCGGCCGAAGCTTTCCAGCTATTATCGCTGGTGATAAGATCATACCCGCCGCCAGCATAATAAATTTCCATTTTAAGAATCAATTTTGGGAAATCATAGCCATATTTTTTGATATGCCGGCCATTACCCAGAATGACTCCGATGGCATTCTGGCTCTGGATTAAATGGGTAACTTCATAGATAGAATAATAAGCGATCTGGCGGTAATCTGACCAGGCTGGATCAAGCACCCGGTCGCCGACTCTTTGACCGTTAATATAAAGCTCATAATAGCCAAGGCCGCAAATATAAACTGTTGCCCGGCTGACTGGCCCCGGGCTCGAAAATTCCTTTCGCAGATAGATAGCCTTGGATTGAAGATCAGGCGGTTCTTCCTGGCCAAGTAAAACTGTCTTTGGTCCGGTAAAACACTCGGGCTCGGGCTGGGTAATCCAATTAGCTTTAAATTTAGTGCTGCCCATAAAGCCGGTGGCTAATGAAGCAACTTCACTGTAAGGGCTGGCTTCTCCAGCTGAGTTCCACCAGCGGACGCGCCAGTAATACTGCTGGCAGCTCAGAAGCTCTTCCCCCTCATAGGGGATATGACTGGTCGAACTGGTTTTAACCCGCCCGCTATCCCACCGGTCACCAATTTCACGCTGGCAGAGTTCAGACTCGGAGGAAAGTATAATCTGATAAGCAGTGGGGGAGTCTCCTCTAAAGCTGCCGGTGACATTCCAGAAAAATCTTGGCCGGGGATGGTCAACAATGGGTAGCTCAGTCAAATATTCCACTTTCAGGTTAAAAGGAGGCTTGAGACTCATTCTTGACTCCAGCTGTTCACAAATTTCAGGCTTCAGCCTGGGCCAGAAAGTAATCTGCTACCTTCAGGCCATATTCATCCGGATTGATCTCTTTAACAATTGTTCTTTTGTATTTTTGGCTGGCCATATCTACTTCAGTTAAATCAACTATCTCCCCATCAATTTTATTACCTTCGGCGTCGGCAATGAGCTTGACCTTGGGCCTCATTAAAAATTTCATTTCCTGATTAACACCGGTGACCAGTCCGACTTCCCCCGTATTGAGCAGGACAACCGAGCCAATAGGGAAAACTCCCATCATTTGAACAAAAGCCTTGAGAATAATCGGATTGAATTCGGCTCCGATCTGGTCGAGCATCAAGCTTAGAGCTTCGGCCCGGGTAAAAACCTTTTTACGGTAAACTCTTTTAGTGGTGATCGCATCAAAGAAATCGCAGACTTTGACGATCCGGCTATAGAGATTTATATCCTGTTTTATTTTAAAGTGAGGATAACCGCTGAGGTCTTCCTTGATGTGGTGCTCCATGGCCACATGGATGGCTGAGATCGGCAGGCGTCTGAATTCTTTAAGCTGAACCAGTTTTTCTGCCCCCTGAGAGGGGTGAAGCTCCATTATTTTTCTTTCTTCCTCAGTTAACTGCCCCGGCTTATTTAAGATTTCCAGTGGTGTCTCAATTTTTCCCAAATCATGGAAAAAGGCTGATAAGCCGAGATCGACCAGTTCCGCCCGGCTGAGCCCCAGTCTTTTGCCCAGAGCGATGGCCAGCAAACTGACATTGACCGAGTGATTGAGAGTATATTCGTCATGATTTTTGATGTTGGTCAGGCCCAGCAGAAAAGACTCGTTGTCCACTAAGTGATTAAAGATAGACTGGATCAAGCGCCGGGTAGTATTGAGTTTGATTTTTTGATTCTCTTTTTCCCGGTCCGAGATTTCACGTAAATGGAGAATACTCAGAAAATAGAGACGAGCTGAACTTTTTTCCGGGCTGAGCAGGTGTTCAGAAGCCTGCATTTTTTCCAGGCTGAGGCTGCTGATTTGTTGCCCGGCCAGCTCGGCCTGAATAGCTTCAAAAGGCTCAGGCCCTGTTCTTTTCTGGCAGAAAATGGACAGGGCTTTAATTAATTCCTGGCGACTGATGTCCGCTGAGAGGTCAAGCTGGCCTATTTCGCGCCGTCTGAACTCTTCCAGCAGGGATTTAAAAATATGATAATTGGCCAGTGAAAATTTAAGCCGCTGCTGGTTAAAGAAAATTGATTCCTGCTTGATTTTAAACTTGATTTCAGGCTCAGCCGCTTTTAGCCTGTTTAATTCTTCCATCAGCAACCTGGTCTGCTCTTCGATCAGCTGGTTATTTTCGGCATAAAGTTTGAGCACCTTGAAGACAATATAAAATCTGATGAGAAAATTAATAGCAATTTTTTGAACTGACGGGCCTGATTCCTGCCCTGCTGCCTGAGTTTTCGCTTCTTCGGTCATTTTTTCCTCAAGACTTCTTTAAAGTCAGCCGGACCAAAGCTTCAGCCGAGGCTTCCCGCACCTGACGGTTAAAAAAATGTTCTCCACGTCTTAAAAGGGCCAGAGCTTCCTTCGAACCCATCTTTTCCAGGCCGGCCACAGCACAGAGCCTCAATTCAGTTGTCCCGGGCAACCAGGATTTTTTTAAAAAGATTTTTTTAAGGAAATTAAAAGCTTCCCGGCTTTTAGTCCGGCCGAGGAATTCAAACAGGGCTTTTTTTTCTTCAAAACTCCTGGCTTTGAATCTGGCTGTCGAAATTTCAGTCATCAGCTGACCCAGGCGGGACGTATCTCCAAGAAATTTCAGGCTGGTGGTGGCTTTTAGCCTGACTTCCTTATCTTTATCATTCATCAAGGCCATTAGTAATTTATTAGCCAGCTCATCATTAAAGGAAGCCAGGGCCTCTATAGCCTTTAATTTTAAGTCTTTACTGCTCATGGTCAAAAAAGCGGCAAAAAAAGAGATAATTTTATGGGCCGGTTGCTGCTGCATTATTTCAATCAGGGCTTCGGTTAACCGGGGTTTTTGTTCATCTAGTTGAGAGGTGATAATTCCAGGTTCGACAGCTATTTTTTCGCGGAAAAAATTCTGAACGAGCTGGCGGAAAGCCTGCTTGTCCAGTTTTTCATACATCTCGGCCATGAAGGGAATAGCTGTCAGGTCAAACTGGTTCAAGTAATCAAACATGGCCTCATAATTCAGCTCAACTTTACTGTCGACAAGTTTCCTGATTTCATCAAAAAGCTTTGAGTCTGAGGTCCTGGTCAAAAAATCATCCAGCTTAGCTGCCCGGGCAGGCTGGCTGGAAGCCAGCAACGTCTTGAGTTCCCGTATCTTTTTATTTAAGATAATCGGAATATTAAAATGTCCATTTTTTATATTTTCAAGATAAAAATCCTGAAGAATATTAAGGTTGGCGACAAACTGCCCCTCATTCTCTTCCTGAGCCATAATTTCCATCATCAAATTGATGAATTCTTCCTCAGGCAACAGTTTTCTATTTCTTTCCAGTAAGCGGTTAAGTTCGTTGACATCTTCTTCGGTCAATTTTAGGAAGGTTGTCTGTTTCTCCAGCGGCTGACCTGCCTCACTTATTGATGGCCTCTGCTGCTGACCGCTTTCCTGGCCTTCAGCCTCGAAGGTGAAATTCTGCTGCCAGTTTTCTGGCAGTTCTGGTAGCTCCTTATCAACGAAAGAGTCAACGGCCTGTTTTTCTTCAGGCTTCAAGGCCAGCTGGCCAGAAAAAAGCTCCTGACGGTTGACTTCAATATCTACGACCTTGCCGGCCAGCTCTTGAGGAATAATCTGCAAGCCCCGTTTCGACAGGCTCTCCGTTCTTTCTTCCAGAATACGGTTTTCGATAAATTCTTCGGGGGCGTAATATTGAAGATTGGGGAAATCCTTTAGCCAGAGAGCATTAACTACGTCTGATTCTTCAGCTGGTTTGGCTGATTCCAGGCGGATTATTTCCAGGAGATCATTTATTTCTTCATCGTCCATTCCCTGATAAAAGGCCAGCAGGCGCAGGCCGTCTTTAAAGAAAAAAAAGGGCAAGCTCTTGCTGGAAATCTCATCCTGATAGACAGTTTTGTCCTGATAATAGAAGCCGAATTCACCGATGCTCAGTTCAAGTCTCTGGTATTCAGTCAGGAAAGCTTTCAGTTTGGAGATGAAATCCTGGCGGAAGTGAATGGCTGAAGTGTGCTCGGGTGGAAATATTTTGAGGGCCGAGATAGTATTGGCCAGCGATAAAACCAGCTCTTTAACTCTCTGAACCGCCTGAGGATCAGCCCTTTCTTCCTCAGCCAGATTCTCAGTTGTCCTGTCTTCAGGCGACATAGCCATTAGCCTTTGCCTGGTTAGTTTAGCCCAATAGTGAACGTTCAGTCAAACTCAATTTGCCTTTGGTCACAATTACCATTTTTGTCAGGCTGCTGAGCGGGCGGCTATTAGCCTCAGCAACCGGGCAGGCGTTAACCTCGTCGGCTTAAGACAGCTTTCTCATATTCTTTTATCTTGCTCAGCCATTGACTTTCCAGAGGAGTATCCATCGTCAGGCAATAATAGTCCCAGACTGCACCAAAAGGCAGATCCCGGACAAACTGGCGCCAGTATAGTTTGCTGAGATTATCGCCCTGAAGCTCAGCCTCTTCCAGCTGTTTTCCGGGCAGGAGAAGAGCTCGGAGCAACCCCCGCTCCACTGCCCTGGCTCCCAGAACCCAGGCTCCAACCCGGTTCAAGGAGGCATCGAAATAATCAAGAGCCAGATGTATTTTTTCCTGATCAGGAACAGCCACAATCTCTTCGCATAGAGTTTCTATCTCATCGTTCAGCAGGACAACATGATCAGAGTCCCACCTCAGACCCCGGCTGAAATGGAGAAGCACTTCGCCGCCACCGGTCATAATGGCCGAAATTTTGTCAGCTATTGATTCAGTTGGATGGAAATGCCCCAGATCCAGGCAGACTATCTTGCCCTTTTTGAGGGCATAAGTTAAATAAAATTCGTGAGAGCCGACGACGTAAGCCTCCGTTCCCAGGCCGAACAGCTTGCTTTCCAGTGAATCCTTAAGCTGAGTCTGGCTGAATTCAGTTTCAAATATTTCCTCGAGAGATTCAAAAAGCCAGTGGCGATAAGACCAGCGATTGGCCGGCCAGTCCTTAAGGCCATCCGGTATCCACAGATTATGAATTGAGTAAGATTTTAGCTCCCGGCCGAAAAAAGCAGCTATTTTGCGGCAAGCTTTGACATGGTTTGTCCAGAATTTCCTGATTTCCTTTTTGGGGTGGCTCAGAGTCAGCCCTCCGGCTGCCTTGGGGTGAGCAAAGCAGGTGGCATTAAAATCAAGTCCAAGATTATGGGCTTTAGCCCATTCTAACCAACCGCGAAAATGAACTGGCTCATATTCATTCCTTTCGACCCGGCCGTTAAATTCTCCGTATATCGAATGAAGATTAATCCGATGCTGACCAGGAATTAAAGCTAAGGCTTCTTCCAGATCCTGCCGGAGTTCCTGAACATTTCTGGCCCGGCCGGGATAATTACCTGTAACCTGCAGGCCTGAACCGGTAAGCTCCGAACTGGACTGCTCGAAGCCCCGGACATCATCACCCTGCCAGCAATGAATAGACAGTTTATAGGATTGCAGCTGTTTAAGGGCCTGGTCAGTATCAACTCCGATTTCAGCCAGTTGGTCTTTTGCTTCGTTATATTTTCTTTCAATTGAAGTCTGGTCCATAGCCAACCCTCCCGACTATTAGTTCTTATAATTTTTGGCTGGTTTTTGTCAAGGGAGTCAAAAACAGCCGACTCACAATTCCGGTTAGACTGCCAGGTTATTTCTGGCTTCAGCCAGCCTGGACTTATATTCAGAAAAGGCCTGATCCCATCTTTCGGGAGAATGCGGCCTGTATTCTTTTATTTCAAAAGATTGCCTGACTATTTTTCTCAAGGTCTGGCGGTCCTCCAGCTGGCCAGCCGCCATAGCCTGAATCAGCACATTCCCGGCAGAAGTAGCTTCTTCCGGTCCGGCTAAGACCGGACGGCCAGTGGCCTCAGCTGTAAATTGATTCAACAATGAGTTTTTTGAACCACCGCCGATGATATGAATAACCTTAAACTTTCTGCCGGTTAGAGCTTCAAGCTCGTCAATCACCAGCCGGTACTTTAGAGCCAGGCTTTCCAGAATAGCTCTGGTCATAGCTCCAGGCTCGGCCGGAACAGCCTGCCCGGTCTGGCGGGCATAACCGGTTATAGCCTCTACCATATTTTCGGGATTAAGAAATTGGGGAATATCAGGGTCAAGAAACAGCTCAAAAGGCCTGGCCTTTTCCGCCAGTTCCGTCAGCTGTTCATAGCTTAAATCTCCCTGCCTGGACCAGATTTTCCGGCATTGCTGGAGAAGCCACAGGCCGGTAACATTTTTAAGAAAGCGAATAGTCTTTCCCAGGCCGCTTTCATTGGTGAAATTAGCCTGGAGGGAACGCTCGTTGACGAGAGGCTGGCTGAGCTCCACTCCGATCAGTGACCAGGTACCAGAGCTAATGTAGGCCCAGTCATCTCCTTCAGCTGGCACAGCCGCAATGGCTGAAGCCGTGTCATGCCCGGCGACCTCGACTACAGAAACATCTGGCAGGCCGTCTTCCACCAGCCAGGGAGAAAGCCGGCCAAGAGTTTTACCTGGCAGGTTTATTTCTGGCAGCAGCTGGGCATTGATTCCCATTCTTTCCACCAGTCCGGGGAGCCACTGCTGGCTAAAAGGCGATAACAGCTGGGAAGTGGAAGCAATAGTCAGGTCGGTGGCTTTTACCCCGGTTAAAAGGAAGTTTAGAAGATCAGGCATAAAAAGCATCTTCTCCGCCTGTTTCAGCCAGTGAGAATTTTCCTTTTGCAGGGCATAAAGCTGAAAAATGGAGTTAAAAGGCATAAATTGGATGCCGGTTAACTGATAGAGCTCTCCGGCTGGAAATTCCCTAAAGTACTGGCCGGCGGCTACGGGGAAGGCTTTATCCCGGTAACAGTATGGCAAGCCAAGAAGATGGCCACTGCTGTCAATCAGGCCGAAATCCACCCCCCAGGTGTCTATACCGAGACTCCTGAGCCTCAAGCCCTGGTGGCGAGTTTTCTCCAGGACTTGCCTTATTTCTTCAAATAGGTAGTAAACATTCCAGTGAAGGTGATGCTGGCAGCGGATCAGCCGGGAAGGAAAACGATGAAGCTCGGTCAATCTGATTTGGCCATTTTCAAGTGAACCGAGCATCGCCCGGGCGCTTTCTGCTCCCAGGTCAAAAGCCAGAAAATATTCAGCTGTCATGGATTATGTCCTTTTGAAATTATAACAGTTATTAAATATATGAAGAGGCCTGACCATTTCAAGTTCTTTCTCCGGGGGGTGTTATTAGTTCATTTTGTTTTTTAAGTGATATAATAATGACAGTTAAAACTTTTTAAATTAAAATAAAAAATTAGAATTTTCTTGTAGCCAAAAGGACAGCCAGATGGACAGAAATGAACTCAGGGAGCAGTTAAGAAAAAAGACCGCCAGGCCAGCCCAGCCGGATAAAGTCAAAGAGCTGTGGAAAAATATTGAGACTGAGGCTGAGCTGAACACCCGTCAGAAATTAGAAAAGCTTCTGGCTCTCTCCAGAAAAAAAGAGCCCGAAAAAAAGGCTGGCTCCGGCCAGGATATTAACCGGTCGTCATCCAGCCCAGCCCGTCAGCCCTATTTAGTTCTGGAAAATAATTTCAATCTGAGTTCAAGGTATGGCCAGATTCCTATTTCTCTTGGCCTGAATATCCCGGGCCAGGTGCTTTATCTTCTCAGCCGGGATGAAGCTTTCCAGACTCTTTCACTGGCCGGGTCCATTTTTATTGATCTGGAAACCACCGGGTTGGCTGGAGGAACTGGCACTATACCTTTCCTCGTTGGCCTGGGCTTTTTTGATCAGCAGGGGTTCAAGATTGTCCAGTTTTTCTTAAATGATCTGGCTTCAGAATTTAAGATGCTGGAAGAATTAACGGCCCTCCTTCAGGACAAAAAATTCACCTCGGTTATTTCCTATAACGGCAAAGGGTTTGATCTGCCTTTGCTCGAAACGCGATTTACCCTCAACCGGCTGAGATGTCCTTTATCAGCTTTGCCCCATCTTGATTTTTTATTTTCGGCCAGATATCTCTGGAAGCATAAATATGAAAGCTGCCGGCTTTATCATCTGGCCCTGGCCCACCTGGGGGCTGACCGGGCAGAAGATATTCCCTCAGAGGAAATCCCCTGGCGGTATTTCCAGTATTTAAGGACCGGCGATTTTTCTTTAGTTGAACCAATTCTCTATCATAATCAGGAAGATATTATGTCCCTCTACGGGGTGGTGGTTGCCGGGGCGCTGGCCGTCGGGCATAGCCTTGAGAATCAGGAAATGGAAATTGATAGTCTGGAGCTTTTCGGCCTGGGGAAAATCTGGGAAAAAGCCGGTGAAAAAAAGAAATCGGCTGAACTTTACGAAAAGGCTTTAAGTCAGAAACTACCGGTTGAATTATCGGTCAAGGTTAAGAAGAATTTAGCCCTCTACTTTAAAAGATGTGGTGACTGGGAGAAATCACTTCAGCTATGGAAAGATCTGAGTCAGAACAGTGATGATCTTGATGCCTGGCGGGAACTGGCCATGTATTATGAGCATCAAGTCAGGCAGCCAGAAACAGCTCTCAAACTTGCTCTTGACGGGCTGGCTTTATCCCGGGAGATTAACCCTGCTTTTGAGAAAGATTTTGAAAAAAGAATCGACCGGTTGACTAAAAAATTGAATGGAGCTGACCGTGGTCAGGGTGAAGGGGAGAAAAGCGGACAATGAGAGCCATGGTTCTCGGTGAATTTGGCCGGGTTGAGAACAGCCCGCTGAAGTTAAAGGAAGTCAGGCCTCCTGAGCCAGGACCAGATCAACTTCTAATCCGGATATCATATTGCGGCGTCTGTCATACTGATTTGCATACAGTTGAGGGAGAACTGCCAGCAGTGCAACTGCCAAGAATTCCTGGCCACCAAATCGTTGGGCGGGTAGAAAAGACCGGGGAAAGGGTTTCGCTCTTTAAAACCGGAGAGAGAGCTGGCTGTGCCTGGCTTTATCACGGCTGCGGTCACTGCCGTTTCTGTTTAAGTCACAGGGAAAATCTATGTCCGGAAGCTAAATTTACAGGTTATGATGTTGACGGCGGTTACGCTGAACTGATAGTTGTGCCAGAATCTTTTGCTTATAAATTGCCAGAAAATTTTTCCGACGAGCAAGCTGCTCCTCTGCTCTGTGCTGGCATCATCGGCTACCGCTCCTTGAGGTTGAGCGGGCTGCTGCCGGGCGAGAAACTGGGGCTTTTTGGCTTTGGAGCTTCAGCTCATGTGACTGTTCAGGTGGCGGTCAGCCAGGGGGCCAGGGTCTATGTTTTTTCCAGGAAAAAAGAGCACAGGGAACAGGCTCTAAAGCTGGGGGCGGCCTGGGCAGGCCAGCCTGAAGAGGATCCACCGGTTAAACTCCAGGCGGCCATTGTCTTTGCGCCAGCCGGGCAGGTAGCCCGCCGGGCATTAGAGGTAGTAGATAGAGGAGGGACAGTAGCTTTGGCCGGCATCTACCTCAGTCCGGTACCCGAACTTGATTATGAAAAGCATCTTTATTATGAGAAGACATTGAGAAGTGTAGCCAATGCCACCCGCCAGGATGGAGTGGAATTTTTGAAAATAGCCGGAGAGATTCCGGTCAAAACCGAAGTTCAAATCTTTCCTTTAGAAAAGGCGAATGAAGCTCTGGCGGCGGTCAAACACAGCCAGATCAATGGGGCGGCCGTCCTTAAAATCAGTTAAGGTCTGATTTCAGGGCAGCCCCGCCTGGTTGAAAAAATTGATCTCTTAAGTTAATATTATTCAAGTTAATTCCATGCGCCCGTAGCTCAGTTGGATAGAGCGTCTGACTACGAATCAGAAGGCCGCAGGTTCGAGCCCTGTCGGGCGCAGGTTTTTCTTTGAGACCAAATTATTGACGGCTCTAATAATTTAGTGAGCCTTAAAATTATTTCTGCCTTGATCAGGAAATATGACTGAAATTAAAAGCCTATTATTACTCGGGCCGCCTGGAGCCGGTAAAAGCCCTTTTAGCCAGTATCTTAGCCGCCAGACAACAGGCGGTGGCCATTTTCTGTCTTTTGATTTTGGTCAGGAATTAAGGGACATCCTTAACCACAGGCAGAAAGAGGTTATGCCCGGTGAAAAGGACCGCCAGCTTGAAACTTCCTACAGCCGGCCAGAGATAATCCGCATCCGGCAGTCAGTGGGGAAGGCTGTTCTTTTTGAGGAGCAGGACCGGGAGCTGGCCCGGAAGATCTTGAAAAATTTTCTGAACAGAAACAAGCCATCAGCAGAAGATATTCTGGTTTTAAATGGTTTGCCCCGCCACCAGGCTCAAGTGGCCTGGCTAAAAGGACTGGCCAGGATTGTTCTGGCTGTTAACCTTGATTGTCCCGAAGAAATATCAATCAAAAGAATACTGGCCAATCTTGATGGCGAGCGCCAGGGACGGTCAGATGACCTTCCGGCTATCATCAGTCAGCGCTACCGTCTCTATGAAGAGAGGACGAAGCCTCTCATTGACTTTTTGAGAGAGAAGGAAATTCCGGTCTTGAATTTGTCTGTTGATGAGGCCACCAGGCCGGAAGATCTATTTGAAGAATTTAGCCGGAGCGAGATTTTTAACCGCCTGATCAGCGATTAGTTAATTTCCTGCCCTCCAGATAAAAGCGCTTTTCCCAGGCTTCCCCCATGGAAAAAGTTTTCCTGGGCAGGGCCCCATCAAGAATTACTGTTGGGAAAAGCTCATTTTTCTCCAGAGCTGGAAGATAGATACCAGCGTTATTCTCATTTCTCCTGACCAGCTGCCAGAGAGAATCATCGCCATGGACATAATCAAGTCCTTGGGCTTTTTGGTCTCCTATGAATTTGTCCAGAAAAGGCTGGATAGTGCCGACGGTCAAATTGGAAGAAGGTTTTAAGAATCTGATCAGTTTAAAGGTATTCTTTAAGACCACTCCGGCCAGCTGTTCTTTCTTTTTTCTGGCATTAATCGCTTTTTTCAGATCTTCATAAGACTTCTCGGTGGAGATTTCAACCGGCCTCTGGAAAAATAACTCAAGTTCGTCTTCCAGACCGGCTGGATTCTTGATTTCAAATAGAATCCGGTGAATGGGTTCAAAGGCCAGGGCTTCATCGTGAAGATTAACTATTTCTACCAGCGCATAACGCAAAGGAGAATGATTTAATTCCTGCTGGTTATGGCTGGCAGCTTTAGCCTTTTCCCAGATGGTTTTAGCCGTGGCCAGCGAATGGTTGCCATCACCAACGGCGAACAGAAGCAGGGGAGTCTCAGAAGGAACCTTATATCTCTGGCTGAAGTTTTTTTGATCAGCCAGCTCAGTCAGCCGGGCAAAGATTTCCTCCTCAACTTTCGGCTGATTGATAAGATATCCTCTTAGCCGCCCGGAGCCAAACATCAGTTCAAAATCATATAGCGGCATAAAATTCTGTTTATGCTGACTGGCCGGTCCCAGGACTGCATTTTCCGGGTCATCAATGAGCATCATGATATGAGGCAGCTCCAGTTCTGCCCCTTCTCTGATTTGTACCCGGGGGGGAATTCTCTCCAGAATAGTTCCCTCAGTTGCCCGGATCAGGCTCTTAGCCTGAGGACGAAAATCATATTTCTCCAGGTCAACGGCCAGGAGCAGGCCTTTCCTCCAGCCGTGAGCTGTTTCTCTCTCAACATAAATGATCCCTTCTGCCTGCCTGAAAATCCCGGCCGAAAGATACTCACTCATCTGGCTTTTGATCTTCTTAATTCTGACCTCTTTATCAGGAGCGTTAAGATAAACTTCCGGGTAAATAAGATGAAAAGTGGAAGGAGCAGAACCAACCAGGGCGGCCACCCTTTCCCAGTATTCAGGCTCTGAGGTGAATTGATCGCAGGCAATGACCGACCAGCGTTTTAAATCCAGGTTTTCAACCGGGAGCAGAATATCAGCTTTAGCCACTCCCAGAGATTCAAAAACTTTCATGCTAATTATCCTTTCCAATCAAAAGACAAGAAAGTTTTATACAACAAGCCAGCTGCTTTTTCAATCCAGGAAGCCTTCCTGGTTGTATTAAAATTGAAACCTGGCTTTGATCTTTGGGCGGGGGCAGCAGGTTAAGCTGCTTTATTTTTCAGGCGGGAGGAGCTGCCCCGGGCTTAGTCTGACCCGTATGCTCATAGCCGGACAGGCCGTCATGGTTGACAAAAAGTCATTATTTAACTATAAGAAAACCTTATTGCCAGGAAGGATTAAGAAGATTTTTTATAGAGAGGTGCAAGGTGATTTCTTTCGAATTAACCGAGGAACAAAAAGCCCTTCAGGAGATGGCCCATTCCTTTGCTGAAAAGGAAATGAGGCCCAAGTCTGCTTATTATGACCGCGAGGAAAAATTTCCTGAAGATGTGATGCAAAAAGCTTTCGAAGCAGGATTTTTAACCTGTAATGTCCCCATAGAATATGGCGGCGGTGGTTTATCAGATCTCGAGATGGCCATCATTTCAGAAGAACTGGCCTGGGGGTGTCCAGGGATGTATACCACCATGATGGCCAATTCTCTGGCTTTCACTCCGATTATTCTCTACGGCCAGGAAGAACAGAAAAAGAAATTTTTGACTCCTTTTACCCAAAAAATGGGTTTTGCCTCTTATTGCCTGACGGAAAGGGAAGCTGGCTCCGATACTTCCGCTATTAAGACTCTGGCCCGTAAAGACGGCTCTGATTACCTCATCAATGGTTCTAAATGTTTCATCACCAATGGTGGGGTGGCCAGCTTATATGTGGTTTTTGCCAATGCTGCGCCCCAGAAGGGGCCGAGAGGGCTGACTGCCTTTATCATTCCTAAGGAGACTCCGGGTATTACTATTGGCAAGATTGAAGACAAAATGGGGCAACGGGCTTCGAATACGGCCGAGATATTTTTTGAAGATGTCCGGGTTCCGGCTGAAAATATTCTGGGCAAGGTCGGCCAGGGATTTCTGATCGCCATGAGAACTTTCGACCGGACAAGGGCGGCTGTCGGGGCGGCCGGAGTCGGGCTGGCCAGAGCGGCTCTGGAGTCTGCCGTCGAATATTCTAAGACCAGGATTCAATTTGGCCAGCCAATAGCCACTTTCGAGGCTACAGCCTTTAAGATTGCTCAAATGGCAACCGAGCTGGAAGCAGCCAGGTTGCTGGTCTGGAAAGCTGCCTGGCTGGTCGACCAGGGCCTGCCATGTGGTCTGAATTCGGCTATGGCCAAATGTTTTGGCTCGGACCTGGCCATGAAAGTCTCGCTTGAAGCCCTGCAGATTTTTGGTGGTTATGGCTACATGAAAGACTATCCCATTGAAAAGCTGGTCAGAGATGCCAAGTTGCTTCAAATTTATGAAGGAACGAATGAAATCCAGAGGTTAGTCATTTCGCGGGAAGTTATCGGGCCGATAATTCAGAAATAAGACTGGAACAGCTCAAAGCTGCTACCTCTAATCGGTCTCCAGAAAATCATTTTTCCACCCGCCCGCGATGTGCGTCTTTTACCTTCTATCTGGCTGGATATCCGGCCTTTATTTAAGCCAGGCTAAATGATTATCGATTTTCAATTTTAAGGATATAAAAAAAGGGACCCTCTCGGGTCCCTCATCTTATCAAGCTAAAACCTAACGGGACTTGATATGTTTATAAAATCTTACTCTTCAAAGAGTTCAGGGATGATGGCCAGAGTCTCAACTCCAGCGCCTTTGCAGATATCCATGACTTCCATCACTTTGCTAAAAGGAACCTTAGCATCAGCTCTGATGAAAATGGTCTTATCCTGACGGGCAGCATATTGACGGCGTAACTCTTCCAGCAACAACCTTAATTCCAGCGGATTTCTCTGAAGTTCTACCTGATCGTTTTTCTTGACAGTCAAAACAATGACATTGGGATCCTGACCAGTTTTAGAATCAGAAGTCTGGACTTCCGGCAACTTTACATCAATTCCGAGTTGAACCATTGGGGTTATGACCATAAAGATAATTAACAGAACGAGTAAGACGTCACACAGGGGGACGACATTGGGTTCAGCTTTCGCCATACTCTCCTCCTTAAATATCTTAGATTGAGATTTTATTGAAAAAACTTAGCTTTGTCAAATGGCTTTTGGCCTGAATTGACAAAAATTTTTAACTCGCCCCGAATCTCAGGCCTTTATAAAGAAAAATCACTGGGGCCATTGTTTTCTAAAATAACTCTGGCCAGTCTATTGCAGTGTCTTTAAAGCCCTACTGTTATTACTGGTTTTAAAGACCAGTAAAGTCCGGCCAGCCCCGGCTGATGATCCATAAGAATATCGGATATCAATAATGGCACTGGCCAGCAGCGCGCCTATTTCTGCTCCGACGCCAATCCGGTCGTCAACTTCGACGGTGATAACCCTGGCAGTTTTTATCTTAAAGCCAAGTGAACGCAGAGCCGACTCAGCTTTTTTATAATCTGAGGTGACCAGATTAAATTGACCCTTTTCTTGATGTTTTTCTGACAGAACGCAATAGGCCCGCAAATTAATGCCGGCATTAGCTAAGGTTCCCAGCACCCGTCCGAAAATTCCGGGTTCATTTGGTGTCGTGACCTGGAGTTCAATTTCTTCCCGAACAATGTTCACTTTTCATCTCCTTCCAAAATCTTACTGCCAACTTTTCTAACCAGTTAAATCTTAAACTGAACGACCTTACCTTAAGCAGATTGATACCTGGTCAACCTAACCAGTGACGTTTAAAATTTATTTTAACAAATCGCCAAGAAAAAATGAAGATATTTGCTTTTGTCATCAGCTAGCCTGAAAGAAATTTTCTATTGACAATCAGAACTATTTGGTTTATTGATTGATTAATCAATATCTTATGGAGGTTTGAGATGTCTGGCAAGAGATCAAAATTGCTGGTTGCGTTCTGCCTTATTCTTTTCCTGGTTGTGGGAGCCACGGCTGAGGTCAAGAAAATTAAGAGTATGGGAAGCTATACTTTTGTTCGCATCAAAGGAAGCATCCCGACTCCAGAGGTCATGAAAATGCTGGCCGACCGCTATGCCGGTGATATCAAATATGGCTTTGACCAGGCTGGCTATGGCGACATCTATCTGGCCTTTATTGACCAGTTAAAGAGTGCTCAGTTTGAAGATACGACCTGGAATATCGGGGAAACTGTAAAATGGATGCTCTTCCGCTCGCAGGGAAAAATCAAGGTAACCGGCCCGCTGGAATGGGCCGGCAAAAAACCACTTGAGGTCTTTGCAGTCAAAGTCAAAAAAGGATTTAAGACCTATACCTTTATTATCCCCAAGCCTTGCGGGAATATTGCCCTGCGCGATGAAATAGAAGAAATCCCTGAGGCAGTCTGCAGTCTTAAAGTAACTCCGGCCAAAGCCAATATTAACGATCCAATTACAGTTGATATGAGCGGCAGCCAATATGCGAAAAGCCTTAAAGTTGAAATTATTGATAAACAGGGAAATAAAGTCTTGAGCAAAGATTTGACGCCGGAAGCAGCCCGATGGCAGACCAAGCTTGATAAGCCCGGACAGTATGTTTTCAGGGGAACAGCCATTAACCTGGAAGATAAGCCTTCGGCTAATAAGTGCGAGAGCGGCGTCTACATTAATTTCCCTCCAGTTGCTCAGGTTGTGCCTAATTGCTTGAATTGCCGCGAATATGTCGGACGTCCCTTGACTTTCGATGCCTCGGGCTCAACCGATCAGGATGGAGAGGTAACCAGAGTTGTCTTTGAACTTACCGACAGCAATGGACAGGTTGTAGATTCCTCGGCAGTTACTCAAAAGCCTTATATCTGGGAGAAGACTCTTTATAAGCCAGGCGATTATACTGTTTCTGTTACTGCTCATGACAATGATGGGGCCTCATCAGTTTCCACTTCGGAGTCGAGAAAGACAATCAAAGTCACCAGGAAGACCCTGTTCGTAGCGGCTGAAGCCGGGCCTTTACTGGCTCACGGTTCCTATACGGGTTTCGCCTTTGTCCGGACCGGAATGTTTATCTGGCTGAGGCCTGATAAGACCAGTCTGACTTTTACCAGCGGTGCGGCCGTTCCCCTTAAAGGTGCTCCCTGGAAAGCTGCTATAACGACCAACCTCTTGGGCAATATCCACTTCGGAAAAGCTTTCTTAGGTCTGGGGGCAGGCTTTATGACCAAAGAAAGGTCTGACCGTAAAACTGGAGTTGATGGATTGGGCCAGCTGGGCGTTACTTTATCAAATAGTTATTTCAGCCTGTGGCAGCTCTATTTTGAATTCCGTGTTCCTATTGGCAGATCATTCTCGGATTGCCACAAGATGGCCGTCGGGCTAAGATATAACTTTTAAAAACAGTCAGATTTGATTTTTAACCAGAAAGGTTTAACCAGAGTAACCGGTCCAGCCAGGTTTTTAAGCTGAATTGGCGGTATTATAAAATTCTGGTAATCTTGCCTCATTTTCTTGACAACAGGTCAAGTTTCCTATTTAATTAAGGGGTCAGAAAATTTACAGGAGGTGCATGAATGAAAAATAAAAAGATTCTGATTCTAATTTGTTTAGTACTAGCTGTAGTTCTGGTGGGTCAGGCCTCGGCCGAAGTAAAAAAGATAACGTCCCTGGGACAATACACTTTTGCCCGGGTAAGAGGCAAGATTCCTACTCCCGAAGTCATGAAGATGCTGGTTGACCGCTATTCAGCTGATATTAAGACCGGCTTTGAGCAGGCAGGTATGGCTGATGTTTACCAGCCATTTATTGATCAGCTCCAAACCGCCCAGTTCGAAGATACGGCCTGGAATATAGGTGAAACGGTTCAGTGGATGTTATTCAGATCACACGGAAAGGTTAAAGTAACCGGGGCGCTGGAATGGGCCGGGAAGAAACCGGTTGAAACCTTCACCGTTAAGGTCAAAGTCGGTTATAAGACCTATACTTTTATGATTCCCAAGCCATGCGGAAATATAGCTTATGTGGGCATGGTCGAAGAAATTCCCGAGGCTATTTGCAGTCTTAAAGTTTCACCGGCCAAAGCCAATATTAATGATCCTATCACTGTTGATATGAGCGGTAGTCAATATGCTAAAAGCCTTAAAGTGGAAATATTTGATAAACAGGGCAGCAAGGTGGCTTCTAAAGATTTAACTCCTGGATCGGCCAGATGGCAAACCAAGCTGGACAAGCCTGGCGAATATATTTTCAAAGGAACAGCCATTAATCTGGCTGATAAGCCCTCGGCCAATCCTTGTGAAGCCAAAGTTTATATTAACTTTCCGCCAGTGGCCAGTGTTGTTCCCGGTTGCACCGATTGTAAGAATTACTACGGGAAGCCAGTTGCTTTTGATGCCTCTGGCTCATCTGATCCAGATGGGGAAGTGACCAAAGTTTCCTTTGAGTTAAAAGATGCCAATGGCCAGGTTGTTGATTCTTTTGTTGATACTGAGAAACCATTTACCTGGGAAAAGACCCTTTATCAGGAAGGCACTTTTACGGTGGCTACAACTGCTTATGATAATGATGGTGCTGTTTCCGCTCAGACCAGTGATTCTAGCAAGAGCTTTACCGTGACCAGAAAGAAACTTTTTGGTTCTATTGAATTTGGACCAATGCTGGCTCATGGCTCTGCCTACCAGACTTATCTCTATCTCAAGCCTGGTTTGTTTACCTGGCTTAATCCCGATAAAGTCAGCCTGACCTTCACGGCTGGTGTAGGAGTGCCTCTAAAAGGCTCCCCCTGGAAAACCATTATCATGGCTGAACTTCTGGCTAACCTGCACATGGGTAAAGCTTATATCGGAGTCGGCCCCGGTTTTACCACTAAAGAAAAAGACATTCGGAAGACCGGAGTTGATGCGGTTGGGCAGATCGGCTTGACGGTTTTTGATAACTATCTGAAAAATGGCCAGATTTTCTTTGAATTCAGAGCTCCAATTGGACGCACTTTTGACAGCCACAAAATGGGTATTGGTTTCAGGTATAACTTCTAATTAGTTCTTGATTTTCAGCTGAAAAGGGGCGGGTTTTCCGCCCCTTTTTTTTTACCTTGTAATCAAATATCAGTTAGGTGTTTTGTCGTCTCATTCAGGTTGAATGGAAGCGGCCTGCAACTGGCTTCATAGGTTCGGAGATGGGGGCAGTCAGGATAGGCAGGTCAGATATTTGTCCTGACTGATCTTCAAGGAGATGATTGAAATTCTAACGGGGCTAAAAGCTGGCCAGGCGAGCCAGTTAAGTAAAGCGTAACGGCGAGAGTGTCAAGGGACCTGGCCGGAGAAACCTGAAGCCCATGAAGCTTAGCTGATGGCTTGTCAGGGCTGAGGCCTTTCAGCAGAGAGTCTAAACTGACTTGATCCTCAGCGGATAGGCTCAGGTCAGGCCCGGGAACATGTTAATTATTCGGCGAGCTTGGTAAGTTTAGCCAGTTCTTCGTTGTAATACTTGCGATACAGGATTTCCCACTCCTGTGAGCCTTCTTCTATATGCTTTTTTTGCGAGGTAATCTTTTCTCTGGCTTTCCGGTCAAGCAGGTCATAGAGTTTCATCTCATCATCAATGGCTTTGACTATGGTCAGGCGGATTTCATTTGGCTCATCCAGAAATTCGACCAGATCATTTTTATAGAGGGAATTGACTATTAATTTTGACAGATGATGAATCTTTTCCCTCGATAGGCGGCTCATCAGATGACAATATTCCTTTCTTTGGCTAATTTGGTCTTAATCATTTTGAACATCGTCTGGTACTCGATATTGCCTTTGCGGATTTCATCTATATGCTTGTTTAAGATTTCTCTGACTTCCTGGTCAAGCTTGTCTTCTTTAAGAAATTCCTCTGAAATCAGGTTAACTATCTCTTGCAGCACCCGGCTGCGGTCCTCAACCAGGATTTTGCCTTCTTTAATCAAAGTTCTTAAGATTGTAAATGATAAATGTTCTATTTGGTTCTTATTTAGCCTCATTCTTCATTTAAAATACAATAGATAGTGGCAAAATTCAAGGTGAGGTGTAAAGATTTTTCAGCCGGACATAAAAATATTGACCGGTCAGAGGGGTTTGGGAAGCTGTCCCTGGCGCTGGAATACCACTTCTGGCTGGAGTATTTTTTCTTGTGGATTAAAGCGGGCCAGGCCAAGAAGCCGGTTATCATCAGCCAGAACCCGGTAAATGACAGGTACCAGCTGGCTTTTCTGGTGCAGGTCTATTCGGGTCAGGTGCTCAAGCCTCAGGTTCTGCCCGTGCTCGAAATCAGCCCGGCCGGCCGGGTCAACCCAGACAGCTGGCTGCCCGGAGAGAACATAATCAAGGGGAATAAGGAACCGGGAAGATAATTTTGCCCTTTGGAGCTCTTCTATTTGCTCCAGATCGAAGGCCTCATCTTCTGAATAAGCTCCGGCTACGATGCGTCTCAGCCCGGAAAGATGAGCACCGCAACCGAGTTTCTGGCCAAGTTCGTGGGCGATACTCCTGATATAGGTCCCCGATGAACACTCGATTTGAAAACTTATTTCTGGCGGATGATAATTCAGGATGAGAAAACGGTGAATATCAATTTTTACCGGTTTTAACTCAGGTGTCAGCCCTTTTCTGGCCAGTTCAAAAGCGCGCTGCCCATTTATTTTTTTAGCTGAAAAGGGAGGGGGAAGCTGCTCAATTTCTCCCGTCAAAGATTCAACCACTGGCTCGACCAGTCTGAGGTCTGGATACCACTGACATTTCTCTCCGACCGGGTTTCCTAAGGAATCATAAGTGTCAGTAGCCTGACCTAAGGTAATCTGGCCAGTATAAGTCTTGTCAGCCCGGGACAGAAAAGGGAAGAGCCTGGTAGCCTGACCGACAGTGATAATCAGAACACCAGTGGCTAAGGGATCAAGCGTGCCAGCATGGCCGATTCTTTTTTCTCCAAGGAGCTTTCTCAGCTTGAGAACAACGTCATGGGAAGTCCAGCCAGCTGGCTTATCAACGATGATCAAACCGTCCATCAGAATTATAGCCTGGGCTGGCTTTTCAGCAGGTTTTCTATCTCGGCTGGAATCCGGCTATAAAGTTCTTCCAGCTGACCATAGGCCGTAAACCCGGCAGCATTAACATGGCCGCCGCCGCCAAATTTCTCAGCCACCCGGGCGGAATTGGCCTGACCTTTTGAACGCAGGCTGACCCGGAACTCGCCAGGTGAAATTTCTTTAAAGAAAATGACCATTTCCACCCCTTTTATTGATCTGGCCAGCGTAGTTGCATCCTCAATGTCTATTTCTTTGAAGCCAAACTCCTCTCTGTCCCTGACCAGCATGGTAATAATAGCAATATTACCTGCCTTGTTCAGCTGTAAAGTGGACAGGATCCGGCCGAGAAGCCTGATTTTTGAGGGTGAATTATTATTGAGCAATTTTTCAGCGACAGCATTCGGATTGGCCCCAGCTTCAACCAGCTGATGGCCAACATCGAGTGTTTGACTGGAAGTATTGGAAAATTGGAATGAGCCGGTATCAGAAAATATTGCCGAATAAAGATAAGTAGCTATCTCTGGCGTGATTTTTATTCCCAGGGGCTCAACCAGCCCATAGACCATTTCACCTACGGCTGAGGCCTGGGGATCAATCCAATTCAAATCACCAAAAGGGGAGTTCGAATAATGATGGTCTATATTTATTTTCGGCAACTGTCCGATCTTAGTTTGACCGGATCTGGCCACATCGGCGCACTCGAGCAAAATAACCAGATCAAGTCCTTCCGGCTCAATTTGCCCAATTTTGAGCCGACGGCTTTCAGAAAATTCATAAAAAGGGAACGGCAGCGGATCATGGCTGACTGTCTGAACTTTTTTACCCAGCAGATCAAGCATGGCGGCCAGAGCCAGGCTGGTATAAATGGCATCACCGTCTGGTCTCAGATGGATGGTGATAGCGATCTCGTTGGAATTAATAATCTTCCTGGCAATGTCAGCTTTTATTGACTGGCTCATTTTTCTTAACTAATTCAAGCAAGTGATCAATTTTTTCTTCCTGATCAGCTGAGGTATCAAGAATAAAAATTAGCTCGGGATTATATCTTAAATTCAATCTGGTGGCAAGAAGCCGGCGAAAATGGGGAGTTGCCTTTTCCAGCTTCATCATAACCAGCTGCCGTTTGTCTTTTTCCAGGACAGAAACTGAGATTTTGGCCGTTCTTAAGTCGGCTGGCATTTCTACCCCGGTAACAGTTAAAAAACCGGTCAATTCAGGCAGCTCATTGATCAGATACTGACTGATTTCCTGCCTGACCAGGTGGCTGACTCTTTTGGGGCGGTAAGAAGCTTCTTTTCTCATTTGATTTGTCTTTTAATATAAATCAAGTTTATGACCGGAGAGAACTGCCTCCGGATAATCATTAGCTTCAGCCAGGATTTTGTCCATCACCTGCCTGACCATTGAGCCTTCACTGTTAACCAGAGCTACCGCAATTCTGGCCCGCTGCCAGCTGTCCTGAAAATCAACTTCTGAGACCGAGACATTAAACCGGTGTTGAATCCGGCCAATGAAGCTATTAATAAACCGTCTTTTTTCCTTTAAGGAGTGAGAATAAGCCAGAAAAAAATCCAGAGTTAAGACCCCAATAATCATCTGGCTCTAATTCAGGCTGGCCTAACCTTTTCCCAGACAAAGACCTCAATTATATCGCCTGGTTGTATATCCTGGGATTTCTCCAGTCCGAGACCGCACTCGGCGTCTTTCTTGACTTCGTTAACATTTTCCTTGAGATGTTTCAGGGAAGAGACTCTGGTCTGATAGACCAGCTGGCTGTCCCTGATGACTTTAGCCTCAGCGTTCCTGACTATCTTCCCGTCAATGACCTGACAGCCCAGGACCGTGCCAACCTTGGTAATATTAAATATCTTTTTAACCACTGCCCGGCCGAGGTAAGTTTCCTTAATGACCGGTTCGAGCATTCCAGCCACCGCTTTCTTAAGATCATCTGTCAGTTGATAAATAATCTTATACAGCCTGATTTCAACTTTCTCATTTTTAGCTATATCCTGAATCTTGGCCGGGACCTTCACATTGTAGCCTATAATAATAGCACCGGTAGCTGAGGCTAAAATGACATCGGCTTCAGTGACATTGCCGGTAGAAGCCTGCAGCACATTGATCTTCACTTGATCAGTACTGAGCGTCGGCAGAAGATCTTTCAACACCTCAACTGAGCCGTTAACATCAGCTTTAACAATAATGGTCAGCTCTTTGGTCTGTCCTTTTTCGATTTTCTTAAATAAATCTTCCAGAGTCAGCGGTACCGGCTTTTCTGGAGTCTCCTTTTTGGCCCTGGCAATTCTAAATTCAGAAATACGCCGGGCAATATCACCTCCCGGAACTACCTGGAAAAAAGTTCCGGCCGGGGGGACATCATTGAAGCCAAGAACTTCAACCGGGACGGAAGGACCGGCCTCTTTCACCGGGTGGCCAAATTCATCGAACAGGGCCCTGGCTTTGCCGTAGGTCTGACCGCAAATAAAAGCCTGGCCAGCAGTCAGCGTGCCGAGCTGAATGATAACTGTGGCCACTGGCCCTTTCTGAGCATCCAGCCTCGATTCCAGAATAACACCCTGAGACGGGACATAAGGGTTCGACTTTAATTCGAGGATGTCACCCAGGAGTAAGATCATTTCTAACAGTTCATCAATATTCTTCTTATCTTTGGCTGAAATTTCAACACTGATCGTTTTCCCGCCCCATTCTTCGACGATCAGTCCTTCTTTAGCCAGCTGCTGCTTGACCCTTTCTGGATTGGCCTCTGGCTTATCAATTTTATTAATGGCAACAATTATGGGCACCCTGGCTGCCTGGGCGTGACTGATGGCTTCTTTGGTCTGGGGCATGATTCCGTCATCGGCAGCCACGACTAGAATAACGATATCAGTCACTTGAGCACCGCGGGCCCTTAGCTGGGTGAAAGCTTCATGACCGGGGGTATCAATAAAGGTTATATAACGGTTCTTATATTTGGCCCGGTAGGCGCCGATATGCTGGGTTATGCCTCCGGTTTCCTTCTCGGTCAAATGTGATGACCGGATGGCGTCGAGCAAAGTTGTCTTGCCATGGTCAACGTGTCCCATGATGGTGACCACTGGCGGCCTGGGAACGAGGCTGTCTTCTAACTGATAGGCTAACTTACGGATATCCTCTTCGAGCGAGACCATTTCCAGGTCAACTTTAATTATGTCTGAGATGGTCCGAAGAAGCCCCTCATCCACCAGATCAGAGGCAGAAACGTCATAGCTGCGGGCCAGGAGGTGATCTACCAGGTCTTTGGGCTTGATTTTAAAGCGGCCAGCTACATCCTTGATTGTTGAGCCTTCCTGGATTTGAACCTTGGGCCGGGGAGCGGTTGACGTCTCTCCTCTGGCCGCCTTCTTTTTGGTGGCGGATGCAGTTTTGGTTGTTGGTTTATTTTTAGCTTTATCCATCTTCTCTGCCCAGTTTATTCTTGCTTAATAGAAATTTTCCAGCCGACCAGCTTACTGGCCAGCCTGACATTCAGGCCTTTTTTGCCAATAGCCAGGGAGAATTGTTCCTGGCCAACCCTGGCTTCCATTTCCTTGGCTTCCTTGTTAGTTATGACCACGCGGTTAATTTTGGCCGGGCTTAAAGCTGCCTTGGCATAGGTGACTGGATCAGAAGACCACTCAATAATATCAATCTTTTCACCTTCGAGTTCTTTCAGGATGGAAAGTATTCTATGGCCTTTGACTCCGATACAGGCGCCAACCGGATCAATATCCCGGTCATCACTGTCAACAGCCACTTTAGCTCTTTCACCAGGTTGCCTGGCGATGTCCTTAATCTTAATCGTCCCGGCGGCAACCTCTGGAATTTCGAGCTCAAGGAGCCGGGAGAGGAAACGGGGTGTAGTCCGGCTCAAAAAAATCTGTGGTCCCCGGGAATTTTTTTGGACCTGATTAATTAGAGCTTTGACCAGATCACCGGGGCGGAATTCATCACGGGGCAACTTGTCTTTATCAGGGAGAAAACCTTCTGTCCGGCTGATTTCAACCATGGTGCCCCCGTCTTCCGAACGGCGGGCCACACCGGTTACTATGTCGCCAACCCTGGGAGCAAATTCTTCATAGATTTTCTCCAGCTCGGCATCCCGGACTTTCTGGAAAATGGCCTGCTTGGCTGCCTGAGCAGCTATTCTTCCCAGAGTTTCAGCCGGCAGTTCAATTTCGAGGTTTTCTTCCAGCCGGGCCTCGGGATTATGAAGCAGGGCTTCGTCTAAGGTAATTTCCCTGCCCGGATCAGTTACCTCGGGTACCACCTTTTTCACCGCATAAACCCGCAATTCGCTTTTTTCTGGCTTGAAATCAACCTGGACATCTTCGCCCTGATTAAAAAACCTGGTGGCGGCAATCCGCAATGATTCTTCAATAGCTTTGATAATCACCCGGGGTTCAACACCACGCTCTTTGCTGAGCTGGTTGATAGTATTCCAAACGTTGACTTTCATTCGATAGTTAATCCTCAGGATTAATAAAACAGAGAAAAATTATATCTTAAAAGAGCTCTGGTTGCAATTGACTGACAGAAAATGTTCAGACCGAAGCCTCAGCCAGCAGGCTATAGGCACCTCCACCAGTAATCTTAACCTCAACGAAGCCTGGTCTCAATTCCGAACGGGCAGAAAAATTTACCACCTGATAGGCTTCATTTCTTCCGGTATAGAGGTTACCTCTTTTACTCGGCCCCAGCCCGAGTATCTTCTGCTTCTGGCCAATCATTGTTTTATTCAGTTTTGATTGAATTTCTTTTTGCCTTTTTTGCAGTTCGATCAACCGTTCGATTTTGACTTTGGGCGGCACATCATCTTTCCATCTGGCTGCCCGGGTCAAAGGCCGCGGTGAATAGCGAAAGGAGAAGATATTGGTGTATTGAACCTCTTCGATGAGCTCCATTGTCTGTCTGAAATCATCATCGGTTTCTCCGGGGAAGCCAACGATGATATCCGTGCTCAGGCTGATATCCGGCATAAATGATTTTAGCCAGCCGATCTTTTCTAAATAGTCCTCGCGGGAATAATTCCGGTTCATCCTGGACAGTACCTGGTTTGAGCCTGACTGAACCGGCAAGTGCAGTTGATGGCAGACTTTTTTATTACAGGCCATGGCCCTGGCCATTTCCAAAGAAAAATTCTTAGGATGGGAGGTTAAAAACCTGAGCCATTTAATTTGGTCAATTTTTGCTATTTTTTCCAGCAACTCAGCCAGTCCTGCCCCTGATTCCGGATCGCGGTAAGAATTAACGTTCTGACCCAGGAGCTGAATTTCCAGATAACCGGCCTCAGCTAATTGCCTGGCTTCCTCCATAATTGCCCCGAGCGGGCGGTATTTTTCTCTTCCCCTGGTAAATGGTACAACACAGAAAGTGCAAAAATTATTGCAGCCCTCCATAACTGTTATATAGGCTGAAACCTGGCTTTGCCTGGCAACCGTGACAATTGGTAGTTCCGACCAGTCTTTTCGCCAGCGGGTGAGGGCGGTTGGCTGTCTCCAGGAATCGCTCAGCAGGAGTGGCAGCTCCTCATATTGAGTTGGTCCAACGACCAGATCCAGATAGGGAAACTTAGACAAGAGCTCTTCCCGGTAAAGCTGGGCCACACACCCTAAGCAGGCGATCACTGAACCCCGGTATGCTTTCTGTTCTTTGAGCCGTCCTAAATAGGAAAAAAGCTTTTCGACTGACTTCTCCCTGACCGCACAGGTATTGATGAGGATGAGATCGCTGTCCAGGGGTGATTCAACCTGACTGGCTCCTTCTCTGAGCAGCAGGCTGGCTACATGCTCAGAATCATTTAGATTCATCTGGCAGCCAAAGGTCTGAATAAAAAATTTCTTCCCGTTTAGTCTCACTTGTCGTTTGGACTCCGCTTCTTCTAAAATATTTAACTCATTATTATAGCTGAATAATCGTTAATTGGTGGTTTTTCTTCAAACCGGTCAGTCCAGCAGCCTCCGGGCCTCAGCGGTCCGACAGATTTTGTTCCAGTAATTCCCGGGCGATCTGGAGGCTGGCCTCAGTCAGCCGGCTACCGGAAATCAATCTGGCGATTTCTTCTGGCCGGTCCTTATCTTTCAGCTTTTTGACCAGGGTATAAGTTCTGTCTTTTTCGGTTTTCTTTTCAATCAAGTAATGATGATGGGCAGCAGAAGCGATCTGGGGAAGATGGGTAATGCACACTACCTGATGGCTCCGGGCTAATTGTTTTAGCTTTCTGGCCAGAAAATCAGCGGTTTTACCGCCAATACCAGAATCTATTTCGTCAAAAATCAGGGTTTTCTCTAGCTCGCTGGCCTGGCCGAGAACTTTAAAAGCCAGCATAATCCTGGATAACTCGCCGCCTGAGGCGATGCGGCGCAAGGGCTTCAAATCCTCACCCGGATTGGGAGAAAGCAAAAATTCAACTTCTTCGCTGCCAGTTTCCCTGATAGTTGATAGATCTTGAAGATCAGGCGGAAAAGTTTTGAACTCGGCTTTAAAACGGGCCCGGCTCATAGCCAGTTGTCCCAGCTCTTTGACCAGCAACTGTTCAAAGGTTTTCGCCTGTGAACGACGAAGCTCCGACAGCTCCTGCGTCAGCCGGCAGTAATCAGTGAAAGCCCGCTGAATGGCCTCTTCCAGTTCAGTTTGCTTCTCTTCGCTTCTTTCCAGAATTGCTTTTTCGTTTTTAATCTCCTCTAAATGATTGAGGATTTCTGCCAGACTTGATCCATATTTTCTCTTCAAGCGGTCAAGCTGGCTCAAGCGATCTTCGATCTCTTCCAGCCGGCCGGGCGAAGCAGCATATTTCTCCCGGAGTTCAATTAGACTATTGGCCAGTTCCTTTAAAAATATGCCGAAATCATCAAGCTGACTGCCTGAACTGTTAAGTTCAGGAAAGAAGGCAGCCAGTTCAGTGGCGATTGTCTCCAGCTTTTTCAAACCGGTGGTTAATGACTCTTCACTTTCGTAGGTCAGATCGATAGCCGAGTTAACCAGGCCGGCAATCTTTTCGGCATTTTTGAGAATTGACCTCTCCTGGAGAAGTTCTTCTTCCTCACCTGGCACCAGGCCGGCTTCTTCTATCTCTTTGATTTGGAAATTAATGAAATCGAGCCGCTGGGTTCTTTCTTTCTGCCTGTTTTCCAGTTCTGATTTTTCCCGGATCAGCCCTCTTATCTGCTGGGCCGACTGTTTTACCCTGTTTTTTAGCCCGGTTGTTCCGGCCCAGTCATCCAGGAACCTCAGGTGATTGGACAGGTCGAGCAGGAAGATATGGTCGTTTTGCCCGTAGATGTCGATCAATCTGTCACCAAGCTCTTTCAGCTTTTTTAATGGAACCAGGACTCCATTAACATAGGATTTGCTCAAACCCTGACTGGAAATTATTCTCTGTAAAAATAACTGATGATCGCTATCAAGATCGATGTCAGGCGGGAGCTGTTCTTTGTTTTCCAGCCTGAAGACAGCCTCAATCGAAGCCTCTGACCGGCCGCTGCGAATAAGATCAGGCGAAGCTTTTTCACCCAGTAGAAGCTTGATAGCATCAATGATAATTGACTTACCGGCGCCTGTCTCGCCGGTCAGAATAGTAAATCCGGAGGAGAGCTCCAGCTCAACCTCTTCAATTGTGGCCAGATTTTTTATTCGAAGATAACCAAGCATTTTTATTTTAAAACATAAGGAGCCAGAGCCCGCTTGGCATTAAGTCGGCCATAACCGGAATAATCATCCCAGCCGGTAGAGTCAACATCATCCGGTGAATATTTTATAATTTTCATAATATCGCCGGGATATAGCCAGGGTTTGACTGATTTGATCAAGGCAGCCAGGCCCGCTACATGGGGAGCAGCCATTGATGTCCCATCGGCAAAAGCATAAGGCAAATAGCCTGGATCGGTCAGAGCGACAGGATAGGTGCTGATGATGCCTACCCCTGGTGCCGCCACATCCATCTCGGGCCCATAGTTAGAAAAATCGGCTATCTGGTCGTTATAATCAGTGGCACCCACGGCCAGGCAGTAATTGTCATAGGCAGCTGGATAATAGACGCCTTGACTACCGTCATTTCCAGCGGCAGCTACCAGCACAATCCCTTTGTTGTAAGCATATTGCAAAGCCTCTTCCAGGAACTCATCAGGCTCAGTGCCGCCAATGCTCATATTTATAACTCCGACCTTAGCGGCGCCATTGGTATAATCAGCCGCCCAGATCAGGGCTTCAATCAGGTCAGAATAATCTCCTTCTCCTTCAGCCCCGATTATTTTGCCTGCCAGCAGCCGGCAATTCCAGGCGACGCCGGCAATGCCAGCTGAATTATTAGTTTGAGCGGCAATAATTCCAGCTACATGGGTCCCGTGCCAGACGTCATCATAAGCCTCATTATCGTCATTGACGAAATCTTTACCGTGATCGATGACCTGATTGACCAGTTCAGGATGGGTGTAATCTATCCCCGTGTCGAGAACAGCAATGAGCACATTGGGGTCTCCTTTAGCGTAGTCCCAGGCGCCGGTAGCCTTGATATCAGCCTGGGGTTTACCAGTTGGGCTGCCAGGAATGAGGAGGACACCGCCTGGGTTGGATAAGGCATATTGATAACTAAATAACTGATCATTGGGAGTGGCACAGAGACGCAGTTTATAATCTGGTCCGGCATAGAGGACATCCGGGTTAACTTTCAGAGCGGAAAGCGTATCTTCAACGCTTACTCCGTCTTCTATTCGCACCACATAGACATTAATCTTTGGAATCAGATGGTAGGATTCAGCCTGATAGGCTTTGAGCAGGCTATCAGCCGACTGGGTAGTCAAACCAGGCTTGAATTTAACCAGAACTTTTTCCCGGGAATATTTATCCCCGGTGCCTCCAGTCTGACTAAGACTCATCGCCTTAATCCGTCTAATCGCCTCTTTTCGCTCGGCCTGACTGCTAAGTGGTGTGGCCTTCTTTTGATTTTTATTGTAAAGGGCACTTATCCTTTTATCAGTTTTCTTTTTTTGGGCTGATAATTCTACCCTGGCCGGTCCAAATCCTAAGGCCAGAAAGATCAACAAGGCCAAGACTGCCACCAGCCAATTTTTATTTTTGTTTTTCTGAAGTTTACTCATTTTCGCCCCCTTGTCTTAATCAAAAAGCATAAAAAAGGCCCAGGCTCCCCGTCAGGCCGAACTTGCTGGCTGGATAGAACTCGGCTACCGGGGTCAGATAAAGCTTATCAGTTAATTTCAGATGGCAACCTAAGGAGATGCCCAGCAGGCCTGAACCTTTAAGGCTTTTACTTTCTTCGCCGGAGAGATCCTGAATATTTTCAGTCATTTTGAACTTTCCCCAGAGGGCAGAAACCTTGACAGATAGGAATGGCTCTATATTTTCATAGCCCTCATAAGCAGCAAAGATGCCGCCGCCAGCCTGGGACCAGCCAGGTTCGGCCTTGGCCTCGCCGGGAAAGGTGAATCCTTCAATGGCAAACTTCTTGTTAAAGCCGATCCAGGTGGTAAAATCGGCAGTTAATCCCAGCCTGAAATCGGAAGCCTGAACCAGCGGCCAGTCAGCGGCCAGGCCAAGAACAAGTCCGTTGATCCCGCCTGCCTGGTAATCAAGGGTAATCGGCAGCTGATTAAATATTGCCCCATTCAGCTTAGAATTTCCCAGACCGGCAAATAAAAACAGATCAACTGTTCCGCCCAGATTTTTCCCCCGAGCCTCAGCTACCAGATTCAAACCTTTTAAAGTCGATTTGACTCCATCCCATTTAATCCCCCGGTTTAGAAAATCAAACCTGAGTCCCAATTCCCAGCTCGGAAGCTCATTGAATTCTTCGTCCTGGAGTCCAGCTTCAGCCTTAAACCCGGAAGCGAAGAAAATCATCAAGGCCAGTGTTAACCAGAGGAATCTTTGCCCCCTGAATTTTTTGACCGACATTTAACCCTCCCGCAATTATTTCGCTGTTTTTTTCCTGTCTTCAAGAACTCTTAATTTTTCCTGAGCCTTCTTGACCAGCTTGCTGTTGGGATAATCAGAGACCAATTTAGTGAAATAGGGTTGGGCCTGGTCGTAATTTTTGCTCTGGAAGTAAGAGTCAGCGATATAGTAGTAGACAAAGTCCATTTTATTAAACTCCGGGTATTTAGTCATAACTTCAGATAGCCGGCCAATAGCTGCCCGGAAAGCCCGGCTTTTGTAATAAAATTCGCCAATCAAAAATTCATGAGTGGCTAAACGCTGCTCGCAGTCTTTAATTTTTTCTTCAGCTTGTTTGGCATAGTCGCTATTGGGATAGTTAGCTACAACTTTTCTGAATTCTTGCAGGGCTTGAAGGGTTTTGGTCTGGTCTCGCCCCGGTTTCATGACATTTTTATAGTAGGTCATCGCAATTTGATACTGGCAGTATGGAACTGAAGGGCTGGTCGGATAAAGAGTCATAAACTCGCGGTATTCAGCCGAAGCCAGGATCAGATTGGCCTCATCTCCCTTTTTAAAATAAGCATCAGCAATTAATAACTTGGCCCGCTGAGCATAAAAACTGCGCGGAAACGAATCGATGACCTGCCTCAGGAATAAAATTCCTTTTTCCATATCTTTTTTAATGTACTGCTGGCCGAGATTAAAGAGATTTTCGTCAGAAGAAACTGTTTCCGGCGGCAGGGTCTCAATCGAATTCTGGCTCTTATGGCAGGAAGCGGAAAGCAGCATGAGGATGATAGTCAGGAAAACTATCAGTCTTGATGCTGATTTGGTTGTTATCTTCATCTGAACCTCATTACTTGATTGGAATTTTCTGGTTAAACTCGCTAGCCACTGTTTTCATTTTTTTTATGGTGGCCACTGGATCATCCGCAGCATAAACCGAAGAGCCGCAAATAGCTATATTCATCCCAAGCTCAAAAAGAGCCGAAAGATTTTCTAATTTAACGCCGCCGTCAACGGCAATCAAAACAGGCAACTGCCGGCTGGAGATCAGGCGGCTGAGGTTTCTAATCTTATTTCTGGTGGCCGGGATGAGTTTCTGACCTCCCCAGCCCGGGTTGACGGTCATAATAATAACATAATCCAGCTCTTCCAGGACATCACTCAATAAATCGATAGGAGTAGCCGGGTTAATGGCCAGCCCGGCTTTCCGGCCAGCTTCCCGGATGATCTGCAGCCAGCGGTGAGCGTGAGCAGTTACCTCCAGATGGAAAGATAACCAATCAGCCCCGGCCGCCAGAAAACCAGGTATCAATTTTTCCGGATTGTCCACCATCAGATGGACGTTTAAAGGCAAGCTGGTTTTCTCATGAAGATCAGAGACCAGTTTTTCCCCGAAAGTGATACTGGGAACAAAATGACCATCCATTACATCAATGTGGATCAGATCAGCCTGTCCCTTTTCGGCTAAAGCAACAGCTTCAGCTAAACGGGAAAAGTCGGCTGACAAAATTGAAGGAGCTATTAAATACATTTAACGGCTGACCTCCAGATTGATGGGATTTCTTTTTTGAATGGGATAACCACCCGGCGGATTTTGTCTGACGACAATTCCTTTTTCCAGGCCGGGATAATAGACATGGCGGATATCTTCAACCTTAAAGCCTGAGGTCTGCAATCTGGGGACGACCAGTTCAGCCTTTCGCCCGATCAGATCTGGCATAAGATAAGTTGTCTCTTTTTCCCCTTGACTGACCAGAAAGCCCACGGCTGAATTTCTCTCAACTTCCGTGCTGGCTGAAGGATATTGAGCAATTATTCGCCCGGCAGGATACTGGGGTGTATGGATCTGAGTCAGGAAACCACGGCTGAGTCCTAATTGTCTCAAAGAACTGACCGCCTGTTCGAGGCTTCTTCCCTTAAGTTCTGGTATGACCACCGACTCCTGCCCGCTGCTGACGATAGCTGAAATCGAGCGGTTGACCTTCAATCGGGAACCAGCTGCCGGATCCTGGCTGATAATTCTGCCTTTACCGACCTGACCGGAGAACTGATGACCGGTAATAGTCAGACCCAGATCTCTTTTTTGCAGCTCAACCCTGGCCTCCTCAACTGTTTGGCCGGTGATCTTAGGCACATAAACCAGCTCATCATTGAGAATAATCTGAGAAGAGATGACTGCCCCGCCAAAAAAGAAAATCAGAATAATAAGCAAAAAATTTATCAGGTCAAGATACCACCAAGAATATTTTTTGCCCATGGGCTGTGTCTGTTTCAAAAAATCTGTCTGGAAAAATGATTTTTTCAGACTTATCTATATCATAGATTGATAACCAAGTAAACATGATTAAAGTTGCCTCCTGTTTGAATTGACCGGTTGAGAGCAGCAGCCAATCGGTTTATAATAAAAAACTCCGGTATCAATAGATTGAATTGCTGCCGGGTATGATTTTGAAAGTCAATTTAGTCAATTAACCAGGCTGATTGAAGAAAGGAGAGCGAGATGAAAGCCTTTTCTGATTTTAGAAGCGATACCGTCACCAAGCCTACCGAAGAAATGCGGATGGCGATGGCTGAAGCTGAGGTTGGCGATGATGTTCTGGGAGATGACCCGACAGTCCAGAAGCTGGAAGCCTTAGCGGCTTCCATCATGGGTAAAGAAGCGGGGTTGTTTGTACCTTCAGGGACGATGGGTAACTCCATTGGAGTTAAAATGTGGACCCAGGAACTGCAGGAGGTTGTCGTCGAGGAAAAATGTCATATTTATAACATGGAATCAACCCACCTGACTTTTATTTCCCGGGTAACTCCCCGGCCTTTACCTTCCAAACGGGGAGCACTTGACCCGGACCTGGTTAAATCAAATATCAGGGCGGCTTCGGTTCAGACGCCAAAGACTTCTCTGATTTGTCTGGAAAATACTCATAATAACTGGGGTGGAGCAGTCATTCCCCTCGAAACTTTTAAAGGAATAAGGAAAGTAGCTGACGACTACGGGTTAAAAATTCATCTCGATGGAGCTCGGATTTTTAATGCCAGTTTAGCCGCTGGCGTTCCAGTTAAAGAATATGCTAAGCACTGCGATTCGGTAATGTTCTGCTTGAGTAAAGGACTTTCCTCTCCTGTCGGCTCGATGCTCGTGTCTGATCAGGCCACCATTGATTATGCCCGCCGTTTGCGGAAAGCCCTGGGAGGCGGGATGAGACAGGCTGGAGTCCTGGCTGCCTGCGGGTTGATCTCTTTAACCAGAATGGTAGACCGGCTAAAAGAAGATCACGCCCGGGCCAGAAGACTGGCTGAGGCCATCCATGATTTACCGGGAATAACGCTTAACCCGGCCGAGGTTGAAACAAATATCATTGTTTTCTACTTTAATCATCCAAAAATAACCATACCTGAACTCTTAGCCAGGCTAAAGGAAAAGGGAATACTGGCCCTGGGAGTTTTTGGCGGTGTCCGTTTAGTGACTCACAAAGACGTTGACGATGAAGATGTTGAACGGGCTATAAAAGCCTTCCGGGAGATTCTGGCCCGTTAAACTGGAGGAGGG
Organism: Candidatus Aminicenantes bacterium UBA6228; assembly: GCA_002441005.1. GTDB lineage: Bacteria > Acidobacteriota > Aminicenantia > Aminicenantales > Saccharicenantaceae > Saccharicenans. Next base: position 143,901 of record DJWO01000006.1, read on the forward strand.
CTTATTTTTTCTTAAAAGTCGGGCCCGGTGATAACTAAGGTTTCAAGGAGAGACTTATGGAGAGAAGAAATCTGGCCATAATTGGGGGAGGACCAGGAGGATATCTGGCTGCCCTCAGGGCGGCTCAGCTTGGTTTGAGTGTCGTTTTATTTGAGAAAGAAAAAGTCGGCGGCATTTGCATTAATGTGGGCTGCATTCCGACCAAATATCTCCTGCACCAAACGGAGATTTTTCATGAGCTGAGAACCAATAGAAATCTGGAAGGACCTATCTCTGAATTGCAGCTTAACTGGTCAAAGATTCAGGCTGGCAAGCAGGGGGTGGTTGAACGGCTGGTCAAGGGACTGGAATTTTTACTGAATAAGAATAAGGTGGAAGTAATCAAAGGCAGAGCAAAACTAACTTCACCCGGGCAAGTTACTGCCTGGACATCGGCCGGTGAAATAAAATTTGAGGCAGAAAAGGTCATCCTGGCTACCGGCAGCCGGCCAGCCGACTTTCCTTTCTTGAAGTTTAATGGCCAGGAAGTCATCTCCAGCACCGAGGCCTTGTCACTGCCCGAAATACCGAAGAAACTCCTGATAGTCGGGGCTGGAGCCATCGGGCTGGAGCTGGGTTCAGTCTATCAACGTCTGGGAACAGAGGTGACCATTCTCGAGATTATGCCCTCTATTCTTCCGGGAACAGATTTGATAACAGCTCAGCGCTTGGAAAGAATCCTGAAGAAACAGGGGCTTAAGATATACCTTCAGATGAAAATTGAGTCAGCTGAGGTTACTACCGGACAGGTCAGACTTAAAGGGTCTTCGCTTCTCGATGGAAAGCCATTCGAGTTTAGTGCTGACCGGGTTCTGATAGCTGCTGGACGGAAACCAAACATTGAAGATTTAGTCTGGGATGAAAATTTGCTCCGGCAGCAGAAGGGAAATTACCTGGAGGTTGACGGTCAGGGCCAAACTTCCATTCCCGGGGTTTATGCTATCGGAGATTTAACCGGCGGAAAACTCCTGGCTCATAAGGCTTATTATGATGGACGGGTGGCGGCGGAGAGTGCAGCCGGGCTTAACAGTCAGCTTGATTATAAGGCTTTGCCCGCAGCCATCTTTACAAACCCTGAACTGGCTTCAGTTGGTCTATCTCAAGCAGAAGCCGAAGCTCTGGGGATAGCGGTCAAGATAGGTGAGTTTCCACTTCAAGCCAATGGCCGGGCCTTAACCCTTGACAACCCTGATGGATTGGTGCGGATAATCGCCAGCGAGGCTGATGATGTAATCCTCGGCGCTCATCTTCTTGCCCCTCATGCCAGCGAGATGCTCCCGGTTCTGACCATGGCTGTTTCCAGCCGGCTGAAGATTAAAGACCTTGATTCTATTATCTATATTCACCCAACTCTGTCTGAAGCTATTCCCGAGGCGGCCCTTAAGGCTAAGAAAGAAGCCCTGCACATCTTAAATTTATAAGGATCAGCGATTAGCTCTCAGGCGGAAATGTCCAGCGCATTTATCAGTAGAGACTAATCTCAGGCTTCTTTTCTCTGTTTTGTTTCTTCAGGCTTTTTGGCCAGCCGGTCTCTCCACCAGCTTTCGGTTGCTTGATGAATCTCCTCATCAAATTCGACCATTTTCTCGTAGTACTGCGGATCTTCTAAAGCTAATCTGGCATTTTCGTCTTCTGGTTTAAGATCTGGAGTTAAGATTTTCTCTCTAAAATATTTGTGATTATCTCTGATCGAGCAAGGGGCAAAGAAATTCCCGGGCGGGTTGCTGAGATAACCATATTCCATCTGCCATTGCCGGCCGCGTTTGAAGTAGTCGCTCATCAAGGCTTCATCTATGGTTTTGCCCTCTTTATAAAGGTCATAAAGGTTATCCTTATAATAAGGAACAAAGGCACAGGGCATGATATTTCCATTCCAGTCAACATAAAAATAACCACTTGGCCGGCCGTAGGCAATACAACCACGGCTGGCTGCTCCACTGTTCCAGAAATCACCGATGAAGTAGCCACGCTTAAAAAGCATCTCTTCCCACTGGGCCAGCAATTTAACCCGGTCATCAGGGGATAAGACCAGACCCATTGTATCCCTGGCCCGGCCAATTGGCATCAGATGGAACATCCACATATAGGTGGCCCCGACTTCATCAAACCAGTATTCATAAAACTTATCTTCCAGTAAAACAGGCAAATTCTCACTGGTAGCAGTTACTGAGACCCCAAAACCTACGCCATATTTCTTAAGATTGTCCAGACTGTGCAGAATTTTTTGAAACATACCTTTACCGCGTCGGTGATCTGTTTCTGACTCATAACCTTCAACGGAGATGGCCGGGGTCAGATTGCCGAGTTCTAAGATTTTCTGGCAAGTAGTTTCATCCAGGAGAGTCCCATTGGTATAGACATGAAAGAACATGTCGTTAAATTCTTCAGCCAGGGTCAGCAGGCCTTTATGACCATCCTTCCAGAGAAATGGCTCTCCACCTGAGATGACAATAAAACTTACCCCGCAGATATCTCGCATTTCTCTGACCAGCCTGGCGACCAGGTCATAAGGTAAAGAAGCCACCGTCCGGGCATTGCTGGAAGCATAACAACCGAGACAGTTAAGGTTACATTTCTGAGTTGGAGATATCACGCACAAACCAGGTGGATTTATTCCATATTTTTCTCTATATTTTTGGGCTGCTTGCTGGCTCCGGTTTGATTCACCCCAGATTCCGCGTCCCAGGGTCTGGGCCACTTTTTTCAGGTATTCCTTGGAGATAAACCCCCGGTCAAGATTCCTGATGCCCAGGTTCATCAGGTTGATGACATATTGAGCTTCGACCGCTGCCAGATATTCAGATTTGGAGCCCTCGGTCATCTCATAGTCTTTGAGGCTTTTTCTGGTCCGGTCAACAGCAATTTTTAAGGCAATACTTCTCAGCCAGCTTTTGTTGGCCATCAATTTCAAAGTGCCGGTGGCCAGATTAGTTCTTATTCTGGCTTTGATTAAGTCAGCTCTCATGATAACCTCCTTATCTTTTGCTCAGTTAATCACTGAGTCGCGAATAGCGTTTGGCCTTGGCCTTAACCAGTTTAAAATAAAGCCGAAATAATAGTCTCTGAGATTTCTTCCGGATTAACTTTTCTCTTAAAAAATGAATATTCGAGCAGCAAGCCATCCATCAGGCCGGTCAGCAGCGAGGCATAAGTCCGGCTGTCAATTTGTTTAACTATCTTTTTGCTGGCCAGCACTTCCTCAATGACCGGCTCAATCAAATTGATCAACTGACCCCGAAGCATCGCAATATGTCCGGTAATCTTAGCATCATGAGGGGCAAGCTTCAGGACCAAAGCCTTGGTAAGATTTTTCTCTTTAGCGCCGAATTTTAGATAGGCCTTGATTAAATTCTCCAGTTTCTTTTCAGGTGTCTTCTCGTCCCTGGCCCGGTTCAGGGCCTGGCTGAGCTCGGCAAAAGCCTCATCCAGAACATTCTTAAAGATTTCAGCCTTGCCAGCGAAATGATAGTAAAGGGCAGCCTTGGTGATATTGAGTCTGGTGGCGATGTCGCTCATCGAGACGCCCAAATAGCCGTATTCAGAGAAAAACTCCCTGGCCGCTTCAATAATGTTCTTTTTAGACTGCTGGCCATTAACTTTGATTGAGCTACTTGTTCTTATCATCTTTTTGCCTCTACGGGTTAATCAACTTACTTACCGGTCGGTAAGTACATATTAAATATAATTAACGAGGATGAGTCTGTCAAGCAATGCCTGGCCAGCGTCAAATTTGTCATCTTTGGCGGCCGGGGCAAAAAATTGTTTGACTAACTTTCACATTTATTTTAATATCAACTCTAAAAAAAACAGGAGGTAATTATGGATAAAAAAGTCACAGTAGAAGAACTGCTGGCCAAAGCCGAGCAGCCTTCAAAAGATGCCATGCGGCTTCATCCCTTTTATAAAGGGAAAGTTGGAGTTACTCTGAAATGCCGGGTACGCACTTTTCAAGATTTTGCTATCTGGTACACACCAGGGGTGGCGGCTCCTTGTCTGGAAATCAACAAGGATCCAGAGAAAGCTTATGAAATGACCAATAAGGGAAATTTTGTAGCTGTAGTCTCTGATGGAACCAGGGTCCTGGGGCTGGGTGACATTGGACCGGAAGCAGCTATGCCGGTGATGGAAGGCAAGGCTCTGCTCTATAAATATCTGGGCGGGGTGGATGCTTTTCCGATTTGTCTCAGAGAAAAAGACCCGGATAAAATCATTTATATGGTTAAAGCCCTCCAGCCAACTTTTGGGGGAGTTAATCTCGAAGACATTTCTCATCCAAAATGCTTTCACATTCTCGACACTTTAAGGGCTGAATGTGACATTCCAATCTGGCATGATGATCAGCAGGGAACAGCCTGCGTGACGGTGGCTGGCCTGATTAATGCCCTGAAGATAGTCAATAAGAAAATTGGGGAGGTTAAAGTCGCAGTCATTGGCTCCGGGGCGGCCGGAATTGCTATCGCCCGGTTGTTAATGTCGGCTGGCGTAAATCCGGAAAATATGCTGGACGTCGATTCCAAAGGAATTCTGTCGAAAGACCGGGCTGACCGCGAGACTCTTCAATCCAAGTTCAAGGAAAAATGGGACCTCTGCCTGAAAACCAACCCTAAGAATAGGCAGGGTGATATGGCTGAAGCTATTAAAGGTGCTGATGTTCTGGTTAGCGTTTCGGCTTCGGGTCCAGGAGTTATCAAACCAGAGTGGATTAAAACCATGGCCAAAGATGCCATCGTTTTTGCTGAAGCTAATCCTATTCCTGAAATCTGGCCCTGGGAGGCCAAAGAAGCTGGAGCCAGGATTGTAGCGACGGGCCGTTCTGATTTTCCCAATCAGGTTAACAATTCACTCGGCTTTCCTGGCATTTTCCGCGGGACGCTCGATGTCAGAGCTAAAACCATCACCGACGAAATGTGTATCGCTGCCGCCAATGAACTGGCTAAGGTAGCCGAAGACCACGGAATCAACGAAGAATATATCATCCCGAATATGGACCAGTGGGAAGTTTTCCCCAGAGAAGCTGTGGCTGTCGGACGTAAAGCCATCGAGCAGGGTGTAGCCCGGAAAGATGTTCCGGCTGATGAACTTTATAAGATGGCTGAAAACACTATCCGGAAGGCTCGTGAGGAAGTTCAGCTTTTAATGAAAGAGGGATTTATCGCTGATCCGGATAAAAAGTAAAGCTCTCAATAAAGCTTTAACCAGAGCCCGGACCTGATGGTTGGTCCGGGCTTTTTTTATTCCCGGCTGGCAGGAGATTTAATCCATAACTTAAAAGATACTTGATTTAGAGGGCCTGGCCAGCTGCCTATCATATAATGATGAATAAGAGCCGGGCCGTCTCAAACCAGGGCTCATCTGCCATCATCTTGAACTGAAAAATTGACCGTCCCCACCAGTTCAAAATTAATCCAAAATTTTATAATCCGGCTATAAAAGGCAAGAGCTGAAGTTCCCATATAAAATTTGACATCCAGATCTATTTGTGCTAATAATTTTACCGTTCTTTACTTGAGGGATTAAGGAAATAAGAAGGTAAAAGATGAGTGGAGATGGAGAAAATTCTCTATCAGGTTTTTTGAGTCCCCCATAGCAGGTTATCAGGCAAAAGGTTAAGCACCCTATTTCTGAAAAGATAAGGAAAATAAAATAAAGGCAAGCGAAATAATTTTAGGCCAAATAAGCTATAAAAATCATCAGAAAGGAGGAAATGACAATGAAAAATCTGATGAAGATTTCGGTTCTCGGCCTTCTCGTGGTTTTCCTGTTTACCAGCTGCGCCAAGCAGCCGACTCAACTAATAAATGATTCTAAGGCGGCTATTGAGGCAGTGGTAAAGGCTGGTGGCGATGTTTATGCCAAAGACGAGTTGAAGAAGCTCAATGATGATTACACGGCTGCTATGGATGAAGTTAATGCTCAAGCCAAGAAGCTCTTCAAGAAGTATGGCAAGGCAAAAGAAATGCTGGCTAAAGTCAAAACTGATGCCGACAGCGTGGCTCAGTTAATTCCAGCCAGAAAAGAAGAGGCTAAGAATAATGCCATCAATGCTCAGAATGAAGCCAAAGCTGCTTTTGATGCTGCCAAAGCTCTGCTCGACAAAGCTCCTAAGGGAAAAGGGACCAAGGCGGATATCGAGGCCATGAAATCTGACCTGGCTGGCCTGGAAGCCCAGTTATCTGAAGTCCAGGCCTCCATTGACCAGGAAGATTATTTTGGCGCCAAGGATAAGGCCCTTTCGATTAAAGAAAAAGCTGATGCAATTTCCGAGCAGGTTAATGCTGCTATCCAAAAGGTAAAAGGAACAAGATAATCGCCATCCCTGGTAAGAATTCAGGCAGGAGTAGAGTTATTTTGTGAAGCTGAGGAAAAAACTCGCACTTCTGATCGGAATTTTCGAGCTTAGCCTGGTCTTTTTAACATCAGGATGTAAAACCCCACCGGCTCCTCCCGAGGTTGAGCAGGCTCTGTTACAGGAGCAAGCCCTCTGGGGGGCCGGTGGTTCCATTTATGCCCCGGGGGAATTTCAAAGATATGAGCATGATCTGGCTGAAGCCAGAAAAGTTCTCAAACAGGAAGAGCTGAAGATAGGCTTGTTCCGGAACTATGACCGGGTTAGGGATAATTTTCGCCAGGTTTTACAGGAAGGCGAGCGGATAGATTCTCTCATTAAGAGTAAGAAAGCTGCCTTATCCCAGGTCATAGAATCAAGACGTGAATCTCTACATACAAAATATGAAACCCTCGATAAGCTCAGCCTGCAGATTAACCAGCGGAGTTTTTCGCGCAATCATCTTTCCCAGGCAGATATCTTGTTCAAGGAAGTTGACCGCCTGCTGGCTGGCTCGAAATATGACGAGGCCAAAAACCGGCTGGATAAAATTGCGAACCTTCTTGACCAGGCGGAGAGCGTTCTACGGCAACAGTTGAAGAGGTATATGGATCAGGCTCAGATAACCGAGTGGCGCCGGCTGGCTGAAAGAGCAATTGAGAAATCGAAAGCTTCTGGCCAGACGGTCATTTTAATCTGCAAGCTGGAAAGGACTCTAACCGTTTACCGGGCCGGTCAGCCAGTCAAAACCTATGAGGTCGGTCTGGGATTCAATGGCCTGAATGATAAACTTCATGCCGGCGATGACGCTACTCCCGAAGGCAATTATCAGGTAACTAAAAAGATAGGCGCCAGTAAATACGACAAGGGCCTGCTTATCAATTACCCTAATGAAGAAGATATTAAGAAATTTAACGAAGCTAAGAAAATGGGTTATATTACTTCTGCCACCAGGATCGGCGGTTTAATTGAAATTCATGGCGGCGGTAAGGATGGACTGACTAAGGGCTGCATTGCTCTTGACGACAGGGAAATGGATGAGCTGTTCAAAATGATTCAGCCGGGTACACCGGTAACCATAGTTGGCACGACCGATCCGAACAATAAGATTATTGGCATATTAAAAACAGTCTAAACCAAAATGAAGAAAAGAATCTGGAAGTTGCTCCTGATAGCCGGCGGGCTGATCTACATAGCGGCCGTGGTGATAATTGCTCTGGCTCTAATTAATAATCAGAAATTAATTGATGAGTGGAAGACTGCTTATGATTTCAAGCCGGAGGCCAGGAGCCGGATCAGTCCGTCCGCTCAGAATTCAGCCTTAAAAAAGAAAATACAGAGCTATCAGCCCAGGGGCGTCTATATCATGATTGATTCGGCTGAAAACAAGTACTATCTAAGAGAAGGCGATAAGGTTTTGCGGGAAGGTCTGGTTTCAACTGGTAGCGGAGAAATTCTGGTTGAGCCCAACGGCAAAAGAAGCTGGATTTTTGATACACCTAAGGGTGAGTTTCTGGTCAAATCAAAAATTCAGAATCCTTACTGGGTTAAGCCCGATTGGGCTTTTATTGAAGAAGGCGAGCCAATTCCCAGGAAGATGGAAGACAGGGTAGAAGGCGGGGTTCTGGGCGATTATGCTCTGGGGTTTGGCAATGGTTATTTCCTTCATGGGACTCTCTATACGCGGCTGCTGGGCAGAAATGTCACGCACGGGTGTGTCCGTTTTGCCGATAAAGATCTTGAGGCAATATTTAAGGCCTCAAAAATAGGGACAAAAATTTATATTTATTAAATCGTAAGCTGAGAAAATGGGTCAGACAGCTATCAGGGATAAGAAAGCCGATGAGGGTCAGCAGAATTTTATCCATTTGCTGCCCGCTGGCCTCCTTTTTGGTTTAGTCCTGAGCCTGGTGCAACCGGCTCTCCCGGGGAAATTAAGCGCCGAGCAGATAAAGAATAAAACTTCGGCAGTAAGTCAGCAGAAAAAAGGAAATGCTCAGAAAAAGCCGTTGGAAGTACCCGGTACCTCTGCCCGCCAGCCAAAAGATAGTGATTTGCTCAAAGAGAACAGGTTCCTACAAGAAGAGTTAACTCTGGCAAAAAACCGAAAATATTATTTTGTTATTGATCTTAAAAGTAAAAAAATAGATATCCGGGCCAGGGGAATGCAACTTAAAAGCTGGACGGCCAGCCAGATACGCTATTCTGGGAAACCATTGCCGCTTAAAGTTCTCGGACTCAGTCAAAAATCTGCTCTTAATCCGCCTAAACGGCAGATGATAAAGCCGGGAGAAGGCGATACGGCGGCAGTCGTAGACCAGGAGCCTGTTTCAGCTGATAAAAACAATCAGGACAAAAAGAAAAACGCTCAAAATGGGACAACAATGCCGTCTCAGGAGCCTGGCACGGGCGGTGAAACTTTTCAGCTTGAGGCTCTTGAAATAACTGACATGCCCGGCAATTATGAATTAATCTTTGACAATGGGCTTAAGATCTCCGTCCGTTCACCAGCCGGAAAAGGCCAGAAATTAAGACGCCTTCAAGAAAACCTCTCCTGGTATATCTTTCTTCCAGTCAATAATTTCCTCAAAAAAGATAAAGTTCATAACCAGAAGATGATACTCTATTTTGACCAGCCGCGGGATGCTCAGGGAATCTACTGGGCTTTTATTGACGGGATTCAGGGGATTGTTTGGCTGCCTTAAAAGGTTCTTTTTTCTTCAGTTTCTTCCTACAGATTCTAAATATAAATAGCTATTATATTGATAATAAATGAGATATATTTGCCCTAAAAACTTGACAGAAAGAGACTAAACTTATATATTGTAATAAAGCTTAAGAGAATACAGGAGGAAAAAAATGAGTAAGATAATAGGAATTGACCTCGGCACCACCAACTCTGTCGTAGCGGTCATGGAGGGTGATAAAGTCACGGTTATCCCTAATGAGGAGGGCGGCCGGACGACACCTTCGGTTGTGGCTTTTACCCCCAAAGCAGAAATCCTGGTCGGTCAGGTAGCTAAAAGGCAAAGAGTTACCAATCCCGAGAACACGATTTATTCAATTAAAAGGTTTATGGGCCGGCGTTATAGTGAGGTCCTGAACGAAATCAAACAGGTCCCCTTTAAAGTAGTCGAATCTACCAATGGGGATGTCAGAGTGATGGCCCAGGGGAAAGAATATTCTCCGCCCCAAATCTCAGCTTTTATTCTGCAAAAGCTAAAAAAAGCGGCTGAAGATTACCTGGGCGAAAAGGTTGAAAAAGCTGTCATCACTGTTCCAGCTTATTTCAATGATGCTCAGAGAAAGGCGACTAAGGATGCTGGAACAATTGCTGGCCTGGATGTGGTCAGAATAATCAACGAACCAACGGCTGCTGCTCTGGCTTATGGCCTGGACAAGAAGAAAGATGAAATCATTGCTGTCTATGATTTTGGCGGCGGCACCTTTGATATTTCCATTCTGGAAGTTGGCGAAGGAGTAGTTGAAGTCAAGGCGACCAATGGCGATACCCATCTGGGTGGCGACGATATTGATCAGAGAGTCCAGGACTGGATCGTCAGTGAGTTTAAAAAAGAAAATGGCATAGATTTGAGTCAGGATAAGATGGCCCTCCAGCGGCTGAAAGAAGCAGCGGAGAAGGCTAAAGTCGAGCTATCAACCATGATGGAAACTGAGATTAACCTGCCTTTTATCACCGCTGATGCCACCGGGCCGAAGCATCTGTTGATGAAAATTACCAGGGCGAAACTGGAACAGTTAGCCGAAGATCTGGTGAAACGCTCGCTTCCACCAGTCAAACAGGCCCTTCAGGATGCAGGCTTAAAACCTGAAAACATCAACGAAGTTATCCTGGTCGGCGGCCAGACCAGAATGCCTATGATCCAGCAGCTGGTCCGCGATTTCTTTGGCAAAGAGCCACATAAGGGTGTTAATCCGGATGAAGTGGTGGCAGTTGGGGCGGCTATCCAGGGTGCCGTGCTGGGCGGCGAAGTTAAGGATGTGCTCCTTCTTGATGTTACGCCCCTGACCCTCGGAATAGAGACTCTGGGCGGTGTCTTTACCAAGATGATTCCAAGAAATACCACCATCCCAACCAGAAAGAGTGAAATTTTTACCACCGCGGCCGACAATCAGACCAGTGTGGAAATCCATGTCCTGCAAGGTGAGCGAGATATGGCTGCCTATAACCGCAGTCTGGGACGTTTCCATCTGGATGGACTCCCACCAGCTCCGCGCGGTATCCCGAAAGTTGAGGTCACTTTTGATATTGATGCCAATGGCATTCTCAATGTTTCTGCCAAGGACATGGCTACTGGCAAACAGCAGGCTATAACTATAACCGGTCACAGCGGATTGGATGAGCGAGAAATTGAGAAAATGGTCAAAGAAGCAGAAGCCAATGCGGCTGAAGATAAACGCCGCCGTGATCTCATCGAGGCCAGAAACCAGGCTGATCAAATGATTTATAGCCTTGAAAAGCTGATTCAAGATAACCGCGATAAGATTCCAGCTGATGAGATCAATCACCTGCAGCAAGAAATGGCTAATACCAAAAAAGCTATGGAGTCTGATAATCTCGAGGATATCAAGAGGGCTACAGAAGCCTTAGCCCGGGCCTCACACCATATAAGCGAAGTCCTCTACAGTCAGGCTAGCAGCCAGCAGCAGCCAGGGTCCCAAGGCCAGCCTGGCAGCAATTATCAAGCCGGAGGCCAGGAGACAGCCGGTAGCCGTGGGGATGGCCATGGTGAAGATGAGGTTATCGACGCCGAAGTGGTTGATGACGATAAGAAAAACTGAGCGATTGGCCAGATAGAATAAGAAGAAAAGGACAGCTCCGCCGGGTAGGATGATAGCCTGGCGGAGCAAGTCTAACTTAGGTCAAACGGCTGGCTCGACCAGCTGGACGAGAGGGCAGCTATGGCTAAGGACTATTATGAGATTCTCGGGGTCTCCAGAACAGCCACGGTAGCCGAAATAAAGAAAGCTTACCGTAAGTTAGCTCGCAAATATCATCCAGATTTAAATCCAGGCGATAAGTCAGCCGAAGCGAAATTCAAAGAGATTCAGGAAGCTTATTCCGTACTGAGTGACCCCAAGAAACGGGCCCAGTATGATCAGCTGGGCTATGTTGGCGATGTCCCGCCTGGAGCCCAGCCTGGACAGAGAGCAGGTCCATTTGGCGCTGATTTTCAGGGTTTCGATTTTTCTGAATATGGCGGTTCTTCCTTCAGGGATTTCTTCGAAAATATGTTCGCCAATCAGAGAGAAGAACAGGCCACCGGTCCCCAGAGGGGTGAGGATCTTAATTACTCGATGACTATTAGTTTTAATGATGCGATTCAGGGCCTCCAGACCAAAATTAAAGTCAATCGCCTGTTGCCCTGTTCGCAGTGCGGTGGAGGCGGCTATATCAGTTCCGCCGGACAGCAAGTCTGCCCTGATTGTGGCGGTTCCGGCCAGTCTTATATGCAGCGCGGTTTTATGAAGTTCACTACCGCCTGCCCGACCTGCCATGGAACCGGCCGGTTGAGAGGCCAGGTCTGCCCCGGCTGCCGCGGGGAAGGGCGGGCGCCTGGCTCTGAAACCATAACTGTCCGGATTCCCAGAGGTGTTGATAGCGGATCCAAAGTTAGGGTTCCTGGAAAAGGTAATGCTGGAATAAATGGTGGTCCGGCCGGCGATCTGTATATTAATCTAACAGTCACGGGCCATCCATTATTTGAACGCGAAGGATCGAGTATCCGTCTCCGGGTTCCCGTGACTGTACCAGAAGCAACTCTTGGAGCAAAAATAGAAGTGCCAACCATATATGGCGAAAAAAAAACCATCCGTATACCGCCTGGCACCAGATCTGGTCAGAGATTCAGGCTTAAAGGCGAAGGAGCGCCAGTTGTGGGCAGAAATAGCCGGGGTGATATGTATGTTGAGGTTTATATTGTGCCCCCGTCCTCAGTCGATCAGAGGGTCCGGGAGCTGATGAAAGAGCTCGAGAAATATTATGAGACTAATCCCCGGGCAAATCTGGGCAGCTAAATATGGAAAGTTAAAGTTGTGGAGAGGAGGCCGAAGATGCCGAGAAGAAAAGAAAAACTGGATGAAAGCAGCCGGAAGCCACAAAAGGGTTATTATCATATTAGCGCCGTAGCCAGGATGTACAATATCCATCCCCAGAC
>DJWO01000010.1 GCA_002441005.1 Candidatus Aminicenantes bacterium UBA6228
TGTAGATTTTAGATGAGGCAATTCGGGGCATTGACGGCTGCTGCCCATCACCCTAAAATAACTCCTTATGAATTATCAGGGCGTAATTTTTGATCTGGACGGGACTCTGCTCGATACGATCGAGGATATTACCGTTGCCCTTAATACGGTCATGTCGCAGCATGGCTTCCGGCAGTTTTCTATTGAAGAAGCCAAAAAGATGGTGGGTGACGGGATGAGGGAATTAATGGTCAGGGCAAAACCTGAGCTGGCCGGCAAGATGGAATCGATAGATGCCCTGGTTAATGAGTTCCGCCAGGAATACGCCAAGGTCTGGAGAAATCATTCCCAGCCTTATCCTGGAATACTGGAGTTGCTGACCGAGTTAAACGGGAAGGGGCTGAAGCTGGCTGTCCTGTCCAACAAGGCTCATCCTTTTACCGAAATAATGGTAAAAGAGCTGCTGCCGGTGCCCTTTCAGGCTGTCCAGGGAGCCAGGCCGGAAGTGCCGCTCAAGCCAGATCCAGCTGCCGCCAGACTAATACTTAAGGACTTGAATTTAACTCCGGCCGAGGCACTTTATGTTGGAGACACGGCCGTAGATATGAAGACTGCCCTGGAAGCAGGCCTTACCCCGGTTGGGGTGCTGTGGGGTTTCCGGGAGGCACGGGAGCTTCTGGACAGCGGTGCCCGGGCTTTACTCTTAAAGCCAGCCGATTTACTACCACTCGTCTTTGATAAAAAAAGAAACTAACTGGCGGAGGAGCCAATAACTAACAATCAGGTTTCTTCCGGTTCTTCAGGTTGATTTCCCTTAAGATCAGGAGCCGGGCCAGGCTCTTTATCTTTATCATCTTTGGCTTTTTCTTCTTCCTCCTGGTTATCTCCGACCGCCTCGGTTATAAGCTCGGCTTCCTTTTTAAGCAAATAAAATCTTTCGGGCAGGATGACTCCGCCTTTTTCCTTAGTTTTTTCGTTTTCTATGGGCGGAGCGGCCCCAAAAATCGCCTCTTCTTCTTTGGTATGGTCAAATTTAGAATAAGCTTCAAACTGGGAACGGCTTAAATAATTCATCAGGCGCAGAGTTCTGAGCATGGCCACAGTGCTGACACCGAAATATCTTTTCAAATAAATAACATCGGCATAACTCAACCGCCGTGATCTGATATCTCTGTCAATTAATTCCCTGACTTTCGACGGTGGAATCAAAAACCGGGAGGCAAAAGCCTGGGCAAACTGCTCGCGGGGTGAATAGAGAGTAACATATTCATCAACGAGAACATCAAGGTTATCTACAATCGGTGATTCGTTCCGGTCCTTTAAATAGTGACCATAGAGATGAGCGGCAGCCACCACCTGCTGATCAAAGGGCAGAGCTGAATTGATCAGCCCGAAAGCTGCATTTTTCTCTTCCAGAAAAACCAGCAGCCCTGAGATTTTAGATTCTTCCGGCAGAGGCATTCTGATCAGATGACAGCCATTAATCTCGCTGAGCCTGAAGATATTGCGGATGGGCTCATTGCCCAGGCCGATTCTTCTTCTTTCTTCCTCAGCCAGGTTTTCTGGCGCCAGACTCCCGGAGTAGAGAGGCCCGGGGTTGGCTGGACGGCCGGTAATCTTTTCGAGTTCTAAATATTTTTCACACCAGGAATGAAAACCGGCCAGCATTTCTTTGGTGGCCGGGCTGAGTTTCTCATCAGACAGCAGAATTTCAAACGGATCAGCCTGGACTTCCAGAAAATAAGAGACATTCTTCTGAAAATAGCGTGAAATGTGGCTCAGAGCAATAATCGAAGGCGTTCTTTTTCCCGCCTCCAGCAACGAAATATATTCCGATGACAGCCCGACCGCTGCCCCCAGCTCCTCCTGAGTTAAGCCCATATCTTCTCTTAGCTTTTTAAGCCGGGCAGAGAAAAGCTCGTTCATGGAGATTCTCCCCTCCTATCTTTTCTGCCCTATATTTAACAATTTGTTAAACTACTGTCAAGTTTAAATTTAAGCTTTGCCAGTGGTTAGCTTTTATAGTTATGACGCCACAAATCATAATAATTGTGAGCATTTTTGACTATCTGGTCTTTTTCAGCTTCAGTCAGAGTGCGGACCACGGTGGCCGGATTCCCGAGGATAAGGCTGCTATCGGGAAAAGTCTTACCCGGTGGAACAAGAGAGCCGGCTGCTACTAAGCAATTATTGCCGATAATGGCCCGGTCCAGAATAACCGCACCCATGCCGACAAGAGTATTGTTGCCAATTTTACAGGCATGAAGAATTGCCCCATGACCAATGGTAACATAGTTACCGACGATGGCCGGCACATCATAATCAACATGAATAACACTGTTGTCCTGAACATTGGAATATTCGCCGATCACAATGTCAGCGATATCAGCCCGGAGGACAGCATTAAACCAGACGCTGGCCCCTTTTTTGAGCACCACCCGGCCGATGACCGCTGCCCCCTGAGCGACAAATGTCTCCGGATCGAGCTGAGGATTCCTTATTTTTTCTTTATCGATCATAAAACACCTCAATGTCCTAAGGAGAGTAGGTGCTGATTTTAACATTCATGGCAGCCGGGAAGCAATGTTTCAGCACCTATTAATGGCCGCAAAAAGGTATCTAAAAAGATAACAATAGAAACAAGTTGTTTTTTTTATTCTGTTTATTAGATTTGGTCTATAATAATATACAGAAAAATCAACTTTGGCACACATGATTAAAAGGGCAGGAAGGAGCTATAAAAGTCGGCTGCAAGCAGCTTGCCTGGGCTTCGGCCCAACCGCCGATTATTTTTCTTCAATTACCAGCGGGTTCAATCTAAGATAAGCGTTGCTGTTCCGGCGATGGGCAATCTGCTTATAAGCCAGCCTGACCTTGTCTTCAGCCAGACCGGTCGCTCTGGCTACTGATTCGGGCGAAAAGCCGTTTTTTTCACCATAAAGGCAGGCATCCATTTCTTTATAGGGGAGAAGAAAGAAAAATTCATCCTGTCCCTGAGCTAACGGATGGATATCGGCAGTTGGCTGGCGACTCGTGATGGTTTCAGGTAATTCCAGATATTCTGCCAGTTGATAAACCTGCGTTTTATAAAGGTGAGCCAGCGGTTTGAAATCACCCGCTCCATCCCCCAGCTTGACGAAAAAGCCCTGGTCAATTTCCAGTAAATTGGAAGTCCCGGCCACAGCATAATTAAAGCGATCAGCATAATGGTACTCAAGCATTTTTCTGACCCGCTGTCTGAAGTTAGACAGGGCAATTATTCGCCGTAGAGTCTCAGCCGGCAGCCTTTTTTTGATTATTTCTCCGCCCGGTGATTGGACTACTAACCAGAAGAAAGTGAAAATCCGTTCTTCGGTCAGCTCGGAGGCTGAAATTTTCCATTTCCAGTCTTCAGAATATTCTGGAACAAGCTCGCGGAGGCAGGAGGTCATCTCCTGATAGAAATTTAGCCCGGACAGGATCGGAGTTATTTCTCTCAAAATCGTCTTTATCTTCAGACTCTCCCCAACCAGCTGGCTCAATCTCAAAGTATCAGGATGGGAGGTCCTTTCCGGCATGAGCAACCCGATGACTTTGTCCGGACCGAGTGCTCTCACACAGAGGGCGGCAGTCACGCTGCTATCTATGCCGCCCGATAAACCGACTACTGCCCCCTGTTTTCGCAAGCGGCTGGTTAGAGTTTCAGAAATAAAAGCAGTAAGACAGGCGGTCTCCTGTTGGCAGTCAAGAGACAGCAGCTCGTAAGAAAACTCTTTAGCCAGGTTAATTTCTATCATGAATTTTACCTCTTTAAATCTGGCCCCCGGCCGGGACCATGGTCTTTATCTAATGGTCATCAAGTCCTTTAAATCTTCTACGATTCTCCCCACCACTTCTAATGGCAGTTGTCTTTTTTTGTCCTGTTTCGGGACCTTTTTCTAAAGTTTTAAGTGAATTTACAAGTTTCTTATAATCAATCTTGCCATGGCCTGTCTTCGGTAGTGACTCCACTAACCAGACCTGGCGCGGGACTTTATAGGGCTCAAGATATTGCCGGCAGAATTGCTTGATTTGATCCTCAGTTATTTTCTTCTCTTTCTTCGCCACCACCAAAACTCCAACCACCTCTCCGCCGATTTCATCCGGGACTGGAATGGCGGCCACTTCAGTCAACCCATCGAAGCCAGCGATTACCCGTTCAATTTCAGACAGGTTAATTCTATGACCAAAAGATTTAATCTGGCGGTCGCGACGGCCGACATAATAAAGCAGACCGTTTTCATCCTGACGGAAGACATCGCCGGTCTGGAGCCAGCGCTCTTCAGGGTATCTGCCAGGCCTGAAGACTTTTTTGGTTAGCTTCTCATCCCGCCAGTAACCCTGCATCACCGTCGGACCCCTGACGATAAGCTGGCCTGGTTTCCCAACTGGCACGGGGCTGCCACGGCCATCAACGATAGCAACTTCGAGATTCGGCATAGGAATACCGACGGAATCAGGATACTCATCTATTAATTCAGGCGGAAGATAACTGACCCTTTTGCACTCACTCAAGCCATACATTGAATAGAGCTTAACCTGAGGCAAAAACTGCCTGAAATGACGGATATGAGAAACAGGCCAGGCTGCCCCGGTATTGGTGATGTAACGCAGGGATTTTAGCTTGGCAGCCGGGAACTTCTTCAGTTTGAGGAGCATAGCAGAAACCGAAGGAATAAGCGGAAAGCCGGTAACTTTTTCTTTGTCGATGGCGGCCAAAATATCCTGGACATAAGCAAAGGATGATTCAAGAACAACAGTTCCGCCAAACATAAAACACATGATGACCTGATAGAGACCGTAATCAAAAGACAGAGGCAGAACATCAAGGACGATGTCATCCTTGGTATTTCCCAGGTACTGGATGATGCTTCTGGCAGCGGTCACCATATTGTGATGGGTGCAGATTATGCCTTTAGGCTTGCCGCTTGAGCCAGAGGTGTAAATCAAACAGGCCAGGTCATTTTCCAGGAGGCACGGAAGAGCGATCGAAGCATCTAATTTCTCGGTGAGCCCCTCAAAAATCAAGGCCTTCGGGTAATGGCGGGGAGAAGATTTATGACCGTCGACTATAATTAGCTGGGAATCGGCAGTAGAAAATTGCGGGCCATCCCCCTCATAAAGCTTTCGCCTGGCGGTGATAAGCAGCCGGGCTCGAGAGTCGGCTATTATAGAATTAATTACGGGCCAGGGGCTTTTGGGGTCGATAACGGTAAAGACCCCGCCGGCCTTAAGAATTCCATAGATAGAAATGACCGCTTCCGGTGAGTTATCAAGACAGATTACCGCCCGGTCACCTTTTTTAAAACCCGTCAGGACAAGAGCTGAGGCTAAGTTGGTAGATTTTTCATCAACCTGGCAATAGGTTAAACGCTGTCCTTTCGAAACGAGGGCAATTTTATCAGGGAAATGACGAGCAGTCAGGGTCAGCCAGTCAGAAACGAGCACCGGGTCAAACTGCATTTACCTTAACCCTGTTAACCCCGCTTTTTTTCAATGAAACTGGTAATCTTATTGATGCTGTCCAGATTGGCGGCGGTAAGTTCCTCGTCTTCGACTTTTATCTGGAAGTGACTTTCCAGGAAAGAAACTATTTCCAGAATACCAACCGAATCAACAATATTCATTTCCAGCAGGGAAACATCATCGTCTGGCGGATCATCAGAATTGAAAAGAAATTTTTCAGTAATGAATTGCCTTATTTCATCTTTTATCATTTTCGTTACTTTTCCCCCTTACCGGCCTTAAGCCCTGAACGAACTCCCGGTAAGAATGCTCAGGGGTTAGTGGAACGGTTACCTTTCCAAGAATTGTAGCCGGAGCATGACCGAAAAATGATCCAGCCGGAATATTTCTCGAGACAACAGTTCCAGCTTGAATCACCGAACCCTGACCAATTCGAACCCCTGGCAGTATAACACAATGCGGCCCAATGAACACGTTGGATTCAATTATGACCGGTTTAACCACGGCTTCTTTTGACTTTGTCCAGTAAAGATGAGAAATAATGGAGGTGCCGATGCCAACCGTCACATTGTCACCTATTTGTATAACTTCCGGATGAAGCTCATCGATATAAACATACTGGCTGATCCAGACATTCTGACCGATCCTGACGCCACGCAGCCGGTGCAGGCCAGGGCGGACAGTTAGGCCTCCTGGCATAAAATATGCTACCCGGCGCAAAATTCTTTGAAGAAAACTCAAAATCTACTTCCAGTCCTTCTTAGTTAGCTTATCAAATGCTTGTTTAGCTTTTTTCTATCATAAACAGATTTTATAAGTCAATAAAAAAAGTACTTGACTTTTATATCAAGATGGTGATAATTAAGGGATAGCCCAAGGAAAAGGGAGCGAAATGTTATGAAAAAAAGTTTGGTTATTGTTGCTTGCCTCTTGCTTTTGGTCTGGCTGACTACTGCTGTTGCCTATGCCTGGGGTGATGATGCTGGTCCAGGTTGGCGTCCCAAAGGCGGCGGACACACAATAAAGCCTCATCGTCCTCAGAGTGTAGCTGAACCTATATCCATTGCGCTGATTGGCATTGGCCTGGCGGGGCTTGGAATTTATGCTTCCAAGAAACGCAAAAAGAACTGAAGCCAGCAGTTAGCCTGAGCGGGGCCAGAGAAAAGAATTTCTTTTAGTAGATGATGGTGGAGTCCAAGCAGAAACGCATTTTTTTTATTATTTTTTATCTGTTTTCTGCAGTTGCCATTTTTCTGGCCTGGTCTCCCGTCAAAAGTGTCCTGACTGACCCCAGAATAGACTTATATTATAGCCATATCCCCATTATCCCTTTTATCAGCGCTTTTTTGCTCTACAGAAAAAGAAAATCAATATTTTCTGAGACTGACCCTGCTGTCCTCCCAGGAGCCTTGTTATCAGTTGCTGGGTTAGGCCTGTATTTATTTGCCAATTTGCATAAGATCGAAACCAGCTACTCTGCCACCTTACTGGTATTGTCAGCCATTCTATTCTGGGCAGGAGCTTATCTTGGCTTATTTGGTTCTAAGCCACTAAAGCGAGGCCTCTTCCCGGTTCTTTTTCTTCTTTTGGCCGTTCCAATCCCGGCTCCAATAATGGATAGAGTTGTCCTGCTGATTGCCGGGGCCTCTGTTTATGTCACCAGCGCGCTTTTTACTGTTCTTCAAGTTCCTTTCATCCGAGAAGGAGTTACTTTTTACCTCCCGGCCTTCACCCTGGTCGTTGGACCTGAATGCGCCGGCTGGCGTTCGAGTTTGGCCTTAATCATACTGAGCCTCCTGGCCGGCCATCTATTTCTTAAAAAAGTTTCTAATAAAATCTTGTTAGTCGCCGTGGCCATCCCGCTGATAATAATCAAGAATGGGGTGCGCATCGTTCTCCTCTACTACATTGCCTATTACTTAGATGAGAGATTTATGGAAAGCGGATTTCTTCACCGGTCAGTTGGCTACTTTATGTTCGGTCTGGTACTGTTGTTCATGGGTTTTCTGCTCTGGTCTCTGGAGAAAAAGGAAGCTCCAAGGAAGGCCAGCGCTGAATCGTAAAAGCTTAGAAGTTTAAAGCAATTGCAAATCATTTCTAATTTTTATTAACTTAAGGCTATGAAGAAATCTTCCTGGCTGGACAATATCCCCGAAGGCAGGCTGATTTCCCTCGATGTTTATCGGGGATTGGTCATGTTGCTGCTAATCGCTGAGGTCACTGGAATATATGAACTTATGGTAAGTCCGTCCCTCAAAGGAACAGCCCTTTATGCCATCGGCCTCCAGTTCCACCACCATCCCTGGCATGGATTAAGATTATGGGATCTGGGTCAGGGGTTGTTCATGTTTATCAGCGGCATTGCTCTGACTTTTTCTTATAACAAACGCTGGTCGCAGGGTGCTTCTCAGAAAAAATGTTTCTGGCAGGCCGTGCAGAGAGCCCTGCTCCTGTTTCTCATCGGCTGGGCACTTTACCTAATTTATCCGCCAGAAGGAGCAACCAGCTGGTCTTTTCTCCTTGATATACTTCCAATGCTGGCTGTCGGCAGCCTGGTGGCTTTTTTAATCCTGAAGTGGCCGGCTTGCTGGCAGTTAGCTTTTTCTGGGGGACTTTTAATTATAACTGAGCTCCTTTACCGGCTCTGGCCAGTTTCCGGATTTGACCAGCCGTTCGTCCAGGGCCATAATTTTGGTGCCTACCTGGATCTTAAGCTGTGGGGAAGCAGTTCTCCTGAAGGTTGGGTAACCTTCAATATGATTCCGGCTACTGCCTATATTATCTGGGGAGTAATCGCGGGAAACATAATCAGGAGCCAGATACCATCTGCCCGGAAATTGAGAGTTTTTATTCTGGCTGGTTTGGCTGGTATCGTAGCCGGGCTGGCTTTTGATCCGATTACCCCGGTTATTAAGAAAATATCAACCAGCTCCTTTATGCTCCTGAGCGGCGGCTTCTGCCTTCTTTTTCTGGCTCTCTCTTATTTCATCGTTGATATATCGAAGAGGCGAAGATGGGCTCTCGTCCCGGTGGCAATCGGTATGAATCCCCTGTTTATCTTCGTTTTTGCCCGTTCCGGCGGAGCCGATTGGTTTATGAATGTTGTCCGGCCTTTTTCCTGGGCAATCCTTGGCTGGGCCGGGAGTGGAGCAGCTGAGACAGGGACCGCCCTGGGCTGTCTGGTTCTGATGTGTGGTCTGTGCCTGGCTTTGTTTAAGAACAGGATATTTTTAAAAATATAGGCAAAAAGTCTCCTTAAAAAGTCGATTGGCCTGAATATTTTAAAATAAGCCGGTCACCCAAGTCAGTCCTTTGCCTTAAGGAGTTAAATCATTAATCTACTATATCTGCTCGACTCTCTGACGAAGTATTATTATTTTTAAAAACAATAGATTGACCTCTTCTTGGCCATACTCTATAGTGATAATTAGAATTCTTCAGAATCATTTTGATTTATCAGATGGATATAAGAATAGTTGACCCTTGCCTCAATCCCAAATGGGATAAATTGATTCTGGATAACTTTGATCCGGATATTTTCCATTCGGCTGAATGGTGTCAGGTTCTAAAATCAGCTTATAAATTCAAGCCTGCTTATTTTTTAGCGACAGAGAATGAACGGCCAGCAGCCTTAATTCCCCTGATCAAAATCAAGAGCTTGATTACGGGTAGCCGTGGGGTAAGCCTTCCCTTTTCTGACTATTGCAATTTTCTGGGTAATGATCGTGAGGATCTTAAACTTTTGATTGAACAGATTAAAGTCTATGGAAGGCCGGAAGACTGGAAATATGTTGAGTTCCGCAGTCCAGACTTCATTGAAGAAGCAGAGCCATCTGAAATCTTTTTCACCCATGATCTGGACTTAACAAAATCATCGAGCGCCTTGTGGTCAGGCCTTAAGGACAGCTGCCGAAGAAATATAAAAAAGGCAACCAGAGAAGGATTAAAGATAAATTTTGAAAAAAGCTGGTCAGGCCTCGAGCAGTTTTACCGGCTTCAGGTCTTAACCAGGAAACGTCATGGGCTACCACCACAGCCTCTTAAGTTTTTTAAAAGTATTTATGAAAATATTATATCCAGGGACTTAGGTCTGGTGGTCAGTGCTTATTATCAGAATAAGCCAATAGCAGCTTCTGTTTATTTCCACTTCAACCAGAAGGCCTTATTCAAATATGGGGCTTCAGATCCAAAGTTTCACCATCTGAGGCCGAACAATCTCATCATGTGGGAAGCAATAGACTGGCATCGGGAAAACGGTTGTTCTACTTTCAATCTGGGAAGGACCGACCCCGGCGATGAAGGTTTGTTGAATTATAAGAGGTTATGGGGATTTAAGGAAACGGAGCTAAAATATCATCTATTTTGCTTTAAAAAAAATGGTTATATTCATTCTGCTTCCAAGGGTTTCAAGCCAACCATGACCAGACTCGCCAAATTTGTGCCATCATTTTTATTGGAGGTAATTGGCAGAATAGCCTATAAACATATTGGATAAAAAAACAAGGCTAAATCGCTTTTCAGATTTTCAACGACCCCTTAACCGCTCTCAATAGAAGGCATCTGGATATCATCTCCTTAAAGCTTTCTGCTGAATAAAAAAAAGATCCAAATAGTATCGGCAGAAATTATCGGTAAATTTGACAATTAATAATGGAGTTGTTTAGTATATTAGATGTTAAGTTTATAAACTTCATTTATTGATCTCTTAGGAAAGGGGCAGGAGGATAATCTCCTCTGATTATTTGAAATGAGAGTGGATAGCCGGCAATTAGAAAATCAACGTCTTTCAGGTCTGTCGCAGGACAATTATCCTTTTTACCATGAACGCCACCGGATTTTTCCAGCAGTCTTCGAAAATAGAAATCATAAAAGGGTTTTGGATATTTCAGCAGGGATAGGGGTTGTCGCCAGACAGATAAAAGAACAATATCCATGTGATTTATTCTGTAATGAAGTCAGCGAAGCCTGCCTTAACGAACTTAAGAAGTTAAATGTGCCAGTTACCAGTTATGATCTTGATACGGAAGGAAGAATTCCATTCGAAGACAACTCATTTGATGCTATAATCTGCCTGGCCACTTTAGAACATTTGATTAACATAGATAATTTTGTCAAGGAGCTTAACCGGATACTAAAAAAAGAAGGCCGGCTTTATTTATCCGTTCCCAATTATGCCGGCTGGAAGTCTACCCTAACTATTCTTCGCGGCCGTTCCTTTCACGACCCGCTCCATGAGCCATCTCGTTATGAGTTCTATGCTCATGTCAGATATTTTACTTACAAAACATTGCTGGAATACATGGCCCACTTTGGTTTCATTGCCGATTCGACTTATCTGGCTTTGCCACAATCAAGTTCAAAGATAAAAAGGTTAAGATCTAAATTGCCTTTTATAATCCCTCTCTTGAGGGCTTTATCTGGCTTTACTTACCTTTTATCAGCCCGATGGCATGAAGAGCCTGTAATTTGTTTTGCCAAGTCAGGCCAACCGGTCAAACACAGGAAAAAAATCGTGTGAATTCTGGGAAGTCAATGGAATCCAGACCAGTACCAGTCATCGTTGTTTTTTCTCATATAATCGGTCTGCCAATCATCCGAACGCTCGGGAAAGAAGGTATCCCTATTGTGGCTGTTCATTATCAAAACAATGAATTTTCACAATATTCTAAATACGTCTTAAGACGATACAAAATGATTTCCCCTCTGATTGACGAAGCTAAATTTATTGAAGAGCTAATCTCTTTATCTGGGGACTATAAAGGAGCTCTATTAGTTCCTGCTGATGATTCCGCTGTCATTCCGCTGTCAAAATATAAGAATAAACTTGCGACTTATTTCAAAGTAGCGGTTAATGACTGGGAAATAACAAATGTCTGTATTGAAAAACAGAAAACATATGAACTGGCTAAAAAGCTCTCTATCCCCTGTCCTCAAACTGCCTTCTGTAATTCATTAGAGCATCTGCCTGAACTTTCCAAAGATTTTAGTTTTCCATTTCTTTTGAAACCAAGTCAGAGCCATCTTTTTTTTCGGCTATTTAAAAAAAAGGCTTTTGTGATAAATAACGATGATGATCTGCTTTTTTATTCAAGCCTGTTAAATAAGTTCGAACTTAGCTTTGTATTGCAGGAAATAATCCCTGGGCCTCCATCCAATGGTGTCAACTATAATTCTTACTTGATAAATCATGTTCCAGTGGCAGAATTCACCGCCCAAAAAATAAGAATCGATCCGCCTTTTTTCGGCTCTCCCCGCGTGATCGTCAGCCAGAAGATTCCTGAAATAATAGAGCCAGGAAGAAAACTGCTAGCCGCTCTCAATTATGAGGGTTTCTCTTGTGTCGAATTTAAAAAAGACCAGCGCGACCAAGTCTATAAGTTAATGGAAATAAATGCCAGGCCCAATCTCTCTGGTGCCCTGGCCGTCAGGGCTGGAATAAATTTTCCTTTAATTATGTATCAACACTTAGTTAGCGGGACGATCCTGGCCTCAAATTCATTTATTGAGAACATCTACTGGATTGACCTTCAAAAGGATTTATACAGGTTTTTTGCCTCAAGAAAAATAGAGGGCATTTCATTCTCAGACTATATCAGACCATATAAAGAAAAACACATTTTTGCGGTTTTGTCCTTATCCGATCCTGGGCCCTTCAGGCATCGAACCTGGATATTATTAAAAGAGTTACTTTTTAGAAAAACTTAGCTTAAAATAGGAAGAACGTGTCCGATAAAGAGATTAGAACCTGGGAGGCCGAAGAATTTAAACATCATATAGACTTACCCTGGCAACAATACCTGGATCGCTTAGAAAAAGGCCTATTAAAGAGAGCGCTTAAACCTACCAGTTGGTTTGTTGATCTGGGTGGAGGTGACGGACGGCTTCATGAGGTATACAAGGATGTCTCCCAACATAAGGTTATTGTTGATTACTCCCTGGACATGCTGCTGGCGGCCCAAAAAAAGATCACTGACCCTCGAAACCAAAACACTTACCTTATCGCCGCTGATATAACTAATTTACCTTTTCAATCTAATGTTTTCGATGGCGGTCTGATGCTCCGGGTAATTCACCATATCCGGGAACCATCATCCGCTCTTGAAGAAGCTAATAGAATCCTGAAGCCCGGGAGTTCCTTGTTTTTTGAATATCAAAATAAAAAAAATATTAATTCGATATTAAAAGCAGTTATGGGCTTTACATCATTTAAGAATATTTTAGATCAATCTCCCTTAGAGGTTAAGCCCTTATTCTGGAACTACTCTCCGGGTTATATTGAAGGCCTGGTCAGACAGTATTTTTATATAGATCAAGTCTATGGAGGAGGGATTTTCTGGAACAGGAAACTCATAACTACCAGGGTTAAAAAACTTGAAGACCTTGATCTTATGTTGGCGCCATTGTTGGGCAAAATAAAACTTACTCATCAGCTATTTATGGAGTTGCGAGTAAAAAAAGAGGTAAAGGAAGATAAGACTTTCGGAAAGACACCGGGAAATAACATCTTGAGCATCTTGCAGTGTAACAGATGTAAGATAGGAAGTTTAGAATATTTTAAGGGAAGCTTGAAATGTGAACAGTGCGGAAGAATGTTTCTCTTGTCTAACAATATAATTGATTTTAGATAATATATAGACGAGACAACTTATTAGCCTCCAGGGTTCAAATATCGGACCTCTCTGGCTAATGCTTATTTAATCAGTTAATTAGCTAAGACTAATTCCTTTTAAGTATAAATAGCAAACAGGCCAACGCCTTGAACATAGTAGCCTGGCCCCAATGAATCATTGGGACCTTGGATAAAAAACTAATCTGTGCCCTTCTAACTACCATTTTTGATCCGCTGGTTTCAAACAAAGAGCAACTATCAATTTTGTTATCTCAGGCTTTATCTCTATTAAAATTTACCAGCAGTTCAAAATTGATTATTAAAACTTTGAGAACCATTAACTTCTAGCCCGAGACAGAAGCGTTCAAAGACAATAGTTTTCGCTACCATTACCTTGATCTTAATAAAGACTTAAATACGCTCTGGAAGCAAGCCCACCGTTCATGCTGCCGGCAGCATATTAATAAAGCAGCCCAAAAGGGAGTCTAAGTCAGACTGGCTGAAAATAAGAATGACCTCAGGCTCTTTTATCAGTTATATTCGTCCACCAGAAAACGCCACGGCTTACCAGCCATCCCTTACATCTATTTTGAGACAATCTGGGATATTTACCAGCCACTAAATTACGCCTATTTTTTGCTGGCTGAGTATGAGCATTCAGTCATATCTTTTTTAATGTCCTTTAAATTCAAAGATAAGTTTTCTGCTGAGGCTCTTGGCTGGGATGATGAGTTTCGCTGGCTGACCCCGTCAGCCATAACTTTCTGGGAAACAATAAAGCTGGCTAAGCAGCTTGGTTGCCGGCAGTTTGATTTCGGGCGAACTTCACTCAACAATGAGAACTTGATAAGATTTAAGCGGCATTGGGGCTCAGAGGAAATTGAAATGCCTCAATATATATTTGGTTCTGATAAAATAAACTCCCGAGGAAATCCCCAAGATTCATTGGTAAGAAATAGCAGTCTGGCTACTCTCATCAAATGCTGTCCGGATTTCGTTTATAACTTATTCAGCCGGTTTTATTACTATAATTTTGCAGGCTAAGCCATAAACATTTCAAGAATGGCCAACAGGAAGGCCTTCCCCGGACCGATAGATCTTCCAGACTCTTGAATTTTAGCAGGGCAAACTGATAGTATAATAAGCAAAGCCAATGAATATTAACTACTATTATTACTATTTTAAGCCTGTTGTCCCTCGCCGGCTGCAGATTTATTTACGCCGGAAAATAGCGCTGGCCAAGAAAAGACTACAAGTCGATATCTGGCCTATACACCCGGAAGCAGCTGATAAGCCCCAAGGCTGGACAGGCTGGCCGGGGGGGAAAAAATTTGCTCTGGTTCTCTCCCACGATGTTGATTCAATTAAAGGCTATAATAAATGCCTCCAGCTGATGAATCTTGAGCTTGAAACCGGCTTTAAATCTACGTTTAATTTTGTGCCTAAGGGTTATGAATGTTCGCCTGAAATCAGGCGTATTCTGACCGTCAATGGCTTCCAGATCGGGCTCCACGGCCTAACTCATGATGGCCGTATTTTCCAGAATAAAAAGAAGTTTAATCAGGCTGTGCCTAAAATCAATGCTTTTCTTCATGACTGGCAGATAAAAGGCTTCTCCTCACCTTCGATGCTGGGTAATCTCGACTGGATTTCCCAGCTCGACATAGATTACGACTGCTCAACTTTTGATACCGACCCCTTTGAACCTCAGGCTAATGATGTGGAGACTATCTTCCCTTTTATAGTTATAAACAGCAGCCGGACCAGAAGCTTCGTGGAGCTTCCCTATACTCTTCCTCAGGACCACTGCCTTTTTATTATTCTAAAGGAAAAAGACATAGGTCTCTGGCAGAAAAAACTCGACTGGATTGTCAGTCATGGAGGCATGGCCTTACTCAATACTCATCCCGATTATATGAGTTTTAACGGCGAACAGGCAGAAAAGGAAACTTACCCGGCTGATTACTATCGGGATTTCCTCCTTTACATCAAAGAAAAATATGCGGGGCAGTACTGGAATGCTACCCACGCGGAGGTGGCTTCATTCTGGAAAGAAAATATGGGCCACCAGAAATTTTTTATTTCCGGTCCGTATAAGCATTCTGCTCTCAGTCATCTGAAAAAAAACATCTGGATTGACCTGGATAATACCCCGCATGTGCCATTTTTTATTCCAATTAAGAATGAATTAAAAAAGCGCGGTCACCGGGTCATTTTGACCGCCAGAGACGCTTATCAGGTCAAAGAGCTGGCCCAGCAAAATGGCCTGTTTTTTAAAACGATTGGCCGCCATTATGGCAAGAACAAAATCAAAAAACTGATTGGCTGGTTCTATAGATCACTGCAACTTATTCCGTTTGTCATAGCCAACAAGCCGGACATAGCCCTTTCTCATGGCTCACGCTCTCAGATTTTTATTGCTAATCTTTTTGGGATCCCAACTATTTTAATCGCTGATTATGAGTACAGCCGGGCTGCTCCGTTTTCTCGCCCGCGCTGGATGATTGTGCCTGAAATGATACAAACAGCTGATTTACCCTCGAAAAAGGTGATGACATACAGTGGGCTCAAAGAGGATGTCTATGTTCCATTTTTTGAGCCAGATGAATCTATTTTAAAAGAACTGCAGATTTCGGATAATGAACTGATAATTTCTATTCGGCCACCAGCCATAGAAGCTCATTATCATAATCCAGAAAGCGAAAAGTTATTCTACGAATTCATTGATTGGATACTGACTGTTTCTCCAGCCAGAATTATTCTTTTGCCCAGGAATAAAAAACAGGAAAATGAGATCAGGCATAGGAGGCCTCTATGGTTTAAAGATGACCGGGTAAAAATTCCACCTCGGGTTCTAAATGGTCTTGACCTCCTTTATTTTTCTGATCTGGTGGTGAGTGGCGGCGGAACCATGAACCGGGAGGCGGCTTCTCTTGGTATTCCGGTTTATAGCATTTTTCGCGGGCCTATTGGACGGATAGACAAGAAACTGGAAGAAGAAGGACGCCTAACATTGATCTCTTCGCCCGCTGACTTTTCTAAAATCAAACTGGAAAAGCGGGAAAAGATGCTGCCGATTGACCTCAGGGCCAGACCGGCGCTGGAGCAAATTATAAAAAATATCGAAGAAATTATTAATCTGGAATTCGGGCTGCGCCAAGAGACCAGGAATAACGGGAATAATTAGATGAGCGAAAAACTGACAACCGGTAATTGCCTGAAACTTATGCTGATAGCTGGGGCCCGTCCAAATTTTATGAAAATCGCTCCTCTTATCAGGGCGATAGACGAGCATAACCGAAGCAGGCGGTCAACCAAAATCAAATTCGGTTTAATTCATACCGGTCAGCATTATGACAGCAATATGTCTGATATCTTTTTCGGGGAGCTGGGCATTCCCGCCCCTGACATCAATCTGGGAGTCGGCTCGGGCTCGCAGGCTGAACAGACGGCCAAAATTATGTTGGCGTTTGAACCAGTCTGCCTGAAGCTTAAGCCAGATTGGGTAGTGGTTGTAGGTGATGTCAATTCGACTTTAGCCTGCTCGCTGGTCGCGGCTAAACTCGGCATCAGGGTGGCCCATGTTGAAGCTGGACTGAGGAGTTTTGATTGGACCATGCCAGAAGAAATTAACAGAGTGGTAACCGACAGGCTGTCTGACCTGTTATTTACGCCTTCGGCTGATGCTAATTTAAACTTAAGAAAGGAAGGAATCACTAGAAATAAGATAAAATTTGTCGGAAATATCATGATTGATGCCCTCATTTATCAGCTAAGAAACGGAGAAAAAAGCCAGCTGGCTGAACACCTGAATCTGACGCCACGACAGTTTGCCTATATTACACTTCACCGACCATCTAATGTCGATAAGCCAGAAACACTTAAGGCCATCATGAAAAAGCTGGCGAGCCTCTCCCGCCAGATAACAGTTGTCTTCCCCGTCCACCCCCGGACAAGAAAGAACCTGGAAGAAATAAAATTCAAAGCTGAAGCCTTCAAGCAGCTAAAACTGATTGAACCGGTAGGATATAACGATTCGCTCTGGCTGGCCAAGAATGCCTCGCTGGTCTTGACCGATTCAGGAGGGCTGCAGGAAGAAACGACATATTTTAAGACGCCCTGTCTGACCCTGCGAGCTAATACCGAAAGACCAATCACGATTAAACTCGGAACCAATAAGCTGACCGACATTAACAACCTGGACAATGATATAAAGGCTATTCTCGAGGGAAAGACCAGGAAGGGAAGAATTCCCCGATACTGGGATGGGCAAACAGCCAGGCGGATTGTCAGGCATCTGGTTGAGGCTGGGAGCCAAGTCAAGGTGTAAAACATTTTTTGTTTTAGATAAGAAACCTAAAAAAAGAAGGGCTAAATTTGAAGCGACCAGAAGTGCTTAACCGTGAAGAAATAGCAGAAGTAGCTCAAAATCTCTGGGCCTATTGTCTCAAGAATGGTTTTTCTGGTTATGATCCTTATGATGCGCTGAACAGCCGGCTTATGAGCAAAGGGCCATGGGCCAGATCCAGGTTAGTCAGGCTGGCAGCTACTCAGGGGTTAAAGCGGTTGCCGCTTAACATTAGACCACTTTTACTGATTCCCAGGACCCAAAATCCCAAAGCCCTGGCGATTTTTCTTAAAGCCGCCCTAAAATTAGGGTCGGCCGGATTGATAGAAGGCCGGGAAGTCATAGATTATTTGATTAAGCAGATTGGTGAGTTGCGTACAGAAGAAGGTAATTATTTTGGCTGGGGATATAGTTTTCCCTGGCAAACCAGGACCATTCTCGTGCCGCTGGGAGCACCCAATCTCGTCTGTACAGTTTTTGTGGCCGATGCCCTGCTTGATGCCTATGACGCTCTGGGCAGTCGAGAGTGCCTGGAAATGGCCACCGTGGCAGTCGAGTATATCTCTAACGAACTTTACTGGTTAGATGAGAAAAGTGCCGGCTTTTGTTATCCTCGGCCTGGTTTTAAAGAGCATATTTACAACGCTGATTTGCTGGGAGCAGCGTTGCTGGCCAGAATGGCCGAAGTAAGTGGCCACAAAAAATATCTTGAGCAGGCCCTGGCTGTCGCCAGATACTCAGCCTCCTGCCAGAACGAAGATGGCTCCTGGTATTATGGAGAGAGACCAGAGAGCAGGTGGATAGATAATTTTCATACTGGCTATAACTTGATGGCGCTTAATGGCATTAAAAAATACGCTAACACACATGAATTTGATCAAACGATTAAAAGTGGCTTCCACTTTTACCTTAGCAGCTTTTTCCGCCAGGATGGAGCCCCGAAATATTATCATGACCGCGTTTACCCGATTGACAGCCACTGTCTCGCCCAGAGTATAATCACGCTGGAAGCTTTAAAAGACCTTAATAGCAGAGCACATGAAGTTGCATTGGCAGCTCTCGGCTGGGGACTGGAGAATATGTGGAGCAGCAAAGGTTATTTTTATTATCAGCGGAATCGTTTCTACACCAACCGGATTCCCTACATGCGCTGGACCGAGGCCTGGATGCTTCTGGCTCTGAGCGAATTGATAGTTCGGTCAGATTCCTTATAAGCAGGTGGAGCCATGGAAAGATATGTTTTTTTTAACATTCATAATCTCTTGAGAAGTTGAGCAAAAAAGAAGAGCTCGATAATCATGACAGAAAAGACTCTTAGTTACGTTTTGATTACCGCTGCCAAGAATGAAGCCCAGTTCATAGAAAAGACGATCAATTCAGTAGTGAATCAAACAGTACTTCCTTTGAGATGGGTCATCATTAATGACGGTTCAACGGATAATACCGGGAAAATAATTGAGCAATATGCCAGAAAATATGAATGGATAGAACCCATCGTTTTGCCAGGGAGCAGGGAAAGACATTTTGGACGAAAGGCCATAGCCTTTAATAAAGGCTATGAAAGAATAAAGACTCTTGATTTTGATCTTATCGGAAACCTTGATGCTGACATTTCCTTCGACAAAGACTATTTCGCTTTTCTTATCTCAAGATTTGTGGCTAACCCCAAACTGGGAGTGGCGGGGACCCCTTTTAGAGAAGGCTCCAGACAGTATGATTATCGTTTTTCCAGGAAAGAACATGTCTCCGGTGCCTGCCAGCTTTTCCGCCGTGAGTGCTTTGAGGAAATCGGCGGATATATACCCAGGAAAGAAGGTGGAGTTGATCTGGCTGCTGTTCTTACGGCCAGGATGAGAGGCTGGGTAACCGAAACATTTACTGAAAAATACTGTGTCCACAATCGGCCAATGGGAAAAGCCGGACCTAATTTTATCAAGTATACGTTTAGAAGCGGCTACGGTGACTATCAGTTTGGAGTTCACCCGCTATGGCAATTCATGAGGTCGATCTATCAGATGAGTGGAAGGCCCGTTTTCATCTCGGGAGCGCTGCTTTTATCCGGCTATGTCTGGGCCCTGCTGACCGGAGCACCATGGGCAGTTCCAGAAGTAGTGGTAGAATTTAGAAGAAAAGAACAGCTAACATGGCTAAAGGAATATGTGAGGAAATTTTTGTCGTGAATGTAAAAAAACCGAGAAGCAGGCAGGAAAGACTCTGATGAAAGTCTTACCCATAGATATTCGCTGGCAGGAAGGACTGCCCGTTTTTGCCTCTGAATCTTTTCTCAAGGCCGTAAGTAATGAATATGGCTGGCTGGGCGGTTTTGATGACGGCGGAAAACTACTATGTATTCTCCCTTATACCATCATCAAGAAGCTATCGTTCAAATTTGTTAGATTCAGAGTGGAGACCATCCCCCAAGTTGAATATTTTTCTATCGATGAAGAAAAGGCCTTTTTAGATAGCTGCCTCGATTTTTTCCGTTCTAAAAAAGCAGATGTCATCATACCGGCCACAACTAATTCCATATTCCGTACGTATCCTGACGGGGCAGTCGCCGCTCCCTATGGGACTTATATCATAGACTTACAGCCAGCGGAAGAAGTGCTCTGGCATAATATTGAGAGAATCACCAGGCAGAATATAAAAAGGGCGATAAGCCTTGGAGTGACTGTTCGGGAAACAAAAGAAGAGAGTCCAGCTGCCTATGAACTGATTCGAAAAACATTTAAAAGATCAAATCTCCCATTTATGAGTTTTAATGCGTTCCAAAAATATTTAGATGGCCTGGGCCAGCATGGCCTGATTTTAAAAGCAGAGCATCAGGGTCTGGCTCAAAGTTACGTGGTTTTTGCTTATAGCCAATACAGAGCTTATGCTGTTTATGCTGGTAATTCCGCTGACATGATGCAGGGTGCAAACAAACTCCTTTACTGGGAAGCAATAAAGCTATTTAAAAAGCTGGGGGTCAAAGATTATGATTTTGTTGGAGTCAGGATAAATCCTGAGAAGGGCTCAAAGCAGGATGCACTCAGTTCTTTCAAAAGGCACTTTGGCGGCCAATTAGTTCAGGGTTATATCTGGAAATGTTCTCTTAATCCAGTTAAATACAAGCTATATAATCTGGCTGCCAGATTCAGAAGTGCAGGAGACATTGTTGACGCCGAAAAGCACAAGATGGCTGATTTAAAATCATAGAGGAATGGAGAGACAATGCCAATTTCTCTAATACCAACAGAAGCCTGGGAATATGATGTTGGCGATGCTTTAAAGGCAGTTCTCTCTCTGTTTGAGAAAGATAGAGATAGTTATCTCAATTTAAAAGGAATTGGTGAGTGTCTTCCAGTCAGATCGGGCCGGGTTGGTATCCTGCTTTCTCTTCAAGCCTTAAACTTAAAAAAGCGATCAGCGATTGGAGTCCCGCTTTATTGCTGCCCGGTAGTTTTTAAAGCAATCAAAGCGGCAGGTTATTCTCCTGTTTTTATCGATGTCAATCCTGAAAATTATTGCCTGTCACTCCAGGACCTGACCGCCAAAATTCGAAATATTGATGCTCTGATTGCAGTTCATATGTTTGGCCATGTGGCAGATATGCCGGCTATTCTTAAAATTATGCAAGGCAAGCCAGTTATTGAAGATTGCGCTCAATCGCTGGGAAGTTCAATCAATGGTAAGCTCACAGGAACATTTGGTTCAATTTCCATTTTTAGTTTCAGGTCGGGGAAATACATCAGCGCTGGTGAGGGTGCAGCTATATATTGCCGGGAAACGAAATTAAAAATTCGTCTGGAAAGCGATATTCAAAGCCTTTCCAAGCCGCAGACGACCCAAGAGGTAAAGCATGTCGTCGAAACCTGGCTTCGTAGCCAGCTCAGAAGCTGGCCACTATGGGGTCTGGCCGGATCAAAAATATGGAAGATATATAACAAAGAGGTTGATTTCATAAAGAAAACACCGCTAGCCTTAAGTCAAGTTTTCAAATCTGACCTGAGCACGATTAAAGGGAGACTCGCTAATCTGGAAAAACTGATAAAGATGCAACGGGAACACGCTCAATATTATCTTGAAAATCTGGAGCTCCCAGAGAAAATGTTCTCTTATGAGCAATCGGGCTATTCATACAACCGGTTTATGTTTCCCATTAAGCTTCGCTCGGAAAAAGAGTATAAATTTTTATCGGATTTTTTATTCAATAAAAACATAAGCACTTCTAGACCTTATTTTGATGTTATAGAAGGAGCTACCAAATATTATGGATATAAGAGAGATTGCCCACAGGCTGAGCATTTATTAAAGACGACTCTGGTTATCCCTGTCCACTATAAACTTAGAGAAAAAGATTTAAAACATATCAGCAATTCGGTGAACCTGGCCTGGCAGCATTACCATAACTTTTAATCATTAATGAGCTTTTCACAGATTGACCTGAAGGTTGCCACCTTTAGGCCTGATTCATTTAAAATGCTAAGGAAATAATCAACAGTGTCGATATCTTTCAAATCCTTGGTATGGCCGATAGCTACTATGGGTTTAAGGACAGATGGAGATTTCCAGTCCACAGCCCTGATTTCTTTAAGCATTTCGCCGATTTCAGTTTTCGTCAGCCGGCAAAAGTCAAGCTTTTTAGGGTATCTCAGGCTAAGATGGTTATTTATTTTCGAGAACAGGCCTGTCCTTTTACCTTCTTCCCGACCTTTTTTTTCAATCTGAAGCCTTTTTCTGGAAAGCATTTCCCAGAATGGAACCAGGCTGGTATAGATGGGGATTTCAATCATTTGCCCCTGCGGGTCAGGCTCTGCCACATCTTCCCAGAATCTCCAGAAGAAGCCATTTCGGCCGACTTTTCTGTAGTCAACTCCATATTCTTTGAACCGCCCCCCTTTAAAGACGGAAGAATCAATCTTTATCCCGTATTCACACAATATTCTGGCGGCAGGCTGAGTTGGCTGAAAAAGCCAGTTGCCAGCTCTGAAAGAAATTGGCACGTAATCGGATTTCCTCAGGATAAATCTGAGAAATTTTATTCCATCAGAAACGATTTCGCGGATTCTTTCTTCGGGCAAAGTGCAGAGGTTGTATTCTGAGAGATTTACCTTCCACTGACCATTTTGATATCTAGCCTTGTACCACTGAGGGTGAATATGAAGAGCGATTTCATGCCCCTGGCTATTTAACTCTCGAATCTGATTAAAAACTGTTTCTATATCCGGATCTGATTTTTCCTGATAGATTCTTTCCAGTTCAGCTACTTCAACAAATACAACCAGAGGATAGTGCCATTTCTCAAAAAGATTCATCAGCGATTCAGCGGGCTCTAAAATAAGTTGACGTAGAGAACCAGTTGCATCTCCATAAATTTCATAATCCAGGGTGAAAATAACTTCGATCATTTATCTTTCCCACTAGCCCCCTGGCGGCACGCCGAAAAAAACACTCGCAGTCCATCGGCAGTACTTACTCGCGGTGACCAACCAGTTTTCTCCTTTAGCTTTTTATTAGTATAGAAGGTCTTTTTCCAGTATGCTGCCCACTCTCTGGGTGTATAAACTGGGGGTATTTGTCCCTCTGACCACTTTGAAAACTTTTCCCAGATAAGGCAAAACAAAAAACCAAACGGTTTTGCAATATATATTGATCTGAACTTTTGAACATTTTTCTTATACAATCTGAGGAACTCTCTCGAATTAGGTAAATCATCATCGACAATATTAAAAACCTCGCCATCAATTCCCGGGACTAGCCCGGCCAGGACTATGGCTTCGGCACAATTATCAACATAAGAGAGAGGTAATGGATTGGAGCCGCCAAAATGTAAAAAAACTCCGAACGTATCTATGCCAACCCTACCAGGAATGAATTTTTTGCCTGGACCATAAACTGTCCCTGGGCGGACAACAACATAGGGTAGGCCAAACCTCTTGCCATAATCCATGACCAGCTCATCTTGCTTTACCTTGCCATAACAATAAGCCTCGGCTCTGGTCTCAGGTGAGGTTTCAATGGGGCAAGTTTCATCAAGAATGTAGCCAGTGTTTTTACCCCGATTGGTATAAACAGCAAAGCTGCTGACATTAACCAGGCGTTTAAGATTGCCATGACGAAGAGCAGCTTCAATCAAGTTTCTGGTCGTTATAACTGAATTAAGATAGGCCTCTGAAAATGATTTTGTCCCGGTGCCTGAAGCCAAATGGAAAATAATTCTGGCCCCATTGGTCACCCTTAGACAATCTTCAAAAGAGAGCAGATTGCCATTGATAATCTCAGCCCTTTCCAGCCCATCATGCAAATCGATAATTTTTCTAAGAGGCGCCGTGTCACTGGTCTCTCTGACCAGGCATTTTATTTTATTGAGACCTTTCTCCAGTAAGCAGCCAACGACCTGGCGGCCTATGAATCCAGATGACCCGGTCACAAGAACAGGCTCATTTGCCTGTATTATCCAACTATTTTTTGTTTCTGTTTTTTCCGCCGCCATTTGCTGACCCATATTTTAAGACCCTCATATTAGTAAAGATCGAATAATTATAACATACGAACGACTTAGCCTGTGATTTTTCATACCTCAAGCCCTTATCCTTTCCCATGGTCGTGAGCCGCAAATCAACTTTCCCCAGGAAATTGGGTCTAATGAGTTAACACGATTCGAAAGACATGCTTTGAAAATCCGAATTGTGACACATTCAATTATTGTCAGACTTCTTTCCATAAATCTGACTGATAATTTCGTCAATTATCCGTGATGACAATATAATCTGATTATAAGGAATGGGAGGAGGTGCATTATTAACTATTGATTGATAAAAGAGCCTCAATAAGTTATAGAGGCCTTGCTTCATCTGGAATTCCCGTTTTAAAAAAAGCTTAATGTTATTGAGCATATTGTGGCGATACTGGTGGGCGAAATTATGGAGAGGAATTGTCTTTTCTAAATAGCTTTTATAAGTCTTCCCAGGAATCTTGATCAGGGCGTGATGATCCTGGTCAAGGAGCAGGCTATTCTTAGGTCCAAAAATCAGGAATTGACGCAATGGGGGCTCAATCTGGGTAGAAAAGGTTAGGTAGGCCGTGGTGTGGTTGGAATCAGTTACTATAGCTCTTAATTCATCCTTTAATTCAAGCTCTCCGAGATTCTGCAATAGCTTACTGGTAAAGCCCTGGGCTGAAACTCTAGCTTCACCATCAGCCATAAATTCACAAAACTTCATTACAGCATGAGGTATTATATTCTGGATCAGCTGACCCGGAAGGCGCCAGAGCCAGTGCGAACGATTCTTAAGGAAAGCCCGCGCATAGCGTTCATCTCCCAGATCATAACAGTAATAGACATCCATATGATTAGGAGGTCCGCCCAGCCAGCCGCTTTTTATGAGACGCCTCATCTCCAGGGCAACAGGAGAAAACTGTTCGTCGGTGCCGATAGTCAACTTAAGATTCTTCGATATCGCCAGATCGATCAGTTCCTTGGCCTCGTCAGCATTCACTGTAAATGGTTTCTCTACGAAAACATGGCAACCAGCCTCAAGACAGGTTTTAGTCAGTTCAAAATGGCTTTGAGGTGGGGTGGTTATATGGACAACATCGCAATGCTCTTCCCTGAGCATTTTCGGCAGGTCATCATAGAAAGACTTTGCTCCAAATCTCTCGGCCAATTGCTTAGCCATTAGCAATTCTTTATCGCAGGTAGCAATAAGTGTGGCGGTTGAGGAGAAACTCCTGATAACTTCAGCATGAGCTTCCGCTATTTTCCCACATCCAATGATCGCTGCTTTTAACATCAGGCCCTTCGGTTCTAGTGATTAATCAACTCGCTGGTTATTATAGCCAGCTGCTATTAGTAATACAAATTGAATATAGAAGAATTATAAGAGCACTCGACATGATCGATGGTTCTTAATCATTCAGAGTAGTTCTTAGTGGATGGGGGTAAGTGTAGGGAGTATAGTAAAGTTCCCAGGCCCCGTTATGCCAGCGATATAATTTATTCTCGTCCGTTGCCCACCAGGCCACACCTTCTGTCGTGCAGGTCGATGGACGTTTGGAAAGAGGGCCTACCCCCACACCCGAAGAACCATTAAAGTTGTCAGTTTGTTTCCAGGCATCTTTGTCCCATTCAGGAACATTCCTTCCTAAACTATCATAATAGACTTGCCCCTGCAAAACAGGATCTCTGCGAACACTATTTACAACATTATTAAAGATATATGTATCACTTATGTGCTGCGGCTGACCAGCCGGATTCGTTTCCGGTGGATTTAATGAATCAAGATATTCCTCTATGATAGTCCCACCATAATAAGAATCACCGCCAGCATTAGAAGCATTATTATTATAAATTAATGCCTTACCACCTCGAACACCAAAGAAACGAAAACTCTTGCCATTAACATTAACAGTATTCCCATATACCTCCGCGCCCATATTGGCAAGATTGGCATTCGGCTGGTTCCCATGCATATCCCACGGCCCGCACATAGCTGAACCTAAATGAATAATTTGATTATATCTAACACAATATCGGCCGCCCAACCCTCCTTCATTCCATGCCCCGTATTCTCCTAAATAGACACTATTATTTTCATAATAACGATTATTGGCAGTCCCAAAATCAAAAGTAAAATTCTTCCAAGTAGTTTCATTTAAACCAAAGTCCCGAGTCACAAAATCTGGGCAAGTATCTCCCCTTAATTCATTGTTATCAATAACACCGTACACTTCACCATAAAAATGCATTAAACTTCCTTTAGAATTTTTAATTACGCAATGATCAAGCCTAAATTGGGTTACCGGAGTTAAATAATCATTCTCTGCCATGAATGTAAACCGATTATTATTACCATCCAGCACAAAACCTGATAATCTAAAAGGTTTATCTACTTGGTCAGATGAAGGCACATAAGCAACTAGAAAATTAGCAGGGTCACTATAGCTTGAACCTGCAGCAGCACCCGATTTTATCGTAACCCCACCAACCGTAGCCGCTTTCAATATTATACCCTTGGTTATGATCAAAGCTTGAGACCAAGTAGCCGTCCCATTCGGTACCACCACTGTATCCCCTGCCTTAGCCGTCGCTATCGCCGCCTGCACGTCAGCTAAAGCACACGTCTTCGCAATAATTATATTCTCTGGTGAAGAGCCTACCTTAACATATTTAGTTATCTTATCTGAGCCAGCATCATTTCCTACAGTTAAGGTGATTGCATACTCACCCTCATAAAAAAATGTCTTTATCGGTTCCTTTGAAAAACTAAAATCAAAATACCCAAATTGCCAAGTTCGCTTCGTAGGACTTCCAGTTGAAACATCATAAAATCTAATTGGCACACCCATTTGAGGGTTTTCTGGTTCAAATACAAAATCTGCTTTCAGGCCTTCCGCATTGTTATTTGCCGCTGATCTCACCAAAATAGCTGAATGAGCCTGGCTTATTTTCTGGTTTCGTCTAACTTGTAAGGTTATGAAATAGATACTTGGACTTAGATACTTGTGCCTTGGATTTTTCTCATAACTCAACTGGCCGTCGCCAAAACTCCAGCACCAGCTATCCGGATCACCAATTGAAAGATCATAAAATTTTATTTCTTTTTCCTGCTGGCCAACACTTGGATGGAAACAGAATAATGCTTTTAAGCCTGTATGTTGCCTTAATTTTTCATTTCGTGAAATTCGCTTGCCCAACTTTAAGCTGCTTTGACTAAATAAAGGATAGGCTAAAACTGATGACAAAAAAAGAATCAATAAAAAAGCAATTTGTGCTTTCTTTTTTAACATTGGCCTCTGTTCAGGTTAAAAAACCAAAAGGGGCTAATTGATCTATACCCCTCCCCAAACGTTCAGCTATCTTACCTCTCATAAATGATTACTAAATAAGTGTTTTTATGTCAAGAGTCTTAATTGATTAAATGTTGTGCTTCCCAAGAGACTTTAAAGCGCTGATAAACCTTTCGTTTACTCAATCACCCAGAGTAGTTCTTAGTGGATGGGGGTAAGTGTAGGGAGTATAGTAAAGTTCCCAGGCCCCGTTATGCCAGCGATATAATTTATTCTCGTCCGTTGCCCACCAGGCTACCCCCTCTGTCGTGCAATAGCTCGGACGCTGAGCCAGAGGCCCAACACCAACTCCACTTGAACCATCAAACTTCTGAACCTGCTTAAAACAGTGCACATCCCATCTTGGAACGACCCCTGTGATTCCTCCATAGTCCAGCGTTTGTGATATGTAATAATCATATATTACCGAGCCGTTTATACTCTGATTCCAATAATAAGAATCAGATACATGCTGCGGCTGCCCAGCGGGGTTTGTCGCAGGTGGATTTAAAGAATCTAAATACTCTTCTCTAGCTTTTGCACCATTTATACCTTTTACATTATAAGCAGTATTATTAAAAGCTATTAATCTCCCCCCTCGATGGTCAAAAAATGTTAGGCTCATATTACCTGTATAGATAACATTCCCATATATTTCTGCCCCCATGGTGGATAAATTTCCGCCTGTTCCCATATTGCCGTGCATATCAAACCAGGGATTAATACCTGAACCGCTCGAAACGTAGAAGGTGTTATATCTGGCACAATATCGGCCCCCTAGCCCCCCTTCATTACCAACGCCATTGTCCAGATATATAATATTGTCTTCATAATATCGGTTGTTGGCTGTGCCATAATCAAAATTAAAATTCCCCCAGGTTTTCTCATTCAAACCAAAATCACGAACAGCAAAACCACCCTTTACTCTTAACACATTATTATCAACAACACCATATATCTCGCCATTAAAAAATAGCAAGCTGTCTGTTGAATTCTTAATTTCACAATGATCAAGCCTAAATTGGGTTACCGGAGTTAAATAATCATTCTCTGCCATGAATGTAAACCGATTATTATTACCATCCAGCACAAAACCTGATAATCTAAAAGGTTTATCTACTTGGTCAGATGAAGGCACATAAGCAACTAGAAAATTAGCAGGGTCACCATAGCTTGAACCTGCAGCAGCACCCGATTTTATCGTAACCCCACCAACCGTAGCCGCTTTCAATATTATACCCTTGGTTATGATCAAAGCTTGAGACCAAGTAGCTGTTCCATTCGGTACTACCACTGTATCCCCTGCCTTAGCCGTCGCTATCGCCGCCCGCACATCAGCTAAAGTACAACTGGACGCCGTTATTACCTTACTAGTCGATGTGCTTGAAACTGTTAAAGACTTACTTTTAGTAGAAGAGTTTGTACCATCACTTATAACCAATTTGACAGTATAAGCTCCAGCTTGAGAATAAGTATGCGTTGGATTCTTAGCTGTACTCTTCCCTCCATCTCCAAAGTCCCATGACCAGCTGGTCGGAGAGCCCTGGGAGTTGTCCAGGAATTGAACTTCCTGACCTACCGCCGGTGAATTCGGGCTGAGTGTAAAATCAGCCACCAGGCTGGCTACGACAGTAACTGTCTGGGTCATTGAATTAGAGGTTGTACCGTCAGAGATTGTCAATTTAACGTTATAGGAAGCGGCGGTCGAATAAGTCTTAGTTGGATTCTTCTGACTACTTGTCCCCCCGTCACCAAACTGCCAGGACCAGGAAGTTATGCTTCCTGTTGACTTATCTGTAAATTGAATCTGTGTCCCTGCCGTCGGATTAGTGGGACTGTAAGTGAAGTCTGCCTGAATTACCGCTTTTACATTTATCGTTTTACTGGCTGTTTTAGTTTCTAAACCATTAGAAGCCGTTAGGGTCACCGTATATGTACCAGCATTATTATATAAATGGCTGGGGTTTTGTAGATTGCTCGTTGAGCCATCGCCAAAATTCCAGCTCCAGGCAGATGGATTGCCAGAAGTGGAGTCCTGAAATTGAATAAGCTCCCCTGCTTCTGGATTGACAGGAGAAAAACTGAAGCCCGGAGTTAATGCAGGAATCACAGTAATAGTTTTTGTAAGGCTTTTGCTTGAAGTCCCATTTGAAACAGTAAGCGTGACATTAAATATTCCAGAATTCTGATATTGATGTTGCGGATTCTGATTAGTACTCTTCTCCCCGTCTCCAAAATCCCACGACCAGGAAGTCGGGTTGCCCGTTGATGCATCCTTAAACTGGACAGACACGCCGACTTCAGGATTTACGGGAGAAAAAGTAAAATCAGGTAAAACCTCGACAGTTTTCAAAGAAGAAGTTGCTTTTGAACCATAGACTCTAACTTTTTTGGTGGCCTTGCTCGATACACTACCTGCCGTGACAGTAAGAGAGATGGTATAAGATCCGGGATTTTGATATGTATGTGACGGATTCTGCTCATAACTGGTGTTGCCGTCCCCAAAGTCCCATACCCGGGCATCCGAGGCCCCTGTTGAGTTATTAACTATTGATTTATCCAGGAATTTAACCGGCAGACCGGTAACAATGATCAGAGGAGTATGGCTAAACCTGACAGTTATAAGAGCTTTTGAGGCGGCACTTTTAGAGCTAGGTAACGCCTTTTGCAGGTTTTGCCTAATTTCCTGGCTATGAAGGCTGGAAAGATTAGAGGAAAATAGGCAAAAAGTTATGAATACCAATAATTTAAAGGTTAACCTATATGTCCTGGCTTTACTCATAAACACACCTCATAAGTTATCTATCTTTTTCTATAAGTTTTTGTCGGCGTGAGAACAACTGAGACCTCACCCCCTGGGGTGATTTTGGGGGCGTTTTTTGTTATAAATGTGACGATATTTGGTAATTTGACATGAAGGAATTATCTTTGTTGCTTAGTTTTTGAGATTTTTAGATCTTAATTCATTTAAAGAATAGAAAATCCACATAAAAAGCGGTATTAGCCAGAACAGCTTTACTCAATTAGCATGAACACAAAGCTTTTAATGAAACCTGTTTAAATGCCCAATAGGTTTTCTTGTTCCTCTTCTCCCCCACCGTTAAGGCCACTTATTATAATTAATTTGATCGCTCTTACAGAACTATATAATATAGTTTTATGAGTCATTTTATAATCTCGTCACAAGGATCAATCCCGGACAATGCTGAACTGCCTATTCTGGAAAGGATACATTTATTCAATAATCAAACTCTTACCATATTAGGTACCCATCGTACATATCATATAGTAAGAGATGGCGATAATTTCATCTGTGCCCTCGGCTATGCCTGCGCCTGCGATCTACCTTCAATGAATGCTACACTTCACAGGCTCCTTTCTGAGGTGAAGGATTACAATATAAGTGAGATAAAAAAAAATATTTCAGGACAGTTCATTTTAATTATTAAAAAGGGCCAGCAGTTATTTCTATTAACGGATTTCGTTGGCGGCAGGAATATATTTTATAACCCAGAGCAGAATCTTATTTCATCCTCATTTGCTCTTGCTGAAAATTCCGCTGGATTTAATTTCAGCAATCTTGATACTTACAAGACAGTTGAGTTTCTGGCAACCAGAGAAATACTTTATCCATGCTGGCTTAATCGTCAGACAATGAATAAAAAAATAAATTGGCTGCTTCCATATGAATATATAAAGATTGAAGATGGAGATTCATTATTTGAAATAAGGCCAATTATCTATCATATAAATAATCATAAACAAAAAGATAGCAGTTTGCTTTCTGAGAAATTATTAAGAAATCTCGAATCAGTATTGTATAAAGAAGAATTCAAAAATTCTACAGTCTGCTGCTCATTAACAGGGGGTAGAGATAGCAGATTAATAGCAACTATAGCAGCCAAATATTATCCTAATTGCCAATACAGGATAGCAATTTCCTCGTTAAATAAAAATTCTTTAAAAGACCTAAAGGTTGCCCGAAAAATAGCCGAAATAAATAAAAAGGCACTTAATATATATGAATTGAACTTACCCGAGCATGAAAATATTTATATCAGAACAACTGAAGGCTTTTCACCGACTTTCAATATCACGGTTACACCTATTATTATCAACGCTGAAAAATATGCCCTGGGCCTAGGAGGGGCTTATGGCTCCGAACTTTTTGCTCCTATACCTTACAATTGCATGCGAGATTTTTGCCGAAATATCAATTTGAGAGCTCAGTCTGCCATCAAGGCAGACGATGCTTTTTGGAACCAGCTTAATGCTTCTTTAGAAGAACAATTAAAAGAACTTAGAGAACATTACATGTTTCAATATGAAGATGAAAGAGATTATGTCAGGCTTTTTCAGCTACTCATGACAGCTAGATATAATTCCTTTATTAATTCGGCTATCAACCAATTCGGATATCAACTTGAACCATTTGGTACATTTCCGGTAATTGAGACAGGTCTGCAAATCAGTCCCGAGTATTGGGGAAATAAGCGTAGTATTATTGGTGA
Organism: Candidatus Aminicenantes bacterium UBA6228; assembly: GCA_002441005.1. Taxonomy (GTDB): domain Bacteria; phylum Acidobacteriota; class Aminicenantia; order Aminicenantales; family Saccharicenantaceae; genus Saccharicenans. Next base: position 31,742 of record DJWO01000010.1, read on the forward strand.
TGCACTCATTGAAAAAGAAGCCCTTTACAGAATATCTCCAAAAGCGGCCAGAGTCTTAGCCTATTCAAGCTATAGGCCAGTTATGCCTTTTTCCTTTTGGTCAAGTCTCTTGTATATGGGAGGATATGTACTTAATATACTGAACTGGCTCTCAAAAAAGATAACACCCGGAAATATCAAAAAGCAAAAACAGATATTGCCCGGAATTTATTATAAATCCGATGGATGGGAAAAATATTATACGGAAAGACTAAGCAAATATACCTGATAGTCTTTTTCAGAAAGATGTTCCTGGCATTTAGGCAGGATGAGAATATTGGCCGAGAGCATTTGCACTGCAGATTGTTTGACATCATACCCTAAAAAAAATATTATTTTACAGGCAAAGATCTTTTATTATTTTTGAAATCAGGGAGTAAGCTTGCCTCCACAACTTGCACTTCTATTAACATCAGCTTTTGTTCTTATTGTTCTCACAATAGAATATAGGCGATCTGATATAACGAGTGCTGCCAGTTGGATTCTGTCTTTATGGCTGGCATATTCAGGCAGTAAAGGAATTGGGGCGTTTTTAGATATTAACACAACAATTGAATCTGGTAGCCTTCCAGACAGATATTTTCTATTATCGGTTGGGATAGTTGGAATTCTTATACTATTCAAAAGGGGATTTCCCTTGGGAGCGGCCTTAAAAAGGAACGGGTTATTTGTTTTGATACTGGCTTATATGCTGTTAAGTGTTGTCTGGGCTAAAGCCCCGGGCATTTCTTTTAGACGTTGGGGGAGAGAAATAATAGCATTGATTATGATGTGCCTCTTAATATCAGAAGAATCTCCTCTTAAATCATTTGCCAGTGCCTTTAAAAGAGCTATTTATTTCTATCTTCCCTTTTCTATGCTGCTAATTAAATATTTTTCAGTTTATGGCCGTCAATATAATAGATGGACTGGAGAATTAATGTGGGTTGGCCTGGCCAGCCAAAAAAATGGGTCGGCTCTGTTCTGTGCCTTTTCTATCATATTCCTTATCTGGTCACTATGGCAGGACTTAGTAAACTGGAGAATGTTGGAATCTAAATTACCGCCATTAGTTGATATCTTCATGTTAGGTCTGGCCATATATTTAATGATGGGACCGCAAAGAACCCTTACCTATTCGGCAACATCATTCCTTTCATTGTTGACAGGGCTAATTGCTATGCTGATCCTTAAACAAGCAGCAAAAAAGGAGAAACGATTAGACAAGAATATAGCTGCTTTCGCCCTGATATTTATAATTATTGGAACTTTTATGCCCCTCTTGGGGAAGATTCCAATTAAGGGGTTACCACAAATGCTTGGCAGGACCGAGACTCTAACTGACAGGACAGAAATTTGGAACTCATTATTACCCTATGCTCAAAAACATTTTATTCTCGGGTATGGATATGGCGGTTTTTGGACCACATCTTTAAGGACAAGTATTGCCAGCCATGCCCACAACGGGTATCTGGATGCTATTCTCAACCTGGGCATTGTAGGACTTATATTGCTTATCGTCTTTTTAATTAAAATCGCTGGTACATGCGCCAGATTAATAGATAGTGAATCAAATATTTTTTTGCTATTCCTGGCAATCGTATTTATGTACCTTGTTCATAACATGGGAGAAGTATCACTAGGAGATTTTCAATCATTGCCAAGTGCCTTGATCGCTATGATATCTTTTTTAGCTAATGAAGAGCAAAATAAAAAGACACCAGAAGTAATTGAAAATTAAATTGGATATTTTATATTTAAAAGGCATGGAAATGGGCAAGTAACTTTATGAAAAGTCATATATCTGTTTGTATTTGCACATATCAAAGACCGCATCTTCTCAGAGAACTGATAAAATCCATTGATGTCCAGGTAACAGAAGACCTTTTCACTTTTAATATTATCGTTGTAGATAACGACAAAAGTCAAACTGCTAAAGAGATCATCAGAAGTTGCAGAAAAGAGTACCGAACGGAAATTGGCTATGTTGTTGAGGAAAGACAGAATATCTCTCTGGCCAGAAATAAAGCGATTGAATTGGCCAGAGGAGATCTAATTGCTTTCATAGATGACGATGAAATACCTGATAAACTTTGGCTTTTAACTCTATACAAAGCAATGGAAAAATATAAAGCAGATGCGGTCATGGGACCTGTATTCCCAATCTATCAAGTTCGGCCTCCTAAATGGGTCATAGAAGGGAAATTTTTCGAGCGTCCAACTTATAAAACGGGCCCCTTGAAAGACTGGACAAAGGGGAGAACAGGAAATCTTCTTATAAAAAAGTCATTATTTGATTCGACTGGGATATACTTTGACTCAAAATTCGGGAAAGGCGGCGAGGACCAGGACTTAACCAGAAGAATGATGGAAAGGGGTTTCATATTTATTTGGTGCAATGAGGCCGTAGCCCATGAAATTATCCCTTTAGATAGGTGGCGCCTAAGGAACATGATCAGAAAGGCGTTCATCAGAGGCAAAATGTCTGCTCAATATCCCGGCTCGAAGTTTATTATGGCCTCTAAATCAATAATAGCCGCTTCTGCCTACTCCTTATCGTTGCCTTTTCTGCTACTCTTAGGTTATGCATTATTTATAGATTATTTAGTAAAGATTAGTGATCATTCCGGAAGAATTATGGCTATAATCCTAAAATCAAGAATCTAAGATAATGAATGAACCTGGACAATCAGAAAACCAAGATTATTTCGTTACTAATCTGTCTGACATTGAGCTGAAGCATCAGGCCATTAAGGGCGGAGCCGTTTCTTTAATTGCTAAGGGACTGGCACTTATAATTCAGTTTATCAGTGTAGTCGTCCTGGCTCGATTATTGTCTCCAGATGATTTTGGCATATATACAATGGCGACCGTTTTTACTAGTATATTTTTTGTGTTTCAGGACGTTGGCTTAACTGATGCAACTATTCAGGCCCCCTCCCTAAATCATGAGACACTAAGCACGCTTTTCTGGATTAATTCGGGCATCGGTTTAATAATAGCCATTATTGTTTGTGCCCTCGGGCCTGTCGCTGTTTTATTCTTTAAAAAATCAGAGCTTAAATTAATACTCTTAGCTTCATCGACGGCGTTTATTTTTTGGGGACTTTCAGTCCAGCACCTGGCTCTGCTTAAAAGGAAATTGCAATTTACTGAGGCATCTATTATTAGCGTCACTTCATACTTTTTAGGAACGCTGGCTTCAATTATTGGCGCCATGATGGGAATGGGGTATTGGTCATTAGTCATAAGAGACATAGTTTCTGCTTTATTTGTTTTTATTTTGACCTGGATATTCTGTAAATGGCGTCCAGGTCTTCCTCGCCAATCATCTGAAGTAAATAAATTAGTCAAGTTCGGGCTCAATTCTGTAGGCTTCTATATCGTCAATTATTTTTCTAATTATATGGATAAAGCAATAATCGGGAAGAAATTTGGCAGTGAACCACTTGGATTCTATAGCCGGGCCTACTACATCGCCGTCACCCCCTCTTCTTTCATGAGTCAATCTCTTTTCCATGTAGCCGTGAGCACCCTTAGCAAGCTTCGTGAAGACAAAAAAAAATTTCAAGCCTATTATCATAATGCTCTTTCTTTGATTTCTTTTGTCGGCATGCCGTTCAGCGCATTTATTATCATCTTAAATAAAGAACTTGTTTATATTTTACTCGGTAAAAAATGGGCACCTACTGCCGGACTTTTTGCCATATTAGGCATTTCGGCGGGGCTATACATAATTTATCAAACCAATGGGTGGCTTCACGTCTCACTCGGACGGTCAGATCGCTGGTTTAAGTGGGGCATACTAAGCGCAGTAGTTCTAGTCTCAGGGTTTCTTATCGGTATGCTCATCAGTATCAAAGCTATAGCCTGGGCCTATACAATATCAATAGTTATTTTAACTATACCTTCTATCCTTTATGCGGGAAAACCAATTTCAATTCCTTTCTCCCTTTTGGCCAAAGCCATATCAAAGAATACTTTGGCTGCTATAATTAGTGGCCTGGTTTTCTGGCAAATCAAATATCATTTTTTAGATACAATTAGTTTAATACCCAGGGTAATAATTTCATTTGCTATATTTGCGATAATTTATCTGTTGATCCTGGCTTTGTTCCACCGAGGAATAAAGCCAATTTATGAATATTTTCTGCAAATAAAATCTGGACTATTGGGCAAGTAAAACCAAGATGGGCCATGATTTACATCTGTCTTTATCTTTGATAATTTTTGTCAATAAACTACCGAATTTTGGCACACCCAAAAATATTTTCCAAATAGTCCCAAAGTGGCTTGACATTTATATTTGAGCTGATATATATACAAACTGCAGGGAGTGATTAAAAGGGAAGTGGGCTTAAAACTAATTAAGCGCGGGGTGTGGAGCCATGTCTCCAGAGGATGGTCATTAAAACATGATCAAAGGTTTCAAACTGAAAGGTCTTGCTATTTCGAAGGCCGACCAGTCTGGACGATTTTTTATTCTTAAAAAAGTTTTTATAAACAAGCCTTATTTTAAAAAACCAAAAGAAGAGGAAAGATGAGCATTCCATTTGTTGATCTCAAGAGCCAGTATCAATCTCTCAAACCTGAAATTGATGCTGCCATTCAATCAGTCCTGAATGACACTGCCTTTGTCGGCGGCAAATATGTTGAGGCTTTCGAAAAAGCTTTTGCCAGCCAGTATGGCGTCAAGTACTGCGTAAGCTGTGCTAATGGCACCGACGCTATCTACATCAGCCTTAAGGCAGCCGGTATCGAGTCTGGTGATGAAGTTATTACCGCTGCCAACACTTTCATTGCCACTTCAGAAGCGATCACTCAGTCCGGGGCCAGACCTGTCTTTGTTGATAATGACGAATATTTTCATCTTGATCCAGGCAAGCTCGAAGAAAAGATCACCGCCAAAACCAAAGCCGTCATCCCTGTCCATCTTTATGGCCAGTCAGCAGCCATAGACCGGATAAAAGTCATTTGTGACCGTCACGATCTATTGATGATTGAAGATTGCGCTCAGTCCCACTTTGCCACCTATGACGGCCGCAAAACCGGCACCTTCGGGCTGGCCGGCACCTTTAGCTTTTACCCCGGGAAAAACCTGGGTGCCTATGGCGATGGCGGTGCCATTATCACCAACGACTCTGACTTTGCCCGCCGGGCCCGCCTTTTTGCCAACCATGGCTCTGAGAAAAAATATATCCATGAAATAGAAGGGATAAACAGCCGCCTGGACGGCCTGCAGGCAGCTATTCTCAGTGTCAAACTTAAATACATCGAAGGCTGGAACCAGGCCCGCTATCAGCATGCGCTCAAGTTCAACGAGCTCCTCCAGGATATCCCGGAGGTTAAAGGCCCGAAGCTAAGGCCCGGCTCATCCCACATTTTTCATATCTATTGTCTCAGAGTGCCGCAGCGCGAAAACCTGATTGATTATCTCAAGGCTCAGGGTATTGCCACCAATATTCATTATCCCATTGCCCTCCCCTACCTTCCCGCTTATAGCTATCTAAAACACCAGCCTGAAGATTTTCCGGTAGCTTATAAATATCAAAATGAGATTCTTTCTTTACCTATGTACCCAGAGCTGACAGATGAGCAAATAATATTTATTTCGGACTCAATACATAAATTTTATTCCCGGCAGGTTTAGCCAAGGACCTGCTCCGGGAAAAAGGGAGCGGAGGCATGATTAATGTCGGCGTTATCGGTTTCGGTTACTGGGGGCCGAATGTAGCCAGAAACTTTAATGCCAGCCCGGAGGCCAGGCTCACTGCCATTTGTGACCTGCGTCCTCAACGAAGGCTGGTGGCTACTTCGACCTACCCATTTATTAAGGCTTATTCCAGCCCGGAAGAACTTATCAACGATCCGGAAATTGACCTGGTGGCTGTCATCACCCCTGTTTCCAGCCATTATGAACTCGCCCGGAAAGCTCTGCTTAACGGCAAACATGTGTTTGTTGAAAAGCCCTTCACCATGAACAGCCAGCAGGCCCAGGACTTGATTGACCTGGCCGCCAGTAAAAACCTTAAAATCATGGTTGATCACACCTTTCTTTTTACCGGCGCGGTCAAGAAGATGAAAGAGCTAATTGACGCCGGTGAACTGGGGGATCTTCTCTTCTATGATTCGGTCAGGGTCAATCTGGGACTTTTCCAGCATGACGTCAATGTGGTCTGGGACCTGGCCCCTCATGATTTTTCCGTTATGTGCCATCTGATAAAAGACAGGCCGGTGGCCGTTTCGGCTCAGGGTGTTTCCCACTACAATGGCGACTTCGAAGATGTGGCCTATATTACTGTTTATTTTGAAAATCCTCATCTCCTCGCTCATTTTCATCTTAACTGGCTCAGCCCGGTCAAAATCAGACGGACAATAGTCAGCGGAAAACGCAAAATGCTCCTCTGGGACGATGTTTCAGCTGATGAAAAAGTTAAAATTTACGACCGGGGCGTCGAGCTCAAAATTGAAACCTCAGAAGAACATGTTCACAACCTGCTGATCAATTACCGGATTGGTGATGTCCATGTGCCAAAGTTAGAGGCAGTTGAAGCTCTGAAAAAAGAAGTTGATTACTTTATTGACTGTTTGAATAAGAATGTTGAGCCTTTTAATAATGGTCAGGCCGGGTTGACGGTGGTAAAATTACTGGAAGCAGCCAACAAGTCTATTACTCAAAAGGGTCAATTGGTAAAATTAAATGAGTAGCTGGCTTAAAGCTTAAGGGAGGACAGAATGGAATATTGTCGTATTGCCCCTGATGTCAAACTCGGTGAAAATGTAAAAATTTTTGCCTTTGTTAATTTATACGGCTGTTCCATTGGTGACAATACCAAAATAGGAACTTTCGTTGAAATCCAGAAAGGGGTCGCTGTTGGCCAGAGTTGTAAGATTTCTTCTCACACCTTCATCTGCGAAGGAGTGACAATTGAGGATGAGGTCTTCATCGGCCATGGCGTGACTTTTATAAATGACCTTTATCCCCGAGCAACAACAGCTGGCGGAGGCCTTCAGACTGAAGATGACTGGAAGGTTATACCAACAGTCGTAAAACAGGGTGCCTCCATTGGTTCAGGGGCAACTATTCTGGCCGGGGTGACCATTGGACAGCAGGCCATCGTCGGAGCCGGTTCAGTCGTAACCAGAGATGTTCCACCACGAACAGTAGTCGCCGGCAATCCAGCCAGGATATTGCGGACTCTTGACGGAAAAGAAAAAAAAGTGTGATACTTTAGAAAGGCAGCAACCGAGGCAGGAACGGGGCCATGTTAAAGGAACGAGATAGATTTCTTAAAGAAGTTGCTTTCCTTTTTGACCTTCTCTTTTTAACCTTAGCCTACCTTTTCGCCTATTTTATCAGAGAAGGAATTAGCCTTAACCTGAGCTTGCGCCGGATATTTCCAGAAGCCGAGGTTAGTTCCACTCCCCTCTCGACTTTTCAACAGTACGCTCTGGCTTATCTGATTGGCGTGGCTATCTGGCTGGCAGCTATTACCCTGGCCAGAGGCTATAAATTTCTGAGAATTGAGCCTTACCACCGGACTGGGCTGAGAATCATCAATTCCTCTATTCTGATGTTTTTTGGCTTCGGGACAACTCTGTTTATCCTGAAAGCGGCTTATATCAGCCGTCTATTTTTCTTCATCTTCATAATTTCAGGGACGATGGCTCTTCTCATTGACCGGGCTATCCTCACTGTAGCCCTTAAAAAAATGCACCAGCAAGGCTATAACTTCCGTCAGATTCTGGTTGTCGGAACTGGAAGAAGAGCGGCTGAGTTCATTAAAAAAGTCAGGGAGAACCCCGATTGGGGAATACAGGTGGTTGGTGTCATCAATGATGATGAAAGTAGAAAGATTAAAGAGGTAAATGAGGTCGAAGTGATTGGTGGCTTAAAAGACCTTTTAAGTATTTTCCATCAGACCTCCATTGACCAGGTGGTTTTCATCTTGCCCCGGTCGAGGCTCAGTTTTATAGAAGAAGCTCTTCACGTCTGTGAAATAGAAGGAGTTGAGACTTCTCTGGCTATTGACCTTTATGATATGAAACTTGCCAGGTCAGTTATCACCGAATTAGATGGCATCCCACTGCTAAGCTACAATACTATAAGAGTCTCTGAGTGGCAATTATTTATCAAAAGGACGGTGGATATAATTATTTCCTCGGTAGCTATTTTTGCCTTGAGCCCGGTCTATTTAGCTGCCGCTCTGGCCATCAAACTGACTTCACCCGGTCCGGTTTTCTTCAGACAGGAAAGAATGGGGCTTCATGGCCGTCGCTTCAAGCTGGTCAAGTTCCGCACGATGAGAATTGATGCTGAAAAAGAATTATCCAAAGTTGATGACTTAGAGCAGATGACCACTCCCGAATTCAAGAATAAAAAACTTCAGTACATGACTCCTGTTGGCCGGATTCTTAGAAAATTCAGTATTGATGAATTTCCCCAATTTTTTAATGTCCTGGCCGGAGATATGAGCATTGTCGGCCCCCGGCCGACCGTGCCTTCTGAAGTGGACAAATATGAAATCTGGCAGAGGAGAAGATTTTCAATGAAGCCAGGTATCACCTGCCTGTGGCAGGTCTCCGGGCGGAACGAAATTAATCACAGCGACTGGATGAAACTTGATTTGGAATATATTGACCATTTCTCTTTCTGGCTCGATATGAGCATTATCCTAAAAACTATTCCGGCCGTCGTCCTGGGCAAAGGTGCCTATTGAAGATTAAACGAGTTAATGTTATAAAAGAGCGGGGCAAAAATTGAAAAATCCCGGAACTAAAGTAGGTAGCATCTTATTCATTGCCATTTTTCTCCTGGCAGCTGCTGATAGCTTTGCCCAGAGCGGCAACTGGCTGGCTAATAATGTTCTGAGCCTTTTTCAGGATGCTCCCTGGAAACTGGGCAGTATCAGGGCTTACCGGCAGTTTACCCTGGGCAATGCCGGCTATGACTCGGACATCTATTATGGCTATTATGATACTCATTATCCTGACGTTAGTTTTAATGCCGGGCCGGCCTTCCAGTGGTTTGCTCCTCTCAGCAAACTGATCATTTTTGATTCCTACCAGTCACTCCAAGGGGCTTTTTATTTTAAAAACGACAGGGAAAGAGCCTTTGATTTTGTGACCAGAAACCAGGTCCATTTTTTATCCAAAAAATTTTATGGCAAAACAGGCATTAACTATTCCAACGTTCGTCAACGCTTCAGCCCGGAGTTGCTCATCCACATCCGCCAGGAAGAAATCTCCTGGGACGGGCTGTTTCTGTGGCAGTTTTCACGGTCAGGAGCTGTTGCCTGGCAGATTAGAGGAGCCAAACTGAATTACCGGCAATCAGACTATCAAGAAATTAACCTAAAACAGGAACTCAACCGGAATGAATATTTTGCCGACGCTTTCCTTTATTTTCAGCCAGGGGCAAGCTTCAGGCTCTACCTGAATGGCCAGGTGGGGCTTTACGATTTTCAGTACAGAGAATCTCAATTTAAAAACAGCCGTACCTACGCCGCCTATGGAGGTCTTGAATTTATTCCTGCCTCCGGGCCAATGAGAAGAGCTTTTCAGGGCAGCCTTAACCTGGGTTATATGTATCTGGATATTAAAAGCCGGGATTTTAAAGATGCGTCGGGTGTGGTCGGGAATGGCAATGTTTTGATCAATCTCAGCCACTGGCTGAGCCTTCAGGCTTATTACAGCCGTGATTTCAGTGTTTCGGTCTATTCCAGCCTGTTGCATTACCTTCAGACAACCTATGGAGGTGGGCTTAGATTCACTCTGAGCAAAAGAGTCACCCTGGGAAACAACTTCGCCCAGGGACTTAGTAAATACCCATTCAGTCAGGAAGAAGGCCTGACAGGACCTGAATACAGATTTACCACTGTGATGGCCAACCTGGGAATAAGATTGAGCCGGGACTGGAATCTTAATATCTTCGGGACATTGAACCAGAGGAAAAGCCTTCCTGAAGAGCGGAAATTAAAACGTTATTTTATCGGTTTTAATCTGATTTTTGGCTCAATCCCGGGAGAAAATATTTTGCCTATCCCATCGCTGTTATGATATTTATTAAACAGAAGCTTAATTGATACGATGTAGATGGAAGCTGATTTAGGGAGAATGACAAGATGAAACTAAAAAACTCTTGCTTGCTGGCTGTCATGTTTGCCTCAGTAATGATAACCGGTCTGGTTTTTTGCCCGTTGGCTTTAGCCCAGCAGGCAAGCGAAACCCAGCCGGCCAGCCAGGTTATAGAATACAGGATTGGCGCCAAAGATCTTTTAGAAATTAAAGTCTATGAGCTGCCTGAACTGAATCAGACTGTCCGGGTGGCTGAAGACGGAACGGTCAGCCTGGCGGTCATTGGAAAAGTAGAGGTTTCAGGGCTGACTGCTCAGGAACTTGAGAAAAAACTGGCTGCCATTCTGGATGAAAAATATACCAAAAATGCTCACGTGACGGTGATTATCAGGGAGCATCAGAAAATAGCCGTGATTGGCGCTGTCGGGCGTCCAGGTGTGTATGAGATGGCCGGGCAAACCAGCTTGCTCCAGATTCTGTCTGAAGCTGGCGGTCTGACTACTCAGGCTGGAAAAGAAATTCATATTCTCAGACAGAACGATGCCGGGCAAAAAGAGCGAATAGTCCTCAATGTTGATGAATTGATGAAAAAAAGCAATGATGCCAACCTGATGCTTCAGCCGAAGGACGAGATCATAGTCCCCTTTGACCAGCAGCTAACTGTCTTTGTCTATGGAGAAGTAAAAAACCCGGGAGCTATCCAGTTCATGGAATCTAAAAAGATAACTTTGCTTCAGGCTGTTGCCCAAGCGGGTGGTTTAACCGAATGGGCGAATGCCGTCCAGGTTCAGGTCAAACGGAAAGACCCCAAGACGGGCAAAGACCTTAACTACTGGTATAATCTGAAAAAAATTGTAAACGGCAGTAAGCCCGATATTTATTTGCAGGATGGAGATGTGGTAGTTGTCCACTGAGGAAATCTAATTGAACGGTAACAGGTAAGATGATGGTTGAAACTAAATCAAATCAACAAAATATTTTAGAACAAATCCTTTACTACTGGCATGCCATCCTGCGCTGGAAATGGACCGGCTTAACCATAGCTTTTTTGATTCTGGTCATTACCCTGGCCATCATCCTGATTTTCCCTCACGTTTATTCAGCCAGGGGAACAATCTGGATAGATGAAAGTTCAAATATCCTCCCTTTTGAGGACCTGAACCGCCTGACCGGCGAAATAAACGCTCAGAGTCATTCGATGCTGCTGACCAGCCGGTCCTTAGCGGCCGAGGTTATTGATAAAATGAAGCTGGCTGATAACCCCGAATTTGGCGGGGGGAGAAAAAATAGCTCCGCCGCTGGAACGGCAAGTGAGATCAGCCCTTATTATAAGGAAAAATTGATTGACACTTTTTTAAAGAATCTATCAGTCACTCCCCTGTCCGGGACAAAATTGATCGAAGTTACCTTTAATAATGAGAACCCGGCGCTGGCGGCTCAGATCTTAAATACCCTCTTCGATTCCTACATCGAAATGCTGGTTAAAAGGAAATATTATGCTTCCGAACAGGCCACCGAATTCCTGACAGCCCAGATGGCTACCCTGAGAAAAGAAATTGAAGATAATGAAAAAAAGCTGTCCGAACTGAGCACCGAGCAGGGCATTTTGCCCTTGAGTTCGGCTGAGGCTCCCCTTCTGACCAAAATTACTGAGGTCAACACCGCCCTGACCGCTGCTACCCTCGACCGGGTGAATAAACTATCCTATTATAACCAGCTCAAATCCATGAGGCCCGAAGATATTTCTACCTCTGACAGCAATTCAGCTCTGGCCAAATTGAGAGAACAGTATCTGCTTTTAAGCCGGGAATATGCCCGCCGGCTGGCCAATATCAAACCTGAATACCCGGAGATGCAAAAACTTAAGTCTGATATAGAAGCAACCTATGAAGCCCTGCAGACTGAAAAAGAAAACATGATCAAATCAGCCTATGCTGATTACCTGGGAACTCTGACCAAAGAACAGAACCTGCAAAAATTGCTGGATGAACTCAAAGGGCAGGTTTACAAGACTAACAGTAATGTCATTCTGTATAATAGCCTTAAAATCGAAACCGATAATAAGAAAGCCCTACTGGAAGCTTTATCTAAAAGGCAGAGCGAAACTGATCTGGCTTCAAACCTGAAAGATCTGCAGGCTTTAAATGTCTGGGTGGTGGATAAAGCTTCAGTACCGGTTGATCCGTCCTTCCCTAATAGAAAAAAAACCCTGCTGATTGGCTTGCTCTTAGCCTTGATTGGTGGAGCTGGAACCTCGCTTTTTATTAACTATCTGATAGCAACAGTTAAATCATCAAGAGACGTTTCTTTAGCTACCGGGCTGGCCACGATTGGGACCATTCCCGCTTTCGAGAAAGAGTTCAAACCCAAAGGGCCATTAGCCGAATACAAATCCTTGCGCAATTTGCTCGGGGGGAGGCCAAATCCTGACGATGGACATGGGAAAAGGCATCACCTGCCAAAACAAAAAGTGTCCTTATCACCTTCAGCTTCGTCAGCTAAGAGCCAGGGTTCTTCCCATCAAATCGAACTCGTCCTGGCTCATGAACCTCAATCAATTCAGGCCGAGGGTTTTCGCTCGATCAGAACCAGCCTGATGCTATCTTTGATGGACTCTAACCGGAAGGCTTTTCTCTTTTCGAGCCCGCTGAGCCAGGATGGAAAATCTTCTATCGTTTCTAACTTAGCCCTGGCTTTATCTCAAGCCCACAAAAAAGTGGTCATCGTCGATTCTGATCTGCGCAAGCCGAGACAGGATAAGATTTTTGAACTTGATTATACCTGGGGTCTCAGTCACTTTTTGGGCTCGATAGTTGATGCCACTGAAATAATTCTGCCAACTCCTTATACCAATCTCTTCCTCGTTCCAGCCGGTAACGCTCAGATCCCGCCCTTAGAAGCCCTGTTATCGGATAAAATGAAGGCCTTTATTTCCTTTCTCAGGCAGCAATATGACTACGTTCTGCTTGATTCTCCCCCGCTGCTGGCTATCTCCGATGCGCTGGTTTTAAGCAAGATGGTTGATAACCTCATCTTAGTGGTCAGGGCCGGGCAGACGCCGGTTTCAGCTCTCAAACAAGTTAAGACTAAACTGGATGCTCATAAGATTAACTGTTTAGGAGTCATCATTAACGGAGTCAGTTTGCTCGAACAGGACGGCTATTACTCCCGGCAATATTATCATTATTCCAAACCTCTTTAAGAGGGCAGGCGGCGAAATCAGCCTCAGATATACATTTAGGCGGTTAAGACTTTGTCAGGCTTGAAAGGCGGCAACCAGGTTAAAACAAAAGTTTTGACAATTTGGCCTTTTATGATGTATAAATTAACAGGATTAGACGGGCGGCATAAAGAACAATTAACAGGAAGATTTCTATGAGCGATAAGCTTATTCTGGAGGCTCTGGACAGGCTGGAAGACCGCTATCTCAACCGGCTGCTGGACCAGGTCACTGACGGCTGTGCTATCCTGAGTAAGGACAGGAATTACGTTTTCTGGAATAAATCGGCTGAGGCCTTGACTGGTTTCCGGCCAGAAGAAATCCTCGATAAACCTTGTCATGGTGAGCTCGCTTTGTTTACCGATTCGGGCGGAAAGCCGCTCTGCGAGGAGAACTGCCTGTGTGAACAGGTCTTAAAAGACAGTCAGCCCCGCTTGCTCGAAGTTTATCTCCAGCATAAGAATGGTTTCAGGCTGCCGGTCAGATTGAAAGTAATTCCCTTGCTAAATGGCGACGGCCAGCCAGCCGGCCTGGCAGAAATTTTTAGCAATTTGAGCCCGGCTGTAGCTATTCCTATGAAAGTGGCTGAACTCGAAAAAATGCAGTTGCTCGACCTCGATACCGGCCTGCCCAACCGGCTTTATATGGAAATGTATCTGAAAAATAAAATAGACGAGTATCAAAAATATGGCCTGCCCTTTGGCCTGATTTATGCCGACGTCGATAATTTTAACAAAATTCAGGAAAGATTTGGCCGCTTTAATTCAGCCAAGCTGATCCGGATGATTGCCCGGACTTTTCAAAAGAATATCCGCTATTTTGATATTGTCTGCCGCTGGGAAAACGAAGAGTTTTTGATTTGCCTTTTAAATATTGATGAGAACCGGCTGGATATTGTGGCTAACAAACTCAGATTGCTGGTAGCTGAATCCTATATCACGATTGAAACCGGCTTGCTTAATGCCACTGTCTCAATGGGCGCCACTCTGATTCAGAGATTTGATACTACTGAATCCTTAGCCAAGAGAGCCGAAGAATTGATGCTCCATAGCAAGTGGCTGGGCCGGAATAAAGTCAGTCTGGATTTTACTCAGAAAGAGACTTAACCTGATTTTTCCCCAAAAATAAATACCCCTTTTCCTTCCGGAAAAGGGGCAAAGAAAGGAGGGGTTAAAAGGGGGTAAAGGGGGTTCAATTAGAAAAAGAGGATTTGTATTTTTTGCCGAGGCATTCGGCAACAAAAGCAACTTTATTGTCTGAGCCAGTCAGAATCAGATCCAGTTCAGTGTCTCCCATGTCCCAGGAAGATCTAAACTCCAGCTGACCGGCACCTAAGGCTTTTCCCCAGTATTCATTTTTGTTCTGGTAGGTTGGATCAAACCAGACAACCCGATCATTAACCGGCTGGCCAAGCCTGGTCTCTAAATAATTTTTTATTTTTAGATAGTCAGAAATGTAATAATTATTGTCAGTATAATTATCCAGCAGATGAAAACGGGCTGAGATTAATTCATAACGCCAGAAGACATATTCTATCAGGCACTGCTTATTCATAATCTGGCGGCGATATTGATAGACTTCAGTCTCTCCAGATTTTTCCTGAGCCAGAGGCCGGCCTTCAATTTCGACGAGCTTATCCTGAGCTGCCCCCCAGATAATGACGGGTTGATATTCCTGGTTGACATCAAGCTCTTTTGGTTGATAATCGGCTTCGCCGCTGGAGACTAAAACAGAATTGACTTCGGGAAAAAGTTTCCGGAGCATTTGCTCCTGAACATAACCGGCCAGAGTTTTGCCCTTATCGGGAAGTTGATAATAGACAAAAATCCAGTCACGTTTAAAACGGACTGCGCTGGCCTGAGCTAAGATATCTCCAGCCCGGGCCGAGACTACTACCGGACTTTTTTCATTGGGCTCAAGATGAAGATTAGCTTTGGGGACAATTACCTGGTATTTCTTGACCTGGGCCTGAACAATAGAAGTAAGGGAGACCATCAGGACCAAAAGGGTTATGATTGAGAATAAAACACTTGGAGGCCGCTCGTTTTTTTTCATTTTGACCCTTCCCCATTAAAAACTTTCATTACTTTCCTTTCTTGCCTTAAGCATAAGCCACCTCTCCTCCGGGACAATACCCGTCAGAGATGATTCCGGGGGGGAGATTGCCTAACCCCGGGTGGATGACTAATCTCAGCCGGTGACAGAATTCCATAAATAACCTACCTTAAGCTATCATCTCTGAAGACCGATCACCGTCAGGAAATTGAAAGTGAGAGCCTCTCGCCCCTGAAGGGCAGCGGTGTAAAAAGGCAAATCGGGGGGCTTGGGCTGGAGAGCAGATGAGATCTGAAGAGAGCCAGCGAGAGGAATCGAACCTCCGACCCGCTGATTACGAATCAGCTGCTCTGCCGTCTGAGCTACGCTGGCCTGGCCATTATCTAACTCTTGGGCTTGATTATATCATAAGGCCGGGTCAGCCGACAATAAAAGGCCTGCCGCCAGTGGTGGCTTCTGCCCTCTTTTGACCGGCTAAAATTCTTTAAAATTTATAGCTTTATCCCTTCAAAAAGAGCAGCCGTTTGATTACAATACTCATCTATAGCCAGATGACCCGGACTGATCCCGGTCTAACTGGCCGGTTAAAATCAAGCTGTCGCCTGTCCCGGCAGAATTAGAAAGGGAATAAAATTTAGATGTTCATAAAAAAATTAGAAGTTCAGGGTTTTAAGTCATTCGCCGACCGGACAAAAATTCTTTTCCATCCAGGCATTACCGCTGTCGTCGGTCCTAACGGAACCGGTAAGAGCAATATCGTTGATGCCATCCTGTGGGGACTGGGCGGGATAAGGCTGAAATCAGTCCGGAGTGACAGGACGGAAGATATTATTTTTAATGGCAACACTAAGAGGCCGCCGGTCAGCCTGGCCGATGTCGTCCTGACTCTCGGCAATGAAGAAGAGCTGGTCATCTCCCACCGGGTTTTTCGCTCGGGAGAAAGCGACTACCGGCTTAACGGCAAGTCTGTCCGCCTGAAAGATATCCAGGATGAGCTGTGGAAAAACTCTATTGGAGAGAGGGAGTACTTCGTTATTGAGCAGGGTTCAATTGGCTCCTTTGTCACCTCCAAGCCTCTCGAAAAAAGGGCTTTAATCGAAGAAGCAGCCGGCACTGCCTATTACAAAGACAAGAAGAGACAGGCCCAATCGAAGCTTGAATCAAGCGAACAAAACCTGACCAGGCTTGAAGACATTATTATCGAAGTCGAAAAGTCTAAGAATTCTTTATATCGCCAGGCTTTAGCCGCGGCCCGTTACCGGCGGCTTAGAGAAAGGCAGCGAGAACTCACCGCCCACCATTTTTACCGGCGAATGCTAAAACTCGATCAAGGCCTGGAAGATATAACCAGAGAGATAGAGAAGGCCCTCACGGCTGAGCAGGATTTGACGGCCAGGGTCAAAGAGGGTGAAAGAAACATTGCTGCCTTGAGAAAAAATCTCTGGGACGAGGAGAAAAGCCTCAAAGAAAAACAGGAGCGGGTCTTCAACCTGCAGACTCAACTTTCCCGGACGGAAAGCGAGAGCGAGCGGGAAGCGAAAAGGCTGGAATACCTCGAGACGGCCCGGAAACGATCGGAGGAAGACAGAGCCGAATTGGAAGAAGAAATAAAAGCCGCCGGGGCTGAGATGGATCAGATCCTGGCTCGCCTGTCTGAACTGGAAAAGAGCCTGGCCGAAGCAGTCCAGGCGGCCGAAGCCGGACGCCTTTCCTGGGCAGAAGCCAGCCAGACGGTCAAAGAGGAAGAGAACGGCCTGGCCGGGCTCCGTCAGCTGCAGATGACCAGAATTCAGGAAAAGACCGATGCCCATAACAACCTTTCCAGGCTGGAAAAAGAGCTCGAGCTTGTTACCAGGCAGATAGATAAGCTCCTGCAGGAAAAAGAAAACCTTCATAGTCAGGAAAGCCGGCTGGAGCAGAGCCTGAGAGAGGCAGAAAGCAAGCTGGCCGAAAAATTGAGTCGTCAGGAAATCAGCCAGCAACTATTTAAAGCGGCTGAAGACAAACTTCAAACCAGCCTGTCCGAGCTGAATTTTCTTGAAGAAAAGCTGGCCGGCCTGAAACAGGCGGCTGCTGAACTTAGCTATGAGCTGCAGGCTCTGGGAAAAATAACTGAAGCAGAAAGAGAAATGGCGGGCCAGAAGGTGCTGCCTGAAGCTCTGGGCTGGTTTTCTGAACTGGTAGAAGTTCCGGAGGGAGAAGCAGCCCTTTTTGACCTTTTCTGGAAAGAGGAAGCCAGAGCTCAAGCCTGTCTGGTTGAAGATTTCAAAAAAATGCTGCCGGCGGAGATTAAGACCAATATCCTTCTCCTGGCCGGCCAGCGGCCGGAGGACTGGCCGGCTGGTATCCTGGAGGAAGCAGGCGTCCTGGGACAGCTGACCGGCAGGCTTAAAGCCAGAGATCAACTGGCCGGTCATCTGGGCCGTCTGAAGGAAGCTCTGATTGTGTCTGACCTGGAGACGGCAATCAGATTGTGGGAAAAATATCCTGAGTTCAACTATATCAGCCAGGCAGGCGATGTTCTGGAATCTTCCGGTCTTCTGCGCCCGGCCGAAAAGAGGGAGGGGCTGTTTACCCTTGAACAGGAAAAGAGAAAATTACAGAAAGAAATAGAGAGACTGGAGGCTGAACAGCTGCCCTTGCTCAGCAGCCTGAGCAGTCAGAAAGAGATAAAGGAGGCGGCTGAAGCCGAAATTGCCCGGCTAAAAAAAGATATCTCCGACCGGGAAAGAGAACTCTATGACCTTGAACATGAAAAGAAATTTGCCGCGGCTGAGCTGGAAAAAATAATAACCGGATTGACCGTGATCGAACGGGAAGAGCTCATTCAAGCTCAGGAGAAAGAAGGCTTGACCGGGAAGAAGTTTGAAGCTTCCTCCAGACTGGAAAAAGCTGAACTGGAATTAAAGAACATAGAAGAGGAGATAAGATCTAAAGAAGACAGACTGAAAAGCTTAAAAGAAAAAGAGCAGGCTGAAGGAAAAGCTTATTATCAATTAGGAACAGACAGGGATCTTCTCCAGGAGAAAATAAACAGCACCCGCAGCCATCAAAAATCTCTGGAAAAAAGGCTGGAAGCCATTAAATCAAAAATCGGCCAGCTCGAAATTGAAGCTTTTACTAACGACGAGGAAAAAGCCAGCCTGAATAAATTAATAGATGAGCTAAAGCAAAAAGCAGTCCTCAGCCTGGAAGAAAAACAAAAAGAACAGGTTCTCCTGGAAGAACTCGAGCAGCTGGTTCAGACCCATCAAAAAGAACTCGAAGAGCAGGAAACCGCCCTGAATGATATCCGGGAAAGAGAAGAAAAGGCTAAAGAAGAGAGGATGCGGCTTGAAATCCGGCGGGCAGAAATAGAGAGAGACCGGGTCAATCTCGAGGAAACCTGCTGGCAGGAGTTAAAGAAAAACCTGATCGAATTAAGACAGGAAATTGAATCAAAAGAAAAACCGGCAGAAGAAGCCCCGGAGAGCGAAGAAATTTCCCGAGCCCTGGCCGAAGAAGCCGAGCCAGAAGAAGCGGAAGAGACAGCTGAAGAAAAAGCCGAAGAAAAGCCTAAGGAACAAAAAGAAAGAAGAAGAGAAAAGCCTCAAACTCCGCCAGCCGAACTGGCCGATGAAGAACTAAACCGGGAGCTCGAAGCTATCAATGAAGCCCTCCTTCGCTACCGGGCCGTTAATTTGATGGCCGAAGAGGAATATTTAGAGCAAAAGACAAGGTATGACTTTTTGATTCAGCAGAAGCAGGATTTAAAAGATTCCATTCATTCGACTGAGGAAGCTATTAAAAAGATAGACGAGGAAAGCAAGACCCAGTTCTTAACAGCCCTCCAGGAAGTCAATAAGAATTTTCAGGAACTTTTCGCTTTGCTCTTTAGAGGCGGGACAGCTGAAGTTAAGCTCCTCGAGCCTGAGAACCCGCTGGAAAGCGGAGTGGAAATCGTTGCCCAGCCGCCTGGCAAGAGAGTCCAGAATCTAACCCTGCTATCTGGGGGAGAAAAGTCACTGACCAGTCTGGCCTTTCTGTTTGCCCTTTTTAGATATAAGCCGTCTCCTTTCTGCATTCTGGATGAAGTTGATGCGGCTTTAGATGAGGCCAATTTGACCCGTTTTCTTAACCTGATGAAGGCCATCAAACATCAAACCCAGTTTATCATCATCACTCATAATTATAAGACAATGGAAGTGGCTGACTATATCTACGGCACCACGATGGAAGAACCAAATATCACCAAAGTTTTTTCAGTCCGGATGGAAAGGAAAGAAGCTCTGGACCTCGCCCAGAATGACAGGCAGCAGGCCGGTGAGGATCCTGGTGTCGAAGCCCCGGGAGTCCCGTCCGAAGAAAAATAACCATAAAAGTCAAGGCCGCCACAATCTGACCACAGATGGCGAAAAGATAATTTCAAGGGAAAGAAAAGAGAAAATTCTCTTTGACTGCTATCTGATATTTGATATATCATTCGCTTCTATGAAGATGGCTTTTAACTTTAAAACAGGACAGCCTTTGAACTGGCCCACCGGTAATCTTGCTGCTTATGGCTTTACTTTCTTCCCGACAAGGAGGATTTGATGTCAGTTTATCTCTACATAATTCTCATTTACCTCGTCGCCCTGGCCCTTATTAACTTTATCCGCGCCAGAAAAATCCGCAGCCAGGAGGATTTTATGGTAGCCGGGCGCAAATTAAAGTGGCCGGTTATGGTTTTTACTTTGATCTGCACCTGGATTGGCTCCGGGACATTTATTTCCGGGGCCGAGTTTGCTTCCAAAGCCGGCTTTTCCGCCCTGTGGCTGTCAGCTGGAGCCTGGGTTGGTATTATTATAATTTACTTTCTGGCGGCCAAAATTCAGACCTTTGGTCAGTACACCATTGGTGATATTCTGGAAGTCAGATACGGGCCGCTGGCCAGGCTTTTTGGGGCGGTGGCTCTTATTATTTCTTTTACGGCCATTGTCTCCTATCAGTTTGTAGCCGGTGGATTCATCCTGAACGTTGCCACCGATGGAGCTATCTCGGAGAAACTGGGTATTTATTTAGCAGCCACTTTTGTCATCTTGTTTACAGCCGTGGGCGGAATGGTAGCCGTAGCTTATACTGACCTGCCCAATGGCATCATCATCGTTCTGGCCTGCCTTCTTTCCGTTCCTTTCGTCTATGCGGCTGCTGGCGGCCTGACGGGGGCTCAGGCCAGTCTTCCTTCTGGCTACTTTTCTGTGGTTAACGCCCAATTCGGGGCTCATCCGGCCCTGAAGGCCATGGGCTATTTTCTTTCGACCATGTTGCTGCTCCTCGGCGTCCAGAGCATGTATCAAAAATTCTACAGTGCCCGCAGCCCGCAAGATGCCAAAAAGGCCGTTGTTTTCTGGACTATTGGCACGGTTCTGGTCGAAACCATGGTGGTGATCATTGCCGTTTTCGCTTATAGCAAATTTCAAGGCCAGATTGATCTGAGCGTACCAAAAGAAGGTGGTAAGGTGGTTCTGCTGGCAGCTCGAAACTTAGTCCCTGCTCCCATTGGCGTCCTTCTCCTGGGCGCCGCCTGTGCCGTGGTCATTTCGACCGGCATGAATTATTTGCTTTCCCCCTCGAGTAACCTCATTCGGGATGTCTATCAGAGGTTTATCAATCACTCAGCCAGTGACCGCCACTTGATCGGACTCCAGAAGATATTTATTGTGGTTATTGGACTGGTAGCCTTTTTCCTGGCTCTTCGCCTTAAATCCGTCCTGGAAATGAGTTATTTCGCCTATACGATTTACGGGGCGGCTATCACACCATCGCTCATTGCTGCTTTAGCCTGGAAAAGAGCAACCAAGGCTGGCGGCCTGACTTCGATTATCTCCGGGACAATAGTCTGCATTGGCCTCAAAATACTGGCTGGAGCCCTGCCGCCGTCCATGGTGCCCGAAGGCGATCCTTTTGGTATTCCAATAATTTTCCCGGCTTTGATCGTGTCCCTCGGGACCCTGATTATAGTTAGCTTATTAACCAAGCCGCCCAAGCCGGAAGAGCTTAAAACTTTCTTTCCCGACAAATGATAGATAAAATATAAATGAACTGAAGCCGATGCTAACTGGCCTGGTCTTTGATAAGCGGTTTGCTCTTCATGAGATGGGGCCTGACCATATCGAATCGCCACGGAGGACCATAGCTATAAATGAAGTCCTGACCACACGGTTAAAAGGAACCTATTTCCCGGTTGAAACCCGGCCGGCAACTGAAGACGAATTGTCTTTAATTCACCTGCCTTCTTATATCAGTTTTATGAAAGAGACCGCCGGTCAGGGTTATTTTCCCTTTGACGCCGAGACCATTGCCGGCCCCCGGACTTATGAGATTGCCTGCTTGGCAGCCGGGGCAGGTCTGGTGGCAACTGAACTTATCCTGACCGGAGAAATTGATAATGCTTTCGCTTTAGTCAGGCCGCCAGGCCATCATGCTGAAAGTGAACGGCCAATGGGATTTTGTTTTTTTAATAATTTAGCCATTACCGCTGAATATTTGAGGCGCTTTAAGGGAATAAAAAGAATATTGATAATTGACTGGGACCTTCACCACGGGAATGGAACCCAGAAAGCCTTTTATAGCTCCCGGGAGGTACTTTACATTTCCCTCCATCAAAGTCCCCTTTTCCCCGGGACCGGTTCGGCTTCAGAAACAGGTGAAAAGGACGGGCTGGGGTTTAATCTCAATCTGCCCTTAAGAGCAGGCAAGACGGATGACGATTATCTGGCCATCTTTCGACAGGTGATAACCCCCGTGGCTCGGGCTTATCAGCCGGAATTTATTCTGGTTTCAGCCGGCTTCGACATTCTTAAAGGTGATCCCTTAGGCAGAATGGAATTAACTCCTAGGGGCTGCGGCTGGTTGACCGATCTTATTCTTGATCTGGCCAGAAGCCTCTGCTCCGGACGGCTGATCTATTTCCTGGAGGGTGGCTATAACCTGAAAGAACTCAAGGACGGAGTGGAAGAGACTGTTTTGAGCCTGGCCGGCCGCCCTGAACCAGAGAGGTCTATCCCGGAGACTCCCCTGTCTCCGCCTCTCCTCGGGGAGCTAAGCCCGGCCCTGAAGATTTTCAAGCACTACTGGCCCGTTATCCCTGATAGATGACAACCGTCATCCAGAGTAGACACTAATTTGAAGGGAAAGCCTGGTCCTCCCCTGTTAAAGAGCCATTAATTCTGGCACAAAATCTGCATATTATACCGGCGTAAGGAGTAAAGCCATGAGAAGGAACAAATTATTGATTTTAGCCGGGTCAATCCTTTTATTGTCTTTTCCAACCTTCTTAAAGGCTCAAAGCGAAGAGACTCAACTACCTGAAGGACTTAATGTCAGTGCTGAGGAAACTCAGTACACCAATGAGTCAGTTGGACATGTCAGTTTTATTGCCGGCAAGAGTTTTATCCAGCGGGCCGCTGATGTCGGCTATGAAGAGATGGTAATGAATGATCCGGTGGCTGAAGGCGACCGGATTGAAACGGCTGACGGGCGTCTCGAAATCTCATTTGGAGAGAGAAATTATCTCCGTCTGGATGGCGAAACCAAGATGGATGTCCTCAGCCTGCCCAAAAGAAACAGTGATTTAACCAGATTCAGGATCTGGTCGGGCCATGCCTATCTGGAAGTTAACCGGCTCAACCAGGAAAAAAATATAGAAATTCATACCCCTGATTCCTCTTTTTACATTCTGGAAAAAGGTATTTATCGGCTGGATGTCGATGGAAGCAAAGGAACAGAGATTCGCGTCTTCAAAGGGGTAGCCGAAGCCGCCGGAGAACAGGATTCCTACTTAGTGAAGAGCGAGCAGAGGTTAGAGGTGGCTCAGGGCCGTTTCAGATCAAAACCAGTTGGCTTCAGACCGGTAGCTGATGATGGTTTCGACCGCTGGCAGGAATCAAGAGCAGGTGAAGTCAACAAATATTATGCCAGCCGCTACCTGCCAGAAGATCTCGGCAATCTCGAAGCTGAATTGTCTGAATATGGAGACTGGGTTTATATGCCCGCTTACGGCAATGTCTGGGTGCCAAGAGACATTGATGATGACTGGCGCCCTTATTACAATGGTCACTGGACCTGGATTCCTATCACTGGCTGGACCTGGGTGCCCTATGAGCCCTGGGGCTGGGCGGCTTTCCATTATGGCCGCTGGCACTGGGGAGTAGGCGTTGGCTGGTACTGGATTCCAACCTCTATCTGGGGTCCGGCCTGGGTCTCCTGGTGGTGGGATGCAGATTATTTTGGCTGGGCACCACTTAGCTGGTATGGTTACCCAGTGGTAGTGGTCAACGGTGTTTTTTATGATCATTATCAGGGGTATTATCCGGTTCATTCAAGGGCTCTGGTCGTGGTCAAAAGAGATCAGTTAAGAGCGCGTCAGGTGTCCCGGGTAGCCTTAAGGCCTGAAAATTTGAAGGCGGGAAACCTCGAAAACAGGATTGCCTTAAATAGCAGCAAGTTGCCTTTCCGGCCAGATAGCTCAAAGGTGAGCGTGGAAAGGCTCAATGGGAATAAAGTTCTCTTGAGACAGAATAATCAGTCCTCCGGGATCAGAGAGATAAAGCCAGAGTCACTCAGGGGAAAACCCGCTGGAACCCCTACCACTAACATCAGAAAAACCAATTCCGGGCAAGGAAAGACGGCGGCCAGACCGGAGTCCCTCAAACCAGCTTCCAGATCTAATGAAGGGAAAGCTGGCCGTTCTACCTCAACAGCTCCAGCCGGGAAAGTGACTCCGAAGAAAATCAAAAAACAAGATTCATCGCCAATGTCTTCTCTGTCCAGGAATCAATCTTCTAATGTCACCAGGAATATGCCTACTTACCCCTCTTCCCCGAGGATCAGCCGCCAAAACCTTAACCAGTCTCAATATTCTGCACCGGCCAGATCTAATTCCACTGCTGTCAGGTCTTACAGCAATAGAAATTATAATTCCAGATCAATTAATTCACCAGGCAGAAGTTCTTCTACCATAAGAAGACAGAGTCCGTCTTCAAGTTCAAGATATTCTGCCCCCAGGATCAGCCGGCCGGCCGGCTCGAGTTCTAGTAGCCGGCCATCTATCTCCAGTTCTGGTAGCCGGTCATCATCAGTTTCACGAAGTTCTTCCTCTTCTTCCCGGCCATCTTCCTCATCATCAGTTCGCCGGAAAAAATAAAGGCAGAGAAAAACAGCTGGAAGTACTTCAGTGCCTTTCCTCGCGGGCCTCTTTTTCTGAGTAATAATCGAGGACCCGCAGGTGATCCTGCGGGGAGCAGTAACGGTTGGGTTCTGTGCCTGGCAGGAAAACCTCCTGGAATGGAAACTGGCAGGTAGGTGAAGCCAGTAAGCCAGTTTTCCTGTCTATGGTCACAAAAATCAGATTGGGTGGAACTTCAAAATCTTCAATAAGGATTTGATCCCCGGCCTCCGGATTTTCATGGCTGGTAGCTTGAGCCGCCAGATATTCCTTTTTCTTATCTTCTATAACCTTTTTGAAGAAATCAATCCAGACGGGCAAGGCAACCACTGCTCCCGATTGGCTGTTGCCCATGGTCACTTTGGTATCATAACCGATCCAGACTCCGGCACACAGTGAAGGGGAAAAGCCGATAAACCAGGCATCGGTAAATTTGTTGGTGGTTCCCGTCTTTCCACCCAGTGGCCAGGCCAGGCTTAAGGCCTGCTTGGCTGTCCCTCTCTGGACAACTCCCTCAAGGAGGTAAGTCATCATATAGGCTAACTGGGGGGAGATGACTTCTTCCGTCGCCGGCACATTTTCCTCGAGCACCTGGCCGTCCTTATCTTCAACTCTGACAATAAAATACGGCCTGGCTCTAACTCCTTTGTTGGGGAAAACACTGAAAGCTGAAACCAGCTCCTGTAAAGTCACTTCAAAGGCGCCGAGTGACAGAGACAGATAGGGATAAAAGGGCGAAGTCAAGCCAAACCGGCGGCAGTATTCGACTCCGACCTGAGGCGAAATATAATCAAGAAGCTTGGCGGTGACCATATTTCTGGATTCCTCCAGACCTGTCCGCAGCGTAACCGCCCCATGATACTCACCATCATAATTTTTCGGAGACCAGGGCTGGCCGGTCCACTTATCTACGAAATCGGTTGGTTCGTCGATGATAACGCTGGCTGGCGTAAAGCCCTTATCAAGAGCAGCAGTATAAAGAATAGGCTTGATGGCTGAACCGGTCTGTCTTAAAGCCTGGGTCGCCCGGTTAAACTGGCTTCTTTTAAAAGAATAGCCGCCGACCATAGCTTTGATCTGGCCGGTAGCCGGATCAAGGCCTAAAAAGGCTCCTTCCAGCAGAGGCTCCTGGTCAAGGGAAACCTGAGCTGTCTTATTCTCTTCATTGACGGAGGTGATGGCGACTTGAATGACATCACCGGGTTTAATCAGGGCCTCCAGATTTTTTGATCTTGTCCAGCTTATATCCTTATTGGTCATCAGGCCGGTGTAGCCTTTTATTCTAACCCTGGCTTCTTTCTGACTGGCCTCAAGGACAATGGCTTCTTCCACGTCATTGACTGAGAGCCCCTCGCCCACCCAGCCGGTCAGCCAGTACTGGCCGAGATCTATTTGGCCTTCAGCCAGAAGGTTCCGGCCAGGTTTCCTCCAACCATACTTCTTATCCTGGGTCCTTAAGCCTCTTTCTACTGCTTGCTCAGCATATTTCTGATAGTCAAGATTAAGAGTTGTATAAATTTTAAGACCACCCCGGTAAAGGGCTTCATCACCATAATTTCTTTCAATGTACTTACGGACTTCTTCAAAAAAATAGGAGCCGGCCTCAGCTATTGACCTTTTCAGGGGTAAAACACTTAAAGGCTGCTGTTTAATGGCTTCACCGGTTTCTTTGGTGATAAATCCTTCCTCTACCATCCGGTTGATGACATGGTTTCTCCGGTTGAGGGTGACTTCCGGATTATTATAGGGTGAATAAATTCCTGGACCGCGGAAAATCCCGGCTAACAAGGCTGCCTCCGGCAGGGTTAGCTGGCTGACATCTTTCCCGAAATACAGTTGAGAGGCTGCTTCTACACCCCAGGCTCCATGCCCTAAATAAAACTGGTTGCAATATAGTTCGAAAATTTTCTCTTTGCTGAACTTCCGCTCCAGTTCGACAGCCAGAAACATCTCTTTCAGCTTGCGCCGGATAGTCTGTTGAGGGTAGAGGAACAGACTTCTGGCCAATTGCTGGGTAATGGTACTGCCGCCATGAAGCCTCTTTCTCCCTATAACTACCCTCAGAACGTCTTCTTTAACCGCCCGCAATATGCCCCTGTAATCTATCCCCTTGTGGGTAAAAAACCTTGGATCCTCAGTGGCAATAATCGCCTGCTTTAAAACAGGAGGAATCTGACTGTAAGGGATCTGAATTCGCCTTTCGGCAGCAAATTCCTTGGCTGGCTGGCCATCGTCAGAATAAACAGTCGAGATAATCATTGGCCTGAGTCCGGCCAGCTCATCTACCGAGGGCAGGTTGTCTTTGATGGTCAGATAAGCGCCGAAAATGCCGCCCAGGCCTAAAGACAAAATGAGAACCAGAATAATAAGAAACCCCTTCAGCAGCTGGCGCCCTTTTATTTTTGGCAGCCTTAATTTGAAAACTATCTTTTGTTTCTTTTTTTCTGTCATTTATTACGATCTAAATCCTGATCAATCTTCATAATATAGCAGATTGCGGGAATAAATGGCAATCAGACAGCTTTCAGCCAGGGGAATCTTCTGGTTAGAATTCGCCAGATTTGACGGCTGATAACCTCCGGGGGCTGGCGTCCATCAAGGAGACAGCACTCCGGATCCTTCAGGCTTAAAAAATTCTTCCTGACTTTCTGAAGATAGTACCGATCCTCGAATAACCGGTAGATTACTGGCCGGCTGGCTATTCTTTTCAAGGCTACGGTCACCGGCACATCAAGAATAAAAACTATGTTCGGCCTGAGAACAAACTGTTTATGCTTTGACCTGATCTCATCCGGATCCAGCCCTCTGGCCCCCTGATAGGCCAGGGTCGAATAGAAATAACGGTCAAGGATGACAATCTGGCCTGATTCCAGGGCCGGTTTAATGTTATTTTTGATATCTTCTTTCCGGTCTTTGATAAAAAGCTCCAGCTCCTGAGCCGGCGAAAGTGAGTTTTGATGGCGGGCAGCCTCTCTTATTTTCTGCCCCCAGCGGCCGGCAGTCGGCTCGCTTAAAGTGACAACTTTTTCACGCCGGCGGCGCAGTCTTTTAGCCAGCAGTTCAACCTGAGTGGATTTTCCGCAGCCATCTATACCTTCAAAAACTATGAACAGGCCAGGCTTGACGGCTGGCCAGGAGAACGGTTCTTTTTCCTGTTTTTTTTTCATTTCTGGCCTGTTATTTTCCTGCCTGCGGTTTATGTTAGCCGGAAAACGGGCTGAGTGCAACTTTTATAAATTTTTATTGTTTAATCCTAATAAGTTTATGGGTCCAGGTTGATAGTCCTGCGGTCACGGCTAATTGAATTTAGGCCTTTAATATGGTATTTTTAAAATGATATTCAGGGAGGCAAAAATGAAAAAGTATTTTTGGATAGGCGGCTTAAGTTTTCTTTTAGGCTTACTGGTAGCCGGCTATATTTTTCTTTCACCCGAAAAACCGGCCAATCCGGAAACTCCCCTTAGCGTTCTTCCCTCGAACTCAGGACAGCTAATTGCCGGCGAGAAACTGCCACCTGCACCTGAAAACATTTTAAACCAGAATTTTGTCTCGATCGTGGATAAAGTAAGTCCTTCAGTGGTCAGAATTATGGCCGAGCAGGTTCAGCAGATCCCGGGCTACGGCCCGGAAGAAGGCTGGCCATTTGAGGACTTCTGGGACAGGTTCTTTGGCCTCAGCCCGGATTCAAGAAATCGACAGAGAGAATACCGGCAGGCGGCTGTTGGCTCGGGCTTTTTTATTTCGTCCGATGGCTATATTTTAACCAATAACCATATTGTGGAGAATGAAGTAAAAATGACGGTCTCAACAGCCGACGGCAAAGAATATGAAGCTGAGCTCATTGGGAAAGACCAGCCAACCGATCTGGCTTTGATTAAGATTAAGGGAAAGGATTTTCCCTATGCTACCCTTGGCAATTCATCTAACCTCAAGGTCGGAGAATGGGTCCTGGCTATTGGTAATCCATTCGGCATGGAAAATACGGTTACCGCTGGAATAATCAGTGCCAAGGGCCGACGATTGTCTGCCGGCGATCAACCAACTTACAGCGATTTTATTCAGACCGATGCCGCTATCAATCGAGGCAACAGCGGCGGGCCGCTGATCAATTTACAGGGAGAAGTGATTGGTATCAACAGCAGTATTCTGACCCCGTCTGGAGGAAACATCGGTATCGGCTTCGCCATTCCTTCCGATCTGGCTAAAAAGGTAGTTGACCAGTTAAAAGAAAAGGGCCGGGTGGTCCGCGGATTCTTAGGAATCAGAGGAACTGATTTAACCGAAGCCATCAAAAAACAGTTTAAATTGACTGTTGATAAGGGAGTTATTGTTTCTCAGGTTGAGCCGGGCAGTCCAGCTGATAAGGCCGGTCTAAAAAAATATGATGTAATCGTGGCCATTAACGATCAAGCTATTCAGAACTGGGATGATTTAAGATTTAAGATAGCCGACCTTCAGCCCGGCAATGTGGTCAGCCTGAAGGTCATCCGGGATGGCCGGGAAATGACGGTTAAAGCTACAATTATTGAACTGGAAACAGAGGCCACTTCTCAGCAGGAAGAAAAAGCCGACAAGGATGTCGGTCTGAGCCTGACACCTTTGACCTCTAATCTGGCCCGGCGTTACGGCCTATCCACAACCGAGGGCCTGTTAATAACCGAGGTCAAGGAATTCAGTCCCGCCGCCAGAGCTGGTCTGCAAGCCGGAGAGATAATTCTCGAAGTCAACCGGAACAAAGTGGCTTCGGTTAAAGAGTTTCAGGCTATTTTAAAGAAAGCTGAGCCAGATGAAGAAATCATCCTGCTGGTAAGACGAGAAGAAGCAGGGAGTAAAATTGATTTTATTGTCACCCTGAGGATCCCATGATGAATTTTACTAAGGTCCATGCTCTGGGTAATGATTTTTTACTGGTCGAGGACAATCAGTCCATTCAAGCTGACCGGCTGCCTGACCTCACCCGCCAGCTGTGCGAGCGGCATACCGGGGTTGGAGCTGATGGCCTGATTCTTATTAAGGTTCTTGATTTTGACCAGTCCCGGGTCAACTTCAGGATTTTTAATGCCGATGGCTCAGAGGCAGAAATCTCTGGCAATGGCCTGCGCTGTGCTTCTGCCGTTCTTTTCCATTATCAGAAAGTTCCGGAAAAAGTTGTCAGGTTCGAAACAATTGTTGGCGAGCACCTGACTGAACTGATCAGCCAGGATAATAACCACTTCGACATCAGGACTGATATGGGCCAGCCCAGATTTTCTTCGAAAGATATACCCTTTGACGATGGCAGCGAACACGATTTTATTGTTGATTATCCCCTGACCATCAATGGAAAAGTTTATAACGTTACCTGTGTTTCAACCGGTAACCCTCATTGCGATATCTTTGTGGAAAGATTTTTCCCGGCCAGAATAGAATGGCATCAGATTGGCCAGGAAGTTGAGCACCACCCCTTTTTCCCTAACCGCACCAATGTCGAGTTTATCCGGGTTTTGAACAGGAACGAGATTGAGGTTCTTTTCTGGGAACGAGGAGTTGGAGAAACACTGGCTTCAGGAACAGGCGCCTGTGGAGCGGCCGTCGCCGCCATTCTTAAAGGCTTAACCGAGCGCAAAGTCAGGGTCTGGACCAATCTCGGGGTGTTAACCGTCGAATGGGAAAAAGACAAGCTCTTCCAGACCGGACCAGCCGAGCTGGTTTTTGAAGGGCGGTCGTTTATTTAGTCCGTTTCCGGCTCTTAGCTGATTTTTCAGGTTTCTGACCGAGCGGTGAAGCCAGAGCCAGCCGGAAAACTTCCTTAATATCTTCAACAAAGACAAATTCCATTTCCTGCCTGATTTTCTTCGGTATATCAACCAGGTCTTTTTTGTTGGGCAACGGCAGGATCATTTTCTTAAGGCCCGCCCGCTGAGCGGCCATCACCTTTTGTCTGATTCCGCCCACTGGCAGAACATTGCCTCTCAGGGTTATTTCACCCGTCATGGCCACTTCCCAGCGAATCGGGATGTTGGTACAAACCGAAACAAAAGCGGTGGCGATGGTGACTCCGGCTGATGGACCGTCCTTGGGTATAGCCCCTTCTGGGATATGAATATGAAAATCGTTTTCCATAAAAATCTTGCTATCCAGGCCGAATTCTTGGGCATGGGCCCGGGTATAGCTTAAAGCTGCCTGGGCTGATTCTTTCATGACATCGCCCAGCGAGCCGGTCAGCAGCAGGTGCCCCTTACCCTTCATCATGATGGCCTCAACAAAAAGGATCTCACCGCCAGAAGCCGTCCAGGCCACACCGGTGGCGACCCCGACTGTATCTTTTTTCTTCAACTGGTCGCGGAAAATGATCGGCGGCCCAAGAAATTTTTCTATCTTCTGAGCAGTCACTCTGACGGTCTCTTTATGCCCCTCGGCTACCTGTCTGGCCACTTTCCGGCAAACCGAAGCGATTTCCCTTTCCAGATTTCTAACTCCAGCTTCTCTGGTATACTGGGAAATAATAGATTTAATTGCTCCTTCGGTCATGTCTATCCATTGCGGCTTGAGGGCATTTTCCAGCAGTTGTTTTGGCACCAGGTGCTTCAGGGCAATTTGTAATTTTTCTTCTTCGGTATAACCTGGAAGTTCGATAATCTCCATTCTGTCTCTGAAAGCCGGCTGAATGGGATCAAGCAGATTGGCCGTGGTGATGAACATCACTCTGGACAGATCAAAAGGAACGCCCAGATAGTGATCAAAAAAGGAATTATTCTGTTCAGGATCAAGAACTTCGAGCAAGGCTGAAGACGGGTCGCCCCGGAAATCAGCTCCGATCTTATCCACTTCATCAATCATAAAAACCGGATTATTGGAGCCAGCCCGGCGCAGGCTCTGGATGATTTTCCCCGGCATGGCCCCGACATAAGTCCGCCGGTGGCCCCTGATTTCAGCCTCATCGTGGACTCCGCCTAAAGAAATCCGGACAAATTTTCTGCCCAGAGCCCGGGCAATAGATTTGCCCAGGGATGTTTTACCAACACCCGGTGGCCCGACAAAGCAAAGTATTGGTCCTTTAATCTGATTGGACAGCTTTCTGACCGCCAAATACTCGAGAATTCTCTCCTTGACCTTATCCAGGCCATAGTGATCTTCGTCCAGGATGTCTTTAGCTTTCCTCAGGTCCAGATTATCCTTAGTGCTGTCGTTCCAGGGTAAAGCAAACATCCAGTCGAGATAGTTTCTGATCACAGCCGTTTCGGCTGATTCAGGATGCATTTGCATCAAACGGTTAATCTCTTTTTCTATTTCCTGCCGGACCTCATCATTGACCTTGAGTTTTTTAAGCTTTTCCTGATAGGCCTTGACTTCTTCCTGCAATTCTGAGCCTTCGCCCAGTTCCTTCTGGATGGCTTTCATCTGCTGGCGGAGAAAATATTGCCTCTGTAATTTATCCAGTTCGCCCCTGGCTTCATTTGATATTTTTGATTGGATTTCCAGCAGTTCCAGTTCCCTGACCAGCAGTTCATAGACCTTTTTCAGTCTGGCCACCGGATCAGTAATTTCCAGAACTTCCTGGGCATCAATGACCTTGAGTTCCAGATTAGAAGCAGTCAAATCAGCCAGCCGGCCTGGATCATCCAGATTGGCTGCAATGACCAGAATCTCTGGTTGAATTGATTTGCCGAGGGCTGTTGCCTTTTCCAGCCCGGATCTGACATTTCTGACCAGAGCCTCGACCTCCAGGCTTTTCTCAACCGAAGCCGCTTCCTGAATAACGGCAATTCTGGCCTGCATAAACGGCCCGTCTTCCTCCAGGGATTCTACTCGGGCTCTAACCAATCCCTGAGCCAGAATCCTGATCCGGCCATCAGGCAGTTTAAGCATTCGCATGATAACGGCAACCGTGCCGATATCATAGACATCTTCTCTTTTCGGGTCTTCTACCTCCATATCTTTCTGAGTCAAAAGCAGAATCATTCGGTTGGTAGACAGGCTATAATCAATAGCCGCTTTCGATTTTTCACGCCCAACATAAAGCGGGGCTATCATATAAGGGAAAACAACAATATCCCTTAAAAGCAGGACCGGTAATTTTTCCGGGATCTGAAGTTTTTGCTGTTCTTCTTCGGATAAACCATTGAGCGGTTCTTCCGGAGAACCCTCAAACTGCGACATCACTTACCTCCATTTTCTTCTCTGGTCTTTTGAATTTTAACTTCTATTTCTTTCTTCACATTGGCTTTTTTCAAACGGATAGTTAAGACTCCGTTTTCCAGTATCGCCACTGTTTTTTCCGTCTCGACTGGCACCGGCAGAACAATTTCCTTATGGAAAACGCCCATTTCTCTTTCCAGCCGGTGGAATTTAACTTTTTTGGCCTTTGGCTCTTCCTGTTTAACTCCGCTGATGGCCAGCCGATTACCCCATTGAACTATCTTCAGGTGCTCAAGGGGAACACCGGGAACTTCAGCCTCGACAACGACTTCCCTCCCTTTCTCATAAACATCGGTAGCCGGTTCCCATAAAATATTAAAATCACTTCCCCCTGGCCGCCTATAACCGGATTCAGCCCGGTCCTTTCTGATTTCAGTTTCTGCTCTGAATATTCTAAACTCTGGTCTGATCTTTCTTTTCATGGCCGTCTAACTTAAGAACCAGCTATTCTTCTTTTAATAGATTTTCCAGAACATGTTTAAATTCGACTACATCCTTAAATTCACGGTAGACGGAAGCAAACCGGATATAAGCAACCTTATCCAGGGCTTTTAATCTTTCCATCACAATCTGGCCGATTTCCGATGAATCAATTTCTTTATCTGGCCGTTCCTGAACAATTGATTCGACTTCTTCCACGATTTCTTCCAGCTGGCTGATCTGAATTGGACGCTTCTCACAGGCTTTCATCATCCCCCGCAGCAGCTTCTGTCCATCAAAGGGCTGCCGGCTTCCATCCTTCTTGACCACCATATATGGAATTTGTTCTACCCGTTCATAAGTGGTAAATCTCTTCTGGCAGGACAGGCATTCCCGGCGCCGTCTGATGGACACACCTTTTTTACTTTCGCGGGAATCAATCACCTTGCTTTCTAAAAAGCCACAAAATGGACAGCGCATTAATCTTTACTACCTTTGCCCAGTTGTCTCAGCTGGAAAAGGCTCAATCTATTTTTCCAGATTATAGCATAGCCCAGGGCACATGTCACTACTAACTGAATCGAATGAACGACGATGGTCAGGCCAACGGCCAGATTAGCTTCGAGGCCATAGAGAGTAGTCAAGCCCAGCCGGCTGAAATAATCAAAACCGCCAGCCATGCCCGGAGTGGGAATAGAAGCCCCAACGCCGGTCAGAAAAACATAGGGAATCATCAGGAAAAATGGTACTTTCACCTCATAAGCTAAGAGGAAAATCCAGTAAAAGAAGCAGATGCCAAGCCAGACGATTAAAGACAGGCCGAAATAGCCAAATAATCTTGGCCAGGATTGAAAAAATTTCAAGCCCTCGATAAATTCCTGGCCAAAGGCTTCTACCCTCCATCTTATTTTTTCAGGAAAAAGGCGGGAAAAAAAATAGATTACCCCGTTGGCTTTTGCTTTCAAGGAATAAACCAGAATGATCAGGATAAAGAGCAGAACAGAGAGAGCCAGTCCGATCTTCCCCCAGAAAAGAAGAGGGGGCAGAGCTTCAGGCCGGGCTTGATAAAAAGAGCCATAGACTGGCCTGGAAATCAGGAAAGACCCGAGTAAAAAGCACATGGCGAACATGTCAAAAGTTCTTTCGACCACGATCGTACCAATCAGGTAGCCCGGGCTCAACTTTTCTCTCCTGGCCAGAAAAACCGGGCGCACTACTTCACCTAAACGTCCGGGAAAAATAAAATTCATGGTGAAACCAAGGGTATTGGCTTCAATCGCATTAGACATCCTTAAGCCGGCTTTAACCGGCCGCAGCAGATATTTCCACCTGATCGAACGCGTCACCAGATGTAGTGGGACAAGAAATAAGGTCAAAATCATAAGGTAAGGATTAACCTGTTTTATATATTGCCAGGTATCAGCCCAGTTAACGCTTCTAAAAAAGAACCACAAGAAAATGATGGTGATCAGACCGATAATTAAATAGTTAATCAGCCGCCGGCTTGCAGAACTCATTCAGGAGAATCCTTTAAAGTTTATATTATACCTTATTAGCCCGGTAAATTGTCCAGAAGGCACCCGGTCTTACTTGAAAAATCAAGAGGAATTAGCTATATTTAATCGAACGCTGGGAAGTCGTCCAATGGTAGGACACATGACTCTGGATCATGTTATCTAGGTTCGAATCCTGGCTTCCCAGCCAACCTCCCCAAAACCCTCCTTCTTGTACAGACAGGCAGCTCCACCCCCTCCGGAGCTGCCACTTTTTTCTAAATTTGATTTTTTTATGGTTTTCAGCCAGCTCCCTTTCCTCCTGGCTCAAAGCTGCCACACATAGAGCAAGATAAAACCTGTTCTTATTCTTGGCAGCCCCTGGGGCCAATTACTGGTCTTTTCCCAGTTTTTTCAATCAGACTTTTTCTTCAGCCGGAAGGTTTTGATTTCTTCCAGAATAAATCTCTTAATTTCCTCCTCCTCACCAGCTGGCAACAGTCTGACTGGCGGCGGCAAAAGCTCGATAAAATCAGGCAGAAGTTTCTCTCTGATGACCAGAAGACAGTTGGTTTTAGCCAGCTGCGGACAGAGGCCAGGCCAGATCCCTTTTCCTTTGATTTCGGCTGGACCTACTTCGTCGATGATCAGCAGATCTGACCCGGCGGCCGAGGCAATTATTTCGGTGGCCGCTTCCAGGCCAGAAGGTAAAAAATAATACTGACCGGCCCTGGCGGCCAAGCTATTAAGACCGGATTTCCTTAATAACGGAACCCGGCGGTCAGAATTAAGATCAAGGAGGTCATAGCCTTGAATCTCCCCTGCCGTCCTGATTGATTCAGACAGATAACCGGATAACGTCAGGCCGGATATCTTCAGTTGAGCGACCAGGCGCTTCAAAAAACCAGTCTTGCCGGCCTGGACCGGACCGCTAAGAACGAAGATCATAGCCTTTAAGCCAGCTCTAGCCTCAAGCCAAATATTCTATTATTGAATTATCTTAGTGCCAGCTTCGATCCTGACCACCTGAATGGCTGGCTCTTTTCCTGTTGCTTGCCGGTAATCAGACGCCACCCTTTCTTCGAAAAGGCCAATGGACTCAGCCTTAACCAGGCTAATAGTGCAACCGCCAAAGCCTGCCCCCATCATTCTCGACCCGTAAACACCCTGAAGCCGGGCAGCTGATTCGACCAGCAGGTCCAGTTCACGGCAGCTGACTTCATATTCATCTCTAAGCCCCAAATGAGATTCATACATTCTCTGGCCGAAAGACACCAGATCCCGCTTAAGCAAATCCTGGCAGGCTTGCTCTACTCTCTGGTTTTCTCTAAGGACATAGGCACATCTCTTAAAGACAGCCGGTTCAAATTCAGTCTGATGGGCGACCAGCATAGTCAGAGTCACATCCCTCAAGCTTTTTAACCCGGAATAATATTTTCCGAGAAGATTAACTCCAGACTCACACTGCTGGCGCCTGATATTATACTCGGAAGCGGCTAAGGCCCTCCTGACACCGCTATCGCTGATAACGATCCTGACCTCTTCCCATTCAAACGGAAAATATTCAAAGTCAAAGGTTCGGCAGTCAATTTTCATCACCTTTCTCGGCTGCCCGAGAAGATTGGCAAACATATCCATAATACCGCATTTAACCCCAACAAAATCGTTTTCAGCTTTCCTGGCCAGTTTGGCCAGCGTCAGCCGGTCAAGTTTCAAGCTAAAGAGGTAATTAAGGGCAAAAGCCAGGCCGCCTTCAATGGCGGCCGAAGATGACATCCCCCCGCCAATCGGCACATTGCCGCCAAAGGCCAGGTCAAGGCCTCTGATTCCATAACCGGCCTGAAGAAAAACAGCCAGCACTCCCTGAAGATAATCGGGCCAGTGTAAATCTGACTTTTCCAGCCGGTCAAGGGAAGTGCTGAACTCCTGGTTAAAGTCGCAGGCATAAAAGCGGCAGGTTCGGTCTTCCCGGGGGGCAATGGCCAGGATAACCGCCCGGTCGGTGGCTCCAGGCAGAACGAAGCCTTCATTATAATCAGTGTGTTCACCAATCAGATTGATTCTGCCCGGTGAAGAAATTATAAGGGGCTCACGGCCAAACTTCTCCAGGAAGGTGTCTCTGACTGTTTTGACCAGGTTGTTCATGTTCACTCCTCAACAAAAATCTTTAAGACTCAAATCACCTCGCCAGGTAAAATGATTATCAGTTTAACTGCTGTTTGTCAAAGCCGGAATAATGGACTCTTTAAAATGGAGATGACTACGATAATTTCCACCGGACGGAAGCCGGTCTTAAAGACCTTTTCAGACTGGACCGACTTTTTTTATAGCGGGAACAGATAAAACAGAGCCAGAACTAACTGGGCCGGTTTCCGGTAAGGGGTAAAGCTAGTATCGGTTGCGCCCCCTATGGCCGGGTCAGGAAACCACTGCCACCAGAACATTCCTCTTAGATAAGGCCGGCCCCGGACCGTCCGGAGGGCAGCTTCATAGCCATTACGCTGGACTCTCAGGTCAACTGGCCCTTCTTTCTGCCAGTCCCAGGGGTTTATGGCTCCGCCTTTAATACTCCGATAGCCAATTTCGGTAATCAGAACTGGCTTTTTCCATTTAGTGGATAGAGCTTCAAGCCCGGGCAAAATTCTGCGCCAGCCAGCAACCAGGTCAGAGACTGACGGCTGTAATTTATTGCTCAGGGTCGGATAGAGATCCTGACCAATAAAATCAAGGGCGCCCCAGAAAGTGACCGCCTCCGGCCGGGTTTCAAGCTGATCATCAGCATAGACCAGCCGACCTTTATAAACCTCCCGGATGGAAGCGATGGTCGCCAGCCAGTCTTCTGACCGTTTTAAGGTACTATCCAGCTCGCAACCAAGACAGAACTCTTCAGCCCCAGCCAGGGAGGCCAGCCGGGCATAATGGAGAATGAAATCCCGGTAGGATGAAAACCATAATTGCCAGAGAGACTCATCAAAGTTCTGACCGATTTGCCCGCGCCAGTGAGACTCGTCATTAAGCAGGTCAAGATGAGGCTTGAGCATGACCTTCAGTCCAAGCTGCCGGGCATAGGCTATGATTCCGGTTAGAGATTCATCATCAGGCGTTAAGGCCCCGCTATAATCTATATAGGTCGAATCAATATTATCCTGATAACCTGTAACCAGGAGGCTGATCCAGCTGGCTCTGGTCTGTTTAAGATGCCGGAGGGATAGACGGGCAGCGGGGGAAGCATAAGCCTGGCGGCTGTAGCCAGTAAAGGCTATTCCTTTCTGAAATTTCTGGAATTCCCGGTCAGAAAGAAATTCGGTCAGCAGGCTCGAACCAGAGAAAAAGCCCAGAGCAATGACAACCAGGGCGGTAAACTGATATTTGATTTTCATCCTCCTCACTTTTTAGCATTTTTCTTCTTAAATAGTCAAAGACTATCAGGTCTGAAGGTCAGGCCGGCCCCAGCTAAAAATTGCTTTTGACATTTAGTGGCTCAGGTGTTATTTTATATTTAGAAATAAAGGGCAAGGTGAAAAAATGAAAAGCAAATTAAGCCTATTTGTCTTGGCTTTGATTTTTCTGGCTGTGGCCTGCGGGATGAACAGCCTGCCTTCCAGGGATTCCTGGTATGCCCAGCACTATTTTATCATGCATGATTATGAGCAGAATACCTATCGCCAGCTGACTTCGGCTGGACGCCTTGAGTTTCAAAAACTTTTCTGGGAAGCCAGGCAGCCAGTGGCTAAACAGGAGTTCGACAACCGACTGCTGGCTATTCAGCGCCTGTTCAAAACGGAAAATCGCAATCAGCCCTGGAATACGGACCGGGCCAGGGTCTATTTGCTCAACGGCTCACCAGTTTCGATTGACTACCGTCAGAATAATGATTGGGTAACCACCATGTCGCCTTCGTCCAGCGGTGTGTCCAGAGGCGTGGACGTTAATGACCGGACCAATGAAGATATCCAGGCCAATACCGCTGAAATCTGGGTCTATCCTTATGATAAGTATTTCATTTACTATATTTTTACTTTTTCTTCTCCCAGCAGCTGGAAATTAGATCCGGCCACCTTTCAAAATAACCGTTATCTGCAAAATCTCGAAGAACTGAATAAAGACTTGACCTTCGCGGTGATTGACGAGGAAGCTTATAAAGCTAAACTGGCTGTCCTACCTCACAGCAAATAAAGCTAGAGGAAATAGCGCCACGGGGATTCGAACCCCGGTCTGATGGCTGAGAACCACCCGTCCTGGGCCTCTAGACGATGGCGCCGCAAGCCTGAAAAATAGCAAATTATTTTTTGACTGTCAACTGAACCCAGGCTCAAAAGCGGCGAGCCTGAAGCAGTTTGGCAGAGGTTTCTCCACCGTTCAAGCGGTAAAGCAGGGGTAATGGCCGGTCAAGGCCCTCTACATAGTCTGGAGAATTTTCCCACCGGTAATTTAAAATGCCAGCCAGATCCGAGAAAAACTGCCAGCGGCGCCGATTAAGGTTTTTAACCAGATGAAAATGATTGGCCGGCATCCCCATTTTAACCAGGCTGGCTGGAACCTGGTCATAAGTGACAAAAGTATGCGGCCAGGAATAGTCCGAAGCCCGGCAGACCGCCTCGGCTAAAGGCCAGGGCAGCTCAACAGTTTCTGCTTCTCCCTGGATCATGGTCAACAGCCCGCTCAGGTCAGAATAGGCCAGCCGGCCAGCCAGGCCCTTCAGACCTCCAGGTGAAACAAAACTTACCGAATAGCCGCCACCCGGGAAGTAGTAATCTATGGCCTTAAAAAGAAAAGCCTCAGCGGCATAATCAAGGGAAGCCGAGCCGGAGTTGTTGCCATCAATAAATCCCAGTTTCAGCCATTTTTCCTGTTTAAAGGGGCTGAGGTCAATTTTCAAAGCCCGGGCTTTTTTCTCAATCTCCCATGGTTCATAGACTTTGCGAAAATCCATGAAAAGAACCGGCTCCCCGCCACTTAAATAGCAATAGCAGATCATGGTCAGGAGCCCCTGAATATCATTTTCGGTAGCAAAGGGAATGACCGGTTTGCGGCCGGTGTGATCTTCAGTCGAGTTAAAAAGCGTTTCAGCTATATCAGCCGTAGCCATAGGTATTCCCCGGCGGTCAGAGCCCCAGGCTAATTGACTGGCCCAGCCGCCGGCGATAGCCTTTACGTCTTTAAGGTAATTGCGGATAATAAGATAAAGAGCCAGCCCTTCATCCAGTTTTTGTTTATCTCCGGCCGATAAAGCCAGGGCTTTGACCTTTTCCTGCCCGGTCAAAACAGCCTGGCCTGAATCTCTGATTTCTTCTGTGTTGGGAAAAATCCTGCCTTTAAATTTTTTGTTTACCACCCAATCGTGCAAGGCCTTCAGTTCCTCTGGATCATAGCCGGCTTTCTTCCGGAGTTGATCAGCAAAAAGTTTCATTGACTCCCGGGTAGATTCCAGTCCCAGATAGCGCCGGGCAGCATGGACATGGTTAAGAGCGGTCTCCATTTGCATCGAATCAACATCTACAGATACATACCTTTTGCCCTGCAGGGCCACTCTGGTCAGGATGGCATAGCCCAGGTCGGTCAGAAGTTCAGCCGTAGCTTCATCAAATTCTGGCTCAAGCCCAGTTTCCGGCATATTCCCGATGATCAGATGGCACAGCCGCCCTGTCTGGGCATAAGCTCCAGTCAGGGCATCCAGGCCAACCACCCCCGGTTTTGGTGCATTATTGCCGCCAGCACAGGCCAGAGGAGTAGAAGCGGGAAAATGGGCAGTCAGAGCCATAGCTGATTTTCCCGGGAAAAACCAGGTGTCTGGAACCATAAACAGGGCCCCGGCTCCAGCTTCCTTTAGTTCCTTAGCCCCTGAGTCAGCCGTGGCTTCCGAATCAACTAAATGCGAACAATAGAAAATGTTGGGAGAATGGCCGTCAGGCAGCTTCAACCGGCTGGCCAGCAGCCTGGCTGTCATCCGGCCTATGTTGAAAGCCCTGGTTCTGGAAGCCTCATCCAGCCTCGGGTCACAGGGAACAAAGACACCGAGGGTTGGGACCTCAGGATTCTTTTTGCTGATGTATGGCATTTTGCCCTCCGCTAATTCTTATTTTTATCAGCCTGATAATTTAAATATATTCGATGGTGGCCGGCGGCTTAGAAGTAATCTCATAAGCAACTCTGACCACTGAGGGAACTTCAGTTGTGATTCGTTTAGCCAGCTTGGTCAGGATATCCCAGGGAACCGGGGTAGGTTGAGCGGTTAAAGCGTCCTGGCTTTCAACCGACCTGATAATTATAATCTGTCCGAATTTTCTTTTTCCCTCTGCCAGACCGGTGGCCATATCATTCATCAAAACCGCAAAAGCTTGAAAGGGCTGAAGAGGAGCCAGTTCCTCTTCAACGATCCTGGTTGCTTTCCTGACCAGTTCCACCCTTTCCGGCGTTACTTCGCCAATTATTCTGGTGGCCAGAGCCGGACCGGGAAAAGGCATTCTCTGGAAAATTACTTCCGGCAAGCCCAGTTCCCGTCCAACTTCGCGAACCTCATGTTTGAACAACTCTTTTAACGGCTCAACGATCTTGAAGCCAAAACCTTTTTCGGTATCAATCCCGATTTGCTCCAGGATATTATGCTGGGTTTTAATTCCTCCCCGGGTTTCTATAATATCAGCCGCAATTGTCCCCTGAATAAGAAAACGGGCCTTGCTCCTGAGAACTTCCCGGCCAAATACCTTATAGAAGGCATAGCGGAAGGCTTTCCTCTTTTCCTCTGGATCTGTTTTCCCTTTCAAAGCTTCAAAGAATTCTCCCTTAGCTTCGACCACCTCCAGATCAAGTCCGAGTCGGGCAAAAGCCGCTCTGACTTCCTCTGGCTCATTCTCCCGCATCAAGCCGTTGTCAATGAAGATGGCTTTGAGCTGAGAACCAAGAGCCCGATGGGCCAGAACAGTGGCCACCGAGCTATCCACTCCTCCCGACAGAGCCGAAATAGCCTGGTTGTTGCCGATAGTCTTTTTTATCTCTGTTACCTGTTTGTCGATAAACTTCTTAGGATCCATTTTTTCCTCCCTGAAGGACGGTATAAAAATGATACATCAAGACCGAGAACTAAGTCCAAAGAAATCTGTTTTT
Organism: Candidatus Aminicenantes bacterium UBA6228; assembly: GCA_002441005.1. GTDB lineage: Bacteria > Acidobacteriota > Aminicenantia > Aminicenantales > Saccharicenantaceae > Saccharicenans. The sequence continues at coordinate 73,491 of DJWO01000010.1, forward strand.
TGACCAACTTTTTTATTGATTTTTTTAGGGAAATGATGAATATTAAAAAAAAGAGGAGGGCCTCTATCCAAGGCGTAAGATTGGCCGGAGAAGGACACCCCCCGAGAGTCCTTCTCCCCTGCCCTCCTCGGGAGCGGTTTCTAACCATTTAGTCGCTTTCCCGGCTTAAAAATTGAAATTTATTGGGAGAATTCTAAAAATTATTGCTTAGCCCCTGCCAAAAAGTCCGGTCTTACCTGACCTAGGCAGCAATTATTGCCTTAACCTGCTTGAAATGATAAATTAGCTGCAGTCGTCATGAAACCTTTGAAGTTAAGTGTGTCAGGAGTCAGGGGAATAATTGGCCAGGCCATCACCCCGGAACTGGTCATAGATTTTGCCTCGGCTTTTGGCACCAGGCTGGCCGCTGGTCCTATTGTCGTCGGCCGGGATAGTCGGAATTCGAGTCCGATGATTTCGGCCGGGGTGGTTTCTGCTTTGCTGGCTACCGGTCATGACGTCATTGACCTCGGCCTTTGTCCAACGCCAGTTATCGAGTTCCAGGTAAAAAGACAGAAGGCGGCTGGAGCAGTTTCGATTACCGGCGGGCATAATCCTGCCTCCTGGAATGCCTTAAATTTCATCAATGGCCAGGGAACCTACCTGAACGAATTTCAAGGGCAGGAACTGCTTGATCTTTATCATTTGAATTGCTTCCAGCCGGTCTTCTTCAAGAAAACGCCCGGAGTCATCAGAGAATTAAATCCGGAAGAGCCTTACTTTGACTGGCTGCTCAGCCGGCTTAATCTGCCGGCTATCAAACAGGCCCATTTTAAGGTAGTAGCGGATCCAGTCAATGGGGCTGGCTCGAAATTAATTGACCAACTGTTTGACTTGCTTGGAGCTCAACTTATTGCCATAAATAATGAGGCTAATGGCTATTTTCCCCACGACCCGGAGCCCAGGCCAAGAAACGCTATGGAGGTTTCTTCTCTGGTCAAAATTACCGGAGCCGACATTGGTTTTCTTCTTAACAGTGATGCCAGCCGGTTGTCGCTTGTCTCGGAAAATGGTGAAACTCTTTCAGAGGAATATACCCTGCCGCTGCTGGCCAGTTATTATCTAAAAAAACATCCCGGGCCAGTGGTCACCAATCTTTCAACTTCCATGATGATAGACGAGGTAGCTAAAGAGAAAAAGGTGTCCGTCATCAGAACCAGAGTCGGTCAGTCAGCCATTATCCAGGCCATGCTGGAAGAAAAAGCAGCTGTGGCCGGGGAAGGAAGCGGTGGCCTGGCTTTTGATTATTTTCAGCCTGCCTTCGATGCTTTAGCCGCCATGGCTTTATTTCTTGAACTGCTGGCGGTTGAAGGCCAGAAATTATCGGCTCTGGTCGAAAGACTCCCCCGCTATCATATTGTCAAGGACAGCCTGGCCTGCCCGGCTCACCGCTTGCACACCCTGGTAGCCGAAGTTAAAAAACTTTATCCCGGGGAAGAAATAAATCAAATGGACGGCCTGAGGATAGACAAAAAGGATCTCTGGCTTCATGTCCGGGCTTCAGCCACGGAGCCCTTAATTCGCCTCATAGCTGAAAGCTCATCGCCGCACCGGGCCCAGGCAGAGGTTGATAAGATCATGTCCTATCTCAGGCGATTAACCGGTTAGAGGTAAAATCGGCAACAATGAGAAAAGTCCTGCCTTTAAAAATTAGTGTCTCGGGGGTAAGAGGCATCGTTGGCCAGAGCTTGACTCCTCAGATGGCTGCCCGCTTTGCTTCTGCTTTCGGAACTTATCTCGGTCAGGGCCAGGTCCTGGTTGGACAGGATTCCAGGCCGTCAGGACTGATGATCAAAAAGGCCGTGACCTGCAGCCTGCTGGCCACCGGCTGTCAGCCAGTCGAAGTTGGCATCCTGCCCATGCCGACCATTCTGTTCTTAACCAGAAAAAAGCAGGCCAGAGGGGCAGTGGTCATTACTGCCAGTCATAATCCCTTAGATTGGAACGGCTTAAAATTCATTGGCCCGGACGGACTCTATCTTCCGGCTTCTCAAATAGAAGAGCTTCTCGACATCTTTCACCAGGGCGAGTTTACTTTTGTTCCAGCTGAAAGAATCAAACCAGCTTTGACTGAAAAGAACGCCGGTTTTTTACATCTCAGGCGGATTCTCAGCCAGATCGACGTCAACCTGATCAAAAAAAGAAAATTCAGGCTGGTGGCTGACTGTGCCAACGGGGCTGGAGCCACTCTGCTCCCTTCTTTTCTCCATGAACTGGGCTGTGAGGTCAGGTTTATTAACACTGAATTGACTGGAACGTTTGCCCATCAGTCGGAGCCAACGCCTGAAAATTTAAAGGAGCTTGGCCGGGAGGTCAGGGATTTCAAAGCAGCTTTAGGCCTGGCTCAGGATGCTGATGCTGACCGCTTAGCCCTGGTAGATGAACAGGGCCGTCCGCTCGGAGAAGATGCCACTTTGAGCCTGAGTGTTGACCATGTCCTCTCCCGGAAAAAAGGGCCGGTGGTGGTCAATCTTTCTTCCTCCCTGGTCATCGAGGATATTGCCGGAAAATTCGGGGTGCCTGTTTACCGGACAAAAATCGGCGAAAGTAACGTGGTCGAAAAGATGATAGAGACCAGAGCCGTGGTTGGAGGTGAAGGAAATGGCGGAGTCATCTGGCCGGCTGTTCATCCCTGTCGCGATTCCTTCACCGCCGCGGGTTTAATCCTGGAGAGATTAGCCGGGTTTCCGGGTTCAATTTCGGAATTGATGGATACTTTTCCCCGCTATTACCTCCTCAAAGATAAATTTGATTGCCCGGCTGAGCTGGCTTTCCGGGCCCTGACAGAATTGAGGCGCCGCTATCAATCTGAAAATATCTCAACGGTTGATGGCTTAAAAATTATCCGGGAAAAAGCCTGGTTTCATCTCCGCCCCTCCAACACTGAGCCTATTATCCGGGTGATGGCCGAAGCCAGAACTGCCAAAAAAGCCAGGCAGCTTTTAGAGGATTTTAAAAATGAAATTAAACAGATTCTGAGGCAGTTGAGCTAAAGCTGAAGACCCGGTTGCTATCAACTGGTAAGAAGCCCTTTGAAATTGATAGATAGATAAACAGTAACTTTAAAAATAAAGCCGACGTTTATAAAATATAAAGGCTAAGATTATGTTTGGAGAAGGAGCCAGCATGAAAAAATCCAGCCAGCTTAATCAGGTTTTATCCTTGTTTAGCTTCATTCTTTTATTCTCAGCCTACGCCCCGGGGCAGACTTACCGGGGACTGGAACCTCCCGGCCGCAGTCCATTCGGGCTGATGCCGGAGACAGCCATTAATCTGACCGATTGGTTTATTCAATCTTCAGCTAAATTAAAGCAGGGCGGAGAACAGATATCCTTGCCGGGCATTGTACCTGATCGCTGGTTTCCAGCCTCGGTTCCCTCGACAGTCCTCGGAACTCTGGTTGAAGATAATGTTTATGAAGATGTCTTTTTTGGCAAGAATTTAGAAAATATCAAGTCGGAAGATTTTCAGGTTTCCTGGTGGTACAGAACTGAATTCCTGGCCACTCCTTTTCCCGGGAAAAATATGGCCAGGCTTGAACTCGAAGGACTCAATTACCGGGCCAATATCTGGCTAAATGGCCAGAAAGTGGCTGACGCCTCTGAAATATATGGAGCCTTCCGCCACTTTGACCTCAATATTTCCAGATATCTTAAATTTGGCGAAAAAAATGTTCTGGCCATCGAGGTCATACCACCGGTCCCGGGTGAACCATCCATCGGGTTTGTCGACTGGAACCCGGCGCCGCCTGACCGGAATATGGGCTTATGGCGGCCGGTCAGGATAAAATTGACCGGGCCCGTGGACATCATCAACCCTTTTGTTCAGTCCAGGCTTGATACCACCAATTTAAAAGAAGCCAGATTGACCGTTCAGGCTCAGTTAAGAAATAATTCGGAGCAACCTGTGACTGGCAGCCTGGAGGCCAGGATAGAAAAAATCAACCTGTCTCAAGAAGTAAAACTTGAACCGGGGCAAGTTAAAACGGTAATTTTCTCTCCAGACAAATATAAAGAGCTGGTCCTGGTCAATCCCAGAATCTGGTGGACTCATGACCTGGGCCAGCCGGAACTCTATGATCTGGTTCTATCCTTCAGAACTAAACCTGCCGCTGGCGGTGAAAAACCACCGGCTAAGGATTTGCGGCCTGATGTTAAAAGCGAGGAAAAGAATCAGAGTAAGGAAACTGATAAAGACAAAATGAAGGTCCCTCCTCAATTTAAATCCTTAGAACCTCTCTCTGATCTGACCTCGGTTAGATTTGGAATAAGGGAGATTAAGGATTATTTAACTGAGGATGGCTATAAAGGTTATCTGTTAAATGGCCGGAAAATTCTGATCAGAGGCGGAGGTTATACTGATGATCTTTTTCTCCACACCTCCTCCAAAAAGCTCCGGGCCGAGCTAAATTATGCCAGGCACCTTAATCTCAATGCCCTGCGTCTCGAAGGTTTCTGGGGAACCAGCCAGGAACTTTATAATTTATGTGATGAGCTTGGCTTGCTCCTGATGGCTGGCTGGAGCTGTCACTGGGAATGGGAGAGCTATCTTGGTAAGCCAGTCGATCCGGTCTATGGCGGAATTATCAGCCCGGAAGATATCAAATTAATCTCCAGTTCGTTCCGGGACCAGGTTCTCTGGTTGCGAAACCATCCCAGTATCTTTGTCTGGGCCCTGGCCAGTGATCTTGTCCCCAAGCCCGAACTGGAAAGAGAATATCAGGCAACCCTAAAGGAACTGGATCCGGACCGGCCCTTTCTCAACTCGACCGGAACAAAGGTCAGTCCTGTTTCCGGCCCCTCAGGCGTCAAGATGAACGGTCCTTATGACTGGGTTCCACCCAATTACTGGTATGAGGACAAAAAGAACGGCGGAGCTTTTGGCTTTAATACTGAAACCGGTCCTGGACCTCAGGTACCAGTTCTGGAAAGCCTGAGAGCTATGATTCCAGAAGGACATCTCTGGCCACCTGATGAGGTCTGGTACTACCATTGCTGCCGGGGTATTTTCCGGAATCTCGACCGCTACCATGAAGCCCTGAAGAACAGGCTTGGCTGGCCAGATAATATCGCTGACTACGAAAAAAAGGCTCAGTATCTAAATTATGAGGCCATGAGAGGCATGTTTGAAGCCTTTGTGGCCAGAAGGCCAAAAGCCACCGGGATCATTGACTGGATGTATAATTCAGCCTGGCCCAAGCTCTGGTGGCAGCTTTTTGACTATTATCTGCTGCCGACTGGAGCATTTTATGGAGCTAAAAAAGCCTGCCAGCCACTACACTTAATCTATGATTATGAGACCCGGGAGATCATTGCCTCCAATCTGGGTAGTGAAAAAGCAGAAAAACTGAAGGCTGTGATTAGAATTCTGGATGTTGAGTCCAGAGAAAAATACCGGGCAGAATTCCCGGTTGATCTTCAGCCAGATAGCCGGCTGAGCTTAGTTAAACTGCCCGAGCCTGGAGAGCTAACCGGCGTTTATTTTCTAGACCTGAAGTTAGCCGGCCAGAAAGGCGAATGGAAAGATGAGAATTTCTATTGCTTAACCAATCCACTGGACGGGCTGGCTTTTGATCAGACTGTCTGGTATGTCACCCCGGTTAAAAAATATGCTGATCTGACGGCCTTAAATTCCTTGCCGGAAGCTAAGGTGAACTACCGCTGGAAGGTAGAAGGGCGGGGAGCAAAGAGGACTCTGGTTATTGAGCTCGCCAACAATTCACCTTATGTAGCTTTTAATCTTGAAATTCAGGTCCTTAAAAAATTGAGAGAGAAATCAGTGGTACCATTGTTTCTTGATGACAATTACTTTTCCCTCCTGCCCGGTGACAAAAGAGTAATCAAAGGCTACTTTAATTTCGACGATCTGGAAGGCGATGAAGTGGATCTAAGAATCAGGGGTTGGAATGTCAGGGCTTATGCCAACAAATAATTAAAATCTGAGAAAGAGAGTATTGGCCTCAGCTCTCAGTTCTTCTTCAGGGATCTGACCAGCTCTTTTAACCGGTCCTGCCCGGCGTCGAGAGACAGAGACTTTTCCCAGATAGCCAGGGCCCGGTCTTTATCGCCCAGCTGGAAGTAACAGGTTCCGAGATAATTCATGATCTCAACGCTCAGGCCGAAACGGTTCAGATATTGTTCATAATAAACGGCGGCCTGGCTGAACTCATTAATTGACTGATAAGTCCGCCCGAGAAGGGAAACCACCTCGGCTGGAGCCTCAGGCCGGTCAAAAGGCTTGATGACCGTCAGAACTGATTGAAAATCGTTATTCCTGAATAAAGCTTCACCATAGGCAATGGCCTGACTTAGGTCAGGACGGGCGGCGTAGGCCCGGCTTAGCCGCTGGCAGGCTTCCTGGACCCGGTTAGAATTGAGCAATTGCAGCCCGGTCTGAAATAATTCATCTTCCGGGCTGACCAGGGCTTTAGAAACTATAACCGGATGCGCCAGACCGGAACTGTCAGACAGCTCAAAATTGGCCCGGGCCGAACTCAAAACCTGGTTGGAAGCCAGCAACTCAACCGCTAAGGTATAATAACCGGGTCGGCTACCATTCAAAGGTATCTGGCCGGTAAAAATATCGTCAGGTCCGAGACTATCCAGCTTTTCTTCCCGGCTCAAGACTGGCTTATCTTCCTGATTTAACTGGTAGCGGAGTCTGGCTTCTGACCTTAAATCCCCTTTTAAGCCCGAAAGTTGACAGCAAAAGATAAGATGGTCGGACGGTAGATAAGCTTTTTTGGCCTGGACAAGAATCTGGCCCGGTTCAATCGTAAAAGGAGCCACTCCGCCAGCCGGAGAGGAAGGCTGGAAGTCATAAGCCAGCAGAACCTTCCCGACCTGTGGCCGGTCGCTTCCGGACGGCAAAGTCAACCGGCAGGAATAACTGGAGAACTCCTTGGACAATGGATTTTTAACCAGCAGATCAAAATTATAATCACCAGGAATTAAAGGGAAGACATCCTGAAAGGAAATGGATCTTTGACCGATACCGGTCAGTTGATCCCTGGTCAGGGTCAGAGGTAATGTCCGGTTGAACTGATAGATCGTTTTGCCCTGATCATCAGAAATCCGCCCATTAAGGTCAAACCTGACCAGGTAATTAGAGCCATCCGGTTCAACTGATAGTTTGGCCGGCTCAAAAAAATAGTTCACTAAATAATTACCCTGGTTGTCCTGCCTGGTCCAAATTTCAAAATCAGCTTTGATGTAATTGGTACTGTACTCAACTTCAATTAAATCTTTAAACTTAAACCAGGCCTGGGCGTAGGCATCTTCAATTTTTCTCTGAGGCAGGGATAAAACCGTGGCCAGAAGTCTATTAGAAGCCAGATTGATAATACCCGGGGCCATTCTTTCACTGGGAATCAAACTCAGGGATTGCTCAGCCAGATTAGGCGACAGCTGATAGAGTTTCTGATAAGCATCCCGGGCATCGCGGGCATTATACATATAATCGGCAACCAGAGCCTGCGGTCCATAATCAGAAGGTGAATAAAGAATATACTCTCCAGTGCCTTCTTTTTTGAAAAAGATGATATTAAAAGCAGGAGGTAAATTTGATTTCGGGTCGCCATAATAAAACCAGATCTGAGCCGGATAAACCCCGTCAATATCTTCATACTTTTCAATGTTATTGGGAGGCCCGAGTATGATGTAAATGCGGCCCTGATCAGTTTTCCAGCCGGGCTGGCCTGTCCCCCGGCCAAGATACTCGTTGGCATAGTTAAAGCGGCGATAATGTTCTTCCCTGAATTCATTCTGGGGGGTCTCGGGAGTCGGGTCGCGCTGCTTCCAGAAAGCCTCTATAAAAACCTCCCTTTCCCGGTCAGTTTGAAGTTTCAAGAAAACTTCCTTTTCTTTAGGAGTGATAAGGTAGACCACTTCCTCATCAAGCCATTTCCGGTATCTTTCAGGCAGTACAGAAGCGATCAGGAAAAGACAGGTAAAGAAAACCAGAATCAGACTGGTTAAGGTTTTAAATTTAAAGGACTTAATAACCATCGGTTAAGACTTTATCTGCCTTGGATTAGAAACCCGGCTTATCTTGAGATTTTTCATTTATGACTAACGGCTTAAACCTCAGTTTTGTTTCCTGATCCTTTCTAAGATTATATCTTTTTTACTATCTGGGGGCAAAAAAATGGCGCCCGGGGAATTCCCGGGCGCCATAATCCAATTCAACTTCCTGCAGGTAATCAGTATTCGTAGCTAAAACTCAGACGAATCATGCGTGAGGGGTAAGTTATACCAGAAACCCGTCCGATTTCCGGTTCAATAGCTCCACCATAGCCAGCGTTGGTAACCGCATGTTCATTAAACAGGTTTAGAATATCCACGGCCAATCTGATCTGACCAGCTCTGTTCAGACTAAAGGCTCGGTCCAATCTCAAATCAACTACTGTTTCATGAGGGAGATACCAGGGCTTGTTCGGATCAATGGACACGATATAGTTATCTCCGGTGTTGACGACCAGACCCTGAGGATAGCCCCACTGAGTGACCACTGGATAAGTTTCCAGCGGCCACAGCGGCCGGCCAGAGTTATACCTGATTCTCCAGCCCAGGTCAGTTTCAATAAAGGGAATGCGATAAGAACCGGACAGCTTGAACTCGAATTTTTGAGTATGGGGCAGTGGTCCTTCCATATTGTTAACTGTTTGATTCAGCCCGGCCAGAAAAGTAGTATCCATAACCATCGGGCCATCGAAATTAAAGTCCTGACGGACAGGTCTCATGGCAAAGCCATCTGACCAGGAAAAGACAGCCGAGGTCATCAACTGCCATCTGTTCGAATAACGTTTGTTCAGCATAAACTGCAAACCCTGATATAGACGCTTTGGTTTGACGCTACCTACCGCTGACATGTTCTGAACCATGTAGTCAGTGTTACTGCCAATCCAGCCAATATCAGCCCCGTTAATCACACCATCCTCGTTGAAATCCTCCATTTTAATGCTGTAAAGAGAAACAACCTGTCCGTAGCTAGTCGTATATTCTTTCATCTCGTATTCAAATGGTTCCTGGGTTTGACGGTTCAATGGCCAGTTAACAAAAATATTTCCCGTTCTTTTCCAGATGTAGGTAGCGCTTATAGATAAATCCTTGATTAGTTCTCTCTCCAGGTTAAGGGTGATCTGATCAGTGTACTGGTCTTTGGTGCCGTCTTTGACTTTTAACTGCCAGGAATAATCCCGGGTAGTATCCAGCATCCATTCCGGCCTGGCTTCGGGAGTTTCATAGTCCGGGTCCGCTAAATAACGAGCAGCATTAACCGTCTCAGACGAAGAAATAAAGTTGTCCCCATCGAGGTCGACCAGTCCAAAGGGAATGGTGTAGAAGTGATATTGGATATCAGCCATGGGCATATCGGGGCCGAATCTTCTTAAGTATTCCACACTTAAAGGTAAATAGTAGCGGCCGTAGCTCGCCCGGAAAATGGTCTTCATATCTCCAGTAATAGCCCAGGTCAGACCGATTCTTGGTGAGAAGTTTTTGAAATCAAAAATGTTGTCTGTTCCCTGCCTTTCCCTTAAGACTGGCGGCGGCGAGTTAATCTCATCAGGAGTAGTAGCATATTCGTAGATCTTTCCCTTGCCATATTTGGTCGTCATCCGGTCATAGCGCAAGCCAACGTTAATGGTCAGTCTCTTAAACGGAGTCCACTGGTCATCAAAAAAGCCGCCAGCCTGGTTAGCAGTCCTAACTGTCAGGAAAGGATTAAGCCAGGTCTGGCTGTTGTAGAAGACCAGGCCAGTAGCCCCATACCAATTTTGGAGATAAGTGATGTTCTGCGTCCAGGGAGCCGGGTAAGCAAAATTGGCATAATTGTGAAAATAACCGCCCATCCAGTTACCCCGGCCCAGGGTATACTGAATACCAAATTTGATATCGTGTTCGCCCAGAAAATGTTCGGCATAGTAAGAAACATCAGCCTGCAGAGTATTGCGGCTTGATTTTTGAGCTTCAACATTAGGCATCGAACCGTTAATTCCATAAGTGGCCCACTTCCACCAGTTAATATAGCCCGGGTTCTCGGGGGCATCATCAGGAATAAATGGCTTATCATCTCTCCAGAAACCGAGCCACTTGACTGTCAAAACCGTTTTGCCAGAAGCCATCCATTGCCACTGAGCAGAGATGCTGTTAGTCTGGCTGTTCTGTCCATAGCTCATAGTCGGGTCCCAATGGGGATTCCAGGTCCAGCCATCTCCCTTATTCTTCTCATAATGATAGGCTATCCAGGCCCGGTGATTGGTCCAGGGCTCAGCCGTCACCTTAAGATCAGCGAATCTTCCCCAGTATCTATTCGGAACTGTCCAGAAAGGCGACTTGGAATTGCTGCGGATATAATCAATTCCGCCGTAAAACCAGATTTTGTCCTTTTTGATCGGGCCGCCGGCTGTTAAATTGAATTCATATTGTTTGGTATTCTTGTTCAGAATGTCGTCGCCAGGCCCGATATAGAGCTTCTCTCCATAAGGTCCAAAGTCCCCGACATCCAGGCGTGCCCCGGGTGTGGCCGGTTTGGGCTGATTGTCAGCTATCCAGTCTTTGGGAGCCCCATAAACACTAAAATTGCCATGGAAATCGTTACTGCCAGACTTGGTTAAGACATCAATAGCCACCCCTGAGTAGCTGCCATATTCCGCCCTGGAGCCAAGGGCAATCACCCTGACTTCTTCAACAGCATTGTAATTAACATTTACCAGAGAGCCATAAGCAGCCGATCTTGGATTAGTTGTATTTACCCCGTTAATTAAAAACACATTTTCATTGGATGAGCCGCCATAGGCACTGGGGCTGGGCAGCCAGCTGCCATCTTTACCCTGGGCCACCATGCCTGGAGTCGTCAGAGCTAAATCATAGAAAGCATCCCGGCTGGTCGGCAGTTTGGCCAGGAGCTCGCTTTGAAGGTTAGTTGAAATAGTTGAAGTTTTAGCATCAACCACTGGCCCGGTCGCCGTTACCGTTACGGTTTCCTCCAGCTTGCCCATTTCCATTCTGACCTCGACCACAATAGAAGAACCGGCAGTAATGACGATATTTTCCTGTCTTGTAGTCTTGAATCCCTGAAGAGAGGCAGTCAGAACATACTTTCCAGGCGGAAGGTTCATAAATACATAGGAACCTCTCGCTGACGTCTGGGTAGCTCTTTTCCCGCCCATTAAAGCCGGACTGCTAACCTCAACAGTAACACCTGGAAGAGGAGCACCTTGTTCATCCATAACAGTACCGGTCAACTTGCCATACTCAATCGTCTGGGAACTCAGCATGGGGGCCAGTATCAGGACAACCAGGCCAAGGCAGAAAGCTTTTTCCCGCCATTTAAAGCTTTTCATTTTTCCCTCCTGTTTTCGTAACGCCCTTTCTTCCTGCTATTAAAGCGGGCAGGAAGAGACCCTGAGACCCTGATATTTTAATCACTGGCATTCCCACCTCCTTTCCATCCAAAATATCACCAGTTTTTTATTTAGCTACGAAATATATATTGTGTCAAGTCCTTTCCCTTGAGCCAACTATTATTTCTTTATCTGTTCCTTCAAAGCGGCAATAAAGTTATCCAGGAGTTTTATTTTTTCTTCATCCCTGGTAACAGCCCTGGCTTTTTCCAGGAACTCTACCGCCCGGGGCAAATCACCTTTATTCACATAACACCTGCCGGTCATTTCCAGCGTGTCAGCATCGTCTGGTTTGATGGCGAGAGCCTGGTCAAAATAACCCAAAGCCTCATCTATTTTATTTTGCTCAAAAAGAATAAGCCCTAAATTGTAGAGATTAGCTGCATTCGATGGGTCAAGTTCGGCAGTTTTTTTATAGTATTCCAGAGCTTTTTCCTGGTTATTCAGACTTTGATAACAATAAGCGAGCTGAAGATAGGCTGGAGCAAACTCCGGCACCAGCTCGGTCACTCTGCTCAGCTCGGTTATAGCTTCCTGATAACGTTGCAGCCGGCCAAGAGTTAAACCAAGCAGATAACGGACATTAGAATCGTCTGGATAATTTTTAGCCAGGTCCGATAGAAGATTATAGGCCCCTTCCAGATCTCCTGCCTTTATTTTTTCTAATGATTCAGCCACCGCTTCCCGGGCTTCTTTAGCCTGGGTGGCCAGTTTGACCTGTTGCTCGCTGGCCAGGACGATGGTCTCCATTTCCACCTTTTGCATTCTTTCCTGCGGGGCTGAGAAATCCCAGTCGAAAGTTCTGGCCTCATAGCCATCTTTTTTGACCGTCACCTGATATTTACCATGAGGTAAGCCGGATAAAACATATTTGCCGTTCTTATCAGTCTTAACCCGGTAGTTACGGCTGGTGCTCACATCCTGGAGGATAATCTCCACTCCAGCTAACGGTTGTTCTTGAGAATCAATGACCAGGCCCAAAAGATGATATTCCCGGTACTGGCCGAAAAGGAAACCAGTACTAAATACCAGTATAAAAAAAGCTACCAAAATTTTAGTTTGTTTTTTCATGTTCTTGATTCTCCGTTTGATTTTTATATTGATTGGCTCTGGTCAGGGCTTCTTCAACTTTTTGAGTCTGACCGAGCCGGTTATAGACATCAGCCAGAAGAAAATAACCAAAAGCTTTTAACTCAGGGGTCTTAGCCCGGCTCAGCCCGGCATTAATCAACTCTACGATCCCGGCTGGATTATCCTGGCGGAGGAGTTTTCCCCGGGCATAAAAGAGATAGCCTTCGGCCTCCTCCGGAGCCAGCTCCATGACCTTTTCCATCTGGGCCATATAACCATTATAGTCTCCCTGGGAAAAGAGGATCTTGCCCAGGTTAAACCTTGCCCGGTAATGATTGGGATAATATTCTATTTCCCTTTCATAGGCCTGGCGGGCCTCAGCCAGTTTTCCTTCCTCTTCATATAGTAACCCCAGGTGGTAATTGGCCAGTGGAAACCGCGGATAGTCATTGAGAACCTTCTGCAGGAGTTGTTCGGCCCGGCCATATTCTTTTAGTCCAGCTAAACACAGAGCTAAATTAAATTCGTTCCTGGTAATCTTCGGCTGGATTTCAAGGGCCTTTTCCAGATAGGGCAAAGCCCGGTCTGGCTGTTGCTTTTTTAAATAGACTTCGCCAATCAGGGTATAAGCCTGGGTATTTCTTTCATCCAGGGACAGGGTCTTTTTGCTCAGAGAAATAACTTCCTCATCCTGTCCTTCTTCAAGCAGCAGATTGGCCAGCCCGATCAGGCCCTGAATGGAATCCGGATCGCCCTTAAGAATATCATCCAGAAGTTTTTTAGCTTCTTCCCGCCGCCCGAGCTCAGCATAACAGGTAGAAAGCAGCTGCCTGGCTTGAGGGATGGCTGGCTCCAGGCTGAGAGCCCTTTCCAGAAAACCGGCTGCCTCCTGGTATTTATCATGGTTGATTAAATCGCCAGCCTGCTGGATTAACTCATAGACCTCCAGCTTATCTTTGGGGTCGGCTAAATCTTTAGCTGGCCTGGTTTTGAGCTTGACCGAAGCTCCAATATAACCGAGAGCAGCCAGCCGCTGGACGGTTTCAGCATCAAGATTGGCCGCCTGGGGTTCAGGCGCGCCCTGACTGATTTTTTCCAGCAAGGAATCAAGCTGTCTTTTAAAATTCAGACCGGCTTCTGGAAATTTATTCTGGACATCACGGCCTTCCTCAGGATCACTTTTGAGGTCATAAAGCTCAGGCCGGGGTGCATCAATAAACTTAAACTGACTGGTTCTCAAACCAAGAAGCGGGCTCCAGCCATAATGCAGGCTGGGACTCATTGATTCACAATAAGCCGGGATTTCTTTTTCTTTCCGGCCCGACATCATTGACAGAAGAGACCGCCCCTGGCTGGCCCTAGCTTTCAAACCGCTCATTTCTACAATTGTCGGGAAAACATCAACCGTGCTAACTTCCAGCGGGACTCGCCTGTTCTGGAGGCTCTTATCCGGCGTGGAGATGATCAAAGGGACATGAACCGCAAAATCATAGATAAAATAGCCGTGGGCTAACTCCCCATGGTCGCCCAGGCCTTCGCCATGATCACCCACCAGGACAATGATGGTTTCCTTTTCCAGGTTATTGTCCTTCAGCCACTTATAGAGGCGGCCAATCTGTTCATCCATGAAGGCAATTTCACCGTCATAGAGGCTGACCGGCGGAGAGTATCTATATCTCGAAAAATAGGGCTCAGGCGGTTCATAAGGCAAATGGGGATCATAAAGGTGAACCCAGGCAAAGAAAGGCTGACTCTGATTTTCAGTCAGCCAGGTCAGGGCCGAATCAACCACTTCGTCGCCCCGGCGCTGAACCTGGCCGAGATCAAGCTGCTTATATTTTTTTAAATCGAACTGGTCGTCATAATAATTGAAACCCTGCTTGAGTCCCCAGCGGCCGTCAAGAACAAAAGCGGCAATAAAGGCAGCCGTCTGGTAACCGGAAGCAGAAAAGACCTCAGCCAGCGTGGTCAGTTCGTCCCTTAAGGCGTTATTACCATTTACCCTGACTCCATGATAAGGAGGATAGAAGCCGGTTAAGATGGAACAATGAGCAGGCAGAGTCAGGGGTGAAGCCGTCGCACATTGCTCAAAGACAACTCCTTTGGCCCCAAGCTCGTTTAAATTTGGTGTTTCAACTGCAGAATACCCGTAAAGAGGCAAATGATCAGCCCGGGTGGTGTCCATGGTAATTAACAGGACATTTGGCTGGCGGACACCCTCTTTTTTCCAGAAAGCCTGAAGCGAAGGAGAAGGCTGAAGGACGAGTTTATAAAAAACTACACTGGCCGCAGCTACCAGGATAATGATCAGCCACAGCCAGGCCAGCCTGCCAGGCCGTTTTGAAGTAGTTTTACCGGGCTGAGCAGGTCCACCGGCTTTATTTCTTTTCTTTTTGCTCATCAATCACCCATCCGCCAGAACACCATTGAATCACCAAATAAACTCGCCAGCTGCTTTCACTCTATTGATTTTACCATTATAAATCTAATCTATCCTATCCTATCTCCTCTAAATTTATTTTGATTCCGAGTTGAGGAGTGCCCGGTAAACTGCCCAGACTGCCCCGGGCCTCATATATTTCATTGCCCGGAAAAGATTTTCACCATAATTTTTTGACGGTTCATTCCAGAGTTTTTCAGCCGGATTGAGGTAAGCCTCCGGTGTCTTAAAAAAGTAACCCTGTCCCTCAGGACTCCAGACTACCCGGTAAAGCCCGTAAATTGTCTGCCAAGCTTCTTTCTCCAGACCATTGAGCAGGCAATTGGCAGCAAAAGCATAGGCTGTTCCCACCCAGACTTCATCGCCCTGCTGGCTCAAAAGCTGGCGGCCATCGGCCCGTCGGCCATTAACTGCTCCCATCAATCCATCGCCATAGCCGGCCACATTGTTTTTAAAAATTGTCTGGAGAGCAGCCTTGACCTGGCCGGCCGGTAATAAAGGCTCAGGTTTATCAAGGCCAATCATCGCCCCATACCACAGGCCAAACAGCTGGTCAGTCATAATGTCATCAGTCTGAGCATCAATATGAAAATACTGACGGTCAGAATCCCAGAGTTTAGACAGGCCTTGCTGGCCGGCTTCAATCCACTCAGTATATCTTTTCTGAATATCTTTAAGTTTTTGCCGGCCTATCTCTTCGACCCCGCTGGCTAATAACAGCTCGCCCATTTTATTGGCAGCTTGAAGCGAGCTTAGCCAGAGGAGGCTGACATAGGCACTGGTACCCATCATCCGCCAGGTATCATAGGTTTGATCCGGAATACCTTCATTCTGCGGAAGATGAGATGCCGGGTCGCCAAATTTTTTCTCAAGGGTATCCAGAGCCAGAACCGAAGCCGACATCAATTCAGCCAGAAAATCCACGTCCGGCCGGCCGTGAGCTAAATAATCACGCAGGGCCCGCAGGGGAAATTTTGGATTGAGGTCCTTCCAGACATTGCCGTTCTGCCAGTCAAAGGCATTGAGCACCACCCAGGGGCGAAGGCGCGGCGAGCCAAGGTCATGAGGGATCATGCCCTGCTCTTTATTGATATTCCAGTAATAGCCTTTTTTGCTGGCTGGAACTTCAGCCGGAAAAGTCTCATTGTATTGATAAATCTTATAAGCCGGGTCAAGCTGGCTTAAAGCCTGAGCAAAAAAGCGAATATTTTTCATTTCCAGTTCCGGCCAGAGTTCCAGTACCTGCCAGCAGTAAGAATCGACATCAAAAGTGCCGTACATCAAATAATCGGCACTCTCCAGATAAGTAAACAAATCAGTCGTAGCTTCCCACAGACTTGTTTCGCTAAAAATATAAAGCTCGTTAAAAAGAAGCTGCTTGAACCATGGCGGCCAGTCTTTCCGGTCAATAATTTCCTGTTGCCAGTTGAGGATGGCTTTTTCCCATTCCTGATATTTATTTAAAGCTTCAAAAGCAATGGCCAGAGACTGCTGGCCATCGGCTCCAAAATATTCGGTGTATTTCTTACGGTATTTAACGCCTTGTTCAAATTCGGAATAGGGAAAATCCCAGCTGATGATAAAAGGAATTTCCAGCTGCTGACCAGGCTTTAATTTCAGGCTGAGACAGAGAGCTGAAGCTGTTCTTGAATTTTTGTTGTTGACCGCCAGGGAGGAAGGCAACCGGCCAGCCGAAGAAAATGGTTCCATGACTTCCAGGCCGTCTCCAGCCGGATCAAAATCAGTTAAATAAGTTACTTCACCGCCGGGCACTTGAACAGTAGCGATGGCCATGGTTCCAGCCAGCCCTGACGCGCGCTGGATGTTTAGCCCGCGCCGTTTAAAAATTATTCCTTTCTTCTCCCCCTCGGTCACCAGTTCACTATAGTTGCCGAAGCTATTTTTATCCCAGATAAATTGCGTCGGTGGCACTTCGCCTCCCGGCCAGATTGCTTCCCAGCCAACCATATTCTCCCAGGTCAGCATGATGGAGATTTCTACTGGCTCGGAGGAATTATTCCTGGCCAGCCATTTATAAATTGCTACCGGATAACTTGTCTCTTTATAGTTATGGGGAATAACCGGAGAAAATTGAACAACCGCCAGCTTGACCGGCCAGTCCTTCATTTTTTCGAAGGAGACGCCGCTCCGGGGATAGAGGGCATAATAATCGGCAGAATCAGGATCCTGAAGATAAGGCCAGCTTTTAAGAACCGATGAAGGCTGATCAGTGGCTATAGTCCGGACAATCTTTTGCTTCCCTTTCTTAAGATAGACGTGGAAAGCATCAACAGGCAGGTTATCATCAACATACCAGCCTGGTTTTAAAAACCAGTAACGGAAATTACCGCTCATCGTCCATTCAAATCCAGTGGCTCCCAGTCCACCCACCGGACAGGCGCTGCCTTCCGGATTATTATCGATGATGCCGGCGGCTGCCGCCTGGCCAAAAGATTTCATTTTAAAGCCGAAAGGCCTGGTAAAAGAACAAGCTGAAAAACCGGCCAGATTGGGAGCGGCTGGCTGAAACCTATAACTCAGCCAGGGCTTCTGACCGGCCCTGGAGGACAGGGCAGCTTTTGACTGGCCGTTCTCAGCCGCCCTCAACCAGCCGGTATCAAACAACAACAAAATTACCAGTCCCGAAAATAAGAGCCTTTGAAAATTTACCAGGATTTTTTCTTTCATCTTATTACCCCCTTCCCCGTTAAGTTTACTCATCTTGATTGGCCCGGCTACCGGCGGTCACCTTCCCCTGAATAAACTTTTTCACCTCTGACAAAAGTCGCCCTGGTTTCAAAATTGCTGTCAAAAATAGCAATATTAGCCCTTTTGCCTGGTTCGAGACTGCCCACTAAGGTTTCCAGCCCAACACTTTTAGCTGGAGTTAAAGTTGCCATTCTAATGGCCTCTGGCACAGATAGTCCTGTCCAGCTAAGAACATTGCGCACCCCATGATTAAGATGGAGCACCGAGCCAGCTAGAACACCGCTATCTTTGAGTCTGATTTCCCGGCCTTTAAGCACCACCTCCAGCCCGCCCCAGGCATAAGTCCCGTCAGGCAGACCGGCTTCCTTAAGGGTATCGGTAATCAAGCAGACCCGGTCAACCCCTTTGCGGAAAACGGCCAGTCTGATAAAAGAAGGATGGAGGTGAATCCCGTCAGCGATCAACTCTACAAAGACTTGATTTTCATCCAGAGCCGCTCCTATTCCTCCTGGCTCACGGTGATGAAATTCGCGCCAGGCGTTGAAGAGATGGGTGGCCTGATTCGCTCCAGCCGAAAAGGCCTGAAGAGCTTCATCATAAGTAGCATCACTGTGGCCAACTGAAACTGTCCAGCCCCACTTAACCAGACCGGGTATATAGGTTAGATTTTGACCCACCTCAGGGGCCAGGGTAATCAGGGTTTTTAAGTCTCCCAGAGCAGACTTTAACTCCTGCAGTTCCTTCTGATTGATTTCCCTCACATAATCCGGATCCTGGGCGCCCTTTCTTTTCTGACTGATATAAGGACCTTCAAGATGAATGCCCAGGACTTCTGAAGGCAAATCTTGCTGGCTGGCTTCCCTGACGGCGGTGATAGCCCGGAGAAGCGCTTCCTCACTGGCAGTTAAGGTGGTCGGGAAAAAGCCAGTAACTCCGCACTCTGCCTCGTGTTTCGCTATTTCCCTGATACTCTCCGCCTCCCCATCCATGGCCTCTTTTCCCCTGGCTCCGTGGAGATGAACATCAATTAATCCTGGCGAGACCCAGCAGCCGCGGTAATCAATAACTTCTGGGGAATTAGCCAGTTGCCCGGCCTGGCTGGCTTCAATGATTTCAACAATCTGCCCTTCTTTGATAACGAGAAAGCCGTTTTTCTCCACTTTATCCGGCAAAATCAAATTGCCCCGGATGAGTTTTCTGCTCATGGTTTTATTCCATCCTTTTATTCTTTTGATTCTTCAATTTTTGACTTATTTTTATTTTAGCACTTTTATTTGAGCCGGATGAACCTGAAGGTTTTAGAGCGATGGCCACCAGCCAAATCCAGTCAGCCGGCCCTTAATTAAGAGCCGCTCTTCTCTCCGCTTTTAGCTCCCGGTAGCTAACTAATTTAATCTTTCTTTGATTGATAACTTTTTTGACCTTCGGACTGGTTATAGCCCTGACTTCAGCCGAGCGGTAACGGTAAACGTTTTTGAGCCCATCCGGATTTTGATCAATAAGAGCCCTCTCTTCGGGCGTATCAAGCCCGGGATGGACAACCAGAAGATAAAGGCCTGGCTTAGCACTTTTTAATTTTTCAATCAAAACTTTTTCCTTTTCTTCCGGTGCAACATTATAAATATCAAAAAATTCCCGGTCCTCACCACACCAGCCAGAGACAGGCAAATTGTATTCCTTAGCCAGCTTCCTGACTATGGTCAGATATTCTTCTTTCGATTCCAGGCTGTCCATGTGGGTATCGAGATAATCAGGCTTAAGGCCGCAGGCTAAAGCCCGGTCAATCTGAGCCCGGAGTTCTTTTTCTATTTCGTCCGATTTAGGTCCGGCGGCCAGAAAGGCCTGAGCTGACGGATAGAAAAATCCATCTTTATCCACCAGGCTCGAGACCAGGTTATAAGGCAGAACGGGCCGCCAACGGTAGTTTTTCCATTCAGCATTAACACAGAGATGAATTCCTGCCGACCAGTCCGGATGTTCCAGGCAGCGTCGGACTGCATCTTCAAACCAGGGGGAAGGGACAATCAGCCCGCCACTGGTGATAATTCCCCGGTTAAAAGCTAACTCGAAAGCTTCATTAGCCGAGTGAGTCATGCCCATATCATCTCCCCTGACCACCAGTTTAATAGCCTGGTCTTGAGCCCAAAGCGGGCTGGCCGGGAGCAGCCATAGGCCGAGAAGCAGTCCGAGGCCTAAGGCGATCACTGACCGTTTCCATCGGGGTGATTCGGCTGCCATCTTTTCCTTCCTCCTTTTTAATAACTTAAATCAACCATTTAAGTTTTCAAACCTGAATTCCGGCCAGCCGTTATTGCTGATTTTCTTTAACTGGCGGGGACGATATTTTTTTGGTAAGAATGAGCTGCAGAACCATTATCAAGAACAGACTGAAGACCGGTACTAACAGACCAATCTGAAGAGTCGAATGCTGGCTGATAAGGCCAACCAGCCAGGGAGAAATCATCCCGCCGACCAGGCCGGTGGCAATGGCTAAAGAAAAAGCTGTGCCCGACAGAGCCGGAAACTGTTCGCCAACGACCGCCAGCGTGGTCGGGTAAATCGCCGCTAAGCCCAGACCAGTTAACAGGGCAAAAACCACCGCCAGCCCTTTAAGCGGTGAGATAATTAATCCGCTGACCGAAACCAGGGCCAGAGCGGCGCTGAAAAAAACAATTGCTTCCCTTTTAACCAGCCGGTTGATCAGAGGAAAAACCAGTCTCCCGATCATCAAGAAAAACCAGTAACCGGAAAGGACCAGAGCAGCTTGATTCAGGCTGAACTGAAATTTTTCCTGAAGGAAGCTGCTCAGCCAGCCGCCAATCGAGAATTCGTTGCCTGATTCAAAGAAAAGAATAAAAGCTCCGAGCCACAATAGTTTCGAGCTGGCAATTTTTTTAATATCCTTCAGAGGAAAGCCTTGAGGCTGCTTCGGCCGGGGGAAATAAAAAACCGAAAATAGAACAAAGGGAATAAGGCTGAGTCCAGCTGCCAGCAGAATGACCGACCGGAGCCCCAGCTGATGGAGAAAACCGCTGATAATAAGTGGAATAAGCATCGCCCCGATGCCGAAAAAGATACCCAGAAAATTCAAAGCAGCCGCCCGTCGTGAGGGATGAAGGTCATTGATCAGGGCATTACTGCCGCCATTGATCACCCCGCCCGCCAGACCGAGAATAACCACAGAAACCAGCACGAAGGAGTAACCACCAGAAAAAGCCAGCCCGACAAAAGACAGGCTGACCAGCAAGGAGCTTAGGGCCAGAAAAATTTTAAAGCCAAATCTATCAACCAGCGGACCAAAAACAATAGAGGCTGCCAGCATCCCCAGATTCATAAAAAAGAAAAGGTTGCCAGCCCGGGCTTTATCCAGCTGAAGAAGAGAAGAAAGCTGGGGCAGAATAGCGCCTAAAATAGCCATGACGATGCCAAAAATAAAAATGCCAGCTGAACTGGCCACAGTTAATTTTTTAGCCAGATCGGCCCCCTGGCTGCTACCGGCCGATTTATTAACTTCTTCGGTCATTTTTTTCTCCTTCTACCGGTCTTTACCGGCTTTAACGGCCGGCTATAAAAAAAGCGGGTAAAAGACTCATAAACACGGTCATTGTGATCAGCAGCTACACCCGGCACATTGGGAGAAACAAAGGTTGGAGTGAGCTGGCCTCGCTCGGCCAGTTTGGCTCCTGTCCCGGCCACCAGGGACATGGCGACTGAGACGGCAGCCACGGTTGAACCAGCCCCGACTCTTTCCGGCTGGCCAACCTCAACCAGGGCATCTTCCGGCGGAACACAGTTGTCAATAGCAATATCGGCTATCTGCGATAGAAATTTTCCTGAAGAATGGGACGGCCTGGAAACCTTTAAATTTTCATGACTGGAGACGCTGATGACTTTGACTCCTTTGGCTTTGGCTCCGATGGCTACCTCGATGGGGGCGGCATTTCGTCCCCCATGAGAAAAAACGATGATCACATCTCCCGGCCGTAAATCATAGCTTTCGAGGAAAATTTTTTCATAGCCTTCCTGTCTTTCAATCCAGAGCAATTCCCTGGCTCCACCCGGCCCGATGACACTATGCCACATGAGCCTTGGATCATAAAGTGGATAAAAACCAACAAAACTGCCATAGCGGGGGAAGACGTCCATAACCGGGATGACCGAGTGGCCGCTGCCAAAAAGATAAACCCGGTTTCCGCTGGCTATGGCCTGAGCCATCAGCTCGGCCGCCTGCTCAATGTTATCGAGCTGCGTCCGTTGAATTTTTGAGATTATAGCTTTAATTTTTTCTAAATATTTTCCGCCGGACATGGCCTTCTCCTTTCATCTTATTTTTTAGCCTTATTAACTTTTTAGCTTTATACCTTTTCGATTCTTTTTCCTCTTCGCCCAGCTGGCCCCTGGTTATTAAGACAGGACAGCGCTGACCGGGCACAGCCAAACAAAGCTGCTTCCTGCCCAAGAGAAGACACAACGATTTCCACTTCTTTGGCCGCTAAGGGTTGAGCCCAGACTTTATATTTTCTCCTGACCGGTTCAAAAAATAGATCAGCCGATTTAAACAGTCCCCCGCCCAGAACAATCATCTCCGGATTAAAAAGGCTGACCAGGTTGGCAACTCCCATGGCCAGATAAGCCTGAATTTCTTCCACCAGCCTGACCGCCTCCGGCTGGCCGGCCCTGGCCGCCTGGCCAACCACTTCCACCGGATTTTTAATGGCTGCCGGTTCCGTCTGGCGGCTGAAAGCCAGAATCTCTGGCCGCCGTCTTATTAACTCCTTTGACTTTCGGTAGAAAGCCTGGCCGCTGGCTTCGGCTTCAAAACAGCCTGTTTTTTTATAACTGCTTTTAAATTCAGGCTTAAGAGCCAGCCAGCCGGCCGCCCCGGCCAGGTCTGACTGGCCATGGATAACCCGGCCATCAACCATCAGGCCGGCGCCTATTCCCGTCCCCACCGCCAGATAGATGACGTTTTTCTTCCCCCGGGCCGCCCCCTGCCAGGCCTCACCCTCCACATAAGCTGTCCGGTCGCTTACGACTGTGATTACCCGGCCTAAATTTTTTCTGAGAAAAGGCAGCAATTTAAAGTCTTTCCAGCCTTTGATATTTGGAGCCCAGACCAGGCCTGAGTCCGGCTCGACCAGACCAGGAATACAAAGTCCGATGGCCGGGACCGAGAGCTGCCTTTTCTTAGCTTCAGCTACCAGTTGAAGGCTGAGCGAAACCACCTGTTCAGCCGCTTCCTCGCCGCCAGCTCTGGAAGTCTCAACCTGGGTCCGGTAAATAAGACGGCCGGAAGGATTGACCAGGCCTGTAGCAATTTTAGTTCCGCCAATATCAACGGCACCTATGGATAATTTTCTGCCTGCCATTTTCTTTTTCCAATCAAACTCAGATTCTTATTTTTTCCCGGCTTTTTTGACCAGAAAAACTTTAACCTGCCGGGGCTGAAGCTCAAGCTCCAGAGAAAACCGGTCTCCCTGTCTATTAACCGCCACCGATTGAGCTGTTTCCAGATCTTTGAAGTTAACTTCCTTCCAGGAAAGAGTCATCAGCACCTGAGCTTTACCTTTCTCTTCACTCCGGTTAAACACAAACAGCAAACGATAATCAGGTCCTTCCAGATATTTTGCTTCGACCATTAAATTTTCGGACACGGTCTTTATTTCCGGATCTGGTTTGATGCCCAGCCAGTCAGCCAGGCCGGTGAGAAAACGCCCGTTGTTTGGGTTCCGGAAGTGCTGATAAGCCAGTCCGATAAACGAACCGGCCACTATCGCCCGGCCCTGTCCCTCTGATTTTAAAACCAGCATCGGCTGGCCATCCTGGCTTTTGCCCAGAACTTCCGCCTTCTTATCCTGTACTTCAAAAGTTTCTTCAAAAAAGACTGTATCGAGGCTATCCCCGCTCCGGAGAAAGGGCACAGCCGGGTGGTCCTGACTGATGGTCATCCGGCCAGTTTTTTCCACCGGCAAAAGCCTTGATTCGCGGCAGCCGAGAATCCGGTCCAGACCGCCACCCGGAATGACTGGGAAGGCTTGGCCCTTTTCGTCCAGCCAGCCTGCCCGGGCTTCAACTAAAAGCGTTCCACCCTGTTCCACATACTTGATCAGCTCCTGGACATGAGGCCGCGAAATCATCACCGGATAAGGGACAATAAGCAACCGGTAGCGGTTAGCCCGTTCTTTTAAATCGCTGACGTGCAAAAAATCAACCCGAATCCCCTGTTCATAAAAAGCCCGATGGAGACCTTGCAGCGATTCACTCAGGCTGTTATAGCCGACCGGCCGGCCCTCTGAGGTAAAAGTCTGCTGGCCACCGGTCATTTGAGCCAGAGGGTTATAAACTAAAGCCACCTGAGCAGCGGCTGGTTGAGCCTGCAAAAATAGACTCCTGTTCTGATTGATAATACTGGCAATCTGGCCGGCCGCTTCAGCCCGGGGAGTAATCCGGCCGTCAAGATCAACCAGCCCGTAACCGCCGGCTTCATAACCGGAAGACATCGGATAATAGGCATAAATATTAACGGCTTTAGCTCCACTCCCTACCATACTCCAGATCCAGTCACGCAAATCATCAGCCGTCACCGGCAGGCTGACTTTAAGGCCGAAGACGCCATAACCGGCTTGCAGTTCGCCGACATAAAAGCCCTGGTTTTTCCAGGACATTGAGCGGACAAAATCCAGGCCCGCTGCTCTAAAATAAGGTGTCCAGGGCCGGACAGCTCCGGCATGCTTGGGATAGATTGAAACGCCATAATAATCAACGCTGTCATTCATTTTCCGGTCATCAGGTGTTCCGTCCCAGGAGGGCTGGCTGAACAGCCCCGGAATAGCTGAATGACTGGTCACAACTGTTTCCGGCAAAATCTTTTTGACGGCGGCGGCCTTCAAGGCCAGATCTTCAGCCAGTTTATCGGTGATAAATTCCTGCCAGTCAATATAATCGGTGTAAGTCAGAATGGTACCAAAGCGCGGCGGTTCGACTTCAGCAAAGGATTTAAAGGTCCGGTGCCAGGCTTCGTTCAGGGCCTCTACCTTACCGTATTTTTTCTCCAGCCAGTGTCTGAACCGGGCCTGACTCGAGGGGCAATAACAAAACTGGAGATAATTCAAACTACCGAGATGATAAACCTCAGACCAGTTAATGATATGGGGTTCGCTCCACAAGTCCCAGCCATAAAAGGCCGGCTTCCCCTTAACGGCTCTGGCCGCTTCGGTCAAAAAATTAATAATTTTCGCCTGAACTTGATGATGATCAAAACAGAAGCCGGGAGCAGCCTGCGAATGAATTTTCAAATCATTGGAGGCCACAAAAGCTGACTCCGGATATTTCTGGCCGACCCAGTCAGGAGCAGAATCAATGTAAACCTGACAGATAACTTTAAGGCCAACCTGTCCAGCTAAATCAGTCAGGAGCTTCAGGGCCGAGAAATCATACTGTCCTTCTTGCTTTTCGTTATAAGACCATTCAATCCAGGCCCGGACAGTATTAAAGCCGAGCTTCTTTATCTGCTCTAGATCTTTCTTCCAGATGGCAGCCGAAGCCGGGGTGACGTTTTCTATCATCGGAGCCCGCACTTTTCCCCCGGTGTACCAGACCGAAACGGGAAAGAAACTCTCCGCCTGGCCCGAAGCTTCAGCCCGGGAATCCGGCTGGCCGGGCCGGCCAGCAGCGGCTGACAGAGGAAAAATTATCAGGGCCAAAAATAGCCAGGTTAAAGACCTGATATTTTTTTTCGGCATAGGTCTGACTCCTTATTCGATCACCTGATTTAAATTTATTTAAATTTTAACTGATATCTGTCTTGTCCTTGCTTCCGGTTCTCTCGCCAGCCTTTTTTCAGCTTTGATTTAATTCTTTCCGGCCATTTACCTTTTTAATAGCGGGTCTTTCTTCGGGCCGGCCTCCCCTTAATTCTGGCTTCCAAGTCCGTGATCAGGGGAAGTCCGGCTGACTTTTCTGCTCATTTACCGGTCTGAGAGTTTAGGACCTGATAAACCACCGGCAACAATTCTGACCGGCCATTGACCTGGTCAGCCGTAATTTCCCAGATAATGAATCCGGCAGCACCTTTATCCAGCAGGTAGCGGCCTTTTTTAAAAATTGATTTCCGGTCATCAAACGACAGAACAGTTTTCTTAGTAGGGCTGACCAGATAAGGGACCTGAGCGCAGTCATCCCAGTTATATTTCCAGCCAGAGCTCAGGAGTTTTTTAATATCCGAATAGTTATAATACTGACTGTTAGTGGCTGGCTTATACAGGCCGTCGCCATCAAACGACCTACCATAGAAGGGAATTCCAAGGACGATTTTTTTAAGCGGAATCCCCCTGATTAAAGCATAGCTAAAAGTATCGTCAACTGAACCACAGGTATCGTTGAGGCAGTTATAGAGAGGCGAATTATGCCCGGCATGGTCAGTCCAGGGGCCATGAAAGTCATAAGTCATAAAACTGATATAGTCAAAATAGGGATGAAGCTCTTCATAATTAATCCAGCGGCCCCAGTATGAACCAGCCGGAGCAGCCATGGTCAGAAGGAGAGGTGGAGTCTGAACTTTAAGAACATCATTTAACTCTTTGACCAGAGCGGAAAAATTCTCTCTTTCCTCTTCATTGGAAACAAACTCCCAGTCGAGATCCACTCCATCATAGCCATGCAGCAGGCAGAAATTTAAGAGCTGAGAAATAAAACGTGAACGTTTTTCAGCCGAAGCGGCCATGGGCGGGAAACCGGCACAATTTCCCCAGCCGCCCAGGCTCAGAATAACTTTAACCCCTTTCTGATGGGCAGCAGCCAGCAGTTCCGGATAAATGAAATCAGGACTGACAATTAAATTTCCCTCACTGTCAGGCCAGGCAAAAGCTTCGGCTAAATGAGTCAGATAGCCAAATTCAATTTGACGGTAATCAACTACTGATCTTTTATCACTGGGATAATAGCCAATAATCACTTTGTCCGCTTTATCCTCTTTAAGCTGGGGGCGCTGTTTCGGCTTAAAATCTCTTCCAGCTTTCTGGCCGGAGAGCCACCCGGCCAAGGCCAGGATTAAAACCAGAGCGCTGAAGACATAAGAATGTTTTTTAAAATGCATCTTAACTCTAACTCCCTATTTATAAACTAAAATCAATCTCAGCCTGAGACTTTCGGCTTCCCCTGTCAAAGATATAAAGCCTCTGACTTTTTAATCTACTAACCTGCTGTCTCCTCCTGCCTAAAGGAAAATCAGAACCACCAACCGGGTAAGGAAAATGTTAACATGTCCGGATTTTCTTATCAATAAAAATTGAAAACCGCCAGCTGTTCTGGCCTCGATGGATGAAGCTGGTCGTGCCGGGCCTCAAAAAGATCTGCCGGGCTGAGGGCGATAAAGAATAAGACCAGGCCAATGGCTTTGAACTCAGCCCCGATTAGATTATAATCTTGGTTAATCTTAATAATTACCTAAAGGGACAAGAGAGCTTGGATGATCAGGAAACTGTGGCCAGCCCGATTTAACCCTATTATTCTTATCCATTTACTAACCATTAACGGTCTTTCACTTCAGACCAGAGATGATCAGAGCTGGCTTTCAGCTGGTAACGGACCGGACAAAATAAAATGAAAACTAAATTCAGCGGCTGGACAGCCGCCGCCCTGGTGGTGGCCAATATGGTCGGAACCGGTGTTTTCACCAGCCTTGGGTTTCAGGTGGTCAGTCTGTCTTCCGGACTGGCTCTCATTCTGCTCTGGGTGGTAGGTGGCGTTCTGGCTCTGACCGGAGCCCTGACCTATGCGGAAGCGGCGGTCAGATGGCCACGTTCCGGCGGTGAATACCATTTGCTTTCAACCATGTTCGGCCGGCCGCTGGGCTTTTTAGCCGGCTGGGTGTCCATTCTGGTCACCTTCGCCGCCCCGGTAGCTGCCTCGGCCATGGCTTTTGCTGTTTATTTTCAAAGGGCAGCTGGAGAAAGCTTTCAGACCCTCATCGCCAGCTGGCTGCCCGGCCTTAATTCAACCAAATTCCTGGCGGTGGCGGCCGTCATTATTTTCACCCTGATTCATGCTCTAAATAAAATTGCTGGCGGCCGTCTTCAAACCATTTTTACCCTGATTGATATTTTAGTTATTTCCTTTCTGATCATTGTTGGTTTAAGACAGGCTCAGCCCGGGCTGGTCAGTCTGGCTTTCGATCCCAGAGCTATTAAGGATATTCTAAACCCGGCTTTTGCCATTTCAATGTACTTTGTCACCTACTCCTACTCTGGCTGGAATGCAGCTATCTACATTGCCGGCGAAGTAAAAAAACCAGAAAAAAATCTGCCCTTCAGTTTAATTACGGGCACCAGCCTGGTTATCATCATGTATGTCCTGCTCAATTATGTTTTTCTAAGAAACATTCCTGCCCCGGTTATGGCCGGAAAGGTCGAAGTCGGCCACCTTTTCGCTTCGGCTGTTTTTGGCCAGCAGGGCGGAGCCATAATGTCAGCCATCATCTCGCTGCTTCTTCTGGCTTCTATTTCTTCTATGATCATTGCCGGCCCGAGAGTTTCGATGACAGTCGGAGAGGACTACCATTATTTCCGCTGGCTGGCCAAACTTAACTCGCGGGAAGTTCCTTACCTGGCCATTTTAGTCCAGGGCTTGATTTCCATTATTTATATAGTTACTTCCAGCTTTGAGAGAATGATTATTTTCACCGGCTTTACTCTTAACCTTTTTACCTTCCTGACAGTCCTGGGAGTAATGAAGGTCAGGCGGAGCCGGCCTGATCTTAAGCTCCCCTATCGGACCTGGGGTTATCCGGTGACCCCAATTATTTTTCTGGCCCTTCAAGCCTGGATCTTAATCTATGGCCTGATTTACCGCCCAAAAGAATCCCTGGCCGGAGTATTGCTGACTCTATCAGGATTGATTTTTTATTATTTAAGTCCTCGCTCTTCAGAGAAAAAGACGCTGCCCGATAAACAAAACTGATTCATAGCTTATAAAAAAATATAACTTGAGCCTACGCCTGCTCTGGATTATGAAAACTGGGGGAAGATTCTAGATTGACGTTTTTTTTCGACCAGTATAAGATAATCAAAGAAAGGCAAAACAGTGAATAAGAAAGCGGACCGTTTAATTTCATTTTTGGCCATTTCGTTTTCCTTTCTTTTTCTAATGTTTAACTCT
Organism: Candidatus Aminicenantes bacterium UBA6228; assembly: GCA_002441005.1. Lineage (GTDB taxonomy): Bacteria > Acidobacteriota > Aminicenantia > Aminicenantales > Saccharicenantaceae > Saccharicenans. The sequence continues at coordinate 102,308 of DJWO01000010.1, forward strand.
CTTCTGGCCGATAACCCGCCTGCCTCCCGTCCCGGAGAAGACAAAATCGAAAAATCTCTGGAAGTGATTAAGGAGCTGGCCGAGATGAAAGATGAGGGAATTCCAATCAGCCTGTTGAAAAAAGCTCAAGGCCTGGCTATCCTGCCAGGAGTAATTAAGGCTGCCTGGGCACTGGGCGGACAGTACGGGAGCGGAATTGCCATTATTAAAAAAGAAGACGGCAGCTGGAGCAATCCACTTTTTATCAAGCTGGCCGGGGGAAGTTTTGGCCTGCAACTGGGTGTTCAGAAAGCCGACCTTGTCCTGGTTTTTAAAAACCGTCGCGGAGTGGAAGAAATTGCTGGCAACAAGATTACTCTGGGCGCCGATCTCAGTGTCTCCGCCGGCCCGATCGGCCGCAGCGCTGAGGCCAGTACTGACCTGGAAATGGAAGCTGAAATTTATTCTTATTCAAAAAGCAAAGGTCTCTTCGCCGGGCTGGCTCTAAAAGGCGGAACGCTCAGGGTTGATAAAAAAGCCAATAGAGGCTTTTATGGTAGTGACCTTCCGGGTCAGAAGATTCTGAATGAAAACCTTAAAACCCCCTCGGTCGTTGATAAACTTAAAGCTACTCTGGACAACCTGATCAGGTCGGAATAAAAATCATGTCCAGGGTTCTTTCTCTGGCCAGTGAATTCCTGGTTTAGCCTTATCAATCAAAAAAACCAGCCAGGCCGCGGGAAATTGACAGTCCTTCCGGCCGAATCTATACTGAATATTGAGTAGTGATGATAAATAACCAGGAGAAACAATGTGGGATTATACTGATAAAGTTATGGAACATTTTAAAAACCCGAAAAATGTCGGGGAAATTGAAAACCCTGATGCCGTAGGAGAAGTCGGCAGCATTGTCTGCGGTGATGTCCTTAAACTCACTCTGAAAATCAATCCAGCTGACCAGACTATTGAAGATGCCAAATTCAAGACTTTTGGCTGTGCCAGCGCCATTGCTTCTTCCAGTGTTTTGACTGAAATTATCAAAGGCAAAACAATTGAAGAAGCAGCCAGAATAACCAATAAGGAGATTGCCGATTATCTGGGTGGCCTGCCAGAGCAAAAGATGCATTGTTCGGTGATGGGGATGGAAGCTCTCCAGGCGGCCATTGAAAATTATTACACCAAAAAAGGAATCAAAGTTTTCCCGGGCGAGCAGGAAAAAATCATCTGTAAATGTTTTAATGTCTCCGAAAAAACAATCTGGAAAGCCATCGAATTAAACGGGCTGAAAACAGTTGAGCAGGTAACCGATTATACCAAAGCCGGCGGAAATTGCGGACAGTGTAAGGGAGAGATAGAAAAAATCCTCAATGATTACTGGGCCAGCCACAGTCAAAAGTCTTATTACGAACTGACCACCGTTGAAAAAATTAAACTGATAGAAAGAGTACTGGAAGAAGAAATAAATCCGAAACTGAGGGAAGATGGCGGCTGGCTGGAGCTTATTGATCTTGATGGAAAGACAGTTAAAGTCAGATTTTTGGGAGCCTGTTCCACCTGCCAGCTAGCCAGCCAGACCTTTAAGGAAGTTGTCGAAAAAGCTTTAAGAGCTAAAGGAGCGCCAGACCTGGAAATAGTCCTGGCCTAAGATCGGCCGGCAGCCGGCGACTTTAGTTTTAAAAGGCCAGGGAAGAGGAGTCAAAGCCAGAGATCAAGGGGAAAAAGATGAATAAAGTCATCTATTTTGACAACAACGCCACCACCCGGGTCAGCCCGGAAGTTAAAGAGGCCATGGATTTATTTTTGACCGAGCTATATGGCAATCCATCGAGCATTCACCAGTTTGGCGGCCAGGTAAAAAAATATTTAGATGAAGCCAGGGCCAAAGTGGCCAGCCTGCTGGGTTGTTCGCCCGAAGAAATCATTTTTACCAGCTGCGGAACTGAGAGTGATTCAACCGCCATCTACTCAGCCCTTGGTGCTTATCCAGAAAAGAAGCATATTGTTACCACCTCTGTCGAGCATCCAGCTATCTATAATCTTGGCCGCTACCTGGAGAAGCAGGGTTATAAGGTAACCTATCTCAAGGTAGACGAAGACGGCCAGCTTGACCTTGATGAGCTGGAAGCAGCCATCACCCCGCAGACGGCCATTGTCTCTATTATGTGGGCCAATAATGAGACCGGAGTGGTCCTGCCGGTGGAAAAGGCAGCTGAAATAACCCATAGCAAAGGCGTTCTTTTCCATACCGATGCCGTCCAGGCTGCCGGTAAAATTCCAATTAACCTGAAGGCTACCCAGATAGATCTGCTGTCCATTTCCGGGCATAAGATTCATGCTCCCAAAGGAGTTGGAGTCCTGTATGTCAGACAGGGAACTAAATTTGTGCCCTTCCTGCGGGGCGGCCATCAGGAAAACGGCCGCCGGGCTGGTACCGAGAATGTCCATGGAATTATAGGCCTGGGTAAAGCCAGTGAGCTGGCTCTGGCCAATCTGGATAAAGAACAAAGTTATGTCGGTCAGTTGCGGGATAAGCTGGAGAAGGGCTTGCTGGCCAGAATTCCCAATCTCAAAATAAATGGAGCCAGGGCCCAGCGCCTGCCCAATACCTTGAGTGTCAGCTTTGAATTTGTCGAGGGCGAATCTATTTTGCTCCTTCTCAGCGATTATGGTATCTGCGCTTCAACTGGCTCGGCCTGTTCCAGCGGCTCGCTCGAGCCTTCCCATGTCTTGCAGGCCATGAAAATACCTTTTACTTTTGCTCATGGCACAATCAGATTCTCCTTTAGTATATATAACACCGAAGAAGAAGTGGATTATGTCCTGGAAGTTCTGCCCGGGGTTATAAAAAAACTCAGAGACATTTCGCCTTTTTCGCCGGCCAATTCAGCTCGTTGACAGCTGACCATTTGGTGGCTGTCTGGTAGCCTGGTTTTGATCAGTTATAATTTCACCAGGCTGATCGAGCCATTGGTGGTCTCTAAGGAAACTCTGATCTCTCCGCCCTTGCCCAGGCTGCCCCCCAGTCTTCTTCTCGACACCGTGCCTTCTACCGTTACCGGATATTCAACCTTAATACTACCGTTGGTTGTCCTGGCGATAAACCGGGCATTGGCTTCCTGGCCGAGGGCCAGCCTGATACTGCCGTTGGTCGTCCTGGCGCTAAAATCAGCTGAGAGTTCATCGAGCTCAGCTTTAATGCTGCCATTAGTTGTTCTTAAATTGATTTTGCCTCTAACTCCGCTAATTTCCAGGCCGCCATTGGTCGTACTGGCTTCCAGCCAGTTAAAATCTCCTTTAGCTTCAATACTGCCGTTGGTTGTTTTGAGTTCGGCCCGGTCATATTTTCCCGAAATTACAATTTTACCATTGATGGTTCTAATCAGCTCCAGGGACATACCCTCGGGCACAGTCAGATCATAATCAACTTTGGCCCGGAGATTTTTTCTTTCATAAATAGTATCAACTTTAACTGATCTCTCCCCCTGGACAACCTCAATCCTGATTCTGTCCAGATCGCTCTTTTCCCGTTTAGCATATTTCGTGGCCTGAATGACGACTTGCCTGTCCGGGGAAGTTCTGATAGTCACTCCGCCATTAATGTTTTCGAGTGAAAAAGAGCCGGCTTCCTGGAGAGAAATTGTTTTAGAAAAAGTTTCTTCAAACCTGTAATCTGAATCAATAAACTCATCGCAGCCTATAAACATGGTTGGCATCAGCAGCATCAAGCCGAGCAGGATGAGATTATTCTGTCTGAACTTATTAAATTTTAATTTAACAGCTGGCATGCTTCTTCCTCCTCAAAAATCAAGTAGTTACAAAGTGATAGACGAAAATCAGCCGGGAAAAGTTCATCCACCGCCTTTTATATTTGAATTCTCAGGGCAAATAGATTAAGGTTAATCTGCCTGAAGATTAAACTTCGCCCAGACAGTCTGGAGGAAAAATGAGAGAAGAAAAAGTTTACTTTAAGGGACTACTTTTATTGTTAATTCTATTTCTGTCTGGCCTTCCTGGCCTTTTTGCTCAACCGGCTGACCTTAGCCAGCAGTTAGCCGCTCACTGGGAAGGAGCCATTGAGCTTCCCGGCATGAAGCTTGAGATTCTGGTTGATTTCAAGTTGTCACCGGATAAAAAGCTGGAAGGGTTGATTTCGATTCCTGTCCAGAAAGCCATAGACCTGAAACTGACTGATATAGTTGTCTCTGATAAGGAGATAACTTTTGCCATTTCTGGCGTCCCTGGAAATGCAGTCTTTAAGGGCAGGCTCGATGACCCCGGGCAGAAAATCAGCGGCCAGTACACTCAATCCGGACAGACTTTTCCCTTTTATCTTAATAAAGGCGAAGATCCGGTGGCTAAAGCCAAAAATAGGCTGGCCTCCCTCGATGGAACGATTAATAAAGCCATGGCTGATTTGAGAGTCCCGGGTTTAGCCCTGGCCGTAGTCAAGAATAAAGAGGCTATCTTTCTTAAAGGCTACGGGCTCCGGGATGTGGAAAACAAATTGCCGATGACGCCTGATACCCTGCTGGCCATCGGTTCTACCACCAAAGCCTTTACCACCTTTGCCCTGGCCAGACTGGTAGATGAAGGTAAGATGAGCTGGGATGAGCCGGTCCGGAGTTATATTCCCTGGTTTAAATTATCCGATCCAGTTATTAGTGAAAGGATTACACCCCGGGATCTGGTCACTCACCGCTCCGGTCTGCCGCGTCACGATCTCCTCTGGTATAACAACTACCGGGCTTCACGGGAAGAGCTGGTCAGGCGATTGGCTTATCTGCAGTTTACCGCTGATCTCAGGGAAAGGTTTCAGTATAACAATTTGATGTTCTTAACGGCCGGCTACCTGCTTGAAGTTTTAAGCGGAAAACCCTGGGAAGATTCAGTCCGGGAGCTGGTTCTTGAACCATTAGGGATGACCAGAACTAATTTTTCAGTCGCGGTTTCCCAGCAGGATAAGGACTATGCTCAGCCTTATTTATATCGAGATAGTAAGATTGAAAAAATCCCCTTCCGCCAGCTGACCAATATGGGACCGGCCGGCTCAATCAATTCGACGGTGAGGGAGATGACGAACTGGGTCATTGTCCATCTCAATTCTGGTAAATTCGGCGAAAAACAGCTTCTGGCTCCGGCCAGTCTGGAAGACCTCCATCTTCCTTATATGCCCATCGCCGGGACTCCTGTCACAACTTATGTCAGTCCAGCCAGTTATGCCCTGGGCTGGTTTGTTGACTATTATCGTGGCCACCAGCGGGTCTATCATGGGGGCAACATTGATGGCTTCTCGGCCTTAGTCAGTTTCCTCCCTCAAGATGGCTATGGCTTTGTTATCCTGACCAATAGAAACGGCAGTGTCCTGCCAGATCTTCTTGTCGAAACTATAACGGATAAATTACTGGGCCTTGAACCTGTTGACTGGATTGGTGAAGCTGTCAAAAATCAGGCTCAAGGTGAAGAACTCGGTAAAAAGGCTGGAGAAAAAGCTGCTGCCCGGAAGATAGCTGGCACCAGGCCTTCTCATCCCCTGACTGACTATGCTGGAACTTACTTTCATCCTGGCTATGGCGAACTTAGGGTCAACCTGAAAGGGGGTAAGCTATCATTTAACTATAATGAGATTACTACCCCGCTTGAGCACTGGCATTATGACACTTTTAATGGCTTGAAAAGCGCTGACCCGGCTTTTGAAGATACCAGGCTGACTTTTCAGACGGATCCCAATGGCCGGGTGGCTGGCCTCACCGTTCCTCTGGAGTCAACGGCTGATGATATCGTTTTCAAAAAAAGACCTGACGAGCGCTATTATGATCCCGGATTTCTTAACCAGCTCACCGGCAGCTACGTCTTGTTAAACCAGGCTCTGACAGTTAGCTTAAAAGGCAATTCGCTGACTCTTTATGTCCCGGGGCAACCATTGTATGAACTGGTTCCTGATCTTGGGGATGAATTTTATTTCAAACAGGTCCCGGTGATTAGAGTTCGCTTTATTTTCGGTCCAAAAGGCGAAGTCACGGCCCTCGAAACGATCCAGCCCAACGGCGTCTTTGAATTCAAAAAGATGGAGAAAAAAGAACCTGATCAAAAATAAACTCTGACCGCTCAGGCTGAGTAGCAGGTTTAAAGGCAGGAAGTGGAGACAGAGTTTTAATCAGCTCGTGGCCTGTTTGATAAGAGAAACAATTTCGGCCGGAGTCCGGGCCTGGCGCAGGGCTTCCCGGAAGTCTTCATGGATTAGCTTTCTCGACAGTTTGGGCAAAAGGGCCAGTTGTTGACTGACCTTTTCGCCAGCTGGAATGGCCAGAGAGACAATAAGATCAACCGGCTGACCTTCTTTTGATTGCCAGTCCACCGGCTGAGTCAAGCAAAGAACTACAATACTCGGCGCCCTGACTGCTTCTGACTGGCAGTGAGGAATGGCCAGCCCGAAGCCAATGTCAGTAGCCACATCATCTTCCCTTTTCCACAGGGCCTGCTCAAATCTGGCTCGATGGTCAACCCGTCCGGACAGCTCGAGTTTAATGGCTATTTCCTGGAGGACTTCGGCTTTCGACCGGCAAACAGCCTGAAGATCAACCAGCTCCGGGCTGATGACCCCCTGAGAAAAATGCTCCTGATAAAACCGCTGGAGAAGCTGGCTGTTTTCTCCGGCCGTAGCGGCTTCCATAGCCCGGGCGGCTAATTGCCGGCAGTCATCAATCTTAAGACTGGCCAGAACAGCTTTAACCTCCGGGATAAAGCCGGAGCTCATGCTCAGTTCATCAAAACCAAGGCCGGCAAAAACCGGAGTCAGACTGGAATCACCAGCCATTTCTCCACAGAGCCCGACCCAGCGCCCCCGGTCGTGAGCCAGATCAATCGCCCCTTTCAAAAGCCTCAACAGAGCTGGATTTAAAGGCTGATTAAGATACCTGACTCTGGGGTTGCTCCGGTCGGCAGCCAGGAAGTACTGGATGAGATCATTTGAGCCAACACTGAAAAAATCAACTTCCTCAGCGAACTTATCAGCCAGCAAAGCCACGGATGGGACTTCCAGCATTATGCCAGTTTCAATCTTCTCTTTAAAAGGCAGGCCCTCCGCCTGAAGTTCCTTAGAAAACCCGGCCATTTTTTCTTTAAGCCAGCGCACTTCTTCGACCAAGCTGACCATGGGAAACATGATTTTAAGCTGGCCAAAAACTGTCGCTCGCAGAATGGCTCTAACCTGGTGGCGGAAAAGCTCATAATTTTCCTGATAAATCCTGATTCCCCGATATCCAAGAAAAGGATTTGGCTCCTGAGGCAGGCTCATGGCTGGAACGGGCTTATCACCGCCAATATCGAAGGTCCTGATAATGACCGGCCGGCCAGAGGCTTCTTCCGCTACCTTTTTATAAAGCAAGTATTGGTCTTCCTCAGTCGGAAGCGCCGGCTGGCCATAAAGCAAAAGCTCGGTGCGAAAAATGCCGACTCCTTCGGCTCCATCCCGCCAGGCTTTTTCCAGTTCTTCCGGCCGCCCGATATTGGCCGCTATTTCTATTTTCCGGCCATCAGCGGTTTGACCGGGCAGAGCAGCCTGCTGCTGGCGGCGACCGAGAAGAAGGCCTTCGGCTTCCATTTCTTTCTGATAATATCTCCTGACGGCTTCACCCGGAGAGATCAGGATCACTCCCCTCGTTCCATCAAGAATTACCTCTTCACCCGAACGGAGTCGCCGGCTGGCCTGAGTCACGCCGGTTACAGCCGGTATCGCCTGGCTTCTGGCCATAATTAAAGTGTGGGAGGTTTGTCCGGCTATATCAAGAATCAAGCCTCGAACAAAATCAAGGTTAAGACTTAAAAAGTCTGATGGGAAAAGATCTTCAGCCACAATGATGGCCGGCTCATTCAGACTGGCTCTGGTCCTGGTTAATTTCTGGCCGCCAAGCTGCTCCAGCAGCCGTCCGGTTACATCCTGAATGTCAGCCATTCTTTCTCTCAAATACTGGCTTTTGGCCTGACCTAGGAGCTGGCTGAATTCCCGCCCGGCCTGATAAACAGCCTGTTTAGCCTGGTATTTTTCTTTTGTAATGAGTTCATTTACCCGGTCAATAAAAGCCCGGTCGGTAATTATGGACAGATGAGCCTGAAGAATATTTCTCTCGACTCCGCTTTTTTGGGGCAGAAGGCGTTGAATTTCCTGCTGGACCTTAGAGACGGCCTGACTGAAAGCCTCTTTTTCAGCCTGAAGAGAGATGGACTCCGGGCTTCCCTCCCCTCCGGCTGTGAGGCTTTCCCAGTTAAAGCCGGCTTGCAGAAGAAACACTTTTCCAGAAACTATGCCGGGCGAAGCCGGCTGACCGGTCAGGTAAATTTCTTTTTCAGCCAGAATTAATCTTGGCACTGTGGCCGTAGAGGCCGGGACTTGTTCCAGAGCCTTCTCTTCTTTTAATTTTAAATCCTCAACAAGAAAACGCTTTAAAGCTGCGACAAATTCTTTTTCTCCCTGACCCGAAACAACCACCCGGCACAGGTCTCCATACTGAGTGTCAGAGGTAATAAGCGATAGAATACTCTTGGCTTCACCTTTCCGGCCGTTGCGCAGATTCTCAAAAACAATCTCACCCTCAAAGTCCTGGCATCTTTCCTGAATGAAAGCAGCCGGCCGGGCATGAAGCCCTAAGGGCAGCGGAAAATCAAAGGTGAATTCAACCGCCAATTTCTTCTTTTACCTTTTGCAAAATTCCTTCGGCATTTTTGATTGCTTCCTGAACAGAGAATTCAAAGATTCTCTTGCCTTCGAATCTCTCTCTTTTCTGAACAGCAATGCCGACTGCCAGAATGACCGACGCCGCTTCTTTAATGTCTTCTGGCTTGAGTTCATTTTCAATGCCCATCGCCCCCTGGGTTTCAACTTTGATAGTCAGGCCCATCTTTTTGGCGACCCGCTCAAGCTGTTCGGCTGCCATATAAGTATGAGCAATACCAGTTGGACAGGCAGTTACCGCCACCAGTTTCATTTATTCCTCCATTTCTTTCAGGCTCTGAATAATCAGTTTTTATTTTAGCATTTACCAGGCAATTTAAAAGACCAGCTGCATTTTTTCCCCTGGGGCCAGTCAGCCGGCTGCCTTAAACCGGAGAGTCGTCTGTTTGCTTCCTGCTTCTGGCTCTGATTAAAGTTATCAGGCCAGCCACAACCAGGGTGCCGGTGATTATAGCGATGACATACATAAGCTTGTTATCAACCACCGGCAGGACAATTGGCCCGCCATGGGGAGCGTGATCTCCAACCTGGCCCAGCATGGCCAGCACAGAGCCAACGCTTGAACCAGCCATAATGACCGGGATAACCCGGAAAGGATCGGCAGCCGCAAATGGAATAGCCCCTTCGGTGATGCCAATGGCGCCCATAGCCAGGGCGGCCAGGCCAGCATCACGTTCCTGTTCGGTCCAGAGTTTCCGGTTGATAAGGGTAGCCAGACCGAGCCCGAGGGGTGGAATACAAATAGCGGCCGCACAGGCTCCCATAATTAGATAATTTCCCTGCTGAATCATGGCCGCCCCAAAGAAGAAAGCCACCTTGTTGATCGGTCCACCCATATCAAAGGCAATCATCGAACCAAGAATAATGCCCAGAATGACTTTGTTGCCCGTGTGCATGACCTGCAGCCAGCTGGTAATGCTGGCCATTAAATCATGAATCGGCGCCCCCACGACCTTATACATGACCAGTCCAACGATAAGGGAGGAGATGACCGGATAAATCAAAATGGGCATAACAGGCCGAATATAGCTCGGGACTTTGATCTTTTTGAGAAAAAAGACCAGAAAGCCGGCCAGTAGCCCGGAAACCAGTCCGCCTAAGAAACCGGCTCCGACCTGGTTGGCAATGAAACCGCCAACAAAACCAGGCACCAGACCGGGGCGATCACAAATGCCGAAAGCAATATAACCGGAGAGAACAGGAACCAGTAGAGAAAAAGCGGCCGTGCCAATATCATTGATCAGTTTCAAAAATGGAGCCCGGCTGAAATCTGGTCCGCCGGGACCCATTGGAGCCAGAGCGATTGACAGGGCAATCAGTATCCCACCTGAAGCAACAAAAGGAATGGCATAAGAAACTCCGGATAAGAGATATTTTTGTAAATTACCTACTTTCATTCTGACCTTCTTTCCAAAAAATTTCCCCTCAATTATAAGAAAACCCCGCTTACCTGGCAACTGATGGGGTCGGGCCAGCCGATTTGCTTTATTATAAATAACTTAGGAAGAAGCAAGAGACATTTCGCTTTTTTATTCGCTTCCTGAAGGAGCAAAAAAGGCAAAATCACCTTTAATTACCTGCTTCAAGACACATTCTGGCCATAAATAGTTTAATCAATAGGTTTGATTGATATGTTATTGATAATTAACAAAATGCGCTGGCCCGACCCCCTCGAACTTGCCTCGCCGGGCAAAATGTGCTAAAGTCAAAAAAATTTTAAAGGACAGAACGACGAAATACGGAGTCTTGGCCCTCAAAGATGGCACGGTTTTTGAGGGTAAAGGGTTTGGAGCTTGCGGCCGGACGTGGGGGGAAGTTGTTTTTAATACCGGCCTGGTTGGTTATGTGGAATCAATCACCGATCCATCCTACCACGGGCAAATCCTTGTCCAGACTTATCCCCTCATCGGTAACTACGGAGTTAATGCTGATTTCTTTGAATCAGCCAGACCCTGGATTCAAGGCTATGTCGTCTCTGACTATACTGATAAACCATCGCATCATACCTCCCGCCTGTCAATCGACCGCTGGTTAGAAGCCAGCCGGATTCCGGCGGTGGCCGGTCTGGATACCCGGGCCCTGGTTAAACGGCTGCGCCAGTACGGCGTTATTCCAGGCCTGCTGGTCGTCTCCAGCGAACCGTTGAAAATCTCGCCTCTGGTTCGGGAAGCCAGACGGCTGTCTGATCCAAATGCCCGAAATCTGGTGGCCGAAGTTTCCAGTCCGGATATTCATATCTACCAGCCTGGCCGGAGAAAGAAAATCGTCCTTCTTGATTGCGGGACAAAACTGGGAATTATCCGCCAGCTAACCGGGCGCGGACTAACAGTAATCAGAGTCCCAGAAGATACGCCGGCTGAAAAAATCCTGTCTTTTAAACCCAGTGGAGTGGTTATTTCTAATGGCCCTGGTAATCCAGAGTTATGCTCGGCCGTGGCCACAGTCTCGGTCCTGCTCCAGGAAAATATCCCTCTCCTTGGCATCTGCCTCGGTCATCAAATCCTGGCTTTAGCGGCTGGAGCCAGAACTTATAAACTTAAATTCGGCCACCGCTCTCAGAATCAGCCCTGTCTGGANNGACTGGCAGCCCTGGCTGATTAACGCTAATGATGGTACCAATGAAGGAATAAAACACCGCCACCGGCCATTTTTTGGTGTGCAATTCCACCCTGAAGCCTGCCCCGGCCCAACTGATACAGAATTCATTTTTGATCTTCTGGTGGAGCAACTTCGATGAGAAAGCCTCAAAAGGTTCTGCTCCTGGGCAGTGGAGCGATCAAAATCGGTGAAGCTGGCGAGTTTGATTATTCCGGCAGTCAGGCTATCAAAGCCCTGAAAGAAGAAAAAATCGAAGTGGTGCTGGTCAATCCCAACATTGCTACTTTTCAGACTTCAGACTTCCTGGCCGATAAAGTTTATTTCATGCCGGTTGAATGGTCGCTGGTAGAAAAAATAATAGAAAGAGAAAAACCTCAGGCCTTGTTGATGTCTTTCGGTGGTCAAACCGCACTTAACTGCGGCCTGAAGCTGGCCAAAGAAGGTCTTCTGGCTAAGCACAAAATAACAGTGCTTGGCCCGCCTCTCCAGGCAGTTGAAATCACCGAAGACCGTGGTCTATTCAATCAGGCTCTGGCCTCGGTTTCCCTTAAGACACCCCACGGTCAGGCAGTTTCTTCGCTCGAAGAAGGCCTGGCAGCGGCCCAAACAATCGGCTTCCCGGTGATGCTGCGGTCAGCTTTTGCTCTCGGTGGACAGGGCAGCTCGATTTGCTCTAACCAGGCAGAACTCACCGAAAAGCTTTTTATGGCTTTGTCCCAATCGAATCAGGTCTTAATTGAAGAGTACTTAGAGGGCTGGAAGGAAATCGAATATGAAATAATCCGTGACCAGGCTGATAACTGCCTGGCGATTTGTAACATGGAGAATCTTGACCCGATGGGTATTCACACCGGTGAAAGTGTGGTGGTCGCTCCTTCTCAGACTCTGACTAACCGTGAATATCACAGCCTGCGCGAAATTGCCTTTAAAACCGTCAGGCGACTGGGCATTGTCGGCGAATGCAATATTCAATTTGCCTTGAATCCGGCTAATAGCGATTATCGGATCATTGAAGTTAATGCCAGGCTGTCGCGCTCCTCAGCCCTGGCCTCCAAAGCTACCGGTTATCCGCTGGCTTTTATTGCCGCCAAGCTGATGCTCGGCTATTCCCTGCCCGAGCTCAAGAATTCAGTGACCGGAACGACTACGGCCTGCTTTGAGCCGGCTCTTGATTATGTCACCGTGAAGATTCCCCGCTGGGACCTTAAGAAATTTGCCAGGGTTTCCAAGAAAATCGGCTCTGAAATGAAATCGGTGGGCGAAGTGATGGCCATCGGCCGGAGCTTCGAAGAAGCCCTGCAAAAAGCTATCCGCATGCTTCAGGTCGGGATGTATGGCTTTGTCGGCAATGAAAACTATTCGTTTAAAAACCTGGAAAAAGAGCTTTACCAGCCAACTGATGAAAGGCTTTTTGGCCTGGCTGAAGCTTTTAAAAAGGGCTGGTCAGTTGAAAAAGTGGCTTCTCTGACCAAAATCGATCCCTGGTTTTTATATAAAATGAAAGGGCTGGTCGAGTTAGAAGAAAAAATCAGAAAATACGGTTTAAACGATCTGCCAGATAATCTCGCCTTAGAAGCTAAAAAGAAAGGCTTCTCAGATAAACAGCTGGCCATTTTTACCAGAGGGACAGAAGACAGCGTCCGCGGAAAAAGAGAGAACCTCAAGCTCCGGCCGTCGGTCAAACAAATTGACACTTTAGCTGCTGAATATCCGGCCAGGACCAATTACCTTTATCTCACCTATAACGGCTCAGAAGACGATTTGAGTTTTAACCGCTCTAAGAAAAGAATTATGGTGCTTGGTTCGGGACCTTACAGCATCGGTTCGTCAGTGGAGTTTGACTGGTGCTGCGTAAATACTTCTCTGGCTTTACGGCGGCTCGGCTACCAGACGATCATGGTTAATTACAATCCGGAGACAGTTTCAACCGATTATGACATGTGCGACCGGCTCTACTTTGATGAACTCAGCCTGGAAAGAGTCCTCGATATTTATCAAAAAGAAAGGCCGGCCGGAATTATTGTCTCCATGGGCGGCCAGGTGCCCAACAATTTAGCCCTCAAACTCCACCGGGCCGGCCTGCCCGTGCTGGGCACCTCACCTGAAGACATTGACCGGGCTGAAGACCGCCGCCAGTTTTCCAGGCTGTTAGACGAGCTTCAGATTGACCAGCCTCCCTGGAAGGAAGTTACCAGCTTAGAAGAAGCCAGAAGATTCTGCCGGGAAGCTGGTTATCCGGTCATCATTCGTCCTTCTTATGTCCTCAGCGGGGCAGCCATGAGCCTGGTCTTTGAAGAAAAATTCTTAGAAAAATATTTGAGACGGGCTTCTTTAGTCTCACCCGAATATCCGGTAGTTATTTCCAAATTCATTGTTGGAGCCAAAGAAATTGAACTGGAAGCAGTGGCCAGTCAAGGCCGGATTGTGGCGTCAGCCATCATTGAACATATCGAAAATGCCGGAGTCCATTCCGGTGATGCTACTATGGTTGTGCCACCGCAGAAACTTTACCTGGAAACCGTCCGCCGGATCAGAATCATCGGAGAAAAAATTGCCCGGGCTTTGAGGATAACCGGGCCGTTAAACATTCAGCTCCTGGCCAGAGACAATGCCCTTAAGGTGATTGAGTGTAATCTGAGAGCCTCCCGCTCCCTGCCCTTTGTTTCCAAAGTTTCCAGGATCCCTTTCATTGAGCTGGCAGTCAGATCAATGCTCGGGCTGCCCGTTAGCCCTGGCCGTTCTATCTTCGAATTGAACTATGTCGGGGTTAAAGCCCCTCAATTCTCTTTTTCCAGGCTCAAGGGAGCCGACCCCTGTCTCGGAGTCGAAATGGCCTCAACCGGTGAAGTCGCTTGCTTAGGCGATGATCTCCAGGAAGCACTGCTCAAGGCCATGCTGGCCGCCGGCTTCAGGTTACCTCAAAAATCTATTCTGCTCAGCCTGGGCGGCGAGGAAAACAAACAGAAATTTTTGCCGGCCGCCGGGGAGCTGGCAGGGACCGGACTTAAGATTTATGCCACTGAAGGAACTTCCAGATTTCTGAAAAGACACGGGATCGAGACCAGCCGGCTTTACAAGATTCATCAGAACCGCCAGCCCAACCTGAAAGATTTTTTGATGGAAAAGAAAATAGACTTTCTGATTTCTATTCCTCATACGGGCAAAAGGATAGAATTTGATTCAGATTATAAAATGAGGCGGCTGGCTGTTGATCTGGGCTTACCCGTTATTACCAACCTGCAGCTGGCTGAGGCTTTTGTTCAGGCTTTGGTCTCTAAAAAGATCGGTGACTTAAAAATCAAGCACTGGTCCGAATATCAATAGAAACAATTCAGTGTAGATTTTCTCGCCAGGCCAGCGATCGGTCAGGTTTGGATTCTGGCTAAGGCTATCCGGCTAATGTTAGCGAAAGTTGAAAAGTGAACTATTATCCAGTTCAAAAGTGAACTCCTGGGAAGTCTGATAGGGGGAAGGTAATGGAGTTAATGAAGTGGTTATTAGACCAGAGTCGGAGTTCGAGGGAGCTGTGTTTGAGGTCAGGGACTAAATGGATATCTACCTCCTGGCCGATGGGAACTTTAGGGAGAGGGATTTGATGGTTATAGAACTCAATACGTCGGTAAGGGTTGACAGTTCTTTTTTCTCTAAGGCAAAAGGCATCCCAGTACTAAAATGCTTGGGTATCTCTTCCATGCATTTCTCCTATAAGTGGAATGCCTCATCAACAGTTCACTTTTCAAGCGTAAAGAGTTCGCTTTTCAACTGTAAATAACACAGCATTTTTTTAGTTTGTTTCTTTTATGAAGTTCTGCTATTTATAAAATATGATGGCTCAAAAAAGGCAGCAGAGTGGTTTCAGTCCTCTCCTCGTTGGTCCCCTGAGTGCCTGTTTAAGTGGAGTATTCCTGGGTGAATGGAATGTTATCTTAGAAATCATTAAGGGTAAATCTATTTTCGGTTTCCCGGATCTGGCAGGCATCTCTATCTGGCATGGGCTGCTCTGGCTGGTCATCGGTCTGGCCGCAGGTTTGATCTGGACTGTCTGGCTGGCAGTCAGGAGGAAGTCGCAGAAAACAAATTTTCTATCCTGGTTTATTATCTTCAGTTATTTTGCTATCTGGCTTCTGGGTCAGGGTTTTATCAATACCTATGTCTTCGCCGGCATCTTGAACCGGTCAGCTCTTATTATCAATATTGTTCTTTTCGGTCTGGCGGTGACCGGCCTGCTATTGATCTTCCTGGCTTTTAGAAAAAAAGCTCCAGCCTTTAATCTCTTCTGGAAAAGTTACCTGACTGTTCATCTGGCTGTTTGGCTGGCAGGTTTGCTGGCAATTTTGACTATAGCCGGCTTCCACCAGAACAAGTTGGTGAATGAAGCACCGGTTCTAACTCCGGTTTCCAGAGAGTCAGCTAAAAATGTCATTCTGGTCATCTGGGACGCAGTCCGGGCTAATCATTTAAGCTGCTATGGTTATCCTCTGAAGACCTCCCCGCATCTTGATAGCCTGGCCAGCCAGGGAATTCTATTTGAACAGGCTATAGCCGCTTCTTCTCATACAGTTGAGTCTGTGCCTTCTCTTCTTTCCTCTACTCTGCCTACCTCCCACCAGATGAATGACATTACCTCTTATCTTCCTTCTGATCTCATTATCATCCCCCAGATTTTTAAGGCTCTCGGCTACAATACGGCTGCTTTTTCCTTTAATCCGTATTTTTCTCCAGCCTATGGATATGATAAGGGACTTGATCGCTTTTTTGCTCCAGGTGAATTTTCCATAAAGGTCTATAAAACAATTTTTGGCCATATCCTTGACCGCTCTACTCGCCTGCCGGTAGTCAGCCAGGGGCTAAAACCAGTCTACCTTTTGAGTCAGAAACTGGCCGCTCTTAGCTTTGGAGAAAGCGAACTGGTCTCAACTGACCCCGGAACGATAACTTCCAGAATGACCAGCTGGATTAAAAACCATCCCCAGAAACCATTTTTCCTGCTGGCTCACCTGGAAGGAGGCCACGCTCCCTATCTGGCCCCGCCTTCTTTCGTTAAGAAGTTCTGGCCGGAAGAAAACCTGCCAGAGACCGAAAGCTGGCCAACCATCTTTCCTCAAAGCCTGGGTTTGTTTCTGCCTTTTAGAGAAGGTCCGGCCGTGGCTGAAGCCGACAGACAAAAGATGATTGCTCTCTATGATGCTAAAATCCTTTATCATGATTACTGGCTTGGCCAGCTGATCGAATTTCTGCGGGTGGAAAACAGATTAAAAGATACACTTTTTATTGTCACCTCTGATCATGGCGAAGAATTCTATGATCATCATGGCTGGGGACATGGGCATTCCCTTCACCAGGAACTCCTTCAGGTTCCGCTCATCATGTCTGGAGAAGGCCTTCTTCCCTCTGGGCTTAAAATCAGCCAGCCTGTCTCATTGTTAGATTTACTTCCGACTCTATTTTCCATGCTGGCCATTAACGAAGCCCCTATCCTGCCCTATTCACTGCAGGGAAAAGACCTCAGCCGGACTCTTGACCGGAAAACAGAAACAGATGATAAAAGGCTGATCTACTCAGAGTTGACTCAGGGCTCACACCAGGCCTGGTCTCTGCTCGATTTTCCCTGGAAAGTTATCCATTCAGTTTTTGGCTCGGAAGAAGTGACGGAGCTCTATAATTTAAAAGATGATCCCCAGGAAAAAAATAATCTGGCTGCCTCTTACCCTGAAGAAAAGGAACGGTTATTGCTTTCCCTCCAGGAGATAATCAACCTGGCCAAACAAAGAGTGTTTAAAAGTCAGCGCCGCTGGGTCAGCCCGGCTGAAAAAGAAAAACTCAGATCCCTCGGCTATCTTGATTGACAGGGGAAAGACTAATCTCTGGCCCGGCTAACCTCAGAATTCCTCATTTGCCTGAGCCTGACGCTGGTTAAAAAGCCCGCGGCAGACGGATTAGATTTTATGATTTTTGTCCAAGGTAGCCGGAGCTGGAAATTAAGACTTAATCTGGGCCGTCTGGCTTTTCTTTTTTCTCAAGATAAAGATCGAATCAACTTTTACCGCGATCAGCCCGGCGGTCAGCAAGAGCGTTAGCGGCCACCAGTCCGGTAATAAAATAAGCAGAAGAGGAATGACGGTGGAATTAGCAAACTTACCTGGCTGACTGAAATTAAGCTTGAAAACTTTTTGGTCAACCAGATAAAAGAAATCAACTGAAATTATATTGAATTTAATGAATTGATAGCTCAAATAAAAGTCAATAAAGGCAAAGTTTATCATGTAGAGAGCAACAGGCAAAGCCAGGCCTGGGTGGAAAAAAATGAAGTTGATAAAGAAAAAGAGGCTTTCCACCCGATCAGCGATAATGTCCAGCTCAGCTCCCAGAATTGTTCTCTGGTTAAAAGTTTTAGCCCAGAAGCCATCCAGCCAGTCACCCAGCCAGTGAAGACCAAGCCCGAGATAATTGTATAGTTCACGGCGATAAATAGCGGCCAGGCAGAAAAAAAGAAGTGAAAAGAGCAGCCGAAGAAGGGTGATCAGATTGGCCCCACTAACCAGGCTCTCTGGCTTGGTTGATTTGAATCTGGCCATCTTCACCAACCGGCTGGTATTTGTCCGACGGCGATGTAAGTCTTTATCACCAGTTGTTCCAACTTTTAATTATTGTAACAGATAACGTCCGGATTATAAAAGAAATTCCGGGCTCAATAAAATATAATTGGTAAAGAAAACAGTAATAAGATAAAATTGGAGCAGAAAGGAGGGAGTTATGTTTATCGTCTGGACAATTCTTCTTGGGTTGGCCGCTGGGGTCATCGCTAAATTGATCTTTCCCGGTAAAGAGAATATGGGCTGGATCCTGACGACTTTGCTGGGCATTGCTGGCTCATTTCTATCCACTTACCTGGGCCAGCTTCTGAAAATTTATCAGCCAGGAGAGACCGCCGGTTTTATCGGGGCTATAGTCGGAGCGCTAATCATTCTTTTCATCGTCAGCTTTTTCAGAAGAAAGACCCGCTAATCAGCTAAAGCTCTTCTTTATTTGGCCAGTGAGTTCCCGGCACCGCTGGAACATTCGAGACCTGGACAGAAATGATTCTCTGGAAATAAATGAGATAAGTAAGCGGTCTGATGGCTATCAGAAATTTTATCTTTATTCTACCCAGGAAGTCGCGCAAATTTTTCTGGATAATAAAAGGGAAAAAAGGCCTCTTAGCGGCTGATAAAATTTATAAACTGGGGAACAGCCGGTTGGAAAATATAGAGATAAAAACTATCGGCTGGACTCAAGATCTGCTGCTTTAACCGGGGTTCTCTCTTCCCGGTGAGGTCTTTGGAAAGAAAGAGGCAGCTGACTTTTAAATCAATTTCTGCCTAAAAAAGAGCCCTGAAATAAAAAAAAGTCATCAAGCCAGAAGCAATGAGCCTTATCAGGAGGGAGACAAAATAGCCCAGAAAAACTCCCCAGCCTGCTCTCATAGCTGCCGTCTCTCCTTTGCCAGCCAGCAGCTCGCCAGTTATCGCTCCGGCCAGAGCACCGAAGATCAGACCAAAAGGCGGAAAGAAAAAGACGCCAATTAGCAGGCCTATAAAAGCACCCCAGGTGCCCCACCGGGTTGAACCATATTTCCGGGCTCCCCTGACCGGGAGAAAATAATCGAGAAAGACAGAGATAATGGTTAGAGCCGCCAGGCCGATCAATAACCGCGGGTTAAAAGTCTCCCAGCCCCTGGCCAGGCAGAGCAGGATCAGGCCCAGAAAATTAAGAGGAGGTCCAGCCAGAACGGGCAAAATGCTGCCCGCCAGTCCAAGCAATTGAAGCAAAGAACCAGCGACGAGTAAAGCTACTTCCAGCATGTCTCAATCAGCCGAAAATATAAGACTGGACTGTTACTATCAGCCAGCCTCCCCGGAAGATTTTGATTGCCATTACCAGCATTATCTTATCCACCGTCTCCTTTAGCTTGAAACTGGATAAGGAACCGCATAAGGCCCCTCGCGGATAAAGGCCATGGCCGGCTCAAGGCCTTCAGACCGGAGGCGAGCTACCGCCAGCAGCACCGCCTGCTGGGTCATCTCTTTAGCTTTTTCAATTAAGGTCATCCGGTTGTTTTCCTCAAGCAATTCCAGGCCGCTTATTCCTGGCAGGAGACGATAATCCTCTAGCCCGATTTCTGGCGAACAATAAATCAGCCCTTCTTCCCCGACTTTTCTCAAGACCTTCCCCCAGACTTCTGGCTCCCATTGATCCTTAGTAAATTTCCAGCCAGGGGATTTAATCATATTAAGATAGCCAGCCGGCCCCTGAAGCTTCAACAGGTGAATAAGGGTCCTGTATTCGGGCGAGCCAACTGGATCAAAAGCATCTCGATTATTGGCAACAACAATAATAGTTCCGTCTTTTTTGACTGCCGGCAAGGCTGAAACGGCTGCTTTGGCTGTCTGATAATGATTCTGACCTACATAACCGCCATGAGTCAGCACCAGATCATATTCCCCCCTGACCTGGATAGCCACATAATTTTTTATTAATTGAAAAGCAGCCAGGTTGGCCTCAACCAGCTGGCCGGCAAACACCCCGGTCAGCTGCAGATCTTTATTAAGAGTGACGTTGAGGGCAAAATCAACTCCGGCCCTTTCCGCAATCTCCAGGGCTTCTTCATGGCAGGGATTGCCCTCCAGGATAAGGTTGGTGGCCAGGGGGTCTTCCAGATAGTCCGGGCCATGAAATTTTTCTATGGTTTTAACATCGACCAGGCCGGGGCAGATAGCTTTCCGGCCGCCGGAAACTCCAGCAAAAAAATGGCTCTCAACCAGCCCGGTAGCTATTTTCAGGTCAGCGGAATAAAAATCCCGGTTAATTGAAACCGGCGTTCCCCTTCTCGTTTTGCCCAAACTGAGCAGAAGAGCCGGATTATCGGCCTGATGATCAATCAGTTGATAATGGCCAACCACTTCCTGGCCATACATTTCAATTTTTTCCCGGTCGGTCATCGGGCGGTGCAGCCCTGTGCCGACAATAATTTTGATATTCTCGCGTGGCACACCCGCCGCTTCTATTTGTTTTAAGAGAGGCAACAGGAGACCATTTTCTCCTTTATAAGGCACCGGCCGGGTGAGATCAGAGACGGTTATCGCCACTGACAGAAGGCCAGCCGGCTTTCCTTTTTTCTGGATAATTTCTTCCAGCCGGGGAGTGCCGATGGGATGCGACAGAGCTTCTTCCACCGCCCGCCCGGGATCAGCTAAGGGCTGAACAGCCTTCATACTGAGTTCATCGCAGTCAGCCGGAACTTGAATTTCCAGCTGCTCAGAACCAAATTCAATCTGAATTTTTTTCCAGCCTTCGGTTTGAATGGTTTCAATCAGCTTTTTAAACTCAGGCTTCATTTTCAAATCCCCTGCTCTTTTGGAGACCTTATTTTTCCCCGGCCCGACTCCGTTCAGTCCTTTAGCGGCACCGGCCCGGGGCTATCGTTTATTTTCATTTCCCAGGTAAGTTCTAAGGCCTTCTTATAAGTGGCGCTAACTCCGCAGTATTTGTCCTGTGAAAGTTCTATAGCCTGCTTCAATTTATCCTCGGGCAGATTCTGACCGGTAAATTCATAAATCACATGCATCTTATAAAATTGTTTGGGGTGTTCCTCTGTTACTTCACCTTCGACTATTAGCCTGAATTTCTCAACTGCCAGCCGCATTTTCTTCAGCATGGAAATGACATCCATGCCGGTGCAGCCAGCCAGAGCCACCAGCATCAGGGGCTTGGGCGGCGGTCCAAGTCCCTGTCCCGTTTCGGGAACCGTATCCATGATAATCTTATGCTGACCAACGGTAGCCTCAAAAGCCAGACCCTCCAGCCAGTCAGCGGTAATTGACAGCTTATTATCCTCATTCATCTCAGCCTTCCTTCCCGGATCTTCTGGACTGGTTTTATTATACAGACAAGGCTGGCTGGCTGCCAAGCCTGATCTTCATTCTGGTTATAGCCGGCCAGTCACTAATCCTATCCTGCTTGAAATTAAGACCGTCTGAATAGTATATTAAGTAATTCACAAGGACGGAAGATAAGATGACGAGGTTAATGATAAACAGCTGGAGGTTAGAGGTGAAAGACATCAATAAAATAATAACAGTTTTTATTTTTTCCTTAGTCTGGTTGGTTTCGTTTGGTTTTTTTTCTCAAGCAGCCAACGGCCAGGATCATAGCCAGGAGCGGTTCAATTGCTACACCATTCTGGTCAGCAAAGAGGCCAGCGCCGATGGTTCGGTTCTGGTGGCCCATAACGAAGATGATTATGGCCAGCTTATTGTTAATGTCAGAAAAATGGCCCCGAGAAATTATGGCCAGACCGTAAAGATAAATCTGGGTGAGGGAGGAGTTTATCAGACCGGTGGCCAGATAAACGGCTTTCTCTGGATTGAAGCCACCGGCCAGGAATTCGCTGATAGTTTTGTTAATGATTATGGCGTGGTCATCACTTCTGATAGTTGTGCTTCCAAGGAAGACCGTGAAGATTTAACTGCAGGCGGGATCGGTTATATGTTGAGAAGAATCATGGCCGAGAAAGCCAGGAGTGCCCGGGAGGCAGTTCAACTGGCCGGGCAGCTTGTGGAAACCTATGGTTACCGCGGCTCGGGCCGGACTTACTCTATTGCTGACAAGAACGAGGCCTGGATGCTGGCAGTTATAAAAGGACGTCACTGGCTGGCCAGGCGCGTCCCGGACGGGGAGGTGGCCATTATCCCCAACTTTTACACTATAAGAGACATCCGCCTTGATGACCCGAAAAATTATTTAGGCAGTGCCGATATCATAGATTATGCTATAAAGAACGGCTGGTATGATGAAAAAAAAGACGGGCTCTTTGATTTTAAAAAAGCCTTCAGCCGTCCTTCCAGGCGGGAACCGGTTTTTGACGGCAACACCCTCAGAATGTGGCGAGGCTTGAGCCTCCTCAGCGGGCAAAAATGGGAAATAAATGGAGATTATCCTTTTTCTTTTAAGCCGGCCGCCAAAATAACTCCGGAAAGCCTGATGGCCATCCTCCGTGACCATTATGAAGGAACAGAATATGACGCCACTTCTCTCTATCAGCAGGGTAGCCCTAATAAAACCAAATTCCGGACAATCTGCACCGAGACCACCATTAATTCTTTCGTGGCAGTTTTAAATGGGCAGAAACCAGAACCTGTTTCAGCCCTGGTCTGGCTGGCCTTTGGCAAGCCAGATACAACTGCCTATCTACCGGTTTATTATGGCCTGGACAGCCTGCCGCCCGGGGCAGGTGCCGGTTCAAACTATCATGATTATGAACAGCTTTATCGGCAGCACTATGATCCAGTGGACATCAAGGCCGCTCAGGACAGCCTCCTCTCTACTAAGGTTCGCCAGTATGAAAGTCTGGTGGAAGCCAGCTATGGACAGAGGATTGAAACCGTCAGGCAAAGACTCCTGCCCGTAGAGAAGGAATATCTTCAAACAAGCCCGGAATTTGAAGCTAAATTTTCTTCACTTTATAAGCGAGACAAAAAATCAGCTCAAAAACTTCTCAAAGATTATCAAACTGCCATTTTTAGCCGGATGATGGGACTATATGACCGCCTGCTTAGAGAAAATAAGCAAACTCCTGCTCTCCAGGTTGAGACCGGATTTTAACTTCCCGGACAAATAGCCAGGTAGCTGGTTTAGGTTAATTCCAGGCTTTCCCAGCTCACCTTCTATCGGCTATCTGACGTAAATTTCGTCTACCAGAAGCCAGGTCTTTTGCCCGTCTCCCCGGAACCCGGCCGGGACCTGCCCAAGATTGGTGGCGGTCAGCCTGATAAAACGGGCCGGCCGGCCTTTAAGGCTAAAGGCCAGGCTTTTAGCCGCTGGCCCCTGAGGTTTTCCGGCTGCCGGGACAGGCAGATCTTGCTCAACTGCCGTCTCGAACTTTTTTCCGTCCAGAGAAAGTTCGACCTTAACCGCAGCCGGGAGAAAGATACGGGCCTTGTTATTTTCAAAACAGCTGAGTTCCAGCTCAAAGACATCCTTTTTTTGACCAAGATCAAGAACCACTTTCAAATCCTCACCCTCATAACCCTGCCAGTTTTCATCAGAAGCTTCTTCCCGGGCTCTAATCAGATCAATTAAGGTCCTCTCTTCTCCGGCTCCCAGCCTGTCCTTAGACGGCGGGTTAAAATAGATGACTTCAGCCACTGGCAGCGACTGGCTGTAATAGGCTGTGGCTACCTGGCTTGGCAACCTCACCGGATGGAAAGCCTTAACTTTGAGAATTTTATTTCCGCTGATACTCAACTCTTCAGTGTAAACCGGGGATTTGAGAGTTGGCTCGCTCCCATCAAGGCTATAATGAATTTCAACACCTTCCAACGGCACAGCTATTGAGACTGAGGCTGATTGGCCCTGGCTAACATGAGCTGTAGCTGGAGTAATGACTGGCACCGGCACCACTCGCCAGCGCTCATAATCTTCAGCCTGACGGTCAAGCCGGTCAAATAAATTTTGAGCTGGCTCCGGCTCATCATTTTCATTCAGGGCTACGGTCAAAGCCAGGATTTTTATCGCACTATTTCTGGGCAGAACAATTTCTTTGGCCCCCAGCGGCAAATCAATTTTATATTTAAAAATGTAGCCATAAATATAAGGTTCATTGCCTTCCCGGCCGCCTACCGGCCGGTGAAGATGGGTGGTAAAAAAAGCGACTTCATCTGTCCTGATATAGCCCGGGACTACCCCGGTATAAGTAAAACGGTCCCGGTCAAAATCTATTCCAGCAGCCGGGCCTTCAGCCCACAGCCGGTTGTCCCACTGGCCGACAAAACCGGACCAGTAGCCAATTGGTATTTCTATCTCCCTCTGGCCGATTTTAAAGACTCCCTTCTGGTTTTCTTCAGAAGCCGCAGCCAGAAGATAAAGGCAATTGAAATTCCCCTGAGGCAAGCTGATGACCTGGCCTTCGCAGCTCAGGGCATTTTTGGCCCCGTCAAATTTTGGGCCAAGTTTGAAACTCAAATTACCGGTCAGAATTGTGTCGGGAATCAGCTCGGCTGGATAACTCTGCCCGCCGGCTTCAAAAGCTCCGTCGCTCCGCTGGCGATCAAAGCTATAGATATCAAGATTATAGGGGAGCTCTACCGGGCTTGAAACGGGTTGAGTTAGCTGCTTATTGGGTGATTCAATTTCGAGGGCAAAACTTTTCAGGCAATAAGGTTCAAGATCAAAGATGAGCTTGTTAGCCTTGAATTGAGCAGCTGCTAATTTATCCTCGACACCGTTAACTTCGCTGGCCGATTTAACAGGGGAAGCCAGAGTCAGGCTGGCTTTCTTTACGGCCTGACCTTTAGTCTCAACTACTCTGACTACAATCTCCTCAGATTTTTCAGCCTTTTTGACGGCCAGGATCCTCAGTCCAGCCGGTTCGGCCGCGAGAAAGCTAAATCTCTTGCCGAGCGTCCCGGGATGAGACTGAGTTTCAAAGGCCAGCAAGGGCTGATTAAGCCTCAAAGCCTGCTCACCTGTCCCGGCCTGACGCCAGTCTCCTGGATGACCATAAAGAGCATAGAGAATTTCATGCCGGCCAAAATCCTGAGTGGCCTGCTCCCTGGGCCAGCTTCTGACGCCGGGTGTATAAAGTAGAGTCAGCCGGACAATGTTGTCGGCGGGTTTATCCGATCCGTATTTACAATCTTCCAGAACCGACACACCATAAGAACTGCTTTTATTGGTTAGGTCAAACCACAGATGAGAGGGAACTTCAAACTTTTTTGGATTATTATTGCCTCTTTCTATGGTGCCGACTTCCCAGTTATAGGTAGCGACAGAATTAGCTACAGTCAGAGGGAAAACTGCCTTGAGCGATGATTCAGCCGTCGCCCAGTCTATCTCATTGTTCCATTCTATTCGGTCACCTGCCCCGCCCGCTGATAGTCTGACCACCTGGACAAACTTTGAATGTCTTGACTCCCTTTCAATTTTGATCGCCACCCGGGCCGGGCCGTTTTCAACCACAGTTATCCGGGCCGGGCCTTCAACATAACCAGCCGGCGGCTTCATCCTATCTTCCCAATCCATATTCCAGGCAGGCCACTGCTGCGGTTTTTCATAATGGAAAGATAACCTGGCCGGTGAAACTAACAGCTCTTTTTTAGCCTTTTTATCATAGATACTGGAAACATCGCCATCACGGTTTATTTTCACCAGATAACGAAGGTTTTCCAGACTGTTTTTTTCAACTTTAAGGCCGGTAGCCAGCTGGCAAGGTTCAGTGGAGGGCCTGAGATCATAGACACTGAAACCCAGCGATGGAACTCTGGCCACAAAAATGATCTTAACCTTATTTCCTTCAAGGTCTTTTATCTGAGATGGAGTCTCAAGCCCATCCGGGCCAAAAACCCGGCAGCTGGTCACTGCCTGAGGGAATGTCACTTCAGCTTCAACTATATCTTCCCGGTCAAAAGCCAGCGGATTGTAAATAACCAGAGGCCGGCCAGTTACCAGGGTATCCAGGCCGCGGCTGACCGCTCCAGCTGAGTCCTTAAGAACCTGTTCAAATTGGTTGGCTGCCAGCAGCTCATCATTCCAGGAAAACTCATAGGCCCGGGGGATGCTTGTTCCAGGTAGAATATCATGGAATTGGGCGCCCAGAACCAGGCGCCAGGCTTCATTCAGCCTGGCCTGGTCATATTTTGCTCCACCCAGCCAGTTAGCCACGACCGCGGCGGCTTCAGCCGAGTAGCCGAGGAATTCATTTTTACGGTTCCAGCGCTTCATAGCTGCCTGGGAGGTAATCGAGCCCGCTGAGTGATTGGTCAGCAGAAATTCTCCCCGGTAGGAAGGAAGTTTTTGTTTCTGTTCAGGGGTGATAGAAACAAATAGATCCTCAGCTTTAGAGGCAGCTATTTTGACTTCGCTTCCCGGGTTGCTGGCCAGGCTTTTTTCCAGATTAATAACCGAGTTTTCCTCCGGGGCACCGCCGACGTCACCGGTGCCATAGTACATATAATCGGCATAAACGCCATATTTCTGCCCGTTAGCCATCACCCTCTTCAGCCAGGTTTCATTCTGGGTCAAATCACCGCTGATTTTCCCCACGTAATCACCTGGATTAAGAGCCGCTACCACCGACTGTCCATCAGGCCCGGCCCAGACTCCAAGATTAAAGGGAATGCCAATAGCTGAGCCCCAGGAAAGCTTCTGGGTGGAAAAACCCTGCAGCCCGCAGTAAGCCAGGATAGAGGGAAGTGAGGCTGGAAAACCAAAGCAATCAGGCAGGATATATTCCCGGCTGCTGAAGCCAAACTCCTGCCGGAAATAATGTGTTCCATATAGAACCTGCCGGATGATTGATTCCGCCGAGGGTGCCATCACATCGTTTTCTTCCAGAGACGAACCGGCCGGGAACCACCTGCCCTGAGCCACATAATCTTTAACTTTCTTATATTCTTCCGGATAGTATTCATTCATCATCCGGTAGCGGTTGGCTCCGCTGAAATTGAACACATAGTCAGGATATTTTTGAAATAGCGAAAAATTATCAGCCATGGTGTTCCAGATATATTCTCTAATTGTTTTTTGATAATCCCAGCGCCATTGAGTATCAAGATGGGCATAACCGACGGTAAACAGAATTTTTTCCCGGCTGAGATCCGGTCTGGTCTGAGCCCCGACCGGAGTCACCCGGAAAAATGACAGTCCGGTCAGAATTAATAAAACCGGGATAAAAAATAAAGCAGACAGTCTTCTGGACTTTAAATTTTTAAGACTAACCATGCTTAACCTCATCTGATTTTTTATTAAAAATATTTCCTCGCCTTAATTTCAAACCGGGCCCGAATCTACCGTCTTTGGAGGTTAATCATAATATTCAAGGCCAAGATGGGTGATGAGTTCTTCCCCCTTCAGATAGCGCAGCGTATTTTTAAGCTTCATCAACTGAATGAACAGATCATGCTCAGGATAGAGTTCGGGAGCACACATCGGACTCTTAAAATAGAATGACAGCCACTCCTGAATGCCGCGCAAGCCGGCCCGCTGAGCCAGGTCCATAAACAGCACCAGATCCAGGACAATAGGAGCAGCCAGAATGCTGTCCCGGCATAAAAAGTCTATTTTGATTTGCATCGGATAACCCAGCCAGCCAAAAATATCAATATTATCCCAGCCTTCTTTGTTGTCGCCGCGGGGGGGATAATAGTTGATCCGCACCTTATGATAAAAATGGCCATACAGTTCTGGATAAACGTCAGGCTGCAGAATGTATTCGAGCGAACCAAGCTTGCTTTCTTCCTTGGTTTTGAAAGATTCCGGATCGTCCAGCACTTCGCCGTCCCGGTTGCCCAGGATGTTAGTTGAAAACCAGCCATCCAAGCCGATCAATCTGGCTTTCAAGCCGGGGGCGATGATGGTCTTCATCAGGGTCTGGCCTGTTTTGTAATCCTTACCGGCTACCGGCAGGTTCTGCTGTTTGGCCAGCTCGGCCATGGCCGGGATATCCACCGTCAGGTTAGGCGCCCCATTGACAAAAGGAACGCCAGATTTAAGGGCAGCATAAGCATAAATCATGCTGGGAGCAACAGCCGGGTCATTGTCCTTCATGGCTTTTTCCAGTGATTCAATGGTTTGATGAACTGCTTCGGCTTTCATAAAAATTTCAGTTGAGGCACACCAGATCATCACCAGGCGGTTGAGCTTATTTTCTTCTTTGAACTTTTTTATATCATCCATCAGTTGGAGGGCTAAATCATACTTATTAGCCCCGCTCTTTTTATTGGGACCATCCAGGTTTTTAATATAATGGCGGTCAAAGACAGCCGGCATCGGCTTGATTTTTTCCAGTTCAGCCCTGACCGGTTCAAGGTCCTCTTTTTTTAAAACGCCGGCTTTGAGAGCAGATTCATAAGCGTTATCAGGAAAAATATCCCAGGCGGCAAAAACCAGATCGTTGAGATCAGCCAGCTCGACAAAGTCTTTTATCTTCGGGACCCTCTTCTCCGTTCTTTTGCCCAGTCTGATTGTCCCCATCTGGGTCAGTGAACCAAAAGGCCGGCCGAGCCCTTTACGAACCAGCATGGTGCCGGCAATAAAAGTCGTGGCTACCGCTCCCAGTCCGGGTATCAGTACCCCTAATTTGCCTTCTGGCTTTTTAATCTCAATTTTATCTTTCATCTTTGTCTCCTCTTACTAAAAGATTTTAATGGTTAAAAGCAAGATAAAAAACATATCACAGCCTTATCTTTTCTTCAACCTGAAGCCGGGCAAATGAACCCCTGGCCACCTGAAGGCCAGAGCCAAGGTGCAGCCCCCGGGTTCTTTTTTTCTGGACAGATAATGGCGGATTACAATAGCGGCCGATAGCCGGACAGCTGGCAGTTCAAATAAGACCTGTCACCCTGGCCGAGATTATCCCCCAGCCTGAATGAAATCTTGATATTCAGCCTCTGAACTCCTATAATCTCTCTGCTATGGTCGCCTATGAGAATAAGGGCTTCAGATTCCTGCCCAAAAGTTTAATCCTTTTTACTTTGAAAATCTTTGACCGGCTTTCACTTTTTCTCGTTCAGCTAAAAATTCATCCTAATTATGTCAGCTTAGCCGGGTTGCTGGCCGGATTGCTGGTGGGCCTTTTTTACGGCCTCCATTACCCCGTCTGGGCCTTAGTCTTTCTGCTCGTCTCGGGCATGATGGATATCCTGGACGGCAAGGTAGCCACCAACGGCAATAGGAAAACCAGGTTCGGAGCTATTTTTGATTCCAGTCTTGACCGCTATTCAGAATTTGCCATGTATCTCGGACTCGGCTTCTATTTCCGTCATCACTGGATCCTGTGGGTGCTGGCTCTGGCTTTTCTCGGTTCGACTATGGTCAGCTATACCAAAGCCAGGGCTGAGGGACTTGGCTTTCAGTGCCAGCTGGGAATCATGCAGCGGGCTGAAAGGCTGGTCCTGTTGATTTTAGGCACTCTCCTTGGCCTGATTATCAACCATTTTGATCAGGTCATGATTATCACCATTATTATTCTGGCCATAGCGTCCAATCTGACCGCTATTCAGAGAATAGTCTTTGTCTATCAACAGGAAAAACGGGAAAAAAGTAATTTACCTTGAAATTAATGGTTCCGGCCGTTTTTATTTTCGCTTGTTCCGGCGATCCATCAGCTCTTGTCGCCTTTTGACCCAGCCCTTCTTTTCGACCTGGCGCGAGCGGGCGATGGCCAGAGCTTCTGGCGACACATCGTCGGTAATGGTTGAACCGGCGGCGATATAAGCTCCCCGGCCGACCTTCACCGGGGCTACCAGCTCTGTTCCTGAGCCAACGAAAACCTCCCGGCCAATAGTGGTCTTATTTTTCTTCCGGCCATCATAATTGCAGGTAATGGTTCCGGCTCCAATATTCACCTTCTCTCCGACCAGGGCATCCCCCAGATAACTCAGATGCATGGCTTTTGATTCCTGGCCAAAGACTGTCTTTTTCATTTCCACAAAATTGCCTACCCGGCTGCCAGCTTTTAACCTGGTTCCAGGTCTCAGGCGGGAAAACGGCCCGACCTGGACAGCCTTTTCAATCCGGCAGCCTTCAATAACTGTCGAACTAAAAACTTTTACCCGGTCGCCGAGCTGACTGTCAATAATATGGCAGTGAGGATAGATCAGGCAATTGCTGCCTATCCTGGTCTGGCCCTCAATTAATACCCAGGGATAGATGACACTCCCCCGGCCGATTTGAACCCGGGGATCAATCCAGGTCTCTTCTGGCGAGAAAAAAATCACTCCCTTCTTTTCGAGCCTGGCTATCTTTTGCCTGTTCAAAATAGAGGCAGCCTGCGGCCAATCCTCAGGTTTTAAAATGGAAATAAAACCGGCTTGATCTTTATCACCGACCCAGTCAAAGCCCAGACCGTCATAATCAGGTTTCAAATAATCGGTCAGACCGACTACATTCAGTTCGCCCGACAGCTTAAAACATTTTTCCAGAATGAAGCGGCCAGCCCCCTGGTCAAGATCCAGCACCGCCAGACCCGGATAAACAAAATAGTCCTGGCCATCCCGCTCATTTTCTGCCTTTTGTTTTCCGGCCAGAAAAGTCAGACGGTAGCCCCCTTCCCGGTGAGTTTTCAGAGCTTGAAGCAAAACATCCTGGTTGACCGGGAAAAACTCAGTGGATAAAAGAAGCACTTCTCCTTTTATCTTCAGCCTGGAGAAATATCCGGCCGGCTGGCCTTTACCTGGAGCTTCTTCTGACTGGACAAAAATAAAACGGGCAGTTTTCCCGGCTGGCTGGTAGGGCTGAACCAGCCCCGAAATAACTATTATTCTTTCTGGCTGGAGCTTTAAAGCGACTTCGATTAAATGATTCAGCCTGGCCTCCGGGGAGAGAAGCGCGGGCAATTGTCTCTGTTCTTCCCGCTCTGCCCTTACCTGGCTGATAATGATCTGGAGCTTTTTTTTCATGAAAGCTTAACCAGAATTTTAAATCTTTTATCTTCCCAGAGAGGTTCAAAATCTGCTTCATTCTGAGCCAGAATAGCCAGAGTTTTGTCTTTCTGAATAGCCTTTTTTAAGGCTTCCAGACTGTCTTCAAGGCGGTTATTCTGGAGGTAAGCTATGGCCATTAGATAATATATTCTGGCTTCTTCCTTCTTAAATTCCAGAGCTTTCTCTAATAGTTTCAGAGCACCTTCTGGCTCGGCCTGATTGATTTTCATCTGAGCATAAAAAAGATAATCTTCAACCGTCTTCAGGTTAGCTGATTCTTTTTTCTGGCTCTTCTGACAAATGGTCAGATAAACACGGGCCCGGTCAACCAGCTCGTGCTCCTCCGGGAACTTTTCTACCAGACTTTCAAAGCAAGAAAGTGCTTTTTCATAGTCCCGCCGCCGGAAATCTTTTATACCCTGACTATAAAGACTGAGAGCCTTCTGGTAATCGTCCTTTTTCTTGAGTTCACTCACCTTGTTCTCCTGACCATCAAAGGTTAAATCTTTGCTATTTTACAATATAGGAGGTGGTTTGACAAGTTTCGTCTTAAACCGCCATCAGAGGGAAAAGATGCTTATTTTTAGCCGGCGGCTGACACTTTTAGCCTCTCCATAAAAAAATAGGCGGCGGACTACCATTCCAGCTTTTTTGTGTTAGAATTAAAAAGTGAAAGCATTCCTGGCCGAGACACTGGAGAAACTTTATCAGCAAAAGATAACTCCGGAAGCCGCCCTTAAGAAACTAAAAGATTTTCCTTTTGAGGACCTCGATTTCGCCAAGGTTGACCATG
This sequence comes from Candidatus Aminicenantes bacterium UBA6228, assembly GCA_002441005.1. Lineage (GTDB taxonomy): Bacteria > Acidobacteriota > Aminicenantia > Aminicenantales > Saccharicenantaceae > Saccharicenans. Next base: position 133,863 of record DJWO01000010.1, read on the forward strand.
CCCGGGAATTGAGGAAAGGATCGCCTGAAGTCATTTTTGGCCAGGGGAAAACGGCTGCTCAGATTATCCAGATTGCCAGGTCTATTCTGAAGAAGCAAAGCAACCTGCTTATCACCAGGCTTTCACCTGAAACTTATAAGAACCTGAAAAAGAGCTTGACCGGGGCTAAATATCACGAAAATGCCCGTTGTCTGACCTTAATCAAAAAGCGGCCGGCAACTGGCCGGGGCCAGGTAGCTGTTCTGACTGCCGGTACCTCTGATATTCCAGTCGCCGAAGAAGCAGCTGTTACCTGTGATTTTTTTGGCAACAGGGTGACCAGAATTTATGATGTCGGCGTGGCTGGATTGCATCGTCTCTTAAGCTATTATAATGAGTTGCAGCAGGCCAGAGTGATCATTGTGGCTGCCGGCCTGGAAGGGGCTTTGCCCAGTGTGGTGGCCGGATTGGTGGCCAGCCCGGTTATAGCTGTCCCGACCAGCACCGGATATGGAGCCAGCTTTCACGGCCTGTCTGCCCTGCTGGCCATGCTTAATTCCTGCCCGGGCGGGGTGGGTGTCGTCAACATTGATAATGGTTTCGGAGCCGGCTATTTGGCCAGCCTGATTAATCATTTAAAGTGAAACTATTAGAAAAAAATAGTTTATCTGAGGCCAGCTTCTTGACAATGGGCTGAGGCGAAACTATTTTATATAAAAAAGGCAGGCTATTTTTCAGCTGATGGAAATAACCGAAAAGATCAAACAGGTTGCTTCTATAGTTGAGATAGCTTCGCAGTATACCGCCTTGAATAAAAAGGGCAAAAAATGGATCGGACTTTGCCCCTTTCACTCTGAAAAAACTCCTTCTTTTACCGTCGATGAAGAGAAACAGCTATATCATTGTTTTGGCTGCGGGGCAGGCGGGGACCTGTTTTCACTGGTTATGGAAAAAGAAAACCTGACTTTTCCTGAAGCCATCCGGTTTCTGGCTGAAAAATATCATCTTCCCTGGCAGGAAAGGTATCAGGCTTCCGGCCAGACCCGGCTGGAAGAAAAAATCTTCGAAATAAATGAGAAAGCTCTGGCCTACTTCAAAAACAACCTGTTTAAAACAGCTGAAGGCCAGAGGGCCCTGGACTATTTGAAGGGACGCCAGTTCTCGGAAGAGACCATCAAAAAGCTAAGGCTCGGCTATGCCCTTAATTCCTGGGATTCTTTGTGTGAAGCTTTCAAAACGAGCTATCCCCCCCAGGATCTGGAAAAAGCAGGCTTAATCATCCGCGGCGAGAAAACTGGCGAATTCCGCGACCGCTTTCGCGGGCGGATCATTTTCCCCATATTTACCCTGACCGGACGGGTAGTAGCCTTTGGGGGACGAACGGTTTTTGATGCCCAGCCCAAATATTTGAACTCACCTGAAACTCAAACCTTCATCAAAGGCAGCCTGCTTTATGGTCTTAATTTTACCAAAGAAGATATCAGACAGGCGGGCGAGCTCATTCTGGTTGAAGGTTATGCTGATTTTGCCTCGCTTTATCAAGCCGGTATCCAGAATATCGCTGCTTCAATGGGCACCAGCCTGACCACCCAGCAAGTAGCTCAGGCCAGGCGCTACGCTTCGGGCCTTATCATCAACTATGATGGAGATGAAGCCGGCCTCAAAGCTGCCTTGCGGGCAATTCCAATCTGCCTCCAGAACGGCCTGAAGACTAAGGTTTTGATTCTGCCCGAAAAGCTTGATCCTGATGGATTTCTGAGAAAATACGGTTCAGACCGGTACCGGCAACTGCTTAAAAAGAGCCAGGAAGGTTTCCGCTTTTTGCTTCATAATTACACCAGAAATATTGACCTGACTGTACCAGAAGAAAAGAGCCGGGTAGCCAGAATCATCCTGGAAGAAATCAAACGGTTACCCGACGCGCTGGTTCAGAATGAATATCTTCAGCAGGCAGCTGAATTCCTCAAAACTGATGAGACCCTGCTTAGAAAAATCTTAGAGATCAGTTCGAGAAGCAATCAGCCCAAAGCCAGCCGGGAAGAGGAAGGAATATTCTGCCCGGCTGAAAAGCGCCTGTTGCAGCTGCTATTCAATCAGCCGGAATTACTGCTCCCTCTGGCTAACGAACTCGACCCTGAATGTTTTCAGGGCCTGCCGAGTGAACCGGTTTTTCACCGCCTTCGGGAATGTCTTAAAAAGGGGCAAGCCTGGGATTTCAGTCAGCTCCAGCAGTCAATTAAACCTCCGCTGCTGGGTCACGTCGCCAGAAGCCTCCAGGAAGAGACGCCGGCTGGCTCCATTGGTGAAGCTCTCGACTGCTTGAATACCTTGAGAAAAGTCAGCCTGCAAAAAAAGCTTAAAGACATCCAGAAAGAAATTGCCCTGAGTGAAAAACAGGGAGATAAAGAAAAGCTAACCGCTCTTCTCTACCAGAAGCATGAAATTACCAGGCAGATTTTAACGCTATGATTAAACTAAATATAAAAAAACAACTGCCAGCCGGCACCGTAAGGAGGTTTCAAGGTGGCATCTGATGAAAAATATCAGAAAGAAGAGATCAGTCAATTAATCTCCAAAGGGAAAAGGCAAGGTTTTTTATCGTGGGAAGAAATCGATCAGACTTTCGCTGAGGAAGTCGGCCCCGAAGATGATTTTGATAATTTTTTATCATCTATGGATAGTTATGGAATTAAGATTCTCGATTCCCAGCAAAGAGAAATACTGGCCTTTTCCCACAAAAAAAATGCAGCCTGCCTGCATGGGCTGGAAAGAACAACCGACCCGGTCAAACTATATCTGCGGGAGATGGGCAATATTCCCCTGCTGACTCGAGAGGGAGAAATTTCTATTGCCCGGGAAATAGAGCGGGGCGAAAAAGCTATTATTAAAACCCTGTCTAAAACCAGGCTGGTTCTTAATTACCTGATTGAAATCGAACAAAGAATCGCTGATTATCCTGAAACGATTCAAAAATATTTTGATTTCAACGACGAAGAGCTGGCCGAAGACAAGCTGCCGGAAAAGCAGAAAGAACTGATTGATAAGATCAATATTGTTAAAGACCTCAGCCGGGAAGTGGACAACCTGCCGAAGAGCAAAAAATATAACCTGGCCCGGGGCCGGATTATTATCAGGCTAAGCCAGTTAATCAGAGAGCTCAATCTTCAACCCAGTCTCAGGGAAGTGGTGATTGAACAGCTCAAGGACCGGTTAAGAGAAATGAATGAACTTGAATACCGGCGGGAACAGCTCAAGACTGCCCCGGGGCGAAGGAAGGAGAAAATGTCCAGACCGGCCGGGGGAAAAAGCAAAACATTTCCAAAAAACAAAGCTAAATTAGATCAGGCCCGGAAAACAGCGGAAAACGAGATGAAAAAAATAAATCAGGAAATCAAAAAACTGGAGAAAGAAGTCGGGCTGGACTCACCCGCCCTGAAAAAAGCGGTCAGGACTATTATGATGGGCAAGAGTACCAGTGAACAGGCCAAAAAGCAGCTGGTCGAAGCCAATTTAAGACTGGTGGTATCAATCGCTAAAAAATACAGTAACCGCGGCCTGCAATTTCTTGATTTAATCCAGGAAGGCAATATGGGCTTGATGAAAGCAGTTGATAAATTCGAGTACCGCCGCGGTTATAAGTTTTCGACTTATGCCACCTGGTGGATCCGGCAGGCTATTACCAGAGCGATTGCCGATCAGGCCAGAACCATCCGGATTCCAGTTCACATGATTGAGACCATCAATAAACTGGTCAGGGTCAGCCGGCAGCTGGTCCAGGAGCTGGGCCGGGAGCCAAGCTGTGAAGAAATTGCCAAAAAAATGGACATGCCGGTTAGCAAAGTCCGGAAAATTATCAAAATCGCCCAGGAGCCAATTTCCCTGGAGACGCCTATTGGCGAGGAAGAGGACAGTCATCTGGGTGATTTCATTGAAGACAAGATCCTGCCTTCCCCGCCGGAAGCGGTCATCCATCTGAGCCTCCGGGAACATATTGACGAAGCCTTAAAAACCCTCACCGACCGGGAAGGGCGGGTTTTGAAGATGCGCTTTGGCCTGGGCGACGGCAATGAGCATACGCTGGAGGAAGTCGGGCAGCAATTTAAAGTCACCAGAGAGCGGATCAGGCAGATCGAAGCTAAAGCTCTGCGTAAACTGAAGCACCCCACCCGCAGCCGGAAGCTCAAATCCTTTACCAACAGCTTCTGATCCGGCAGGCCGTCAATTGACTAACTGGAGATTATCTGATATAAAAAAGCACATGGGCCTATAGCTCAGCGGTAGAGCTACCGGCTCATAACCGGCAGGTCCCAGGTTCGAATCCTGGTAGGCCCATTTTAAGCTCTGAGCTGATTCGAGAGGCAAAGTGGACGGAGTAGATGTTGACTTTCAAAAATTAATCCAGCTTCAGGAGCTGGATACCTACCTCAAGCAAATCAGCGGTGAGCTATGTGACCTGCCCCAGCTCATCGGGGCTATTGAAAAAAAAATCCAGGCTGGTTCTGATCATGTCCTCCAAGCCCAGGAGCAACTGACCAGGAATCAAAAAAAAAGGCGCGACCTGGAGTCTCAAGTCAAAGATCTCAGAGCTCAACTTTCCAAGCTCAAGCATCAATTAAATGAGGTTAAGACTAATAAAGAATATACTTCCTTTCTCAAAGAAATTCAGGAAAGCCAGAACAAAATAGATGCTTTAGAAGAAGAAATAATCAAAGAACTGCTGGTGGCCGACGAGATTGAAGAAGATATCAGGACCGCTCTGCGCCAGCAAAAAGAAGAATCAGAGCATTTTAAGCAGGAAATTGAAGCCTTAAACCAGCGTAAGAAACTCCTGGAGGAACAAAAGGAAGCCCTGAACAAACAGAGGAGCGAATTACTTCCGGCTATTCCTAAAGCTCAGCTTCAGCAATATCTCAGCATTGCCAGAAAAAGAGGCGGGATCGCTCTGTCCAAGGTGGTTGATGAATTTTGCTCAAGGTGTCAGATGAGAATTCGCCCTCAGATGCTTAACGAGATAAAAGATAAAACCAAAATTTATCTGTGCGAAAGCTGCGGCCGGATTCTTTATTTTGAACCGCCAGCTGAAGAACCGGACGAAGGCAAAGAAGGCTCCTCCCGGTAAAGATTTTCGATTAACTCCCGGTAACGGTTTTCCACCGCCGCCCGCCTGACTTTAAGAGTCGGGGTAATTTCTTCTTTATCAATTTCAAAATCATGGTCAAGTAAAACGATTTTTTTAATTTTTTCATAGGAAGCCAGGTTAGCTGTCGCCCGGTCAATCTCGGCCATGACCAGGGAGACGATTTCTGGATTATTGACCAGCTCCTGCCGGCTGGCAAATTGAAGCCCGCGGCTTCTGGCCAGTCCTTCCAGCTGGCCAAAATCAGGTACAACCAGAGCAGAAATAAAGCGGCGCTTATCACCGATAACCACCACGGTGCTGACATAAGGGCAGGTAGCCAGGAGATTCTCAATAGCCTGGGGGGCCACATTTTTTCCGCTGGAAGTGACAATCAGATCCTTTTTCCGGTCAGTAATTACCAGGAAGCCGTCCTGATCGAGGTACCCGATATCCCCGGTATGGAACCAGCCCCCGGCCAGAGCTTCCTCTGTTTCCTTCTGTCTTTTATAATAGCCCTTCATCACATTCGGACCTCTGGCCAGAATTTCGCCGTCGGCCGCAATTTTGATTTCAACTCCGGGAATAGGCTGGCCAACGGTGCCGAATCTTAGAGCATCGGGCCGGTTGACGCTCAAAACCGGCGAGGTTTCGGTCAGGCCATAACCTTCATAGATAATCAGCCCGATTGAATAAAAGAATTCGGCAATATCTTTCGACAGTGGCGCTCCGCCGGAGATAAAGAATTTGGCTCTTCCTCCGGTTTTCTCGATTATTTTTTTGTAAACCAGCTGGTTGGCCAGCTGGCGCTTTAACTTTAACCAGGCTGGAACTGGCTTTCCGGCCAGCTCATAGCCAGTATATTTTTTGCCGACCTTGACCGCCCAGAAAAATATTTTTTTGGTCAGTCCCGAACCGCTTAAAATTGTATCCATGACAGCAGCATATATTTTTTCAAAAACCCGGGGCACGCTGACCATGATCTGAGGCTTAATCTCCAGCAAATTCTGGGCGATAGTCTCGATGCTCTCAGCAAAGCCAATCGTCGCCCCGGCATAGAGATAAGCAAAGACCACCATTCGCTCCAGGACATGGGAGAGAGGCAGAAAAGACAGGACGGTATCACGGTAAGAGATATCAAAGATAGAAACACAGGTTTCAACATTGCTCATAAAATTCCGGTGAGTCAGGATAACTCCCTTGGGAAGCCCGCTGGTCCCTGAAGTATAAACCAGTGAAGCTTCGTCCTCAGGAGAGAGGAGGTCCACCAGCTCTTTAAACCTGGCCGGCTTTTCCGCTGCTGCTTTTTCCCCGGCCGCCAGCAAGCTGGCCAGACTCAAGTAGCCATCAACCTGTTTTTCTTCAAGGGTGACAAAGTGCCTGATATTTTTCAAATCGTTTCTAATTGCCTGAATCTTCAAGCGCTGCTCCTCATTGGATATGACCACGAAAGAAGCATCAGAATCCTCAATCATATAGGCAATCTGGGAAGCAGTCAGAGAAGTATAAACCGGGACGGTCAGAGCCCCATTGCAGATGGTGGCCAGGTCAGTAATCACCCATTCCGGCCTGTTTTCAGACAGGAGAATTAGTTTCTCCCCCCTGGCCAAACCCAAATCGTTGAGAGCCAGCGATAGATGAATGACTTTTTTTTCAAAGTCAGAAGTGGATAGTGGCTGGTAGGCGCCATTTTGTTTAAAAAGCATAAAGTTATCTTTGGGATAACTGCTAACTGTATTTAAAAACAGACTGGCCAGGGTGTTGCCCATTCCCGGTACTCCTTCCATACAATAATAGTGCTTATTTTAAGCAAGTCAGGACAGGATAGCAATTAGATTTTTGGCGGGAAGATAAATCTATAAATCTCAGTCTTCCCTGACTTTGGCAATGGAGCAAACCCGGTCGCCGTTCTCCAGCTGGATGACCTTGACTCCCTGAGTCGCCCGGCTCAGTGGCCGGAAATCAGTCGTTTTTATTCTGATGGCCTTGCCGCTGACGGTAATAACCAGCAAATCATCTTCATTGACCTCAACCATGCCCAGAGCCGGGCCAATTTTATCTGTTATTTTCAGGTTGATAACTCCCTGACCTCCCCGGCGGTGAGCAGGGTAATCTTCTACTGGTGTTTTTTTGCCATAGCCATTTTCAGAAGCAGTAAAAATATACTTGTCATTCTCACCGGCCACGATCATGCTGATCACTCTGTCTTTAGGCTTGAGGGTAATGGCCTTAACGCCAGCCGCCTGGCGGCCCATTGGCCGGACCTGGCTCTCTTTGAATCTGATAGCCTTGCCCATTCGCGTCCCGATAATAATATCACTCTTCCCGCTGGTCAGAGCCGCGGTAAAGAGGCTGGTTCCAGGCTTAAGGCTCATGGCAATGATCCCGCCCTTGCGCACATTCCTGAACTCACTGAGTTTGGTCTTTTTGATCAGGCCATGATCAGACAGAATGACCACAAATTGATCAGGGCTAAACTCTTTGACGGCCAGAATCGACTGAACTTTTTCCTCGGGTTGAAATTCCAGCAGGTTGGCAATAGCCTTCCCCCGGCCGGATGGACCGGCATCCGGCACATCCAGGGCTTTTAACCAGTAGAGACGACCTTTGTTGGTAAAAACCAGCAGGTAAGAATGGGTTGAACCGGTAAAAAGATTATCAACTACGTCCTCGGCTTTCATCTCGATGCCCTTGCGGCCTTTACCGCCCCGGCTTTGAAAGCGGTACGAATTAAGCGAAGTTCTCTTAATATAGCCTGACCTGGTATAAACAATAGCCACATCTTCTTCCTTAATCAGGTCTTCAGCCCTGATGTCGGTTATAACTTCATCTCTGATTTCTGTTTTCCTCGGATCCTGATATTGTTCCTTTAATTCCTTGAGCTCGTCTTTAATTATTTGCAGAATCAGATCATGATTCTTGAGGATCAATTTGAGCTTTTTAATCAGTTCCTTCAGTTCCCGGTGCTCCTGGACTATCTTCTGTCTTTCCAGGCCGGTCAGGCGCTGTAATTGCATTTCAAGGATGGCCTGAGCCTGAATAGCGGTCAGTTTAAACCTGGTCATCAGGCCATTTTTGGCTTCTTCGACTGTCCTCGATGACCGGATAAGCTCAATGACCGCATCCAGATAATCAAGGGCAATCAGCAGGCCTTCCAGGATATGAGCCCGGTGTTCAGCCTTTTTCAAATCGTGACGGGTTCTTCTGATAATAACTTCCTGCCGGTGAGCCAGAAAATAATTCATCATTTCCAGCAGGTTCAGGAGCTTGGGCTGCTTATCAACGATGGCCAGCATAATAATTCCGAATGAAGTCTGCAGGGCAGTATGTTTGTAAAGGTTATTAAGGATTATTTCCGGGAGTTCGCCTCTTTTGAGTTCAACTACCACTCTGATTCCTTCCCGGTCTGATTCATCGCGGATATCAGCTATCCCCTCAATTTTTTTGGTGTTGACCAGTTCAGCAATATTTTCCAGCAGCCTGGCTTTGTTGACGCCATAAGGAATCTCAGTGATGACAATTTTGTCCTTTTCGCCTTTTTCCCCCCGTTCAATAGTACTTTTGGCCCTGAGGTGGACAACCCCCTTGCCTTCCAGATAGGCCTGGCGGATATTCTGACGGTTAAAAACATAACCGCCGGTCGGAAAGTCAGGACCGGGAATAAATTTTATAATATCATCAACTGTCGCCTGAGGATGATCAATAAGATAAATCAGCCCGTCACAGACTTCGGCCAGGTTGTGGGGCGGTATATTACTGGCCATGCCAACCGCAATCCCGGAGGAACCGTTGACCAGTAGATTCGGAAATTTGGCCGGGAGAACTTCCGGCATTAACAGGCTTTCATCATAGTTAGGAACAAAATTAACTGTATCTTTATCAATATCGGCCAGGAGCTCTTCAGCCAGGCGGGTCATTCTGACTTCGGTGTACCGCATGGCGGCCGGCGGGTCACCGTCTACTGAACCAAAATTACCCTGCCCATCAACCAGCGGATAACGCAAGCTGAAATCCTGGGCCATTCTAACCAAGGCATCATAAACAGCCGCATCTCCATGCGGATGATATTTACCAATGACATCGCCCACGATGCGGGCTGATTTCTTAAAAGGCTTATTGTGCAGAGTACTGGTCTCCCACATGGCATAGAGAACCCGGCGGTGAACAGGTTTAAGACCATCTCTGATATCAGGAATAGCCCGGCCTATGATCACACTCAGGGCATAGTCCAGGTAAGACTTTTTCATTTCCTCTTCGAGACTGACGACTGACAGGGTTTTGGCTATTGGCAGAGCGTTAGCCGCAGTCTTAGCCCCGCCCTGGCTGCCTTCTTCGGGTTCCTGGCCCTGATTAGCAGCTTTTTCAGACTTCTCTTTCTCGGCTGTTTTTTCTTTTTCTTCTTTTTTCCTGGTCATGATCTTAGACCTTTCTGATTCGCTTTTCTCCGGCTGTCATCAGATATCAAGATTTTGAGCCAGGAGCGCATTCTCTTCAATAAACTGCTTCCTTCTTTCAACTTCCTCTCCCATCAGAATGGAAAAAACCTTGTCGGCTTCGACCGCATCCTGGATAGAAACCCGCAGTAAAGAACGGGTTTCCGGATCCATGGTCGTTTCCCACAACTGCTGGGCAGTCATTTCTCCCAGGCCTTTATAACGCTGAATGGTTACGCCTTTTTTCCCTTTTTCAAATAGATAGTCGAGCAGCTTATTTTCATTCTCAATGGTCACCGATTCACCGGTATTAATAACCTCATAGGGAGGCTTAAATTCTTCCAGTTCCTTAATGATTTTGAATAAATTCTTATATTCGATTGAATTGATCAGATCAAAATTAACCCTGGTCCGGCTGGCCATCCCATTAATTTGATAACTGGCGATAATTTCATAGGTGTCGTATTCATCATCGTGAATGAGGTCAGTCTGAAAGCCGAGGCCGGAAATTGCTTCCTGGAGTTTCCTCATATTCTTTTTATCCTGAAGAGTCTCGAGCTCACTGAGGTTAGCCCCGATGAGCAGGTCAATCAAGCTGGATGGTACATTCTTTTTTTCCAGATAGTTCAGATAATTTTTCTTCTGCATAATTTTAAGAATGAATTTTCTGAATTTTTCGCCTTCCAGCAGCTCGGGCTTGTTTTTAACCCGCAGTCTAAAATCTTCTGAAATTTTTTTGACCACCCATTTCTCATATTCTCGCTCTTCTTTGAGGTACTGGATCTCCTTCCCTCTGGAAATTTTATAAAGAGGAGGCTGGGCGATATAGATATGGCCGTTTTCAATGAGCGGCCTCATCTGGCGGTAAAAGAAAGTCATGAGCAGGGTTCTGATATGAGACCCGTCTACATCAGCATCGGTCATAACAATAATCTTATGGTAACGGAGTTTTTCCAGACTGAAATTTTCTTCGCCGGCACTGGTCCCAAGAGCTGCAATGATCGTGCCGATTTCCTCATTGTGGAAGATTTTATCAGCTTGAGCCTTCCAGACATTCAGTATCTTGCCCCGGAGGGGAAGAATCGCCTGATAACGGCGGTCACGGCCCTGCTTGGCTGAACCACCGGCGCTGTCTCCTTCCACAATAAACATCTCAGCCAGAGCCGGATCGCGTTCCTGACAGTCTGCCAGCTTACCCGGCAGCGAGGCTGACTCCAAGACACTTTTCCGCCTGGCCAGCTCTCTTGCCTTCCGAGCTGCTTCTCTGGCCCGGGCAGCCTCGAGGGCCTTGGCTACTATTCTCTTGCCATTGGTTGGATTTTCCTCCAGGTAAGCGGTCAGCTTTTCATTGACCAGCGACTCAACTATGCCTTTTATTTCCGAATTGCCCAGTCTGGTTTTAGTCTGACCTTCAAACTGAGGATCCCGCATCTTGATGCTTAAAACTGCCGTCAAGCCTTCCCTGGCATCTTCACCAGAGATACTGCTTGAGCCCGTATCCTTTAGCAAATTATGGGTTTCAGCATAGCTATTAAGACACCTGGTCAGGGCTGATTTAAAGCCAATCAGATGCGTCCCGCCTTCAATGGTATTGATATTATTGACAAAGGTAAAAATATTCTCGGTATAACCGGTGTTATACTGAAAAGCAACTTCGACTATGATGTCATCTTTCTGAGCTTCAAAGTAAACCGGTCTGGGATTAAGGACAGTCTTATCCTGATTTAGATATTGAACAAATTCAAGGATTCCTCCCTTGTATTGAAATTCATGACTCTTGTTCACTCTCTCGTCGGTAATAGTAATTTTCAGGCCGCGATTGAGGAAGGATAACTCCCTCATCCGCTGAGTTAAGACTTCAAAATTAAACTCGGTCGTTTCAAATATTTCTTCATCTGGCCAGAAGGTAATCTTGGTCCCGGTCTTATTGGTCTTACCTATCTTCTTAAGCGGCGTAACCGGATTGCCCCGCTCAAAAGCCTGAGTATAAATCCCGCCGTCACGCTTGACTTCCATCTCCAGCCGCCGGGACAGAGCATTGACCACTGACACCCCGACTCCATGTAACCCGCCCGAAACCTTGTAGCTTTTATCGTCAAATTTGCCACCGGCATGAAGAACTGTCAGGACAATTTCGGAGGCTGGCCTTTTTTCCTTGGGATGCATTTCAACTGGAATGCCGCGGCCATCATCAATGACTGTAACTGAATCATCAACGTGAATAATGACTTCTATTCTGGTACAAAATCCGGCCAGAGCCTCATCCACCGAATTGTCCACAACCTCATAAACCAGGTGATGAAGGCCATCAGGACCGGTGCTGCCAATATACATGGCCGGCCTTTTTCTGACAGCTTCCAGGCCTTTCAAAACTTTTATACTATCAGCTGTATATCTTTCGTCTTTCATGCTTGCCACCCATAAAGATAAAAGCAGGGCCTAAATCATAGAAAAATTGACCTGACCCTGAAAACATTTTCAATTTGAATTATAGTCTAAATCACTCTAAAAGTAAAGAAAAAAGTGCCAGAAAACCAGTAAAAAAGGTGAGTTTAAATTATTTATTATCAATAGCTTATCGGCTCGTCAGATCATCTCCGGTCAAAATGGGCAAATTCCGGCCAGTTTTAGTATTATTTTACCATTAGAAAAGACGCTTGACGGCCTGAAAATTTCTCTTCGCCCGGAAAAAAATTTAAAATTGATAGCCTGGAGAAGGCCGGTTTGCACCACAACTGGTAGTGGTCCCGGTCATGGTGAGCCGCTGGTTCATTTCCCACTCGGAGACGGACAAAGGTTCTGCTTTTAATTGGATTGGATTGGATTAAATTAAATAAGATCAATTGGTCAGGCTATCACCGGGTCTCAGGTTTTCAGACGGCGCGGCCGCCAGCTCCATCACTCCCAGGAACAGCAATCTGGCCAGATCTTCCAGTATTTCTGGATTAATCAGCGGCAGATTATCCCGGGTATTGTGATAGGCTGGATAAGGCAACTCCAATCCGGAAACAGAAAAAGACAGGGCAGGAATATCTTTCTCAACAAACCGGGCGGCATCAAGGCGGGGACGGGTCAGGTTATTCCAGTAATTGGTATCCATTGGCCGGTGAATATAGCTGGCATTGGCTTTCTCCAGCGGCCCATAGAGCCAGGGGAAATTTTTGCCGGCCAGAACGAAAATTCTTTCGCCTGAGCCGACTCCATCCAGGTTGATCAGCCCGACAGTTTTGTCTAACTCGAAAACCGGATGCTCTAAATAAAATTCAGAACCTTTAACGCCCTGTTCTTCAGCTCCAAAAAAGGCCAGGAGAATAGTTCTCTCAGGTTTTATTTCGCTTTTCATCACTGCCTGAGCCAAGCCCAGCATCACCGCTACGGCCGAAGCGTTATCATTAGCCCCGGGCATTAAATCAGGACAGCTGCCGACGTGATCAAGGTGCCCGCCTATAATTATAACTTCGTCCCTCAGAACCGGATCCTGTCCCTCTATCCGGGCCAGAAGATTAAAGCCCTGACCCTCTGGATGATATTCGGTTTTGTTTTTGATAGTAAAAATTTTTCCGGTCCGGAAAGACTGGGGCTTAAGATTTTTTCTTATGGCCGCCGATGTTTCCTGGTAGGTCCGGCCACTGCCGGCAAAAATGTCTTCGACAACCGCCCGGCCAATATGGCTGTAGATAAAGCCATCAAGATAATCATTATTGGGATTGACGATTGGCCCATAATAATAAAGCAGCCCCTTAGCCCCGTGGGCAGCCGCATTTTGAAGCTTATATTGATGGAAGGAATAAGGACGCCATTTTTTAAAAGTCTCCGGATCTTTATCCGGGCTAACCGGGACTTCACTTTCCATCAGAACTATCTTTCCCCGGACATCAACCCCTTGATAATCGTCATAGCCCAGTTCTGGAGCAGTGATTCCGAAACCTGCATAAACCACTTCCGCTGTAATCTCTCCTGAAGCCGATGTTCCGCCGGGAAAGTAATCATCCTCATAGCGGTAATATTTCTTTATTTCAGCTGATTGTTTCGAACCACTGCCGCCAGCGGGCAGATGAAGCGAGACCTCACCCCGGTCAAGGACCAGTGTATAGGGATCAGGAAAAGCCTGAAGATAAGTGCCATTGTCTCCGGCTGGTTTTACGCCCCAGGAAGCCAGGAGCGAGCTGACCCAACGGGCCGCCTGATTAAAGCCCTCTGTTCCTGTCAGCCGGCCCTGGTATTTTTCTGAACTCAGTTCCTTGACCCAATCATAAAGCGGCTGGCTCGAAATCTGATGAAAGATCTGAAGTGGTCTGGTTTCGTTTCCGCGTCCCTGGTTTTGAGCCAGCAACTGACCTGAAACGGGTATAAGACAAAGTGAAATAACGAGCAGTAGCCTGCCGCCAGTTGAAAAATGGTTTTTAACCAGTTGGCTGTTCATCTGCTTCCTCCTGAGACCGATAGTCAGTTGCTAACCGGAGCTAAATCCTGATGGCCAGGCCACCCCTTAAGATGAAGCCATCAAAAACTCCTGCTTCCAGACAGAAACTGAACATTTTTGAGATTCTGGCCCTGAGGCCAAAATCCATCTGAACAATAGGTAAAAAATTAAGAGAGAAATTCTTGCCAGCAGCCAGTCTTTCATCTTTTATTTCACCCAGAGTTTTAGTGGCCGCCTGCTCATAGTCCTGGGTTGAATTATCAGGCAAGGTCAGAGTACCGGAGTAGGCATATTGATAACTGGCCTCAAAAAAACTCTTGCCGGTTGACAGACCGGCACCAACAGTAAAATAAGGGGAAATCATTTTTGACGGCCAGAGCTCCCAGCGCAAATTTAGGTGGAAAGACAATGGCTTGATAATAAACTTACCCTGGGCAGCGGCCCTGAAACTGGCGGTCTGATCAAGGTCGTGGTCAATTAAATCGAGGTTAGCTGTAACTTCAGGAAAGCTGACCCGCATTGAACTCTTTTCAATACCCAGCCCCAGGCTGAAGGCACCCTGTCTTCCACCCGGATAAAATCTCAACTCAAAGCCAAAGTTATCACCAGGGGCATCGAAGGTGACTTTCTGGTTATAGCCATTTTCGGCCAGATTAGGGTAATCGTTTTGAATCTGGGTTATAAACCTATCCTTCAGATCGCTTTCCAGAACATCGCTGACCATGTTTTCTACCAGGCCTCTGGCCATGTTCAGTGTCCAGCGGGAATAATGAAAGCTGAATTCCAGCTGGCCATCAGCCAGCAGAGGGCCGGACAGGATAAGCAGCAAGCCGGCCAGGAAAAATATTTTAAATTTTTTCATCTCTCAGGTTAACCTCAAAGCCAGGATTTAAAACGTAAGCTATTTTATTTGCAGCCTGATATGGATGTCAAGGAACGGCAGTTGATTATTTTTTTTTAATTTGTTATTTTAAACTGAAAATTGGAGGTGTGTCATGAATAAATGGACTCTGGCTCTGATCAGCCTTTTAACTCTCTCCTTAGCTATCCCAGCTCTAGCTGCTAATCCGAAGGTTTTGATGAAAACTTCTAAGGGTGATATTGTTATCGAGCTTTATCCCGATAAGGCCCCGGTTACCGTTCAAAACTTTCTGTCTTATGTAGATGATAAATTTTTTGATGGAACAATCTTCCACCGGGTCATCAAGGGTTTCATGATTCAGGGTGGCGGCCTGACCCCGGAGATGAAAGAAAAAGCTCAAAAAAGACCGGCTATCAAAAATGAAGCTGATAACGGTTTAAAAAACTTGCGGGGAACCGTCGCCATGGCCCGAACCCCTGAGATCAACAGTGCTACATCCCAGTTTTTTATAAATCTCGTTGATAATCCATTTCTGGATCATGTGCCTTCTGATCAGGCTAAGTTCGGTTATGCTGTGTTCGGTAAAGTAGTTCAGGGTATGGAGGTTGTTGACGCCATAGCCAACGTAGAGACTACCAGCAAAGGCATGTACCGGGACGTTCCGGTCGAACCAGTCTTAATTATTTCCGTCAGCCGGATGCAGTAACAACTTTTTGAGGATCGGCGGACTGACCGGTGAAAAAAGAAGCTGACTGAACTATCCGGGCAGATGTTCAACTGGATTTTTGCTCTGATTCATTTTTTTCTATACCTTGGCCTGACTGGCTATGCGGTTTATTCCTTGACCAAAGGGCGGTGGGCCGCCAGCCTGCTGCTGCTGGCTTTCCTGGCTGCTTACTACTTTCTGGTTCTCCATCAGGCAGTTATCAAAGAAATAAACAGGAAGAAAAAGAAATCAGCGGGGTCAAAAAAAATCTCCCGCTAAAAAGCAGCTGCAACCGGCAGCCGGAAGTTGTATAATTATCATTCAATAAAAATTAGCTGATAATAAATAAAAGAGGTTACTGATGAATAAAAAGTTTCTGGTTATTTTAAGTTGTTTAGTCCTGGTCTGGCTGGCGGTCAGCCTTGAGGCTGAGGAAACACCGGCCAGCTTGAAAAAGGCAGTGGCGGCCATTGATCCTATTCTTCCTTATCAGCTGGCTCGAACCATGGCCTCTCCTGAATTCGGAGGCCGGTTGACTGGAGATGAGGGTTATACCAAGGCAGCCAGCTGGGCGGCAGAGAAATTTAGGGACTGGGGGCTTAAGCCCCTCGGGGCTAAAAGCGGCTACCTCCAGCCTTATCCTTCTCCCTATACACTCGTTGATGAGGCAGCTATGACTCTTTACCTGCCCGGGAAGCCGGGTCAGGACGGTCAGCAGGCAGAGCAAAAAGTTGAGTTGAAACCTGAAAAAGACTTTTTGCCGCTTCTCTTTTCTGATAGCGGTGATAAAACAGGTGAGCTGGTTTTTGCCGGCTGGGGTATTTCGGCTCCCGAGCTGAATTATGATGATTATGCTGGACTGGAGGTCAAAGGAAAATATGTCCTTTGTTTCCGGGGAACGCCAGAACCTGGCCGAGCTGAATTCCAGTATTATGATGAACACCGTACCAGGATGAAGACGGCCAGAGACAAAGGTGCACTTGGCTTGATTTATATTTATCCTGAAGTTCAGGCCAACCCTAATGGAGACTGGCTTCAGGGCTTCAGACCAGCCATGATCAGCGAGAAAACAGCTGACGCCATTTTTAACGAAATCAATTCGACCACGGCTGAGCTTAAAAAAGCCCTTCAGACTTATCACCGCCCAATATCTTTTGCTCTAAAATCAAAGCTGGCCTATTCAGTCAAATCAAGACATTTTCCGGATGGAATTGGCTATAATATTGCTGGCTGGGTTGAAGGTTCTGACCCCCAGCTCAAAAAAGAATTGATTATTGTCGGCGGGCATTTTGACCACTGCGGCCGGCATCTCGGGCTGCTGTTTCCCGGGGCTGATGATAATGCCAGCGGATCGGCCGTCGTTATGACTCTGGCCAGGGCCTTTAGTGCGGGCCAGGTCAAACCGGAAAGATCTATTATGTTTGTTCTCTTCGGCGGTGAAGAAATGGGGCTTCAGGGTTCGAACTATTTTGCCGGACATCTTCCGGCTGGATTCACCCAGGTGGTGGCCATGTTTAATTTCGATATGGAGGGCGAGGGTGATGGCGCCTGGTGCGGACTGAGTGCCGAACCGCCGGCTCTTCGGGAAGCCGTGGAGAAAGCCAATCAGGAGATAAACATAGTCAGAGGAATTAGTGTTATGCGGAGAGTCGGAGTCAGGGGCTCGGATTTTGCTCCTTTCTTTTTGAAGGGCATTCCGGTGGTCAGCATCGGATCTAATGGCCCTCATTTAGCCTATCATGCCCAGGGAGACACTATTTATCGCCTTAATCCTGAAATTATGGGGGCGATCGCCCGGGTTTCCTTCCTCTCTATTTACTATCTGGCTCATAAATGATTTTGATGAAAAAAGATAAAAATAATAAAGAGAAGATCTTATGAAACTGGCCCGGGAAGGTTTGGTTTTCTGGCTGCCATCGCTCATCCTGGCCGCCTGTTTGCTAATTCCTGGCTGGTGGGTTGGCAGCCTGTTTTTCTGGTTGCTGACCGCAGCCTTTGTCTTCTTTTTCCGTGATCCGGTTCGCCATCCGCCATTCGGACCAGACCTGGTTCTATCCCCCGCTGATGGTCAGGTCTTGAAAATAGAGCCTTTTACCGGTCAGCCGGAATTAGCCGGCCCCGGCCAAAGGCTCACCATTTTCCTTTCCCTGCTGGATGTTCATTTCACCCGGTCCCCCCTGGCGGCTGAGATTATCAAAGTCGATTATCATCCGGGTAAATTCTTTCCAGCTTACCGGGACGAAGCCAGCAGCCAGAATGAATCAAATAGCCTGGTGCTCCAAACTGCAGCTGGCCAGCTATTTTTGAAACAAATGGTGGGAGTTGCTGCCAGGCGGATTAAGTGCTATGTTAAGCCTGGAGACAGAGTTGAAGCCGGTCAGAAAATTGGACTGATGTATTTTGGCTCGCGGGTTGATCTTTATCTGCCGGCGAATATCAGGTTAAAAATCGGCCCAGGACAGAAGGTGAAAGGTGGCTTAACCGTCATAGGAGAAATCGAACATGAAAGTCAAGATTAAAAAGCCAGTTTCAACCATCTATTTTCTGCCGAGCTTATTAACCCTGACCAATCTGTTTTTTGGTTTTTTGAGCTTGACCTCTACTTTTTACGGCAGGTACCGCTGGGCGGCCCTCTGGATAATTTTCGCCGCTTGTCTCGATGGACTGGATGGCCTGGTCGCCAGGGCTACTAAAACCTCTTCTGATTTTGGCCTCCAGCTTGATTCTCTGGCTGATGCAGTTTCCTTTGCGATTTCAACTTCTCTTCTCATTTATTTTTGGGCTTTAAAGCCAGCCAGATATGCCGGCTTTTTCTTCAGTTTCCTGTTTGCCGCCGCTGGACTTTTAAGATTGGCCAGATTTAATGTAAAAACTAAAAGCGTTCCTGATAAAAGATATTACCAGGGACTGACCGTTCCCTCCGCGGCTATCTTTATGGCCTCTTTAGTTATCTTCCGCCCGGCACCTAACTATGATCTGGTTCCGGCTATTTATCTGGCGCTAATTGTGGTGGCTATTAGCCTTTTGATGGTTAGTTCCATTCGGTACCGGAATTTCATTAACTATTTTGTCAACCGGCCGATTGATATCAAAAGCGCTTTGGCCCTGGCCATTGTTATCGGCGGGCTGCTTTTTAAGCCAAAATATTTCATCCTGATTTGCTTTAGCTTGAACGCCCTGTCCGGGCCAGTTAGTTTTTTGGTCAATAGCCTCAAAAAGAAATGGCTGAAAAAGCGACAGGCAGAAAAGCCGCTAAAAGCAGCTGATTTAAATCATTAATTTTTTTCAGATTTAATACCGAAGATGAAATTCAGGAAAGTCAGGCGGTTAGTTTTATTATTTTCTCTGGTTGCAGTTCTTATCTTAATCCTGATTTTGCCCTTTACCCAGAGAAAGAAAGAAAACAGGACAGAAGTCAGCTTTCCACCGGCTGATGTCATTTTAACCGAGCCGCCGGTTAAAATAGAGAAAATCACCATCACTTCTGGTCAGACAATTACTGATCTCTTGACGGCCAGGGGCTTAACTGTGTCTCAGGTGTTAAATATCAGTAATCAGGTCAAACCGGTTTACGACCTGGCCCGGCTGCCGGCTGGCCGGGAGTTGAGACTGCTAAAACAGGGAGATAATTTTATCGGGTTAGAACTTGACCTTGCCCCTGAACGCTATCTGCATCTGGATCTTAAGGAAGATCAGGTTACGGCCAGAATTATAGATTACCCCGTAGTGAAAAAACTGGTCTTGATTGAAGGACGGATTGAAGATTCTCTTATTTCAGCCATTAATAAAGCTGGAGAACAGGATCTTCTGGCTTTAATGCTGGCCGAAATCTTTGGCTGGGAGATTGATTTTTATATTGATCTTAGAAAGGGGGATACCTTTCGTCTTCTGGTCGAGAAAAAATATATCAATGACCGTTTCAGCAGTTATGAGCAGATTCGGGCTGCTTATTTTATAAATCAGGGGCATCTCTACGAAGCTTTTCGTTTTACTTATCCTGATTCTGGCCAGACTGATTATTTTGACTCTAAGGGAAATTCCCTTCGCCGGGAATTTTTGAAATCACCGCTTAAGTATACCAGGGTCTCATCCCGGTTCAGCTTGAGACGTTTACATCCCATCCGGAAAATTTACCGGCCTCACTATGGAGTTGATTTTGCCGCTCCGGTCGGAACGCCGGTTCAGGCCACAGCTGATGGCGTCATCACCTTTGCTGGCTGGAACGGCGGAGCGGGCCGGATGGTTAAAATCAAACACAGCCATTCCTACGAAACTATGTATCTGCACTTAAGCCGGCTCGGGCCTGGAATCTATCGGGGAGCCAGGGTCAGGAGCGGCCAGGTTATCGGCTATGTTGGCTCAAGTGGTGAATCTACCGGTCCTCATCTTGATTATCGCCTGCTTTACCACGGTCAGTATGTCAATCCACTCGGCTGGAAATTCCAGCCAGCCGAGCCCTTAGGGGAAAAATACCGTCCGGAATTCAACCAGCAGGTAGAAAATCTCAGGCAGCTATTATTGTACCCACTGCCTTTATTTACAGATTATTAACCATTCAGCTTTCCTCCTTATTCAGGCTTATTCAGGCTCTGGTAACCATCATTTTTTGGCCGCTGGCTAAGGAAGAGCCCGATTCTTGGCCTCTGTTGCGCGGAAAACCAAGTCAGAAGGCCAAAAGTTTAATTTGACTTTTCACCCGCTAACCATTTAAAATCTTGGCTGTCAGGAAAAGACATGAGGAGGCAATTTATGAAGATTACTGTCAGTGTCTTAAAAGCCGACATTGGGAGCATAGGCGGGCATATAAAGCCCAGCCGGCAAATTATCGAAACGGTTAGAAACTATGTAGATTCAAAGGCCAGAGGCCTGCTCATTGATTATTATCTCAGTTCGACTGGGGATGACATCGCCATTTTAGCCACTCATACCAAAGGCGCCGACCATCCCGATATTCACCGCCTGGCCTGGGAAGCTTTTCTAGCCGGGACGGAGATAGCCAAAAAGACCGGCTTATATGGAGCTGGCCAGGATTTGCTGAAAGATTCTTTCTCCGGCAATGTGAAAGGAATGGGCCCGGCGGTGGCCGAATTAGAAATTGAAGAAAGAGAAAATGAAGCTTTTATCTTTTTTGCTGCCGATAAAACTGATCCTGGAGCTTATAACCTTCCCTTTTATTTAGCTTTTGCTGATCCCATGTACTGCTCGGGACTGATCTTAAGTCCGAAGATGAGCCAGGGATTTAGATTCAGGGTGATGGACGTCGGCTATACTGAAAAGAATAAAACCATAGAAATTGATACCCCGGAAGGCATTTACGATTTGGCCACTCTTCTCAGAGACACGGAAAGATACGTCATTGAAAGCATTCATTCGCGTTCAACTGGCCATCAGTCGGTTGCCATTTCGACTCAGAGGCTGCACAACATCGCCGGGAAATACACCGGTAAGGATGATCCGGTAGCCCTGGTCCGGGTTCAGGGTGAATTTCCGGCAACTGGTGAAATTCTGTCTCCCTTCAATATCGGGCACTACGTGGCCGGGTTCATGCGGGGCAGCCATATTGGTCCCCTGATGCCCTGCCGGCTTAATACGACGGTTTCTTATTTTGATGGTCCGCCAGTCGTAACCGGAGCCGCTTTTTCGATGAAAGAGGGTAAGCTATCAGAGCCGGCCGATGTTTTTGATCATCCTTACTGGGAAGCAGTCAGACTTGAAGTTGCCAGAAAAGCGACCGACATCCGCCGCCAGGGATTTTGCGGACCGTCCATGCTGCCTTACTCTGAACTCGAATACGGCGGAGTAGTGGAGAAACTCAAACAACTCGAGAAGAGATTTGTCGTCTCTGATTGACTTTTAAGGGCCGGGCCTGTATTTTAGCTTTGAAGGCTGGCCAAAAGATGACCGAAAGAAAGCACCCGGTTCCAACTGTAGATTTAATTATAGAAATAGCCCTGCCTGACGGACGGCCGGGCCTGGTTTTAATAGAAAGGAAAAATGCTCCTGCCGGCTGGGCTTTACCGGGCGGCTTTGTAGAATACGGCGAGACACTTGAACAGGCTGCGGTCAGGGAAGCCAGAGAAGAAACTTCACTCGAAGTCCGGCTTAGGCAGCAATTCCATACTTATTCTGACCCCGGCCGTGATCCGCGACTGCATACAGTTTCGACTGTTTTTATCGCGGCGGCCTCCGGCCAGCCGCGGGGCGGCGACGATGCCGGTCAGGCCAGAATTTTCAGCCGGGAAGAAATAACTTTTCCTTTAGCTTTCGACCACAGCCAGATTCTCAAAGATTACTTTGTCTGGCGGGATAGTCAGCCAAAAATTCCAGGCGGCGAGGTTGAAGACAGGGAATCAACATCCCTCTGGCCAGAGGCCAGGGAAGATAATGGTGAACTCAAGGAAGAGGACCTGGTGGAATTGACCCGGGTCTGGAGCCTGGCCGAAGCCGAAGTTATAAAAAGTTTTCTGGGCAGTAATGGCCTGATGTGCTTGCTTAAAGGCCAGATTGTCCATTCAATTTATCCTTTTACTCTGGACGGACTGGGAGAAACCCTGGTTCTGGTTCTAAAAAAGGACTTTGACCGGGCCAAAGAGCTGCTCGAAGATTATACAACTTCACGGTCAGATCAATAGGCTTTCTAACCCCTTATATTCCCTTCTAAAAATATTTTATCTGGCGGGCTGTTTTTTTCTTGACTTTTATATTTTTCTTTCCTATATTTAACTCAAAACGGGATAAAATGGGATAAAATGGGAAGAGAAGCTGCTAACAACCAGTTGATAGGAAGTTATTCCGCCAGGCTTGATAATAGCGGAAGGCTGAAAATTCCAGAGAAATTTCGTGATCTTATGGAAAAATTCTATGGGCAGGATGTTTTTGTTACTTCTCTTACCGACGAAGCTATCCAGATTTATCCACTGTCAGTCTGGGAAGAGATGACGAGTGTGGCCAGCGAAGGCGCCTTGCATCTTCGCCCTGATGTCAGAAAGTTTTTATTAAGGGTAAATCTGAAGGGCAGCCATCATCAGATTGATGCCAAAGGAAGAGTCCTGATCAATCAGACCCTCAGAGAAAAAGCTAAGCTGAACACTGAAGTCGAAGTCATCGGGTTGAATAATCATTTAGAAATCTGGAATAAGGACGTTCTTAATTCGGTCATCGAAGAAAAACCGCTGACTGAGGAAGATTTCGAAAGTATTGCCCGTCTTGTCCCCCGAGGAAAGACTGAATGAAAGGCTGCGGGCATACGCCAGTTTTGCTTGAAGAAACCCTGTTATTTCTTCAAGCCTCCAGGCCAGGGGTTTATTTAGACGGCACTTTTGGTCTGGGTGGACATAGCCTGGAAATCTTAAAAAGGAATAGCTCAGCCCGGGTCATAGGTTTTGACCGCGATGAAGCTTCTCTCCAGACCGCCGCCGGCCGGCTCAAAGCTTATGCTAACCGGCTCAGCCTCTATCAAGCCGACTTCCGGCAGCTGCTGGAGCTCGAAGGCCTCATTCCCTGGGATGAAGTCAGAGGCGCGCTGTTTGATCTCGGGCTCTCTTCTTTTCAGCTGGCTGACCCGGCCCGGGGCTTTAGCTTTAACCAGGAAGGCCCGCTCGATATGAGAATGGATACCAGACAGAAAGTTACAGCTGAAAAAATCTTATTGACTTATCCGGAAAGCCGGCTGGCCGAATTGTTCAAAGAATATGGCGAACTCCATCAGTCCAAGCTCCTCGCCCGGAAAATCGTCAGCTTGAGAAAACTCGGGCTTTTAAAGACTACCTCCGATTTAAGACGGGTAGCGGAAGAGACTTATCACTGGATCCCCCAGAAAAACCGCCTGCATCCTGCAGCTAAAGTCTTCCAGGCTTTAAGAATCGAAGTCAATCAGGAACTCGCTGGCCTGGATGACTTTCTGGACAGGCTGGCCCGGCAATGCCGGCCAGGAACCAGGCTGGTAGTTATTTCCTTCCAGTCATTAGAAGACCGGCTGGTCAAAACTGCCTGGCAACGGCTGGCTGCACCAGAGGAAGGTCAGCCCATAGTTAAGATATTAACCAGAAAACCGGTTAGGCCAACTCCTGCAGAAATTGAAGTAAATGTCCGCAGCCATTCAGCTAAACTGCGGGCAGTAGAGAGGGTCTAACCATGGTCAGGAAAAAATATTCGTGGAAACACTTTCTGTTATGGGCCGGGCTGACCATTCTTTTCCTAGGCAATATAACTTTTTATATCTGGTACCAGAGCGAATCTATCAGGCTTGGTTATAGAATCCATGATCTTGAAACCCAGGCAGAAAAACGCCGCGAAGAGATTAAACAGCTCGAGGCCAAAAAGGAAGCTCTGCTCTCTCCTGACCGGATTGACCGCCTGGCCCGGGAAGAATTGAAGCTGCGGGACATTGAACCAGACCAGGTTATTTTCGAAGGCCAGGTGGAAAAATGAGACTCATCATTGACAGGAGTCCAGTTCTATCCGGCCAGAACCGGAAGAAGACCAGGCTGATTTTTGTGGTTCTGCTTTTCTGGTTTATGGTCATCATCTTCAGGTTGATCGACCTCCAGGTCTTGGAACATAAAAAACTAAAACAGGAAGTAATTGAACAGAGTCAGGATTTAATCACCATTTTGCCGACCAGAGGAACGATTTTTGATCGCCAGGGCAGGATTCTGGCCAGAAGCCTGCCGGCTGCTTCTGTTTTTTTTTCACCGGTCAAAGGTGAATCTATAAAAGACCAGCTCAATTCCATCTACCGGTTGAAAAGCCTGTTGAACCTGTCCAGGGATGAAATAAACCGGATCGCCAGTTCTATTGAAAAAAGAAAAAGATTCACCTGGATCAAGAGAAAAATTCCGGTCGAACTGGCGGAAAAAATCAGGACGCTCAAGCTCAGCGGGATCTATCTGTTAAATGAAAACAAACGCTTTTATCCTCAGGGCAGGCTGGCCTCCCAGGTGCTGGGCGGCGTCAGCATAGATGATTGCGGGCTAGCCGGGGCAGAGTACTATTATGATTCAGCCCTTCGCGGCCGGGAAGGTCAACAACTTATCATGAAAGATGCCCGGCGGAAAGAATACCTAATTGAGACTATTAAAGAGACTGAACCAGGTCGGGATATTTATCTGACCATAGATTCTAATCTTCAATATCTGGCTGAAAAAGAACTCAAACAGGCCATAGAAGAATTCAAAGCCAACTGGGGAACGGTCATCATCATGTCTCCAGCCAGCGGCGAAATTCTGGCCATGGCCAGCTATCCTGATTATGATCCTAATAATTTCCCTCCCCCGGAAGAAGCCATGCTTAACCGGGCTATCCAGTACACTTATGAACCGGGTTCGACAGCCAAGATCGTCACGGCCGCCGCGGCCAGAGAACTGGCTGGCATTAGTTATGCAACTTATTATGATTGCCGGGCTGGCTTAATTAACTTTGGAGGAACAACGGTCAGGGACCATGTCCGGCTGGGAATTTTGAGTTTCCCTGATGTTTTTGTTCATTCTTCCAATGTCGGCTCGATTAAGATGGCTGAGATTATCGGCGAGGAAAATCTTTACCGGATGTTTAAAGCTTTCAAGTTGGGAGAAAAAACCGGCATTGATCTTCCAGGTGAAGAAGCCGGCATTGTCCACCCGGTAGAAAAGTGGAGAAAATCCTCACTGCGGGTAGCTATTGGCTATGAACTGGCAGCTACTCCCCTGCAGATTCTCCGGGCTATGAATGTTTATGCCACCGGCGGTTACCTGGTCAGACCAAAAATTAATTTGAATGGCCCCCGGGCAGAAGGAATGACCTCTGAAGCCAGTTTGAGGCCAGCTGAAACTTCACAGCCTGTGATTTCAGAAAAAACTGCCCGGGAACTGGTCAACCTGGTCTTTAAGGAAGTGGTGGAAAGGGGGACAGGCACTCCGGCCAGGATTGATGGCTACGAAATTGCGGGGAAGACGGGCACCGCCCAAAAATTTGATCCAGCCCTCAGGGCCTATTCTCTCTCCAAACACGTTGCTTCCTTTGTTGGTTTTGCCCCGGCTGACCAGCCGGTCATCTCGATGATAGTGGTCATTGATGAACCAAAAGGGATAAAGCAGTACGGCAGTCAGGTGGCCGCGCCGGTTTTCCGGGAAATTGCCAGAAAAGCCCTGCTTTATTACCATCAGCTTCCATCCAGGTCGCCTGACCAAATGACTCTGGCCAGCCAGAATTCAAAACAGGCAGGAGTGACGGACTGAGATGAAACTTAAGGAACTTCTGGCCGAAATTCAGGTGGTCAACCTGTCCGGCCAGCCTGATCTGGAAATTTCAGGCATTGCCTATTCTTCCAGCCTGGTTGAGCCCGGCAACCTCTTCGTGGCCATCAAAGGTCTTAAAGCTGACGGCTATGATTTTCTGCCCGAAGCTATAAAGAGAGGAGCGGCCGCAGTCATATCCCAACGTCAGAAACCAGAAGGACTGGATATCACCTGGGCCCAGGTGACTGACGCCAGAGAAGCCCTGGCTTTAACCTCGGCTGCTTTTTATGGCTATCCTGCTCTTAAGCTCAAAACCATTGGTATAACCGGGACGAAGGGAAAAACAACAGTTAGTTATATACTCGAGGCTGTTCTCCAGGCTGCCGGATTTAATCCTGGTGTCATAGGCACAGTTGAATACCGCTGGAACCAGCAGCGATTGGCAGCGGCCAGAACAACACCCGAGGCCCCTGATATTCAAAAAATATTAAAACAAATGGCTGACTCAGGCGTTACTCATTGCCTTCTGGAGGTTTCTTCCCACTCTCTCGAACTGAAAAGAGTTCTGGGAATAGGCTTTGACCTGGCCATTTTTACCAACTTGAGCGGCGAACACCTCGATTACCACCAGACCATGGAGAACTATTTTGAGGCTAAAAAAAAGCTGTTCTTCCTGAATCACAAAAGACAGGCCTCCATCGTCAACATTGATGATGTCTGGGGGCAGAAGCTGATTGCCGAACTGCCGATGAGAACTATCACCTTTGGCTTCAGGCCAGAAGCCCTTGTCCGGGCTGAGAATTTTGACCTTGAAGGTCAGGAAATGAAAGCCCAGGTTTCTTACCCTGGCGGCAGGCTGAATTTCAGAACAAAATTAATCGGACGCCACAATCTATACAATTGCTTAGCGGCTATTTCGGCTGCCCTGGCTTTGTCGGTCAGCCCTCAGGCCATTGTCAAAGGGATCGGTCAGCTTCAATCAATTCCAGGCCGCCTGGAATTTGTTCCCAATTCTCTCGGCTTCTCAATCGTGGTCGATTATGCTCATACGGACAACGCTCTCGACAATCTCCTGCAAGCAGTCAGAAGCCTCAAGCCGGCCAGAATTATTTTAATTTTTGGTTGCGGCGGCGACCGGGACCGGAGCAAGCGTTCCCGGATGGGAGAAATCGCAGCCAGGCTGGCTGACTGGACAATCATCACCTCTGATAATCCCAGATCAGAAGAACCGGAAAAAATTATCCAGGATATCGAGCAGGGCTTTCTTAAAACCGGCAGCCGGAATTATGAACAGATAGTTGACCGCCGGTCGGCCATCCAAAAAGCCCTGAATCTGGCCACCACCGGCGATTTGGTGGTTATAGCCGGGAAGGGTCATGAAACCTATCAAATTTTCAAGGATCACAACCTGCCTTTCAGTGATTATGAAACGGCCTTAGAAATAATAAAAAGTCTGGAGGAGAAAAAACAGAATGGCTTCTCTGACCCTCACCCGGCTGGCTGAACTGACCGGGGGAAAAATAATTTCCGGTGAGCCAGAAATGATGGTAGTAGCCTACACTTTTGATTCAAGGCAGGCCTCAGCCGGCTCTTTATTCTTTGCCCTGCAAGGATCAAGGAATGGCCATGACTATGTTCTTGATGCCTGGCACCGGGGAGCAGTGGCGGCTTGCGTTTCAGAGAAAGTAACAGGCCTGCCGCCGGGCTTTGGCCTGATCCAGGTGAATGACACCCTCCAGGCTCTACAGCAGCTGGCGGCTAAAGTTCTCGCCGAAAGCCAGCTCAGGGTAGTAGGAATAACAGGAAGTATAGGCAAGACTTCAACCAAGGAATTGACTGCCTTGATGCTTTCTTCTCGCTACAGCGTGCTTAAATCCAGGGGAAACTACAATAATCAGATTGGGCTGCCGATGTCTATCCTTTCCCTGACCAGGGCTCACCAGATTGCTGTGCTGGAAATGGGCATGAGTCAGCCAGGCGAGATCAAACGTCTGACTGAAATTGCCCCGCCGGAAGTGGCAGTCATTACCCGGCTGGCCCCGGTCCATCTTGAATTTTTCAAAAACCTGGAGGCTATCGCTCAGGCCAAAAAAGAAATCCTGACGGGAGTCAGGTCCGGAGCTTCCGCCGTTCTCAATGGAGATGATCCACTGATTAAAGAAATAGCTGCTGATTTTCCATCGGATAAAATAATTTATTTCGGTCAAAATGATAAATATCCGATCAGGGCTGAGGGGATCGACCCCCAGGGCTGGTCCGGGATAAACTTTAATCTTATTTACGGCCAGGAAAAAGCCAGGGTCGCTCTGCCAGTCCTTAATGAAGGGCTTATTACGAATGTTTTAGCCTCAGCCGGTGTCGCTTATTATTTTGGCCTTGGTCTGAATGAAATTCTCCCCTCTCTCCAGACCTGGCCAGTACTCGCTCACCGGGGCCAGCTGCTCAAACTAAAAGGCGGAATAGATATTTATGATGACTCATATAATTCCAATCCGGCTGCTCTCCAGCAGGTGCTGAAAAGTTTAGGCCGCTTGCCGGCCGGGAGAAAAATTGCTGTTCTCGGCGATATGCTTGAACTCGGCCCAACCGAAAATCAGTTTCATCAAGAAATAGGCTCAAGGATCCCGGGTTACGGCTGGGATTACCTGGTGACTGTCGGGCCGAGAGCCAGGTTTATGGCCGAAGGTGCCAGGAGTCATGGTCTCGATCCGGCTCGGGTTCAATCTTTTAACCAGGCCGGGGAAGCTGCCGTCTGGCTTAAATCATTTCTAAGACCCCAGGACCTGGTTCTGGTTAAAGGCTCAAGGGGTTTGAGCCTGGAGGCCATTGTTGATTATTTAAAGAAAGAGATGGAGACCTGAGGTGCTTTACTGGTTGCTCGTACCGTTGCGGAAATATTTGTTTTTCTTTAATGTCTTCCGCTATATCACGGTCAGGACAGCTCTGGGCGGGCTGACCGCCCTCTTATTAGTCTTTATTTTCACCCCGGTTTTTATCAGGCTGCTTAAAAAGCACCAGGTCGGCCAGGAAATCAGAGAGGAAGGCCCTTTAACTCATATCGCCAAGAAAGGTACGCCCTCCATGGGCGGGTTAGTTATCATCGGAGCAACCCTCATCTCGACTCTGCTCTGGGGTAATCTCAGCAATATTTATGTCTGGCTGGGTATCGCCGGTCTCTGCCTCTTTGGTTTGATTGGTTTTATTGATGATTTTATCAAGTTTCGAGCCCGCCGTTCGCTCGGGTTAAACACCAGACAAAAATTAATTCTTCAAATCGCAGTTTCAGGCTTGATTGCCCTGGCTCTCGTTCTCATCGGCTTTAAAGGAAAATTCGACCTGCATTTGACTTTTCCTTTCGTTAAAGAATGGACTTTTTATTTAGGCTGGCTGTATTTACCCTGGATTCTGTTTATTTTAGTTGGTTCGTCCAATGCGGTTAATCTGGCCGATGGCCTGGATGGTCTGGCCATAGGCTTAACTCTGATTTCGGCAGCAGCTTTAACCGCCCTGACTTATGTCGCCGGTCATGCCATCTGGTCTCAATATTTGAGTATCCTCAGGGTGCCATTGGCTGCTGAGCTGACAGTTTTTGCCGGCGCTCTATCGGGAGCCTGCTTAGGCTTTCTCTGGTTTAATTGCCATCCGGCTGAAATATTCATGGGAGATGTTGGGGCCCTGTCCTTAGGCGGAACACTTGGCCTCTTGGCCATTTTAATTAAGCAGGAATTTCTGCTCCTCTTTGTGGCCGGGGTTTTTATCCTGGAAGCCCTGTCCGTTCTTCTCCAGGTGACTTATTTCAAATTTTCTCATGGACGCAGAATTTTCCGGATGGCCCCTCTGCATCACCATTTTGAGCTTATTGGCTGGCCGGAAGAAAAAGTTGTCATCCGTTTCTGGATTATGGGCATTATCTTTGCCCTGTTCAGCCTGACCACTCTGAAGTTGAGGTAAAAAATGGAATTAAAAAATAAAAGAGTAGTGGTGGTTGGCTTCGGGCTGACCGGCCAGGCTGTCTGCGATTTTCTGCTCGGCCAGCAGGCTTCAATTACTGTTTCCGATAAAAAGCCTGAATCAGAGCTGAAAAAGATTGATTATTATAAAGCTAAAGGAGTTCGGTTTGATACCGGGGCCAACCGGCTGGAAACCCTGTTGCAGGCTGAGCTCATAGTTATGAGCCCTGGCGTTCCGCCTTTGCCGGAAGTTCTGATGGCCCGGGAGAAAGGCCTAAAAGTCATCTCAGAAATTGAGCTGGCCTATCACTACTTGCGGGGAAAGCTCATCGGAGTTACCGGTTCGAATGGTAAATCAACGACAACCACTTTGATTTGTACTATTTTAAAAAAGGCTGGTTTTAAGGTTTACCTGACCGGTAATATCGGCCAGCCGCTTATTTCATTTGTGGGCCAGGTCAAACCCGGTCAGCTGATCGTAACCGAACTCTCCAGTTTTCAATTAGAATTCACTGAAAAATTCAGGACTGATCTCTCCGTTTTTCTTAATGTTTCGCCCAATCACCTTGACTGGCATAAAACTTTTGATTCCTATTTCCAGGCTAAAAAGAAACTCTTTGACCACCGTCAGCCTGGCGATCAGGTGATCGTCAACCGTGATGATCCGTGCCTCTGGGCCTGGAGACAGGAAGAAAAACATGAACTTTATGCTTTCAGCCGAAAGCATTCAGTACCCCGGGGTTGCTACCTCCAGGGATCAAAGATCTGCTTTAAACTGGGGGAGGAAATTCCGGTTATAGAGGTGAAGGACATCAAGTTACGAGGAGTTCACAACCAGGAAAATGTTATGGCTGCCTCTCTCGCCGCTTATTTAGCCGGAGCCAGCCTGCTCTCCATCCGGCAGGCTGTCCGGGGCTTCAAAGGGCTCGAACACCGTCTGGAAGAAGTCAGGAAAATAAGAGGCGTCCTGTTTGTTAATGACTCAAAAGCCACGACTGTTGAGGCGACAATTAAAGCCATTGAGAGTTTTGATCAGCCGATTCTTCTCATCCTCGGGGGGCGCGACAAGGGGGGAGACTTTTCCCCCCTCCGTCGCGCATTAAAAGGAAAGGTAAAACAGGTTCTTTTGATTGGTGAAGCCAGAGAAAAAATCAGACAGGCGATTGAGGGAGTTTGTCCGATCGAGGAAGCAGCCACTTTTAGAGAACTGGTGGAGAGAGCTTATTCCCAGGCCAGACCGGGCGAGGTAGTTCTCTTATCTCCGGCCTGTACTTCCTGGGATATGTTTAACAATTTTGAAGAACGTGGCCGGTTATTTAAAAAAGAAGTCAACCGGCTGGCCGGAAAAGTCACGGGGAAAAAATAGTGGAAGTTTTCAGGCGTTATTCTTTTGACAAGGCTCTGCTGGCGGCAACTATTTTCCTTCTTCTGTCCGGGATTATTATGGTTTTTAGTTCATCAGTTATTCTGGCCGGGGAGAAATACCATCAAAGCTTCTATTTCTTTATCCAGCAGATCATCGCCGCCCTGGCCGGCCTGGTGCTAATGTTTATTATCATTTCTATCCGGACTCCCTTTTTTACGTTGAGACGCCTGGTCTATGTGGCCACCGGTTTCACCCTGTTGCTTCTGCTTCTTTGCCTGGCCATGCCCCCGGTAGCCGGGGCCCACCGCTGGCTTCAATTTTCCGGTTTTCGTTTTCAGCCTTCAGAGCTGGCCAAAATCGTTTTGATTATTTTCCTGGCCAACTATTGTTCAGAAAAATCTCAGACCATTAACCAGTGGAAAACACTGCTGGTTCCAGCGGCTGTCATTCTGGCTTTTGTGCTGGCTGTTTTACTGGAACCCGATTATGGTACAGCCGCCTTTCTCTGCCTTATTTCAGCTATTACTCTCTTCCTGGGGGGAGTAAAGCCTAAATATTTTATTATCCCAGGCCTTGTCGCCTGTCTCATCTTCGGCTTATTCCTTTTTTCAGCCACTTACCGGCTGAACCGGGTTCATGGCTTTCTTAATCCCGAACAGGATTTACTCGGTAAGGCTTTTCAAGTCAGGCAATCCCAGCTGGCCATAGGAGCTGGCGGCCTGCTGGGAGTCAGCCTTGGCGCTTCGACTCAAAAGCTTTATTTTCTGCCCTGTGCCCACACTGATTTTATTTTTGCCATTGTCGGGGAAGAAACCGGCCTGTTAGGCTCCTTAGCGGTTATTGGACTCTTTCTGGTCTTTCTTTTCCGCGGCTTAAAAATTGCTGACCGGGCTTCTAATCAAGCTTATCAGCTAATTGCCTATGGACTGACGATCAGCCTGGCCATCCAGGCTCTTTTAAATATCAGTATCGTCCTCGGGCTGGGACCGGTGACCGGTATCCCCCTGCCATTTATTTCTTACGGGCGTTCATCTTTGCTTTGTAATCTTATGGCCGTTGGCCTGTTGTTAAATATCTCCCAGAGAAAAGTGGAGGCCAAACCGTTGCTATGAACAAGACCACCATTATCATCAGCGGAGGAGGAACAGGCGGACACCTCTATCCGGCAGTGGTTCTTGGCCAGAAGCTTAAAGAATTGAAGCCTGAAGCCGACCTGGTTTATATCGGCAGCCAGAGAGCAGTCGAGAAAAAAATTATGTCCGAGCAATCTTTAACCTATCTAACTTTACCGGTTGAGGGGCTTAAAGGGCGGGGCTTCAAAAAGCTCAGAGGACTGGCTTTATTGCCGCTGGCTTTTATCAAGTCGCTGGCCATTATCGCCAAATATAAACCCGGATTGGTCATCGGAGTCGGTGGTTTCAGTTCGGGGCCGGTCGTCCTGGTGGCTTCCATCCTGAAAAGACCGACCTTGATTCTCGAGCAGAATGTTGTGCCTGGTTTTACCAACCGGCTTCTCAGCCACCTGACCGATCGAGCTGTGGTTTCTTTCCCTTCTTCGCTCCAGTATTTCAAAGGAAAAGGCGTCCTGCTCGGCAATCCTGTCAGGCCTGAGTTCTATGAGATTCGGCGACGGCAGCCCGGGAAACCTCTGACCCTGCTGATTTTTGGCGGCAGCCAGGGCTCAAAATTTCTAAACGATAGAATTATTGACAGCCTGCCCTACCTCGGCGGCCTTAGAGATTCACTGGTCATCTATCATCAAACAGGCGATAAGGATTTTAACCGGGTAAAGGAAGCTTATAGCCGGGCCGGCTTTGAGCGGGTTACGGTCAGCCCTTATTTCTCACCGATGTCAGACTATTTAGCAGCGGCTGATCTGGTCCTGGGCCGGGCCGGAGCCACCACCTGCGCCGAATTAATAGCAGCAGCCAGGCCAGCTATCCTGGTTCCTTTTGCCGCGGCGGCCGACAATCATCAGGAATGGAATGCCAGGGAACTCGAACGGGCCGGTGGCGCCGAAGTCATTCTGGAAAAAGATTTTAAGCCTGACCTTCTTCCAGCCAGGCTTAAATTCTATATCGATAACCCTCAGGCCCTGAGCCAGATGGCAGATAATCTGGGAAAGCTAAGACAGGAAGATAGCGCCGGGCGGATAGCCAGACTGGCTCTTGACCTTCTCCAGTCTGCAGAAAGGAAAGGATAGTGGTCAGAAAAGGCTACAGAAAGCTGAACCGGATCCACATGATCGGGATTGGCGGGACCGGCATGTGTGGCATAGCCGAGGTGTTGCTTAATCTCGGCTACCAGGTCTCAGGCTCGGATCTCCAGGAAAATGAGGCAACTATTAGATTAAAAAATCTCGGAGCCCAGATTTTCCTGGGACATTCGCCTGAAAATTTAAAAGAAGCTGATGTGGTAGTTATTTCTTCAGCTGTGCATGAGGATAATGTGGAAGTTGTTCGGGCCAAGGCTTTGAAAATACCGGTTATCCCCAGGGCCGAAATGCTGGCTGAATTAATGCGGATGAAATACGGAATAGCCGTTGCCGGGGCTCATGGGAAAACCACCACCACTTCCATGACCGCCCAGGTACTGGAGGCCGGCCGCTATGATCCGACCATTATCGTTGGGGGCCGGCTAAATACCATCGGCTCCAATGCCAAGCTGGGCGAGGGCGATTTTATCGTAGCCGAAGCAGATGAAAGCGACCGGTCTTTTCTTTATCTTTCACCCTTCATTGCTGTCTTGACCAATATTGATGAAGAACATCTTGATCAATACGGATCTCTGGCTGAAATTAAAAAAACATTTGTCTATTTTGCCAATAAAGTGCCCTTTTACTGTCCGGTTATCCTCTGCCTTGATGACTGCAATTTACGGAGCATTATGCCTCAAATTGAAAGAAAAATTATTACTTATGGTTTTTCAACCGGGGCTGACATTCAAGCTAAGGACTTTGAATTTGACGGCTTCTCCAGCCATTCGACTCTTTATGTTCATGGCCGGAAAGCCGGCCGGCTGAAACTTAATGTTCCTGGCCAGCACAATATTTTAAATGCCATGGCGGCCACCGCCGTTGGGCTGGACCTGGACATAGAAATGGAGACAATTATCAAAGCTCTGGAAGACTATAGCGGAACCGGGCGCCGTTTCGAGCTAAAAAAAGTCGTTAAAGATATTATGATAATTGAGGACTATGCCCATCATCCAACCGAGATTAAAGCCACCCTGCAAGCGGCCCGGACCGGCTGGCAGCGGCGGCTGGTGGTGGTCTTCCAGCCCCATCGTTATTCCCGCCTGGCCAGGCTCAAAACTGAATTTGTCACTGCTTTTCATCAAGCCGACTTGCTCATCCTGACCGAAATTTATCCAGCCGGAGAAATGCCAATTCCAGGGGTTAATGGCCAGTCTCTTTTTGAGGACATCCAGCGGGCCGGCCAGACAAACGTCTGGTTAGAGCCAGAGCTGGCACGCCTGCCGGCGTTCGTGGCTGAAAAATTACAGCCCGGTGATATGCTGCTCGTTCTGGGTGCCGGTCATGTCAACCGGATCATTCCGGAAGTCATAAAAATTCTGGAAAGGGAGAAGAAGAATGGCGGTTGAAAATAGATATCCTTTGACCAGGCCATTGTTCTCGGGCCTTCCGGCCGGGGAGCAGGCTTTTCACCGCGCCGGGAAAAAAGCCAGGGCCAGAGTCAGAACCTCAAAAAAGGTGCTGTCGCCGGCTCACCTCATTCTGGCCTTTGGGCTGCTGGCCGCCTTCTTTGCCGGACTGGCCGGGCTCTATTATTATGCGATTTCCTGTGACCGGCTGGTGATAAAAAAAGTTGAAGTTGTTTCAACCAGCCCTCAGGTCAAGCAGGCCATAGAGAATTATTTGAGCCGGCAAAAGCTGGGTAATATTCTGGTTTGCGATTTGAATTATTTAAGGACGATTTTAAACCGGCTGCCAGGCGTAAAAGATGTCAGGCTAGAAAAAATCCTGCCCTCTGCCCTTAAAGTCGAGGCTTTACCCCGGATTCCTAAACTGTATATTCACCGGGGAAGTTATCAACTGGTTGATGAGGAAGGAGAAATCATTGCTTCTTACTCTGAATTGCCTGACCAGTCCTGGCCGCTTCTTGAGGATAGCGATGGCTGGAGTCACAACTATAAAGAAAAAGTAGCCTCAGTCTGTCAGGCCGTCAGCCGCCTTGAACCAGCCGTGAGAGACAGAATCAAAATGATTAAGCTTTTAGATCACGAATCTATGGAAATTCAACTGGCCGGAGATCCGGTTAAGATTATAGCCAGTGATTCTAATCTGGCTGAAAATTTGGCCTATTATCTCTCTTCCATTAATTTCTGGGCAGAACAAGTTGGTCCGGTTGAATACATAGATCTCAGACTGGCTGATCGTATCTATATTAAACCGCTGAATTTACAGGCAGAAAAGACTCCTGCCAGGGAAAAGGAGGTAAGTTAAATGGCCAGGAACAATTATCTGGTTGGGCTGGATATTGGGACCAAAAAAACAGTAGCTATTATCGGGGAGATTACCGAAGAGCAAAAAGTCGAAATTATTGGCATTGGCGTTGCCGAATCCCGAGGCCTGCGCAAGGGAGTGGTGGTCAATCTGGATCAAACCATCTCGGCTATCAAAAAGGCTCAGGAAGAAGCCGAGCTAATGGCCGGAGTAGAAATAGACTCAGCTTATGTCGGCATTTCTGGCGCCCATATAAAAAGTTTTAACAGCCGCGGGGTAGTGGCCGTTTCGGGCAAAAACCGGGAGATTTCAAGGGATGATATCAAGCGGGTTATTGACCAGGCCAGGGCCCTGTCCATACCGCCTGACCGGGAAATAATTCACATCATTCCTCAGGAATTTATTGTTGATGAACAGGATGGAATTAAGGATCCACTGGGGATGAGCGGCATCAAGCTCGAGGTCAACGTTCATATTGTGACCTCAGCCATCACCTCGCTTCAAAACCTCAAAAGTTGCCTGGAAAAATCAAACATTGGCATTCAGGAAATCGTCCTGAACCAGATTGCCACCAGTTATGCCACTCTGACTCAGGATGAAAGGGAACTGGGAGTAGGCCTGATCGATCTCGGAGCAGGAACAACTGAGGTGGCGATTTTTGAACGCGGTTCACTCTGGTACACTTCGACCATTCCCCTTGGCGGGGACAATTTTACCAATGATATCGCCGTCGGGTTGAGAACGCCGATACCAGAAGCTGAAAAAATCAAAAAGAAATATGGCTGTGTCGCCCTGCCCCTGGCCGAAGAGCAGGAAACTATTGAAGTACCAACTGTGGGCAAAAGCAAAAAGTCGCGTCTTCTTTCCAGGCAGATTCTGGCTGATATCATCCAGCCGCGGGCTGAAGAAATTTTCAGGCTGGTTGATGGCGATATAAAAAGAATGGGTTATGAAAAATCATTAAATTCCGGACTGGTGATAACCGGAGGAACAGCCCTGCTGGATGGACTGGAAGAGGTGGCGGAAGAGATTTTTGATCTGCCGGTCAGACGGGGCGATCCTAATTACATCGGCGGGCTGATCGACCGGGTCAGCACTCCTGATTACGCCACGGCGGTGGGACTCATTTTGTATGGTTATAATCAGATCCAGGCACGCGGCTTTTCCAGAGATAAGAAAAAAGGCCTCTGGACGAAAATTAAAGACTGGTTCAATGAATAAGGAGGAGAACATGAGAGACGAGTCGGGCAGCAAAATCAAGTTTCGTTTAGCTGAAGAATCTTCTGGAGCCAAGATTAAAGTTATTGGCATTGGCGGCGGCGGAGGCAATGCGGTCAACCGGATGATTGAAGCCGGAATTGGGGGCGTGGATTTTATTGCTGTTAACACCGATAAACAGGCCCTTTCCACCAATCAGGCACCGGTCAAGATTCAGATCGGCAATAAGTTGACGAAAGGGTTAGGTTCAGGGGGCGATCCTCAGGTTGGCCGGCAGGCAGCCGAGGAAGATGCGGAACAACTGGCCGAGATCATCGAAGGGGCCGATATGGTTTTCCTGACCACCGGTCTGGGCGGCGGCACCGGGACTGGCGCCACACCGGTCATCGCTAACCTGGCCAGCGGTCTGGATATTCTGGTCATTGCCATTGTCACCATGCCTTTTTCTTTTGAGGGCCGGGTGCGATTCCGCCAGGCTGAGGAAGGCCTGCAAGAACTCAAACAGGTCGTTGATACGGTTATTGCTATTCCCAACGAGAGACTGCTGGAAACGGTTAATCTCAATACTTCCATCTCTGAATCATTCCGGCTGGCCGACGACGTCTTGCGCCAGGCTACTCAGGGCATCTCGGATTTAATAACCAGACCCGGACTGATTAATCTTGATTTTGCTGACGTCAAATCAATTATGAAAGGTATGGGTATGGCCTTTATGGGAACAGGCCTGGCTTCAGGTGAAAACCGGGCGGTCGAAGCAGCTCAAAAAGCTATCAGCAGTCCTCTGCTGATTGACACCTCTATCGAAGGGGCCAGAGGCGTCCTGATCAATGTGACCGGCGGAAAAGATATGACCCTGCATGAAGTTTCCAAGGCTTCAGAGCTCATTACCAGCCTGGCCGATCAGGAAGCCAATATAATTTTTGGAACTGTTCTGGATGAAGGCCTGAAAGAAGCCATCAAGGTCACAGTTATTGCTACCGGCTTTGATCACCGGGATAACCGGCGGCTGACTCCTGATCGTCTGAAACCCAGAACAGCTAAAAGCCAGCCTGCTGTACCAGTCAACTCTCCCACTCCTCCCTATGTTTTTGAACCGGTAGGAAACCAGGAACCAATAATTGAAGTCGGTTCGCCTGAGATTGACTGGAAAGAATTGAACACGCCAGCTTTCATCAGAAAAACCAGACAGGTGGCAGTCAGGAAAACACCCAATGATTTACGCTGACACGGCTGTGGCCAATATCTCCCAGCTGGTTACCTGCGCTGGAGAAAAGGCCAGAACTAAAAAAGCCATGCGGGCGGCCGGCCTGATCGAAAAGGCCTGGGTGGCCGGTTTACAAGGCCAGATCGTTTTTGCCGGGACTGAAAAAGACTTCCGGTCTAATGTCTCTTTGACCGATAGCGCCCG
This sequence comes from Candidatus Aminicenantes bacterium UBA6228, assembly GCA_002441005.1. Lineage (GTDB taxonomy): Bacteria > Acidobacteriota > Aminicenantia > Aminicenantales > Saccharicenantaceae > Saccharicenans. Next base: position 172,003 of record DJWO01000010.1, read on the forward strand.
GGTAATCGAAGGCTCTGGCCTGGTCGGCCTGCCAGGCCTGGTAGACTGTCATACTCACCTGCCTTTTGCTGGTGACCGGGCTGAAGAATTTTCTCTGAGAATAGCTGGTTACACTTACCAGCAGCTGGCCAAACTTGGCCTGGGCATCCAGACAACTGTTAAAGCCACCCGGGCAATAGCAGCTGAGGACCTCCAGGCCATCTGCCTGAAAAGACTGGAAACAATGCTTCTTAACGGCACCACCACGATTGAAGCTAAAAGCGGCTATGGTCTCAATCACGACGACGAACTCAAGCAGCTCCGGGTGTTACGAAACCTGGCCCAGCGTCAACCTGTCTCAATCGTGCCAACCTTTATGGGAGCCCACGAGATACCACCAGAATTTAAGTCTGATCACAGCCCTTATATAAAATGGTTAAAAGAAGAGATGATGCCCGAAGTCAAACAGGCTGGCCTGGCCGAGTTCTTTGACATTTTCTGCGAACCAACAGTTTTTAATCTGGAAGAAACCAGAGAACTGGCCAGCCGGGCTCTTCAACTTGGCTATAAGCTTATAATTCATGCTGATGAATTTGTGCCCATCGGTGGAACAGAACTCGGAGTGGAACTAGGGGCCAGATCAGTTGAGCACCTGATCAACATTACTCCGTCTGGAATTAAAAAGCTGGCCGGCAGCCGGACGGCGGCAGTTCTTCTCCCCGGCGTCTCGTTCTTCTTGATGTCTGATAAAAAAGCACCGGCCAGAGAACTGATTGATCAGGGGGCAATAGTCGCCCTGGCTACTGATTTCAACCCGGGCAGTTCTAATTTGCTGTCCATGCTTTTAGTGCTGCAATTAGGCGTTTTTACTTTGAAAATGACCGTTGAGGAAGCTCTAAATGCCTGTACTATCAATGCCGCCTATGCCCTTGACCGGCAGGATGAAGTTGGCTCAATTGAGCCTGGCAAGTCTTTTGACCTGATTTTATGTGATCTTCCCTCTTATATTCACCTGGCTTATGAACTTGGGAGAAACCCCGTTAAGACAGTCATAAAGCACGGGGAAATAGCTGTTGAAAACGGTCAGATAAAAAATTGAAGACTGGCCAGAGAGCGGCCAATCACTTTTTTTGTCTCTTTTTCCAGTATAGATAAGCCGGGATACCAAGAAAAATAATACCCAGTCCGGCCACGGAATTTAAAAATTCCTTGATTAATGAATTGACTGAAATGGCCAGAGCCGCCAGAACAAAAAGGGCTGGAGCCCAGGGATAACCCCAGGTTTTATATGGCCTGGGCAGGTCAGGCCTTTTACGGCGTAAAACAAAAACGGCTGCAACCGTCAGACCAAAAAAGATCCATTCACCAAAAATCACATAGGTAAAAAGCTGTTCGAAGGTTCCAGACAGGCTGAGAACTATGCTCCACAGGCTGATAGCTATGATCGAGACATAGGGAGTCTTAAATTTAGGATGAATCCTGGCTACTGACTTAAAAAACAATTTGTCCTGAGCCATCGCATAATAGACACGGGGGGAGCAAAGCATGTTCTGATTGGCCGAGCCCAGGATGGAGAAAAGGATAATGACAGAGATAATAGAAGCTCCCAGTGGTCCAACGGCTGCCATCATCGCCTCGGCCGCGACTCGATCCGAAGCAGCGATAGCCGAAGCTGGTAAAATATACAGGTAGGCCAGATTAGCCAGCAGATATATTATAATAACACTGAACAATCCAATCAGAATTCCCAGCGGAAGATTTTTTTCTGGATTTTTTACTTCCCCGGCACTATAGGTGGCCGTTTCCCAGCCTTTGTAAGCCCAGAAGGTGGCAATCAGGGCTACTCCAAAACTGCTAAGCAAATCAAGAGAGAATTTTCCTGACTGAGGATTGACAAAATTGCCCGGGTCGCCTTTTCCTGAAAGGAAAACAGCCGCACAGATACCGAAGATGCCAACTGTTTTTATTACCGTCAATAGATTCTGCAGATTTCCGCCCTGTCTGGCCCCAAAATAATTAACGGTGGCCAGGAAAATGATAAAACCGCTGGCCACCAGTTTGGTCACCAGTGGAGACATTTTTATAAAGTAAGGAAGATAATTGGAAGAAAAAGCGACAGCCAGAGTGGCAATAGCTCCCGAATCAATAACGAAAAAGAGCGTCCAGCCAAAAAGGAAAGAAATAAATGAGCCGTAGGCCTCACGGAGATAAACATAAATTCCGCCTGCCTCCGGCATGGCCGCACCCAGTTCAGCCAGGCCGAGGGCACCGAGAAAACTCAAAAAACCGCCAACAACCCAGACAGCCAGCATCAGCAATGGGGAGTTGACAGCCCCGGCGATTTCAGCTGGAACCATAAAAATCCCGGAGCCAATAATGCCGCCGATAACAATCGAGGTGACATCAAACAGGCCAAAGACCCGGGGTAATTGATTTTTTGGCAGGTCAGACTTTACCTTCGTTTCAGTACTCATGCTTATTTATTGAGCTAAGATAAATAAAAGAAGGCCGAAAGTCAAATGCCTCTTACCAGATATCCAGCATCCGGTATTGCACAGCTTCAGCTATGGCCGCAGCTGACAGTTTCTCTTCTCCGGCCAGGTCAGCTATTGTCCTGGCCACCTTCAGGATGCGGTCATAAGCTCTGGCGCTGAACTGGAACCTCTTCATAGCTGTCTCCAGCAATCTCTGACCTTCGGCTTCAACCAGGCAGAACTGGCACAAATCTTTTGACCCGAGCTGAGAATTAGCAAATATTTTACGCCCCCTGAATCTCTCCCATTGAATGTTTCTGGCCGCCGTCACTCTTTTTTTAATTTCAGCCGAAGGCTCACCTGGCGGCCGTCCGGTTATATCCTGATATTTAATCGCCGGGACTTCGATTTGCAGATCAATTCTATCCAGCAGCGGCCTGGACAACCTCGAATAATATTTCCTTCTTTCTAACTCGGTGCAATTAACTCCATTTCCCGAGCCGAGAAAGACATCATTACAGGGATTCATGGCTGCCACCAGCATGAAAGAACAGGGAAAGGTCAGGCTGGAAGCTACCCGCGAAATGGTCACCTGCCCGTCTTCCAGAGGCTGACGCAGGCTTTCCAGCGCCTGGCGGCCGAATTCTGGAAATTCGTCCATAAAAAGAACTCCCCGGTGAGCTAAACTAACTTCTCCAGGACGGGGGAAATTGCCTCCGCCCACCAGTCCGGTATCGGTAATAGTGTGGTGCGGGGAGCGGAAGGGGCGTTGGCTGATGACTGCTCTTCCCCCTAAAAGCCCGGCTGAGCTGTAAATCTGAGTTACCTCAACTATTTCTTCAAAAGCCAGGTCAGGCAGAATGGTCGGCAGCCGCCTGGCCAGCATGGTTTTGCCCGACCCGGGCGGCCCAATTAGCAAAATATTATGCCCGCCGGCAGCCGCCACTTCCAGTGCCCTTTTTGCCTGCTGCTGCCCCCTGACTTCATAAAAATCTACCTCCTGCCTGATTTCTCCAATTAAATCAGGCAACGAATAACTGGCCGGTTTAATTTCATCTGAGCCATTAAGCAGCTTGACCACTTCCAGGAGATGGTCTAAACCATAAACAGGTAAATTTCTTACCAGGCAAGCTTCTTTCTCGTTTTTGCGGGGAAGAACCAGACCTTCTAATTTTTTTTCGGCCGCCAGGAGGGAGAAAGGCAGAGCTCCTCTCACCGATTTAAGACTGCCTTCCAGAGTCAATTCACCCACAAAAAGAAACCGGTTCAGATTCTCCCGGTTGACTACCCCCAGAAAAGCCAGCAGCCCGAGAGCCACGGGCAGGTCAAAAGAAGAACCTTCTTTCTTCCGGCTGGCTGGAGCTAAGTTAATGATTATTTTTTTGGCCGGAAAATCAAAGCCGCAATTGCGTAGGGCTGCTCTGACCCTCTCTTTGCTTTCACGGACGGCAGCATCTGGCAAGCCAACGATGATAAAAGCCGGCAGGCCGGGGGAAATATCGACCTCAACTTCTACCTGATAGGCTTCTATTCCGTGTAAAGAAGCACTTGGAATTCTTACCAGCATTGTCCCTTTAAAGGGACGGCTTAGAGTATTAACAATTCTCAGATTTTTTTATTTTTTCTTGGCCAGGCCAAATTCTTTCGACAGGCGATCAATTTCCTGTTCTATGTCTTCTATCGATTGAACTTTTATTTTGGTTGTTGGAAAGGGTGACTCATCACCAGGTTTGACAAATTCAATCTGAGCCTCTTCTGGTTTTTTTTCAACCCTTCTTTTAGGCCGGGGGCGGTCAACTGCAGACTTCAGCTCGGAGGTGGTCAGGATTCTGGCCGGCTCGGCAGCCATTTCTCCGGATTTCTCCCCGCTGGAAAGACTTTCACCGAAGACACTGGCTCTGACCACTGGAACAGTCAACCTGGCAATTTCCTTTAGAGTTTCCAGAACTCCCCGGCCATTGATGGCTTCGGCCTCAATATAAGGAGATTGGCGGGAATTCAACAAACGGTTCAGTGTTTCAACCGGAATTAGATTGGGTAAATCCCGCTTATTATATTGGAAAACCAGAGGAATCCGGTTGAGGTCTATCCCCTGCTCCAGGCAGTTTTTTCTCAGGCCGTCAAAGCTTTCCAGATTAGCTTCAAGCAGCGGCAATTGAGAATCGGCTACAAAGACCAGTCCATCCGCTCCCTTGAGGACACTCTTTCTCGAAGCTTCATAAAAAACCTGACCGGGGACAGTCAACAGCTGGAAATGAACCTTAAACTCTTTTATCAGACCGGCTTTGATAGGCAGGAGATCAAAAAAGAAGGTCCTTTCGGCCGGAGTTTCCAGACAGACCAGCTCTCCCCGATAAGCTGGTTCAAGCTTAAAATAAATATAACGGAGATTGGTGGTCTTGCCGCTCAACCCTGGGCCATAATAGACAATCTTGATGGCCATATTCTTGGTGACATAATTAACGTAGGCCATTTTTTCTCCAGGAAGCACTTATTGATAACATATTCACTCAGCTTTAGTCAAACTTAAAGAAATTTAATTGAAAAATAGTTAGTCTTTGAATTAGGACAAAAGCTATGATATTTTTTGACTTTGGCCTGTATCCAGGACCGTTGTTTTAACAGATAAGGCGGGTTCTGGAAGGAGAGAAGCTTTGATTGAAAAGAATTTAAGAAAAGCCAGAAGAGTGGCGGTCATCGGCGGGCACCGGCCTGATCAAGAATCACTGGACATCGCCTATGAAACTGGCCGGAGACTGGCCGAAGGCGGTGCCATTCTCGTTTGTGGCGGGCTAACCGGGGTAATGGAAGCAGCTGCCCGGGGAGCCAAAGAAGCTGGAGGCTTAACCATAGGCATCTTGCCTGGAACAAATCCAGAAGAAGCTAATCCTTTTATTGATCTCGGCCTGGCCACGGGGCTGGGGTTTAACCGGAATTCAATGGTAGTCCTCAATGCCGGGAGTGTTATTGCCATCGACGGCGAGTATGGCACGCTCAATGAAATTGCTTTTGCCCGGATCTATAATAAAAAAGTCATAGGGATTAAGACCTGGAATATTGAGGGCATAACAACGGCCGGTTCGGCTAAAGAAGCTGTCGAGTTGGCCCTGTCGGCTGAAACTAAATAAATAGCCAATTGAGAAAGATATGAGGTCAGAGCAGCCAGTTCTGAGTTCTTCTGAAGAAGGCGGTGAGGGATCCACTGCCGAACAACCCTTACCTTCGGCTGGAAACTTTAAACTGATTATTTCTTATGACGGAACCGCTTATCACGGCTGGCAGCGGCAGCCAGGCAAAGTTACCATTCAGGGTTTAATAGAAGATGCGCTCCGTCGCCTGACCGGCCGGTCAATCAGCCTCCAGGCTGCCGGGCGGACTGATGCCGGGGTCCATGCCCTTGGCCAGGTCGCCAACTTCAGGGCGGCCTGCCAGTTAACTGAAGCTGACCTCCTCCGGGCCCTCAATGCTCTTCTGCCTCCCGAGATCAGAATCACCTCAGTTTGCCAGGTGGCTCAGGATTTTCAAGCCAGGAAGTCAGCCCGTTCGAAGGTTTATCGCTACCGGATTAATACTTCCCCGGTTTTAAGTCCATTTGACTACCGCTATGTTTTCCATTATCCCTATCCTTTGAACAAAGAAGCAATGATCCAGGCCGCCCGGTTGTTCGAGCGGGAGGATGATTTCACTGCCTTTTCTTCCGGCTATTATCAATATCCGGTCAGGCAGGTCTATCATTCCGTTCTGGAAGAAGCCGGTCAGGAACTGATTTTTTCGATTGAAGCTAATGGCTTTCTTCGCCATATGGTCAGGACCATAGCCGGAACAATCATTATGGTCGGGCGGAACAGACTGACCCCGGAAGAAATAGAAAAGCTTTTCCAGGGTAAAAAAAGGACAAGGCTAAGCCCCACTGCTCCGGCTAAAGGTCTTTACCTGGTAAAAGTAAATTATTAAAAATGAGCAGGAGCTAATTCAAATCCAAGCCCATCAGGTAAGCGTCTTCGGCCGGATTGCTATAATAATCTTTCCGGATGCCCAGAATATTAAACCCGAGCTTGCGATATAAGGCAATGGCTGGCCGGTTGGAAGTTCTAACCTCGAGCGTCACCAGCCGGGCTTGACTCTCCCGCAGCCGTTCAATCACATATCTCATAGCCTGCTCTCCATAGCCTTTTCCCTGATAGTCCGGCTGGATGGCTACATTATTAATCTGGGCCTCATCCCCGATTAACCAGAAAATTATATAACCGATAACCTTCCGGTCCTCAAGATGAATTATCACCAGCGGGAAAGAGATGGTTTTGTTTTGAATTTCGCCCAAGAAGACATCCTGGCTCCAGGGATTGGAGAAACAAAGCTTCTCTATGGTCAGAACCTCTGGCAGGTCTTCCGGTCTCATCCGGCGGAATAGCAGCTGATTATTTTTTGGCTTGATCAGTTTTTTTCTCCTCAGCCTGGGACGGGCGGTAATAAACTGGTTCAATCTGCTCTGGTTTCAGGCCCTTTCCCTGGCTCAAAAGGGCTTCACCCAGCTGGCCGATTTCTGAGGCCAGATAGTAGCTTCTGTCTGTTATGATTGCCCTTTCGCCCAGTTTCTCCCGGAACAGTGGGAAATACAAATCGGCTCCGGTTCCAATAAAATAAATCTGCTCGCCGGCCGGCAGCCTGGTTAAAAATTGGCCAGGCTCATAAGCACCAGCCGGTACGATTTCTTTTAGCTTTGAATTCTCAACCTGGTAAAGACAGCCAAAAACTTCACTTTTTCTGGCATCAATGACCGGCGAAATCATCTTGACTCCCGGCCAGAGCAGCTTGCTGGCCAGTGCCTGAAGAGACGAAACTGAAGCTACTGGCAGGCCGGAAGCCAGAGATAAAGCTTTGACCAGGCTGAGGCCTATTCTGATGCCGGTAAAAGAACCAGGACCAGCGGCTACGGCCAGGCCCTGGAGCTGGTCAAATTCTATCCCGGCAATTCTAAGCGCTGCGGCTATAGCTTCCAAGACCTGCCGGGAATGAGTCGAGGGGGATAAGTAATTAATTTCAGCTAAAAGCTTCTGTTCCGAAACCAGACCGGCTGATCCAAACCGGGTAGTGGTATCCAGGCTTAGAACCAGCATCCTTAATCCAGTCACCAGCCCTGTCAGGCAGCCAGCTTACAGTTTGGCTGCCACCGCTTCAGCTATATCCAGGGTTTTAGCTGAGCCGCCCAGATCATAAGTCCTGACCTTTCCCTCCTTAATTACTTCGGCTATAGCCTGTTCAAGCCGGCTGGCCAGGCCAGTTTCACCGAGCCAGTCGAGCATCATTTTGACAGCCAGAAGTGTAGCTGTGGGGTTAACTTTATAAAGCCCGGCATATTTGGGAGCTGAGCCATGAGTTGGTTCGAAAACAGCATAATGATCTCCGATATTACCGGCACAGGCAAAGCCCAGACCGCCGACCAGCTGAGCAGCCAGGTCAGAAATGATATCGCCGAAAAGATTCTCAGCCACCAGCACATCATAATCCTGAGGATTTTTTACTAACCACATGCACATGGCATCTACATTGGCTTCAAAAAACTTAATATCAGGATATCCGGCTGCTATCTTTCTGGCTTCCCGCAGCATCAGACCTCCAGTTTCCCTTAAAACATTAGGTTTCTCAACCAGGGTGACTGATTTCCTCTTATACTGTCTGGCATATTCAAAAGCCGCCTTGACGATTCGCTGGCAGCCTTTTTTGGTCATGATTCTGGTCGAAACAGCAATCTCCTCAGCCGGGACATCCTTAAAATCTTTCATTTTAGGATGCAGAAGCAAAGCTTGCCTGACTTCTTCGGGCAAGGGGAAAAACTCCACCCCGGCATAGCTGCCCTCAGTATTTTCCCTGAAAATGACCAGGTCAATATTATCACGATAATTAAGGGGGTTGCCGGCATAGGCCTTACAAGGCCTGAGATTTATATAGAGATCAAAGAGCTGGCGAAGTTTGACGATCGGGCTGACGTAGGATAGCCCTTTGCCCTGAAACTCAGGAGCCAGTTCTTTGGCGGCATCTTCTTTGGGCTTGGAGGTAATCGCTCCAAACAGGCAGGCATCAGTTTCTTTTAAAAGCTTAATGGTCCGGTCTGGCAGCGGATTCCCTTCCCGGCACCAGAATTCCCAGCCTATGTCTCCGTAAATATAATCAGCGTCAAGATTAAGGCGTTTAAGGACAATCATCGCCGCCTCAATGACCTCTTTACCGGTTCCATCACCGGGCAGAATTGCTAAACGGTATTTAGCCATTTTAATACTCCTTGGATGAAAAATAATTTAAATTTAATTATCTATAAAAAGCGCGGCTAAAGTCAACGCCCGGCCAATAGAAATACCTGAAACAGTTAATTGGCTTCGAGGCCAGGACAGGCCTTTGAGGCTTGACCGCCAGCTGGTTTAACATCCAGCTGCCAAAAAAAGAAGCCCGGAAATCCGGGCTTCTTTTCAAGGTCAGAAAAAAATACTGATCAGCCTGTTTACTCGAGCCAGACTTTGATAGTCGCCTCTTCATCATCAATTTCAACGATGGACATCGATCCTGCTTTCTTCAACTGTTCAATCAGCTGCTCGACATTCAAGTTCTGATTTTTTCCATCCATCTTGATCTCTTCGTTTTTGGCACAGCGGGCAAAAATCTCAACCAGAAAAATAGGCAGGGTCACTCTTACTTTTTCTTTACCGGTAGCCTTATCAACTATCAGAACTTTAAACCATTTAGCCTCTCCAGCCGGCTGGGTTTTAGGATTTTCTTGGACAGCCTTTTTGATTACCTGGTAATCGTCTTTGTCTAAGGTGAAAGATGGTCCGGCAATCAGGCAGAGAAATATGACCATCAGAACCGCCGTCATGACTTTCCTGTTCATTTTAATCCTCCTCGTTCCTGAAATTATTCAATCCAGATTTCAATTAAATTACCTTCATCCTCAATCCTGACCAGCTTCTCCCTCGATTTGGCCAGATCGTCAAGCAGCCGGTCAAGATTATACCCCTTCTGCCTGATCCGGTTCTTATCTTCTTCGGGCATAGCCTGAAGAGCCAGATCAGCTAAAGCCAGGGGGAAATTAACTGAAACGCTGGCAGTTTTCTTGCCTTTTTCATAAATTCTGATTTTAATCAGGCGGTGATCGCCAGATTCAGAGCTGCTTTGTAGATCCTTAAAAGACTCGGGTGAAATTCTCAGCAGGGCAATTTTTGCCCGGTCAACCAGTTCTTGATCTTTCTCTTCAGCCATTAGCTGTTTCAGAACTGGTACCGCCCGGCTGGCCAGGTTTTTGTCACTAAGATAGCTCAGTTTAAAAGCCGCATAATAACGGATGACCCGGGACTGGTCATTCAGCCTGTCAGTTAGTACCCGGCCAAAGCTTGTTTGCCCGCGGTTATAGAGACTAGAAGCCAGATCCAGGCTGGAAATCTGAGCTTCTTCTACCAGGCTTTCGGGCTTATCCCGCCTGTTCAAAAATTCTTCGAAAGCCTGCCAGGCCTGAAGTTCTTTTCCTGGCTGTTCAGACAGGCATTTTCCCTTATAGAAAAGAGCCTGGGCATAAAAAGTACTGTGAGGATAACGGTTCAAAAGCTCACTCAGCTTCTGTTCAGCCTGACCCCATTTTTTATCGAAAATTAACAGTTTGGCTTCCTGTAATAGCTGTTCATCGGGCTTCATCTTTTCCCCTGCCGTCTGGGCAGCCAGCCCGGTGCAAAGCACTAAATAGATGACGGTTAAAAAGGCAAACATCTTAGCCTGGTTTTTCACTTTAAACCTCACTTGGCCTTAATTCTCTTTTGACCAGATTAATTTTTAGCAGAAGCTGGCGGCTGGTAATGAGGTCCTGCAGGCCCTTGAGTTCAGCCTCTGACATTTGCGGGCTGAGTTGAATGAGCTCCAGAAAGAGCAGTTCGATCTGGTCACAGAGCATTTTAGCTTTGGCCAGCTTAACCTCATTCAACTGAGTATTTAAATATTTTTTCTCTGTTAATAGTTCCTGAACCTTATCCTGAGTCAGAAAAGCCGAAGCCTCACTGACAGATTTCGCCTGGACCAGTTCCAGCAACAGGTACTGGCTGCGGTCAAGATAATCTATTGTTCCCCTCTGGGCCAGAGCCAGATCAACCCTCTGGACAAAACCGGCTGGTAAATTGACTGCTGTTTCTTTTCCGGCCCGGGATTGAGGCAAATGGCCTGGCCGCAGCCATAAAAAGGTAAAGAAGGCGCCAAGTAGCAGGCCAGCGGCGAGACCAGCCACCGCTGGCTGCCAGCGGTGCCATTTAAGACCGGCAGCCGGCCTGGCCTGCTCTCTCCCGGCTTTCTGTTCAAAGGCCCTCTCAGTGACTGTTAGCTGAAACCTGTCCCAATCAATGCCGGCCATGGTTTCCTTAAGCTCGTTCTTCAGATCATCTGTCTGGCCGATCAACTTTCTTATATCCTCTAACTCCTGCTGGCAGCGGCTGCAATTTTTTAAATGTTCGCTCATGACTTGCTGGCGGGCTGGATCAAGCTCTCCCCGCAGAAAAGCCAGCCAGTCCTGACGGTAACGGCGGCATTTTTTCATAGCTCACCTCCCAGTGGTCTGGCCAGAAGCTTCCGCAGTTTTCGCACAGCTTTATAGTGTAATGACTTGACAGTTCCGGTTGAAATGTTTAGCTCGGCGGCAATTTCCTCATACTTGAGTTCCTGGTAATGATGAAGAACAAAGACCGCTTGCTGTTTGGCCGGTAGCAGGGCCACCGCCTGGCTGATAATTTCTCCAGGGTTAAACCGGGCGGGATCTTCACTCTGATCAGCTAAATCAAGCCGTTCGGTACCCAGCTGATCCAGGCTTTCTTTTTTTCTGGCTTTCTGCCGCCGGATAAAATCGATGCAGATATTTCTGGCTATCTTCATCAACCAGGCACTGAAATTTTCACCTGGCCGGTAGCTGTTAATTTTTTCATAAAGCCTGAGGAAGGTTTCCTGGACCAGGTCAAGAGCATCTTCCCTTTCTCTGACCATTGAATAAGCCAGAACAAATACCTTTTGCTGATATAGCCCGACCAGTTTCATAAAGGCCTCTTTATCTCCCTCTTTAATCCTGCGAGCCAGAAATTCAGGACTTGATTGGCAGCTATCGGCATTTCCCTGTTCCATTCTCAATATTTATCCTTTGTCTGTTTCCCCGGGTTTTAATATACATTTATTTCCGCCAGATAAGAACCTTTTCCTCCTCAAATCAGGTCTACGTTAGAAATTACGGAAAACAGACAGAAAAGGTTTACCAGGGCTTTTTCTATAGCTGGAGATGGTCCGACCGGTCGTTAGAAACCAGGCCACGGTCAGGAAAGATTAGACCCTGCCTCTGGCTGGACGTTTAGAACTGGCGAGCTTAAGACTAAAAGATCAGAGTTTATTAAAAGCGGTTGAAATTTCTTCTACCTTGAGGTCCGGACCCCTGTTGATGATCGCCGCTTCTTCTTTCTCCTTTAGGCCTGGCCTCATTGACAATAATTTTGCGGCCATCAAACTCTGTCCCGTTTAACTTGTTCTTTGCTTCTTCGGCCATTTCTTCGGCTGACATTTCAACGAAACCAAAACCCCGACCCTGCAGGATGTTAACTGAGGTAACTTCTCCAAACTGAGAAAATAGGTCCTTCAGTTTTTCCTCGGTAGTCCTGTAGTTTAAGTTACCTACATAAAGTTTTGAAGACATAAAAAAAACCTCCTTGACCTCTTCCAACCGGCTTTCCCCATTGCCAGCAGAGATAACTCGATGGAAAAGGCAAGAGCCATCATGCCATAAGAAAAAATTAAAATCAAGAAAATTCTCAGTACCATCAGGTAGGGGGATGCAAGCGCTTTTTAAACCAGATCCTGGCTGCCGCCATTTTTTCCCGTTGAGGGGGTGGGGCTTGACCACGGCAGGTTGCATATTCTTCCGAGCGGGCAGGTGCTCCCCACCGGTACTCAACGCAATCATTAGGGTTATAGCCCATTTCCAGGGCCTCCTCCCTGCCTATTATTTCTTTAAGGGTCAATGTCCAGGGGCTGCTATCAGAACGGCGATAAGTAATCTTTAACTGTTGAGCCAGGCTGGCCGACAGACCGGCTAGATCAGTTCTAATTTTTTCAGCCGAGTCAGATTTCTTTATTATATATAGCTCTGGATGCCTGAGGACCCGGTCGGGGAAATTCTTGATCGTATCAATGGCGATTAGCAGGCGCAAATCGCGGTTGGGCGTAGAGTAATCTTCCCAGAGACCTGTGGCCTGAAAGATAGCAGCTCCTGACGGCATCGGAATAATAGAGCCGGGATGCTCCCGTTTAAATTTTTCGGCCATCTCGACCGAACCAACTCTGACCAGCAACTGCTCATGTAAGGCCCGGAAAAGTTCTTTTAAAACTGTGTCGGGAGGAAGAGGCCGGGGATTAATCAACTTTTCCATCCGGTTATAAAATTCCTCAGGCTGCAGGTTCAACTGTTCATAAGAAATGTTTCCGTAATCCGCGTTTGTTTCTATTTCCTGATTGGTCATCAGCCTGAGCTGATTATTTCTCCTGACAATTGGCCTGAAGGCTTTAAATCCCGGCTGGCCAACTACGTTCTCGGTGGTGAACAGAAAGTTGCCTGGCCAGAATCTTTTTATACCAATGGTATTATCGGGCTGAGCATCAACCGCTAAGAGTTCTCCCGGCTTCTCTTCGGTCTGCTCGCGCCAGTGGACAATAACGAGGGTATGGCCATAGGGATCAGCAAAAACTGTCCCGGGAAGCAAATTCTGCCGCCTCAGAGCCAGAGGATAATAGTCTGAGTCTTCTGCCCTCAAAGCCGTTCTGGCTGTCCCCGAGTGAACGGTATCCATCAGCCGCCGCATCAGCCGGTAAAACTTATCAGTCTCTTTAACGGGCGGACCGGTCATTTCATTGTTAAACCATTTCTGGCAGTCCGGTAAGTGTCCTAAGGAACCGCGGGAGCAGGCGTGAAATCCGAAAGGCAGTCTTAACTTCCAGGCAAAATAGCCTCTGAGGACGAAAGGATTATCGGCACAATCCGGCTGGAGCTGATTCTGACTTTGGTCTTCTCCGAAGCCAAGATGGTTATAGAGAAAATTCCGGTCCGTATCATTTAAGACCGAACTTAAATTCGGCCAGGAATCATTTTCCTGACTATCGCCAAAAGCAGCCTCAATCCAGACTGAATAGAGGTTCTCTTTTTCTTTGTTCCAGTTATTGTCTGCCCGCCAGTAATATTCTGAGCTTTGAACTCCGGCCTGACTGGAGGAAACCTCAAAGGTCAAATCCCTGAGAAGCCGGCGGCCGTTTTTTATTTGCAGCCGGTACTGCCCCCGTTCTTTTACTTCACCTGACCACCATTGCCAGAAGGGCGGGCCGCCATTTTTTTTATGCAAAGTCAGTCGGTTTTCTTGCTGCTCAGGATCAAAGCAGATAACCTTCAAGCCATTGGCCAGTAGCTCCTTCTGGCTATCAGAAAAGATGATCAGCCTGAAAGCCTGGCCTGGCTTTAAGACAGAGGGAGAGAGAAAAACGGAAATATTATCCTCATCCGCCAGGACTGGCTGGCTGAAAAGGCCAAAACCAATGACCAGCAGCCAGCCTCCTTTTTTAAAGAAACTTATCAGCTTCATGGCTCAAGACAGGATTGACAGATTCAAGCTGTTATCTTATCGCAGGCGAAGATTTTGTCAAACGGGAGCAAAAGCAAAAAGCCCCTCTTCATCCTCGCCGGTTCAAAGTTGGCCCCGGTGTTTATTTTTGCAGTCAGCTAAAGTAAAATGAAAAAATAAGAGAGAGGAGCAAAGATGAATAAAAAGGCTGCCTGGCTGGTGATAGTTTTATTTTTTGTTATTCTTGGCGGGCTTCTAATCTTTTCTTTAATCTTTTCGAACCTTTCTCCCCGGCCAATAAAAGTAGCCAGTAATTCCTATCTGGAAATACAGCTCACCGGGCGACTGGAGGAATATGTTTCTTCGACCTCGGTCGCCGATGTCCTTCAAGGCCGGGCTATTTCCCTGTTTGATACCTGGTCGAATCTCAGGAAAGCCGCCGTTGACCCGAGAATAAGAGCAGTTGTTCTCAAATTCGGGTTGCTTGACGCTGACTGGGCAAAAATTGAAGAACTCCGCCAGGCCCTCCTGGAATTTAAGAAGTCGGGCAAGCCGGTCATTTCTTATTTTGAAGAATCACCGGAAGCTGATAAAGAATATTACTTAGCTTCAGTTTCAGACCGGATCGTGATGCATCCCCTGGGCTGGCTGGGGGTCAATGGCCTGTCGAGTTACGTCCTGTTTTTTAAGAACACTCTGGACAGCCTGGGGATCAGAGCTGAATTCGAGCAGATCGCTGAATATAAAACTGCTTATAATCAATTTACGGAGGCTGGCTTTACCCCGGCCCACCGGGAGATGACGGAATCTATTTATCAGGATATTTTTGACCGCTACTGGCACCAGATGGCTGTCGCCAGGCATAAGACGCCGGAAGAAATGAGAAGCCTCATTGATCAAGGCTTTTTCCAGGGGAAAGAAGCGGTAACCGCCGGCCTGGTTGATGCCCTGGCTTATGAAGATCAGTTGATAGATTTTATGAATCTTAAAGATATTTACCGCCTGGAAAAAATCTCTAATGAAAAATATGCGGCTGTAGAACCTGCTTCGGCCGGCCTTAAAGGCGGTAAAACCATAGCCCTGATTTTTGCCACCGGAACCATCATCAGCGGCGAAGAACAGACTCTGGCGTTAGGCAGCGATACCTTTACCCGCTGGCTTAGGGCGGCAGTCAATGATAATTCCATCAGGGCCATCATAGTCAGAGTTGACAGTCCGGGCGGTTCGGCTGTCGGTTCAGATATTATCTACCATGAGTTGACCGAGGCCAGGAAGCAAAAGCCAGTGATTATTTCCATGTCAGGCCTGGCCGGTTCTGGCGGCTACTGGCTGGCTCTGGGCGGCCAGGAGATTATTGCCCAGCCGCAAACCCTGACCGGATCCATCGGGGTTATTGCCGGCAAATTTAGTTTCAGCCAGCTGTTAGAAAAACTCGGCATTAAAGTTGAAAAAATCAATATCGGCCGGGAAGCTGATGCCTTTTCGCTTTATAAAGAATTTACTCCTGAAGAAAAAGAAATACTGCACCAGGAGCTTAATTCCACCTACAGAGAATTCCTGGAAAGAGTGGCGGCCGCCAGAAATCTGACCGTGGAAGAAGTTAACCGGTTAGGACGGGGCCGGGTTTGGACGGGACAACAGGCCCTGGAACTCCATTTGATTGACCGGGTCGGCGGTTATGATCAAGCCATTGAGGCCGCAAAAAAGATGGCCGGAATCAGCCCCGAAGAAAAAGTTCGACTGGCCGTCTGGCCAAAAAAGCGTTCCTGGCTGGACATTATTCTCGGCCGCGGAAAAGAAACAGCTGCAGTCAACGAGACAGCTGAATTCTGGCAAAGCCTTAAAACCTGTTTAACCTATGGTTCGCAGCCGAGGGTCTGGTCTCTTATGCCTGACTGGTTATTGCCCTGAAGCACCGGTCCTTTTTCTAATGATCAGCTTTTCTTCAGGTTTTATCAGCCAGAGTCTTTCTCTGGCTTCCTTTTCTAAGGTTTGAGGGTTGGTTTCGAGGGCTTCTATCTCAGCTTTTAATTTTTCTATTTGACGGTCAAAGTCTTTAATCCGGGCTTCCAGCTCTTCATACTTTTTTTTCTGTTTTTGAATATCAATAAAGCCTTTTTTACCGAAAAAAGTGGTGACCAGGGTGGCCAGTAGCAAAATGCCGGCGGCTAAAAAAAACAGCTTTTTTCCCACTGTAATTTTTTTCTTACTGCCCGGCGGATTTAACATAGAAGTTTGATCCCTGAGTTGAGTAGGGCTCTGGCCTCTGGCCAGGTTTCAGCTTCGCTGTAACAGCGGACGACCGGCTCGGTACCGGAGAATCTCAGAGTCAGCCAGCTGTCTCCGGAAAAAACCAGCTTCAAACCATCCATAGTCTCAACTGACTTTACCTGCTTCCCCCCGATGGTTTCAGGAGGATCTTTTACTAACTCTTTCAACCGTTTTGAAATTCCGGTCGACAGCCCCAGACTGGTTTGAGCCCCAACCATCTTTCCGTATTTCTTAAACAATTGATTCAGAAGCTCGGTTAAACTCTGGCCATAAACGGCCATCATTTCAGCCACCAGCAGTCCGGCGAAGATGCCATCCTTTTCGGGCAGATGGTCTTTAACGGCCAGACAGGCGCTTTCTTCGCCGCCAAAAATTATCCTGCCTTTAATAAAAAGGTCAGCTAAATATTTGAAGCCGACCGGGGTCCGGTAGACGGGCAAATCATAATTTCTGGCTATCCGGTCAATCAGGTGAGTCGTCGTGACCGACCTGGCCACCCCGCCCCGCCAGCCCTTTATCCTTAACAGATACTCCAGCAGGAGAGCCAGGACATAGTTAGCAATAACCAGCCGGCCTTTTTCATCTACCAGCCCAAAGCGGTCTCCGTCGGCATCAGTCGAGAGTCCGAGGGCACAGCCCCGGTTCTTAACCAGCTTTTTGAGCTCGGCCAGGTTCTTTTCGGTACAGGCCGGAGAAATACCGCCAAAGTAGGGATCGATATAACCATGAATGACCTCAACCGGGATGCCATTTTCTTCAAGGATTTCATCCAGATATTCACGACTGGTACCGAAGAGAAGATCAATACCGATTTTTATCCCGCTCTTTTTAATAATCTTAAAATCTATTTTCTTCTGAAGAAATTCCAGGTAGCCGGATTGAAGATCGACAGAATGGATATAACAACGGTCTGGATAATAATCAGGAGTGACAGCTTCGGCCTTCACCCGCTCAACTTCATTTTCAATTTGATCGGTTACTTCAGGCAGAGCCGGGGCTCCGGTTTCGACGTTAAATTTCAAACCATTGAATTTGGGAGGATTGAAAGAAGCGGTGAAATTAATACCGCCTGAATGGCCTCCCCGGATAATCTGATAGGCCAGGGCCTGGGAAGGGCAATCACGTTCAGTCAGGTAAACCTGAATTTTGTTTTTAGACAGGAGGGAGGCTGCTTCTTGAGCAAATCTTTCTGACAGGAACCTGGTATCATAACCAACCACTAAAGACAGATCTTGACCTGGAAACTTCTGCTTTAAATAATTGGCAATGGCCTGAACCACCCGGCGGACATTGAGAAAAGTGAACTCATCTCCCATCACCGCCCGCCAGCCAGAAGTTCCAAAACTGATCATTGCCTGTTTCTTATTTTAGATTAAAACTACCACAAGGGGAAGACTAAAGCAACGGTTTTAACGGTCAGCTGTCCTTGATCGGGCTCACCCCAGATGGTGAGGCCTGGCCAGAAAAAATCATCATCGCTCTAACCACCTGTGGTGATTGACCTTCCAACCGGCCTGAATATGCTAAAGACGTGAGTCAAAAAGGAGAGTACCCTTCCTTAAAAAAAGTTTGACAAGGGGAGTCTTTTTTGATAATTGATAAGCAAGTATCAGAGGAACTGAAGAACCGAATGGAAAGAAAGGCAATTTATCCCGGGTCTTTTGACCCTATCACCAACGGCCACGTGGATATTATTCAACGGGGGAAGAAGATTTTCGACTCAATTATTGTGGGCGTTCTGGATAATCCCAAAAAGAAGCCTCTTTTCACGACTGAGGAAAGAATGAAATTGATCAGGCAGGTTTTTAAGGAAGACCCGGCGGTTGAAGTCAAGAGTTTCAAGGGCTTGCTGGTTGATTTTGCTCACCGGAATAAGGTGACAATAGTCATCAGGGGATTAAGAGCGATCTCTGACTTTGAATACGAGTTCCAGATGGCTTTGATGAACAGGAAACTGGCCAGCGATATCGAGATTTTGTTTATGATGCCAAGTTTGAAATACTCCTTTTTAAGTTCTAACCTGGTCAGGGAAGCTTTCCAGCTTGGCGGTTGCGTTAAGGGGCTGGTGCCTCCTCCGGTCGAGGAGGCTTTAAAATATAAATTTTCCAATTCTAAAACGAAAAGGCGGTAAAAATGTTTGGTTTGGCCAAGGAAAAGAGTTTGGTAGGCCTTGATATCGGGTCCTACTCAGTCAAGGCAGTTGAATTAAAAATCAAAGAGAAAAATGAAGGTATTCAGTACGAAGTCCAGAAGGTTGGTTACGAGCCTCTTCCTCATGATGCCATTGTCGAAGGTACCATCATCGACTCGACCGCGGTCAGCGAAACCATCAAACTCCTCTTTGATAATGCCAAGATAGCTAATAAGGATGTAGCTATCTCGATTTCAGGCAATTCGGTCATTATTAAAAAAATCTCTCTACCCAATATGGATTCGCAAGAGCTGGCCGAGTCAATCATCTGGGAAGCCAAGCACAATATTCCTTACCCCTATGAGGAAACCAATGTTGACTATGCTGTTCTAAAATCACTCCGGACACCTGAATCAAATGTTGATATTCTCTTAGTGGCAGCTAAAAAAGATAAAATCGCCAATTACAGCAATGCTATTTCTATGGCCCGGAAGAATCTGGACGCCATCGAAGTTGATATTTTTTCATTGATCAATGCTTTTGAAGTTAATTATCCTGAAATCTTTAAGGAAAAGACGGTAGCTGTTATCAATATGGGAGCCAATATTACCAATGTCGGGATTGTGGAAAGGGGCGTGCCTCAGCTTTTCCGGGATCTGTCGCTGGGCGGTTATTTCTTCACCGAGAACATCAGAAAAGAATTAAATGTCAGTTTTGAAGAGGCGGAAGCAGCTTTAAAAGGCATTCCGGGCAAGAATATTAATGCCGATCAGTTTGCCGCTGTCCTGACAATGAACATCAGGGATTTGCTCGATGAGATGGAAAAGACTTTTTCCTTTTATGAAGCCGGAGAAAAAAGAGACCGGCGTATTGAGCAGATCTTACTCAGTGGCGGCCTGGCTTTAATCCCCAATATGGTTAGCGCTTTTGAGCTGAAATTCAGAATTAAGACCGAGCTGTTTAATCCTTTCAAAATGATTAAATATGACGAGAAAAAGTTCGATTCCATCTATTTCAATGAAATGGCCCCGGTCTTCGGGGTGGCGGTTGGACTTTCAACGAGAAAGGCAGAGAAATGAGCCATGATCAGGATTAATTTATTAAAACCGGAAATTAAGGAAGTCAGGGAACCGGCAGCAGGGCTGCCTAAGGTCGCCAAGGAAAGAAAGAAGACCAGCCTGGGGACGATTATTTTCCTGGTCCTGCTGGTCAGCCTGGCCGGTTATTATTTTTATCAGAACTGGGAAATGCAGAAGGAAAAGCAGCTGCTCGAACAGGCTCAACAGGAGAAAAACCAGCTGCAATATGTGGTGGCTAAACTCGAAGAAGTTAAGAATCAGAAGGCCCAGCTGGAGCTCAAGATCAACTTGATCAGACAACTGAAGAGCAATCAGGATATAGCTGTTAAAATTATGGATGAGATTAACCGCCGGCTGCCTGATTATGTCTGGTTGAAAGATGCCAGTTATGATGGTCAGACCCTCAAGCTTAAAGGTGAAGCTATCTCCAATAATCTTATTGCTGATTTCATCACCAATATCGAGCGAAGCGAAACCTTCGGTCAGGTCGACTTGAAAGATTCAACCCAAAAATCTCAGGGAGGAGCCGTTTTCCTGGAATTTAATCTGACTGTGCCTGTCAAGAAGCCTCAGCTTCAGCCGATTGAACAACCCAAACCCAAGGCTGCCCCCCAGGCAACGAGAAGGAGATAAGAATGAGAAACTGGCCATGGTATGGACATCTGCTACTGGCAGTTATTATTTTTGCTCTGGTTTTCTTCTTCTTCTTTAAACCACGCAATGCTGAATTACAGAGTCTGCGCGAGTCAAGGCTGAAACTCGAGAAAGAAGTTGAAGTGCTGAAAGAGCAAAAGAAAGAATTGGATAAAATAGAAGCTGAGCTGGTAGTCCTCAATGCCACTCTTAAAGATCTGGAACAGATCATTCCGCAGAAAAAGGAAATTGCGGACATCCTGCGCCGGATTCAGCAATTAGCTTATGATTCCCGCCTGAATGTTCTTAAATTCCAGCCGAAAGGTGAAGTCAATAAGGACTTTTATGCTGAATGGCCGATCAATATTGAGATTTCCGGTACCTACCACAACCTGGGTATTTTCTTTGACAAGCTCAGCAAATTCTCCAGGCTTTTTAATGTTAACAATTTTTCCATTTCTGCCCTGAACAACCAGACCGACGAACTGACTATCGGCTCAAAATTTGTAGCTACCACTTATTATTTTATTGAAGAACAACCGAAACCTGCCAAAACAGCCGGGGCAGCCAAAACACAGAGGTAAAAAATGAAAAAGACGTTGATCTATATTATGGTTATCGGCTTTACTGCCGGGCTCGGTTTTTTTAGCTTGGCCGGAGCCCAGGAGACTCAAAGAACCAGCCAGCAGGCAACAACCACCATTCCGACTCTGACTCTTGATAATCTCCCGCCGCGGGCCTCTTACGACCCGGGCGGTCGCCGGGATCCTTTCAAAGATTTAATCGGAAAAGGGAGAGTCAGCGGTCCGGCTTCCATGGAAGGCGGACGGCTTACCATCGAGAATGCGACCCTGGTTGGCATTGTCAAGACTCAAAAGGCCTATGTGGCCATTATCAGCGGGCCACAGCAAATGCCTTATTTTTTGAAAATTGGCGACAAACTAGCCGATGGCTATATCTTTGATATTAATCCATCCCAGGTGATTTTCAGAAAGACTCATGATCGGGGCTTCCCCTTAATGAGGCCTATAAATGTGGTTAAAGAAATCAATCCGGAGGAGCGTTAACATGAAAAGGAAAACTTTTTGGCTTGGGCTGGCCATAGTAACCCTTATTATGGTTTCCGGCCTGGTCCTCCAGGCAGCGGCCACCAGTCTCAATAAAATAGAAGTGGTACCCGGGGCTCTATCAACCAGGGTAATGATGATGGCTGATAAGCCTCTTAGCGTCCGGCAGATAGCTTATATCTCAGAGAATCCCCCGGTGCTGGCCCTGGAATTGAGTGATGTCCGTCCCGTAGAAATTCCGGCCCTTCAGTCAATTGAAGGGCGGCTGGTAAAAGATATCCAGATTGAGCCAGCCGGTGAGAACCTTAAGATTTTGTTAGGCTTGAAGGAAAAGGTTCCTTACCGCCTTGGTCTTGAACAGGGAAAATTATTTCTGGAACTCAATGAATTTCTGAAGTCGGCTAATTATCCCATCGACCCGGCCGTCAATTCTTTACTTAAACAGGAGAACCGGGTTTATTTCAGTGAAATGAAAGTTGAAGCAAACCCAGGCCAGGTCAGTTTCAAAATCTCGCTGAGCGGCGACGCTCCCCTTCAGTCTTTTGCCCTTGACAACCCTGGCCGTCTGGTCATAGACCTGCTCAACACTCAATATCCAAGGGGCAATCAGTCTTACCAGGTAGGTCAGGCTAATGTAGACAAAGTCCGGGTAGCGCAATTCAAGCAAGCCGATCCCTGCCCGATCACCAGGCTGGTCTTTGACCTGAAAGAGCCAGGCTGGTATGCTCTCGACAGATCGGCTGATGGGCTGAATATTACTTTTTACTCTCCTGACGAAGCCATAGCTGCCGTCAACCAGGCCAGTGTTAAAGAAAATCCTGCTCCGCCAGCCGTCAATACCCAGATGGCTAATGCCCTGGCTATCCCGGCCGCTACCACCGAAGTAAAAACTGAGCCGCAACCTGCTCCCGAGCCGGTCAAAATAAAACCTCAGCCGGCTGAAACTAAAATTGAATCAGCGCCGGAACCGAGGAAATTAAAAAGCGAGCCGGTTCAAAGCCAGGCTCAGCCTCAAGAGGAAAAATTTAAGCCACGGATAATTCAGACCAGCGAAGAAAAATATACAGGCGAGGTCATCAGCCTGAAATTTAAGGATGCCGATATCAGGGATGTGGTACTCTTCCTGGCTGATCTGGCCGGCCTAAATGTTATTTTTGACCCCGAAGTCAGAGGGACTGTTTCCTGTAACCTGCAGGCCGTTCCCTGGGATCAGGCGCTTGATGTCGTTCTAAAACAGAATAAACTCGGCAAGACTATAGAAGGCAACGTTTTAAGAATAGCCCCGGTCGATATTCTGGCCAGGGAAGATGAAAATGTGCGAAGAATTCAGGAAAGCAAAGAGCTGTCCGGTCCGGTTTAGGTCAAAACCGTTACCCTGTCTTACTCCAAAGCCAGAGATGTTCAGAGTTTGCTGAAAAGCAAGCTGTCCAGGAATGGTGAAATTGTCATTGACGAAAGAACCAATACTCTCATTATTTCCGAAGTCCGGGACCGGATGGAGCTCCTGGAAAAATTGATTGTCGTCCTGGATACTCCTACTCCTCAGGTTTCAATCGAAGCCAGGATTGTCGAAGCCACTTCCACCTTTATCAAAAACCTGGGGATTCAGTGGGGTTATAAGGGTGTGGTTGATCCTTTCTATGGAAATCAAACCTCGCTATCCTTCCCCAATAAAATCCAGATGGACGGGGCTATGATTCCTCAGGGTATTGTGACCAAAGGTATTGGTGGTCCTCTGGGCGGTTACGCCGTTAATTTGCCCGCTCCGGCTTTTAACACCGCTCTGGGCTTTTCTTTTGCCAATGTCCTTGATACCTTCAGGCTGGATGTTGCCCTGTCCGGACTTGAGACTTCAGGCAATGGCCGGATTATCTCCTCGCCGAAAGTAACGACTCAGAACAATCAGGCGGCTGAAATCATTCAGGGCCGTCAGATCCCGGTTCAGACCGTGGCCAATTTCACCGTTACCACCAGATACGTTAATGCCGCTCTGGAGCTCAGAGCTACACCGCAGATTACAGCTGAAGGCACCATTATCATGAATATCGAAATCCAGAATAATGCGGCCGACTTTGCCAACCTGGTTAATGGCATTCCTCCTATCACCACTCAAAGTGCCAAAACTACGGTCATGGTACCCGATGGAGGAACAACTGTCATTGGCGGAATTTACAGGACTGAAGATTCAGTTACCAGAGATAAGACTCCTTACCTCAACAATATTCCAATTCTGGGGACTCTGTTCAAATCCTTCGCCAGAACGCGTCAGAACCGGGAGTTGCTGATCTTTATAACTCCCAGGATTATGAAATAATCAGAAGGAGAAAACCAAGATGAGAAAGCTAACCTTATCTTTAAAAATAGTCAGCATCTTAACGCTGGGTTTGTTGTTGTATTCGTGCAACCCCATTGAAAATGACTCTGATTCCAGCAGTTTTATTGTCGTTGAAAGCATTATGGGCAAAGACCTTGCCGGCAGTGATTCGACCGTTGCTTTTTCTGATGTGAGTAGCGGCTTGCCTGATTCGGTCACGGCCACTTTAAGATCAGCAATGCTTGATCCTAATCCGATTAACGGGGTTTCTCAGTATAGCGATATCATGCTGACCAGATATGTCGTCACCTACACCAGGAGCGATGGGGCTACGGCCGAGGGTTCAGCTGTTCCCTATCATTTTGAATCATCTCTTTCGACTCTTCTGCCCGTAGGCTCAAGTGTCACTATCCCCTTGATGATAGTTACTGATACCGCCAAGAGCCAGGCCCCCTTAGCTGCTCTGGCTGGCACCACCGATGTCCTGGAATGTACTGCCCGGATAGATTTTTACGGTCATGACTTAAGAAATAAGAACGTCACTCAGGTGGCTTCTGTCCAGATCCGTTTCCTTGATTTTCCTAATTTATAAGGGGCCAGACACAAGAGATAGATTAGAATTCCAATCTGAACTCCAGTCCTCAAAGGAGGATTCGATAAGAAAGCCGGGCCTGGCTGTGTTGATGACTGAAGTCTTCAAGAAACTGAGACAGGGCAAAAAATTCTTTACTCTCCGCCAGTCGTAAGTAAAGTTTAACTTCTTTTTGAACTTTTTTCCATAGTCTGGGCTTAACCTTGGGCCCGATGATTTCCAGAGCTGGAAAGCGCTCGTTGAGCTCTTCCCCGAGCTGCCTGGAAGCTCCGGCTACCCGCCTTAAATTGTGACCGCTCAAAGTCAGGCTGACCAGCAGGCTAAAAGGCGGATATTTTAACAACTGCCGGTATTCTAATTCCTCCCGGTAGAAACTCGGATAATCGGCCTGAGCACCATATTTTATGGACGGCTGATCAGGCATGGAGGTAATGACCATCAGCTTCGAGGAAGGCCGGTTGGCCAGGAGTTCTGAAGCTTTAAAGAGTCTGATAAAAGTTTGTTCACTGGCTTTAAAATCAGGCAGGTTAAGACCTATTTCAGGCTCAATGACGACCACCAGGGAAAAACTACCAGGCGAAAGCCTCGGCAGGGCATATTCTGTGCCAATCACCAGCTGGATTTTCCCAGACTTTATTTTTTTTAGATAGCCCTCTATCTTACTTTTTTCTTCCCCTTCTTCCAGCAGGGCCAGGTTTAAATCAGGCAGGGCTTTTTTTATGCGCTCAACCAGGAATTGACTGCCTTTAATCCGGCCGGCTTTCAATTGACGGCCACATCCAGGGCACGTTTCCTGGCGGCTCATACTCTGCCCGCAATAGCGGCAAACCAATTCTCCTTTTTTTTTATCAAATATTAAAGGAATCTGACAGGCCGGGCAGCGGGGGACATAGCCGCAACCAGGGCAAACCAGATAGCCGGCATAGCCCTTCCGGTTGATAAAAAAGAAGATCTGCCGGCCAGCCTGAAGGACTGGCCCGGCCTCGACCTTCAATTCTTCCTGCAGCCAGTGGCTGAGGTCCTGGCGGCTAAACTGCCGGGTATAACACCTGTCTGTCTGGCCCAGATCGATTAATTCGCCGCTTCCGGCTGAGTGGTAATACAAACTGACCGGAGGGCAGGAAGAAGTTAAGAGCAGAACTGCCCCTTCCTCCTTAGCCCTGATCTGAGCTCCTTCCCGGACATCAAAGGGCGGATTTTCAGCCAGATCGTAAAGTTCATTTTGTACTTCGTCTACCACAATCAACCTGACTGGCTTGACCGGCAAAAAGAGTATAGCTCTCGTCCCGATGACCACCCGGCTTTTACCGGATATGATGCTTTCCCAGGCTTCGCTCCTCTTTTTCCCGCTCAGCCGGCTATGATAAAAAACTGCTGTTGAACCAAGCCGGCTGGCATAAGACAGCCATCTTTTAGTCTGTTCTATTTCAGGCAACAGGATAAAGACATAGCCCTCACCGTCAACCGCCTGGCTGATGATTTTAAATATCTCTTCCTGTCTCTTCTGAGCCTCACCGGCCAGCAGGAACCGCTGGAATTTCATGGCCTGAAGAGCTTGAAAAATTGAGCTGACCGGACTGTCTTCAGCCAGAAAACCCACCGGCAAAGATAATTGTCTGGGAGCCTGGCCAGGTGGTAAGGCAAGGCTCTTAGCCTTCCTGGCTTTTTGTTTGATTTCTATCAGGCCGGCTTGCTCCAGAGATTTCAGCTTAGCATTAAGGTCCCGCCACTTAAGCTTCTTTTTTAAAAAGACAGGAGACAGGGCTCTCTGGCTGACCAAATCGAGGAGCTCACGGTTCTTGCCTTTTAATTCCCCTGACTGGAGTTCTTCTTTGCCTTTGGAGGTAATTATGACCTGTGGCTTGATTTCAGCCAGCCTGACCGGTCCTTCAGCCTGTTCCAGAAAGAGACCAGGCGAGCTGAGGTTCCTTAAAGCCAGTTTCTGGATGAAATTTAAAAACTCGGGAGGCAGAGCTGGCCCGCTTTCAAGCACTTCACAAACATCTTTCAGCTGAAAGCCAGACCCGGGGACAGAGTCTGTTACCTCCAGCACATAGCCTTTGATTTTCCTTGAACCCAGCGGGGCGATAACCACGGTGCCAGGCCTCACCCTGTTTTTAAGTTCGTCCGGCAAGCGGTAAAGAAAAGTCTGATTGACAGGTAAAGGGAAAGTGAGGTGGCAATAGGCGGTCATGAAGTTTCCAGCAATTTCATAACTTTCTTCATGTCTTCCCAGACCAGCCTTTTTATTTCCCTGTTACCTTCGTTCCGGATGAGATAGGCTGGATGAAAAGTGGGCATAACCGGGATGCCTTTAAACTGGCCGAAGTGACCGCGGATCTCAGACATGCTTTTATTGGTCTGAAGCAGAAATTCGGCCGCTATTTTCCCCAGTGCTACTATAGACTTAGGATTAATGAGCTCGATTTGATGCAGAAGATAAGGAGAACAGGCTTTAACCTCATCGGGCCGCGGAGTTCTGTTCTCTGGCGGCCGGCACTTAATGACATTAGCGATATAAACTTCCTGACGCTTAAAACCCATAGCCTCAATAATTTTGGTCAGCAGCTGACCGGCCCGGCCGACAAACGGCCGGCCCTGCAAATCTTCATCCCGCCCTGGAGCTTCACCCACAAACATTAACCTGGCCTGATAGTTTCCTTCTCCGGGAACAGCCCTGGTTCTTCCCTGAAAAAGAGGGCAGAAGCGGCAGTCGTTAATTCGCCGCAGCAGTTTTTCCCACTCGGCTGCTATGGCGGCTTGATCTTCAGGCCCGGTCTCGAAACTGATCAGCCCGGCAGAAGTTTTTTCCCTGTCATTCAGCCCGTTTTCGGGCCGGATCAAAAAATCGACTCCCAGTTGCCGGTAAAAATGAATTTGCTCTTCGAGGTCTTCCAGTTTATCAACTATTGCCTTGCCGTTCATTGAGTATTGTCCCAATTTCCGTCAGAATTTCCTGACTGATTTTTCTTTTAGTGGTTTTGCTGATAAATTTCTCCCGGCCATCAGGCCAGAATAAATAGACTTCGTTTTCCTCACAGCCAAAACCAATATCCGGACGGGAAACATCATTAGCTACCATCAGGTCGACTTTTTTCTTTTTCATCTTGTCACCAGCCCTGGCTTTTAGCCCGGCGGTTTCAGCCGCAAAGCCAACCAGCAGCTGGTCTTGTTTCAAACCTCCAAGCTCTTCCAGAATATCCGGAGTGGTTTCCAGCTGGAGCCCGGCCGGCAGGTTTTCCTTTTTGATTTTCTCCTGGCTGGTCCGGTTGAACCTGAAATCAGAAACAGCAGCAGCCATGATGACCACCCTGGCCCGGTCATAGTATTTAAGGATAGCCTGACGCATCTCTTCTGAGGAAACGACCTGTTCAACTTTGACTCCGGCCGGCGGTTCAAGTTCAACCGGCCCACTGATCAGAACCACTTCCGCTCCGAGTTGATAAGCTTCCCGGGCCAGTTCATAGCCCATCCGGCCTGAAGACCGGTTGGACAGGAAACGGACCGGGTCCAAGGCTTCCCTGGTCGGACCAGCGGTGATCACTACCAGTTGATCTTTAAAGACTGGCTGGCGGCGAATAAGCCTCAAGCTGGTCTCGACAATTTTTGGGAGTGAAGCCAGCCGGCCGCTGCCTGTCTGGCCACAGGCTAAATAACCGCTCTCTGGTTCCACAAATTCTACTCCAGTCTCTCTTAATTTTTTTATATTGGCCTGAGTCTGAGGATGCTCGAACATAGCCTGATTCATAGCCGGGGCAATCAGTACCGGGGCTTTAACTGCTAAATAAAAGGTTGATAGAAAATCATCGGCCAGTCCCGCGGCCAGCTTGGCGATGAGGTTGGCTGTGGCTGGGGCTATAAGCAGCAGGTTAACCTCAGCCGCCAGAGCAATATGTTCTATCGGCCTCTGCCGCTCGTCAAAAAGATTGACGATGGCTGGCTCACCGCTCAGGGCCGTAAATAGATCGGGGTGAATAAAATTAGTCGCTTTCTCCGTCATAATCACCCGGACCGCCAGGTCCTCTTTCTGGAAAAGCCGGATAAGATCAGGCGCTTTGTAAAGGCTAATCGAAGAGGTCACTCCCAGAGCTATCTTATTCATCATCTTACCTCTCTTTTTCAGTTCCGGGGGCAGGCTTAAAACTTTTTAAAATCTCCTGAAAGTCCTTCTGTCTGGCTTTGAACTGACAGCGGTGAGCGATGATGATCGACCGGAGTTCATCCACCGCTCTGGTTATTTCTCCATTGATCACTAAATAATCAAAAAAATCAGATTGCTGGATTTCTCTTCTGGCGTTTTCTAACCGGAGGGCAATGGCTCCGGCCGTGTCAGTTTTTCGCTGTCTCAGCCTTTTTTCCAGTTCAGCCCAGGACGGTGGAACGACAAAAATCAAACTGGCTTCCATTAGCTGGCTTTTAATCTGCCTGGCCCCCTGAACATCTATATCCAGGACCAGATCTTTACCCCCGCCTTTATTCTTAATTTCTTGAAGCGAGGTCCCATATAATTCACCATGAACAACCGCCGATTCAACAAAAGCCCCGGCGGCCTTCATTTTCTCAAATTCCTGACGGCTAACAAAATAATAATCACGGCGGTTTTTCTCATCGGGCCGGGGAAGCCTGGTGGTATGAGAAATAGAAAATTCCAGTCCGGGAAGAATCTCCAGCAGCTGCTTGATCAGTGTAGATTTCCCGCAGCCGGAAGGACCGGAGACAACAAAGATCATCTTTGTTCCCTGCCTTTCTTTACCTGTCGTCTTATTTTAACAGATTTTTATTCTAAATTCTGGACCTGCTGGCGCATGCTTTCAATTTCGTTTTTAATCAGCAGGCAATGCTCGATGATCCCTGGATCCTGAGCCTTGGCATTCAGGGTATTGGCCTCCCGCGACAACTCCTGAGCCAGAAAATCAAGTTTTTTGCCCACCGGTTCATCCACTCCCGGATCAAGCAATTCAGCCACGGCTTTGAGGTGGCTTTTCAACCGGTTAATCTCTTCGACCACATCAAACTTCTGCATCAGATAGGCTACCTCTTCTGACAGCCTGTCCTCCGATAGTGAGTTATGGTTAAGGTCTTTTAGCTTTTTGACCAGTTTCTCCCGGAGTTCCCCGGGCTGCCGTTTAAAAAGGCCTTCTATTACTGCCAGCGATCTTTTGATCCGGGCCAGGTGACGGTGTAACTGCCGGCTGATTTCCCGGCCTTCTTTTTCTCTTTGCTTTAAAATTTCTTGCAGGGTTTCATCGAAAGCAGCCAGAATAAAATTCTTGTCACTTTTGGTTAACTCCCGCTGATTAAGACTGATGATCGGCGGTAGCCGCAGTAGCTGGTCAAGAGTCAGATTAAAAGGCAAGCTGGCTTCCGCTGCCAGAGATTTAAGTTCATCCACCATTTTTCTTAACAGGCTGCGATTAATGCTAAATTGCCAGCTATCCGGCGAGAGAAAATCAATTTCGACCAGAATTTCCACCCGGCCTCTAAGGATTTTTTTCTGGCAGGACGTTCTCAGCTGATTCTCCACCTCACCCAGACCGGGCCCTTTAAATACCCAGTCAAAAAAACGGTGGTTTAATGTCTTCATATAAATTTTGATTCTTAAACTGCCGGAATTAAAACTTTTTTCAGCAAAACCAGTCATACTCCGTATCATCTTGACTTCTCCACTTCCACCGGATTTATCCCAGGCCCAGCATTTTCCGGGCTAACTCCAGAGCATTAACCGCCGAACCGGCGGTTAAATTATCAGCAGCCACCCACAGCCAGAAGCTTCCCGGCCGATCTGAGTCCCGCCGGAGATGACCGACAAAAATCTCGTTTTCTCCGGCTACCAGCTTATTGGATATCAACTGAGAAGAATTTGGGGGGAAATACCTGAACAGCCGGTTCTTTTTAAAAACGTTTTCCACTTCGGTCAATGCCCGGTTTTCGGCCAGTTCAGTATAAACCATCAAGCTATAGCCATGAAAAACAGGAACTTGAATCATAGACAGGCTGAAACTTATATTCTGGCCAGATAGAATGCTTTTTATCTCCTGCTCGACCTGTTTTTCTTTTAAACTATGGCCAGCTGAAGCCGCTTTCTCAGTTAAGGGAAAAGAGTTAAAAGCCATCTGTTCAGGAAAGATTTTCCGTTCATAATTCCCGCTGGATAACAGGGTAAAACTTTCTTCAGCCAGCTCCTCGATCCCGGCCTGTTCATAGGCCGAAGCAGGCTGAAGAACGACCGCTAAGGATCTCAGAACCGGGGCCAGGCGGGCCAGGGCAGACAGCACCTGGGTGATAATAATCGAAACAGGATGAGGATTGGCGGCCAGAGCAATTTTTTTATTGTCAAGGATCCGGTCATTTACTCCAACCACCACGGCTGGAACTTCGGGCCAGCCGGCAAAACTTCCGGCCAGATCGATGGCCCGGTAGCCTTTATCTTTAGCTAACTGTCCGAATTTAAGATTAGTTTCCTGATCGGCCGCCAGAAAGACCAGATCCAGACCTTCAAGCAGATAAACATCCGGGTGGTGGATGACCTTGGCTTCGCCCTGAAATTCAGTTAGCTGGCTGTATTCTTCTTCAACTCCCGGGTCATAGAACTCAATTGACTTGAGCGGTATCAGGCCGGAAGCCAGCTGCTCTCTTATTTCCTGGGCCCGAAGAGAATTAGTGCCAATTAAAGCTACCCGGAACTGACGGCTGGAGGCTTTACTCATGCGACCTCATTTTTTCTTTATATTCTATAATTCTCCGGTAAAGCTCATCCTTCAGCCTGAGTTTTCTTTTTTTTAGCTCTTTTTCGGCCAGTTCCTCGCTCGCAGTTAAAAACCCCTTGGCCTGTAAATTAGACAGGGATTGCTCTATTTCCTGATGCTGTTCATAAAGCCGGGAGAAAGCCTGATCCTCCCGGAGAAGCACTTCTTTGATTTGATCTTCGTTCATTTTTTTCTCCGAAAAAAGGATAACACAGGACAGATTTGATTTCAATTTGAGGCCCGGATCAAGGCGCAAAAAAACTGGCTCTGGCCACTTCTTACCTCCCGGCTCTGACAGAAAATGTTAGCGGGCTGTTGACATTAATCACCGCGATTTATATACTAATTAAGCGATTTTTCAACCGCTCAAAATAAACGGCCAGGTAGCTCAGGCGGTAGAGCGAGGGACTGAAAATCCCTGCGTCGGCGGTTCAATTCCGTCCCTGGCCATTTTCCTTTTCTCTGTTTTTCCAGCCTCTTCGTTTTTACCCGCGACTGGCCGTTTTAGAATCTATAAGAAACTGAGATGGTAGGAATAACCTGGTACATTTCATAAGTCCCGGGCATGACCAGGAAAGGAACCGCTGTTGTTCCTATCTCTTCGCTGGTTACCTGGCGATTTTTTCCTTTCAGGTATTCAAATCCCCAGTTGATGGATAAACCATTCCAGTCATAGCCGAAACCCGCAGTTATTCCGTTAAAATCGAAAGTTGGCAACAGAACATGCATGGTCTGATCAGGACCAGGGGCAGGATCATGATAATAGCCGGCTCTCAAGGCAAAATGCTGGCTTAAACGGTATTCAGCCCCGAACCGCAGTTGCCAGGTATCCTTCCAGTCAAGCGGTCTGATCGCGACCCCATTGACCTCCATCAGGTCAGCCCAGGTCGGATCAAGATAGATGGTGGTCAGGCTTTTTAGCTGTGACCAGTCACTCCACCCGGCATCAGCATTTAAAGTCAGCTTTTCTACTGGCTTGACTGATATGCCACCGCCAATAAACCAGGGCCACTTAACTTCCCTTCTAACTTCGGAGCGGGTTGGATAGCCAATAACACTTAAACTGTACATATTAATTTTGCTCCGGAACTTAATGGTAGTCGGAGTCTTAACGGTCAGTCCAATATTCAACCAGTCAGCTGGTTTAGCCAGTAAGCCGACAGTCAGTCCCCAGCCAAAGCCATGAAGCCCCTCTTCATACTGACCGGGATCAGCATAAGTCCCGGGGGATATTTCCAGCTGACCAGGCCACTGGCTCCATTTCATCTCTCCGTAATTCAGATTAAAAGTTGCTCCCAGGCTTAGCCGGTCACTGATTTTCCAGGCTACCAGCGGGGACAGAGTCATCATCCCGATTTTGCTTTTCCAATCATAGGCCACGTCGCCAGTTAATGACTTAAAATCATCACCCTTCCAGGTAGTTCCGGTTTCAGAGGGTGTATAAAAGCCGAGTCCGAGGACAAGATGGTCTGAAACCGGCTGATAATAGGCCAGAAGGAAACCAAGGTAATGCGAAAACTTAGTCTTGGCTTCGATGGATGTGTCCGGACCCAGAGTAGCCCGGTAGTGATTGGTGGGCATAATATCCGTCGCCAGCGCACCGAATAGCGGCCTGGTCAAAAATCCAGCGCCGGCCGGGTTCCAGTAAACCAGGCTAAAATCGTCAGCCAGACCGATGAAGGCCCCGCCCATCGAACTGGCTTTACTGCCCAGGCCATTTAAGTTAAGGCCGTTGGCTCTAATCATCCCTGCCAATAGAAATAAACCGAGGACCAAACTGATGGTCTTTTTTCTCCAGGGGTTAGACATGACAGGCTCCTTTCTTATTTACTTTTTTTTCTTGTTTACTTCTTCTTAAAAACAATTTCTCCGTCCTGACTGACCTCAATCAAAACCGTCTCCCCTTCTCTAAACTCACCGGCCAGAATCTTCATGGCCAGTGGATTTTGGATATCACGCTGAATGACTCTTTTTAACGGCCTGGCTCCATAAACGGGATCATAACCCCGTTCAGCCAGAAGTTCTCTGGCTTTGTTTTTAACGACCAGCTCAATCTTTTTATCAGCCAGGCGCTGGCCCAGGAGATTAATCTGGAGGTCAACTATCTTCAAAATCGTTTCTTTTGATAAGGGCTTGAAGATGATAACTTCATCAATCCGGTTTAGAAATTCGGGTTTGAAATGATCTTCGAGGATCTTCCTGACTTCTTTTTCCATAGCCCCATAGTTCTGGCTTAAGTCCTTGATGATCTGGCTGCCAAGATTTGAGGTCATGATAATCAGGGTGTTCCTGAAATCAACTGTGGTTCCCTGGCCATCAGTCAAGCGGCCATCGTCCAGAATCTGGAGCAGGATATTGAAAACATCAGGATGAGCTTTTTCCACCTCATCCAGCAAAATCAGGGAATAAGGCCGCCGCTTGACTGCTTCAGTCAGCTGCCCACCTTCCTCGTAACCGACGTAGCCAGGCGGCGCGCCAATCAATCTGGCCACGGTGTGCTTTTCCATATATTCTGACATATCAAGGCGGACCAGGGCCTTTTCGTCATTAAATAAAAACTCAGCCAGAGCCCGGGCCAGCTCGGTCTTGCCAACCCCGGTCGGACCCAGGAAGAGAAAAGAACCAATTGGTCTGGTTGGCTCCTGCAACCCGGCTCGTGCTCGCCTGATAGTATCAGCCACTGCCCTAATAGCCTGTTCCTGGCCGATGACCCGTCTGGCCAGAATTTCTTCCATCTTGAGCAGTCTATCGACCTCACCTTCCAGCATCTTCGAAACAGGAATGCCCGTCCAGCGACTGACCACCTGAGCCACATCCTCTCCATCTACCTCTTCCTTCAGCATCTTGCCCTTTTTCTGCAGTTCGGCCAGCTGCTCTGAGAGCTGGTCAATTTGTTTGTTCAAAGCTATTAAGCGGCCATAGCGAATCTCAGCCACTTTTTCCAGATCTCCGCGCCGTTCGGCATTTTGCTCTTCTACCCGGAGTGCGTCCCGTTGTTCCTTCAGCCGGTTAATCTGCTCAATCAGGTCTTTTTCCTGTTGCCATTTGGCTTTCAGACTATCTCTTTTTTCGGTCAGTTCGGCCAGTTCTTTTTCAATTTTCTCCAGCCTGTCGACGGAAGCCTCATCTTTTTCCTTTTTTAAAGCCTGCCGCTCAATCTGGAGCTGGGTAATCCTTCTTTCCAGTTCATCAATATCTTCTGGCAAGCTGTCCAGCTGAACCCTGATTCTGGCTGCCGCTTCATCAATGAGATCAATAGCCTTGTCTGGCAAAAAACGGCTGGTGATATAACGATTCGACAGGACAGCCGCCGCCACCAGGGCTGAATCCTTAATTTTCACGCCGTGGTGAACTTCATATTTTTCCTTAAGACCCCGCAGAATTGAAATGGTTTCTTCAACCGATGGCTCACCGACATAGACCGGCTGAAAACGTCTTTCCAAAGCCGGGTCTTTTTCTATGTATTTTTTATATTCATTAAGAGTCGTGGCTCCAATGCACCTCAGTTCACCCCGGGCCAGAGCTGGTTTAAGCATATTGGAGGCGTCCACCGTCCCTTCGGCCGCCCCGGCTCCGACAATCGTATGCAACTCATCAATGAACAGGATGATCTGGCCAGACTCTTTTATCTCTTTGAGCAGGGCTTTTAACCTGTCTTCAAATTCTCCCCGGTATTTTGTTCCGGCTACTAAGGCACCCATATCCAGAGCCATCAGCTGCTTTTCCTTGAGTGATTGGGGAACATCTCCATTGGCAATTCTTTGAGCCAGACCCTCGATGATAGCTGTTTTGCCGACCCCCGCCTCTCCAATTAGCACCGGGTTATTTTTTGTCCGCCTGGAAAGAACCTGAACTACCCGCCTGATTTCTTCTTCCCGGCCGATAACCGGATCGAGCTTGCCCTGTCTGGCTAAAGCTGTCAGATCCCGGGCATATTTTTCCAAAGCCTGGTACTTGGACTCGGGTTCAGCATCGGTAATTCGCTGGCTTCCTCTGATATCCATCAAAGCCTTGAGAACCGCTTCTTCACTTATTTTATATTTCTGGAGAAACCGGCCGATGGACGTGTTTTTTGACCTGACCATGGCCAGGAAAATGTGCTCGGTGGAAAGATATTCATCCTTTAACTTTTCAGCCTGGCTCCAGCCTTCATTCATGACTTCATTCAATTCGCCGGACAGATAGATTTCTCCTGTTCCTTGAATCCGGGGCAGGCGGTTTAGCATCTGGTTTAGTTCATTCTGCAGCTCGCGGGGACTGACTTCGAGTTTGGTCAGCAGGCTATTAATAATATTCCCTTCCTGGTTTAAAAAACTCCACAACAGATGCTCGGGTCTTAATTCTTGCTGACCGAGTTCCTGAGCCTTTGATTGAGCCAGCTGGAAAGCTTCCTGGAGCATCACGGTTAATTTATCCCATCTCATCTTTAACCTCCTCTCTTATTAAAATCAGATCAGCTAATTGCCCGCGCTTAAAAAATCATCTTTTTTTAAAGCCCTGACCGAATTCGTTGAAGTTATATTTAATTTTACCGCGATTTTTCCGTCCGGTAAATACCCCCCGGCCAGTCAGCTGCTCGGATTGAGGAAGGCACCTGAAATTTTTATTTACCCTCTTGACAAGATAAAAAAAATAAATATTTTCTGGTGAGGGAGTTTGACATGGAAGAAATAGAAATATCCAGCTGGGCAACGCTTGATGCTCTTAAAAAGGCCGCCGATCTGGTCGAAATCTTTGGTAATCTCCATTCGGACCAGGAAATGTATGTTTTCTGTGTTCTGGAGGAAGATTATCTTGAACTCGGTTACAGTCTGGCTGGAAGCAATTATTTGCGCCGTTATGCCGATGAGGATGAAATGGCTGAGGCCCTGGAAAAAAGAAGAGAAGGTCTGGATGTAGCGGTAGTTGAGGATGAAGATTACGATGAAGATTTAGAAGATGAAGACCTTGATTTTGATGATGAATCTGATGATTTATAGGACGAACTGGAAGTCATAAGTTCCTCCTTCAAGCCAGCTAAAAGCTCCAGGGCCTGAAGGGGTGTTAGCCGGTCAGGCTCAAGTTGCAGCAATTTTTCCTTTATTTCTTTCAGACGGGCTATCTCTCTGTCCTGGTCGAAAAGCCACAATTGAGCCGGCTGATAATTATTGACCTGATGATAAGCCAGCCGCGGCTTTCCCTGCTCATCAATTTCTAATTTTTCCAGGTTAAAGAGAATTTCTCTCGCCCGTCTGATAACTTCCGGGGGGAGACCGGCCAGCTTGGCTACCTGAAGACCGTAACTGCGGTCAGATGGTCCGGGGCTTATTTTCCTGAGAAAAATAACAGTGTCTTGAGATTCTTTTACCGCCACATGATAGTTCTTTATCCGGGGAAAAGTTGAAGCTAACTCAGTTAATTCATGGTAATGAGTGGCAAATAAGGTCTTTGGCCTGACCGTCTCCAGCTGGTGAAGATATTCAGCTATGGCCCAGGCCAGGCTTAAGCCATCAAAAGTGCTCGTTCCCCGGCCAACTTCATCCAGAAGAAGCAGGCTCCGCCCGGTGGCACTGTTTAAGATATTGGCTGTCTCGACCATTTCCACCATGAAAGTGGATTGCCCCGCAGTCAGATAATCGGTGGCCCCCACCCTGGTAAAAATTCTATCCACCACCCCGATTCTGGCCGCCTCAGCTGGTACAAAAGAGCCTATTTGAGCCAGGATACAGATCAGAGCTACTTGCCTCAGGTAAGTAGACTTCCCACCCATATTGGGGCCGGTAATGATTAGAATCTGGTGGTCATCGCCGTCAAGATGAGTATCATTGGGAATAAAAGGCTCTTTTTGAACTACTTCAATGACCGCATGGCGGCCAGCCGTGATGGAAATGACCTGGCTGCTGTCCACCTCCGGCCGCTGGTAATTTCTCTGGTGAGCCAGTTCGCCCAGGCTTAAAATCACATCTAAGCTGGCTAAATTCTGCCCGATTTGCTGCAGCCTGGTCACCTCGCGGCCAATTTCCTCTCTTACTTTCAGAAACAGCTCATATTCTAATTCATTGATTCTGGCTTCAGCCCGGAGGACCCGCTCTTCATACTCTTTTAGCTCGGGGGTGATAAATCTTTCGCTGTTAACCAGGGTTTGCTTCCGGATATAATCTTCCGGGACAGCCCGCAGGTTGGCCTTTGTTACCTCAATATAATAGCCAAAGACTTTATTATAACGGACTTTAAGCGAGGAAATGCCGGTCCTGTCCCTTTCCCTTTTTTCTATCTGAGCGATAAAACTCTTGCCGGAATGACTGATCGCTCTCAGCTCATCAAGCTCCCGGTCATAGCCGTCTTTGATCAGCCCGCCCTCCTGAAGGAGATAAGCTGGCTCATCCAGGATAGCCTGGTCTAAAAGGGCAGCCAGGTCTCCGGCTGCATCCCAGCTGGTTTGTAGTTCAAGGAAATAAGGGGCAGAAAAGCCCTTCAGCCCGGTTTCAATTTCAGGCAGTGGCCACAAAGATTTTTTCAGCGCGACCAGGTCCCGGGCATTGGCTGCTCCCAGTGAGATCTTGGTGCTCAACCGCTCGATGTCGGGTATTTTTTTTAGCTGATTTCTTATTTCCTGCCGGTTGATTGGTTTCTGGACAGCTTCCTCCACCGCCTCCTGCCGGCTGGATATTTCTTCCAGGTCAAGCAATGGATGCAACAGCCAGTTTTTTAACAATCTGGCCCCGGGGGCAGTCAGAGTATAGTCAATAACTCCCAGGAGTGATTCACTCACCTGGCCGGTTCGCAGGTTTTTAAACAGCTCCAGATTCCTGACCGCTACCGTATCCAGAACCATAGTCTGACTCGACTGAACAAAAGTCAGGCGCTTAATAAAGCCTAAGGACTCGTGTCTATTCTTTTTCAGGTAGGACAGGAGGCCGCCGGCTGCTCTGATTGCCAGAGGTCTATCTCCCAGCCCAAAGCCTTCGATTGAAGCTACTTGATAGTGCTCGAGCAAGCCAGCCCTGGCCAGTGAATAATCAAATGACCAGTCTTCAACCGGGCTCAGAGTGAGATTCAAGAAATCGCTACCAGCCAGTATTTCTTTGAGGTCAGCTTCATCTGTCTCGGGGTAAATGATCTCCCTGGGAGAAAAACGGAAGATTTCATCCAGGATTAATTTCCGGTCTGACCGCTGGCCCTCCAGCGTGCTGATCTTACCGGTCAATAAATCGGTATAAGCCAGACCCCAGCCTCCGTCTTCCAGAATCAGGCTGGTCAGGCCACAATTCTCCGCCGGTTCATCTGTTTCAATTTCAACCGCTGTGCCCGGGGTCAGCACTTTGAGGACTTCCCGTTTGACTACACCCCTGGCCAGGCGGGGATCTTCCATCTGCTCGCAGATAGCTACCCGGTAGCCCGCCTTGAGAAGCCGGGCTAAATAAGAATTTACCGCCTGATAAGGAACACCACACATCGGGATTTTTTGCCTGGAGGTGAGAGCAATGCCAAGAACCTGAGAACCGGTATAAGCATCCTCATAAAACATCTCATAAAAATCGCCCAGGCGGAAAAAGAGCAGGCAATCCCGGTGCTGGGCTTTAATCCTCTGATACTGCTCCATCATTGGAGTCAGATTATCGTCTTTTTTGAGCATCTCAGGTCCGCTTTGTGTCTTATAAACTATATTATTAGCAGCTTTGTTTTTCAACTGGATTGCCCCTGACTGGCCGAAATTTCAATTGACATTTGCGCCCTGAAGTTTTAGTATTAAAAATCAATCCTAACCCAGGACTCGGATAAATGAATATACCCATGCTGTTGACCATTACCAGGATCGTGGCTATACCTGTCCTGGTGGTCATCATGTTAACACCCTTTCCCGGGCAGGAAATAGTTGCTTTTGCTGTCTTCATCTTTGCTTGCCTGACTGACATGCTTGACGGTTTCTGGGCCAGAAGAAAGAAAATGACAACTGTCCTGGGTTCTCTCCTTGATCCGATGGCTGACAAATTGCTGATTGCCTCGGCTTTGATCTGTCTGGTGGAAAGTCATCTGGTAGCTTCCTGGATGGCCATTATCATTATTGGCCGGGAAATCG
The DNA here is from genome assembly GCA_002441005.1 of Candidatus Aminicenantes bacterium UBA6228. GTDB lineage: Bacteria > Acidobacteriota > Aminicenantia > Aminicenantales > Saccharicenantaceae > Saccharicenans. Next base: position 210,960 of record DJWO01000010.1, read on the forward strand.
CCGTGACTGGCTTCCGGGCCATAGCTGCTTCCCGCGGTTTTAATATTCCAGCTTCAGGCCTGGGCAAGCTAAAAATGACTTTAGAAACCATTACCATTTCTATTCTGATTCTTGGCCCGGATCATCTGGGGATAGTCTTCAAACTCGCCCAGACAGCCGGCCTGTGGCTGATCGTCGCTCTGGCTCTTTTTTCAGCCATTGAATACTTTGCCCGTTTTGGTTCCCGGGTTCTTTCCGAGAATTCATCCTCCTGATTCAGCCTGTCTGACTTTTTCAAGAGAAGCCAGATCGTCAATATTATACAGAGCTGGAGGTTTGGGCCAGCGGCGGGAAATTCTTTTTAGCAAACCGGTTAGAACCCTTCCCGGGCCAAATTCGACAGCCACTTCTATTCCTTGCTGACCGGCTGTCATCATCGACGGGTACCAGAGAACTGGATTAACAATCTGTTTAGTCAGAGACTCTTTGACTTCAGCCGCCGTGGTCATTATTTTACCCGTATAATTAGAGATAACCGGAAAGGCCGGATCTTTAATGGTGATCAGGTCTAAGTCGGCTTTAAGCTTTTCAGCTGCCGGACTCATCAGCTTAGTATGAAAAGGACCGCTGACCTGAAGCAAAACAGCCCGCGGTGCCCGGAGCTTTTCCATTGCTTCTTCGACAGCTCGTTTCTCGCCGGCAATAACAATTTGCTCATCTGAATTCCAGTTAGCTACCTGGACCAGGCCGCTGCTTACTTCTTTAAGCACCTCTTCGATCTTCCCGTAGTCCAGCCCCATAATAGCCGCCATCGTTCCCAGCCCGGGCGGAACAGCTTCCATCATATATTTGCCACGGTTAGCTACCAGTTTCAGGGCCTGTTCAAAGCTCAGGCTGCCGGCCGCTACCAGGGCAGAATATTCGCCCAAGCTATGGCCAGCGGCCAGAGCTGGTTGCCGGCCGAGGAGCCGGTAGGCCAGGTAACTAACAGTCAGCAGGGCCGGCTGGGTATTAGAAGTCAATTTTAATTCTTCTTCCGGTCCATCAAAACAGAGCTTTGACAGGCTAAAGCCAAGGAGGTCATCCGCCTGTCTGAAGATTTCTTTAGCTTCCTCACTTTTTTCATAAAAATCCTTTCCCATACCCACAGTTTGCGAGCCCTGACCGGGGAATAGAAATAAGCTGGTCTTCACTTCTCCTCCTTAAGTTAGACTTTTTCCAGACAATCGTGATTGATAATAATCCTGGCTTTTTGCCTTAGTTCTTGCAGCCATTGGGATAGCTGTTCTCTGGCTTTTATGGCCTGCAATTTATCTTCAATTTCAGTTAAAACGTTAACCATCTCCGGCACAGGCTGATCTTTGGCCCTGATCTCCGGGACATAGGTATGGTTATAATAATCCTCCAGTTCCTGGAGCGAAATAGGGACTTTCTGGCTGAGTCTGGCATTAACTATTCTTTCAAAAAGAAGTTTATTTTCGATATAGGGAATAAGATGATCAGCTTCTATCCCCAGACTCTGACATTTCGCTTCAAATAACTGGCTACCCAGCCTGGCTCTGGTCTGCCCTATTTCCTGGTCAATTTCTTCCTGACTGATATTGATCTGTCCTCTGGCTAAATTGAGGACCAGAAGCTCATCAATATAGATGTTAAGCAGGTCTTCTTTTTTTAAGGGTAATTCAGTCTGGGCCAGCTCAGGTTCCAGCCCGAAGAGGATAACAATCTTTAAATCATAAAGGGATATTGGAACATCATCGACCACCGCTACCAGACAATTAACCAGTACCTGGGCCTCGCTTGGCTGGCAAAACAATAAGACCAGGACCAGCCAGATTAGCGATCTCTGACCTGTTCTCTTTAGCTGCCCTGAAATTTTTTTATTCATTTTAAGCCAAACTTAGAACATATTGCCTATGGTCAAAAAGAAAAGTGGTTTCCATTTTTTCTCGGTCGCATTTAAATTCCAGCCCATATCAAACCTGATTGGTCCAAGAGGCGTTTTGAAGCGGAGACCGAGGCCCACTGACTGCTTCAGCTCCAGGAAATTAAAATCTTTCATTTCAGGAAAGACATTGCCCATATCATAAAAAACTGCTCCATACAGGCCTGGAACCTTTTTAACCAGCCTGAATCTGGCTTCCATATTGAACAGAAAAATAGATTTCCCGCCAAGCGGCAGGCCTGATTCCGGTTCCGTTGGCCCGAGCATTTCAAAAGATACTCCGCGGAAGGAGTTGCTGCCGCCAGCAAAAAATCTTTCGGGAATAGGGACCAGGCCTGAAGCCAGTCCAAACCTAACCGTCGTATAAAAATTTATACTGGCTACCAGAGGATAAAAATACTGGAATTTAGCAAACAGCTTGAAAAAATCAGATTCAGTACTGAAGAGCGGATAAGCTCGTTCCAGAGCCAGACTGAAAAAAGCGCCTCTTTCCGGATTAAAAGTATCATTTCTGGTATCCCTGACAAAGGTCATCGAGCCATAAGCGATAGAATAAGGCCGTCTCTCCTTTTCGACCTGCGACTCGGATATCTCCAGATGGGTTAACCAGGTCTTAAGTGCGCCTCCAGCTAAAGCTAAAGAAAAGCTGGCGGGCAGGCTTCTCAGGGTGGACAGGCTGAAGCCCTGACGGGCATAGCCAAAACTCGTCCTCTCTTCCCTTTCCAGGTAGCCGCTCAGTAGAGTCCTCATCTTTATCCCGAAAATATAAGGCTGCTGATAGGTAGCAACCAGCCTTTTATCAATCAGACTCAACTGGCCAACCAGGCTGAACTGGGAAGCATTCCTGAAAAAGTTTGACCCAATGTATTCAGCTGTTATTCTTGGCCTCAGGCCATTTTGCCAGAGAGCAATGGTCCTAACTTCTTCCCTGGTTTCCAGCCCAAGCCCCAGGCTGCCATAATTCTGTTCCCCTTCCCGGACCTGAACAGACACGTTGACTGTCTCCGGGCCAGCCATTTGCTCTTCAACTTTAACTTCAGAAAAGATGCCCAGGCTGTCCAGTCTTCTTTTGGCCTCGAGCAACCGGTCATAGCCAGCCCAGTCTCCCGGTTTAAGCCTGACTTCCTTAAGAATCAGGCTGCGGCGCGTTTGCTGGTGGCCACTGATGAAGATATTAGCCACCTTCATTCTCCGGCCTTCAGCTATTTTTATAACCAGATCAAAGTTATTATCTTTATCCGGTATAGAGTCCAGATTGATTTCCGTCCCCCGGAAACCTTTATTGAGATAAAGCAGGTTAATTTTTTCCAAGTCTTGCTGCAAATCGGGCTGATAATAAGGCTGACCAGGCCTGACTTTGATCTCCTTCATTATTTCCTGGCTATCAACCGAGTTATTTCCTTGAATCTCCAGGCTTTTTATTATCCGCCTTGGGCCTTCCTCGATAAAAACAATTGGCCTGACTGAATTATCCTGGCGGATAAAATTCAGGTTAGCTTTAGCCTGGGGAAATCCCTGCCGCTCATAAAACAGGTTTACCTTTTCGGGCAATTCGTATATTTCCTGGCCGTCAAGGTAAGGGAAAAATAAGACTTTTTCACCCAGGCCAAGGGCTTTCTTTAAGCTTTTTTCATCAAAAGCGGTGTTACCTTTGAACTGGATCTCATCAATCTTAAATTTTGTTCCCTGAAAGACCCGATAGGTGACATAGAAATCATTTTCTTTTTTCTCAATTTTTGACCTGACCGTCGCAAAAATATATCCTTTTTTTCTCAGGTGTTTAAGCAAAACTGCTTCGCCTTCAGATAGCGCCCATTCTTCAAAGACTCTCTGTTCCCAGACGGGCTGAACCAGCTTAAGGGGAAGATTGGCTCCGGTTATCTCCAGATGAATTCTCACCGCCGGATCAATAAAGATCCTCAGATCAACCGTGCCCCGGGCCGGATCAAAAGATTCCGTCGATAGCTTGATTTCGGCCCAGTGGTAACCGAGCTCGTTATAAGCTTTCTTAACGTTGTCTAAGGCTCTGGATAATTTCTTCGGCAGATAGAAGTCACCGGATTTAATCTCGAGAAGGTGCTCAAGCTGGCCTTCGGGCAAAATGTTTTTGCCTTCAAATCTTATCTGGCCAATGGTCAACCTTTTCGGGTCAGTCAGACTTATTTCTATTTCGGCCAGATTGGAGTTTTCTAAGTTTTTTATTTCAAACTCAACCCCGGAAAAAAACCAGCCTTCTTCCCGGAGAAGGTTTTTTATGTCATTAATCGCTCTGGTCTTAACCGCCGGATCAAGGCTGTTACCATTTCTTAAATAACCAAGCTGGCTTTTTATTAACTTGGCCGGGCCAGCCGGAGCAGAAATTTTCAGGCCTTTAATTAAAATATTTCGCTTCAGATTAATAGTTATGACGGGCTGTGAATCCAGGCTTTTATAGATGTCAGCACTGGCATAAAGCCCGGTCCTCATCAGCCTCTTTAAAATCTGGTCCAGCTGATAATCAGAGATTGAGTCACCTGGTTTCAGGCCGACCAGATTGGCCACTGTTTCATCGGCTGGCAGGCCATCAACCAGGACATTAACCTGGCTGGCTATTTGTTGACCGTTAACTACGGCCGGCAGGCAAAAGGCCAGGCTAAAAAGGAAAAGCAGCCAGCCAGCCCAGTTTATCCTGGTCATCAGAACCTTTTCCTTATCTTAAGATCAAGGCTGATGCGGCCGACTTCATCCCGGATGGCAACCAGGGACAGATCCCGGCCTAAATCCCATTCCACTCTGATAATCTCCTCCCTCTGAGTGGCTAAGTTAGTTGAATAAACGATCGAAAAATTTCTGGATAGTCTTTTGCCGACCGTCAGCCTGGCGGTTATTTCCGAAGTCGAACCCATGATGAAGGGATCCAGGCGCAGGCTATCCAGGCTGAGTAAATTTTCTGGCCCCCTGGCCAGCTGAGAAGAAATCAAAGAAGCGGTGCTCATCTGGGTAGCATCCACCGAGTATCTCCTCTGATAGGATTCACCCAGAGCCAGGAGAGACAGAATCTCCTCCTGGGGTAAAGGCGGTGAGGAAGAAAATTCCGGCCGGAGATTGCTGACCAGCCCGGTCAGATTGAAGACCACATGGTAATCTTTAACATAAGTTTCGCCCTGGAAATCAATATAGGGATCAATCACCAGGGGATTAAAAAAGCTCAACCGGCCCCTGACCACTTTGAAATCCCTGTCCTGGAAATAAACTGTGCCGGAAAAAGCATCAATTTCACCGGTAATAACTGGATTAGCCGCCGGACCGGAGATGGTCAGATCAAGCCTGGCCCGAATCCGGCCGAGTGAATTCTCCATCCAGACATTATCATTGGCCCTGAGCCTGAGATTCAGATTTAAGTCGCCCAGTGGTGATTTCCGGTTTTCGTTCCCGCTGCTATAAGCCGGAGTTGAAAAGGCCAGTTTTTCTGTTAATTCCCTGCCCCACCAGACTTCCTGGAAGGACAGCTCTCCTTCGAGAATATTTTTGCCGCCCTGCCTTAAAAATCTGATAGTCCCGTCAGCGACGACTCTGGTCTTTTCGAAGACCGAGAGTCTCATCTCCCGTCCTTCAAGCTGGATATCAGCTTCCTCTACCCCATTCTCTCCAAAGCTCAGCTCACCAGAAGCCTTGATCGGTCCTCCGCCCAGAATAGCCTCAAAGGATCTGATCGAGATCTGGCTGTTCTTGATAAAAGCCAGGCCGGAAAAGTCATTTAAAGCATGAGCAAAGCCCGGAATAGGCAGGACACTTCCCTTGACCTCAACTGCCCCGCTCAGCTCAGGCGAAGCCACCGGGCCCTCAAAGCTCAGCAGGAAACTGATCGAACCAATCGCCCCTTTCCAGGGGAGAAGGAAATCAAACCGGCTCAGTTCGCCTCTGACTTCACCCCGGATAAAATCCCGGTCAAAAGGGATATCAAGTTTAAGCTCATAATTGTTATTTCCAGGTAACAACTGGCCTTTTATCTCCAGATTGAGATTATTATTAAGGAAGTTAAGATTAAAATCTCCCTTAACTGAAGAAGCTTTGATAAAATAAACGGTCGCCTGTTCAATCGTAAAATCACCATGGGGCCGGTCCTGGCCAAAGATACCCTGACCTTTAAGAACAGCTTCCATCCTCCCGGCAAAGGAAGCTGAAAACGGGCTCAGCTCTACCCCGGCAGCTTTGAGATCAAAATCATAGCTGTTATCTGTGAGCCCCAGGGCCAGTTTTCCTGAAACAGTCCCTTTATTCAGGTTGAAAGTAATCCGGGGAAAGTTAATAGTATTATCTTTCCAGAGAAGCTGGCCGCTGACCTTTTCAATTCTGGTCGAAAGCAAATAAAGCTCCGGTGAGGAAAACTCGCCCTCGAAAGAAACAGCCGGCCCCTCAGTCCGGTAAATGAAATTCCCCGAAGTTGATCCCTTGAGTGGAAAGCTGACCTCCAACAGGGGAAAAATATTTTCCAGGACAGCTCTTTCCGCCACGATTCTGGCTTCGGTTCCAGTCTGGTCGGATCTGAGATTTATTTCACCCTGAAAAGTCTTATCGATGACATAAACCTTACCACTGGTCAGACCGCCCTTGACTTCGACTTCACCCCGGGCAGTAGTGACGTCAAATCTTTCAAAGCTAGCCGGCGAACAGGAAAAATTCAGGTCGAGGTCCGGGTGATAATAATCCCCAGTGATCACAATCGTCGAGCGGCCTGAACCTTTGATTTCTGGAAAACCAAACTTTTCATTGAGAATAATCTCGGCAAACTCCCTGGCTTCTTTGATATCGGTAAATTGTCCCCCGATAGATAAATCGAGGTTCTTCCCGATGACTATCTGTCCTTTGAGATTTAACCGGCCAAAAGAAGAAGTTAAATCCCGGCTGTCGAGCTTGAGGTCCAGCTTCGGAATATTGAGAGAGACATTAACTAGTCCGTTGAACGACCGGCCACTGTCTGCCGGCCTCTTTTCAACCCGGTCGCGAAACTCAGCTGAAGCTGTCAGCTGACCGTGGTTTAAAGCAAAATTTCCCCAGACCGGAGAAGTTACCGGCCAGGGAACTGAAGCATATTTCATGATCGGATCAAGATGGAAACCGGTAAACTCACCGAAGACTCCTTTCGAATTAAACCTGATCAGGGCTTTCTCTACCGGCCGGTTGCTGTTTTTTATTTCGGCCAGGACCTCTCCGCCCTTACCTCCCTCAACTTTTACCTGCCCCTCAACCAATCCCAGGTTAACCTGGTTAAGGCTTAAGTCAGGCGCTTTATAATCCACATCTACCACTAAGCGGCCGGTCTCATTGCTAATCCTGGCCTGGCCGGTGGCCTTTCCTGCCCATTGGAAAGGGAGATTAAAAACGCTCATGATGAAAGCTGTGTCGAGATTAAACAGAGCTTTTAGATTTACCTTCGTAGTCTGAAAACTGTTAATCTGTCCTTCGACTCTCAAGGCTGAATCTTCACCCTGGAAAAGGAACCGGTTGATATTAATTATTCTACCCCTGGTATTGATCACGGTTTCCAGTTGCCCGCTAACCGGCATTTTGGCCGCCAGAGGCCTCAGCGACATCTCATTCGAGCGGAGCATAAGATTCAGGCGGCCGGTTTCTAACCGGAAAAAGGCCGAGACACCCTTAAAAACAAAATCGCCCTGCTTAAGACTTAAAGAGAACTGGCCATTATGAATATAGCCGCTTTCAATGAGAAGCGGCAGATCCAGCGGCCAGTTTGGACCTCCGGCCGAGCTGCTCTTAGCCTGAACTGGCCTGGCCTTTTCGTTATAACTCACCACCGGATGCTCAATCTCTGCACCTACCCTCTTTTCTTTGCTAAAAAGGGACAGAATGGAAATGGAAACTCGCAGGCTGTCTAAGGATATCGCCGGATTGGAACCCTTAGAGCGCAGGTTCCTGATGGTCAGAGCCGGCGGCAGGTAGGTCAGTTCAATCTGGCCAATTTCAAAAGATTTTTGCAGGCGATTGCCGACCTGCTTGAGAAAAAAGCTTCTGGCTAAAGAAAGGGCTAAATAAAGAAAAACGGCCACCAGGATGACGGCCACCAAACCCTTTCTTTTTTTCCATTTGCTCATTAAAACATCCGTTAAACTGAATAATCCGGCTAACCTTTATTTCAGGGAAACTTTCTTCCAATCGTTAAGAAATTTTTCAATGCCACTGTCGGTCAGCGGGTGTTTAACCAGCCTGTCAATCACGGCATAAGGCACGGTAGCGATATGGGCGCCCAGCAGGGCCGCTTCAACTACATGGCCGGGATGCCTGATGCTGGCCACAATGACTTCGGTTTCAAACTGATAATTCTCATAAATAGTTAAAATTTCCTCAACCAGTTCCATTCCATGATGAGAAATATCGTCGAGCCGGCCAATGAACGGACTGACAAAAGCAGCGCCGGCTTTGGCTGCCAGCAGCGCCTGAGAAGGCGAAAAGACCAGGGTCATATTGACTTTAACCCCGCTGGCCGCCAGAATCTTCGTGGCTTTAAGACCGTCGAGAGTAATCGGAATTTTGACGGCAATATTGGACGCCAGCTGGCTGAGCTTTAAGGCTTCAGGCACAATCTCCTCGGCTTTGGCAGAAATACACTCGACACTGACCGGTCCATTCACCACCCGGCAGATGTCCTTAATCAGCGGTTCAAAAGGGATCTTCTCCTTAGAGCAAAGAGTCGGATTGGTGGTTACCCCATCCAGGATTCCCCAGCTGGCCACCTCTTTAATCTCGGCTAAATTGGCTGTATCCAGAAACAGTTTCATCCTACCTCCTCGTATCTATTTTTCTAACGAAATTTGATAGCGTTCCGATGCCCTCAATCTGAACTTCTACCCGGTCTCCCGGCTGCATGGGCCCAACCCCGGCCGGGGTGCCAGTGGCAATAACATCTCCCGGCTCAAGAGTCATAATCCGGGAGATAAAATGGAGAAGAAAGGGCACAGTAAAAATCATATTTCTGGTATTCCCGGCTTGAACCAGTTTGCCATTTAAAAAAGTCTTCAGGTGCAGTCCTTCCGGATTTAAATCAGTAACCAGGCAGGGGCCAAAAGGAGCAAAGGTATCAAAAGACTTGGCCCTGGTAAACTGGACATCCTTCGATTGTAAATCGCGGGCGGTCACATCATTAAAGCAGGAGTAACCAAGGACATAATCAGCCCAGGCTTCCCCCTCTTTCAAGTTTTTGAGTTTCTTTTTGATGACCACTGCCAGTTCACCTTCATAATCTACCCGGTCTGACATCTCGGGGTAAATGATGGGCTGCTCAGGGCCGGTGATGGCGCTGGGCGGTTTAAGAAAAATTAAAGGTTCAGCTGGAACTGTATTCCCCAGTTCTTCTGCATGCTCACGGTAATTCCGGCCTAGGCAGACGATTTTGGACGGCGAGACCGGCGGCAGCAATTTGACTTCTCCAATCGGGATAGCACTGTCTTCTATCCTGAAATCTTTAAAAACCGAGCCTTTGATTGGAAACAACACATCTTCTTTGAGGACCCCGGTTATGATCTTTTTGCGATACCGAAAGCGATAAATTTTCATGCTCTTCCCGTCTCCTTCCGGATTTGGCTGCTGGCTTCCCACCGGCCAAACTTATCCACTCCCAGTATAGAATAAATATAGAGGCCAATCTTTTCAACCCTCGGCTGAGCCAGCCGGTGCCGAAGCCAGAAAAAAGCGGCCTGGTTTTCAGCTGTTCTTAATCCGGCTGGGGCCGTAGCGCCGGGCCTGGATCCTATCTTTATGACCACTGGATTAGAAAATTCTGACCAGCCACCCTTTTCCCCTCTAACTTTCAGGGCAAAAAGATAGGTCCGGCCTTTAACCTTATCCACTATCAGGTCAAGCACCGCCTGATTTCTGTCTGAAGAGAGCTGGCCAAGGCCCAATTGCTTGACCGGTCTGGCTTTTTTTAAAAGTCCCAGTAGTTCCTGCTCTGAAGAGGGTGAGGCAGCCAGTTCCAGACCATAAATTTCGTTAGCTGCTACTTTCAGTTGACGCCCATCCAGATATCTTTCTGGCGGCTGCCAGGAAAAAATGATCCTGTCCCCGGTCTGAACGGCCTCAAAGTTTTCAACTTTTTGAGGAACTCTGGGCACCGGTTCCTGCAGTGGTCCTTTCCGACCACAGGACAAGGCTAAAAATAACAAAAAACCGCCTAAGACCAGCCTGGCAATTTTTTTCATCACAAAATGAATTTTCTGAGGTCCTGGTTGACCAGAATTTCACTCAACTGTTTCTGAACATATTCTTTAGTAATCAAAATTTTCTTCTCAGTCAGATTGGGGGCTTCAAAAGAAATATCTTCCATGACCTTTTCCATGACAGTATGAAGCCGCCTGGCCCCGATGTTTTCCGCTTCTTCGTTGACTTTCTCAGCTAAAGCCGCAATTTCCTCAATGGCTTCAGGGGAAAAGTCCACTTCAATGCCTTCCGTGGCTAACAGAGCTTTGTATTGCTTGATCAGGGCATTTTCAGTCTCAGTCAGGATGCGGACAAAGTCTTCTTTGGTTAGAGGAGTCAGTTCAACTCTGATCGGGAATCGCCCCTGAATCTCGGGGATAAGGTCTGAGGGCTTGGAGACATGAAAAGCTCCAGCCGCAATGAATAAAATATGGTCGGTTCGCACTAAGCCAAAACGGGTGCTGACTGTCGTCCCTTCAATAATAGGCAGCAGATCCCGCTGCACCCCTTCCCGGCTGACATCCGGTCCGGCTCCCGATTCCCGGCCGGCAACTTTATCCAGCTCATCCAGAAAGATGATGCCTGACTGCTCAACTTTTTCAATGGCCAGCCTGGCCACCTGATCCATATCAACCAGCCGCTTTTCTTCATCTTCGAGCAGAATTTCCCTGGCTTCTGTGACTTTTACTTTTCGCCTCTTGGTTTTTCCGCCAAAAATACCGGGCATAATTTCCTGAATCTGGATGCCAATTTCTTCAAAGCCATTGCTCGAAACAAATTCAAAGGGTGGACCGGGTGCTTCCTTAACTTCTATCTCTACCAGCCGGTCATCAAGCAGGCCCGCCTGCAACTGGCGTCTTAATCTTTCCCTGGTTTTTTGAAATTCCTTCGGGTCTTCGGGAGTTGAATTATTCTCACGCCGCCGGTTATGAGGCAAAAGAAGGTCAAGCAGTTTTTCTTCGACATTGGCCAGGGCCTTGGCTTCTATTTCCTTAATTTTCTCCTGCTTGACAAGTTCGACGGCGATCCGGACCAGATCCCTGATCATTGATTCCACGTCGCGGCCAACATAGCCAACTTCGGTAAAACGGCTGGCCTCAATTTTAAGGAAGGGAGAAGAGGTCAGCCTGGCCAAGCGGCGAGAGATTTCAGTCTTGCCGACTCCGGTCGGCCCGATCATCAAAATATTTTTTGGCGCAATTTCGTCGGCCAGTTCAGGCGGCAGCTTCCGGCGGCGAAAACGGTTCCTCAAAGCAATGGCGACTGCTTTTTTGGCTGCTTTCTGCCCGATGATATATTTGTTAAGTTCAGCCACGATTTCCTGAGGAGTAAGCTCGTTTTCCATCCCGCCAGCTAACAGATTGCCTTCTTTGATTACTTTGCCTTCAAGTTCTATGGCCATCAGAGTTCCTCGATTGTAAAGTTATTATTGGTGTAGATGCAGATCTCAGAGGCAATATTTAAAGCCTCAAGAGCAATTTCTTTAGCACTCAAATTGGAATGCCTGGTCAAAGCCCTGGCTGCGGCTAAGGCATAAGGTCCACCTGAGCCAACTGCGATAATGCCATCATCCGGTTCAACCACATCCCCTGTCCCCGAGATAAGAAAAGTATTACTGGCATCAGCCACGATGAGTAGAGCATCCAGCTGGCGCAAGGATTTATCCAGGCGCCAGTCCTTGGCCAGCTCAATGGCGGCTCTGGACAGATTGCCCCGGTATTCTTCGAGCTTGGTTTCAAACCGGGCAAAAAGGGCAAAAGCATCGGAAGTTGCCCCGGCAAAACCAGCCAGGACCTGCCCCTTATACAGCCGCCTGACTTTCTGGGCAGTGGCCTTGAGGACTGTCTGGCCCATGGTCACCTGGCCGTCGCCAGCCATGACCACCTGACTATTATGCCGGATACAGATAACAGTAGTTGATCTGATCATGGAATCACCTTTTCTTTAAGATTATACAATAAATGTCCAGAGCTTTTAAGCCACCTGCCTGGCCCGAGAACTGGCGCCTCTTTTATTTAGGATAACGAGATAGCCCTTTCCTTACGAGTCACTTTTGTGCTAATAAACTTAGCTAAGAGGTAAAATTATGAACAAGCTGGCGATGGTGATTATGGCCGCGGGCATTGGCAGCCGCTACGGCGGTCTGAAACAGGTTGATCCGGTTGGCCCTAACGGGGAAATAATCATAGACTATTCCCTTTATGACGCCTGGCGGGCTGGAATTGAACGGGTAGTTTTTATCGTCCGGCCCGACTTAGAGCAGGTTTTTAAAGAAAAGATTGGCTTTGAAGCTGAAAAACATTTTGAAGTCTCCTATGTCTTCCAGGAAATAGAGAGTGGCTTACCGCCTGGCTTTAAAGTTCCTGAAGGCAGAACCAAGCCCTGGGGAACAGGTCAGGCTGTGATGCTCTGTCAGCCGGTCATTTCCGGTAATTTTCTGGTCCTCAATGCCGATGACTTCTATGGCTATGAAGCCATTAAAAAACTCGCTGATTACCTGAGACAGGTTAAAGACGAACCCTCATATTATAACTATGCTCTGGTCGCTTACCGCCTGGGAAATACCCTCTCCGAGCATGGTCATGTAGCCCGGGGCATCTGCCAGCTGTCGCCTGACGGTTATCTTCTTGACCTGAGAGAAAGGATAAAAGTCCAGAAATTTCCAGACGGCATCAAATATACTGAAGATGGTCAGACCTGGCATCAGCTCTCGGCTGATGACCTGGCTTCGATGAATATCTTCGGGCTAACACCCAGCATTTTCCCTGAGCTCCAGACTCGCTTCCGCTCATTCCTGACTGACCCGGCAGTGGATCTGGCCAGAGCCGAGTTTTATATCCCGGAAGTGGTCGGGGCCGTGTCAAGAGAAAAAAAAGCCAGAGTCAGAGTTCTAACGACTGAAGGAAGATGGTTTGGAGTGACCTATCAGGACGACCGGCCCTGGGTTCAGGCCAGTATCCGCCAGTTGATTAAAGAAGGAAAATATCCAGAAAAACTCTGGGCTTAATCAGTGACTGGTTTTGGCCCCTTTATCGTTTAACTCTTGATTTGCTGCAGCTGGGCCCGGGCGGTCTCGATAGCTTTTTTTATCTGGTCATTATCCGGGTCAAAGGCCAACAGGCTTTCCCAGACAGAGATAGCTCCTTTTAAATTTCCTTTCCTGTATTCGATCATCCCCTGATTGGTTAGTTGCTGACTGCAGATTCTGATGGCCGCATTGAGATCCTCCAGCTTAAAGGTCAGACCGCCAGTAGAGGCTTTAAACTTCGGCCAGATTTTTTTAGCCAATCCATAGTACCGGCCGGCCTGGGCAAAATCACGGTCAGTCAGTGATTTGTCACCCGCACTCTTGAGCTCGGCCAGCAATCTTTCTGCCTGCTTTTTTAATCTGGTTTCACCGGAATTTTCTTTTAAAGCCTCGAGCAGGAGGTTCGAAGCCTGCTCATATTTCTTGACTTTCAGGCTCTGGCCGATTTGATTAAGATAATTTCCCAGACGGGATTCTTTGAGATTTTGCCGGACTTCCTCCGAGCTAAACGATAAATCAGACAGAGCCCTGGAAAAATAATCGTAGTTTTTGAGCAGAAGGTTATAGCTATCTATCGCCAGGTTATAGCGGCCCTGAATTCTGGCCTGATCAGCCTGGGTCTTAATTTTCTCCAGAGATTCTCGCGAGGCTGCCTGAATTTTTTTATTGTTTGGCTGCCGGTCAAGCCAGGTTTTATAGATATCAAGAGCTTGAGCATAATGGCCTGCAGCCAGAGCCTGATTGGCTTCAGCCAGGGGCTGATCCTCAGGCTGAATGACTCCTTTCCCAGCAGTCTTGTCGGGCGGTTTAGCCTCAGGAGTTACCTCTTTATGTTTAAAAATTGAACAGGCTCCAAATAAGCTCAAACCGAGGAAAGCCGCCAGCAGGCCGGCCAGAACAAATTTTTGTTGTCTCATCCTGGCTTCTCCCCCTGATTTTCGTTTTGATTTTCGGCCATTTCTTTTTGTTCAATAATTTTAATCATCAGCCTGGCCAGCTCTGGCTGAAATTGGCAGCCAGAATTCTTCAAAATGGCCAGCCTGGCTTCCTCTGTACTCAAAGCCTTTCGATACGGACGGTCAGAGGTCATAGCATCAAAAGCATCAGCCAATGAAATAATAGCCGCTGCTACTGGAATTTGCTCACGGCTCAAACCGTCAGGATAGCCGTTGCCATTATACCATTCATGATGATGACGAACAGCAGGAATATATTTATAAAGGCAGGGAGCTTTGCTCAAAATCTCGGCTCCATATTCTGGATGTTTTTGCATTTCTTTTATCTCTTCAGCCTCCAGCCGGCCGCGCTTGTGCAAAATTGAATCAGGAAGACGGATTTTACCGACATCATGGAAAAGACAGGCAATCTCGACTAAATCCACATCTTCTTTTTTCAACCCGGCTTCTTTAGCCAGGGCCACGGCCAGCTCGGCTACCCGGGTCGAATGACCCAGGGTATAACGGTCTCGGGCTTCAATAGCTGCGGCTAAAATCTTGACCGTCGAAACATAGGCTTCTTCCAGTTCCCGGGCTGAAGCTCCCAGTTTTTCCTGCTGATGGGTTAGCAGATTGGCCATTTCATTGAAACTCATGGTCAGCTGCCCCAGCTCATCTGAGGAATAGACGCGCAATTGCTGGCTTTTCCCCTGGCGTTTCATGGCCTCAACTCCCCGGGCCAGTTCTCTAACCGGTCTGGTCATCTGCCTGGAAAAAATAAAACTCAGGGCCTGTCCTGAAAATAAGATCAAAGCAAAAAAAGGCACAATCTGCCGCCTGGCTTTAGACTGAGCCAGATGGAGAACTGACCAGTCCACCTCCAGCCGGACCCGGCCCAGATTTTTATCCAGAAAAAGCACCGGGCTTTCGATAACCAGAGTCTTACTTGACTTTTGATCAAGGCCAGACCTGACTGCGCCCTCAGGCAGAGATTCGATCCTGGGACCTGAGGTCTCATTTTCGAGCCGCTCCCCCGCTTTTTCAGCTTGAGTGTTGACAATAATTTCTGCATTAATCCCAATAATCGCTATTGAAGTTATATCAGGATTAACCATTTTGATTTTATAGACCATATTGTCCAGAGCCAGCAGATCTTTAAGAATCAAATGATAGCCGGCAGCCGAGGCGATACTCCGGCTCAAAGATTCAGCTCTCTTGATAATACTGTCTTTGACCTGAAGGTTGATGGTCTGGATGGTCACAAAATAGGAAGAGATGACCGAGGCGGTTAGCAAGACCAGAACAAAGGCAGAAAATTTAGCATTAAGACTTCGCACTTTAGGCAGTATAAGACTCAACTTAAAGAGATACATCGCCGGAAAAAATGATTTATGAGGTGATTTTTGCCTGTCCGGCTTCACCCCCAGAGGTGACTGGAGATAGGAGGCCCGGGACAACAGTTGAAGACAGATTAAATAAAACTAAAAGTGTTCACCACTCATTTTTAATTGAAGATTTCATTTTTGAGACATGTTAAAATCAAAAAGTTGCGGGAAAAATCTTCCAGCCAGGAGGCGGGAGCTATGACTGGTTCCCTTAGCGACAAAAAAATATTAGAAGGAGTTTGAGATGGAAAAAGAATCCAGGTCAGCAATATTCAGGCCACAGTTTCATCCAGGAAAAATTATAATGGCCTGTTTATTCCTTTTTATTTTGCTGAGTGCTGGTCATTTCCTTTTGGCTGAGTCTCAGGAAATAGTTAACGACTGGGAAAATCCTAAGGTTTTTTCTATAAACACCGAACTGCCTCATGCAACCTTTATTCCTTTCCCGGATCTTAATCAGGCCCTGCAGCTCAAGGCCAAAAACTCCCCCTGGTACAAATCACTTAACGGCCTTTGGAAGTTTAACTGGGTACCTAAACCGGCCGATATTCCAGCTAATTTCTGGCTGCCAGACTACGATGACAGCCGGTGGAAGGAAATAGAGGTCCCCTCCAACTGGGAAATCCAGGGCTACGGAATACCAATTTATGTCAACAGCGACTATGAATTCTCACCCGAGAACCCGCAGCCGCCTAATATCCCTCATGATAACAATCCAGTTGGCTCTTACCGTCTGTTCTTCACCGTGCCGGAGAGCTGGCGCGGCCTGGATGTTTTTATTCATTTCGGTGGAGTCAAGTCTGCCTTCTACATCTGGATCAACGGGCAGAAAGTTGGTTACAGTGAAGACTCCAAAACTCCGGCCGAATTCAAGATTACGCCCTATCTTAAACCCGGTCAAAACCTGGTTGCCCTTCAGGTTTATCGCTGGTCAGATGGTTCTTACCTCGAATGTCAGGATATGTGGCGAATGTCAGGCATAACAAGAGATGTTTATCTCTATGCTGCTCCCCTGGTCAGAATTCGTGATTTTTTTGCCCACACCCAGCTTGATGAAGAATATAAGAATGGTTTGCTCAGCCTGGAAGTTGAAGTCAAGAGCGAGCTGGTCTCAAGCGGTAAAAAGCAGAGCCTGTCTGCCTATACCCTGCGGGCCGGTCTGCTAACTGACAGCGGACAGCCCGTTTTTCAGAAAGATATAACTTTCACCTTGCCTCCGAGCGGAGAGAAGACGGTTAGTTTCAGCCAGGAAATTGAGGGGATCAAACCCTGGACAGCCGAAACGCCAAATCTTTACCGTTTAACTCTTGAACTTCTGGACAAAAATAACCGGACGGCCGAAGCTCTAACCACCATGGTTGGCTTCCGGTCAGTGGTCATAAAAAATGGCCAGCTTTTGATCAACGGCCAGCCGGTTTATTTTAAAGGCGTCAACCGCCATGAAACCGATCCCTGGACCGGTCAGGTCATCTCGGAAGAATCCATGATCCGGGATATTAAGCTGATGAAGCAAAATAACATCAATGCAGTCAGAACCTGCCACTACCCGGATGACCCCCGCTGGTATGAGCTATGTGATTATTATGGAATTTACTTAATAGACGAAGCCAATATCGAATCTCACGGTATGGGCTATGGCGAAAAAAGTTTAGCTAAAAATCCGGAGTGGGGCCCAGCTCACCTTGACCGGATGAAGAGGATGCTCGAACGGGATAAAAATCATCCTTCAGTGGTCATCTGGTCAATGGGTAATGAAGCCGGTAATGGCATTAACTTTGAAGAAGGCTATCGCTGGATCAAACAGCGTGACCCCAGCCGCCCCATTCATTACGAACGCGCTCAGCTCGAATGGAACACAGATATTTATTGCCCGATGTATGCCCGGATTGAGCATCTGGAAAAATATGCCAGAACCAATCCTCAACGCCCCTTAATTTTATGCGAATATGCCCATTCGATGGGTAACAGCACCGGCAATCTTCAGGACTACTGGGACGTGATTGAAAAATATCCAGTTCTCCAGGGCGGATTTATCTGGGACTGGGTTGACCAGGGATTTGCCAAAGAAAACGAAAAAGGAGAGCTTTTCTGGGCTTATGGCGGAGATTACGGTCCACCAGGCACACCGTCCGATTCCAATTTTTGCTGTAACGGTCTGGTAGCTCCGGATCGGACACCACATCCGGCTCTAAATGAAGTAAAAAAAGTTTATCAGCCAGCCAGGGTCGAACTAATAGAGCCAGCCGCAGCTACGGAAGCTAAAATCAGAATCACCAATAAATATGATTTTCTCGCTCTCGATCGAGATAATTTTAGCCTCCACTGGGAGCTTTTAACCAATGGACGAAAAGCAGCGGAAGGCACTCTTCCCTGCCCGGCTATTAAACCCCGGGCTTCAGCTGAAATCAGGGTGGTTTTCCCGGCTGAGACTATCAAGCCGGATGAGGAGGTTTTTCTAAATGTAGAATTGAGAGCGGGGAAAGAGATGGCTCAGGGTCTGATTCCAGTCGGACACAGTCTGGCTGCTGAGCAGGTAAAAATAGCCGGCAGTGAGGTAAACAACGAGCCAGCAGCCAGGGCCTCCAGAACTCAGGCCAAGCTGCCCAAATTAAACATAAAACAAAACAAAAACAACCGGAACCAGATCATCATCAGCAGCCAGAATTTCGAGTTGATCTTCAACCGGGCTGAGGGCCGTTTAACCTCATATAGATTCCAGAATCTTGATCTTCTAAAAGAAGGACCTCTCCCCAATTTCTGGAGGGCACCGACCGATAATGACTTTGGAAACAGAATGCCGGAGAGGTTAAAAGCCTGGAGAGAGGCCAGCCAGAAACGGGAAGTAAAAACTTTCACGGTGAGCAAGAATAAAGCCGGGCAGGCCGTGGTCAAAATTGAATTTTATCTGCCAGCAGTTGAGGCGACTTATGCTATTACTTACACCGTGGCCAGAGATGGAGTCATCAGGATGGATAATGAGTTTAAGCCGCAGAATCCAGAAAAGCTGCCAGAAATTCCCCGCATTGGTCTGTTGCTGGCCACACCCGACGGCCTGGAGAATATTGAATATTATGGCCGCGGGCCGCATGAGAATTACTGCGACCGTCAGACCTCGGCTTTCGCCGGAATTTACAAAACGACCCTGGCTGAACAGGTTATTCCCTACGTCTGCGCCCAGGAATTCGGCCACCGGACTGAGACCAGATGGCTCGTCATCAGCAATAAAGAAGGTCTGGGCTTGAAATTCAGCGGGCTGCCGCTCTTTGAATTTTCAGCTGTTCCCTACACGCCTGAGGATCTGACTCAAAACTGGCGCGGTGAAAAGCACTTTATAGATGTGCCGAGGCGAAATAATCTCTGTATTTCAATTGACCTGGCCCAGATGGGTGTCGGCGGGGATGATTCCTGGGGCGCCAGGCCGCATCCACAATATTTGATTACGCCACAAGCCTATTCCTGGTCCTTCATTATTGAGCCGGTAAAATAAAGGCCGGAAGGAGGCTGACCGGTGAAAAATAAAAAAACACGAAGCGTTTTCAATATCAGGAGGATGACGTTTTTTTGCTTTCTGGCCGTCGTAGTAATTTCAGGTCTGGCTTTTCTCGCAGGCGAGAGCCAGGCTGAAAAAGCCGGTCAGGTACAGAAGACGAGCAGCGAAAAAAGCGCTACCATGCTGCCCTTTTTAAATCCGGACTTACCGCTTGAAGCCAGAGTTTCTGATCTGGTCGGACGTTTGACCCTTGAAGAAAAAATCGGCCAGCTGATGAATGAGGCACCAGCTATAGAACGCCTGGGCATCCCGGCCTATAACTGGTGGAACGAGTGTCTTCATGGCGTGGCCCGGGCTGGACTGGCCACCGTCTTTCCTCAATCAATCGGTCTGGCTGCCACCTGGAATACCGACCTGATGCTAGAAGTAGCCACGGCTATTTCGGATGAGGCCAGGGCGAAACACCACGAGGCTGTCCGCCGTGGCGAGCGTGGTATTTATCAGGGCTTAACCTTCTGGTCGCCCAATATCAATCTTTTCCGTGATCCGCGCTGGGGACGCGGCATGGAAACCTATGGCGAGGATCCATATCTTACAGGCACGATGGCGGTGAGCTTTATCCGCGGGCTGCAGGGTGATAATGCTAAATATTTTAAGGTTATTGCCACCGCCAAACATTATGCCGTTCACAGCGGCCCCGAGCCTGACCGCCACACCTTTGATGCTGTCGTCGATTTTCCTGACCTTCGCGCCAGCTATCTCCCCCATTTTGAAATGGCTGTTCGGGAAGGTGGAGCCTATTCGGTCATGTGCGCCTATAACCGCTTCCGCGGTCTGCCCTGCTGCGGCAGTCCCCTTTTGCTCAATGATATCCTCCGTCAGGAGTGGGGTTTTGAAGGCTATGTCGTGTCCGACTGTGATGCGGTTGATGATATTTATGCCACTCATAAACTTGTCCCGACCCTGGCGGAGGCAGCCGCTATGGCTCTTAAAGCCGGCACTGATCTCAACTGCGGGCGAGCTTATACAGCTCTCCTTGAAGCAGTGAGGAAAGGACTGGTTGATGAGGCTACCGTTGACATTGCGGTAAAACGCCTTTTTAGCGCCCGCTTTCGCCTGGGGATGTTTGACCCGGAAGAGCGTGTCCCTTATGCTCAAATTCCCTATTCAGCGGTAGATAGCTCGAAACATCGTCTTCTCGCCCTCGAAGCCGCCCGCCAGTCTATCGTTCTTCTGCAAAATAAAAACAATGTTTTGCCGCTTCCAAAATCGCTCGAATCAATAGCGGTCATCGGACCAAATGCTGATGACATTGAAGTTCTTCTTGGAAATTATAACGGCTTCCCTTCTGATCCGGTAACGCCCCTCCGGGGGCTCAAAGAGAAGGTCGGCTCCCAAACCGAAATTATCTATGAACCAGGCACCGACTGGGCCGAAAGTATTCCTGTTCTGACGCCAATTCCGGCCGAATTTTTAAAACCGGCTTTAAACACAAAAGACAGTGGCCTCCGCGGGGAATATTTTGCCAATCAGGCATTTAAAGGAAAGCCGGTCGTCACCAGGCTTGACGCCGGTCTTGATTTTAACTGGTGGGAAGAGGCGCCATTCTCCGGCCTTGATCCCAATAATTTCAGTATCCGCTGGACAGGTTATCTGGTTCCGCCGGAAAGCGGCGATTATTATCTGGGCGGAGAAGGTTTCAACAGCTTTAAAATCTTTCTGGATGGAAAGCTTATTGCCAGTTTCAACGGCACTCACGAAACCCATAAGGTTTATCAAAAAGTCCATCTGGAAAAAGACCGGCCGGCAGCCTTAAAAATTGAATACAGCCACCGGGCAAGAATGGCCAGAATGCATTTACTATGGAAAAAGCCGGCAGCCGACAGTCTCGAGCGTGCGGTCAAAGCCGCCCGGGAAGCCGAAGCTACCATCTTATTTCTGGGACTTTCGCCAAGGCTTGAAGGCGAAGAAATGAACGTGCCGGTTCCAGGTTTTAAGGGCGGCGACCGTCTGACTCTTGACCTTCCGGCCAATCAGGAAAAGCTCCTCGAAGAAGTGGCAAAGGCTGCAGCTCCTAAGCCTGTTGTCCTGGTTCTTTTAAACGGCAGCCCTTTAGCTGTAAATCGGGCAGTTGAGCTGGTGCCGGCTATCGTTGAGGCCTGGTATCCCGGTCAGGCTGCCGGTGCGGCTATAGCTGATGTTCTCTTTGGTGATTATAATCCAGCCGGACGGCTGCCTGTTACTTTTTATAAGTCGGCAACTGACCTGCCTGATTTTTCTGATTATCGGATGGCGGGTCGGACTTACCGTTACTTTAAGAAAGAGCCGCTATTTCCCTTTGGCTATGGTCTGAGTTATACGAACTTCAGCTACTCGAAGCTTTCCGCCCAAAAAAGCCTCAAAGCCGGGGATGAACTAACCATCTCGGTTGAAGTTAAAAACACGGGAAAACGCGATGGTGAAGAAGTAGTCGAAGTTTATCTCAGCCGCCCGGATTCTACTTCACCGGTCAATCCACTCCGCTGGCTGGCTGGTTTCCGGCGCCTTTTCCTCCGAGCCGGAGAAAAGCAGAAAGTCACTCTGACCATCAGACCGCAGGAGCTGGCTTCTTATAACGCGGAAGGCAACCGTCTCATTGAGACGGGAAAATTGATTATATCTGTTGGTGGCCAGCAGCCTGGCTTTTCGGGCCGCTTGTCCGCCCCAACCACCGGCGTTCTGACCACCGAAACCAAAATCAAACACTAACCGATAACCCAGCGGATACCGCCAGAATAGTCTTGATCATGTCCCTGTTTTTATCTGGTCTTAGTTTCGACTGAAATATCTACTCTGGCCGATTGCAAGCATTTTTTGGCTCTTCAGCCAAAAGGCTGGTAAATAAGAAGGGGGATAACAGACCTCCTCTATTTTCCTCTTAACGGAGCCTGGAATCTGACTTAAAAACCGGCGCAGAGTCTCCTGACGATCATCAGGCAAGACTGCTAATACCTTCCTTCTCTTCAGATTGGTCACGGTGATCACTAAATCCCGCCCACGAAAACTATGTTCGTCTATCCCCAGCCTTATCTTCCTATCCCTCCGCTCCTCTTCCCACCTGGGTAAAACCTCTGCCTTCTCCAACACCCGACAGAAGAATAATATTTTTATTAGAATCTGATTATTATGATGCAGATGTAGAAAACTTTAGAAGAGCCTTTGACCTCACCATGAGAGATGAAGTAAGGAGAATGGATTCAGACTGGAAGAGGCTCTATTTAAAATGTAATAAAAATAAATGGAAGTTTTATTATAATTTTTTTATTCTTATTAACGAAGGGAAGGTTGATGAGATAAGGAGGTTCTGAGTGAAAAAGGCAAGCGTTATCATCTTGTTAATGCTTTCAGCCATTGGAGTTCAACCAGGGGTACATGGCAATGAAATTCCAAAAGAAAGACTGGCGCTCGTTAAGACGTTTCCGGAAGACGGATTGCCAACCAAAGCTGTTCCCTGGATAGATGTTGATTCTAAGGGAAATATTTATGCAGTTGGAAATAGAGAGCATTCAATTTTTAAGTTCAGTCGAGAGGGAAAACAACTGTTAACCTTTGGCGGCTGGGGACAGGGACCAGGAGAGCTGCAATGGCCAGCTGACATTTCCATTGATAAAGACCTGGATCAAGTTTTTATCATGGATAATATAGGAATTTCTATTTATGATTCAGACGGTAGGTATATCAACAGGATAAGAACGTTTATTCCTCCCCTCAGTCTATGTGCTATCCATAATGGAGTTGCCCTCTTACAGCCAGCTCAGGATAGGAACGAAATGATAAACTTTTACAACAAGGAGGGTCAGCCAGTGTCTTCCTTTGGCGAAAAATATCAGGTTAATTACTCTTTAAGCAAAGAAATTCAGCCCAATTTTCTCGACAGGTTGGCCAATATGGGGAAGATAGTATCAGATGGTGAATACATATATTATGTTTCAGATGTGTTTGGAGAAATACAGGTTTTTGATTTTTCAGGAAAGTTAGTCAGGAGAAAAAAGATAACCGGGATAAGAAACCTCGAAAAGCTAACAAGGGATTATGAAAGGCTATTTTTTAAGGAGGGAATAAAAAAGAATAAGGACGGGACAATCACCACCAGGGAAGTCTTTAATGACTCGTATTTGGCAGGGCCAGATATATTTTTGCTAATGCGTGGGCAAGTAGAAGACGGACCAAATGAAATATTGTTCTTATCTAAGGATAATCTGGAGTTAAGGGGAAGGTATGCCCTGCCCGAAGGAATTTCAGCCAGACATTTATGTGTAATAAAGACAGCCGGCGAAAACGAGGTGCTATTTCTTGTTGCTTTCCGTGATCAAGTTAATGAAATTAATTCGATTGGAATATTTAAAAAGGAGGTATCAAAATAAGAAGGCTTAGATTTGTTGGTATCTTAGCTTTTGTTTTTGTGGCGGTTTATGTGTTTGTCTTGTCTGCAGGCTGGGCCGAGGCCCCTGGAGGTGGGGGGGGAAATATATTTTGCAAGGATGTTTTTCCAGGAACATGTACTCAGGGTGGATGCGGAGCAGAGGGTGGCTGGGCGGGAGTTTCCTGTACGATCCAGTGCTCAGAAACTCTTATAATAAATTGCCAATTTGGTCAGAAATGATCTTAGTTGAAAAATACCTGGTCTGCTCAGGACGGAAGCTCACCAGAAAAATTAGTTACGGAATCGCCGATCTGACCCAACACAACTCTAAACAAATATTTCTAATTTTTACTTCTTCCAGGTAGCCTGATAGCGGCAGATATACTGATAATCCTCATCGTCCTTCTCAATGGTGTATAACTTGCTGTTTTTGACCAGTATAGGCGTCCCGGCTATCTCACCGCGGTAAATAAGCTTCCCCTCAGGGCTAAAAATATCTACCAGATAGGAATCCTTGGCCTTTCCTTTTTCATTAGTCCTGACATAAAGCCTGTCCTTCTCGTCCACAAAGAAAGTCGAAACAGCCGGGTAGGTATCGGGAAAATCAAGCAGCTCTCTTAAATTCACTCCTGGTGTTTCCGGCATTTGCTCAAGCATTTCTTCCTTATCTTTTTCGGTTAGAGGTTGTGGCTTAAATTCCTTACGTACAATTCTGAACAGCTGGCCATCCGGGGTGAAGTATTTGATTTCATAAGCGTTCAATCTGGAGTAAATAATATTACCCCGGTTATCCAGACAAAAATCATAAATGATATTAAATGGATTAATCCTGGTTCCGCCTAAGGGTACCGGCATGGTCAGGGTCTCTATCTTAAAAAGCTGGTTAAATTCAGCATCGTATTTAGCAATAGTGTAGGCTATTGAATTACTTTCCATTCCCATTTCACTACCCACATATTGACCGCCGGCATCAATGATTTTCATCATGGCCAGTTTCTTGGCATAAGAAACTTCCCTTAACATCTTCCCTTCGAGGTCAAAATAAACGAGCTTCCGGTTGCCAGCATCGGAGATCATTATTTCCAGGTCAGAGATAAGTTGAATAATAATCGGTGAAGTCCACTCTCCCGGACCCTGGCCTTCCTGACCAAACTCTTTAAGCTTCTGACCAGTGGCATCAAATATTTTGATCTTCTTGTCTTTGGAATCCAGAGCAATGATGTGCCCATCAGAGGTGACGACAGCCCCGCCCAGGCTATTAAAAATGCTTCCACCTTTCTCCAGCTTCCCGATGGTAATTTCCTTAGTTAAAATCAGCTTTTCTGAGCCAGAGGGCCTGGCTTTGTTCTCAATTATCTGGACATCAGCTTTATCCGCCGGGCTGGCCTTGATATTTTCCGCCGCCAAATAAGCCCGGGTTGAAAAAGCTAAAACCAAAGTTGTAACCAATATTGATAAAGAAACAATCCATCCGACGCTCAATTCTTTTTTTCTCATTTCTCCTCCTCAATTACTGCTCTAATTTATAGTTAACATTTATTCTGGGCTGATTCAAGTCTCTTCTTATCAGGTTTTTGAGTAGAGACCTGCGCCAGATCGTCTGACGGACACCAGGAAACATCTGGAAAAGTCAATAAAAAACAAGATCGGACTCAAGCTCCTGAATAAGGATAAGAAAAATATAGAAAAAACTATTCACCACTTTTGACCGCCTGAAGTGAGCCACTGGATCAGATACCCAACTGGCCGATAAGGGAAAAAGAGCATAAAGATGCACCTATTTTTTCTTTTGACAAGCCGGAAGCTTCCGAATTATACTTTCTGACGATGTTAACGATAACATTGGAGTCAGAGCCAGAGCTGGGGATAAAGCTCTTTGGTCCTGACAATTATTTTCGGCCTCTTTTAAAGACGATATTGATTTTCTTTACATCTTGGAAAAATAAAAATGTGCCTCAAATTTCAAACAATGATAGAATTTTATGACTCAAAGCTAAATTTTATATATCAGATTCTATTTACCAGGAGGTAAATGCACCATGCTTGGCACCATAGACTGGATTGTGATTATCAGTTATTTCGCTCTCATTGCCGGCATTGCCTGGTGGTCAATTAGAACCCAGAAACAGAGAACAACTGACCAGTATTTTCTGGCTGGCCGGCATTTAGACTGGTTCATCGTCGGGGCTTCTATTTTTGCTTCCAACATCGGTTCGGAACATCTGGTAGGATTGGCTGGTTCCGGAGCGACAGACGGTGTGGCCATGGCCCATTATGAACTTCATGCCTGGTGCCTGTTAATTCTGGGCTGGGTCATGGTGCCGTTTTATATGCGCTCCAAGGTTTTCACCATGCCTGAATTTCTGGAGCGCCGCTTTTCCCCCAAGGCCCGGACCGTTCTCTCCGGTATTTCCCTTGTGGCCTACATTCTGACCAAAATTGCTGTGGGCGTCTTTGCCGGAGGAATAGTATTTTCAACCCTTCTGCCCGATGTCAGGTTATTCGGTCTGGATAGTTTTTGGGTGGGTTCTATTGTGGTTATTTTAATCACCGGACTTTATACGGTTATTGGAGGATTGAGGGCCGTAGCCTATACCGAAGCCATTCAAACTATCATTCTGGTCATTGGCTCTGCTCTGGTCGCTATTTTTGGTCTTCATTATATTGGCGGCTGGTCAAAACTGCGGGAGATTGTCGGGCCGGAAATGTTTAACCTCTGGAAACCACTTATTCCTGACGGCGTCGTAGGGACCTGGGCACCAATCAAAGAGGCAGGGAGAATGGCCTGGTATTTCAATGATAATTATCCCTGGCTGGGGATGTTGTTCTGTGCGCCGATTATCGGTCTCTGGTACTGGTGCACAGACCAGTACATTGTCCAGAGGGCCCTGGCCGCCAAGAACGAAACCCATGCCCGGCGAGGCTCAATCGCTGCCTCTTATTTCAAGCTCCTCCCCCTGTTCATCTTTATCATTCCCGGCATCATCTGCTATGGACTGGCCTTAAGCGGCAAATTCCCGGTGCTCCAGCAGCAGCTTATCGGTCCTGACGGAAATGTCATCAGGGAGCAGGCTCAGCAGGCTTTCCCTCTAATGGTAGCGAATGTGTTACCCATCGGCATCCGGGGCCTGGTCGTGGCGGGGCTCCTGGCTGCTTTGATGAGTTCCTTAGCCGGCGTTTTCAATGCCTGCTCGACGCTCTTTACCATTGATTTTTATTCCCGCCTTAAAAAGAATGTTTCTCAGGAAAACCTGGTTAGAGTCGGCCGGATAGCAACCATTGTCATGGTGCTCATCGGACTAGCCTGGCTGCCGGTCATTCGCGGCGGGAAGGGACTGTATGACTATCTGCAGGGCGTCCAGTCTTATCTGGCTCCACCTATTTTTGTGGTCTTTTTTTCCGGCATTCTCAACAAGCGGTTAAATGCCAAAGGCTGTCTGGCCGCCCTCGGCACCGGTTTTATTCTGGGCTTATTCCGCTTAGCTATTGATACCCCGGTTAAACTTGTCCCTGGATTTCAGTACCCCCAGGGCTCGTTTTTATGGATTATGAATAACATCTTTTTTCAATATTACAGTCTGTTCATCTTCATTGTCTCCATCGGGGTGATGTATGCGGTCAGCTATTTAACTGAGAAGCCGGACTATGAAAAAATTGCGGGTTTGACCTTTGGAACGGTCACTGAAGAACATAAAAAGGCCACCCGGGCTACCTGGAATAAGTGGGATGTCGTCGCCTCGGTCATTGTTTGCCTGTTTATCGTGGCTATTTATATTTATTTTTCAGGTATATTCCAGAAATAACAGCAGAAATAATTATTGACGTCCGGAAGGAATTTTGTTTAAGAATAGTTGTATTGTCTTTTTAATTTCATGACCGGGGAGGTCCCTATGACTGGCTTTAACTTTAAAAAACTCTGGGCTGGCCTGGCGGTTATTCTGTTAATTGCCGCCAGCCTTATCCAGGCTCAGGCTTACGCCCAGACGGCGAAAAAGCCCATTGGCTATGATGTTTATGACTCCTGGAAGTCAATTCAAGGAACAAGAATCAGCCACGATGGCCGCTGGCTGATTTACTCTTTGGTGCCAGGAGAAGGGGATAGCGAACTGGTTGTCCTTGAGCTTCAGACCGGAAAAGAAAGCCGCTATCCGAGGGGGAAAGAGGCGGTTATCACTCCCGATAATCAATTCGTTATTTACACTATCGCCCCACCAAAAACTGAAGTTGATAAAGCCAAAAAGGAAAAGAAAAAATCTGAAGAGCAACCAAAAAATGGTTTAGGAATTATAAATCTGAAGACTGGCGAGCAGGTTACCGTTGAACGGGTTAAGGGTTTCAAAGTGGCGGAAGATTCCGGAAAATTTGTAGCTTATCTTCTTGAAGCACCGGTGGTTAAGGAAGCTGAGAAGGATAAAGTGGCGAAAAAGGAAGAAGCTCAAGCCAGTCAGGAAGAAAAGAAAGAACCTGGCCAAAAACTGGCTGAAAAGCCTGAGGAAAAGAAAGCCGACAAGAAAAAAGAGCCGGGAACAGAACTGGTCATCCGCCAGCTGGAGACCGGAAAAGCTGTTTCCATTCAAGAAGTTTCAGAATATGCCTGGAGTAAAGACGGCCATTATTTAGCTTATGCTGTTTCTTCCAAAAAGCCCGAAGAAGATGGAGCTTTTATCTATGAACCAGCTGCTGATAAAACAACTAACCTGCTCAAAGGGCCAGGGCACTATCTAAAGCTGGCTTTTGACGAGAAGGGTCAGAAGGCCGCTTTTCTCAGTGACCGCGATTCTTACCAGGAAAAGGTTTCTCCTTATAAGCTTTACTTCTGGGAAGAAAAGATGACCCGGGCTATTGAATTAGCCGGACCAAAGTTAGCTGGTCTTCCGGCTAACAATGCACCTTCTGAAAACCGGACCCCTTCTTTTTCTAAGGACGGTAGCCTTATCTACTTTGGCTATGCACCTGTTCCTGAACCAGAACCGGAAGATGCTCCTGAGCCGGTCAAGGTTGACATCTGGAGCTCAGCTGATCCAGAGCTTCAACCCATGCAGAAAGTTCAGGCGGACGAAGATAAAAAAAGAAATTATCTGGCTGTTTGCCATCTGAAGACCAGGGAAAGAGCCATTATCCTTCTCGGCTCACCAGACTTACCAGAAATAAGGTTGTCTGACGATGGCCAGAAGGCCCTGGGCGTTAACAACTTGCCCTACCGCCAGCTTATTTCCTGGGATAGGGGCTATGCCGATTATTATACAGTGGAGATCAGGACCGGCCGCCGGACAAAAATTCTGGAAAAATTTCCCGGACCGGTTAGCTTTTCTCCTGGAGCTAATTATCTGGTTTTTTATGATGATGTTCCCCGCGCCTGGTTTACCTATCGTCTGGCTGACGGGAAAAAGTTTGATCTGACCTCCAAACTCGGGGTCAATTTCTTCCGGGAAGAATGGGATACACCGGGCGAACCCCCGGCCTATGGCCTGGCGGGCTGGACGGACAACGATTCCTCTGTCCTTATTTATGACCGTTATGACCTGTGGGAAATAAAACCAGATGGTACCGGGGGTAGGGTCTTGACCGGAATGTTCGGGCGGGAGAATAATCTGGTCTTACGCTATCAGCGGCTTGATCGAGAAGAAAAATCAATCTCCCTGAAAAAGCCTTTGCTCCTCTCAGCCTTCAACGACCAGACCAAAGCAACGGGCTTTTTCCTTCTTGATCCGGCCAAAAGCCAGTCACCTTCTAAATTAATTTATCAGGATAAGATGCTGGGTTCACTTCAGAAGGCAAAAAAGGCCGAGGTCTATATCTTTACCGCCCAAACTTTCGCAGAATTTCCTGATCTCTGGCTGAGCGGCCCTGATTTTGCTAATCCGAAAAAAGTCAGTCAGGCCAACCCCCAGCAGGCCAGTTATCTCTGGGGACAAGCTGAGTTGAGCACTTACCTCAATGCCGATGGCCAGGAGCTGCAGGCCATCCTGATCAAGCCTGAGAACTTTGATCCCGGTAAGAAATACCCGCTGCTGGTTTATATTTATGAGCAGCTGAGCGATGGCCTCCACCGTTATTATGCACCAGGTCCGGGGACAAATATTAATTTCAGCCGCTATGTCTCCAATGGCTATGTTCTCCTCCTGCCGGATATTGTCTATGAGATTGGCTACCCTGGTGCGAGCGCCCTTAAATGCGTTCTTCCGGCCGTTGAAAAGGTCATTAATCTCGGTTTTATTGATCCGGCCCGGGTGGGAATTCAGGGTCATAGCTGGGGCGGTTACCAGATTACCTATCTCATCACTCAGACCAGCCTTTTTGCTGCCTGCGAAGCCGGTGCTTCTGTCGCCAATATGACCAGCGCCTATGGCGGCATTCGCTGGGGAACAGGCATGTCACGGGCCTTTCAATATGAAAAAACTCAGAGCCGGATCGGGGCTCCTCTTTGGGGAAGAGCTCTCCAGTTTATTGAAAACTCGCCTGTCTTCTGGGTGGAAAGGGTTAACACTCCTTATCTCACCATCCACAATGACGAAGACGATGCTGTGCCGTGGTATCAGGGCATTGAGTTTTTCTCGGCCATGCGACGGCTGGGCAAGAAAGCCTGGATGTTTAATTTTAATGGCGAAAAACACGGGCTCCGGGAAAGAGATAATCAAAAATACTGGACAGTTCATCTCGATGAATTTTTTGATCATTATTTAAAAGGCGCACCGGCACCGCCCTGGATGACTCAAGGTGTTCCCTATCTTGAGCGGGGTAAAAGGGATGTTTCCGTCCTTTTCAAGCCAGAGGAGGAGAAGCCTGAAAAATAGCCGGTCAAATTCAGGATCTGGCTGGAGTTGAAGACTGGTCCCGGGTATCTCTTCTCGCTCTCTGGGTCCCTCTGCCCTTCAGCCTGGTGACAGCCGGACAGTCAGCCCGGAATTCAGTCAGGAGCTCAGAAAAGTCAGAAAATCTTGATAAAACGGCTTAAATGATTGAAATTAACTTTCCAGTTCTGGTATATTATTTTTCTTTAATAACTTAAAAGGAGCGGCCTAAATGAATGTCTTCGTTTTAAATTGCGGCAGTTCTTCCGTCAAATTCCAGATCATTAACACCGACCTGGAAATGTTTGAAACCGATAGCGACCACCGGGTAGCTAAGGGTTTGATTGAAAAAGTGGGAAAAGACGATGCCATCATTAATTTTGAAGCTGATGGCCAGTCACCGGTTAAAGCCACTGAGCCTATCCATGACCACCGGGAAGCCATCCTGAGAATTAAAAAATGGATGGAAGACCCGGCGACTAAAATCAACGGCATTCATAGCTGGGATGATATTCATGCCATCGGTCACCGGGTGGTTCATGGCGGAGAGAAGTTCACCAAATCAGTCAAAATTGATAAGGAGGTTTTAGCCCAGATTGAAGAGTGCTCGGATCTGGCTCCGCTTCACAACCCGGCTAACCTCAAAGGTATTTATGCCTGCTACGAAATATTTGGAGACGGAATCCCCCAGGTGGCCATTTTTGATACAGCTTATCACTCGACCATGGCAGCCGAGTCTTATATGTATGCCATTCCTCTCGAGTATTATGAGAAGTACCGGGTCCGCCGCTATGGCTTTCACGGAACATCACACCGGTATTTAGCCTACCGCTACCGCCAACTGGTCGGAAAGCCAAGAGAAGAAGTCAATATCATTACCCTCCACCTCGGGAATGGTTGTTCGGCAGCAGCCATCAAAAAGGGCTATTCCGTTAACACCAGCATGGGTTTAACCCCACTCGAAGGCCTGGTCATGGGAACCCGTTCCGGCGACCTGGATCCCGCCGTCGTTGAATACCTTTTCAACAAAGGGATTGGCAGTGTCGCCGATATTTTTAACCTGTTAAACAAAAAGAGCGGGATGCTGGGTGTTTCAGGCTTGAGCAATGATATGAGAGATATAGAGAAGGCAGCCGGAGAAGGCAACCGCCGGGCTGAACTGGCCCTGAAGATGTTCGCTCTCAGAGTCAAAAAATATATCGGAGCCTACCTGGCCGAGATGAACGGGGCTGAGGCTATTGTCTTTTCAGCCGGCATCGGTGAAAATTCTGCTCTGATCAGGAAGATGGTTTGCCAGGGGCTGGAAAATCTGGGTATCGAGCTGGATGAGGAACTCAACCGGCAGGCGGTTGGCGGAAAATGCCTGAAGATTTCCAAGGCGGGCAGCCGGATAGCAGTCTGGGTAATTCCGACCAACGAAGAACTGCTGCTGGCCAGAGATGCCGTTAGAGTAGTAAGAGATGTGCCACGGAATTGGTAATACGAGCAGGAGGATAAGATGAGCGAAAGCAACTTTGTTAAAGAAATAAGGGAAAAAGCAGCAAAGAGATATTTTAGAATCGCTTTTCCTGATGCTGAAGACCTGCGGACAATCCAGGCGGCCAGGACGTTAATTGCTGAGAAAATCAGCCAGCCGGTTTTGATCGGCAACCCCGATAATATAAAAAAAATAGCCGCCGGTAGTAACCTTAAATTTGATGACCTGGAAATTATGGATCCCGTAACTTCCCCCTGGAAAGAAGAGTTCGCCAGGCATCTCTATGATCGGAGAAAAGCTAAAGGCATGAGCCTGGAAGAAGCCACTGCTCTGGTCCAGACGCCGCTTTATTTTGCTGGCTGCCTGCTGGCTAAAGACCAGGTTCAGGCGGTAGTTGGCGGCAATATTTCAGCCACAGGTGATGTGATCCGGGCTGCTCTTCATACGGTCGGGACAGCTCCTGGCATCCAGATTGTCTCCAGCTATTTCATCATGGTTTGGCCTGAGAAACTGCTGTGTTTTGCTGACTGTGCTGTTGTTCCAGATCCGACTGATGCCCAGCTGGCTGATATCGCCATCTCTTCCGCTAAGAATTTCCAGGCCGTGACCGGTCAGCAGCCGCGGGTGGCCATGCTATCTTTTTCAACCAGGGGCTCAGCCAGCCATCCCTATGTGGATAAAGTAGTCAGTGCGACTAAAATTGCCAGGGAGAAAGCTCCAGAGCTTTTAATTGATGGGGAAATGCAGGCTGATGCCGCCTTAGTTCCCTCAGTCGGTGAAAGAAAATGCAAGGGTTCACCGGTCGCCGGCCAGGCCAACGTGCTCATTTTTCCTGACCTTGATGCCGGCAACATCGGCTATAAACTGACCGAAAGACTGGGCGGAGCCGAAGCTATCGGGCCAATTGTCCAGGGACTGCTCAAACCTTATTGCGACTTGAGCCGGGGCTGCTCGCCTGATGATATGGTCAATGTGGCTGCTATCTGCAGTCTGATGGCCTGAGCCCGAAAGTTAAAACAGCCAGGCCGGTCTGATCAAACTTTCCTGAATACTCAGCTGGAGAGAGCCCTTTTCTGGCTATTTCCTATTGTTTCTCATCCCGACCAGCAGGGCAGCTAAGCCAATTGAGTAAAACTTTGAAACTTCACTATCTCCTCGGGAAGTTAAAATGCAGGGAGCCAGGGCCCCGGTAACTATAGCCGCCAGGCTGGCTCCACCCATAATTGTGCAGGTTTTATAAAAGACATTGGCGGCTTCAATATTGGGGAAGATAAGAATGTTAGCCTGGCCTGCACCTTCTCCTTTGAAGCCTTTGATGGCTGCGCTGTCTTTGGAGATGGCAATATCTATGCCCACTGGCCCCTCAACCTTGGCTCCTTTTATCTGGCCTCTTTCCGCCATAACTTTAATCAGGGCTCCATCCACGGTCGAAGGAACTTTCTGACTGACTGTTTCCGCCGAACTGATTAGATAAGCATAAGGATTTTCAATTCCTAAGGCCTGGGCGACTTCAATAGCATACTCAAGCATTTTTACCTTCTGCTCCAGATCGGGCAAAACCAGGACGGCTACATCCGAAACGACCAGAAGCTTGGGGTAGGCTGGAGCTTCAACTACCGTGACATGCGACAGCAATCCCCCGACAGGAACCAGTCCGGTTTCTTTATTGAGGATAGCTCTCATATAATCGGGAGTGGTCACCAGCCCTTTCATCAGGATATCGCCCTCACCATCTCTAACCATCTTAACGGCCAGATTCAGAGCTTTTTTGGTCTCTTCTTCATGGATAATTTTATGAAAAATAGAAGAAACGCCATGTTCACTGGCGACCTTCTCGATCTTTCCTTTATTACCAACCATTATGACTTCGACCAACCCTTCGCCCTGGGCCCGGGCGACAGCTTCAATAGTATGAGGATCTTCACCACAAGCTACCACCAGCCGTTTTTTCGGGCTACCTTTAACTTTGGCAATCAACTCGTCAAGTTTTTTGATCATCTGCCTTCCTCCCTTATTTCCTGTTCATAAATCTTCGCCTGTTCCTGGCCTTCGAGCACTCTTAAAGCTCCTTCGGCCAGGGCCCTCATCTCATCCCCCCCGGGATAGACATAAAAAGGAGCTATAAACTCACATCTTTCCCTAATCCAGTCAACCAGTTGCCGGTAGTGAGCCAGACCGCCAGTCACCACTATCCCCTCAACCTGTCCTTTAAGGACGGTAGCCATTACTCCAATCCATTTGGCCACATTGTAAGCCATGGCTCTGGTTATCAATTCAGCCTTTTTGTCTCCAGCCTTAATCCTGTCCTCGACGACTATCATATCGTTAGTTCCGAGTAAGGCCACTACTCCGCCTTTTCCGGCCAGCAATTTTTTTATTTCGGCCCTGGTGTACTGACCTGAAAAGCACAGTTCAACCAGGTCCCAGGCTGGCAGGCTTCCAGATCTTTCCGGGGCAAAGGGTCCATCGCCGTTAAGGACATTGTTGACATCAACAATTTTGCCCTGCCGGTGGGCTCCAACGCTTATTCCGCCACCGAGATGGACAACAATAAAATTAACCTCTTCGTACCGGCGGCCAAGATCCTTAGCCGCCTGTCTGGCTACTTTTTTCTGATTCAGGGCATGAAGAATACTTTTCCTCTTGATAAAAGGCAGCCCGGTAATTCTGGCTATCTCCTCCATCTCATCAACCACCACCGGGTCAACAATATAGGCCGGAATATTAAGTTCGCTGGCCAGAGTCTTAGCGATTAAGCCACCCAGGTTGGAAGCATGTTCGCCCTGAACTTCCGCCTTTAAATCCTCGACCATCCTGTCTGTCACGGCATAGCTGCCGCTGGGAATCGGCCGCAGTAAGCCACCCCGGGCCACCACCGCCTGGATTGATTCTCTGGGAATCCCGGCCCTGGCCAATTCTTCCAGAATAACTTCTTTTCGGAAATCAAACTGTTCAATTACCCTGGAATATTTATGAATCTGCTCGACCGGATGAGAAATATTGACCTTGAATAATTCTGTCCCGTCATCAAAGACAGCTATCTTGGTGGAAGTCGAACCGGGATTGATAACCAGAATCCGCCACATTATCTAAACCTCCTCTGCTTAGACTATAACTGCCAAAACATTTTAACTTTGGACCGGGAAAAGCACTGTCCCCTGTCAGCCACTAAGTTTAAACCTCTTTCTTAAAGAAGGCTTATTATAATCAAAATTTTGAATAAAAAAAACTAAAAAGCTGATTGCCAGCAGCTTCGGCTGCCGCCTGGCCAGAGAGGATAACCGGTCTCAGGGGCGGCTGAGATCATATTTTTTGACCAGATGATGGGGATGGTAAGAGAGCTTCGACCGCTGCAAGCCAGCCAGTCCTGCATCCTGTTCGCGGTTAATATAACGAAATTGCTGCCAGGCCCGGCGGGCACATTCCCGGTTTAAGAACTGATAGAGTCCCGGAAATTCCCGGCTGGCCAGTTCGACATGAACCACAGCTGTCTCCGGGTTTAATTTTTCGCCAAGGCAAAAGCCTGCCACCCGGCCATTAATCAAAACCGCCATGGTTGAGAAACCAAAGAGCTTGAAATTAAGCAAGGCTTCTTCTATGGCTCTGACCGCGGCCCCGGTATGATTATCCTGACCCGCCTGCTCCTCCCGATCGGCACTGTCCTGGCCCCATTGTTTAACCAGCTCGAGACAGCCCTGAAGATGGGTTTCGTTGATGACGGTTAACTCTGATTTAAACTGCTTTTCGAACCGTCTGATCCAGTTTCTTTTCCCATCAAATTTTTTACCGCTGAGCTCAGCCAGCTCCTGAGTCAGATAAACATAATCAAAATTGTTCCGGTCTTCTTTAATCAGGTACTGGCCCTGAAGCTTTCCCAGAAACTTCTCAGAAAGACGCGACAGCCGTGGAGCCAGATCCAGGCAAAGGCTAATTGACTCATCAAGCTTGTTTTCCCCGACCGGTTCGAGAAAATAAGCCGGCTCATCGGGAGGTGAGCACAGGACACCTAGATTGCCATTGATTTTTGTCAGGCGAGGCTTTTCCCATTCTCGCCAGATATAAATGTTGGCAAAGGTCAGCTCGCAAATATCAGGAGGGAAAAGTTCAAGGTAGCTTTGAACTTCTTCTTTATCCGCCAGTTCAATAGGTTTTAGCTCAGGGTAATCAGGAATCATAATTCATCCAGTCAGCAGCAGCTTCAGATTCTGCTCCAGATTTCCGCTCTCCTTCAAGCTAAATGGAACATAGCTGTGCACTTCTCACGGTCACAGCCAGCGCACCAGTCAGCGTCTTTTTTTAAAGCAGCCGGGATTTTATCAGCTTTTTTAAAACCCAGAGGCTCATAAAAACGAGGTATAGTGGTCAGCAGATAGACCGGCTTGCCTTTAAAGCTTTTCAAGGCTTCTTCCACCAGTTTCCGGCCTGTCCCCATTTGCCGGTATTCTTCAAGGACACCGACCGCCCGCATTTCCAGAAATTCACCAAAATCCTTAAGGCCAAGAATCCCGACAATTTTTCCCCGCTCTTCAGCCACAAAAAAAAGATCATTATCCAGACCGGGGTAATCGAGGGCCAGCCGCCAGGCTATCCTGGCAATATAGGGCATGTCTTCTCCGGCCGCTCTTCTGACTATCATAGTAGTAAATTATAGCAGAACTCGGGCCAGCCTGAAGGGGCAGCCGGCTGGAAGGCCAGAATCTTAGCCTGGTTATTTTTTGAGCGGCGGGAAAATCTCCGGGCAATTTTTGATCTGATATTCTTCATAAACAGGATAGTCGCCATCGCGATTTATCAACCAGAAACCAGACTCAAAAAAATCAAGGGAGCTCCATTTCTCTAAAAACTGGTCAGGGAAAAGCAAAGCATAGAGGTAGGTTCCTTCCCGGTCAAAGACATCGAGTTGCCAGCGGCCAGGAGCAGTAATCCTGAAGACGCCGAGCTGACCGCCTGGCAAATAACTCAGTTTGAGCATCATCATCAATTGATCAGGATAAACGGCCAGCATTTTCTTTACTGTCTCTTCGGGGCCTTTTCTCTTACCAAGAACCGCCTGAAGAAGCTTTTCTTTGTCTTCATTTGAAATCGATACCTTCTCAGCCGGGACTTCTATTTCCATCACCTTCCGGCCAGCCTGGTCAAAAATTCTAAGCTGGTAGTTTGATTTCAAGGCGACTGCAATTCTGGCTTCTGCCTTATTCATTGACCAGATGATATCATCAGTTCCATAGGACTCAGAAAAACCACCGGCCCTGTCGCTCCAGCGGATCATACCCAGCTCGGAGCCACTCAATAACTCTACTGCCGCTGTTGTTTCATTTTGATCTATCTTTTTAAGCAGCAGCTTCTTAACCCGTCTATTATTTTCCATAACGGTCAGGTCGGTTAGATAACAATCAGGCCGGAGGAAATAGACTAGCAGATCAGGAATCTTAAATTCTCCGAGAAGCTGGCCGCGGCGATCGAACCTGGCCACTTTCATATTGCCCACTCCCCAGATTTCATCGCCCTCAAAATCCAGAGCAAATCCGGTATAGGAGGGAAACTCACCTGGCCCCTGGCCAATTCTTATAAAGGTGCCGAGATAAGCTCCCTCCCTTGAAAAGATTTTAGCCGCCGGTTCATTTGGATCATAAAGAATGATCTGCTGATTGTCTCTCAAGCACCAGAAGTATTTCAAATTAAAGTCAGGGACTTTATAGGGATTGAGTTCAAAAGTTTTCTCGGCTTCGACCTGAATAGTGCCTTTTAGGGGGTGAGCCGGATTGATGACCTGCCTCACCCCTCCTGTTTCTTTGACCTGAGGCTTTTCCGCCTGCTGGCGGCAACCGGTCAGTCCTGAGAAAAGAATAAATAAAACCAGAATTCCAGGAAAGATACCCCTTACCTTTTGCCTTTCCATTTTTGTCCTCCCCAGAATACTTTTTTTACTATTCTAATCCAATCTGACTCATGGGAAAAACTATTTTTTAACTGGAACTGGCTTGAGCAGGAGGTCCTGAAAATCATAGCTAAAATCGGTATCCGGTGAAAATGGCTTCATTTTCACTTCCTCTATCGAGCCATCAGGATTTAGAGAAAAAGTCACATAGGCATCAGCTTTGAGTTCAGGGTCAGACCAGCGGGCCACAAAGGTATCATACTGCCAGTGTTCAAGCTGGCCGGAAAGATCAGGTGAATGTTTAAAGCTCATCAGTAACCGGTCGCCTTCATGTTTAATTTCGATTTCTCCGTACCAGGCATCGCGATAAAGACCCGCATATTTTTCAAGTGGAAGAGAGGGTTTCGAATTTTTATTTCTCTCATCATAGGCTTTTTTAATTTCATCTTGAGTCCTCTGGCGGCTTCTCTCCCGGACTTTAGCGATAGCCCCAACCCAGTCGACGGCCGGGGCCTGAAGATAATAGTCAGCAATGGCATAGGTCAGAGATTGATAGGCTTCATCGGCTTCCTGATTGGTCAGAATGGTTATTCCCAGCCCTATTTCCGGCATCAGCCAGACCTGCGAGACATAGCCAGCCAGGCCGCCGGTATGGGTCACCACTTTGTACCGACGGAAATCCCTCAGCCTGACACCCAGACCATAGCCATTAAAATTCATGGCGGCAGCGGCCAGCTCTGGAGCCGGTTTATAGATTGGTATCGGTGTCTCCATTGAGGTTATTTGGCTCATGACCTTTTCTGAAACTAACTGGCTCCCATCGGGTAGCTTTCCCTGGTTGAGTAGGACCAGCATCCATTTAGCCATATCCTCGGCGCAGGAGTTAATCCCGCCGGCCGGATTGATATTATCTGGAAGATAGGGCTTGATGGGTCTGACCTGCCCTTCAACCCGGGCATGAGGCCAGGCAACATTGGTTTCCTTAGCGACCAGGGAACAACGGGTATTACTATGAGTCATCCCGGCTCTTTTCTGGATTTTTTCCCGGACAAAATCTTCCCAGGGCATTCCGCTGACCCTGGCCAGGAGTTCTCCGGCCACGGCAAACATCAGGTTGCTGTAAGCATAAGTCGTACGAAAGGAATAGGCTGGCTGGATAAAACGTAGCCTGTGAAGAATTTCTTCTCTGCTCAAGGTGGTGGCTGGCCAGAACATCAAGTCCCCTGCCCCCAGGCCAAGGCCACTGCGGTGACAGAGAAGGTCTTTGACCATCATTTCTCTGGTCACATAGGGATCAGACATCATGAATTCCGGGAGATAATCAACCACCCGGCTATCCCAGCTGATTTTGCCTTCATCGACCAGTGTGCCCAGAGCCACCGCTGTAAAGAGCTTGCTGTTGGAGGCGATGCCGAACAGGCTTCGAGCGTCAACCGGGGCTGGCTCGCCGAGTTTTTTGACTCCATAACCTTTAGCCAGAACTACCTGGCCATCCTTGACGATGGCTAAACTTAAACCGGGGACCTCAAAAGCTTTCATGGCTCTGGCTACCAGTTCATCCAGATTGGGTGGCAGAGAGGCTTTTTTGAGGCTAGAAGCGGCTGACGGTGTTTGAGCGGCAAGTGGAAATGGGCTGATGAGGAATAAGCTGACGAGAGCTAAAAAAATAGCAAGGCTTAATGTCCGGGCAAACCTATTTAGTTTAAGATTTGATAATGGCAGCAGAGGATAATGCTTAATCACTTAAGACTCCTTTCCCTGAAAATAGGCTTAGATGATATAAATCTATTTTTGATTTTATCACGCTTCTAATCGAGGAATAAAGGAAGAAATTGCTCAGGTTGATTCACGAGCTTAATTAACTTAGCCAGATATTCAGAAAAATATGACCGGTAAATTCATTTGATTATTTTTTCTTAGCTTTCCGGCTGCCCAGAATCCCGCCCTGAAGAAATAAGCCAGCGCCCAGGACGAAGCCGAAGTTATACCACCCGCCATTGTTGTGAACCTCATAAATCCGGACATTTGGGCTGAATAATGAAATTATGAAAGTTACCGGCGAGATAAAACCATGCCAGAGCCCAGAAATAAATCCAGCTATATGTCCGTCTTCATCCGGTGTCTTCTCAGCCGTATTCGGGCCGGGAGCACAGGCCGTCAGGGATATAACCAGCAACAAGATCAGGGTCACTACCTTCCATTCTTTATTCTTCAATTGGCCTCCTCTTACCTGGAGATAATTATCATCCGGGCTTATAGCCCAAAACTTTTAGTGCCAGTCAAGCTCTTTCCGGCTCTCAGGCCAGGAGGGCAGAAGATGAACAGGCTGCGCCGGCAACTTATTTATTATCAAGCGGTTCCTGAGGCCCGACCCCATCCTGGCAGGCAGAAATTTACCTGATAGCCGTTGCCGCATTGCTGGCACCTCAGGTCGAAAACCACCTGGCGGCATTTAACTCCCTTCTCCAGGCTTTGTTTTATGGCCCACTTCCCGCCGCACCGTTCACATTTTCTGGCCATAACCAGAAAAACATCTATCTTCGCTGTCGGTTTTTTGGGCTGACCGGCTGGCAGGGCTACCCGTCTTTTTTTGATTTCATAAGACAGTCCCTGAGTATCCTTTAATTCCTGCAAAAAGTTTTTATAAAAGTCCAGGCTCTCCGCTGATTTTTTAACGGCCAGTTCGCGGCCGGCCCGAGTTCTCATATTAGCCGGGAGGACAGCTGCATAGGTCATTTCTTTACTCAGATGATTCATAATGGCCCCGTGCAAATTCCGGCCGCGGAGAGTGGTTTTAATAAAAAAATTAGCTACGCCAACCAGCCCGAATTTGGCCAGAAAATCAGCATCATGAATAACATCAGTTAAAGGATCGCCGGTTACCCCTTCCCGGTGAAGATCGATCAGAATATCCTTTAGCCGCTGCCGGTCCTTCTCTTTAACTCCAGCCGCTTTTAATAGTCCTGAAGCCACTTCGATTGAAGCTTCTTCCTCCGCGATCCTGTCCCGGTGATATAGGCCGCCTTGAAATTTCCCGGCATCGTGGAGCAAAGCTGCCAGGCCAGCCAGAGTGGCGTCCTTTTTTTCAGCTTTAGCCATTTTCCAGGCTAAATAGGCGACATGAAGGCTATGTTCCCAGAGAAAACTATCTTCAAGTTCACCGCCGGCAAACTCTCTCTCGCTTTTTTCTATGGCCTGCCTGATTCTATCTGCGGTCCCCGGATAACGCCGGTCAATCGCCCGCCAAAACTCAGACTGCTGCGTCTGGTGTTTTTTGACTGGCTTCTTTTTTGTGGAAGGCTTGGTGATCATTGGTTACCCTCTCTCCAAAATTATTGACGGCCGAATTATCATGACCATTATGGCCTTCTCCTCAGCCAAAAATCAAGCCAGCCTTCAATTTTAATGATATGATAATGGCTGGAAAAGCAGGCGAGATAAAAATGGAAAATGGCAATACCTTTAAGGATCTAACTGCCATCATTCTGGCCGGAGGGCAGAGCCGGCGCATGAGCCGCGACAAAGCCAGCCTGCTGGTTAACGGCCAGACCTTACTCGAACAGGTCATCGGGCAGTTAACCGGCCATTTCCGGGAAATAATAATAAGCGTGTCTAAAGGCCAGCATTATGAGTTAAACAATGTTCGTCAGGTTGAGGATCGTTATGAAAACGCCGGTCCCCTGGCTGGTTTGCTGACTGGCCTGCAGGCTTCTTCTTCAGAAATATCGCTGGTTGTTCCTTGCGACCAGCCCGAGGTCGATCTGGGAATAGTCAGAGACCTGCTCCAGGCTCTCGGCCAGCATGATCTGGTTTATCTCAGGCTTGACACCCAGATTCCCCATCCCCTTTTTGCCCTCTACCGCCGCTCACTCCTGCCGGTGATTGAGCGATTGATTAAAGAAAGAAAATTGAGCGTCCTTTATCTACTGCCTGAGGTCAAATCCTTAGCTCTGGATATTCCGT
Organism: Candidatus Aminicenantes bacterium UBA6228; assembly: GCA_002441005.1. Taxonomy (GTDB): domain Bacteria; phylum Acidobacteriota; class Aminicenantia; order Aminicenantales; family Saccharicenantaceae; genus Saccharicenans. The sequence continues at coordinate 252,426 of DJWO01000010.1, forward strand.
CAGACAGAATTCCCTGGCATCTTAACAGTTTTGAGGATTATCAAAACTATCTCCAATACCTGAGAAGAAAAAACCAGAAATCAGATGGCGGTTAAACACCATGTTTTTCATAGAGATTAAAAAATATCGCCCGGCCAATCAACTCTTCAATGATGACCAGGGCCAGGATTAGAACTGGCCAGAAATAACCTTGCAGCCAGGCAGAGCCGCCCGGCCAGAAAATATAAAAGCCAGCTAAAAAAGCCAGAATTAAAAGCAGAAACCGGAGTCTTGATAGTTTCTTGAGCCCCGAAAATTTTTCAGGCTCAATCCTGTTTTTCAAAGAAAAAAGAGCGGCCACCTGGTCAAACACCATCAGATAGATTAGCGAGATAAACAACGTTATCTGAAGAATGACTGTTAGCTGAAGCCTGGAGTCAGGCCAGGCTTCAAAAATGGCAAGGCCAGTCAGAGGTAAGAAGCCAGCTCCGGCCAGGAGGGCAGTCAGATAAAAAGAAAGGGTCGTTCTGAAGCTATTCCAGGCAGGGACTGCGGGCAGGCGGTAAATTTTCGACATAATGAAAATTAGAGCCAGCCCGACCAGAACTTCCAGAAAAGATATTAACAGAAGAATGGCGGCCAGCCAGCCAAAAAAAATAGAAACGGTCAAGAGTAATAGGCCAGTGAAAAACAGGCAGGCAGCCAGTATTTCCCGGCTGAGCCAGGAAGTTTTTAGATTGACCACAGCCAGATAGGCTGAGGAAGGGTGGCCAAGGTGTAACAGCGAAATAAGCAGTGAGAGGCCCATCAACAGAAGAAGACTCAAGGCCGGGCGAAATAAGCGGGGGTATAGCCAGGCTGAACCAAACTGATCCAGATGGCGGGCATAAATCGCCAGCAGGCCAAAAAGAAAAATAAAAGATCCAACCACCGCCTGCCCCAGGACGGTAAAAACGATTAAAGGCCAGTCTTTAAGATTGAGCTTCACGGGGCTTCTCCTCGGGCCATCGCGGCTGCCGCCGGCTGAGTTGAGATTTTTATGATTTTCGAGGCCAGGCCCAGCAGGAGAAGAGTTCCAAAATACTGCGGCTCGGGAGTGGGGGCTATCAGTAAAAACGTCATCCCGGACAGAAGAAAGGCAGTATAAAGGCTGAGCTTAGGACTGAAGAGAATAACTAGTAGCAAAATTAAGACAGCCGCCGGGCCATAATATTCAGGCCGGGCAATCAAATAGAAAAAACTGGACAGAATATTGGGATAAAAAGTGGTGTAGGTGTTTCTTTGGCTGAGATTAAGGTTATAAAAAATGGTGCTGTTGATAACGTTTAAAGGCCCGAAGGGCAACATTAAAAGCCAGGAAACTGCCAGCGACAGAAGGGCTTGCCCGCCAACCTGCAACCAGCTTTTAAAATCCCTGAGCTTTAACTGCCAGAAATAATAAGTGGCGGCTAAGGGAATAAAGAAGAATTTAGCACTGAGGCCCAGCCCGATAACTATGGCCAGCAGCAGGAGGTTAACGGTCGATGGCTTCCTTTTCTGACGATAAAGCAAGGCCATAAAAATTGAAACCAGCAGCATATTCATGGCTGGATTGGTAGTAATTTCTGAAAAAACCAGAAGTGGCAGAAAAGCCAGCAAATAGCGGTAGCCTGAACCCCTGAAGGTTAAGACCAGAATGATGGCCGCCAGAAACTGAATAAACATCAGAAACAGGCTTAAACTCTGCAGGTCCCAGACGTGGAACAGGCGGTAAAAAAGCCAGTAGGGGTAAAGTTCTAAAGGGGGATAATTGAAATTCTGATAAACGGTCTGCCCGTCTCCATTCCGGTGATAAATCCTACCATTTAAGTAGGGATTCCGCCCTTCTTCCAGATCCTTAAAGACTGATTCATAGGTCCTGGTAATTTCCGGATCTGGCCTGGGCCGGGTTAGCTGATAAAAGCCAAGGGCCAGTCCGGCTAACAGGATCAAGGCTAAGATTGATTTATGATTGAGAAACTCAGGCCGGAGATAATAGATCAACCAGATAACCAGGAGCTCCAGGGAGAGCTTTAAAGCCAGTTCATAATGATGGCCGGAAGGCAGAGGGCGGGCGACAAATAAAAACAGGGAAAAAAGTAAACAAATCATTAACCCGGCTGGCCAATAGTACTTGAGTAGTTTTTCTTCGGTCCCGGCTGACGGGGGAGAGGCAAAATTCACGACCGGTAGCTCTGGGCTCATGTTTCTCGCTTTCACTAACTTAATCTTTAATTTAAAGAACTGGAGCTACTTCTATTTAGATTCTTTTTTGCCTGGTTTCTGATATTTTTTGGGTCCAAGAGGTTGCCATTCGCCGTAGGATTCCTCAGACAGGCGACACTGACCTTCTGATGTCCAGGTATAACCATAATTATAGCCGAACCACAGATACTGGTCGCCGCCACCGTTTTCAGTGGTGATAATGTAGCGGGCAGCTACATTGCCAATGCCCAGGGCCCGGCCGCCGGGTACCTCGACATCGCCTTTGTTGGCGTCGAATGGAATCCAGCCGTAGGGCGGCAGATAAACTTCATTCCAGCGGTGGAAAACATCGTCGTAACTGGCGTCATCGCCCCGGAGGCTGACCGTGCCGACATAGCGGGCTGGCAGGCCGAGAGCCCGGCAGAGGGCGATCAGGGAATAAGTATATTCCGAACAGGAAGCAGTCCCGCGGCGCAGGACAGTTGGAGCTGGATTCCAGCCGCCAACCGGTTTAAGGTTATAGCTCAGATGATCAATTAAATATTCATAGATTTTCCTGGCAAGCCAGTAGGGATTTTTTTCGCCGCCGGCGATTTTTTTAGCCAGCTCCTGAATAAAGGGATCGTGGATACAATATTTATCGCCATCGGCCAGATATTTTTCTTTTATCTCGGCAGGAATCTGGTCAAGGCTGCCGACTTTATCCGGATAGATAAAATACTCAACCGCATAGATTCGGGCTTTGGCTGCCCAGCCGGTTTGAATCAGGGCCGGTGCTTTTAGATTCTTAAAATTAAAATGAGCCAGCTGCTGTCCCCAGGCGTCTTTGATCATTTCTGTCGGTTTAGACAGAAATTCAACCGGAGAGAGAAGTTGCTGATTATCGCGGCTGGCCGGGACAGGGAGGTAAATATCAAGATTGGTGACGAGGCCAGGACCATAATTACGAAATTCCTTGACGAAGCGGAGCTCCAGTTCTTTTTCGTCCCAGAGAGTCATAATCTCATCGTCAAAAACTTTTACCCGGTAGAGCTCATCATTTTCATAATCGACATTCCACAGATACTCGCCATCGAAAGCCAGACCCGTCGGGAAGGGGCCATAAGAACGGAGCGAAGACAGGCACCAGCCTGAAGAAGGATCAACCAGAAAAATGCGGTCGAGGGAACGGTCCGTTATCCAGAGGTAGTGCCCGTCAAACTCCAGGCCGGCCGGTTCACTGCCGGGCGAGGGGAAAGTCTGAATCATCATGCCATCGACCGGTGAAACCCGCAGCAGGCTCTTCTGGCGAACATCGGTCATCCACAGGTCGTGGCCATCCCAGGCGAGATCGCGGGGCAGGTCGCTATTGGATTCCAGAGCCTTCAGGACAGCACCTGTCTCCGGGTCAAGACAGTAAACCAGCCTTTCAGCTGAATCAACATGCCAGAGATACTTTCCATCCCAGGCTAAGCCCTCCGGATGAAAACCAGGAGTGTCAAATGATTTGATTATTTTCCCTGAAGCTGGATCGAGCTTAAAAATCTTATCCAGCCGGCTATCAGCCAGCCAGAGATAATGGCCATCATAAGCCAGACCCGTCGGGCAGGGTCCAGGAGTCTTAATAACCTTGACCACCTCGCCAACTCTGGCCTGGGCCAGCGAAAATAAAAATAGGACCATCAAGGTGAGACCAATGACCTTTTTCATTTCTTCCTCCTGAAAATGGGGACACAATCTATATTTCCTAATTTTTCGTCCCCCGGTCTATTATATGAATCAAATCCTTTTTTGCCAATGGCCTTTTTATCCAGCTGGATATGTCTTGGGGTGGCAGCAGACTTCAGTCGATCTATTTCATAGCCGAAACTATGGGAGTCAAAGATAAAAAATGTTAAAGGGACACACATCTACACCTCTAAAAAATAGGAAATATAGATTGTGTCCCCTGTTTTCAGAAACTGAAGCCAAGGCCACCGTTGAGACGCAGGCCGCCCAGGTCTACCTCGACATCATAAGGCTTGACCTTCAGGCTTCCATATTTGACCTCAGCCGAAATGAACAGCCTTTTCAGCGGAAAGTATTTAATTCCGCCGGCTACAATCAGGCCTGTTTTATTCCCATCGACCGGATAATCGCTGACATATTCGCTGTCAATTAGCTGCTTGTAGGAGTAAAAGCCCAGGCCTATCCTGGCATAAGGAGCAATATTCATCAGCCTTAACTCGTAGCCAGCAAAGATTTCGCCCCCTTTGACTGATAGCTCGGCCGATTCTTCATAAATCCCAATGACTCCATCTTTTTTAAACCCGGCCTCATAGCCACCGCCAATCATCAGCCCTTTCCAGATCAAAGTGACACTGGGGAAAAAGTTCGTCCCCTGGCCATAGACATCTTTGAGCTCTGAATTATTTAAGGTTCTCAAGCCGAAAGACAGCCCAACTTCAATCTTTGGTTTAATTCCTGCCGCCAGGCTTTGACCGGCCAAAAAAGCTAAGGACAAAGCCAAACAGACAATGATTTTAATATTTTTGATATTTCGCGCTATAATTTTTCTCTTCATTTTCTTCCCCTTATTTCGAATCAGACAGGTTCCTGGCTGCCACTTTGGTCCGGTAAGATTTGGTCTTTTCAGCTTTAACCGGTACCAGCGGAGAAGCTGAAATCGTCACCGGGTCACTTTCTCTTTCATATTCATCAACCACCGTCACCTGATAGGTATAAATGCCGGGATTCCTCAGCCCTCGATCATCGAAAGTATACCGGGTGCCATCAACCGTCGCCAGGAGCGAGTAGGTACTTTCATTATTGGCTTTGCGATAGATCTTGTGGCTGACAATATTCGTACCGTTGGCCGGATTGGCTGCCCAGGACAGGCGGTTAATGTTCTCTTTGAAAAAGATAAAATTGTTTTCAAGTTGCGATAAGCGGAGATTAATTGGTGGGTAGATGGGAGTCAGCCCGGCAAAAGCCTTAAGGCAAATATCATAATCAAAATAATCGGTAAGAGCATCCCACCCGGTTCCATCCACACTGATTAAACACATCCCGGGGTTTGAGGCGGCCGATGAAGAATAGCCTTCGATGCGTCCTTCTGCCGGGATTGGATAGTTATAGCCAACTGTCCTTAACTTTAAAACCACTGAAAAGTACTGACCAGCTGTAAGAGCAACTGGATTATCAAGTTCTACTGTAAAATAGCCAGGCGAATTTATTGACCCACTTTTAGTAGACTTAAGTTCTCCTGACCTCGGCTGTCCCTGGGCTACGCCCACATAGATATAGATTTCATAGTAGTTCTCTGTCGAGGAGGTGTAAAAGCCAACAGCTTCCAGCGGCAGACCAGACTGTGCCTGGAAAACATTGGCCATCCAGGCGGTATCCTGGCCATAGCCCAGGCTGGTGATCCAACCTAAGGGATCATATTGGTAATTAACCAAATATTTTCCTGGATTTTCAGCTTTAACCACCCCCAGAATGCCCCCCCGCCCGAAATAGGCATCATAATAAGAAACATAAAAATAACCATGATCTCCCCAGCTCGAGCCCCAGCTATTTTTGACAATAAAGGCGCCGTTTCCCTCTGGTGCTGAGCTGAATTTGGCCGCCTCAAAATTATCATCCCAGCCAACTATGGCCACGGCATGACCGCCGCCAGTGTTACCAGGATTATAATAGGTCTTATTAGTTGAGTTATAGCTGCTGTCATCCCAGACCATATCGGTATAGACTGCTCCATAATTCATCACTGCCTCTTTAATCAGATTATTATCCAGAGGACCAGACCTGGGAGGGATCCCCATGACTTCATGCACATGTTTAACAGCCGATAGACCATTACCTGAAACATAAGGATCATCTGTTTCATTGACAGGTCCTGACCATCTGGCCAGATAAGCAATAGCCATATCCAAAGTTCCACCGTAACATGGTTCATAGTCGAAACCGTGATTGTTAATCAGATGTTCCTCAGAAAAATCACGTGGTTCTACCGGCATTAAAAAAGATTCTAAGGAGCCATAGGTGGCAAAGGCCCAGCACGAGCCGCAGCTTCCCTGGTTTCTGACCGGGGTTAGCTTGTTCATTGTCCGCAGATCATAAGAAACAGGCAAATCGATTTGCCGCGATCGGCCAGCTGACAAATTCTTTAAATAAGATAAATCACGAGGACCGGGGATTAAGCCTAAGGGGTGTCCTTCGGCTGTATAATGTAAAACCTTAAGCTGGTTGGAAAGATATTCAAGAAAAGCCTTGTTGACCGGGGCCACGGATAGCTTTCTGTCCTGAGCAGTTAATATCCCGGAAAAAGCTCCAAGCCCAAGAAGGATAAAAAGCAAGATGATGATTGGGATTCTTTTTCTCTTCAAAGATAAGGATAAAGATTCTTTTTGTTTATAAGCCTCAGCTTTCATTGTGCCTCCCTTCAAACAAAAGGATCATCAGTTAAACCGAAATTACAAAAAATGCAGCTACCTGTCAAGTTTAATTTAGACCTCTTCTCTGTTGCTGACCGTAACATCGCCTGGCCTGGCCTTAGCAGCGGTAGGATGCAGCTTTATTATAAACGATGGTCGAGTCATAGCCTCAGCGGGCAAAGGAAAGACAGTTCTTACCAGGCCGTATTTTTCCATAAGTTTATCGAGTGGTCCAAAATCCAGGGCCCTCATTGGACAGGCATTGACACAGGCCGGTTGCTCGCCTTTATCAACCAGGTCCACACACAGGTCGCACTTAGTCATTCGCCCTGCTTTTACATCATACTGGGGCGCCCCATAAGGGCAGCTCCACTCGCAATAGCGGCAGCCCAGGCACTTTTTCCGGTCAATAAGGACTATTCCGTCAGGCCTTTTGCTTATAGCTCCGGAGGGACAACCTTTGAGGCAAACCGGCTCCTCACAATGATTGCAGCCCAGCGAAAGATTATAGGCAATTAGATCAGGCACCCAGTTATTTCCAACCCTCAGCCACCGGCCGCCGCTGAGCTCATAGACCCGCCGCCACCTGACCCCGGCCGGCCAGTTGTTTTTATCACGGCAGGCCAGGACACAGCTTTTACAGGCCGAGCAGGCACTGGAGTCAAAGAAAAAGGCATACTGGTTCTGACCCGGCTGGCTGTTTTTCATGTTTTCGGCTTCCTTCGCTTGTTGCTTACTTCTCTTCATATTTTTCCGCCTGAACCATTATGGTGTGCTGGGTATTGCCAAAAGCATAGGGTGACCAGCGTTCCGAGGTCAGCACATTGATATTTCCCCCGCGATCCAGTCCATCCTCATCCGGCTCCCACCAGGCTCCCTGAGGAATGGCCACCACCCCCGGCCTGATTTTAAGCGTCACCCGGCAGGGCAAAATCAAAGCGCCGCGCTCATTAAAAACTTTAACCGCCTGCCCGGTCTTTATTCCCCGTTCCTCAGCATCAACCGGATTGATAAAGACCCGCTGCGGAAAAGCTTCTCTGAGCCAGTCGTTATTGTGATGGGTCGAATGAACGCGGGCTAAATAATGATGGCCGATGGCCTGGAGCGGGTACTTTTTTGCCTCCACCCCGAACGGGCTTTCCCATTCCTGGATATATTTAGGAACCGGCGGAATCTCAACCGGTTTTCTCAGCTGGTGGAGCGCGGCCGAAAATATTTCAATCTTTCCTGAGGCTGTGGGCAGCGGATACTTTTCAGGATCGCGTCTAAAATCTTCAAAAGCAATGGCCGGGTTGCTGACCGGTCTGGCCCAGACGCCGAGATTTTTCTCCAGCAATTCATCCAGCGAGGGTAAATCAGGAAAGCGCGTCTGCCGATAAACATCAAGCATCCACTCTACCCACTGTTTTTCATCCCGCCCTTCAGTGTATTTCTCACCAAAGCCGAGGCGCTTAGCTACTTCGGCACAGATAGCATAATCACTTTTGGTTTCGGGTAGTGGCTCGAGTATTTTTGGCATCAGGATAACTTCATCGCCATATTTCCAGCCGTCCTCGAGTCCCCAGGTTTCAAATTGAGTGCAGGCGGGAAGCACCACATCTGCGAAGCGGGCGGTCGGCGTCATAAATTGTTCATGGACAACAATAAATTCGACCAGGCTCTCATCGCTTAAAATTTTTGCTGTGCGGTTGGTATTGGCATGCTGATTGATGAGGCAATTGCTGGCGACGACATAAAGAAGCTTGATATTGTTATCGAGCTTCGGCACGCCTACAACGCCATCTTCCGGCCCCATTTCGCGGCCGCGAAGGACCGCTTCTGTCCAGAGAAAACTCGGGATCGAAGCTTTTACCGGGTTCTCACCAACGGGAAAAACCAGCCAGAATGGACCGCCGTCCGGGGCCTGATTGCCGAGACCGCTGGCCCAGCCACCGTGGATACCGATATTACCAGTCAGAGCAGCCAGAACACAGGCGGCTCTGACTGCCTGCTCGCCATAAGCCCGTCGCTGAAGGCCATAGCCTGAATAAAGCATGGCCGGTTTGGTGGTGGCATATTCACGGGCTATCCGGACAATGGTTTCGGCCGGAACTCCGCAAATGCTCTCTGCCCAGCCTGGTGTTTTGGTCAGGCCGTCCCGCCGGCCGAGGATATAATCCTTATAAGTTTCTTCAGCTTCAAATCCGGGCGGCATCTGAGTTTCATCAAAGCCGACACTGTGAGTGCGGATAAAATCAGCATCATATAAATTCTCAGTTATCATCACATAAGCCATAGCTGACATCATGGCGGCGTCTGTTCCGGGCCTGATCGGAATCCATTCATCAGCCAGGGCAATAGCTGAGGGTGTTAAGCGCGGATCAAGGCAGACCACCTTAGCTCCTCTTTCTCTGGCCAGTTTGACGAAATACTCGCTGTTGGTGCCATCGCGCATTTCCGCCGGGTTCCAGCTCCACATCAGAATGTAGCGGCTGTTCAACCAGTCCTGCCGCTGGTTACCGGTCGTGGTGGTGCCATAAACCGTCAGAGTCGCCGGCGTGATGCAGGCCCAGGAATAAGAGTTATAAAAGCCGAGGCAGCCGCCAAAAAGATGCAGAAGCCGGGTGGCTGTCTGGCGGCCATTGATTTGATTGTAGCTGCCTGTGCCATAAGGGACAAAAAGGGCCGAGTTGCCATATTTCCCCTTGACCCGGCTGAGTTCCGAAGCCACCAGGTCAAGAGCTTCATCCCAGGAAATTCTCTCAAACTTGCCTTCGCCTCGACGCCCGGTGCGTCTGAGCGGATAGCGCAGGCGGTCTGGATGATACTGACGACGGCGGTAAGCCCGGCCACGCGGGCAGGGCCGGAGTTGCGGCGCTTCAATCGTGTCGGGCCGGTCATCGCCATCAATTCTGGTGATCACCCCATCCTTGAGATAAATCCTCAGGAGACAACGACCACCGCAATTATGCGAGGGGCAGCCGGTGCGAATCATCACCTCACCCCTGGAGGAAGCTATGGCTGCTTTTTTATTGACGTTTTGCTGGCTGCTCATTTTTGATCTTTTTAAAAGTTTCCTTTTTTCTTCACTCTCGTTGCAACAAAAAGCCCTCAGAACCAGAGCTGATTTAAGTGAGTTAAGACCGCCACCACAAAAATGGCTGAAGAAACAGCCGGCCGGGAAGATAGCCGGTCTAAAAATGTCTGCGGCTGGCCCTCAATCTCAGCCAGACCATCAGTTCTGACTGAAGCGGCCTGCTTTAGCTTTCTATATTGAACCTGGCCTTTTAGTTCACCGGTCATCAGCCAGCTGGTGACAATAAAAGCTGTGACCAGAGGCGACAGGAGGATAAATTTAGCCAGACTGACCGGCTCCGTCTGAAAGATATTACCTGAATGAAAAACCGAAGACTCAATAAAAGAGGCCAGGCTGTAGGCCAGATTAGATCCAAAAGAAAATAACAGACCGGAAATAACAATCCGAAGGCGAGAGCGGACAGGCCGGCGGTTTAAAACCTTCATAGCTAAGGCGGCCACCAGACCTTCGATGATGATGGCCTGAATAAAATGGGGACACAATCTATATTTCCTAATTTTCCTAAAGCTTCTTGCCTATTATAAGGACGAAAGGTCAGTTTTGCCAATGGCTATTCTATCTTTCTGGATCGGCGGCGGCCAACTATAAACTTTTAGTGAACTTTTAGCGACAATCGGCCCGATCGATCTTATTGGTCAGGGTTATAGATTCAAGAATTGAGGGGATATTGATGAAAAAATGGTATTGAAAAATAGGAAATATAGATTGTGTCCCCTGTTTTTTGGTAAGCTAAAGAACAGCCAAGATAGAGCGACTGGAGAAAAAACATGGCCCGGAAGCCTCAACGCAACTATTTTTTAGTCTGCCTTATCTTTTTAATCTTTTTTGTCATTTCCCTTTTAACCAACATCATCGGCCCTCTCGTGCCGGAGATCATTGATAGCTTTAAATTGAATTTAGCCTTAGCCGGACTTCTGCCTTTTTCTTTCTTTATCGCCTATGCTGTCATGTCCATTCCGGCTGGCGTTCTGGTTGAGAAATACCGTGAGAAAAAGGTTATGCTGGCCGCCTTTTGCCTGGCTCTGGCTGGAGCCCTGCTTTTTGCTCTTTTTCCTGGTTATCTGGTCTCAACCATTTCCCTTTTTCTCATTGGACTGGGCATGGCCATTCTGCAGGTAGCAATTAATCCCCTTCTCCGGGTGTCGGGCGGCGAAGAACACTTTGCTTTTAACTCCGTTCTGGCTCAGCTTATTTTCGGCAGTGCTTCCTTTCTGAGTCCGCTTCTCTATTCCTATCTCGTTAGAAATCTCCCCGTAGCCGGAAAACAGAACCCGCTGCTTAACAGCCTGCGCCGGCTGGTTCCGCCCAACCTGCCCTGGGTTTCTCTTTACTGGGTTTTTGCTCTAATTGCTTTACTGATGATCATCATCATTTTTGCCTCAAGTTTTCCCAAAGTCGAATTAAAAGAAGAGGAAAAGGCCGGCACCTGGTCCATTTACAAAATTCTCTTAAAGAAAAAAATCGTCATTCTGTATTTCTTCGGAATCATGGCTTATGTCGGCACCGAGCAGGGTGTGGCTAACTGGACTTCTCAGTTTCTTAAAACTTACCACGGGCTTGACCCGCAAACAGCCGGAGCCCAGGCTGTCTCCTATTTCTGGGGCCTGATGACCATCGGCGGGCTTTTCGGTTTACTCTTGCTAAAACTTATGGACAGCCGGCGGGTTCTGATCGGGGCAGTATCCTTAGCTCTGGTCTGTCTGACGCTGGCTCTCTGGGGGCCGCCCTGTCTGCTTTCCTTCTCGCTTAAGCTGCCTGGTTCCGATTCTCAAATTATTAATCTGTATAGTTTTTCTCTTATCGGATTTTTCGCTTCGGTTATGTGGCCAATTATCTTTTCTTTAGCTCTTAATTCAATTGAGGCTCATCAGGGAGCTTTCTCCGGTCTCCTCTGTACCGGTATTGCCGGCGGGGCTCTGGTGCCGCTACTTATCGGCTGGCTCGGAGACCGGTTTGGACTCCGTCCCGCCCTGCTTGTTCTTTACCTGACTCTTGGCTATATTTTGAGTATAGGTTTCTGGGCCAGGCCACTTATTAACAATGAAACAATTAAGATGCGGAGAAAAAATAAAATGGCCGTCAGCCAGTAAGTAAGCCAGCAGTCCGGAAGCTGATGAACCGAGCTGGCTTAAAACTTAAGGAGTAGAAAGTGGCGTTAATCGGTGTTGACCTGGGCGGCACACAGGTTCGGGCCGGCCTGGTCGAAGGTGACCGGGTAGTCAAAATCGCCGCCCGAGTCATCCGGAGTGCCGGGACAGAGGAGGAGATTTTATCTGATCTGACAGCTGTTCTGGACGAGGTTTTCAGCCTTGAGGTCGAGGGCCTGGGCCTCGGCATTCCCAGCCTCGTTGATTTGGAGACCGGGGTCGTCTATGATGTCCAGAACATTCCTGCCTGGCAGGAAGTTCCGCTCAAAAGAATACTTGAAGCTCGCTATCAGGTCCCGGTTTATATCAATAATGACGCTAACTGCTTTGCCGCCGGTGAAAGGTATTTTGGCCTCGGTCGCACCTATAATAATTTTGTCGGGTTAATTACCGGCACCGGTCTCGGAGCCGGACTCATCCTCAATGGGCGTCTTTATTCCGGACCTAATTGCGGCGCCGGTGAGTTTGGGATGCTGCCTTACCTTGAAGCTAATTTTGAGCGCTACGCCTCCGGACAATTTTTCCTTAAATCCCATGGCTGTCCGGGAAAAGAATTTTACCAGCGGGCTAAAGCTGGCCAAAAAGAAGCTCTAAAGGTCTTTGAGGCTTACGGTCATCACCTGGGCGAAGCCATCAAAGCTATCATGTATGCCGTCGACCCTGAGGCCATTATCCTCGGCGGGTCGGTCAGTCAGTCTTATGAATTTTTTAAAGACTCGATGCTGGCCGCTATTTCCTCTTTTGCCTATTCCCTGGCCGTTAAGAGAATTGAGATTAAAGTTTCAACCACTGATAATATTGCCATCCTGGGAGCAGCTGCTCTTTATCTGGACAATCTTCAGGGCGGACAGTAATTAGCGGCCCGCCGGCGGCGGTTTTTTTGTTTATTTACCGCCACTGTCTATTTTATTACCAGCTGGCAACTAAGATTTTTCAAAACCTCGCTCAGCAGTCGCTCCGAGTTTTGGCCTTCAGCTGTCAGAATAAAAAGATCAACACCGTTAATTAGGCCGGCCACCGATTTTTCCCCGGAGACAACCACCGGTCGTTTCTTTCCCCACACTGTCTGATAGACCAGACGCCCATCGTTAACCATTTTTTTCAGCTGACTGGCCAGATACTGGTCAAGATCGGCAGCTGGAAACCAGCCTTCCTGGGTCAATTTGACATTTTCACCAGCTGGCCCTCTTAAGGCGACCAGCGTCTTATCCGGCCAGACTTTATCAGTATCATAAAAAGTGAACCCGTCCGGAGCTTTTAAACTTAACTGAAGTCCACGGTTAAAATAGCTCCCATCTTTGACTTCATAGAGCGGCTGACCTGGTTCGACCCGGTAGCGATGCCCATCGAAGCTATAGTCCTGAATCTCAATATTAACCTGGCCAAAGATCTTCTGGGCAGCCAGGAGGCTTTCTCCCAGCCCTTCCTCCAGGCCGCTGGCAGCCACCACCAGACGAGCGGCGTCGGCCGGCCCTGGACCCGGGATAGCCGCATCCAGGGGTACCCAGCGATCAGCTATCCAGGCCTCCACCCAGGCATGCCCGCCCCAAACCCCGTTGACATAGACCAGGCCCATCAGATAACGAGAAGGGATGCCGGCCGCTCTCAGTAAAGAAGCCAGCAGAGAGGCATAGCCGGCACAGGTACCTCTTTTATTTTTTATAACCTCTGAGGCCGGAGCGAAGACAATCCCCAGGTCAAAAGTCATATTGGTGGCAACCCAGTTCCTGAGCTGCAAAGCTTTCTCATAAGGATCTTTGATCGGCCCGGCCACCTCCGCCGCCACTTTCTTGATCTCAGGATCATCAGCATCAAGATAAGCATTGGCTTGAAGATAACGTTTGAACTCTTCTTTCGACAATTTTTTACCAGCGGGAGTTTTTAGATTTACCTGGCTTACGGCCAGAAGGGTGGTTTCTGCCGTCTGGCTGATGACCCGTTGATAATCACAGTTAAGATCGGGCCAATCTCCTTCAGGCTTTTTCTTCTCAATTTTAATGACCAGCCGGTTAAGAGTTCTGGCTTGAGGTAAACGGACATTAGATTTAATTAGACTTACCTGATATTGATCTTCGTTGATGGACAGGCCTTCAACCCCTTTCCGGACTTCTTCTTCAGTTGAAGCTATAACTATTAAATCGCCAAAAGGTGAAGATTCAATCGATTTGATTTCATGCCCAGCCTCATCAATCCAGACCTGCCGGGTTGAACCCACTCCTGATGTTTTCTCCTCTATCTTTCTGGTTTTAATCTTTTCTCCGCGGAAATCGATCTCTTCTTCGCTGGCCAGCCATCTCTCACCGGTCACCACCTGAGACAGCTCTGCCAGCAGTGTTTTATATTCAACTTTATCGCCTGGTTCCTTAAGGCGGGCCTGACTGAGCTGACTGATACCCTCCGGGCCAAGCAGTTGGCCGGTATAGGGCAATTCACGGCTAAAAGTCCGGCCCGAGGCCGTTGTTTTTAGGATAATTTTCCCCTCTTCGACCTGAGCTTCAACCTTGATTGGCTCGGAAGACATGATTATCTCGGCCACAACTTTTTTCAGCTGTCCGTCTTCGGTTTCTAAATATTCAGACTTAGACATGATTTCAGCCTTTTTCCCCAGGCGGTTAAAAGACATCTTTGATTCGCTATAACTTTTATAGAACCATTGACCATTTTCTTTTACTTTCTGGCCGCTTCCTTTGAGGTAGCCAATCTTTTGACCGCCGAGAGTAATCAGATACCACTGAGTTTCCGCTTTCTCTATAGAAAGAGCAGCGGCTGGGGCCTGACCCGTCTGTCCATAGATAACGGAAAAACTCAACAGAAAGAACAGGAGCAGAGAAAAAACCGCGATAAAGAATAAAGGCTTTTCTTTTCTAAGTTTCAGGACACCTGGCTTGGTCATAATCAGGTTAAGTTTATTCTGGCGGCCGATCCCGGGCATTTTTGCTCCTTTAAAACAGAATATCTACGGCGAGTTCTTATTTTCTTTAAACTTTTACTCATATTTATCTACTGATATTCTATTTTTTAACTTTAGGCTGCTCATTTATTGCTTCTTCTATCTTATTCTTTACGCTCCGAATTATCCAGCCGGTGGCCGGCTCGCCGGCCAAGCCGGGCAGCTTCGCCTCCCCTGACTGTCTGTCCAGTTTTCAAACTTTAGTTCATGACTATTAAAAATTTTGACGGAGAGCTAACCGCGGTCACCAATCTGGTCAGCCCACAAACAGCAGGGAAACTTTATAAAACAGAGCAGCAATAACGGCGGCCATTGGAATGGTAAAAATCCAGGCCCAGACAATGCGCAGAGTGACCTGCCATTTAACCGAGGAGGCACTTCTGGCTACACCGACCCCCGTTACAGCACCGGTGATAACATGAGTGGTAGAAACAGGAATGCCTAAATGAGTGGCCATGAAGATGCTGATAGCACTGGCTGTCTCGGCACAGAAACCGTCAATCGGACGCAAGCGGACAATTTTCTGGCCCATGGTTTTGACGATTCGCCAGCCGCCACTTAACGTTCCCAGAGCAATGGCTGTATGAGCAGAAAGCACTATCCACAGCGGGATGTGAAACGTCTTCATGTGGCCAGAAGTAAAAACCAGCCCGGCAATAATCCCCATGGTTTTCTGAGCATCATTGCCGCCATGACCCAGGCTATAGAGAGCAGCTGACAGCAACTGCAACCGGCGTGACCAGTAGTTAATAGATTTCAGGGGCTTGTTTCTAACCAGCCAGGTAGTCAGGATCATAATCAGGTTGCCGAGAACCAGACCAAGAATAGGAGCAATAAAAATAAAGGAAATAACTTTTATCCAGCCTTTAACGATAATGACACCCCAGCCAGCTTTGGCCACGGCCGCCCCCAGGTAGCCGCCAATTAACGAGTGAGATGAACTGGAGGGCAAGCCCCAGTACCAGGTGAGAATATTCCAGATAACCGCTCCCATCAGGCCGCCGAAAATAACCAGCGGGTCAACCACCTTGATATCAATCAAACCGACGCCAATGGTCTCAGCCACACTCGTCCCAAAAATCAGAAAGGCCACGAAATTGAAAAAAGCTGCCCAGACTACAGCCTGCTTCGGGCTTAAAACCCGGGTAGAAACAACGGTGGCTACCGAATTGGCAGCATCATGCAGGCCGTTGGTAAAATCAAAAGAGAGAGCCAGGGCAATCACGAAGACAATAAAGCCAAAGCTCCAGCTGCCGGCCGCCATCATTAGCCGCTTTTAACTACGATACCTTCAACTGTATTGCTGACCGCCTGATAGACATCCATGATGGTCTCCAGCACAAACAGCACATCTTTCCACTTGATAATATTAACCGGGTCTTTTTCCTCGCTGAACAATTTTTGGAGAGATTCGGCATAGACCTGATCGCCTTTATCCTCGAGATCATGAAGGCTGCGGATAAGCTCGCCGATCAGCGGAGTATATTTCTGGGCGCGAAAGCATTCGGCAATCAGCTGATTGAGTTTATCAGTTGCTTCTTTAGAAAAGGAGGCAAATTCATCAAAGAAATATTTTTTCTGATCAAGGTTATAGAGATAAACGCTATGAATAGCATTCTCGATGAGATCAATGATGTCATCCAGGCGGTGAACCAGCCGGTAGATATCTTCCCGGTCAAAAGGAGTGATAAAGCACTGATTAAGTAACCTGATGACCTCGTGAGCAATGGTATCAGCTTTATGTTCGACCTGTTTGGCTTTTTCCCAGTATTGGCCGGAGCTCTCAAAGTTATGAGAGAAATCATAAAAAATATCGGTTATCTCAGACAGGCAGGCTGATAGCTCGGCAAAATGCTGGGCGAAGGCCGGTTCCTTGGGTAAGAAAAATTTCATAATGGCAACTTTAGATTCATGAAGTGACAATCTAACCCAAAAAATAAATAATTTCAAGCTGGCTAAATTTTCCAGCTTGTTCAGATAAATTTATCAACTTTTTTTAAGGATATCTCTTGGCTTTTACAACCGGCTCTATTTATGGTAGAAATTGTTGATAAAATGATGGACTACTTGGCTGAAGAAACATTTTAAAGGAGATAAAAGTGACAAAGGATACTCCTGATACCAGAGGAAGCTGGGGGTCTAAACTGGCCTTTATTTTAGCTGCCTCCGGCTCAGCGATAGGCCTGGGCAGCATCTGGCGTTTCCCCATTATGGTTGGGTTAAATGGTGGAGCAGTCTTCGTTTTTGCTTACATTCTGGCTGTTGTCCTTATTGGTTTCCCTCTTATGCTGACAGAATTAACCATCGGTCGTCATACCCAGAAAAATCCGGTAGGCGCTTTCAAAACTTTGAAACCTGGTACCCCATGGAAGCTGGTCGGTTATATGGGAGTGATTACAGGTGTTTGCATACTTTCTTATTATTCAGTTATCGCCAGCTGGGGCGTTGGTTACCTTTATAAAACCTTGATAGGCGCCTTTCAGGGAGAGATGACCTGGGCCCGGTCTGACCAGATTTTTTCCTCATTTACAGCTAACCCGGTTCAAGTCCTCATTTGCTTCCTTGTGGTCATAGCCCTGACCACTTTTGTTATCTCGAAAGGAGTAAAAGGCGGGATTGAACGCTGGTCGAAGATACTGATGCCAATGCTTTTTATTCTCATCATCATTATGGCCATCAGAGCTCTGACCCTGAAAGGAGCTGGCCCCGGGATCTCTTTTTATCTTAAACCCGATTTTACCAAGATAAATCCCAGGTTGTTGTTCTACGCTGTCGGTCAGGCGTTCTTCTCTCTAAGCCTGGGGATGGGGACCATGATAACTTATGGCAGTTATATTTCCAAAGAAGAGAACCTCTCTTCCTCGGCCGGTTGGGTCTGCTTTTCGACGACACTGGTCGCCCTTTTAGCCGGAATTATTATTTTCCCGACTCTTTTCGCCACTCCGGGAATCAACCCTCAGGAAGTCCAGGCCAGTACGGGTCTCATGTTTCAGGTTTTCCCTTTAATTATCTCCAAACTGCCAGGTGGATATGTCTTCGGTGTCCTATTTTTTATATTGCTTTTTGTGGCAGCCCTGACTTCGACCATCTCCCTGCTGGAGGTCCCTACCGCCTTTTTGATTGATGAGCATAAGTGGAGAAGAGAAAAGGCGGCTACGGTCATCGGAGCAGCAGCTTTTATTCTGGGTATACCTTCCGCCCTATCTAACGGAGCCTCGCCGTGGTTGACCAAAATTAACCTGATGATGAAAATGGATCTGGTTTTTGGCAATATTATGCTGGCAGTGGGAGGCCTACTTATAACTATTTTTGTGGCTTATGTCTGGGGAATACCTCAGGCCTTGAAAGAAA
This sequence comes from Candidatus Aminicenantes bacterium UBA6228, assembly GCA_002441005.1. Classification (GTDB taxonomy): domain Bacteria; phylum Acidobacteriota; class Aminicenantia; order Aminicenantales; family Saccharicenantaceae; genus Saccharicenans. The sequence continues at coordinate 270,546 of DJWO01000010.1, forward strand.
TCTCTCACGGCACCACTCGCTTCAAAATCAAACCTCTCTGGATTTTTAGCGTCAAGGTTTTATCTCCTCTGGCCATTATCGCTATTCTGGTTTTCACCATCTTCTTCGCCTGACGAATGGGCTCGCCAAGGACCACTCATTCGCAATTAAGGTCATACTTATCAGGCTGGCCTGACTCCTGGCTGCAGGGTCATTTGGTTAGGTCAGCCCGCATCAACTTATTGATAATAAATGAAATCCGCTGGCCCGACCCCATTCAGAGTAGCTTTTTTTGTGAATTATGGTAAAATGGGCTGGCGAGCAGGGATTGGATTTTGACCTCGCCGCTGCTCACCTGTAAGGGCTTATAAAATCATAGCTTAGTAAACAGAGGTGCTGTTTTATATGGATGCCAGGTTACATCAGATGAGAAACATTGGAATCAGTGCCCATATTGATTCCGGCAAAACCACTCTTACCGAGCGGATACTCTATTACTGTAAAAAAATTCACCGCATGCATGAAGTCAAAGGAAAAGAAGGCGGCGGAGCAACTATGGACTATATGGAGCTCGAAAGAGAGCGAGGCATCACCATCACTTCCGCTACTACTCATGTCAGCTGGAACCATCATTCAATTAACATCATTGATACGCCCGGTCACGTTGATTTTACTATCGAGGTCGAAAGATCACTCCGGGTTCTGGACGGAGCCATCCTTGTTCTCTGCTCCGTCGGCGGGGTTCAGTCCCAGACTCTGACCGTTGATAAACAGCTTAAAAGATATAAGGTGCCGGTTCTGGCTTTCATCAACAAACTCGACCGGGTTGGGGCCAATCCATTCAAGGTCAAAGATCAAATTGTTGACAAGCTGGGCAGGCGGGCGGCCCTGATGCAGATTCCAATCGGGCTGGAAGATAATTTTCAGGGAGTAGTTGATCTCATTTCGCTTAAAGCCATTTACTTTGATGGCCTGAACGGAGAGCTGGTCAGGGAAGCTGAAATTCCGGCCGAACTCCGGGCTGAGGCCCGCCACTACCGCGAAGAGCTTCTGGATTCAGTCTCTTTAACCTCTGACGAGCTGGCCGAGGCTCTGCTCGAAAATAAAGCTTCGCCTGAGCTCATCCGCCAGGCCATCAGGCAGGCCACGATCCGGAGGGAATTTACCCCGGTTTTTATCGGCTCGGCCTACCGTAACAAGGGAGTTCAGCCCCTGCTCGATGGTGTGGTTGATTACCTGCCCGACCCGTCTGAAGTTGAAAATATCGCCCTTGATCTTGACCGCCAGCAACAACCGGTTGTTCTCCAGGCTGATCCGGCTCTACCCTGTGTCGCTTATGCTTTTAAATTGGAAGAAGGACCTTATGGCCAGTTGACTTACGTCAGAATCTATCAGGGTGCCCTGAAAAAGGGCGACGAACTTTTTAACACTCGCTCCCGGCAAAAATTTAAAGTCGGACGGCTGGTCAGAATGCATGCTGATCACATGGAAGATATCACCGAAGCTATGGCCGGTGATATCATTGCCCTCTTCGGGGTGGATTTTGCCTCAGGTGATACCATCTGCTCACCAGGGCTCAACTATTCTCTTACCTCCATCTATGTCCCTGAGCCGGTCATCTCCCTGGCCATTGAACCGGTTGACAAAATTTCTTCCGACCGGCTATCCCGCGCCCTGTCCCGTTTTACCAAGGAAGACCCGACTTTCCGGACTTACCTTGATCCTGAATCACGGCAAACCATCATTCAGGGCATGGGCGAACTCCATCTTGATGTCTACTTAGAGAGGATGAAAAGAGAATACAAGGTGGAGGTGACCACCGGTCAGCCCCAGGTAGCTTACCGGGAAGCGATTACTTCCCGGGCCGATTTTGATTATATCCACAAAAAACAAACAGGCGGAGCCGGCCAGTTTGCCCGGGTTAGCGGTTATCTTGAACCTTTTGAAGGCAGTTACGAATTTATTAATGAAGTTAAGAGCGGCCATATTCCGCGCGAATTTATTCCCTCCTGTGATAAAGGTTTCCAGGCCTCTTTAAAAAAAGGACAGCTGATGGGCAGCCCGATTATTGGCGTTAGGGTTGTTCTGTCTGACGGTCAGTTTCATCCGGTAGATTCTTCTGACCTGGCTTTTCAGTTAGCCGCGCAGGGAGCTTTTAAACAGGCTTACAAAAAAGCCAGGCCCCAGCTTCTTGAACCGGTGATGAAAGTCGTGGTGGAAACACCGTCTGAATATTCCGGCAGCGTCTTTGCCAGCCTCAATCAGCGCCGCGGAATAATCGTCAGCTCGATTGAGACCGGTCTTTATTCAACAATTGAAGCCGAGGTTCCCTTAAGCGAAATGTTCGGCTATTCGACTATCCTTCGTTCGATGACCCAGGGCAAAGCCGAATTTACCATGGAGTTTTTAAAATATGCCCGGGTACCTCAAAATCTGGCCGAAGAGTTGATGGAAAAACACCGGCAAAAAATTGAGGAAGAGAAAAAATAAAATAAAAACGGTAAGGAGTCAGCGGATGGTCAAAAAAAATCTCAGCTCAAAAAGCCCGGTGAAACTTCTGGAAAAAAGCATTACCGGCGGTCTGGGACCTGGTAATCTGGGCGTCTTCGCCTCGCGCAAGGGGGTAGGCAAGACAGCCTGTCTGGTTCAAATCGCTCTTAACCGCCTGTTTGACGGTCAGGGAGTCATCCATGTCTCCTACGCCAGCCGGGTTGATTATATTATTGCCTGGTACGAAGAAATGTTCAAAAACCTGGCCTCAAGCGAAAGCCTTCAGCAGGCGATGGATATTCATGATGAAATTATCCGCCGCCGGGTCATCATGAATTTCCGGCAGGAAGGCATGAAGACCGAACAGGTTCTAAAAGGCCTGGAAGCCCTGCTGGTTCAGGGAAATTTTCCAGCCAGAACCATTATCGTCGATGGCTTTAATTTTTACATGCCAGCCGCGGCTGATGTCCAGCTGTTCAAACAGTTTGCCCTCGACCGCCAGCTCGAATTCTGGTTCAGCTGCTCCCTCCGGGGAGATGATCCATTATTTGATGAACGGGGAATTCCTCTGGTTCTAAAAGATTATCTCGGCTCGTTTGATATTATCTTTACCCTGGAAAATGAGCGGGACCGGGTCAGGGTTAACCTGGTTAAAGACCACGACCGGCTCAGCCTGAAAAAATTGAACATCGAGCTTGATCCTCAGACTCTTCTTCTGGCCAAAGCTTGATACCTGCCTGAAATCCAGGCTGAAGCCTGAACAACAAACTAAAAGTAATTTTGACCGGCTGATTATCAGCTTTCAGCTGTTGACGCTCATTTTTTAGCTCCCGCTCAGGATTCCTTGACTGTTTTTTAACCGCGGCTTATGATAGCTTAGATGGTTCCAGCTTTAAAAAGCAAGATTGCTTCGGGCAGCAGCCACTGCCTGCCTTTCTTTTTGCCGGCCAGACGCCGGCTGATGAATTTTAGCCGGGGAGGTATTAGATGCCCAAAAAAATTGTCATTTTTGTCCTCAGTCTCTGCTGGATGACTGTCATGCTTCAGGCTGCTTTTAAAAAAGAGGATATTAAGGTCTTCCAGCTCGACAACGGGCTGAAGATTATTCTTTACGAAGACCATAAGATGCCAAATATTTCTTACTACACTTTTTTCAAAGTTGGCTCCCGTTGCGAACGTCCCGGCCTGACCGGTGTCTCTCATTTTATTGAACACATGATGTTTAACGGCACCAACCAGTTTGGCCCGGGTGAATTTGACCGTTTGATGGAATTCAGCGGCGGGGCTAATAACGCCTATACCGGGGATGATTTTACCGCCTATACTGACTGGTTCCCAACTAAGGCCCTGGAAAAAATGGTCGAACTCGAGGCCGACCGGATGCAGGGCCTGCTGTTTGACCCTCAGGTACTTGAATCGGAAAGAGGAGTGGTGGCCTCGGAGCGGCGGTTAAGTGTGGAGAACAATAACGAAGCTATCCTGTATGAAAATGTCAGAGCCACGGCCATCATGGCTCATCCCTATCACTGGGATGTCATAGGCTGGATGAGCGATATCCTTGGCTGGCGCCCGGCTGAAATCAAACAATATTATAAGACCTATTATGCTCCCAATAATGCAGTTCTGGTGGTAGTTGGTGACTTTGAAACCTCAAAACTGCTGGAGCTCCTGAAAAAACATTATGGCCCCATTCCAGCCCAGGCTCCGCCACCGCCGGTTGTCACGGTGGAGCCCCCTCAGCTGGGGCGAAAAGAGGTAGTCATCCGGAAAGAGGCTCAGACCCCATCCTTTCTGGTTGTTTATCATGGTCCGGCCTGCTCTAATTCTGATTATTTTGCCCTGTCCATTCTGGAAAAGCCTCTTCTTCAGGGCGAAAGCAGCCGTCTCTACCGGCGCCTGGTTCGGGAAGAGCAGCTGGCCATTTCAGTCTACGGCGGTCTTGAGGACAAAATCGATCCTTATCTCTTCATGATTGAAGTCAAGCCCAGGCCAGGAGCCGATCTCGGGCGGATTGAAAAAATAATCGATGAAGAGCTGTCTAAAATAGTTCAAGAGGGGCTAGCCGAAACCGAGTATGAAAAAGCGCTCAATATCATCAGAAACGGCTTTTATTCGGGTCTTCAAACCAACTCTGGCAAAGCTAACATGCTCGGGGCAATGGAGATGCTTTACGGCAGTTACGACCGTCTTTTTACCCTTATTGACAGCTACCTGGCTATAAAGAGGCAGGATATTCCAGCTATAGCCGGGAAATATTTTAATGAGCTGAATAAAACTGCCGGTTACCTGATACCTGAAGGAGGCCAGAAATGAGGAGGTTTTTAACTATCATGACGACTTTCTTGTTAGCCGGTTCAGTGGCGGTGGCTTCGGCCGAGAGATTACCCCGGCCGGAAAAGATCACTCTCGATAACGGGCTGGTCGTTTATTATTATCAAAATTCGGAGCTGCCGCTGGTCAGTTTCAGGCTTCTCATTAAAGGTGCCGGTAGCGCCTTTGAGCCCGAGGGGTTAGATGGCCTGGCCAATTTTACGGCCGATATGTTGCTCAAAGGAACCAGGACCATGACCGCCGAGCAGATCTCAGAAGCCCTGGATTTTATGGGCGCCAGGTTGTCCTTTACCTCAACCGAAGAATATGCTACCGGTGGTGGTGATTGCCTGTCCCAGTTTCTGCCCAGGTTGCTACAAATTGCCGCCGATTGCCTGTCTTCTCCCGCTTTTAAAGAAGATGAATATAAAAAAGAGCTGTCCAGAAAAATCGACAGCCTTAAAGCTGTCAAGGACAATCCGGGTCAGGCCCTCCGCCAGTATTTCAAGAAGGCCTATTTCGGTCAGCATCCCTTTGGCCATGTCCCGCTCGGCACCGATTCTTCTCTGGGGAAAATGACCCTGCCGGAACTTAAGAGATTTCATACCGTCAGGTACAGGCCTGATACAGCCCTGATGGCGGTCGTCGGAGATATTAAGCGGGCAGAGCTGATTAAAATTCTAAAAGAAACCGTCGGGCAATGGCCGAAGCCAAAAAACACGGCTTCTGTCACCAGCCTGCCCCCCCTGCCTTCACCGGCCGGACTAAAGCTGGTTCTGGTTGATAAGCCGGATGCGACTCAAGCCTATTTTGCCCTTGGTTCTCCCGGATTTGCCCAAAAGGACAGAATGGCAGTGGTGGCCAGTATCATGAATACTCTGTGGGGCGGCCGCTTCACTTCCTGGCTGAACACTGAGCTCAGAATCAAACGGGGCCTGACTTATGGAGCCAGCAGCGGCTTTCAGTCATGGCAGACAGGCGGTTTGTTTATGGCCAGTTCTTACACCAAGAATGAAAAAATCGGGGAGATGTTCGACATCACTTTCGACTTGCTGAAGAAAGCCAGGAGCCAGGGATTTTCACCTGAAGAGATAGAAAGCGCTAAAAATTATATAGTTGGTCAGTTTCCCCAGTCACTGGAAACCAACAGCAGCAAGGCCAGTGCTTATCTACGGCTTATTTATTATGGACTCGGCTTTGATTACTATGACCGCTACTTAGGCGAAATTGAAGCAGCCAGGCCCCAGGCTATTAAGCAAGCGGCCATTAAACTTCTGCCGGAAAAAAATTACACCTTAGTAGTCGTGGGTAAGGCCAGTGAAATCAAAAAAATTCTCGGCAAATTTGGCCGCTGGGAAGAAAAAAAGATAACCGATCCCGATTTTTAAATGCTCGGCTTCTAAAGGATATTGACCTCAAGCTGGGCTCAAACCTGAAAGCCAGGAAGTCTGCCAAGCTGACCGGTGACCGGGCCGGAAGTAAATAGCCACTCCGGCCAGGAGGCATCAAGACCTGTTTATTTTCTGTCTGCTGTTCTTTGCTATTTCTTCTTGGAACCGGCTCTGGCCAGCAAGCGCTGGCGGGTATAGGCAATGAGTCCGCCGGCATCAATAATAGCCTGCCTGGCTTTAGGCAGAGGCTCAACTTTAAATTCCCGGCCAGAAGTTTTATTAATAATCTTATCCGGTAAAATTTCCAGTTCATCACCTTCTTCGGCCTCAATCCCGGGACAAACCACCAGCCTGAGCCCCAGGTTAATTGCATTTTGCATAAAAATCCTGGCAAAGTTTCTGGCCACGATGACCAGCTCATAACCTTTTAAAGTTGAAGCAGCCTGTTCACGGGAAGAGCCGCAGCCGAAATTTTTTCCGGCGACGACGACACTGCCGGCCGGAATCTGGCCGGCCTTCAGCTTCGAGTTAAATTCAGGTAGATCAGCAAAAGCATATTGAGGAGTCTCAGAAGGCAGAACAGTCGCCATGTACCGGCCTGGATAGATAATATCGGTTGAAATATCATCGCCAAGCTTCAGAACAACCTTAGCCATCTTATTTGCCTCCTTTTCCGGGATCAGTAATATAGCCAGTCAGGGCAGAAGCGGCAGCCACCGCCGGTGAGCACAGATAAACTTCAGCCTTGGGGTTGCCCATCCGGCCTTTAAAATTGCGGTTGGTGGTGGATAAAGCAACTTCACTATCTCCCAGAGCCCCTTCATGAACACCAAGGCAGCAACCGCAACCCGGGTTCATAATGACCGCCCCGGCTTTAATCAGGGTAGCCAAATAGCCCAGCTGAAGAGCCTGCTGATAAATCCGGAAGGAGGCCGGGAAAACCAGCATTCTCACCCCTCTGGCTATTTTCTGGCCCCGGAGGATTCTGGCCGCGATGGCCAGATCATCCAGGCGGCCATTGGTACAGGAGCCAATGACTATCTGGTTGACCTTTACCCGTCCGAGCTTTTTGACCGGTTTGACATTATCAACGGTGTGCGGGCAGGCCACCAGTGGCTCAAGTCTGGAGACATCGATTTCAATAACCTGATCATATTCAGCTTCCGGATCGGGACCAAAGATTTCAACCGGCCCCTTCACTCCGGCTTCTTCTTTGAGATAGCGCAGGGTTTCTTTGTCAGGCGGGAAAATACCGGAAGTTGCCCCGGCTTCAACTGACATATTGGCCACGGTCAGACGTCCTGAGGTTGACATCCTTTCCAGGGCGGGACCATGATATTCAAGGACTTTGAAATTAGCCCCTTCGGCCGAGAGCTGGCCAATAAGATAAAGGATAAAATCCTTGGGCAGGACATAGGGATTGAATTTGCCTTTAGCCATGACTTTGATGGTCTTTGGTACCTCAACGTTGAGTACCCTGCCCAGAGCCCAGACTGCAGCCATTTCCGTTGCTCCAAGGCCAAAGCTGAAAGCCCCCAGAGCACCGTGAGAAGTGGTGTGACTATCCGTTCCGACCACCACTGTCCCGGGCAAGACATAGCCATTTTCGGGCAAAATCTGGTGGCAGATGCCGCCCTCGTCACCCCGAATATCATGGAACTTTTTAATTTTCTGAGCAGCCACAAACTCCCGGATTTTTTTCTGATTGGTGGCCGTTTTGGCACTTTCGGCCGGAACCCGGTGATCAAGAATAATGGCGATTTTATCCGGGTCCCAGATCTTAGGTTTGAGTCCGGTATCTTTATAAATCTCCATAAATTGATTTATAACCAGGGCCGCATTTTCGTGCGACATAGCCAGGCTAACTTTGGGCTCGACGACCTCACCGGCTTTAACCGATTTTTGACCGGTAGCCCGAGCCAGGATTTTTTCCACCATGGTCATGGCCATTGTTCTCTTACCTCCTTTCTTTAAATAAATTCCCAGACTTTTTTTAATCTTTTCTTTGTTATTATAATCATTTTTAGGCCTGAGGCCTAAGCCTAAATCGAGACGGGCAGAAACTGTCAGCTGACCGAAAAGAAAAAGCTGCTTTCAGCCCGACGGCAAGAGTTATCAATCACTGCTCTCTCCTCACCCGTCATCCGCCGTCAGTTTTGATCTTATTTATACTTGGTCTCAACTCGGTCTTTTGGCAGATATTCCTCTTCCAGTTTCCGGTAATCCTTCAAACCAACAAAAGTGGTGTAATCCTCAAAAGAGGTCAGCCAGCTGGTTTCACCGGCCAGGATACCGGTTGGTGAATTTTTCAGAGCGGTAAAAAATTCCATCAGGGCTTTATGCATGACCATAATGGAGGCCACCGGAATTGACACCCGCCCGATGCCCATTTTAGCCAGCTCAGGAATCGGAATGAGCTCGGTTTTGACCCCGGTCACAGCATCCATCAGATTAACCGACAGAGGACCTTTGATTTCTCTGGTTGCCCTTTCTATGTCGGCCCTGGTTTTAATGCCGTCAATAAAGACCAGATCAGCCCCGGCTGCTAAATAAAGCTGACAGCGGCGGATAGCTTCGTCCAGTCCATAAACAGCGAAAGCGTCGGTACGGGCATTGATGATAAAATCCTTATCGAGGCCATCTCTCACCCGGGCACAGGCTTTAATTTTCCCGGTCATTTCCTCGGCAGTAATGACTTCTTTACCGGACATATGGCCACAGCGCTTGGGAAAAACCTGATCTTCAATGTTCATCCCGGCTGCCCCGATAGTGATAATTCGCTCGGTCACCCAGGCGGCATTAACGGCATTACCGCCGCCGGTATCGAGGTCAGCCATGACCGGAATGTTAACTGCCTGGATAATATTCCAGGTCAGGTCAATTATGTCTTTCATCTGAACCAGGCCGACATCGGGTTTGGCCAGAAGAGAGCCGGCCAGGCCGAAGCCGGAGACCTGAAGAGCTTCAAAGCCACATTTCTCAATGATCCTGGCACTCAGGGCATCATGGCAGCCGGGGAGAACTACGGCCCGCCGTTCCATAATAGCTTTTCTTAGGATGGCTGTTTTCTTCATCTCAGACTCCTTTGGTTATAAAATTTTTCCATTTATTATAATCTCAAACCTTCCTTTTTGCCATAAAATGGGGTCGGGCCAGCGCTTTTCATTTATTATCAGCGACTTATAAATTTAGCTTAAAGACTCTAATTTTACCCGGCCACATTCCGGGCAGCGGGCGCCTTGGGACGGAAGAGAAAATAATAGATGAGGATTTTAAGCGTTTCCCTGACTTCCCCGCCGGATATTTTCGATTGCCCTTTCTGCCGGTTGACAAAAGTAATAGGCACTTCCACCACCCTGGCTCCGGCCCGTTCAAGATAATAGAGGACCTCTAAATGAGCTGAATAGCCTCTGGCCCTTAACTTTCCCAGAAGGACAATCTTCAGATCCTCAGTCCGGTAAGCGCGGAAAGCGCCGGTGCAGTCCCTGGCTTTCAGTCCCATCAACCGCCTGGCCAGAAAATTTGCCGCCCAGCTGTTCATTTTTCTGACCAGCGTCCAGCCTTCACTTTGCCCTCCCCGGACATAGCGGGAGCCAATAACCAGATTGGCCTCCTGGAGCTTGTTGAGCATGACCGGAATAACCTCCGGCGGATGAGAAAAATCGGCGTCCATGGTCACCAACTGCCCATAGCCATGCTCCAACGCCCAGCTGAAACCAGCCTGGTGGGCTGTCCCCAGGCCCAGCTTCTCTGGCCGGTGAAGAACAAATAGCCGCTGCTGGTATTTCTGACTGAGGCGGTCAGCCAGTTCGCCCGTCCCATCCGGCGAATTATCATCAACGACCAGGGCATCAACCGCCGGCACCAGGCTCAGCACTCTCTCAACTAAGGGCTCTATGTTTTCTGCCTCATTATAGGTTGGGATTATGACCATCCCTTGATTCTTCATACCGGGATTCTATCAGAACCACCACTCAGTGGCAAAAATCTCTTTCCTTTGATTCTGCCTTAAGCTATACTTGTTTTTCAATCTCAGCCAGACACCTCTCTTACTGGCCGGAGGAAAAAATGTCAGAAAGCCGCTCACAGCTAATTTTGAGATTATTCGAGGAAAGTAACGCCCTTCTCCGTGGACATTTCAAACTGACTTCGGGTAAACACTCTGAATGGTATTTTGAAAAAATAAAGCTCATTGAACGCCCGGTTGCCCTGGAAAAAATCATCGACCTGCTGGTTGAACAGATCAAGCAGGATAATTTACCCTTCGATTATGTTGTCTCTCCAGCTTATGGCGGAATTGCCATCGGTTTTTTAACGGCCCTTAAGCTTAACAAATTATTTGCCTTCAGTCAGAGAACTGATGAAAAAATGACCATCCGCTCCGGCTTTGCTGGCCTGGATAAATCAAGAGCTATCATTGTCGAAGACATTGTGACCACCGGTGGTTCCATCCGGGAAGTCCTGGACTGCCTCCGGGAGAAAGAAGTGGAAGTGGCCGGGATTTATTGTCTGGTTGACCGCAGCGGCGGCGAAGTGCTTTTTGACGGGACACCGGCTAAAAGCCTCCTGTCGCTTAAAGTTGAAGCCTTTGAGCCAGAGAGCTGCCCTTTTTGCCAGCAGAATTTGCCCTTAATCAAGCCTGGAGCCTCAGACAAGCAATGAAGGTCATTCTGGCTTCAGAATCTCCAAGAAGAATCCACCTCCTGAAAAAAATTTTTAAATCTTTTTCGGTCGTGCCCAGCGGCCTGGACGAGAAAGCAATCAGTGATAAAGACCCGGTTAGCTATGCACTCCGGACAGCAGAAGCCAAAGCCCGGGCAGTTGGAGAAAAATATCCTGATGACCTGATCATTGCGGCTGATACAGTGGTGATGATTGATGGCCTGATTCGCGGCAAGCCAGCCAGCCGCCAGGAAGCCCGCGAGATGCTCAACCAACTGTCAGGCCGCCAGCACCGGGTAATCACCGCTCTGGTTCTTTTCTGCCAGAACCAGTCAAAACTTTTGACTGATTATGAAACGACCGAGGTCGGCTTTAAACCCCTGTTTTCAGAAGAGATCGAGGCTTATCTTGATTTAAATACCTATGCTGATAAGGCCGGGGCTTATGCCCTGCAAGAGGTCAAGGAAAAATTTCTGGAAGAAATCAAGGGCGATTACTACAATGTAGTTGGCCTGCCGCTCAGAAAACTGCGTCAGCTCATTCGCCTCTTTTTTGAAGAGAAACTAACGGCCGAAGTTACCGGTTTTCTTCTGCCCGAAGGACTGGGGCTGATTGAAAGTGAGGCGGGCATAACTTATTTAGTGCCAGGTGCCTACCCCGGCGACCGGGTAGAAATTGCCTTTGAAGCCGGCCCGCAGACAGTCCACCCGGCCCGCCTGCTGTCCATTCTCAGCCCCTCCCCGGCCAGAAGACTGGCTGCCTGCCCTCATTTTGGTCAATGCGGCGGCTGCAGCTTCCAGGATCTCGTTTATCCGGAGCAGCTCACCCTGAAAAAAAATTATCTGATCCGGGTCCTGAAAAAACATTTTCCGGCTGACTATCGCTATCTGGAGGTAGCCGGCGTCAAACCCTCACCCCTCGAATATTATTACCGCAATAAAATGGAATTTTCTTTTGGCCAGACAGAGGGAGAAATTTATCTCGGCCTGAGAGAAAAGACCAGAATAAAAACCCATCAGCGCGATAAAAAAGTCGCCAGACTTGACCGCTGCCTGATTTCGACACCACTGGCCGGTCAGCTCTTCGTTCTTTTCCAGCAGCTGGCTGAGGAATCAGGCCTGCCGGCTTTTGACCTGAAGACCAACCAGGGATTTTTTCGCCATCTGGTTATCCGCGAAGGCAAAAAGAGCGGTGAAATGATGCTCAGCCTAATCACCACCAGCCAGTCTGAGATAAACCTGAAGGATTTTTCACAGGAGCTGGCCAGAACTTTTCCCGGTCTCCGGAGTTTCTGGTGGGTAGAAAACAACCGGACAGCCGATGTCGTTTCCTATGAACAACCTCACCTGATTTTTGGTGAGGAGGCAATTGAAGATGATCTTCTCGGCTATCGTTTTAAAATTCACCAGTCTTCCTTCTTTCAGACCAATCCCCGGGCAGCCGAACTGGTTTATCAGCAGATTACCGATGAAGCCAGAAGGCTGCGGGCTCAATCAGCCCTTGGGCTTTACTGCGGCTCGGGAGCAATTGAAATCTGTCTTAGCCGGGTGGTCGGGGAGGTAGTCGGAGTTGACTGGGACCAGGCCAATATCAAAGCTGCTAATGAAAATGCCAGTCTTAACGGGGTAAAAAATGTCAGGTTTATCTCCAGCCCGGTGGAAGCCGCTTTGTCCGGAATTGGCCGCGGTTCCTTCGATCTGCTAATTATCGATCCTCCCCGAGCAGGTCTCAGCCCGCGAAGTCTGAAGCAGATTATCTCGCTTGAAATCCCGAATTTGCTCTATGTTTCCTGCAATCCGGAGACGCTGGCCAGAGATCTTAGCCTTTTGACTGACAGCGGCTATAAGTTAGAAAACCTGACCCCGGTTGATTTCTTTCCTCACACCGCTCATCTGGAAGTGGTCGCCAGCCTGTGCCGTTAGTCTGAGGTCTTATTTGGTCTGAGTGGTCAAAAAGACAGGCAGGGTCATCTGTTTGACCTGATCCCTCAGTTCTTCAATCTCATCAATATGCCGGTCTTCGTCCTGAAGAATCTTCTCCAGCAGTTCCCTGGTGGCATAATCAGCGACCTCGCCGGCCAGTTTAATAGCCGCATTATAAGATTTGATAGCATCAAACTCGGCTTTATGGTCGAATTCCAGCATCTGCGGGACTTCACTGCCGATAAAAACTTTCTTGAGCTCCGAGACAATCGGCAGCCCTTCCAGGAAAAGTATCCGGCCGATCAGGCTCTCAGCGTGTTTCATCTCATCAATGGCTCTTTTTTCAATCTTTTCGTGGAGCCTGTCATAGCCCCAGCTATCGCACATTTCAGAATGAACCATGTACTGATTGACTGCTGTCAATTCATCCGCCAGCAGCGAATTAAGAACCTCGATTAACTTGCTATCACCTTTCATCTTAGCCTCCTTTCATTTCTGGTCTTATTTTAGCTCATTACCTTTTCCAGTGCAAACCATTCGCCTTTTGTCTGGTTTTCTTCTAAAATTAAGTCTTGATGATCAAAGTCAGACCTGAAGATTTCATCGTGGAGGAGATTGCTTCCCTGCCTCTGACCGACCGGGGCGAATTCCGGGTTTACCGGCTGACTAAAAAGAACTGGACCACGCCTGACCTGGTTAATTTCTTGGCCAGACTGCTGTCCATCTCCCCTAAGGCTATTGCCTATGGAGGGAAAAAAGATAAACACGGTCTGACCACCCAGTACATCACCATCCGCAGCCAGAAGAATTTCAGTCTGGAGGAGCCCAATTTTTCTCTAAAGCCGGTTGGCTTCATGAGAAAGCCGATGAGTCCGGCTCTCATTGAGGGTAACCGCTTCTGGATCACCATTCGCCAGCTGGCGGCCGTCGAGCCCCTGCTTGAAAACCTGAAAGAAGTTGAAGCTTACGGTTTTCCTAACTTTTTCGATGATCAGCGTTTTCGCGGGGTTAAACGGGAACTGGGCTTTTTTGCTGAGCGCGTTCTCCGGACGCACTATAATGGTGCCCTCCAGATCTTTCTTCAATCACAGAACTTGAAAGCTACGGATAAAAAGAATAAAGAAAGAGTGGCTGAAATCATCGCTAACTGGAGAAACTGGGAAAAATGCCTGGAGCTGGCTCAAGGCCTGACCGAAAAAAGAATCTTCCGGACGCTTCTCCTCCGGCCCGATGATTATTTAGCTGCCCTGGAAAAAATTCCACGGGAAGAAATTTCCATGGCTTATGCGGCTTTTGGCTCCTATCTGTGGAATGAACTTTTGCGCCGGCTGCTGCGGGCTAAAATAAGCGACCTGAAAGAAGTCGAAGCCGAATCAGGAACTTTCCTTTTCTGGCACCGGCTGGATGAGGCGACTCTGGCTTACCTTCGGGATCTAAAAGTGCCCACTCCAGCAGCCAGAATGCACTTCCCGGATGACTTTAGCCGCCAGCTTTATTGCCAGTTGCTTGAGGACAATAACCTCAGCTTCAGTTCCTTCCGGACCAGAGCTTTAAGCCGGGTCTTCTTCAGGTCCTTTGAGCGCCGGGTACTTCTTTGCCCCCAGGAGTTGCAGGTTATCGGTTATGGACAGGATGAGCTTTATCCTAAGATGAAATCATTGGTCCTATCTTTTACCCTGCCCCGCGGAGCTTTTGCTACCATGCTGATCAAGAGAATTACACTGGAGGACTAAACCGGCCTGACTGGCCACTGGACCGGTCCCGGTGCCGCCCGGTGGTCAGTTAAGAGCCATAACTTGATAAAAAGATGAAGATTAAAACGGGTGAAAGGCAGGTTTTCCGATGAAAACAGCAGCGATCATTCTGGGCGGGGGGCAAGGAAGAAGGTCTGGTTTTCCTGCACCCAAGCAATTTCTGCCCATAGGTGGCCAGCCTCTCCTTGATTATTCAGTTGAAAAATTCCTGGCCCTGGGAATGGACCTAATCGTGGCTGTTCTGATCAGTGACTATCAGGATTACTATCAGCCGCATCCGGGGATAGGCTTGATTGTTCCCGGTGGTCAGGAGCGACAGGCTTCGGTCCTTAACGGGTTGAAAAGCTGTCCGCCAGAGACTGAGCTGGTCATCGTTCATGATGCCGCCCGGCCCTTTTTCCCCTTAGAGGGAGTGAGAAAAGCGCTTAAACTTTTAGAAGATGATCAGTCTGACGGATTGGCCCTGGCCATTCCGGCCGTAGATACTCTGGTCGAAGCAGTTGAAGGGAAAATAGTTTCTTTTCCCCGCCGCCAGAAATTCTATCAAACTCAGACTCCCCAGCTTTTCCGCTTTCAGGCTATATTTAAAGCCTATCAGCAACTTGGCGGCCAGATGTCTTTCACCGATGATCTATCGGTGGCCTATGCCGCCGGCCTGCGCTGCGGACTGGTCCAAGGCAGCCAGCAGAATTTTAAAATAACCACCAGTCTTGACTGGGAAATAGCCGGCAGGTTAATCAAAGCCGGATTTTAGTTCAGGAAGGATTTTCGTGGCTCTTTAAATAATCTTCAGCCTGACGGAAAGCCTTTTCATCATCGACATCAAGCCAGAAGCGGTTGCCGATGTCCATCACTCTGGCCCGGCCTCTGGCCGCCAGAATTCTGACTCCGCCCGAAAGAGTGAAGTTAGCTGCTCTTTCCTGGCTTTCCTTCAGGGCTTCGAACAGCCCTCTGGTAGCGTAAAAAATACCGGTATCGAAAGCATTATAGACAGAGAGCTCCTTGCCGATATTGACGATCCGGTCAGCAGCCGCTTCTACCTTAGTGACATCATCCAGGTCAACATAAGGATGGCGGTCGATCCGGTAATCAACCGCCAGAATCAAGCCGTCTTCTTCGATGGGCTGCTGCTTCAGGCTGGTAATAATCTCAGGGTCAATAATATGATCAGCCATCAATAAAATGAATTTATCTCCGGCCAGATCCTTAGCCCGGTAAACGGACAGGCCATTTTCTTTCTGCCAGTCCTCATTTCTTACCCAGCTGACTTTTACTCCAGCAGGATAGGTTTGCTCTTCAAGATGCTTTTCCAGTTGTTCTCCGTGGTAGCCGGTCACCACCACCAGCTCTTTCAAGCCGGCTTTAAGCAGCGAGTCTATCGTCCGGTCAACGAGAGCCCGGCCATTAACCTCAAGCAGAGGCTTGAGCGGGCAGAGGTTAGAAATTCTTTCTCCCCGGCCAGCTGCAATAATTAATCCTTTTAAGTCACTCACTCTGGCTCACTTTCCACCGGTAGTCCGGGACAGTCTGAAGATTGAATTTTATCCTTGATCAGATTAAAAGTCTATCACTCCCCTCCCGGTTAAAAAAATGATTGTTGATTCTTTAATGAGCAAAAATTGACATCGGCCTGAGTTTGTAGTAGAAAAATCACGTCCTGTCAGGGGTGCTACCGGCTGGTTGCAGCCGGGGCTGAGAACAGACCCTTTGAACCTGAACCGGGTAATTCTGGCGCAGGGAGACAACTTCCCGGGAAAAGCTCAGCCTCCTCTGAACATTTGATTTTTGGCCAGGAGGAATTATCTATGTTTTCGGCCGAGACGGTCATCTCTGATCTTAATAAAATCAAAAGTCAGGCACCGCTGGTCCACAACATTACCAACTATGTCGTTATGAACATCACGGCCAATGCTCTTCTGGCTATAGGGGCCTCGCCGGTCATGGCCCAGGCTCTGCAAGAAGTTGAAGACATGGTGAGCATCGCCTCTTCTCTGGTTATCAACATCGGCACTCTTAGCTCGCCCTGGGTAGAAGCCATGACCCTGGCTATCAAAGCCGCCATTAAGAAAAACATTCCGGTTGTGCTTGATCCGGTTGGAGCTGGAGCTACACCTTACCGCACCGAAACTGCCCGGCGGTTGCTCGAGACGGGGCCAGTAGCCATAGTGAGAGGCAATGCTTCAGAAATAAGAGCTCTGGTCGAATCCGGCGCCAGGACCAGAGGAGTGGACAGCCTGGACCCAGCCGAAGCGGCCATTGAGGCTGCGCGGCAGCTATCCAGAAAATCCGGAGCGGTGGTCAGCGTTAGCGGGCCGGTTGATTATATAGTTAAAGAAGCCGGTCTGATCTCAGTTTATAACGGGCATCCACTCATGCCCCGGGTAACCGGACTGGGCTGCACCGCTACGGCTCTGACTGCAGCTTTCGCCTCCGTCAATCACGATTATCTTGAGGCAGCAGCTGGAGCTATGGCCATTATGAGCATTGCCGGTGAACTGGCCGCCCGGAATTGCCGTGGACCGGCCAGCTTCGAAGTGGCTTTCCTGGACTGGCTTTACCGCTTATCACCAAAAGAAATTTCTGCCAGATTAAAAATAAAATGAAAAATCACAAACAGCTGGACTTGAGCCTTTATTTAGTGACCGGCCGCCTGCTGGCCGGCCAGCGGGATTTAGCTGATTTGATCCGAAAAGCCATCGCCGGCGGGGTAACGGTTGTTCAGCTCCGGGAAAAAGATCTCCCGGCCCGCGAATTTTACGAACTGGCTCTTAAAATCAAACCGATCATTCCTCCCGGCATTCCGCTTATTATTGATGACCGCCTGGATATTGCTCTGGCCGCCGGGGCCGATGGCCTTCACCTGGGGCAGGCTGATCTGCCGGCTGCTATAGCCAGACAGTACCTCGGCCCGGAAGCCATAATCGGCTTATCGGCCGAAAACCTTGACCAGCTTAAAGAAGCCAGCCGGCTACCGGTTGATTACTTAGCTATCAGTCCGGTTTTTTCCACACCAACTAAAACTGATACCGGCCCGGCCTGGGGACTGAATGGCCTGGAAACTGCCCGGCAGTTGACCCCTTTACCTCTGGTAGGGATTGGCGGCATTAACGAAGCCAATGCTGCCGCCGTAATTAAAGCCGGCGCCGACGGGGTGGCTGTGGTCTCAGCCATCTGTTCAGCTCCTGATCCGGAAGAGGCGGCCAGAAAGCTTAAAAAAATAATTCTGGAAGCTCGAAAGAGGCCATAGATGTTTGGCTGGAAGTCAACAATTAATCGAGAGGAAAACCGCAAATCATGAAGATTAAAAACCACGGCCAGCTGGCCGATCTGGGAGAATTCGGTTTTATTGCCTGGCTGGCTAAATCCCTGGGGCAGTCCCTGCCTCAAAACATTACCGGCATTGGTGATGACTGCGCTGTTCTCCCCTGGAAAGGAGATCAGAAGCTACTGGTCACAACTGATCTTTTACTTGATGGCGTTCACTTTTTAAAAGACAAAATAGCGGCCCGCGATCTCGGCTATAAATCCTTAGCGGTGAATCTAAGTGATGTAGCGGCGATGGGCGGCCGGCCTCGGTGGGCTTTTCTGTCGCTGGCTTTACCGGCTGAGACAGAGATTTCCTGGGCTGAGGACTTCTTCTCTGGCTGGAAATCCCTCAGTCAGAAGGCTGAGGTCAAGCTTCTCGGCGGTGACACCACCCGAACAACCGGAGCCATGGTGATTAATGTCACTCTCCTGGGAAAAGCTGAGGAAAAATACATAAAGTTCAGATCAGGGGCCAAACCGGGGGACATAGTGGCCGTCACTGACCAGCTTGGCTCTTCTGAAGGCGGTTTACGCCTGCTGCTAAGGAGTGAGTTCAAAAATCTATGCGGACAGGATGAAAAATTTTTGCTCCGGCATCATTTCCAACCACAACCGCAGCTTCCGGAGGGATTTTTTCTGGCCCACCAGCCTGAAGTCGGAGCCATGATGGATGTCTCGGACGGCCTGGATTCTGATCTCAGAAGAATAATGGAACGGTCAGGCTGCGGAGCTGAAGTCTATCTGGAAAAGTTGCCTGTAGCCCCGGCTCTAAAAAGGTGCTGCCGGAAATATGGCTGGAATCAGGAAGAAGTGGCAGCCGCCGGCGGTGAAGATTATTGTCTGTTAATAACAGTCAGGCCTGGCATCTTCCCGGCTCTTGACCGCCGTTTCCTGAGAAAGTTTGGCCGCCGGTTCTATCCAGTTGGCCGGATAACAAAGAAAAGAGGACAGCTGGTTTACCTTAAAGCTGGCCGCCCGGTGACTCTCCAAAAATCTGGCTTCGATCATTTTCGAACTTGAAGCTGGTCGCGGCTTCGGTGCTGATTTTGAATTAAATTTTCATTTCTTTATTTTTTATTTTCTGCAGAGCCTTTGCTTCCAGAATTCAGGAACAGTCTTAAATTACCTTTACCCTTATTTAAGTACATCCCGGAGGACATCAGCTTCTTCAGCAGAGATAATTCTGTCCCTGAAAACTACCCGGACGCTAAACTGATTTCCGCTGGCTTCAACTAAAAGAAAATGATTCCCTCCCCCATGTTGAACATACAGATTGTTGATCCGCGGACCTCCGCCCCCGCTTAAATAATATTTTATCCCGTCAATTTCCCTGGTCGGGCCAAAGCGGTGATAATGGCCGGCAAAAACGGCCAGGACTTTATTTTCCCGGAGAAGAGGCTGAACTTTGTTAAACCAGAAATCTTTATCAAAGGGAAGAACATACTTACTGGTTTTAGTCCAGTTCGGGACATGCAGAAAAACAAACGTTCCTAACCGCTCAGTTGATTTCCCGAGGTCAGCCTTTAACCAGTTATACTGCTGCCGGCTGAGATGACCAAGCCGGTTTTCTTCAACATTCCAGAGAAAAATCAAATGGTAACCCCGGAGATCTACTGAATAACAGGTTGGCCCGTAACGCCGCTGATAAACTTCTAAGGATTTCTGACTGTAAATATCATGATTGCCAGGAACCCGGAAAAAAGGAGCCTTAATTTTTGAAACCAGCTGGTCAAATTCATCCCACTGCTTTTCAGTCCGGCGAAGCCCATAGCCAGCGATCATATCGCCCAGGTGAATGACAGCATCAGGCTGAAGCCCATTAATCTTGTCTATCATCTCTTTAAAAAAAGGGCTTTCCCGGCTGAAAAATTCAGGGCTGGTATCGCCGATAACCACCAGCCTGAGATCAGAGGCCGCCAACCGGCCGCCTGGCTGGCCAAGCAGGATGATAACTATTAAAACCAAAAATAATTTTTTTCTCCGGGGGCCGACCAATTTTCTTCCTCTGAAATTGTGAACAATAATTTATAAGGAAAGTTACCTTAAATCTATATATTCAACTTCCGGTCTCATTTATTTTCACTTTTTTGACCTTATCAAGGTTGGGCAGACTTCATTTTCCGGGAGGACGAGAGGTGAAATCGACCAGCCTTACTTTTTTTACTCCCGCTGGCAGAGAACTGATTTTTTTGAGCTCTTTCCAGTTGCCGGTCCCGGGCTGTCCGCAGCGGACGGTATAATTACCTGCCCGGAAAACAGGCGGTCTGAATTCATTTCCCCTGATTCTCAGGGTATAAACAATCTCCCGGCTGGTTTCCTCCACGACCTGAACCACCGGGTTATCAATTCCCTTGAATCTGAGGACCGGGAGATACCCGGCTGGCCGCCGCCCGTCATTATCCAACGGGGAACAAGCTACCGGCCAGCCAGGAAGCGGGCCGGCGGTTTTCACCTGGCCCGGATTCTCAGCCAGCCAGTTTTCAAAGACGATGGTTCCGTCTTGCCTGAACCTGACCAGGCCAAAACCTGAAGTATTACTGCTGCTCCGGTCATCAGGAGAAGCCACTGGATTAGCCACTGCTTTGACCGTAAAGCGATTGCCAAAGGCGTCGGTAAAATTACCGGTGGCCGCTGACGGTGTCTGGCTTGAGGCTTTGGATTTAGGCGGATACCATCTGACCGGCCAGGAACTCAGGAGAGTTTCAGGCAGAAAGCCGTATCCTGCCTCCTCATACTTGCTCAAGCCATACTTCAGACTGGCTGGCGGGCCGCCGCTCCCGGCTAAGTGAACGGCCAAGGCTTTTCTCAGGATTCTGATCGCTTCATCCCTGGCTTCTTTAGGCCAGCCGCCGGAATTAAAATCAGCTGCCGGTTGATCAGACAGAGGATATTCACCGGCAGGAGGCGGAGGTGATTTGAAAAGGGCTTCGTCACCTGACATTCCAGCCGGGATGGTCTCCAGGCAGGCCCACAAGCTCTGAGACAGAGCAGCTTTAAATTCAACCTGACCAGACCAGTCTTCAGCCCACTTCTTGAGAAAATCCAGCTGCTCCTGGCCGTGCAGGCTGGCTCCTTTAGCCCGGGCTTCCCTGGCTGCCTTAAAGGCCGGATTTTCAGGCCAGCCATTCCTAATCTGAGCCTCGGGCAAAACCGAAGCCGGAGGTGTTTTAAACGTCCGGTCATCCAGAACAGCTAAGCTCAAGCCGCCATAATTAACCTCGCAGTAATAAGGTTTGAGTCCCGTCCCGGCCAGCTCTTTCCCTGGCGAGTCAGGCAGGTGAGAAGTTTGAGTTTCCAGAACCAGGCTGATAAAGTCTGCCGGAAGTAGAAATCCCCCGCTATCCTGGCCTTCGATAAGATTACGGGCCTTTTCGGCGGCAGCGGTTTTCCCGCCATCGCCCCAGAGCTTAAGCTGGAAATAATCCCGGGCATCGGGAATGATAATGGCCGGGCGGTCTTTTAATAATTCAGAAAAAGCCCAGCCAAATAAAATCCACTGCCTGAGATATTCCTGCTTTAATCTCTCCGTGGGCACCGGCTCCTGCCACCAGGCGGCCGGCCGGCCAAAAACCTGGTTGCCGCCAAAAAAAAGTATCCCCGGATCGAGTCTTTTGAGACTGGCCACCACCAGCGAATAAGGATAATCAGCCTCGCTGCCTCCAGTTAAAGCGGCCAGCTTCAGCTCCTCGGCTGGAGCCGGCCTGGCCAGTATCCGGCCAAAAAAAGGAGGCAGGCCCGTTTCTTTCTGGTTCTCATCTAAAAGCCTCAGCCGGCAGGCTACCTCCTGTTCAGGCTGCCAATCCTTAATGGAGAAAAGGACGCCTGCATTCCAGGCCTCGATTTTTTCTGATGTCATTCTCACCCACTGGCCGCCATCTTTGATGTCCAGAGCCAACCAGCCTCTGCCCGGAAAACTGCCCGGGATAAGCTGGGCCCGGAGATTGAGCTGCCGGTCACTCAGGGTATAAAGAGTAAAAGCCACCGGACCGAGCTGACGTTCCGGGTGAGTTTTGAGGAGCTCACCATGAAGCTCAACCTGCTGAAATTCGCCAACAGACAGGCCGCCGCTCCCGGTTTTTGCCTCAGGCAGGCTGGAGACCAGAGCCAGGCCGCCCTCAACTTTTTCTATTTCCCGGCCTGTATCTTCCAGTTCGTCCAGAAGCTTACCGCTTTGAGCCTCAGACAGGCCAAGTTTCAAGCGATAACCACCCGGATTAATATCCAGCGCGATTTTAAATAAAACACCGGTTTTTAAAGCTTCTTTGATTGTCTCCTGAGTTTCAATCGAGCTGACACTTTCCAGATCGCCGATAAATAATAGCCCATCGGTGGTCAGGCCCAGATCTATTCCTTGGCCGGCGACCGCCGCCTGTTTATAATCTCTGTCCCGGCCTTTAATTCCAAGCCTCAGGCCAATATAGTTTTTGAGCCTCGGCCGGGAAGGAGCTAAATTAACCTTAGCTTCAAAACCGGCCTGAAACTGGCCGGTCTGGCCTTCTATTTCCTGTGTTAAAAAAAAGACATAGCGATTGACCGCCGGAGTCAGGCAATGAAGGCTTCCGTCTTTAACCTTCCAGTCTTCGAAATTGGAGGCGAAAAAATCCGGTCCGGCCCAGAGGCGGTTAATCTCTGGAGGCAGGACCAGCTTAAAATCATCAGCCGGCAGGGGCAGAAAGAGGCAGAAGCCAGCCAGCAGCCCGGCCAGAACCGGCCTGCAGCTTTTTCTGATAGCCGTTTTGACTCCTTTTACTATTTTCCTGGCTGCCGCCTGACTCTCCAAATCATGGAGCCAAGATTTCAGCTCTTTGGCCATAGTTTTTTCGAACCTCTCTGTTTCGGAATTGCTTCAACCCAGCAGTGAATCTTTTTTTATTTTAACATTATTCAGACCGGTTAGGTAGCTGGAAAAAGCCGGCCGGGAACTGATTGACCGGGCTCAAAGAATGAAAATTAATAATTCAGTTAGCGGCAGCCGCGAGTTCTGTTATAATTTTTGAGATAGAATCTAATTTCCAGAGAAAGAATGTTTCAACAGGCCGTCTTTTTTGCTTTGATTTTTTCCCCGGTGGCAGGTCTGTCTGCTTATCTGATCACCTATGCCGAATACCGCCGGCATTTTCCTGAAGATATTAAACGGGCGCGGCGAATGTCGCTTCAATTTGCCCTTGCGGCTTTCATCTTCTTTTTTATAATTATCGTTCTGGCAGTAATTTTTATTAATAAATATTTCCCTTAAACTAAATCAGCCGGGTTCGGCCAGAATTAAATGATTTGAGGAGACCTCAACTGCAGGCCAGGGAGACTCAACGGACAACCAACAGTTTTCAGGCTATAACTCTATCAATAGTTATTCCGGCTTATAACGAAGAACAAAGAATCGGACCTGCCCTTCGTCAAATTATTGACTACTTGAAAGGCCGGAAGTCAACGGCAGAAATTATAGTGGTTGATGACGGCAGTACTGACCGCACAGCCAGCCTGGCCAGGTCCATTCTGACTGACTGGCCACTGTCCAGAGTAATTTCCTTTGAAAAAAACCAGGGAAAGGGCGCAGCGGTTAAGATCGGGGTGTTACAGGCTAGAGGTGAACTGATTCTTCTGACCGATGCTGATCTCTCTACCCCCATAGAAGAACTGGAGAAATTCTGGCCGCTGGCTGGTGATTATGAAGTCGTTATCGGCTCCAGGGCTTTGCCGGCTTCCGACCTCAGAATAAGACAGAGCCGCCTGCGGGAAAATATGGGCAAGTTTTTTAACTTGCTGGTCAGATGGCTGGTCCTTCCTGACTTTAAAGATACCCAGTGCGGTTTTAAATTATTTAAGAGACAAGCTGCTCAGGAAATTTTCAGCCGGTTAAAAACCACTGGCTTTGCCTTTGACGTCGAGGCCCTTCTTCTGGCCAGAAAACTTGGCTATAAAATCGCTGAGATCCCTGTGGTCTGGACTAACTCAGCCGACTCGAGGGTTAAGCTCATCAGCAGTTCAGTTAAGATGTTGCTGGAACTTATCAGGATAAGAAAAATTCGAAACAAATTGACGGACTGACCTTTATCCTATAATGTAAAAGCAAAAAGGAAAGACATAATGAGCAGGTTTCCCCGGCTAAAAGAGAAAAAATTAAGGTTGTCCTTAATTTTACTGATGGCTGTTAGCTGCCTGCTGGCTAACTCGCCTGCTTGCCAGAAAAAGGCTACACGGCCAGAACACTGGGCAAAACCAGTTAAGCTTCAGGGTGTGCCCAATTTTTACCAGGTGAGCGACTTCCTTTACCGCAGCGCTCAGCCGACAGCTGAAGGTTTTAGAGAGCTGGAAAAATTTGGCATCAGGTCGGTCATTGACCTCCGGGGCGGAAAAACTGATCAAAAATCAATGGCTGGAACGAATCTAAAATATTTCGTCATCGCTTCTAAGGCCAGCCAGGTGCGGGAAGAGGACCTGGTCAGGTTTCTCAAAATCGTCACCGATCCGGCTGATGGCCCTTATCTTGTTCACTGCCACTATGGAGCCGACCGGACCGGATTGTTCATAGCTGTCTACCGGATAGTCATTGATAACTGGTCAAAAGAGGAAGCTATCCGCGAGATGCAGTCTGGCGGTTTTGGCTTTAACAACACTTATACCAATATCATTAAATATCTCCAGGGATTAGATCCAGAAAAACTCCGTCAGGCCCTGAAGTAATTCCTTCTACCTCATTCCCGGGCCCAAATAAAAAGCCAGGTATCATACCCTTCTTTTTCCCGGACGCTTACTGCCGGGATCAGAATCAGGCCTAATACCTGGCTCTCGTTTTCGGTTTAAGCTACTAACTTATCTTAGAGAGACAATTAATAGCGGCGGCCGCCAGAAGAACTGCGTCCACGTCCTCCACCAAAACCGGTGCGGGGTTTGTCCTGCCGCGGTTTGGCTTCATTGACAGTGGCGGTGCGGCCCTTCAGGTTTTTGCCATTCAGGCCATTGATAGCAGCCTGGGCTTCTTCCTGATTAGGCATCTCGACGAAGCCGAAGCCTCGTGATTCACCGGTGTAGCGATCCTTAATGATGGAAGCGCTGGTGACCACACCAAAAGCTTCGAAGGCTTCCTTCAGTTCGCTTTCGGTCAGGTCTCTGGAAAGATTTCCTGCGTAGATGTTCATACTCTACTCTCCTTTTAAAATTTCCGTTATAAAGGAGAGGAGTATGCCGATAAGGGCCCATGCCCTCTTCCTTTATAATCGAGGTTGTATTATAGCACATAATTCAAAATAAATCTGTCAAGCAAAAAAAATTTTTTTGGCTGGAGTTTTTGGCCGGTTCCAGGGTCAGCCTGTAAGAAAAAAGGCTATTATGCTATAAATAATCTCAGATAACAGACGACAGGCCGGTCAATCCGGCTGGTTCTGCTCGATCTATTAACAGGGCTGGGCCCGGAGAAAGGAGATGAAGATGAGTAACGTCACCAGGAAGACCTCAGGCTTCAACTACCGGCCTTCTTCCAGTCTGGTTCTTTTCTTATCCATTTTCCTCCTGCTTTTACTGGCTGTTTCCTCAGCCTGGCTGGCGGCTCAAACCAAAAATCACCCAGCGCCCGAAAAAAGCACTGGCCGCCTAAGGCCAATCCGGGATGATGTTGGCTTCGGCTGGAATCAAGATAGCATGAAGATCCTCATCGACTACTTAGCCGCTAATGAAAAGGAAACTTTCAGGAGTGAAGGCCTGGTAGCCGCTATCTCCCCTCATGACGATTACCTCTATGCCGGACGCCTCTATTATCCTTTATTCAATTTGATTAGAGCTAAAGAAGTCGTCATTTTCGGGGTAACTCACGGAGCTGTCCGCCAGGAAATTACAGGTCTGGATAGCGTCTTGATTCTTGATGATTATGACCTCTGGCCGGGAGTTCTTAAGCCGGTTAAAATTTCACCGTTGCGGACCTATATCGAGAAGCATCTTCAGCCGGCTTATTTGGTGGTCAACGACCGGGCCCATGAGCTCGAGCATTCAATTGAAGCTCTGCTTCCCTTTCTCCAGTATTTTAATCCAGAGGTAAAAATAACACCGGTCATGGTGGCCCCCATGCCTTTAAATAAAATGGAGGAAATATCAGATGACCTGGCCCGGGTGATTTCTGCCTATCTGAAAGAGAATCATTTAGCCCCTGGCCGCGATATCTTCTTCCTGATTTCAGCCGACGGGAATCATTATGGACAAGATTTTAACAACCTGGCTTTTGGCGAAGGGCAGCCAGCCTGGGAAAAAGCCTTAGCTTTTGACCGGCAACTTATTGCTAATTATATGACCGGAGTCATAGACCGGACGAAAATAAAGGGCCTGACCGAAGAATTCTGGGGTAAAACTTATCTTGATTATAAAAATTCCTACTGGTGTGGTAAATATTCCATTCCCTTCGGGCTGCTAGCTTCAAACAAAATCATTAAGAAGACAACAGGAAAGAAACTGAAAGGCGAGCTGATCCGCTATTCTGATAGCTATAGCGAAGGTGTGCTGCCGCTTAGAAAAATCGGCCTGGGGACAACCGCTCCTTTTTCCCTGCGCCACTGGGTTAGTTATGCAGCTATCGGCTATTATCTGGATTAACCGCGGCAGGCAGCAGGCAGATGCCAGGTTCAGGCCTTGCCCAGAACCATGGCCAGCAGAGCCATTCTGACATACAGCCCGTATTCCATCTGCCGGAAATAGGCTGCTCTGGGATCTTTATCAACTTCCATAGAAATTTCATTAACCCGCGGCAGAGGATGCATGATGATCATCCGGTCTTTAGCTTCTTCCAGCGTTTTGGGCGCGATGACATAAGCATCTTTGACTTTCTCGTATTCTTCCAGGTTGTCAAATCTTTCTCTTTGGACCCGGGTCACATATAGGACATCAGTTTTAGGCAAGACCCCCCCCAGCGTCCGGTGTTCTTCCTGAGGCAGGTTCTTCTCAGCAACTTCTTCAATCACATCGGGTGGCATTCTCAGGGCCTCGGGAGAAACATACTGAAGCTTGATATTATCAAATCTGGTCAGTAATCTGGCTAAGGAATGGACTGTCCGGCCATATTTGAGATCGCCCAGCATGGTCACGGTCAGGTCGTCGAGGCGGCCGAGCTCTTCCCTAATGGTGAAAACATCCAGGAGGGCCTGAGTCGGGTGCTCGCCAACACCGTCTCCGGCGTTAATTACGGGCTTCCCGGCAAAGCGGGCGGCCAGAGCGGCTGAACCGACTTCCGGATGCCTGATAACAATCACATCCGCGTAGGCGGCCAGGGTTCTGACTGTATCGGGCAGGCTCTCGCCTTTAGCCACCGAAGAATACCTCACCTCACTAATCGGGATAACCGCTCCGCCCAAGCGCTGCATGGCAGCCATAAAGGAAGAAAAGGTTCTGGTTGAGGGCTCGTAGAATAAATTAGCCAGGATTTTCCCTTTGAGCAAATCGAAGGTGCCGATTCTCTCCACCATGACTCTCATCTCATGAGCAACACTGAAGATATATTCAAGGTCTGGCCTGGCAAATTGCCTGACAGACAGAATGTCTTTGCCGTACCAGGAGGCGGTTTGCTGGTCGCCAAAGGGCAGATAGGGACTCTTTGGTTTGGTTGGCATAATATCTCCTTTTTATTCTAAACTAAGTTTTTAGCCTGTTTTTCTCTGCCATGGACGAGCTTTATTTTCCTCTAATATATTCACTGCCGGGTTTCCTGTCAATTGACTTGTTTTGAGATGAATGATTCATAGCCAGGTCAGTAAAATCTTAGCCGTCTTTCTGTCAGACCGCAGATCCGGGTCTGGCTGAAGTTAGGACTCAGATTGGTTTCAGTACCAATTTGTGGTCTTTTGAGCTGGATTACTTCAATCTCAAACCGGTTAGGTTTATAATAATTTTGTCAAGCGAGCGAGATAAGTACCTGATGAACTCTGGGGAAGCGGGGAAGGCCAGGGTTATATATAATAAAGGAGGAAAGCTATGAACAGACATTTAAAACCCATTCTCTGGGGCTGGCTTTTGATAACTTTCTTTCTGACACCTGGATTTTGGCCAGGGCCGGCCAGGCTATCAGCCCAGAATGTCAATCTCGGAGTATCTTTGGCTGATGGCAAACTCCTTGGCTTTTACTTTTCGATTTCTAAATATTTCAATGTGCCATCAGAGACAGTCATTGATCTGCGGAATCGCTATCGCCAGCGGCTGGCTGATGAAGATTTGCCGGTAATTTTCCTGATTGCCCGCCAGGCGAGGGTTGAACCAGCCGTGGTCATTAACCTCCGGCTGGGCGGCCTGAGCTGGTTGGATATCTCCATCCATTTTGGCCTTAGTCCGGAGATTTTCTTTGCACCGGTCGGGATGACCAGGATCGGCCCGCCCTATGGTCAGGCCTATGGCTATTACCGGAAATACCACGGTCAGAAAAATTGGGGCAAAGTTGTACTGAGTGATGATGATATTGTTAATCTGGTTAATCTCAAATTCATCTCAGAAGTCAACGAAATTGGACCGGAGCGGGTAATGAAAATGAGAGCCAGCGGTCAACGCTTTGTGGACATTCACGACACGATTCAGATGGAAAAAGCTAAAGGACGGGGCGGCCAGCCCGGAGAGCAAAAATCCAAACCGGACAAAAGGGGCAAAGGCAAAAATAAGTAATACCAATAGAAGTAATCAAAAATATGGCTGCCATTCCTCTTTCTTAAATTTCCGGCTCTGGCCCCGGGCGGGTGATAAAAGAATGACCGTAGCTTCGCCGGCCGAACGTGAATGGCTGTATCTAATAGTTAGCAGGGCCGCTTTTTTAACCAGCGGGTGGTCGAATATATCCAGCTGGTCATCGCTAAGAGCAGTCTGACCGGCAGCTGAAGCCAGGAGCTGGCTCCAGGCGGGTTGATTTTTATCCTTAAATCTAATGGCAGTCAAAGGTCCCTTCAAGTCAGCTAGAGCCAGAAGAAGGTCTGAGGCCAGGGCTTTTTTTTCTATTCTTTCATTTTCCTCCTGCTGGCGGCCAACAACTATCAGACCGTCTGTTTCTAAAAATACCCGGCCGTGTTTGATAATTTCAATATCCTCAGGGAGCCAGCCGCCACGCCACTCCCTCAGTTGCCTGAGTTTCTGTGAAAAACCAGGATCAGTCAGAAGACAACCGCCTGACGGAGTGGGATAATCGGTCAGGCTATAATGCTCAGCCAGCTCAATCTGCCGCTGCCGTGAGCGCCCGGCCAGATCCAGGAGTTTCTCCCGGTTGACCAGGCCGAGCTCTTCGGCTCTGGTTGGAGGCAGAAGAAGCGCTGAGAGCGGGCGGAGAAGAAGGCCTTTAGCCGCGCTCAGTTTTTCAACCAGGCCGAGAGATTGGCGGTTTTGAGATTTTGGCCTTTCCCCCAGAACTTCACCTGTCGAGATAAAATCAGCCTGGTAGCGAGGCAGAAGTCCGGTGGCCAGCCTGACCATCTGGCCATGGCAATCAATACAGGGATTGAGATTGCGGCCATAACCATAGCGGGGATGTTCAATTAGTTCGATTTCCTCCTCGGTGATCTCAACCAGAATCAGAGGCCAGTTAAGTTTTTCGGCGGCAACTATGGCCCGGGCTGGCTCGAAAAAGACACTTTCAAAAGTCAGTCCGACAATCTCCACCCCCTGCTCTTCCAGCAGCTTTCCAGCCAGCAGGCTGTCCAGCCCGCCAGACAGCAACAATAAGGTTCTGGTTCTGGCTTTTTTTGGACCCGGAGGTCTGATTTCCTTGATGTTCATCTTAAGCTGCCGTCCGCTATTTGCCTTATTTTTTTCTGGCGGGAAGCCCAGTGAACCAGAGCAAAGGTCCAGGGGCAGCGCAGGAAAAAAGTCATGAGCTGGTTTTTGGCGCCGGGGACAATGATCACCTTGTGACCGGAGAGAGCCCGGAGAGAAATTTTAACCACCTTATCTGCTTTCATCCAGAATATTCCTGGAATGGCCTCAGCTCTGATGCCGGCCACCTGGTGAAATTCGGTGTGAGTCAGTCCCGGGCAGAGAGCCTGAATTTTAAGACCGGTGTCATAAAGCTCGCTCTGCAGGTTCTCGGAAAACATCACCTCAAAAGCTTTGGTCGAGCTGTACATCGTGCCGGAAAGCGGCGAAAAAGCCGCCACTGAAGCCACATTGATAATTGCTCCGCGGCGCCGGGTGAGCATGGAGGGAAGAGCTGCCCGGGTCAGACGAGTGGTAGCCATGACGTGAACTTTAATCATCCGTTCGTCATCGCCTTTCTCCTCTAATTGAAATCTGCCCTGGCCGCCGAAGCCGGCATTATTGATCAGTAAATCTAGGTCAGGCGTCTGACGAATTTTAAGAGCCACCTTTTCTATCTCTTCATCCAGACTTAGGTCAGCCACCAGCACTTCGGCTTCAACTCCAGCAGAGGCCCGCAGACTGGCAGCTAAGGACTCCAGGCGGTCCCGGCGGCGGGCCACCAGAATCAGATTGGTACCGGTTTGAGCTAGCTGGCTGGCATATTCCTGGCCGAGGCCGGCAGAGGCGCCGGTAATCAGGGCCTTCCTATATCTTTCCTTGGTCATCGCCATCTCCTTCCAAAATGGGGTCGGGCCAGCGGATTTTATTCATTATCAATATCTTAGCTATTGCTCCCGGCAGAGGAAGCTATCTTTATTATCTGGCATCTTTAGCTGCCAGAACAATTATAGCAGCCGGCCTGGTTTTGCCTGATTTTCGTATAGTAAGGCCGGCCTGGTTTTTAATTAGCTAATTATTATTATAATGACTCATCAAAATCCTTCCCTGATTATCAACCTAAACCGCTATCTTATTGATTAAAAAGGAAATCCGCTGGCCCGACCCCATCTGGCTCTATTTATTTTTAAGGGTTTCGAGGATTTCTGATAAGAGCCTGACTTCTTCGGAGGGAGCCGTAGCTGGCTGGGCAGCCTTCTTCTTATCTATTCTCTCCTGCCGTTTTTTCATCGGAACCACAATGCCAAAATAAATCACAATGGCCACGATTAAAAAGTTAACAATGGCATTGATGAATTTGCCCAGGAAAATCGGGCCAATAACAATGCCAGAGAAATCGGGCCGGCCGAATATCGCCCCGATGAGTGGAGTCAGCACGTCGCCCACCATCGAATTAACAATTTGATTGAAAGCGGCGCCAATAATGACCGCTACTGCCAGGTCAACCACGTTGCTTCTCATGATAAAATCCCGGAAACCTTTAAACATGTTCTGCCCTCCAGCGATTCTTTGAAGTTTCATTTATTTTAAAGAATAACCGGACTTTTATCAATTACAATTTGTAATATAATCGCTGACCTGGTTGGCCGCCCCAGATGTCATCTTATTGATTTCAAAGTAAATCCGCTGGCCCGACCCCATTAGATTGACACCGGCTGATGATCATGTTAACCTGAGGCCTGCAAGGAAAATGAGGGCAGCGGGTTGCTGGAGATTAGTTCTACCGGTCCTGGCCTTAGGTCTATTCAGCGCTCTGTCCCTGCCGGCTCTGTCCCTGCCGGCTCACATTTTATCATCCGGTTTTTTCTCTTCCTCTAACCAGTTTTCTTCAGGCCTTTTTCTGGATTGGATTTCTACTTTTCCCTCTAACCTTCAAGCTACAGGCAGCCGGTTCTATTCAGATCCAGCCAAAGAACTTGATCTGCTAATTAAGGTCCTCAAGTTTGAGCGCCAGACAAATCTTCGCTCCGGTGAGCCTTTTGTCATCGCTATTATCAGCCAGAAATCTGATTCGGTTTCAGCCTGGCTGGCCTCCGACTGGTTAGCTCTTAATGACCGTCTAAAGCAAAAAGACACCAGAATATATGACCGGCCAGTAACCATAGTTGATCTGGATCTTGATTCTTTCCCGCCCGGCCTTCTTGAGGAGAAATTGCGGCAGGCACCAGTCGACCTGGTTTATTTCGGTGCCCTCAATCTGAGAAACGATTCAACGCTCGTCAAAGATATCTGCCGGCTCTGCGTCAGGCTAAAAATTGGCACCTTTACTGCCAATCCGGAGCAACTTGACTCGGGTGTTGCCCTGGCCTTTTCTCTGGGCAGAGAGAAAGCGGAGATTATTATTAATCTCGAAGCAGCCAGAGCCCAGGGTTTAAACTTTTCATCGCGGCTGTTAAATCTGGTCAATATAAGGAAAGCCAATGAAACTCCAAGCCCCAACTGAAATTACTCCCCCGGCTCCCCCGCCTGATTCTTTTCCTGATCCTGCGGTCAGTTCTCCCTCTAATTTTCTCCCCCGGCACCGCCGCAGCCCGATTGTTCTAAAATTTATGTTAACCTCTCTGCCTCTTTTAATCTTAGCCTGCCTGGCCCTGCTGATTCTTGGGCCACGTTTCTACCGCCTTAATTCGCTGAAAAATCTCCAGGATAAAGCCGCCACCCTGGGCCTGATCACCACCTATAGCCTGGCCCCGGCTATTATTTTTAATGATCCAGATAACATCAAAGAAATACTGGACAGCCTAAGTCAAATCTCTGAGATAGAATACGTTTTAGTTTTCGATACAGCCGGCCGGGAGCTGGCCCGCTA
This sequence comes from Candidatus Aminicenantes bacterium UBA6228, assembly GCA_002441005.1. Taxonomy (GTDB): domain Bacteria; phylum Acidobacteriota; class Aminicenantia; order Aminicenantales; family Saccharicenantaceae; genus Saccharicenans. Next base: position 302,869 of record DJWO01000010.1, read on the forward strand.
TCAACGTCCTCTAGCCTCTCCTCTGGCCTCTGAATCCGATTCTCCGCCTTCTTCCAGCCAGACCTTAAACTCACAGTCCTCAGCTCTTCCTCCTCCCGGTGAGTTAAAAAAGACAGCTCTGACTGCTGACGGCCTTGTCTGGAACACCTACAGCCGCATTGAACATCAGGGAGAACCAGTCGGCTATCTGGCCACCGGCTTTTCTTTGAAAAGCATGAACGCTCAGGTCGCCCGGATCAGGCGCATCTTTATGCTAAGTTCGGTTCTTGTCTTTGTCTTTGGGCTTCTGACCCTTTATCTTTTGAGCCGGCTGGTAACCCGCCCCCTGCGCCACATGGCTAAAACCGTCCAGGAAATAGCAGCCGGTAATCTCGACCTCAGACTCGATATCAATACTTCGGATGAAGTTGGCCAGCTAGCCTCAATTTTTAATTATGGACTGGATGAACTTCAGAAAACGATGCTTCATCTCGAAGAAGCCAGAGAAAACCTGGAAAAGAAAGTTGAGGAGAGAACCGCCGAATTACAGAAGCAGGTCGAAGAGACAGAAGCCGTTTCCCGGAAACTCAAAGAAAGTGAAGAACTTTTCCGCAGCATGGTTGAATCGCTGGGCGAGGCTGTGATCAGAGTTGATCCGCAGGAAATATTTACTTTTGCTAATCCAGCCGCCAGAAGCATTTTCAACGATGCCGACCAAAAGCTGGAGGGCCACAGCCTGCAAGAATTTACCACTCCTGAAGACTTTGACTATGTCTGCCGGCAAACTCTCCGCCGTCAGGAAGGCTTTCGCGATACCTACGACCTGGAACTAACCTTCCCCGATGGCAGTAAAAAAGCCGTGATCGTTAATGCTGCTCCTCGTTTTGATTCTGAGGGGCATTTTCATGAAACCTTAGCTGTTTTGATCGACATTACCGAAAGAAAAAAAGCAGAAAAGGATTTATCCGAGGCTAAGAATAAACTGGAAAGAGCTAATGCTGAGCTTCTTCAAAGAAACAAAAGTATTGTTCAATTAGTCGAGATGGGTGAAGCCATAACTCTGGCCAAGTCTGAAAAAGAGGCCCTTGATTTAGCTATCAGCTATGCGGAAAGACTTTTTCCAGACAATTCCGGATGGCTGTATCTCCGGCCAGAAAGAGAAGATTTCCTTGAACTTACTGCTGCCTGGAAGGAGACCGTTCCGGCTGAGCCCATTATCAATCTTGATGAATGCTGGGCACTCCGCCGCTCAACTCCACATTTTGTTGACGGATCGAATAAAGCTTTCCTCTGTCCACATTTAGAAAAAATGAGCAGGCAGCCAGGAGAAACAGCCTGTTTGCCACTTAATTCGGCTGGCGAAACAATCGGTTTACTTGTAACTTATTACTGCCCGTCAGTCGAATCAGCTAAGGCTTCAACCTTTTCACCTGTACCGGTTGACCTGACTCAATTCGATGACAGGAGGCCTCTTCTTGTTGCCTTCTCTCAGAGAGTAGCCAGTTCCATCGCCAATATCAGGCTGAGAGAATCACTCCGGCAGCAGTCTATTCGGGACCCCCTGACTACCCTTTACAACCGCCGGTATCTCGAAGAGACCCTTGAACGGGAATTTGTCCGGGCTAAGAGGTTGAACCAGCCGGTTTCAATCATTATGTTTGATATTGACCATTTTAAAAAGGTAAACGATCTTTACGGACATGAAGCCGGTGATCTGGCTCTTCAAGCTGTCGCCCACCAGCTGCAAAAATCTGTCCGGGCTGAAGATATCGTCTGCCGCTTTGGTGGTGAAGAATTTACGGCTGTTATGCCTGGCTTGCCGCTGGATAAAGCCCTCCAGCGGGCGACGGTTATTCTGGAAGCAGTCAGAAATCTGGAGCTGGTTTTTGATGTCACCTTGCTTCAGACTTTAACCATGTCAGCTGGAGTAGCCTCCTTCCCGTTCCATGGCCGAACACCCGCCGATGTTCTGCAGGTGGCTGACCAGGCACTCTTCCGGGCCAAGAAAGAAGGGAGGGATCAAGCTCTGGCCGCTGACCGGCCGGTAAAATAACCAGGGAAAAAGATAAGGCTTAATTGATACCTGAATTAGAAGGGTCAAAGACAGAAAAGATGGCTAAAAATATGAGCCTTAAAGTTAAGGGGGAGGGGCACCGCATGAGAAATTCTAAAGTCCTGAAGCCCAGGTGGAAGAGAAGGTTTGGCAGCCCGGTTTATTTAATATCCGTTCTTTTTACGGTTATTATTCTGGTCATCGGGTTGGTCTTCTATCAAGCCGAAGGAAAAAGGGTAAAAAATATAATCTTCGATCAGCTGTCAATTATTGCCCGGCTACAGTCCGGGGAAATAAAATCCTGGCTCGACAAAGGCCGGGCCGATGCGGAAGAAACAGCCAGAAGCGAATTCTTTGCGGCGGCCATCAGCCATTTCCTCAGGCAGCCTTCCCCGCAAAATACCCAGGAGGTAAAAAAGCGACTCGAGCTCACGACTCAAGTTTACGGTTATTCCCGGATTATGATTTTAGACAGGGGAAAAAAGCCGGTTATTTCTGTTGGCCAGGAAGCACCGGCCGGAGCTCCGGACTCATTCTCTCCCGAGTTAAAGGAAGCCCTGGCTCAAACTGAAACAACGGGGAAAGTATCCAGCACAGATTTACATCTACCCCGGCCGGGCAGCTTGCCTCATCTCGATATCATCGCTCCTGTATTTTATCCACTTCAGGGGCAGGAAATTAAACCTGAGGTCAATCAACCCATAGCTTATCTTATTTTGACCGCCGAGGCCCAGAAGTCTTTATCTCCTCTGATTGAATCCTGGCCGATTCCTTCCAGGACGGGTGAAACCCAGCTGGTTAGAAAGGACGGGAATGAAGCTGTTTTTCTCAACGAGCTGAAAGACAGAAAAGGAACGGCTCTCAGCCTGCGCCTGCCGCTCAGCCGGAAAGAAACGGCAGCAGTCAGAGCCGCCCTTGGCCAGTATGGCCAGTTTGAAGGACTCGATTACCGGGGCCGGAAAGTTATGGCCTGTCTGGCGCCTGTCCCCGGTACCGGCTGGTCCATTATTGCTAAAATTGATCAGAAGGAAGCGCTTTCTATCTGGCAAAAGAGGTCAACTCTAATCATCCTTTTGATCCTGGCGGTCGTGGCTGCCGGTTTCCTTCTAACCGAACTTTTCTGGCAGCGGCGGGAAAAAGCCAGTCTGGCCAAACTTTACCAGGCCGAAACGCAGGCCAGGGAAAGCCAGGAGCTTTTCCAGGTGTTGACCGAGTCATCTCTGACCGGAGTCTATCTGATTCAGGATGGAGTATTTAAATATATCAACCAGACACTGGCTGAGTGGTTTGGCTATAAGCCGGAAGAACTGATTAATAAGCTGGGGAATCTCGAGCTGACTCATCCTGATGACCGGCCTACGGTCGCCGAGAACAACCGGCTGCGCCTGGAAAAGAAAATTAAAAGCATCAGATATGATTTTAAAGGCTTGAGGAAAGACGGCAGCGTTTTTTATGTGGAAGCCCATGGTAGCACAATAGACTATCAGGGACGGCCGGCGATCATCGGCTCGCTGGTTGACATTACTGACCGAATGAACTTGCTACAGGAAATCCTGGCCAGAGAAGCCGAAATCAGAGCGACCCTGTACAGCATAGGTGATGCCGTCATCGCCACTGATTTATCGGGCCGGATCCAGATCATGAACCCGGTAGCCGAGAAACTGACTGGCTGGACAGAAACAGAAGCCAGAGGCCGGCCCGTTCAGGAAGTTTTCTCCCTGATTGACGAATTCAGCCGGGAACCAGTCGAAAATCCTTTTGACCGGGTCAACCGGGAAGGGGAAATCGCCAGTTTGGCCAATCAGGCAGTTCTAATTTCGAGAGATGGCCGGGAATATCCGATTGCTGATAGCGTGGCACCAATCTTTGATGATAATGGCCAGATACTGGGAGTAATTCTGGTCTTCCGGGATCAGACGGCGGAAAGGAAAACCCGGAAAGAAATCCTTGAGGCCAGAGAGCAGCTAAAAGAAAGAAATAGATTCCTTGAGCATCTGATTGCCAATTTACCAGGAATGATTTACCGCTGTAAAAATGACCGGGACTGGACGATGGAATATATCGCCGGTGCCTGCCGGGAGATTACCGGCTATGAACCGGAAGATTTAATTAATAACCGCAAACTTGCTTATAATGACCTGATCTTCCCTGAACACCAGGAGTTTGTCTGGAAAAGATGGCAGGAAGCTTTGGAGCAGAAAGAAACTTTCGAAGATGAATATGAAATTAGGACAGCTGACGGCAAAATAAAATGGGTCTGGGAGAGAGGAAGCGGGGTCTATGATGAGGAGGGGCATCTCATCTGTCTCGAAGGTTTTATTACTGACATTACTGCCAGAAAAAAGGCCGAACAGGAGCTGGTTAAAAGTGAGCGGGAAAAATCGGCTATTTTTGCTACTATTTCCGAGCATGTGCTTGAACTGGCGCCTGATCTGACTGTGGTCTGGGCCAACCGGGCGGCGATCGAAGCTCTTGGTAAGAAAGAAACCGAAATCACCGGTAAAAAATGCTATGAGCTGTGGTTCGGGCGAAAAGAGCCCTGCCTGGCCTGCCCGGTAGTCGCTGCCCGCCGCTCGGCACACCGTGAGACCTCTGAATCCACTACCCCTGACGGGCGCTGGTGGCACATCAGTGCTTATCCGCTGAGGAACGAGCAGGGCCAGATCACCGGCACAATCGAAGTCTCACTCGACATAACCGACAGAAAAATAACCGAAGAAGCCATGAAGCGCTCGCTTCAGGAAAAAGAGATTTTAATCCAGGAAGTCCATCACCGGGTAAAAAACAACATGCAGGTTATCTCGAGCATTCTGAACCTGCAGTCAAATCTGCTAACCGACCCAAAAGCCAAAGAAGCCATCAGGGAGTGCCAGCGGCGGATAAAATCCATGGCGATGGTCCATGAGAGGCTGTACCGGTCAGCGGACCTGGCTAAGATTGATTTTGCCAGTTATCTGAGCAGCCTGGCTAAAAATATTTTTCTGGAACACCAGGTTAATTCAGACTGGATCAAGCTTCAGCTTGAAATCGAACCGGTCGAAATTAATTTGAATCTGGCTGTTCCCCTCGGCTTGATTTTAAACGAGCTAATTACCAACGCCTTTATTCATGCTTTTCCTGGAAAACGGTCGGGAAACATCCTGGTAAGTTTTAAAAAAATTTCTGAAGGCCGGGTTGAACTCCGGGTAGCAGACGATGGAGTTGGCTTTCCCCGGGGTGTAGATTTTAAAAAATCAGAGTCTCTTGGTCTGGTAATTATCAATGCCCTGGTCGAGCAGATTGAAGGGCAGTTAGAACAAAGGCCGGTGGAAGGGGGCGGGACTGAGTTTCGCCTGATCTTTAGGGGCTAGGAGCAAGGCTGGACAAAAAGCACCAGGCAGATAAGAATTAAACTGGTTTTTTTAAATTTAAGGAAGAAAAGACTCCTGATTGGCGTCAAAAGTTTAAAATTGCTTTTTTAATAAGGAGATGGAGGTCTAAATGAAAAAGCGTTTCCTGCCAGTTGTCAGGCTCGCGCTCGTCCTGGTGCTAACCACTTCTTCTTTCCTTCTGGCTCAAATGCCACCTCAGCAGATGAAACCGGAGGAAGTGAAGAGAGCTCTCTCCCTGGTGAGTGAGCAACAGCCAGTTCCGGACAAGTACCAGGTTGGGTTTGATTCTATTAAGCCGGTTGATGTTCTCAGCATGTTGGGCTATATCTCTTCTGATTGGATGGAAGGCAGAGATACCGGCAGCCGCGGGTTCGATGCAGCCGCCGATTATGTCGTTTCGCTCTTTAAGATGTGGGGAATTAAGCCAGGTGGTGGTCCGGCCAGAATGAATGTCGGCAGACTTCGGGCTATGGCTGCCCGCGGAGATTTCTCCAATCAGCCACTGGAAAGAAGTTATTTTCAGGAGTTTTCTCTCAAAGAAATATCTGATACTAAGACCTCTCTGACCATAGAAGTGGCCAGAGGTAGCAGCCTGAAGAGCCGCACTTTTCAGAGCGGGCTCGATTTTATGAGCATGTCTTCTTCGGAGGGAAGAATAGAAGGGCCGGTAGTCTTTGTTGGCTATGGAATTAAAGAGCCTTCTATCGGCTGGGATGAACTTAAGGGTTTAAACCTCAAAGACAAGGTGGTGGTGGTCATCAGCGAAGCCCCTGGCAAAAATGATCCTAAATCACCTTTTAACCAGAAGAAGGAGCTTAAGGATAAATATTTCCCTCAGGCTCAGGCCTTTCAGATGATGGCCATGATGAGGGGCCGGGGCGGCCAGCGGTTCAATAAGCTGGATGAAATTTACAAACAGGCACCGGCCGCTGTCCTTATTGTTCAGAATGCCGCTAAAGACTCTGATATTTATAATTCGCTGAGCACTGATCAGAATGCCCTGCCGCCAGATGACCGGCCAATTATTAATATGCCCAGAAAGAGGCTGGTTATTCCTGGAGCCAGAGATATGATGGCCGGGATGATGGGCGGAGGTAGCGCCACCACGGTTAATATCACCAGAGAAATGGCCAATCTCCTGCTGGAAAACAGTGGAAAGACTCTGGATGAACTTAAAAAGTCTATCGAGGCTACCTATAAACCGGCTTCCCGCGACATTCCTGGAGCCAGAGCTATAATTGATTCTACGGCCAGTTCAAAACTGATCAGAGCTAAGAATGTTATCGGCTATATTGAAGGTTCTGATCCGAAACTCAAAGATGAATATTTCGTGGTTGGAGCCCATTTTGACCACGTTGGCCGGTGGGAAAACTATGTTTATAATGGTTCTGATGACAATGGCTCGGGTTCTATTGGCGTAGTAGCTATTGCCCGGGCGATGGCCCTCAATCCAGTCAAACCAAAACGTTCAATCGTCTTCTGCCTCTGGACAGGTGAGGAAAAGGGCTTGCTGGGCAGCCGCTATTATGTGCAGAATCCGACCTTCCCGATGGACAAGACCGTTGGCTATCTCAATTACGACATGATCAGCCGGGCCTTTGACGACCAGACTATGGAACGTTACAAGAGAATGCTGGGTGTAACCGGGATGGAAGACCTGATCAAGAAGATTCGTCCAGCCTATTTCGCCACAGTCAATGCCACCAAAGATTCAGGCCTCTATGAGCTGCAGCAGGAAATGAATAAATATGTCGGGCTGGATCTCTATATTAATGAACCCGAACTTGGAGCCGGAGGCGGTGGTTCTGATCATTCGTCCTTCGCTTCAGTCAAGAAGCCTTATGTCTATTATATGGCGGCTATGACCCCTGATTACCATCAGCCGAGCGACAGCGTGGAGAAAGCTTCGGGCGAGCTATTTGCCAGAGTTATCAAGCTCGGTTACCTGACCGTTTTTGCCTTCGCTGACAAATAAAAACAGGGGACACAATCTATATTTCCTAATTATTCAGGAACAGTAAAGGAGGGCACCTTGAGGGTGCCCTCTTTTTTTCTTTGTTTTTCCCAGGCAAGAAAATTGGAAAACTGGGACACAATCTATATTTCCTATTTTTGGATAAAACTTCAGCCTGCCTGACTTTCAATTAATTGCTTTTTCTAATTCTTTATAGCCAAATGCAGATAAGAAAACACGGTTGTCACTTCATTTTATTCTGAACATTCAGAGTGGACAATTGAATTGCATTTACTAACCTTTATGTCTTACCGCTCGCCCTTTTAAATAATTAGGAAATATAGATTGTGTCCCCTGTTTATTCCTATTTAATTTTTGGCCGGCCCGGTGGGTTTCTCTTTATCTTGATGCCTAAGGCCTTCTCCAACTTCGCTATGAATTCATCATTTCCCATAGGTTTTCCACTTCGGGCATAGTCTCGAAAAAACGTCAATTCTTCTTCGCTTTCTTGACCACGCAAAAAGCCAGCCCAATCCTTGACATCCTTGGCCAAAGGAAACGGCGATAGTATTCCTCCATCCAGTCCGAAAACATGAGCCCGAGCACTTGACCAGGGATAATCTTCTGCTCTGGTTACAAGACCCGCCCTGACCGGATTACGCTCTATATACCTGGCACAATTATAAAGATAGATCTCATCCATGGGGTAAGAAAGAAAACGGCCCTGCCATAGATATCCCTTCCAATTATTCTTGGCATTAATCATCCAGGTATATTTTTTATGCGTTTCGCCAATGGCCCGCCTGAGATTGCTCCCATTTTCTGGCACGGTGACCAGATGAACATGATTATCCATTAAGCAATAGCACCAGATTCTCACTTTCTCCCGGTGGCAATAAAAACCCAGAATCTTAAGATACAACCGCTTATCATCATCGCCAAAAAACACCCGCTGGCTCCTGTTACCGCGTTGAATGATGTGATGAGGAATATCGGGGACAATAATTCTGGCTATTCTTGGCATGGCATATATAAAGACGATGAGAATTGCCATAATTTATCATCCAGAATCAAATAATTAAGAAAAAAATCTAAAACAAAGGGGCAAATAATTAGGAAATATAGATTGTGTCCCCTGTTTTTAGTGTCCCCTGTTTTTAGAGGTCAAAGCGGTAGGAGAACTTCAGCAGGAAAATGTTGTCGCCGGGGGCGGTTAGGACATCACCCAGATCTCGCCACAGCGACAGGTCGCCCGGGTGGCTGTAGTCGGCCCGGTTCTGGGTCCAGACCACATAGAGCAACGACCCTGGCCGGTATTCCCACCTCAGCACCGCCGTTCCGCGCCACGATTTATAATTAAAATCCGGATTGCCGATTATAAAAGATGTGGCCGCTCCCGCCGCTCCATCCGGGTCAATAAGATAACCTCCCTCAATTGGCTCGAGTGTCGAGCCCCCTTCCTCTCCAAAAACTAAATAATCATAAGCCCGGGCCCGGTTAAGCTGTTTGAAGCGGTCATATTTGCCAACGGCGATAAATGGCTGAAGATAAAGCTGCAGGCTGAGCTTTGGGGTGAAGATCCAGTTGACCCTGATTTCGCTGGCCACCACTTTCTGATCAATTCGTCCAAAAATATACCTTACTCCATAAGTTTCGGTCATCAGAGGATCGGGTACCTTCCTGACCCACTGCGTTTCGTTAGTTTCAAAACTGATGGTCGGCCCGAAGGACAGGCTCAGACTGGTCATCGGCTTCCAGCGCAGCGAGAAATTAGCCGACCAGGAATTAGAATCGGCCTTGAACCACTGATAAGAAAAATTGCCCTGCAAAACAACCGGTTGTCTCGAATCGCTGGTCAGAAAAAGCTGCTGCAGAAAGCCATAAGGGACCTGGGCCAGTGGGCCGCCTCTGGTCAGCTGAGAGGTCAGAGTTTCAGGAAAGTACAGAAAGCTATACTCAAATTGCCACCAATTGGTCAGGACTCCATTAAAATCAGCAAACAAACAGCCAAACAACTTATTGCCGCCAAAGTCATACTGCTGGGTCATACCGGCAAAAACCATTGACTGGCGGAAGACTTTTCCCGGCTTGAGCCATTGGTAGCCATAAAAGGCATTTAAATCAATTAAATCAGAGCCCATACTCTGAAAACCGGCGTCGTTGGGATCAAAGCCTGGCGACAGAGCCCCGGCCGAAAGCAGAAAAAGCGAATTTCCCTGCTGCTTGCCCAGCTTGAACTGACCAGCCCAGCCGTTGAGAGTCGTAGCTTCAGGATTAAGGTTGACATGAGTGGCATCAGGCCGCTGGTAATAATGCATCGGATTTTGCTGCAGCCGGTAAATATCTTCCTGGCTGCCTTCGATAAAACTTCCGCCCAGCCAGCCGCCTACCACCCAGCTGCGCTTTTTGTCGAGGAACGACCAGCCATCGGCCGCTAAGGTAAAAGCATTTTTATTCAGGATAGCTGACAGGCTTTCGCTATTTATGTCTCTCATCACACCGGTAGCCATCAGGCCCAGTCCCTGCTGCCCGCCGTTTATATCCTTCTGGGCGCGGAGAATGCCATAATAAGTCAGCGGCTCGACTTCATCCTGATAGCGGCTGCCAGCATTGTCAACAGTTGCATATTCACGGGCAGTCACGGCATTGATAAAACCAACATTCCAGCCTGAACCAACCCGGCCGGTCAACTTGAAGGCCCCGAGAATGTTTGTCCGGTCAGGAAAGTCAACATAGCCTTCGTGAAGAGGATAGCCCTGTGGCTCCCGGCCGATCCGGCGGCTGTAGAAAAGGCGCGGATTCGGCCAGTTGACATTGACATTGAGATACATTCCGCCTCGCCCGAAGTTATTAAAAATTGAGGCACCCTCAATAAAAAAGGGCCTCTTCTCCTCGTAGTAAGTCTCATAGGCGCTGAGGTTAATGACCGCCGGATCAACTTCCACCTGGCCAAAATCCGGATTAAAGCTGACGTCCAGATTGAGATTGCTTTTCAGCCCGACTTTAAGATCAAAACCGGCATTGCCTGAATATTTATGACCTGTTTGGAATGGATTACCGGTTTCGGCTGGCTGGAATTGAGCCTGGCCGACTGTGTAAGGATAAAGCTCGATACGGCGCCCGGGACTGATTTTTTCGATCCCCTCCAGGCGGGCAAAACGCGAGACATAAGCGCTATCTTCTTTTGGCACCCAGGCATAATAGAGGCGCTCGTTTTTACGTTTGATGGTCCGCTGAAAATTCACTCCCCAGACATAGCTATCTTTTTTGGGGAAACGGAGTTGATTAAAGGGGATGCGCATCTCGACTGTCCAGCCGTCGGCTACCCTGGCAGCTTTGGCTTCCCAGATACCATCCCAGCTATCATCTTCGTTGACATCGTTGGACAGAACCTCATCTACGATCGAGCCGGAGGGATTGATGCCAAACAGATAACCGCTGCGCCGGTCAAAATAGGGATCAACTGCCAGGAAAAACCAGTCGGAATCGACAAAAGAATCGCGCCGGCCAAGAAGACCTTTTATACCTTTCGGGTCTGAGTCGTGGCAGTAAGCGGCCACATAAAGGCTGGAATCATCGTAGGCGACCCAGACTTCCGTTAACTCAGTGGCCGGGGCACCATCCAGCGGGTCTCTTTGCAGAAAATCAGATACAGGCTGATTTTTCTTCCAGATTTCTTCTTCGAGGAGGCCGTCTAATTTGACCGAAGTATTGACCAGGCGGACGGCCCTGGCTACTTTTTCCTCCTGAGCTTTTTTCAGGGCTTCTTTGTCAATGTCAGGCGGGCGAGTGGCTTTGTTATCGGCAGCAGGAAGAGGAGATGCCGATAGCATTAATAAATTAAAGTTAAAAAATATAAAGAATGATAGCAGACCAAATAACAAAAAAGATGAGATTTTTTTCTGGCCGGGGGTGAGGAACGGGCGAGGAGGAAACTCGGGCCGGGCGGCTTTGGTGCTGGAGCTGAGGCTTGGAGTGCCTGGCGTGCTTGGGGTTAAATAAGGATTCAAGTCCGGCTGCGATCCGAGGGCGGGCGAAATTTTATTGGCTCCTGGCCAGGACCGGGCTTTGTCCCTGGCCCTGTCCCTGGCTCTGGCTTTAGTCTCCATCAGAGCAATCAGCCGCCGGGCTGGATGGTGAGACGGAGTTTCCCCATTATTAAGGTCTTCTCGATGCTCACTGTTTACAATCTTCTTCATACGCTGCTTCTCCCGATGATTGATTTAAGGTAGATAAGCGAAAGGTAGATTGGCGATTAATATTACCACTTATCCATCCACTTTACCTGTCTCCCTAATAAACGAAAAATTGAAGGAAAAGGTTCATGGGAACTGTTAAAATGGGGTCGGGCCAGCGGATCTTGTTTTATATCAACAAGATAAAGCCCTGGCCCAGTAGTCAAAACAACTCGGGTTTCCTGCCTATCGGGAGTGAGACATCTAACCCTTGTTTTGGCTCCATTTTATTTGTCGGTTAGAAAAGCCACAACCAGCCATCGCCAGTTCTTATTAATTTGAGTGGCTTTTGTCTCCTGGCACAGCTAATAGTACGTCCGAAAAAATAGGAAATATAGATTGTGTCCCGGTTTTTCTCTGGATTTTCTACTGCAGGACGACCTCGACCTCATTGCTTAGATTGGGGTCGTTTTTCGCTGTGACTCTGATGATGAGCTTATCACCCTTTTTGAAGCCAGAATTCTTAAAATAGCATCTGGTTCTGAAACCAATATTGCCGGTCATAGAGCCCTCGTCCACCGGGATGGAGGATTTCATGCTTTGTGGGGGGAAGAAATCCTGGTCTTGAGGGAATTTATAAAAGCGAACCCAGGTTGAAGCCAGTCCTTCCTTGCCTGAAATCTGATAAAAGTTGGTGTCGCGGATCTGACCATGGTAATTCTGGCGAAGCTCCTTGACCGATGGCATTTTGTATTCCTGACCATTATAAATCAAGGCTATTCCATTGCGGTCAACGACGATATTCTGACCTTCCTGGCCAGAGGCCAGATAGACGATGAACATTACATATGGACTGTTAATTTCCTTAATAGCCAGACTGGCATCAACGACAATTTTGATGGGTTCACCAGAATTGGCAAAGACGCCTTGTCCATAGCTTTCGGTCAGGATCTGAGCAAAAACAGCAGGCGAGCTAAGAACCAGGCTAAAAGCCAAAATCGAAAGAGCGATTTTTACGCTTTTCATTTTTTCTCCATTTTTTACATTATACTCTTAATCTCAAGAAACTGGGGACACAATCTATATTTCCTAATTATTTAAGGGGAAAGGACATTTTGGTGGTGTTTTTTCCTAGTTCCTTTTTCTGCCCTCTCTCTATCTCTATAACCTTTCATTACTGAGAACAGATATCAGAGGTTGCTTCGTGCCCGTTTTGACCAGCTGAAAGGCATGAAGGCCTTCAGATCAGAAGATAAAGCAAAAGCAAGCCAGGACCAAGCCATGGTCAGATCAGTGAATCGTTAAAGGCAATTGGTGTAGCCATTCGATGAATCTGGTCTGGACTGGTGAAGGGGACCCTGGACAGACAGTCGAAACAACCCGGATTCCCCGCCATTCGGAAATAAAGACACTCGGTCAGTATTGTTTGTCCGGTTTTCCTCCTACCATTTATAATTGACACCTGTTAAATGGAATAAATCAACAAAATAAGTCACATAGAGTCAAACACCCCTAAGGATATCGCTAAAAATAATTAGGAAATATAGATTGTGTCCCCAGTTTTTTTATGTAGATTGTGTCCCCAGTTTTTCCCTGTCAGTTTTTGAGCCTGTCCAGAAAGGAGGCAGTCAGACTTCCGCCCGAAAAGAAGATAACACCGTCAGCCCCGGCCGCCCGGGCCAGCCTGATTTCTTCCATCATGAGGTCAGGCGTGCTCTGATTATGCGAAGTCCCGATACCTATTCCCGGACAGACCATGATCTTCCTTAATATTTTTGCCTGGCCTTTCGTCTTATTAACCTTTACCACTGGCGCTCCTGGCCCGGCTTCAGCAACAGCCTTAACCCCGGGTTCAGCCCCGGCGGCCACCGCTTGCCTGGTCAGACGGTCGAAGAGGACTGTGTCATTGGTGTAAAGCATGGGACAGAGCATATCAATTAGCCCCAGCTCCGCCCACCTGGCCCAGTCCTGGCCGATCAACACCCGGGCGTTATCCGCATCCGGAAAGACAGCTGCGCTTATTTTTATCTGGCGCCCCGTCGCAGCCAGTTCAGCCTTCAATTCTTTGACAAATCTGGTAACTTGCTGTCGGTTCCACTCGAGCCAGACATTCCAGTATGGATTCCCAGAATCACGCGCCTTCAGGCTGTTAAAATCAATCCCGGTTTCTTCTTTAAAGAGCTTCTGAGTCTTCGCGTCATGGCTGAAATAAGGCTCGCTCGGCTCGCAGGGAAAACGGATATAATCGAGGTGAACCCAGTCCACGCCATATTTTTTAACCAGTTCGGTCATCAAGCTGATTTCATAAGCCCGGACTTCAGAGAGAGCCGGATTGACCGTCCGCACCATCTCCCGGCCCGGTCCAACAATCAGCCACTCAGGATGTTCCCTCACCTGCCCAGCCAGCGCTCCTTCTGGGAAGACACAAAACCAGGGATGAACTGTCATGTTTCGCTGGCGGGCTTCGCTTAGAAAAGTCCCGAAAAAATCCCAGTCATAGGCCGGATCTTTGACGCCGAGGTCACTCTGATAATAGACGTAGCCGCTGGTGTCCTTGACCAGCATAATGAGCGTATTAATGCCGGCCTTAACATAGTCATCGAGCATGGTTCTCATCTTAGAGACGGCCTGATCCTGCTTTGGACCAAACATACCCGGATGCATCCAGACCCCGCTGATCCAGGTCCCTTGAAGCTGGGCTGGCGTTTTTGTTTTAGATTTAGATTGCGCCTGAGCTAAAAGTAGAGACGGCGCTGGCGGCTGGGTTGAAGCCTGAACGGCAGCTGATAGTCCTTCTTTAGTCTCCTCAGTCTGAAAAGAAACAACCATTCTCTCACGGCTCACAGCGGCCGCCACCCCGGCCGAGGGTGAGAGAAGCAAAGTCACCGCCGTCAATAAAGCCATGGTCAGCACCAGGCTACCCACCGAAAGGGCAGGCCGCCACCTGAATAGCCCTGGCCCCATCCCGTTAAAATGTGATGATCTGAATCTCAAACCGGTTTTTATTTTCATGCCGTCACCTCTCTAACCGATTTTACCACAGACGGGGACGTGATACCCTGTCCCGGGGGGAGGGACAGGGTATCACGTCCCCATCGTTCTACCAGATAATTCTGGCAACCTTGTTCCCGTCTTATTCGTCAATATAAATGATCTTTGAGCTTGGACTGATTGTTTTTTTGGTAAGAAAATCAGATCCGGCATTAGACCGGTGCCGGTATTAAGCGGACGATAGCCGCCGCTAAAATCTTCAGGATGAGAGGTGAAGAACGCTGATGCAATATAAGCCTAAAAATCTATTTGAAGCAGTTGAATCTCTAAAGCCTCTTCCGCCAAAGTCTCTTCACCCCATCCAGCTTTTCCGCCGGCGAATTTTCATGGTTCTTTTTTTTCTCTTTCTCTATTTTTCTGTTTTTTCAATGCTTTCTGTTTTTTTTGTCTCGCCGGCTTTGGCTTCAACTCAAGAAGCTCGGTCCCAAAAACAAACCTCGGCCACAACTGCCTCCAATTCAACTAAAACCTTAATTACGAAAAAAACAGCTATCGCCCGCCGCGTCAACCTTCACCCTCCAGCCATTGACGGCCGCCTGAACGATCCTGTCTGGCAGGACGGCGAGTGGTTTTCTGATTTCATCCAGTTTGACCCGGAGGAAGGCCAGCCTCCCTCCGAGCCCACCGCTTTTAAAGTCGTATATGATGATAGCCATCTCTACTTAGCTATACGTTGCTACGATTCACAACCCAGATCTATCGAGCAGCGCCTCAGCCGCCGGGATAGTCTTTCTGGCGATTATCTCCTGGTTTTCTTTGACAGCCTTTACGACCAGCGGACAAGCTATTGTTTTGCCGTCAATGCCGCCGGGGTTAAAGCTGATCAGCTTCTCTTTAATGACGGCTTCGATGAAAATACAGTTGACATCTCCTGGGACCCGATCTGGGAAATTAAGACCGCCCTCGATGATGACGGTTGGACAGCCGAAATGAAAATCCCTTTCTCTCAACTTCGTTTCGGTCGCCGCCAGGAGCAAATCTGGGGTTTTCAGGTCATGCGCCAGCTATTCCGGAAAAATGAGGTTTCCCTCTGGCAGCGGATTTTGAAAAATGCCCCCGGTTGGACCAGCCAGTTTGGCGAGCTGCGGGGAGTGACGGCCATCAAGCCGCCTCGCCAGGTCGAAATACTTCCCTACACCGTCGGCAGCCTTCGTAATTATCCCCGCCAGGAGGGCAATCCCTTAGCTACCGGCCATGATAACCGGCTTTTCGGCGGACTTGATGGGAAGGTTGGGCTGACTCACGATCTGACCGTCAACTTCACCTTAAATCCAGATTTTGGCCAGGTCGAAGCTGACCCCTCGGTCATCAACCTGACGGCTTACGAAACCTACTTTGAGGAGAAACGGCCGTTTTTTGTTGAGGGACGAAATATCACCGATTTTAAGATAACCAGCGGGAGTGGCGATTTTTCTTTCGACAACCTTTTTTATAGCCGGCGCTTAGGGCGTGAACCTCAGATTTATCCCGAGACCAGCGGCTATTACCGCCTGCCCCAGTCAACGACCATTCTGGGAGCACTGAAGCTGTCGGGCAAAACCAAAAATGGCTGGTCAATCGGCCTGGTCGAGGCCCTGACCGATAAAGAACAAGCCTCCATTTATCTGCCGGAGAGCAGCACCTACGCGAAGGCTGTGGCCGAGCCATTGTCGAATTATCTAACCTTCAGGCTAGCCAAGGATTACCGTCAGGGAGCGACCGTAGTCGGGGTGATGTTCACCGGAGTCAACCGGCAGCTGGATGACGAGACCGACAACCTGCTCCACCGCTCGGCTTATTCCGGCGGATTTGATTTCTATCACAGCTGGAAGGACAGGCAATATTATGTCTCGCTCAAAGCGGTAGGCAGCGGAGTTCACGGCACACCTGAAGCTATCCGCTTAACCCAGGAATCTTCTGTCCATTATTTCCATCGACCGGATGCTGATTACCTGACTTATGATCCTGGCCGGGCAGCTCTTTACGGACATGGCGGTTCGATTGACTTCGGGCGGGCTGGAGGCTCGGACCTGCTTTTTTCGACCGGTTTTACCTGGCGCTCACCCGGGCTGGAGTTGAATGATGCCGGCTATCTGAGGGCGGCTGATTCGTCTATGCAATATTTCTGGGCAGGTTACCGTATCCATAAGCCCTTTAGCATTTTCAGAAATCTCCAGCTCAACCTGAATCAGTGGACTGGCTGGAACTTTGGAGGCGAGAAAACTTTTGCCGGAGGAAATATCAATGGCTGGGCCGAGTTCAAAAATTACTGGACATTTAATTTCGGTCTGAACCGGCAGTTCACCGGACTTTCGACCAGCGATTTGAGAGGCGGGCCGCTTTTGCGCAATGCTCCTGGCGTCGGCGGCTGGGGATCTTTTCAAACGGATATGCGCCGGAAATTAAGACTGAGTGTCTACGGTGATTGGACGAAGGCCTTTAATGGAGACAGACTGATTTATAGTTTTGGGCCAAAGATCACCTATGTGCCGGCGTCAGCCTTCAACCTGTCTCTTGAGCCGGATTATTCCTATTTCAGAAACGAACTGCAGTATGTTAACACGGTGGTGGCGACCGGCGGCGGTGGAGCGAAAAAATACATTGTGGGAAAAATTGACCAGAAAATAATATCGCTTACCGCCCGCTTCAATCTGAGTTTGACGCCGGACCTGTCGGTTCAGTTTTATGGCATGCCATTTATTTCGGCCGGTAAATATGACCGGTTTAAACTGATCACCGAGCCGCGGGCCAGAGACTGGGAAGACAGGTACGAGCTCTTCGGAGAAAGCCAGCTAGAGTATGAGGTGGGGGAAGAAATTTATTTAGTAGATGAAAACAGCGATGGGGAGACGGATTATTCGTTTGCTAATCCCGATTTCAACTTCCTGCAATTCCGGGCCAACCTGGTTTTAAGGTGGGAGTACCGGCCAGGCTGCACTCTGTTTCTCGTCTGGTCTCAAGGGCGAACTGAAGCTGGTCAGAATGGCATAATGGATTTTAACCGGGACATAGACAGGCTGTTCAGCAGCCACCCGGACAACGTCTTCCTGATCAAGCTGTCCTATTGCTTGTATTGACGAATGGGGACGTGATACCCTGTCCCTCTTTTGCCCCAACCTATCTATTTGATAATTAATAAGTTAAAAAATGGGGACGTGATACCCTGTCCCCGGGACAGGGTATCACGTCACCGGATAAAACCGCCTCCCAGGACTGCCTCCCCTTCATAGAAGACGGCCACCTGGCCCGGCGTTATCGCCTTATAAGGAGTCAGAAGGATAACCTCGGCTGAGTTTTCAGGGGCTTCCTGACTTTCATCCTGACTGTCGCCGCTACGGCTTCGATTATCGCCCATTATCACCCGGCATTCGAGCTCGGGCGATCGGTAACGTACTTTGACTGTAGCCTCGATGGTTTCACCCCGGGCAGGAATTCGTCCGACCCAGTTAATCCCGTCGAGACAAAATTCCGTGGCGAGCAGGTCCTTTTCCTCACCGATATAAACTGTATTGGTAGCTGCCTCAATTTTGACGACGTACAGACGGCCGCTGCTGCTCGCGATCCCCAGACCGCGGCGCTGACCAACAGTGTAGTTTTCTATGCCGTCGTGCTGGCCGAGGATCCGGCCGGTCAGGTCCTTGATCGGGCCGGGCTGGCCTTTGGGCAGGAGGTCACGGTAGTCGCCGCCATAAAAATCCTGGCTCTCTTCTTTATCACTGACCGGCAAGCCATGTTCTTTGGCTAGACGACGGACTTCGCTTTTGGTCAGTTCGCCAAGGGGAAATAGCGAGCAGGCCAGTTGCTCCTGGCTGAGAAACGAAAGAAAATACGACTGATCTTTAGCTGCAGCCCGGGCTTTGAGAAGCTGCCAGCGACGAAGGCTTTCATCATATTTGACCCGGGCGTAATGGCCTGTGGCGAAGAAATCATATTCAAGACCGAGCTGACGGCAACCATCAACGAGCAGGCCAAATTTAATTTCGGCGTTGCATTTAACACAAGGATTGGGAGTGCGGCCACGGGCATATTCAGAGCGGAAATAATTCAGAATCCGGGCCTCATATTCACGGCTAAGATCAACCACATAAAAAGGAATACCGAGTTCGTGGGCGACGGCCGCCGCCTCGCTGATTTCCTGCTCTTCATCATCGCCGAAACAGGAGAGGCGAAGGTGGCTGCCGGAAGATTTGGACGCACCTTGAATAAACCCAGAAGATGGCCCGGAGGCTGAAGGTAAGGTGAAACCACCAGAGGCGGAATCAGTCTTATTGTTCAGAGCCGGCTTGATGGGTAAATCGGGTAAATTGCCAGCAGAAGTCGCTATCTTCATAGTCACGCCGGTGACTTCATACCCGGCCAGCTTCAATAGAAGAGCGGCCACTGATGAATCCACACCACCGCTCATCCCGACGAGCACTCTCTTCTTATCAGTCGCCATGCTAAGATTATAACATTCAACAAGGGGACGTGATACCCTGTCCCAGGGACAGGGTATCACGTCCCCTTGCCTTCGTCCCCTTGCCTTCTTTACCTTGATGCCTGTTTATCACTATTATCCTTTCACTCAATTTTCTCGCCTCATTTTGAGAATATTTTCTTTATATGTCCGTCATTGAATATATCATTAAGTATGAACGGATGAATGGCAGAAAAGAGGGTTTCCGATGCCTAGAACGGCCCGAATTGTAGTTCCTGGAATTCCTCACCATGTAATTCAACGTGGGAACAGAAGCGAAGTTGTCTTTTTTAAAGAAGAAGACCGACGGACTTACTTAAAGATTCTCACTTTTTTCGCTAAAAAATATAAGGTAGAAATCTGGAGCTATTGTCTGATGACCAATCATCTTCACCTGGCTGCAGTGCCATCGAGGCCAGAAAGCCTGGCCAAAATGATGGGCGCGGTTCACAAAAGATACACGGCTTTAATTAACATCAGAAACAATTGGAAGGGCACTTTATGGCAGGGGAGATATCTTTCTTACCCCATGGACGAGAGATATTTATACACCTGCATCAAGTACATCGAAAGGAATCCAGTCAGAGCAAAAATCGTCAAGAGGGCTGAAGATTATCCGTGGTCGAGCGCCAGGGCCCACATCTTTAAATGGGACGATCCAGTTCTTTCCAGCTTTTTCATGATCGACCAGATTAAGGATTGGCGAGCCTATTTGCAGGAGAAAGAGAGCGAAGAGGACCTCGAAAAAATCAGGAAAAATCAAAGTTCCGGTCATCCTCTCGGCAATGAAAGATTCTATAATCAAATTGAAAAATTAACCGGACTCAAATTGAAGAAGGAAAAATAAACTGGACAAAAAGGGACAGGGTATCACGTCCCCAAATATTAATTGCTGTGGAATCAATATGTTAGCAGAGCCAAAAGGAGGGACAGGGTATCACGTCCCCTTCAAAAGAAGAGAAAGCGGGCAGCCACAAAGATGAGGAAAAGGCCATAAAGAAATTTGACTGTCTCACCGGAAGTCCTGATATTAAAACGCGCTCCGACCACTGTCCCCATTACCAGTCCGATAGCCAGCATCCCCGCTACCCTCAAATCCAGCGTCCCAGCCCGGTAATAATATATGACACCAGGTAAACCAACCGGAGCCAGCAGTGCGCCCAGCGAGGTAGCAATTGCTCTTTTAGCAGGATAATGCAAGAACAAAATCAGAAAAGGGACAATGATATTGCCCCCACCAATGCCAAACATCCCGGACATAATCCCGGCCACCAGCCCGACCCCGATCAAGGCCAGAAAATGCGGTCGAGGACTCGCTGGCTCCAGCTGACGAGAAGAAGTGGCAGCGGCTTGTAGCGAAGGCGATGGTGAAGAGTCGCTGGCAGGCTGGGCGATTCCGCTAGCTTCGGCCTTAGCCCCAGTCTTCGCCCCGGCCAGTGAGTTATCAGCAGCCACCGCGGTCTCGGCAGCACCTGATTGACTTGAAACTGCTGCCTGATTAGCTGAGCCTCGACGTCCCGATTCTATTTCTTCCTTTTTATGGCCAAAATATTTCTTGAATTTCTCAACCGGCTCAATGAAAGTCCAGCTGACATAAAGACAAAAAAGCGCATATAGCTTCTGCACCAGCCCAGCCGGAAGAGTATGCGCTAACCAGGCCCCGACCACAACCGATATGGCCAGCCCGGTGGCAATTAAAATTGAGCCGCGAATATCGATTAACTTTGCCCGGTAATAAGCGATGACGCCAAGAATTCCAACCGGCAGCAGGATAGCCGCCAAGGATGTCCCGGTCGCTTTAAGCAGCGGGAAATTGGCCAGAATGACCATAGCCGGGACCATAACAATGCCACCGCCTATTCCAAATAATCCGGAGAATATTCCGGCCAGAATGCCAATAGCTACAACCAGTAGAGAATTCATGCTGTGAATTATAATAAACTTTTGGCTGTTTTAGAACAGAAAATCCCTGACCGATTGGGGATGGGGACGTGATACCCTGTCCCCTATTAAATACTAAAGGTCTATAATATGTCTGACCTTAGGACCAGTCATTTCAGGGCTAAAAATTATTTGGTCCTAAACCGGGGTAAAAAGATCAAAGGACAAAGACAGGGAGGTAAGAAAAAATGAAACGGGCCAAAGATTATGAAAGAAATAATAACCAGGAAATGGATCATAACCCTGACGCCAGCCTGACACCACCGGCCGAGAAAGGATATCCAGCTGTTATTCATCAAGGTTTCTCTGATCAGAGCAAACAAAGCCATCACACAGGAGATGACCAGCCTCAAAGCCAGGCCCATCACCATGGCCATAACCCTCCGCCCGGCCATAACCACCTCGCCGGCCACAGCCAGAATAGCCAGAATAATGGAGCCAGCTACGACCAGACTCCTGACCACAGCCACCTTGCTGCCAACGGCCACGACCACACCCACAACCACAGCCACAGCGGCCACGGCTCCGCTCAGGGCCACGGCCATCATCATCACCTGGAGTCTTTGCGCCAGAGGTTCTGGGTCTCTCTGAT
The DNA here is from genome assembly GCA_002441005.1 of Candidatus Aminicenantes bacterium UBA6228. Classification (GTDB taxonomy): domain Bacteria; phylum Acidobacteriota; class Aminicenantia; order Aminicenantales; family Saccharicenantaceae; genus Saccharicenans. The sequence goes on from DJWO01000010.1 coordinate 324,420, forward strand.
CCTGACTGTTCCCGTCCTTCTTCTGTCGGAAATGATCCAGATGTGGCTGGGCTTCAGACTGACTTTCCCGCTTCAAAAATATTTGCTGTTCGCGCTTTCGGCTTTTATTTATTTTTATGGAGGCTGGCCTTTCCTGACCGGCGCACTGTCGGAGCTCAAGCAAAAACTGCCCGGCATGATGACCCTGATCGCCACCGCTATTACCATTGCTTTCCTCTATTCGAGCGCCACCACGTTCTTTATCCGCGGGCAAGACTTTTTCTGGGAACTGGCCACCCTGATTGTTATTATGCTCCTCGGCCACTGGCTCGAAGCCCGGAGTGTCATGGGCGCTTCGCGGGCCCTGGAGGAACTGGTCAGGATTATGCCGACTGTCGCCCATGTCCTGCGCAATGGCCAGGTCAATGAGGTCACCGACCTTCCCGTCTCCAGCCTGCAAAAGGGCGACCTGGTCCTGGTTCGTCCCGGCGAAAAAATTCCATCCGATGGAATAGTGGCCGATGGCGAGAGCCTGGTCAACGAAGCCCTGCTGACCGGAGAATCACGTCCTGTGCCCAAAGCTACCGGTGACCGGGTTATTGGCGGTTCGATTAATGGCGACGGTTCACTCCAGGTCACGATTGAAAAGACGGGCGAAGAGACCTACCTGGCTCAAGTCATCTCACTGGTTAGACAGGCTCAGGAGAGCCGGTCGCGAACCCAGGATCTGGCCAACAGGTCAGCCGCACTGCTCTTTTATGTGGCTCTGGCAGCTGGCCTGATTTCGTTTGCCATCTGGGCTTTTATCAAGGGCCCGGATTTCGCTCTGGAAAGAGCTGTGTCTGTCCTGGTCATTGCCTGCCCGCATGCTCTGGGTCTGGCCATTCCGCTGGTCGTTGCTATCTCTACCTCCATCGCCGCCAGCCAGGGCATTCTCATCCGCGACCGCCGGGCCTTTGAAGAAGTGCGGAATGTACAGGCCGTCGTGTTTGATAAAACCGGGACCCTGACCGAAGGCCAGCTGGCGGTAGCGCAGGTTGTGACCATCAAACCCGATGTACCCGAGGACGAATTTTTGCGCCTGACGGCGGGTGTTGAAATCAATTCAGAACATCTGATGGCCAGAGCGATAGTAGCTTATGTGCAGAGCCGGGGTCTAAACCCGGCAGCCGCCACCGATTTTAAAGCCTTTCCCGGAAAAGGGACCAGCGCCCGGATAGAAGGAAAGACTGTTTTTGTTGGAGGCTTAAATTTACTTAAAGAACTTAAACTGGAGTCTGAGCTTGAAGACGAGCGGTTAAAAGCCCTGGCCGGCAGCGGGCAGACCCTGGTTTTCACCGTAGTTGGCGGGCAGGTCGCCGGAGCGGTGGCCCTTAATGATCGCCTCAAGCCCGAATCATTCGAGGCGGTTAAGAGACTCAAGCGGCTTAACGTCAAAGTCTTGATGCTGACCGGTGACTCAGAGCTGGTAGCGGCTCAGGTGGCCCGGGAAGCTGGCATTGATAATTATTTTGCCGGACTTCTTCCGCCTGAAAAGGCGGAGAAAATAAAACAGATCAGAGAAAGCGGTCAAAAAGTGGCCATGGTCGGAGATGGCATCAATGATGCTCCGGCTCTGGCCACAGCTGATGTCGGCATAGCGATAGGAGCCGGGACCGATGTAGCCATTGAGAGCGCCGACCTGATTCTCATCAAGAACAATCCGGCTGATATTGCCACTATCATCCAATTGTCAAAGAATACTTTTTCGAAGATGATTCAGAATCTGTGGTGGGCCGCAGGTTACAACATAATTGCCATTCCACTGGCGGCAGGCCTGCTCTATCAACAGGGTATCGTCATCAGTCCGGCTCTGGGGGCAGTGCTGATGTCTCTCAGCACAGTAATTGTCGCCCTCAACAGCCAGACTTTAAGGAGGGTAAAAAAGGGGACGTGATACCCTGTCCCTCCTTTCGCCATTTTTATCTATTTGATAATTAATAAGTTATAAAAAGGGGACAGAGTATCACGTCCCCAAATTTTCCCCGTGCATCCACCAGCCCGTACGCTCCGTCCACCTTATCCGCTTCCTGAGCCTCATTAGATATAGACGGCATCGCTGCTCTCCCCGTCCTCCCCTCTCCCGCCGCTCTCTCTCCTTCCACCACCTTCTCCATCGCATACCTGGCCATGGCCCCGGTCGCCTCGAAGCCGGTCGAATCAAAAGCGAACTCAGACCCGAATAAATACGGATCATCTTCCACAAAATGCCGCACCTTTTTTTCCCAGTGCTGCCTCAGCTCCGCCTCCTCCTTCTTCCAGCCTTCCCGCTCGAGCGCCCGCAGCAAATCGTTCATGACAATCTCATTCATGGTCGGCGTCTCATAGGCTGACCAACCCTCAACCTCGAGCGGGACCGTGAAGTAGGCGATAGCTGTCCGGTAAGCCCGGCGCAGATATTCATCGGCCGTCAGCTCGGTCTTTATCTCCGGGTGGAGCCTCGCCACCTGATACATCCGGTGATAAAGCAGCACAATGTGCGGATAATCATAGATCCGCCAGATATGCTTCTGCCCATTTCGCCCCGGGTCCGGGCTTTCGCGATTGACCTTCCAGTTGGGAATGCCATAGATGGCAAAAGGATACGGCTCGTCGTCTGTTTGCTGCATCCCGCCCCACAAATAATGCTTGATATAAAGGTCAACGCTGGCCACTTCCGCCTGCACCGGGAAATAGACATTCTTCGAAGCAACATAAGCCGGCCTGGCATTCCCGGCATCATCGCAGGCATCTACCAGCCAGGTCGAGAGTCCGTCGCGGTCCTCAGGGCTCCGCAGCACGCGGTTCTTCATATCCCAGTCGCTGTAAACACCGTAATACCATTTCGACGGATCCTGGTGCTGCTGGCGGGTAGTCAAAAAGTTGGCCCGCTTTTTGATAACCGTTTCGAGATCCTCGGTCACAAAAAATTCCAGCGGCATTGAGCCCGCGCCATCATCTCCGGCAGCGGTGACCTTACTCAGGCTGGCTCCAGGACTTCCATATTTTATGGTCACGATGTTTTCGCCGGGGCGGGAAAATCTTATTCTGAACAGGCGATATTCACCGGTTGGGGCGAGACGACTATCAGAGTTCCCAGGAGCTTCTTCGATGGCTGGCGCTCGCCGCTGCCCACACTCTGCCAGCTCAGCCCTGTCTGCTGACACCAGGCTGCCACCCGGCTGCTCAAAAGCGCCGCTCGCCTGCCAGACGCTGCTATTTATCTTGGCGATTACACTGCGGCCATTTCCTAACTCAACACCGTCTGGGGGCACAGCCCAAGCATCGCCAGCTGGTCTGACGTCGCTTGTTATCTTATCGGTTTGATTATGTCTGACCGGTTCTATATCTTTTTCTAAGTCCCTGGCAGTCGCCGCTTCCGCTCCGGCTTCCGTTCCGGCTTCCGCTGCTGGTCCTCCCTCTGTTTCCGCCGTCGCTGCCGTCGCTGCCGTCGCTCCCGTCGCTTCCGTCCCTGCCCATTCACCAAGGCCTTTTATCGGCTTCACTTCCTCGATCGTTGTCTCGGACGGATACTCAGCCTCGAGCCTGATATTCCGATGCTTTGTCCTGATGGCGACCAGGGCCTCCAGATTTTCGGGGACAACCATGCCGGGCACAACCTGAATATCAAATTTTCCTTCCTCATAGAGCAAGTCGCGCACCGACTGGTAACCGTCCTCGGCCCACATAAATTTAAAGGTACAGCTCAGGCGATCGCCAGACTGGCCGTGGGGGCTGAGCTGGACCGAGGTCGTCTGGAAGCGCCAGCGGCCGCCTTCCTTCTTCACCTGCTCAAATGCCCAGGCCGAGTGAAGATAAGGGCAGAAGATGCCGCGCCCGCCGCCGTCATCGAAATATTCGAAGGCAGCTGCGCCCAGTGGAATCATCAGAAGATAGGGCGGCTCGGCATTGGTCCGCTGGCAAAAAACAAACGAGCCTTGACCGGCGACGAGAAAATGCCGGATGACCCGCAGGTTGTAGGTCTCTTCTTCGTCCCAGCCGTACTGGGTGTTAAAGGGAAGCGGCAGGCCGAGGTCGGCGATTTCGAGCGGGCGGTCGGTGAGGTTTTCGACAGAGACTGTCCAGAGGAGGGCGTCGGCAACTTTAAAGGACGATTCGACTTTGATCTGGCGGGCGGCCTGACGGGACTCTTCCTCCCAGGCCTGGCGGGCGAGCTTCTCCTGGTCGGTTTCGACGCGCCATTCGTAGAGGCCGGCCGTGTAGCCGGGAGCCTGCTCAATCTCAAGGCGGAGGCTGGTCGTGGTGACCAGTTCAAAGGACAGGCGGTTGAAGCGGTCGAGGGCGGTGGTGTAGGGCGAGGTATTTTTGACAGGAAGATAGTTGCCGCGGGAATCGCGGTAGAGGAGGCGCCAGCGCACGGGGGCCTGGTAGGGGCCGTTGAGTTCCGAATCATCAAGCCAGTAGACTTCGATGGCCGAGGCCGTGGCCGGTTGCGGAAAATCATATTGGACCCATTCAACCGTACCCTTTTTCGGGCTAAAAGAAAAATAGCCGGTGGAGCGGCTTTTCGAATCAACGATGGGCAGGTCGTCGTAGAGGGCGGAGAGGGCGCGGGCAGATTGTCGGGCAGAACGGTCGGAGAGGGTCGAAGCTGACACTTTGACCCCGGTGATAAAGGGAACGTAAGGCGGATTAATGCGGTAGGTAAAGGTCGGGAAGGCGGCCGGTGGCGAAGAAATAGATGAGACCGGGAGGAGGAGAGGAGATGTCGGAGCGTTTGTGCCGGAGGCAACGGAGGTGATAGAAAGAGGAGCCGGCGATAGAGAGCGAGCAAACCGAGGAGAGACCACCGGTGTGGAAGAGATCGGGGTGGAAGAGATGGTATCCGGCGTCGGAGAGATCAAGGCAGCAGTATGGAAGGGCGTGGGAGCTTGGTCAGCCGACACAACTCTGGCTGACATAACTGAAGAAGACAGAGAGATAGAAGGGGTAGGCACAGGAGGGGGCGATGGCTCAGAGGCGAGCGAAGCTTCGGTGGGGCAAAACGGGGGAATTGGCAGGGCTGCATAATGCACAGACATAGAGGGAGATGCCTCTTCGGGGGGAAGCGTGCCTCGAGGGAGCGGCGTGGCAGTGGTAGCGCTAACTGCGGCAACGGCAGTAGCAGTAACGGCAGCAGCAGTAACGGCAGCAGCAGTAACGGCAGTTCCGTGAGGGGCCCCAGGGGAGATGAGCGAAGCTTGCCGGAGGTGTTTGAAGTCAGTCTCACCGGCCAGGCGATAGGTCACGACGACATCGCCAATGGGGTTTCCAGTCAAGACATAGTTGGTGGGATAAGCATCGGCCGTGCGTTTAAGGTTGGTCAGGCCTCGATCTGAAAATTCGAGAGTGAATCCGCCGGAGGACACGGAATAAATCTGCGAAGATTCGAGAAATGAAGCCGGCCCGGCGGCGGCGTATAAAAATGGGGACGTGATACCCTGTCCCCGTTTTTGTCGATGCTAACTCATTTGATCTAAAGAAGTTAAAATTTGGGGACGTGATACCCTGTCCCCACTATGCAAATTGTCAATTATCAAGCAGATAGCTTGGCAAGAAGGAGGGACAGGGTATCACGTCCCCTTTTTTAAAAATGTAAATTATCTTTATGAAACAAAAAGAAGGTCAAAATTCTTTTAGGCACAAGAGTAATTTAAGGATACACAATAAGAAATGGTGTGGACTATTTCCCCCCTTGAATCACCAGATTTCCCAGCTGCGAATCTTTTGTTTTCCAACTTTTCCACGCTGGCATAAAAACTGCTATTAAGTTGAGTAGAAACAGGGGGTGAACAATGAAAAAGATAATTGGCATCCTCCAGGGGAAAAGGGTTTCGGGGAATGAAGGCTCGACTCGCCAAACCAGTGAGCCGGCAGCTAAAGCAACGATGGCCGGTTCCAAATCCAATGACCAAGGACAGAAGATTCCGGACCGTCTTCAGCCATCTGCCTGGCCTGAACTCCCAACTCAGGACATTTTTCATGATTCTTTTGTTACCACTAACAAGAACTTGAGGCTGATCCTGGTGGCTTTGCCTCTTTCTGTTCTCATTCACTTAACGGCGGTAGCTTTGGTAATTGGTGTGCCTTTGATGAGTCCAGGTTCTTTGCCGCCCGTTCAGGTTTACAGTGCCTTTCTGGCCCCGATGCCTTCTCCAGCTCCCCCGCCTCCGCCGCCGCGAGGAAATGGCCGATCCGGCACCGGCAAAAAAACTCCTGTACAAAAGCAGCAGGTGGTGGAAACAGGAAAACTACTTGTGCCCATCTCTATTCCTGAAGAAATCGCTGCTGAGGAATTGGTCGGCGATGGAGTGGAAGGCGGAGTCCCCTGGGGTGTTGATTATGGTGATGAAAAGCCTGTTTGGAACGAAACTATACAACAATTAGTATCTGTTACCACCGAAAAAGAGGAAGAACCGGTCAAGGCAATCGGTGAGGTAAGGCTGCCGAAACTGCTCCGCCGGGTTGAACCTGATTATCCCCAAGCAGCACAAGCGGCCAGAATAGAAGGTGTCGTTACCCTCGAGGCAACCACTGATATCTACGGCCGGGTTCAGAGCGTGAGAGTCATCCATTCAGTACCCTTGCTCGACCAGGCAGCCATAGAGGCAGTCAGCCAATGGGTATATGAGCCAATGGTCATCAACGGCCGGCCGCGCAGTGTAACCTTTACAGTCAACATCACCTTTAAGTTGCAGAAATAGCATGAAAGAAAAGGGGACGTGATACTCTGTCCCCACTTTTTGCCAGCCTATCTACTTGATAATTAATATGTTACAAAATAGGGACAGGGTATCACGTCCCTAAATTTTAACTAATTTAGAATCAATATGTTAGCAGAGCCAAAGGGAGGGACAGGGTATCACGTCCCCTATTTTACATTGTAATTCACCCCGAATTGGGCTAATATTGCTTCCTGGAATGGGAAAAGGAAACACAATTTAAGATGACTAACCCAGACTACGGTTTTTTCTTGTCTTTTCTCTATAATTGCTGGATATTTTTCCGCTATGTCTTCATCGTCCTGGTAATTGCCTTTACGATCGGCGGCCTCAATGATTTTTTTATCGATCTCTATTACTGGTTTCGTCAGCTCTACCGTCAGATTTTTAAGAGAAAACTGATCAAGCCGCTGACTCTCGACCAGCTCCTGGCCGTCGATGAAAAGCCTGTCGCTCTGATCCTCCCAGCCTGGCAGGAAACCGGCGTTATCAAGCGCATGCTCCTCAACACCCTCAACACCATTGATTACCGCAATTATTTTATTTTTGTCGGCGTCTATCCTAATGATCCTGAAACTCAAGCTGAGGTTGACCAAGTCAGTCAGGCCTACCCCCAGGTTATTAAAGTTGTCAACTCCAAACCCGGGCCGACCACCAAAGCTGATAACCTGAATGAAATTTACCGCGGCCTTCAGCAGTTTGAACAGCAAACCGGCCTGACCTTTGACATTGTTGTCCTCAGCGATTCCGAAGATATCCATCACCCTCTGTCCTTCAAACTTTTTAATTACCTGATGCCCCGTTTTGAAATGATTCAGATTCCAATCATCCCCCTGGAAACACCCTGGCACAGCTTTGTCGGTGGCGTCTACATGGATGAGTTTGCCGAGATGCACCTCAAGGAACTGCTGGTCCGGGAGAAAATCTCCCGCATCCTGCCCTCGGCCGGGACCAGCACTGCCTTCTGGCTGTCCAGCCTCAGGAAGCTGGATGAAGGAAACACCGGCCAGATCTTCAATCCAAAATCGCTGACCGAAGATTATGAAGTGGGCATAAAGTTTGGAAAACTCGGCTTGCGTCAGATCATGCTGATTCAGTGGGTCGAACGGGTGGTAACCCAAGAAGGAAAACCCAAGCCCCGCAAGGTCAAAGAGCTAGTAGCTACCCGGGCCTTTTTCCTGACTGAATTTAAAAAGGCCATGCGGCAGCGAGCCCGCTGGGTCTATGGCATCGCCTGGCAGGGGCTGAAGAATGTCGGCTGGGACCGCCATCTCAAGGTCAACTACAGCCTGATGCGTGACCGGGTGAGTTTCTTCGCCAACTTCCTCTATGTCTTCGGTTACCTTCTAATTCTGTACCTGCTCATCGTCTTCGCCGTTCACTTATTCCGACCGGATTTCGGGATTCCACCACTGGTCCGGCCTGATGAAATCTGGTGGAAGCTGGCGCTGGTCGTGCTGTTTTTCTTCTTCTGGCGAATCCTCATGCGCTTTATCTTTGTCAATAAGATATATGGAGTCGGGCAGGCTTTGCTGACTCCGATCAGAATAGTCGTCGGCAATGTCCTGAACTTTGCCTCGTCCGGCCTGGCCATGCTCTGGCTGATCAGAGCCGTTTCCACCAAGAAAGAGCAGACCTGGATTAAAACCGAGCACGAGTTTCCGGCGGAAAAGCTCGAAGTCTTCCGGCGAAAAATCGGCGACCTGTTGCTGAGCCGGCACCAGGTCACGGCTAAACAGCTGGAACAGGCAGTGAGGGTTCAAAAGAAATCAAAGAAAAGATTGGGGCAAATTTTGCTTGAGCTGGGTTTTATCAATGAAGAGGAGCTGGCCAGCGCTCTGGCTTATCAGCGGCAGTGGGCCTTTGTCGAGATTGACCCGTTTGCGATTGAGCCTGGCCTGCTGCGCATCATCCCCAGATGGCTGGCCGAGCGCTACCGGATTTTTCCTCTTAAAATTGAAAATGGAGTTTTGCATCTGGCCATTGACCGCATTGACCTCGGACTGCTTAAATCCAGCCTGTCTGATTTGTTTAAGATTGAGGTCAAGTTCAGCCTGACCACCAGTTATGATATTAACTACGCCATAGAAAAAGCCTATTCGGAAGAATTTCAGCGGGTGGTGGTCGGACGTAGACTCGGCGAGCTGCTGGTCAAGGATAATATCATTAGCGGCGAGCAGCTGACGGCGGCCCTGAGGCGGCAAAAAAGGACCGGTGAAAGCCTGGGCGAGGTGCTGGTAGCTGAAGGACTTGTCGAAGGAAGCTTCCTCGAGCGATATCTCAGAGAACAAAAAGAGGCTGAAATAAGCGACAGACGCGAGCGGGAAGAACTGGCCCGGCCAATGACGGAAAAGGCGACGAAGAAAACGGACAAGAGGGAGGAGCCGGAAGGGAGCGAGAGGCTGGAGAAGCCCGAAGGGTCAGAGGGGCCAGGTGAAGAAAATGAAGAAAACAAAGAAGACGAAGAAAAAGGAGAGTGAGTCGGGAGAGTCGAGTGAGTCGAGTGAGTTGAGTAAGATGAGAATCCGTAAACGGAATCAAATGGAAAACACGCTCACCGGCACAAGAAAAAAGGCAGGAAATAAGGGAAATAAGTAATGAAAAAAACCAGAGCAGCAGCCATAATATTTTTAGTCGGGGCGGTGATGGCGGGGCCATTGGCAACCGTAGCCGCGGGACAGGTCAAGCCCCAATTCGGGATGGAAACTTACGGCGGAACCAACAAGCTGTTAATCCTGAGTCCCTGGGCCGGGGTGAGGTTCGGCCTGAATAGTTCTTCTTCGCTTATATTCCGCTACCAGTACAGCCGGTTCCAGTATGATTATTATGGCAGTGATGGCGGGGGCGGGGGAAGCGTCCTCAAGACATTAAAAGCCGATGTGAACCGCCTGTCGGGAACCATATATTTCGGGGAGGGAAACCTCTCAGGTTATGTGAGCCTTTCCTATCTTTTTGGCTCAGAAAAATACCGTGGCTATCTGGCTGACGCCGGGCTGGAATGGAAATTCCATCAGCAGATGACTGCTGTCTGGTCAGTCTATTCGAGCCGGGAAAAATCAGTTCTGTGGCATCCGGAGGAAAACGTCAGGTGGATTAATACCTATTCGATGCGACTTGGCCTGAAGTTCGAGATGCTAAAAGGCCTGTCCTTTAATCCCAACTTCTATCTCAACAAAAACTCGGAAGATGTTGACGGAGTGTCCTATTCGGTCGGGCTGATTTACAGTCCTAACTGGTGGATGGCTCTAACCGCTTATTATTTTAGATATGGTGAAACCGCCTTTTATGTCTTCCACGGAAATTATTTTAGCTTCGGACTCAATTTTTATTTTTAGCTATGGGGACGTGATACCCTGTCCCTCTTTTTTGCCACCCTACCTCCCCTATCTATCTGATAATAAGTAGTTTATAAAAAGGGGGACGTGATACTCTGTCCCCATTTTGTAACGTATTAATTATCAAGTAGATATGGGGACAGGGTATCACGTCCCCTTTTTTGCCCTAATTTAGGTACTGCTTTCGAGATCCCGGCGCGTTAATTTTTTTTCGAGGGAGAAGCTTCCTCTTCATCCTCAATCAGCTTGAAGGCTCCATACAGAACGACAGTGGTGGCCACCATCAGGACTGCAATTCCAACCGGGGTATAGAAAAAGGATGGTTTGGGCTCGCTTCCTTCTGATGACCCTTGGCCGAGAGCGGACACCTCTCCGGCTTTAAGAGCCAGAGATAATTTGCCGATTTCTCCACCTTTCACTCTTACCGAATAATTAAAATTGTAGTCACCATCCGGAGCAGAAATCCCGAGGACATAACTACCTTCTTCCAGTCTCTCAATCTTGTAGGCTCCGACGGCGTCGGTCGGAGTGCTAACTACTTCCTGACCATTGTTGAGATTGCGTACTTTAACCACCGCATTCTGAACAGGGGTTTTCATGTCGCTGCCATAGATAAAACCCACAATGGCACCGGTAGAGGAACCTGGATTAGCCAGAGTGTTTAGTGGAACCAGAAGCAGAACAAAAGCCGACACCGTCAGCACTAATAAAAGACGAGAGCGGAAGATGTTTGATCTGAGCATCTTATCCTCCTTCATTTGGCTTATTCTTTTGCCTATAGGATTTATTTACAAAATTTTTTCTTAAATTGCAAGTTTTTTTTTACTCTTGTTATTAGCATCTGAATCGGGTAAATATAAACTTAAATATCTTGTTATATTTTAAGAGCTTGAAAGCCCGGATAAATATAAAGCCGGAAGGAAGTCAGAACAGATGAACAAAGCAAATATATCCACCCGCCCTGATCGGCAGAGGCCTCTGGCGCCTGAGCAGCCTGAGAAGATTAAGGTGCTGGTCGTTTTTGGCACGCGGCCTGAGGTCATCAAGCTGGCGCCGGTCGTTGAGGCCCTGCGACAGGCAGCAGGTCCTGGCAGTCGCGAGGTGGACAGAGCCGACGCCAACGCTGTCGCCTTCGAGCCGGTCATCTGCTTTACCGGTCAACACCGCGAAATGGTCGAACCGTTTCTCGAGATCTTCGACCTCAAGCCGGACTATGACCTCCACGTGATGCAGGAAAACCAGCCTCTGGCCGGGCTGACGGCACGGCTGCTGGTGAGGCTCGATAAAGCACTCGAGGCCGAGGCACCCGATTGGGTCATTGTCCAGGGCGATACGACCACCGCCATGGCTGCCTCCCTCGCCGCTTTTTACCGCAAAATAAAAGTCGGACACGTCGAGGCTGGCCTTCGCACCGAAGATAAATATAACCCGTTTCCCGAGGAGATAAACCGGCGTCTCATCAGCCATCTGGCTGATCTGCATTTTGCCCCGACGCAGAGGGCCCGGGAAAATTTGCTCCGGGAAGGCCTCAGCCGGCGAGCCATTTCTGTCACCGGCAACACCGTGGTTGACGCCCTGAAAATGATCCTGAAAAAGACGGAAGAGTCCGGCTGGGGCGAGAAATTGAAGGTGAAAATGGGGGAGATTAAGAAGATTAAGGCGGAAGGCACGACCGGGGAGAAATCCGGGACAGCAAAGAGTCTGGCCAGAAAGCCAGGGAGGCGTGGCAGCAAAGAGACAGCCTCCTGGCTCGAAGCTATTCTCGAGCGAGGCAGGCCATCAGGACCAAAATCAGCACCAGCCGCTCGGCCGATAGCTTCCAGCAAGAGTCAAGCCGCAGCCGCTGGCGTTCGCGCCGGACGTGTGGCCCGTGGCGATGACGCTAATCCCGCCTACGACCCTGGCGCTCGCCCGACAAAATTAATCCTGGTCACGGCTCACCGCCGCGAAAGTTTTGGTGAAGGGATGGAAAGAATTTGCCAGGCCATAAGCCGCGTCGTCAGCCGAGTCGCCGAAGCCGAAGTTATCTTCCCCGTTCATCTCAATCCAAACGTCCGGTCGGTCGTCCTCAGTCATTTATCGGGTATTGAGCGCGTCCATCTGGTTGAGCCGCTGGATTATCTGACCTTTGTTTATTTGATGAGGCAGGCAGATTTGATTCTGACCGATTCGGGTGGAATTCAGGAAGAGGCTCCTTCGCTGGGCGTGCCGGTTATCGTCATGAGGGATAAAACCGAGCGGCCGGAAGCGGTCGAAGCTGGCGTCGCCTGGCTCGGTGGCACAGATCCGCAGAGAATCGAAAGGCTGGCGGTCAAGCTCCTGAAAAAGGTCGAGAGCGGTGAGTTCAGGCACAGCCTGAAGCGGCGAAATCCCTTTGGCGATGGCCACGCCGCTACCCGCATCATTAAAAGATTGGGGACGTGATACTCTGTCCCCACCACTTCCAATAAAGAAAAGGGGACGTGATACTCTGTCCCCACCCAACTCCCGACCTTAACCTGTTGATAATAAATAAATTAACTTTTTTATGGGGACAGAGTATCACGTCCCCAAATTTTAACTGCTTTAGAATCAGTAACTTGCTTGAGCCAAAAGGAGGGACAGAGTATCACGTCCCCTTTTCTAGGCCTTCCAGACCTGGTTAGGCGCGGTCCTGACACCTGCCATGGCGTTTCTTGTGTCCACTATAATCTTGCACCACTTCGCCAGCTCTTCCCAGTTAATCACCTTGTGAGCTGTCGCTATGACGCAGGCATCAAATCCACCCACCGTCTCCTCATTCCACTCCACCGACTTCGTCCCGGCCCAGTGCGGATGCTCTCTCGTCACCTTGATGACCGGAATATACGGGTCATAATATGATACTTCCGCTCCATACTTGGCCAGCAAGTCCATCAGATGATACGACGGCGATTCGCGCTCATCGTCAACATCTTCCTTATAGGCCAGCCCGACTACCAGCACCTTGCTCCCCTTAAGGGGCTTTCCCCACCAGTTCAGCGCCTCAATTGTCCTTTCCAAAACATATTCGGGCATCCTGGTATTAACCTCGCCTGCCAGCTCGATGAACCTGGTGGTCTGTCCATATTCGCGTGCCTTCCAGGTCAGATAGAAAGGATCAATCGGAATGCAGTGTCCGCCCAGCCCCGGCCCTGGATAAAACGGCATAAAGCCGAACGGCTTGGTTTTGGCCGCCTCAATGACCTCCCAGATATCTATACCCATGGCCGCATAGACCGTCTTCAATTCATTGACCAGGGCGATATTAACCGACCGGAAAATATTCTCCAGAAGCTTAACCGCCTCGGCCGTCCGGCAGGAAGAAACCGGCACCAAATTTTTCACCGCGATCCCGTAAATCTCCATGGCCTTCTTGAGGCATTCGGGCGTGAGCCCGCCGATAACTTTCGGGACTTCCGACACGCGGCTCTTCGCATTACCCGGGTCTTCCCTCTCAGGTGAAAAAGCTAAATAAAAATCCTTCCCCGCCACCAGGCCCGATCCACCCTCCAGCACCGGCCGCAGATATTCATCCGTTGTCCCCGGAAAAGTCGTTGATTCGAGGATAACAACCATACCCCGCTGAAGGTATGGAGCCACTTCTCGCCCCGTGTCAAGAATAAAAGAAATGTCCGGTTCCCTCTGCTTCGTTAACGGCGTTGGAACGCAGATGATAACCGCATCAACCGCCTCGCTTTTGACCAGCGAAAAATCGCCCGAGGCCATAAATCTCCCGCTGGCCACCGCCTCAGCCACATCCCCTTCAGAAATATGCTTGATGTAGCTTTGGCCCGCGTTTAAGGCTTTGGTTTTTTCCGGGTCTATATCAAGTCCAATGACCTTCGCTCCAGCCCTGGCAAAGTTCAGCCCCAGCGGCAAACCCACATATCCAAGCCCGACAACAGCAATTTTCTTCATCTTAGCTCCTATCTTAAAAACAGGGGACACAATCTATATTTCCTAATTTTATTCCCTAATTTTTTGGCCTGCTCACCGAACACCTGCCGATAGAAAATAGGAAATATAGATTGTGTCCCCTGTTTCAGCTCATTATGGCATACAATACACCAAACAAAACTCTAAAGACAATGTAAATTCCAGCCAGCCAGACCACCCCCGTGGCCGCCACCCGCAGCCATCTTTCTCCGCGCTTCATCTGCTTCCATCTCGGCGACATCGCAAAAAAGCGGTGATAACAGCTCTGGCAATTATAATGCCTGAGCGGCACCGCAAATGACACAGCCTTCTGCCACAGCCTCCGCGGTCGCCGGCTTAGCTCATCACCACAATGCGGGCACTTATGGTCATCAACTACCTTAAGATAAATCTCAAATTCGCCAATCTTCATCATAATTTATTCTTCACCCTCCAGAAACCAATTTCCCCACTTTCCTGCTTCCAGCACAATGGCGTTCCAGCCGAAGCCAAAGCCAAAAGCCAGGCAGAAAAGCCTGAAATAATTTTCAAAACCCGGGACGATTCCTGTCCCGCTCGCCCCGCCCTGGCCTCCCGCCTCACCCTTAAACTGCGGGAAAATCACCAGGGTAATAATCACCCCAAGAATAAAAGTGGCAATTCCCGAATAAAGATATCGCTTATCAAACCCCTTGACCTCACCATTCCGCAGCTTTCTAAGCCAGGGAATAAGCGAACGAGCCACCACCCCGAGGAAAAGACCGATAATTTTGATGGTAAAATCTGTGGTCATTTCGCCTCCTCATGTCCTCATGCCGCTTGCCTGCTGCCTGTTTTGACTTCCTTCTCCATATCAAGGCTTATTTTAAGGCTTATTTTTCCCTTTTATATAAAAACCATCTTTCCCTGTCAACAAAAATCGGGACGCCCTCAAAAATCAGGACGCCCTAGATTTTCATTATTTTTTCCCCATTTTCCTCCCTTGCTTTTTTCAAAAGCCCGGTGTATTTTATTCAGGCCATGAATAAATTTTATTCACGAGGTGAATAAATTGTATATAAAACGCTGGCTGGCTGATAAACTCAGCGCATCCTTAAACGTGAGCAGTGTTCTGGTCTTAACCGGAGCACGTCAAACGGGAAAAACAACCCTGTTAAAAAACGAACCGATTTTTGAGGGCTTTAAATATTTCAGTCTGGATGACCTGGATACATTAGCCCAGGTCCAAAGAGATCCCTCGCCTATAATAAATTCTGGCCAGAACATTATCATAGACGAAGCTCAGAGAGAGCCCAAAATTTTATACACAGTTAAAAAGGCTGTTGATGCCCAGCACAAGCCAAGAGAGCGCAGATTCATACTCTCGGGCTCGGCTAATTTTCTCCTTCTAAAGAGCATCTCTGAGACGCTGGCTGGCCGGGCAACTTATCACACACTTTACCCATTTACTCCATCTGAATATCGGGGAAAGAAAAAGCCTGACTGGATTATTGATTTGTTTAAAAAAATCTATCCTGAAGAAAAAGAATTTCCGGAGATAAAAGATACTAACAATGCTCCGTCCTTAACTCAGATTCTCTATCGGGGCTTTCTCCCACCCGTTTTTTCATTAAATACTCCCGAGGAAATTTCAATCTGGTGGGATGGTTACATAAAAACTTACCTCGAAAGGGACTTAAGAGACCTATCACACATAACCTCCCTGACGGATTTCAGAAACGTCATGCAGCTTCTCGCCCTGAGGACGGCTTCTATAGTTGATCAGACCGGCATATCGAGAGATACGGGTATCAGTCAGCCAACAGTCCACCGCTACATAAGCTTGCTCGAAGCCTCGAATTTATTCGTTCGCCTAAGGCCCTTTACGAAAATTAAAGCTAAAAGCCTCACCAAATCACCCAAAGGATATTTTATCGACCCGGGACTGGTCTGTCAGCTGGCCGGCTACCGAAGCCCGGAAGCCATAGATGATAAATTCAAAGGGAACCTTTTCGAGAGCCTGATCCTGCTAAACCTCCTGGTGATAGCCGATATATATCAGATGAACATCTACCATTGGAGGACAAGGGAAGGGAAGGAAGTGGATTTCGTTCTGGAATATGGGAGGGACATCTTGCCAGTTGAAGTCAAACTGAGCAGCCGGGTGGCGTATGGCGATATTCAGAATATTCTCTATTTTATAGGGTTGAACCCGAAAGCGGCCGGAGGAATGATAATTTACTGCGGAAACAGAATCCAGAAACTTTCACCAAATGTTTTTGCAGTTCCATGGCAATTGCTTTGAAAATCTGAAAATCGTTGGAAAATGGGGACACCCTAGATTTTCACTATTTTTTAACTATCCTTTTCAACTCTTTCAATTCTTTCCCCCGTCTCAGGCCCTAAAGACTTAGGGCCTTGAGATACAGAGCCTTGTCCTCATCGCTAAAAAACACCTTCTGTCTTCGATTGCCACGCTGAATCACATGGTGCGGCAAGCCGGGAACAACCAGTCTGGCGGTCCTTGACATAGTAATTTATAAGACGCTGGCCAGCAGCCATTTCTATCACGAAAAAGTGAAAAAGAAAGAAAAAAGAGAAAAAAAATAGTGAAATTCTAGGGTGTCCCCATTTTTTTACATTTTTTTAGGTCGCCCACGCGGCCTCGGCCTCAGACAGCTCCCTGTCATCTCTTCCAACCTATCTATAAATTCCTCACTCCCGAGGGGAAGCCTGCTTCTCTCATTCTTCCTGATGGCTTCTATTTCCTCATCCTTTTCTCCATCTAACAAATAACCCCGCCAATCCTTAATCTGGTCACTTAGAGGAGTTGGACTGAGTAGCGGATTCCTCTCACCAAAAACGTGTGCCCGAGCACTCGACCAGCCATAATCCTCTGCCTTTTCCACCAGCCCCGCTCTCACCGGATTCCTTTCGATGTACCTAACACAGCTGTAGAGATAACCTTCATCCATGGGATAAGAGATAAACCTTCCCTGCCAGAGATGCCCCTTCCAGTTGTTGCGAACATTTATAAGCCAGGTATATTTGCGATGGCTTTCGCTGATAGCCTTGACCAGGCTGTCGGGAGTCTCAGGAACAACTACAAGATGCACATGATTATCCATTAAGCAATAGCACCATATTTTTAGTTTTTCCTTCTGCGCCTGAAATCTTAAAATCTTGAGATACAGAGCCTTGTCCTCATCGCTAAAAAACACCTTCTGTCTTCGATTGCCACGCTGAATCACATGGTGGGGCAAGCCGGGAACAACCAGTCTGGCAGTTCTTGACATAGCAATTTATAAGACGTTGGACACCAGCCATTTCTATCACGAAAAAATAAAAAAGACAGAAAAGAAAGAAAAAAGAGAAAAAAATAGTGAAATTCTAGGGTGTCCCCATTTTCCCCTTTTTTGCATTATCCTGTTCTTATCCCTATAATATTGTTGTGGATAAACTGGAAAGAGTAAGGGAAATCTGCTGTCGCCGGAATGTTGCCCTGGCCTATCTTTTTGGTTCGCAAAAAGATATGGCTTACCAGATTTTGCTCGGCCAGGAAGCTGTCATCAGCGACCCTTTAGCCGATATAGACCTGGGTCTGGTTTTCAATCCCTCACTCACTCAGCTTTCCACCCCTGGCCCCAGCCCAAACCCTCCCCGGTACATCCTCTATGCTGAGCTGCACAACGAGCTATCAGAGCTTTTCGAACCTTACCATCTGGACCTGGTTTTTCTTGAGGAAGGCCATTCAGTCTTTCAGCTTGAGGCTATCAAAGGAAGATGCATTTACCAGGCCTCTGAAACATTCAGAACTGATTACGAAATGATAATCTTGAGAAAAGCTGCGGACTTCAGTTACGTTCTTCAGGCCTTTGCCAGAGAAGCTCTGGAGCAATTTTAATGATTTTAGGTGCAGGCACATGGCGATTAATAGAGAATTCTGATGAGGAACTTGGCAACAAGCTCATCCAGATGGCCGGCTACCGGAACAGGCTCGTCCACCTGTACAACCTCATCGAGGACGAAGAGCTATACGAAATAATCAGCTCCGGCCTTAAAGACATCGAAGCGTTTGTCTCCGCCATAAAGCGCCATCTGTTGAAAATCGGGACACCCTAGATTTTCACTATTTTTTTACTGTTCTTTTCTTCCCCCTCCTTCCCCCCGCCTCAGGCCCTGAAGACTTAGAATCTTGAGATACAGAGCCTTGTCCTCATCGCTAAAAAACACCTTCTGTCTTCGATTGCCACGCTGAATCACATGGTGGGGCAAGCCGGGAACAACCAGTCTGGCAGTTCTTGACATAGCAATTTATAAGACGTTGGACAGCAGCCATTTCTATCACGAAAAAGTGAAAAAGAAAGAAAAAAGAGAAAAAAATAGTGAAAATCTAGGGTGTCCCCATTTTTTGTTTTCTTTATGGTAGAATAGGGGCTTAAAAAAATAGATAAACTGACCCCAATAGGGGTAAAAGGCGCGCTAAGTTTAGGAAAGAGTGGTGGGATAAAAAGGAAGGATGGATATTCGCCAGGTTCTCAGAAAGCAGACAGTAACTCAGGCGGCTCTCCTTATCGCCGCTATCTCTCTTATCAGCAAATTCGTTGGCTTTTTCCGCGAAGTCCTGGTAGCCAACTATTTCGGGGCCTCCGGCACAACCGACGCCTTCCTGGTGGCTATGATAATTCCCCTTTCGATTCTCGGCCTCTTCTCCGGTGGCTTTAATACCCTTATTATCCCCTTTTACCTCGAAAAAAAAGCCCAAAGCCTTGAGGCAGCCCGCCGCTTCGTCAACTCCGCCCTGACTGTCTGGGGCTCAGTCTTTGTCGCCATTTCTATATTGGTTTTTATCTTCGCTCCTGCCTGTGTCCGGATAGTCGCCTACGGCTTCAAGGGTGAGCGCTTCGCCCTGGCCGTGACCTTAACCCGCTACTTAGTTATTTCCGGCCTCTTCACCGTCCTGGTCGGTATGTTCACTGGCCTCTTCCAGGCAGAAAAGCAGTTTTTCTTCCCTATCGCCGTCACCCTTATCGGCAATGTGGCTCTGGTCTGTTCTCTCTTCTTCCTTCACCGCTATCTTGGTATCAATAGCTGGACAGTCGGGCAGATTCTCAGCGTCTCGATTGCCTTTTTCGCCATGTTTTTTGTCCTTTACCGGCGCCACCACTTCTTCCATTCCCTGGGTTTTCGCCAGGTTGATTGGCGTGAAATGCGCCAGTTCGCGATCTTATTGGCCCCGCTCGTTATTTCTAGCGGCCTTTCAATTCTTAATCAGATAGTAGATAAAACCATCGGCTCAGGCCTTGATGCCGGTTCAATCTCTGCCCTCAACTTTGCCATCAGAGTCTGGGGAATTCCCATTTCCTTGCTGGCCACGCCCATCGCCACCGCCATCTTCCCCACTTTTTCCGAGCTGGCTCTCAATGGCTCGTCCAGGGTTGAATATGAATCCCGCCTCCACAAGACCATAGGTGTTTCTTTTTACCTCATCATTCCTTCCACCTTCTTCCTTTATTTTCTATCCGAACCCATAGTCCGCCTGTTCTTTGAACGGGGTGCCTTTGACCCTGAAGCCACCGCCCTGACCGCCTTTGTAGTTAGGATGTATGTTATTGGCCTCTTTGCCTATGCCACCTCGCCCCTCCTGTCGCGAGTCTTTTATTCCTTTAAGAATACAGCCACCCCTCTTATCATCAGCGCCATCTGCGTCGGTCTCAACATAATCCTGAACATAACCCTATCCAGAATCCTCGGGGCTGGTGGCATCGCCTTAGCCACTTCCGTCGTGATGACCTTAAACTTTATCCTCTTCAGCCTCTTCCTTAAAAAATACCTCAATCCCTTTTCGAGAAACTTAGCCTCTGAAACCGTCAAGATTATCTTAAGCTCAATTCCCCTCGGCCTCGTCTGTTATCTCTCTCTTCCCTATTTTCAGAACACCTCAGCCGCCACACTTAATAGCTTCGTCTCGCTGGCCATCAAAATAGCTATAGTCGGCCTCATTTCGGTCATTCCCTTTTTCGCCCTGAGCCATCTTTTTAAGCTCGACTCCTTTGCCTTCCTCAAATCTTATGCCCTCACCACTCTGAAAAAATTCACCCATAAATAAAAAAAGGGACACCAACTATTTTTAGCCTATCAAAAATAGTCAGCGTCCCCCGTCTCGCTTTTTTATTCTTAACCCTGTTTATTTATCCTCCTGAATATCCTATCCCGACAGAACCGGCAAAAATGCTAACCATCCCCCAGTCTCATAATCTGTACCGATAAAAAATAGTAGGTGTCCCCATTTTTATGGCCGATAGGTCGGCACAATTTCCTTTATCATTCCTATAATTTCTTCTTTATAAGCGCAATTCCCGCTCATGACTATCAGCTCATCGACCTTTTTCAAAAGCTCATCATCCATCTTTTTTATCTCGTCGTTAAATAACCTATCTCTCGAACTCCTGACTCTAAAAATCTTCGGATGTCCTGTAGACTCCGACCCCTCTTCTGCCCCAAGAAGCTCCTCAAAAAGCTTTTCCCCGGATCTAATCCCTGAAAAAACTATCGGGATATCTTCCTCTGGCTCAAATCCGCTCAACCTTATCATTTCTTTTGCCAGGTCAACTATCTTTATAGGCTCACCCATATCCAGAACAAAAACCTCTCCGCCTTCCCCGGCCGCAGCCGCCTGAAGCACCAGAATTACAGCCTCAGATATGGCCATAAAATACCTTTTCATCTCAGGATGAGTCACAGTCACCGGCCCGCCTCTCTTTATCTGGTCTTCAAAAAGCGGGATTACACTTCCGCGACTCCCCAGAACATTGCCGAATCTGACCGAGATAAATCTGGTGCTATTCCTTCTGTTCATGGCCCTGAGCAACTCTTCAGCCACCCGCTTACTCGAGCCCATCACACTCGTCGGATTGATGGCTTTATCGGTGGAAATGTTGACAAATCTTTCTGCCCCATATTTAATCGCCAGCTCAGCCAATATCTTTGTCCCCAGGACGTTAGTCTTTATGGCTTCCTCAGGAAAATCCTCAAGAATCGGAACGTGCTTGTAGGCTGCAGAATGAATGACGATCTCAGGCTGCCCCGAGGCAAAAATTCTTTCCATCTTAGCGGCATCCCTTATATCAGCCACCACAGCCCTAATTTTAGCCTGGCCGCTCTGTAGTCTATTCATAAGATAAAACAACTCGGTTTCGTCAATATCAAGAACCATCAGATTGGCCGGCTTATAGCTAAATACAGCTCTGGATAACTCACTTCCTATAGAACCCCCTGCTCCCGTTATCAGCACACGTTTTCCCTTAATAAACGAGCTTATTGCTGCCTCATCCACCTCTACCTTTTCCCGCCCAAGCAAATCCTCGACACTTACCTCTTTAATATCATTGAGACTGACTTTCCCCTCCACCAGACCAAGCATCCCAGGAAGCACACTTATCTTTTTGGATGGAGCTTCTGCTCTGACCAGATTCACCAGCTCTCTTATTTCTTTAGACCTGGCGCTGGGAATGGCGATAAGGACTTCATCTATGTGATTGGCGCGAAGAACCTCACCAATATTCTGGCGAGTGCCCAGAACCTTAATCCCGCTAATACTCAGCCCTCTCTTGGCCGGATCGTCATCTATAAAACCGACCGGGGCATACTGTGACTTTTCGTTCTTAAGCATCTCCCGGGCCATGATATTACCGGCTTCGCCTGCCCCGATTATCAAAGCCCCCTTTCTTCCTCTCAATCTGCGACCCGATTTATTCAGGTATTCGCGGACTACCCGCTTGGAAAGGCGCAGACCGCCTAGAAGCCCGAGGGTAAGAGCATAGTCAACAAGAACAACCGACCTGGGGAACCCGCCGAGGTATTGAGAGCCCCGCAAACTCATTAATATTATCGCCAGAACAATAGTTGAGCTCGTCACTCCGGCAAAAAACCGCGCCATATCCATGGGCCCAAAAAATCGCCAGGAAAAGCTGTACATTCCGGAAAAATGAAGAAAAATCAGCTTGACCGCAAGAAATATAGCCAGAAATAACGGAAGCTGCTCAAGAAATTCAGCCGGGATCCTCCCATCAAACCTCAGCCAAAAACTGGCATAAAGGGAGAAAGAAATGAGCACAGTGTCAGCTATCAGGAAAAAAGCCCGCCTTTTCCACTTAGTTATGCGGAAGGCTTCCCTGACCAAAGCTAACAGCCATTTATTCATTCTTTGCCCTTCCTATAAACTTTCTGCCCTCTACATTACTTATTAGCTCGGTAGCCTGATCTTATTAAAATAAGACAACCGCATAATTTATAATTCATCAGCACGATTCCACCGCTTCTTTTAATGCCTCTATCACTATATCTATCTCGCTTTCTGATAGATTATTATGAAATGGTAGAGCCAGTGTCCGCCTGGAGATAGATTCAGTCACAGGTGGAAGTGGCCCGGTTGTCAAGACCAAATTAAAATCTTTTTAAGGTGTATGTCCTTTATCATGCCACTGCCATTTGCATCTGACGATAAGCCTCATAAGGTGTATCGCATTGCCCTAAGGATTGATGCAACCTGTCTGATTATATTTTCGAATAAATTCCCCGATGCTTTTTTTACACTCCCAGACCGACTCATATGATTTTGTCTAAACCTCCTCATAGTTCAAAGTCCGCCAGAATCTTTCTATGAAGATATTGTCGCGCACCCGGCCTTTGCCGTCCATGCTGATCTTTATTTTTTTATCCTGGAGGATTGAGGTAAACTCTCGACTTGTAAACTGGGTCCCCTGGTCAGTATTAAAATATTCCGGCCGGCCTCTCTCCAAAGCCTCTTTTAAGGCTTCACAGCAGAAGTCCGGCTCCCAGAGTGTTGGAGATCCCCCAGGAGACGATGTAACGGCTGTAGAGGTCCATAACCGCTACAAGATAGACGAATCCATGCTTCAAACGGATATAGGTCAGGTCGGCCGCCCAGGCGATATCTGGCCGATCGATGGTCACATCCCCGAGAAGATAAGGATAAATCTGATGCTCTTTGGCCGGAAAACTCAATCTCTTCCGGGGATAGATCGCCTCAACCCCGAGAATCCGCATCAGACTCCTCGCTTTGAGCCTCCCAAGTTTAAATCTTCGACGTCTAAGCTCCCGACTCATCCTCCGGCTGCCATAACTTGGAAAATCCAGGTAAATCTTATCCATCTCCTGAAGTACCCTCTGATCCTCTGCCGACGACTCCACCCGCTCATAGTAAAGAGAAGAACGGTTAAGAGCCAGAAGCTCACACTGCCACCGTATACTCAAATCCTCGTTCTCCCTCTCCACCATATCCTTCTTTACAGGTTCTGGAGCTGCTTGTACTTTTTTTTTAAAAACTCAAGCTCTATGTCCTGCTCCCCAATCTTCTTGTACAGCTTATCTATCAACTCCTTCATCTCTTCTACCTCAGGCTCCTGCTTCCTTGAAAATACACCACCTGCGTTTTCTAAAAGCTGCCTCTTCCACTTCATTATCTGGTTAGGATGAACCCCATACTCACTGGCGACCTGGGCGATGGTCTTCTCCCCTTTGACCGCCTCCAGGGCCACCCTGGCCTTAAAGGCCGCTTCATACTGTCGTCTTTTCATACTGGCCATTTTACCATACCTCCTATTGAGTTATGGCAGGCCCTTTCTTACCTTATTACCCTGTCCAGTTTTTGGGGAGCATTTCATCCAATGCTACTCTCGCTTTGAAATTGTCATCGTCTGTTTTTCTCTTTCTCAATAGTAACCTCCTTGTCATATTGTAAGGAGATACACCTAAAATTGCGATCCATTTTGGCCTGAATCCACAAGACCATTATACTTTTTTGCATTCTTTTTGGCATCAAGGCAAAAAAGAATATGGGGTTTGGGGCAAAGCCCCAATATATAATACTCCCTACAATCCACTGGTTAAACTTAATAAAAACGATTAAATTTGACCAATTATGAGAACAAGGAAGAAACACGGTGCAGCCTTCAAAGCCAAAGTGGCAATCGAGGGAAGCAGGGAAGCAGAAACCCTTAGCGAGCTGTCGTGCAGGTTGTAGTTCATGCGGAGACGGTCGCTCGCCTTCGCCTGCTCCGTTACTTTGTCCAGTAAATTGTCATCTCAATCAGCATAGTTCACACTTTTTTTGAGTTCATCAACGGGAATTTAATCATATACAGCCCCATTAAAACCAGCACTAGGATCACGAAGATGCCCCATCCCATCACCGGATAGAGCAGGATGATTAGCGCCGAGCAGATCAGCTGTACCGTGAAATAGATCAGACTCACCAGCCGGTGTGGCATCCTCTTCTCGTTCGCCAGTACCTGGTAAAAATGGAGCCGGTGTGCCTCCATGATATTTTGTTTCAAATAAATGCGATGAAAGATGGTCATCACCGTATCCACGCCATAGACCATCAGGAAGCCCAGCCATATCAGGTTCTCCGTTTTGATAATCAGCAACAGTAGCAACGTGACAATCCAGAAGGCGATGGCCACGCTCCCCACATCACCGGCAAAGCATCGGGCTCTTTTCCGGAAGTTGAAGAAGAGAAACACAGCAGATGCAATCATCGGGAACCAGATCAGGTCCGGATGCACAAAGTTACCGTACCACAGGTTCACGTACTGCAGCGATGCCAGTACCGCGATATTGTACAATCCTGTAATCCCGTTGATGCCATCCATAAAGTTATAGGCATTCACGATCCCAATAAACACCACGTATCCTATCACGATGGCCCACCAGGGGTATGCTCCAAAGACACCCGCCAGGTAAAAAGCGCAGCTCATGGCCAGCAGGTGGAAGAGCAGACGCACCTTCTGACCCAGACCGGTCACATCATCCACGAAACTCACCCCCGCGATCAGCGTAATGCCGACAAAGAACCAAAGCGAAGTTGGGGAGAAATGAAACAGCAGGAACAGCAACGCCGCCACCCACCAGATAATGCCGCCACCCCGTATGGTGATGTAGTTATGCGAGCTCCGCTCGTTCGGTTTGTCGATGATGTTGAACCGCTCCGCAATCCGGAAATAAAAAAGTTCTGCTGCAAGCAGCAAAACCAAGACGATCAAATATGTTGTTATTGCTCCCATACTATCTGAAACTATCCAGCGTTTTTCGCATTCCCTCCCTGGCCGATACCGGCATCTTCTCAATGTCCAACGCCCGTTTAATCTTCTCGTTACTCACCACGTAGTTCTCCGTCAGCTTCCGCAGCCGCTCCTTGTTGAGCGGCAGATGCAGAGCACCACAAACACCCGCAGCGGCAGTCATCAATGCTTTGGGTAATTTCCAAATCAACGTCTTTTTCCCTAACGATTCGTTTATCAATCGGATTAGTTCGTTGGTCGATAATGGCTCATCATCGCACACCTGATAAATACCTGAGGGTATACCGTCTCTCACGATAAGCTGTTCCACCACGAAAGAAACCGTATCGATGGAACAAAACGAACGTCTGTTGTCAAAAGCCACCAGCGGCCAGGGAATCCCTTTCCTTACCACTTTATACAACAGATTCAGATTTCCCTTGTTTCCCGGTCCATGAATCATGCACGGGCGCAGAATATAAATATCCTTAGTCTTGGCTCTTGGCTCTTGCATCTTGGCTATTATGTATTCTTCCGCTCTAATCTTCGATTCTCCGTAAGGCCCCACCGGCGCAGGCACCACCTCCTCTGTCAGCACATCACCCGGCACACTATCGGCCGCTGCTTTCACGGAACTGAAAAAAATGAATTTCCTTGCATCCGACTCCAGAAAATAATCGAAAATTTTTTGTGTCAATCCCGTATTCACGGCAAAATATTCCGGCGCTTCACTTTTATTTTTCGTATCATGCGCTTTGCCTGCCAGGTGAACGATGGTATCTACCGATGGAATTTCGTTTAACTTTTCCCATAAAAATATTTTACTCACACCTTCTTTAGGCATTTGATTAATGTCCAAGCCATAAAGTGTATGTCGTCCTCTCCATTCCTTTGTCAAATTCGAGCCAACAAAGCCGTTAATGCCGGTGATTAATATTTTCATAATAATGAAATTATCATAACTCAATACTTGGTGAATTCTTCCAATCAATTACTTTATCTGCTTCACGAACGTTCATGAATTCAAAATTGTCCAGCATTTTTTGAAATTTTGCAAACGAAGTAGATAAACCTACATACGATTTAAATTTACGCATCAATGGAAGTGATTGTATAACAGGTTGACCGGGATCAAAATCTCTGGCATGAAAATAGGTCATAAGATAGTTCGTTTCTCTAGCCCAATGTTGAATGAGAAAAAAGGGGAAAAATCTGAAAAATCCTCCTCCCGAAAAAACAAAGCTTTTATTCCAAAATGTGTGAACAGATACAGGAAATTCCTTGATTTGCAAACCGTTCTTTAATTTCAGTAACACCGGCTGTTTATTGGTAAAACTTTGAAATCCTCCATAATCGTGCGATGCAGGCAAAATGGAACAGTCATAGAGAAAACCCAATTCTGATAAGGCTTCCAATGCCCACGTATTATTTTCGGTTATGGAAAAACCCGGAGCACGATAGGCATCTACCGGTTCCTCAATTAAATCTTCAATCAGCACTTTGGCTTTTTGGGTATCATTTTTAAATTCTTCTCTGCTGAGACGGGTAACCAGTTCATGCTGATAGGAATGACAACCAATGTGATGACCCTGTGCATGAATTTTTCTTATCACATCCGGATGTTTTTCGGCTATCCAACCCAAACAAAAAAAAGTTGCTTTTAACTGACGATTTTCAAGTTCCTGCAATATCCTGTCAACTCCCTCGTAAATACGTACTTCGTACTTATCCCAATTAAAATCGGGTGTAATGAAATCGCAGTTGTACCAATCTTCTATGTCGAAAGTCAAAATATTCATCAGGGTTCACGTTTTGGTATTTGTTTTATGACTTTGGCAGGTCTACCGGTTGCAATTGTCCAAGCCGGAATATCCTTTGTAACTAACGATCCTGCACCGATAATAGCACCTTCACCTATAGTTACCCCGGGCATAATAATAGAATCCATTCCGATCATACAACCTTTTTTTAAAATTATTTTTTCTTTTTTGTACCCAAGCTTTGCAGAATCATCTCCAACACAGTAATTACTCAAGTCTCTTTGATGGCAAAGTAGAAGACAACGGTTAGTAATATGCACATGATCTTCCAATTCTACCAAATGAGTGTTCGTCATATCTACCCAAACTTCATAACCTATATAACAGTCTTTGCCTACCTTTGCGCCCATCCACCGCCAAAGGATTGGTCGTATTTTTCTATAATTTAAGGGCGACAAAATAACCGAATACATGCAATATTTCAGTAGTATCGCATTAATAAGTCCCCTGAATCCTCTTCTGAAAGCTCGAAAAAAAGAAATATTACCATATTCTTCTTCTGAAAAATTTAATCCAAGTAATTTTAAAAAACGATAACTTAAACTTAATTTGTTCTCTTTCATATATCCATTATTTCACACAAATTATTCATGCACATCTCTAATGTAAAATTGTTTTTATAGTAATTTCGCGCATTTTTCCCCATCTCTTCCAAAGGTTCATTTTGCATTTCAAAAATTAGTTGTGATAGTCCTTCAGCGTCACCGGCCGGAACACATTTTCCACACTTCGCCTCCTCGATAATGTCTACAGTTCCGCCATCAATCATTCCCACAATGGGTTTACCTGCAGACATATAAGATTGTAATCTTGCAGGAACAACCATCTCTAAATGAGGAAATTCACTTCGTAATGTAATCAACAAGACATTCGCTTGATGGTAAAACCAAGGCATTGCATTTTGTGGGTATTTGCCATAAAAGAATACTGTTTCTGACAATTCATTATCTCTCGAAAATTGTTCTCCCCATTCTTTCATGCTTCCATTACCAACAAATATCCATTTTATGTGTTTATGATTTTTTAATAATAGAGCAGCTTTCAAGACCGATTTTAAATCTTGTGCTGCGCCTAAATTGCCTGCCATTAAGACGACAAATCCTTTGGGTAAGACTAAATTGGATTGATGTTTGCTTTTATTAAAGGAAAAATCCAAACCCCAATTTGGGAAATATATAATTTTCGAAGCAAAATTGCCTTTTGATAAAATTGATTCTGTAAAACGTTTAGAACTTATTAATATCTTATCGGAATGTTTATAAATATATTTTACTAAACAGTCTACCAAATTCAAAATTCTTTTGTTTTTTATACCTCCACCTGATTTCATAGCATCTGGCCAAATATCCAAAACCCAGAAATAAAGAGGTATTTTTTGTAATTTTTTCATCAATATGGCCGGTAACCCTTGTGTTATAGGGGAAGGTGCGTGAACGAAAATCCGATCATATTTTTTAAATATAGACATAAAAAAAACCCACACAGAAGCAAAAAAAGAATAGCTTAAATAATTTAAAGACAAAAGTATTTTGTTATTTCCACGTGGTATTTGAGCTACCCTATATATTTTCACTCCAGATATTTTCTCGATACGTTTTTTTAATATTCCATATCCTTTATAATATTTACCTTCCGGATAATTTGGAATACCGCATAATACAGTAATTTCGTGACCTCTTTTGGCTAATTCAAAAGCAATGTCATTGCTTTTGAAATTTTCGGGATAAAAATATTGTGTAATTAAAAGAATTCTCATAATTTTTCTTTTGATACTAATACTACCGTTTTATTTCCAATATTGTTTAAGGAACGGCCAGAATAAACAAGAATATTATTCAAATGGTTTGTTTCATATCGTGGAAATTGGATGCTACCGAACTGAAAAGCCGATTTATGCCATTTATCTTTTTTATATTTGGCTATCTCTACCCAATTTAACCCATCTTCTGAAATGTATAAATGTGAATATTGATCCAAATTAACGGTTGATGGTTCAATGGTTGTCGAAACAAATGAAAAACTGTTGTTTTGTCCGGCATAAATGCCACTTCCTTCAATAAATTGAAGAGAAGTTATTTCGAGCGTTTGCCTGTCAAACTTTTTGATTACGTTTGGTATATATTGAGAATCGGTAACAAAAACAATAAAATCTTTGAAAAACAGCAAATTACATGTTCTATATTCTTGTCCGCCTCTAAAAACGATATTCAAATTTTGAAAATCGTTATCGGTATAGCCTATAATACACTCATTTTCCCGGTCTCCTGTTACTACCCATTTCCAATTGGTATATTTATCGTAAAAGATACCATGAATGTGATTTATTTCGCCTTCCCGGAAAGTATATACTATCTTCCAAGCTAAACCTTTATCGAAAGAAGCATAAATATGAATCGGTTTTTTTTCGAAATTGGAAAAATATTCGCCAAAATAAATATTGTCTTTTTCGTCAATACACAAATTCATTGGTCTTGAACCGCGAGGTATAGGAAAACATTTGGAAAAAGTATTTGAATTTTTTTCCTTTTTGAAAATCCCTTTTTTGGCAATTAAAAGTTGCGTGCCATCCGACAATTCATAGAGATTGGTTATTTCAGCCCTAAAAAATCTTCGTGTCAAAAAAAATCGGGAAAGAATTGCATATTTCCGATCAATAACGGCAGATTGTTTACACATGCGGGCTGTATGGATATCATATTTAAGAAGATCATATCCTCTGGCTCCGATAATTCCATCATCGGTAACCAGTAACGCTCTGAATTTTGGGATGATTTTGGTGGAAAACCTGTTCATTCTTTTATTCTCCCCACACAACCCTTTTAATGTAATCGGTATAAGATATGATAATGCGCACCACCTTGTCGCTCACGTTGGGCATGCTGTAATCAGCTACCAGCCTGAAATTACGTTCAGAACCAATCTCCTGATATTGCAACTGCACCAGCCCCTGCATCACCCGTTCCGGGTTCAGGCCCACCATCATCACAGATGCCTCTTCCATCGCTTCGGGCCGCTCATGTGCTTCTCGGATGTTCAGAGCACGGAAATTCAAAATAGATGACTCTTCCGAGATGGTACCACTATCCGACAATACGGCATAGGCATTCATCTGCAGCTTGTTGTAATCACTCAGCGCCATTGGCTTCATCAGCTGTACATTTTCATGAAAAGTTACACCCTTCTTCTCAATCATGTTGTGCGTACGCGGATGGGTTGATACGATTACCGGATATCCGTAATGCTCCGCTATCCTGTTCAAAATCTCCACAAGGTTAAAGAAATTCTTCTCCGATGAGATATTCTCTTCCCGATGGGCCGATACCACAAAGTACTTCCCTTTCTCCAGTTTCAGAGATTCAAGAATGGTTGATGCCTCAATTTTCGGCAAATATTGCATCAACACCTCATACATCGGGCTACCGGTTTTGATAATCCTATCAGCCGGGATGCCCTCCATCAAAAGATACTCTCTGGATATCTGGCTGTATGGCAGATTTATATCGGCGATATGGTCGACCAATCGCCTGTTTATCTCCTCGGGTACTCTTTCGTCAAAGCACCTGTTGCCTGCCTCCATATGAAAGACTGGTATTTTAAGCCTTTTGGCAGAATAGGCAGCTAGACAACTATTGGTATCTCCCAAAATTAAAATGGCATCAGGCTTTTCCTTATTCATAACATCGTAAGATCTGGCAATAACCATACCAACAGTTTCGGCAGGGTTTTTACCGGCCGCTTCAAGATAATAGTCCGGTTTTCTAATTTCCAGGTCCTCAAAGAATATGTTGTTCAATTCGTAATCATAATTCTGGCCTGTATGAACAAGGACATGCTCAGTATATTGGTCAAGCTTGGCTATAACGCGAGATAACCTGATAATCTCCGGCCTGGTTCCAACCACAGTCATTACTTTAATTTTCTTCATTTATAACCTCGAGGCGATAGGTATCGGGATTTTCGGGATCAAAAATCTCATTCGCCCAGAAAAGAACTATAAGCTCTTTTTGGCCGATATTTTCTATTGAATGCGTATATCCTGGTGGTATATCTACTATTGTAATTTTCTCTCCTGATACCTTATACTCAATTACATCCTTGCCTCTTACATCGCGAAAACGTATTATTGCTTGGCCATCAAGAACACAAAATTTTTCCACCTTTGTGTCGTGGAAGTGGTTTCCTCTTGTAATCCCAGGCTTTGTTCTCGAAACAAATATTTGCCCAAAGGCTTTCGACTTTAATAGCTCGGCCAATATTCCCCGATTGTCAACCTTAATTTCGGGTTGGTAAGCAAATTTATCCTGAGGCAAATAACTAAGGTATGTCGCATAGAGTCTTTTTATAAAAGGGTCACTAAAATCTGGGATGGTTAAATCGGCTCGTGTATTTTTAAATCCCTTAATTATTTCCACAATCCTTTTGACAGTAACCTTAAAAACCGGTGTCACGTTATTATAATAAACTTCATTTTCTGACCTATTCTTTATATGATCAAGGAAGGCCTTTACAACATCATCAATATAAACTAATTCTACAACTCTTTCCGGATCTGTGATATGCACATCAAGATCTCGGGCAATATTATAACAAAAGGTAGCAACCGCTGAATTATAGTTAGGTCTGCACCATTTGCCAAATACGTTGGGCAGCCTGTAAATCACTACTGCTTGCCCGCTTCTTTTTGCCCAATTTATAAGTTCCTCTTCAGCTTTCCTCTTGCTCAGGCCATAGGGGTTATCAAGCGCTGCCTGGATTGAAGAGGAAAAAATAATTAGCGGCTTAACTTTAGATTCTTCCACCATCGAAATAAGCGACCTGGTAAATCCAACATTTCCTGTTTCGTATTCTTCTGTTTTTTCTGGCCTATTCACTCCAGCTAAATGAAATATGATATCCGCCCTTCTAACGGCCTCCTTCAGAGGATTTATATCATCATTAATGTCATAACCAAAAACTTTAACGTCTTCCAGCCGCCTTAAAGCCAGGATAAGATTTTTACCTATGAATCCATCGCTGCCGGTGACTAATATATTTTTCATTTTCTCTAACTTTTTTCCCAGGTTTTTAGCTCTTCTCTAACATAATCCACTTTTAATAAGAGCTCGGTGAGCTCATCCTCATTCAAACGATAGGTATTATGTGAATTATAATCTTCTTTTAATGAAACCTCCTTTTTGCCTTCTGTAAAATAGAGGCCATAATTCAAATCGCGGTCATCCATCGGAATACGATAATATTTGCCCAAATCTTCCGCTTTTGCCATCTCTTCTCGAGTTAACAGGGTTTCAAATAGCTTTTCTCCGTGCCTTGTTCCTATTATTTTAATCGGATTGTCAGCCTTAAACAGTTTTTTTAAAGCAGAAGCCAGCATTTCAATTGTTGCAGCTGGTGCCTTCTGAACGAACATATCCCCAGGCTTGCCATTTTCAAAGGCATATAGCACCAAATCGATAGCATCGTCAATCGTCATCATGAATCTGGTCATTGTCGGGTCAGTAATTGTAATTGGTTTACCTTCTTTTATTTGTGAGATAAATAGTGGAATGACAGAACCACGAGAAGCCATTACATTCCCATATCTCGTTCCACAAAAAACTGTTTTGGCTGGGTCAGCCAACCTGGCTTTCGCTACCATAATCTTTTCCATTAAAGCTTTTGACATTCCCATAGCGTTAATCGGATAAACGGCCTTGTCCGTACTCAGAATAACAACTTTTTTAACCCCGGATGTTATGGCAGCAGTTAGCACATTGTCAGCCCCAATGGCATTAGTCCTAATTGCCTCCATTGGATAAAATTCGCAGGAAGGAACCTGCTTAAGAGCTGCAGCATGAAAGACATAATCGACACCTTCCATTGCCGTCATTACTGATGAAAGCGACCTAACATCACCGATATAAAATTTCAACCTTGGGTCCTTATAATAAATTCTCATATCTTCTTGCTTTTTTTCATCTCGGCTGAAAATTCGGATCTGCTCAACCTCACTATTGAGCAATCTCTTTAAGGCAGCATTCCCAAACGTCCCCGTGCCGCCCGTGATGAGAATGCATTTACCTTTAAAATAATTCATTGTTCACCTCAGTTTTCTTTTTGCTTGTGCATTCTCCTAAACGCGACATACAACGTGTTTTGGAGCTCTATCTTAGGCTATTATTTTTCATCTCCGAGAGATGATATCATTTGAAGACGGAGATGGTCTAGTAGTCAAGACCAAGTGTAGCCTTCTTTTAAGGTGTATTTCTTTTAACATGCTGCACCCGCTGGTAGCTGATAATAAGCCTCGAAGGGCGTATCATATACTCCCAAGCTCCCGACTCATCCTCCGGCTGCCATAACTTGGAAAGCCAAGGTAAATCTTATCCATCTCCTGAAGTACCCTCTGATCCTCTTCCGACAGCTCTACTTGCTCCCCAATCTTCTTGTACAGCTTATCTACAAGGTTCCTCAGTTCTTCTACCTCAGGCTCTTGCTTCCTTGAAAATACACCACCTACGTTCTCTAAAAGCTGCCTCTTCCACTTCATTATCTGGTTAGGATGAACCTCAAACTGAGCTGCTATCTCAGAAATGGTCTTCTCTTCCTTGACCGCCTCCAAAGCCACCCTGGCTTTGAACTGGTCATCGTAAGTCTTCCGTTTTTTCATCTGTGTTTCCTCCTATCATTTTCTAAGGAAACACACCTTATTTTGCGACTATTTTTGGTCTGAATAGGCTAGACCATTATAGCTTATTTTTCCGGATCAGTGATGAGCTCAGCGGGGCTGAGAGTTTGATATGAAACGAATGGAGATCGTCGTTCCTGGGGCATCATCGAGCGATGTTTTTTCGGACAACGTGGAAAATCCGTTTATCCCACGCGTTTTGCATTCAACGAAGCTAGGAAAGGGACCGGCTACGATGCACCTTCAGAGGCCCTCTCTTCTGTCCAAAGAATGGGGGGAAGTTCACTGAACTCCATTTCCTTAGCTTCATCCTGACACCTCCTTATTTAGTATAATCTCTATCTCTTTGAGGTGTCCACCCCCCTCAGGGGGTCAGTATATTCGTATTTCTTTGATTTCTGAATTTAAGAACCTGTTTAAAACAGCGTTACCAAATGATCCGTTACCACCGGTGATTAGGAGAATTTTGTTGGAAAATTGTGACATATAATATTAATTATCTCTTTTAGTTTGATATTCAAAAGACATTGAACAGAATTTGGAACTCTATTTGTTCAGTAGTTCCTCATACAACTCAATATACTCCCGGTAGCGATCCTCTTTCCTGTAAAGACGATGTGCACGTTTCACACAAGCTTCTGAATAAGATTGTTTCCCCTTTAATTTAATATGATTGATAGCTTCCGTTAACTTGTGGATGTTGCCCTGTTCAACCACAATACCTGTCAATTCGTCGATAGCCTCAGGACTACCACCTGTTTCATAAGTAATTACTGGTGTTCCGCATGCCAATGCTTCAAGGTTAGTTGTCGGGAAATTATCCTCCCAAGTAGGATTAACAAAAACATCCGCAGACGAATAAAACTCTGCCAATTCCTGTGTACTCTCGGTGCGAGTAATCCCCATGATATTCTCCGGAAGTATCTTAATTTGATCTTCTTTTAGGCCGACAAGTACTATTATTTCATCATCCTTCAGTATTTTACTTAGTTCGATGAAATCATGCAATCCTTTTCTTCTCCCCCATTCTGTTGCCACTCCAAGCAGAATAAATTTGTCAGCCAATCCATACTTTAACCTAATGCCATCTCTACTTTGAGGTGAAAAGACATTCACATCGATACCGTTATTTATAACCCGAATAGGATAATCTTTTAAGTATGATTGTTTTACAATATCGGCTAACCAATTAGAAACAGGAACTATTGTCATATCATTTACTGATGTGAACAATTTTCTCTTCTGAGTATAGTTTTGTTTTGATCTGTCTAAGAAATAGCTGCCAGGGTAACCTTTTTTTTGAGGACAACTGAAACATTGCGTTTTCCATTTATCACATTCCACAAATGTAAACAAAGCACAGTGTCCTGTTATTGGCCAGCAGTCATGCAAAGTCCATACAACAGGAATATTTGCGTCCTTTAAATATCGAAAAAGTATTTCGATGTTGATGTAGTAACCATGTATGTTATGCAGATGGATGATATCCGGCTTTATCTTTTTTATTTGCTCCACAAACTCCCTGGTTGCAGCTGTTGAAGCAAGCCCATGTCTGTCAAACAACCGCGTTTGCAAGCCATGCATCCTGATATCCCAATCACTCCCAATCTTTATCAATTCCGATTGGCTTGGCCGACCATTTCTGCCGTAGGCAATATAACTCTTCCAACCAACCGAAATGGCTGTCTGTCCGATTTGTTCTGCAATACGGCCAGGAGCGCCAGAGTTAACGGAGGCGTTTATTTGGAGAAGTTTTTTCATTTAATATAAAATTGTAATACTGTTCACAAATTTTTTCAACGGAAAACCTTTTAATACTTTCACGAGCATTTTTTCCCATTGTTTCTGATATATCTAAGTTATTCATTAAATATCTCAGTCTCTCTTCAAAAATCTTATCTTCAAATAGTGGAATAAGATAACCATTCTTCCCTTCTTCTATCATTTCTGATGGTCCAGCAACGCAATCATAAGCAATAACGGGTAATCCAGCACTCATAGCCTCACCAATTACATTAGGGAAGCCTTCGCTACTTGAGGTAAAGGCAAAAATTCTTGCACTTAATAGAATGCTATCAAGATCTTTTTGAGTGCTAAATAAAAAAACTTTATCGTTTAAACCAAGATTGTCAATTTGTTTTATTAAATTTTTCCTGTTTTCTTGTTTATTTGAATCGTCTCCAACTATTAATAATTTCCAATGATTGATATTTATCCTACTGAATATATTGATTAAATGATCAAAGTTTTTACTTGTTATAAGACGACCGACTGAAACAATAACATTTTCTCTTACAATGTTATCCATATTATTTATCTCCCGTATTGGATTACCAATAACTTTTATATTATTATTTTTGATTGTATTATTATAAAAGTGAGCAGCTTGACTTGTCTGGACGATTATCCCTGTAGCATGTGGATATAATAAAACTCGAAGAGTATCGTGAAGTTTCCCCAAACTAGCGACAGGACTATTTCGATCCGATATATAAATTGGCACATTCAACCAAAACAATGACAGTAAAACTAAATTATTCCATATTTCTCCAAAGCTTAAGACGGCTGTAGGATTTATTTGTTTTACAGTTTTGCGGATAAATTTCATGGTTTTTATAGTCATCAATAGTCTTCTTTTCTCATCAAATAAAAACGAAGGCTTGTAAATTTTTACGTTTTGTGGAACATCATAAAAAATATCTCTTGTTTTACCATATAGTACCAAATGGCACTCAATCTCTTGATGAGTATTTGAAATATATTTTATTATTTCACTCATTACCCTTTCCATTCCACCAGCAGAAAGAGAAGGTATAACAAATGCAATTTTTTTAATTTCATTCATGTTTCACTTTGTTATCGAATCAATTTTTTGTTTCTATTTTAATCATCATATCTACCATCCAACCATAGGGATTAAACGATCCTTCATGCCATGTCAAATCCTTATCCCAATAACCCTCGCAAGGATCATAACCTTCTGCCACAAAGCCATAACTTATTTCCAAAATTAAAGGGTTATGCTCGGCATCGAAAACAAAATCGAAAGCAATGCTTTGGCTTTTTATTTTTTCATTCACCTCGAAAGCTATTTTCACGCATCGTTCGTCTATTTCTTCTTTTCTGTACACAATCATTCCACTGCCGGAGGCCCGGAAGTCATTTTTGCGAGTCAATCGCTTAATGGCAAATGCCTTATTATCAATCACTATTACCCTGATATCGAATGTATTATTTGGAATAAAATCCTGAAAATAAGCATACCCTTTCTCCACAGGGTGCATTTTTGAAAACTTGGGTGGATATACAAAACGCATCAAACCTTTTGCGATATCCTTTATATCGGCTTTGCCCAGCTTGTATTTTCGCCATCGTTCCTTTAAATTGGAATAGGGTCGATAGACTTTAAACCCTTTCCTAAAAGCTTGATTGACTAATTTCTCGGCTTGCGAATGATTTTTTACCAATATTACATTTTCAGAACCCGCTCCACCCCTGAGTTTAAATACCTTAGGGAAAATTGTCTTCTTAATCCACTCGAGTGCCTCATTTTTTGTGTAGAAGACATAAGTCGGCACCAAAGGCGCCCCGATGGCTTCCAAAAGGTATTTTTGCCCTACTTTATCGTCGAAATGCCATCCGGTATTAAAATCGGGAAATACTTTTTTGCCAGCTTGTTGCAATGAAAACAACAGTTGTTTGGCAAAAAGTACGTCTTTGTAATTGGTGTGGTGATGATGCCACATTAAGGCATCACAATCATTTAACTGGTTTATGATGTCACTATCATAACAATTCACTATTTTATACTTAACATTGTTTTTTTTGCAGTATTCAATCCAGCGATCCGAAAATGAGCCGGGATTGTTATGTATTCCTATCTTCATTTTATTTATTGTAATTTACCCATCCTGGCGGCATTAATGTATCAATAGAATAATTACTTAGATCCTTAAAACTGATTATTTCGTTATTTATTTCAATTCTATAATTATCGTTTTCTAAAGTTTTGTTTGCTGCACTTAATAAGTATATCTTTTCAATTTTCATTTTCATTAATTCACCGGCAACAATATCTGCTAAATAACTATTATTTGACAACATAATAATGCCAAGTTCCAATGGAACTGGTTCCAACGGACCATCTCCTTGCCCTGCAATTATTCCATCACATAATGAATAAATTTGTCTTTGTTTAACATCAGATAAAGTCCCATCCTCCTTGCCAAACAAAGCTATTCTATTTAAATCCATAACCATTCTCCATGTAGTATCATTTCCATACCAGCCAGCACCAATTTGATGTTCAGGGGAAGGAAAAGAGATTTTCCATAAGAGTGATGCAAAACGTGAATATAATTTGTATTTTATATTGCCTTTATTTTTATTTGCTTTATCTAATAATAATTCAGAATATTTCCTTAAAATATTTCTTCCCGGATAGCAATCCCCACCATCATTTAAACCACCAATTCTATGATGAGGTAAGTAATCTTTATCGCCATTTAATCCAACTAAATTTTTCAGGGCATTTGTTATTCCTGTTTTTTGATGTGTTTTGATTTTAGGAAGTGAAAATACAATATCAGCATCAAATAATTCTTTTGTGATACAATATTTGTGAGTACCTACGGTATGTGATTCAGCTAACCTAGAAGGGTCATATTGTGTGACTCTGAATTTGTTATTAAAATCCGAAATTGGTTCCAGATAACTTTTATCTTTTAAATCAAAAATCACATACTCTTCAATGCTTTTTCTTTCTTCTTCCAACTTGTTGGATTGGGCGTCAAAAGTTACTCTTCTAAAATCTTTGATGATTATTGGGACAGCATTTTTTTTTGAATGATAATCGACAAATTGGTAAAATGAGTCTGAAAGCATTTTTCGCCAATCGCAACCTTGTATTGGAGCATCACCAATAATTATTGATTTTGGTCTTTTTGATAACATAACCTCAATTACACACATGATAAAGTGCTCATTTGTACGAAGGCAAACTTCATCTTGAATTTGTCGATTATGTTTAACCCAATTTGGTTTTAATAATACTTTCTTGTTATTAATTTCTTCCTCATTTATATTTGAATCAATTAAGGACTTTATCATTTGTAATAAGTCGGATCTATTATGATAAACAGAAGATAAAAATTGAATATTTCTATCAACTCTATCTCTATAAGCAGTTTTAATGTCAACAAAGGAATTCATTAATGTTATTTATTATGATTTTGATAAAATAATTCAACAAATTTATTGGCAACATTTTCAATTTTAAAATCTTCAAGTGATTCAATTTTCATTCTATTTGAATAATTGCCCATCAAGAATTGATTGAATATGTCTTTTTCTGAAAAAGAGGATGTTATTTCAATAATAGGTCTATTTGTTAAATAGTAATCTATTAATTTACTAGGTTGTTGAACACCTGAATT
Organism: Candidatus Aminicenantes bacterium UBA6228; assembly: GCA_002441005.1. Taxonomy (GTDB): domain Bacteria; phylum Acidobacteriota; class Aminicenantia; order Aminicenantales; family Saccharicenantaceae; genus Saccharicenans. Next base: position 363,371 of record DJWO01000010.1, read on the forward strand.
GTTCTTTATGTTAACTAAAAAATCCATTTTTGAAAGTTCGAATAATAACTGGTCACGAGGTATATAATCTCTTATTTCTAACTTATCTCCTAATCTCTGCTTAAAGTTTTCAAACATGGATATTGATTTTGTATATACTACAAACTTAAAATCACTTTCAATACTGGCCAAATATTCAAGAAATTTCTCAGGATCTCTATGACCTTTATATACAACTCCAGAATAAGCAAAAGTAGGAATATCGTTTTTAATATAGTTTCCTAAATTTACTTCTCTAAAATTGAATCCTTGTGGAATGACTTTAATTTTTTCTCTAAACTCCTCATAGTATCCATCTTTCGCTTGTTGAACTGGAACAGTTATATAATCAGTCATCCTACACCATTTTTTTTCTAAATATTTGAAATAAAAAGGATGTTTAATAAAATGATTTCCCATAAAAGGGTCTCCACAATCGGATACCCAAAACTTGAAATATTTTTTAAGGGCAAGAGATGAAGTTGCCCAATGAATAGTAAACGGGACCGCTATAGTTATTAAATAATCAATTTTTTTTTCTCTTTTAATTACCCTTCTAACCATCGGAATTAATTCAATGCTGGGAAATTCAATAAATTTCCCAAATATTTTGGTAAATATTTTCAAACATAAATTTGCATTAGAATAGGTGTCACTATCAATAAGTCCAAATTTTGATTTACCTAAATTTTTCACTTTTACTCCAGTATTCTTTGAAAAGTCTGTGTAATCGTATTTTCCTAATAAAGCATACAATGTCACATCATGCCCTTGTTTAGCAAGTTCTTTAGCCAATTCTGTTGCTCTGTGTGATCTAGGGAATAAAGCAGGAGTTATTGCTTGAGCAATTATAACAAATTTCAACTTTTTCACGCTATCAAATATTTATAGATCAAATAAAAAGGACTTGAATAATAGAACTCAGGTTCTAAAACAATGGTATAATATATGACTATCTGGTAAATCGAAAGTAAAAAAACCAAAGGCATAATATATAATACATATTTGTACTTTATAGTTGAAAAATTTACAAGCCAAATGTATGCAATCAAAGGATATGATAATGTGGCAAACCGTCCACCTAATGACGGAATAGGCATAGTGAAATTAACAAAAGTCATCCATACCAACAAAAATGAGAAAAGATTTGCAGTCTTGGAGTTATTTAAAACAAGTTTTGAATTTTTAATAAAAAGCCAAACCATAATATTCAAATAAACTGTTACGAGGAGATTGAATATTTTTGCATAGTTAGACTCTTCTAAAGCTTCTCTCATAAAATCAATATATTCCGGATTTGTATAAGATTCTATCAGTTCAGTAAACACGGGTGGTAAAAAATTAGTGAAACTTTGAATCAACTCAATAGAAACTGCAGAAACAAAAAAACTTATAAAAAACAGTACTACCCATAAGTTTTTAAATCTTTTCATAAAGGTGCCTATTAACAATACAGCAATAAAAACCCAATAGGAACCATGTATCAATGGAGTTACAAATGCCAGCAAATAATATTTTTTATCTCCATTTCTAAAAATCTGTAAAATCGAATATACTGCTACCCAAGCTGCCGACCAAAAGCGCATACCATTTATGTTGAAGATTTGGTTAATCATAAAGAGGTATGCAAGTATAAAGCAGGCTAAAGATGTCTTGAAATTGTTTTCAGAAGTTAGAAATTTAAATGATTTCAATGAGAAATAAGCAAATATTATTGCGAAAACCATAAACATTACATGATAATTATCAGTAAGGCGTGAGATAAAAAAAGCAACGGTATCGAAATAATAATCTTTAACCCCTTCAAAGGAAAAGAACTTAGTCAATCCTTCTAAATAATCAGAAAAGCTTAAGTACTGAAATAATTCAAATCTAGCTCTATAACTGGCTCCATCCAATGGACTGACTAAACTTTTTCCTGAAGAGACAGTAAAAGATAATCCAAAAATAATGGCGGTTGAAAAGAAAATTACGTATGATGATTTCCTCTTCATCGACAATAATGAATAGATAAATCCTAAAATAGGAGACAATAAAAATAAGATGATTTTAATTCCTATATTAGTACGATCTTCTTTTGGCCAGCTTGACATTTTAAATAATAATTCTCAAAAATAAAGGCAAGTTAATATTACAAAAGGCAAAATTCAGTCACTAATTCAAATGTCCTAATAGAACGGAAGCAATAATTGGATAAAAGTCTCTACTTCCTATTAAAAATATTTTTTATCCATAAATATCAGTTAATATATTTACTATCCCCTCTGCTGTCTTCCCATCCCACAACTCCGGTATTCCTCCCTTTTTCCATTCGCCGACAAAAAGTTTATCAAGTGTTGGCTTGATTGCTGAAGGATTGGTGCCAATGAGTTCGTTGGTGCCAATAGTACAAGTTTCAGGCCGTTCGGTATTGTCGTGAAGGGTGATGCAGGGAATGCCCATCACGGTTGTTTCTTCGGTGATTCCGCCAGAATCGGTGATAACTGCTTTTGAGTGTTGTACCAAGTAGTTGAATTCGAGGTATCCTGAACTTTCCCCCATTCTTTGGACAGAAGAGAGGGCCTCTGAAGGTGCATCGCAGCCGGTCCCTTTCCTCGCTTCATTGAACGCAAAACGCGTGGAATAAACGGATTTTCCAGGTTGTCCGAAAAAACATCGCTCGAGGATGCCCCAGGAACGACGATCTCCATTCGTTTCATGTCAAACTCTCAGCCCCGCTGAGCTCACCACTGATCCGGAAAAATAAGCTTCCCGGGGCGTTTGATAACCGAGCGATGAGTGCAGCCGCGCCGTGTTGTAGAAGATGAAATAGCTCGCTAGCCGCCGATGCGCTTCCTCTACCGTCTCGTAGGCATGAAGATAAACTTCCTCGTATTTC
>DJWO01000012.1 GCA_002441005.1 Candidatus Aminicenantes bacterium UBA6228
GTAAAGAAGGATATGGTGGAGAGGGAGAACGAGGATTTGAGTATTCGGAGGCAGTGTGAGCTTCTGGCTCTTAACCGTTCTTCTCTTTACTATGAGCGGGTGGAGTTGTCGGCAGAGGATCAGAGGGTACTTCAGGAGATGGATAAGATTTACCTGGATTTTCCAAGTTATGGCAGCCGGAGGATGAGCCGGGAGCTTGGGAGTATATGATACGCCCTTCGAGGCTTATTATCAGCTACCAGCGGGTGCAGCCTGTTAAATGAAATACACCTTAAAAGAAGGCTACATTTGGTCTTGACTACTAGACCATCTCAAAATAACATCGCCGATGATGTATTCCATTTTTTTAAGTTTATATACCAGTTTCTCGCTGTCCATATCGTAGAACAAAAACAAATCTTTTCGCAGATAAATCGAACCATCATATACAAGTAACATGAATTTCTTTCCTTTTAAATCATTTTCAGACAACTTCACCTTCCAAAATTCCCTAAGAGTCTCGCCTTCTATCCCGCATGTTGTCTTTGAAGGTTCCCCTAGTAATATATAAGCCTCTATTTCTTCTGATCCGATTTTGATTTGATCAAATCTCTTAACTCTGGTATTAAATTTGACAAATTGAACTACATATATAACAAAAGCTATAGCTACCAAAATTATCAATACCCAGCAGCAAAAAGGTTTCTTTTTTCTCATCTATCATCTCCTTCTCTTAGCGGAAGAAAAACTTAATCAATTAGTTTTGAAAATATGACTCAATATGTCATATTTTTTATCCCCTTGCCTTACCAGTCTTATCTCAAATAAATCGTACAGCTTAGAGGCCGCGACATACTCAAGCCCAATTTGAGTATTATATGCAGTTAAGGCAATTTTCCCGATGCTGGCCCCAAGGGAAGCCATCGATTTAGATTCGAATTTCAATGCTTCTAGAGCCTCGGAAGCAGCAAAAAGTTTGCTCGCCTGGACAAATCCAAGGAGAGCCTGTCCGAACTCATGAGATAAGGCATCTTCGGGATCGTTCGGCAATCCTGGCCTGCCATAAACGGTGTCACCTTTCACAGGAATATAAATATCCATCGACATATAAATTGTTACTAAAAGCAACCAATCTCCTTTTCCTTTTTTAGCCACATCAACATCAAACGAAAGATCAGGAACGAAAGCCCCGCCAGAGGTTCTTCCTTTAGAAGTTCGTATTATTTTCGAAGAATTAATATAATGGAGCTCAAACCTGGGAATTATTTCAACAGCTCCATCAGGATCCCAATAAGTCACGGGATTGTTGTGGCAGAAGGAGTAAAGATTCCACAGCTGAGGATTGGTCAGGGCAGCATCTTTGTTTATTACTGGATCAGGACTCAACCAGCGGTAATAATAATTCCCATAGTAGCGGGCACCAAAATAATCAAGATTCGATTCCGTATCCCTTTCCTTGCCCGAAAACTTCATCGCCGGTGAGTAGGAATTTTCCCAGATCTTCTGAATTCCACCATGAGGGTCATACACTGCAGCAAAGACCCTCACTCCATTCTGATCCGTCACCACCCTGGTTGAGTTCACCTGGTCTGAGGTATAGTAATAAATCTGGCCAATCTGCGGCTGATACTCCGCCAATAACCTATCCCCCAGATAAATATAATCCCTCATGCACTCACCGAGCCCATTATATTCAGCCAGCAGTTTCCCGTCAAAGCAAAAAAATGTCAGGGCAGCGATTTGGAACGAAGAAAGGATTTTTTATAGAGAAGTTCGATGACCAGATTAGCCTGCATATTAGCCACAATGCCCACCCGCGGCGCCATGGGGCTTACTTTCTCACCGGGCTCGCTTTCCTCATCCCCGCAGAGATAAAGTCTTCCCAGTCTTCTGGTCCTGAGCTTATTATTTTTTCCAAAACCTGAAATCCCCGAGGCAGCAACAATTGGTCGATCGGGAAAAAGGCTCAGCCAGGTATTGATTAACAGGCTTTTCTCGCTGGCCAGGTCAAAGGCCTCGACCATCACCTCTGCCTCTGAAAAAAGTTTCTTAAGATTTTTGGCAGTGACTCTAACCGGATGAACTTCATACTGAGAAAAGGGATTTATTTTTTTAAGGTTCTCAAGCAGGGCTTCTACTTTCAGCTGTCCGATCTGATTCAGAAAATAATACTGCCGGTTGAGATTAGATGCATAAACCCGGTCCAGATCAGCAATAATGAGCTTACCCACGCCCGCCCTGGCCAGCGAAACGGCTGCATTTGAACCCAGACCGCCAGCTCCAGCTATTCCAACTACCGACCGCCTTAGTACTGACAGAAGCTCCGGATCATGTCTCGAGAAAAATTCCTTTTCAAGTTTTTCAAGCTCTTTTAAATTAAGCTCTTCCTGGTTTTTCATCTTTCTCGCCTGTTTCAAGCTTAATTTCCACTCTCTGAGGATGTTCGGGTAGGCCTTTGAGCGCCCGGAGCTGACCCTTTATTGTCTCGGTCAGCATGCTCTGAACAAATGGATTGAGAGGCACTCTCCGCCCATCAACTTTAAGTTCAGCCAGTGGCTCAAGCGGTTCGAGGACATTCAATAGAAAATCGGCCAGTTTTGATGTCTCCTCAGCCTGGAAGACAGGATAGCGGGGCGAAACGGGAAATGACTCATCGGCTACTATGGCCAGCAATTCTTCTGGCGCCAGTTTTCGATCGAAGTCAGCCGCCTTTTGAAGCCTCCAGATTTTTTTAAAAGCACTTTCTTTTTGGCCGCCCTCAACCAGCAGAAGATCAACCTCCCCGAATTGTTCCAGAGCAATATCCAGCAAAGTTTGATTGGCTTTCTTTTTTTCAATGGTAAAAATTTTTTCCGGCGTAAAAACCGTAGCCGTTTCTGCCCCGGCCGACATAAACTGCCAGGAATCCTTGCCCTCTTTATCAAGCTCGATTTCCTCATTGGCCTTTTTTAATACACCACATCTCAACCCACGCTGGTTTAATTCCTTAATCAAAGCCGTGATCAGCCTGGTCTTACCTGAGTCTGAATTGCCAACAATAGCTACTGCTTTCATGGCTTTCTCCTTCCTAGTTTTCCTCAGGATTTATGTTTAAAATGAACATCAGCCGACTGCTGGCAGTCTGAGATTTTCTGACGAAGAATTTCTACCGCATGGCCGAGGGCCGGCCAGACCACTTCCAGATTCTCGAGCGCCCCGTTCACACTCCCTGGCAAATTGATAATGAGCGTTTGCTTTCTGAGGCCGCAGACCGCCCGGCTGAGCATGGCCATCGGAGTTTTCTTTAAGCTTTCGGCCCGCATGGCTTCAGCCAGGCCCGGAACTTCCTTTTCTATTACCTCGAGTGTCGCTTCCGGCGTTACATCTCGGAGCGAAAGTCCGGTCCCGCCAGTAGTTAAAATAATCTCCGGCGAGTCCTGACGGTCACACCATTCCAGAAGCTTTTGTTTGATGGCCTCTTTCTCGTCTGGCACGATGGCCATCGCCATCACCTCACCGCCTCGCTGAGTCACGAAGTTTTTAAGTTCAGGGCCGGTTAAATCAGCCCTTTCTCCGCGGGCCGAACGGTCAGAGACAGTCAGGATAGCTAACTGCAATCCTTTTAGTTCACCTGCTTTGTCTAACATAGATTCTGTCTCCGGCTTTGATTTTACCGCCTTTTATGACTTTCACAAATATTCCTTCCTGAGGCATAACACATTCCCCAACCTGCCTGAAAATGGCACATTTCGTATGGCAAGTCTTGCCGATCTGAGTCACCTCCAGAACAATACCCGCCTCAGTTTCAAGCACTGTCCCTACTGGGAGATGAGGCAAATCGAGGCCGAAAGTGGTGATATTTTCAGCAAAATCACCAGGACCAACCTCAAGACCCATTTTTTTCATCTTGTCAATGCTTTCCAAGGCCAGAAGGCTCACCTGCCGGAGACCTGGTCCCGCATGAGCATCACCTTCCAGGCCCTGGTCTTCAATTAAAACACCTTCCTTTCCTGGCTTTTTGCGCACACTCTTTCGCCGGCTGATATTGACTGAAACCACCAAACCTGATGGCCTCTCTCTACCCTTCTCTGAATCTGGTGGGACTTCTTTTGTTTCATTATTCTGGCCAGCTGCTCTTTCTAAGTTCGAGTCCATCTTTCTCTCCTGATTTATATTTATCTTGTCCGGCAGCTTTTTCGAGCCGGATATCCTCTCGGCTGATCGTTTATTCATTACCAGTGGAAATCGCCGCTTTTCCCACCGGATTTGGTAATTAAATGGATCTCACCTATGACCATTCTTTTATCGAAGGCCTTACACATATCATAGACAGTCAGGCAGGCAACCGCCACGGCGGTCAGAGCTTCCATTTCGACGCCGGTTCTATCTACAGCTCGCACCAAGCTTTTAACTTCAACCAGATTTCTGGCCGCCCGGGGATTTACTTCAACCTCAACTGAAGTAATCCTCAAAGGATGACACAGAGGAATTAATTCGGAGGTCTTTTTGGCTGCCTGGATGCCAGCCAGACGGGCAGCAGTCAGAACGTCACCCTTAGGCAGTCTATTTTCAGTGATTAACCGCATAACCTCAGCTGAAACTTTAATTTCACCTCTGGCTTCCGCCTGACGAAGAGTTTCTGGTTTTTCTGCCACTTCCACCATCTTGATTATTCTGATCTCAGGTAAATTTTTATTTTCTATCCGCCCTTCTTTTTTTCTGGTCATTTTTTCTCCTGATTCTCTTCTTGCATCTGAATCTATAAGACTGCGTAAAATTAAAATAGCCGTTTTAAGAGCTTGTCACCTTGATTATTTTTTGCCACTCACCCTCCCACACTCCTTAATCCCTTGCCGTTCATCTGGCCATCGGCTTCCTGCCAGCTACCAGGCTTTTCCGCCAGGGCCTTCTTCAGAAGGGTTATGATTTCCTCATCACTGGCTCCTTGCCTCATCATGGCTTTTATATCATAAGATCTGTTGGAAAAAAGGCAGGTTCGAAGCTGTCCGTCAGCAGTTAGCCTTAAACGGTTACAGGTACCACAAAAATGATGGCTGTAAGGAGCAATAAAACCGAAGGTTCCCTTCATCCCGGGTAACCGGTAATGATGGGCAGCCGGGCCCGAGCCCTCGACAAAAACCGGCTCGAGTTCAGCTTCTTTGATCAACCTATTATCCTTAAGTTTCTTAAAAATCTCGGTAGCTGAAACAAATAGACCTTTAACCGGTGAAAAATCCATCAGCTCAATAAACCTGAGATGAACAGGCCAGTTAAAAGTCAAATTCATAAATTGACTCAGGCTCTCCCGGTCATCATTAAAATCTCTAAGAATAACGGTATTGACTTTGACCGGATTGAAACCCGTCCTGACTGCCAGCTCGAGGCCGCTTAAAACCTGACTCAAACCGTTGTAGCCGGTAATTTTCTGATATTTCTCCCGGTCAAGAGTATCAAGAGAAATGTTTATCCGCCGCAACCCGGCTTCTTTTAACTCGTTGATGTATTTCTCGAGAAGAATTCCATTGGTGGTAAGAGAAACGTCCTTGACGCCGGGCAAAGAAATTATCTGGCTGATAAACCGGGCAGCGCCTTTTCTGACCAGCGGTTCACCACCGGTCAGGCGAAAACGGTCAACTCCCAATTTCAAGGCCAGTCTGGCCAGATGTAAGAATTCTTCGTAGGTTAAGATTTCACTGTGGTCTATAAAACTAAAATCACTTACCCCACGGCAATAGAAGCAACGCAGATTGCATCTATCAGTCAGTGAAATTCTCAGGTAATTTATCTGTCGATTATATCCATCGAGCATCTATCCAGACCTCAACCTGTCTTATTACTATACTCCAAGTCGGGCGCTTTATATAAGCCCTCTCACGTAAGGCTAACCCTGAATTCGAAAAGTATTGTCGAACTATTTCTATCCGTTAGCATCCCCTACCAGAGCCACATTTTCATAATGGAAAGACCATTTATAATAAAATAAAAATGTTCAGCTAACAGATAAGCGCCTCTCGAGGATCTACTAAATGCCATCCTTTATTCCTGATTTCCTGATTTCTATCTCATCTTCTCCACCTGATACTCTACCACTCCACCAGATGAACTTTGATTTTGGTCCCGGCCGGTAAGAATTTAGCTTCAGCCGGAATAAGGGCCAGTCCCATGGTCATTCGAAAGCTGGTTATCATACCTGATTCCTGTTTGTCCAGGGGACTGGCCAGCCACTCGCCGTTTTTGTTCTCGAGATTCACCCTTAAAAAGTTCAGCCGGCCGGCTTTTTTCTTAACGGGTCCGGTCAGACTGGCTTCAATTTCAACCGGCCAGAAATTTTCGTGACCTGAAACTTTTTTAATCAGAGGCCTGGCATATTCTTCAAAAGCAATCATGACTGCCCCTGGATTGCCGGGCAAGCCAAAAAACCAGCGCGGCTTCTGACCCTGGCGCAGAAAATAGAAAGCTAAGGGTTTGGCCGGTTTCTGAGCTACCTGCCAGAAAATTTTTCTGGCCGAGATTTTTTCCACCGCTTCTTTCACCAGGTCATAATCGCCGACCGATACTCCGCCGGTAGTTATAATCAGGTCAGCCTCTTTTACCACCCGCTTCAAAGCGGAGATCAGAGACTTGAGGTTATCTTCCACTTTTTCCAGGCTGACCAGTTCAACCCCGCTTGACTTTAATAAAGCCTTAAGAATGACTGCATTGGAGTTATAGATTTTCCCGGGCTGAAGCCTTTCCCCTGGCTCGCACAATTCATTACCAGTGATTATGACTGCTACCTGGGGCAGCCGGTAAACATTCACCTGGCTAAAACCACAGGCGGCTAAAAGACCGAGCTCTGGCGTCTTAAGAACACTCCTTTTCCGGATGATTATTTCCCCTTTCTTTATGTCCTCACCCGCCTCTCTGATATTTTCCCCAGGCTTAATTTCTCTCCTAATGAGTATTTGCTCGCCCCGTTGCTCTACCTCTTCCAGAGGCACAACCGCCTCGGCTCCGGCCGGCACCGGGGCACCAGTCATGACTTTAACCGTCTCCCCGTTCTTAATCTTTTTTCTAAAATAATCGCCGGCTGGTTGAGCTGCCACCAGCTTCAGACTTACATAATTCTCCCCTTTTGCTTGTTTCGTATCCTCGCTGCGGAGAGCATAGCCGTCCATGGCTGAATTTCTGAAGGGTGGAACACTTATTTTCGACTTGATGTCCCTGGCTGCCACCCGCCCAAAAGCTTCATCAAGAGTGACTACTTCCTGCCCCAAAATCGTTGCCTTTTCTATGACCAGTTTCCTGGCTTGTTCATAAGCTATCATTCTTGTTTCCCTTCATCTTTATTTTTTATTCTTTTCATCTTATTCTTTTTAAACCAGTAACTGACTTACTGGCTTCCTTGGCCCACCAGCTCAAGGCGCCGCCACGGTCAGAGCTGAGGCTTTGATTCCGGCCCAAACCTGTTCTCCGGGCTGGAGATTAAGCTCTTCCAGAGAGGCTCTGGAGATAATCGCCTTCAGGTTAAACCCACAATTAACGCTGACCAGGGTCAGCCGGTCAAAAGACTTAATTTCTTCGACCGGGCCGTAAAACCAGTTTCTGACACTTGTTGTGGGCTTTTCCCTGGTAAGAATGACTTCCTCCGGCCTGAAGGTTAAAATTACGCGCTGCCCCGCCTGAGCCGAACCATAAGCCAGGATAGTCTGTCCATGAGCTAAAATTTTAAGCAGGCCCTGCTCTTCTCCAACCGTAATTCCTTCCACCAGAGTCTCGTGACCAATCAGTCTGGAGACCTCAGGCGTGGCTGGCCTGGAGAAGACTTCCTCCACCGGCCCGGCCTGAACTATTTCCCCGTCAATCATGACCATGATCCGGTCCGCCAAAAAGGCAGCTTCATCGCGGTTATGAGTCACCAGGATGGTGGTCGTGCCGATTGATTTCCTGATGCGGGAAAAATCCTCCAGGAGAACATCTTTTAGGTCCACATCCAGGCCGTTAAACGGCTCGTCCAGAAAAAGAAAGTCTGGCTGAATAATGAAAGCTCGGGCTAAATGAACCCGCTGTTTTTCGCCGCCAGAAAGTTCAAAGGGCGAACGGTCAAGATAAGGTTCAAGCTGAAAAAGGCCCAAAATTGTCTCCAGCCTTTTTAGCTGTTCAGAGGGTTCAAACCGACGAAATTTAAGCCCCAGTAATAAATTCTCTCTGACCGTTCCTTTGAAAAAAATCGGTTTCTGCAGCAAATAGACTGCCCGGCGGCCAAGCTCGGTCCGGTTATTATCTTTGATCAGCCGGCCTTGATAATATATCTCACCGCCGTCAGCTTCCTCCAGCAAGGCTACTACCCTCAGAAAAGTGCTTTTTCCAGCTCCATTTGGTCCGAATAGAACCAGGCACTCCCCTTTTCTTAGTTCAAAAGACGGAACATTAAGAGTCCAGTTAGAGCCCCTGGTCAGTCTCAGACCTTTTACTTCCAGTTCGGTCTTTTCCACTTTGTTTCTCCGCGGTGCTGGATTGAAGTGAGGAGCCAGTTAACTGTAAAACTCAGAGCTAAAAGAACCAGGCTCAAATAGATAGCGGCGCTGAAATTACCCATCCTTGTTTCCTGAACAATAGAGGTGGTCAGGACCCGGGTATAGCCTTTGAGGTTCCCACCAACCATCATAACTGCTCCAACTTCAGAAATGACTCCACCAAAAGCGGCTATCAGGGCAGCCAGTTGCCCCAGGCGGGACTCATTGATGAGAATTTTAATCATCTGCAGGCGGGAAGCCCCTAAAGCCCGGGCCTGAAGAAGAAGCTCCGTTTCAACCTGCTCGAAGGCTACAAATGACAGGCCGGCTACGACTGGAAAAGCGATGATGAACTGGGCAATGACCATAGCTGCTGGCGTATAGATCAATTGAAGAAAGCCAAGAGGTCCATTCCGCCAGAAAAGAAGTGCAATAAACAGGCCGATAACTACTGGTGGCAAACCCATCCCGGTGTTAATCAGCGAAATAATAAATCTTTTCCCCCGAAAATCTCTTAAATATAGCCAGATAGCTGAAGGCAAACCTGTTAGAAAAGCCAGCAAGACAGCCAGGCCAGAAACAGTCAGGCTGAGCCAGGTAATCTGGAGAATCTCAGCTAAGGACACTATCTACGCTCCTTCTTTATTTGGCTATGATCTGATTTTGCTATCATCTGCCGTCTTTAGTGCCACCAGTTATTATAATAGCTTTTCTGCTACTTACTTATCTACTCTTCTGACTTAAAGCTTTCTATCCTTTAATATTTTATTTTTCGGCAGTCAAACAGGCTTTAATACCTAATACTTCTATGTATAAAGGTCTTTAATATTTTTTGGAATTCTTACCTTAAAATATAAATTCTAAATTTTTACTCCAGAAACAGAATCATTTTTTTTTATCTTAATCTGATTGGTCCTGACTGTTTAATCTGAGCGGCGTAAACAAATGAAGAAATCCGGTCTCGTTTTGATCAGCTGCAGCTGAACCTGGCTCCCGTCCAAAATCCCTGATTAATTGCTGGGCCTCCAGCGAAATCAGAAAATCACTGAAAGCTCTGGCTCCAGCCTCATTAAGCCGGCCGCCACGATTTTTTAAAGTGATAACCGAATAGATATTCTTGTAGTTGTCATCAGAGGTGAGGACAATAAGCTCCAGCCGGCCTTTTTTACTCATTTTATAGAAAGTTGGAAAATCAGAAAGGATATAAGCCCTCTTTTCGGAAGCTATGAGCAGGCATTCCCCCATTCCCTGGCCTGCCTCAATATACCAGCGGCCAGCTGGCTCCAGGCCTATTTCTTTCCAGATTCTTTTTTCGAGATTATGCGTTCCGGAATTATCAGCCCGGCTGACAAAAGGCTGCTCCTGACTGGCAATCAGCCTGAAAGCTTCAGGAAATGTTTTTCCTTTAACTCCAGCCGGGTCAGCCGGCGGCCCGGCCAGAATGAAATCACTGGACATTATTTCGCGGCGCTCTTCCCCATACCCTTCAGCCATAAATTTTTCTTCAAGTTCCGGAGCATGAACCAGAAGAACATCAGCCGACTGACGTTTGCCCATTTCAAGGGTTTCTCCGCTCCCCACCGCTATGACCTTAGCTTTATAACCTGTAGATTTTTCAAAAACAGGAATAAGAACCTCCAGTAAACCGCTATCTTGAAGGCTGGTCGTAGTGGCAACGAGAAGATCGCGGGAGCCAGCCTTTTTTTCTTCTGAAGTTGCCGTTTCTATTTTATTAGCAGGGTTTGGCTTCTGGACCACTCTCCAGGTAACTAATGATAGAAGCAGAACTAAAATAAGAAAATAATAAACCCGCCGGCGGTGCTTCTGGCCATTTTGCTCGGCTTTCTTATTTTCTCCCCGGGTATAAGCTTCATTATTTCCCATGCCTTATCCTCTCGCCATCAACCCTGTCTCGAGCCATCCTTCGCAGTAATTATCAGATATAAAAAGGCCAGACTTTTGCCTTGAAAAGCTGGCCACCTGAATTTCATTTCAAACTCCTTTTCCCAGTGAGAGGCCACGCTGTTTCGAGCCTCGCTTGGTCAATTGCCATTTGTATCTCTCGGGCTCCAGCCTGCTTGCCAGGAGCTAAAAATTTAGACTTAATTTTATCTCAAGAGCAGCAGTGATTCAAATTCAGAGTCCTGGTCTTATCTCTTAGATATCCAATTTCATAGACTTCTATTTTCTGGTTGAAAGTCATGGGGTCCAGCGGCGGCATCCTGAATATCCGCCATATTGTTTTGAAATTATAAGACCTTAAGTGGCTATGTATAAAAATAATTGAACAAAAGGCAGCTTAAATTATATTATCTATAAGAAATTTACTGTGGTTAGTTTCAACGGCCAGAAAGGAGAGGCGATAATGATTGAGAGAAAAAATTCAGTCTTTCCGGTTTTAACCTTAGTTATTCTCGCTACTGTTTTAATCTCCACTTTTTCTCCGGGAGCCACTCCCGCTGATAAAAAGAAAAAAGAAGCGCTGGCTTCTATCGACAAGCATCAAGCCGAGATTATCGCTCTGAGTGACCGGATCTGGCAGCTGGCCGAAACAGCCCTCGAGGAAACTCAATCCTCCAAACTCCTGGCGGATTATGCTGAGGCTCAGGGTTTTAAAGTTGAACGGGGAGTGGCTGACTTGCCCACCGCCTTTGTGGCAACTTATGGCCAGGGCCGTCCGGTAATTGGCGTTCTGGGTGAGTATGATGCTCTTCCCGGCCTGTCTCAAAAAGCTCAGCCAGTCAAAGAAGCTCTCCAGCCGGGAGCTGCCGGCCACGGCTGCGGGCATAATTTGCTGGGAACAGCCGCTTTATCCTCGGCTCTGGCTATTAAGGAGTTAATCGAGTCAGGAAAGCTTAAAGGCACCATCCGCTTTTATGGCACGCCGGCTGAGGAAGCTACTGGCGGTAAAGTCTATATGGTCCGGGCTGGCTTATTTAATGACCTTGATGCCTGCCTGACCTGGCATCCCGGTCAAAAGAACGAGGTATCTGTTGACGGGTCTCAGGCCATTGTTGAATTTATTGTCGAGTTTTTTGGCCGGACAGCCCATGCCGCTGGCGACCCCTGGAATGGGCGGAGTGCCCTCGCCGCCCTGGAATTATACACTACCGGACTCAACCGGATGCGTGAATTCGTCAAGCCAACCGTCCGGATGCACTATTCAATTCTTAATGGCGGAGATGTCCCCAACGTTGTTCCGGCCTATGCCAGATTGTGGTGCTGGCTGCGGGACTCAAAAGGAACAGGAGTCCAGCAGTTAATGGAGAGAGCCCGCCTCCTGGCTGAAGGAGCAGCCTTGATGGCCGAGGTCGAACAGAAGTTGACAGTTTGTGGCGGTAACTGGGAAACCCTGGTTAATCTTACCGGCGAAAAATTGATGTTCAATAATATGACCTGGCTTGGTCCAATAAAGTTTACTCCTGAGGAGCAGGAATTTGCTAAAGAAATTCAAAAGTCCTTGGGTTTTGAGCCCAAAGGACTCGATGAAACTATTCAGCCCTGGACGGCACCCAAGCCTGATCCGGAGGGTGGCTCAACGGATGTGGGCGATGTCAGCTGGCAGGTGCCAACCATTAGCTTTGATGTAACTACCGCCCCGATAGACACTCCCTGGCATGCCTGGCCGGTGGTAGCCTGCGGGGGGATGTCCATCGGCCATAAAGGTCTGATTTATGCCGCTCAGATTCTGGCGACGACCATGATCGATTTATATGAAAATCCAAAATATATCCAGGCTATGAAAGAAGAATTCGAACAGAAAAGAAAGGGTGTGGTTTATCAGCCCTTTGTCCCTGAGGGCCCGCCTATCATTATCAAGAAGTGAAAATTTCTATCTACTTTTTGACGATAAAAAACTTCTAGCGAGCCGGAGAGCCAGAGAAGAAGGGTCAAGGTCATCCCTATTGGCCAGAATGATGACCGTGAGTCCATCTTCATAGAATCGCTGGATAGTTGTTCTAAAACCGGTTGTTTCACCATAGTGCCAGGCTCTTGGGTGCCCTTCCCAGGGATTAAGGAACCAGCCAAAGCCATAAGCGGCCGGGTGGCCATCAGGATCAACCGGGCCTTTCCCCCTGACCTTGACCGGGGTGAGAGCCAGCTTCTTTTCGTCATTGGTGAGCAGGCTTTCATCCCGCCAGGCTTGATCCCATTTGATTAGATCTTCAACCGAAGAATAGATCCGCCCATCTCCTCTGGTAGCGGAAGCCAGGCTCTGGTCCTTAATCTGCCAGCGGCCAGACACCCGGGTATGGCCATAAGCCCGGCTCTGGACAGTATTTTTATTTCGTTCATAAAGGATTGTGGCTTCCATCCCCAGCGGGGCGAAAATCCTGTCGTGTAAAAACTCATCAAAGGGTTGCCCGGAGGCTTTTTCGATGATGAGCCCGAGCAGGACATAGCCAGAATTACTGTAACGCCACTCCTCCCCGGGCGGGAAGTCCCCAGTCTTAAGCTGTATTAGCAGCTCAAGAACCTGCCTGTCTGTTATTTGCTGTTCTTCAATTTCTCTGGCCGGATCAGCTGCCGGCATTAGGTCCTCATATTCCGGCAGCCCTGAGGTATGAGTTAAAAGCTGCCTGATGGTCATAGCCTGGCCATAAGCCGGGAAATCAGGAAAATAATCTCTTAAGCTTTGATCATAACTCAGGCGTCCATCCCTGGCTAAAAGCATGATAGCCGTGGCGGTAAACTGTTTGGTGACTGAAGCTAACCGAAAATTGCTTCTGGCCGTAATTGGCTGAAGAGATTTAACATCAACCACTCCTGCTGTATAAATCATGGCCGGCTGGCCGTTTTTTAAGACCGCAGCCGCCAGACCCGGTTCACCTTTCGAAATCAGACCGGAGAGATATTTATCGAGAGATTCTTGTTTCGCCAACTTCTGATTCTCCGTTAGAGATTTTGACTTAAGACCACTGCCAGCCAGGCCGGCGGCAGCCAGACAAATGGTGACTGAAATTATTAATAGCCAGCCTAGGTCAGCTTTTTTCATGTTCACTCCTGCCTAAAAATCAATATTGGACGGCTCACCAGGGATCTTCTTTAAACGGCTAACGGGAATTCCGGCGGTGGTAGCGGGCAAAGCCCAGGAACAATGCGCCGATTATCAGCATCACCGCTCCCCAGATTGAATTGACATTCAGGCCGAGCGATTTTTCGTATATCCGGTCCGGACCAAACAGGCCGTATAGGAGGAGAATCAAGCCATAAAAGCTTAAAAGAAGGCCAAGTGGTATTTTCAGATCAAAAAAATGTGACCCGCTCTTTTTCTCGGTCATGCTCTCACTTCCTTTCTTTTCCATTTTGCCGGCTGTCCAGTGTTTACCAGAATATTATATTCAAAATTACCATAACGATGAGGGCAATCGAACCCCAGATCTCAGGCCGCCGCCAGAACATCTCCGAACCTCTGGTTCTGGGCGTCAGGCTATAAACCAGGCCTCTCAACTCGGATTCAGATTTTTTCTTGGTAAACAGGCTGACCAGAATGGTTACTCCAAAATCGGTCAGCCAGGCCCACCAGGCCTGGAAAAAGTTTGCCGCCATTTCACTCGAATAGTGGATGACATTTAACTTATACAAAAGATAGTGTCCAGCCGCCATCAGAATACCTGACAGCAATCCAAAAAAGCCGCCCCAGGGAGTAGCTTTTTTCCAGAACATGCCTAAGAGGAAAGTGGCAAAAAGCGGCGCATTGAAAAAGGAGAAAATGAGCTGCATATAATCCATCAGATTGGGAAACGACTGGACAATATAGGCTGTGCCAATGCTGAACAGGACACCGAAGATCGTGGCCAGCTTCCCCATCATCAGGTAATGTTTATCAGGCATATTTTTCTTGATATATGTCCCATAGATGTCATAAGTCCAGACGGTGTTAAAAGCCGTGACGTTGCCGGCCATACCCGACATAAAGCTGGCTAAAAGGCCGGTGATAGCCAGGCCCAGAACACCGTTGGGCAAATAATGGGCCAGTAAAAGGATCAGAGCCGAATTATAATCGGGAGTAGCCGAGCCCTGGAGGGCCAGTGAGTATTCCGGCAGGATGGCCACAGCTAACAGCCCGGGTACCACCACAATTAACGGCACCAGCATTTTGGGAAAAGCCGCCATGATCGGTGTCCGGCGGGCAGCTGAGATGTTTTCCGAAGCAAGAGTCCTCTGCACCACCAGAAAATCTGTTGTCCAGTAACCAAAAGACAGAACAAAACCGAGTCCCAGCACCACTCCCATCCAGTCAACTCCCATCGGGTTAGCGGCGGCACTGCCCATATTTTTCCAGGCATGAAGAAAGGTTTCAGGCAGTCTGGCTGCCAGTCCTGAAAAACCGCCGACCGCCTTAAGTCCAACATAAACCGCCGGCAGAAGGCCAAGCCAGATCAGAAAAAACTGGATGACCTCGTTGTAAATGGAAGAAGATAATCCGCCAAAGAAAACATAAATCAAAACGACCAGGGCTGAGAGGAGAATGCTCGAAATTAATGACCAGCCGAGCATCATCCTGAAAATCAAAGCCATGGCATACATGCTGATACCGCTCATCAGGAGAGTCATGATGGCAAAAGAAAAAGCATTAACCCCGCGGGTGGCTTCGTTATATCTGAGTTTCAGGTATTCGGGGACACTTCTGACCTTGGTATTGTAATAAAAAGGCATCATGAACAGGCCCAGGAAAATCATGGCCGGAATGGCTCCAATCCAGTAGAAATGGACGGTCAGGATGCCATACTTGGCAGAATTGGCTACCATGCCGATAACTTCCAGAGCTCCCAGATTAGCGGACAGAAAAGCCAGGCTGGTAATCCAGCTGGGCAAAGACCGGCCCGAGAGGAAAAAGTCCTCGCTGGTTTTCATATATTTTTTTAAAGCATAGCCAACTACCAGAGTTATCACCAAATAAGCAGCCAGGATGAGGTAATCAATGAAGTTCATGCTGATGATCGGATTCATTTTGCCTCCTGCCTCCGGTAATCGTTGCCGAAAATATCTATCTCAGTCAGAGATCAGGCCAAACCCAGTTCCTGATCAATAGCCTGCATGGCCTCAAGACAGATACCCAGGAACTCATCCAGAGTCAAACCGAGATTGACGCATTTTTCAATTTCTTCCCGCCTGGCTCCCCGGGCAAAACCCTTTTCCTTAAAACGCCGTTTTAGAAAATCAAGGTCAACGGCCTTAAGTTTTTTAGCCGGGTGCATCAGGGCCGCCGCAATTATCAGGCCGGTCGTTGGATCAGCCGAATAGATCGACCAATCCATGGCTGATTGGCAGGGCACCTGCCCGGCATGAGCCTGAATAGCCTGCAAAACCTCAGCTGGCAAGTTATACTGAGCCAGCACTTTAACTGTTTCTTTAGTGTGGAGTTCCGGGCTTTTTTCGGTCAGTTCATAATCCAGGTCATGAAGCAGTCCAGCCAATCCCCAGATATCTTCATTCCCGCCGAGTCTTCTGGCCAGAGCTCTCAGGCATTGCTCAACGGCCAAGCAATGTTTAACGAGGTTCGGCTGGTGAAGATGTTCTTTCAATAATTCCAGGGCTTCTTCTCTTGTCATCACTGGCTCCTTTCTACTTCTCTCTATTTAAAATTCGAGTGATATTATAACTCAACTCAGCTTTTCTGGTCAGTTTTTTATCGGAAACTTTAACGATGATGGTATATTCACCTTCCTTGACCGGAAACCAGGACCAGTTATTGCTGGTAGAAGCTTTCCTTTTCAGCTTTTCCTGACCATCAGGTGAACGCAAATAAAATTCAAATTTGGGCCGGCTGAAGCCTGAAGCTCTAACTGTCAAAGTAATTCTCTCACCGGGCGGTTGAGGTGAAAGCGGAGAGGCTTCAATAAACAGCTGGGGCTCCCTGGTCAAGGCTACCACCAGACTCCTATTTTCATGCTCATTATAAAGGCCTGCCAGAAGAAGGTCCTTTGAACCTGCCTGGCGGGAAGCTGGCTTTAAGGCTAAGTCAACTGCCAGGTCACCGGGCAAAACTGTTCTCGAAGAGTTCTGAATTGACTTAAGTTCAAAGCCAAAAAGCAGATTCTCCAGAGCCGGCACAATTAGTTCATCAGAAAAAATCAGCGGCCGGCCAAAAAGCCGGGCAGGAACCGGCTGCCAGCCGTCAAGATCACCGCCTCTCGCCCTTAATTTATAAAGCATAGCTCCCGAAGTCAGAACATAAAGATATTTCCCTCCGGGCAGAAGCTGCTCCACCCTCTGACTGCCCAGCTTGACTGACCAGCTTGCCTTTTTCCCGGCCAGGTCATATTTAAGCAGGCGTCCGGAAACTGTTCCAATAAAAAGAGCTTTTTCTTCAGGCTCGCTCAATAAAACGCTTATTTTCTCTTCCGGTTGATACTCATCCAATATCTTTCCCGTTTTTTGGTCAATTTTTAGAATTTGGCCAGTAGCCGCTACCCAGAAAATTGAAGAACTGCTCCAGGCAGGTAAAACAGAGGGATCGACAGAAAAGGAAGTTTGCCAGATAATCTCGCCGGTCACCGGCTGGCGGGCCTCCTGGTTCGATTTACCTATTAAATATAACCGCCCGTCTTGCTCAACCGGGCGGTGAATCAAATCAGGCAGTCCTGACATCTTCCGAGCTACCCGGCCTTTATCATCTATCAGCCACAGGTCAGAGCCAGCTGCCAGCCATAAACCGCTGCTGCCTGCTGCCGGTGGCTGGACCAAGTTTACCTTGAGATTCAAAGAATTTTTTATCTCTCCACTCTCAGCTTCAGCTATGAAAACCTGTCCCGGCTCTGTTGTCCAGAAAATCCGCTCGCCCAGGCAGCCCAGACCGGTGATTTTACCCGGTGATTCAACTGACCAGACAGTGGATAAAGACGGGATGAAGGCCTTGCCTGCTGAAACTTTACCCGGAATCTGGCCTGCCTTCTCCTGGCCGGCACCTGCCAGCAACTGGTCAATTCTTACCCAGGAATAACCAAGAGCAGTCAGTTCGTCCAGAAGCTGGCCAAGGCGATTATAAAATTTATCGGTCCGGTCTGGAGCCGTTCCCGGATGGATTAAGAGGATAAAGCCGTTTAAGCCAGATGGGTCACTTTTTTCATAGCTGATAATTCTCCGGTAAATCTCCTCTGAGGACAAATAGTTGGAGTCAGCCGGAGTAGTATAATCAGCATTAGAAGAAGTACCGGGAGTAAAATTTATCAGAACGAGGCCGGCTTCTCTCGTCCAGTCAGCAATTTGCTGGTTATACCATTCATAAGGGGGAAGAAAATAAGGAGAAGTGTTTTTGTCGAGGCCAAAGCGGGCCAGTCCGGCATAATTATTTTCAAGATCAGATAAAAATTCAGAGCGGCTGACCAGAGTTTTCTGGCGTAAGTCCCAGTCACAATAAAGAAGATGCCGGTCAGAGTGAGCCCCGACATAATGCCCGTCTTTAATCATTCTCTTGACCAGCGGGCTAAATTCTGGCTGTCTTAAAAAATTGCCGGTCAGAAAAAAAGAAGCTTTGATCTGCCGCTCTTCGAGGGCCGAAAGAACAGAAGGCAGTCCTTCGCCGTAGGTATCAGCGGTCAGGACCAGAGCCAGGCGCTTTTTATCAAGCGGCCCCCTGATAATGGCTCCTTCCTCAATTGTCAATTTCGCCCCTGGTCTCTGGCTGATTTTTTCTTGAGGAAAAGCTGCCTGCCGAAAAGCCAGGAAGCAACATCCCCTCCCCGGCTCGCTGGCTTCAAGCTGAAGACTGAAGAGCAAAAGTAACAAAGGACAGATGATTTTCAAAACAATGAGACACCTGGAAAAAGACTTTTGCCCGGTTATTACTCCTGTCTGTCTTAGAGATTCATCAGTCGGCATTTTTCTTCTTAATTGCCAGGTTAGTTTAATCTTGATTTTAAATTAAGACTCCCCTTTTATCAATCGGAGACCTCACCTTAATCTATTCCGGCTGATAGGCAGCCCACAGAAAGAGACGACAGACAGGGCGATGGCCCTGGGGGCGGTAGTCAGCAGGCAATGGCACTGATGGTTAAAAAAGCCGGGACCTGGCTTTAGCTTCTCTCCCAATCTTTTTGTCTTAACTTTACTATTTATTAAACCATTGATATTATTTTAATAATGGTCAATTATATTTTAGTTTATAAGATCCGGAAACAGGTCAAAGAAATCCTGAAAGAAAAAATTGAAGACGGAGAGATAGCCACTACTCCCCGTTCTTGCCTCGGCTGTTTAGCTGATGAAATCAGCTGGGAGGTATATTATCTTTTTAAAGAGATGGAAGAAAAGAAAAAAGGTGTCCAGAGACCGGGCAGGGGAAAAGCTGGCGGTTCTGAAGACCAGCCGGAGGAGAATTTGGAAGCTGGCCTGGAGATTGAAGTTGAGGAAGAAGCCGGCCCTCCAGCAGAACAGGGAACCGAACCAAACCGGGCAGAAAAAATTACTGATAAAAAATAAGCCGGCTGATCAGTTCTGGCTGCCGCACCTTTCATCTTTTCAAGCTGGCCTCATTCCCCGGCTGGCTTCTCTTTCCTGATCTTTTCCTTTAGGGCTTCCCACCAGTCAATTCTTTTTTTAATCTCTCTTTCAAATCCCAGATGGCCGGGATGATAATATTTCCTTCCCTTCAATCTGTCGGGGAAAGTCTCCATATCAGTGGTTGATGCCGGGTGGTCGTGAGCATATTGATAGTCCTGCCCATAGCCTATTTCTTTCATCAAGGGAGTCACTGCGTTTCTGATATGAAGTGGAACTGGCTCAAAGGGGCTGTCTTCAACTTCTTTCATGGCCTGGCCAAAAGCTACATAAATACGATTACTTTTAGGAGCTGAAGCCAGATAGACCACGGCTTCAGCCAGGGCTAGTTCGCCCTCGGGTGACCCCAGAAAATCATAAGCTTCCTTGGCTTGAAGAGTCAGGGTCAGGGCCTGAGGATCAGCCAGTCCGATATCTTCAGAGGCAAATCTGATCAACCGGCGAGCAATATAAAGAGGATCTTCTCCCGCATAAAGCATCCTGGCCAGCCAGTAAAGAGAGGCATCAACATCCGAGTTTCTAAGGCTCTTATGCAGGGCGGAAATCAGATTAAAATGCTCCTCACCGCTCTTATCATAAATAAGCATTCTTTTCTGGAGGGCCTCTTCTATTTCTTTGACTGTTATTTCCTGGCTACGGGTCAGGCTGGCCGCTATTTCCAGGGCATTAAGTGCCCGCCTGGCATCACCGTTTGATTGATCATAAAGAAGCGCCAGGGCTTCCTCACTAATCCTTAGATGAAGCCGCCCCAGCCCGTTAATTTCATCGGTCAGGGCATCATTGATGATCTTTCTCAGAGCTTCCTGATCGAGAGGCTTAAGGACCAGAACTCTGGTTCTGGACAGCAGCGGAGCAATGACTTCAAAGGAGGGATTTTCGGTTGTTGAGCCGAAGAGGATGACCTCTCCCCTCTCCACATAGGGAAGAAAAGCCGATTGCTGGGCTTTATTGAAACGGTGAATTTCATCAATGAAGATAATGATCGGCTGGCCATACATTTTTTTCTGCTGCTCGGCCTGAGCCATGACTTCCTTGATTTCCTTAATGCCGGACAGGACTGCACTAAAAAAAAGGCAATTTAAGCCAAAATGCTTAGCCAGCATCATCCCCAGAGTAGTCTTACCTGAGCCGGGTGGACCCCAAAAAATTATTGAGACCAGCTGGCCTGATTCAATTAGTTCGGTTAAAATCCGGCCCGGGCCAAGCAGATGCTCCTGCCCGTAAAACCGGTCAAAGGCCTGGGGCCTCATTCTCTCGGCTAAAGGAACGTGGCTTGGCTCGCTTGCCTGATTTTTTTTATTTTGATTGTCTTTTCTGGCCATCCAGGTCCTCTTCCTGGCACTTAACCTTAAATCTGATTTATACCGGACTTTCTACTTTTACGACCTGATTTTATTATCGGTCAGCCCTCATCTAATGTAAAGCCGCCGAAAACTTTTTGTCATAAAATCATAAATCAGTTAAAATGAGCGGAGGAGAAATGAAAAATGATAATTGTTAAGGGAAAAACTCGCTTCTATTCCACTCTTTTGATTCTGGCCCTGGGGATGGCTGCTTTTTTATCGGCACCAGTCTCCAGTTTCGCTCAGGGGCGGCCAAAGGGCCATTTGTTTATCATCGGTGGCGGCGATCGTTCTGAAGACATGATGAAGAAGTTTGTTGATCTGGCTTTAAAAGCCGGAAATGGCCGGATAATCGTCCTGCCCATGGCCAGCTCAACACCGGAAGAAACCGGCCGCGCTCTGGTAGAAGAATTTAAGAATTTAGAAGTAAAAGATGTTGTCTTTTATAATTTTACCAGGAAAGAGGCCGAAGACTACGCTAAGGCCAGAGAGCTGGCTGGAAGTGGCGGAGTTTTTTTCTCCGGTGGAGACCAATCGAGAATTACCGAGGCTATTCTCGACACCCCGGTCCACCAGATGATCCGAGATCTGTATCAGCAAGGAGCAGTCATTGGCGGAACAAGTGCTGGGGCAGCAATTATGAGCGAACTGATGATTACCGGTGATGAAGCCAGAAAACCGGAAGAGGGCCATGAATTCGAGACAATTGAAGCCGGCAATGTTATTCTGGCCCGCGGCTTGGGTTTCATCAAGACAGCTGTCATCGATCAGCACTTTGCTACCCGCCAGCGTCATAACCGCCTGATCAGTGTCATTGCCGCCCATCCCGAGCTGCTGGGGATAGGGATTGATGAAGAAACAGCCATTATCGTCAATCCTGACCAGACCTTTGATGTTATCGGCCATAAAAACGTCATTATCTATGATGCCACTAAGGCTCAGATTACCTCCGGCGCGGGGCGGGCGATCGGCCTGCGGGGAATGATCATGCATGTTTTGTTGCCCGGAGAGAGATTCTCTATCCCTAAGAAAAAATGAAGAAGGCCGCTTTTCTGGCTGTTCTTGACGGCTCAGAACTTAAATGTTAGAGTCTTGATGAAGTTAGCTCATGAGTCAAAATCCAAAGACGCCAGACATAAATAAGGCTATAAACAAAAAGCTGGTTTTTTCAGCCGCTGAAGTCTGCCGGTTGTTAAAGATCAGCCCGGACACCTTGCAATCGTGGGAAAATGAGTTTCCGGTTTTTTTCGCGGGTCAGACAGCCAGCGGTCAGCTGATTTACCGTCAAAAAGATGTCTTGATTATTTCCAGGATTAAGGAACTGCTGGAAGAAAACACTCTGACCAATGCCGGAATAAAAAGGAAAATTGAAGAAGAATTTGGCTTGAAAACAGACCGGGTTCCGCCAGAAAAGATGCTGGCCGCCATCAGCCAGATCAAAGAAGAATTAATGGGCCTTTTACAGGCTCTTGAAAAAAAACAAAAAAAGGGTTAAAGTAACTTTCACTTTTTAGAACATCGGGACGTGGCGCAGCCTGGTAGCGCACATGCTTGGGGTGCATGGGGTCAGCGGTTCGAATCCGCTCGTCCCGATTTTCCATCTAAGAAAACCGGAACAAAATGGCTAAAGTTTCAGGCTTAGCAGCCGCCAAAAAAAAGTTAATTCTCCTGACTAACGATGATGGCTTTCGTTCTCCCGGCCTTACCGCTCTGGCTGAAGCGCTGAGACCCTATGCCCGGGTCTATATTGTTGCTCCTGACCGGGAAAGAAGTTCCATATCTTTAGCCTTGACCCTGCGGCATCCATTACGGGCGGAGAAAACAGGAACAAATGTTTTTGCTGTCGACGGGACACCGGCCGATTGTGTCTATATAGCTCTGAAGTATGTCCTGCCTCAGAAGCCAGATTATTTAATTTCGGGCTTGAACCTGGGAGCCAATCTTGGTTGTCAGGATGTCTCTTACTCAGGAACGGTGGCAGCTGCTCTCCAGGGGACTTTTATGGGTATCCCTTCCCTGGCTGTGTCGCTGGTCAGTCCGAATGGGAGACAATATGATTTTGAGAAAGCAGCTCAGCTGGTTAGAAAAATCATCGAGGCTCTCCAGAGGACAAAGCTCCCCCCTAAGGTCTATCTCAACATTAATATTCCCCCTTTTCCTGTCAAGGGCTTGAAAATCTCCCGGCTGGGCGAGAGGCGTTATGCCCCTGAGCTGATCAAAAAAAAAGACCCCCGGGGGAAAGACTACTTCTGGATTGGAGTCGGTCATCCAAAAGCTGTTGGGCCGAGAAACTCGGATGTTCATTTAGTTGATCAAGGCTGGGTGTCGGTTACTCCCCTGCACATAGACCGGACCGCTTACCCGGCCCTCAATAGCCAGCTTTTCTCCAGCTTGATAAATATCCAGCCTGAATAGTCAGCCCGGCTCTCAAGCCTCAACTCTTAATTACTGGTGTCGTCCGGATCTTTGGCCGGCGACATGTTTTTGTTTTTCCGGCTATGAATAAAGCCAACCGCTGCCGGAATTAAAGAAATGATGATGATAGCAATGATAACCAGTGAAAAGTTTTCTTTGACCACAGATATATTGCCAAAATAATAGCCGCCGAATAAAAACAGTGAAACCCACAGAAGGCTGCCGACCAGGCTGTAAACTAAAAATTTAAAGTAGGTCATTTTTCCAATCCCGGCCACAAAGGGAGCAAAAGTCCGGATAAAAGGCATAAAGCGGGCAATGACAATGGTAATGGAGCCATGCTTTTCATAAAATTCGTGGGTCCGGTCAAGATAATTTTTGTTGAGAAAACGGCTCTTTTCTTTTTTAAAGATTTCAGGGCCGACCTTATAACCAATCCAGTAGTTACTTATGTTTCCCAGAAAAGCAGCCAGGCTGAGCGACAAAAACAGGCTCAGAAGATTGAGGTCCCCGATAGCCGCCACCGCCCCGGCCGCAAACAACAGGGAATCACCGGGGAAAAATGGCGTGACCACAAAGCCTGTTTCGGCAAAGATGACAAAAAAGATCAGAAGATAAGTCCACAGCCCGAATTGATCGACAAGCTGGCCAATATAGCGATCAACATGAATGAGGATATCAAATAATTTAGTCAAAAAATCTATCAACTTTCTGTCTGTCCGCGGTTTGATTTTAACTTGCAGCCTTTAGTCTGGCCGCAATTATGATTAACTATACACATTTTCGCTGCAAGTGACAAGAAGACCGGTTCACCTGCCGGCCTTTTCCTGGAGATAGACTTTGGCCTCAGTCCGGATAACTGTTTACAGCAGCCACCCTCTTAAACAGGCCGGGACTCTGCTATAATTTGGATAGATAATGTTTTTAAGTCTGTTAATCGCGGGCTTTCCCGGACTTAGTCTTAACCATGACCGATAATATATTTTTCAAGGAAAGAAAATTAGAGGCCATCGAACGGGCGCTACGGAGGCTCTCCCCTCTGGCTTCAAACTGCCGTCTCTGCCCCCGTCAATGCCAAGTTAACCGGTTGGGCGGTCAGACCGGAATCTGCCAGACGGGCGATCAGGCCCGGGTCTCAGTCAGCTTGCTTCATTTTGGCGAGGAGCCAGTGCTCAGCGGCCAGGGTGGACCGGAGAAAGCCGGTGGTTCAGGCACCATTTTTTTTGCCGGCTGTAACCTGAAATGCCTTTTCTGCCAGAATTATCAGTTGAGCTGGCTTAATGAGGGTGAGCTGGTCAGTGATCAACAACTGGCCGCCTGCCTGCTCAATCTTCAGGCTCAGGGTGCTCTCAATATCAATCTTGTCTCCCCGACCCATGTTATCCTGCCCGTTCTTCGAGCCCTAAAAATTGCTTATGGCCAGGGTTTAACCCTGCCTGTCGTCTATAATTCCAACGGTTATGACTCAATTGAAGTGATTGAAGAGCTGCGGGGAATTATTGATATTTACTTGCCGGATCTGAAATATGTATCTCCGGAATTATCAAAAAAATATTCAGCTGCCCCTGATTATTTTGAACAGGCCCGCCTGGCAATTCAAGAGATGTACTGCCAGCAGCCTGAACTAATTCTCAATAATGAAGAGGTGGCTACCCGGGGTTTGATCATCCGTCATCTGGTTCTTCCCGGAAATTCAGACGACTCCATCCAGGTTGTTGACTGGCTTGCGCACCACCTCTCGGCCTCGATTGGGCTGAGTTTAATGAGTCAGTACCACCCCTGCTTTAAGGCTCCGGCCGAACTTCAGCGGGAGATTACCAGTCTGGAATACCAGAAAATTATGACCCGGGCCAGAGGCTACAACTTCAGTTACCTCTTTCTTCAGCCAGAACCTTTCCAGTCAGAAGAACACCTCCTGCCGGATTTCCACCGCCAGCATCCTTTCCGCTGGAAATAACCAAAGATCCGGGTAATTAAACTACCCCTTTTTAAATTATTTAATTAACTTTTCTTAAGAAGCAGTGGCCAAAAATAGGAAATATAGATTGTGTCCCCTGTTTTCATTCATAAACGAGAATTTCGACCCTTCTATTTTGAGCCCGTCCGTCCCGCGTCGAATTATCAGCTACTGGCACCGAACTGCCCAGGCTAACAACTGACATCCGGTAAAGCGGAATGTGATAGGTCTTATAAAGATACATCATTACCCCTTCGGCTCTTTTCTTGCCAAGAGCCAGGTTTACCTCTTCAGAACCGACATTATCAGTATGACCTTGAATTTCAATATATACACCCTTATTTTCTTCAATCAGCCTCTGGACAAAGCGGTCAAGAGCGGCTTTAGCTTCCTGACTGAGCTCAGCACTGTTAAAGGCAAATTTGGCCTCATTGTTGCTGAGGGTAGCCTTCATGACCAGGTTACCATTGATCATCGTTTTGACTTCTTCAATCTTGCCGTCAACCTGCTTGATCTGACCTTCCTGTTTGTTAATCAGCTCTCCAATTGTTTCCAGTTTTTGATCATGTTCCTGTATTCTTTTCTGGGTTTCTTCAACTTCGGTTGAGATGCTGGCCACTTTTTGATCGACTGACGAGACTTCGGTATTGACATATTTTTTGCTGGCACAAGCCGGGCCGAGAAGAAAGATGGCCACCAGCAAAAGTCCTAACCAGGTAATACTTTTTTTCATTCTTATCTCCTTTCTTTCGGATTTAAGCTTAAAATGTTTCTCTTGCTTTTTTTATTATAATCAAAAAGCGGACACTCTTCAGCTTAAATTAATAAATTGCGGAACGACTGTCAGCTCAGTATCCCTGCCTGGTCCTTAGCCGGTAATGTCCTCTGACCGTTGTCACCAGGATCCGGCGGTAGCGGTCATCGTTACGGTAAGAAGTATAACCAATTATATACTGATGACTCTGCTCTCTTTTTATTTCATAAATTGAAGCCAGCAGTTCTTCCATATTATTCAGGAAAAAGGCCTGGCCGCCAGTAGCCGAGGCGAAAAGATCGAGAGTCTGGACTATACCAGCCGGCGTCTGGCCCGCCGATTTCCTGTGCCTGGCCAGGATTTCTTCAGCTTTCGGTATTTTATAGCCGATAACATAAATTGGCACATCCACCCGGCGGGCGATATCCAGAGCCTGCTGGGCTGAAGCCTGACTGTCATTTTCCAGTCCATCAGTGATAAGAAGCAGGGCTCTTTTCTCGTTTTTAGCCCTGACTGCAAATTGAGGGGAAACAGCCACCGCATCGTTTAGAGCTGTTTTACCATAAGCCTTTTCTTTATCAAGAGCAGCCAGGAAAGCCATTCTGTCGGTCGAGTGGCTGGCCGCTACCTCTACCTGTCCATCAGCAAAGACTAACAGAGCCAGTTCATCCACTGGAGCCAGGACCTTCTCAGCCATGATGCGCAAAGCCTGTCTGGCTTCTTCAAACTTGTTTTCCAGGGCCAGGCTGCCGCTGACATCAAGCAGGACCGTCAGACTCAGAGGCGCAGCCTGATTATGCTCAAAATAGGTAATGGTTTTTCTTTCACCATTTTCATAGATAATAAAGTCTTTTTCTTGCAGGTCATTGACATAATGGCCACGTTTATCCTGGACAGTCACCGCCAGGGTCACGGCATTGACTGTCAGGTTATAAGCTGGCTTTTCAACCTTAACCACCTGGCCGGTCTTTTCCTGACTGGGAGTAATCAAGGGGGTAAACAGAGCCCAGAGCAACGCCAGGAACAATAGGTGAAATCGAAGGCTTCTCAACTTGGCCATTTTTTTGTTTTTCCCGGATTTAGATCAAAAGCAGACTTAATCAGACCGGGTCACCTTAGACTTTCCGGCCGGTGTTTGACCACTTCGCCCTTAACCATATAGATCACATCTTCAGCAATGTTGGTAGCGTGATCGCAGATTCGCTCTAAATGCCTGGCCACCAGTAAAAGAGGAATCGCCCGGGGAACTGTGGTTGCATCCTTTTTCATATAATCGTTGATTAATTCTGACTGAACAAGATTCCTCAGTTCATCAGCTTCATTATCCCTCAAAATAACCGATCTGGCCAGTTCCGTATCTTTATTGATAAACGAATTAATGACGTCCCGGACCATGTTTTGAGCCAGAGTAGCCAGCTTGGGAATATCAATTAAAGGTTTAAGCAGCGGCTGGTCAGCTAATTCCAGAACCCGCTGGGAAATATCGACAGCCAGATCAGCAATTCTCTCCAGGTCAGTCGTTATTTTCATTGACATGACTACAAAGCGCAGGTCAGCTGCCGCCGGCTGATAAAGAGCAATTAAATTCAGACATTTTTCCTCAATCTCGAGCTCCATGGCGTCAATCCGGTCATCATCTTTAACGATTGCTTCAGCCTTTTCCCGGCTTAATTCCCTCAGGGCCCGAACAGATAAGCCGATAGAGTTTTCAACCACAGCACTCATCTCCAGAATTTTTTTATTAAGTTCCAGCAATTCTTCGTCAAAATATCTGGTCATAGATTTCTCCTTTGGCTGTTTCTAACCGGCCAGCCTCTTATTTAACCAAAGCGGCCGGTTATATAATCTTCAGTCCGGGCATCTCTCGGGCTGGTAAAAATCTGATTGGTCTGGCCAAATTCCACCAGCTCGCCCAGTAAAAAATAACCGGTATTATCAGAGACCCGGGCTGCCTGTTGCATGTTATGAGTGACGATGATTATAGTATATTTTTCCTTCAGTTGATACATTAAATCCTCAATTCGGGCGGTAGCCGTCGGATCGAGAGCCGAACACGGCTCATCCATTAAAATCACCTCCGGCCCGACCGCCAGGACGCGAGCAATGCACAGCCGCTGCTGCTGCTCGCCAGTCAGGCAAAGGGCGTCAGCCTCCAGCCTGTCCTTAAGCTCTTCCCAGAGATTGACGGCCTGGAGGCTGCGAAAAAGCCTTTCTTCCATGTATCTCCGGTCGTTCTGCCCATGGACCCTGAGGCCATAAACAACATTATCAAAGATACTAAGAGGAAAAGGGTTAGGCCGCTGGAAAACCATCCCAATCCGTCTTCTCAGCTCAAGCAAGTCGGTCTCTGGATCATAGATATTTTTCCCGTCAAAAACCACCTGACCTTCAGTTCTGGCTCCTTCAATTAAGTCGTTCATCCGGTTTAGAGTCCGGAGAAAAGTTGATTTGCCGCAGCCAGAGGGGCCAATCAGAGCGGTGATCTTCCTGGCTTGAAGTTCAAGCTGGACGCTCTTTAAAGCCTGAAATTGACCGTAAAAAACGGATAGCGACTTAACCTCGATAATATTTTTGCGGCTGGTTATTTCTGCCATCTCTTTTATTATCCTTCAGCCTTTAAACTTCCATTTTTCCGGTCACTGTCTGAGATCCCTGACCTCTATCTTTTTATCTCCCGGCTGTTAATCTGATTTTAATCCTTTATTAATTTTTACTTAAATTCAGGCTTCAACCAAATTTCCCTTCAATATAGCTTTCTGTTCTCTTATCAGCTGGCCTGGTAAAAACAATTTCAGTATCATTCACTTCGACCAGTTCGCCCATCAGGAAAAAAGCTGTCCGCTCGGCCACCCGGGCCGCCTGTTTGGTATTGTTGGTCACCAGAATAATTGTATATTCGTCTTTAAGCAGCCTCAGCGTGTCTTCTATTTTCATGGTGGAAATAGGATCCAGACCGGAGGTTGGTTCATCCAGCAGGATATATTCGGGCTTAAGAGCCAGGACACGGGCCAGACACAGCCGCTGCTGCTGCCCGCCTGAGAGCTTCAGGGCGCTGGTCTTAAGCCGGTCCTTGACCTCGGCCCATAATCCAGCTTTTTCTAAGCAGTCCTCAACCAGATGGTCAAGTTCCTGCCGGTTAGTTTGGCCCTGAAGCTTCGGTCCAAAGACCAGATTATCATAAATGCTCATGGGCAAAGGAACCGGCGTCGCAAAAACCATCCCCAGCTGGCGGCGCAGGGCAGCCACTTCCACCTCGGGCTGATAAATATCCTGGCCGTCAATAAAGATCTTACCCTCAACTCTTGACGCTGGCACCAGATCAACCAGCCGGTTAAGACAGGTCAAAAAAGTTGATTTACCGCTCCTGGCCGGCCCGATGATGCTCAAAATTTCTTTCCGGTAGATATCAAGGTTGAGGTTCTTCAAGCTCGGCTGCTGGCCATAATAATGGCTAAATTTCACGACCTGAATTGCCCTGTCTTTCATTGCCTGCCCGCTCGCCTTTCCTGTTTATCTAAAACCATTTTCATTCCTGTTTATGACCGTGAAGACCGGCCGATATATTTGCCCATCAAATAATAAGTGATGATATTAATCAGCAGAATAGCTATAACCAGGACGGCCGCTGTGCCATAAGCTTTAGGCATAGAAATACCTTCCCTGGCCAGAATATAAAAATGGACTGACATGGTCCTGGCCGATGAAAAAATAGAGGAAGGCAGATGAAGGGCGCTGCCAGCCGTAAAAATAACAGCTGCTGTCTCTCCGATGCTGCGCCCGATGCTCAAAATGACACCGGTGACAATGCCAGGAGCCGCAGAGGGCAAAACCACTTTGGTTACTGTTTGCCACCTGGTGCTCCCCAGGGAATAGCTAACCAGGCGATAGGCGGCCGGGACACTCTTGATAGCTTCTTCACTGGTTCTGATGATAGTCGGTAAAACCATAAAAGCCAGAGTCAATCCCCCGCTTAAAATTGACCAGCCAAATTTTAGCTTGTTGACAAACAGAATAAAGCCAAACAGGCCAAAGATAATCGAAGGGATACCTGCCAGGCATTCGGCTCCGAACCGGATGATCCTGGTAACCGTCCCCTCAAAGGTATATTCGGTGAGATAGATGGCTGTTCCTACACCCAGGGGCGTAGCTACCAGCAGAGCAATAAAAGTCAGATAAATGGTAGCTACCACGGTCGAAAAGATTCCGCCCTCCCGTCCCATATGAGCCGGGTTTTTAGTCAGGAATTCCAGACTGAGCTGGGGCAGCCCGTTTTTTAAAATAACGGCCAGAATGAAGAACAAAACCAGAACAGCTACAGAGGTCAGAAAATATAGAAAAACCTGGACTATCTTTTGTTCGGCTCTGGGTTGTAGCCTGAATTTTTCCTTCACTTTTTTCTCAGCTATTTCCTGAATTGTTTCCTGGCGGCCAGGTTAGCCAGAAAATTCAAAATCATAATAATTACAAAAAGAATAACGCCAGTAGCAAACAGGGCCTGACGGTGTTCGCCGCTGGCATAGGCCATTTCCAGGGCAATATTGGAAGTCAAGGTCCGGACCGGAGCCAGTAAAGAGCCCGGCAGATCAGCGGCATTGCCCGCCACCATAATGACCGCCATAGTTTCCCCTATGGCCCGGCCCATACCCAGAATAATGCCCGCTACCAGTCCTGAACGGGCTGCCGGCAAAACGACCATCCTGACTGTTTGCCACCTGGTAGCTCCCAGAGCGATTGAACCTTCACGGTAAGAATCAGGGACAGCCCTGATGGCATCGATGGCGATACTGATGATAGTCGGCAGAATCATGATACCAAGAATGATAGAAGCGGCCAGAACTGATAAGCCTGGACCACCAAAATTTTTCCTGATAAATGGGACAAGAAACATCAGGCCGAGAAAGCCATAAACTACCGAAGGAATACCGGCCAGGAGCTCGATTACCGGTTTTAAGAAACCTGAAAGCCGGCGATTAGAAAACTCAGTCAAGAAAATAGCACTGGCCAGGCCCAGAGGAACACCGATGACCAGAGCCCCTAAGGTGACCAGCAGCGAGCCAACGATCATGGGCAGCAAACCGAAGCTTTGTTCTGATGGAAACCAATCCTGGCCAAGAAGAAAATTTTTAAGGCCATATTTGGCCATAATGGGCAAGCCCTGTTCAAAAATAAAAATAGTAATGATGGCCAGAACTGAAATGGCGGAAAGAGCAACCAGCAGGAGGCTGAGTCTGATCAGCCTGTCCCCACCGCTCTTATGTCTGGCCATTATTTCGTCTCCTCCGGACTAAAACCGTCGATCACCGGTGATTTTTTGGGCAGGAATAAGTCCCTCCTGCGGCAGCCTCGACTGAATTTCTGCTGACAGGACAAAGTCGATGAATT
Organism: Candidatus Aminicenantes bacterium UBA6228; assembly: GCA_002441005.1. Classification (GTDB taxonomy): domain Bacteria; phylum Acidobacteriota; class Aminicenantia; order Aminicenantales; family Saccharicenantaceae; genus Saccharicenans. The sequence goes on from DJWO01000012.1 coordinate 30,805, forward strand.
CCTTAGCCAGCCCCTGCGGTTCTTGCCGGCTTAAAAACAAAAAGGGCCGCCGAAGCCGGTAGTTATTATGGACAATGGCCTCTTCCGTTGGCTTGACCCCGTCCAGAGCAACCGGTTTTACCTGGTCATTAACCAGGCCAAGAGAAATAAAACCAATAGAGTTCTCATCACGGCTGACGATTTCCCTGACCACCCCATTGGAATCTTCAACAATGGCTTTTTTGCTGATCCGCCTCGGTCCCATGACCATTTCCTGAAAAGCTCCCCTGGTGCCAGAACCTTCCTCCCTGACCACCACCGTTATGTTTTGATCCAGGCCATTGAGCATTTTCCAGCTGGTAATTTCCCCGGCAAATATGCTTTGGACCTGATCAATGGCCAGACTGTTAACCGGGTTAGCGGGATGAACAATGATAGCCAGGCCATCGTAAGCTATTATTATCTCCTTGAGATCTCTTTCATCCTCTTTGAGTTCGCGAGAGGACATGCCGATATTAGCACTGCCTTCTTTGACCGCCATGATGCCGGCACTTGAACCGCCACCCTGGACATTGATGTTGACCTTATTATTTTTACTCATAAACAGCTCGGCCCATTCATCAGCAAAAGGCTGGATGCTGGTCGAGCCAGCGACGACAATCTCAGACGAAACTGAATGAGACCGGCAGGCTGGAAAGGCAAAAAAACAAAAAACTAACAACAAGAGCCAGATAGTCAAATTAAGAGAGCTCAAGAGATGTTGGTCCTTGAAAAAAGAAAAAGGCTTCTTACGAAAAAAAGATTGATTGCTTCCCGGCTGAACTTTCTTTAAATTTCTCTTTGACTCAGGTTTCATGCTCAGCTATTGCGGTCCTTCCTTCCTGGCTTCCGACCGGCAAAATTCAGATAGTTCTGGGCAGAAATCCAACTTTCTGCATCAGGGATTATTCAATAAGCTAATATTATACCTGACTTGCCGGAAAAGAAAAGGAAGAATTTTAATTCTGGCCAAGGCAGGGCTAAGAGCCTCAGGATGAAATCTTATCGAGTTCCTCCAGCCTTCTTTCAAATACTTGCCTTTTGTCCTCATATTCCTGATAAACCTGAGTATATTCTTCATATAGGGACTCGAGGCTATGGCGATGGAGGTCAAGCTCACGGGACAGGCGGACCACTTCCTGGCCAAGGCCATCAACTGAAGCTTCAATGATCTTCTGGGTTAGCTGGCTAATCCTTTCTTCTGTTTCTTCGATGTTGTTTTCAAGTTGTTGGACTCTTTCCTCCAGCGGTTTAAGGCTGCGTGATTTTTCTACAATCACTTCCGACCTGAGCTTTCTCAATTCACGCGGGGAAAGTTTAAACCGGAAGGGAGCCTCAGCCGGAGCAGCTGCCTGGTTAACCGCCTCATCAGCCGGCTGGCCGAAGTGCCGGTCAGATTCTGAACCAGACTCAAAGCTTTTTTCCGGCAGTCTGGTTCTGGCTTCCCTCTCCAGCCTTTCTTCGCTCCAGCCAATTTTTTCCAGGAAACTTTCATAATCACCTTCAAAGACTTCTATTTTATTGTCCTGAAAAACAACTAAGCGTTCAGCCAGAGCTCGCAGGAACATTTCGTTATGGGTAACCATGACTACCGCTCCGTCGAAGTTATCCAGAGCAGCCAGTAAGGCATCACTTGATTCCAGATCAAGATGATTGGTCGGCTCATCGAGCAAAAGTAAATTAACGGGTTTGGCCAGTATTTTCCCCAGTAAAACCCGGCTTTTTTCCCCACCCGATAGAACCTTAATCGGCTTTAAGGCTTCATCTCCTTCAAACATCAGAGTGCCAGCAATCTGACGGATGCGGGCTGGTTCCAGCTGGGGATTGGCCAGCGCTATTTCTTCCAGAACGGTGTTTTCATTATTCATTTCTTCGGCATAGCTCTGCTCATAATAGCCGACTGCCACCGATTTGGAATAAGTCAGGCTTCCGGCCTGTGGTTCAAGGTAACCAGCCATGACCTTGAGCAAGGTGGTTTTGCCCCGTCCGTTCCGCCCGATGACCATTACCCGGTCATGGCCTTTGACCTGGAAACTCAACCTGTCAATGAGAGGCTTATCCGCAGTATAGGCAAAGCTTACCCCGTCGAGGCTCAAGGCATATTTATGGTGGAAAGGCTTGGCCTGAAAAGCAAATTCCATATTCTTTATCTTTTCGAGCTTTTCCCGCTTTCCCATTTTTTCTATATATTTCAAACGGGATTGGACCAGACCGGCTAAACGGGCTTTGGCCCGGAAGCGGTTGATGAAAATTTCCATCTCCTTGCGCTTTCTCTCATCATTTATTCTGGTCTTCTCATAAACTTCTTCTTCCTGGGCAATCTGGTTATAGTATTTTTCAGTCTGGCCTTCGATTTTCCTGACTTTATGGCGGTGGAGACCAAGGATATGAGTGGCTATCCGGTCCATAAAGCTGCGGTCATGAGTGATCAGCATCAATTCTCCCGGCCAGTCAAGCAGAAACTTTTCGAGCCAGCGAATGGAAGTAATATCCAGGTAATTATTAGGCTCATCCAGGAGGAGCAGATCATAATCGGTTAGAAGAAGCCGGGCTAAGTTAAGCCTGACCTGGTAGCCCCCGGACAGTTGAAAAGGATTCAGTTCAAATTCACCAGGGGCAAAGCCCAGTCCAGTCATGACTTTTTCGACCCGCCAGAGCTGGTCCGCACCGCCCTGAGGCAGGCTGCGACTGGCTTCCTCGATAACTGTCGTTTTTTGAAAATCAGGTTCCTGTTCTAAATAGCCGATCCGGTAATTCCTGGGAATGATAATCCGGCCTTCATCGGGCTCTTCCAGGCCAGCAATCAACCGGAAAAGGGTTGATTTCCCGTGGCCGTTTTTGCCAACTACCCCTACCCTTTCGCCCCGGTTAAGACGGAAGCTGATTTTTTCGAACAAAACCTGCGGGCCGTAACTTTTAGATAAACCTTCAACTGCCAGCATGGCAATACCGATCTCCGCTTATTTGAGGTGAACTTAAACAAAAGCCTGGGACCGGAGCCAGCCCCGGCCTCAGGCTTAAATAATAGCATTTTTCCCGGCTATTTTAATCGGCCGGGCTGGTTTAATTAAAAACCCAGTTCCTTCATGACATTGGCTGCTCCTGAAAATTTTTCAGTGACGAAAAGAACATATCTGATATCAACACTAATCGACCGCTGCCATTCGGGAATAATGTAATAATCACCAATAACGCTCTCATAGGTCATATCAAAGATAATCCCGACCTGTTCGCCTTTAGCATTAAGAGTGGGCGAGCCAGAATTACCACCGGTGACGTTAGTCGTATTAAGAAAACAAGCAGGCACATCCTTAAACAGTGGATCCTCAAAACGGCCAAAATCACGCTGACGGTAAAGCTCTTTGAGTTTAGCTGGAACCCGGAACGGTTCGACTCCGGTCTCTTTTTCCATGACTCCTTTAAGAGTCGTAATAGGCTTATAAAAGACTGCATCTCGCGGACTATAGCCTTCAACCAGGCCATAGGTAAAGCGGATAGTGCTATTAGCGTCAGGCGACAGTTTTCCGCCCTTCATCTCGAGCAGGGCTGCTTCATAAGTCTTTTTAATGTCCTGCTCTTCCTGACTCCAGGCTTTGCTTTCCTCCCGCACGACCTTCAGCTCTTTTTCCAGGTCAGCGGCCAGCAGGATAAAAGGATCATTGGTCTTAAGCAGTTCAGCTGGCTTAAGCTGGAGAAAGGCCAGCCTTTTTTCTGGCGAACCAAGTTGAGTTCGCTGGTAGAGCTGATCAACATAATCGTCTATAGCTTTTTCTGAGCCCTGAGCCATCAACTGCCGGAAAGCAGCCGGGATTTTTTCGGCTGGCAGGCTCATCATTTTTTTCAGCTGATGCTTAAAAAATTCCCGGTCGGTCTCAAAGACATAGCTCCGTTCAGCCAGCTGAATTCGCTGCTTGATGTAAGGGAAGTTGCGATCCTGATAAGCAGACTCACGGTCTTTATCGGGTTTCTGCCGCTCATTAACTGTCCGGTAAATGGTGTAAGCCTGAGAGAGAACAGTTGAGCCAAAATAAGGGCTTATAATACTGCTCAGTAACTCGTTCTTGGCGGCATAACCTTCATAACGCTTCATAAAATCAGCCATCTGGACCAGAACCTGCCCGTACTTTGTCTGGCGTTCAGGAGAGAGATTTACCCAGCTCATAAACTCCTTTTCCTGTTCTTTTTTCTTTGCAATTAGATCAATTTTCTTCATACCTTCGACTTTGCCTTCCATATTTTTCAAGGAATTATAGAGGCCTTTGAGCATACCGGCATAGCGAATTTCTGTTTCCTTATCACTCTGACTGGCTTTTTCTATAAAGTTAATAATATCTTTGAATTCTGCCAGGCGCTTAACCATTGAATTTAAATCAAACTCAATCTCAACAGCCGTATAGTTGCGGTAGGTCCGGCCTGGATAACCCATTACAAAAGTGAAGTCTCCTTCCTGCAGGCCGGCCAGGGATAGTTTCAAAAATACCTTCGGCTGATAGGGAACGTTATCCGGACTGTAGTCAGTCCCAACTCCGTCTTTGGAAACATAAGCCCGCAAGAAAGAAAAATCACAGGTATGCCGGGGCCAGATCCAGTTGTCCACTTCCCCGCCGAAGTTGCCCAGATCAAGAGGAGGAACGTAAACCACCCGGATATCCTTAATTCTTTTAAAACGATACAGAAAATACTGATTGCCGCTATACATGGAGGCAACTCTGGCTCTGATATCCGGCCCCTTTTTCTCGGCTTCAGTCACAATTTGATTAATGGCTTTTTCGATAGCTTCATACTTTTGAAGTGGAGTCATCTTTGGTTTGACCCTGGATAAAATCCGGGCTGTCACCTCTTCATAACCGAGCAGAATATCGGCCGTATAGCCCTGAGCCCGAATTTCTTCCGCCCGGGTGCTGGCCAGAAAGCCGTCAGTAATATAATCATGTTCTTTACTGGCCGCCATTTGAACCGCGCCGAAAGCCACATGATGATTGGTGAGAATTAACCCCTCCTGGCTGACGAACTCTCCTGTCCCCCCACCTAAGTTGACGACGGCACTCATCAGACCCGTGCCATCCTGCCGGTAAAGATTGTCCGGATTCATTTTCAAGCCGAGCTGCTCAAGGTTGAGCATTTTCATCTGGTGAGGCATCCACATGCCTTCATCAGCCAGAGCTGACCAGGGCCAGAGGATAAGCCCGATCAGCCAGAGCGAAATAAATAATCTGGTTTTAAATTTCATAATGACCTCCTCCATTATATCTACGGATAAACTTAAGCCTGAGTTCATCTATCTAATATTTCCTTTGGCTTTCACCTGCCCGCCCGGCTTCTTAGCCCTGACTCGAAACCAGCCCTTTTTAATATCATTAATCCGGTTGTCTCAATTTCAGCTCAGCCAGACAGCTTCTGGTCAGAGCTGGAGAAGAGATGATAATATTCAAAATTGTCTATTTATTCAACTATGATGGCTCTTTTTCTGACCGGGTCCTAATCTTTAAAGGCTAAAAAAATGTTAAAATAGTTAATTATGGCCAGTATTCAGGAGAGCAAAATGGTAGATAGGAAAAAAGTTCTGGTCCTGTTCTGCGGCGGGACGATTGTTATGGAAGAAAAACGGGATGGCTCTCTGGCGGTGCCGGACAGCCAGGATTCAGCCATCAGTATCCTCAAAAATGTTGAGCCCAAGCTGAGTTCCATTGCTGACTATGACATTGAATTTATTGCCAATATTGACAGCACCAATATCAGGCCGGCCGACTGGGATAAGATCCTTTACCAGATAAAAGAAAAATATCAAAACTATGATGGCTTTGTTATCACTCACGGAACAGACACCATGGCCTATACCGCTGCCGCTCTGAGTGTCGCCATTAAAGGCCTGGGCAAGCCAGTTATTTTGACCGGCAGCCAGATTCCAGGTGAAAAAATCGAAAGTGACGCCCGCCGGAATCTGACCAATGCTTTCCGGGTAGCCATCATGGATATTTCAGGAGTATTCATTGTCTTTGATGAAAGAATAATTCTCGGCTCAAGGGCCAGTAAAGCTTCCGAGTCGAAGCTCGATGCCTTTCAGAGTATTAACAGTGAAGATGCGGGTGAAATTGCCATCGCAATTAAAATGAAAGACTGGGTGAAAAAAAGAAGTCTGGAACCACCTGAAATTGAAATCTGGCCGGGTTTTGAGTCTGATATTTTTGTTTATACCTTGAGCCCGGGCTGTGATCCGGAAGACCTCGAATTTCTACTCAATAAACAGAAGATAAAAGGCATGATCATCAGGGCTTATGGAACCGGTAACATTCCTTATGGCTTTGAAACTTTTTTCCGGAAAGCTAAGGAAAGAAACCTGCCAGTCATTGTTACCTCGCAATGCCTTCATGGCCAAACGTTGATGCACCTGTATGAGGTAGGCCGAAAGGCCTTGCAGTCAGGAGCAATTGAAGGCCATGAACAAAGTCTGGAGACCCTGTGCGTCAAATTGATGTGGGGACTAAAGCATTGCCCTGAACGGATTGAGAGCCTGATCTAAGATTTAAAATGGGCCCCATTTGATCAGCACTGGCGGGATTAAAGCCAGCAGGCTCAAGACTGAAAGAATCAGCATCAGCGGGAGAAACCACCTGGCCCATTTTTCCCAGGGGATCTTAGCCACGCCCAGGACACCCATGGTAACAGCCGAAGTTGGCAGGACTGGATTGATGACTTCACACAGCTGAAAAGCCAGAACTGAAGTCTGCCGGGTGAGGCCAACCAGATCACTCAGTGGAGCGATAATGGGCATGGTCAGGGCTGCCTGAGCAGTACCGGAATGAACAAAGAAATTTATCACAGCCTGAACCAGGAATATTACCTGGGCAGTTAAAACCGACGGAACACCGGCAATGACATTAGCCGCACCCTGCAACATAGTATCAAGAACCGCCGCTTCTCTTAATATAATGAGGATGGCCCGGCCACAGGCAATGATGAGCGAAACATTCATCATGTCTTTAGCCCCATCCAGAAAATTAAGAGCAATCGCTGATGGCTTCATCCTGGCCACCAACCCGGCTACCAGGCCGATGCCCAGAAAGACGGCTGCAATTTCTTCCATATACCAGCCCCGCGCCAGAATGCCATAAATCAACAGGCCAATTCCAGCGAACAGGGTAGCGATAATCATTTTCCCGGTTGTCCCCCATTCTGGCTCCCGGGTTGAATTATCCTGCTGGACAAGACGCCCCCGGTCAAGTTCATAAACTGGGCTAAGAGATGGGTTTTTCCTGATTTTCTCGGCATAAATCATGACAAAACCGATGGCTACAGCCGTCATGATTAACCATAAGATAAGCCGGTAGCCCAGCCCGGAGTAAAGCGGTAACTCCGCCAGTCCCTGGGCGATGCCGACGGTGAATGGATTGAAAAAAGCAGCAGCAAAGCCAACCGCAGAACCAAGAAAAGGAATAGCCACTCCGACTATGGAATCATAGCCAAGAGACAGGGCAAATGGAATAAAAATCAGGACAAAAGGAATTGACTCTTCGGCCATCCCGTAAACGCTTCCAGCCAGAGAAAAGATTAGCATCAGGACCGGGATAACCATGACTCTCAATCCGGGCTTCTGGCCAAAAAACGCGGCTAAGCGATGAATACCAGCATCGATTGCTCCTGATTTGGTCAGGATGCCAAAAGTCCCGCCGAAAATAAAAATGAGAATGATGATTAAAGAGGCATCCTCGAAGCCTCGAATTGGGGCAATCAATAGCCATTCCGGTCCAAGCCATTTTTTTTCTACCTGGTGATAGGTGCCAGGAACAGTCATCAGCCTGGCCTGGCCCTGAACCGTCTTCTCAGTCCGCTGGAACTCTCCTGATGGTAAGATCAGAGCCAGAAGATAAACTAAGATGACCAGCCAGTAAATCAGAACCAGAGTGTGAGGCAGTTTGAAACTTTTTCTTTTCATCTCTTTTTTAAACCAGTCAAAAATTCATTCCATTTTACCTGATTAGAACCAGAAGAAGCAAAGATTTTATAAAAATTGACCAGCTGGGCTTTTTAGATTTTGCTTTTTATTAAACTCCGGGAAAACCAGAGAAATTTAAAGGTTAGATCGCTCTAAAATTAAGGCCGTTAGCGAATAAAACTCTGGCTGATGAACTTTAAACCATCAAGGATGCCCGTTCGCCAGTAAGGCCAGTCATGGGCACCATCTCTCATTCTGGCCTCATGAGGAATCTTCCGGTCGCGCATGGCCAGATGAAGAGTAGCATTGCCCTTATAAAGAAAATCATCGTCCCCGCAGTCTAAATAAAACCTGACCGTTTTGATTTTATCAACAGGTAAAGTTTTAACCAGCTGGAGAGGATTATAGCTTTGAAAATGAGCGGTCAGCCGGTCTTTACCTTTAAGCCCGGTTCCATATAGCCTGGCAAACATCTGCTCATAAGTCTTGTCATCGGTGGCCATTATTTCTTCATCTGTCCAGACTGCCGGACTGAAGGCAGCCGCAGCACTGAACATCTCAGGATGGCGCAAAGCATAAATTAGAGTTCCCCAGCCGCCCATTGATAATCCGGCTACCGCCCGGAACTCTCTGGCCGCCCGGGTGCGATAGTTAGAATCAATATAGGGTATCAATTCCTTAAAAAACATATCTTCGTAGCGGACTTTACCCTGGTAGTCGTTGATGTACCAGCTAACACCCCCATCAGGCATGACAACAATCATCGGGGGAAGTTCGCCGGCAGCCACGGCCCTGTCCACAATCAGATTCACCTGGCCGAATTGAACCCAGGCGGTGTCATTATCTGTGTAACCGTGAAGAAGGTAAACTACCGGATAGCGCCGGCTGGAAGTCCCGTAATCAGGTGGAAGATAGATGGTATATCTCACCTCCTGGCCAAGAATCTGGCTGGAGAGCTTCAGCCCTTCCAGAACCTGCCCGGCCGGCTGGGATTGTCCGGTTCCAGGTAAAAGCAGCCACAGGGCCACCACCGCCAGAAACAAAAATATCCGCTTTTCCTTCTGGTTAATTATGTTCTCCATGACTTTTCCCTCCTTTGTTTTTCAGGTTTTAACCTGCATCTTTTACCACAGGTTTACTTTTTTGGTATTATATACCATTTTTATCAGGTCAGCTATAAAGCCTTTAGTCTTAAAAAGCTGTTAAATTTGCTTACCTTGACCTGTGATCCAGGCCAGTTGCAGGCCCCGGCCGCATAGCCTCTCTCGCTTTTTAAATTTATCTTGAATTTTAGAATGGATACATTTATATTCTGGCTGTAACTTTTGAAGCGCGAGCGCAGTCATTTTGGAGGAGGGCCTGGAAAGATGCAAAAAGAGGTTTCCGGAGTAACCGTCGAATGTATCAAAGGTAACATTGCTGACCAGCCTGATTTTATGGCTATTGTTAATCCGGCTAATGCCCACCTGCGGCCAGGGGGAGGTGCCGCCGGAGCTATCCATGAGGCAGCTGGTCCTGGCCTCGAAGCAGAATGCCGGCCATTAGCTCCAATTGAACCAGGACAGGCCGTCATTACAGGCGGGCATAATCTGTCCAATAAATATGTCATCCACTGTCTTGGACCTGTTTACGGAGTGGATGAACCAGCCGAGGAGCTTCTGGCCAGTTGTTACCGGCAGGCTCTCAAGCTGGCTGAAGAACACCAGATTGAGTCCATTGCCTTCCCGGCCATCTCCACTGGCTTTTTCCGTTTTCCGATTGAGAAGGCGACCAATATTGCCATCAGGACTGTACTCGACCTGGTGCCCAAGCTCACTCAAGTTAAAAGGATCAGATTTGTTTTATTTACTGACTCTGATCTGGACATATATGAGGCCACGCTCTCCCGGCTAACTCAGGGCCGGGTTTAACCCTGGTGGCCGGGGCAGGTTTTTCAGGTTGGAACTGTTCTTCCCCGGTATTTATAATTTCATTGGCTCTGGCCTATTTCAATCAGTTTATAATCCTGGGAGCCAAGTCCTATTTTTTCTCCATGAGCCAGCTGAATTGACCAATCAAGGTCATAACCCTGCCTGAAAGCGTCCAGGCCAGCTGCCTGGTTAACCAGATCAATCGAGGCCCGGTCTATGGCCACCGGATCAAATGAGCCGGCTATCCCGACATCAGGGACAAATCCTGTCTGGTTCCTGGCCAGGCAGTCGCAGTCCTTGGTCACCTGCAGGATAAAATTGAGAAAACAAATTTTTGGCTGGAAATGATTCTTCACCGACAGAGCATATTCAGCCATTTTTTCCTGAAGCCGCCGGGAATCCTCATCCCATCTCATTTTAATGGCTCCAAACCGGCAGACAACCAGGCATTCTCCACAGCCGATACATTTTTCGTCATCAATAACCACCTGATTCTGGATCTGCTTGACAGCCTCAGCCGGGCAATAATCAAGGCAGACTCCGCAGTTCCGGCATTGCTTGCCGCTAACCCGGGGATGAACGACTGAATGCTGGTCGAGCTTACCGGCCCTCGAGGCACAGCCCATCCCCAGGTTTTTAATAGCTGCCCCGACACCCGTCTGGACATGCCCAGTGACGTGAGTCAAGCAGATCATGGCCTGTGAACTGAGAAAAGCACTTGAAATGCGGGAGCTTTTAACCTGAGTCCCACCAACTTTAAGTTCCACTTTTTCCCGGCCGACCAGCCCGTCAGCAATGATAACTGGAATCCTGACGGTTTCTGGCCTGAAGCCGTGTTCCCAGGCCAGACGGATATGGTCAACCGAATTTGACCGGCGGCCGACATAAAGGGTGTTGCTGTCAGATAAAAAGGCCCGATTACTTCTCTTCAGAACGTCGTCTATAATTCCGGCCAGCCATTGAGGTTTTATATGACCGGTATTCTTGTTCTCACCAAAGTGAATTTTAAGAGCGACAAAGTCTTCGGCTTCAATTTTTTCATTAAAACCAAGAGCCCGGTAAATGGCTAAGGCCTTTTGGGCGATAAGTTCCGGGCCATCATCCCGGCTGGCCCTTATAAAATACACTCCCTTTTTCATGCTTGACCTCGTGGTGTTACAAATAAATTCAGATAATCAGGACTTCTGTGCCGTCCCGCCGGTTTATCTTATCAGAAGCGACCGGACAGTTTCTACCCCGTCGCCCAAAGAAACCTCACCACCCAGAGTGAGAAGCGTTCTTTCAATAGCATCAAAAGCAAAAATAATGTCTTCCCGGGTAAGATTCCCCATATGGCCCAGACGAAATATCTGCCCGGCTGTCGGCCCCAGCCCGCCAGCCACCACTACTCCCTGTTCATCCAATTTTTGTCTGAAAGCCTGATCATCAATTCCCTCTGGATACTTGACCACCGACAGGGTCGGAGCCAGACAGGTTTCATCGGTATAGATGGAAAACCCGAGTGAAATCAAACCGCTTCTAATGGCTGAAGCATAGCGTTCGTGCCGCTCAAAACGGTTTTCCAGCCCTTCTTCGAGAACCAGGCGGGTAGCTTCATAAAAAGCTCTGATTTCATTAATGGCCGGCGTGGAGAAATATTTTTTTGGATTTTCCATAACAGGCAGCCAGCGCAAAACGTCGGCATAATAAGCTTTAACCCTGGGCAGCTTTTTCCTTTTTTCTATGGCTCTTTTTGAAAAAATATCAATGGCCAGCCCGGGAGGAGCACCAAAGCATTTCTGGGCAGCGGTCAAAATGACATCTATCCCCCAGCCATCAAGATTTTCTTTGATTCCTCCAGTGGCGCAAACCCCATCCACGATCAGCAGAGCTTCAGGCACTTCCTGTTTTATGACCTCAGAATAGAGCTGGACCGGGGCGCAACCGCCAGTGGAGGTATCCACGTGAGTGCAGACCACAACATCATACTTGTGTCTTTTAAGCTCGTTTTTGAGTTCACCGGCCATGACCACCTTCCCCCACGGGCTCTGGAGCAGGCGGTACTTTAAGTCAAAGGCCTCAGCCAGCTCTGCCATTCGCTGGCCAAAGAAGCCATGAGATATAATAAGCAACCGGTCGGATTCGGCCGTGACATTTAATAGAGCCATCTCCATGGCCAGAGTCCCAGCCCCGGCCAGGATAAAAGGCAGCCCGTCCCTGGTCATCACAATCTTTTTCATATTTTCTACTGCCCCTCGCATGGCTTCTTCCATCTCGGGGCTAAGATGTGATACCACTGGCCTGGCCAGAACCTCCAGAATCCGGCTGTCAACTGGGGTTGGCCCTGGCTGTAATAAAAGTTTGTTTTCTTTCATGTTTTTCTTCCTTCCGAAAATTGACCATGTTGTTTCCTATTTTTCTCTAACTGGTAGAGAAAATCAATAGCTAATCAATCTCTTAATTACAACCATCACGGCTAATAGTATAATTAAACCAATTTATGGAAGGAGAAGCCATATGTCGTTAAAAGAAGCTGTCAAAGGAATCTTTCTTCCCCTGGTCATGATTACTTTTCTGGCTGGAGTTGTGTTTTCAAATCAGCCGGCTGGGAGTCAAGCAGCTGATCTGGTCATAACCGGAAAAATATTTACAGGTTTGAATTCCCGGCCATTTATTGAAGCCCTGGCCATAGGTGGTGACAGAATTCTGGCCACGGGCAGCAGGCAGGAGATAAAAAAATATATCGGTCCCCAAACTCAGGTAATTGACTTAAAGGAAGGAGTAGCTATTCCAGGCTTAATTGATGCCCATACTCACTTCTCTTCAGGAGGTCAATCACTAATTGAGCTGAGTTTCCGGGGCGTAGATTCAATAGAGAAGGTCCAGCAAATGATAACCGCCAGAATCAAAGAGCTGCCTCCCGGCACTCCAATTTTTGGCCGCGATTATGACCAGACTCTCTTCCCGGGTCAGAAATGGCCAGACCGGGCAGACCTGGACCCGGTTTCGCCTCAAAATCCAGTAGTGATTGAGCGGGTGGATGGCCATTCCGTCTGGCTTAACAGCTTAGCCCTGAAACTGTCAGGGATCGACCGGAAGACACCTGATCCTTTTGGCGGAGAAATTGTCCGGGATAAAGCCAGCGGCCAGCCAACCGGCATTTTAAAAGAATCAGCTATGAATCTGGTTAAGGTTAAGCCTTCCATTAAGTCTTCCCCTGAAGAAGATATCTTGAGAGCCCTGAATCACGCCCGCCAGCTGGGCCTGACCGGAGTTCACGCCTCGACTGATTTAAAGGAGCTTGAAATCTATAAAAAGTTAGAAAAAGAAGGCCAGCTGACCTTGAGGATTTATGCCTGGCTGCCCGTCGAAGAAATGGATCAATGTCTGAAGCTTGGTCTTAAACAGGGTCAGGGTGATGAATTTTTAAAGATAGGCTTTCTCAAAACCTTTATTGATGGGACTCTTGGTTCAGGCACAGCTTTGATGTTTGAACCTTTCGCCGACGCTCCCGGCCAATCAGGCCTGCCCCAGTATTCGGAACAAGAATTTTATGAATTAATTGACCGGGCTTATGCTCATGGTTTTCAGGTGGGCACTCATGCTATTGGCGATAAGGGCGTTAACTGGGTTCTTAACGCTGTAGAAAAAGCCGAGAAAAAATATGGCCAGAAAAACCTCCGCTACCGGATCGAACACGCCCAGGTGATCAAGCCGGAAGATATAAAAAGATTTAAAGAGCTGGGGGTCATAGCCTCGATGCAGCCCACTCACTGCACGACTGATATGCGCTTCTGTGAGCAAAGAATAGGCCGGGAAAGGTCAAAATATGCCTATGCCTGGAAGTCTTTATTAGACAGTGGGGCCAGACTGGCTTTTGGCTCTGATTGGCCGGTTGAGCCGCTTGATCCGCGCCGTGGGCTTTATTCAGCCGTCACCAGGAAAAATATTGAGCGTGATTTCCCGGGGGGAGGCTGGTTTCCAGAGCAAAAACTCAGTCTGGCCGAAGCCATTGAGGGTTTTACTTCTGGCTCGGCTTATGCCTCTTTTGAAGAGAACCTGAAAGGAACTCTCGAGCCGGGTAAACTGGCTGACCTGACCGTTTACGGCCTGGATATTTTCAACCGGCCGCCGAAAGATATTTTGACCGCCCTGGTGGTTTACACCATTGTTGGCGGTAAAATTGTCTATCAGGGTGAGTCCAGATAAGCTCCCGGCAGGATCTGGCCTTCAGAATGTTCTGAGCCGGGCCGGTTAGGTTTCTTCAAGATGAGTTCTTATTTCCTCAAAAGAAGAGACAACTGTTACCCCAGTGAGATTGACCGGAGTCATGGAGCTTTTAAGAATAAAGATTCTGGCAATTCCGGCCTCCCGGGCAGCCAGAAGATCATAGCTCGTATCGCCGACCACTACAGTTTCTTCAGCGGCTACCCCTAGCTGCTCCCTGACTCTGATCAGAGGAGCTCCGCTCGGCTTATACAGCCCGCTTTCCCTGGTAAGAATTAGATTAAACTTCAATCCAAAACGGTTAAGGATAAATCCGGCATTTTGCCGGTTATTATTGGTAACCAGAGCAGTCATTATCTGGTGGCTGACTAACCAGCCCAAAAATTCTCTGGCACCAGGTTTGAGCCTGGCTTCTTCTGTCTGCCGACGCTCGTGGGTTTCAAGAAGGGCATATTTTTGTGATCTTTCCGGTTCAGGCAGGTTGTCAAGGCAGGCCAGGATTGATCCGCTTTTAATTCCCAGTTCCTGCCTGATGGCCGCCCAATCATAATTGTTTTCAACTATGGTTCCGTCCAGGTCAAAAATAACTAATTTAATTTTCATGGTCTGATTCCGTTCTTAGCCATATCTTAAACAGTGATAACCGGCTTTTCAACCTTAAACTGCGGCGGGTCCCAACTCAGGCTGGCCAGCAATATAAAATAATAATTGTTGAACAGAATGAAAATAATTGATAGACTTTCAACTGAAAGTATAGGCCAATGTTTAAGAGAAGGGAGGAACTTCATGGGTAAGTATCTTGCTATCTTTTTTGGTATCGTGGCCATGATCGCTGGACTTTACCTGGTGATTTTCGTCTGGTGGCGTGAGTTTTATGAACTGGTCTTTGGCTTCATTCCACCCATTCTATTTTTTGGCGGCTTAATAGCCATTGTAGCCGGGATCTCCAGCATCAAAGATTCTATCCGCCAGAAGAAGCTCGAAGCCGAAACAAGTTCAATGCAGGAAGAACAGAAACCAGAGGAAAAAGCCCAATAAGCTCTTACCGGCTTTACTTTTTAAGGCATAAATTACTACTAAACATATAAAAATTTAGTTCAAAAAAGCCAGATTGAAGTGAATTATGTAATTACCAGCCTCGTTGGCTTTGTTCTGGCTGTTCTGTCCCAGTTTAACGTCTCACTGGAAAGGTGCTTTCTGCAGAATAATCCAGAGATGCTTCCTGTCTTGATTTCTTCAGAGGCTCCGACTTTGATTACCTTACCCGAACCCATCCAGATTTCCGACTGTTTTTCCTCTGCCCAGAGCCAGCTCATTTTGAAAGACATTCTGACCCGCACGGCAACAGTTGAGTTCTTCCTTGATCCGGCTAACCAAATCGTAGCAGACCGCCGGGGGGTAATTATTCAGGCCCGCTGGTCATTTCTCAACAAGGATAGTGGGCGCAAATACCTGTTCTGGCTTTATTTTTATCTGTCGCCGGAAGATCTCAATCAGGCCAGCCGGAGCTCGAGGCTGGTTATAAGAGAAATAAGGGCTGAAAGGCGCTAAATGATCCGTCTGCCAGGGATCAGAGTTTGGCCGGTCGAGGCCAAAGGCCGCCCTCATCGTTTGCTTCGCCTGGCCATAATCTCAGCTCTCCTGTCAGTTATTTTAGCCTCAGTCTCCATCTTCTGGCTCAAACAGCCAGTAGCTAACACAGAGAAAACCACCATAGCGAATTTAAACCAGGCCAGACGAAAAATTCATAATGATTTTTCCGGCCTGCTTGAACTCCTGCAAAAAAGACAGACTCAACTGGCGGCTAATCCCTGGCCTGAAGATCCCTGGACCAGGTTTGAATTTTTCAAGAGTCGCGGTCTAAATCCTGCCCTGGAAGGGTTAGCCAGTTTAGATGAGCAATTAAACCTTGAAATCTGGTATGGAAATGTGGCCAACCTGAAAGCCCTGCTGCCGGAGGCGGCGAAAGCTTTACCTCAAATTCTGGCCGGAAGCTTTGTTGTCCAGGACCGGGCTTCGACCTATTTGATCAGCCTAAAGCCTGCCGGTCAAAAGGGCTATCTGGCTGTCTTCGAGCTGCTGGCCTTTCAGCCCCAGTTTCAGTCAACCTATTTGCGTCAGTCTTTGAGGCTAAAAGCAGTCAGCCAGACCGGGGCCGACATTGATTTCTGGGAATATTCTCATGAGACCGAGGCCCTGGACCGGCTTTTTGAGAGAAACCAGGATAGCTACTTGAGCCAGCAAAGAGAAGAGCAGGAAAGCCGGACACTTTACTTCCCATTGAGAAATGAAAAAGGCCAGATCTTAGCCACGGTAACTTTAAACTCTTTTCGGCTGGCAGGACAAAAATTAAGTCTAAATCAGGGCGTCAGGCTTCTGGCCATAATTCTTGGGATCATGGCTCTGATTTTCTTTTTAGGCTGGCTTATCCAGGGAAGAGGCCGGTCTCTTTGGTCCTCGAGGCTCATTGACTGGCTGCTTGGTTCGGCGGCCATCATAGCCATAAGATCTTTGCTGGCGCTTCTGGTTAGCTATAGGCCTTTTTCTAACTGGCCTGTCTTTTCTGCCCAGGAAGCAGCTTTCCGGACGATTAAGAATTTAACTGCCTCGCCCGGTGATATTTTCCTGACCTATCTTTTTATTTTCTTTCTGGCCGTCATCAGCCTCAAATCCTTTAAACCCGAAGCCAGGCTCGCTTCCTGGCTACAGCCGCCAAAGCCAGTTGAGAATAAAAATGAATTCTGGCTGGTGGTAATGGCTTTAGTCCTTTTTGTCCTGGGCTTCCAGGCCTTTAACTGGAGCCTGAAGCAGCTGGTCGGCTGCACCAGTTTTAACCTGTTGCAATATAAATTTAATTTAACTTCCATTCTGATTTATTTAAGCCTCTTTCTGGCCGCTCTGAGTTTTATCTTTTTACCGCTGCTAATTCTAAAAAGGATCCTCCAGAGCAGCCCGGCCAGAAAGATTTGCTTACTGACCTGTTTCGTAGCAATTTTTATTTTCGAGTTGATAGCCTGGCTGGTTATTAAACCGGCTGGACTAAAACTTATCTGGCAGTTTATCTTTCTTTGGTTGCTGGCTTTGATCCCGGCCTCAGTCAAGAGGCGAACTGGCTATGTTCTTATGAGTCTGGTCTTGATAGCCCTTGTCCAATTTGCTTCTGTGCGCAACTTGACCGCAGCCAGGACACGGCAACTAACAGAAAATGTTCTTGTCCATCTGGTTTCTTCTCAAAAAACCTGGGCAGAAATGGCTTTAAAACAATCACTGTTAGAGCTGCAAAGAGAGAGCCGCGATATCTATTCCTTCTTCCGCAATTCAGGCGACCGGGATTTCGCCCGCAGTCTCTGGAACAAGACTTTCCTGGCCAGGCTTAACTGGAATTCCTGCCTTTATCTTCAGTCAACCGAGCGGAAATTATTATCGTCTTTTTCCCTGAACATGCCTGTTTTTGCCGAGCAGACAGACGACCTGGAGACCTCTTTTGAGCCTGTTTACACTGAACAGGATCTGGAAATTCTAGGCCAGGAACGGCATTTTTTAATTGGCTACCAGGACTTTAACACTGATTCAGGCACCGCCGGCCGGCTGGTTATCTGGGTCAGCCTTGACCCGACTCTTCTGCCTTTTATCAATACCGCTAATCCCTACTTTGAGTTGCTCCGCTTAAACACTCTTCCTTCTCTCCAGCACTTCCCGGTTTACCTGGCTATTTTTGACCAGGAAGGACAACCGCTTTTTAACCAATCCCAGCCAGCTTTTTCTCTCGGGCCAGAAGTCAGACAAGAATTGATGAAGAAGCCGACCGGTTTTTGGACAATTCTCAAGGTCAACGGGCGCAACTACCGGGCTTATTGCCTGACCCTTGATAACGGACAGGTCTGTGCTTTTTATCAGCCACCGGAATCAGACCGCCGCCTGATCACTGGCTTCCTCAAGCTTCTCTTTCTCTACCTGATTTTCTCTTTCCTATTGATTTTGCCCTTGGCCGCCAGAAGAAAAGAATGGCGTCCAGATTTCCGGTCTTTTTCAGCCAGAGTCTATCTGGCCTTTTTTACGGTAGCTCTGGTTCCCCTCTTTTTCTTTATCTTTTTTACTCAGGCTATGGTCGAAAGAATATTCGCTGACCGCTTCGTCACCGAAGCTACCAGCCGGGCTTATTTTGCCCGCAGTATTCTCTATGATTTTACCAGCCTGCAGGAAACAACTGAACAGCCGCCGGCTGAACTGCCAGAAGACCTGGTTTTCTGGATCAGCTCTACCCTGAACAATGATGTTAATCTCTACCGCCAGGGATTATTTCTGGCTTCGAGCCGGCGCGAATTCTTTGAAACGGGTATCCTGTCTGAGCTGATTGATGGTGAAGTCTATGGCCGGATTATCTATGGCCACCAGCCTCTGGTCGTTAGCCGTAAATCATTTGGCCAGTTTTCTTATCAAACTTTGACCATTCCCTTTAACTATCAACAACATGTTTATCTCTTAAGCCTGCCCTTTCCTTTCGAACAGCAGGAAATTTCTCAAGCTTCCAGCGAGCTGCTGGAATTTTTCATCTTTTCCTCAGTATTTTTTATTGGCCTGATTGCCTTTTTTTCCACTACCATCAAAAAGATGATTATCGTTCCAATTAATAGACTCATCCGGGCTACCCAGGAAGTCGGCCTGGGCAATCTTGATGTCAAAGTTGATCACCAGGCCCAGGATGAATTGAAGAGTCTAATTGACGGCTTTAACACCATGGTCGAGAATTTGAAAGGACATGAAAAGGAACTGGCTGAGCTCAGTCAGAAAGTAGCCTGGACCGAGATGGCCAGAAGAGTCGCCCATGAGATAAAAAATCCTCTGACTCCTATTCAGCTGTCGGCTGAACACATTCTAAAAGTTCATGAAGACCAGCATCCAGACTTTGACCGCATTCTCCACGAATCAATCTCTTATATAATTTCAGAGGTCGAAAACTTGAGGCGGATAGCCCAGGAATTTATGACCCTGGCCCGGGAATCAGAGGCTCACCGTGAAAAATTTGAGCTGGCCGGGGTGGTCGAAGAATTAATTGAACCTTATCAAAGCACTCTGGAAGGGCGCATAACTATTACTTTTAAGAAGTCTGGTGAAGATTTTACGTTATTTGGCGACCGGGAAAAGATAAAGATTGCCATCCGTAACCTGTTAATTAACTCAATTGAAGCTATCAAGGGTAAAGGACAGATTGACTTTGTCCTGGAAGCTTCGCCGGAGGCAGTCAGGCTGGATATAAAGGACAACGGAACCGGGATTCCACCAGAAATGACTGAGCATCTGTTTGAGCCCTATTTTTCAACCAAGGAAAAAGGGACAGGTCTCGGTCTGGCTATCTGTAAAAGAATTGTTGAGGAAAACGGAGGCTCCATCCGGATAGAAAGCCAGCCAGAGCAGGGAACCAGAGTTAGCCTGACCTTTCCCCGGAGGGCTGAGAACCAAACCAGCTAATTCTTGGCGAATATTCTGAGCTTTATTCCGGGCGAAAAAAAATCAAGAACCTCACCGAAGGATTTAAGGCTTCAGGCCTAAAATGATATAATAATTTTAATTAAGCCGGAGAAGTTAAGATGAATATTTTAGTGGCCTATTACAGTCTGACCGGAAATACTAAAAAAGTAGCCGAAGCAATTTATGAGGCTTTACCTGAGCCCAAAGAACTAAAAAAGCTAAAAGATATAGACTCAATCGAAGATTATGACCTGATATTTGTCGGTTTTCCTGTCCACTCTCATAGTGTTCCTTATCCGGTAGAAACTTTTCTTCGCCGCCTGCCGGCTGGGCTTTCAGTTGCTCTCTTCATGACCCACGGCTCAATTCCAGGCACCAGATTATCCAGAGAAGCTATGGAACAGGCTTTAATCCTCGTTGGGAAGACCAGAATTTTAGGCACTTTTACTTCGCGTGGCCAGGTTTCAGCCCAGGCTATGGAGGTCTTCAGCCGGTCGCCAGAACATGAACTCTGGGCAGAGATGGCGGTTACCGCCAGGCATCATCCTGACCAGAATGACCTGGATGATGCTAAGGCTTTTGCCCGCTGGATCTTAAGCCTGGCTAATCAATCAAGCTGATGGCCGGCTCCTCATCCTGAATATAGCCAGCTACAACTCAAAGGTGTTTAATTCTCTCAAAGCCTGAGACGCCGGTTACTTCCAGCTCTTCGCCCGCTTCCTTTTCAATCTGGTCCAGCAGCAGGTTAAGCCCCAGGGTGTCAGAAGCTATGTGCCCGGCCACAATTACATTGAGTTTAGCCGATTTGCATTTTTCCAGCGCTTCTTCACTGAAATGCATACCTACTAAGGTACTGATACCGGCCGCCACCTGCTGATCAAAAATATCTTTCGGCCCTTCTGTTCCCCCGGTCATATCAACATAAATCCGGCCAGCCCGGCTGTTTTCTGAACCATTAAGTATCCGGGGAGGGACAGACTCGCGGCTCGATTTCCGGTACTCGGGAATTTCTTTTAAAATGGCCAGGACGTTTTCCAGCCTGGCCGGCCGTTTCTGCTCGAACAGGTCGGTCAGATATTTGGTAACACAATTATCAGCTACCGTGTGAAGGCAGATCATGGGCAGATTAAGCAGGCGGGCAACATCCACTGTCCGGTTATGATTGAGCGGCAAAAATCTTCTCTCGACTTCCCCCATTCTTTTTTCCATTAACTGTTCGGCCAGGCTGGGAGTAACACCTGCCTCAATAAAAAGATCAACCTGAAGTTCCATTACCTGGTAAAGCCGAGCCAGAGCCCGGCCTTCCGGATGGTGAGCCAAAATCAGATCAAACTTTTTTGACTGCTCTTTATTTAAGACATAAGCCAAAAGGACCTCTCCTACTTCCATATCAATTCCAGCCAGCAGGCGCTTAACTTCTACTTCCGGGGACCCGGTCAGTATCCGGCTGTCAGCATAAGGATTAAAAAGACCGTCCAGATCAAAAGTCTCTCTGTCTTCTGAACTTAGCTTATTGTATTTTTCTTGTTCAGCCAGTAGCAGCCTGGAAATCTCCTCAGGCGGCCTCAAGTCATTTTTTAGGCCAGTGGCTACTGCCTTTTGATAAAAATCCTTAAGTTTCATCTTTTCTCCTCCCTAAAATCAATCTTGATTCCGGATTCAACCCGGCTCAAGCCCCTGCACAGTTGTCGCAGTTGTCGCCTGGCCAGGCTCTTGCCTTTTAAATTTTTTTTTCAGGAGCCATACTTTTTCCAGGTCAGTCCAGCCCGGGGAAAGATGACAGGCCTCAAGGCTCAACTCTCCTGCCTTAACTTCAGGACTGCCGGAACAGACCTTTAGAATCATCTAACCCTGTTATCATATCGTCTTTTTCACACTATACAGGCTATTCTTTTTTAAGGCAAGCCAGCTCTTAATATCCGCCAGGGGAAACCCTTATTTGACAGATCAGACTCAATCGGATAAATTTTAAGAATGCTTGGCCGTATCATCCTTATAGGCATTCTGTTTTATATTATCTACCGGATAGTCAGGTTTTTTCAAAAACTGGGAGGAGAAACCAGTCCCCAGAAATATCAAAAACGGGCTGAGCCCGGCAGCAAAACGATGGTTAAAGATGAGATGTGCAATACTTATATACCTGAGGATGAAGCTTTGAAGGAAATCAAGGGGGGGCGGACTTATTATTTTTGTTCAGAAGCCTGCCGCCAGAAATTCATTCAGACAGAAAAAAAGAAACCTTAACTTCTTCCAGACTAATATCCTGAAAATTCAACCGAGAACTCTAAAAATTCGTCCCGGAATTCTTCCCAGGTGATTTCCACCTTTTCTACTCTGGCCAGCCTTGGTCCTTTCTTTAATTCAGCCAGGAACTGCTCCAGCTGCTCCCTTTCTCCTTCGGCCACCACTTCTACCCGTCCATCATAAAGATTACTGACCCAGCCGGTAAGTCCAAGCACCCTGGCCTCATGCTGGGCGAAAAAGCGGAAAGCTACACCTTGAACCCTGCCTGAAATATAAGCATGAAGCCTGGCCTTCATAAAAAAAGTTTAACATATAATCCGGCCAAAAATAATCCAGAACAGAAAAAAGTTAGGGTCTTTCCTTCAAGAATCAGAAATTAAAATTTAAAAACTGGCCGTGATTTGGGTTAAAATATCAAAGTGAAGAAAGTCTTGCTGACAATTGCCGGGTTTGACCCCTCCAGTGGGGCCGGGCTCAGCCTTGATCTCAAAGTTTTTAGCCGCTTTGGTTATTATGGGCTGGCTATCCCCACTGCCCTGACCATCCAGAACTCCTATCAAGTCTATGATTATAAAGCGCTTTCTCCCCGCCTAATAGTTGAAACCTACCGCCGCCTTAAAACGGATTTTAAAATCTCTGGTTTGAAAATCGGGATGATAGGTAGCCCCAGGGTTCTGACGGCGGTAAAAACCATCCTGGCTGATAATCGGGGCCGGCCAGTGGTGGTTGATCCGGTTTTCCGTTCTTCTTCTGGCCGGTGGTTGCTTGATAAAAACCACCTGGCCAGCTATCTCAAAGTGTTAACCGGCCGGATGACCCTTTTCACTCCCAACCTGGAGGAAGCTTCGCTTCTTCTGGGAAGGAAGATTAATCAGATTAAACAGATGGAAAAAGCCGCTAAGGAGATAAGCCAGCTGGTTCAGGCACCTTGCCTGCTTAAAGGGGGTCATCTTCAGGACCAGGTTATTGATCTGCTCGATGATGGGCAGGAAACTACCGTTATTCCCAAGCAAAAACTCCCGGTTAATGTCCATGGAACAGGCTGTTTTTTGTCTTCGGCTATCCTCTGCTTTCTGGTCAAAGGCTATTCGCTCTCAGCCGCCTGCCAGCAGGCCTCTTTGGCTGTGGATAAATTCCTGAAATCGCCCCTGACTATCAGCCGACGGCCCCTCTTTGACCTGTAGAGCTCGTCCGTTAGCTCCGTCTTCAGCTTTAATTTTTGTCAGTCCTTGAGGCTCAGGATTTTTTCCCGGCACTCTTCTTCGGCAGCAACCTGACCGTTTTTTCTTTAACTTCATTGACTGCACCGGCGGAAAAGCTAAGAGGGTGATACAGGCTATTCAGATAGAGTGGAATCTGGTCCTGATAATGAGGACTCAGAAAATGGCCATTTTCTCCAGAAGTCAGAACCGACAGAGAAGCATCAAAATCGGACAGGTCAATAAGCAGGCGACAGGAAGCTCCGGCTACTGTTTTATAACTGCGGCCGCTAAGACTCGCCCGGATAGTGTTACTGTCCCCAATCATCGGGTAGCGGCCGGCATTTAAAAAACCAAGATACCATTTCTGCCCGAGAACATGCTGATAATTCAAGCGGTGAAGACTGGACCAGTCCCACTTTTCCCGGTTTTGACCAAAGGTTCTCTTTAACTCCGCCAGAGCTTCAAGCATAGCTTTTTCCAGTATCTGATCTCTGGTTTCTTTTTCTGGCGTCCCGGCCCGGTCAAACCAGGCTGAATCAGGCTGGTCAAGAATTTTTTCCAGCCCGGCCTGTCTGGCTTCAAAATATTTGGCCAGATCCCGGTAATAAAAGCTGAAATCATCACTGAAGGTGAGTTCTTCTAACTTACCCCAGAAAACCTCATAGATGGCTGAGGCCAGTCCCTCTTTAATTTCACCTGACCACTGAATCAATATTTGCTTGGCTTCCTCAGCCGCCGGATCAGTCATTTTAACCTGATTTAAGACCTGCTTGAGCCTGCCCGCCCGCCGGGAGTAAACATCATTTTGAATGGCCATCAGCGTCTGAAGTGAATTCTGGTCAGTAGCCTGAAGCAACTCTTCTATTCTGTTTTTTCTATCGGGCGATATCCAGTCAAAGCCCAGGTAATGGTTATAATTCTCAGTCATAATATTATTGTTGGCCGTTACAATCAGGCCGGAAGCAGGATTAAAAATATTTGGCTTTTCTTCCGGAGTTAAATATCCTGTCCAGTCACTGTCCTCACGCCAGCCTGGATAGGGATAAACGGCAGTCTCTTTTTTCCTGACCGGGATCCGGCCGGAGAGATAATAACCAATATTTCCGGCCGTATCAGCATAAACAAAATTCTGGGAGGGATTATCAAATAGTTCTGCTCCTCTGGAAAATTCTGACCAATTGCTGGCTGTATTGATCAGATACAAGCCCTCAGCGGTCCGGTCACCTTCATACAGAGTCCAGCGCAGGGAGATGGGTATTTCACAATTTAAAAGAAAGGGATTAAGAATCGGACCATCTTCTGTCCAGCTTATATTGACTGTTCTGGGATTCTTTTCTCCTTTAATCTTAATCATT
Organism: Candidatus Aminicenantes bacterium UBA6228; assembly: GCA_002441005.1. Lineage (GTDB taxonomy): Bacteria > Acidobacteriota > Aminicenantia > Aminicenantales > Saccharicenantaceae > Saccharicenans. Next base: position 55,142 of record DJWO01000012.1, read on the forward strand.
TCATTCCTGATGGTCAGTGGTTGCCAGCCCCCTGGCCGGGAATATGATCTGGTTTCCCAGTCAACCTTTTCGAGATAGAGGTCTTGAACATCCACATAGGAATTAGTTATGCCCCAGGCTAAGTACTCATTATGGCCAATAATCACCAGTGGAACACCAGGGATGGTCTCGCCGCTAACTTTATATTCCTGGCACTCCAGTCCCATTTCCAGCCAGATAGGCGGAACATTGATGGTCAGATGAGGGTCATTGGCCAGAAATGGCCGGCCAGTAGCAGTATGTTCTCCCGAGATCACCCAATTATTAGAGCCGAGGCCGGACTCATCCATTAGCTCTGTCAATCCAAAATTAAGAATGTCCAGTTTAACCTCAGGATCAGGCAAAAAATCGAGCCCGGGCTCCAGCAATTCAACTGCCTGAGGTCCGGCTTTTCTAATTAAGTTTATCCTGGCCAGCTCTGAAGTGTAATCACCCGCCAGATTCATGGCCAGCAGATGTTTAATAGCCAGGCTATCCTCAACTGTCCAGGGCTCGGGCCTGAATCGCAGCAAAATAAACTCAGGCGGCCAGTTCCATTTTATCTGGCGGATATAGGCATTGACACCGGAGGCATAGGCTGAAAAGAGCTGTTTCATTCTATCTGGCAGTTTTTCAAAATCCCGCTGGATAGCAACCGGTAAACCCAGGACCCGGCTTCTGAGGTCGTAAGGCAGGCCAGCTTCCCCTACAATTTCAGACAGGCGGCCCCGGGCCAGGCGCCTGAATAACTCCATTTGCCACAGTCGCTCGCGGGCCTGGATATAACCGGCAGCCAGAAAGAGGTCTCCCTCACTTTGAGCCTTAAGATGAGGTACCCCCCACCTATCCCAGGTGACTGACACTTCAGCTTGAAGCCCGTTAATAACCAGGCTGGTTGACTCTTTCGGCCGGGAAGAGTGCAATAGAAAATAAAGTCCGGCTGCTGCGCCGATGGCCAAAAATAGGATACTCAGAATAATGGCTTTTATAATTCTTTTTAAGGTCATTATTCACTTCCTGCTCCCGCCGGGGATAGAATTTCTTTTCTCAGTCCGGTTTTAACCAGACGGTCGGCCTTGTTGATCATCCTGTCGGGGAATTTAATACCTTGTTTCTGCCCGGCTTCTTCATTAATGAAGAAGCTCAGCCGGTCCACATATTGAAAGGGAATTCGGGCAGGATTTTCCCCTTCTTTTATTCTGATGATTAAGTCGGCCGTTCTTGTCCCGATGTCAGTGAAATCAAAGCCCATAGAAGCACAGGCGCCGAACTCAGCCCCGGTTGAAAAAGCAGCAAAAAGAGGAATTCTATTGGCTTCAGCCAGCTGTCCGATTAAGTCAAAATTGGCATTGATCGTATTGTCTGACACCGGAAATAAGACCTCGGTTTGTTGTCTGACCAGAGTCTGAACAGCCTGGACTATATCTTGAGCGGCTGAAATAGGTTGAACAATTATCTCTAAACCAAACTCCGGGGCAGCCTCCTTCATTAATTCTAAATAATATTCAGAGTTAATTTCAGAGGGTGTCCAGATGGTACCAATTCTTCTGGTTTCAGGCCTGAGCTGATGGATAAGTTCGAGAACCTGCTTAATTGGAGCGGTGGAGCAAACGCCGGTTATCCGCGGATCGTGGTCAACAGCCGTTCTCCCGGCCTTAATAATATACGGGTTAGCTACTGATGAAAAAACAATTGGTATATTTTCGGTCTCAATCATAGCCGCCTGCAAGGCCGGAGTAGAAATAGCCACGATTATATTGACCCCGGGAGCAACCGTTCTGGCCTGATCAGGTAAAAGAGAAACATCCCCATGAGCTTCTTTTAGCTTGATCTCCAGACTTTCTTTTGTTTTCTGTTCATAATCTGATAGCCTGTTTTTCATTGTCTCAAAAACTTTCAATGACGATGGTGAATCATAGGCCAGAAGGACACCCAGCCGGTAACTGACCGCCAGTTTTTCTTCTTTTGTCTGTTCGTTTTGGCAAGAAATCATAAGCAAAAACAGGCATAGCGCCGCCATTATAATTTTTACAGATAATTGACGACTGTTATTTAGATTTTTTCTCATTGGCCACTCATTATTTAAAATTTTTTCAATATACCTTCTAAAGCTGATTTACTGTTAACCGGTAAGTGCCTGCCAGGCGGCCGGGTCTATGTTGCCACCGGAAACAACCGCCACCACCCTTTTACCCGAGAAGAATTCAGGAGCTGTTAACCAGCCAGCTAAAGACAGCGCACCGGCTCCCTCCACTCTTTCTTTGTGATCTTGATAGAGAACCCTCATCGCCTCCGAGATGCTTTCCTCTGAGACCGTCAGCAGGCAATCGACATACTCTTTGATCAGGTCAAAAGTTATAGAGCCGCTTTCCAGTCCACCGGCTACAGCCTCAGCCCTGGTTGGCTTTTCAGGAAAATCATTGCTCAGGTAGCCAAGAGCCAGTGAATGTTTAATAAAAGCTGAATTCTCAGGCTCAATGCCGGTTATCCTGATACCGGGATTTTTTCCCTTGAGGTAACATGCCAGGCCAGCGATCAGGCCTCCTCCCCCTACGGGCACGATGACTTCTTCTACCTCAGGCCAGTCCTGAAGTATTTCCAGGCCGCAGGTTCCCTGACCGGCTATGACCTGTTCATCATTATAGGGAGACACAAAAACCTGATGGCCGGTCTCTGCCGCCTGGCGAGCCAGAGCCTCGGCCTGTTCGCAAGGTCCATCAACTAAAATCAGCCTGGCTCCACTCTGTTCAAGTTTCTGGCGCTTAAGCTGAGTTATAGTGGCCGGGACATAAAGAGTTAGAGCCAGTCCTTCCTGCTGGCAGATATAAGCTGTAGCCGTCCCGTGATTGCCTGTTGAAGCTGCAACTACTCCCCGCTGGCGGCAGTCATCAAGGTTAGCCAGAATCTTATTGGCCGCTCCTCTGATCTTAAATGAACCCGTCGGCTGATGGTTTTCCCACTTAAAATAAAGCTGGCCGCCCGCTTCAGTCGTGAGCCGCGGGGAAAAAGTCAGGTCAGTCTGAATAGCATAAAGCCTGATTCTCCGGCTGGCCTCTTCAATCATAGTCTGGCTAATTTTGCTCATTGAATCTTCCGCCTTTCATCATGTCATTTCAGCTGCAGACAGCTATCTTTTTTCTGCCTCTTAAAATCGTAACCTTTCGTCAGATAGACAGGCTTAACCGCTAACAATCTTATCTCTTGATTTATCTCTTTTATTTATAACATATCAGGAAAATTTGACTCAAGCTTAATCTTTACTTATAGTTTATTTTTGGCCAGACAAAGTTCAGGTCCACAAGGTTGAAAAGCCATGGTTAAAAGTCAAAACAGCTCTCCCCAGGACAAATCACCTGCCTTCCAGGGCCTGGTTGAAGTCTACACCGGTGACGGCAAAGGCAAGACGACAGCAGCTCTGGGCTTGACTTTCCGGGCTGCGGGTCATGGTTTTAGCAGCTATATCGGACAGTTTTTAAAGGGGCAATCGAGCGGCGAGCTGCCGGCAGCCAGAAAACTTCAGCCATTAATTACCATTGAACAATTCGGCCGAAAGAAGTTTATCAGGGTAACCGATGATTTTGAGGAGGAAGACTACCGCCTGGCAGAAGAAGGCCTGCAGAAATGTCTGAAGGCCATGCTTAGTGGCCAGTACCAGATTATCGTCCTGGATGAGATAAATGTGGCCATTAATCTGGGTTTAATTAAAGAAGATGAGATAATGAAGTTTCTGGACCAGAAGCCAGAAGGGGTGGAAGTTGTTTTGACTGGAAGATACGCTCCTCAATCGGTCATTGAGCGGGCTGACCTGGTGACAGAAATGGTCTGCCGGAAACATTATTATGATCAAGGGGTCAGAGCTAGGAAGGGCATTGAGAAATAACCCTGAACCAGCCTCTTTATTGGTGGCGTTTATAATATACAAATAGAAAGAAAGTGAAGATATGAAACTCAGCCGGGATAGATTCCAGCAATTAGTCCAGGAATCGATGAGAGTTGTCCCGAAGAAATATCTCAGGCAAATAAAAAATGTGGCCATCCTGGTCGAGGATTACCCACCACCGGGGCAGAATCTACTGGGGCTCTACCACGGCGTTCCACTGAATCACCGTGGTTCTTATTATGGCAATGTGCCGCCTGATGTTATAGTATTATACCAGGTCCCAATAGAAAGCTTTTGTTCGACCGAAGACGCAGTCAGAGAAAGGATTGAAGAAGTTCTGCTCCATGAAATCGGTCATTATTTTGGCCTGGATGAAAAAACCTTAAGAGAAATAGAAGCCAGAAGGCTTAAGAGGTCTCTAAAAAAGCCTGATCAAGTTCAATAAGGAGAATTAAGATGGCTAAAATTTTAAAAGGTGTTTATGCCGCTCTGACCACGCCCTTTGTTGAGGGCGAAGTCTCAAGGGATAAATTCAGGGAAAATATTGAAAAGTTTAACCAGACTGGTCTCAGTGGCTATGTTGTCCTCGGCTCAACCGGAGAAGCTCCCTTTCTCGACGACCAGGAATCAGAAGCTCTTGTCCTGGAAGCCAGAAAATCAGCGGCCAGAGGAAAAGTAATTATTGCTGGCACAGCCCGTGAATCAGCCGGCTGGACAATAAAATTCACCAATCGCCTGGCCGAAGCCGGAGCTGAGGCGGCTCTGATCAGGCCCCCTTCTTATTACAAAGCCAAAATGAATTACGAGGCCCTCCGGGATTTTTATCTCAGGGTGGCAGATGGTGTTAAAATTCCGGTCATTCTTTATAACATTCCCCAGAATACACAAATTCAGCTGCCGCTCGAACTGGTGGTGGAGCTTTCCAGCCATCAAAATATCATAGGTCTTAAAGAAAGCGGGGGCAACATTGCTTTCCTGGGCGAAGTTATCAAGAAAGTCCCGGCTGACCTCTTTTATTTTACTGGCTCAGGCAGTGTTTTTTATTCGGCCTTAGAACTGGGCGCTTCTGGAGCTATTCTGGCTTTAGCCAATGTCACGCCGGAGCTATGCGTCAAGCTCTTTGAGCAGTTTCGAGCTGGCCAGAAAGATGAAGCTCGTGAACTTCAATACCAGCTCATTCCGCTTAACCGGGCGGTGACTGAAACCTACAGCCTGGCGGCGGTCAAATATGCATTAGACCGGCGTGGTTTTCAAGGCGGCCCCTGCCGTTCTCCCCTGCTGTCGCTGGATGAAAAAGCCAAAAAAACGATTGATTCTCTTTTACGGGAACTTAAGATTATTAGCTGAAAAGGCTGGGTTTGTTCATAAAACTGAACAAAAGGATGAGCGCCAGGACCAGAACTGACCAGATTATCAAACCGCAAATTCAGAAAAAAGCGTGATTTTTTTTTATTTTTAGGCCTGGCTTTATTTATTTTCTCAGGTAGCGTGGAATAGCTCGAGTAGAGCTGACTCTGGGTTGTCTTCATACAATATTTGATTCTTTTCATAGAAAAAGTAGCGGTGATAAAGCCAGAGCCCGGCGATGATCAAAATAATAACCCCATAAAAACCTATCAATCTGGAAGGCCTGGCCAGAAAATAGGGTTCGATCCAACGCGGTATAAAGATATAACCCAGAAATAACAGGACATAAACCAGCCAGAAAATATAGAGCTTGCTCTTGCCGGGAAGGTAAGAACAGGCAAAAGGAAATTTCCGGTGCTGAAAAAACACGCCTTCCACCAGCAAAACAGCCAGAGCCAGGTCATAAAGGCAATGAAGGCCGGAAGTGGTCCAGTTCCAGATAAAACCATAAAAAACAAAAAGCAGAAGATAGAGCGGAATAAGAACAAAAACGAAAATACTTTTCCGCAGAGCTGAAAAATAAGACCAGCGCCGCGGACTTTCCGCTATTTCAAATATCCAGTTGGCTCCCTGGTTGAGCGGGATATTGCTGGCATCCCTTATCCCGACCAGAAGAAAAAAACTCAAAACAAGCGGCAAAGAGAGCATGTTACCCGATTGAGCTCTCCAGAACATTTTTCCAGTGGAGACGATCATAATAAGACTGATGCCGAAACCAACACTTAGATAAGACAGAATCCTGGTCCGGTGAAAGCGGCTGCGGGTGAGGGCGCTGCTGTAAAACCAGAAAACGGCCCTTTCTACCGGCTGTCTTAAAATCGTCAGGTTTAAAACCGGCTCAGCCAGCCTTCTTACAATTGACGGCCGGTAATGTTTGGCTCCTTCCGGTGATATTTTTTTCAGGTGCCGGCTGTAGGAAATTAGAGTGATCAGAAAAAAAGCAGTCACCGCTATGACCAGAGCTACCATTGCTCTCCAGGCCAGCTGGCGGAAGAAGGGCTCGCGGTTTCCCTGCAAAACCTCATAAAGGCCGGTAAACCAGAGCGGGGGAAAGTTCATCATCAAGGTAGTTGGACTCTCCTGCAGGGCTTTAAAGCTTTCAAACTGCTTTTGAATAAAATGCGTATCCATCAGGAAAAAATAAAGAATAAAAATATGAACGACGATCAGGCTAAGACGCAGTAGATCTGAAATCCGTTGAAAGATTTTACCCCGAAGAAGTATGTTAAAAAAACCGGCAATAAAACCCAGAGCAAAAAACATAAAGGCACTGGCCAGAAACATAACCAGAAGATGGGTCAGAAATAAGACAACAGTGGATAGAAACCCAAAGTAACTGGCCTGCCCTAAAAACAAGACAAAAACAATTGACGACAGGGCATTAAGGCCAATAGCAAATATCCCGACAAACATTACCAGGCTGGCAAATTTGGCAGAAAAAATGGTCAGCGGTTTTAAGGGCAGAGGCATCAGATTCAAAAAATCCTGCCGGTCAAGAAAAATCGCATCCCAGACAAAGATGGTGACGAGCCCGATGAGAAGCATGATCAGGCTGGTAAATTCCGAGATTTCAGCCCAGGCCTGGGGTTTACCAGGGATAATAAGGTAAATGAACAAAAGGTTATCAGCCACATAAGCTGGAAAAATTGACAGAATAGCTATGATGCTTATTATCTTGCCAGCCATCTGCTCTTCAAAAAAGACCGTTTCATTCAGAAAAAGACGCCGGAAGAAATGACGGGTTAAAACGACAAAGGGAGTCTCTTTGAACTGAAGCTTTTTGAGGCCATCCATTTTTATATCCTCTGCTTCTGGCTCAAACCATCAGACATTTTTCTTCATAAGAGAAACTAACTCTGAGGCCGCGGCCTCCGGGTCTTCCTGAACAACCAGTTGACTGAAAATTTCTTCGAGTGATGGAACTCTCATCAACTGGCGCAAATTTTCTACCGAGTCATCGGCCCTGACCTTCCCCTTATAAAGAATTAACACCCGGCTGGCCACTTTTTCGACAATATCCAGAATATGAGAAGAATAAATGATAATCCTGCCTTCAGCCGCCAGCCGACGCACCAGTTTTTCAATAATCAGAATGGTGGAAACATCCAGCCCTGACAAAGGCTCATCCAGGAGAAGAATTTCCGGGTCATGAAGGAGGGCAGCTGTAATCAGGACTTTCTGGGTCATGCCTTTGGAAAAAGAGGCAATCTCTGAATACATATCGCCGCCCAGGTCAAAGACCTCCATAAAACCTTTGATCTTCGTTCTAAGGACTGATTCTTTAAGCCTGTGCAGCCTGCCTACCATGAGGAGATAGTCATAGGCGCTGAGATGGGAATAAATGGCCGGTTCTTCTGGCACATAACCCAATCTTTGTTTGAACCAGACCAGATTCTTCCAGACCTGGCGCCCGCCATAGAAAATCTCGCCTGCTGTTGGCTCAAGCAGACCTGCAATCATTTTGATGGTGGTGGATTTGCCGGCTCCGTTTGGGCCTAGATAGCCGACTGACTCCCCCGGCTTGATGGTGAAACTCACCTCGTCAACCACTTTTAAAAATTGGTACTTTTTGGTTATCCCTTTTAGCTCTAACATCTCCACCCAGGCTCAAATATATCACTTGCGATTGTATTCTGACAACCAAAATCTACAATCGGGAGGTCAGGCTGCAGTCTAGAAGATGTAGAAGGCCTTTTTTAGGTTCGTCCTCGTCGATAACAAAATTACAAAAAAAGGTATATTGATTTACCTTTTGGCCAGACAGTCAACAGTTAAAGTCAGAGCAGGCCCAGGCAGCTATCACCTCTTTCCGATCTTCTCATTTCAGGTCCCGAAAATAAAACCAGAACACTTCCCCTCGGCGCTACCCGCCGCTCCCTGGAAACATTCCTTTCAGCTAATCCGGCTCGTAAATTAATGACACAGTCTCGCCTTTAGAAACCAGTGATTAAGCCCAGTCCAAGACGCAAGTGCTTGGGCAAATCACTCTTAAAAACATAGGTAGCTTCCACCGTTGCCCGGACATTTCTTCGCAAAAGGTAGCCATAATGAAGGCCAGCCGAAGTATATTTCAGGTCAGGCTGATCTGAATCGACCCAGTTAAAAAGCGCTACCGTATACCAGCGCGAATCATCGCCATGAGGAAAATAGAGCAGTTCAGCAAATCCACCCTGGGTTTGAATTTTCTCCGCTTCGGCTATTAAAAAGCGGGGATTCTTATCCTCTCGATAAAGGTATTGCGCATTGAACTGGAATTTCGGCTGAGACCAGGTCAGGTCGCCACCAGCCATCCACAGGGTGTCATTAATGTTATCCTGCCTCTCCTTCCCGACATAGCCGAAAGCCCCGGCTCTGAATTCAGGTGAGAAATCCTGTGAAACCCGCAACATAAAGTTCTTATATTTATCGTTATCAAAGGTGCCAAAATCATCGACTGGATCCAGGCCCATTCCATTAACAATCTCCAGGGTCAGGTCAGTACCGGTAGGCAGTCCATAGGTCAGCATCACCCCTCGATCATAGGTCAGATCAGCCCTGGCCTGCCCGACTTTAACGCCATAAATCCGGTAATTTTCATAAGTTAAACGCAACTCTCTCTTAAAAAGCGGATCAGCGACCTGGAACTGGCCAACAAAAAAGCCCAGGTTAGTTTTGAACAGGTTGGTGAACATAAGAAAAGCATCTTCCAGTCCGGCTATCTCCCCTCCTTCGGTGAAAATAAAATATAAATAATAAGAAATATGCTTGGCGATTTCTCCACCTGACATCAACTTGACGATATATGGCGCTGAGAAATCAAACCGCTTATTGTGAGCATTGTCAAAACTCAGATAACCATCAAACCGGATGGCAATGGGCAGTTCGCGCAACAGAGAAAGCATGTTGTCGCCGGTATCAATGTTATAGCGGGGTGTTTCTTTGTCCTTAATCACATAGCCATTATTGGCAAATTCATCGCCATAGGGCTTGAGCTTCGGAAAAGGATTGTGACAGACCTTACAGCTGATACTGTATTTGCGGGCAAAAGCTGGTATTGACCAGGCTTCAGAAGTAAAAACAAAAAGCAAAGCCAGAAAGAGCAAAACCATTCCGATATTTTTTTTCATTTTTCCCTCGGCCCAAGAACGTTCAGTCAACGATGTTGATGGTGGTTTGATGCCTGTTAACTTCAATTACCTCTGTCTCATCAGCCGGGACACCCAGAAAATCAGCTACCGGTTTAACCAGACGCTGATAATAAAGGGTAGCCCTAACTGTTAAGGGTCCAGCTGGAATGTTATCGGGCACAGCAAAGGTACAGGTTTCGATCTTGGTTTCTTTCGGGCCGAGTCGATAATCAACTCCCAGGCTTTTGGTGTTCCACTGCTGGATGGTCATTCGTCCCTGCGGGTCAAAATAGGGCATTCGGAAAATGCGGTCACCAGCTGGCAGGCCGTCTCTCTGAACACCCTTAAAGTTCGGGTCATTGAGGGCTATACCCATATCCTGATAAGCCAGAGTATCGGCAGCAATGGTGTATTCTTCACCCTCAAAGCCTTTTTTATCCACCGGCAGATGATAAACCTGGCCTCTGGCATCAACCGCCTCAACATGCATCCAGACAATTCTATCTTCAACTGAGCCGGTTGGAAACTTATGGCCAGTCTTCTGGTTAAAAAGAACAATGGTGAATTTAACTTTGTCCCCGGGTACCGCCTCGTTGACATCAGGATGCACTCTGAGTTCAACCGTTCCCCTGACTTTACCAGGATCATGAGCCCCGTGGAAGAGATGCTGGCGGACATCAGGATAAGAACTTCCCATAGAGGCACTTTTCCCGGCGGCATAAGTCATATGGCAATCGTGACACTTAACTCCTTCCTGAGCATAAGGCCCATCTTTCCACTCCAGATGAGTGGATTTAACCCAGACTCCATAGGGGCTTTGTTCATTATGACAGGTTCCACAGAATTCAGCTTTGTCCAGAAAGTCCGATTTGATTAAGTTATGCTCAGGAGAATTAGTCCCAGTCCTGGGTCCATATTTGTTTTTGCCTGGCTCGGAAATCCAGTTAAAGTTAAATGGCGTGTTGCCTGCAAAACCAGTCACGGTGTGGCAAACCTCACAGGAAACTGATTCATTGGCTCTGGTACCTTTGGCCGGGACGGCCGGAGGAATATCTCCGGCTAAAAAGGCCAGGGGCGTGTGGCAACCGTTGCAGCCAGCCTTAACCCCGGCCACCACCGGATCTTTTTCAGCCTGAGGAACAGCCAGTTTGAAATATTCGATTTCATCCCAGTGATGGGTATAGGCCTGGGACATCATGGCCTGCTTCCACTGCTGGTAGATATCATTATGACATTGAATTCCGCAGAAAGCCGGAGTCTGATAGTCGCTGTATTTTCTTGAGCCGAGGGCTTCATCTCCAGCCTTTTGCAGGCTGGAGGACGTTATTAGCCCCAGAGAAATAGCCAGAATAAGGGGTAAACCAATGGCCAGCCATCTGGATAGGTGTCTCATAAGACCCTCCTTTCTCTCTTAATTCCATATATATCCTATATGTTAAGTAAAGCAAAACCCAATGTCAAGTTAAGAGAGTTAAAGTGCTTACCGACGTGGTTTTAAAGTCTGGACCTCAAATCTAATAAGACCTTTATAGATCAGAAACAGATTAAAGAAACAACCGCTGGTTTTTATCCATTTTAAGTCAGTGATGTCTGAAGTTAGGAATATGGACAAATTAATCCGGCTCTCCCCCTGGTCAACCCAGAAAGATTAAAAAATAGATAATGACTATTTTTTACATAAATAGTAATTCATAAATGCCTAAGTGACTATAAATCCGCCTGTGTCTGTCTGCTTGTCTTTTTATTTTTTCTGGCCACGCGGATAACCTGGCCCTGGACCGAATTCCACGGATGGCGTACTTCTGACCGGCTGCGGGAATAAATCCATTAACTCATAAACTTCGGGGGGAACATCAGTCGTAACCTTCAAACCCAACCCGCGGGCCACATCAACAGAGATAGGAAAATCGTGAGTCCAGTGTCCCCTGGTTAAGGCATCTGAAATTCTCCTCCTGTCTTCATCCGAATAATAATCAGGCAATAAATCAATTATGCTATTCTCTAACTGATTTATGGCTTTTTGAGAAATATCAGCCAGAATCAAGGTTTCATCATCAATTTCGGCTATTGGCTTTTGCTTGAGGACATTGACAATAGAAGGAGCAGGATATTTATCAATCTGTGGATCAACCGGACCCAGCACCGAATGCTCACCCATAGCTATTTCATCGGCAGCCAGAGCAATTAGAGTTCCACCAGACATAGCATAATGAGGCACATAAACAGTAACCTTTCCTTTGTGGCTCTTAATGGCTTTGGCAATTTGCAAAGCAGCTAAGGCAATACCGCCAGGCGTGTGCAATATTAGATTTATCGGAGTTTCAGGCTCAGTCGTCTGAATCGCCCGGATGACTTTTTCAGAATCATTAATATCGATATAACGCATGACAGGAAAGCCGAGGATACTCATCGTTTCCTGCCGATGGATAAGAGTAATAACTCTGGATTTGTTTTTCTTCTCCATCCGGGAGATCAGACTCTGACGCGAGGCCTTAAGCATTTCCTGTTTAATTACCGGCTGCAAGGCCGAGATCATAAAGAACAGAATCAGGATATCAAAGAAGACGTTCATCGCCCTCTCCTTTTCTTTGTTTTATTGAATAAATAAGGCTGCCAACGGTCAAGTTTATGACTTATGTTTATATGTTACCAAAAGAAGTTTTTTATAGCAATTAAGCTCATCAAAAGCACTTAATTTAAATCTATCCGGCCCTCAGATAATTATCCGGGAGAGCCATTCTTAGGTTTTAGTTCTGCCGAGAAAGATCTCTCCTTTGAAAATCAAACTATCTCATCAGCCTTTTAAAAAATCCGGTTGTCTATTAGGCAATAACTGCGGTTCTAAGCATATTTATAAGAGATGTGCCTGGTTCTTTCTGCCGACTATAATAATTGAGGGCTGATTTTTCCTTTAGTGATCTCTATTTCCTGCCTTTAAGTTAAAAAAGGCGCAGCCGTGCACCCGGCTTCGACTGCTCGCCCCCTGCGGACCTCGCTTCCCTGAAGCTCCGGTCAGGCTGACTGCCACACAAGAACCCGGCTGCTACCGTTGCTACCTTCCGGTCCTGGCGGGGTTAACAGCTGGCTCTTTGCGCAGGGCCCAAACCTTCATCGCCCGGAAAAGCAAGCCTGGCCAGAAAGCTGACAGCCTCGGCCGGGGATTCAGCCCCACTGGAGCGGGTTGTGGGTACAGGGCACCGCTAGCTCCCCGCTTAGCACGGCTGCGACAAAATTATATCATAAAGTCCACAGAAAACATGACAGCAGTTAGTAAAAAATTTTCCTTGACTATTAAGTTTTATTAAGTTAAAAGATAGTCAAATAAAAAGTGATGGTTCTTCCAGAACCCGAGGAGGGCAAATATGGGTAAGCTAAGCACGCTGGACCGGGTCTGTCTGATCCTGGTCATCATTGGAGGACTCAACTGGCTGCTGGTTGGATTGTTCGAGTTTGATTTAGTGGCAGGCATTTTTGGAGCCATGGCCACCAGAATAGTTTATATTCTTGTTGGCCTTGCTACCCTTTATGTGTTGTTTTTACTGGTGCCAAAGATCGGAAAGAAGGCAAAAGCCTAAACCGCTATCTAAATTAAAAATTCAGTAAATTATGTTTGCCCGTTGAAGTAAGAACCAGTTATTTATCCAGCGGCGAGGGTCAAGCTAATTAAAACGGGAAGAGTAGCTTTGCCCGTTTACAGGGCTTATAAATTGCAATCTCCGCAGCGCCAGAACGTATAATTCAGCTCCGAAGCTAGCTAAAAGTGTCGGTTGCTGGAGCTCAAAGTAAATTTATTTTTATTTACATCCCTTCCGGATAAAAGATGGCATTCAACAAAAACTTATAAGTTCCATGAGATTGGGCCCGGTGCTGAGCCCTGAAACCGACCAGAGCGATATGTCCTTTGCCGCTTTTGACATCCACTACCGCCCCTTTCCGGCTAAGATAGTCTTCACCCAGCAGCCAGCCACTCAGCAAAATATTATCTTCGGGATAATAGGCTACCACCTTTCTATCCATCTTTGAAGACACGGGCGCCCAGGTGTCGAAGGCCAGACTTTGATTGAAAAGAGCAGCTGCTTCTTCATCGAGCCCGTAGCCAAGCGGTGTGTTATTATCAACTTTAAGTCTAAGAATTGAAACGGGACAGAAAAATTTGTTGCGGTCAAGCCCGGTAAGAGAGTTTCTAGCCGGGGCTCCCAGTTCATTCATAGCCAGTTCGCTGGCCTGATTAAGAGTGACCAGGATACCGCCGGCCTCGACAAATGCTTTCAGGGCATCGACTCCTTCCTGCCCGATGCCTCCCTCATATTCGGGCGGCATCTGACTCATAAAAAAGCGTGCCAGTTGCCCCGGACGTTGAAAGCGACCGGTCTTAATAATTTCTGGATTCTCACTGGCTAAAAGGATGACATCAAAATTGGCTTTAAGATCGACTTTCTTGGCCTTTGTTCCCTTGAAATCCTGATTATGAAGAATTGTATAGGTAAAACCTAAATCATCCAGCATATAACGCGTCCAGCCCTCATCGGCATTACCGCGCCACGATTGGTAAATAGCAATTCGCGGAAATTTAATGGAAGCCTTATCAATAGAAGATATATCGGTAATAGATTGAACTGGCACCGGCCATTTCTCGAGAAGCGTAGAGAGCGCCTGGCTGGTTGCAGGAGAATTATTGATTAAAAAAGTGCCGGCCGGTAGCTCTGTATCTCCAGCCTTGATTGCGCTTTTTGTTCTCCACATTTCGGCTTTATTTTTAAGCAGCCCAAAAGTTACCGAGTAAGAAGCATTCAGTCTGGGATCAAGCGCCAGATAAGCTACCTCGGGCCGACTGACCTTGGGATATTCAACTTTATCCAGCTTGTTCAGGGCTACCTCAAACGGCTTATCGATCTGGTCGCAGCGAACACCCATCTGAAGAGGCAAAGTCCAACCCGCATTATCATAAGGCGGAACAGGCGGACCGCCCGGGTACTGGCGTAAATCCGGATACTTCTGCCTTTCCAGAAGCGCCCAGGTATAAGCTTTATTAGGCTGAGCAACCAGAACAACGAAAGTGCCGGACGGATAAAAACGCCCATCGGCAATAAAATCCTTAGTCGCCTGATGCACCTCTACTCCGCCCAACTGCAGAATTTCAATCATCTTGAGAGTAGTAAGATAGTCGGGTTGGTCTTTGGTGATAACAAAAGCATAGGGCTGATTTCTGTCCTTAACCTCGATGCTCTGTTTCGACATCAGATATGAGTTATAAAGAAAATCCTCCCTATGCAGCCAGGCCGTCTTGACCAGGCTTTTCGATAGAACCAGTTCATAATCAACTATGTCACGCAGGCGCCACCAGCCACCTGGCCAGGGATCAAGAAAATCCATTTGCTTTTCATAATAATCTTTCGAAACCTCAGTAGGCTCTATGTAAATTGGCGTTGCCACCCTGACTGAGGCAGCTTCGCTCAATTGACCAACCACATTATGTAGCCAGGAAGTGTCATCGCAGGAGCCAATCCACCAGCCGGTATAGCTGCGGCCATTAACCACGCCTTTATATCCATGTTTTTGCAAATCATAGGCCAGACTAACACCGCAGAGATTAACACTTCGCCAGAGCAGGGGCTGAACGTTGGGTAGCGGCGGATCCATGAAGGGCGGGACGAAGAGGCGGGCCCCATTAGAGCCCATCTGATGTTCATCAATGTGAATTTGAGGAAACCACTCATGGTAGAGCACACGGGTGACCGCTCTGGTTTCGGCCAGGTTCAGCATGAAAAAATCACGGTTATTGTCGTGGCCGGCATAATGATGGTAAAGCCAGGGCATATTGCCGCCCTCGTACTCAGTTCCCAGATACTTACGGTACCAATCAACTACCATCTGCTGACCATCAGGATTAATAGACGGGCAAAGAAGGACAATGACATTATTCATAGCCTGTTTTAAATCGAAAAAGGCCTGACCGCTGATCAGGTCATAAGCCAGCTCCATGGCCATTTGAGAAGCAGCAATTTCAGTCGAATGAATGTTACAGGTGATAAGCAAAATTGCTTTTCCTTCCTTAGCCAGCTGACGGGCCTCGTCCGGAGTTAGTCCCCGAGCGTCTTTTAAGCGGCGGGCAATCTGGCGATAGCGCTCAAGATTCTTCAAATTATCTTCACTGGAAATAACGGCCATGATCAGGTCTTTGCCCAGAGTTGTTTTTCCGATACTTAGCATAGTCAGATTGGGCGATTCTTTATCCAGCAGTTCAAAATAAGCTTTGATTTGATTATAGTCAGCCAGTTTCCGGTCTTCGCCCACCTTAAAACCAAGAAATTTATCAGGCGGTGTCTGAGCTGGAAGAAAATCTGGGAAGATAAATATAACCAGTGATAAAACCATAAAGATGACTGGCTTTAAGCCGCTAAATTTTTTATCTAACATGACTCCTCCTAACTACGGATTAATATCTTATTACTATTCTGGCCGGGGCAAGTCAATCAAAATGGGGTCTCAAAATGGGGTCGGGCCAGCCGATTTCTTTTATTATCAATCAGTTATCAAGCTTTCTTTAAATGCTAATATATTAAACCACACTCATGATTAATATTCTGATCAGTCAACTTACTTTTTTACATTGATAGGAAAAGACATAAAATCTGTAAAAGCTATTTTCTGCAGGTTAACCGGATTCGACAGCTCAAGCTCCGGCTCCTGCCCTAAGCCCTCAGCTCTCAATTGTAGAATGAAGGCAAGAAACACGAAAAAAACATTTGTAACATCTAAGAAGAGGAAGAGATATAAAATGGCTAATTGCTAAGGCCAAAGCAAAGCGACGGAAGTAAAGCAATATAGAGCGAACGAATCGAAAAATACGGCCATAATATTTATGAGCCGTTAATAAAGGGTCCTCAGGTTATTAGACTTAGATTCCTGGCCCTATATTTGTATCTTATTGATAACAAAAGAAATCCGCTGGCCCGACCCCATTAATCACGGGAATTCCGGATGAGTATCATTCGCAGCAGCTGAATAGCAGCCATGGCGGTTGAAGCCACATAGGTCATAGCTGCGGCCTGCAACACACTTTTCGCCCCATCTATCTCTTTAGCATTCAAAAAACCCCTCTCCTGAAGAATGCCCAGCGCCCGGTGGGAAGCGTTAAATTCAACGGGCAGAGTGATTACGGTAAAAAGAACAGCTGCGCTAAAAAGCAGAATACCGATATCCATCAGGATACTCGGACCATGTCCACTAAAGAGTAGCCCAATAAAAAAGAGCGGAAAGGCCAGATTCGAGCCAAGACTGGCCACCGGGTAAATAAGATTCCTCAAGGCCAGAAAAGCATAGCCCTGAGCATGCTGGATAGCATGACCGGCTTCATGAGCAGCCACACCCAGAGCGGCAATCGACGAACTATCATAAACATCTTCAGATAACCGAAGCACTTTGGCCTTCGGATCATAATGGTCAGTCAAATGACCCCGCGTTTTTTCTATCCTGACTCCATTAGCCGGGCTGTATTTTAAAATTTCACCAACCGCCTCAGCCGCGGTCAGTCTCGAAGAAGAGACAACCTGGCTGAACCGGGAAAAAGTCGATTTGACCTTGTTCTGGGCATAAATAGCAAAAATAAAAACCGGTATCAGCAGCCAGATCGTGTAATCAAAATAAAACATTTCATTTCCTCCAAACTTTTATATTTTACCTGAAAAATACCGGGCGGTAAATATACGCTGTTCAAGGACGATTAAAATCTTCTTCTCAGGCCAGGAAGGAATATTCTCTCCGGGCCTGCCGTCTTATTCAGTCAGGTTGAACTTGCCTGCCAACTTCACCAAATACGTTGCTGTCCTGCTCTTTCGAAAGTGCTTCATCCAGATTCAAGTTGGTAATTTACCGCTGCAATATCTTGATGGCCTCATCAATGTTGGACACATCCAGGATAACCGAAATTTTGTCGGCTATCTGGCTCAGCGTTCCATAGCAGTATTCAACGTTAATCCCTTCATCACCTATCTTCGTCGCCACTTCGGCTAAGGCCCCCGGCTTGTTTTCAAGATGGACCAGCAGAACATCCCGGAGCTCGGTCGTATAATTCAATTTGTTGAGGATTTTAACTGCTTTGCTTAAATTTTTGACATAAATCTTAGCTGTGTCCTGAAAAACACCAATGGATTCAACGTTGATCTCGTTTTCAGCCAGCTGAGTCAGCATCTCTCCTAAGACCGATGGCTTATTTTCCAGGATAACGAAAATTTCGGTAATTCTTTCAAAGTCCATAGAACCCTCCCCTATCCTGTATTTTTTCCCCTGATATTTTCCATCATATTAAAAACAAGCTTATGGTTATTTATTAGCCCATTAAAAAAAATATTGCAACCAAAATGTTAACTGGCCTGACGTCTTATATTATATCGCCCGTTGCTGCCGGGACTGACTTCTTCTCTTTATCCTTAAAACCCGCGAATCGCCTCTGCCAGCCCAAAAGCCTGTTACCCTATTTTTTCCATCTTGCTAAAATATCTTCCCCGGGTTGAGAATGCCCAGAGGATCAGCGGCCTGCTTGATTTTCTTCATCAGTTCAATCTGGCCTGCCTCCATGGTCAAAGGGAAATAATTCTTTTTATAAAGGCCAATACCATGCTCGCCCGAGATAACTCCGCCTCGCCTGGCTGCATCCTGGAACAGCTCCTGCCTGGCCATTTCCAGTTTGTCTTTTATCTCATCAACATTAACCGGCACCATCCGCCCATTTTCATACTTAGCCTTCATCAGATGGGTATGGACATTGCCATCGCCAGCATGCCCGAAAACAGGCAGCCACAAACCGTATTTTTGAGCAACTTCGTGAATTTTCCTGACATGCCCGGCTATTTCCGAGCGGGGCACACTGGTATCCAGGATGTCAATGGTCTCCTTTTTTATAGCTTCATAAATCTCCGAGCGGATTTTCAAAACTTCATCCTGTTTAGCCGCCGTATCAGCTACAAAAACATCCAGGGCTCCATTTTCAAGCACAATATCAGCTATCTCGTCTGTCATTTTCCCCAGATCATCTTCCGAGCCAGCATCAACAATGATCATCAGGTGCATGTCCCCTGAATGAGTTGGCCAGTTAAGATGAAGATGCTCTTCTGTCAGCCGGAGAACATCCAGACCGGCAAATTCGACGGCCATGGGCAAAATGCCGTGGTCAAAAATGAGCGGCACATTATCTATGGCTTGCTCAATATTATCAAAAGGAATAACCATCGTCCGGAGAAAAGTCGGCCTGGTCATCACCTGAACGATGGCTCTGGTGATCACTCCCAGCGTACCTTCCGAGCCGATAAACAAATTCACCAGGTTATAACCAGAAGAATTCTTGATAAGTTTCCCTCCGGGGTGGATGACCTCGCCGTCGGCCAGGACGACTTCCAGCCCTTTGATATAGTTGCGAATTACCCCGTATTTGACCGCCCGGCTGCCGCCGGCATTGGTGGCAATCATGCCGCCAAACATCGCTCCCTCATCTCCGGGATGAGGCGGAAAATAAAAGCCCTGCTTTTCGACCTGGGTAATAAATTCGCCCAGGGTTAGCCCCGCTTCGACCACCGCCACCTGATTTTTCCGGTCAAGCTCTAAGAACTTATTCATTCTCTGGAGACTCAGGACGAGCCCGCCATAGACCGGCACACAGCCTCCAGCCAGACCGGTCCCACCGCCCCGCGGGGTAACCGGCAGCCGGTGCTCGCTGGCCAGCTTTAAAATAGCCGAAACTTCTTCGACCTTCCCTGGTCTGACGACTACCTCCGGCTGACAGCCAGCAGGCTCGCAGACATACTCATCATTAGCATAGACGCAGACTTCCTCCGGAGAAGTAATCACGTTATTATCGCCAGCTATTGATTTCAGCTCACCAAGGATATCCTCATTAATTTTTCCATACATGGCCCACCTGCCTTTTAAATCAAAAAATAATTGCTCCAAACAGACGCCGGTTGTACATACATTTTACATTTTTCAGTTTTTGCCCGTTAGCTTTTTCTAACCATTATTATGTTCATCTAAATTTTCATTTTTCTTGTCTTGCCATCGGCCAGACCTGCGATCAGGCCAGCAAAGATTTAACTGCGGTTACTATCGCTGCCGCATCTATTCCATATTTAGCCATGAGCTCTTCGGGACGTCCTGAGCGAGGGATATCTCTGATACAGAGATGCTTCCAGAGCTTTTTTTCAGGCAGAATAAGGGCGACCGCTGTCCCCAACCCGCCCTGTTCAAAATGATCCTCAACCACCACCACCCGCCCGCCAGTCTCGCCAGCTGATTTAATTATCGTCTCGGAATCCAGAGGCTTAACCGAATAGGCATCAATTACCCTGATGTTTATTCCATCTTTTTTTAGAAGCTCAGCTGCCCGGAGAGCTTCAGGGACAGTGATGCCAGCGGCGACTACTGTGACTGTATCTTGATCACTTTTTTTGACCACCTTTGATCCACCAATCGGGAATTCCTCCCCAGGTGGATATAGAATGGGTGTGGCTGGCCTGGTTGTCCGGATATAAACCATTCCTTTGTGCCTGGCTGCTTCTTTGACGCATTTTTCAGCTGAAACAGCATCCGACGGGTAAAGCACTAAGCAACCGGGGATGGGAGTGAACATGGCTAAGTCTTCAAGCCCCATTTGAGATGGCCCGTCCTCGCCGATGCTGACCCCAACATGGGAACCGCACAGCTTGATGTTGGAAAAGGAATAAGCGGCCATTCTGATCTGGTCATGAGCCCGGGTTAAAAAGGCGGCAAAAGTGGCAGCAAAAGGCAGAAAACCTTTAGCGGCCAGCCCCATGGCCAGACCAATCATATTCTGCTCAGCGATGTATGATTCAAAAGACCGCCCGGGAAAAGCAGCAAAAAATTTATCCGTATAGGTTGAATTTTTCACATCACCGTCAATGACCACGACCCGATCATTAACCCGACCAAGTTTTTCCAGAGCCAGTCCGTAAGCCAGTCTGGTGGCAGTCTTATCTTTATAAGACGGAAGCTCAAACTCAAAGTTGTTTTTCCATTCTGGTCGCTTGACTTTTTGGCGACTTCTTACATATTTTCTGGCCTCAATATCAGGCATTGGTCCAAGTTCGGCTAAGGCCTTTTCCAGCTCTTCGGGTTTAAGCGGTTTGCCATGCCAGCCATTTTTATCTTCGATAAAAGAAACCCCTTTGCCTTTAATCGTCCTGGCTAAAATAACCTTGGGTTTCGGTCCAAGGCGGGCTTTGGCCAGAGCCTCAAGAAGCTTTTCAATTTTATGACCGTCAATCTGATAAATATCCCAGCCAAAAGCCTTAAACTTTTTAGCATAGGCTTTTAGATCATGCTGGTGCATGGTCGGTTCGGATTGACCCAGCCGGTTCACATCGACAATAGCCACCAGGTTTCCCAGTTTAAACTCACGCCCGGCGTTGGCTGCTTCCCAGACCGCTCCCTCGGCACACTCGCCGTCACCCATCAGAACAAAAGTCCTGGCTTTAACACCGGCCAGCTTTTGAGCCAGAGCCAGCCCAACGCCGACCGACAGCCCCTGGCCAAGAGAGCCAGTTGCCGCTTTGACCCAGGGCATACGCGGTGTCGGATGCCCTTCCAGGTCGCTGGTGATTTTTCTCAAACCAAGAAGTGAATTTTGAGGAATAATTCCGGCCTCGGCATAAGCCGCCCAGAGAATGGGAGCTGCATGCCCTTTGGACAGAACAAATTCATCATTTTCGAAGGCCTCAGGGTCGCCGGGGTTAAAACGCATTTCATGGAAAAAAAGGCAGGCCATAATCTCGGCACAGGACAGACAGGTAGAAGGATGACCCGAGCCAGCGGCGGTAGTCATCTGCAGTGAATGAATCCTGAGACGTTTGGCAATTTTTTCCAAGATAGAAATTGAAGACATTTTTTAACTCCCGAAAAGAATTAGTTTCTATTATATGGTTAATAAGAGCCACTCTCAAGAGATGAATTTTTTGCCGGTTAAATTTTCAGACAACCAGATTAAGCTGGCTTGAGGTCTGACCGTTGCCTTTCTTTCCAATCAGAGCTTTTTTTAAAAAAGTTTTATTCTCCCATATGAACCAGGAGACCCTTGACCCTGACGGCTTTAAACATACGGAAAAAGAACAGGAGAACCAGAACCAGATAAATAAGGTTTAAAATCATGGCTCTGGCCAGATAGCCAGTGGGAAAACTCTGGCCCATGATTACTGCCCGCATGCCTTCAAAAACATAGGAAGCGGGGACATAACGGGCAATTACCTGAAGAAAATGGGGCAGGACTGAAACCGGGTAAAAAACGGCCGAAACTGGCTGGAAGAGAACGGCAATTCCCCAGGCTAAGACTTCTGCCTGCTGACCGAATCTCAAGATAAAAGCCGTGGTTAAAAGGCCAATTGACCAGCCCATGATAATCAGATTAATCATGAAAGGCAAAAGATGAAGCCCGATAATAAAAAGATTAAAAGAATAGAGCAGCCAGGCCAGAAGAGAGCTGACCAGAAAAACGACGGCGACTTTAAAGAGAGAAACCAGCATCAAGGAGACGAGGTATTCACTGATGGTCAATGGACTGACAAAAAGATTGAGAAAATTTCTGGCCCAGACCTCTTCCAAAAAAGAAACAGATATACCTTGCTGGGAGCGAAAAAGAATATCCCAGAGAATCAGAGCTCCGAGGAAGATAGCTAAAAAATTGGGTGCGGTTTGCCCTTGTGAGGTAAGCTTGGTGATATAAACGCTAACAAAGCCCCAGAGAAGGAGATCTAGCAGCGGCCAGTAAACAATTTCTAACAAACGGGTAAAGCTGTGGCGATAAAGATAAATGTGGCGGAGAAACATAGCCGAGATGCGGCGGAAGCTCATACCTCTACCTCCCGGGCAATTTTCAAGAAGACATCTTCCAGATCCTCACCCCTGAACTGCCTGACTACTTCCTGAGGTGTCCCACGGCCAATGATTTCACCATGATGAAGAAAGAGCAAATGGTCAGAAATAGCCTCCATTTCCTTCATATTATGAGAGGTATAAAGAATGGCCATATTTCTGGTTCTCTTGATCTCGACGAGATAATTTCTGGTCCGGTCGGCAATGTCGGGGTCCAGGCTGGCCGTAGGTTCATCCAGCAATAAAATCTCAGGATCATTAATGAAAGCCTTGGCCAGATTAAGCCTGGTCATCTGGCCTGAAGACAGGGTTCTAACCGCTTTATTAGCTGATTCCTTAAGATCAAATCGCTCAATAAGAATCTCTATTTTCTGCCGCGGCTTTTTGACCCCATAGAGCCGGGCAAAAACCATAAGTGATTCCTTGACCTTCAGGGAATAAGGCATGGCAACATAGGTTGAGGAAAAATTCATCCGGCTCAATATTTTTTCCCTCTGTCTCGACCTGGCAGGATTCAACCCAAATATTTTTATGTCGCCCGAGGTGGGCAAAGTCAGGCCAAGGAGCATGTGAATAATCGTGGTTTTGCCAGCGCCGTTCGGGCCAAGGAGGCCGAGAATTTCGCCCCGGTAAAGTTCAAAACTAACTTCCTTGACTGCCTGAAAAGAATTAAATGATTTTGATAATTTATTTACCTCGAGTACGGGGGAACTCTCTGGCCTCATATTTAACCTCCGGCTGATTAGCCTGATTGATAATGGTAAGGAAAGGTGTATTTTTAGTATAGCAAAATAATAGGGTTTTGTCTAATGGGGTCGGGCCAGCCGATTTGTTTTATTTTCAACACTTTAGCAGCCAGTGTTTTCTCTTGTTGAGTCCCGGTCAGAGACCTGTGCCGGGCGAGGATAATTCCAGGTTCAATCAATCTCCTGGCCATAACTTCTTCATTTAGATTCGCTGCCCTTACCGATGGTCAGGGACTTTGACCGTCATTCGAAAAACTTATTTAATATCAATGACATCCCGAGGCCCGACCCCATTTTAAAACCGGATGCGGGGAAGGAAAATTTTTTCATACAGAGCCAGGGCATAGCCATCGGTCATACCGGCTATAAAATCGGCTACTCTCCTCTCCAGTGGATCCCCTCTCGGGTAATCTTTAACCCTATCAGCGGGATTTTTGAGCAAATACTCATAAAGCTCTTTAACGACTTTTCTGGTTTTATTCAAATCTTCCCTGGCCTCTGAATTAAAATAAACCCGGTCATAAAGAAAATTCCTGAGGTCGAGCAAAGCCTGATAGATCTTCTGGTTCATCGCCACTCGCTCCAGCCCAATTTTCAGGCTCGACTCGACGACATCAGTAACCAGACGATCTATCCTGGTAGAATGAAGCTTCCCCAGGATATCGGTGATTCTGGGCGGGAGGCTATCTTCCTTGATAATACCCGCCCTCAGGGCATCATCAATATCGTGATTGACATAAGCGATAACATCGGAGACCCGCACAATTTGACCTTCCAGAGTGGCCGGCCTGCCTTCCGGATCATCATTTAATATCTCTCCCCGCCCCTTAGAATGCTTTAAAATGCCGTCACGAACCTCAAAACTTAAATTGAGCCCCTTACCTTCATATTCCAGCTTATCAACCACCCTGAGGCTCTGCTCTGAATGATGGAAGCCGCCAGGCAGAAGCTCATTTAAGACCTCTTCCCCGGCATGGCCAAAAGGCGTATGTCCCAGGTCGTGGCCCAGAGCGATAGCTTCGGTCAGATCTTCATTCAGGCGAAGAGAACGGGCAATTGTCCGGGCAATCTGGGAAACTTCCAGCGTATGGGTCAATCTGGTGCGAAAGTGGTCGCCAAAAGGCGATAGAAAGACCTGGGTTTTGTGCTTTAACCGGCGGAATGATTTGGAGTGAATAATCCGGTCGCGGTCACGCTGAAAAGCAGTCCGAAGAGGATGAGGTTGTTCAGGTCTGAGGCGTCCCTGGCTATTTGCGCTCAGACAGGCCTGGGGCGCAAGGATCTTTTTTTCAAGATTTTCAATCTGCTCTCTGATATTGGTCAACCTATTCCCTCCAGTTTCTAATATAAATTATCATTCTTCTCGCTTCTATTTAATTCAATCTTAAGACTAAAGCCGCAGCCTGTCCAGCTTCTTAATTCCCCTGACTCCAATCTTGACCCTCCCTTACCTAAAGTAGTAAGGTTAGAAAGGTTGTTTTTTGGCCGTTAAATTTAAATCGCCAATTTAAATTGAGGAGCTAAGCATGCCAGGATTTTTTAAAATTATAATTCGCCCCCGAGTCAAAACTTCTGCCGTCATGGCTGTTTCTATTTTACTGACTCTTTTGTTATTGACTTTATCTCTCCCGGCCAGGGCGGGGCAGGAAACGGCTAAGCCATCATCTCCCCGTCCGCTGGAAATAAAAGACATTCTAAGCTGGAAAAGTATCTCTTCGGCCCAGATATCGGCCGATGGCCGCTGGTTTGCCTATTCGCTTACCCCCAATGAAGGCAACAGCGAACTGGTCATCAAAGAGATTGACGGAACCAGGGAATACCGTTTCAGCCTCGGCGACGCTCCCAGAAATTTCTCCGGTCTTATCCTCATATCTGACGATTCCCGCTGGGTCGCTTTTATGTCTTATCCTTCCTTTGAAGAAACTAAGAAATTGCGTCAGGACAAAAAAAGGATCGAGCCCAAAGCTTCCCTGCTCGAACTGGCCAGCGGCCAGAAAACAGACTGGCCGGGTGTGCGGAAAATCGCTTTTTCCGAACAAAGCTCACTCTGTCTGGCTATTCATCGCTTGGCTCCGGAAAGCCAGGAAAAAGAAAAAGATAAATGGACCGGCTCTGATCTGGTGTTGAAAAATCTTAAGTCAGGGCAGGAAATGAGCCTGGGAAATATCTCCGAATTTGCTTTCAACCGCTCTGGTGAATGGCTGGCTTTGCTGATTGATGCCCGTGATCTGGCCGGTAACGGGTTAATGCTAAAGAACCTCAGAAGCAATGAACTTCAGGTCCTTGATTCAGGTCATTTCTTCTACAAAAACCTCAAGTGGGATGATGAAGGTCAGGCTCTGTCGGTCCTCAAAGGCCGCCAGGATGATAAATACGAAGACAAACTCTATGGATTAATAGCCTTTAAGTTTGATAAAAAGGCCGGGCCGCCGGAAAAAATTGAGTATGAACCAGAGAAAGATAAATCTTTCCAGGCAGGCTTTAGCCTCAGTCCGGACTTCACTCCCTACTGGCTGGAGGATTATCAGGCGATAGCCTTTGGGATTAAACAGCTTAAGGCCAAACCCTTGCCATCTGCCTCCAGCGAGAAAAAAGACCCGGACCAGAAGGAGGCCTCCCCTGCCCCCAAGCCCGATGATATTGATGAAAGCGAAATTCCAGACCTCGTCCTCTGGCACTGGCAAGACCCCAGATTGCAGTCTCAACAGCAGGTCGAAGAAAGATGGGATGCTTCTTATAGTTATCTGTCACTTTATCGCCCCGGAGAAAAGAAGTTTATCCGGCTGGCTGATGATAATCTGCGCCAGGTAACCTTAGGCAGTAAATCTGATCTGGCCATTGGCCGCGATCAATCTCCCTATGAGCTGGAATTTAGCCTGACCGGAGCTAGTTATCAGGACATTTATGTTATTGACCTCAAGACGGGAGAAAGAAAACTGGCCCTCAAGAAAAACCGCTGGTCATTCGGTCTTTCTCCCGACACACGGTATTTGCTTTACTATCAAGATGGACATTTTTTCAGCTATGAACTGGCTACCGGCCAGAGTTACAACTTAACGGCAGGCCTGCCCGCGTCTTTTGCGGATGAAGATGTTGACTACAACGTGAAATTACTTCCAGATATACCTTTCGGCTGGTCAAAAGATAGCCGCTATGTCCTTCTCTATGATGGCTGGGATGTCTGGCAGGTAGAAGCCCGCGGCCGCCAGGGCCTTAACCTGACCGGAAATGGTGTTAAGGATCAAATCCGCTACCAGCGGCGTTTCATCCTTGATCCGGAAGAAAAGGGCATCGATCTAAGCCAGCCTCAATATTTTCTGACTTATGGCGAATGGAACAAAAAACAGGGCCTAACCAGAATAGAAGCCGCCAGAAAAACAGTTAAACTTCTATTCTTCGAAGATGCCCAGTTTAATCGCCTGCTTAAAGCCAAAAAGGCAGAACGCTATCTTTTCACCAGGGAGACTTACCGCGATTTTCCCGACTT
Source organism: Candidatus Aminicenantes bacterium UBA6228 (assembly GCA_002441005.1). Lineage (GTDB taxonomy): Bacteria > Acidobacteriota > Aminicenantia > Aminicenantales > Saccharicenantaceae > Saccharicenans. The sequence continues at coordinate 81,662 of DJWO01000012.1, forward strand.
TTATGCCGCTGATGCCTTTCTCGGAAAAGCAACCAGAATAACGGAAGCCAATCCCCAGCAGAAGGAGTTTCTCTGGTCTTCTGGAGTACGGCTTATAGATTATGTCAGTGCTAAAGGGAAAAAGCTTCAGGCTGCTCTGTTTCTGCCTGCCGGCTATGAGGAAGGCAAAAAATATCCAACCATAGTTTATATTTATGAGAAGCTGTCGCAGAACCTGAACCGCTATTTCTTTCCTACCGCCAACGGCTTCAATAAATCCTTTTATACCAGCCAGGGCTATGCTGTTCTGATGCCTGATATCACCTATGTCCTCAATGATCCAGGGATGTCGGCGGTCTGGTGCGTCCTGCCGGCTCTCGAAACAGCTATTGCTTCGGGAGTGGTTGATGGGGAAAGAGTCGGACTTCAGGGTCATTCCTGGGGAGGATACCAAACGGCCTTTCTTATCACCCAGACCGAAGCCTTCCGGGCAGCCGCCGCCGGCGCGCCACTGACTAACATGATTTCCATGTACAGTTCTATCTATTGGAATACTGGCATGACCAATCAGGCGATTTTCGAAAGCACCCAGGGCCGCTTCACCGGCGGTTACTGGGAAAATCCCGAGGCCTATATCAGAAATTCTCCTGTCTTTCAGGCTCAGAAAGTGAAAACTCCTCTTCTGCTACTTCACAATGATAAAGATGGAGCGGTTGATTTTAACCAGGGAATTGAATATTACAACACCCTGCGGCGACTGAAAAAGCCAGTGGTCATGCTGGAATATGTCGGTGAAAACCACGGCCTGCAAAAACCGGCTAACCAGAAGGACTACACGGTCAGGATGAAAGAATTTTTTGATCATTTCCTGATGGATAAGCCAGCTCCTGACTGGTGGGAAAAGGGTGTCCCATACCTGAAGCTTAAGGACCACCTGAAAGACAGAGTCTGGCAGCTCCGAGCCAGCCCAGCTGAAACCAAGCCGGCAGTTCCACCAGACAAAAAATAAAAAAAGTTGCAATTTGCTTTCTTAGCAGAGTAAATTATCAGAAAGTTATTTTGATGCTCAAAGGAGGGGCGGAATGGTTTATTCTCATTCTAAACTCGAGACCTACCAGAACTGCCCGAGAAAATATAAGTTATGTTATCTGGACAGAATCCCGTCAGAGGAGGAAGGCATTGAAGCTTTTCTGGGAAGCCGTTTTCATGAAGCGATGGAGCAGCTCTATTCCGAGCTGCGCTTCCGGATTATGAATCTGGATGAAGTCAAAGCTTACTATGAAAGTGCCTGGCAAAAGAATTTCCACGACCAGATGAAAATAGTGGAGGAAGGCCGGACGGCGGCTGATTATTTCCGGCTGGGTCTGAAATACCTTGAGGACTATTACCAGCATTATTATCCCTTTAACCAGCACAAGATTCTGGGCCTGGAGCAGGAAGTTGAGATTGATCTTTACGGCGACCGGCACTACGTTTTAAAAGGCTTTGCTGACCGCATTGACCTGACGCCAGATGGGGTAATTGAAATCCATGACTACAAAACAGCCTCCCAATTGCCTCCGCAGGCCGCAATCGATGCTGACCGTCAGTTGGCCCTCTATCAGCTTGGCATCAAACAGAAATGGCCCTGGACCGAAAAATTCAGGCTGGTCTGGCACTATGTGGCTTTTGATCAGGAAGTGACCTCATCCAGGACGCCAGAGCAGCTCGATCAACTGAGAAACCAGGTGGCCTGGCTGATAGACAAAATGGAATCTGACCGGGAATTCCAGCCTCAGGAAAGCGCCCTCTGCCGGTGGTGTGCCTACTGGGCCTATTGCCCTTTAAAGAAACATCAGGTCAAGCTCGAAAAACTCCCCCAAAACAAGTATCTGGAAGAAGAGGGAGTAGTTCTGGTTGATAATTATATCAACTATTTCGAGCAGAAAAGAAAGGCCGAGGAAGAACTCGAAAAATTGAAGGAAGCCATAATTAAGTATGCTGAAGACCATGGGCTGGCCAGAGTAAATGGCAGTCAGCATTATTTAACCCTGAGCAGCAAGAACATAGTTAGATTCCCCGACAAAGGCCGGGAAGAAAGGCGGAAACTGGAAAATATTCTAAGAGAAGCAGGCCTGTGGTCAGCCCTGGCCAGTCTTGACCTCAACAGCCTGGAAAAAGCTATCCTGGAAGAAACCTTGAGTCCGGATGTTCTGGAAAAAATTAACGAACTGGTCTCAAGGGAAAAACTGGTTATGATCAGATCAGGAAAAAAGGCAGACAATAAGGACTGAACCTGGATTTACTTGCCAGCAGTTCTGGTTGCTGAACCGTTAATCTGTCGGCTCAAATGCCTTCTCTCAACTGTTTTCACCACTGCTTTGAAGTCTGTTTTAATGACAGGAATATAAAATTTTTGATTCCCTTCCAGTTCTGTAGCTCAAACCTCTTCTTTTATTTCTTTTAGATTTTCACTCCACTCCGGCTTGGGCCCTCTCAAATAGGAAATAAAGGCAGCAATGATGGTGATAATCATGGAAATCAAGAAGGCCTGTCTGGCTCCAGAAATGAATTCATTGACAGCCAGACTGGCCGAACCAGCTCGCCGGCCCGCAAACAAATCTTGCATGGACTGCATATTTATGCTCGAAAAAACAATGGCCATGGACAGAGCAATACTGATCACCTGACCGGCATTATTCATCATGGTTCTCGTTCCAGCCGCAATCCCTCTTCTTTCCGGAGGCACTGAGCCCATTATTTCGCTGGTGTTAGGCGAGTTAAACATGCCAGAACCAATCCCCATAATAACCATCCAGACGACCAGTTCGCTAAGCGAAGTCTGAGGCGAAATACTGATAAAGCCCAGCAGGCCAAAAGCTGAGATTAAGAGTCCCAGTGAAGTTAAACCCCTGGCCCCGTATTTATCGGAGAGCGTACCACTGATCGGCGAGACTATCATCATCGACACTGCAAATGGAGTCAGGAAAATTCCGGCCTGTAAGGGATCCAGACCCTTAACACCCTGAAAGTAAAAAATAAGAAGGAAAGTAACTGCACCTCTGGCTATGCCGTTGAGTAAGATGCTGCTGTAAGCAAAAGCCAGGATTCTATTTTTAAACAGTCTTAAATCGAGCATGGGCTGCTCTGTATTGTTTTCCACATAAACAAAAGCCACCATAATAAGGACAGATATGGCGAACAGCAGAATTACCCGCAGGCTGGTCCAGCCAGAAAAGCCGCCGAATGATAAAGCTACCAGAAAAAGCAGCAAGCCAGTCGTAAACAAAAGAGTTCCTGCCCAGTCAAATTTTTGACCGCGTGGTATCTTAGCCAGTTCTTTTAGCTGAATAGCCGCCCAGATGGTGCCCACAATTCCAACCGGTACATTGACATAAAAGATATAACGCCAGCCGAGATGAGAAAGAAAACCACCCAGAATCGGGCCAATAACAGAGGCAATGCTTATGACCATGCTGTTAATGCCCAGCGCCTTTCCCAGCTCGTTCTTGGGAAAAGCATCAGTCACAATAGCTGTGCTATTGGCAATCATCAAGGAACCGCCAATTGCCTGTATTAACCTGAAGATTAACAGCTGCTCACCAGTTTTTGACAGCCCGCATAATAGCGAGGTCAGAGTAAAAAGCGCAAAGCCAGAAACATATAGCTTTTTCCGGCCAAACATATCGGCCACCCGGCCGATGGATGGCACCAGTATGGTCAGACAAAGCATATAACCCATGACTATCCACATAATGACAGAAAAGCTGGTATTCAGACTTTTCATAATATCGGGCAGAGAAATCATCAGCATACTGCCGTTTAAAACAGAAAAAAGGGCACCGAGAGTAGTACAGGACAAAGCCAGCCATTTATAGGGAACTTTCTTCATCAGACATCTTCCTTTTCAACCTTGTCTTCTAAGCTGTTCAGCTGGGACAGGAGATTTTCAAATTTTTCCTGGCTGGCCCTCAATTTATTAATTTTTTCCTCTATTAAGTTAATCTGCCTTCTTATCATCTCAATATAATTTTTGAGGGTGGCCAGGTCAGCGGTTTCAGTTGACAGTATTTTTTTAACCTCACTGTCAAGCTCAAGAGCATTCTTGATTTCGGCCAGGCTAAAGGCCAGGGATTCTTTTAACGAAATTATCCTCAGGATTTTCTCTATGTCTTCATCAGTATAGAGCCGGTAAGCAGATTCGGTCCTCTGCGGAGAGATAAGGTTCAAATCCTCATAATACCTGATAGCCCTTTTAGTCAGGCCTGTTTTATTGGCAACTTCGTCAATTCTATAATATTTGTTACCCATAGCCGTCCTGTTAATCCAGGCATTTTACTCTTGATTAACATTAACGTCAAGGTTAATCCTGGTTTTTTTCTGGCATTTTTTGGGGAGAAATCCCCTCAACAGGCAAAACTTATTACCTGTAGCCAATTCTGAATCTAATTATTATGATTTACCTGTCTATTAGTTATTCTATTCGACACCGGCGGCTATGAATAGAATTTGTTGAGTCCGGTTCTGGCTTTAAGTATAATTTTCTGGAATAATTATTCTAAGTCAGGGAAAGATTGACCAGATTATTATGAAGACCGGCAATTTGGATTACATCAGGGAGAACGTAAAATCAGTCTTAAAGGAGCTTCCACCCGGAGTGGAGCTGGTGGCTGCCGCCAAACAACAGAGTCCAGAAAAAATAGAGGCAGCTATTGAAGCCGGAATAAAAATTATCGGCGAAAACTATATCCAGGAAGCTGTAACTGCCTTTGAAGCCATAGGGCACCTGGTCAGCTGGTCTTTTATCGGGCATCTTCAGAAAAATAAAGTAAAAAAAGCCATAGAGATTTTTGATCTGATTGAGACGGTAGATTCAGTTGAACTGGCCGAGGAAATAAACAGGAGAGCCCTTCTCCAGGGGAAGATTATGCCCGTTCTGATTGAAGTTAACTCAGGGCGTGAACCGCAGAAGTTCGGGATCTTCCCCGAAAAGGTGGAAGATCTGGCCCGGGCAATCATCGCTTTTTCGAATCTCAGGCTGGCTGGATTGATGACGATGGGACCCGCCGAAGGCCAGCCGGAGGAAGCCAGGCCCTATTTCCGGGAAACCAGGCAGCTATATGATTATCTTAGAAATCTGAATTTGCCCCGGGTTGATCTGCACATTTTATCAATGGGCATGACTAATTCTTACAGGATAGCTATCGAAGAAGGGGCCACCAGGGTGCGTCTTGGAACAAAAATTTTTGGGCCCCGCTCATAAATTGATTCTCAATCTATTAACTTTAAAAAGCTGAGGTGTTGAATGAAAAACAGGTGGTGGGTAGTTTTTGGCGCCATTATTATTCAGATCAGTCTGGGAGCTGTTTATATCTGGAGCGTTTTTCAGACTCCCCTCCTCGCCCATTTTCCAGCCTGGAATGAAAGGCAGGTGACTTTGCCTGCCCAGATTATTCTGGCCTGCTTTGCCCTGGGTGTTATTATTGCCGGGCGGATTCAGGATAAAATAGGGCCCAGGCCGGTCGCTCTGGCTGGCGGCCTGCTGCTGGCGGCCGGTTTAATGCTGGCCAGCCTCACCGGTCATTTTGAGCCGGCTAAGGCTTTGTCCTGGCTGACTTTGACTTATTCGGTTCTGGGCGGGCTGGGAATTGGCACGGCTTATGTCTGTCCTATTGCTACTTGTGTTAAATGGTTTCCGGACAAAAGAGGGCTGATTACCGGTCTGGCCGTAGCTGGCTTCGGAGCTGGAGCTTTCTTTTTTGCGCCGCTGGCTAAAGCACTAATCGATGGAGGGTATTACCAGCTTTTCGGGAAAAACCTTTTTCCTTTGCCGGCAGCTGGGCTGTTTAATACCTTCCTGATTTTTGGACTCATTTTTCTGGTCACCATTATTGGCGGGGCTTTCTTTCTGAAAAATCCGGAGCCTGGTTATAGGCCGGCTGGCTGGAATCCGGCCAAGGAAGTGACTGCAGCCGGCGGTCAAAAAGTAAACTTCAGTCCCTCCCGGATGTTTCGTAGCTGGCAGTTCTGGTTACTCTGGTTTGTTTTCCTGATTGGCTGTGGCGGCGGATTAATGATCATCATGAAAGCTGCACCTATCTGGCAATCCGTGGCTCTTTCCAGCTTGAAGGAAGCCGGCTCTATGAGGCTGGAGCAAATTGCCTCAGCTGGCGCTTTAGCCGTCTCCATTCTGGCCATTTTTAATTCCTTAGGAAGGATTATCTGGGGTAAAATATCTGATCTCTCAAGCCGGAAGTCAACCCTTTTAGCCATCTTTTTTATTGAGGGGCTGACCATGCTGCTTTTGCCTCAGATGAAGGCTTTTTCTATATTTTTAACCGGTATTTCGATGATTGGCCTGTGCTTTGGCGGGCTGCTGGCTGTCCTGCCAGCCATCACCGCTGATTTTTTCGGGACCGAGCATTACGGAGCAAATTATGGCTGGATGTTCAGCGCTTATGGAGCAGGCGGAATTCTCGGTCCTTATTTAGCCGCCCGGCTGATGAAGACCTCAGCTATCGTCAAAATCAGACAATTTCAGGCCGGGCAGGAAAATCCAGTTCAAACCATTGTTGTTGGCGATTACCGGCTGGCTTTTCTCCTGGCCGGTGCTCTCTGCCTGGCTGCCGCTGCGGCCTTACTGCTGCTTAAACAACCCGGGGTTGAGGAAAACCAGTGAGGCGACTTTTTAATTTTGTCCTGGATCAGTGGCTCGTCAGTCCTGAGCCGACTATTAATGGAACCGCCGGCTATCATCCCCGCTGAGCAGGCGGTAGCCAGAGCTTATTTCTTTTTACCCAGGCCGGCAACACCAAAGAGGCTGACAATTATTTACCGGCCAATTATCAATCCTGGCTGACTCCAGGATCTGGCTGCTCCTCTTTATCTTCCTGCTCTTCTCTATCTTCAATGATTTCACCTTCAACCTGAATTATACCGGCTTCCAGCATCTCGGGTTGAACCTGTTTTTTTATGCTGTCAATCTGGCGCAGAGGCTTTTCCAGTTGATTTTTGCGGGTGGAATTTAAGAATTGAAACTCGGCCTGGGCTTCGTCAATTTTTTTGCCGACTTTTTCTAAGGATTTGACAAAAGCCTGCCACTGTTTATAAAAAGATTCGAGCAAAGTCAGAATCTGACCGGCCGTATTCTGCAAATTAAAATTCTCCATGGCCTGACGGATAATGGCCAGAACCGCATAGAGAGTAATTGGAGAGCAGAGAATGACTTTTTTCTTCAGAGCTTCATCCAGCAGGGCCGGGTCACTTTCATTAATAAAGGCATAGACCTGCTCATTGGGAATAAAAATCAGGACATAATCGAGAGTGTTGTTTTCGAGATCGATATAATTACGAGTTGTCACCTCTTTTATTCTGGCCCTGGCATCTTTCAGAAATCGCTGTTTGTAATCTTCTTTTTCCCGATCATTAGCGGCCTCCAGGTAATGGAGATAATTATCCAGGGGGAATTTTACGTCCATGTTAATTTTCCGGCCCTGAGGCAGGAAAAAGGTATAATCAGGGCGTGACTCGCCGCTATCGCTTGTGGCCTGTTTCTGATAATTAAGCCCTTCGACAAGACCCATCAGCCGGAGGATATCTTCAGCCATCCTTTCTCCCCACTGACCACGGGTGCGGGTATTAGACAGGGCTTGCCGGAGTTGATGGGTGGTTTCCTGCAGCCGGCCGGTTTGCTCCAGAGCCTGCCGCAGCTGGTTATCGAGCTGACCAAATTGAGTTGCCCGCTCGTTCTCAAATTTAGTTATTGAATTCCGGAAATTAAGGAGGTCAGTTTTAATTCCTTCCAGTGTCTGGTCAATAAGCTCTTTTTTCCCTTCAAGTTCTTTTTTACCCAGCTCGGTCTGGCGGCTCAAAACTTCATTGGCCAGTTTTAAAAACTCGTCAGTATTTTTTTTGAGGGCCTCCATAGAAAGAGGGCCAAAAGAGTCACGCACCCGGTCCAGAAAAATTTCCAGTTCCTGTGTTTTTTCAGCCTGGGCCTGAGAGACCAGTTGTTGAGCTAAGGCCCTATTCCGTCTTTGATAGAAATGATTTATAACCAGAACCAGAATAGCTCCAAAGGCAGCCCCGATGGCGAAAGCGATAAATAAATTCATTAAACTGCTCCTTAGATCCTGTTTTTCAGACCTCATCATCCCCCGGGCCGGTCTCTGACTGGTCATCATCGGGGGCAAGGTCAGATTCACTCGCTGAAAAAGATGGCTCAGGCTCTTCACCGGGAAATTCTTCATCCCCTTCACCTTTTTCCGCTTCAGCCATGGCCCGGTCTATCTCTTCATTAAAATCGGGGCCCAGTTCATCACCCATTTCCCGCCCGAATTTTTTCATCCAGCGGGCCAGGCTCTCAGGATCATTTTCGTCCAGATCTCCGAGCTTGGAGGGATCCGCCAGACTTTCCAGCCGTTGTTCTTCTGACCTCAGGAGGGCTACCCTGGAAATTAGCCTCACCAGATCAGTGCCGCCGCAGTGCTGGCAGCGAGCTTCAAACTGGCTTTTGACAGACAGGAGAAGAAAGGATGATTTCTGACCGCATTGCCGGCAGCGATATTCATAAATTGGCATGGTTTCTTCCTCCGCCTGTCAGCCTTTCCTCTTATATAATTTATAAAAAAATTGACTGGCTGGCAATCGCAGCTTTCGAAAGATGGGGTCGGGCCAGCCGATTTGTTTTGTTTTCAATAACTTAAGTTGTCTCCGTGACTGACTGACTTTAGCGAGTCTGGATCAGGTTACTCCTCTTTTATTTAGAGCCAATAAAAAATTTAAACTCTAAAAATCTTGCGAGATCTTATATTCTTCCATTACTGTGCATGTTCAATGCTTTTCTTATACCTGGTTGAATTGAATGCCGCCAACAGCCAAGCTGTTATCTTTAGGTACCAAGTTTTAGATTAATTAATCCACTGTGGCCAAATCAAAATCAGCCAGATCGCCAAGGTGCTGATAATAATACAAATCGGCTGGCCCGACCCCATTATTCAAGGGCTGCTTTCTGCTGGTTGACCTTAAAGAAGAAAGCCGGGTCAAATTTCGGCTGCCGGTCAAAGGTATAAAGGCCATTAACTTCCTGTTCAATGTCATATAGCTGGGTATAGCAAAAGCCAGCTATTTTCGGATTAAACAGCAAGGCTTCGGTCAGAGCTTTATAGCGCTCCAGAAATTCTTCAGAGCTTCTTGGCCGGTCACCGTAGCCCCAAGCCTTTTCATCCTGCTGTCCTGGATTCCACCAGATGCCGCCGTATTCACTAACAAAATAGGGCTGCCCCCGGTAAGAGGTATGTCGCTCTCTCGCCCCATTGACAAAAACCTTAGGGGGGCTGGCCAGAAGACCATCATAGGCTTCTTTAAACTTAGCCGCATTCTGTTCATAATTGTGGGAATCATAAACATCCGCTTCAACCACATGATATCCGCCAGAAGAATCAATAACCAATCGCGTTGGATCAAGAGCTTTGGTCAGGTAGAAAATGCTTTCCATAACGCCAGGATAATTCTGTCCCCACCGCTCATTAAACGGGCACCAGCCAATGATAGCCGGATGGTTGAAATCGCGCTCGACTGCTTCCAGCCATTCTGATTGAAAAGCGATAAGAGATTCAGGCCGCCCTAAATCCAGGCCCCAATCAGCGAATTCACCCCAGACAATATAGCCTAAGCGATCTGCCCAGTAGAGAAAACGCCGCTCGAAAACGCGCTGATGCAACCTGGCCCCATCAAAGCCAGCTGCCAGAGAAATTTCAATATCATGGCGCAAAGCCTCATCGGAGGGAGCGGTATAAATGCCGTCGGGATAAAATCCCTGATCAAGCACCAGGCGCATGAACAAGGGTTTTTTATTGAAATAAATCTTATCTCCCCTGGCTTCTATTTCTCTCAGGCCAAAATACCCCTTGACCTTGTCCGTAGCCTCAGCCGGGCCGCCAATCCCGGTCGTTAATTCCAGACTGAAATCATAAAGATAAGGTTGCCTGATTTGCCAGAGCTTTGGATTTTTTATCCTGACTGTAAAGGCTGTCAGCTTAGCTGCTTTTTTTGTTTCCTTAAAAATTATTTTGTGGTTATCGGTTACACTTAGAGTCAGTGAACCGGCCGCCGGTTGCTCATTAAGATAGACCTGAATGACAGCCTGCTGATTATCAAGATCAGGATAAACACGGTATTTTTCAATTCTGGTAGCCGGCACAGGTTCCAGCCAGACAGTCTGCCAGAGGCCAGTTGTCCGCCGGTACATACAGCCATAGGAATAATACTGTTCGCTCTGCTTGCCAGCGGGCTGGCGTCCGCTTCGAACATCATCCCGGCACCTGACTACCAGGACATTTTCCGGCCGGGTGCAAAAATCAGTCAGATCAAAGGAAAAAGGTGTATAGCCGCCGCGATGAGTTCCAACTTTCTGGCCGTTAACCCAGACCGTAGTCTCAAAATCAGCCGCTTCAAAGTTTAATTTGATTCGCTGCCCTTTCCAATCGGCCGGAATGGAGACCAGCCGTTTGTACCAGGCAGCGGCAATAAAATCGGGAAAACCGATTCCCGACAGCTTGCTCTCCGGGGCAAAGGGCACCTCAATTTTCCGGTCAAATCCTTCACCTGCCGGTAAACCACGTTCTTCTCCAGAATCAGATAAATCAAGAACAAAATCCCACTGGCCATTTAAATTGAGCCAGCGCGAGCGGCTGAAATCAGGCCGGGGATATTCTGGCCTGGGAAGAGAAGAAGCTTCTGACTGAGCAGGAGGTGAGATTAAAAAATCTAAAGCCTTTACCCCGCCTTTCTCACTTCCAGCCAGAGCCGGCGAGGCCAAAAAGAAAAATCCCATGAGGAAGAGACTGAAGGTCAGAGTCAGGCTTTTACTCAGGCTCTTCCCGGGACAGGATTTGAATTTATTCTTCATTTTTTCCTCCAGACCACATTCGCTCTGAAATTTATTTTTAAATATATTTTCAAATTTTAAAATTTTATCCTGCCGAAACATTTTGAAATCAGCCTGGCTTACTGGCGACAAGGATAATCTCAAAATCGGTCCGGGCCTTTTTTATATTCAGTCCATTAGCTTTCAGATACTCTTCAATCTCGGCCAGGCTAATCCCGGAAACTTCATGCTCGTCTCCCTCCAGGCGATGGATTTCGGCCATCATGGCCAGTCCTCGTTCATTAAAATCACTTATGACCAGCTTTCCAGAAGGGCCCAGCACCCGCTGGAGTTCATCCATGACCCGGTAAGGATTTTTCAAATGATGAATCAGATTGACAGCAAAAATGACATCAAAGGAACCATCCGCCAAAGACAGATTTTCTCCATCTTCCTGCCTGAGTTCGACCAGTTCAACCAGACCATTGGCTTCTAGGTTCAGGCGGGCAAAATCCAGCTGCTCGACTGACTGATCAAAACTCACCAGGTGGTAGCCCAGCCTGGCCAGGTTGAGGGCCAAATGCCCCCGGCCCGTTCCTGCCTCAAGAATCCGACCGTCCAGCGGCCTGGCCGCTTCAATCACAGCCAGCCTTTCCCGGTCAAGGTCGTAACCATATCTGGCCTGAAGTTCTTTTCTTCTGGCTAACCTGGAGAGAGCCTCACTCATTTGCTCGCTCTCCTTTTCCTCTATTGCTCATCCAGCCTTTTCTGGTTGTGGTTTTAAGACCACGTTTAGAACCGGCCTGGTGCTTTTCAGGTCTTTTGACCGGTCATAAATTTTGTTAAAAAATTAACCGCCCGGTCACAACGTCTGAAAACCGGCAGGCCGTTTTTCTCTAAGTAATCAGCCAGGGGATCAAACAGCCGGCCGGCATCAATATTAACGATCATTGGTTTATCAGTTTTCTTAAAAGCTCTGATCAGGTAGCCGGCTAAACTGTTATCGGCATAAATGTTTTCCTGATGACCTTCCCCGGGGGGCAAGGTCTGGAGAGCGGCTGTCACCGGCACGATGGAAACAACTACACAATCAATTCCTTCCTCCTCCAGCAGGGCCTCCACACAGGTCCCAAAGGCCGCATCATCGGCCATAGGAGTGACATCAAGCGGATTATGAACATCCTGCAACCGGTCAATGCCCAGAGGAGCTAAAGCCTTATTAATTTTCCCGGTTGTCGTCTCGGAAAATTCCCCCAGAACCAGGCCGCCGTTATCACCTCTTAAATTATCGGCCATAATCACTGATTCGAAACCAGCGTTAGTTATCAGGCCTACCCGGTTTCCTCTAATTTTCTTATCAGCCAGGTAAGCCAGGCCCTTGATCAGGCTTTCAAACTCATCAATGGTTTCGGCGACAATCATTCCGGCCTGAGACATCAGGCTCGCCGCCACCGGATAGTCACCAGCCACTGAAGCGGTGTGACTGGAAGTAGCTTTACGCCCTTCTGGACTCCGGCCAGCTTTATAAACAACTACTTTCTGGCCGGCCTGCCTGGATTTCTTAGCGGCCTGAAGGAGATTGAGTCCGTCGCCCGGCTGAAGACCCTCAAGATAAAAAGCTATAATTCTGGCTTCCGGCCGGTCTTTTAGATATTGCCAGTAATCACCGGCGGTCAGATCAAGTTGATTGCCAATCGAAATGGCATAAACGGGCTTGATCCGGTCTTCATTACTCATTCTGGACAGCATAAAAGCCCCGCTCTGAGTAACGATGGCCAGGCCGGCCTCAATTCCAGCCGGCCTTTTTAATTTATAATCAGGGATAAAGATACTGTCATACCTGCCGGGCAGGGAAATGACCCCTAAACAATTTCCACCATTGACCACCGGCACAATTTTACCTTCCCGCCTTTTTTCTTTTAAGAGATTTCTCAGGCTGGCTTCCAGGCCTTCTGTCCCGGCCTTTTCTCCTAAGCCGCCGGCTATAACAATAACTGAATAAGCTTTTTCGAGATCAATCAGGTCTTTCAACACCGGATAAACCTGCTCAGCTCCTAAGGAATGAATAAAAAGGTCCACGGTGACGGGCAGCTCAGCGATGCCGGGCACACAGCGGCAACCTTCTATTGATTGAGTTCCAGGCTTAACCACATAAATTTTTTCGGGCGGAAAACCATTTTTGAGCAGATTATTTAAAATAATGTGGCCGGTGTTCATTTTTTCCGAGACACCGATCAGGCCAATGGTTTCGGGCTCAAGAAGTTTTTTAATCTGGCCAGTTGGCCTGGTTGAAACTTCAATCTTCCGCCGTGAAAAACGGCACAGTCCATCCAGCGGAACCAGCTGGTCAGCCGTCACCACCAGAGGGTTCACTTCCAGTTCTTCAATGGTATAGGTCTCTTTCCGGTTAAAAATTGAAAAATTCCGTCCCATAGACTGGAAAATTTCAACCGCCCGAACCAGTTTCTCCGGTTCAATCAGTGGCTTTCGCCCGCGAAATTCCTGAGCTATTTTCCCGTAGATGGCTGTCTTCTCGAGAGTGGTTCTAATCGCCCGGGATGAAACCGGGGTGGAAGGCAAAATAGCCAGGCTGCGGCCGGCTTTCAGGTAGGTGTTTAAATATTCGACATCCAGCCCGCCACCGCCAAAAGTGACCACCGGTCCAAAGTCATTGGTCGCCCTCAAACCCAGCAGAATTTCTGAACCAAATCCAATCTGAGCATAATCAATCAGCTCAACAATTAAGAAACCCTGAATTGAAGCCTCCACCTCAGCTGAAGAACTCCGGTCCTGACCGGCAACCGCTGGCCAGGTTTTTATGACCCGCTGTTTCATCTTTTTAACTGCCAGGTCAATTTCCCGAACAGAATTCTTAACGATGGCCACTCCGCCCACCTCTGATTTGTGCTGAATCAAAGGTGAAACAACCTTGACCACCACTTTAGAGCTGATGATTTTTTTTAATTGTTCGGCTTGAAGTTTTTTCCCCACCGGTAGAAAAAAGCAGGCGGGGACCTTAAAGCCAAACAATTTTAAAAGAGCGTAAACTTCAGGTTCAAGCAGAAAATTTCGCCCGGCAGCTTCGGCTTTTTTAAAAATATTCCTGGCCAGGCCCGGATTGTTTTTTACCATCTTCAATCACCTCACCCTTTAAGCCCCATGGTCAATGATCCCGCCCGAAAGCTCACTGTTCACCTGTTGCCGCCTGGCGGCCAAGGTCAAAGGCTTTCAGATTGGTATTAACCACCTTCTCTCCCTTAGCCCTGAATAAGACTTCGATGAATTTTTTTAGATTCTCTTCTTTAAGCGGCAGAAAAACAGAAGCCGCTCCCAGGACAACCATATTTTCAGCCCGGAGGCTGCCGGCCTCTTTGGCCAGCCTATCAGCTTCGAGCAGAAGGCTGGATGGAATCTTTTTAATCTCACGGTAAATATCTTCGAGTGGCGGATAATCCGGAATATTAAGATAAGGGCTGCGGCTGGAAATCACCGTCCCCCGGGGTTTGAGATAAGAGAAATACCGCAAGGCTTCCAGTGGTTCGACGCTTAGAATCAGATCCGCTTCCCCCTGGGGAATAAGCGGGCTGTAGATTTTAGTATCTGATAGGCGAAGATGAGACTGAACTGCCCCTCCCCGCTGAGACATGCCATGAACTTCAGCCTGAAGGAAATAATGCCCTTCAGCCAGAGAGGCTTGATCTATAACGAAAGCAATGGACAGAATTCCCTGTCCGCCAACTCCAGCCAGAATAAGGTTATAAGTCATCCTTAGCTCCTTTTCTTATCACCGAGAATCTGGACGCATTCCCGGCGGACAATAATAACTGAAAGGCCATGATAAGCCAGTTCTTCTTTGATGATACCGGTATTCAGCTGATGGTTTTTGGGCAAAGGAATAATTACTCTGATATGCTCCGGGCTGACCCCTAAGCCTGCCAGCATCCGGTCTAAAGGCTCACCGGTGCCAAAGCTCGGCTGAGCTCCGGTCATGGCCACCGTCCCGTTGTCCAGAATAATCACCGTCAGATCGCTATTGGAATAGACTGCATCCAGAAGGGGTGTTATTCCCGAATGGGCAAAAGTCGAATCGCCGATGACTGCCACCGAGGGATAGACACCAGCCTCAGCTCCGCCTTTAGCCATGGAGACACTGGCCCCCATGCAGACACAGGTTTGGATAGCTTTATAGGGAGGAAGAGCACCCAGTGTATAGCAACCTATATCAGAAAAGACGTTACCCCGGTCATAACCTTGAAGTGCCTCATTTAAAGCCTTAAAAGTATCAGCATGTGGACAGCCAGGACAGAGTTGCGGCGGCCGGCCAGGCAGCTGGAAGCCGTCAGTCTTCAGCCCGGTCTTAACCGGCAAGCCCAGAGCTCTGGCCACCGTCTCCGGCGTCAATTCACCGGAAGTCGGAAGGGTCTCATCCATCTTGCCTTTGATAACTTTACCTGGAATGCCGGCCACTCCACGAATAAATCTTTCCATAAACGGATAACCTTCTTCGATGACTAAGATTTCATCTACCTCTTCAATGAGCTTTAAAAGCTTCTTTTCTGGAAAAGGATAAGTAGAGATTTTAAGGTAAGCAGGCCGGGAAGACAGCCGGCTGTAAACTTCACGGAAATAATTAAAGGCCAGCCCGGAAACCACCACTCCCAAGCGGTTTCCTTTGTCGGCTGGCGAAAGTTCATTAAAAGGACATTCCTCAGCATAATTTTTTAATTGTTTTTGCCGCTGGAGCAGGTCCTGGAAACGGCGGCAGGCGTTGGCCGGGAGCAGAGTCCAGTCCGGTCCATAGCCATATTCAGGTTGTTGATTCTTCTTTCTTGCCTCTCCAACTTCCACCGGCGCCCGGCTGTGGGCCAGCCTGGTGGCTAACCTGATCATAACCGGCAAACCAAACTTTTCTGACAGGTCAAAAGCCTCTCTGGTCAGATCATAAGCTTCTTGATGATTGGCTGGCTCGAAGGCCAAAATCCGGGCAAAATCAGCATAGAAGCGGCTATCCTGTTCATTCTGAGAAGAATGAAAGCCGGGATCATCGGCTGAAACGACCACCAATCCGCCATTGGCTCCAGTTATAGCCGCATTGATAAAAGGGTCGGCTGCAACATTCAGACCAACATGCTTAAAGGAAACCATGGCCCGGCGTCCGGCAAAGGAAACGCCCAGAGCTTCTTCCATGGCTACCTTTTCATTGACACACCATTTAGCCACATAATTTTTCCCGCCGTTCGACTGACTTATCAAAAATTCCATAATCTCAGAAGCTGGCGTCCCCGGATAGGAATAAGCCGCCGTTAGACCGGAGTGGATTGCTCCCAGAGCTACGGCCTCATCACCCAGAAGTATAATTTTTTCCATTAGCCTGTCCTTTGTTTTTATTATCCCTGAATTTAACTAAGTTCTGATTTAGTTTTCAGCATACAATTTAACCATTTGGCCTGTCAAGAAAATTAAATTTGTCAAATTACTATAATTCCTATAAAATTATGGTGTATTATGGTCAGGGCCAAAATAGTAGAAGCCCTGGCCAGGAGGCGTCCAATGTTTAGAATCTCAACCAAAGGCCGTTATGGCGCCAGGCTGATGCTTAACCTCGCCTTGCATTATCAAGACGGCCAAAAAGCCCGCTCGCTAAAGGAAGTAGCCGAAGAAGAGGCTATTTCCATCAGATATCTCGAACAGATTATCATTCCTCTCCGGGTTCACCGGCTGGTTAAAAGCCTGCGAGGGGCAGGAGGCGGTTATGCTTTGACCAGAAACCCGGCCGCTATCAGCCTGAGCCAGGTTCTCCTGGCGGTAGAAGGCAATTGCTGTCTGACCGACTGCCTGGAAGAGGGCGCCCAGTGTCCAAGAATGTCCAGCTGTGCCGCCTATGAGATCTGGAAGGAAGCCACCCGGATAATGAAGGAGTATTTTGATTCGGTCAGCCTGGAGGACATGGTTATAATAGCCAGGAAAAAAAGCAAGCGGCCAGTTAAGGCGGCCAGGCGGCCGTCCCAATCTAAATAAAAGTCGGGGGTTTTAGGTTGATAAGGTTCTTATCCTCAATCAGGCTGACTATAGCTCTTCTGATTTTGATTATTATTCTGTCAGTCACAGGTACTCTTATACCTCAAGGAGAAACGCCCGGTTTTTACCAGCATTATTCCCCGCGCTGGTCAGGAATTATTTTGGGCCTGCAATTTGATCATCTTTACCGGTCGCCACTTTTTCTGAGCCTGGCTTTCCTTTTCCTGCTGAATATTCTTTTTTGTTCAAGCCAGAAGCTACCGGCCAAGTTCAAGCAGATCAGAGGTCAGATTGAATTTAATCCGGTTGAAGGCCGGGCAGGCAGTGATAAAAAATTCATAACCGGTTTTTCTAACTGGTTATGGTTGGAGCCTGATTCCTTAGTGGCCGGACTCAAGCAAAAACACTACCGGGTAAAAATAGAAGAGGCCAGTGGTCAGAAAACCCTGCTGGCTCAAAAAGGCCAGCTGGGGCTATTTGGTCCAGAAATTGTTCATCTGGCTTTAGTTATTATCATCATTGGCGGGCTGATTTCCGCTCTTTTCAGTCAAAGACTAACCCTGGCTTTAAGTGAGGGCCAGACAGCTGATCTACCCGGCAAGAATTTTTCGGTGAAGCTGGATAGATTCGCGACCGATTATTATCCAGACGGCTCGGTTAAAAGCTGGCAGAGTCTGGTTTCAATTATTGAGCAGGGCCAGATAAAAAAACAAAAGACAGTGGAAGTCAACCGTCCCTTAAAATATGACGGGCTGAATTTTTTTCAGATGAGCTATGGTTTTGACTGGGACCAAGCACAGGTTGAACTGGAGATCAAGGGTACTGATCTGGCCGCCAGCAACCTGACACTCAGAGTGGGAGAAAAAGTGCAGATGGGGCCTGGGCTGACTCTTAGCCTTATAACCTTTATCCCTGATTTTGAAATCGACGAAGAAGGCCAGCCGGCCAGCCGTTCAGCTGAAGCCAACAATCCGGCGGCTCTGGTCCAGGTTACCAGGGAAGGACAACCGGTTTACCGGGGCTGGCTTTTTTATTATCAGCCCGATTTAAACCGGGTTCAATCTCAACCTGACTTCAACCTGGAAATTAGTTTAAAAAAGTTTGAAGCTCCGGTCTTTTCCGGCCTGGAAGCAGCCGGCGATCCCGGGATGAATTTTGTCTGGTCAGGCTCTATTCTTCTTTTCCTTGGACTTCTGGCCTGTTTTTATACCAGTTATCGACAGCTGGCCATCAGAGTCCAGCCGGCTGGGAAGCCTGTTCTGGTGGCCCGTTGCCGGCATAATCAGGCTGCTTTTTACCGTGAACTGGAAGAGCTGCTCGGCCAGAGGCCGGCTGACCGGATAAATTCAGCTAGAAAAAAATGAAGGGAAAAAGGACGTGAACGAATTTCCGCTGCTGCTCATTTCTTTTATTATCTATCTACTGGTTATGCTGACTGGCTTTGCCTCTTTTTTTGGTTCGAAAACTAAATGGACAAGGATTTCTTACTGGCTGGCCATGGCCGGTCTGATAGTTCAGTTGGCCAGCCTGCTGGTTAGAACCATAGTCAGCGGCCATGCTCCCTTTACCAATATGTATGAGTCAATAAACTTTCTGAGCTGGTCGTGCGCTCTGGTGGTCATTATTTTTCAACGGACCTTCAAACTGGAAAAAGCCTGGCCCTATCTCTGGCTGATGATCGTCGCCCTGATGGCCCTCGTCTCCTCGCCTGCTCTGCCAAAAAACGTCACTCCTCTTGTGCCTGCTCTCCAGAGCTACTGGCTCTGGCTTCATGTTTCAGTTACCCTCCTTGGCGAGGCTTTTCTGGCTGTGGCTTTTGTGGCCAGTATTCTCTATTTGACTGCCGGCCGGGACTCGGCCGGAAAATTAGAATCACAAAAAAGACAGGAAAAATACGACCTCATTGCCTACCGGGCAGTAGCCGCTGGTTTCCCCCTGTTTACACTCGGGGCTTTAGTTTTTGGCATGATCTGGGCCAGCCGGGCCTGGGGGCGCTATTGGAGCTGGGATCCAAAAGAAGTCTGGTCCTTGATTACCTGGCTTTTCTATGCCCTTTATCTTCATACCAGACTGGTCATGGGCTGGAAAGGAAAAAGATCAGCTCTAATTGCCATTATTGGTTTTCTGGCTGCTCTTTTTACTTTTTTCGGGGTCAACTACCTGCTGTCCGGACTCCATAGTTATGCCTGATCAATAATTAATAATCACAACTCAACAATCAGACTGTCATTTTCCAGCCGGGTTTTTGGACCGGCAGCCGGCAGCTATCAGCTCTTTTTATTGAATCTTTCTTTCCGCCGCTTCAATGGTATTCATCATCAGCATGGTGACAGTCATCGGTCCAACGCCGCCTGGAACTGGAGTAATAGCGGCTGCTTTGTCTTTAATCGGTTCAAAATCGCAGTCCCCTACCAGCCTGAAGCCTTTAGCCGCCGCTGGATCGGGAACACGGTTAACGCCAACATCAATTACCACGCAGCCTTCTCTAACCATGTCAGCCGTAATAACTTTGGGAGCACCCATGGCCGCTACCAGGATATCGGCCTGCAGGGTATATTTTTTTATGTCCTTAGTGCCGGTGTGACAAACAGTCACGGTGGCATTAGCTCCCGGTTTTTTCTGCATCAGCAAGGCCGCCAGTGGTTTGCCGACAATATTGCTCCGCCCGCAGATAACTACATGTTTCCCTTCCGGGCTATAGCCGCTTCGCACCAGCATCTGCTGAATCCCATAGGGAGTACAGGGCAACGGACAGGGCTCGCCCCGAAGCAGCTTGCCGACATTGACCGGATGGAAGCCGTCAACATCTTTTTCCGGAGAGATAAAATTTATAACTTTGTCTGGATTGACCCATTTAGGCAGGGGCAACTGAACCAGCACGCCATTAAAACGTTGATCACTATTAAGACGGTCGACATTTTTTAATATTTCCTCTTCGGAGGCATCACCGGGCAGGCGGACAGTTTCTTCAAAAATGCCTATTTCTTCAGCCGCTCTGGCCTTAGCGGTGACATAAGAGACTGAAGCCGGATCTTCACCAACCAGAATCACCCCCAGGCCGGCAACCACTCCTTTTTCTTTGAGCTTTTGAGCTCTCAGTTTTAATTCTTCTCTAATGGCTGCTGCCACTTCTTTTCCTGATATTATTTTGGCCGGCATTTTGCCTCCTTTCTAACTTATAGATAATTAATAATTAAGTTAGCTGAAAAATAATCTGAGGTCAACTGCCAGTCCTGACCAATCAAACTGAGCCAACCACTCTGATTTTAGCTTTAGCCTGTTCCGGCCTCACCCCTGGCTGCTGATTTTATTCCGGCGGTTTTTTTTTATTTCTTTTCCGAGAAAATACCAGTTGATCAAAAATATTAAGACCAGACCGGCAGCGGTTATTATGATTTTAATTTTAATTGCCATTGTCTTTTCCTTTTACCTGACCTCGCCTTTCAATCATATTTGCAGCCGGCGGAGTCTCAGCGAGTTGGAAACAACGGTGACTGAGCTAAAAGCCATAGCCAGCGAAGCAATCATCGGATTAAGAGTAAGCTGGAAAAAGGGATAGAGAACTCCAGCTGCCACCGGCAGCCCGATCAGGTTATAGAAAAAAGCCCAGAAAAGATTTTGCCGGATGATGCGCCTGGCCTGACGGCTGAGTTTTAAGGCGGTGGTCACCTTTCTTAAATCGCCGCTGACCAGATTAATATCAGCCGATTCGATGGCCAGATCTGTGCCTGAACCGACAGCCAGACCAACATCGGCCTGAATCAAAGCCGGGGCATCATTGATTCCATCACCAACCATCGCCACCACTTCGCCTGATTCCTGAAACTTTTTAATCAGGTTGAGCTTTTCTTCAGGCAAAAGCCCGGCATAGACCTCATCTAAACCCAATTCTCTCCCCACGGCCAGAGCTGTTTTTTCATGGTCTCCAGTCACCATTACGGTTTTGAGTCCCAGGTCTTTAAGTTCTTGAATAACCGGAGGGGCTTCCTCTTTAAGTTCATCAGAGACAGCCAGCAGTCCAAGAAGCTGGCCGCTTCGGGCCGAAGCCACTCCCACCAGAGTCTTTCCCTGATTTTCCAGCTCTTCAATTTCCTGATTGATAGCCTGGCTCCAGTTGATGCCGGCCGAGGTTAAAAAACGGAAATTACCCAGCAGAATTTTCTCTCCGTTGACCTTAGCTTTCAGGCCCTGCCCTTCAATAGTAGAAAACTCCTCTGGTTCAGGAATGGACAGACCTGCTTCCTTAGCTTTTCTGACAATTGCTTCCCCCAGGGGATGTTCCGAAGCTTTTTCTGCCCCGGCCGCCAGTTCCAACAGCCGGCCGCTGTCAACGCCCGGGCTACCTCTGAGGCCGGTGACCTCAGGCTGGCCTTTGGTCAGAGTACCCGTTTTATCAAAAAAGACCAGGCTAACCTCGGCTGCTTTTTCCAGAGCTTCACCGCTCTTGATCAGAATACCATTCTCGGCCGAACGGCCGGTGGCCACCATGACCGCAGTCGGGGTGGCCAACCCCAGGGCACACGGACAGGCAATAATCAAGACCGAAACAAAACTTAGCAGGGCTCTGGTCAGAGCTGGCTGGGGGCCAAAATCAAACCAGATAATAAAAACCAGCACAGCTAAAGACATAACCACCGGGACAAAATAGCTGGCGATTTTATCGGCCAAACGTTGAACCGGGGCCTTGCTGGCCTGGGCTTCTTCAACCTTCTTTATAATCTGAGCCAGGACAGTCTCTTTCCCCACTTTGGTTGCCCTGAATTTAAAATAGCCTGTCCGGTTAATAGTAGCTCCGATCACCTCATCTCCCGGCTGCTTGAAGACGGGCAGGCTCTCACCACTGATGACTGATTCATCAACTGAACTTTGACCTTCGACCACCTGTCCGTCCACCGGGATTTTCTCGCCAGGTTTAACCACCACCAGATCACCGGCGGCAACTTCCTTAGCTGGGATTTCCACTTCCTGTCCGTTTCTAATCACCAGGGCTGACTGAGCCTCGAGGCCGGCCAGTTTTCTTAAGGAAAAAAGCGTCCGGCTTTTGGCTTGAGCTTCAAGATACCTTCCCAGCAAGACGAGAACAATGATCACCGCCGAGGTATCAAAATAAACGTCTGGCTTGAGACCTGCCCGGTAGAAAAGGCCCGGCCAGAGAGTAGCCACCACCGAATAAATATAGGCTGACAGAGTCCCAACACTGACCAGAGTATTCATATCGGCTGTCCGGTGACGGAAAGACAGCCAGGCACCCCGCAAAAAATTCCAGCCCGAATAAAATTCAACAATAGTGGCCAGAAACCAGAGTAAATAATGATTGGAAAAAAATGCCGGCAGCCAGGGAAAGATGGATTTAAAACTGCCTAACAGAATAGGCAGGATCAACACTGTCCCAACTGCCAGCTGGCGTTTTAACCAGGAGAGTTCCCGGGCAGCTTGCTTCTCAACCCGGCCAACCGGCTCTTCACTAACCACAGCTGGAACTTCATAGCCGGCCTGCTCGATGGCTTTTTTCATCTCAGCCAGGCCGACTTCTCCCGGAATAAACTCAACTGAGACCTTAGCCAGGGCCAGATTAGCAGAAGCCCCCACCACGCCTTTCAGTTCCAGGAGAGCTGTTTCTACCCGGTTGACACAGGAGGCACAGGATAGACCTTTGACCGGGAGCTCAGCCCTGTCGGTGACGGATTGATAGCCAAGCCCGTCAATCTTTTTGACCAGGTCCGACTCGGTCACCTGCTGCCGGTCAAAGATCACTGAAGCGGTATTACTGGCCAGGTTAACAGAAGCCTGCTTCACTCCCGGGGTTCCTCCCAGAGCCTTTTCTATTCTTAGAGCACAGCTGGCGCAGTGCAGGCCGGAAACAGGCAGATTAATTCTCTCCAGTTCCTGGTTCTGATCTTTTTTCTTTTTATCTTCTTGTTTGGTCTCTTTGACTCCGCTCATTTTTGCCAGTCCCAGTATTTTTAATCCATGATCCACTTAATCTATCATTTGCTCAAGATTTTCTTAAGTTATAAAATATTATACACTATTCATATCGAATTAATATAGTTTAAGCCAAAGTTGATTGACCGGCTGATAGCTACCAGTCAGGCCGGTTAAACTGACCAGCCCGGCTGCTCCAGTCGCGGCTGCGGAGGCGGCCGCCTTCCCGTTAGCTAAGCCTGGCTTGAGGCAATTTGATTGCCTGTTTTAATTGTGATAAAATTTCGAGCGGCATCCGATAAGAGGAGAAAAGCATGTCTGGACATTCAAAATGGCATTCTATAAAACATAAGAAAGCAGCCATCGACGCCAAGCGCGGCAAAATGTTCACCAAGCTGATCAGGGAAATCAGTGTGGCCGCCCGCCAGGGAGGCGGTGACCAGGAGAAAAACCCGCGCCTGCGCAAGGCAATTACCGACGCCAAGGCAGTCAATATGCCAGCCGATAACATTAAAAGGGCAATTATGAAGGGCACCGGCCAGCTGGAAGGAGCCTCTTATGAAGAAGTAGTTTATGAGGGCTATGGACCGGGGGGTGTGGCCATTTATATCATAGCTTTAACTGACAATAAGAACAGAACCGTCGCTGAGCTTCGCCACATTTTTTCCAGGCTGGGCGGCCGAATGGGTGAGTCTGGCTCCGTTGCCTGGTTATTTAAGAGGCAGGGCTATATTGATATCGAAAAGGACAAGGTAGATGAGGAAAAACTGCTGGAGATTGCCCTGAATGCCGGGGCAGAAGATGTCAAGGCGGATGGCAGCAATTTTGAAGTTATTACCACCCCTGAAAAGTACGAAGCCGTCCTGGAGGCTCTCAAACAGAATAACATTGAAATTGCCGATTCTAACGTTGGCTACCTCCCCCAGACTTATGTTAAGCTGGAAGGCAAACAGGCCGAACAATGCCTGAGACTGGTCGAAGAGCTGGAAGACCATGACGACGTTCAAACCGTTTCAGCCAATTTTGATATTGATGAGGAAGAAATCGCCCGCTTCTCGGCGGCTGGATAATTTTGGAATGGCCTGATCAATGAGGTTGCTCGGGATTGACCCCAGTCTTCAGTCTTCGGGCTTCGGTATTATTGATGATGGGGCAGAAACTTTGGTAGCGGTTGTTTATGGAGTTATCAAGCCGGAGCGGACAGCCAGTTTTCCTCAAAAGTTGAATGATATCCGGACCGAACTGGAAAAGATCATTGACCTTTATGCCCCGGAGGAAATTGCCATAGAAAATCCTTTTTACGCCCGGAATGTCAGGACAGCCATCTCCTTGGGCCAGGTCAGAGGAGCGGTTCTGATCGCCGCCGCTTCCCGCCAGCGTGAGCTTTTTGAATACTCGGCTCTTGAAATAAAAAAAGCTGTTACCGGCTATGGCCAGGCCGAAAAAGACCAGGTTCAGCGCCTGGTAAAAATATTGCTTAACCTGGAAGATGAGCAAATGCCCCTTGATGCCTCCGATGCGCTGGCGGTGGCCATCTGTCATTCCTATCGCCGGCGGGCCGCTTTTGGCTTGAAACAGGAGCGGAAAACAGGCAAGTCATGATTTCATATATCAAAGGAAAAGTCCTGAACAAAAAACCGGGAGAGGTAGTAATCGAAGCCAATGGCCTGGGCTTTTCCTTGCAGATCCCTCTCTCCACTTATTTTAAGCTGGGTGAAGCTGGCTCTCAGGTCGAGTTGCTGGCTTACACTCATCTGACCGAAAACGCTTTATCACTCTTTGGCTTTTCCAGCCAGGAGGAAAAAGATATTTTCTTGAAGTTGATCAGCATCTCGGGAATCGGACCGAAACTGGCTCTCAATATTCTTTCCGGTATTGAGGCTTCAGAGCTGGAAGAAGCAGTCAGGAATACCAATGTCAGCCGGCTGTCCATGGTTCCCGGTATTGGCCAGAAGACGGCTTTGAGAATAATTATGGAGTTATCGGATAAACTGGACAAAAAAGAAAAAGTTCTGAGCAAGAAAGGCTCAAAAGACAGGGAAGACCTGGTCTCGGCCCTGGTCAATCTCGGCTTCAGGCGAAAAGAGGCCGAAGAAGTTGTGGATCAAACCCTGTCGGCTGCTGGCCGGGAGGCTGGCTTTGACCTGCTGCTCAGAGAATGCTTGAAGAGAATGTCAAAGATATGAGAACCAGCACTAAGAATCAGGCCAGAGGGCAAAGATCGGCGGACAAGGAGCACCCATGCCGGCTATTCTGACCCCGGTTAAAACCAGAGAAGATATTCTTTTTGAAGATAGCCTCCGGCCGGAGAAGTTTGAAGACTTTATTGGCCAGGAAACCATCAAAGCCAACCTGAAAATTTTTATCCAGGCAGCCAAAAAAAGAAATGAGAATCTGGATCATGTTCTGCTGTATGGACCGCCCGGGCTGGGCAAGACCAGCCTGGCCTATTTAGTCGCCCGGGAACTCGGAGTTGGGATTAAACCCACTGCCGGTCCGGTTATTGAAAAAGCTGGAGATTTATCAGCCATTCTAACCAGCCTGCAGGACAAAGAGCTGCTGTTCATTGATGAAATTCACCGTCTCCATCCTTCCCTCGAAGAGATTTTATATTCGGCCATGGAGGATTTCAGTCTGGATGTAATTATCGGCCAGGGACCAGGAGCGCGCAGCCACAAACTTAAAATCAAGCGATTCACCCTGGTGGGAGCCACTACCAGGGCCGGCAAAATAACTGCTCCCCTCCGGAGCCGCTTCGGTATTGTCCACCGCCTCGATTACTATCAGCCAGAAGATTTAAAGAAGATCATTTTAAGATCAGCCAGAATTTTGAAAGTTAAAGTGGAAGAGGGCGGAGCGGAGGAAATTGCCCGCCGGGCACGCGGGACACCCCGTATCGCCAACCGCCTGCTCCGGCGGGTGCGGGATTTTGCTGAGGTTAAGGGAGATGGGCGGATTGACGATAAGGTGGCCAGGCAGGCTCTGGATCAAATGGAAGTTGATGCCTTAGGCCTGGATGACGTTGACCGTAAGATTCTTTATACCATTATGGAAAATTTTAACGGCGGGCCGGTTGGGATTAACACCATTGCGGCGGCCATCGATGAGGAAAAGGAAACGATCGAAGCTATTTATGAGCCTTATCTTATGCGGCTCGGCTTTCTGGAAAGAACGCCCCGGGGCCGCCAGCTGACGGCTAAAGCCTATGAGCACCTGGGTTTTAAGCCGCCCGCCAGCCAGCGCCAGAAGAAGCTATTCTGATCTTGACTGATGACTGAAAAAAATCTTTTATCAGATTACGATTTCGACCTGCCCAGGGAGCTTATTGCTCAGGAACCCCTGCCCGACCGGGATGCTTCGAGGATGATGGTCCTCAACCGCCAGGAAAAAAGCCTGGCTCACCGCCGCTTCCGGGATCTGCCTGAATATTTTGTCCCCGGCGATGTTCTGGTTATCAACGATTCAAAGGTGGTGCCAGCCCGGGCCTGGGGCCGCCTGGCTGATCAGCCGGAAGTCTATATCGAATTTTTATTTGTTAAGGAAATCGAACCCGATCGGTGGGAAGTCCTCTGCCGGCCAGCCCGGAAAGTCAAGCCCGGAGTCAGGCTGATTTTTAATTCTGAACTTGAGGCCGAAGTGACGGGCTCAGGCCAGCTGGGACACCGCCTTCTCCGCTTCAATTCCAACCAGGTCAGAGATAAACTCAAGGAAATTGGCGTCCCTCCCCTTCCACCTTATATCAAAAGGCGAAAAGATGATCCGCGCTTCAAAACCATTGACCGCGAGCGCTATCAAACAGTCTATGCTGAGCAGGAGGGCTCAATTGCGGCTCCAACCGCCGGTTTACATTTTACTCCGAAAACCCTTGAAGCTCTGAGGACCAAAGGGGTGGACATTCTCCGGATTACTCTTAATGTCGGCGAAGCTACTTTCCAGCCGGTTAGAGTCCAGGAAATAACTCATCATCGGATGCTGACCGAGTCTTTTTATATCCCGGAAAAGACAGTTGAGGCTATTAACCTGGCGAAAAAAGAATCGAGAAAAATTACCGCAGTCGGGACCACCACCGTCAGGACCTTAGAGGGCGCCTGGTCAGACGGCCAGCTGCCAGCCGGAGCTGGCAGTACCAGCCTTTTTATCCACCCCGGTTTTAAATTTCAAGTTGTTGACCGGCTGCTGACCAATTTCCATCTGCCCAGATCAACCCTGCTGATGTTGATCAGTGCCCTGGCCGGCTATGATCTGGTTATGGCTGCTTACCGGGAAGCAGTAGCCGAACGCTATCGCTTTTTTTCCTATGGTGACTGCCTGCTCATTCTTTAACGAGACGGGTCCAGCCTCAAAACAACCGGGCTTATATTTAAGCTTCAATGATCCCCAGAGGCGGCGTTGTTTTCCAGCGGCCCCGGGTAAAATCAGGAAAAGGTACTGGCTCAGATCTCCGGGCTGCTGATTTTTCAGTTAGAGCCGAAACGACGCTCCAGGCGGCGGCATCATAAACATTCAGATCAGTCGGCTGGCCGGTGCGCAGGCATTCGATCAACCGGTAATCTTCAATATAATCCATACCGCCATGGCCTCTACCCTCTCCTTTTTGGGCTAATTTTTTCCAGAGAGGATGTTCAAATTCAGCCGCATATTTTTCGATATCTTCCCAGTCATCGTCGGGGCTGCGGCCTTCGACATAAATCCGGTCAGGCCACTTTTGCAAAATACCTTTGGTTCCCTGGAGTAAATGTATCCGGCTGTAGGGCCGGGGTAAATTGGTATCGTGAATCAAAATAATTGTCTTACCGTGCCTGGTCTTGATTAATGAGCTATTGACATCGCCCAGGGCGAATTTCTCTTTAGCCTGAGGCGAATCAGGCCCGAATTTTCGTTCGGCATAAAGATGAAGCCCCACAGAAGGCGAGCTCATTGAGACCAGATAATCAAAGGCATCACCCCGGTTGATATTCAGACACTGAGCAACCGGGCCGAGTCCATGAGTTGGATAGAGGTTGCCGTTCCGCTTCCAGGAGTGCTGCCGTCGCCAGAGCCCTTCACCTTCATTGGAGAATTTCACGCCCCGCAGGTCATGAAGATACCCGCCAGCAGCCTGGACTATCTCCCCGAGCAGACCCCGCCTCACCATGTTAAGACTCATCAATTCTACCCGGTCATAACAGCAGTTCTCCATCATGACACAATGCTTCTTGTATTTTTCAGCAGCCTCGACTAATTGCCAGCATTCTTCAAGAGTAACTGCTGCTGGAACTTCCGTGGCGGCATGTTTACCATTTTTCATAGCAGCCAGACAAACCGGCACATGCCAGTCCCAGGGAGTAGCAGTCATAACCAGATCCAGGTCTTCCTCCTCGCACATTCTTTTAAAATCCCAGGGTCCAGCTGAATAACCTTTAGGCTTAGCGAAGCCTGCCGCCTCAACCCATTTTTGAGCCCTGGCCACTTTTTCTTCGACAATATCACAGATGGCTTTTATTTCTACGCCATCAATATTCAGATAGTTCTGAACATGAGCCGAACCCATACCGCCCACTCCGACAAAACCCACTTTTACCGTCTCCAGCGGTCTGGTCGAAAAAAGCGGCCCGTAATCAGCAGGCGGTCTGGTTTGAGCTTTGAGGTCATGATCTCTGGCTGTCAGCCAGAGGCCGGCCGTCCCGGCCAGACCAATTTTTAAAAATTCACGCCGGTTTTTGAGGCTGGCCTGGGATTGATCTTTTTCGTCCATAACTTTCTCCTTTCTTTTTTTTTCAGCTTAATATATTTTTTAATTTTCATCAAAAAGATTATGCTCAGCAGGGTACCCGGCTCTTTATATCCGTCTTAAGCTTTGAATTCAATCAGGTAATTAAGTTGCCATTTTTTATTTTTTTGTTCTCAAGTCTCTTGACAGTTTAAAGTCTGGCGATTAGAATTACTGTGAAATGAACAAGGATTTGAGCTTCCATCAAATCAATTTAGATTCCCAATCTTTCCTCTCTTTTTCTCTTCTTTCCTGGTTCTGGTGGGCGGACTAACCCGCCCGAGAACTATCTTTTACCCGCAGTCTATTAATCTTTAATTATTTTATTTACTTTTTAAACAAAAAAATCTAAGGAGGATTAAATGTTGAGGTATGCATCCAGAGATGAAAAACATTTGCCAGCTAAATTTTATAATTTAAAGGCGGATCTGCCTGAACTACCCCCGCCCCCTTTACACCCGCTGACCAGGCAGCCAATAAACCCTTCTGATCTCGAAGCTATTTTCCCCAGAAGCTTCATTGCTCAGGAAGTGTCGCTGGAAAGAGAAATTCCTATTCCGGAAAAAGTCCTCGAAGCTTACTCCGTTTTCCGGCCAACCCCTCTGATTCAGGCTTCCAAACTCCAGGTTTATCTCGAGACCCCGGCCAGAATATTTTATAAATTCGAAGGAGTCAGCCCGACCGGCAGCCACAAGACCAATACTGCTCTCATGCAGGCCTATCTAGCCAGCCAGGATGGAGTCAGCACTCTTTCGACCGAAACTGGAGCCGGCCAGTGGGGCACAGCTTTAGCCTATGCCGGTTCACTCTTCGGGGTCAAAGCCCGAGTTTATATGGTTAGAAGCAGTTTTCGCCAGAAACCTGGCCGGCGAATTATGATGCAGCTTTTTGGAGGGGAAGTCACCGAAAGCCCGAGTCCAACCACTGATTCCGGACTGAAATATTATCAAGAAAACCCGGAGCATCCGGGCAGCCTGGGCATTGCTATCTCTGAGGCAGTGGAAGTGGCCGTAAAAAACCCTGAAATCAAATATTCCTTAGGCTCGGTGCTGGATACGGTTCTTATCCATCAATCAATCATCGGCCTTGAAGCTCAATCTCAATGCCGTGAACTCGGTATCGAACCAGACCTGATTATCGGCTGTGTTGGCGGCGGCTCCAATTTCGCCGGCTTAAGTTTTCCCTTTGTTCGCCGCAATTTAAAAGAAAAAGCTACCACTAAATATTTAGCCATTGAACCGGAAGTCTGTCCTTCCATCACCGGGGGAGAGTTGACCTATGATTACGGTGATAGTGTCGGCCTGACCCCTTTGCTTTATATGTATACTCTGGGCAAAGATTTTATTCCTCCGGCTATTCATGCCGGCGGCCTCCGCTATCACGGGATGGCTCCTCTGGTCAGTCAGCTGGTCAAGCAGGGATTGGTCCAGGCTAAAGCTTATGCTCAAGATAAAGTCTTCCAGGCGGCTGAACTTTTTCTCAAAACAGAAGGTATCCTGCCTGCCCCGGAATCAGCTCACGCCATTGCGGCCGTGATTGATCAGGCTCTCCTGGCCAAAAAAACAGGCCAGCCAGCCAGCATTTTATTCAATCTGTCTGGACACGGCTTTCTGGATATCAGTGCTTATGACCGGCAAAAATAAGGCTAAAGTTTCAACCAGATTGGAGGGGAAAAGGCCCGGGTCCTTCTCCCCTCTGACTATTTTTAATTTAGATTTCTTCCATCCTGATGGTGAAATGCCTCAGCTGAGGAGATTCGCGGACAATTCTCATTCCCCGGACTTCATCCCGTTTTTCATAGAGCCTGATGATCGCCTCGGCCACGTATTCAATTTGAGCACTGGTGTAAACCCGCCGGGGTATAGCCAGACGAACCAGTTCCAGCTGGGGGAATATTTCCCGGCCTGTTTTTGGATCTTTTTTGGCAAACATCACCGCCCCAATTTCTGAGGTTCTGATACCGGCTTGCCGGTAAAGAGCCACAGTCAGAGCCCAGCCTGGATATTGATGACGCGGGATGTGGGGTAAAAACCGGTCAGCTAAAAGGTAAATGGCGTGGCCGCCAAAAGGCTTGAGGACCGGCACTCCTGCCTGGTCAAGCAATTGCCCGAGATAGGCCACCTGACCGACCCGGTAATCAAGATAATCCTCTTCCAGAACTTCTTCCAGCCCGCGGGCGATGGCTTCCAGATCACGGCCGGCCAGACCGCCATAAGTTGGAAAACCTTCACCTAAAATTAACAAGTTTTTTACCCTGTCAGCTAACTGATCGTCATCCAGGGTGACAAAGCCACCGATATTAACCAGGGCATCCTTTTTGGCGCTCATGGTTGCTCCCTGCCCGTAGGAAAAAATTTCCTGGGCAATGTCGAGAAGGCTTTTGTCCTTATAGCCTTTTTCCCGCTTTTTAATGAAATAGGCATTCTCGGCAAAGCGGCAGGCATCGAAGAACAGCGGAATCTTGTGCTGCTTGCAAATCTGACTGACTTCTTTAATATTTTTAAGAGAAACCGGCTGGCCGCCGCCGCTGTTATTGGTAATGGTCAGCATAGCCAGCGGAATTTTTTTTGTTCCTTTTTTTTCAATAAATTTCTTTAGCCTGGCGGTATCCAGATCTCCTTTAAACGGGTAGTCAGAATCAGGGTTGTAGGCTTCATCGATCACCAGGTCCACGGCTGAAGCTGCTCTGGCTTCAATATTGGCTCTGGTCGTATCGAAATGATTATTACTGGGGACATAGTCTCCCTTTTTAACCAGAGCTCCAAACAATACCCTTTCGGCCGCCCGGCCCTGATGAGCCGGAATGACATGTTTGAAGCAGAAAATGTTTTTGACCGCAGCTTCCAAATGATAAAAACTTCTGGCTCCGGCATAGGACTCATCTCCAACCATCAAGCCAGCCCATTGATTATCACTCATGGCTGATGTCCCGGAATCAGTCAGCAGGTCAATCAGGACTTTTTCGGCCGGAACATTGAAGACATTAAAGCCGGCTTCTTTAAGAATGTTTTCCCTCTCACGGCGGCTGATGGGCTTGATTCTTTCCACAGTTTTAATCCGGAAAGGTTCAAGCGGCGGCTTCGGACTTTTAATGTTCATGCTTTCCACTCCCCAAAAAGATTTATTTAAAGCCTCGACACCAAGATTTTATTATATTTTTCCCTTTAGAATGTAACTATTTTTTTAAAATTCTTATATCTCTGGATGAGATCAAGCTGGGAAGCCTGGAGCAGGCCAGTTAAGCCAAAATCCTCAATAGCTAAAGAAGCCACTAAATTGCCATAAACGGCCGCCTTTTTAATCTCACGCCGGTTAAACTCTTCGCGGCTGGCCAGGTACCCGAGGAAAGCTCCGGCGAAAGCGTCACCAGCTCCAGTTGGATCTATCACCTGTTCGCAGGGATTAGCCACCACACTGAAAACAAACTTCTGGCCAAAAACCATGGCTCCATGCTCGCCTTTTTTGACGACAATTATCTTTGGTCCTGAGGACTGAAGCTTACGCCCGGCCCGGACCAGGTTAAATTCACTGCTCAAAAGGCGGGTCTCTTCATCATTGGCAAACAGAATATCCACTTTTTGGATTGCTTCAAAAAGAGCTTCAGGCTTGGTCTCTATCCAGTAACGGATCGTATCCATGGCCACCAGTTTGACTGCTTTCATCTGAGACAGGATATAATCGTGACTTTCCGGATCAAGATTAGAGAGAAAAAGAATTTCAGCCTGGCGGTAATTTTCGGGCATAACCGGCCGGAAATCCTGCCAGACGTTGAGTTCAGTTTTAAGGGTTGTTCGCTGGTTCGGATCAGAAGCGTAAAGTCCGTGCCAGGCTAAGGATTTTCCTCTTTTGATTTTAACTCCGGTCAGATCAATGTTCCTGGAACGGAGAAGAGACAGGCTCTTCCGGGGAAAATCCCGCCCGACAACCGAGACCAGTCCTGGCCTGGTAAAAAAACTGGCGGCGACGGAAGCATAAGTACCTGAGCCCCCCGGCAGCCGGTCTCGCCGGCCAGCCGGGGTTTCGATGGTATCAAAGGCTACCGAGCCAACAATGACCAGATTCAAAGGAGGCCTCGTTCACAGGTATTTTCCAATCAAAGGCCACAAATTTTTAACCGTTTGCGGATTCCTGAACTGAGGGGCAGTAATGATAGTATTTTTAAGGCCTTGCTGGCAATCACAGGTCTGGCCTTCAAGACGGCCGATGGTGGCCAGGGCCTTTTTGATGAGGTTTTTGGCATTAGCAATATTGGCCTGAAGATTAGCTAAAACCAGCTCGACAGTGACTGTCTCTTCCTGGCTTTTCCAGACATCATAATCAGTGACCAGATTCAGGGTGACATAGCACATTTCTGCTTCCCGGGCCAGGCGGGCTTCAGTAGCGGCTGTCATCCCGATGACCTCTGCTCCGAACTGCCGGTAAACTTTTGACTCGGCTTGAGTTGAAAAAGCCGGCCCTTCAATGCAGACATAGGTTCCAGCCGGATGAACTGACAGTCCAAGCTCCTTAGCCAGGTCGTAAATATGTTTCGATAATACCGGACAGACTGGATGAGCCAGGCTGATATGAGCCACCAGTCCTTGACCAAAAAAAGTATTGGGGCGACGGGTCCGGTCAATAAACTGATCAGCCAGAACAATATCCCTCGGCTTTATTTCTTCTTTCAGCGAGCCAACCGAGTTAACCGAAATAACTCTCTTTACCCCCAGCAGTTTAAAGCCATAAAAATTTGCCCGGTAATTGACTTCAGACGGGAGATAACAATGTCCACGGCCATGACGGCTTAAAAAAGCCACCATCACTCCTTCCAGTTCGCCGACAATATAACTATCAGAAGGCTGGCCGAAAGGAGTTTCTAAACTGATCTCCCTGGCCTTGCGCAGGCCATCAATCTGATACAGGCCAGTCCCGCCTAAGATCCCGGTATTGACCACGGGTAAACCTTTTCCACTCATATCAGGCCACCTCTTAAAATAAGTCTATACTATTTATCCTGGCTGATAGTCAAGATACTTTGATTTTTTTGATATAAAAAGCTATGCTGATATCAATATTTTAAGGGTAAAAAATAATGAACTATGTTTATTTCGACTGCTTTAGTGGCGCCAGCGGTGATATGATTCTGGCTTCACTTCTTTCCTTAGGAGTTCCGGCCGAACAATTCCAGGCAGCTGTTAAGGGATTAAAACTCCCGGTTGAAATCAAAATAACCAGAGGAAAATCAATGGGCCTGGCCGGGACCAGAGTCCAGGTCAGAACTTCAGTTGATTCTCCCGCCAGGAATTTTGATCAGGTCTCAAAAGTTATCAAGCAGTCAAAATTTGAGCCCGAAATAAAAGAGAAAGCGATAAGTATCTTCCGGCGGCTTTTTCAGGCAGAAAGCCGCGTTCACGGCACAGGTTTTGCCCGAACTCATCTCCACGAGGCGGCTGCCGACGATGCCCTGGTGGATATTACCGGCAGCTGCTGGCTGCTAACTAAGCTCGAGGTGGACAGG
Organism: Candidatus Aminicenantes bacterium UBA6228; assembly: GCA_002441005.1. Lineage (GTDB taxonomy): Bacteria > Acidobacteriota > Aminicenantia > Aminicenantales > Saccharicenantaceae > Saccharicenans. The sequence continues at coordinate 115,676 of DJWO01000012.1, forward strand.
GTCTTTTTTTCACCTGTTAATCTGGGCAGCGGCAGCATTAAGACCAGTCACGGTCTTTTACCTGTGCCGGCCCCGGCGGTGGCTGAACTGATGAAGGGTTATGCTGTCTATAGCTCAGGAGAGCAGACCGAACTCCTGACTCCGACTGGAGCTGCCATTCTGACCACTCTGGGCGAGTGCTGGCCGGAGAAACCGCAACTGGTTTACAACCGCCTGGGTTATGGGCTTGGCCAGAAGAAGCTCGAATCGCAACCGAACATCCTCCGCGCTTTCTATGGTCAATCAGATTTGTTAGAACTGCCTCCAGCTGTTTTTCAGATTGAGGCTACTCTCGATGATGCTTCTCCTCAGCTTCTTGGCCATTTTATGAATAAAACTCTTGACCTGGGAGCTCTTGAGTCCTATTTAACGCCTGTTGTTATGAAAAAGAACCGGCTGGGAACCAAATTGACCATCCTGGCTGAGGCTGATAAAATGGAGGGCCTGATCGAGGCTGTTTTCAAAGAAACAACCACCATTGGCTTGAGATATTTTCCCGTTGCCAGGCGGGTTTTACGGAGGGAAATAACCGAAATCAGGCTTGGCTCTCAAAAGATTAGAATCAAGCTGGCCTTTCTGGGCCGGGAAAGGGTAAATATTCAGCCCGAATATGAAGATTGCCGGCAAGCGGCTGAGGCTCTAAAGCTGCCGCTGAAGAAAGTCATTAGCCTGTCCTTAGAGAAATTCAAGGAGAGAGGTAAAAATGGCAAATAACAAATTTAACCGGTCAGGGAAAAACACCGGCCAGGACCAGAAAAAAATAGAAGAGGCCGTTTATCATTTACTGGAAGGCATAGGTGAAGATCCGGACAGGCCTGGCCTCAAAGGAACGCCTGGCCGGGTGGCCAGAATGCTGGACGATATTCTGGGTGGAACAAGAATCGATCCATCTGAAGATTTAGAGGTTTTCCAGGACGAAAGGCACGATGAAATGGTTCTGATCAGGAACATTCCCCTTTACTCGGTCTGCGAACATCACCTTCTGCCTTTTGCCGGAGTAGCTCATGTGGCTTATATCCCCAAAGAAGGCAGAATTGTCGGACTAAGCAAAATCGCCAGGCTGGTTGATACCTTAGCCAGAAGGCTCCAGGTGCAGGAAAGGTTGACCAAGCAAATAGCCGACACGCTCAATGCTACCCTTAATCCCTTAGGAGTGATGGTGGTCATTGAAGCCGAACACCTTTGCATGTCAATGAGAGGTATAAAAAAACCAAAAGCCATAACTGTGACTTCAGCTGTCCGGGGTTCATTCCGGAATAATCCAGCTACCAGGACTGAAGCTATGATGCTCATCAGAGGAGGTTTGCCCGGTGGAAGAGAAAGTTAAAAAAACATTCTATGTCACCACGCCGATTTATTATGTTAACGACGTGCCCCATATCGGTCATGCTTATACAACTATTATCGCCGATGCTCTGGCCCGTTATCAGCGGCTGACCGGGAAAAAGGTCTTTTTCCTGACCGGCACCGACGAACATGGGCAGAAAATAGAAAAAACAGCAGCCGAAAAAGGGGTGTCGCCGCAGGAACTGGCTGACCAGGTTGTTGTCCGTTTTAAAGACCTGTGGCAGAAGCTCAATATTTCTTATGATTATTTCATCCGGACGACAGAAAAATTTCATGTCGAGGGAGTTCAGAAAATTTTTAAAAAGCTGCTCGACCAGGGTGATATCTATAAGGGCAGCTATCAGGGCTGGTACTGTGTCTCTGAAGAAAATTTTCTATCGGAGGATGTTCCATTCGAACCAGACGGTTATAAGATCTGCCCTGATTGTGGCCGGAAAGCGGTGCTGCTTCAGGAAGAAAGCTATTTTTTCCGCCTATCAGCTTACCAGCAGGCTTTGCTGGATTTCTACGAATCTCACCCTCGTTTTGTCCGGCCACCGGGAAGGATGAATGAGGTAATCAGCTTTGTCCGTCAGGGGCTAAAAGATTTAAGTATCACCAGGACTTCAGTTAAGTGGGGGATCCCTGTCCCAGATGATCCAAAACATACAATATATGTCTGGTTTGATGCCCTGCATAACTATGTCACTGCTATCGGCTATGACTGGAATCCGGAACTTTTTGCCACCTTCTGGCCGGCTGATATCCATCTGATCGGGAAAGATATTCTCCGCTTTCATGCTATTTTCTGGCCAGCTTTTTTGATGGCAGCTGGTTTTGAATTGCCAGCCACAGTTTATAGCCACGGCTGGTGGCTCAAAGATGAAGCTAAAATGTCTAAATCAAGGGGCAATGTTCTTGATCCGCATTTTATTATTGATAAAGCCGGGGCTGATGCTCTCAGATATTTTCTGCTGAGAGAGATTCCTATCGGCCTGGATGGCAGCTTCTCTCATCAGGGTTTTGTCCACCGGATTAACTCTGACCTGGCTAACGATCTGGGCAATCTTGTCCAGAGAACTCTGACCATGGCGGTCAACTATTTTGAAGGACAGCTGCCAGCCCTGGCTGAAGAAAATGAAGCCGACCGGGAACTGGCTAAGCACTGGACTGAAACAAAAGATAAGGTTTATGACCTTTATGATGACCAGGCACTGAACCGGGCTCTGGAAGAAATCTGGTTTTTCCTGAATGTGGTCAACAAGTATCTGGCCGACAATGAACCCTGGAAACTGGCCAATCAGCCTGAATACAGGGCCAGGTTAGCCAGAGTCCTGTATCAAGCTCTCTGCTCGATAAGAGGAGCCAGTTATCTTCTTTACCCGGTTATGCCTGAAACTTCTGTCAGAATCTGGGAATTACTGGGAGAAAAGAGAAAGCCTGCCGGTCTGCTGACTTCAGAGCTTGATTTTTATGATTATCAACCAGGCGGTAAAATTAGCCGGACTAAAGCCATTTTCCCCAGGATTGATTTGACTGAGTTTATCAGTGAAACAAATAAGCCCGGAGTGGTGGCTCAGCCGTCGCCTGAAGCCGGGGCCAAGGAGAAAAAGATGGAATATATCACTTATGAAGAATTTAAAAAGATGGATTTAAGGGTGGCTAAGGTCATAGCGGCCGAAAGGGTGGAAGGAACAAAAAAACTTTTAAAACTGCAGATTGACCTGGGGAGCGAACAGAGGCAAATTATTGCGGGCGTAGCTGAAACTTATTCGCCTGAAGATTTACTGAATAAAGAATTTATCGTCATTGCCAACCTGCAGCCGGCTGTGATTCGCGGAATCGAATCCCAGGGAATGCTGCTGGCTGCTGAGGTTGAAGGGCTGGCCATTATTCCCTTTTTCAACCGGGAAATTCCGCCTGGAACCAGGGTTAAATAAGACCCGACGGCCAGAAAATCAATCTGCAAAAAGAATTGACCAGATTTCGGAGAAGGGAATTTTCCCTTCCCGCAGGCCAACTGGCTCAGGCCCGGTCAGGTCAATAATTGTTGAGGGTTGCTCACCAGGTGTCTCGCCGCCATCAATGAAAAATTCAACTCGACCGGAAAAAAGGCGGTAAACTTCATCAAAGGAGGCTAAGGGCGGCTGGCCACTCAGATTGGCACTGGTCGAAATCAGAAGAGCCCCGGCTTTTTTAATCAACTCTCTCAGCCAGTCAGGAGAAGGCACCCGAACGGCCATAGTTTGGACCTGACCCGGGAACATTTCCGGCAAATGACCTTTTCGAGCTGGAAGGACCAGAGTTAGCGGCCCGGGCCAGAAAGCCTTAGCCAGACTGAAAAAGGCCGCGGGCGGCCTGTCCGTAAATTCCAGGACCATGTCGGTATCAGCCGCACAAAAAGGCAGCTGTTGGCTGGCTGAGCGGCCCTTGAGTTCAAAAATTTTTTGATAAACGGAAGGGAAGCAGCCAAGTCCTCCCAGCCCATAGTAGGTTTCTGTGGGAAAAATCAGCACCTGTTCCTGTCCCAGAATCCGGGCTAAACATTCCTCTTCATCAGCTTTCAAGCCTGAATTAGTTAGTTTAAAGATTCTCGCCAAACAGCTACCTCGCCAGTGGCCAAAAAGCGTTAAAACCGCCTTTTTTCTTTAAAATAATCTAATCCAGGCCAGCTTTCAAGGCCAGGGGTAAAAAAGGACAGATGTCGCCAAAAAAGAACAGTCCGGCGCCAGTTAACAGGTATCCTATCTGGCACGAAATTTGCTATAATAGCCGGGTGAGGAGGTAAAAATGAAAAAGAAACTGGTCCTGGTTTTAATTAGTTTGATGTTGATTCCGGTTGCGGCTTCAGCTGATATTTTCACTTTCAGGTATGGCTATTTTGTACCCAAGATGAGCGGCGGCGAAAATAGCCTGTGGAATATTGAGTTTGCCAATATGAGTTTCAAGAAGTCGGATTATCAGACAGGCATGATCGGTCTTGGTTATGAATTCTTTCTGACCCGTCAATTAAGCTTAGTTCTGTCAGTTGATTTTTACAGCCGGGATAAAGCTGGCTTTTACAACGACTGGTCTAAGTACACGATCGACGATCTGGATTATGCCTTTCCGGTTGGTGATTTTCCTCTGGGCGACATGATCATCCATTCCTTCAGTGTGTCCCAAACTCCTTTGCAGGTCTCACTAAAGATTACTCCTCTCGGCCGGCAAGTAAGATTTGTCCCCTATTTCGGCGGCGGCCTGGGAGCTTATTTCTGGTCGGTTAAACTCAGCGGGGATATGATAGATTTTTCGGACCCTTATATCTACACCGATGATAACGGGGTGGAGTCAACTGTTTACCCTGTCTACTACACCTATGCCAGCGAATCAAAACGAATTACTCTTGGCTCCAACGTCTTTGCCGGGGTCATGATTCCTTTGGGCAGGCAGGTGACTATTGATCTTAATTTCCGTTATCAATTTTTAAAACCAGAGTTTCACGACTCTTTCGAAGGATTTGAAAAGTTCGATTTAAGCGGCTATACCTTAGTCGCTGGTATCAATTACTGGTTTTAATAGCCAGACTCTCCATCTCCACTATCCATCTATCTGCCGGGTTCTGAGGTCAGGGCCCGGCAGCTTTTTTCACCTGGGTCTAAAAAACTAAACAGTCAGAGAGTCGATTAATCTCTCATAATATTCGGCTTCACTGCTCTTATCTCTTTTCCTGAAACCCTGGGCTAAAACCGTAGCCTTCTTTTTAATTTCCCTTTTAATCAGTAAAGCCTGGCTTTCATCCACGCCTGAGTCCAGGGCTTTCAGCAGGGCCTTGACCCGCCACCGGTCGTTTCCCCAGTATTTTTTGGACAGTTGATCGGCCCGCCCTCCCCTCTTAACGACGAGAGGAGAGGAGAGATAATAATAAGGATAGCGTAAGGCAATTCTAATCCCCAGATCGTAATCCTCGCCGACCGGCAGGCTCTCATCAAACCCACCGAGTTCGGAAAACAGCTGCCGCCTGAAAAGGGCCGACGATAGGCTCAACAGGCAGAGTGACAGGACCCTGTCCAGAATATAGCCTGAAGATTTCTGATGTTTTCTGGCTTGATTAACCCTTTTCCCCCCTCTTATCCAGATTTCTTCAGCTAAACAAAAAGGGGCCGAAGGGAAAGCCCGCAGATAGCTCAGCTGGGCCTCGATCTTGGCCGGCAACCAGAGGTCATCAGAATCGAGAAAAGCGATAAACTCACCACGGGCCAAAGACAATCCCCGGTTGCGGGCCGCACTCACTCCCAGGTGGGGTTGGCGATAATAGCCCAGGTTAGGCCAGTCTTCGAGATATGGTTGAATCAGAAGTTCTGTCTGATCAGTTGAGCCGTCATCAATAATCAAAAGCTCCCAGTCCTGGGGGTTTTTAATAAAAAATGTCTGGGCCAGGATAGAATCAATGGCCTCAGTCAGAAACTGGCGCCGGTTATAAGTCACAATGATGGCGGTAACCATAGATTCAAAGGCTGCGGTCAGCGAACTTGTTCTTTTTTGACCGCCGCTGATTTTTCAAGGCTAAAGGGCAGTAGTCCCCAGGCTGAATCAGCCGTTAGATGTGCTTTGAGGTTAAATGACACTAAGTCTTTTTCCAGATTATCGCGCAAGTCCCTGCCCATTTCGAAAAAATCGAGTATCAGCGGAATTTCAAAGCTCTTAGCTCCTCCTGGCTCAAGAGCCTTGTCGCCAGCTATCACCCCTTGATAAATGGCCCGTTCCCCCAGAGACAGCTGGAGCCGGATGTCCTGAACTAATAAATCATAAGGATTGGGATTTTTAAGTTGAAATCTGAAGGTAAACTCGGCTCCACCCAGAGTCAGATCTTTAACGGCCAGGGGAAGAAAAACTACTTCCGGAAACTCAAAAAGAGGAAATTCCATAGAAAAAGTAAATGGAACTTTTTCCATCTTGTTTTTTTCATTCCGGAAAAACATCTCCCCGCTGACCAGGCAGGTGGCCTGTTTCTGCTCTTCAGTCAGAGCTGCTGGCAGGTATTGATAGCTGATTTTAACCGGAAAATGGAGGCTGGTGGCTTGCCGGGCCGGGATATAGATTTCTTCCTCGAGAGATAATTGCTGCTCAAAAAACTTCTGGCCATTAATCGTTACCCGGTAAGAGTAGGAAAGCAGACTGTAATTCTTATCAGAATTGTTCCTGATAGAGGTATAAAAGGATAAGGTCAACCCTTCCGGGCTGAGGCTGGTTATCTTTTTATCCTGGAGGCTGATGACCAGATTTTTGGCGGCTGCGGCCGGAGAGGCCAGGCTTAAAAAAAGGGCTGGCCAGAGAGCTAGAGCAATTAGAAACAGGTGATCTAATTTTTTATTTTTCATTTTACCAGTTCCAAAAAAAACTAAAATACCCTAAAAAATCACTATTTACAAGTCAGCTCAAAATTCCTCTGGATATTTTCGAGCGATTAGATATACTCATAAAAAGAATTTAAAGAAGCAAGGAGGTCCGATGAAATTTGATCGTCATCAGGCTCTAATCAGACTGGCTTTGGCCTTCTTTCTTTTGATGTCCGGCCATCTCCAGGCTCAAGAAAAAAAAGTGATTTTAACCCCCTGGACGACCGATGATATCATCAATCAGGAAACTGCCTATGATTTTAATCTATCTCCAGACGGGCAGAAAGTTGTCTGGGTAAAATCCATTCCTGATAAAGAGAAAGACACCAGGCTTTCTCATCTTTTTTTAAGCTTGACCGGTAAAGAACAGACCGGTCAGTCTATCCAGTTAACCAGAGGCAATAAGTCTGAAAGCCGGCCGCGCTGGTCCCCCACCGGTCAGTTCATTGCCTTTATTTCCGGGCGTCAAGAAGAGGAGGAAGATCAGCCAGCCGAGGCCAAAAGCGGTAACCAGCTCTGGCTGCTGGACCTTCGCGGCGGCGAGCCAACCAGGGTAACTGATCTGGAGTTCGGGCTGATTGATTTTGCCTGGATAGATGATAATCATTTCCTGATCCTGGCCCGGGAAGATAGAACCTTCAAAGAAATCAAAGAAAAAGAAAAAAAGGACGATTCAATCATTTTTGAAGATCAGGAACATCTGATCCCCCAGCGGCTCTTTACCTATTGCCTGAAAGAAAAAAAATGGTACCGCCTGACCGATAACCGCGACCAGATTACTGATTTCTACCTGTCACCCGATAAGAAACTGGTTGTCACCAGAAATAATCAGAGTTTGAGTTATCAGACGGATAAAAAAATAAAGCCAAAATTTTTCTTAATCAAGCTGGCAGATAGAACCAGCCAGGAAATTTTCCCTGAAAACTTTTTTAAACCCGATGGAATATTCTGGGATAAAAACAGTCAGGGATTTTATTTTTCGGTCATGAGGACCGTTGATCCGGTGAATGAAACAGCCGGTGCCGATTTCCTTTATTATTACAACCTTAATTCCGGCCGTTACCAGGAAATCAATCTCAACTGGGAAGCCGGCCTGATGGAACCATATCTGCTGGTCAAAAACGACGGCTTTATCGCTCCCCTGGCCGCCGGGGCCAGGCCAAAATGGAGAAGATACTACCGCCAGGCGGATGGCTTCAGTTTTGAGGAAATCCAGGGCGAACATTATCCTCATATTTTTAGTTTGACCGGTCAAGAAAACGGCGACCAGGTGGTCTACGCCCACAGCACGGCCTCTCAGCCGCGGGTCTGGTATTCTGGCCGGCTGGAAAAAAACAAACTGATCATTGATAAGCCAATAGCTGAAATTAATCCTGGTTTCAAAAACAAAAAAATAGCCAGAACTGAGGTCATCAAATGGACAGGAGCTCTGCAGGAAGAGGTTGAAGGCATTCTTTATTATCCTCATGACTATCAGCCAGGAAAAAAGTATCCTCTCTTTTTGAATATTCATGGCGGGCCGACCGGCATTGATCTGGATGAATTTGACGAATCCTACGCTTATTATCCGAACATTTTAGCCCAAAAAGGCTGTTTCGTTCTCCGGCCAAATTATCACGGTTCCAATGGCTATGGGCAGAAATTCGTTGAATCAATCAGGGGCCATTACTACGATTATCCTCTTGAGGATATGCTCAAAGGAATTGATTATCTGATCGCCAAAGGGCTGGTTGATGGCGACCGGCTGGGAACCATGGGCTGGTCAAACGGTGGAATTTTGAGCATTGCCCTGCTCGTCTGGACCAACCGCTTTAAAGTCGGCGGCATAGGTGCGGCTGATGTTGACTGGATAAGTGACTACGGGACTTGCTCTTTTGGAGTCAGCTTTGACAATTATTATCTTCTGGGAGCACCCTGGGAAAAGCCAGATTATTATCAGCAAATGTCACCCCTTTTCTATTTCAAAGACATGAAGACTCCGACCATCATTTTCCACGGGACAGAAGATACCAGCGTGCCCTTTGGTCAGGGTCTGGAGCATTACCGGGTCCTTCAGCAACTTGGTCAGGCGCCAGTCAGGTTTATCGTTTTCCCCGCTGAACCTCATGGCCTGAGAAAGCTGTCGCATCAGCGCCGGAAAATGGAAGAAGAGCTGGCCTGGTTTGACCGTCATTTTTTTAAGACGGCTTCGGTAGAAAATGAAGCCCTGAAACCTCTTTCCCCTCTGGATTTAGCTCTAAAAGCCAGGTCTTATGCCCGGTCGGGAGCCAGCTATGGGCTCAAAACGAAGGGCAAGCTGATTCCGGAAACGGTTCCTTGGGAAGACCTGCTGGTCGGGCGCTTTGAAGTTACCAGAGCTCAGTGGCAGGCTTTTCGTCCGGATTATAAGTTTCAGGCTGGAACAGAGAACTATCCGGTCAGCGGGGTTTCCTGGGAGGAGGCTAAGCAGTATGTTAGCTGGCTGAGCCAGCTGACTGGAGAAGACTACCGGTTGCCAACCGTGGCTGAAGCCAGGAGGCTGATGGCCCGGGGGAAAGCAAGTCAGGATAATATCCTTGACTACTGGGCAGGCTACCAGGTCAACTTTGACGAAGCCAGATCGCTCCAGGCAGCTATAAGCGGCTTGAAGGGCCAGGCTGGACTTCTTTTGCCGGTAGACCGGTTTTCACCGGCTGGAGACAGCCTGATTTACGGGCTGGCCGGTAGCGTAGCTGAATGGGCGGTTGAGACCAGTGGCCAGGGTAAGGTCACCGGCTTGAGCGCCGTTCACCGCGCCCGGGCTGAGAATGAAGGAGATTATACTCCTCCCCCTTCTGACTATACTGGCCTGCGGGTCTTTAAGACCGCCAAAAAATCTGTAAAATAGATCTTGATGAAAAAATTTCTTCAGGCCAATTTTGAACATAAAGAGCTGTTTGTCCGCCTTTTTGGCCCTGACATCTATGCCGTTGGGGGCTTTGTGCGGGATCTATTGCTCAACCGCCCCCCGCATGAAGTTGATCTTCTTATTCAGGGCCAGCCCTTAGAAGAAATTGTTGCTAAGCTCAAGCCAGCTGGCCGGCTTGATCTGGTTGGTCGCAGTTTTGGCGTCATCAAGTTTACCATAGATGGCCGGACCTATGACCTGGCCCTTCCCCGGAAGGACCGGCTGGCAGAAAAAGCTCAGACGACCGGCCGCAGCCATAAGGATTTCCTGATTGAAGCTGATCCTACCCTGCCGGTAGAAAAAGACCTGGAAAGGCGGGATTTTCGCTGCAACAGCCTGGCTCTCCGGCTGGTTGACGGGAAAATCATTGATCCTTTTAACGGCCAGGCCGATATTGAGCAGAAAATTATCCGGCTGACCAATCCCCGCTCTTTTCCTGATGATCCTCTGCGGGTGCTGAGAGCAGCCAGATTTGCTTCGGTCCTGGAGTTCAAGATTGACCCCGAAATTTATTTAGCGGCCAAAGAGATTGACCTAACCGGACTGAGTGTAGAAAGAGTCAATGAAGAATTATTCAAAATACTTCTTGATTCGTTCCGCCCATCCCGCGGTTTGCAGGAAATGCTGAGGTTAACGGTCATCAAACAGCTTTTCCCCGAGCTCTATCGCTGCAGCCTGGCCATTCAGGACTCATACTTTCATCCGGAGAAAGACGAAGCCGGGCATCACACCGTCTGGTCTCACCTTCTGCTGACGGTGGATCAGGCCAGAGTCATCAGCCGGGTAGCCGGGTTAGAAAGGCCCAGAGAATTAGCTTTGCTCCTGGCCGCCCTGTATCATGATAGCGGCAAACCGGCTACTGCTAACTGGGAGTTTAAGAAGAACAGGCTGGTCATTACTAATAACGGGCATGACCTGCTGAGTGAAAAAATTGCCAGAAGATTCTTGACCAGGCAAAAAATCTTTTCCTGGAATGGCTTGAACCTCCCGGGGATTGTTCCCCTGCTCATCCGTTACCATCACCGGGTCTCAGAGCTCTGGCTCAACCGGGCCAGCGTCACCAAAAAAGCTTTTAACCGCCTGGCGGCCAGGGTTAAAGGTGAAATTGATCTTTTAATCTATCTGGATGCGGCCGACCGGGCCGGCCGGAAGAAGAAGCTTGTCTCAGGGCTTGACCGGCAGGCTAGCTGGCTGTTTAAAAAATTTGAGGAACTAAAGGTCAACCGGGAAACCATCAAACCTCTGATTATGGGCCGGGATTTGATCCGGCTGGGGATTGCTCCTGGTCCGGCCATGGGCCAGCTGCTCAAGAAACTCTATCAATATCAACTCGATAACCGTTTTGAAACCAGGGCTGAAGGACTCAAGCTGGCCAGGAAATTGATCGAGGAGAAAAGGTCATGAGGGTTCTGGTAACCGGAGGAGCTGGTTATATTGGCTCTCATACCGTCAAAGAATTGCTCAGCCGGAATTACGAAGTGGTTGTTTTTGATAATTTTAGCTCCGGCCGGGAGGAGCTCCTCTGCGGAGGAGAAGTGGTCAGAGGAGATCTGAGGTCAAGAGAAGACATCAAGCAGGTTTTGAAAAAATACCAGCCAGAAGCTGTTCTGCATTTTGCCTCTCTTATTCAGGTAGCAGAATCTTATGCTGATCCGGCCAAATATTATTATCATAACCTTCTGACCACTCTCAACCTTCTTGATTCAATGCTGGAGCAAAAAATTAAAGTTTTGATCTTTTCCTCCAGTGCGGCTGTTTATGGCCTGCCCTCACAAACCCCGATTCCTGAAGACCATCCGCTTAATCCCATTAATCCCTATGGCGTCACCAAATTCATGACTGAAAGGATTCTCCAGGATTATGACCGGGCTTACGGTCTAAACTATATTTCTCTGCGATATTTTAATGCTGCCGGTGCCGACCCGGCCGGTCAGCTGGGCGAGTGGCATCAGCCGGAAACCCATTTAATTCCCAGCTTGCTTTTCTATTTTCTGGGAAAAAAGGAAGATTTCCTGATTTACGGCCAGGATTTTCCAACTCCAGATGGGACAGCCATCAGGGATTATATTCACGTGACTGATCTGGCTTCAGCTCATGTCCTGGCTCTGGAAAAGCTCCTGGCCACTAACTGCAGCCAGGTTCTTAATCTTGGTTCGAGCCGCGGCTATTCTGTTCTCGAAGTGGTAAAGGAAGCCGGGCAGCTGACGGGTCAGGCCAGGCCAGTTAAATTTGGCCCGAGAAGAGAAGGAGATGTCCCTGTGCTTCTGGCCTCAACTGAAAAAGCAGAGAAATATCTCGGCTGGAACCGGAAATATTCAGACCTGAGAACGATCATTAAGACAGCCTGGGACTGGCACCGGGCTCATGGACCAGCTCAGGGCAGGCCAGGCCAGGGTTGATTTAAAAGCAGTTTTGGTGCTATAAGTTTGATAGCATCATAATTATATTTAGAGAGTGTATGAGATGACTGACAGAAAATCAATCATAAGAATTTTTTATTTAGCCATTATAATTTTGTTAGCTGCGGGTTGTTCTTCCCAAAACCGCCAGGCGCCGGTTAAACAGGTACCAGCGGCTGTTAAAGCCAATCCAGCCGAAGCTCCAATTAGCCCGGACCAGGCCGGAGAAGGCCAGAAAGAGCAGGGCCTGCCAGCAGCTGCCCAGGCTGAATCGGCCGCTGGCCTGCCAGCTGAAATGGCCGCTGCTGAAGCTGAAGCTCAAGATAACAGCCCGGCTACCGAGGAAGTCTATGCCCTGTATCAGGAAGCTCAAGCCGCCCTGGAAAAAGGAGAAATAGCCCAGTCGTTAGCCTGTCTCGACCGGGCCTACTCGGCTTTGCTCAAAATCGAGGCTTCTCCTGATTCTCCCCTCGATCAGGAAAAAAATGACCTGAGGATTTTGCTTGTCCAGAAAATCCAGCAGGTCTATGCTTTCCGGCTTATGCCGCCCGGTACCAATCACAAGACTATTCCCCTGGTAGAAAATAACTGGGTGCTGGCCGAAATTAAGTTATTTCAAACCGCCGAGAAAAAATTTTTTGAGGAGGCCTACCGGCGATCAGGTCTTTTCCGGCCGATGATCGTCGAAGAGCTTAAACAGGCCGGCTTGCCCGAGGAACTTTCCTGGCTGCCGCTAATCGAAAGCGGTTATAGACCGAGAGCTTTATCGCGGGCCAGGGCTCTTGGCCTGTGGCAGTTTATTGCCTCGACTGGCTATAGATATGGTCTCAAGCGTGATAAGTACATAGATGAAAGAATGGATCCGGTTAAATCTACCAGGGCAGCAATTAAATATCTCAGCGAGCTCCATGACTTCTTCGGCGACTGGACGACCGCTATTGCTTCTTATAATTGCGGCGAAATAAGAGTTCAAAGTGTCATCCGCAATCAAAAAATTGATTACCTCGACAACTTCTGGGATCTCTTTTCCAACCTGCCTTATGAGACTGCCCGCTATGTCCCCAGGTTTATTGCCACCCTGCTGATCATAGAGAATCCGGACAGGTACGGCTTCAACCTTCCCCCTGTCAATTCGCCTTTGTCTTTTGAAACAGTCAGTCTGACCAAACCGGTCAAGCTGTCGGTTCTGGCTTCCAAACTGGGCCTGACGGCTGAGGTTTTAAGCCAGCTCAATCCGGAGCTAAGATATGACTCGACACCTAATTATGCTTATGACTTGAGAGTCCCAGCCGGCTATGGCGAGAAGACGATGGCCTGCCTGAATGAGCTGCCGAACTGGATCCCGCCTGATGTCGTTTATGGCTGGCACAGGGTCAAAACAGGTGAAACTCTTGGGTTGATTGCCAGACGCTATCACACTTCAGTTCAGGCCATAGTCAGGCTGAACAAACTCAAAAACTCGAAACTTATTTACCCCGGCCAGCGCCTGAGAATACCTGGCCAGGGACAGGGCTTAGTCCCGGATGATGATTCAAACCAGCAGTCCGCCTCTACCAGTCAGGCTCCAAAACCGGTCAGCCAGTCAGGACAGGAGATTGATTATGTGGTCAAACCAGGTGATACTCTGTTTAACCTGGCCAGGACTTATGGACTGAGTATAGATAAAATCAAAAAGGATAATAATCTCGACAGCGACCTGCTGAGTGTCGGTCAGAAATTGACCATTAGATTTAACTGAACTTAGTTATTCACCAAGCTGAACATATCGCGGACCTTTCAATTCTCATTGATAAGAAAACCGGGACATGTTAGCATTTAACTTAAGCCTTTCTTGCCCTTTATTTCGCTCTGACCGGAGAAATAAAGGTGCTTGTCCTGGATCAGGGTTAACTGATTCAGGCTAATAAAATCAAAAGTTTAAAAGCTGGAAAGGGAGGGTCAGATGTCAGGATTTTTAAAAGGGAAACAATTTGGCTATATCTTAACCGCCTGGCTGTTATTGATGTCAGTCCAGGCCCCCTATCTTCAGGCTGAAACTAAGACAGCCGTGCTGGAGAAGAAGCTGATCAGCGACTTAAGAAGCTTCAGCGACCAGCTGGATGGCGTGCTGGGCCTGGCCATTAAAGATTTATCCACTGGCCGGACGATTTTCATCAATGAAAATGAAATTTTCCCCCAGGCCAGTTCGATAAAAATGACTATCCTGCTTGAAGTCTTAAAACAGGCAGAGGAAGGGAAGTTAAAACTAGACGAGTTTATTAATCTGACGCCAGAAGCCAAGGTCGGAGGAGGTCTTATTCTGGCCTACCTGGGTTATCCGGCCCTGAAGATTTCAATCCGGGATCTGTGTGTCTTAATGGTTGTTCTATCCGACAACACGGCTACCAATCTGCTGATCGACCGGGCCGGTCTGAAAAATATCAACAACCGCCTCCAGGGATTGGGACTCAACCAGACTAAGCTGCAGCGGAAAATGATGGATGTCAAAGCAGCCGGCGAAGGCCGGGAAAATCTGTCCACCCCATTGGAGATGATGAGTCTGCTGGAAAAAATCTATAAAGGGTCAGTCTTATCTCCCGCCTCAAAGCAGGAATTCTTTAATATTCTGTCACTGCCCAAGGACAGCCCGCTGCAGCAAGCGGTACCGGAGGGGGTGGTGGTGGCCGATAAGCCGGGTGAGCTCGAGGCTGTCCGCTGTAATTCCGGCCTGGTTTTTCTAAAAAAACACCCCTATGTAATCTGCGTCATGACTACCTATCTAAAAAATGAAGCCGAGGGCAATGCTACTATTAAGAAGATAGGCCAGGCGGCTTTCAGTTATTTTGACCGTCTGGAGAGGTCAAGCGACTACGGCCGGATTGTGTCAGAAAAATAGAATCAATTCTATTTAGATTAAAGAAGCTCCAAAAAAGCTCTTACCATTCAGGGATTGACGGCTCAACCCCGAGGCCCGGCTGATCAGACAGCAGCCAGCGGTCACCCTGAAGCTTTAGCCCGCGGAAAGGATCATTATTGATCAATAAGTTGCCATCCAGATCAACATAATCAAAAAGCGGGCTGATGGTGGCCCCGGCTGAAATGGCCAGAGAGCTTTCAATCATACAGCCCAGCATCAGTTTTAAATTAAGAGACCTGGCCACCGCCACCAGCCTCAAGGCTTCCTGCAGGCCGCCGCATTTCATCAGCTTGATGTTAATACCATGAAAGCCTGAAGCCAGAGCCGGGACATCCTGGATCTTGTGGACGCTTTCATCAGCTATGAGGGGCAGCTTGACCCGCTCCTTGAGCCAGCGGTAATCTTCCAGATTGGCAGCCGGCATAGGCTGTTCAACGAATTCTACATTTTTATCGGCCAGCCAGTTAATCATCTCCAGAGCCTGCTGCCTGTCCTTCCAGCCTTCATTGACGTCTACCCGGATTGGCCGGTTAGTTACCTCTCTCAGACCTTCAATGATTTTTTTATCATCTTTAGAACCGAGCTTTATTTTAAGAGCTTGAAAGTCCTTAGCCTCCTTAGCGGTTTTTTGCATGATTGGCACCTCAGCGATGCTGATGGAAAAGGTGGTCGGAACGGTTTTATTCTTGTTGAGGCCGAAAAATTTATAAAGGGGAATTTTTAAGCTCTTGCCAACCCAGTCGAGGATGGCCATATCCAGAGCCGCCTTAGCCGCATTCTGGCCAGGAGCCAGCCGGTCAATTTCCCGCCAGCGGTCATCGAATTCCCATAAATCCTTTTCGAGAATCAGCCTGGCTTGAGCGATAAAAGCCTGGTTGCTTTCTGCACTTTCCTCATAGCGGGGAATAGGAGCCGCCTCGCCATAGCCAACCAGCCCGTCTCGTTCCAGCCTGACCAGAACATTCCGCCTGATATCCCAGGTGCCGCGTGACAGCGTCCAGGCCTGCCGTAAATGTAATTCATAGATGGTGGTGGTAATCTTAACCCGGCCGGAGCTAATGGTTTTTTTCAGCCGGCGGGCCGAAAGAGGATTAACTAAGAAAGATGACGCAATAAGAGTGCCAGAGGTTTTAAAAAATTCTTGACGATTCATTTTTCCCTCCTTGAATTCATAGTATATAAAATCAAGTTATTTTTTCCAAGTTAAACTGGTTGGTAGCCGGTCCCCTTTTCGATTATAATGTGATCAGTATTTTATTCTGGAGGTTCTGATGAACAGAAAAGTTTTTTCTTTTATCTCCGCTGTCATTTTAACTCTTTTATCAACCTGTCTTTATGCCCAGACCGGGACCGGACAGGGAGTGGTCATCCAATCGGTGGAAAATATGTTTTCCAAGCCGAGTTCAAAAGTCGATGTGGTCAGCCAGGCCTTGCTTGGCATGACGGTTAAAATCCTCAAGACTGAAAAAGATGACCAGGGCAAAGACTGGTATTATATCGAGACGCCTGATACCTATCAGGGCTGGATTAATAGCCAGGCTGTCCGGCTTTACAAGCCAGACGAAAAACCTTATGCCTCGGCCGGCCAGGTGATGGAAATTACCAGCCTGATGGCCTTTGTTTATGCCACGCCCGATGTGACTGAACAAAAGCCTTTAAAGATGGCTCCCATCAGCACAGTTCTGGAAGTCGGTCAGGCCGGAGAGCGCTGGGTTCCGGTTACCTTGCCCTGCGGCCATAAAGCCTTCATTCAGGTTGGCGATGGTGAAATCAAGGCGGCCCCCTTTAAAAGGCCCAGGCTGGCCCCTGAACAGACAGTTGCCCTGGCTAAAAGATTTCTGGGCATTCCCTACCTCTGGGGCGGAACCAGCCCGCTGGGTATCGATTGCTCTGGCTTTGCCCAGCTAATTTACCGGTTGAGCGGAGTGGAAATCCTGCGGGATGCCGGTATTCAATACACCAGTTCCGGCCTGATTGAGATTCCCAAAGGTCAGGAACAAGCCGGCGATTTGATTTTCTTCGGGGGCAAAAGCATTACCCATGTGGGGATGATGATCAGTGACCATGAATTTATTCATGCCACTACTCATGACCAGCCGGTGGTTCAGATTTCTGATCTGCGGGCTGCCTACTGGCAAAAAATTTATCAGGGTTGCCGCCGGGCACCGCGTTGATCAGACCCAAAAAATAGAACAAGAACAATCTGCCGGCTGTTAATTGATTGAATCAGATAAAAGGCTGAGACTTCAGGGCGGGTGCTGGCTGAAGCTCTGGAAGGCTAAGTACTTTTCTTAGCTGTCAAGTTAATCTTCTATTTTATTTGCCTTCTTTTGGGCTGGCTTTTTCTTTCTTTTTAGCTTTCTTTTTGTATTCGGCCCCTAAAAGCTCGATCATGGCCATTTGAGCTCCATCCCCGGAGCGCAAGCCCAATTTGACAATCCGGGTGTAGCCTCCTGGCCGCTCTTTAAACCTTGGGCCCAGCTCGGTAAATAGCTTTTGAACCACCGATTCTTTGGTAAGATAGGCCAGAGCCTGCCTTCTTCTGGCCAGAGTGTTTATCCGGCCGGTAGTAATCAATTTTTCAGCTACTGGCTTGACGGCCTTAGCCTTGGCCAGAGTAGTTCTAACCCTTTCCTTCTCCAGGAGAGAAGTGACCAGATTCCGCAATAAAGCCCGGCGGTGAGAGGTGTTGCGTCTTAGTTTGTAGCGTTTAACCTGATGCCTCATACTTCCAGCTCCTTATCAGTCTTTCTCCCTTTTATTATGTTTTGGATCTGCTCTAATAATTTCGGATGAAGCTCAAGGTTTAAACCCAGGCCAAGATTAGTCAGAGTCTCTTTTATCTCCAGCAGGGATTTCCGGCCAAAGTTCTTGGTTTTTAACAGTTCTTCTTCAGTCTTCTGGACCAACTCATAAACATAGCTGATGCCTGCTGCCCGCAAGCAGTTATTAGCTCTAACTGAAAGTTCCAGATGGTCAATGCTATTGGCTAAAATTTCAGCCATCTCCGCATAAGGTATCTCTTTGGTTGGAGCGGCAGCTTCTTTTTGCGCAGGCTCGTCAACGATATTCAGGAAAATACTCAGATGATCCCTCAGAATCTTAGCGGCCTGGGAAACGGCCTCACCGGGTTTAATAGCTCCGTTAGTCCAGACTTCCAGGGTTAAGCTTTCATAATCAATTCTCTTGCCTACCCGGGCAGGCTCAACTGTATAGTTCACTCTGAGAACAGGAGAATGGGACGAGTCAAGAGGAATAAAATCGACACTCAAATCATCGCTGTAGTTCTGATCAGCACTCAGATAGCCCCGGTTATTCTTCACTACCATTTCCATCTCCAGCTTGCCATCAGCATCGAGACTGGCTAAATGAAGATCGGGATTCAGTATTTCAACATCTGAATCATGAATAATATCTCCAGCTTTGACCTCGGCTGGTCCGGCCATCTTCAGGCTAATTCTTTTTGGCTCATTGTTCCTCAATCTTAACGGGATCGTCTTCAAATTGAGGATGATATGCGTGACGTCTTCCACCACCCCGGGGATGGAAGAAAACTCATGCAGAACTCCTGTTATCTTAACGGCGGTAATGGCTGCTCCGCTGATTGAAGACAGCAGGACCCGGCGCAGTGAATTACCAACGGTGATGCCGTAGCCATGCTCAAAGGGCTGGGCTTTAAAGCGGCCATAAGTATCTGTTAAGGTTTCATAATCGCATTCTAAATATCTTGGCTTCTGGAAACCAAGCTCTGTCATGGTTCCTCCTTTTAAGGAAGGTTAGTATTAAACAGCCTTCCCTGTTATTTTGAATAAAGTTCTACTATCAGATGTTCTTCGACCGGGATGGTGATATCATGCCTGGTCGGCAGTGAAGCCACCCTGGCTTGCAGATTATCCCAGTCAGGCTGGAGCCAGCCCGGGACCATCTTGCCTTTATTAGATTCAATGATAGCTTTTACAGTTTCATTTTGAGCTGTCTTTTCCTTCAGGCTAATGATATCCCCTTCTTTGACCAAAAAAGAAGGAATAGTCACCTTATGATCATTTACCCGGACATGACCGTGAGCGATCAACTGGCGGGCCTGAGCCCGGGAAAGAGAAAAGCCCGCCATAAACAGCACATTGTCCAGCCTTCTTTCCAGCATGATCAACAGATTCTCGCCGGTGACGCCTTTTTGCTGTTCGGCTTTTTCAAAGAACAGCCTGAACTGCTTTTCAGACATGGCATAATATCTCTTCAGTTTTTGCTTTTCTCTTAATTGAATAGCATAACCAAGGACTCTTTTCCGCAGCCGCCCATGCTGGCCGGGAGCGAAAGACCGTCTTTCTAAAGGGCACTTATCAGTCAGACATTTATTGCCTTTAAGAAACAATTTAGTTTTTTCCGTCCGGCATAGACGGCAATCTGGCTTTTGATACCTGGCCATAGTCAATCTCCTTTAACCTTCATTCTCTTAGACTCTCCTTTTCCTTCTCACCCGGCAGCCATTGTGAGGTATGGGAGTGACATCCCGAATCGATTTTATTTCCAATCCGGCTGCCTGGAGAGCCCTGATGGATGATTCCCGTCCAGCTCCCGGGCCCTTTACCCTGACATCAACATAACGGACGCCAGATTCTCTGGCTTTGCCAGCCACATCTTTGGCGGCCAGCTGGGCAGCAAAGGGCGTTCCTTTCCTGGCTCCCTTAAAGCCCGAGGTTCCAGAACTGGCCCAGCAAATCGTACTTCCCTGCTGGTCAGCTATGGTGATGATTGTATTATTGAACGTTGACTGAATATGAACGACTCCATAGGAAACTTCTCTCTTTATCTTTTTTTTCTTGGACTTAGCTTTAGGCATGATCTTTCTCCATTATTCAGGCTTTTTTCTCTTTAAGTTTCTTAATGGTGTGGCCGCGGGGCCCTTTTCTGGACCGGGCATTGGTCTTAGTCCTCTGGCCTCGGACCGGCAAGTTCCGCTTGTGTCTCAAGCCGCGATAACAGCCGATATCAATTAACCGCTTGATATCGGCTGAAACTTCTTTCCGCAGCTCGCCTTCAATTTTTTCTCTCTTCTCAATGATCTGGCGGATCTTGTTAACTTCGTCTTCAGTCAGATCCTTGACCTTTTTGTTTTTATCGATTCTGGCCTCGTCGAGAATTTTGGCCGCCTTCGACCGGCCAATACCATAAATGTAGGTCAAGCCAATCTCAATCCTTTTTTCTGGCGGAAGGGTTATACCTGCTATTCTTGCCATAGTTTCCTCTTTCTATCCTTGTCTTTGTTTATGCTTTGGATTAGAGCAAATGACTCTAACCACGCCTTTTCTCCGGACGACTTTACAGTTCCGGCACATCTTCTTGACCGATGCTCTGACCTTCATCTTTTCACCTCATTTATAACGGTAAGTGATTCGCCCTTTAGTTAAATCATAAGGCGAAATCTCTACCCGTATCCTGTCTCCGGGGAGAATCCGGATAAAATTTTTCCTCATTCTGCCTGAAATATGAGCCAGGATGATGTGCTTATTAGCCAGTTCGACTTTAAACATGGCGTTGGGCAGAGTCTCCAGAACCACGCCTTCCATTTCAAATACATCCTGTTTCGGCATTCACTTAGCTCCTGGCCTAAGGCCGCCACTCTTGACTATCGGCGGTCAAGATCTCAACGCCGGTATCAGTCAGAGCGACTGAATGTTCAAAATGAGCGGCCAGGCTTCTATCCCTGGTCACCGCTGTCCAGTTATCATCTAAAATTTCAACTTCGAAGCTGCCGGCGGCGATCATCGGCTCAATGGCCAGGGTCATACCCTTCTTCAGCTTCGGCCCATGACCTGGCAGGCCGAAGTTGGGAATCTGAGGCCCCTCATGTAATTCCCGGCCTATCCCATGACCAACAAAATCCCTGATCACCGAAAAACCTGCTTTCTCCACTTCAGCCTGAATCACAGCTGAAACATCGGACAGGTGATTATTTTCCTTCAGCTGTTCCAGCCCACGATAAAAACTCTTTTCGGCCACGTCCATCAACCGGCGGGCCTCTTCTGATACCTGTCCGACCGGAACAGTAATCGCTGCATCTCCATAAAAGCCGTTGTAAATTACACCAAAATCAAGACTGACCACATCGCCTTCCTTCAGCCGGCGGCTGGAAGGAATTCCATGAACAATCTCTTCATTGATAGACACACACAGCGAAGCCGGATAACCATTATAACCTTTAAAAGCCGGAATGGCTCTAAGCTCGAGAGTTCTCAGCTCGGCGTAACGGTCGAGCTCTTTTGTCTCCACTCCAGGCTTGATCATCTCCCTGAGCTCAGACAGAATTCTGCCCACCCGGTGGCCACTCTCTTTCATCATGGCTATTTCAGTTTCAGATTTTAAGACTATCATGGCTGACTCAATTCTCCCCGTCTTTTGCCAGGCGGTCATCAAGCACAGCTTTAATCGCTTTAAATATATTTCCGGTTGAATCCTGGCCGTTAATCTGAAACAGGACCTTCTTTTTTGAATAATAATCTATCAGCGGAACGATAGTCTCCAGGTAGACTCTTATTCTTTCTCTTATTACCTCTGGCCGGTCGTCTTCCCTGACCACTAACTTTGAACCGCACACATCACAGACCCCGTCAGCCTGAGGCTTATTATTATTTATATTATACACAGCTCCGCACTGGAGGCAAACCATCCGGCCGGATAAACGTTTCAAAATTTCTGGCTCGCTCACCTTAAACTCGAAAGCCGTCTCTTGCCTGTTATTTTCAAGATTTTCCAGTAAACTGGCCTGATTAAGAGTCCGGGGGAAACCATCAAGAACATAGCCTGAACGGCAATCATCAGCTGAAAGGCGCTGCTTGACCAGCTCCAAAACCAGGTCATCTGAGACCAGTCGGCCAGCTTTCATTTCTTCATTTACCTTTCTGCCCAACCCGGTGCCATTTTCAACTTCCTTCCTGAGCAAATCACCAGTAGAGATCTTGGGGAAGCCATAGCTCTGGTAAATCAAATCAGCCTGGGTCCCCTTACCGCTGCCAGGCGGACCGAGCAGGATTACCCTCATCCTCTTCTCCCCCTCAACCGGGTGCTTCTCATAAAGCCATCATAATGACGCATGACCAGTTGAGCTTCAATCTGCTGCATGGTATCCATAGCCACGCCCACGACAATCAACAGAGAAGTTCCGCCGAAATAGAAATCAATATTCAAACCCTGGGTTATCCAGCGGGGAAGATTAGCTTCCAGGAAGTTTCCAATCCAGGGCAGTCCTCCCAGTTTGAAACCGGTCATCAGAAATTCTGGCAGGATAGCTATGGCCGCCAGATAGATGGCCCCGACCAGAGTGATCCGGCTCAGAGTCTGATCAATATAATCGGCTGTATTCTTACCAGGTCTGATCCCTGGTATAAATCCGCCATATTTTCTTAAATTATCAGCCACATCGTTAGGATTAAAAATAATAGAGACATAAAAATAGGTAAAGAAAACAATGGCCGCAATATAAATCAAAACATACAAGGGCATGCCTGGCCCGAACTGGCGGGCGATAGTCTGAAAGACCGGGGCTTTGGAAAAAGTAGCCAGGGTAGAAGGTATGGAGATGATGGAAGCGGCAAAAATAATTGGAATAACTCCACCAGTATTGACTCTCAACGGCAAATGGGTGCTCTGGCCGCCGTAAACTTTCCGTCCGACTACCCGTTTAGCATAGGAGACAGTAATCCTTCTCTGACCACGCTCGACATAAACAATAAAAGCAATAACGGCCAGCATAAAGGCCACCAGAAAAATAATCCGGAGCGGATCAAGGCTGCCTGATCTGAGCCCGCCCAGCAGACTGTTGATTCCCTGGGGTAGGCCGGCGACAATTCCGGCGAAAATGATGAGTGAAATGCCGTTGCCAATGCCCCTTTCCGAAATCTGTTCACCCAGCCACATGATAAGAATGGTACCGGTAGTCAGAGTCAGGATAGTTAGCAGCCGAAAGCCCCAGCCAGGAGCAGGGACTACTCTGGCTCCGGTCGGACTGGTTAAATTTTCCAGGAAAATGGCAATCCCGATGGCCTGAATAACGCAGATCACTAAGGTTCCATATCTGGTGTACTGGGTAATCTTTCTCCGCCCCAGTTCACCTTCCTTTGATAACCGTTCGAGATAAGGCCAGACAACAGTCAGCAGTTGCAGGATAATTGAGGCACTGATGTAAGGCATGATCCCGAGGGCAAAGATGGTCATTCTCGACATGGCCCGGCCCGAGAAAAGGTCATAAAAGCCGAGAATTGAACCTCGCTGGCTCTCCCAGAACTCGGCTAAAGCTGAAGCACTAATGCCGGGATTTGGGATCTGAGCTCCAATGCGGTAGACAGCTAGCAGCAGAAGAGTAAATATTACCCTTTTCCTTAAATCGGGGATGCTGAAGATGTTGCGGATACTTTCTAACATTATTCCTTCCCAACGATGATCGCTTTTCCTCCGCTTTCTTCAATCTTTCGAACTGCCGATTGAGAGAAAGCTTGAGCCTGGATAGTCTTAGCGGTAGATAACCGGCCCCTGGCCAGAACCTTAACCCGTTCTGCTTCGCTATGAATCAATCCGCTATCAACCAGTTCTTTGAGCCCAATTTCACTGGCGGACAGTTTATCGAGCTGATCAAGATTAACCTCGGTATATTCGATTCTGAATTTATTATTAAAACCGCGCTTGGGTAAACGGCGATGCAAAGGCATCTGACCACCTTCGAACCCCCATTTTCTCTTATAGCCAGCCCCTGATAATTGCCCCTTATGGCCGCGTCCACCCGTTTTGCCCTGGCCCGAGCCCGGCCCTCGCCCCCGCCTCTTGTCGTTTTTCTTTGAGCCTTGAGCTGGATTCAGTTTACTAAGGTTCATGGCTGTTCAATCTCCTCTACTTTGAGCAAATGAGAAATTTTCCGGACCATTCCTCTGATTTCAGGGCTATCTTTCCTGACAACTTCCGAGTTAAGCTTCCTTAGCCCCAGTCCCTGAGCCACCAGCCGGTGTTTTTCTGGACGTCCGATTAAACTGCGAACAAGTTTTATTTTAAGATACTTATTCTTCTGCATGTTAACCTCACTCTAACCTTGAATTTGTTCGCTTTCTTTTCCTCTTAATTTGCTCACTTCTTCCGGCTTTTTTAATCTTTTTAGAGCATCCAGGGTAGCCTGAGCAACGGTAATTGGATTGCTGCTTCTGATTGACTTAGTCAGGATATCTTTGACACCAGCCAGCTGAAGGATAACTCTGACCGCCCCGCCAGCAATCACTCCGGTCCCCCGGGAAGCAGGCCTTAAAACCACTATTCCGGCATCCGCCTGGCCTTTGACCTGATGAGGAATGGTTGTTCCGCTCAGGGGAATTTGCATCATGTTTTTTTTGGCATCTTCGACCGCTTTAGCGATGGCTTGAGGAACCTCACGTGCTTTTCCCAGGCCGACCCCGATTTTTCCTTTCTCATCACCAACTGCCACCAGGGCAGAGAAACTGAGATTCTTACCGCCCTTAACGACCTTGGTGACTCTTCTGATCGAAATGACCTGGTCTTTTAATTCAATCTCAGGGCTCAGCGAATCATCGAGCTTTTCAAAATCTTCATGTTCCACGCTAATTCCTCCTTAGATGCTCAATCAAAAAGAAATTCCCTCGGCCCTCAGGGCTTCGGCCAGAGTTTTTACCCGGCCGTGGTAAGGATAAATTCCACGGTCAAAGACAATGGTCTCTAAATTTTTTTCTTTAAGTCTTTTACCCAGGACAGAACCAAGACGCTGGCAGGCTTCTTTATTTTTGGTCTTTCCGGCTTTTTCCCGGAATTCCTTTTCCAGAGTGGAGGCCGAGACCAAAACCCGGCCGGACAGATCATCAACCACCTGGGCATAAATGTAGCGGTTAGACCTGACCACAATTAATCTTGGCTTGTCTGGCCCGCCTTTTATTTGCTTCTTGATCCTCTTTCTTATTCTTTCTTTTCTGATTTTTTTGACTTCAGACGTTGACTTAAGCACTGGCCACCCCCGCTTTTCTCTCTTTCTTAATCAGGGTCTCACCAACCAGCCTGATACCTTTCTGCTTGTAAGGATCCGGCCTCCTGAATCTTTTAATCGTATCAGCCACCTGACCAACCTTTTGCTTGTCTATTCCCTTGACAGTGAGCAGAGTCGGTTTTTCAGCAATAATCTCTATACCCTCAGGAATTTCATAGATGACCGGGCGCGAATAACCGACATTCAGTTCAAGCTTATTCTTATCCACCCTGGCCCGGTAGCCGACTCCGGTAATTTCCAGCTGCTTGCTGTAACCCTGAGTCACCCCGATGATGGCATTATGAGCCAGAGACCGGCACAGGCCATGAACTTGCCTGATCTGTTGCTCCTCACTCTCCCGGACCAGTATAAGTTGATTACCTTCAACTTTAGCCTTAAGACCAGCATAAAGAGGAGAAGATAACTTACCCAGTTTCCCTTCGAACTCTATCCGGTCAGGCAAAATGGTGACCTTTACCCCCGGCGGTATTTCTACTGGCTTCTTTCCTACTCTTGACATGTTCTTACCTCATCATACCATTAGCTTTTACCAGATCTCGCACAGGACCTCGCCTCCGAGGCCGCTTTCCTCGCATTTCTGGCCGGTCATAACTCCTTTGGAAGTGGAGACAATGACGATGCCCAGGCCATCCAGGACTTTCGGAACCGAACTCTGGCTGCAATATATCCGGCAACCTGGCTTGCTTACCCGGCGAAGTCCGCTAATTACGCTCTGGTTATCATCGGTATATTTTAAAGTAATATTCAAAACACCCTGTTTGTTATCTTCTATAAGCTTATAATTCTTTATATAACCTTCTTCTTTTAAAATACGGGCGACTTCGAGTTTAAGCTGGGAAGAAGGCAGGTTGACTTCTTTCTTTTTCGCTCTGACAGCGTTCCGGATTCTGGTTAACATATCAGCAATTGGGTCAGTCATGCTCATGACTTCATCCTTTCAAGCAAATTTACCAGGAAGCCTTGGTAATGCCAGGGATTTCTCCCTTTAAAGCCAGCTTTCTGAAGCACAGACGGCACAAATCAAACTGGCGGTAATAGCCCCTCGGCCGGCCACAAAGCCGGCAGCGGTTACGATGGCGGATTGAGTACTTGGGCTTTGATTGATCTTTAAAAATTTTCGCTGTGGTCGCCACTTTTTATCCTTCCTTTCGTTAAGATTCACGGAATGGCATGCCCAGCTTTTTCAGCAGGGCATAGGCTTCCTTATCATTTCTGGCCGTGGTGACAATGGTTATGTTCAAACCACGTGGTCTTTCTACCCTGGTATAATCTATTTCGGGAAAAACCAGCTGGTCTCTCAGGCCAAGAGTGTAATTCCCGCGTCCATCAAAACTGGTTGGCGAGACTCCCCTGAAATCCCGGACACGGGGCAGAACGATGTTGACCAGGCGGTCAAAAAATTCGTACATCCTGGCCCGTCTTAAAGTCACATAACAGGCAATTGGCTGCCCTTTTCTCAGCTTAAAAGCTGAAATGGACTTTTTGGCCCGTCCGACAGCTGGATACTGCCCGCTAATCAAGCTTAATTCAACTTTAGCCGCATCCAACAACTTAATATTCTGGATAGCATCACCCGCTCCGACATTAATTACAATCTTTTCCAGCCTGGGGACGGCCATCACGCTGTCTATCTCCAGCTCTTTCTGAAGATCTTTAATAATTTCAGTTTTATAGCGATCTAATAACCTGGTCATCTTCTAACCTCTCAGGACTTTTCCAAATTGGTCTGGCACCGGCTGCAGACCCTGATTTTAGTCCCGTCCTCTAAAACCTTATATTTGGTTCTAACTCCGCGTCCGCATTCCTGGCAATATAACATAACCCGGGAAACAGGCAAGGGGGCTTCTTTTTCCATGATGCCGCCCTGAATATTCTGGCTGCGGTCTGGCCGGACAAAGATTTTAACAAAATTGACTTTCTCTACTACCACCTTATTTTCTTCCCGCAGAACCTTGAGAACTTTACCAGTTTTGCCCCGGTCTTTACCGCTTCTGACTACTACCACATCATTCTTTTTGAAAGGGAAGTTAGCCATCAGAGTACCTCCGGAGCTAAAGAAATGATTTTCATAAATTTCTTTTCTCTAAGCTCTCTGCCCACCGGCCCAAAGACCCGCGTCCCAAGTGGCTCCCCTGATTTATCAATAATAACGGCGGCATTATCATCAAAACGAATGTAAGAGCCGTCTTTTCTCCGGACTTCCTTCCTGGTCCGGACAATGACTGCCCTGACTACCTTGCCCTTCTCAATTTTACTATCGGGATCAGCCTCTTTGACGGAAGCCGAGATAACATCACCGATGGTTGCCACACTACCTACCTGGCCTCCCAGCGGGGTAATAGCCATAATCTTTCTGGCCCCTGAATTATCGGCCACTTTGAGCTTGGTTCTCATCTGAATCATGACAGTTCATCCTTAATTTCAGATTCTATCTCTCTCGAAGCTAAACCGATAATTTCCGCCACCCGCCATCTTTTCAACTTGCTGATAGGTCTGCTTTCGGCAATCCTGACCAGATCACCAACCTGGCATCTTTCCAGTTCGTCATGAGCCAGAAAAACCTTTTTTGATCTGATTGTCTTTTTGTAAAGCGGATGCTTCTCGAGTGTTTTGACCAGGACTTTGACAGTTTTGGCCGATTTTTTAGCCACCACCGTCCCCACTTTGGTTATCACTCTTTTTTTCTGTTTAGCTTCCATTTTTTACTTTGCCTCTTTTTTCTGAATTTCCAGCAAGACCGTTTTTATTTTGGCAATATCTCTTCTGACATTTCTTATCTTCATTGGATTATCGAGCTGGCCCATAGCCTTCTGAAAACGCAACCTGGCCACCTGATCCTTGAGATCGGTGACTCTTTGTTTTAATTCGTCAGCCGGCAACTCTCTTATTTCTCTTATCTTCATCTTATCTCCCTGTGTTCTCTTGAGATTAATCTGGTCTTAATCGGCAGCTTATGTCCAGCTAAACGCATACATTCCTGGGCGGTCTCATAATCTATCCCTTCCACCTCAAAAATAATCCGCCCCGGCCTGATAACCTCAACCCAAAAATCCGGATCGCCTTTACCGCGGCCCATTCTGGTCTCAGTTGGCTTTTTAGTCACGGGTTTCCAGGGGAAAACTCTAACCCACATTTTGCCGCGCTTTTTCAGAAACCTGGTGATCGTCACCCGGCCGGCCTCTATCTGCCTGGCCGTCAGCCAGCAGGGCTCAAGAGCCTGAAGGCCATATTCTCCAAAAGACAGTTCGGCCCCCCGTTCGGCCTGGCCGCGCATCCGGCCCCGGTGCTGTTTCCTGTATTTGACTTTCTTGGGCATCAACATGATTAAATCTCCTCAGATTCAATAATTTGAGAAGAGACTTTGGCTTTCTCCACGTCGCCACGATAGATCCAGACTTTAATCCCAATCTGACCATAAGTGGTAAAAGCTTCGGTAAAAGCATAATCGATATCTGCTTTAAGAGTTTGCAGCGGGAGTTGACCTTTCAGGTACCATTCTGTCCTGGCAATTTCTACTCCCCCCAGACGCCCGGAACACATGACCTTGATACCTCTGGCCCCCATCTTAAGAGCATTCTCGACTGCTCTTCTCATGGCCCGGCGGTAGGCAATTCTTTTTTCGAGCTGGGTAGCAATACCCTCGCCGACCAGGGCGGCATTCAGTTCCGGCTTATCAACTTCTCTGATATCAACATAGGCTTCCCTTTTAGCAATTCCTTCCAGCAGGCCCTTCAGGTTTTCAATTTCTTTGCCGCCGCGGCCAATGATAATTCCTGGCCTGGCTGTATGAATAATAACCCTGATTTTCGGGCCAACCCTCTCCACATCCACACTGGCGATTCCAGCGTGAGAATATTTGTCTCTAACCGCTTTTTTCATTTGAAGATCTTCATGGATCAAACGGGCA
Source organism: Candidatus Aminicenantes bacterium UBA6228 (assembly GCA_002441005.1). Lineage (GTDB taxonomy): Bacteria > Acidobacteriota > Aminicenantia > Aminicenantales > Saccharicenantaceae > Saccharicenans. The sequence goes on from DJWO01000012.1 coordinate 144,580, forward strand.
TAATTCTTGCCTTTGGCAAACCAGCGGGAAGTCCATTGTTTATTAAAGCCTAAGCGAAAACCGATTGGATGCGTCTTCTGTCCCAAGGTCTATCTCCCTTTCTTTTCGTCTAAATAAATTTTCACGTGGCTCATCCTCTTCAAGATGCGGTAAGCTCTACCCTGAGGAGCTGGCCTGATTCTCTTCATGGCCGGGCCCTGTTCAATCTCAATCCTGGCTATATAGAGATTATCAACATCTACATTCGGAGATTTCTGCTGGGCATTAGCTATAGCTGAACGCAGAACCTTTTCCAGAACCGCGCTGATCTTCTTCCGTTCATTAAATTTCAGGATGGTCAGAGCTTCACCAACCAGCCTGTTCCGGATCAAATCGGCGACCAGGCGGCCCTTCTGGGGACTCATCCTGATATATCGACCATAAGCCTTTGATAGATATTTTTCTTGTTCCATGTTCATTTACCCACTTTGAGCTGACGGGCAGTTTTAGAAGTGTGGCCCTTGAACGTCCTGGTGGGTGAAAATTCGCCCAGCTTATGACCAACCATCTGTTCAGTCACAAAGACCGGGATAAATTTCCGGCCGTTATGAACTCCAAAGGTCAGGCCAACCATTTCCGGGATGATGATTGAGCGTCTTGACCAGGTCTTGATAACCTGACGCTTCTCTTTAACTGATTGTGCTGCCTGCACTTTTTCCATTAATTTCGGCTCAATATAAGGGCCTTTGTGAATGGACCTGCCCATGGTTATTTACTCCTTCGTCTGATAATAAAAGCCTGAGTCCTTTTATTTTTTCTCGTCTTATAACCCTTGGTCGGTATGCCTTCCGGGCTGACTGGATGGCGTCCACCCTTGGTTTTGCCTTCACCGCCTCCATGTGGATGATCAATCGGGTTCATAACCGTTCCGCGGACATGCGGTCTGATTCCCAGCCAGCGCTTCCGTCCAGCTTTGCCGATACTGATATTCTGATGATCAAGATTAGCTAACTGGCCAATAGTTGCCCGGCAATTCAGATGAACTTTTCTGATTTCAGAAGAAGGCAGTCTCAACTGGGCATAGTCACCTTCCTTGCCCAGGATCTGAACTCCAGCTCCTGCCCCTCTGGCTATCTGGCCGCCTTTCCCTATGGTCAGCTCCACATTATGGACAATAGTCCCGACGGGTATATGTTTTAGAGGCAGGCAATTTCCGGGTAAAATATCTACCTGGGTGTCGGCCGAGATGATGGTATCACCGACTTTCAAATTCAGGGGAGTCAGAATATAACGCCGCTCACCATCCTGATATTTGATCAGCGAGACATAAGCAGAGCGGTTGGGATCATATTCAATCGTCTCCACCCTGCCAGTAATGCCTATCTTATCACGCTTGTAATCAATGATCCGGTAAAGCCGCTTATGGCCACCGCCGCGATGACGGAAAGACAGATGTCCCCTATTATTCCGGCCGCCGCTCTTGGGAAGAGAGACCAGAAGTGGCTTATAAGGCCGCTCGGTGGTCACTTCTTCATGGCTCAAACCTGTCCGGTGCCGTAAGCCTGAAGTCACTGGTTTATAGATCTTAATACCCATGGTTACACTGCCTCAAAATATTCAATCATTTTTTCGCCTTTTTTCAGCTTGACATAAGCTTTTTTCCGGTCTTTGGTCCGCCCCTGGCTACGCCCGAGTCTTTTGACTTTACCCTTCAACTTGACTATAGTTACGCTCTCGACGCTGGTCTTGAACAGCTCTTCTACCGCCTTTTTAACTTCTAATTTGTTGGCTCCGGGAGCAACTTCAAAACAGACTTCATGATTGATATCTTTTAATCTGGTACTTTTTTCAGTGATAAGGGGACGAAGAATGATCTGTTTGGCTTCCTTTTTCATCTCAATCTCTCCAGCAGTGAATTGAATTCTTTCTGACTGAACACCAGCCATTTGTATCTCAGCACATCATAGGTATTGAGTTTTTCCCCGTCGACAGCTTTAACCTCTGGAATATTTCTGACCGCCCGGAAAAGATTTTTGTTTTCTCTTGACTCAATAATCAGAGCTGAGTCAATCTTCAGGTTCTTCAGCCAGGCCGCAGCTTCTTTAGTTTTCGGCTGAGAAATATTTATTTCATTTATAATCAGCAGCAGATTATCAGCCAGCTTGGCCGCCAGAGCCGATTTTAAAGCATTTTTCCTGGCCTTTTTGGGCAGCTCATAACCATAGTCTCTTGGCCTTGGCCCAAAGGTGGTACCTCCGTGCCGCCAGAGAGGTGAGCGGTTGCTGCCAGCCCGGGCCCGGCCTGTACCTTTCTGTCTCCACGGCTTTCGTCCGCCGCCGCTGATCTCCGCCCTGGTCTTGGTGGAAGCTGTGCCCTGTCTTTGATTGGCTAAATAATTGACGACTGTCTCATAAACCAGATGATCTTTAACTGGATAATTGAGAACCTCTTCCGGCCAGTTCATCTCTTCCACCGGGTTTCCGCTTTGATCTAAAACTTGTACTTTCATGGCACACTCTTTATTTATGAATTCTTAGCTTTAAAGGAACCCTTTTTGATGATAAGCAGGCCGCCATCAGCTCCGGGGATGGCTCCTTTAACCAGAATCAAACTGTTTTCTTTATCAATACCGACGATTTTCAGATTCTTAACCGAGACCTTGTCCTGACCCATGCGCCCCCCCATCCTCATCCCTTTGATAACCCGGGAAGGATAAGAAGAAGCACCTATTGAGCCAGGAGCCCGGTGAAACATAGAACCGTGGGCCGCTCCTCCGCCTGCAAAGCCGTGACGCTTCATAACTCCCTGAAAGCCTTTACCCTTGCTGATTCCGCTGACCTGAACCTTTTCACCCACTTCAAACATATCAACCAGTAGTTGATCTCCCTCTTTGATCTCCTCCGGACCCAGGTACTTAACCTCTTTCAAGACCTTAAGAACCGGACCGCCTGATTTCTTAAAATGTCCGTTTTCGGCCTTGACCGGATGTTTCCTCTGCTTGTCTTCAACCAGGCCAAGCTGCAGGGCTTCATAACCATCTTTTTCCTTAGTTTTCTTTTGAATAACGGTACAGGGTCCAGCTTTGATGACTGTCACCGGAATTACATTCCCAGCTTCATCAAAAATCTGGGTCATCCCAACTTTTTTGCCAATAATTCCTTCAATCATCTTCACTCTCCTGCCCCGAAGGCTTTAATTTCAACATCAATACCGGCTGGCAGGTCAAGCTTCTGCAACTCCTCTATGGTTTCATTGCTGTATTCACTAATATCAATTACTCTTTTATGAACTCTCATTTCAAAATGTTCTCTCGACCTTTTATCCACATGCGGTGAACGAAGAACGCAAAACCGCTGAATCTTAGTCGGCAGCGGGATCGGACCGGAGATTTTAGCTCCTGTTCTTCTGGCTTTAATGACAATGTCTTTCACCGATTGATCTAAAAGCCTGTGATCAAATGACTGCAATTTAATTCTTATCTTTTCCATGTTCGTTCCTCGTTCTCCATAAAAAGGCCTTTCCTCAGCGCTATTCCAGGATTTCAGTCACGGTTCCGGCGCCGACTGTCCGGCCGCCTTCCCTGATGGCAAACCTCAAGCCTTTCTCCATGGCCACCGTCGTGATTAACTCTACCTCTACCTCCGCATTGTCTCCAGGCATCACCATCTCTACCCCAGCCGGTAACTTCACCGACCCGGTCACATCTGTCGTCCGAAGATAAAACTGAGGACGGTAGCCATTGAAAAATGGTGTGTGCCGCCCGCCTTCATCCTTCGTTAAAGCATAAACCTGAGCCTTGAACCGCTTGTGCGGCGTGATCGTCCCTGGCTTGGCTAAAACCTGACCTCGCTCTACCTCATCCTTCCCTACTCCCCTCAATAAACAACCTACATTGTCTCCTGCCTGTCCCTGATCCAGAATCTTCCGGAACATCTCTACCCCGGTCACCACCGTCTTCTTCGTCTCACCAAATCCAACTATCTCTACCTCGTCCCCTACCTTCACTATCCCTCGATCAATCCTCCCCGTCACCACTGTCCCACGTCCTGTTATCGAAAATATGTCCTCTATCGACATCAAAAATGGCTTGTCTATATCCCTCACCGGATCAGGTATAAATTCATCCAGAGCCTTCATTAACTCCCACACCGGCTTGCCCCCTTCCCCCTCCGCATCAGCTAAAGCCTTCGTCGCACTCCCCCTGATCACCGGCGTCTTGTCTCCAGGAAAATCATACTTGCTCAATAGCTCCCTGACCTCTAACTCCACTAAGTCCAGAATCTCCGGATCATCCACTAAGTCCACTTTGTTGATAAATACCACGATCGCCGGTACATCCACCTGCCGAGCTAATAATATGTGCTCCCGCGTCTGCGGCATCGGCCCGTCATCGGCCGCTACCACCAGCACCGCCCCGTCCATCTGCGCCGCCCCGCTGATCATGTTCTTGATGTAATCTACGTGCCCTGGACAATCTATGTGCGCATAGTGCCGCTTCTCTGTCTCATACTCCACGTGCGATAGCGCTACCGTCAAAATCTTCGTCGCATCCCGCCTGAACATCTTCGCATCTGCCTTCGCTACCTCATCGTAACTCTTGTACTGCGCCATCCCCTTCGTCGATAATACCTTCGTGATCGCCGCCGTCAACGTCGTCTTCCCGTGATCTATGTGCCCGATCGTCCCTATGTTTACATGCGGCTTCGTCCTCGCAAACTTTTCCTTAGCCATCTCTTTTTACCTCCTCG
>DJWO01000003.1 GCA_002441005.1 Candidatus Aminicenantes bacterium UBA6228
CCGTGACTGAAATCCTGGAATAGCGGCCTGCAGCCGGTTGCCTTTATAAAAGCGAAGGAACTTTAACAATGCGAGAAATAATTGTTCTTCAATGCTCGGATTGCAAACACCGCAATTACAGCACCACCAGAAATAAGAAAACCCAGACTGAAAGGCTGGAGTTGAAGAAGTTTTGTCCTGCTTGCCGCAAGCATACCCTCCATAAAGAAGTAAAGTAATTTTTAATGGAAAGGTTAAGAGGACTGAGGGTGAGTAGCTCAATTGNNGAGCAGCGGTCTCCAAAACCGCAGGCTGCGGGTTCGAGTCCTGCCTCACCCGCCAGTGTCGGAACGACAAAAGGCGTGAAGAGACATGAGTGAAAAATTAGCCTGGTACAAGCGTTTCTGGAATTATTTAAAAGAGGTCAGATCTGAGCTCAAAAAGGTCACCTGGCCGACAAGAAAGGAAGTCTACGGAACTACGGTGGTGGTTATTGTCGCTGTCTTATTCTTTGGTTTTTATTTATTTTTTGTTGATGTTTTAGCTTCCTGGCTGATCACTCAGGTAAAATCGTTGTTTGGATAAAATTGGATAAAACAGGATTATAAATGGCCAAAAACTGGTATGTGATTCATACTTACTCTGGATTTGAAAATTTTGTGTCCGAGTCTATCCGCCTGAAGGCGGCTGAGATGAAGCTTGAGGATAGTGTCGGTCAAATTGTCATTCCGACTGAGGATGTGATAGAAATCCGCGCTGGCAAGAAGGTGGTGACCACCAAGAAACCTTTCCCGGGATATATTCTGGTCGAAATGGAGCTCAACGACGAAACCTGGCTGATGATTCGCCAGATTCCTAAGGTCACCGGCTTTATCGGCTCAGGCAACAAGCCCACTCCCTTGAGCCCGGAAGAAGTCAATAAGATCATCCACCATATGGAAGTCACGTCTGAGAAGCCCAAACCCAAGCATACCTTTGAGAAGGGTGAAGCGGTTAGAATTATTGACGGACCTTTTTATAATTTTAATGGCATCGTCGAGGAAGTTAACCACGAAAGGAATACGCTCAAGGTTATGGTAACTATCTTTGGCCGTTCCACCCCGGTCGAGCTTGAGTTCCTGCAGGTTGAAAAAATTTAGGAGGAAGCTATGTCAAAAGAAGTTGTTGCTAAAGTTAAGCTGGAAATAGTCGCCGGCCAGGCCAGTCCGGCTCCACCGGTTGGGCCATCCTTAGCTCCTCATGGAGTTAACCTGATGGATTTTGTCCGCCAGTTTAATGACCGGACAAAAAGTATGGAAGAAGGGACGATTGTCCCGGTGGTGGTGACTGTTTTTAAAGACCGAAGCTTTACTTTTGTTTTAAAAACTCCGCCAGCTTCTTTCCTGCTGAAAAAGGCGGCTGGCATTGCCAAAGGTTCTGGCTCTCCTAATAAAGAAAAAGTCGGACGGGTGACCAGAAAGCAGATCGAGGATATTGCCAGAATAAAACTGCCTGACCTTAATACTGATGACCTGCAGGCGGCGATTAAAACGATCGAAGGAACAGCCAAAAATATGGGATTGGAGATTGTCAGTGAGTAAACGCGGCAAAAATTACCAAAAAGCTAAAAGTCTAAAGGAAGAAGAAAAGGCCTATACTGTCGAAGAAGCAGCCGGTCTGCTCAAAAAGGCAGCCTATGCCAAATTTGACGAGTCGGTTGATATAGCCATGAAGCTGGGCGTTAATCCCAAATACTCTGACCAGATGGTCAGAGGGACAGTCGTTCTGCCCCATGGCACCGGCCAGACCAAGAAGATCTGTGTCATTGCCTCTGGTGAAAAGATTAAAGAAGCAGAAGAAGCCGGCGCTGATTATGTTGGCGGGGAAGATCTGATTGAAAAGATCTCATCCGGCTGGATTGATTTCGACGTGGTTATTGCTACGCCTGATATGATGAGAGGTGTGGGCAAGCTCGGCCGCATCTTAGGAACAAAAGGCCTGATGCCCAATCCCAAAACAGGTACGGTGACCTTTGATCTTAAAAAGGCGATTGAAGAGACTAAAGCCGGCAAGGTTGAATTCAGGGTTGATAAGTCAGGCATTGTCCATGCAGCCATCGGAAAAGTTTCCTTTCCAGAGGACAAGTTGAGCGAAAATATTAAGTCTTTTATTCAGGCTGTGGTTCAGGCCAAACCGCCGGCGGCCAAAGGAAAATATATCAGGTCAATGTCTGTTTCCTCCACCATGGGGCCGTCCTTTAAGCTATCTGAAGAAATTCTGGAGAAGTAGGAGTCAGAGCGTGAAAAAAGAGACCAAAAACAAGATTGTTACCGGGTTAGAAGAAGCAATTAGCCAGAACAATTCCTTTTATCTTATTGATTACAAACAAATGACTGCCTGGCAAATGGTCGAACTCAGGAAAAACCTTAAACGCCATGGCTTCCAGCTGAAGGTTGTTAAAAACAGGCTGGCCCTGAGAGCCCTGGCTGACAGATTTCCAGAGCTAAAGTCCTATTTCCGTCACAGCACAGCTATCGCCCTGACTGACCAGGACCCACTTGCTCTGGCTAAGCTGCTAAAAGATTTTTCTCAGCAGGGCAAGGTGCTGGAGGTTAAAGCCGGTATCATCGAAGCTCATTATCTGTCGCCTGAGATGTTCGGTGAGATCGTCAAATTAAATTCAAAAATGGATTTGATTGCCCGGATTGGCTATCTGATGTCATATCCGTTAACTCAGTTCTTGAGGACCTGCCAGGCTCCCTTAATAAATATGGGTAGATTGCTGAGTGTCCTCAAGCAAAAAAGAGAGAGTTGAGGGAAAATCCCTTGAATTAAGCTCGAAAAAGGAGAAGAGACACATGGAAAATCAAGAAAAACTTACTAAAGAGCAGTTTTTCGCTCATCTTGACAATCTGACAGTTCTCGAACTGGTTGACTACATTAAGGAGTTCGAAAACCGTTACGGGATCAGTGCCGCCATGGCCGCTCCGGTGATGATGGCCGGCGGAGGTGCTGCTCAGGCTGAAGCCAAACCAGCTGAAGAGAAGACCTCTTTCAACGTTATCCTCAAAGAAGTTGGCAGTCAGAAAATTCAGGTAATTAAGGTAGTTCGGGAAGTTACCAGCCTGGGTTTGAAAGAAGCCAAAGATTTCGTTGATAGCGCTCCCAAAGTTTTAAAAGAGAACGTCAGCAAGGATGAAGCTGAAGCTATTAAAGCTAAGTTTGCCGAGGTCGGGGCGACCGTCGAGATTCAATAACCTTGACCCTGGAAATTAATTTATTGATGGAAAATAGATTTTTATCCATCAAACTCTTTCTGTAGAGAGCGAGAATGCCTGAAAAACAAAACAATTTTTATGTAGAGAGGGTCGACTATTCTAAAATCAAAACGGTTTTTCCATTGCCTGACCTCCTCGAAATTCAAAAAAAGTCTTATGAAGAATTTTTGCAAATTGACCTCTTGCCTGAAGAAAGAAAAGATGTTGGCCTGCAAGCAGCCTTCAAAGACGTTTTTCCTATCCGGGATTTCAAAGAGACGACCGAGCTCCAGTTCTTAAGCTATACCATTGGCGATTGGGAATGTAAATGCGGGCGGCTCAAAGGTGTGGAAAAAGCCAGGCCGCGCTGCCTGACCTGTGGCGCCCTGTTGCCATCTGAGGTGGCTCAAAGTGACCATCAGGTCTGCCCTTATTGTGGCGAAAACAAGAAGATTGAACTGCCTCTTTGTGACTACTGCGGTGACCGGGTTACCCTCAAAATCAAATACGGGCCGCTCGAATGTATCCGCAAAGGCTATACTTATGAAGCTCCCCTCAAACTAAAAGTTCAGTTGGTTTCATGGGAAAAAGATCCGGCTACTAAAACCAGAAGGCTGAAACATATTAAACAGCAGGAAGTCTATTTTGGCAACATACCTTTAATGACTGACAAAGGAACTTTTATTTTTAACGGAGTCGAAAGAGTGGTCGTCAGTCAGCTGCAAAGATCGCCAGGGGTTTTCTTCAGGCCGGGTGAAATCAAAGGTCAGTTTGTGGCCAAAATCATACCTTACCGTGGAGCCTGGGTGGAATTTGAGAACGACGCCAAGAATATCCTCTGGGTTCGGCTTGACCGGAAAAAGAAATTTATGGCCACAGTTTTCTTAAGAGCCCTGGGCTATAGCAGCGATGAAGACATTATCAGACAGTTTTTCAAAGTCTATCAACTGCTGCCTGAAGATGGCCAGCTTTATTTCAAGGTGGATAGCCAGCTTGAGGGGAAAACCCTTAAAGAAGACTTGTATACACCGGGCAATACCAGAACGGCTCTGGTTAAGGCCGGGACCAGAATCGATCAGGAGATATTAAAAAAACTACAGGGCCAGAAAGTAGAAAAAATTAAGGCTTCTGCTTTTGACCTGGCTGGAGCCTATTCTTTGGCCAACATTAAGGGCAAAGTTAAAGCTGGAGAAGAGCTGACTGCTGAACAAATTGAATATCTAATAACTAAAGGCGAGCCTTTTGAAGTTTTCTTTCCGGCTGAAGAAGAAAGCTCGCAGCTGATTTTAGCTACCCTGCACAAGGACACGAAAAAGGACAGGCCGCAAGCCTTAAGTGAAATTTATAAGAAGCTCAGGCCAGGTGAACCTCATACTGATGAAAGTGCTCAGACTCTCTTTGAAAATATGTTCTTTAATCCCCAGAAATTTAATTTTTCACGGATTGGCCGGCTGAAATTCAATATTAAACTCGGGCTGGATGGCGGTCAGAAGGACTTTATAGCTGAAACTGAAAGAAAGGCAGGTCCGGAAGATCTGGGTGACCGGATTCTGGCTAAGGAAGATTACATCAGAGTAATTAAATACCTGCTTAACCTTAAAAATGGCGAAGGTGAGGTGGACAATATTGATCATTTAGGTAACCGCCGGGTAAGACCGGTTGGTGAGCTGATGGAGAATGCTTTCCGCATTGGCCTGACCAGAATGGAAAGGACCATCAAGGAAAAGATGACCGTCAGCAGCGATCTGTCCACAGCCATGCCACAGGATTTGATTAATTCCAAACCGGTGATTGCGGCCTTAAAGGAATTTTTCGGCAGTTCCCAGTTATCTCAGTTTATGGATCAAATCAATACCCTGGCTGAACTGACTCATAAGCGCCGGTTAAGTGCCCTGGGGCCGGGCGGCCTGAGCCGGGAACGGGCCGGGTTTGAAGTCAGGGATATCCAGGCTTCCCATTATGGCCGGATCTGCCCAATTGAAACGCCTGAAGGACCAAATATCGGCTTGATTTCGTCTTTGAGCTGCTATGCCCGGGTAGATGAGTATGGCTTTATTGAGACTCCTTACCGGAAGGTTGAAAAAGCCAGAGTAGTTGACTATGTCAAGATCATTCATCCTGGCTCAAGCAGCTACCGGGCTAATCAGCTGGTCAGAAAAGATGAGGTGGAAAAGACCGTCAATAGTCTAAAAGACCAGAAGGGCAAAATCCTGCCTGTTTACGAGCCTCATATTTTTTATCTTACTGCCTGGGAAGAGGAAAACTATAAAATCGCCCAGGCTAATGTTGAACTGGATGAAAATGGCTACATCAGACAGGAAATAGTCAGTGCCAGGGACAGGGGAGAATTTAAGATAATTCCCCGTGGTGAAATTGACTTTATGGATGTCTCGCCCAAACAGTTAGTCTCTATTTCGGCTGCTCTGATTCCCTTCCTGGAACATGATGATGCTAACCGGGCCCTGATGGGCTCCAACATGCAGAGACAGGGCGTGCCCCTGCTGAAGCCTGAACCTCCGCTGGTTGGAACCGGCATGGAACATATTAGCGCTAAAGGTTCAGGTGATGTGGTTGTCTGCGGCCGTCCGGGGGTGGTTGAGTTTGTTGACGCTGAAAGAATTATTGTCCGGGTGGATGAAAAAGAAAGTAACCTTTATGAGCTCGGGACTGATCTTTATCCTCTGACCAAGTTCTTAAGGACAAACCAGAATACCTGTGTCAACCAGCGGCCAATTGTCAGGCGGGGTGACCGGGTGGAAAGAGGCCAGATTCTGGCTGACGGTTCCTGCACTGACAAGGGAGAGCTGGCTCTGGGCCGGAATATTCTCTGTGCCTTTATGTCGTGGCGAGGCTATAATTTTGAAGATGCCATCATAGTCAGTGAAAAGCTGATCAAGGAAGATGTCTTCACTTCCATCCATATCGTGGAAGAAATGGTGGAAGCCCGCGATACTAAACTTGGTCCGGAAGAGATTACCCGGGATATTCCCAATGTCTCGGAGAACCTTCTCCGTAATCTGGATGAAAACGGCATAGTCAGGATTGGCGCTTATGTCAAACCTGGAGACATCCTGGTTGGTAAAGTTGCGCCGAAGGGCGAAACCCAGCTATCGCCTGAGGAAAAATTATTAAAAGCCATTTTCGGCGAGAAGGCTCTTGATGTCAAAGACGCTTCGCTTTATTGCCCCCCCGGGGTGGAGGGAACGGTTATTGATGTCAGAATATTTACCCGCCGCGGAACGGATAAAAATGAAAGAGCCCGGGTTATAGAAAAAGAGGAAATCGCCAAGTTAAAGCGTAATATGGAAGATGAGATAGCTATTCTGGAAAGAGAAAAATGGCGCCGGATTAAAAACCTGATTAAAGGCGAAGTCCTGGGTAAGAATGCTAAAATCAACGGCCGGACAATTGAGAAAGGCACCAAGCTGACTGAAAAACTGCTGGAAGTCATCGAGTTTAAGGATTTGAAGGACTTGGATGAACTGAAATTATCTTCCGATCCGGAAAGGGATGAGAAGATAAAGGACCTTGATCGCAAGGTTAAGCGGCAGATTGACGCCCGGAAAGCTGAGTTTAAAGAGAATGTGGACGGGCTGAAAAAAGGTGACGAGTTATCACCGGGAGTTATCCAGGCAATAAAAGTTTTTGTGGCCATGAAGAGAAGGCTGTCGGTTGGCGACAAAATGTCGGGCCGTCATGGTAACAAGGGAGTCATTGCCAAAATACTTCCAGAAGAGGATATGCCCCGCCTGCCAGACGGAACTCCTGTCGATATCATTCTTAATCCTCTTGGCGTGCCTTCCCGTATGAATCTCGGCCAGATTCTGGAAACCCATGCCGGCTGGGCGGCCAAAAAATTGAATCTCTGGCTTTCTACTCCGGTCTTTGACGGGGCCAGCGAAGACGAAATCAAGGTTTTGCTACGCCAGGCCGGGCTGCCTGAATCAGGCAAAATCAGATTGTACGATGGCCTGACCGGTGAGCCTTTTGACCAGGAAGTAGCGGTCGGTTTTATCTATATGATGAAACTCTATCACCTGGTTGACGATAAGATTCATGCCAGGTCAACCGGGCCTTATTCTTTAATTACCCAGCAGCCGCTGGGCGGCAANNCTCAGTTTGGCGGTCAGAGATTTGGTGAAATGGAAGTCTGGGCAATCGAAGCTTATGGAGCTGCATATACTTTGCAGGAAATTCTGACCGTTAAATCAGATGATGTCGAAGGCCGGGCCAAAATCTATGAAGCCATTGTCAAGGGAGATCTTGATTTTCAGCCGGGTTTGCCTGAATCAGTCAATGTCTTAATTCGTGAACTGCAGGGCCTCTGCCTGAATATTGAATTGCTTAAAGGCGAAAGAGATGAGTCTTTGCCCTGGGGTATTTCTATACCGCAGGCAGCCAAAGGAGATTAATTATGGAGATCAGGCAATCTTTAATAACGAGACCGAAAATTGATTTTGACCGGGTCAGAATCAGTATTGCCTCTCCGGAGAAGATAAAGAGCTGGTCGTGGGGAGAAGTAACCAAGCCTGAAACGATCAATTACAGAACCTTTAAGCCGGAAAAAGACGGCTTGTTCTGCGCTAAAATTTTCGGCCCAATCAATGATTATGAATGTTTATGCGGCAAATACAAGCGGATGAAGTATAAGGGTATTATCTGCGAGCGCTGCGGAGTAGAAGTAACCAAATCTAAGGTCCGCCGGGAGAGAATGGGTCATATTCAATTAGCTTCCCCGGTAGCTCATATCTGGTTTTTCAAGAGTCCGCCGAGCCGGATTGGTCTCATCCTGGATATGACCATAAAGGAGCTGGAAAAGGTTCTTTACTTTGAATCTTATCTGGTCATTCATCCAGGCGAGACCGGCCTGAAGGAAAAACAGCTTTTAAACGAAGAAGAATACCGGGAAGCCCGGGAAAAATACGGCAACCAGTTTGAAGCCGGCATGGGAGCTGAAGCCATCAAAAAGCTTCTGGAAAAAATTGACATAGATAAAGAAAGCGAAAAGCTGCGCCGGGCAATGAAGAAAGACACTTCCCAGCAGAAGAAGCTTCACAATGCCAAACGGTTGCGGGTGTTTAAAGGCTTGAAAAAATCAGGCAACCGGCCCGAATGGATGATCCTTGATGTTATACCGGTTATTCCACCTGATCTGAGGCCACTGGTCAGGCTGGACGGCGGCCGTTTTGCCACTTCTGATCTAAATGACCTTTATCGCCGGGTTATCAATCGCAATAACCGGCTGAAAAAACTGATTGAACTCAAAGCTCCCGAGCTTATTATCAGAAATGAAAAGAGGATGCTGCAGGAAGCGGTCGATGCCCTGTTTGATAATGGCCGGCGCGGCCGGGTTCATTTAGGAGCTAACCGCCGCCCGCTCAAATCTTTAAGTGAGGCGTTGAGAGGCAAACAGGGGAGATTCAGGCAGAATCTGCTCGGCAAGAGAGTTGATTATTCCGGCCGGACGGTTATCGTGGTTGGTCCTGAGCTCAAACTTAATCAGTGCGGCTTGCCCAAGAAAATGGCTCTGGAGCTGTTTAAGCCTTTTATCTTTCACAAGCTGGAAAAAGAAGGCCTGGTTCCATCAATTAAAGTGGCCAGAGAGTGGCATGAACAGGAAAAGCCTGAGGTCTGGGACTGTCTGGAAGAAGTGGTCAGAGAGCATCCGATCCTTCTCAACCGGGCTCCAACCCTGCACCGCCTTGGCATTCAAGCCTTCGAGCCGATCTTGATTGAAGGCAAAGCTATTCAGATTCACCCTTTAGTCTGCGCTGCTTTTAATGCTGATTTCGACGGCGACCAGATGGCTGTTCATATACCTCTATCAGTTGAAGCTCAAATTGAAGCCCGGGTTCTGATGCTGTCTACTAACAATATTCTATCTCCGGCTCATGGCCGGCCACTGGCCATCCCCAGCCAGGATATGGTTCTGGGTTGTTATTATCTGACTCTCGAACAGAAAAATGAAAAAGGCGAAGGTAGAATCTTTACCTCTTTTGATGAAGCTCTTCTGGCTTATGAGGCAGGTGAAGTCAGCCTGCACAGCCTGATTAAAGTCAGATATACCGGTCCTTTCATGAATTTGAAGGCCTTTTATGATGATCAGGCCGTTTTGAGCTGTCCGATAAATAATTTGAATAAGGAACTGATTGAGACCACACCGGGTAAAATCATTTTCAACAGTGTTTTCCCCAAGGGTTTGCCCTTTATTGACGGCTTGTTTAAGAGAAAAGGTCTGGAAAGTCTCGTTTATTACGTTTATCTGCAGGCTGGGCTGAAAAAGACCAATGAGATGCTGGACAAACTGAAGCAGTTAGGCTTCAACTATGCAACTAAAGCCGGCTTCTCCTTAGGCATTGAAGATTTTATGATTCCGGCCGAAAAACCAGAGATTATTAAAAAAGCTGAAAAAGAAGTTACCCAGGTGGAAAAGCTGTACCGGGAAGGAACAATTTCCTCCGGTGAGAGATTTAACCGGGTGGTTGAAATCTGGACCTCGGTCACGGATAAGGTCACCAATGCCATGATGGAAACCATGAGGAAAGTCAGCTTTGAAGAGAAAAGGCTGAATCCGCTTTATGTCATGGCCGACTCTGGTTCAAGAGGAAATAAACAGCAGATCAGGCAGCTGGCGGCCGTCAGAGGCTTGATGAGCAAGCCTTCAGGTGAAATTATTGAGACGCCTATTACTTCCAACTTGAGAGAAGGACTGAACGTTCTGGAATACTTCATCTCTACCCATGGTGCCAGAAAAGGCCTGGCTGATACTGCTCTGAAGACAGCTAATTCAGGTTATCTAACCAGAAAACTGGTTGATGTCGCCCAGGAAGTGATTGTTGACCAGCATGATTGTGGAACCCTGAAGGGGGTTAATGTCAGCGCCATTGTCGAGAATGGTGAAATTGTCGAACCATTTGTTGACCGGATCGTCGGACGTTATTCCCTGGAAAGAATAGTCAATCCCGATAGCGGTGAAGTTGTCGTCGATATGAATCAGGAAATAACTGAAGCGATTGCCGACAAAATCCAGAATCTCGGCATTGAGAGAATCAAGATTCGCTCTGTTTTGACCTGTGAATCAAAGCGCGGCGTTTGCCAGCTGTGTTATGGACGCGATATGTCCACTGGCCGCCTGGTCGATCTGGGAGAAGCGGTCGGAATCAGTGCTGCTCAGTCCATCGGCGAGCCGGGAACACAATTGACCATGAGAACCTTCCATGTGGGCGGGATCGCCATGCGTGGAGCTGAAAAGTCACGGCTGGAAGCTAAGAATGACGGGATTATCAAGTTCAATAACCTGAACTGGATTGTCAACCAGGAAGGGACACTGGTCGTTGTTAACCGCAATGCCAGCATCGCTATTCTCGATCACCGTGGAAGAGAAATAGAGCATTACCAGGTGCCTTATGGAGCCAAAATTCTGTTAAAAGACAACGAACCAGTTAAAGCCCGGCAGGAATTTGCTGAATGGGATCCTTTCAGCACCTTTATTCTGACTGAAGAATCAGGCCTGGTGAGATTCAGGGGTGTGGTTCTCGGGATCAGCATGGATGAAATCAGGGATGATTTCACCGGGCTGATCAGTCAGGTGATTACCGATCCCAAAGATGAAAAACTTCAACCGATGGTTGAGATTATTGACCCAAAACTTAAGAACGACCAGGGCCAGCCAGTCGTCAAGAAACGGTATTTTCTGCCGAAGGGTGCCAATCTGGATGTCAAAGATGGTGATGAAGTTTATGCTGGCGATATTTTATCCAAGATTCCGAGAGAAGTGGCCAGAACTAAAGATATTACCGGTGGCTTGCCCCGGGCCGAAGAATTATTTGAAGCCAGGCGGCCAAAGAATCCGGCTGTCATTTCAGAAATTGATGGCCTGGTCCAGATCGGCGATTTACTCCGTGGTTATCGCCGGGTAGTCGTCAGGAGTGAAAGAGGCGGCGCCAGAGAATATCTTGTCCCCAAGGGTGCCCATCTGCTGGTTTCCGATAATGAGAAGATTAAGGCCGGAACGCCTCTCATGGATGGACCAATCAACCCCCATGATATTCTTAAAGTTCTGGGCGAAAAAGAACTGGCTGAATATCTTCTGCGCGAAGTTCAGGAAGTTTACCGTCTTCAGGGTGTTACCATCAATGATAAACATATTGAGGTTATCGTCAGACAGATGCTCAGGTGGGTCAAAATTGAAGAAGTTGGTGAGACTGAATTTCTGGTTGATGAACAGGTCGACAAATTCAAATTTCAGGAAGAAAATGCCAAAATCCTGGAAAAAGGCGGAAAACCGGCTAAGGCTCGCCCCTTACTGCTCGGCATAACCAAGAGCGCCTTGAGTAACGATAGTTTTATCGCCGCCGCTTCCTTCCAGGAAACAACCAGAGTCTTAACTGAAGCGGCGCTATATGGCAAGGTCGACTATCTGCGCAAAATTAAAGAAAATGTGATTATGGGCAGGTTAATTCCAGCTGGTACTGGCTTCCCGTATTACCGTAATGTCATCCTGAAAACAGAGCCGGTGGCAAAAGAAGAGAAAGAAGCTGAAGCCCAGGTTCAAAGCTAATGTAAAAAAAGCAAAATAGCCTGTAATTTTCTTGACAACTAAGGCTGTTTTTGCTATTCTTCAAACATATTTTCCCGGGCGGCTCGTCCCGAGAGAACATGTGTTAGTTTTTCTATTTTTAGAGGAGAATTTTAAGTGCCAACTGTCAACCAACTTGTGCGAAAAGGCAGAGTGCCGAAAAGGTATAAAAGTAAGGCACCAGCCCTTGATGCTTGCCCTCAGAAACGCGGAGTCTGCGTCCGGGTTTTCACCACTACTCCCAAGAAGCCAAATTCTGCGTTGAGAAAGGTAGCCAGAGTCAGGTTAACTAATAATGTTGAAGTCACAGCTTATATTCCCGGGATTGGTCACAATTTGCAGGAGCACTCAATAGTTCTCATCAGAGGCGGCAGAGTCAAAGATCTGCCAGGCGTCAGATACCACATTATTCGCGGGGCTCTTGATGCTGAAGGTGTCCAGAATAGATTTAAAGGACGTTCCCGGTATGGAGCTAAAAGACCAAAAGAGAAAAAGGGTGGCGGAAAGTAGCCAGAGCGAGGAGATGAAAGATGCCAAGACGCGGAATAGTCAGAAAAAGAAAGCCACAACCTGACCCACTGTTTAATTCCAGCCTGGTTGGTAAGTTTATTAACCTGGTTCTGGGAAAAGGTAAAAAGAGCCGGGCTGAGCAGATTGTTTACCATACTCTGGATATCATCAAACAGAAATCTAAAGAAGACCCTTTAAAAGCTCTGGAAAAGGCTATTGACAATGTCCGGCCGATGATAGAAACCAAATCGAGAAGAGTCGGCGGAGCTACTTATCAGGTTCCAGTTGAGGTTCCTGAGCAGAGATCAATTTCTGTTGGCATGCGCTGGTTAATTAAGTATGCCAAGGAAAGAAGCGGCCGGAGCATGGAAGAGAAGCTGTCAGCTGAGATTCTTGACGCCCTGGCTAATAAGGGAGGAGCTGTTAAGAAAAGGGAAGATACCCATAAGATGGCCGAATCTAACAGAGCCTTTGCCCATTATAAATGGTAAATTATCAACCGGTTAAGCAGCTTATTAATTTTACGTTTTTGTATATAAATGGAGAAGAAAGTTCATGCGGTCGCGCCCGATCGAGAAAGTCAGGAATATTGGCCTTATGGCCCATATTGATGCGGGCAAGACTACAACTACTGAGCGGATATTGTATTACACCGGTATCACCTACAAGATGGGTGAGGTCGATGAAGGCACGGCTGTTATGGACTGGATGGTTCAGGAGCAGGAACGCGGCATAACCATAACGGCTGCAGCTACCACCTGCTTCTGGCAGGACCACCGGATAAATATAATAGATACCCCGGGTCACGTTGATTTTACCGCCGAGGTTGAGCGGTCCTTGCGGGTCCTTGACGGGGCAATCATTATTCTTTGTGCTGTCGGCGGTGTTGAATCGCAGTCAGAAACGGTCTGGAGACAGGCCGATAAATACCGGGTCCCCAGGATTATTTATGTGAATAAAATGGACAGATTAGGCGCTGAGCCCAGGAGAGCCGTGGATGAGGTCAGAACCCGTCTGGGTGCCCGCCCCTTGTCCCTCCAGATTCCCCTCGGAGCTGAGGGCAATTTTAAAGGCGTAATTGATCTGGTTGGGAAAAGAGAAGTTGTCTGGAAAGATGATCTGGCTGGAGCCGATTTTGAGGTCAGACCGGTTTCTCCTGAATATCAAGAGGAAGTTGATCAAAAAAGAAGAGAAATGCTGGAAGTCTTGAGCGAAGTTGATGATGAACTAATGAAGAAATACCTCGAAGATGAAGACATCCAGCCTGAGGACATAAAAAAAGCTATCCGGAAGGGAACCATTGACCTTAGATTCTATCCTGTTCTTTTTGGAGCTTCTTTCCGCAATAAAGGGATTCAGCCCCTGCTCGATGGGATTATTGATTATCTTCCCTCGCCATTAGATATTCCACCGGTCAAAGGCTACCATCCAAGAAACAATCAGGAAGAGACCAGAAAACCTTCAGACAGTGAGAGCTTTTGTGCTCTGGTTTTTAAAATTATGAATGATGCTTTTCTGGGCAATCTGGCTTATTTCCGGGTTTATTCTGGCAAGCTTAAGGTTGGTTCCTACGTCTATAATGCTACCAAGGATCAAGAGGAAAGAGTTACCAGGCTACTCGAAATGCATGCCAATAAACGCCGTGAAATAAGCGAAGTCTATGCCGGTGACATCGCGGCCTTTGGCGGCCTGAAAGGCCTGTCCACTGGCGATACTCTCTGTTTGAAAAGCCGGCCGATTTTGCTTGAACCTCCGACTTTCCCAGAGCCGGTTGTTTCGGCCACGATTGAACCGAGAACTAAAGCTGACCATCAGCGATTGCTGGCTGCTCTGGAGAAATTTATGGCTGAAGACCCGACTTTCCGCCTGGTCCAGGATCCGATGACCGGCCAGACTCTGGTTCAGGGCATGGGCGAGCTCCATCTCGAAGTGGTTATGGACCGGTTATACCGGGAATTCGGGCTGCAAGCCAAGCTCGGCCGTCCCCAGGTTGCTTATAAAGAAACCATCACCCGAGAAGCTCAGGCTGAAGGAAGCTTTTTGCGGCAGCTGGCTGGAAAAAGCCAGTTTGGACATTGTGTGATAAAGATAGAGCCGCTGATGCGAGGGGAAGGCTTTGAATTTGTTAATCATCTTAAACCTCATCTCATTCCAGAAGAATTTGTAGCTGAAATAGAGAGAGGCCTCAGGGAAGCCATGGAAGCCGGACTGGTCGCCGGTTATCCGGTAACCGATCTCAGAGCCAGCCTGCTGGAAGCCAGCTATCATGAAGACGACTCAGTGGCTATTGCCTATAAGATAGCTGCCTCGATGGCCTTTAAAGAAGCTGGCGGTAAGGCTGGCCCGGTTATTCTTGAGCCTATTATGAAACTGGAGATAGTTACTCCCGACGATTATGTTGGGGGGTTAGTTGGAGATATTAATGCCCGGCGGGGCCGGATCGAAGCTATTGAAATGAAAGGCAGTTCAAGAGTTTTAAGAGCTTTTGTCCCCCTGGCCGAGATGTTTGGTTATGCTACTGTTCTGAGGACGATAACTCAGGGGCGAGGAGCTTTTTCACTGGAATTTTCGGCTTATGAGTCGACGCCGCCTGACGTTCAGGAAGAGATAAAAGCCAGAGTAGAAGGGAGAATTCCCTTCAGTGAAGCGAGGAGGTAAAAAGAGATGGCTAA
>DJWO01000001.1 GCA_002441005.1 Candidatus Aminicenantes bacterium UBA6228
GGCGCAAGCTGGCAGAGATGCAAGGCCCATTTTATGCGAAACATCCTGGCTAAAGTTCCCCATCGCGATAAAGCCCGTCTTGCAGAGCAACTGAAACAGATCTGGCTTCAACCGGTGAGAAGAAGTGCTGAGAGGCTGGCAGATCTGATCATAAGGGAGTATGAGGAGAAGTATCCTGAGGCTATGCGTTGCCTGGAGGAAGGTCTGGAAGACTCATTGCAGTTCTATAACTTTCCGGAGATAGACAAGCGTCGTATCTCCTCCACGAACGTTCTGGAGAGGACCAACCGGGAGATAAGACGGAGGAGCAGAGTGGTTGGAGTGTTTCCTTCCATTGAGTCGTATCTTAGATTGGTCACTGCTTATCTTATCGAGTACACTGAGGACTGGGCTAATCAGAATGCCTATATCAAAGCTGATAAGCTGGGACCGCTGTTAGAGCAAGAGCTGGCTCAGGCAGCTAATTAGGAGCTAAAAAATGGAGTGTTTACGATGGCCAAATTGCGAACTAAACTTGATACGGCCGCCTATTCTATCGCTTAATATAGTTTAGAAAATAATTCTAAGGAAATTGTTTTGATAAATCTTCTTTGCTTAGCTGACCCAAACTTTTGAGACTAATCAATGGACAAAGCCCCTCCCGCCGTTCCTCATCATCAGGCAAACTAATCAGCTCTAACTTTGCCCCCCTCCACTTCGTTAGAGGCCGGAGACCACCACATCGCTAAACACCAGGCTGGGAAACCGCATCTGGGAATAAGGATAGGGATCATTGGCTGCTTCGACCAGCCTCGGCCAGAATTTCAGGTGGTTGTCGGCGATATTCATTTCCGAGACCGGATGAACGATCTCTCCTTTTTCGAAAAACTGTCCGATGATACCAATGGAGAAATCCCCCGTCGTTGAGTTGGAGTTCCCTCCGATAAATCCAGTCACAAAAATCCCCCGGCCCAGGTCTTTCATAATCTCTTTGACGGAACGCTTCCCGGCCGGAATCACCAGGTTAGATGGGCTTCCGGTTGTTGGCTCCCAACCGAGCTTCCGTCCATAATACCAATCTACGTAGAACTCCCTTAGCACTCCAGCTTCAATCATGACCATCTTTTTGGCAGCTATCCCCTGGCCATCAAAGGTCCGGCTTCCCAGGCCGCCAGGAATAAAGGGATCATCGATAAGAGTCAGCTTCTCGCTCCCCACTTTCTGGCCCTTTTTGTCTGCTAAAAAAGACTGTTTCTGCTGGATGCTACGCCCGGACATTGCCTGGAGGAGTCCTCCTGCCACCTGACTGGCGACGCGGTTTTCAATGATAATCGGCAACGTCTCTGTTTTAATTTTCTTTGCCCCGAGAAGGCTTAAAGTCCGGGAAGCAGCCTCAGCCCCAATCTCCTCCGGCCTGGGCAAATCCTTACGGATCATAGCTATGGCCACATTATACTCGGCCGGCCGGCGGTCACCTTCATCTTTAGCCGTCATTTCAGCCGCCCCATAAAAAGCTGTGTATTCAACATAGCCATCAAAGCCATCGCTGGCCATCAGCACTTGCTCAGAGTAGCTGTCATAGCCACTGGCAGAAACGGAAATGACCTTATCGCCCCCCTTGGCCAGGCAGCTTTCCTCAATTGCCCGGACAAAACTGTGCCGGCTTTCGGGAGTCAGCTTTTTATAATCAGGGTCGTATTGCTTGAGGTCAAGTGTCTTTCGCCCCTGATAATATTTCGGGTCGGGCAGCGTCCGCAGCGGATCTTCTTCAAGCAGCCTGGTTGAGGCGACAGCCTTCTCAATAAAGCTTTTCAAAGCCTGGGGTCGAAGGTCTGAGGTGGCCTGAAGCGAATATCGTTTATTGACAAAAATTTCTACCTGCAGCCCACGGCTCGTGGCTTCCTTGATACCTTCAGGCTGGCGCTCCCGGTAGCTAATCTCTACGAATCGTTCGCCGTTGATGGACACCCGGCAATCATCTGCCCCGGCAGCTTTGGCTATTTTTATTGCTCTATCAGCCAGATCATACAGTTCTTTTTTCATCATCTTTCTCCTTTCCTTAGCCTCTGACTCCACCAACCGTAAGTGACTTCACCAGGCACGTCGGTTGACCAAAACCGACTGGCACAGCCTGCCCACCTTTGCCACAGCTCCCGCCACCGCCCTGAGCAAACTCAAAGTCCTTAGCCACCATGATGATATTGGCCAGCATTTTGGGGCCATTCCCCATAATATTGACATCCTTAATGGGAGCTCCGAGCTTTCCATTTTGGATGAGACGTCCCTGAGAGACATAAAAGGCAAAGTCACCCTCCCCTATTTTCACCTGGCCGTTGGCCACATCCTGAACATAGATGCCGTTGCCGGCAGCTTTGATTACATCTTCAGGACTGGCCTCCCCACCCAGCATATAAGTGTTGCGCATGCGCGGTATGGGATAGTGCTGATAACTTTGGCGGCGGCCACTTCCGGTCGATTTCACACCGTAGGAGTGAGCCGAAATCCGGTCATGGAGATAACTTGTAAGTATCCCCTTGTCAACCAGAATCGTCTTCTGGGCCGGTGTTCCCTCGTCATCAAAATTGATTGAGCCGGTGAGATAAGGAACAGTTCCATCGTCAATGATAGTCACGAAGGGCTCGGCCACCTTTTTGCCAAGCATGGTGCAATAAGTCGAGATTTTTTTGCGGTTGAAGTCTGCCTCCATGCCATGACCGATGGCTTCGTGGAGCAAAACGCCTGTGACACCCGGCCCGAGGACTACTGGCATTTCGCCGGCCGGAGGTTGAATGGCCTCAAAAAGGACCAGCGTCCGGTCCACTGCTTTCTGAGCCAGTTCCTGAACAAGTGCAGGCGTGTAATAGGAGAAATCCCGCCGTCCGCCATAGTTCCAGCCTGACCTCTCCCAGCGGCCATCTTTCTCAGCCACCACTGTCGAAGAAAGATAGCTTCTCGGCTGAAGGTCTTCGGCTTTAATCCCATCGCTGGTGACGACCAGAAGGCGTCTTTCCTGATCGTAAAAGTTAACCATGACCTTGCGAACCTGAGGAGACAGACTGAAGCACTTCTCGTTAACCGCCCTCACCAGTGGAAGTTTAGACTCGAGAGGGACTGAGGAGAGAAGAGTGGTCACAGGATAGTAGTTCTCAGTTTTCGGAGGAACAAACTTGGAGGCTGGCTTCTTGCCTGAGGCGCTGGCTATGGTAGCTGCGGTTGAGGCTGCAGCCAGCATGGCCTCTTCGCTCAATTCCTGAGTGAAGCCATAACCTACCTGGTCACCTTTGACAGTCCGGATGCCCACACCCAGAGCTACTTCACAGGCAGCCCGGTTGACTTTCCCGTCTTCCAGTATTAGGGAGTTGCTGATGGTGTGCTCAAAAAACAGGTCAGCAAAATCGCCGCCCTTAGACAGTGCTGCACTCAGAACTTTTCGGCAGAGCTCGTCACTTATACCAAATTCCTGTTCAAAATAACCGCTGGCGTCCTTCCGGGCAAAAGCAGACCAGCCCTTCGGCAAAAAGGTCGAGGCAGCAATGGTTCCGGCCACAGCCGTTGCCCCTGTTTTAATAAAAGACCGCCTGGTAATAATCTTCATTAAGCCCTCCTAAAGAAATATTTATCTCTGATTTATATGGCAGGTCAGGTCGCGGAAAAAAGGCTGACTTATTAGAGTACATTATGGCACCTTTATATTTAAATTTTACGAAATAAACCAGTAAAAGGTTGTTTGCGCCGCACCTTACCTGATAAAAGTGTTGAACAGCAGCTTGAAGGTGCCATGAGTCTGAGCCCGGTTCTGAGCCTTTAATCCAATAAGAATAATCTGACCCTGTCCATAATCAGCCTCTACCATGGCCGCAGCTCGGCTCAAGTATTTCTCACCTACCAGCCAGCCGCTCTGCAGAAGATCTCTCTGTTCATAGCGAACCACTACCCGGTATTTTTCGCTATCATTCCCGGGGAGAATTTCAAAAGCCGGACTGCCATAAAAAAGCGCCAAACCATTTTCTGGCAAGCCATAAGCCAGAGGATGTTCATTATTAAAATTAACCTTCAAGGTTGAACCCGGACAGAAAAACTCTTTAGAATCAAGCTCAGCCACAATATTTCTCAACTGCAGGTCGAATTTTTCTATAGCGAAATTTCCAGCTGATCCCAGACAGACCAAGAGCCCTCCTCGGCTGACAAATTCCTTCAACTTCTCCAGGCCGTCTTTACCCAGTCCACTCCGATACTCAGGGGGATAGTTGGCATAGCGTCTGCTGGATTCAGGGAATTCTCCCATGATAACAGTGGTGGAGTCGGCTGGCAAAATTAACAGGTCGATTTTTTTAGAAAGCTGTCCGCTTTTGATATCAGAGTCTTTGATGGTGAGATAAGGAAGTTCAAATTTTTCTAAAAGGAGACGGGTCCAGCCTTCATCCGCATTGCCGCCATAAAACCGTTGATAAAGGCCTACCCGCAGCCGACGCAACTCATGTGTTCCTTCTACTGGAAGACTATCCAGGGGAAGAAAATCAACGCCTGTCTTTTCTGCTATTGATTCAATTACCTGAGTCGGAGCCCGGGGAATAATGAAATCCCCACAACGAAGCTCGCCAGTCTGCTTGTCTGCCCTGAAAACCTGGATTTTATCGTTCAGAAGAAGGCTAACTGCTCGGAAAGAATCGTTTAAACGGCCATCGAGTCTGTAACCCGCTGAACCGGATTCTATCCGGCCGCTGGGTTTTAAAGGCTCCTTTATAATCTCCAGGTTGCCATCTGGCAACTGATTTATAGGATCCACCCTGACTCCCATGAATTCGGCCATGGTGTGCGTAGCCAGATCATAAGGCCGGAGAGGCCGATCATCTTTAGAGCGGGTCCAGTAATTATCAGGATAAAAAGTTCTTCCTAAAAGATTCTTTATCAGGCCCATTTTAGGCTGAGCCAGGGAAATAACGAATGAACCGGGCGGATAGATAAGACCATCTGCCTTCAAAGGGGAGGTTGCCCGGTGGATTTCGATTCCACTTTGAATCAAAGTATTAATCATCTTAATGGCAGTGAGGAGATCGTGCTGTTCGGCCGGAACAATAAATGCCGCCGGTTGGCCTTCTCGACCTCGCTCAATCTGCCGAATAGCTTTAAGATAAGCATTGTAAAGGATTGTATCCCGATGCCTGGCGGCCAGGTCCAGAACTGCCCAGGCCGCTATTTTTTGCTGTTCAACTACATCCCGCAGTCTCCACCAGCCACCTTCCCAGGGATGGGGAAAGTTGGTTTGAGCCTCATAATCGGGAAATTGCAGGGATTCTCCTTTGAGCTGATCAGGATGGATGAAAATTGGGCTGGCCAAATTGGCCGAAGCCGACTCGGTCAGCATACCGGCAATATTGTGAAAAGGGGTAATCCAATGCCAGCCAAAATGCCCCCAACCTGGATACATGGCATCATTGATGATTCCAGTCTTGCCAGCTTCTTCCAGCTTGAAGGCCATGTGGCTGCCAAACCAGGAAAGCTCACGCCAGATCAAAGGATCGGCATAAGGCCGGATAGGGTCACAATAGGGAGGAACATATAGCCTGGGACCATAACTTCCCATATGGTGGTGATCGACATAAGCCTGGGGTTTCCATTCTCGATAAAGTATTTGGGCTGCATAGACCGATTCCTGGAGGTTGATAAAATCACCATCACGGTTATTGTCGTGACCGGCATACTTATGGTAAAGCCAGGGCAGAGAAGAACCCTCATATTCAGTCCCCAGGGTTTTATAATACCAATCAGTGACCATTATCTGGCCATCTGGATTAAAACTCGGAATCATTAAAAAAATAACCTCGTCCAGAATCCGTCTGGTTTCCTGGTCGTTTCTTGAAAGTAGATCATAGGCCAGCTCGGGAGCCATCTGGGTTCCGCCAATTTCTGTAGCATGGAGGCTCATTGATTGACAGACAATAGCTTTGCCCTGAGAAATGAGTTCGGGAATCTCAGCGGGTGGAATTCCACGCGGGTCGGATATTTTCTGGTTTATTTCTTTAAACTTTTCCAGATTAGCCAGGTTTTCTGGAGAAGATATAATAATTAAAAGAAAGGGATGCCCCATAGTGGTTGGCCCCATGTTGATAACTTTTAGCCTGGGACTCTCTTTTTGTAACAGCTCGAAATATTCTACAATTTTATCCCAGCGAGCTATTTTCCTGTCCGTTCCGAGCTTAAAACCAAAAAAAGCTTCTGGAGCGGTGATGTTTTCTTCAGGTGGCAGTGGACCTGGATAAGCAAAAGCAAGGGTAGTTAATAATATAAAACTGAACAGTAACCAGCCAGTCAGATAAAGCCTAACCGCAGATATTCTCTTGTGTTGATTGGGCCTGAGACTTAAATTCATTTTCGTCCTCCTTATCAAACCTATTATCTTTATTTCTAAGGTCCATTGGCAACTTTTTTTCTTATAATGGCGGAAATAACCTTTTAGCAATCGCTGAGTAAAGACCCGGCATATTAGCTGGACATGGCCGGGAGTTACCATCTTATTTACCTCAACAACCGGAAACATTGAAGCGGTAATAGACGATAAGGCTAATCTTAAGTATCTTTTGTTTTAGTATCGCAAAACCTTTAATCTCCTTGACAGCTAAACTATTTAGGAATGGACTCCGAATTGGTTAAACTAATTCGGAGTATGGTCCGAAATAGTAACGGTTAAAAGAATCCTGGAAATTTCTCTCCCCAGAAAGCAATCAGCCTTTCTCTGGGGGCCAAGAAAGGCCGGCAAGTCTACCTACCTCAAACAAAATTTCCCAGAAAGCATTTATTATGATTTTCTTAAAACGGATGTAGCTCTCGAATTTATCAAGGGGCCGGCATTATTGCGAGAGCAGCTAATGGCTAAGGATGAAATGAGCCTTAAACGTCCCATCATCATTGATGAAGTTCAAAAAGTGCCAGAGGTTATGGATGAGGTTCACTGGCTAATAGAAAACAAAGGATTGAGGTTTATCCTGTGCGGTTCAAGTGCCAGAAAGTTGAAAAGAGGCAAAGGCAATCTGCTTGGCGGAAGAGCCTGGCAATTTGAAATGTTTCCGCTGGTAACACCAGAGCTAAAAGATATCGATCTATTACGAGCTCTGAACCATGGGCTTATTCCTGACCATTATCTTAGCGATGATTATAAGATGTCATTACAGGGATATGTTCAAGATTATTTGAAGGAAGAAGTTTTTGCTGAAGATCTTATCCGCAATATACCAGCTTTTGCCAGGTTTTTTGATGCTGTTGGATATACACATGGTGAGTTAATCAGTTTTTCCAACATTGCCAGGGACTGCGGAGTTGATTCTAAAACAGTAAAAGAATATTACCAGATACTGGCTGATACACTGCTTGGACGGCTGGTCGAGCCATTTAGAAAGAGGCAATCACGCCAGGTCATAATGAGATCACCAAAGTTTTATCTTTTTGATGTGGGCGTAGCCGGGCCCATTATAAAGAGGCAGATTACAGAAACAAGGGGAGAGCAGTACAATTAATTATTGGCGTCATCGTTTGGTTTCTTTTCGTGTGTTTCGCCTTGCCCTTGCCAATCGTCGACAATCTCTCGCCAATCTACTTTTCTCTCTCTTTCTGCCTTACCAGTCCATACGTCCCAGAAGTCAGGGTCTTTGGACTTTGGACGCTGTTCTGTTTTTAATTCATTTATTTCTACCATGACCGGTACAGGAGCAGCCCAACCTAGTAATATAGCTTTGCGCGATGGTAAAACAGGCAATTCATTAAGTATTCCACTCAAGGAATCGGGAACTAATCTTTTTACCATTTCTTGATCTCGGTCACTTACAATCCTATGCAGTAAGAACGTATTACACTGTGAGAGAACAGTTTGAGACAACTCAGAAGGTCTTTGTGAGGCTATGACCAGCCCTAGCCCAAATTTCCTTCCCTCTTTGGCTATTTTTTCAAATATTTGAGTGCACAATTGTTGAGACGAAATTGAGTCATCAGCAATTTTATATTGTTTTATTAAATCGTGAGCCTCGTCAACCACCATGACGGTAGGCAGAACGTCACTATTTAGCTTCTTGTAGCGATGATGAGCTTCAAAGATTAGGCGGGCCATAACAGAGACAATTAAATATAATATCTCGGACGGAAGTAATGATAAGTCAACAATTGTAATTGATGGTTGACGCTCGTCGCTACCAATATAATCATTAAGCCATTGTAGTAGCGTTTTTTCCTCAGCGCTTTCTGTATGTATAACAGATGCAATCCTTTTATCCGTTAATAAACTCTCAACACGCATGATAAATGAATCGATATACTGCTGTGATGTTTGCTGTCTTGCAATTCTTCTTAGGTGGCCTAAAAAATCATCATTATCAAAAAATATGGGAGTATCCTCGTCAGGTCCTTGATAAATAAGTAGTCCACCAAGTGACTCCAAAAACCCATTTAGTGATTGCAATATATCTTCAAGATTTTGCTTTTCGAAGTTATCATAATATTCAACCGTTTCACCCTCTTCTTGATATATCTTAAATTTATTCTTCTCAATTCTTGATAGGACTTCTTTAACGTTATCAAACGCCTTTTTTATAGATTCGTCTTTTATCTCGTCTGAATCGTTTTCGACATCAGTCACTATGCTTTTTAATTTTTTACCAAAGTTATTTTTGCCCTTTCCCTTAAAGGCAGTAATCCCTTTATCTAAATCATTTTTTATTTCTGTCCAGCAACTTGTGTAATATCTTCTCAATTCAACTTTCGTCTCAGCCAAGGGATCAACGTTTTGGTTCCCTTTATTCCTTATTTCCCTTAAAGCTCTCCGTAACAATGGCCTTTGGGTCTTCTCGCTGGCCTGGGAGATAGATGCCCATTCCCAGCTATTCCACATCCAGGCCGGAACTTTTAATTGCTCAACCGATTGGTCGTCTTCTTTCAATTTTACAGCGTATCTCCTGACATTGGCCAGATCAGAAAAAGCTTCGGAATACTCTCCATTCGGGTCTAGTATGATAAATCTAGCATTGACCTTTTTCTCTTCTCGGCTTTTCTCTTCTCGTGCCTTCTTTTTCTCAGTTTCAAGTTCTTCGGTCGCCCCTTCTATAGACCACCGGATCAGACCAGCCACTGTACAAGATTTTCCGCTTCCAGTATTACCAAGAACTGCCAGGTGCCTTCCGAATAATTTGTCCGGGTTTACAAAAATAGGAGCGTTAGCGGCAAGAGGAGAGACGCCAATCCTAATTTTTGCTCCTGCTTCTTTATTTTCAACAATTGCTTTAAGCTGCTCCTGGTTAGGGACAATTACAACGTCACCGACGGAAGGATAACTATATATTCCGCGCTCAACCTCATACCCATCGACCTTCTCTTTTAGCACACCAATCGGGCTGAGTGATAATTTTCTTAAAGGAAATGGCAAATCGACGAGGTCAAAATCCTTATATCCTTTCCTTTTTGGGTAGGGCGAATATTCAATGCCTATCCACGTTATAAGCCCGATGATTGCGCCACCTTCATTAGGTATCAGCAGAAAGCCATTGATCCGCGGAAACGCTTGTGGAATACCAGTGTTTATTGAAGTACTCTGTGGTGCTTCAATATCCAATAGAACTTTTATTGCATCTGGCGAGACAGATTCAACTGTCCCAATTGAACTGTTATAGATTTCATGCGAGTTCAATTTTCTATCCCCCGATATCTCCATTTTTAATAAGGATATTATCTTCCTCCAGTAGTTTTCGTTTTTCTATTATTCTCGCCTGCCGATCTGTGATCAGATCAATAGCAGGCTTGGGCAAATAATTTTCTGTCAGAGTCTTAAATTCACCCAAATGATTTCCTATAAGGAGAGTCAATTGCGAACTATTGCATTTCTTAATAAACTTATCGATCCTGCCAGAGGCTTTATCATAGGAGATAATTACCAGATGTGTAGAAGGAACTGTCAACATATCAAGAATGATCCGATTAATATGTGAATCACCAAACCCATATCCATATGTAACCAAGACAGAATTCGGACGACAAATTGCTGTGGAAAAGTCTCTAAACAGTTCGGAGTAAGGGAAATAAGCAGTCTCAATTGCTTTAGAAGAATTCGGATAAATAACAACTTCTTCAGCAGGGTTCTCAAAATACCGTTCGTCGACCTGGCCGAAGGCCATAGGTAATTTAACTACTTGATTCGCTTCAAAACGCCAGTCAATCGAGCCATGAAGTTTAGTGTATTTAACAACACCCTCGACATAACGAGGTTCGCCTCTAATACCTGGTGGATTGTAGTGATAATCAAGGTCGATTCTATGCAATCTCATTATCGGCTTAATTTTACCTATAAACCTGTCTATAGTGAGAATACCAGCCTCGTCTAAGCCATATTCAATAATTCTGTCATAGTTTGTGGTGAATATATTAAGCCTACCCCTGCTCGCTGTTCTGCTGCCAAAGCTCAAAAGAAACTTTTCAAGACGAATTATGTTATCAAAAACCTCTTGACTCTTATTCTGGTCACTTTTATCAGGAATATTGTCATTATTTTTCCCACTGGACTTTTCTATCAATTTTCTTTCTGATGCAGCTACCCCTTTTAATAGCTCTTTTAAATGATTGCCTACTTGCTTCTCTAAGGAGCGGGCTGCCCTGGTTCTTTTTAATATTTTAAGCCCTCTCAGTAAATCCAGTGCAACCCTTAAATCGTCTTCGAAATTTGCCTTTCCTCTATCAATGTCCTTTGCTTCATCGTCTGCTATGCTCTTTATTATATTTCCGAAATTACCGGCGAATTCAATTCTTGGTGGCAATCCCCCTTCTCCTGTTAGAGCCGTACTCAATCCTGTTCCAATCAATAAAGCCAAATGCTCGCTTTGGAATACTGCTGTAAGCCAGGGCTCTATTTTTTGTCTGATCTTTAAGAGATCATATTCGCCATTACATCTATACTCAGAATTTTCAATATCAATTTGTTCATTGCTTATTGACAAAACGTTTGGCTTATTTAGATCTAATTTATCGGCCATGTTTCCCCCCTTAATCTGATTTTTTTGTACTATTTTTAATAATTTTTATATCTTCGTCTGTCAACCCATAAAGATTATAGACAAGATTGTCTATTTCATGCTCCCAATGAACCGTGTCAGCCGCCAAGTTCTGCTTTTTCGCCAATATTATCTTGTCCACAAGCTCTTCAATCTGTTTTATAATAGGACTATCAAATGGAGTGATCCTTGGAATGGGTATCTTTTCCATATTTTGTTTCGACGCATAGGTATATTCTTCCTCAGAAGAAAACAAGACAATTAGGTAGTATCTTATTAAGGTCGAATTAAAAAGCGCACACAATAATTTTATTTCACTTCCTGTAATCATAAAAACCGAATTCAAAAAGTAAATGCCCGAAGGAATAATAGCAAAACTATATTCTGAATTAACGGGAGTCCAAACTACTTTTTCTTTCTCAAACTCTTGGTAATAGGCGATTTGGTCCTGAGTTTCGTACCATTTATTGCTTGTTTTCTTCCGAGCATTAAAACGCAGTTTAGGATATTTTTTGCCAGACTGTTCAAGCTGCCTGACATCAAAATTATCAAGAAAATATTTTTTTATAGCCGGATAGTCCTCAATGTCAATGTGAAGAGCAGGGAATGTTCCTATCAGCCAAAAGCCAGCCCATTCATAATAATAACGTTTGATATCACGCCCACGCAAAATTGGTTTAATAATCGCTTCGGTGCGACGCCGCTCGTCTTCATCCTGGCAATTATTTAGAATTTCCTGCCTTTTAGCCTCATCTATGATAAAGGCTTCGTTCAGGCCGGTTTTTATACCATAATAAATATTCACGTTCCATTCTCTCAGTGGCTTACCTACTCGTTCTATTTTTTCCTTAAGCCGCTGCTCAGCATCATTACCAATGAACCAGGGCTGGCTGTCTAACTTGCTTAATACAACTCCGTTGTTCTTCGAAATAGCAGCAAAATCAACGTGGCCCTTTTTATTCTCTGTAATCTTGGCGGCTACCAGCTTCTTTTCATTCGTTGCTTTTTGAATTATAAGAATATTGGTATCAACGGTTGAGCTTTCGAATACGCCGGGCCCCAGGTCTATTAAAATCTTCGGATTCGAATTAAGGAAATATTTCCTCAGTTTCTGTCCATATCCAGCTCTCACCCATTTATTAGAACTGATATAGGTAAGAATCCCACTCCGCCTCAGGATGCTAATCCCCCTCTCATAAAACAAACAATATATATCGCCCATTCTGTCAAACGTTTTATAGCCCTGATTTTTATAAAGATCGGCATATTTTCTCCCGCTGTCATAAGCTTTCTGAAGTTGGATATAGGGCGGATTGCCAATGACAATATCAAACCCACCTTTTTCTTGAAAAACTTCCGCAAAATAAAGCTTCCAAGGAAAGAATGGCCTTGTTTTTTGTCCCTGGGTGTATTCTGTCAGTTGTTTTTCGGCTTGTTCGAGATTAAACCCCTCTTTTTCATATAGCTTGTTCTTTTCTATTTCAATAGCTTCTTTCCGCTGTATATCATTAGGAAGGTTTGAGCAAGTCTTTTCAATGATTTTAATCGTCTCAAAATAAAAACTCTTTTTTGTTTGCAGTTTTAGTTCAAATATTTTGATAATAAGTTCGTTAATTTCTTGCAAAAGAGTATCTTTTTT
Organism: Candidatus Aminicenantes bacterium UBA6228; assembly: GCA_002441005.1. Taxonomy (GTDB): domain Bacteria; phylum Acidobacteriota; class Aminicenantia; order Aminicenantales; family Saccharicenantaceae; genus Saccharicenans. The sequence continues at coordinate 12,640 of DJWO01000001.1, forward strand.
TCGTTTATCTGATTCATTTTGAAACTGACTCTTTTTGCTTTGGAAATCATCAATTAAGCTGCTCAGCTCATTGGGTAATAAAGGGCTTTCAGCCGGGATAGTCTCTTCGTCGAGATCTATACCCATAAAGTTTGAAGTTAAGCTATCTCCCTGCATGATTTTAAAATCTAAATTTGGTAATGGTTCGATTCCCCAGTTACTTTTGTCCTTATTAACCTTTTCATCAACTAAAAGAGAAATAAAGAACCGCAATTTGGCCACTTCCACTGCAATCTGCTGAATATCAACCCCATAGATACATTTCTGGATCAAATATAATTTTCTTCCATAATCTGAGTTCTTGTCTAAGAATTGCCTTTCTGCTTGTTCTTTTAATTTATTTTTAAGAACAGGGTCAGTCACGGCCATTTCAATCGCTTTTAGCTGGGTTTCTTTCCAGAGCTGGTTTTCAGGATCAAGCTTAGATAGGATAAATACCAGCTTATTAAGGACTCCCATAGGAAAGGCCCCGGAACCAACAGCTGGATCGACTATCCGTAAACTATCTATAAGAGCCACGATTTTTTTAGTAGTATCAACGTCAAAAGGATTGATATTTTTGTCTGCATCCGGTGAGAATAGCCATTCCAGCTTTTCTTCGATTGAATCAATGCCATCCAGGCTGGTCTGTAAATACTGTTTTAGCGATTCAGTAACCATATAATCAACAATTTCTCTGGGGGTATAATAACTGCCTGTAGCTTTCCGAGCTGTCGTAGCTGTTTCTGGATTATAACTGGCCAGTAGATTCTCAAACACCTTTCCTAAAAGCTCTGGATCAAGTGCTACTTCCTGGTCATCGGGCACATTTTCATCTATCGTAAAGTTATAAGAAGAAAGAAGATCTATCAGGCCTGTGACTTTATATTTTTTGTTGTGGGTTCCATATTCTTTATTCAGATCGAGCTGCTTCTCATCAGAAAAAAATAAAACATTGGGGATGCTTAATCCAACCTCTTTATCCGAAAATCCATCTATCCTGATTTCTTTATTTCTCCCGTTTTCTTCTATTCTTCTATCAAGACAATCGAAGAGGCCACCGTTGAGAAAAGGAATATCCTTAAACAAAGAAATTGCCCGGTCTTTATCTTTAAAATATTTCTCATATCTATAAACCGTGTGATCCATATAACTGTTGTTTTTTCCCTGATAAGTCCTCTGAAACCGGAACTTACGATCCTCCATCTTTGTATTCAAAGTAGCAAAAAACAGGTTCTGAAGAATAGCTTTGTAATAAGTTGACTCATTGGGCGAAATATCAGTTAAGAGGGCTCCAATTTGTTTCTTATTGAATAGCTGCGGCGGAACGAGTCCCTTCTCTTTCATAAACCAGACAAATATAATCCTGGTTATCATCCTTATAACGGCAATGTTTCTGCCGTTTTCTTCTTTTTCTGCGTCAGGAGGAAAGGTTACTTTTTTAACTGCCCAGAAATACCAGTTGGCGATTTCGCTGTAGAACTCTTTAGTAACTTTTTCGACAGAAAAAGCTTCTTTTATCTTTTCAATGGTGGATAAATCGCCCTCACCTATCTGCCCCAGAAAAGTCTTATTGGTCAGTTCTTTGCTAACAAAATAGGTAAATCTTTTAAAAGTACTCCAATCTCTGGTCTTCCCCAGATAATTGGTATAGATAAGGCTAAAGCGGAAGTTTCCTCTCTCGTCATAAAAAATAAAGATGCCGGCGTCGGCCAATTGTTCTTTTAATATCCTCTTGCCAACAGCATACTGGGCTTTTTTGCCAGACCGTTCAGTAAGTTCCTTATTGACCAGGAAAGAACAAACAATTAGTTTGCCATCATCAAGTTGTCCTTCTGCTAATAACCTGCCACCTGAAAAGTCCTCTGTTTGTTCAAGGGCCGGAAGAGAAACATCTGGGAACCGGAGTTTATCATTCTTTTGCCGGAAAAAGCTCTCAAATGCCTTTAGATTAAATTCTTCATTGTTAATGATTGATTCTAAGATTTGTTTACCGTTCATGATTTTTGATTCTCAATAGCGACAATAATTTCTTTTTCTAATCGTCTTTGCCTTAGTTTTTCCTTTTCCAGATAATTTTCGCCGAGTTCGTTTTTTAAGTCCTCAATTTCTTTTACGGACTTTTGAATCTTCTCTTCATTTCCCAATTCAAGATTAGCAAGGCGACGCAAGGTATAATCGGGCAAGGTGCCATAATCAATGATGTCTTCGAGTAAAGTCCGGAGGAATTCTTTATACCCGGAAAGTTGGTTGTCTGGAGGTAAGTTTAAAAACGTTTTAAGATTATTTATAGCCTGCTGTTCCAAACTTCTTGGCGCGGGTGACGAAGGCCCCTGTTCTCGCAGGTCCTTAATTCGCCCATAGACATCCCAGAAGTTTTCGCTTAGCTTGAGTGGCTTCTCTTCTGCTCCACAGACAATTCTCTCAAAGGCCTCATCAAAAGTTATCATAGCCGGCTCGGGACTGTTTTCCTGCGAATAATTAGCTCTATAAATGAACAAACGGCCCTTCTTTATAAAAACCAGTAGCTCATCTTCATCATTTGCTTTCGCCACTTTAACTCTAATCGGAAATCTGTCCAGTGACTTGACAAGGGCAGGATACTTTTCTTTTATCTTTTCGAATTCATTGACCATTTTAGTATAAAAGCTTGATCCTTCTTTCTCCTCTGGATTCCGTTGGATCTTTTGATAGAGGCCTGAGGGCGTTGGCTCCTCATCAATATCGAATATCTTTGAATCTTCTCCCAGTGTGTTGTGAATGAGGAACATTTTATTGGAGGCAATTTCGCGCGACTTGACCAGCTCTGCCCCTCTTTCGGTTGGGAAATAATTCACGATATATAGTTCGTCAAAAACCTTTTTGCTGATTCGATTTATTCGGCCAACACGCTGAATAACTCTTACCGGATTCCAGGGAATATCATAATTTACGACCATACCAGCCCGATTTAAGTTAAAACCTTCTGAGATCTTGTCAGAAGACAGAAGTATCGTGTATTTATCTTCGGGATGAGGGTAAGAAGCATCAAAGTTTTTGTTTATTTCTCCTATCTTGCCTTCAGTTAAATTACCGGCTACGGTCAGGACCTGGTTAGGAAATTCTTCTTCGAGTTTGGGCTCAAGATATTTAACAGTATCAACATATTCAGAAAAAATGGCTATCTTTTTCTCTGGCTCTTCTCTAAAATGAATCTTTATTTTTTCGATGAGGCACTCTGCTTTGGGGTCGTTTTCAACCAGATGCAATCTGTCGAGCGATTCAAGAATTGAATCAAATAAATCTAGATCAGATTTTATATCATTAAGAAATTCATCCCTGTATTCAAAATCAGAAAGCTTGTATATCTTATGATTCTTTGGATAAACCCCTTTGTTCAAATCTTCCGCATATTTCCGCAATTCCTCTTCGATTACTTCCGGGTCTTTGTCATAAATTCTTTCAATCAGTCCCCTGTCCAGAATATATTTGTCTGTTTTTTCGATAAATTTAAGGACAGAATCCGTAATATGCTTGAAATTTTTCAAGCTCTGGGCAAAAGAACCAAAGGAACTCTCAAACCTTTTGACCAGCAGGCGCCGCATAAAATCGTATAGGTTTCGCTGCTGGATGAACTCGAAATTTTCTTTTTCTGGGAGAAAGTCCCATAGTGTCTTTTGTTTTGCTTTCTCATATTCGAAGGGACGATACATGGCACCCTTAAATCTGCCACCTTCATCGGGATCAGCAAAATAATCCTTGATGACCACATCATAAAAATCAGACTGCTCTTTGCTCAATTCAAAAAACCATTCTATTGGATCAGCCACTCTGGAAAGATTACTGGCTTCATTTTTATAGTAAGGATTACCAAGAAGATCCAGCCTGTTTCGGCGGATGGTAACTGGCTCAATGACGTCCCGGATTTGTTTGGCCAGATATTTGGAGCGCTCTCTGACCTTTTCCAGAGCCTGAGGCAAGGCAAAAGGCTCCCCGAAAAGTGCCAGGTAATAAGCGAAAGCTTTCTGGCGTTTTTTAGGGTCAGTTGAATTATGGTATTTTTTGATGTAAGCCAGCCGGTCAAAAGCAGTTTTAAATTCAGTAAATTTATCAACCAGATTGTTTTCTAACGTTATACTTGATTTCTTCGGGACGATAAATAGTTTGAGCAAGGACAGGATGTCTGCCGGTCGGTTGTTGAAAGGGGTAGCCGTAAGCAGAACAACTATCCGTCCACGGCAAATATTTTTCAGATATTCATAGCTCTGCGTATCCTGGTTCCTGAAACGATGAGCCTCATCAATGATAACTACCTCAATGTCTTGAAGTCTTCCTGACAATATCTGCTCCTGGAGCTTTTCGAGATCCCCCAACGACCAGACTTCCCAATCGTAGAGCCCGAATTGCTCTTTATACATATTCCAGCCGGCGTCTTTTTTCTTGGGATCACCCATGATGCCAGGCGGGCAGATAATCACTCCCCGTTTCTTCAGTTCATGGCCGACGGCACAGGCGATGATGGTTTTCCCAAGACCTACCACATCAGCCAGGATGACGCCATTATTTGTTTCAATTATGCCCAGTGCCTGTCTGATGGCATCAAGCTGGTATTGATAGGGTGTGTAGCCATTTTTCTTAAAAAGATTTACCAGTGATTGCCCGATCTCTTTTTTATCAAAGGAGTCAAGATAAGTCTTTAAAACTAAAGCATAAGCCTCAAAAGGAGTTATTTTCCTGACCAGCGTCTCCCTCTTAATAAGCTCCAGTAGCTTTTCCCTGACTTTTTGATTCTCTGTAATGGCGACGGCCTCTTCCCACAAGCTGTCAAAATAGCCTTCTGCTTCATCAATTCCATAATCGCTTATCTCTACGTTGAATTCTTCCTGAGCATTAAGCCCCCAGCCGGTAAGATTGCTGCTTCCAGTGATAAACAGTGATTTTCGACCAACCTGCTCAGGCTGTAACTTAAAAATGTAGAGCTTAGAGTGATTTGGCTTGAGCGTCTTTCTAATAATCAGCCTGTTTTGTTCGATCAGCTCAACGAAAAATCTGACCTGTTCATAAAAGTCTTTGTGGTCAAACTTGTCGCTATTAATAGATTTTTTTAAGGAAGCGAGAAATTTATTCTGTATATCTTCGTTCGACAGGCGGCCGCTCCTGTCTTCAGCATCAGCATATTCAACCAGCTCATAGTTGAGCTTATCAACATTTAGCCCGACCAGGACCTTTATGATAACCTTGGGGTTTTTGGATAATGGAATATAAAGTTCTCTGAGGCCAGAAAAATAAAAGAAGCCGACCAAAATTTTCAACTCTTCACTGCTAACAATCAGTTCAGATAATCGTCTGGATAAATTAGAGGTCTGGCTATTGGTTATAAAATTATTCATTTACTCCATCCCCCACCGTTAAAAGGTAGCTTTTTCCCTTTCCAATTAATTCCTTTCAGTAAAAAAAATATATAAGTTATGAAAATTTATTTCAACAAAAAAATAGCACCTCCCTGCGTCGTTTCGCTGACTTTATCGCCGCTTTAATCTGGACATTCAGTCCGGATTTATGTCCGGATACCCATGAGCAGCGGAGAAACCTATTTAGTTGGCAGAAGGTAAGAGGCCTGCTGGCCGGTTACAGCGTTCCGGTTGGTTTTTCAGCGTGCAGTTTCTCTACATACGCTTTGACTTTTTCAAGGGAGGAGCGGACGCTATTCTTAAAGAGCCAGGTTCTGATGGACGCCGGCACAGGAAAAGCTGGCACCACCCGGCTGCCATAACGGCCAATTGTTTTCCCCTCACCAGCCGGATATAACCTCCAGAAACCGGACAGGGCCTTCAAATCATGCGGCGCCTTTTTATCGAGCTCCCACCAGAGATAATAAAACTCCGGCAGGAAGTGATGAATGACCGTGTATCTTACCTTCTGCCCCATGACTTTGACCTCAAATTCTGTCCGATTAAAATCTTCTCCCTCTTCAACAACCCTTAAGTCCTTTATTTCTTCCAGATAATCAATCTGCCTGTCAGTGGCCGACAGAATTTCCCAGGCTCGCTCCACTGGCACTTTGAATAGCACTACCGCCGCTATGACCGAATGCCCATCAGGCGTAACTTCAGGCGAGGAGGTCATAACCACTTCTCCGGCTTCGACCTTTTTTATCTGCTCGGGTGACAAACCTTTTAAACCATCCGGCCCAAAATCTGGAATCCGTAGCGAGCTTGTTTCTTGTCCCTGGATTGGAAGTCTCGAACTTGTTAAATATTCAGAAAAAACATCCGCCGCAGAAACAGAAGAAGATGGAACAAATAAAAAAATGATGATAAAAATTACTACAACTGAGCCACCCACCACGGTTTTTTGTCTGTCTTCTCCTAGCATCAATAGACAGCCGAATTCTGATTGCCCTTTTTTCACCCTCCCGATCCGACCCAAATGAATTTTTCTCATCTTCGGTTAAAATATCGGATATTTAAACTTTTAAATCAACCCTCGGCAAAGTCTCAAATAAGAGCAGCGGTTATTGACCAGTCCGCCTGATTGTGTTTAAATTATTCAGTGCCGCCGGGGTGGCGGAATTGGTAGACGCAAGGGACTTAAAATCCCTCGGGGTGTAAGCTCCGTGCCGGTTCGAGTCCGGCCCTCGGCACTCCTTTTTTCCCCCTGTCTATTTGATATTTATCATCTGGCCCGAAGAATAGGCCGCAAACTCCGGTGAAAAAACAGGGGACACAATCTATATTTCCTATTTTTTTCATTTTGACCACTGGGAATTATCTGTACGGTGACCAGATGATGGAAGGATTTTTAAAAGCGGCGGTCTTCTCCCGGTCGAGCCAAGCACCAAACACCAGTAATTGACAGCCACTTTTCTGAGATTTCGACGAGTCATAAGAACATCTACAAACTTCTCCATTCCGTATTTTCCCTGGACTTCTTTAATGTAATCAAAGCCACCAAAGTTTATGGCCCTTTCAATTTCAATCTCTGGCGTGAGCTTTTCTTCAAAGCTGTCCCAGAATAACTCTTTTCTCATCGGCTAAACTCTATAAAAAAATCCTTGATATCCTGCCATTCTTTCTCCGTAATGGGCCGGAATTCTCCCGATTTATCAATCATAATAATCGACTTGAGCTCCGGTTCCGCGTCATCAAAATAAACCATGGCTGTCTTTAAATTATAATCGTACTTTTCATCAACTCCTAACTTGAGCCGCACCAGACGCGATAAATCACTAAATGAATGACTGCTTTCTTTGAGCAGATAGAAAAGGTCAATAAAATCTTTGGCCGATCCTCTTTGAGCCAGGGCTAAAGCTTTCATCACTTCCAGGTCGTCTAAAGATGCCAAGCGGGCCTTTATATTTTTATTTTATCATGAATGGGTTTTATATCATAAATAAGGAAATATAGATTGTGTCCCCTGTTTTCGTGTCCCCTGTTTTCAGCAGGTCAGGTGGAAGGCAGCGGCCTTTTTTCTGTCCGTGATTTGATTGAAGGTTTCCACCGCCTGTCCAGTCGGCTGGCAGATGACCTCAATTCCGGCCCCTTCTAAATACTTTATGGTCTCAGCTGGCACAGACATAATGCCATGGGCACCTGTCCCTATGACCAGGACATCAGGCTTGCTATCGACAACAGTTTTCAGATCTTCAGGCCGCAGGCAATGCCCCTCCTTTCTCCACCAGTTGGGGAAAACTTCGTCACCGAGGATAATGAGGTCAGAGGTATAAGTCCGGCCATTAATCACCATCCGACCAAATGAATAGCTTTCGATCTTCATCCATCCCTCCTCAAAGGAAAGGCCTTAATTCGCCTCGCCCATGGATTAAAGGCAAGTTTATTTTAAACAGAATGGCTGAAAACAGCAAAACTCCTTTTCAGTATTATGTCCAGTGGAAGAAAATTCATAAAGCTAAGGTGTCACCAATGTCCTGAACTGATACAGGCCTTCAAGTGGAGCTCATCTTCATTTAGAATATAGGGTCAATGGTACAAAAATATGTCCTACCAATAAGCTAAATGAATGTTAATTTGGAGAAAGCAGATGAAAAAATTTATTTCTTTTGCAGTTTTACTTTTGGGCGTCATGTTAAGCTATTCTCTGGCTCAGGTTGAAACTATTTTAGAAAAGCCGGTACCGCCAGGATGGAAATATAAAGCTTTTTCGATCTCGCCATCGCAGGCTAAAGCTCTTTCCTTTTTACAGAATGTGCCTGACCTTGTCCTTCTTACCCAGCCTACACCCAGAAGATTTCAGTTTTTTAGCTCTGATAATAGCCTAACAGCCGACTTTTTCCTTGAAGACAACTATTATCTTGGCCCTATGACCAGAGATAATAAGGTTATTCTTGTCGATTCAGATGGAAGTGATTGTTATCGCCTCAAAGCCCTGGACATCTCGGGAAAAGAACTTTATGTAGTGAATACTGATGGAAGATGGCCTTGCCCCTCACCAGATGGCAAAGATATTGCCTTAATCCCGGGTCCTTCACGGATCAGCCCCATCACGATCATTGATGGTGATACAGGCCGGGAAAAAGCAATAATTAGCTTACCAGCCATAAAAGGCAAAGGTATCAAAATTGGCACGCTGTTACCTCTTGGGGAAGGTGGTTTATATGTCATCGGGATTGGTGCTACTCTATGTCTGAAAAGCTATCTTCAACCAGATAAGATTTACTGGCAGATTCAGGACATCGGCGGAAACATTGACCAGAGCTTTTTCCTGGATGATCAGGATGACCAGTATATAGCAGTTGGTTATCGTTTAGATAACTTTAAAGAAAATAAGTTTGTAGCTGGTGTGGCTGTCATCGAGTGGAAAAGCGGTAATATACTGTTTAATAAAAGAGGTTTCCAGACCAAGGGCCATCAGGATGAATGGTATGCTTTGTTGAATTCCATGAGCATTTCCATTAGCAACGGCGATCTGATGCTGGGCAGAGATCCGGAAAATCTTATTTGTTTCCCGAAACTTTCGGGCCAGAAAAAGGGGTGGGACCATAACCAGGCTGTTAAATTTAGAATACATCCTGAGCAAATTAAAGAAATCAATATTAATGGCAAAGTTATTAAACCTGAGGTTCATTCCTCCAGATATATAGTGGTGGACTATGGAGACACGATACGAATTGAGAAGTGCAGGTATGTTAAGATTCCTGAAGCGAAAAATCAATCTCAATAATCTAATTAACCTATATTTTTAAGAAAACAGGGTGCCAAATCATTCGTAAAATAAAGACGGAGGCTGCATTTTGGGCAGTTGGCCAAATAGCTTTTTGTAAAGCTCGGGATAGCTGTCCTTGCCACCCAGCAGCCTGGCTGTCAGCGGGAAAACTTTTTTAGCCAGGGATGACATACGGGCGGAAACTTGCCTTATCTCCCACTGGGCGGTAGCGTCCTCTCGCAGCCTCGACAGATGATAAAGCTCTCTGACATTGGCTCTAACGGTTACCCGCCGGCGATGAGCATTGGTTAGAATATAATCAGCGGCTGGCCCGACCCCATTCTTCAGCGCGCGCCAGGTTTTATCTGTCTTTTTGATTATTTCTATAAACTTTTTCTGTTCTTTTATCTCTTTAATGGAAGGCGGAATGGTAACACCCAGGGCTGGGTCATAAGGCTGGGTCAACAGGGTCATCATCCGGTGGCGTTTAAGCTGGGCAAAGCAGGAAGCGGAAACGATCAGATCATAGGTCAACTCTGCCAGCTCGAATTCTCGCGGCGGAACATCATAAAATTCCATGTGCTCAAAGACCTTTTTCGCCAGCTCCAGCTTTTGCTGGTGAGTAAAGCGGCCGACTTTTTTTAGAGTCTCTTGGTAGGACAAACCGGCGGTCGAAAAAAGCAATCCGGCCAGAATGAGTTCATCGCCATTTTCAGAAAATTCTGCCAGTTCAATTTCTTTTGGCTTTGATTGGCCAGTCTGCTTCGCACGCATCTTTTCTGCGGCCAGAAGACGCTCTGCTTCCCGGCTGACATTAGCCATCATTTCGGCTTCATAGGGCGAAGCCTCAGTAAAAAGGATAATAGATGGCGCCACTTTTTTGGCCAGGTCGTAGAGCTGGCGTCTCAGTTCCTCCAGCTCGGCATTTTTCTTAGCGGCCAGACGCCTGATGATTAGTTCCAAGTTGCGGGCATTAGCGGTCAGCCCCAGCTGCCCTTTGGTCGCCAGACTGACCACATAGCGGGCATCTTCTTTAGCCCAGCCATCAAGGATCGGCTGATTTTTCGGATTGGCAGCTTGCTTTTCAAATTTATTAAAAAAGTGCTCACGCAGCCGCCCATAGAAATAGCGGTAGGCTTCGTTCTGGGCTTCGATAGTTTCAGTAAAGACCTTTTCGAACTTAGGCCCGGCCTGTTTTATTTCTTCCGGCAAAACATAATCGCCGTCAAGCGTTATGTAGCGCTGCGATTTTTCTGTGTAGGAACAGAGGCGGAAATGTTCGACCTCTTCAATGGCCAGTCGGCTCAGTCCGATCAGGTCAAAGTTAAAGACCGCATGTTCAGCCACCGAGTGATGGCCCATCTTAAAGATGATACTCTGATTTGAACGGCGCGCTCTCTCCACTTCGGCTCTAGCCACCGCTCTGAGCTCATTAACCGGCCTGGGATCACGCGAGATGCGAGCATAGGCAGCCGAGATGGTCTCCGGGGTAATATCCTGTCTCTCGGGGGAATTTTTCTTGAGCTCTTCAATAACTTCCGAATCTAAATTATAACCGGCCAGAATAATTTTCATGTGATTAAGATAAAAGGCCTGGCCGCAATTGTCAATCATAAGCAAAGAACAACGCCTCGGGACAGCACGGCGTGTCTCCGCTCCCCCCACAGCAGAAGGGGTTCGCCACGGTAACCGCAATTTGTCTAAATCAGAGCTCTATTATAGAATTAAAAAATAGAGAGACAGGGAGAAAGAGGCCAGAATGGAAAACAAAAATAAAGAAATTGCCAAACTTTTTTACCGCCTTGCTGATGCCCTGGAAATCAAGGGAGAATCGGGCTTTAAGGTGGTCGCCTACCAGAAGGCAGCCAGAGTACTCGAGGATTTAACCACCGATGTGGCCGAGCTGGTCGCTCAGGGCAAACTGTCAGAGATTCCGGGTATTGGCAGAGGCATGGCCGAAAAAATCGAAGAGTATCTCAAGACTGGCAAAATGACCAGATATGAGGAAGTAATGAAAGAAGTGCCAGGGGGCTTGTTGCAGCTGCTGGAAATCCCTGGCCTCGGCGGCCGAACGATTCACCAGATGCATAAAGAACTCAATGTCAATAATCTCGAAGACCTCAAGCGAGTCATTGAAGATGGCAGTCTCGAGAAGCTCTATGGGATGGGTAAAAAGAAAGTGGAAAATATTAAAAAGGGTATCGAACTGTTTGAACATGCCCAGGAAAGAATGCCCATTTATGAGGCTATGACCATTGCTGAGGAAGTTATCGATTACCTGAAGAAAGCTGAAGGCATAAGCCACGTCTCAACGGCCGGTTCGCTGCGGCGGATGAAAGAGACGATTGGGGATATAGATATTCTGGCGACCGGGCGGGACGGGCTGAAGATTATCAAGCACTTCGTAGCATTCCCCAGGACGGTGAGGGTTCTGGCTGAGGGCGAAACGAAGGGCTCAATTTTGATTACAACTGAGGCTGGTGAGCGGCAGGTGGATTTAAGAATCGTCGAGGAAGATTCCTATGGAGCTGCTTTGCAGTACTTTACCGGCTCTAAGGCTCACAACATCAAGCTGCGCGGGCTGGCCAAGGATAAGGGGCTAAAAATCTCAGAATACGGAGTTTTTCGGGGCGAGAAAAAGATCGCGGGGCGGAGTGAAGAGGAAGTGTATGGTGTGTTCGGGCTGCCTGTTTTTCCACCTGAAATGAGAGAAGATCACGGTGAAATAGAGCTGGCTCTTGAAGGGAAACTGCCAGTTATCGTCGAGCCAGCGGACATCAAAGGCGATTTGCATGTTCACTCGAACTGGAGCGATGGGGTAATGACCCTGGAGGAGGTGGCTGAGCACGGGAAGCAGCTTGGCTATAGCTATATCGCCATCTGCGATCATTCTCAGGCCGCCAGATATGCTCATGGCTTGAGTCCCGACCGCCTGGCAGAGGAGATAAAAGAAATAGATAAGCTCAATAGCAAACTTAAAGGAATTAAGCTCCTCAAAGGAATAGAGGTGGATATTCTGGGCGATGGCACAATTGACTGCTCGGAAGAACTGCTGAAGAAGCTCGATATCGTGGTAGCTTCCATTCATTCCGGCTTTAAGAAAAATGTTACCGAAAGAATTATCGCCGCTCTGAAGCACCCGTTGGTCAATATCATCGGTCACCCAACGGGCAGGTTAATTTCAGGGCGGGAGGGCTATGATGTCGATGTGGATAAAATAATTGAGGCGGCAGCCGAGTACGGGAAGATCCTGGAGCTTAATGCCTATTATGACCGGTTAGACCTGGATGAATTTAATTTAAAAAAAGCTAAGGAGAAGAGAGTCCTGATTTCAATTGGCACCGATACTCACTATGCGCACGGATTTGGCATGATGCGCTATGGGCTGGGGATCGCCCGCCGGGCCTGGCTGACGAAGAAGGACATCATCAACACCCTGCCGCTCAGCAAGCTTTTGTCCCGCTTATAAAATGGGGACACAATCTATATTTCCTATTTTTCTAGCTGATTGTTCTTAGTGATCATGGCCATCTAACGAGATAAATAGATGAACCCCTTTGCCTGGCAAAAGGACTTAGCGTTATACTTTCACTTGTCCTCATAAAAAAAATAGGAAATATAGATTGTGTCCCCTGTTTTCCAGTTGATAAACTGACGCCATTGTTATAAAAATGAAGACGGTGTGATTGCATGTCAATAACTAAAAAAAACTATCATCCCTTAAGGTCAGGCTTGTCCGGGCGAGCCGTATTATCTTTCATCTTGTTACTAATTTTCGCCTCGCCGATTCTCCAGGGCTGCAGCCAGAGCAGCTATGATCCCATCGCCGGCCTCAATAAATATAATATCGTCTGGACTTCTCCCAGCCCTAATACCTGGGGGACAATGCCGGCCGGAAACGGGGATATCAGTCTTAACGTCTGGGTAGAGGAAAGCGGCGACCTCCTTTTTTATATTGGCAAGACTGATTCCTGGGATGATAACTGCCGCCTGCTTAAACTCGGCCGGGTAAGGGTGCATCTCAATCCCAATCCACTCCTTCAATCAAAAGCCTTGATCCAGACTCTCCGCTTGAGCCAAGCCACCATCGAGATTCAAGCTGGCGAAGCAGAAGGTAAAGTCGTGATAAGGGTTTGGGCCGATGCCAATTATCCGGTAGCCTATGTCGCCATCGACGGAAAAAGGCCGGTTGAAGCTACGGCTTCGATTGAGCTGTGGCGAACCGAACAGTATGAACTCCCATCCATTGAAGTCAGCGATGCCCACTTCGATCACGATGTGCCGGGAAATCAGCACTTTCCAACGGTGGTCGAGCCCGACACAGTTCTTAGCAGTTTCAGCGGACTCTCCGGCCTCAGCGATCGCATCGGCTGGTATCATCATAATATAAAGTCCGTAGGACCGGCTCTATGCGCCAAACTCCAGAATATGGAGGGATTCGAGCAGCCTGATCCGATTCTGCAGCGGACTTTTGGCGCTGTTATCACCGCCGCCGGAAAGGCTGCCGAACGGTTGGATGACCTGAATCTGCGCTCTCCTTCGGCGAGGTCTCACCTTTTTAGTATTTATGTCCTGACTCAGCACCCGTCAACACCGGCAGCCTGGCTCATGGCGACGCAAGAACTCATCGCCTCGACGGAAAAAATCCCTTTCGCCACAAGGCTCAGCCGCCACCGTGCGTGGTGGGAGGCATTCTGGCGACGGAGCTGGATTGACGTCCATTCTCACCCGGCGAGCGGCAGCCCGGATCGTGACGATGATACTTATATATTGAGCCGGGCCTATGTCCTGCAGCGGTTTATCAATGCCTGCGCCGGGCGGGGCCAGTATCCAATCAAATTCAACGGGTCAATTTTCACCGTTCCCAATCCAGGCAGTCCGGGTGATGCCGATTACCGCCGCTGGGGACCTGGCTACTGGTGGCAGAACACCCGCTTGCCCTATATCAGCATGTGCACTTCCGGTGATTTCGACCTGCTCGAGCCGCTTTACCGTATGTATACCGGTGATGTTTTGAAGATGGCTCGCTACCGCACTCGGCATTATTTCGGTCACAACGGGGCTTATTTCAATGAGTGCGTCTATTTCTGGGGAGCAGCTTTCAATGAGTCTTATGGCTGGACTCCCCGTGAGAAAAGGACAGTCGTCGAGAATGAAAGCCGCTGGCACCGCTGGGAATGGCAGGGTGGAATTGAGCTTCTTTATATGATGCTGGATGACTATGAGCATACCCTGAATGACAAGCTGCTAAAAGAACAGTTGCTGCCGCTGGCCCATGACATTCTGACTTTCTATGACCTCCATTATAAAGTGGATGAAAAAGGGAAAATTGTCATGGAGCCAGCCCAGAGTCTCGAGACCTGGTGGGACTGCCGCAATCCCATGCCGGAAATAGCCGGAATCCTGGCCGTGACTGAACGGCTGCTGGCACTGGCCGGCGACAGAGTCGGCCCTGAAGAGAGGGCTCTGTGGCAGCGAATGCACGACAAAATGCCGGAGCTGCCGGTGCGGGAAGTTGACGGGGTAAGAATGCTGGCCGCAGCCGAGCGTTTTGCCAGCAAGAATAACATTGAAAATCCAGAACTTTATGCGGTCTTTCCCTACCGGCGGATCACTCTTGGCAGGCCAGGAATCGAGCTGGGCATTGAAGCCCTAAACCATCGTGAGGATAGAGGAAATTCAGGCTGGCGGCAGGATGATATTTTCATGGCCTATTTAGGACTGACCGAAGAGGCACGTCAATCAATTCTCGGGCGGACCAAAAGCTGGCATAAGGAGTCGCGGTTTCCAGCTTTCTGGGGGCCGAATTTCGACTGGATTCCAGACCAGGATCACGGCGGAGTCTTGCTCAAAACTCTTCAGGCAATGTTGATCCAGACTGATGGCAAAAAGATTTTTCTGCTTCCGGCCTGGCCTCGAGATTGGGATGTTGATTTCCGGCTTCATGCCCCTTACAGGACAATCATTGAAGGGCAGGTCAGAAGCGGGAAGATAACAAAGTTAACCGTGACGCCGTCGTCGCGCCGCCGTGACATAAGAAACTAGGGACACAATCTATATTTCCTATTTTTCTGTCTATCAGCTCTTCGAAATTAGCTTCATCTGATTCTGAGCAAGGACTCTTAACAAGCGGAGAAGCCATGGTACCAAATAAACAGTGTTCGTCATCGCTCATTTTTTGCTCATATCGTCCAGGAAAGCGCCATTTTAAAGCTTTGATTTTTCAGACTATCAACTTAATCTATCAGGAATTAATGACTTTTGCCCACTATTTGTTCTAGCCTGACATGAATAGAAGCAAACAAGAATTGCCTCCGCTTATCTAATAAAAAAATAGGAAATATAGATTGTGTCCCCTGTTTTCAACCTTTCATCACACCCACCGGGACCAGACGGGCGACCAATTTCCCCAGCCCGGTCTCATGAGACACTTTGACCACCTCATCCACATCCTTGTAGGCAGCAGCCGCCTCTTCAGCCACACCTTTCCAGCTGGTCGCTTTAAGTTCAATCCCCTTTTTCGCCAGTTCATCTCTGATCTGCTCTCCCCGGAAACGCCGCAGGGCTTCATTGCGGCTCATAACCCGGCCGGCTCCATGGGCCGTTGAGCTAAAACTCATCTCCTCAGCTTCAGCGGTTCCGACCAGAATATAGGAGGCCGTGCCCATGCTGCCCGGTATTAAGACTGGCTGCCCTGCCTGGCGATAGACGGCCGGAATCTCCGCTCTCCCCGGCCCAAAACTTCGCGTCGCCCCTTTCCGGTGAACACAGAGGAGCTTCTCCTTTCCGCTAACTGTATGCTTTTCAACCTTAGCCACATTGTGACAGACATCATAAATCTGCCGCATCCCTCTGGCCTCCCCCATCACCTTCTCAAAGACACTCCTCACCCAGTGAGCAATCATCTGCCGGTTGGCAAAAGCATAGTTAACCGCCGCACACATTGACTTATAATATTGCTGGCCGAGCCTGGACTTAAAAGGGGCATTGATTAATTCGCGGTCGGGCAAGCCTTTGAAGCCAAATTCATTTCCCATAAGTTCTATGTAATCGGTGGCAATTTGATGCCCGAGACCCCGGCTGCCGCAGTGAATCATGACCAGAATCTGGTCTTTCTCCTCGAGGCCAAATACACCAGCCACTTTTTCGTCATAAATTTCGTCAACCTTTTGAATCTCCAGAAAATGATTGCCTGCGCCGAGCGTCCCCAGCTGTGGAAGCCCTCTCTCCAGCGCCCGCTCTGAGATAAATTCACACGAAGCCTCTTTCATCTGGCCGCCTTCTTCGGTCCGGTCGAGGTCTTCGGCTAAGCCATAGCCTCCTTCGACCGCCCACCTGGCACCTTTGACCAGTATTTCTTTAAGGACGCGGCTGCTGAGTTTCGTAATTCCTCCCTTCCCCACCCCGGCCGGAACTTCTTTAAAGATTTCGGCCAGCAGTTCTTTTTTTCTGGTGACGATATCGTTTTCCTTAAAATCTGTTCGCAGGAGCCTGACCCCGCAATTGATGTCATAGCCAACCCCTCCCGGGGAAATGATCCCTTCGTCGAGGTCAAAGGCTGCCACACCACCAATCGGAAAGCCATAGCCCTGGTGGGCATCCGGCATGACATAAGACATCTTCTGAATGCCTGGGAGGCAAGCTACATTTTTAGCCTGCTGCCAAGTCTGATCCCGCCCGGCCAGATCAATGAGGCGCTTTGAGGCATAAACCCTGGCTGGGACCCGCATCTCGCCGGATTTTGGAATCTCCCAGATATACTCGCTTACCCTGACTAAATCCATTTTCCCCCTCACATATCAACGACGGCCTCCAGCAGCCAGCCGCCGTCAATTTTTTCGATTTTTATCTCATTATAAGTCACGGCTTTAACCAGCCCATAAATTTCATATTGAGGCGAAACATCATCTCCGGCTACCTTGGCTTCAAGGCGATAAAGTCTACTGTCATCTTTTTGAATTTGCTCAACTCTAACGGACTCGACTTTAGCCAGCAGAAATGATTTAACTTCCAGAAGGTAAAGAAATTCGGTCAAAAATTTGACAGTCAGCTGCTCCAGGCTTGAGGCTTCAACTTCTATTGATTCTTTCCTGACCGGTCTGACCTGGTCCGCCTCCCACATCAAAGAAACCAGGGCCGTAGCGGCATTGACCAGCACCTCCTCCAGCGAATGCCCGTAAGCCCGGAATTTAGCATCGGCCATGTGGGGCAAAAATTCATACTTTAAAATAGGGACACAATTTATATTTCCTATTTTTTTGTTCATTTGCCTTTAAAAACTTACAATTGCCTCGCTTTTAACAGGAGCAAAAACAGGAGTCACCGTCTTCACCTCCAATATGGCTGAGAGGTAATCGTTCATTTTTTCTGATTCCTTTTTAGAAAGTAATGGCTTCGAGCTCTGATTCTTTATATTATCAAATTAAGCCGACAGAAATTCACTCTTGTTTTTTATTATTTCACCGGAAATGAACATAATCAAGCCAGAATCGCTGGTGCTCATCTCAGGTGTCTTATAAAAAATAGGAAATATAGATTGTGTCCCCTGTTTTTAGAAGATACCGGCAATTTGCCGCCCGCAGTCGGGGCAATGACCGGCCTTAATTCTGTTCTCCCTGACCGCAAAACCTTCCCGCTCAATGAGCAGCGCCCCGCATTGCGGACAAATCGTATCTTCTCCCTCGCCCCAGACATTCCCCACATAAATATAATTCAGCCCGGCCTCCCGGCCAATGTCCCTGGCCATTCTTAGCGTCTCCACAGGTGTAGCCTGGTTATCGAGGTATTTATAGTCAGGATGAAAGCGGCTCAGGTGCCAGGGAATATCGTGATCAACACTGGCTAAAAACCTGGCCAGGTCCTGAAGCTCCTGTCGCGAATCGTTTTCTCCGGGGATAACGAGCGTCGTGACCTCCACCCAGATGTTCAATTCCTTCATCTTTTTGATGGAGTCAAGCACCGGCTGTAGCTTGGCCTTGCAGATTTTCTTATATTTTTCTTCGCGGAAAAACTTTAAATCAACATTGGCCGCATCGAGATAGGGTTTAATATCCTCCAGCGCCTCTCCCGTCATAAAACCGTTGGTCACAAAATTATTCCTGATCCCGGCTTCTTTGGCCAGTTTGGCCACATCATAAGCATATTCAAAGAAAATGGTCGGCTCGGTATAAGTATAAGAAATGCTGGCACAGTGATTGAGCTTAGCCTGCCTGACCACTTCCTCAACCGGCAAATGGCTGCTCCTCAATCCCTCTACCCCCTCAGATATTCTTGTCTGCGAGATTTCCCAGTTCTGGCAGAACGGACACTGGAAATTGCAGCCAATGGTAGCTATAGACAAAGCTTCACTTCCGGGCAAAAAGTGAAAAAAAGGTTTCTTCTCAATCGGATCAACATGAGCAGCAATCACCTCTTCATAAACATAAGTATAAAGCCTGCCCTCCACATTCTGTCTAACTCCGCAGATACCGAATTGCCCGGCTTTTAACCTGCACCTGTGGGCACACAGCCGACATTCAACCTGCTGGCCCTCGAGCCGCTCATAAAGCCTCGCCTCGCGTCGCGCCATTTATCTCCCCTTCTTTCCCGCTCCAGCGGCCATGGCTGACAGTTTCTCAAACGAAGGGCAAAGCTCCTTGAGAACGCACTCCAAGCAGCGCGGTTTTTTTGCCTGGCAAATTTTTCGTCCATGCTCGACGAAGAGGAAATTAAAATCAAGCCAGTCAGCCCCGGGCACGATAGTCATCAGGTCTTTTTCTATTTTTTCAGGTTGCCTCTCCTGGCTGAGTCCGAGCCTGCCGGCCAGCCTCTTCACATGGGTATCAACCGCAATGCCTTCAGCCTTCTTATAAGCTGAAGCCAGCACAATGTTAGCGGTCTTTCTGGCCACACCTGGCAGCTTGATCAGCTCGGCCATCGAATCCGGCACTTTCCCCCCATATTCTTCTACCAGCTTCTTCGACAGGCCAATTATGTTCCTGGCCTTATTCCGGAAAAAGCCAGTTGACCTGATCTCCTTTTCGAGTTCTTCCTGTCTGGCCCGGGCAAAGTTTTCGACCGCCGGATATTTTTTAAACAGTCCCGGCGTGACCTTGTTGACTCTTTCATCAGTGCACTGAGCTGCCAAAATGGTCGCAATCAACAGCTCAAACGGAGTCCGGTAATGAAGAGCTGTCTGCGCCGACGGGTACTCTTTTCTTAAAAGTTTTATTATCTTTTTTACTCGGGCTTCCGGCCCTTCCCCGGCCAGCTCGTTATCTGAAATCTTGGATAATTTCTTTGACTGCTGGCCTCCCCTTTTTCCTTCCTGGTTTTTTTTCATCCCGGCCATGGACCCTATTCCCTCCTTATTGATCAGATACCAAGATCGGTCCGGAGCTGAAGGATGCGCAGCAAATCAGTCCTGGTAATAATCCCGACCACCCGGCCGCCTTCCAGAACTGGCAGCTGATTGACTTCGTTATTTACCAGACTGTTCAAGACCTCATCTCCGTTAGCTTCCGGCCTGATCGAGACAACTTTGTTCACCGGAGTCATAATCTCGCTGACTTTTAGTTCCGGCCAGCGGGAGTGAGGAACTTTTTTGACATCCTCCAGACAGACCAGCCCCAGAAAAACATCCTGATCTGTAACCAGAAACACCCTTTCCCGCTTTTTAAGAATGTAATCATGAACCAGCGTTTCGACCGGCAGCTCCGGGTTGACTGAAATAAAATTTCTATCCATTAAATCAGAAGCTTTAAGATCCTGCAGAGCCGATTTGAGAACAACCTGAGAATAACCCTGAACTGAAGCACTGTGAAGGAACCAGCCAATCAACACCAGCCATAAGCCGCCTAAATTTCCCCGGAAAAATTCAACCAGGCCGATAAAAATTAAAAGAAAGGCAATTCCCTGTCCGACGCTGGAAGCTATGCGGGTAGCTTTCTTCAGATCGCCAGTTGCCCGCCAGAGAATGGCTCTCAGCACTCGCCCGCCATCCATTGGAAAACCAGGCAACAGATTGAATCCCCCCAGGACCAGATTAGTGTAGGCCAGATAAGCCGAGATAACCTGGACCGGGTGGGAAATGTTTCTCAAGCCGGATGATAGTAGCAGAAACAGTCCACCCAGAATAAAACTTGAAACTGGACCGGCCAGGGCTAAGTAAAATTCCTTCTTTGGCTCTTTGAGTTCCTCACTGATGCGGGCCACCCCGCCCAGAATAAAAAGGGTAATGTCCTCAACTTTTTCCCCCTGTTTACGGGCCACCACCGAATGAGCCAGCTCATGAAACAAGACCGAAGCAAAAACCAGCAAGCTGGTAATGAGGCCGAGCAGCCAGTAAAAGCTATGGCTCGACACCGGAAAGGCCTGAGGAAAATAGAAAGCAGCTAAGGAAAAAGTGAAGAGCAGAAAGATAATTATCCAGCTCGAATCGACTTTAATCTCGATACCGGCTAGCCGGCCAATTCTCCAGGCGTGCTTCATCTTAGCTCCCTCTGTATTTTATCAGCTTTTCTCTTTTCTCCAAAGCTATAACCGTGAAAAAAGAAGAGAAGCAGCCGCCCCTCAGCAGTATTTTTTCTAAATAAAATTCTGACTGCCACACCTCACCGCCAGATGAACTGGCCTGCCGGTCTCTCCTTTTATTTTGAGCGGCAGTTTCCTGGGAAAATCGCGGGCCACCTTTAAGTGTCCTGCTAACAGAAAAGTTTTTGGTAGTCTTCGGCCGGAGCAAGCCTCAACTTTTCAAAATTTGACAAACTTATCTTTGGGGGTACCACAAACCGGGCAGCGCTCGGGAGCTTCACCTTCCATGGTGAAACCGCAAACCGGACAGACATAAACATCAGACAGTTCAACATCTTTTCCCTGTTGAGCCGCAGCCTTCGCCCGGTTATAAAGGCCAGCATGAACTTTCTCAGTGGCCAGAGCCGCCTGGAAAAACATGGCTGCTTTGTTTTCGGCCTGCTCCTTGGCCACGGCTACGTAAGCCGGATACATGTCTTCAACTTCAAAAGTCTCACCTTCCAGAGCTCTTCCCAGATTGTCAGTTGTTTTCCCTTCTCCATCCAGGGCTTTCAGGTAGTTAGTACCATGGAACTGTTCTGACAGAGAAGCAGCTTCAAATAGTCTGGCAATATTAGGCAGGTTTTCCTTCTTAGCCTGTTCGGCATAGAACTTGTACTTCAGATGAGCCTGACTTTCCCCGGCCAAGGCCGCTCGCAGAGAATTTTCTGTTATTTTTTTCATTGTTCCTCCTCTTTCTTCTTTTTTATTTGCCGGTTATATAACAAACAGGGGTTACCCCTGTTTTTTTAAACAAACTGAACCATCCGGTTAATAGCTGCCCGGGCTTTCGTGGCTATCTCTTCGTCAACTATAACTTCTGGTTTCTCCTCCAATAAAGCCAGGTAAACTTTCTCCAGACTGTTTTTCTTCATCTCCGGGCAGACAGCTTCCGGCCTGACTGGATAGAATTTTTTACCTGGATTGTCCCGACCTAATCGATGGAGAAGGCCGGTTTCAGTAGCGATGATAATCTCGTCTGCAGCCGTCTTTCTGGCTTCATTGATCATCTGACCCGTGGACAGAACCCGGTCAGCCAGTTCAAGAACTTCCGGCCGGCACTCGGGGTGGGCCCAGATTTCAGCTTCAGGATGAGAAGCTTTAGTCTCAAGCAAATCGGTGGCTCTAATCTCCTCATGAACCGGGCAATAGCCATTCCAGGCGATTATTCGCTTGCCAGTCTTTAATCTAACATAACTGGCCAGGTTGCGGTCTGGCACAAAGATTATCTCTTCATCGGGCAGGCTGTTAACCAGCTTAACCGCATTAGCGGAGGTGCAGCAGATATCGGTTTCAGCCTTAACTCCAGCCGTAGTATTGACATAGGAAATCACTTTTCTTCCGGGGAATTTTTTCTTCATCTCGATGAGGTCAGTCTGGCTGGCCTGGTCAGCCAGCGGGCAGCCGGCCTGAGGCTCGGGTATTACGACCTTTTTATCAGGGGCCAGAATCTTAGCTGTTTCGGCCATAAAATAAACACCGGCAAAAATAATCAGCCTGGCTTCGGCTTGAGCCGCCAGCCTGCTCAGCTCCAAAGAGTCACCGACCACGTCAGCTATATCCTGAATCTCAGCTGGCTGATAATTATGAGCAAAAATAACCGCATCCCTTTCTGGCTTGAGGCGGGTTATTTCTTCTTTCAGTTGATCCTGTTCCATGATCAGGCCTAAACCGGAATCAGTTTGACAGCCGGGCGGCTTGGAGTTTTAAAAGCCCGATTTAGCTACTGCTCTTACCTGCAGGCAGATACCGGGAATCTGCCTGGCAGCCACCAGGGCGGTCAGCTTCAAACTGACACCACGCTCTTAATTTCGGGAATTTCCTTCTTGAGCAAACGCTCAATACCCATCTTAAGTGTCATCTGAGACATGGGGCAGCCGCCGCAGACACCTACCAGCCGGACAGAGACCACCCCGTCAACTACATCCACCAGTTCAACATCACCGCCATCGGCTTGAAGGGCTGGCCTGATCTTGTTCAGAACTTCCTCCACTTTTTCTTTCATCCGTTTTCTCCTTAAGGTCAAAACCAGTTTCCTGGCCTTGACTTTTAGTTTAGCCTATTCTGCCTAAGCTTTCAACTTATATCCTATCATTTTAGTAGGAATTAGACAAGCTTTAATTATCAGGCTAAAGCTGGACCGTTAGCCCGTCATAAGCGGCCAGAACTTCATGGCCCGTCTGTTCACTCAATTTTTCAGCTACCTTCCTCGGATCAGCCCGGAGCATGGTCATCCCGAAGTGAGTTAAGTAGGCTCTCTCCGGCTTTATTCCCCTGATAATCTCAGCTGCTTCACCGGCTGTTAGATGAAGGATATCATCGTCTGCCCTGGACTCAGCCCTGACCACATTAAGAACCAGAATAGAAACATCCTCATAGGCTTTAATCAGACCAGGGAAAAATTTGGTATCAGTTAGAAAACCAACTGTCCCGGCCGGTAGATAAAATTTTAGGCCATAGGTTTCAGCCCCATGAAGATGACGGATAGAAGTTCTGATTTTAAGCTCTCCCAGCCGGTATTCTTTTTCAGCGGTGAGAACTTCAATCCGCTCCAGATAATCTTTAAGGTAATTGAAGACCACCGCTTCCCGGCCCTCAAGACATTCCTCTGGGGCAAACAGTACTCCCCGTTTTTTAAAACCGCCAGAGGTCATAGCCTCAGCCAGGATATTGACGTCATTAGAATGGTCAATATGCTTGTGGGTCAGGAAGATAGCTTCGAGGCCGGTTGGGTCAAGTGGAGGACGGCTGTGAACCAGTCTGACCAGAGCTCCCGGGCCAGGGTCAAGTATCATCTTTTTCCCCAGGAAATTAAGAAATATGCCGCCAGAGGCCCGCAACTGTTTTGCCACCACAAACCGGGCCCCGCCCGTCCCCAAAAACTTAAAATAATCAGCCAGTGAAGGATCAGTCGTTTCCGTCCTGACCATGTTTTTCCGGTTCGACATGGATGGTCACATCTCCTTCGAATTCTTTCGTCATGAGTTCCTCAACTCTGGTCGCTATTTCATGAGCCTGATCAACCCGCATGGCCCCCGGCACCTTGAGATGAGCCGTGACCTCGCTGTGCTCACCATAATTGTGGACATGAAGATGATGGATGCCTTCAAGTTGAGGAAACTCAGCTTCAACCGCGGCCTTAACGCGCTGAATGACATCATCGGCCGGACTTTCACCGATTAGGTAGCTGGCTGAACTGCGGATGATGGTCAAACCGGCTTGCAATATCAAGAGAGACACACCTATGCCCAGAAGGCCATCAAGCCACCAGAAACTCCGGCTGAACAGGGCACCAACCACGATTAAAAGAGAAGCGATGGCATCGCCTCCGGTGGTGCCAGCCATCAGCCCGCAGTGAAGAGGAGTTGACCTTTCTCCCTGCCCAGAAGGCAAACTGGGCTAAAGCTTCTTTGAGCCCCGCTGAGATCGCAAAGACAATAATGGCCAGCAGGCTGAAACTCATCGCCTGATGATGAATTAACTTGAGGACAGATCCGTAACAGAAATAACCACCAACCACGCCTAACAAGGTGGCAATAACTATGGAAGCCACCGATTCAGCTTTGCCATGGCCAAAAGCATGCTCTTTATCAGGCGGCCTGGAAGCCAGCCAGAAGCCGACTATGACCACCATCGAGGTGATGGTGTCTGACAGAGTATGCCAGGCATCAGCCACCATGGCGATTGAACCAACTTTCTGGCCCACTATGAATTTGAGAAAGAACAGGCCGGTGTTAAGAACAACCGAAATGTAGCCTTCCAGATAACCCAGCCTTTTTTTTTGGAAAGAATCAACACCCATCCTTTCCTCTGCTCAAGATTATTTAAATAGAAAGCTCCAGGAGTAACCGGGCTTATCTTTCCAGGGGCAGCTAAAAGACTTAGCCGGTTATTCTGACCTTTTTCATCGGTTGATCGCAGCAAAGAATGACATGTTCTTCACCGCAATCACACTCACGGTCAACAATCAACCGGTAGCCGCAGAGCTTACACTCATAACCCTTCTTATAACTGGCCGCTTTTTTAGCTGCCGGTTTTTTGGCAGGCATTTTTTTCTTTTTTTCTACCATTTTTTTCCCTCCTGAAATATACCCGTCTTTAAAGACTGTTATCAGTTTACACGGTCAAAAGCCGGTTTGTCAATTTTTCAGGCCCTGTCATCAGCTTTAAAGCGTCTAATCAGTTGTTTTTCAGCTCTGGTCGCTTCTCACCAGTGATTTGCTTCAGCCGGGGCATTTATGATATATGTTGTTTTGAAGACCAGCTCATTAGTAATAATGAGCTAAACAGGAGGAACTGATGAAGAAAACAAAACAGGCCGGCTGGCTGGAACTGGTAATCTTAGTTCTGGCCATTTCTCTTCTGGGCCAGCTGGCTTCGGCCCAGACCAGCCAGTTAGACAGGCTGAAATCTGGCATCGCCTATTTTGAAGGCGGGCAGACAGCCGAAGCCAAAACTATTTTCGATAAGCTCATCGCTGAAAAATTTGTCAATAATGACCTCTATTATTATCTTGGTGCAGTCCTGATCAAGCAAAATAATCCCGAAGCTGCTCTGACCTATTTTAATAAAATTGTTCAAGCTGCGCCCGCTTCTCCTTATGGTTACATCGGTCTTGGCCAGTATTATACCAAAAAGGCCAATTATGCCAGTGCCGAAACCCAGCTTAACCTGGCCATTCAAAAAGATGCTAACTGTGCCGAAGCTTATTTTCACCGGGGGCTGCTCCGAGGTTATCAGAAGAAGCTGGATCTGGCCATCGCTGACCTGGAAAAATGCCTCCAGTTAAAAGGCAATCATGCCTATGGCCATTATCAGCTCGGACTGGCTTATAACCAGAAAGGGCGGAAGGATCTGATGATCGTCCACTTCAATAAGTTTGTCTATCTGGCTCCCAATGCGCCAGAAGCTCCTCAGGTCAGAAGCCTTCTCAGCCGGGTTGGTTAATAAGCTTTAAAAAGCCTGCCCCAGACTGAAAAAGATTGAACTCCGCCGTTCTCCGGCCCTCGGTTTTAAGTTAAAACCATAATCAACCCGGAGGAGGCCAACTGGAGTGTCTATTCTTAAGCCAAGTCCGGCTCCGGTTCTGAGTTTGAGAGGATTAAAATCCCTCAGGGTTGAATAGACATTGCCGGCATCAAAGAAAACTACACCCCTGACTATTTTATAAACAGGAAAACGCAATTCCTCATTGATTACAATCATAGCTTCCCCGCCTTCCGGTAAGCCGGTCCAGATATCGACTGGCCCAACCGCATCCAGCTTGAATCCTCTGATACTGGTGCCGCCGCCGGCGAAAAATCTTTTGCTCGGAATCAGAATGTCACCAAAAGCACTGGCCAGGCCTAAACGGTAACACGAAGCCCAGATGAAGCCCCGCCCGATGTCCTGGTACATGCTGAATTGAGAAAAGGAGCGAAAATAGGAAAGACTCGAACCCAAAAAGCTGGGGGAATAACTTAAACTGACTGACAGCAATGAACCCTGGCGCGGGTCAAAACGGTCATCGCGGGTATCACGGTCAAGCAGAATCGAGAATTCCGAACTGGTCACTTTCACATCATAAGGGAATGGCCCGATGGGATTATCCTCGTAATCATGGATTTTTGATAATTTATAGACCCAGCTCAGATTGAAGCCTCTGACCATCATAATCTTGTGCTGAAAGCTGGCTCCAATTTCTTCAGTTGTATACAAGTCTTTGTCATATTTTGAAAAATAAGAAGACAGTAGAAAATCAGTCTTTCTGGAAAAGATATATGGTATCTTTAAAGAAACTCTGGCTTCCTGTTGTTTAGCATTAGCCCTGAAATAAAGGAGGCTGTTCCAGCCACGGCCAAATAAATTGTTAAAATCAATCTGGCCTAAACCTTCAAAGTAAGTTTCTGAATTATATTGAAGGCCATAAGTCAGGCTCAGCCAGGGATTCTCCTGAAGAGAAACCTTTACCCTTTCTTCGTAATTTTTTTCCTCTTCTGGTTCAGAGCTGATATTGACTGCCTGGAAGACAGAAGTGTCATAGAGGTTTTTCTGAGCCTGAGCCAGCCTTTCCAGGCTGAGTGGCTCGCCTGGTTTAAGGCCGGCTGCACTCGAGACAAAAGCCGGCCTGGCCCGCCTGAGACCGGTTAATTCTATCTGAGAAATCCGGTAAATCTGACCCTCATTGATGGTGAAGTTGACTTCATAATCCGGAGTGTCCTTCCTGGCTTCGGCCCCGGCTTCAACTGTAATTTCTTTAAATCCAGCCCCGCGGTATTTATTGATAATGTTAACCCTGGCCTGACTTAAAGCTGGCCAGCTAAAGATAGTCCCCGGTTTTAGCTCTAAGTCAGCCAGCAACGCCTCCTGGCTAAAATGAGAATTGCCACTGAAAGCTATAGAAGCTACCCGGCTTTGATCTCCGGCTTCAATCTTTAAGGTAATATAAATCAGCCTTTTTGTTTCATCTTCGTTAATGACCGGGTTGCTTATTCTGGCCTTAAGATAGCCATTTTCCTGATAAAAATATTGAAGAAGTTGCAGGGCCACCCGGCGGTCATAAACCAGATTCCAGAGTCCCCTGGCTTTAGCTCCAAAATAACTGGCGAAGACCCGTTTCAGCAGGGAAGCCTCAAAAACTGGCTGGCCCTCCAGCTCAAAGGAAGCTATTTTCCACTGTCCGTTTTTCCTAATTTCAATCAGATATTCTATTCGGTCATCAGTCTGATTTTTATCTATCAGGACTTCGCCCCGGTAAAAGCCCTGACGGTTTAATTCGGACAGGAGGTTAGACCGCAGCTGATAAAGGTTAGCCTCTTCCGGCAGACGGCTGACCCAGGAGCTGAGAGCTTTCTTTCTGATTTTTTTGGAAATTTTATCACCGGCGAATTTAAAATTGACCGGTTGATTAGCCTGGATGTTTAATTTAACCAGGTCTGTCTGCCGGCCAGTGGTTTCGGTCTCTCTGGTTACCTTATAATTGAAATAGCCCTTTTTCCGGTAGAAGGCGTCCAGCCGGTTTAAAGCCTTTGACCAATCTGAAGATTTATATTTTTTCCCGGCTTTTAGCTTAAGAACCTTCTGGAGCTGGGTGGGTGGGAAAACAGTCTCACCTGAAATTTCTATCTTTTCCAGTTCCTTAGCGGCCGGCCTGACTGACCCCGGCGTTGTCTGGCTGGCTTTGCCTCCGATGGGAATCCTGTGCCTGAGGTTTGCCCCGACCACCCCGTTATCCTGACGGAATCCCCGCAAGGAAAAATTATGATTCAGCTGGTAATCAAAAATCCAGGTCTGATACTGGCTGTTGGTTAAATCGATTGAATAGGTTATGGCCGCTTGCCTGGTCATTCTTTTCCTGATGGTCAGACGGGCACCCGGATCCTGAAGGGTAGCAATATTCATTGGCTCCAGAACGACATCTTCCGCTTTAAGCCATTTTTCCAGAGTCCTGGTGACCGGTGAAGTTAAAGGGCTGGAGAAAAACGTAACCAGCTGGCTACTAATCGTATTGAGAGCCGAGCCCTGAACTTCCTTCAGGCTTTTGCCGGTCAGAAGCAATGAGGCCAGGTCTTCAGTTGATCTGGTTGGATTGGAAGTCAGTGAAAATTTAAGGTCGGACGGTGTTCCGCTCAGAACCAGGCTAACCTCTAACTCTTCCTGCTGGTCATAGACGGTGCTTTTAAGAAGAATGTCGAGATTAGGTTCAAGGTTCTCCTGGCCAAGAAAATCAACCCGGAGCCTTTCCACCGCATATTTTCTTTCTCCCAGGATAATTTCACCGGCATAGGCGTTTTCAGCCCGGCCGGATAGCACTGGAGCAGGAATGGTTCCTTTGACATTTAAATTGGCTTTAAGCTCCAGATCAGCCAGGTTGTTTTTTATGATGATATTATCAACCGTCTTGACATCAATATTGAGAGCCAGGTCATAAAGAAAAGCCGGCAACTCGCTCCCGGCCGGTGAACCTCTGGTAAGAGCCATCTTTAAGCCCTGAGTGCTGGGATAAAAATTCTCCAGGTAACTGGCATTAAGAAGAGATAAATCACCGGACAGCAGCCAGCCGGTTTTTTGCTTGCTCAAGGTCAAAGAAGCCTGAGACAGACTGGTCAGTCCGGGTGGATAATTAAGATCAAAATCAGTCAGGACAAAATCCAGCCTGGCGGCTGGTAGAGAAAATGACGGCCCGAAATTAGCCTGGCCCGAAGCGGTGAACCGGCCGGAATTGACCTCGCCCGTCACCTTTTCAAGCTTTAATTGTGAATTATCTATGGTCGCCCGTCCCTCAACTCCGCTCACCACCAGCGGCAAATCCTGAATCCGGAGAAAGACCTGCTTCAGATTCAGCTCACCGTCTATCAGCGGCTGCTCCAGTGTACCTTTTAAGTTAGCCTGAAAGCCAGTATTTCCGCCAGCTGACATTCCAGCTAACAGGGGGTTGATATCTACCAGATCGAGCTCACCGGTTAAGGAGAAATCGAGGTCAGGATTATTAAGTTCCTTAATTTCAGACTGTCCGGCCAATTTAATCCTGGAATGAGGAGCCAGCAAAGTGAAGTTGTCTATTTTGAGGATTCTGTCTTTTAAATGAAGACTCAGCGGCCCGTCGCTTTTAATCAAGACGTTGTTAAGGGTAAGGTTAAGTTCCGGTATTTCTAATTCAAGAAAAGTTGAGGTTAAATCAGGAGAAAACCCTTTTAATTTTATTGAGCCATTAGCCCCGCCGCCTGGATTCATATCTTTAAGAGCCGGAATAAAAGCCGACAGACCGGCAAAATCAAAATTTTCAAATCTAAAATCAGCCTCGAGCCCCTCCGGTTTGGTCAGAGGAAGGGAAAAATTGAGGCTGGCCGAGACAGCCACCTCCGGTACTTCCTCCCCCACCGTCGGCAGAATTCCGGCCAGATTGGCCAGCGGTAAATCTTTAATCGTCAGCAGCCCATTGAGCTGATAAGGCTGAGCAAGTTCAAGCTGGCTGGTCAGATTCAGATTGAAGCGGGGAACAGTGAAATTAGCCAGAGCCTTCTGGCCATCAGCTTTAACTCCAAGCTCGATATAGGGGAACCAGAACTGTCCAATCATCAAGCCCTGGCCGGTGAGCTTTAAATCAGCAACCGGTCTAAGATAGGGGCCGGAAGCCTGCAGTTTAAAATCAACTTCTCCAGCCGCCAGAGCCGGCAGTAAAGAGCTAAAATAGCTGGCTTTCAGTCTCTCACCGCTTAGGTCTGCAAAAATTTCACCACTGGCCGGTTTAAAACCAAGACGGCCAGCGATTTGACCTCCTGGCCAGGCAATCAGCAGCTTCTCCGCTTTAATTTCCCCGTTGATATAACCTCCCTTTACCTGAAGTGAGTCAATTTTGAGATTTTGAACTACGGTCTGCTCAACCGTTATATCAAACTGGGCTTGAAGCGAGTTCAGCCGGCCAGAAGCTGAGGCGTAGCCAGAAAGATAGCCATTAGCATAATTCTTAAAATTTTCGCCAAGAAGATCAGCCAGCTGGTTTAAGTTAATTTTGATAAGTTCAGCCTGGCCGTCAAGACTGTAAGGAGAAGATGACTGCCCTGAAGGCCTGGCCAGCCGGCCGGTGACTGTTAGCTGACCTTCTTTAAAATTGGCTGCAAACTGGCGCAGATTTAAATTGTCTAAATTACCGTCAGCTTTAATTTTGACAGCAGGCAAGGTGAAATTTTTTAAGGATAGATTTTCCGCCTCAAGATTCAGGTCAAATTCGGGCCGCTCAAAATTGCCTGACACCTTAGCTTCCAGGCCTAAAGTTCCTTTGATCTCCGGCAGGTTTTGCAGGCTGGCGGCCAGATCAGGCCAGCTTCTGTCCAGACCTGAAGATTTTAAAGAATCGACTGTCCGGCTTAACTCCTCAATTTTAAGATGCAACACACCTGAGATTTTTTTTAGCTCAGTCGCTTTAGCTTCAAGACTCAAGTTAGTCTCTAACGCCTGAAGGTTGAGTTCAGAAAGAATGATTTCCCCGTTAGCCGCTGAAGCTTTGATGTTTCCGGTCAGAGGCAAAAGAGGACGGCCAGGCTGGCTCTCAACTGGACTCTTTGGCGCCTCAAAGCGAAGCTCGCTCCGGGCTTGAATTTTCTGGAGATTAATTTCCTGTCCGTTAAACTCCAGGAAGCCGTTGAGCGAACAATCAGGGACTAAGGGTAAATCTGGCAGTAGAGAAAAAATATCTTTAAGCGGCAGCTCGTTAAAATTGACCCGGCCGGAGAAGACACCTTTTAAAGCCGACGGCAGCCTGGCCTCAATTCCGATTGAACCACCTCTTAGTCCGGCCCTGGCTTCTATCCTGGTAGAGGAATCGGTCTCGGGCTGAAGAGAGGCTTTCAGGTTGATACCGTCCAGATTCATGATCTTTAAATCAGGAGCGGTTATTTCGCCAGAAACCGATGGCCAGTCAATTCCTCCTGAGGCTTTTAATTTCCAGCTGAGCTGGCCAGAAAAAGAATCAGACGGGCCAGCTAAATCATTTATTTCTGCCAGGTCTACTTGGCCGGAAGTGATAAGATTCAGATCTGGCTTATTGAGATAATCTTTGATTTGGCCCGAGGCTGAAATCTCAGATCGAGCAGTACTCAGGTTTAGTTTTTCTATATTGATGTTTTTCTCAGTGATAGAAGCTTTTAATTTTAAAGAGTTAAGGTTGAGCTCCCGGCCGCTAAATTGAAAGCGGCCAGGTCCGGCTTGAATCTCAGCCAGATGGGAATTGTCAGTCCTGTCAAACCTGACAGCTGCCTCAATTGACCTCAGGTCAAAAGTCAGCTGGCCAGGCTGGTCCTGATAGGAAAATTGTCCTTCTTCCAGAAGAAAATGATCCAGACGCAAGGACAGGGGCTTAGCTGGCTGGCTGCTTTTGGCGGGCGATAGCTCTTCTACCGGTTTTTTCTCCGTCAGGCCAGCCGCCGGTTCTAAAGAAATTCTCGGTTTTTTTATTTCCAGATTTTTGATTCTGATTGGCCCGCCAGTGAGAGTTGACCAAGCAGACTGAACAGCTATCCGGTCACAGGCTAAAGAGCCTGAAGGCAGCAGCCCCGGGGTTACTGATTTGAGCTTGAGATCAGTTAAAGTGACTTTGAGTCGGAAAAGGTTAACTTTCAGGCTTCTGGCTTCAAGCCGGTAGCCAGTACTGTCTTCAAGCCATTTTCCAGCCTGGTTTAAGATCAGCCGGCCGCCCGGAGGGGTACTGATCAGAACAGCTATCAGAATTAGAAAAACTATAATCCCACCGGCTATCCAGCCAGTAATTTTTAGTCCGCGGGGCAGTTTGCTTTTCTTATCCTCCCTTTTTCCATAAGCCATCTTGTCCATTTTAAACTTTTTTTAAAATTTTAGGCAAATTATTAAAGTCTAATCTAAGCCCGTTCCAGCCGATGGCGGTTGGCCTCATTTCTCAGACTATAACCCGTGGTGTTAGCGGGTTAATCCTGGTAATAATTTCATAATTGATTGTCCCGGCCAGACTGGCTAACTGCTCGGCCGTAATCTTATCCTGACCGTCAGAGCCCAGCAGAGTCACCCGGTCTTCAAGTTCGACACCCGGGATATCGGTGACATCAGCCATAATAAAATCCATACAGACCCGCCCTCTAATTTGAGCCCTCTGCCCCTTAATCAAAACATAGGCACTGTTAGAGAGTGAACGGTCATAACCATCATAATAGCCAACCGGGACAACAGCCAGTTTGCTCCTTCTGGTCGTGCGGTAAGTGCAACCGTAGCCGACATAAGAGCCGGCCGCAACAGGCTTAATCTGAGCAACCCTTGTCCGCCAGCTTAAAACCGGTTTCAGTTTTAACGGTTTCTGGCCTCTTTGCTGACAGGAAATCAATGTTTCCTTAGATGGCCAGAGCCCATAGAGCCCCAGGCCGATTCTGGCCAGGTCGAAATAAGTTTCAGGAAAGAGAATAGCTGCGGCCGAACAGGCTAAGTGCTTGACCGGAATGGACAGGCCATTGTTTTCTAAGCAACGGACCGCCTCCAAAAAATTGGCCAGTTGATATTTTGGATAAAAATCATCCGTTGTATCTTCAATATTGGCAAAATGAGAGCTAATCCCCTCTACTTCTATCTCCGGCCATTTCTTGAGCTCTTTAGCTATAATCCCTAATGTTTTAATAGGGATTCCCTGGCGGTTGGTGCCGGTTTCTATTTTCAGATGAACAATGGCTTTCTTCTTCAGGCGCCGGGCAGCCCGGGCCAAGGACCGGATATTTTCCAGGTTATAAACCACCAACCTGAGGTCAGAGCCAACAGCCGTCTCGGCCTGCTCGAGGCCAACATAACCCAGAATAAGAATTTTTGGCTTGAAACCAGCCTGTCTTAAGGCCAGGCCTTCCTCCAGATTGTTGACTGCCAGCCAGTTCAGGCCGGCTTCCTGAGCCAGGCTGGCTATGGCCAGCAGTCCATGACCATAGGCATTAGCCTTAACCACCGCCATCAACTCTGTCCGGCCGAGTCGTTTTTTAAATTCGCCAACATTATGCAGAAAGGCTTTTCTATTTATTTCTACCCATTGAATCATCGGCTGGCCAGCTTTCATTGATCGCTCTAATTACCCTTTACCCCGAGTTAAGTCAATTCTAATCCCCGCCAAAGAGTTGTTCAGCCTGAACTCCAAGCAGGCGGCTGCATTTCTCTTTAAAATAAATGATATCTTCCCGGGCGACTCCGGTTGAAATTATCCCGACCGGGGTTTCGAGTTCGTCCTCCAGCCATTTTAGATAATCAATAAACCCGTTAGGCAGCCGCTCTTCACTTCTCAAACGGTGAATCGATCCTGCCCAGACAGGAAAAGTCCGGTAGACAGGCTGAGCCTTGTCGAGAACATAAGGATCAGACAGAAAATCCTTTAGCCTTGAACCTTTATAGTCATAGGCATAGCAGGCTTTGATTTCGCTCAGGCCTTCGAGGACGTCAGGTTTAGTTAGAACCAAAAGGTCAACACCATTTAGCCGGCAAGCATAACGGGCAGCCACAGCATCAAACCAGCCGCATCTCCTCGGCCGGCCGGTGGTTGCTCCGAATTCATCACCTTTTTTAGCAATCAGGGCTCCGGTTTCATCCTTAAGCTCGGTCGGAAAAGGCCCGCTGCCGACCCTGGTCGCATAAGCTTTAGTAATACCAAGGACACCAGTGACCTGTTTTGGGCTGATGCCCAGACCGGTAGCCACTCCCCCGGCCGTACAACTGGATGAGGTCACAAAAGGATAAGTGCCATGGTCAAGATCAAGGAGAACACCCTGGGCGCCTTCGAACAGAATTGATTTTCCGGCTTTCACCTGCTCGTAGAGGAAAGCTGAAACATCCTTAACAAAAGGGGCCAGTCTTTCGCCAAACTTCAAGTATTGCTCATAAATTGGCCCAGCCTCCAGAGCTGGCTGACCAAAGGTTTCAAAGATTTTATTTTTAACCGCCAGATTCTCTTCAATTTTTTCCCGGAGGAGGTCAGGCTCGAGAAGGTCCGCCACCCGAATTCCCCAGCGGGCAGCCTTATCTTCATAGCAGGGGCCGATACCGCGGCAGGTCGTCCCGATCATCTTTTTTCCGCGCTGCTCTTCGCTGATTCTTTCGAGGCGCGGATGGTAGGGCATGATGACCTGAGCTGAGCGGCTGACCACCAGCCTGTTTTCATCAACCTCGACTCCAATTGACCTTAAATCCTCAAGTTCTTTAAAAAAAGCAGCCGGATCAATGACCAGTCCATTACCGATGACCCCAATCTTATCAGCGTGAAGAATCCCGGATGGGATTAAATGCAGGACAATCTTCTGGCCTTGAAGATAAACTGTATGGCCGGCATTATGACCGCCCTGATATCTGGCAATAAGATCGAAGGCCGGAGCTAAGACATCAACTATCTTGCCTTTGCCCTCGTCACCCCATTGCGTGCCGATAACCAGTAAATTATTCATTTTAATTAACCATCCTTGACCTGATCTGTCAGCTTGGCCGGCTGGCCGTCAAACAGACTGAATTCTATCAGATTTGAAGGCCAGCTTGAAGCGCTCAGAAAACAAAGCCGATCTGAATAGAATAGGCATTATCTTTTAGTTGCAATTCTTTAGCCAGGCTTTTTTCTTTATTCCAGTCAAATTCGAATTTGGCATAAAAATTATCCAGAAAATCACACTTAAAACCAATGGCCTTCCTGTCTTTTTTGACCATGGTTTCGATCAGGACATTAAAAGGCAAAGCCTGTTCATCGTCCAGTCTCGATTCCGGCAGCATTGAATACTGGTAGCTGAAATATGGCTTGAAGCGTTTAAAAATCATCATCAGGGTGAAATAATAGCCGTCAAACTCAAGAGTCTGGTTTAAAAAAGGATGTTGAACAGCGGTTCTGACATACTCACCCTTAACTTCCCAGTCAGTAGTCACCCAGATCAGATCAAAACCTTCAAATCTGATATTCTTGGAGTTAGTTGAGTCATATTTCCCGCTGTAAAATGATCCGCCGGCCTCAAATCCCTGGCCAAATCTAAAAGCCAGCCTGCCTCCCGCCCCCTTATTTTTGTTGATATCTTTAGCCGGAGTCTCGAGATAACCGTTTTCATCGGCCGAAACTCCGTTGACCGCATAAGTCGCATAATAAATAAAAGAGTAATTTCCTTCCCAGCTCAGGCCGACTTCTGACCAGCGATATGGGAAAAAATGAAAAGGCAGGGGCCTGAAAACAGTTTCATTTTCAGCCGGCCGGGCATAGCGGTTAAAATGCCCGAAAGGAATCTCAAACAGCCCGATTTTGAAATTGAATAGACCGCTGGCCTGAAGATTGACGTAAGCCTGGTGGAGATTAAACTTTTGATCCTGATCATACAGAGCTTCAGCGGCGAAGGACACCGGTCCGGAAATAACAGCGGAAACCAGCGCTCCACCATTCAGATTGGCAAAGGTCCCGGTCGGATAAAAGCCGTCTTTCTGGCTCTTAAGATATTCGTAAGAAAAATAGCCATTAATTTTCAGCTGGGCAGGCAACTGGCTGGCCAGGAGCAAAATGACAGTCAAACAGAAAACAGCTTTCCAAACTTTCATCGCCCTCTCCTTCCGGTTTTAACCGTATAAATTGTTCAATATAAACTGTTCAACCGGGAAAAATCGAAATCATCCGCCAGTAAATCAGATTTATAGGGACCTGGATTCTTTTGGGCCTGAACCAGCCTGGTGATTTCCTGACTTCCTTTTTTACTTCCCAGCCAGATGGCCCCAACCAGCTGCCCGTCTTTTAGAATAAGTTTTTTATACAGGCCATTTTCTTTATCGAGTTTCGATAAGACTTCAAAGCCTTCCCCTTCGGGGGAGATTAAGCCGGCCGAAGTCAGAAAGAGGCCAGCAACTTTAAGGGTGTTGGCCGGAATGCTTCCTTCATATTTTTTGATCTGGCCGGCCAGGTTGTAAGCTACAGTTCTGGCCTGATCAAAAGCAGCCGGAATCAAGCCATAGATTCGTCCCCGGTGTTCGGCTACATCTCCAGCCGCATAAATTCCCGGCCGGCTGGTCTGGAGGAAATCATCAACCACCACACCCCGGTTGGAAGCCAGGCCAGCTTTGACGGCCAATTCAAGCCTGGGCCTGATACCCGAAGCCACCACCACTGCTCCGGCTGTAAGTTGACTGCCGTCTTTAAATTTGATCAGACTGACTGCCTCCTGACCTGAGATTTCTACCGCCTCTTTTCCCAGAAGGAACTTTAGGCCCATCTTTTCGAGCTGGCTCTGGAGAAGCCCGGCCCCCGTTTCATCCAGCTGCCTGGGCAGGAGCCGGTTAAAATACTCGACAACTGTCACCTGCTTCAAACCGCGTTTATGAATAGCCCTGGCTATTTCCAGCCCGAGCAATCCTCCTCCCAGGACCACCACTTCCGGCCCGGTTGACAGGAACTCCAGCAAAGAAACGGCATCATCAATCGTCCTGAGGCAAAAAACCCCTTTTCTGTCTATCCCCGGAATAGCCGGCAGAAGAGGGCTGGCCCCGGTAGCTAAGACCATCTGATCAGCTTTGAGCCGCTCTTTCCGGTCAATTTCGACTGCCATTTCGTCTACATCCAGACCGGTAACCTCCTTACCCAGCCTGATCTCCAGCTTCTGTTTTTCAGCCCAGCCGGGCGGAAAAGCAAAAAGCCGGTTCAAGGGCAGTTCGCCAGCTAAGAAATCAATCAGATTCGGCCTTGGATAGTAAGGATATTTTTCCTGGCTGATAATCGTTATTTCTGCCGAAGAATCGAGTTCTCTTAGGGTCCGGCCCGTCATAGTTCCTGCCAGACCGTTACCCAGAATAATGGTTCTCATCCTCGTCACTCCCTGTCGCCGGTCTTTCCCCGCTTCGAGAGCTTAGAGCTCAATCCATCTTTTGAAAAAATTCTTTGCTGACCCCGCATTGAGGGCAGACCCAATCATCGGGCAGGGATTCAAAAGGAGTTCCTGGCGGAATATCATGTTCAGGGTCGCCGACATCAGGATCATAGATATAGCCGCAGGCGGTGCATTCCCATTTTTCCATAATCTTATCTCCTTTCCTTCTTATCTCTTATCTTATTTATTTATTTAGTTTATTTAGCTGTTTAACTATTATAATGGACTCAGCGGCTAATACAAATGAAAATTTGCAGGCGGGTTTTTCATCAGGTCCTGGATATTCTCTTTTAGATAGGAATTCCTGTTCACCGGCCGGTCATTTTTGATAGCAATATGCAGGGCCCGGTAAGAGCCAATGATAATGCTCATCTTTCTGGCCCTGGTCAGGGCAGTATAAAAGAGGTTTCTCTGAAGCATAATATAATGCTGGGTTAAAAGCGGCATGACCACGGCCTGATATTCGTTGCCCTGAGCCTTATGAACAGAGATAGCATAGGCCAGAACAATTTCGGATAACTCATCTTTCTCATACGTAATCAGGCGCCCGTCAAAGTCAACTAACACCCTGAGCTTTCGCGGGTCAATCTGAGCCACCATCCCCAGGTCGCCATTAAAAACCTCTTTGTCATAATTGTTTCTGGTCTGCATCACCTTATCGCCGGTTCTGAGTTCTTTAGAACCAAGTTTGAAAGAAGCTGAGTTCGGGTTTAGGACCTTTTGCAGCTCAAGATTTAACCGGTCAACTCCGGCCAGGCCGCGATACATAGGACTGATGACCTGAATCTGGGTGGAAAGCGGGCTCAAACCGAGTTTTTTAGGGAGGCTGAAACGGCAGAGCTTTAGAATTAACCCCAGGACTTTCTCCTCATTTTCCTGATGGATAAAATAAAAATCAGCTTCAGGATCTCCGCGCCGCGGATAAAGAATGGGCTGCCCCTGGTTGACCCGGTGAGCATTGACCACTATCAGGCTTTCCTTGGCCTGCCGGAAAATTTCATTAAGCCTGATAACCTCAATTATTCCGGAGCCGGTTAAATCTCTCAGGAGATTACCAGGACCGACTGATGGGAGTTGATCCTGGTCTCCGACCAGGATTAACCTCATCTCAGGCGACAGGGCTTGCAGCAGATGATACATTAAAGGCAAATCAACCATTGAGACTTCATCCACAATCAGGGCGTCGGCTTGAAGAGGATGCCGGGGACCTCTTTTAAACTGGCCTCCCTTCGGCTGATATTCAAGCAAACGGTGAATCGTTTTTGCTTCCCGGCCGGTGGCTTCAGCCAGTCTTTTAGCCGCCCGGCCGGTTGGCGCTGCCAGTAAAACTTTTTTAGGCCAGCTGTCAAAAATATCAACTACGGCCCGAATGATGGTTGTTTTGCCCGTCCCGGGGCCGCCGGTAATAATCAGAATTTTTTTTTGCAGGCTAGCCTTAATCGCTTTTTTCTGGAGAGGCGAAAAAACCAGACCTGACTTTTTTTCTATTTCCTCAATTTTTCTATCCAGATCAAAGTCTGGCACCGGACAATCCTGGCTGGCTAAGCTGACCAATTTTCTGGCCGCTTCTTCTTCAGCCTGATAGAAAAATGGCCGGTAAAGATGGCAGCCAGAGGGTGTTTCTTTTTTAATAATTGACCGGTCGAGGCTCAAAGCTGACAGAGCAGCTTCTAGCCGCTCCAGGCTTGCTCCCAGGTCTTCCTGACATTTTCCGGCTACCTCTTCCTCACGCGAATAAACATGGCCTTCCTCATTATCCTTTTCCAGAAGATAGAGGATATAGGCTTTCACCCGGTCTAAGGAATCTTCAGGCAGGCCAAGCTTCAGGGCAATTTGATCGGCCGTTTTAAAGCCAATCCCCCAGATATCAAGACAGAGTTGATATGGATTTCTTTTAAGGATATCAAAAGAAGACCGGCCATAAGTCCGGTAAATCTTATAAGCCATCGTCGTCGAGACGCCGTGTTCCTGGAGAAAAATAATGAGATCTCTTATTTCCTGGTGCTCCTGCCAGGAGGCCAGAATCTCAGCTAATTTTTTCTGGCCAATGCCTTCCACCCCGGTCAATTTTTCTGGCTGTTCATTCAGAACTTTGGCCGTCTCGTCGCCAAATTTCTTAATTATTCTCCTGGCTAGAACCGGCCCAATGCCCTTGATCAGCCCGGAACCTAAGAATTTTTCCAGGCCAAGGGTTGAATGAGGTAAGGCTAAGCTAAAAGACTCCATCTGGAATTGACGGCCAAACTTCTGGTTGACTTCAAAATGGCCGGAGAGTTTAAGATGCTCACCCGGAGAGAGCGGCGGGAAGATGCCCACCACTGTCATTTCTCCTGCTTCTGCCTGCAGCTTAAAAACGGAATAGCCATTTTCGGGGTTGTAGTAAACAACCTGGTCAATTGTGCCTTCAAGCTGTTCCATCAGTCATCCTGACGCCGGTCTTACCATCTCTGATCTGTAATCTTATTCGAGCTTAAGAATGACATTATCACCAGGCTCGAGTCCCAGCAGGCTGGCCGCCGAACTGGCAAAGACGGCAATTTCCAGGAGACCCAGGCTATTGATCATGAAAAAAGCTTTATTCCTTGGAGCCTGGGAATAAGTGGCAGCCATCTCTGAAATTCTTTTCCGGCCAGCTAAAAGAGCCAGAGATGAACCCTGGTTAGAATTAAGAAAGCTGGCAACGAGCTGCTGAGAAAGGTTGGTGATCAGATTGCCAAATTTATCCTGATAGATGATGCTTCCCCTGATTTCCCGGTCCGTAATCTGAGGCTCGGGCCAGCTCAGCCGTTCAAACGACTTAGCCGGCCTGGCCAGCTCTGATAAATCAATCCCTAAGCTGAGCCAGGCAGCAACCGGGGCCATTTTGTCCCGGCCTTCAAAACTCGTTCTTCTCAAAGTGAGATAATAATTTTCACCGGTGATTTCAAGAACTTCCGCCTTTTCGGCTTCAATCACCGGCGATAAAAGTCCATTATCCGGTCCGATAAAATAATAGCGGTCGCTTCTGGCCAGCAGCAAATGCCTTTCGCTGCCAACTCCCGGGTCAACCACTGTTAAAAAAATTGTCTGGTGCGGAAAAAAGCGGTAGCTGGCCAGTAAGACAAAGGCTGCAGCCTGGAGGCTATAATCAGGCAAATCATGGGTTATATCTATGATCTCAGCTTCAGGATTGATGGAGAGAATAACTCCTTTAAGAGAAGCCACAAAATAATCTTGAAGTCCGAAGTCGGTTAAAAGCCCGATGATTCTGTTGCCCATCCTGTCGAGGCTCCGCTTCCCTTATCTTATTTCAGCCGTCCTGGCCAGTCAATAAAACAACCAGCCAGGATAGTAAATTACCAGACGACTTTTAACAGCCGGTTCCAGCGGGTCTTAAATATAAACCGGAAATACTTTTTAAAGCGGTCCCGGACACCATTTTTGAGGTAAGCATCTCTTTCAGCCTGATAAGAAAAATAGATGATCCAGGGCCGTCCCTTGAGATAAGACATAGGGACAAAGCTC
This sequence comes from Candidatus Aminicenantes bacterium UBA6228, assembly GCA_002441005.1. Classification (GTDB taxonomy): domain Bacteria; phylum Acidobacteriota; class Aminicenantia; order Aminicenantales; family Saccharicenantaceae; genus Saccharicenans. Next base: position 53,199 of record DJWO01000001.1, read on the forward strand.
CAGTAACGGCTATCCAGGCTGTTATCCCGGTTATCTCCCATGGCAAAAAGATGACCGGGTGGAACCACTACCGGCCCGTAATTATCTCTGATGACATCGTCATACTGGTAATAATTACCCTTTTCAAAAATCTGGGAATCATTATGCACTTTATAAGGTTCATCAACCGGCCGATCATTGATATAGACCTGCTTGTTTTTGATCTCTATTTTGTCTCCCTCCAGCGCAATTACCCGTTTGACAAAATCCTTGCTTAAATCGCGGGGGTACTTAAAAACAATAATGTCTTTTCTATGAAGCTGGCGGCTGGGCAGGATAGCTGCTTCCAATGAATCTACCGGCCGGGCATAGATAAACTTATTGACCAGAAGAAAATCCCCGACCAGCAGAGTCGGTTCCATAGAACCGCTGGGAATCTGGAAAGCCTGGACGATATAAGTCATGACAAAGAAAACAAAGATAGCGGTTTCAGCAATCAGCTCGAAGTATTCCCGGAAAACACTTTTTTCCCTTTTTTTCTTGCCGGTCTGCCCGGTCTGAAGTTGTTCTTCCTTTGGTCTTTCTTCTTTCTCTTTCTTTTTCTTTTTTTCGGAAGCAGCCATTTTTACATCCTCTATTTTTTTTAATATACATTAAACAGGACTTCCTTTCAAATCTATCAAAGAGCCAAACAGCTCTCCTCTCTTGACAGAAACCCGGATTAGGAATTTACTTAAATTATGGTGGTCGCACTTTTTGGCTATGGAGCTTCAGGTCAAACAACTTTATTTGAAATTTTAGCTCAAAAGAAAATTAGCCCGGTCAAACATCTGGAAGCCAGGCTGGAAGTTTCACGAGCCTCTGTCCCGGTAAGTGATCAGCGGCTTGATTTGCTGGCTGCTCTTTATCCTCAGAAAAAAAAAGTAGCTGCCCATCTTGAGCTCGAAGATTTTCCTGGCCTGGCCGCCGGTCAGATTTCCACTTCAACTTATCTGGCTGAGTTAAGGAAAGCTGATGGCCTCGTCCAGGTCGTCCGTGGTTTTCTGAATCCAGCTGTTCCCCATCCCAGAGGAAAAATTAATCCGGCTGACGATATCAATTCCATGGCCGAGGAGCTCATCCTGTCTGATTTAGTCATGTTAACTGCCAGACTGGAAAAGCTGGAAAAGGATCTGCATAAATTTAAGGACCCCGAAGGTCAAAAAGAAAAGGAACTGCTGGAAAGGCTAAAACCACGGCTTGAAAACAGCCAGCAGCTCCGGGAAACAGACTTAAGCCCAGCTGAGAAAAAGATAATTAGAGGCTTCTGCCTTTTGTCTTTGAAGCCTATTTTGCCAGTTATCAATATCGATGAATCAGATCTGGCTTATCTTAACAACCTCGAAGAAAGATTCCCAGGTTTGAATCCGGTCAGACCTGTCCTTGGCCTTTGTGGCCAGATTGAGAAGGAAATTATGGAGCTCGAGGATGAAGAAAAAGCCCTATTTATGTCCAGTTATGGATTAATCGAACCTGTCCAGTCAAGATTTTTTGCGAAAATTAAGGAAGTGATGGAACTGCTAACCTTCTATACGATTGGCCAGGATGAGGTCAGAGCCTGGCTGATTAAAAAAAATACGCCAGCGGTGAAGGCCGCCGGAGAAATCCATACTGACCTGGAAAGAGGTTTTATCCGGGCTGAAGTTCTTCCTTTCCAGGAACTTCAAAAAGCTGGTTCTTGGCAAAAAGCTAAGGAATCCGGGCTCATTCGCCTGGAAGGTAAAGATTATCAGGTTCAGGATGGAGATGTAATCTACTTTAGATTTTCAGCATGATTAACTCTTTTACTGTTACCGCCAGCGATTCTTCCTCCCGGGCCAGGACCGGGCTTCTCCGGACTGCTCATGGTCTGGTCAAGACGCCAGCCTTTATGCCTGTCGCCAGCCAGGGTACAGTCAAAGCCCTGACCCATAATCTTCTCCAGGAAATAGGGGCCCAGATTATTCTGGTCAACTCCTATCATCTTTCTCTCCGGCCGGGAGTTGAACTAATTCAACGGCTGGGCGGTCTTCATCAATTTATTTCCTGGCCGTCACCTATCTTATCGGATAGCGGTGGCTTTCAGGCTTATAGCCTGTCACCCCTGGTCAAAGTCAGTCAGGAAGGAGTCAGGTTTTCTTCTCATCTTGATGGAACAAAAATATTTTTGACACCGGAAGAAGCAGTCAGAATTCAGGCCGGACTGGGGACCGATATTATGATGTGCCTTGATTATTTTCCGCCCTATCCTTATACCGAAAAACAGGTTGAGGAGTCGGTGGAATTAACCAGCCTCTGGGCCAGACGGAGCCGGGCTGAATATGACCGCCTGGAACTAACCACCCATCTGTGGGGAATTACCCAGGGTGGAGTTTTCTGGCCCCACCGGGAAAAGAGCCTTGAGGATCTGGTCAGGCTTGATTTTAGCGGCTATGCCCTGGGCGGTCTGGGTATCGGTGAACCAAAAACTCAGCTGTTTGAAATTCTGGACAGGTCAGCTGGCCTTTTACCGCCGGCTAAGCCGAGATACCTGATGGGCCTGGGCTATATTGAAGATATTCTGGAAGCAGTCGAGCGGGGTATTGATTTTTTTGACTGTGTCCTGCCGACCAGAAATGCCAGGAATGGCACCTTATTCACCAGCCAGGGCCGGCTGTCTATTAAAAACAAAAAATATGAGGCTGACCCGGCCCCGATTGATGACCATTGCGGCTGCTATACCTGCCGGAATTTTTCCAGGGCTTATCTTCATCATCTTTATGAGCGGGGGGAAATCGCTTCGGCTACCCTGAATACCATCCATAATCTTCATTATTACCTTGACATCTTTAGCAAAATAAGGCAAGCTATTGAATCTAATTTATTTCAATCATTTAAGAAAAAAATCTTAGAGAAAAATTTAAATGAATAGGGAGAAAAGATGAGCTTAGTAACGATGTTTAGCCTTTCAGAACAACAGGCAGCCGCTCCTGCTCAGGGTAACGCCCTGCTGACTCTTCTGCCTTTGATCCTGGTTTTCGTTATCTTTTATCTTTTGATTATCCTCCCCCAGAGAAGGAAACAAAAGCAGCATCAAAAGACGGTAGATAATCTGCGTCCGGGTGACCGCATAATTACCAGTGGCGGTATTTTCGGGACGGTTATGGATGTTCATCCTGACCGGATTGAATTAAAAATCGCCTCCAATGTTAAAGTTGATATTCTGAAAAGCGCCGTCGGGATTGTTCTCTCCGAAAAGGAAAAAGTTGAAAATAAGGAAAATAGTTAAGTTTCTTAAACCGTCATAATTTAGGCAAGAAAGAGTTAGCTCAAATGAAAAAGAATTTAAGGTGGAAAATAGGATTAACTCTGGTCGTTATCGCGCTTTGTATCTTCCTGGTTTATCCTCCCAAAGATAAGATCAAGCTTGGCCTTGACCTTAAGGGCGGGACCCATCTGTTAATGCAGGTCATAACCGAGGATGCTATTAATGTCGAAACCGACCAGCAAATTGCCCGCTTTGAAGATGTGTTTAAGAAGAATAACATCACCTATGCCAAGGCCACCAAGGAAAAACCAGGGCAGTTTTATTTTGAGGGGACCAGTGTTGACCAGGAAGGAAAAATCCGGGATCTGATTGATCAGTATACCAGAGACTGGGATTATACTTTCACCGGTGACCGGGTTAATTTTAAATTAAAGCCAGCTGCCGAGCAGTTCTTGCGGGAACAGGCTGTCCTTCAAACCCTGGAAACAATTAGAAATAGAGTTGATCAGTTTGGGGTAGCTGAGCCCGTCATCCAGCAACAGGGTTCAGACCGAATAGTGGTTGAACTGCCTGGAATAGATGATCCGGAAAGAGTTAAGAATTTAATTAAAGTCACAGCTGTGCTCGAGTTTAAGCTGGTCAAGGCCGGACCGGCTCCTGATGAAGAAACCCTTATCCAGCAGATTGGCGGGAAAGTGCCTGAAGACGGTGAGATCGTCAAAGGAGAGACCAGAAGAGGTGTGCAAGGATATTATCTGGTCAGCCGGGTTGCTTCGATTACCGGCAAAGATCTGAGGTCTGTCCGGCGGGGACTGGATGAATGGAACAATCCAGCCGTAAGTTTCACCTTAACCCCGGATGGAGCCAGGAGATTTGAGCAGGTAACAGGGCAGAATGTCGGCAAACAACTGGCTATTATTCTTGATAGTAAACTTCAGTCAGCTCCAGTTATAAATTCCCGTATTTCTGACTCAGGTATCATTCAGGGGAGGTTTACACCGGAAGAAGCTGATGACCTGGTAGTAATTTTAAAAGCCGGAGCTCTGCCGGCGGGCATCAGATATCTGGAAGAAAGAACTGTCGGGCCGTCGCTTGGCTCTGACTCGGTGAGACAGGGTTTGTTGAGCGGGCTGGTAGCTATCTTTGGGGTCATGATTTTTATGATCTTTTATTACAACTTAACCGGGTTGAATGCGGTTTTTGCCCTTCTGCTCAATACCCTTCTTACTTTTGGTGCCCTCAGTTATTTCAAAGCAACTCTTACCTTACCTGGTATTGCCGGCATCATCCTGAGCATCGGCATGGCCGTTGATGCTAACATCCTAATTTTTGAAAGGATAAAAGAAGAACTGGCCCTGGGAAAAAATGCGGGGAGTGCCATCAGCACCGGTTTCAGCCGGGCTTTTACTGCTATCTTTGATTCCAATCTGACGACTATCATTTCTGGCGTTTTTCTTTTTCAGTTTGGCACCGGCCCAATCAAGGGTTATGCCGTAACTCTGATCTGTGGCCTGGTGGCGAATCTATTTACCGCTGTTTTTGTCTCGCGTCTGATTTTCGATTTAACCGCGTCATCGAATGCCAAAAAGTTGAGTATCTAACATGCAAATCTTTAAAAAAACACCCAATATTGATTTTCTCAAATTTAAATGGTTTGCCCTGGCCCTGACCATTGTCTTAGTCCTGGCTGGTATTTTGAACATTACCTTAGGGCATGGCCTGAAAATGGGCGTTGATTTTGGTGAAGGAACTCTGATCCGGGTGATGTTCAAAGATCCAGTTTCGGTCTCAGCCATCAGACAGCTGTTGAGCGATGTTGGTCTTGGGAACAGCGTCATCCAGGAATCGGGAAAAAGCGGCCGTGAATTTCAGATCAGGACCGTTGAGGTTAGAACGACCAGCCAGGCCAGTGAAGAAATCGAAAGTCATCAAATTCTGGCCAATAAGGTCATTGCTGCCCTTCAGAACAAAGAGGACCAGCAACGTTTAGCTCAAGGCCTGGTTGATTTAAATAATATTGACAGCCGGTCTCTGACTGCCCTTTTGATGACAATTTCTCCTGACAGCGCCGAGCAGATAGCCGAACGTTTAATGTCCTATCGTAAGGATCAGAGCATAATTTCCGACTGGAATGAACTGAAAAAAGAGCCGGTTTCTTTATCTGACGATGTCCTTAACCAGCTTCAGGCTAAGACTTTCCTCGGTCAGATGACGGTTTTAAGCAAAGAAACCGTTGGCCCTCAGGCCGGAAAAGAATTGAGGAAGAAAGCCATTCAGGCCATTATCTGGTCTTTAGTGGCCATGCTGGTCTTTATCGCTTTTAGATTCAAAGGCGTTGAATTCGGAACAGCTGCTATTTTTACCCTGACCCAGGATGTTTTAATCTGTCTCAGCATTTATTCTTTTACTAACCGGGAAATTAATCTGCCTATCATTGCCGCCTTTCTGACGATTGTGGGTTATTCTGTCAATGACACCATCGTCATCTTTGACCGGATCCGCGAGCTGAGAAAAACCATGAGAAAAGAGCCGCTGGAAAAAATAATGAATATGTCCCTCAATATAAACCTGACCCGGACCATTATTACTGCAGGCACAGTCTTCATAGCTGTCCTGGCTCTCTTTCTTTTCGGCGGGAAGGTTATTAATGATTTTGCTTTCATCATGCTGGTTGGCACGATTGAAGGCGTTTATTCAACGGTCTTTATGTCCTGCCCTGTTGTTCTCTGGTGGGACCAGCTCTTTGGTAAGCAGAAAAAAGTTAAAAAATAGTTGAAAATTTGACTTGTAAAATAGACAAGTTTAACTTATAATTTAGTCTAATCTAAATTAAAAGCGTGAGGTTTAACATGCCAGAAGCAAAAAGGCCTAAACAAGGAGAAGAGGTCCCTGAACTCTTCAAAGATTCCTTCTTCCAGGCCGAATCGGGTATTAAAAGAAAAGCCTTAGCACTGCCAGTAGCCATTATCCTCCACGCTATTTTTATTGCCGCTATTATTGTTATTCCTCTGCTGTCAGTAGATGATCTTCCAAAAGTAGAAGTCTATAGCGCTTTTCTCGCTCCTCCCCCACCCCCCCCGCCGCCACCACCACCGCCAGCCAAGAAAAAGACTACTTCTACCAGAACTATTAGGGCCGTTCAGGCCACGACTTCAGTCGAACCTGGCAGATTGGTTGCCCCGGTAGAAATACCTGACCAGATTGCTCAAGAAGCTGTTTCTGATTTCGGAATTGAAGGCGGAGTTGAAGGCGGAGTTGAAGGCGGAGTAGTTGGTGGAGTCCTCGGCGGAGTAGTTGGTGGAGTCCTGGGTGGAGTGATCGGTAGCGATACTCAGCAGGAAGAACCAGTCAGAGCTATTGGCGAAATCAGGCAGCCAAAGCGCATCCACTATGTTGATCCCGTTTATCCTGAAATTGCCCGACAGGCCAGGGTTGAAGGCGTGGTTATTATCGAAGCGACCACTGATATTTATGGCCGCGTCCGGGAGGTCAAACTCCTGAAATCGGTTCCCTTACTTGATCAGGCAGCTATTGACGCTGTCAAGCAATGGGTTTATGAACCGATGGTCATCAATGGCCGTCCACGGGGTGTTATTTTTGTTGTTACTGTTACCTTTAGGCTAAAGTAAGAAAAGCTTATAATGGCTTTCGATATTTAAAAGGAGGTTTTCAACATGCAATTCGGTTTGATTGAAATGTGGCAGTCGATGGGCGCTGTAGCTAAGACAGTGGCCATAATTCTGATCGCTCTTTCCGTAATTACTATTTATCTATTCATTGAGAGGCAGTTAGCCTTTTCCCGGGCAAGAAAAAAATCAATGGAAATTGCCCCCAAGCTGGCTGATCTGTTAAAGAACGGGCAGCTCAAAGAAGCTCTGGCCATCGCTTCCAAAAAGGAATTCAAAGGAAGTCACTTAGCCAGAGTGACCGCAGCTGGAATTGAAGAGTACTTAGCTGGCCGGACGTCAAATCTGTCAGTTGACGAGCAGTTAGAATCAGCCCAGAGAGGCTGCGAACGGGCTCAGTCTCTCTTTACTCAAGAGCTCAGAAGAGGCTTAAGTGTCATGGCGACCATTGCTACCTCGGCACCATTCATTGGCCTGTTCGGAACTATTTTCGGTATTATCAATGCGTTCCGCGGCATGGCGTTGACTGGTTCCGGCGGAATCGGTGCTGTCTCGGCTGGTATCGCTGAAGCTCTGATCACGACAGCTTTCGGTATTGCGGTGGCGGTTATCGCCCTCTGGGCCTTCAATACCCTGAATAGCAGAATTGAAATCTACAATACCGAAATGGAAAACACGACTTCTCAGCTGACTGACTATTTCGTACGGACGACTGAATCTAAGTAACGGCACTTAGTAAATTTTTTCAAAAAGAGAGAAAGACGATGGCCTTTTCAGTTTCAACGGAAAAGAAAGAGACCGTAAAATCTGAACCCAATGTCGTTCCTCTCTGTGACGTTCTTCTGGTTCTGCTCATTATTTTCATGATCGTTACCCCCCTCGTTCAGAAAGGTGTTGATGTTCAGATACCGACAGCCATTAATGCGGCCAATATGTCAGATAATCCGGAAATACTTTTATCCATTAAAGCTGACGGCAGCCTGTATCTCAAAGATCAGCGAGTCACCCTTGATGGCCTGGCTTCTGCTCTGGAAGAATCCCTGTTAACTGCCAAAGATAAGAAGCTGTATCTCAGAGCTGACCAGAATCTGGAGTTCGGCAAGATAGTTGATGTCATTTATGCAGTCCAGCAAGCAGGAATCGAGCTGGTAGGTATAATCACAGAGAAGAAAGCGACTGAGGGAATCTGATTTCCTTAATTTCGCTTTTATTAATTAAGCCACGAAAAAGGGGAAGCCAAAAGCTTCCCCTTTTTATTTGTTTCCTTAACTTCCCGCCAGACTTCCGGCGATTCCATGCATAGATACAACCGGTTACTTAAGCCCTGAGTCTGAAACAGGTCTTTAAATTTCTTATAGATCTTTAGCCTTAAAGGTTTAGGGTATCTGAATTTTCCGTCCCAGGCTTTAACGAATTCTTCCTCAAAAATCAGGCTTTGAGGAAACCTCTCCCTGGCTATTTCCTTGAGTTTCCCAGGGAAGCGCAGCGTTCCTAAGCTAATCCAGGCAATTGACCCGGCTGGCACCCTGTCTAACAATTCCCCAATTACCTCTTCATATTCTCTTTCCCAGTTGGAATAATAGATGACTGGATCAAAGTGGAAGGCCACCTTATAGCCATACTCCACTGCCAGGCAGGCAGACTTTAACCTTTCTTCCAGGCTGGCTGAGCCATTTTCTTCGGAAGCAATGATTCTCCTCGAGTTTAATGACCAGGCCACCACTATATTGTCCGGCGGAGCAATTTCCAATAAGGAGTCAACGGAAGCAGTTTTAGTTTTAAGTTCAAGCCAGACTCCTTTCCGGTCTCTAAAAAGATCAGCCAGAAAAGAGGCCTGACCGGTTAGTGAGTCAAAAGCCAGAGAATCGCTTAGCTCCCCTGTACCCAGCCTTAAGACCTGGTTATTTCTCCGGTTGAAAAAAGTCTTGAGCTCGGCTTCAAGCTCCCGGCGGTTGACCGCGATTGTCAAAGGTTGAAGACTAAAATAAGCCTGGAGCAGACAGTAGCTACAATCGAGAGGACAGTTAAGATTAATATCGAGCGTCCAGTAACCACAGCCAACCGCCCCTGGAGTGCAGGGACAGGGACGGATAAAAGCCTTTTCTTTGGTTAAAAACAGGGTCCTCTTGCCTTCAGCTATCGGGTCAGGAGCCAGACGCAGCTCTGACTGGACGTCTTCCAGGCTATTAACCACTTGAAAAGGAAGAGGACTTAACTGGCTTAAGATATTTTCAACCAGCGGAGAATTTTTGACCTGGCGGTTCACATAGATTTTTTTTATTTGTTTTGTCCAGAACATCCGGTCAGCTACTCATCAATCTTGTTGTTCAAAATTTTAAATAAAGTATCCCACTCCCCGGCCTTTAGACTTTCGCTCAAGTTTTTCAGGACTAATTCCAGCTGGTCCTTATTCCGGGCTTCCAGGTAAATTGAGACCGCCGTTTTTTCTAAAGTTTGATCATAGTTGAGCCGGCCCTGGCCAGGCAGGTTAATCTGTTTGATGGTTGCTTGAATTTCCTGGTTAATCCGGCTCAGCTGCGGTAAGGCCTTTTCTCTTAAGGCAGTTACCAGCCTGTCACCCGCCCGCGGCTTTCCTTCTTTCATCTCCTCCACCAGGGGTCCAATCTCCTTCTCGCTTAGAATAGCTGTTAGTTGTTTCGCCTGTCTTTTTTTCAAAGTAAAAAGCAGATCAATCAATTCTGCCTGCTGATTGTGATTAAAGGCGACAGCTAAGCCAATGATCAGCTTTTGCTCCTCTAAGGGAAAGGACAGGAAAAGCGGGGCAGTGGCGAGCTTCCAGCGGCCACGGTGGATTTCGGGCAGAGCCCAATCTAAAGCCACCAGCTTGACCAGAGTCTCAATCGTTGGCCTTTCCGGCGGCAACTGCAGCCGGGGCAGTATTTCTGCGATTAACTCTTCCTGACCCAGGCCAAACTTCAGAAATTTTTTTATCAGCAGAGCTTTTTCAGCTAAAGAAAAATCTCTTTGTGAATAATTTTCAAAAAAAGCCAGCCTGAAAATTTCAAGGTCAGTTAAGCCAGCTGGAAGAATCCGGGCAGGAATCTTTTTCAGCCCGGCAGCCCGGGCCGCCTCCACCCTTTTCCAGCCAGTCACCAGGATGAAACTGCCATCTTCTGCCTTTATTTTAACCGGTTCGGTTATTCCAACCTGCTGGACAGATGCCAGGAACTTCTCATCCGGTCCAGCCAGAGTAAAATTAAAACATCTATCTTCGAGCCTCAGATCGCTGAGGTCAATTTCCTTAATCTCCATGCTTCCATTCTAAAGAACATCATAAAGTTTGTAAACTCAGGAAAGAATCAAGGGTTGCCCGGAGGTTAAAAATCTGCTAACTTTAGGAGAAATTATGAGACAGGAATCAATTGTCAGGCCTGAGTTTCGTGGTCCGGACCTACCAGCCGGCCGTTTGATTTTTATTCCTTTTATGCCTTTCCCCGGGATAATTTCCGACTTAAGGAAAAAAGCTAGCCGGAAAATCGGCCTCCATCAAAGCGAGCTTTTTTATCTTGAGAGCCAGGCTATCCTCTATGGGCCGGTCGGGGCTTCTTCGAGTGTCAGCTCGCTGGAAAAGCTCAGGCTGGTCAAGTTGAAAGAGATAATTCTGCTCAGCTACTGCGGCTCTCTCACCGGACAGCTGGAGATAGGACAGGCTCTACTGCCCCTCTCCGCCCTGTCTGATGAAGGGACCTCAAGCCATTATCTACCCCGGAAAAACAAGCTTTATCAGGTCTCAAAAACATGCCGGCAGGAGTTACTTGATCATCTGGAAGGCAGGAAATTGCCCTATGCCGAAGGGGCTATAGTTTCGACCGATGCTCCTTATCGTGAGACTCCAGCCTGGCTAAAAAAAATGCAGAAAAAAGGAATTCTGGCTGTTGATATGGAGATCTCAGCCGTGCTGGCTTTTTCGCAGTTTTACGGACTGGAGGCGGCCGGACTGTTTATTATCTCCGACCAGCTGTCCTTAGCTTCCTGGCGCAATTTGACGGACAGCCAGCAGGTCCGGGCAGCTACCGATAATTATTTCAGGCCCCTGATTTTTGAGTCTTAAAAATATATTAAGATTTGAGGCGGAAAACATGAAACCAAAAGTCCTTCTAACTCATCCCCTGTTAAAGGAAGCCATGGATTATTTAGCTCGACAGACAGAACTCGAACTGGCCACCAGCGGAGACTTTCTTCCCCCGGCTGAGCTGGCCGAAAAAATTCAAGATAAAGAAGGCCTGCTTTGTTTTTTGTCTGACCTGGTTGACCGGGAATTATTAGAAAAGGCTCCCGCCTTGCGAGCTATTTCCAATTGTGCCGTCGGGGTTAATAATATTGACCTTAAGTCAGCCAGAAGCCGTGGAATTATTGTCACCAATACTCCGGATATTCTGACCGAGCCCACGGCTGACCTGACTCTGGCTCTTATTCTGGCCACCACCAGGCGATTAATAGAAGCTGATGACTTTTGCCGCCAGAGCCAGTTTAAAGGCTGGAGAATTGACCTGTTTCTCGGGCAGGGACTACAGGGAAAAACTCTGGGTATCATTGGCCTGGGTCAAATCGGTCAGGCGGTGGCCCGGAGAGCTCAGGCTTTCGGTTTGAAAATAATCTATTATAACCGCCAGCGGCTAAGCCCCGAAAAGGAATCGGCTTTAAAGGCTGAATATCGTGAACTTAATTCACTCCTGATAGAAGCCGACATTGTCTCCATTCATGCCTCGCTCAATCCCGACTCAGATCATTTAATCTCGAGTGAGAAGCTATCACTTATGAAACAATCGGCTGTCCTGATCAATGTGGCCCGGGGGGCCATAGTTGATGAGAAAGCTCTGACAGAAGCTTTAAAAAATGGCCGGCTGTGGGCAGCCGGGTTCGATGTCTATGAGCATGAGCCCCGGATTGAGCCAGAATTGTTTTCGCTAAAAAATGCGGTCGTCCTGCCTCATATCGGCAGTGCCACCTATGAAACCAGGCTGAAGATGAGCTTGATGGCTGTTAATAATCTGCTGGAAGCTCTGGCCGGGAAGAGGCCGGCTAATGAGGTAAAGGATAGCTGATACAAAGATACTGGTGTCTCTTATTGGCCCCTTATTATTTCACTGCCGGTGGGTTAAGGCTGCCTGTCCGGTAGCCTTCCAGATCAAGGACGACATACCGGTAGCCAAGCTTTTTTAAAGAAGACACGGCCCTGGTTCTGATCTCTGGCTTTAACCAGCGGGAGAAGTCCTCCAGGTTGATCTCGATTCTGGCTATTTCCCCATGATGCCTCAATCTTACCTGGCTAAAGCCCAATGAAATCAGGGCTCTCTCTCCCCTTTCTATTTTGCTCAGAAGCTTCCGGTCAAGCGGCTGGCCATAGGGAATTCTGGAAGCTAAACAGGCGGCTTCCGGCTTATTCCAGTTGGGTAAACCAAGATATTTGGCCAGTTGTCTGATGTCTTTTTTTCTGAAACCGGCTTCCACCAGAGGTGACCTGATTCCAAGTTCTTTAATGGCCTTTTCACCCGGACGAAAATCCTTAGTGTCATCAAGGTTGGAGCCTTCCACAATTTGATTCAGACCTTTGTTCTTAGCTATTTGTTTAAGACCGGAGAAAAGAAATAATTTACAATAATAGCAGCGCTGGTTAGAATTTTTAGCCACGGCTGGAAGCTCCAGGCTGTTAGCTTTGACGATCATCAAATTGACCTGGAGGCTTTTAGCCAGTTTTTGAACCGCCCGCATTTCCTGCCGGCTAAAGAGGGGTGTATCAACCGTGACTGCCAGAACCTGGTCTTTAAGAACGTCAGCTGCCACCCGAAGAAGCAGGCTGCTATCCACCCCGCCGGAAAAAGCGACCAGAACACTGCCGGCTGCTTTCAACTCGTTTTTTAATCTTTCGTACTTTCGGACCAGGCTCTGGTTTAGCCGCCGGCCCGTTCTGTTCTCCGGCCTGTTTTTTCCCCGCTGGGGACTGCCGCCTGTTCGCATCACGATTCTCTTTTTTATGGTTTTTTATTACCTGCTATTTTTTTCTTCAGCAGCCAGACTGAAGACTTCTTTGACCAGCTCTTCCACGATTTTGTCCGCTGGCACTTTCTTAACGGCCTTTCCCTTTTTAAAAATTAGGCCTGTCCCCTTCCCGCCAGCTACGCCGATATCAGCCTCCTTAGCTTCTCCCGGGCCATTGACCGGACAGCCCATCACCGCCACCGTCAGATTAGCCTTGACGGCTGAAATTCTTTTCTCCACCTGACTGGCCAGCTTTTCTATATCTATCTGGCTCCGGCCGCAGCCCGGGCAGGAAATAAAGTTTATTCCTGACTTTTTTAAGCCCAGATCCTGGAGGATCAGGTTGGCCACTTCCACTTCTCTTTCAGGCGGAGCAGTTAGTGAGACTCTAATCGTATCGGCCAGTCCTTCTCTGATCAGCAGGCTCAGACCAGCGGCCGACTTAAGGCTGCCCCGGAATAAAGTCCCGGCTTCAGTGATTCCGGCGTGAAAAGGATAATCCACCTTGTTGGCCAGGAGCCGGTAAGCTTCGAGGGTTCTTTCGATATCAGAAGCTTTAAGCGAAATCTTAATATCATAAAAGCCCAGATCTTCGAGGAGCTTGATTTCTCTCTGAGCACTTTCGACCATAGCTTCTGGAGTAACCTCTCCGTATTTAGACCTTAAGTCCTTTTCCAGTGAACCTGAATTAATACCAATTCTAATCGGAATTTTTCTCTCTTCAGCCAGAGTCACCACCTCTTTTAGCCTGCTTTTTGAACCGAAAGTTCCCGGATTAATCCTCAGGCCATCCACTCCAGCCTCTATCGAGGTTATAGCCAGACGCGGGTCAAAATGAATATCGGCCACCACCGGCAGATTGACTTTTTTCTTGATTTCCCTGAGAGCCAAGGCATCAGCCATCTCAGGCACGGCCAGCCGGACAAGCTGGCAGCCGGCTTTCTCCAGCCTGTTAATCTGCCTGACCGTCGCCTCGACCTGAGCTGTTCTGGTCTTGGTCATTGACTGGACAACGATTGGGGCTCCCCCGCCGATTTCCACCTGTCCAATCCTGATCACTCTTGTCCGTCGCCGGGGAAAAAGAAGTTCGCTCATTTTTCCAGTTAATCCTAATGATTAAAAAGATGACCCAGGCTGTCACCCAATTTTTTAAAAATATCACCCAAGCTTTTCCAACCATCCGGCATGGTCTTAATTAAATCATTTAATATGACAAAAGCCATGATAAAGATCACCAGCAAGAAACCGATCTGCAGCCAGATTTCTCTCATCCTGGGGCTTAGATCCCTTCTAATAATAGCTTCAATCAGCAACACAAAAATCTGGCCACCGTCAAAAACCGGAATGGGCAGCAGGTTCAAAATCCCGAGTTGCAAGCTGATGATGGCGATCCAGGCCAGCAGTTGCAGCAGCCCCATTTTCATGGCTGCATAAGAAAATTTGGCAATTTCGAGTGGACCACCCAGCTGTTTGGCCGAAGCCCGGCCGGTGAACAGGTCTTTAAGAAAATTCATAACCAGGAAAGTGTTTTTAGCATTATCATTCAGACTGCGGGCAATAGCCGGGAAAAAAGAGTACTTCTCAGTAACCGATTTGGCCCCCTGCATAACGCCAATTTTTCCCACCTTGCCTTCTTTTCTGGGAGTAACAGTCAAATCCAGTGTCTGTCCCTGACGATCAACAGTTACCTTGACCGGCACGTCAGGACTTTTTTCTATTTTCTCCACAAAATTATAGAAAAAGACCGGCTGGTCGTTGATGGCCAGAATGACGTCTCCTGGTTTAACCCCGGCTTTTTCCGCCGGCGAACCGGGAGTAACCATCATGACCTGGGTAAGAATTTTCGCCCGGAAGCCGGCGTAGCCCATGTCATACTTGGTAATTTTATCAGTCTTGAGTGGAACATTTAGAATTTCGCCAGACCTTTTAACCTCCAGGGTTAAAACCTGGTCAGGTTTCGAGCCAATGGTTATTTCGACATCATTCCAGGTTTTTACCTGACGGCCATTGATTTTAAGAATTTCATCATCAATCAGCAGCCCCGCTTTTTCAGCCGGTGAACCAGGATCAATATAGCCGATGACCGGTGGCTGTTCCTGATATTCAGGCACAGTCACTCCGGCCATATTGATAATGGCCACCAGGACGATGGCCAGAATGATATTCATGATTGAACCCATGACCAGGATCAAAAACCGCTGAAACCGGTTTTTAGCCATAAAATCATCCGGGGCTAACTCCCGGTTCTTATCGAACATACCTTCACCCAGCAGTTTCACATAACCGCCGAGTGGAATGAGGCAAACCCGGTAATCAGTCTCCCCTTTTTTAAAACCAAACAGGCGCTGGCCAAAGCCTAAGGAAAAGACTTCGACTCTAACCCCAACCAGCTTGGCCGTAAAAAAATGTCCGAATTCATGAATAAACACCAGCACGCCGAAAACAATGATAAAGGCAACTATGGTGCCGACAATGGTCATTTCTACTTTCCCTTCATATTGACTAACTGATTTAGATATTGATTAGCCATAATTCTTGTCTTCCGGTCTATTTCAAAAATGTCTTCAATTGAACCGATCCCGCCCGGCTGAGGCTGCCGGTAGCAATGCTCAACTATTAAATTTATCTGGCCGAACTTAATTTTGCCATTCAGAAAAGCGGTTACTGCCACTTCGTTGGCGGCATTCAGCCTCACCGGATAACTCAGGTCAGCTAGCAGGGCTTTTCTGGCCAGGAAAAAGAGTGGATATCTCTCTTCCTCCTCCACCGGATAAAATTCCAGACCGGTCAGGCTGGCCAGATCCAGAGGTGGCAGGCAGGATTCCAGCCGCTCGGGATAACTCAAAGCATACTGGATCGGGATTCTCATGTCTGTCTGGCTCAATTGAGCCAGAATTGAACCATCCTGAAACTCAACCAGGGCATGAACAAGGCTCTGAGGGTGAATCAGTACCTGCAACTGGTCCGGCTGCAAATTAAATAACCATTTAGCTTCAATTAGCTCCAGGCCTTTATTCATCAGAGTGGCTGAATCAATGGTTACCTTTTTCCCCATGCTCCAGCGTGGATGTTTTAAAGCTTCCTCTACCTGACGGTCAGCCAGATCACTTAAAGGCAACCGGAAAAAGGGGCCGCCTGAAGCTGTTAAATAAACCCTTTTCAGATATTTTTTTCTCTGTCCCTGAAGACACTGGAAAATAGCCGAATGTTCGCTGTCAACCGGAATAATCCTGGCCCCTGTCCTGGAAGCTATTTTCTTTAAAAATGGGCCAGCCACCACCATTGATTCTTTATTGGCCAGAGCTATATCTTTTCCAGCCTCGAGAGCTGCCAGGGTTGGCTTCAGCCCGGCAATGCCGGTGATAGCTGAGACAACCAGGTCAGCCTGGAGATCGGTGACCAGGTCAATCAAGCCAGTCTCGCCGGCTAAAATTTTTGTCCCGGTCCGGTGAAACTTTTTCTGGAGGCGAAGCGAATCAGCCGGTCTTTTAACCACCGCCGCCTGGGGCCTGAATTCCTCAATCTGTTCCGACAGAAGCTTGATGTTCTGGCCCCCGGCTAAGCCGGCAACTTCGAATTTGCCGGGATAGTGGCGAATGACATCGAGGGTGCTGCTGCCAATTGAACCGGTGCTCCCGAGAATAATGACTTTTTTTCTGGTTTTATTCATCTTCAGTTTTTGATTCAGATTTTCTTTTATTTAATGATCAGAAGCTTCATCAGATAATAAAAAAGCGGGCAGGCCAGAGTAAAACTATCAATCCTGTCCAGGATGCCGCCATGCCCGGGAATAAGATTAGATGAATCCTTAACGCCAGCTGCTCTTTTAAAAAGCGATTCGAGCGGGTCAGCTACCTGGGCTCCAGCATGGACGACGGCGCTCAAAACCAAAATCTCTAATAACGGGAACCCGGGCAGAAGAACTGTTCTGGCCAGCCAGCCGCCGGCTACCGCCCAGATAATCCCGCCGATCGCTCCCTCCCAGGTCTTATTCGGACTGGCAATCGGGGTCATTTTATGACGGCCAAACTTTTTCCCGATCAAAAAAGCCCCGGTATCTCCAAGGAAGATAACGGCAAACAGCAGATAAAGCCAGAGTAACCCGAAATCTCTTCTGATCCAGTAAAAAAAGTTGATAGTCAGGCTGACATAGACCACGCCTGAAACGGTTATACTGAAAGAACCCGGAAATATAGCCAGCTTCTCCAGGCTATTGGTATCAACCACAAAATAGATAAAGGCAATGATGGTAATCAGAGAGAAACCCAGCAAAAAAGGGAACTGATCAAAATAAAAAGTGGCTCCAATGATTAAGGCAAACAGGCAACCCAGCAATTTTTTGGGATAAAATTTACGCCGGTTGCTCAGGTTATAGAACTCCAGCAACCCGCCAATAATAATCGCCTGAATCAACAGGAAAAATATCCAGGCTGGAGTAAACTGGATAATTAAAAATAAGCCTACAATCAGGATTAAAGCTGATTTTGTTCTTTGAGCTAAACTCATCTCAATTAATCTTCTTTCTGGCTGACGCCCCCGAATCTTCTTTCCCTTTTCTGGTAATCAACAATGGCTTGCAGGAGGTCTTTTTTCCGGAAATCAGGCCAGAGAACAGGGGTAATCCAGAATTCAGTGTAGGCGCACTGCCAGAGTAGAAAATTCGATAGTCTCATCTCGCCGCTGGTCCTGATCAGCAGATCAGGATCAGGCAAATTAGCTGTATCCAAGAAGAGCGAAAAGGTCTTTTCATCCAACTGATCAGGCTGGACAGGCTTTTTCAACAGCTGTTGACAGGCCTTTAGGATTTCCTGCCGGCCGCCATAATTCAGGGCCAGAATGAGAGACATCCGGCTATTGTTTCGGGTCATTTTTTCCAGCCGGTTAAGTTCATGACGGACAAAAAAAGGGATACCTTTTCTCTCTCCTATAACCTGTAATCTTAAATCATTGTCAATCAGGGTTTTTTCGGCCTGTTTGAGGTTTTCGGCCAGTAATTCCCAGAGAGTTTTGACCTCATCTGGCGGTCTTTTCCAGTTTTCCTGAGAAAAGGCATAAAGAGTAAGGTGTTTTATTCCCAGGCGGGTAGAAGCCTCGATCGTTTCCTGAACTGATTCCTTAGCTGCCCGGTGGCCTTCGGTCCGCGGTAAATTCCTTTTCTGAGCCCAGCGGCCATTGCCGTCCATAATGATGGCAATATGAACAGGCAGGCGGGAAAAATCTATCTGGCCAACCAGTTCCTCCTCAGGACTGCCTGGCCGGATGTAGTCTTTAAGATTATCAGGCATGCCAAACATTATAAGTAGCCTTAAGAAATTTGTCAAAAAAGCCGGTTTTATAGACAGGCTGCCGGGTCTATGCTAATATTTTTAAAAGAGGATGATATGTGCCTGGCAGTACCCGGAAAAGTAATCAGTTTAAATGATAACGGGACAGGTCAGGTTGACTATTTAGGCAGTCAGGTTCTGGCCAATTTTTCCCTCTTACCCGGCCTCAGAATTGGCGACTGGGTTATAGTTCATGCCGGTTTTGCTATCTCCAGGCTCGATCAAAAAGAAGCGCGCCGGACTCTCAAGCTCTTCCAGGAACTGGAAAAGCAGTCTTAGGGTAGCAGCCATGACCGGGTCAGTTTCTCACCGCACGCCCTTCTCTGATTGGAGAACAAGAGAAACCACTGAGCATTTACTTCGGGCCATTGAAGCCGAAACCAGGCACCTCCCCGCTGCTCTCAAGCTAATGGAAGTCTGTGGTACCCATACCATGGCCCTTCATCGCTCAGGCTTAAAGCCGCGGCTACGGGAAGCCGGGATTGAGCTGATTTCGGGCCCTGGCTGTCCAGTCTGCATTACACCTGATTATTATCATGAAGCAGTGATTGACCTCCTGACCACCCGCAATGATATTATCGTTTGCACTTTTGGTGATCTGACCAGAGTCCCGACCAGGAAAGGCTCTTTACAAACTGTTGTCCCGCAGCCAGGCTCCAGGCTAAAAATAGTTTACTCGCCGGAAGAAGCCGTCCAGGAGGCCAGGAGCCAGCCTGACAAGCAGGTAATCTTTTTTGGCGCCGGCTTTGAAACCACCATTCCGGGCATCACTTTTACCGTCAAGACAGCCACCGAACTGAATTTAAAAAATTATTCACTCCTGACGGCTTTCTGGCTGATTCCACCGGCTCTAAAGGCCATTATTGAATCGGGAGAGCTGGCCATTAACGGCTTTATCTACCCGGGGCACGTCAGTGTCATCATCGGCGAAAAACCCTATGCCTTTATCGCTGAAAAATATCATCTGCCTGGAGCTATTTCCGGTTTTGAGCCGGCCGATATCCTTCTGGGCGTTCTATCAGTGGTCAGACAAATAAGAAGCGGGAAGCCGCTGGTCGCCAATGAATATCAGAGAGTGGTCAAACCTCAAGGCAACCCCCAGGCCCTGGCTCTGATGGAGAAATATCTGAGCAAAACCCCTGCCGACTGGCGCGGACTGGGGATAATTCCAGATAGCGGGCTGAAATTGAAACCAGACTACTCTGCTTTTGATGCCCTGAAAAAGTTTTCGCTCAAGCTGAAGCCAGGCCAGGCGGGAAAAACAGCCTGCCGGTGCGGAGAGGTACTTAAAGGCCTGATTGATCCTGGCAACTGTCCCCTGTTTGGCCGGCAATGCCGACCCGACAGCCCCCAGGGGCCCTGCATGGTTTCCTATGAAGGAGCTTGCCTCATAGAATACAAATTTTCTGGAGCGAAAGATCATGACTAAAATCAGCCTGGAGCTGGGTAGCGGCGGAAGATTAATGAGGGATTTCATCTCGGGAAAAGTCGTCCCGCTCTTCAAAAACCCGATCTTAAGTGAACTTCACGATGCCGCTCACCTACCCGGGGGCTTAGCCCTGACCACTGATTCCTATACAGTTGATCCGCTGTTTTTCCCGGGTGGGGATATTGGCAGTCTCTGTATCAACGGGACGGTCAATGATCTGGTCGTTTCCGGAGCCAGGCCAGCCTACCTTACTCTGTCCCTGATCATAGAAGAAGGTTTTGAGCTCGAACAGCTGGAGAAAATACTTCAATCAATAAAAAGGACAGCCAGGAAAAATTCAGTAGAAATCGTAACCGGTGATACCAAAGTTGTTCCCCAGGGACAGGGAGGGAAAATCTATATCAACACCGCCGGGGTCGGGCGCCTGCTGGGCAGGCCGCAGCCCCGTAAGATTAAACCAGGTGATAAAATCCTCGTCACCGGAGAGATTGGAGAGCATGGGCTGGCCATTATGCTGAGCAGGAATAACTTTCCACTTGTTTCCGGGGTCAAGAGTGATTGTGCCCCGCTCCTTTTTCTTCTTCCCCTCTGGACGCAGGGCGCCCTGTGGATGAGAGATATCACCCGGGGCGGGCTGGCTACCGTCCTGGCTGAACTGGCTCAGACAATTTCTTATCCTCTGCTCGTAGAAGAAGACAAAATTCCCTATTCCACCCGGCTGCAGGGAGCAGTGGAAATTCTCGGAATTGATCCCCTCTACTTAGCCTGTGAAGGCCGGGCTTTAATAGTCGCCCCGGCCAGAAAAGCAGAATTGATTTTAAAAAGGCTAAGGTCTAATCCCCGGGGAAGAAAAGCTGCCATTATCGGCGAGGTTCAAACTAAAACCGGACAACCGGGTGAAACCCTGCTCAAAACTTCCACCGGCGGGTTGCGCCTGCTCGAGCCCCTCACCTCAGAATTGCTGCCGAGAATTTGCTAAAAACCAGAACCTGGCCAGGATAGTCAGGCGGGCTGCTTTTTATACCAGTCAACTGTTAGCCGCAAACCAGACTTGAAATCAATGCCCGGCTCAAAGGTCAGAAGTTTCCTGGCTTTATCGACACTGGCATAGGAATCTTTGATATCACCGGGACGGGGCGGGGCATATTCAGGTTTTAAAGTCTGTCCCAGGCAGCTGGCAATTTCTGTCGCTAAAGAATTGATTGTCAGCCTCTCAGAAGAGCCAATATTAAAGGCTTCTCCCCGGAAATGTTCAGCCTGAGCAGCCAGCAGGTTGGCTTTGACCACGTTGCCGACGTAGATAAAATCACGGGTTTGCTGGCCATCGCCAAAAATTGTGGGTGCCTGCCCTCCAAGCATCCGTTTGATAAAAACGGGAATAACGGCTGCATATTGGGAATCGGGGTCCTGGCGGGGCCCGAAAACATTAAAATAACGGAGGCAAACGGCATTAAAATTATAGAGATAGCTGAAGACCTGGCAGTATTTCTCAGAGGCCAGCTTCTGGGCGGCATAAGGTGACAGAGGTTTGCCTTCACTCCCCTCCTTCTTAGGGAAAACTTCGTCATCTCCATAGACAGCTGAAGAGGAAGCTAAAACAAAGCTCTTAACTCCAGCTTTGACTCCAGCCTGAAGCAGATTCAGTGTTCCGGTTAGATTTATGTCATGAGCCAGAAAAGGCTCGGAGATTGACCTGGGGACAGAAGCTAAAGCCGCCTGATGTAAAATTACCTCCATCCCGGCCGCCGCTTCAAGGCAGAGGTCTTTGTTCCTGATATCTCCCCTGATTATTTCTATTTTTGAGCTCAATCCTGCCAGGTTTTCTTCTTTGCCGGATGAAAAATCATCAAGAACTCTGACCTGGTACTGGCGCCTGACCAATTCGTCAACTAAATGCGAGCCAATAAAACCAGCTCCCCCGGTGACCAAATATTTTTTATATTCTGGCATTTTTTATTCCTGAAACTTATCTGTGCTCATCAAGATAACCCGCCTGGTGGAGATAAGCCAGGACTTTTCTGGCACTTTCTTCGAGTGTTTCCCGGTCAGTCTGGAGGACCAGTTCCGGTTGAAGCGGCTCTTCATAGGGATCGGAAATGCCGGTAAATTCCTTTATCTCGCCTTTGATGGCTTTTTGATACATGCCTTTGACATCGCGGGACATACAGACCTCCAGGGGGCATTTCACATAAACTTCAATAAAGTCGCCTATCTCCCGCCTGGCTTCTTCTCTTATCTCCCGGTAAGGAGAAATAAAGGAAGTCAGAACGGCCACTCCATTTCTGGTCAGAAGTTTAGCCACGAAAGTTACCCGTCTGATATTTTCATCGCGGTCGTGGCGGGAAAAGCCAAGATCCCGGCAAAGGCTCTGGCGAACAACATCTCCATCCAGGCGTTCAACTTTTAAACCATCTTCCCTTAGCAGACTGGCCACCCGGTCAGCTATGGCTGACTTGCCCGAGCAGGGCAGTCCGGTAAACCACAGGGTAAAACCTTTTTGTTCCTGACACATGAAGCTACTCCTTTGTTGATCTTCTTGCTTTATTTTTTATCAATTTTTACCAGCCAGTTAATAATCAGCTTATAGCCTGACCTTGGAGATCGGGCACTGCCGGCCCACCCAGCAATTTAAGGACCGTTGGCGCAATATCAATAATACTGGCTCCTTTCTTTCTTCCGCCGGGCGACGCAGGATCATAAAGAATGTATATTCCATTATAATCATGAACAGCGTCATCCGGCCCGGTATCATTTTCTTCAAGATAAAGACTACCATAGCCAAGTGTCCCGGCCGACCGCCAGTATAAATCATCAAAATAGACCATAAGATCAGGATAATCGCCATTAACCACTGGATAGTGCTCCTGAGGTTTGATGACCACCGTCTGCCATTCTTCTCCCCGTGGCCCTCGGATAGCTTTAAGGCGAGAGGCCAGCTCATCGCGCACTGTCTCATAATCTTCCGGTTTAATAATTCCCTGTGGCTCGCGCCCCTCAACATTTAAGAAGATGCGGGCATAATAACCGCCCCAGCCCCAGGCTCTGGTCCGCTTCCAGTCAATTTTAAGATTATCAACGCTCTGCCCCCGGGCTGGCGGCTCAGAAATCACCAGGTCACCCTGTTCAATTAGCCAGTCATTGACGCAAAAAGCCCCTTTCATCCCCTTGGCTCCATGGTCAGAGACCACCAGAACCGCTGTGTTTTGATCTATCTTCTTCAGGAGCTGCCCGATTTTCTCATCGAGAAATTGATAATAATCATAAATAGCTGATTCAAAAGAATTTCCAGGCTTGTAGAGGTGATGATTTTTATCCATAAATTTCCAGAAGGCATGGTGCATCCGGTCCACGCCGATTTCCACCAGCCAGAAAAGAGACCAATCCTGACGGTCAAGAAGATAATCAACCACTCGAAAATGATATTCGGTCATCTGGTAAATTTCTTTTAAAACCTCGGAGCGGTCTTCGGTCCGGAAAACAACGTCAAACAGGAAAGGACCAAAATGCTCTTCTATTTCCGCCTTCAGTTCTTCCGGATAGGTGTATGATTTTTCGCTGGAAGGCGTTATAAAGCAGGAAATCAGTTCACCCCTGACCGGCTTCGGGGGATAACTGGGCGGAACGCCGACCAGAATGCTCTTTTTCCCCTGCTCGCCTAAATAATCCCAGACGGTTTTGGCTTTGACTGCGGTCGAGTTGGCAATCCACATTTTGTTGTACTCATAACTTTTTCTATGCCGGAAGCCATACAACCCGAGTTCGCCTGGATCCCGGCCGGTGGCCATAACCATCCAGGCCGGAATAGTAATCGGCGGATCACAGCTTCTGAGCGGCCCAGAGACGCCGTCAGTCATCAGCCGATTCAGATTGGGCAGCTTGTCTGCCCGGTCAAAGATTAAAGAGGGAGGAGCACAATCAAGACCAATAATCAGAAGTCTTTTGTCTTTCAATTCAGGCACCTTTCATTTCCTGACTGTCATTAATCACCGGTTATTCATTAAAAGGCTGTTTAAAAGATAAAATCACTCTGGCTACTTCCGGCCGCATCAGTTCAGGCGGCGGTACTTCCCCTTTCACCAGCATTTCTCTGATTTTCGTCCCTGAGAATTCCAGATGTTCAGACCGGTCGTGGGGGCAGGTTTTTTCATTTTCTACCGACTGGCATTTCCGGCAGAAAAAGAAAGAGGTAAAGAAAAGAGGCACAATCCCCAGATCCGGAAACTGTTCAAAAATTTCCTGCGCAGCATAAGGGGGGTAATAATTGCCGACGCCGGCATGATCCCGCCCGATAATGATATGGCTGCAGCCAAAATTTTTTCTGATGATGGCATGATGAATAGCCTCACGCGGGCCGGCATAACGCATTTCCATCTTCAAGATAGCCATGACCGCCCGGTTCTTAAGGTAATAATGCTTGATAAGCTCATCATAGGCGGCCAGGATAACTTCATCTTTAAAGTCTCCCTTTTTTTTCCGGCCGATGACCGGATTGATGAACAGGCCGTCAGTAAAGGTCAAAGCGGTTTTTTGAACATATTCATGGCCAAGATGGGGGGTATTTCTGGTTTGAAAACCAACCACTGTCTGCCAGCCCTTCTCCCGGAAAAGAAGCCTGGTTTCCCGGGGCGAAAGACGATAGCTATCGAAAGGTGTGGGCAGGAGATTAATCACATCCACTTTTCCGCCCAGGAGAATGTCCTTCATGGCTGACAATCTGGCTACCCCCGGATGCTTCAGGTCAGTCGTGCCGTAAATCTTCAAAGCAAATTCTTCTTTATCATAGGGATATTTGTCCTCAAGATAGAGAACAGCTACCGGTTGCCCTGCTTCTGACCGCAAAGCCACCTTTTGTCCGATTTCTAACCGGTCAGCTGTTTCGCGGTCGGTATCAAGAACAATGGGAATAGTCCAGGGCAGGTCGTTAGCCAGCCTCATCTCTTTGAGGACACTTTCAAAATCAGGCCTGGTCAAAAAACCTTCTAAGGGAGAATAGACACCGGTTGCCATGTTCTCCACATCTGAGATGAGATCGGGATCAAGGGTGAGAGAGGGCAACCGGTCAAGACTGCTCAGAGTCTTCTCCTTTTCACCTTCCTCCAGCAGGCGATTTGTTAGTTTTCCACCATGGGGATTAATCATCAATTTCTCCTTAAGGTTTAGCTTGGGGGCTGGAAGCCGCTGCTCAGTCAATATAGCCGAGAGCTTTTAGCCTTTCCTTGATTTTTTCCTCTTCCTCCGGGGTAAAAACCTCTTTGTTTTCTTCTTCCTTAGCCAGATTTTCCCTTAAAACTCTGGCCACATAACTTGAGACCGAGCTGATGTCTGTTCCCTTTATTTTTTCTTCTATTTTTTTATAAAGAGAAGTTGGAATCGAAACTGAAGTGAACTCTTTTTCCATTTTTCCTCCTGAGGAAATTTTATATAACAGACTGAGCTTTTTTGCAACTGGATTCAGGCTCGAGGCCAGGCCGGGACCTGAGCCAGCCGGCTTTCTTGACAAAACCTGACAGGCGTGATTTAATTTTGGTTAGTTTGTTAGCTGTCTCTATGAGTAGAAAACAGGAAAGAGGAAAATTAGCCTTTTAAAATGGAAAAAATTACCCGCCATTTTCTTCAGGGAGTTTCCTATTCAGGCAGCCTTGAGAAAAGCCTCAAACGCCTCGAAAGCCGGCTGGGCCTGAACCTGTCGCTGCGGGGTGATAAGCTGATTCTTGAAGGTTCGCCGGAAAAAGTCAAGCTGGCCAGAAAGTTCTTTGATAGGCTGCAGGAGCTCGAAGACAAAGGTTTTCATTTAAGAGAAGATGATTTTCAGATAGCTCTTGACTTCATGGAAGAAAATCACGGACAACTCGAAGATTATGCTCCAGCTGAGTCTCTCTGCCTTCAGCGGAAATCTGTTGCTCCCAAGAGCCTGAACCAGAAAGATTATATGGAAGCAATCAAAGACTATGACCTGGTCTTTGGCATTGGTCCAGCCGGTACCGGTAAAACTTATCTGGCCATGGCTTTAGCCCTGTCCTATTTGCAGAGCAAGCAGGTTAACCGCATCATCCTGACCAGGCCGGCGGTTGAAGCCGGGGAAAAGCTTGGCTTTTTGCCTGGTGATATGTTTCAAAAAGTTAATCCTTACCTGAGGCCGCTATATGATGCCTTATTTGATCTGACCTCCTATGAACAGGCCAACCGTCTGATCGAAAAAGGCGTTATTGAGATTGCCCCTTTAGCTTATATGAGAGGGCGCACCTTGAACAATGCTTTTGTCATTCTGGACGAAGCTCAAAATACCAGCCGCGAACAGATGAAAATGATTCTGACCAGGCTGGGGTTTGATTCCAAACTGGTGGTAACAGCTGATATCACCCAGATCGATCTGCCTCAGCCCAGGAAATCGGGTGTGCTGCAAGCCATTAAAGTCCTGTCTTCGATTAAGGAGATTGCTTTCGTTTACTTTACCGAGAAAGATGTGGTCCGTCACCCCTTAGTGGCCAGGATCATCAAGGCCTATGCCAGGTCAGAAGCTCAATCACTTTAATTATAAAATCAGATGAAAATTATTCAGTTTCGCCAGTTCCGCCTGTTTAAGAGCGATGAAATTATACCTTTCCGGAAAAAGACTCCACCTGGCCTCAAAGAAAAACTTTCCTGGCTTAAAAAGACCGTCTCCAGCCCATTTTTTTATATAGCTATTTTTTCCCTTTTGCTGTCCTTTGTCATTTCTTTTTTCCCGGCCAGGCCTTTGCCTTTACCCGGGGTCGGGGAAATTGCCGCTAAGGATATTACCTCTCCGCTTGAACTTACTATTGAGGATGTGCAGGCCACTGAAAAAAGAAGAAGTCAGGCTGAAGGTTTAGTCCCGCCTGTTTATTTTTACAATCAGAGAATTATCTCCAGTGTCCAGGAAAAAATAAGGCAGATGTTTGCCCTCGGGCGGGCAGCAGCCGCCGGTCAGGCGCCCGGCACCGTTCAGAATTTACAGGCATCCCTGTCAGAAAACCTGGCTATTGACCTTGACCAGCAGGCGCTTGATCAGCTGCTCAAGTTAAAGTTCCCGGTTGAGCTGGAAAATCTTTCCACGCAGATCATGGCTTCTATCCTGAACCA
Organism: Candidatus Aminicenantes bacterium UBA6228; assembly: GCA_002441005.1. Classification (GTDB taxonomy): domain Bacteria; phylum Acidobacteriota; class Aminicenantia; order Aminicenantales; family Saccharicenantaceae; genus Saccharicenans. The sequence goes on from DJWO01000001.1 coordinate 79,923, forward strand.
GGAGATTGTCCTGTCACGTGAATTGATGAACCACGGCGAGTTAGAAACCGGACTCCTGGTTATTAAAGGCCAGGAAGAAAGATTGTTAAAAGCGGGAGAGATTATTGATCTGAAAGAAGCCAGACAGCAACTCCTGTCTGAAATTGAAGCCCTGGAATTGCCGGCCCGAACCAAGCTTATTCTTCAATCCTGGCTGCCGGCCTTTCTCTCCCCGACTATCAGTTATGATCAGACCGAAACTGAAGCCAGAAAACTCAAAATTAGAAATTCAGTTGAACCTGTCTTTTATACTATCAAAAAAGGCAAGGTCATTATCAGAAAAGGCGATGAGGTAACCTCAGAAAGCCTCAAGCAAATTATGCTGATTAATCAGGAAATCAGCCAGCGGCCTAACTGGCTGTTTAATTTCTCTGGCCTGGCTATTTTATACTTTATCTTTTTCTATTTTATCTGGCTGGTCATCCAGACAGCCTCAAGAGCTGAAAAAAAACTATCCATCTTAGTCATGATGGGCTTGACCCTTTTTCTGAGTTTTCTGGCCACCAAAGCCAGTCTTTTCCTGGCTGAAGCCTTAAGCACTTCGGCAGCCCTTGTTACCCTGGAAAAAGAAGCCCTGGTCTTTGCTTACCCGCTGCAATTTGGTGCCTTTCTCATTACCCTGGCCGCTTCAGCCGAGACAGCTGTCGTCTATTGTGTTATTAATAGCCTGCTTACCGGTTATCTGCTTAACGGCGATTATTTCTTAATTATCTTCATTCTTCTGGGCGGAGTCTCCATTATTTATGGCCTCAAGTACTTTTTCCCGCAGAGCCGCAGTTCTGTCTTAAAAACCGGGTTGATGATCCTGGCTCCTTTCCAGATCATCCTGGTCTTAATCTTCCATCTGATCAAACAGAGCTTTGAGAATCTTTCCTTTTTAGGCACAGAAATAGTAAGCGCCCTTGTTGGCGGATTACTCAGCGCCGCTATTGCTTATGTTCTAATGCCGGTCTTTGAAAGTATTTTTGGCTTTCTAACGCCCTCCAAGCTGTTTGAACTCAGCAATTCCGACCTGCCCATTTTCCGCCGTTTAGCTCTGGAGGCTCCAGGCACTTATCATCATTCTCTGATTGTAGCTACTCTGGCTGAAAAGGCAGCGGAAATCATCAAAGCAGATTCAGTTCTGGTCAGAGCTGGCGGGCTTTACCATGATCTCGGCAAACTGAAACGGCCTGAATACTTCAGCGAAAATCAGACTCCTGGTTATGATATTCACCGCGAGCTGACTCCGTCGCTCAGCACCCTGGTCATCATCAATCATGTCCGGGACGGAGTGGAAATGGCCAGGAAACTCAGATTGCCCAGGAGGATTATTGATCTTATTGCCCAGCACCACGGGACCTCAGTTGTCCGCTATTTCTTTCATAAAGCCAAAGAAAAATATGATCCTGAGCTGCATAAAATCGAGGCCGAGGATTTCCGTTATCCAGGCCCTCTGCCCAAAAGCAAAGAAGCCGGCCTGATCCTGCTGGCCGATTCGGTGGAGGCCGCGGCCAGAAGCCTTAAATCTCCAACCAGAGAAAACCTCAAGCGGGTCATTACCGAGATTTTCAATGCTCACCTTCAGGATGGCCAGCTGGATGAATGCGGTTTTTCTCTCAAGGATTTACACGCGATTGCCAATTCTTACCTGACTACTCTTTATGCTATTTATCATCCACGCCCAACCTACCCGGGCTTTGATTTCGAAAAAAAAGCTGAAAAAACCGATAAAGATAAAAAAGAAGAAGTGAAAAAAAACAATGGTCATAATAATAAACCAGCTGAAGAAAAGACCGCTACCTCGAAAAAGAATTAAAGACCTGCTGGAGAGGTTAAGCCTGAAATATAAAAGGCAGCGGGCAGAGGTAGCCGTCAGTCTTGTGGGTCCGCAGACTATGCGCCAGCTTAACCGGAAATACCGGCATCAGGACAAGCCAACTGATGTGCTGAGCTTTACCATGAATGAACAGGGACCGGACGGCCAGTATTATTTAGGCGATATCATTATCTGTCCGCAAGTTGCCAGCCGTCAGGCCAAACAGCAGGGCCATTCACTCAGCCGCGAGCTGGAGATCCTGGCTATTCATGGTTATCTCCATCTGCTGGGCTTTGAACATGGGGCCGGTCTGGAAGAAGAAGATGAAAAGGTCAGGTTACAGCTGCTAAAAAATTATAAGCCAGAACCAGGCCAAAGGCGGGTGACCAGATGAGACCACCTCCTCTGGAACTGGCTGGCCTTCTGCTCAGCGCCTTGCTTTGTTTTCTTCTGTCTCTCTTTTACATTATTGTCTCCTATTACTCCCGCCTCGGTTTTTCCCGCCTGCTTGGCCAGGTCAAGACCGAAACCAAACAAAAGGTCCTTGATCATTACGATGAACTGAAAATCGCCGTTGATTATGCCCGGATGTTTTTCTTTCTGGCTTTTATAGTTTATGTTTATCTTCTCTGGCCAAAAGTTAGTCTCTGGCCCTTGTGGCTTTTTCTCGGTCTGGCCGCCGGTTATTTGATTCTTTTTGATTATTTGCCACGGCTGGCCTTCTATCTGGTAAAGGAACACGGCCTTGGTATTTTTTTGCCGGCCTTACGTGGTCTCATCTGGCTGCTGACTCCGGCCCTGATCCTGCCTCGCTTCTGGTTGAAAAAGGAAGAACTGAGGCAGGCGGCTGATCGTAGCCATGAAACTTCTGATCAAGAGATAGACACTTTCATTGATGAAGCCACCGAGGAAGGCATCATTGAAAAAGATCAGAATGAACTCCTGCGAGGAGTGGTCGAATTCGGAGACCGGACTGTCCGGGAAATCATGACCCCCCGGACAAAAATTATAGCCATTGAGCGGGGAACAACCATCCGGGAGCTAAAAGAGCTGATCGTCCGGGAAAAATATTCCAGAATTCCTGTCTATAAAGACCGTCTTGATAATATCGAAGGCATGGTCATAGCCAAGGATCTGCTGGAATATACTGACGGACAGCAGGCCGGTCGCCAGATTGATTTTCTGGTCAGGCAGGTGATGTTTGTACCGGAAACGATGCAGGTCAAAGACCTGCTCAAAGAATTTAAAAAGGTCAGGCAAAAAATAGCCATGGTCGTTGATGAATACGGCGGCGTAGCCGGCCTGGTAACAATGGAAGATCTTCTGGAGGAGATTGTCGGAGATATCCAGGATGAATATGATATTGAAGAACCACAGATTATCGTTGAGAAGCCTGACTCCTATCTCGTCGGGGGTGAAACTGAAATAGAAGACCTGGAAGAGATTTTGAAGGCAGATCTGGCTGAAGACAATTATCTGACAGTCAACGGCCTGCTCAATCAATGTCTGGGGCGGCTGCCCCGGCCGGGAGAAAAAGTGAAAATAGGCGAATTCAATTTTGAAGTCCTGGAAGTTAATGACAAGAGTATTAAAAGAGTCCGGCTGACCAGAAACCCCTCTGGGGCTCAAAACGGAACTGATCAGAAGGAGTAAGCAGGCATGCCAGCCAGAAAAAAAGAGAAAAAGAGCCAGTTTCGGACCGGTTATGTAGCTCTGGTTGGAAGACCAAATAGCGGCAAATCAACCCTGCTTAATACCCTGATCGGCCAGAAAATTGCCATCGTTTCCAATAAGCCTCAGACCACCAGAATCAGTTTGCTGGGGATTAAGACTACCAGCCGCGGTCAGATTATTTTTGTTGATAATCCCGGTATTCATAAGCCTTTGCATCTGATGAACAGAAGAATGATGAATTATGTTTATTCTTCGCTGGAAACAGCTGATCTGATTCTGCTCCTGATCGAAGCCAATAAAAAATTCGGCCAGGGCGATAGATATGTCCTCGAAATCTTGAAAAAGGTCAAGACGCCGGTTTTTCTCTTGATTAACAAGATTGACCTGGTTAAAAAGGATAGACTATTGCCCGTCATTGATAAATACAAAGATCTTTTCCCTTTTCGTGAAATCATTCCCATCTCGGCTCTTAAGGGCGACAATCTTGACCTCCTGGAAAACTTAATCTATGACTATTTACCGCAGGCCGAAAAAATATACTCGGATGAAGAGATAACCGATCAATCAGAAAGATTCCTGCTGTCAGAAATAATCAGAGAGAAAATCTTAAATCTGGTGGAAGAAGAATTGCCCTATACTACCGCTGTGGTCATCCGCTCGATTGAGCGGCCTCAGGCGGCGGATAGCGCTCTGGAGGGGGAAGAAAGTTCCGGACCAAGTTCATCAGGGAACCAGCCTCTGACCAGGATCAAAGCCGATATCCTGGTCGAAAGGGAAAATCACAAGGGTATTATCATCGGGCGCCAGGGCGGAATGATCAAGACCATCGGCACCCAGGCTCGAAAAGAAATAGAAGACATTCTGGAAAGCCGGGTCTTCCTCGAGTTAAGCGTCAGAGTAAGAGAAAAATGGCGTGATTCAGAAGAAGTCCTTGACCTGATTGAAGAGCAAAAAGAATAAAGCTGAATTAATATTGTCAAAGTTCAAAGCCAGGAACAGTCAATCTTAACTCCTGCTTATTGACAACTTTCTTGTTTGATGAGAAAATTCTAATCCTTCCGGTGGTGAGTGTAGCTCAACGGTTAGAGCACTGGACTGTGGATCCAGTGGTTGGGGGTTCGATTCCCCTCACTCACCCCAGTTCCCATCTATTGAAGCGATTGTTCTTTTCTAACCTTTTCTGCCGGTGATAATTTTAGGATGGCTGTGGCTTCGTTAGCAGCCAACAGACTAAAAGCCTAAACCTAATAACACCGCCAGGCCATTGTTTTTTATGGATTCACCTTCAAAGCTGGAGGTGGCAATATTGGTCAGCCCGAGGTGATAGCGGCCTTCGATTGATAGTTTAAACTTCTTGATTTTAGTTTCGATTCCGGCGCCCATGGTCAGGCCGATTTCGGTTTTTTTGTACATATCTTTTAGATCAATTGATTCGCCCTCTCCGCCGGCCGCCGGGTTGAGAACAGCTTTAGCTCTGGTCAGAAAACCAAAAGAAGGACCAGCCATAATGACCGGCTTCACCGGCCCGATTTTAACCACCCTCCATTTCAAAAGGAGAAGCCCTTCGAGATAATCAAACTGGTATTGGGCCCGGTATGGAAGATCATCAATATAAAGATCAAATTTCGTTCCATAAGGCGCATAGAGAACCTCTGGCTGGATAGCTAAAGGTCCCAGATCAAACGAAACAAAGATCCCGCCCGTAAAGCTGAAGCGGTTCTTAAACTGAGGCAGATCAGGCATGGCCGGACCGACCTTGAGGCTGGTCAGATTAAACCCGCCTTTAAGGCCAACTGTCATTCCGCCCAGATTGCCCGCCAGGACCAGTATTAAAAAGTTGACCATAACCAGAGTCAAGATTTTTTTCATCTTGCCCTCCTTCTTCCTCAGGCTTTCCTTAAGCTATTTTCCTTCCGGTTAATTTAACTTTAAACCATTTTGAGCTTGATTGCCATTAAGATCAGTCAACTCAGGTTGACCGCATCCGGCCGCGCCTCTCCACTTTTTCAGTCATCATCTGCCTGTTCTAAGGTCACCGCCCAATCCGGATAAGGCACCTCAGGCCCTTTGACTGAATGCCAGATAATTTTATTCAGGACAGTTTCCGGGCAAGCATCTATTATTTTGAAATTTAACCGGGCAGAAACCAGGGCATTTTTTTTAAGCAGTTGATTCTGGATGTCCTCCGGCCGGGGATTGAGCTCATCCAGCGGAATCCGGTTGGCCACAGGCATAAACGGCCGGAAATCAGCCTGGCTGGTAAAGCAGTCAAACATAGGACTGGCCGCCGCATCAAACTGATTCATCGGCGTCAGGCCGAGAATCTGTTCAATTGTCCGGAGGAGACTGGTGGTATTGTAATTAGTCTTAATAACTTCGCCTCTTTTGACATAGGGGCCGGCTAAATAAGCCGTCGTCCGGTAACCGCTGATATGATCAAAGCCATTTTGAGGGTCATCTTCAATGGCCATAATGACCATTTCGCGCCAGAAATTGCTGTGGCTTAAAGCCTCAATAATCTGACCGAAAGCCAGATCATTATCGGCCACGGCCGCCCTGGGTGTCGGCCAGCCAGCCCTGGTTCCGCTGGTATGATCTCCTGGCAGGCAAATGAGGACGAGCGATGGCATCTCGCCTTTCTCCTCCCATTTTTTTACCTGACCCTTGATGTATCTGGCTCTCCAGACATCGGGCACATCCAGGTTCCAGCCGACGTAATCACGGGAGGTAAAGGCTTCAATAGAGGGCAGGCTGGGTTTACTGCCTATGATCACTTCCCCTTTTTGGTAGAGATATTCTTCCCAGAAATCCTTCCAGCCGGGCGCCCCGGCCCTGGCCGGATCTTTCCAGCCGCAGTCCGGTCCGGTAAATTCACCAAAATTCCAGATAGTTAGCCCGTGCCGCCGGCAATTATCCCAGATAAAACCAGTCGGGGCATAGGCTAAGGCATCAACTTCATCTTCTCCCATGCCATCTGGGTAACTGCGTGGCCAGCCGGCAAAAGATTTTTCAAGATAATCAGTCCCAAAGGCTGTCGTTGACCACTGGTGCCCATCAGCGCTCAGAATTCCGCTGCAGTAAGTATTGTCCAGAAGAACGAATTCCCGGACCAATTTATGCTGATTGGGCGTAACCTCTTCACCAAAGAGGCAAAGAGACGGATTACCATTGCCTTCACCCACATCGCCCAGAATCTGGTCATAACTTCTGTTTTCTTTAATGATATAAACTACGTGTTTAATTAAAGAAGGTTCGCCAATTCTTTCCGGTACCGGCACTGGTCTCACTCCGGTCCGTGGTCCTTTTAAAGCCTCTTTGATTCTTTCCCGGTGAAAACCGGCCAGAACCCGGGAGGTCAATGACTTTAATTGTTTTTTGGCTGGCGGTTTAAAAACTGAGACTGAACCCGTGTACTGGTGGCTGTTAAACCCTGTCATCCCGGTCTTTTCATCGGTCTGCGGGCGGTCGGCCAGCCCTTTAATATTGGCCACCCAGAGCTGACCGCGCTGTTTGTCCCAGGCTACGACTCCCGGAAACCAGCCAGCGGGAATCAGGCCAGCCAGGCGGGATTTTTTCTTGCCCGGTCTAAAATCAACCACCGCCACTGCATTCTGAGTACCATTGGCTACATAGAGCCACCGGCCGTCAGGCGAAAAGCAAAGGGCGTTGGGTGAAGCCCCGAATAAATCAGCCGGGCTTCTTTTAACCCAGATCGTCTCAACCACCTGATCCCTGGCCGTATCTATGACACTGAGGTTATCAGCGGCGGCATTGGCACAGACTATATATTTCTGGTCAGGAGACAGGGCCAGATCGGAAGCATGTAATCCGGTTATGATTTCTTTGACCATCTGACCGGAGGCCAGATCAATGACAGAAACCGAGCCTTCACAGGCGAAAAATTTTTCCTGATCAACTTTAACCACAGTCCCACGGCCGGCCGGGCCAACTGTATCCCCCGGGCCAGGGCGTCCACCGCCCCAGTTGCTGACATAAGCTTTTGGCCCGAGGAGAATAACCTCATAAGGAGCCACACCGACTGGCAGCTGTCTTAAAGTTTCACCGCTTCTGGCCTCAATTTCGAGGAGAGTGTTGGATAGATTGCCGCAAACATAAAGCTTCTGGCCGTCCTGACTGAGAGCTAAGCCAGCTGGAATTTCTTCTTTCCTTCTGGGAGCACCGGCCGGTGGCAGAACAATAGTCTTAAACGGCTTGACCAGGCCATTCTGGTCCACCGAAAAAACCTTGATACTTCCATTGACATTGCTGAGATAAATATAATGTCCATCAGGAGAGAAAATCAGGCCATTATAACTAAGCTGACCCCTTTTATCAGGTTCAAGTATGTTGGCCGAGGCCGCTCCGGCCGGAGGTTCAGTTTGCCCTTCAGCCGGCAAATTAACTTTTTGCCTGATTTTTAAATCGTCCGGGTCAATGATAATCAGCTCACTGGTTTTGCCAGAGACTGCCACCAGCCGGCCATCGGGAGAAATGGCCAGCCCCTGAGGCCTCAGAGACGGCAATGGCAGGTCTGAGCCATAAGGAGAAACGGTTTGATTAACTGGCACGACCTGACCCTCAGCTGTTATTTCACCGACTTTTTCTTCCGAGATAGCCGGTTCATCCGGCCGCTGACAGGCCATCGCCAGTAAACCCAGGCTTAAAACCAGGACGGCTAAGTTCCAGAAGCAAGGCTTTGGTTTCATTACTATCTCCAGTTCCTATAAAGTTCTTCCCTATCCTATAAAAGGCTCAAAATTGCGTCAACAACAGTTTTCTGACCTGCCGGTCAGGAAGAATTTGGAACAATTCTCGTCACAATTATCTCAGGAGAAATTTAGAGGTTCTTTTGAGCTTGACTTTATAGATTGCTTTTTGGTTTTACCCTTCATCCAAGGCTCTGAAAGGCTGGATATTATGGCCATCAGAAGAAAAAGATTAAAGTTCCATCCTTCTTTAAAATCCTATCCTTCTCGCCTGGTCAAGAGGGCACTCCTCCTGGGCCTGTTATTTTTTATCTCCCTGGGCGGTGCCGCCCTGGCCAGGGGGCCAGAAACCACCTCTTCCAGGTCAGTTTCCATTCGCTATAATCTTGAGCCAGGTCAAGTTATGACCTACTTGCAGAACCTTGATTTCCAGATCACCTTGGTGGACAATCCGGCTGCTAAATTTAGAGTGAGTCTGGTCTGGCTGGTTAAGACAGCCGTTACCAGCCGGGATGGAGGCAGGACAAACCTTGTTACCCAGTACAACCTGAAGAGCAAAGACATTTATGGAAAAAAAGAGCTGGAAGCAATCCTGGGCCAGGAGGAAGCCAGAAATATTCTTCTCCCCTATGAGCAGGCCAGCCCGGTTTATATCTGGAATTTTTCCACAAATGACCGGGGAAAAATCCTTGACGGCTCCTATAATTTTATTCAATCGTTTTCCTTCGTTAATAATTCCATGTCTCAAATCTTCGAACTGCCTGAAGGACAGCTGGAAAACGGCCAGGCCTATGAGGTCGAGGGAGAAGCAGGAGTTAAGGTCAATTATCTGGGTGAAACGAGCCGGCCGCCTTATGATCTTTACTACTTTACCGGCCTCCATCCGGCCGGCCTGATCATTTACCTGATAAATAAGCAACTGGGAGTTCCCGATAAGCTGGAGTACACCGTCCACTATTCTGCCGCTGGCCAGAACCGGGAAGAAAAGTTCAGCCTCCTTCTGGCCGGTGTTCAGAAAAATCAATTAACCGAACTCTATAAAGACCCTGAAATCAAAGTGGCAGTGCTTAAAGCGGCTTTAACTGATAACAACCTGCCTATCTCGACTGACCTCGTTCAGGAGCTGCTCGAATCGAAAGACACCGAGCTCGAAATTCTGGCTGCTTCGGCCTGCGCTCTGAGAGGCCTGCCACCAAGTCTTAATCTTAAACCTTACCTCAAGACCAAAAATCCGGAAGTCAGGTTTAACCTGGCCAAAGCCCTTTATCTTTATGGTGGAGATAGTGGCCCGATGCAGGAGCTGCTGACCAGCTCAGACAGTTATCTTAAGGAGAGGGCTCAAGCTTTCCTGCAGAAAAGTAATTATGTTCTGGCCGATGAAGACCGCCAGCTTTACTCCACCCTCAGAGACTGGTTTTATAATTCTGGTCCGGAGATACCGCCTGAACTCAAGAATCTCCCGGTAGAAAAGCTGCGCCGTCTGGTTAATTTCTTAAAACCTGATGGCCAAAGGTTAAACGGCTTCTTTAAATTCTTTTTGTCTGATTCAGACGAAGACCTGAAGAGGCCCTATTATCTCTATCTCCCTGATGATTATGATCCGGCTGAAAACTTTCCCCTGGTCATCTATCTTGGCATGGGAGAAGGCCGTGGAGATCTGTCCCTTCTTTCTTTTTATAGCGCCCTTAAACTGGATAACCATCTTTCCAGGTATATTCTTCTTGTTCCTCAGGCTTTCGGTCACTGGTGGGATAAAGAGGTAGAAACAGCGGTCAAAAGGACCTGGCGGCAGGTGTTCAATTCTTACAGCCTTGATACCAACCGGATCTATCTGGCCGGCAGTTCCAACGGCGGGATAGGAACAATTTACTATGCCACTACTTTCCCTGACCGCTTAGCGGCCCTGGCCGAGAATATGGGTTTCCCGATGGTAGAGCCAAACAACTTTGATCTCAATTCGGATCTGAGCAAGCTGGGCAATTTATTGAACAGTGAAGTTCTGATGGCCCATGGTCTGGCCGATGACAATATTACTCCAGAAGGGGACAAAAAGGCTTTTGACTATTTGAAAAAGAATGATATTGAGGTCTATTTTAAAACCTTCGAGGAGAAAAAGCATAACATTGACCCGGCCGATATCATCCACCTGATTACCGGCATTTTCGACCGGAGTGTCCGGAATCCTTTCCCGGCCAGGATCAAAATGATCCTGACTGATCCCCAATATCTACAAAGTTACTGGATCAAAGTCACCGACTACAAAAGCCTGCCGGCCGAAGTTGAGGCTGAGGTCAAGCATAATGACATCAACCTGGTAACCAGAAATATAAAAGCTCTGAGACTTTACCTGGATGAAACCTTAATTGATTTCACTCAACCAGTAAAGATAATTATCAATGGCCGGGCCGGATTCCAGGGCTGGCTGGAGCCGAGCCCCGATAGCCTGCTCCTTTCGGTTAGAGAAAAGGATGACCCAGCCATGGGCTCCTGTGCCATTCTTGACCTGGCCATGCCTGATTAATTCAGCTCCTGACTCCTGTCTGGTTCCAGATTAATTTCCTTTTTCCTCTCTTCTTGTGCTATAAGCTATAATCTTAAACAAACTAAAAAGTTCAGGAGTTCAGGATGAAAAGTTATTTGACTCGGCCCCAGGTTAGAAAAAACGTCAGCTGGTTGTTGTTTTTTGTTCTTCTCCTTCTATCAAGCTGGTTAAGTATAAGCTGCGGCGGGAAGAAGCAACCGGCCGCAACCACCGTGACTCAAGTTGCTACTAAAATTCCAGACCGGCTGCCAGCTCGAATTGCTGATGGGGCCAATAAAGAAGTCCTGGTCATGACCCTGGGTGATATAAAGACACCGCTGGCCGACGGTACTTTTTACCCGGTAGAAGATAGAATTGTTCTCAACAACGGGCAGGAAATAAATGATTATTTCAAAACTAAGCTCGGAATAAAATTTTACCGGCCTCTCGATAAAAGTATTTTTCCGCTGCCGCCTTCGGGCTGGTGTACCTGGTACTATTATTACGGGGAAGTTAACCAGGAAGAAGTAGAAAAAAATGCCGTCTGGCTGGCCAGAAATCTCAAAGATTATGGTCTGAAGTACTGTCAACTTGATGATGGTTGGCAGGGTCGCGGCCAGGGCAGTCCGGTTGATTATCGTGACTGGTCAAACGTCAACCAGCGTTTCTCCAAAGGGCTGGACAGCTTAGCCAGATTTATCAAAGGCCAGGGACTGGTCCCGGGTCTGTGGCTGGCTCCTCACGGCCAGAGCAATGAAGAAGTGGTTAAGGCCAGCCGGGCCTTCCTGTTGACCCCGGACGGCCAGTCCCCTTCTTCCACCTGGGAAGGTAAATTCTTGCTTGATCCTTCCAAACCCGAAGCTCTGAGCTATTTAACTGAGCTGTTTACCAAACTTTCTGCTGACTGGGGCTTTGAGTATTTTAAAATCGATGGCCAGCCGATTGTCGTTGATGAGTATCGTCAAAAGCAGCAGTTCATGGCCTCTCCTGGTGATCCTGAACAGCTTTACCGCCGGACTCTGGAAACCATCAGGCAGGCTATCGGCCCCAACCGTTTTCTTCTTGGCTGCTGGGGAACTCCTTTAGAAGGAGCCGGTATTTTTAATGGTTCCCGAACCGGCGGAGATATTGTTCCTGCCTGGGAAGGGTTTCAAGTGGCGGCCGAAGCCACCATGAAATACTATTTCCTTCATAATATCGTCTGGTACTCCGACCCGGATGTGATGCTGGTCCGCTATCCCCTGACCCAGGACATGGCCAGAGCCTGGGCCAGCCTGCAGGGCTTAACCGGCCAGGCTTTGATGGCTTCTGACCGGATGTATGATTTACCGGCTGACCGGGTGGAAATTCTCAAGCGGGCCTATCCGGCGGTGGATATCAGACCGCTTGATTTATTTCCTGCCAGCCGCTTCAAGAAAATCTGGGACCTCAAAATCAATCACCTTGGCCGTCAATATGATGTGGTCGGCTGCTTCAACTATGATCAGACTCAAAGTCAGGGGCTGGAAGTCAAATGGGCCGACCTCGGTCTCGAAGATAACGCCCGTTACCATATTTATGATTTCTGGAACAAGGACTATTTAGGCTGTGTGGAGAAAGGCATCTATGTGACCATCCCGCCAGCCGGAGTGAGGGTTTTAACTTTAGTCAAAGACAACGGCCAGCCCCAGCTCATTTCAACCTCCCGTCATATCACTCAGGGCTGGGTAGAGCTGGAGTCACTCGCCTATGAACCTGAAAACAGGGTGATCAGGGGCCAGAGCCGGGTGATTAAAGGTGATCCCTATGAATTAAGGTTTGCCTTCCCGAGGAATGAACGCTATCTCAGAATAAAAAGAGTCGAAGCCCCCGGTTATAATTTCAGTTTAGAAAATCATGATGGCTGGGCAACGGTAACTCTCAGCAGCCAGTCAAATGACACTGTTTCATGGGAAGTCTATTTTGAAGCGGGTGATGTTTATAATTATCCAGCCAGGACGCCGGCCGGACTGAAGGCTGAAATCAGGAGCTTGAATAAAGTCAGGCTCGACTGGCAGCCGCTTTATTATCTTAATGCCGGTTATTTTATTTATCTTAATGGCCAGCCCTATCTTTACACACCGGTTAACCGCGGCGAGTTGAGCGGACTCAATCCGGATGAGGACTATCTGGTTGAAGTCAAAGGAGCCTGGCTGGATGGTTCAACCAGTGAGAAAGCCGCTTCGCTTCAATTGAGACTGTCGGCTGTCCTGCCGGCAGAGGTCTATTTATCTGATCTTGAACCTGAATATCTGGTCTCAGACTGGGGTTCTCCCAGAATGAACCGCTCCGCTGCCGGAACCCCGCTTAAAATTGGTGACCGGCCCTACCGCTCTGGAATTGGAACTAACGCCAGGTCAGAAGTCGTCTTCGACCTGGGCGGAATATTTAAAACCTTTGAAAGCGAAGTCGGACTGGATGCCGCCTCCGGTGGTCGAGGTTCGGTTGAATTTAAGATCTTTGGCGATACTAAGCTTCTCTGGAAAAGCGGGCTCGTTAAGGGCCGGGCTCCAGCCAGAAAGGTCAGAGTCAATATCAGCGGAGTCAAGGAACTCCGCCTGGTAACCGAAGATGGCGGAGACGGACCGCGTTCCGACCTGGCCGATTGGGCGGAAGCCAGGGTCAGAAAGTAGAAATCAAAAAGCAGAAAAATAAAAAATAAATAGATGCTTATTTTCTGATCGGAAAATGAACGTCGGTCTTTTCTTCGCTGCGGTCAGTGGCCGGAGCTGGTTCTGGAGATAAATTTGAGATTTGCTGGCGGAGTTCTGGGGTCATATTTATTTCCGTAGCAGCTAAAATATCCTTCAATTGGTTGACATTTCTGGCCCCAATAATCGGAGCGCTGACGACCGGATGACTGCCCACCCAGGCCACGGCCAGGCTGACCGGATTATAACCACACTCCCGGGCGAACTCTGTAAACCTTTCAGCTACCTCGAAGGCCTGCTCATCCTGATATCTCGTTTTATAAATTTTATTTTCGACCAGACGGCCAGAAGCGGGACGCTTATTTTTCCCGTATTTGCCGGAGAGCAGGCCACCGGCCAGCGGGCTATAGGGCAGGACACCGAGTTTTTCAGCTTCAGCCATGGGCAAAATTTCCACTTCGGCCTGGCGCTTGATCAGATTATACATCGGCTGAATACAGGCCACCGGAGCCAGGCTGTAAAGGGCTGAAACCCCGATAGCTTTTTCTATCTGCCAGGCAGCCATGTTGCTCAAACCCAAATAAACAACTTTTCCCTGGTGGACCAGGTCATCGAGCGCCCGGAGGGTCTCTTCGAGCGGAGTGATATCATCAAAACGGTGAATAAAATAGATATCCAGCCGGTCAGTTTGCAGCCGCCGGAGACTGCCTTCGACTGCATACATGATATGGCGCCGGTTGGCTCCCATGGCATTCTGATCAGGCCCGGTCGGGAAATAAACTTTGCTGGTGAGGATGACTTCTTCCCGGCAATCTTTAATCAGCCGGCCCAGTATTTCTTCTGCCTGTCCGCGGGCATAGAGGTCAGCACAATCAAAGATATTAAGGCCCTCATCCCGGCAGACAGCCAGCATTTCCGCTGAAGTCTTCTCGTCGGCTTCAGCTCCAAAAGACATTGTTCCAAAACATAATTCTGATATTTTCAGTCCAGTCTGGCCAAAGTTTTTATATTTCATCTTTCCTCCTGTTTATTTATCTTTTCCAGGTCAAGTCCTTCTCCCCGCTGGTAAAGGCCAGGGATGGAAACAGGCAGCCGGCCAGAAAGACGGATCTCTCCGGCGAGAGCCATAGCCGCCAGTTCCTGGGTTTCAGGCGTGTTGCGGTACAGGCAGAGATAACTATCAACCTGGGGCAAATGGCGTATAAAATAAGGACTGCCAAAAGACAGAGCCACCACCGGCCGGCCAGCTTCCTTGATTTTCCGGAGAAGCTCAATCTGCCCTGGCACCAGATCAACACTCCCCTTACCGGCCTGGAGGTTGGAAAAGAGAGCAGCTATGACCACCTCAGCCTGAAGAGAAGCAGTCAAAGCCTCTTCTAATTTTTCCTGCCCGGTATCCCCATCAGCATAAAAAGTCTGAGCAGCAGGAAATCTTTCAGTCAGAGCAGCAGCTAACCTTCTGCCGGCATAAAAATCACCTGGATCACTGCTTAAAGAAAGAATAACCATTTTCTTTCCGGGCCGAACTGGCAGAAGATTATTCTCATTTTTGACTAAAGTAATGGCTGACTCAAAAGTCTTCCAGGCAGTTTCTTTAAACTCTGGCCGCCCAAGAATCAGCGGCAAATCGTCAAGTGAAACCTGCGAGCTGCGGTTGAGTCCCAGCCTGGCTTTAGCCGCCAGCACCCGCCGCACCGATTCTTCCACCCGGCTCAAGGGCAAATCGCCTTTCCCCACAGCTTGTTTCAAATAATTGATGACCTTGACGGGCTCGGGCGGGAGAAGAAGGAGATCAACTCCAGACTTAAGAGCCCGGAGGGAGGCTTCTTCCTGACTAAAATAACGCATGATGCCAGCCATCTCGATAGCATCGGTGACAATGAGACCTTTAAAACCCATCTTATTTCTGAGCAAATCACTTAGAATCAGCGGCGATAAAGTGGCCGGCAAGCCTGGTTCTGGTTCAAGAGCTGGCACATAGAGGTGGGCGGTCATGATGGCTTCGACTCCCTGGTCTATAGCCTTTTGAAATGGATAAAGCTCAACTTTTTCGAGCCGGTCAAGGTCGGCCTTGATGACCGGCAGCAGGCTGTGCGAATCCTGGTCAGTATCACCATGACCGGGGAAATGTTTGGCAGTGGCTATCATCCCCTTTGACTGGCAGCCGCGAATAAAAGCTCCGGTCAGACGGGCAACTTGCTCCGGGTCTTCGCCGGCTGATCTGACGTTAATAATCGGATTATCCGGGTTAATATTAACATCCACCACCGGGGCATAAGTCATATGAATGCCCAGAGCCCGGCCCTCGATAGCGGTAATCCGGCCCATCTCATAGGCCAGTTGTTCCGAACCGGTGGCGCCCAGAGCCATAAGCGGCGGAAACAGAGTCGCCCCGGTCACCTGATTGCCCGTTCCCCTTTCCAGGTCAGAGGCAATAAGAAGCGGAACATCAGCCAGCTGCTGGAAATGATTGGTAAAATAGGCTGTCTCCAAGGGTTCTCCGCCAAAGAGAATCAGCCCGCCTAAGTGATAATCACGGACCAGGCTTTCCAGCTGCTTGAAATCTTCATCCTGGCGGTTATAGAATTCGCCATGATAACGGGCGACCACCAGCTGGCCGATCTTTTCTTCCAGACTCATTTTTCGCATGGTCTTTTCTATCCATTTTTGCTGACTGGCAGTCAGGCCTGAGTCTTTAGCCGGTTTGACCTGGGTCAAACAGCTGGCCATAAATACTACTAAAATAGTAGGGATTAGTCCTTTCCAGAGGTTTCTTGGTTTCATTGGTTTCTTCCTTTCCAAAACCGGCCAGTTTCTTCCGGTCTAAGTATTGTCAATTCATATTTAAATTCAAAGTTAACCTTTAATCCAGCCATTAACCTGTATGATATTCAGTCAGCTTATTTTTTCAACTTAATCCAAAAAATAGCGAGCTAAGAGCAACAAAGCGATGAGATAAACCAGCCAGTGAACTTTTCGGCCTTCTCCTTTAAAAATCTTAAGGAGCGAGTAGCTGATAAAACCAAAAGCCAGACCGTCGGTGATACTGACGGTGAGCGGAGTGACCACTAAGGTCAAAAAGGCCGGAACAGCTTCAGTGACATCTTCCCAGTCTATCCGGGCCACAGCCTTGATCATCATGAAACCGACAATGATCAGAGCCGGGGCAATGACCGGCCGCAGAACCTGGCCATTATCAACATAGCTGCCTCCAATCATTTCAGCTAAGGGGTTCAAGAACAAAGCAGCCAGAAAGAAAAGAGAGGTAAAAACGTTGGCCAGGCCGGTGCGGGCTCCCTGGGCAATCCCGGTTGAACTTTCTACATAGCTGCTGACCGTCGAAGTCCCAAGCAGGGTTCCGGCGACGGTACCAATGGCATCGGCCAGCATGGCCTGGTTGGCCCGGGGAAGTTTTTTATTCTTAAAGAAACCAGCCGGACTGCCGACCCCGACCAGTGTCCCAACCGTATCAAAAACGTCAAGAAAGAAAAAGACAAAAATAATTGGAATCAGTCCGCCTCTAAGAGCCCCGGTTATATCCAGTTTTAAAAATGTCGGGGAGAGAGAAGGAGGAGCCGAAAACAGGCCCTGGAATTTAACCACTCCCAGAACCAGGCCTAAAAGGGCTGAAGATAGAATCCCCCAGAGTAAAGCCCCTGGAATTCTCCTGGTCAGGAGAATAGCTATGACTGCCAGTCCGAAGAGAGAAACCAGAACCGGCCGGCTGCCCAGACGGCCAAGCCCGACCAGTACCCCGGGAGTGGCAACCACGATCCCGGCATATTCCAATCCAACCAGGCCAATCAACAACCCGATGCCAGCAGCTATAGCCTGCTTCAGAGACTCGGGAACAATATCTACCAGCTTGCCTGCCACACCCATCAGCGCCAGGAGAGCAAAAATGCAACCGGAAATAAAATTAGCCCCCAGAGCTACCTGCCAGGAATAGCCCATCAGGCCACAGACGGTGACGGCAAAAAAAACATTATGACCCATGGCCGGGGCCTGGGCGATGGGATAATTGGACAGCAGGCCGGTCAGCAGAGTGGCTAAAGCACTGGCCAGGCAGGTAGCCACCATAACCGCCGCGGTATTCATCCCAACTCCTCCCAGAATGGCTGGCTGAACAAAGATGATATAGGACATGGTCATAAAGGTGGTCAGGCCACCGAGGAATTCTGTTCGGAAGTCAGTCCGGTTTTCACTGAGCTTAAAAGTTTTTTCTAACCAGGACTTCATTCTCCCGCCTCCTTTCGAGTCATCGTGGTTGTAATCAGTTCGGCTGGCTGGATAAAGTAATTATTGCCCGCTGGGCAGCCTTGGACTGACAAAATTTAAAATTTAATCAAGCTATAAATTGGAACTTCAGGGTGAGCAGCCGCCATCCGGCTCGAACCTTCCAGTGAGGTCAGCTCAACCACCGCTTCAAAAGCGGCCACTTTCCCGCCCAGCTGTTCGACCAGTTCAATAGCACTGATGCCGGAAGAGCCGGTGGCAATTAAATCATCAACAATGATGACCTTTTCGCCCTGTCCAACGCTGTCCACATGAGCTTCGAAATACTCGACGGCATATTCATTCGGAGCCAGAATAGTCAGGGATTTCCGGGGGAGCTTGCCTTTTTTCCTGATCAGACTGAAACCAAGCCTTAGCTCCCGGGCCAGGGCGGCGCCGAAAATGAAACCTCGCGATTCAATAGCCGCTATCCTGTCAGGCGAGTATTCCCTGGCGATGGCCGCCAGGTCGTCAATGGCCTGATTAAAAGCCTGCCGGTCCTGGATGACCGGGGTTAAATCCTTGAAGATTACTCCCTTCTTCGGGAAATCAGGAACATCAACAATCATTGCTTTAAGATCTAACATCATGCCCATCCTTTCAGCTGAGAAGTTGTCAGCTCCTCAGTCTAATCAATCCGGGTATATTCAAGAAACAGGCGCGCCCAGATACCAGAGGTTTAATCACTCTCTTTTCGTCCCTCATTCCTGGCTCTTCTTTTCCTGTTATTATTCTGGCCGGAAAAAAAGCCAACCCCTGGCTCCAGGCCAGAAATTTTTATCCGCCGCTCCTTATCGCCAATGACTTTGATAAAAATCTTGATGACCTTAACCCCTTTGATTTCAAAGGGTAATTTTTCTGCCCACTCAATAGCCACTACCCCGCTGCCCAATAAATCCTCCAGACCAAGGTCGGCAATTTCTTGAGCTTCTCCCAGCCGGTAAAGATCCAGATGATAGAGAGGCACCCGGCCCTCATAAATATTAAGCAAAGTAAAAGACGGGCTGCAGACATAAGTTTGGTCGCCAACCCCCAGACCGGCCGCCAGGCCGCCGACCATCAGCGTCTTACCAGCCCCCAGCTCGCCGATGAGCAGAATGACTTCATCTCCGCCGAGGCTTTGACCGAGATTTTTAGCCAGTTCAAAAGTTTCTTCTTCCGAACCGGTGGTAAAAACCAAATCAGCTCCGTCAGTCTTCATTGTCCTCTCCACGCCGGGCAACAAACGAAATGGCTGAAGGCAGATAGCGAATCAAATCGGTGGCCAGGAGAGGCCTCTCCCCTATCTTATCCGCCGCTAAGTCCCCGCTCAGTCCATGAACAAAGACAGCATTGACCACCGCCTGGGTCAGATCCTTAGTCTGCATCGCTTCAGAAGCAATAAAGCCGGAGAGGACATCGCCGCTTCCGCCGGAGGCCATGCCCGGATTACCGGTTGGATTAACCCAGATCTTTCCCTGGGGGGAAACAGTCAGGGATTTGTAGCCTTTAAAAACCAGATGCAGATGGTATTTGGCGGCAAATTCAGGCCCAACTTCCAGCCGGTGGCGGAGGGCTTCGCCGGTTGGAATTCCAGACAGCCTGGAAAATTCTCCAGGATGAGGCGTTAAAACTGTTTTAGCCGGTAGAGACGATAGAATTTCACGCCTGGAGGAGATGATATTGAGGCCATCGGCATCAATAATAACCGGCAGCTTGGTCTTTTTTATCCGTTCCAATAAGTTTAAAACTAAAGAAGAAGTCTCGGAATGAGTGGAAAGACCAGGCCCCAGGAGCAGAGCATCTTTGCCCTCCAGAAGCTCAAGCACCCGGCTCAAGGCCCGTTCAGAAATAGTCCTGGCACTGGTTTCGGGCAGGGGCTCAGTCATTAATTCAGGCATGGTTTTAGCCACTACCGGCAGGCAGCTGTCAGCCGTGGCCACTGTCACCAGTCCAGCCCCCATCTTCAGGGCAGCTTTCCCAGCCATAGCCGCGGCTCCGGTTTTGCCATAAGAGCCAGCCAGAATCAGTAAATGGCCATAGCTGCCTTTATGAGTGCCTTTCTCCCGTGGTTGAAAATATGGCTGGAGGGAATCAATTTCAACCAGCTCTATTGAAAAATCCGGCCGGTTGAAAAGAAAAGGCGGAACACTGATATCAGCCACATAGAGTTCGCCGGTATAATCTTCAGCTGGCGGGAAAATATGAGCAATCTTGGGCGCGGCCATGGTCACTGTAAAATCAGCTTTGACCGCCGGGCCGATAAGTTCAAAACTATCAGCCGAGAGCCCGGATGGAATATCAACAGCCACAATCAAATCTCCGGAGTTATTAAGGTCATTAATAACCTGAGCATACAGCCCGGAGAGAGGACTGGACAGCCCGGTGCCAAACAGGGCATCAATGACGACCGGCGCTTCTTTTAAAAGAGGCCGGTATCTTCTCCAGAGAGCGGGAGTAGGAACAGCTTTGATTTTTATCCCGGTTTTTTTAGCAATCTGGAGATTGACCAGGGC
The DNA here is from genome assembly GCA_002441005.1 of Candidatus Aminicenantes bacterium UBA6228. Classification (GTDB taxonomy): domain Bacteria; phylum Acidobacteriota; class Aminicenantia; order Aminicenantales; family Saccharicenantaceae; genus Saccharicenans. Next base: position 100,100 of record DJWO01000001.1, read on the forward strand.
ATCGCCCTTGACTTCTTCCTCCCGGCTGACCAGGAGAACTTCACAGTCAACTCCATAGTTAAAAAGATGGCGGGCAGCCACCAAGCCGTCTCCGCCGTTATTGCCTTTTCCAGCGATGACCAAAACCGGGCAGCCAGGGCCGATCTTGAGCTCATTGGAGAGAAGGCTGGCCACTTCCCGCCCGGCATTTTCCATTAAAACCAGGCCCGGAATCCCCAGGTTTTCTATCGCCTGGCGGTCTATTTCTCTCATCTGGCTGGCAGTCAGAATTTTCATGGCTGACCTCTTTTCTCAGAAGAAAAATTTTATCATAAAATGGCTGCCTGGATAACAGTTAATCTGACAATTTAAAATCGGCCTCAATCTTGATTCAACTTTTCTTCTGTGCTAAATTTATAAAAAGTAAAAAAATCAGAAATCAGGCTGGAAATAAGGAGGTGTTTTATGGCTATCAAAGTTGGAATTAACGGCTTTGGAAGAATTGGCCGAAACCTGCTGCGGGCTTCGGTTCACGATCCTGAGATTGAATATCTGGCCGTCAATGATATTACCGATGCTAAGACTTTAGGTCACTTACTAAAGTATGATTCCGTCCTGGGCGGTTTCAAAGAGGATATTAAGACGACCGAAGACGCCATTGTTCTTAACGGGAAGAAGATCAAGGTCCTGGCGGAAAAGGACATTGCCGGCCTCAAGTGGAAAGACCTGGGAGTAGAAGTGGTGGTCGAATCAACTGGCAAATACACCAAACGTCCGGAGGCCATCAAGCATATCGAAATTGGTGGAGCCAGGAAAGTGGTTATTTCCGCTCCGGCCACTGACCCGGATATAACCATCGTCATGGGAGTTAATGAAAAAGATTATAATCCGGCCAGGCATCACCTGATTTCCAATGCTTCCTGTACGACCAACTGCTTGGCTCCGCTGACCAAAGTTATCCATGAAAAATTCGGCATAGAAAAAGCCTTTATGACCACGGTTCACTCCTACACCAATGACCAGAAAATCCTTGATGCCCCTCATAAGGACTTAAGACGGGCCCGGGCCGCAGCCATCTCTCAAATACCAACCACCACCGGTGCAGCCAAAGCCATCGGCCTGGTTATGCCCGATCTAAAAGGGAAAATAGATGGCATTTCTATCCGGGTGCCAACTTCCAATGTCTCCTTAGTTGATCTGGTGGCCCTGGTCAAAAAAGAAACGACGGCGGAAGAAATTAACGCCGCTTTAAAGGCAGCCGCCGGGGGCGAGCTAAAAGGAATACTTGATTATATAGAAGAGCCATTAGTCTCGGTTGATTTTATGGCCAATCCTCACTCTTCCATTGTTGATGGCCTGTCCACCAAGGTTATTGAAGGCAACCTGGTCAAAGTTTTAGCCTGGTATGACAATGAATGGGGTTATTCCTGCCGCTTAGCTGACCTGATTAAATACGTGATGAAGGCCAGATAAGAGGACTGGAGGACCTGATGAAATTTCTGGAAGATATCGATTATAAGGACAAACTTGTTTTTCTCCGCGTGGATTTCAATGTTCCCTTAGATGAAAACCTCAAGATTAGAGACGAAACCAGGATTCAGGCTTCTCTTCCGACCATTAAATATTTGCTGGAAAAAGGCGCCCGCCTGGTGGTTGCTTCTCATCTGGGCCGGCCTAAGGGTCAATTCAATCCAAAAATGAGCCTCAAACCGGTGGCTGAGAGGCTGCAGCAACTTTTAGCCGGGACAAGAGTCATCATGGCTCCAGACGTGATTGGTCCGGAAGTGGAACGGTTGAAAGCTAACCTAAAACCAGGCGAGCTGCTGCTACTCGAAAATGTCAGATTCTATAAACAGGAAACCGACAACGATCCTGACTTTTCTAAAAAGCTGGCTGAAGGCTGTCAGGTTTTTGTCAATGATGCTTTTGGCTCCTGTCACCGGGCCCATGCCTCGGTCGTCGGGATTACAGCTTATACTGGAGACAAGGCTGCCGGCTTCCTGCTCAAGGAAGAAGTTGAACACCTCAGCCGCATAACTCATCACCCGGAAAGGCCTTACGTGGCTATCCTGGGCGGGGCCAAGATAGAAGATAAGATTCCGGTTCTGGAAAGCCTGGTCAGTCAAGCTGATGTCCTGCTGATTGGCGGGGCCATGGCTTATACTTTCCTTAAGGCCCAGGGCCGGGGGGTCGGAAAATCCTTAGTGGAAGAAGATAAGCTCCAGATTGCAGCCAGCATTCTGAAGAAAGCCGAAGACAGCGGGGTGAAATTCATTCTGCCTCTTGACCACATTCTGACTTCAGCTATTGACAGCCAGGAAATAGCCCTGGTGGCTGATTCTTATCCGCTGCCAGACCAGTTGATAGCGGTTGATATCGGTCCCAAAACGATCGCCGAGTATGAAAAATACATAAAATCGGCCAGAACTATTTTCTGGAACGGCCCTCTGGGGGTCTTTGAGGTCAAAGCCTTTTCTAAAGGAACAGTAGAAATTGCCCGGGCGGTAGCCAGCTCCGGTGCCTTTTCGGTAGTTGGCGGCGGTGATTCGATAGCGGCTATTCATCAGGCCGGTGTGGCTGACCGCATCAGCCATATTTCAACTGGCGGCGGGGCCTCACTTGAATATATCGCCTACGGAACCCTGCCCGGGATTGAAGCTTTGAAATAAAAGCCCCGGGCCAAAATGGGAGTCAGGTCAATGGAAGAACTGGTCAAACCGGTCGTAGCCGGCAACTGGAAAATGTACAAAACTATAAGCGAGGCCCGGGAATTAACGGCCGAGATTGTCAACCAGTCAGCCGATTTATCCGGAGCCAGCCTGATTCTCATTCCGCCTTTTACCGCTATCCAGGAAGTAAAAAAAACGGCCGGAGGCAGCCGCCTTAAAGTTGGAGGGCAGGATCTTTTCTGGGAAGAGGAAGGAGCTTTTACCGGTGAAATTTCTCCCCGCCAGCTAAAGGAAGCAGGCTGTGATTTCGTCCTGGTTGGCCATTCAGAAAGAAGACAGATTTTTGGCGAAACCGATGAGATGGTCAGGAAAAAAGTTCTGGCTGCCCTCCGCCATGATCTTATTCCAATTGTCTGCATCGGGGAAAATCTGGAAGAGAGGAAAAACGGTCAAACCCTGAATAAAATCAAGAGCCAGTTAGAAAACAGCCTGTTTGGCCTGCCGGAGGAAGAATTTAAGATGATCATTCTGGCTTATGAGCCCATCTGGGCAATTGGAACAGGGCAGAATGCTACTCCGGAGCAGGCTGAAGAAGTCCATGACTATATCCGCCAGTTAATTGCGGGCAGGTATGGTAAAAGCCTGTCAGCCTGTGCTATAATCCTTTACGGCGGGTCGGTTAAACCGGCCAATGCCTCTTCTTTGATAAAAGAAAAAGATGTTGATGGATTTTTAGTCGGCGGTGCTTCTCTTAGTGCCGGGTCCTTTCTGGGCATAGTCAGGGAAGCCAGCCGTCCGAATGAGGGTTAGAAGTGACTACTTTTTTGATTGTTCTCCATGTAATTGTCTGTATCGTGCTGATTCTGGCTGTTTTGCTTCAATCGGGCAAGGCGGCCGACCTGGCCGGGGCCTTCGGCGGAGGTGGCAGTCAAACTGCTTTCGGACCACGGAGCAGCCAGACTATCCTGAGCAAAATCACAACTGTCGGTGCTGTTTTGTTCATGCTAACTTCAATTGGCCTGTGGATCTTATCCGGTAAGACTTCATCCGTGGCCAAGGATATTCCGGCTCAGCCGGCAGCCACCGAGACTCAACAGCCGGCTCAAAAGCAGGAACCGGCTAATCAAACAGCTCCGGCCGAGACCAGTAAGACCACTACTCAGACAGAGCAGCCCCAGACCGATCAGACTAAAAAGTAAGCAGAAGCAAGAAGCAACTTATGCCGAAGTGGTGGAATTGGCAGACACGCTAGCTTGAGGGGCTAGTTCCCGCAAAAATGGGAGTAGGGGTTCGAGTCCCCTCTTCGGCATTTCCTTTCTTCATTAAAAAAAATAACAAATCAGGCTAATTTTGCCACCCACAAGGCCAGGTCTGTTTCGGGCATGGCTCCTGAGGTTCGTCCCCTTTCGGCATTACGATGAAAAACAATTAGAGTGGGCACAGCCTGAAGGCCAAATCTGGTAGCCAGCTCAGGATGTTTATCGATATCAACCTTAATGACCATTATTTCTCCGCTCCGCCGTTTGGCCAGCCGCTCCAGAACTGGGCCCATCAGCTGACAGGGACGGCAGGTTGGTGAAAAGAAATCGGTCAGAACCGGCAGACTGGATCTGGAAATCAGGTTAAGAGCCTGAACTGGATTGACTTCCAGGACATCGCCCGGCCGGGGCAACGGACTGTGGCACCGTCCGCAGACGACTTTTTTCTCCTGAGCTTCATCTGGATAATAATTGGTCTGCCCACAATTCAAGCAACTGACTTTAACCTTTCTTTCATCCATGTTGAATTCACCTCAACTCTTTTTTTTATATTTTAGCGGCCAGAGAAATTAAAGACAAGAACAGGCAGAGTTTAGAATAAAAGTTTAAAATAAAAGCTCGCTTAAAATTAAATTGGCTACCAGAAACCGGCTGGAAGGTATCCTGAGTCTGGAGCCGGCCAGTTCCAGACAGCCATTAGCTGCAAGCTCAGTTATTTTTTCTTCATAAGATGAAAAATCCAGACCGGCATATTCTTCCTTTATCAGTCCCCAATCAACTCCGGCTGCCAGGCGCAAGCCGGACATCAGTTTTTCCTTTAAAGCCGTTTCCTGACTTAAAACCAGATATTCACTGAGATTCATCTGACTCTCAAGAATAGCTTTCGACCAGAGTTTAAGGTCGGGAATATCTTGCCAGCGCAGAAACGCCAAGTGAGAAGCAGCCGAGGGTCCAAAGCCAATGACGGGCTTATATTCCCAGTACTTAAGATTGTGCCGGCAGGCATAACCTTGGCGGGCATAGTTGGAAATTTCATATTGCTCGTAGCCCAGCTGGCCCAGAGCAGTCTGGTAATTTTCATAAGTTTCAGCCAGTTCTTCTTCCGAAACCGGATTTTCTTCCCAGGCTTTTTTAAATGGAACTTCATCCAGTTCTTCCAGCATATAAACTGCCACCTGTTCAGGCCTGGTAATCTCAATCCCCTTCGTATTGTCCTCGAAAACCGGGGTATCTTCTCCGGGAAGTCCGATCATCAGGTCAAGATTCAGGTTGGTAAATCCGGCTTTTCTGGCCTGGTTGATGGTCTCAAAGATGTCGTCCACAGAATGAAGGCGGCCCAGGCTTTTAAGCATCCAGTCAGAAAAAGACTGAGCCCCAAGGCTCAGGCGGTTTACTCCGGCCTGCTTGAACCCCAAAAGCTTCTGGCCAGAGGTTTCCGGATTAAATTCTAAGGTTATTTCTTTAAGATCGCAGTTGAAATTTTTACTCAGACTGGAAAGCAGGCCTTCAATTTCTTCCGGCCTCAAACTGGAGGGAGTTCCACCACCAAAATAAACCGTCTCAATTTCGAACAGGCCGGATAACTGCTCAGCCACTAAGCTAATTTCCTGCTGGATGCCTGACAGCCAGAGGCGGTGCTCTTCTTCCTGGCCTGGATAGCTATAAAAATGGCAGTAAGGGCATTTTTTCAGACAAAAAGGATAATGAAAATAGGCGCCAGCCTTCAGATTCTTTTCTTTGATTTTAAGCTTTCCTTTGAGCTGGCCTGGACTTAGAATCATTTCAATCTAAAACTTTGAAACCTGGATACTCCGCCTGCCCAGCTGGCCGGAGACGATTTTAAATCTGGTGATAATAACCTATGATAGCATAATAAAGGGCTCGGTCAAAAAAAGTCACCAGCCGGTCATAAAGATCCAGAGCCTGATAAAGGTCAAGGGCGTTGTCCAGCAGGCCTTCAGATTGAATCTTATGCCAGACCTGCTTCCGTTCCAGGCAAAGAGAGAGGAAAATCTCCGGCAGGGTAAATCCTTCCTGGCGCCTTTTCTCCCCGAGAGCTATCCAGTTGTCCTGCATTTCCTTTGAATCCAGCTTATAGGAAATCCAGTGTCCCAGCTGGCTGTAGACCGCATAGGTGCGGTCAAAAACCTCCTTTTCCGGAAACGACTGATAAGTAGCCATATTCGGATTTCTCTTTACTTCCCGCAAATAAGCTAAAGCTAATTCCCTGGCATCCCTTTCTATTAATTCGACCAGTTTCCGGGAAAAAGGACTTAATTGATTTTCCCTGGCTGTCGAGTCATCCATTTTCCCCTCCCTTTTTAAATTTAATTCCTCCCTCTCAGCTTGTCAAATTATCAGGCCTTTTTCCTCTTTGGGCAGAAAGCGCGCCCGGGGAGATTCGAACTCCCGGCCTCAGGATTCGAAGTCCTTCGCTCTATCCAGCTGAGCTACGGGCGCAGAAATTTTTTAATTTATTTTATCTTAACCTACTTATCAGGCGACTGCAACCACTGAGCCAGACCCGTTTTCCCCGGCGATCATCAAGCCGATTCCGGGCGTCAGGGTCAAGTGATGATTAGCCAAATGGCAGTTTCTAGCTGAAAATGGTTCAGATAGCTTTTTTACAATTTTAAAAGTTTTTATATCTTTCCATTTTATTTTTGACTACAATGACCTCTGTAATCTGGCCTGTTGATAACGAGGGAGTCTGAACAAGAAAGAACTTCCCTATGAAACCAATTAAAGGGCAACAGAAGAAGGGCAAAATAACGAGAAAAACTTCCCTGAATAACCGAGGGCTTTCCCGGAAATTATGGGATCAGGCCCCTTTCGCCTGTCTTCTTCTAAATACCAAAGGCATCATTACCAGCGTTAATCAGACAGAAGCCAGACTACTGGGCTATAAAAAAGAGGAGCTGGTCGGTCAGCCAATATTTAATTTTATTCTGCCCGAGCAACAGGCCGAAGCTAAAAAAAAGTTTCAGCAAAAGTTAGCCGGGAAGCCTGTTCCCAGAATCAATGACAGAATTCTGGTTAGAAAGGATGGTTCAAAAATCCAGCTGGCAGTTAATGACCTGATTGTACGGGATGACCGGGGGAAGCCAACCGGTGTTTATGGCACCATGTTCGATATAACAGATTATAAGAAGATAGAAGCCGACCTGAGGACATCCGAGGAGCGCTACAAGGACCTGGTGGAAAAAGCCGGAATTGCGATTCTCATTGATGATCAGCGGGGAAATTTTATCTATGCCAATAAGAGGTATGCTGAAATTTTTGGCTATCCTGCCGAAGAGATAAAAAACTTATCAATTTTTTCAGTGGTTCATCCTGATGACCGGAAGAAAGTCAGGTCCTATCACCAGGGACGTTTGGTGGGAAAAAAGGTGCCAGCCAGGTATGAATTTAAAGGGATTAAAAAAGATGGTTCTATTATTTATTGCGAAGTAGACAGTGCACCTCTTAAAGAAGGTAAAGTAGCAGTTGGAACACGTTCTTACCTCTGGGATATAACTACGCGCAAAAGGACAGAAGCAGCTACCTTAGAGAGCGAAGGGCTCTACCGCTCGATTGTTGAACATTCTCATGATGGCATTTTATTGATTGATGAGAATTACAAGATTATCTATTCCAACAACGAATTAAACCATAATCTGGATTATTCCTCTGATGAGATTCTGGGCCATGACTTCCGGGACTTTCTGGATGAAGAAAGCCGGCCACTGGTGGCTGACCATTATCTTCGAAGACAGAGAGGAGAAAAAGTTCCACCCCGTTATGAATTCAATATAGTTAGAAAAGACGGAACCAAACGAAGGGTAGAAATTAGCTCTGACGTCATAAAAGATGCGGCCGGTAAGAAGAGGACCGTGGCTCAGCTTCTGGACATTACTGACCGTAAAAAAGCTGAAGAGCTGAATAGGGAAATGATGAAGAACCTGCGGAAAGCACTGGACGGCACCATCAACGTCATCGCTTTGACGGTTGAAGCCCGTGATCCATTCACTTCCGGTCACCAGCGGCGGGTGGCTGATTTAGCCCGGGCCATAGCCACGGAAATGGGTTTGCCCAGAGACTCGATTGAAGCTATCAGGTCGGCCGCTATCATCCACGACTTAGGGAAAATACATGTTCCGGCTGATATTCTCAACAAACCCAGCAGTTTGACGGAGATAGAGTTTAACTTCATCAAGGTTCACCCCGAAGTGGCTTACAATATTCTCAAGGATATAGAATTTCCCTGGCCGGTGGCGGAGATTATCTATGAGCACCATGAAAGATGGAACGGCTCTGGCTATCCCCGGGGTCTATCCGGCCAGAACATCCTGCTGGAGGCCAGAATTCTGGGGGTAGCTGATGTGGTCGAAGCCATGGCTTCTCACCGGCCTTACCGGCCGCCGCTTGGGATAGAGAAAGCCCTGGAAGAGCTGGTGGCGAACAGTGGCCGGCTTTACGATCCAGAGGTGGTTGAGGCCTGCCTGATGGTCTTTAACCAAAAACACTATGCTTTTAAGTCATGAGGCAAGTGCTATATAAACTATCTCAGAGAAGTCTATCCGGCCTTCAAAACGAGCTGACCGCCTGCCAGATCAATTACTTTCTGGATTGAAGTCTTTTTCCAGAAGCTTTAATTTGAGCTCAAAAGGCTCTTCCCAGGTTCTCTTAAAAGCAAAGCCAGCGATAACCCAGATGACTCCTGGCTCCGGCTCAAAAACATAAGGATAACTTAGCTGGCCGCCTGGCTGCCGGGCAATAATCACCGGCGGTGACCAGTTAAAGCCGTCGTCAGAAAAGGCTAAGCTCAGCTCTTCCCGGTGCCAGGAAGCAGGCAGTTCAGAATGAAAAGGGGTTGGTCTGGTTTTAGGCCAGGTGCGGCCCTCAGGATTAAGCCTGTTCCAGACGAGAACAAAACGGCCGCTTTGAAGCTTCAGGAGATAACCTGGTGAGCTGCTGGCCTCAATTAAAGATGGCCAGATTCTCCGCCAGTAGCGGCCATCTTCTGAGATAGCCTGCCAGAAACGGTCAAGGCCGGTTCGGATGAGCATCAGCAACCGCCCATCGGGCAGTTCGGCCATGGCTGGTTCAAAGGCCCCATCGTGATGGCCATGTCCACCCAGATCAATCCAGTTGCTGCGACTCCAGGTCAGCCCTTCGTCGTCAGAATAGAAGGAACAAACCACCAGCCGCCCGGGGTTAGAGACTAAATGCTGGAGAGGAACCACCACCCGGCCGGAAGAGGTCTGGACCAAACCAAAAAAGTTCGGGTTATAGCCAGAGAGAAGCCTCTGATTGTCAACCCAGGTTTTCCCGCCGTCCTGGCTCCGGATTGACCAGACTTCCAGCTGGCAGTCGCCGGGCTCATTCTTTTCCTGGTCCCAGTTGAATTGTCTGCCGTTAAAATTAAGGTAAACAAGGATCAGAACATTGTTTTTTGTCCGGAGAAGATAATAAGAAGCAGGTTCTCTGGAATTGAGACCCGAGCAAACAAAAACAGGTTCGGACCAGCTGTGGCCGCCATCATAACTTAAAGAAAATCCTTTCTCATCGACAGTGGCCAGGGCGCCCTCAGCCATCAAAATAAAAGGCCCTTTTTTGCCGATGTCAAGAGCCTGACAGGAAGGATGGACCCAGACAGGTTTATCAGTAGAAAACGAACTCAAAGTAAGGGCCAGCAGCATCCCGGTCAAAACCAGGCTGGTTAAAAAGAAATTGTGCTTCATCATATTTTGCACTTTAGCTTTTTATATTCTTTTTAAATCTGAATCGCGAGATCTTTAGCGACCGAACCGCAGCAACCCCCGGCTGCAACTGCCGGTGCATCTGGTACAGGAGAAGCAATCAGGCCTCAGAACCGAGCCCTTAACGATCTCGGCAACCGCCGGACAGGGAGATTTAATTATACAGGCCTGACAGTCGGTGCAGTTGTCTTTCTTTTTAATCACCCGAAAGAGGGCGATCTGTTCAACGACGTTGGCCATCAGGCCAACCGGACAGACTAAGTAACAGAAGGGACGGTAGGTAAAAAAGGCAAAGATAATAGTTAAAATAAGCGGCAAAAAGTTGATGAGATTATCAATCAGGGCAGCTGCCCAGCTCCATTCATAGCCATGAAAGGCATTGATATAATCATAAAGCGACAGCGGAACAACCCGGCCGTTAGAAACAGTGTGGATGACCGCTGTCCAGCTCAGAAAGATAAAGGCGATAAAAATCAGGATCCTGATGGTCTGGGTCAGCCGGAAACTCAGCTTGTGTCTTTTTATTTTCAATTTATCGGCCAGCATGGAGATAAGTTCCTGAATGGCCCCGACCGGGCAGACCCAGCCGCAAAACAGCTTTGGCCCGATTAAGGTCAGGAATAAAATAACCGCCAGGAAAACCATCATTGGCAGACCAAAGCCATAAAGGATGGACTTGGTCACGGTGCAGACCGGAGAGGGATGCATCGAGAAACCGGAAAAAAACTTAATCCCTAAATTGGCTGAAACCCCATAGAGGAAAGTTGAAACCAGCAAAATCAGCACTTTAAACCGGTCATTCATTTTTCTGGAGAGGAGCAAAATTAGAACCAGGGCGGCAATGATGAGCATGGTCAGGAACTTGGGTCTCATTAAAAACTGAAGAAAAGTGGGCGCAGCCTGACGGCCTTGTCCCCCGCCACTCCCGGTTCTCTCCTGAGCCAGAGCCAGAACTGGCAAGCTCAATAGACTGGCCAAAAACAACCAGAGGCCAAAACGCCGAAAATTTCTCTTTAACATGCCGGCCTTCTCCTTTTCCTGGGATTAGTTTTCTATCATGCCAGAAGAAGAAAAAAAAGTAAAACAGAATTTCTGGAGGGCCCCGACTAAAGTACCGGTCACAAAATCCCCGTTTGAGTCAGGCTTAAAATTTTGTCTTTTTTCCCTTAGAGTTAAGTTGTAAAATTCCTGGCAGGTTAACCAATGGCTAAAACTCAATCACCCCTGCCTGTTTCCTACTGGGAGCTTCAAAAAAAACAAAGGATTGTTTCCACTCTTTTATTTATTTTTCTTTTTATTTTCTATCTGGTTGCTATCGGCCTGCTTCTGACCATAATTCTCCTTGGAGGGCAGGTTTTCCTGCCTGGCTCCAATCCATTTTCCTCTTCGAATTTATTTTTATATGCAGCAGTCGCCACTTTACTGGCGGCAGTGGTCACGGTCTTAAACTTTCTCCAGGCGAAAAAGGCTGGGGTCAGTTATATTCTGAGTAACCTCCGGGCTTACCCGCCAGACCCTGATGACCGTTATCATTTGAGTTTTATTAATGTGGCTGAAGAGATGAAAATTTCTTCCGGGCTTCCCCGCCTTAAGACTTATGTTATCCCTTCGGTCAACATTAATTCTCTCTCGCTTTTCGATCAGGACAATACTCCAGCCATAGCCGTAACCGAAGGGCTGCTGGCTGAAGCCAGCCGCGACGAACTCCAGGCAGTAGCTGCTCATGAAGCCGCTCATATCCAGAAGGGCGACACTTTTCTTTTGACTCTGATCTGTTCTCTGACCGCTTTTTATGAAAAGTTCTTAGATTCGCTGGAAAAAGAGCCAGAAGATTATCAGCGCTTCCAGCTCTCCCGCACCGGCCACCAGGCCACCTCTGCTCCCTTAGCTTATGTGGCCAGTTCAATCTCCTTTCTCTTGATTAAATTTTTTACCATGCTGGTTTCGCAGAACCGGGAGCTGCTGGCTGATGCCACCGCCGTTGAATTAAGCCGGGATCCCGCTGCTCTGGCCCGGATTATTTATAAAGCCTGGATAGCTAATTCTTACCTGGGAGATACCTCTACTCTGACGCCTCTTTTCCTGGTTCCACCGGACTCAAAAGAGACTACTGATAACCGCTGGAGCCGGCTGTTCAGTACTCATCCACCTGTGGAAAAAAGGCTGAGTCTGCTGGCCGGGATGACTCACCGGACGGTAGAAGAAATAAAAAATGAGGTCAGACAGCAAGAGAAACAAAGAGAAGATAGCCGCCAGGTCATCCAGGCTTCGCTCGAAGGTGGTTATCCGGAAAAGGAAAAAGCTATCTTAAATTTAAAAGAACAGGCCGAGACTGAGCTCCACAAAACTGAGGTCTGGGAAATCAAACAGGCCGGAGGGCAATGGGCCGGGCCCTTTACCCTCGGGGCCCTGGTTTCCCAGCCGTCTTTCAGCCCGGCCATCAGGGTTAGAAACCTTAAAGAAAACCGCCAGGGCCGGGCCCTGGAATTTCCTCAAATCAGGTTTGCCCTCTATCGCCAGGCCAAGAATCAGCCAGTTGACCCGGCCTTAGCCAATCTGTGCCCGGCCTGCCAGACCGGGCTCCAGGAGTCTTTTTACGAAGGAGTCCAGATCAAAATCTGTCCTGCCTGCTCGGGCCAGCTGATCAGAATGGCTGACATTGAAAAAGTCCTGGCCCGCCAGGAATATGATTTTTCGCCAGCTCTTAGAGAGAAAGCCAGCCTTTATCAGGAAGCACTGCTAAACCCGGGCAAAAGGGCCTTAGTTTTTCCCAAAAAGAAACCTCTCCCCTGCCCGGCTTGTGGACTTCAACTGGTGGTTAAACCTTTTAATTACTATTATGTTTTCCCTGTCTATAAATGCTATCGATGCCAGTTGATCTGGTTTGAGACTGATGAACTGGAAATCCTTCAGATTCTTTTCCAGAACCGGGATCATTAGAGTAAAAACATTTCTGCCTTACTGTCCGGGCCGACTCCTGGTGAACTTCAGGGCATTTCTGTATCAGAAGAGCTCATCTCCGCCTGAAAAAAAGATAACTGTCAGGGCAGGGGGAATTTCATCTGGAGATTCACCTCTAAGGGTGATTGAAGATGAGAAACCGAAGTGAGATACCATAAGTGCAATGGCCGAAATCCCAGTTTGGGGTTAATTTTTGAAAGAGGGTAAGACCATGACGAAAAACAAAATCCTGCTGATAGACTTCGACAACGAGTTCCTGAAATTTCTGGGCCAGGCCTTAAGCCAGGAAGGGTATGAAATCCAGACAGCAACTGATGGCCTGGCCGGCTTTGAAAAATTTTCTGAGTTTCAACCGGATCTGGTCATCATGGAAGCGATGCTGCCCAAATTCCACGGTTTTGAACTCTGTTCGCGTATTACTTCCCATCCGACCAAAAAAGCACCGGTTATAATTGTTACCGGAATTTACAAAGATTCTGTTTATAAAACCGAGGCTTTAAAAAGCCTGGGAGCTTCCGCCTTTTTTGAGAAGCCATTGAATCTCGAAGCCCTGCTGACCAGAGTTTATGAGCTGATTGGTAAGCCAGAGGTCAAAAAGCACCAGGTTAAGACTGAAGAAGATAAAGACCTGGATGAGTTATTGAAACAAGCTCTGGCTTCGGCTTATACTCCTGCTCAGTCTTCACCAACTGTCAAAACAGTTGAAAAGACTCCCCGGAGAGAAGAAATTAGAAAGACTCCACCTACCCCCCAGGATGATGAAATAGATCTGATTTTGAAATCGAAACTTAAAGACCTGATTTCAACTTCAGAGGAAAAAACAGCGGCAGCCGCCGTTCACCAGGCCCCGGCTTCAGCTCCGCCTAAAAAGGCTGAAGCCCCCAGGCCGGCACCAGTGACTCAAACTAAAAAGCCGGAACCGGCTGTAAGTCAAGCCTCAACCGGAAGCCAGGCTGTTAAAAAGCTGGCTGAAAAAGAAGCAAAGACTACCGGTCTCAGTCAAACTATGAGACCTGAACCAAGAGCTCCCCAGAAATCTGATCAACCGAGAACCAGTCCTCCAGCGGCGGCCAGTTTCGAAGAGACCTCCAGGCCAGCACCGGCTGCCGTTAATCCTTTTAAGGCTTATACCGAAAGCAACGGGAAAAAGAGTACCAGGAAGAGTCCGGCCAAATATATTGGCCTGGCGGCCTCGGCCCTGGCCGTCATCGGGCTGGTTGCCTTTTTAACTTTAAACAAGAAAAAAACTCCAGAATTTTCGGGCCAGCCGGCCAACCAGACAGCTGCCCTGCAAACAGCTGGAGCTGATCAGAACCAGAGCCTGCCAGTTCAAGACAATCTTAATAAGGAAGAAGATATAAATAAAGAAATCGAAAAACAGATGGCCGAATACCGCAGTCAGCAGGCCCGGGCAGATAAAAATGCTCCCTCTGCCGCCAATCAGAACCTGAAAGGCAGCCCGGCCGGCCGGACTTCTAATAAAACGGCGGCTATTCCGGCTGCACCTATTATTCCTGAGGAAACACCAAAAATAGAAGTAAATATGGAGAGCGGACAACAAACCACAGTTCCAGCTCAATCTAATCCAGCTCCAGTGACCTCCGTTCAACCTGAAGAAACAAAAGTGAACAATGAAGAGCCTCCGGTCACAGCCAGTCAGGACAATCAGGCCAAAACTGAAGACCAGCCGGTTAGCCTGGCCAGCCAGAAGGCTAAGCCAGGGGAAGTCTTTCCCCTTTCTGCCGTTGATGTCGAACCAAAAGTAGTTAAGAGTATAGACCCCATCTACCCCGAAGTTGACCGACGGGCAGGCGTCAGGGGCAATATTATCGTCAACGCCCTGATTTCAGAAAATGGCGATGTCCTGGAGGCGGTGGTAATTAGGGGAATCAGTGGCTCAGTCACTTTAGAGAAAGAGGCCGTTTCGGCCGTCAAAAAATGGAAGTTCTTGCCAGCTGAAAAAGATGGTGTTAAAGTAAAGGTCTGGAAACCAATTACCATTGGTTTCGGTTTAAATAAATAGACCGGAGAGAAGTAAGGAGTCAAAAGATGGGCATCTCAAAAGATCAAGAAGAGCTTTATAAGAAGACTCTGGAAGATGTGCGCAGCCAGCTTTCAGATATTGACGCCGAGGTAGAAAAAGAGCTGCAGCGGGTCAGACAAACCCTGGCTCAACTGCAGGAGCAGAAAAAATCATTGAAGATGGTTTATGAAGGAATTGCCAAGCTCCTCGGAATCGAAAGTGATCTGGAAGACGACTCGGCTGAGACTAGCATCCCAAAGATGTAATCATTGATATAGAAGCAACCTGGCCAGAGCCTCACCTTTCTTTCGATTGACCTTTAAAACCGAGAGGGAAAAGGGTCTTGTCTTGCCAAATAGCTCTTTTTGAGGTATTTTTATACTTTAAATTTTACCCTGGATACCCTGATGTTTATGCTTATTGGCTTTCTGATCGGGTTCTTTGCAGCTGTTCCGGTTGGCCCGGTCAATATTTACATTGTCTCTCAGACTCTCAAGAGAGACTTTTTTCATGGGATGATAGCCGGGCTGCTCACTGCCCTGCTTGATCTGACTTTCTGTTTAGTTTCTCTTATTGGCTTCTTTCATATTTCTCTAAATCTTTCAGATTATAGTTTCTGGCTTAAACTGGCCGCTGGAGCCATCTTGCTTTTTCTTGGCTTGAAATTATTTCACGATGCCAGGGCTTTTAAGCTCAATACCGAAAAAAATGGTCCGGTTTCCAAAACTGCCCGGCCTCTCTTCGGGGTAATTCTATTGTATGTCTCCAATCCCTCTCTCTACGCTTTCTGGATTGGAGTGGCCGGGGCAGTGAATGCTCATGGCCTGCTTAAGAACGGATTCTGGCCAGCTGTCTTCTTCGGTCTATCCTGCGGCCTGGGTGCTCTTCTCTGGTACTTCTTTTTAGTCAGGCTGGTTTCTCATCATCAAGCCAGATTCCAGGAGACTACTTTTAAAAAATTGTTTATCATCCTGGGACTCTTTTTGATTGGTTTTGCTCTTTTTACTTTTGTTTCAGCCTTTGCCAATATTAAACTGGCCGGCCAGGTGTTTTGAATCTGGACTCGATAAAATAGTTTTCTTTTTGCTTACCTTTTTGCTAATATCCTAATCTATGACCGGGGAGTTAATTCTACCAAAAGATACGGAGGTTTCCAGGCCGGAGTTTATCTTACTTGAGGCTTCCGCCGGTACCGGTAAAACTCATGCTCTGACCTTAAGGTTTGCTCAATTTCTGCTGTCAGATAAAATCAGGAATAACCAGCTCAATCAAATTCTGGCCATCACCTTCACTCATAACGCCGCCAATGAAATGAAAGACAGAATAATCGGTTGGCTTAAAGTCACCCACTTTGGGCAGGACACGGCCCGGCTGAAAGACATTAAAGAGCTGGTCAGCCTGCCGGCAGAAGCTTTTCCCGGCCGGGCCGAAGAAAAGCTGGAATATCTTTTTGACCATTACAGCGACTTTCAGGTCACAACCATTGACAGCTTCATGACCGATGTTTTTAAGGCGTCTGCCATAGAAATGGGCTTCAGCCCTGACTTTGGCATTACTCTCAATACCGCCCCGGTCATCAATTACGCCTTTTACCGGTATTTAAGAAATATTACAGCCGAATCACAAGATGGACAGTTATTGCTCAGGATTACGGATAGCCTTAAAGAAATGAAAGGCAGCGATAAAGCCTTCCTCTGGAATCCGGCTGATGAAATTCTCGAGACCTTTACTCAGTTTTATCGAAAACTGGAGGCTCTTTACCGCCAGCCTGAAATTAAAAGACCGGAGGAGTTCCAGCTGGAGCTCGAGAAAGCTGAACGTGACTGGCATGGCTCTCTACAAAAATTGCGTCAGCTCTTGATAAATACACCTCTGGAAAGAGCTGAGCGCTCGGCCATCTGGCGACGTTTGAACTCAGATAATATAAGGGATTGGTTCGATTGCTCGTTTAAAACTGACCCTGTCAAAAAAACAGAATCGCCTGATCGGCTGGCGATTTATCAGGAAGTTAATAAAGGCCTGAATGCTTTTAAAGAAAAGCTAAAAAAATATAAAAGGCTCTATGCCGCCTCTTATTTTCAGCCTCATCTTCAGGTTTATCACCGGCTCCTCGACCGTCTGGATTTTATCAAAAAAGAAAAGGGCCTGATTTTTCTGGACGATGTCAATCGCCATCTGGCTGCTTATCTTCAGACCGGCGTGGTGCCCGACATCTATCTTTGCCTCGGTGGCCAGATTTACCATTTCCTGATTGATGAATTTCAGGATACCTCCCCTATTCAATGGAAGAATCTGGTACCACTGATCGATAATGCCCTTTCCCAGGGTGGAAGTTTGTTCATCGTTGGCGACACCAAACAGGCAATTTATGGCTTCCGGGAAGCTGATTATCAGATCATGGTTGACCTGAAAAAAGGGGACGAAAAATTCTATTCAGTTGAGGTCTGTGTCAAACCGCTGGTTACCAACCGCCGTAGCCGGCAAGCTATCCTTGATTTTGTCTCGAGCATTTTCCCCAAAGGAATTAAGAGCCTGGATGTCGGCCAGGATAATAAGAAAATGGCTGATAAGATAGAGCCCTGGAAGCAAGCCGCCAACAGCAGCGGGCTGGATAACTTCGAATGTCAGGGAGTTGAGGATAAAACTCAAGGTGGCGGTGACATTTTTCCCGGTTACGTGGAAATGGAGTTTTTTCAACCGCCCCAAAAATCAAAAAATAAGGACGAACAGACCGAAGATAATGGCGAAGAAGTTCCCTCCGGGCCGGAGGCCGAAGAAGAGGTTGAGCTGGAAGACGCAGCCCTCAAAAAAAGAGTTCAGGAACTGATCCCTGATCTTCAAAAACGTGGCTATGACCTCTCGGATATAACCATTTTAGCCTACAAAAACGAGACGGTGGTCAGAGCCGCCTCCTGGTTAAATGAGAAACAAATCCCCTTTGTGACCTTTTCTTCACTTGATATCAGACAGCGGCCGGTTATTAAAGAAATTATGGCTCTGTTGCAGTTTCTTGATTTTCCACTCGATAATCTGAACTTTTCTACTTTTCTTCTTGGCGGTCTTTTTCAAAACAAGCTCAGAGCTGATGGCCATTCCGGGCAAGAAAGGGAGAAACTTGCGGAATTCATTCTGGAAACCAGGCTCAGGAGCGGCCAGAAAGATTATCCCCTTTACACTTATTTCAAGCAAAAATATCAGGATCTCTGGGAATCATATTTTGAGCCTCTTTACAGGACAGTTGGCTATTTGCCTCTTTATGATCTGGTCAGCGAGATTTACCGCACCTTTTCTGTTTTTGATCCCGGCCTTACCGGTGATGAACAGTCTTCGCTGATTAAACTTCTGGAAGTTATAAAACAATTTGAGGGTGAGGGCGGCAGCAATCTCCGGGATTTTATGCGATTTTCCGGAGAAGAAACAGAAGACACTTCAGTTTGGACAGTGGATGTGCCCGAAAGTATTAAGGCGGTCAGGATTATGACCATCCATAAGGCCAAGGGACTTGAATCCCCGGTGATCATTTTGCTTCTCTACCGCGAACAAAGCCAGTCTATTCCCTTTTTCCTTAAAGAAGAAGATAGCGGCCAGGGGCCGGCCCGGGTAAAGGTTCTTAAGCTTTCTAAAGACATCATTTCCGACGATGAAGAATTAAAAGAAATCCACCAAGAAGCCACCAGAAAGGAACTGGCCAATCGGTTGAATACTTTTTACGTCGCCCTGACCAGAGCTAAAGAAGAGCTTTATATTTTAGGGCAGCGTGGCCAAAAAAATTATTTCCCTTTTAACTTTTTAGAATCATTAGGTTTTCCACTAGATCAGAAATTTCAATCGGCCGAAGAGAAGCCGGCCAGAAAAGCCAGGCAAACAGCTGGCGGCCTTCCCGGCCAGCTGGAAATGCCGAATCCACCTCTCAGTTTTCTCCATGAAGCTCCGGACAGATTCCGTCTGGTTAAAAATCTTCCCCATTACCGTCAGGAGAGGCGTGGTGAGTTAATTCATGCCATCCTCGAGAAAATTGATTTCCTGGAAGAGAACCTTGAGGAGCAACTGGAAAAAATCATCTCTGACCGGGCCTTCCGAAAATATCAGGCAGAAGAAAAGGAAGAGGCCAGAAAATCTCTCCTCCAGTTTTTAAAGAGACCGGAGGTGGCTGAATTTTTTAGACAGCGGCCGGGCCGGGAGGTAAGAACAGAAGCCGATATGGTAAATAGACAAGGTGAGCTTTACCGCACTGACCGCCTGCTGATCGAGCCTGAAGTCATCTCGATTATTGATTTTAAAACAGGCCAGTTCTCCGATGAGGCTATTAAAAAAGGTCACGCCAGGCAGGTAAAAAACTATAAGGCTATTCTCGAAGAAATATATCCAGGCAGAAAGATAAGTGGCTGGCTTCTTTATATTGATTCTGCTGAGCGGGAGGAGGTTCTTTGAAAGTAACCATTGTTCCGGCCGGGGTTAATCTCATCGAGCTTTTGGCCAGACACTTAGTGGCTTCCTCTACTGACTTCAGCCGTATCCTGGTCGTTTTCCCCGAGCAAAGGCCAGGTCATTATCTGAGGAAGACTCTCGGCGAAATGATCGGCCGCAGTTTCCTGCCTCCCTCTATCTTTTCCCTGGATGAGTTTATTGATTTTTCCTACAGCCGCTTTCTTCAGAGAGATGAACCTCTGCTCGAAACGGTGGAGGCGATCAGCCTCTTATATAACTTAAATGAGGCCAATCTGGAAAACTCTTTTCGCGGGCAGAAAGAGTCGAGGCTGACCTTTGATGAGTTTTTCCCCATCGGCAATAAGATTTTTCAGGATCTCGAAGAACTCAAAATGGGGTTGATAACCCCGGATAAGTTTCTGGCCATAGATGAGCTGGCCGGTGAAAAAATACCGGAGAAAACCAGAGCCAGACTGCAGAAAATGTCTTATTTTTATGAGCATTTTTACCGGGAGGTGGAACGCCAGGGCTTTTCAACTCCGGCCAGCCGGCTCGAAAAAGTTCTGGAAAAAATTGAACCTGGCTGGTTTAGCTCCTTTGATGAAGTTATTCTGGCCGGTTTTTACCTTCTGACCTCCGCCGAATTTGAACTGCTCAATAAAGTGCTGGAGGCAGAAAGAACCCGGTTATTTGTCCTCAAAGGGACCGGCTGGGAAGACCTGCTGAAAAGAATCAGAGCTGACCGGTCAGAAATAGAGGAAATTGACGGACCGGAAGGAATAGCCGAGCCAGAGCTTGAATTCAATCAGAGCCCGGACGGTCATGGCCAGCTTTTTCATCTAAATAGTCTTCTTCAGGATAAAATTTCCCGGCCTTCCGAGCTCAGCGAAAAACAGGTTATTGTCCTCCCGGCAGTTGAGACTTTAATTCCGGTTGTCGAACAGACCCTGGCCCGGCTGCCAGAGACCGGTTACAATATTTCTGTCGGTTATCCCCTGACCAGAACCCCACTATATAATTTCTTTGACTCGCTTTTTAAGCTGCTGGAAACAGCTGAAGAAGACAGCTCAGATGGAGCTTCGGCTCGGCCGCCAGAAGAAAGGTTCAGGCTCTATGTCTCCGATTATCTTAATTTTGTGCTTCATCCTTATACCAAAAATATCTATTTCCCGACGACACCCAGGACAGCTGAACACACCAGAATACTCTTTCATCTCATGGAAAATAATTTTAACCAGAAAAAAGGCCGGCTTTTCTGGTCGCTGGAGGAAATGGCTGCTGATCCAGATCTCAGGGACAGTCTGGAAAAATACACCGGCGAAAATCCGGCCTATCCTCGAAGCTCCGAATTCATTCAGCATCTTCGCTCGATACACCAGCAGACCATTATTCCCTTCCTGAGCCTTAAAAATATCAATGACTTCGCAGCCAAATTAATTGGTCTTCTGGATTTTATTTCAGAAGAAAGCACTGCGCCTCTTCATGTTTTATTTGAGCCTTATGCCCGGGCCTTTTACCAGCAACTGGAAATTCTCCAGAGCCAGCTTCTGACCAGACAGAAATTCAGCCGGCGCTCTGGTTATTTTCAGCTATTCCGGCGTTTGTTTTCTGAGGCCCGCGTCCGCTTTCCAGGCACACCGCTTCGTGGCCTGCAGGTCCTTGGTTTCTGGGAAACGCGCTGCCTCCAGTTTGATGATGTCTATCTTCTCGATCTGAACGATGATGTTCTGCCCGGGACGAGCAAAGTTGATTCGCTTCTTCCTGCACCCTTAAGAAAGGCTCTTGGCCTCCGTTATCATGAAAATCTGGAAAAAAGAATTGAATATTATCTCAGCCTGTTAGTGGCCGGAGCAAAGAACATTCATTATTTCTTTATCGAAAATGATGAAAAACAGAAAAGCCGCTATATAGAAAAATCCCTCTGGAAAAAGCAAAAGAAAGAAAAAGAAACAGACGAAAATAAATATATTAAAAAAGTCAGCTATCGTCTTGCTCTCCAGACACCAAACCCGCCCGATATCCCCAAGACAGAAAAAATCCTCGGCTATCTCGACAATATGACCTTCAGCGCTTCCAGCCTGAATACCTATCTTAAGTGTCCGGTCGAGTTTTTCTATGCCCACGTTCTCGGGCTGAGTGAAAAAGAAGAACTGGCCGAATCGCTGGAAAGTAGCGAAATCGGGACGCTGGTTCATGCCATTTTAAGACAGTATTTCTGGCCTGACCTGAAGAAAAAAATGCTACCCGAATCGGATACCGACAGGTTAAAAACTCTGATTGATGCCGAATTTAACCAGCGGCGTTATCCTTCACCGCTCACCGGCAGTCTCTTTTTGATGAGAAAACAGATAGAACAACATTTAGAGGAATTTCTCCTGGCTTACCAGCAAAAAGTGGCCGGCGAGCTCCAGGCTGCCGGACAGAATCTAATCCTGCTGGCGCTGGAAAAAGATCTGAAACTCGATTATAAGCTGGGCCAAAGGACCTTTCAGTTCAAGGGAAAGATTGACCGGATAGAAAAGCGCGGCGAGTATCTTTGTCTCCTTGATTATAAGACTTCAGCCAGCGAAAAGAACCAGGTAATTAATATTGATAAGCTCGAGCTTGGAGATCGAAGCTCCTGGCCCCAGGCCATAAAAAGTTTACAGCTTCCTTTCTATCAGCTTCTGGCTTCAGCCAAATATAAACTGCCGCCCGAAGATATTTATTCAGCGGTCATCATTCTGGGCAGGAACCATCTCAACGAAAAGATTGAATATTCGCCGCTTAAAGGCAGAAAAGGAAGCAAGCCAAAAGGCCAGGTGGAGAAAATTTTCCCTTTATCGGAATCAGATGAAGAGAAGCTAAAGCGTCAGCAATATTTCCGGTTGATAGAACAGGTGATTGATCAATTGCTGCTGGAAATTGTCGATAGCAACCAGCCCTTTTCAGCCAGATTCAAGGCCGAAGACAGCTGCACCTATTGTCCCTTTACCAGCTTTTGTGGCCAGTAAATTAAGAACCGGTAAACTTTTTTGAGCGGATTTTCGTTTAACTTTAAAACATCTGAAAATGAAAGGTTGATAAATGATCAAGTTCTTACTCTGGTTGATTTTATTCGTTCTGTGCTGGCCACTGGCTCTGGCAGCATTGATTCTATACCCAATAGTCTGGCTTCTGTCTCTGCCTTTCCGCTTGCTGGGCATTACCGTCAAAGCAGTTTTTGACCTGCTCAAAGCGATTTTGACCCTGCCTGCCCGTTGCCTGAAGAAGCTGGCCGCTTAAGAGAAAGAAAGGCTGGTTTCGCTAAGACCTGATTGAAGCCGGCTCGTTTGATCCGGTGGCCAGTGGATAGGCGGGTAGGCGGTGGTATCTTATGTTTTTTTATTCACTTATCTCTCTACTCTTTATCTTTTCTTCTTTTGCCCTTCTATTTTCCCCGGCCAAAGAAAAACCTCTTTGGCCCTGAACCCGGTCATTAGCTTTGTCCCTTCAGCTGGGATAAAATTAAGAGCCATGGAACTCAGAATAGAAAAAATAGTTTATCCTGGCCGGGCTCTCGGCCTTCATGAGGGGCGGGTTGTTTTTACCGATGAAGGTCTGCCAGGCGAACTGATCAGAGTTGAAATTCTGGCTGAGAGAAAAAACTTTCTCGAGGCAAAAACCGTGGAGATTCTTGAACCGGTACCTGGCCGAATCGAACCTCGCTGCTCTCATTACCGGGCCTGCTCTCCCTATCAGATTATGACCTACGAACTCGAAACTAAAATCAAATCAGGGCAGCTGGCTGAAATTCTCAGCCGTTTTAAAGTTCCATACCCTCCCGCCGGTGGAAAATTGCCTGACCTTGTCCCTTCACCTCAAATTTACGGTTACCGAAATAAAATCAAGCTGGCTGTTGTCTGGGAAAGCCCGCAGCCATTTCTGGCCTACCATGAACCAGGCTCTCTAACTGACCTTCTGCCGGTCGAAAACTGCGCTCTGGTCAGTAGCGAAGCAAATTTCCTGCTCTCCGCATTTAAAGAATTAATCGAGACTTCTCCCCTTCCCGCCATCAGCCAGATTGAAATCCGCCAGAGCTTCTCCTCAAGAGCACTTCTGGCCATCCTTTATAGTGAAAACAAACTGGGCCTGACTGAAGCGGCCCGCAGGTGGTTGCCCCGGTTGAGTGCCCAGCCTGGCCTGACAGGTGTTGCTGGCCTTCTTAACCGCGACCCTGGAGCCAGGCCGGTTCCTATCTACGGTCAGCTCGATCTTGAGGAAAAATTCGAAAAAGTTAGCCTGCGTTATGGCCCTGCATGCTTTTTCCAGGTTAATCCGCTGCAGTTACTTAAAGTGGTCGAGGAGCTTAAGACCTGGCTTAAAGAAAGTAAGCCGGCTCGCCTTCTCGATTTATATGCCGGTGTGGGCACCTTCAGTTTTTTTCTTTCCAACCTGGCTTCAGAGGTTCTGGCCGTAGAATCAGAGCCAGCCAATGTCTTTTATTTTAAGGAGAATCTTAGACTGAACGAGGCCGCCGATATCAAGCTCGCCGCCGGGCACGTCGAGCAGAGACTGAAAGAAATAACCACCTTCCAGCCGGAGGTGGCGATGCTCGACCCTCCACGTAAGGGTCTCGAGCCGGAGTTAATTGTCACTTTAAAAAAGATTCCCCTGCGCTCAATTTTTTATCTTTCCTGCGATCCGGCCACTCTGGCTCGTGATCTAAACCGGTTTCGGCCAGAATTTGAGCCCCAAACCATCAGGGCTTTTGACTTTTTCCCCCGAACACCGCATCTTGAAGTCTTAAGCCGGCTCGAACGGGCAGATTAACTTCTGGCTGATCACTTACTTGCTGCTTATTGAAATTTTCCGGCCAGCTGGCCGCAGGCAGCAGCAATGTCCATCCCTTTTGACTGCCTGATGGTCACCCGAACTTTTCTTTCCTCCAGCCACATCTTAAACCGCTCAACTTCTTCTTCCGCCGGCGGCTGCCATTTAAAGCCAGCAACCGGACTATAGGCAATGAGATTTACTTTAGCTTTTAGCCGGCGCGAAATGGCAGCCAGGGCTTCGGCGTCATAAAGTGAATCATTAAAGCCACCGATAACAATGTATTCCAGCGTGAGCTGCCGCCCGCCCGCCTGAAGGTAATCCTCGGCCGCTTTGATCAGTTCCTCCAGCGGATATTTTTTGTTGACCGGCATCAGCTTGCTCCTTTTTTCTTCGAGGGCACTGTGAATGGATAGCGATAGGTTAATCTGCAAATCAAAGTTCATCAGTTTCTTTAAAGCCGGTATCAGACCGACCGTAGAAACAGTTATCCGCCTGGCCCCGATAGCCAATCCTTGCTGGTCGTTTAGAATTCTTATGGCTTTAAGCCCATTATCCAGATTATCCAGAGGCTCACCCATACCCATCAGGACGAGGTTGGTTGGCTGATGACCATAGTTATATTTGAGGTTTAAAACCTGCGAGACAATTTCCCCGGCCTCCAGATTTCGCTTGAAGCCATGGAGCCCGCTGGCACAAAAAGCACAGTGGAATTTGCAACCGACCTGGGTAGAAAGGCAAAAGGTCTGCCTCTTTCCGGCTGGAATCATGACCGTCTCAATAAAATTGCCGTCCAGAAGCTCAAAAAGATATTTGACCGTTCCATCCTTAGAACTGACTTTCTCCTTTAGCTGGAGGGGGTTAATTATAAAATCCGCCTCAAGTTGCTGCCTCAAGTCGAGTGGTAAATCAGTAAATTCCGACGGCTGGCTCTTCCCGGCTTGATAAACCCACCTGAAAATCTGGCCGGCCCGGTATGACGGCTGTCCGCTTCTCCTGAGATAGTTTTCGACTTCGGCCCTGGTCAAAGAGGTTAAAAGCTTCCTGTCGCTCATGAGGCCAATCCTTCTTTAAGCCAAGTCAAACCAGCCGGAAAGTTCCGCCGTTAGTTTCACTGGCCATTACCTGCCCTATTCTCAAAAACTGGCTGAATATTTTACCCATAGCTCGCCGGCCAGCTTCCAGTAATCAGCCACCGCCTGACCGGCCTGTTGCTGACAGTAACTGGTGAGAAACTCTCTGGCTTTTTCCGGATCTTCCTGATAAAGCTTCAGCGCTTCGGCTTCGATCGCCGCCTGCTGCTCAAAAGCCTTATCTTCCAGTTGCTTCCAGACCCGGGCCGCTTCTTCTTTCATTTCCTGATAACGGAAGGTAACAAGTTTACTGACTGTTCTAAAAGCCCACCAGGCACAATCGCGGCGGTAAGCTCCGCGGCCATCAATTTCATAGGAAGGAGGCATGTGCTTTATTCCAGCATAAAAAGGTAAATGGGGCGTGGTCGCCGGATTATCATAGCCAAGCCAGACCACCCCGCCGATGGCCGGCGGCAGCCATTTTCTCGACTGGGTAATTTGAAGATAAGTGGCGGTTGGCGAACAGATGGTTCTTTCCCGTTTTAACCGCAAAAGTTCCCGCCAGTCAGCATTCATAAACGGATTGGCTACCGGGCTTTTTACAACCTGATTTTTCCTGTTAACCGTCAGCAGGCTGGCCGTCAGATCATATTCGGTCCCTTCATAAGTATCACGGAAGATTTCAAGTAAATCTTTGATAGTCACTTTTTTTTCGGGTTTAACTGAAAAAGGATAATTTTCGGCATTGGGATCAAGTTTGAGGGAGGGAGCCAGCAGGCTGAGGACCCGCCATTCTCTCCGCCGGCAATAGAGGCTGTATCTTGATTCCGGGGCATAGGCATAGCAAAATTCAAAAGGCTGGCCGCTTTCTTCTTTCCACCAGCCAAATTCTTTAGCCAGACTTAAGACGTTGGCTGAAGCCAGAAAATAATTTTTATTTTTCAGGTCAAGCTGCCTGATACGGCTGGCATTGGCTGAAACCCCAATCTCCTCATCTGGAATCCTCTGAGCGGCCCAGACGGCCCCCTTCTGGCCTTTACCCGGGCCATAAATCTCAAATAACCAGACTTCATCCGGGTCAGCCAGAGTCAGACATTCGCCCCAGTCATTATAGCCGTATTTTCTGGTGAGCTCGTCAGCTATCTTAATAGCTTCCCTGGCTGTTCTGGCCCGCTCCAGCATCAGCCGTAAAAGTTCCGGGGCATCGAGCAAACCTTCATCACTTTTAAGCTCGCGCCTGCCACCGATGGTGGTTTCCCCGGCAGCCAGCTGCCATTCATTCATAAAAGGATAAGCAGCATTGAAATAGGCATATGTTTCTCCGACCTGAGGAATCTCGCCAACTGCCAGGCGGTCAGGATCGTCAAAACTTTCGAGCCTTTTGGGTTCAAAATAGACTTCGGCCTTTTCTCCCGGCTGATGTTTCTGGCGCGGGACAATATTGATCCAGGTCCGGTCGCTATTGCTGTCACAGGAATGGGAGGTCATGGTCGAGCCGTCGGTTGAGGCCAGCCGTCCGACGATAATACTGGTGCAGGAATCAAATTCCAGGCTGACCGGCTCTGGCCTGGCAGTCGGCTCTGTCTGATCAAAAACCGACCCACCGGTTAAAGAAATGATTAAAATCAAGCCCAGGCCAGAAGCCACAACCCATTTTAAATAGCTTAAAAGCTTAAGTTTTGATCCTGAGGTTTTCATTTTTTCTCCTGCCAACCAAAGTTAGCCAGCTTAAACAAAAGGGGCTTGCTGTCTTCGAGCAAGCCCCTGAAGATCATCTTTTACCGCCGCTCTAAGGCCAAACTGAAATCTCGTGCCGATTATTTAGCTTTGGTTTCGAATTTAGCCAGCAAATCTGAGACTGCATCCTTGTGAACCATAAAGACCAGCATTTTCAGTTTGACAAAATCATCTCTAAACAGTTCATAACCTTTATAAGGTCCGCGGTGCGCCCCGCCGCCTGAATCTTTAATTAAAAACCAGGTATGGTCGTCCTGACGGGCCAGCCCAACAGCATGAATGGCATGATCATCAGTCGAGGTGCGATTGTAAAATCTGAATTCCCGGCTATCCTGATTGATAAGAGAAGGCAACAGGTCAAAGCTCGGGACAATGGCCAGGCCTTCATCACCGCTAATTCCAGGCTCGGAAACATCTCCGCCAAAAGCCACGGAATAACCCTTTTCTAAAGAATTGACAATTGCCTGATAAAATTCATCGAGAGGAACATTATAATAATCCTCGTTGTGCCACCAGTTATCAGGCACCTTGTATTCGCCTTTGGTGTAAAAAGGCACATATTTAAAGGACATGAAACAAACATAATCATCGAGCGGGAGCTGCAAGACATTATCAAGGTATTCTTTGGGGGTCATTTTCTGCCCGTTAACTTCAACGGTGGCTGGTGGTTCGCCCAGATATTTATTGAGGATCAGTTTGACGTAATCCACAGCTTTCTCTTCATCCCAGTAGTCGTTTTTCTGACAGAAAGCCAGATAGTTCTGTATTTCATCAAACAGCTTGGAATGATCATGTTCAGTCTGTCCTGGCAAAAGCCCGGTATAGGCGCTTTCCGGCAAGGCTCCATATTGTTTCATCATGGCCGTGACCGCATTGGATTCTGAGCCTTCACCCAGGGCGGACTTGCCCTTTTCCCGGATAAAGCGGCGGGCTTTCTCCACATACTGCCAGTAAACGGTATACATCTCTGACAGTTTGATTTCGCCGCGGCCCAGCCTCTTGAGCTCAGATTCCAGAAAAGAAGTGGTGGCAAAACACCAGCAGGTCCCGGTGCGGTATTGCTTGACCGGTGGCAGATGAAAGACCTGCTGAAAATCAGTGACAGCCGCCGGATGACTGATGGTGGAAAAATCAACCGAGAGATATTCTCTCTTGTGCCCATTAAATTCTCTGGTCTTGTAAATGGCTTCATCCAGAGTCTGGACTTCCTGCTGGCCGATTTGAAGAACTGTTTTCTGGGCAGTCGGAGCCGGCGTCTCCTGTTTCTGGCCCTGACAGCTAAATGACCAGAGAAGCGAAAAAACAACTACAGACACCAGCAACAACTGTTTTAGTTTTTTATTCATTTATTCCTCCAAAAAATATTTTCTTATAGCATAATTCAATTGCTCCCGTTAATTCAACAAAAATAAAAGAGAGCGGTTTGACGGCTGGACACTTATCTGCTATAAACCATTATTCAACCGGCTGGTTTTAATCTGATTAACCCGCCAGGTCAGTAAATTAATAAAAATGAACACAATTCAATATTCGGGCGAATGGTTAGCTTTAGCTTCGGCTGTGGTCTGGGCCATAGCCGTAATCCTCTTCAGGAAAAGCAGCTTGACCATCCATCCTATCGGTCTTAATCTGGGCAAAAACCTCCTGGCTCTGGTCCTGATTGTTCTGACCAGCCTTATAACCGGAACCAGTCTCTGGCCGGAAATACCAGCCAGGACCACCTGGTTACTGTTGTTGAGCGGTTTCCTGGGCATCGCTTTATCGGATACTCTTTTTCTATGGACCCTGAAGTTGCTGGGAGCCAGCCTGACCGCCATCGTGGACAGCGTTTATACTCCCTTTGTCATTATCCTGTCTTTTATATTCTTAGGCGAGCGGCTCAACTGGCATCAGCTGGCTGGAGTCGCCCTGATTGTTCTGGCCATAATTATTATCACCAGAAGTCAATCTGATAATCATGATGGCCCGGTCTCCCGCCACAACTTCATCCTGGGCATAATCCTGGGAAATGTGGCCATGGCTCTGGTGGCGGTGGCCGTCATTATCATCAAGCCCGTTTTAAACGAGGTGCCGGTTGTCTGGGCGACCGGGATCAGACTGGCTGGCGGGACTCTGCCTTTAGTCCTCCTGCCTTTGATCCCGAAATTCAGATATATGTTTACTCCACTGCTTAAACTACACAACTGGAAAAATCTGGCTCCGGCCTCTTTTCTGGGGACTTATCTATCGCTTCTTTTCTGGATCGGGGGGATTAAATATGCTTTTGCTTCAATTACGGCCGCCCTCAGTCAGCTGAGCACTATTTTCGTCTTTGTTCTGGCTGCCCTTTTCCTCAAAGAAAAGGCAACCAGAACCAGAATCATCGCCGTTCTGATGGCCTTTCTGGGTGCCTTTCTGGCTATTTATTAAAGGCTCCAGGACCTCCCGCCAGCCTTTTCCGCTGCCTGCCTTGATAAGGCAATTTTATTGGCTTATAATTTAAGCCAAATTAGAGTGAAAACTTTGAGGCTGGCAGCTTTAGTGTTATGAATTGCGGCCTGGTATTATTGACCTTGATAAAAGCCTCAGACATAAAAGATAAGCCTGAGAGGTGAAAAGGAGAACAACGATGGCCAATATAACGAACAAGAAGGGAGTCATTGCCATCCTCACTGGCGGTGGAGATGTTCCCGGTTTAAATCCAGCCATCAGGGCTATCACCATTAGAGCCATAAAAGAGGGCTACCGGGTGATCGGTATCCGCCGTGGCTGGGCAGGACTGATTGAAATGACTCGCCATCCAGAAGCCGATAATCAGGAGTATTATACGGAATTAACTGAAGAAATTGTGGATCGAGTTGGACGGACCGGCGGGACTTTTCTTCACACCTCGCGCACCAGGCCAAGCAGTGTGCCCGATGTTAATGTGCCCGTTCATCTGCGGGACAAATACAATCAAAAAAGCAATGATCTGACTGAAGAAGTCCTGAAGAATCTGGATTATTTAGACATAGATTATTTGATTCCAATTGGCGGTGACGACACCCTGAGTTATGCTGTTCAGCTTCATAAGCTGGGAGTGAAAATCCTGGCCATCCCCAAAACGATGGATAATGATGTCCCTGGAACTGATTACTGCATCGGTTATTCGACCTGTGTGACCAGAACGATCAGCCTGACTCATGCTCTCCGGACGACAGCCGGCTCGCATGAGCGCTTTCTGGTCATTGAAGTTTTCGGCCGCTATGCCGGTTACACTGCCCTTCTGCCCACCATGGCCGGAGCCGCTGACCGCTGCGTGATCCCGGAATACAAATTTAACGTGGAAAAGCTGTGCGAACTGCTGAGTGAGGATCGTCGCTCCAATCCCAGTCATTACTCCGTCGCCCTGATCTCGGAAGGAGCGGCCTTCGAAGGCGAAGACATGATCTTTGAAAGCGAAGAAACCGATATGTATGGCCACAAAAAACTCGGCGGCATCGGCGACCGGGTATCGTCGGTGCTGAGAGAATTATCTCCAAAATATAACCACGGACGCTGGATAAATGTCATCAATCAAAAATTGGGTTACCTTGTCCGCTGCGGTGACCCCGATGCGATTGATTCCATCGTGCCGATGGCTTATGGTAACCTGGCCCTGGATCTGGTCATGGAGAATAAGATGGGGCGGATGGTCTGTTTGCGAAACGGCGAATACGATCATATCCCGCTGGAAACAGTCATCAGCTATAAAAAACGGATAGACCTTGATAAATACTATGACCGGGAGCGGCTGCGGCCCCTTTATAAAAATTTCTATCAGAAACCATTCCTGATCTTGACGGCTGACTGAACTGCTGGCCGCAAAAATTTAGTGGCAAAAAATCCTGGTTTATGTTATAGAGGAAAGAGCCATGGAACAGAACAAAAAAGAAAAAAAGACGATCAGCCGGGCTAAAGAAAGACAGATTTTCTGGGGGGTATTTTTAATTATCGTTGGCATCCTCTTCTTACTCGAAGAACTTAATATAATTAATTTTGGCCAGACCCTGGCTGATTACTGGCCGGCTATCTTCATCCTCATTGGCCTCCTGATTTATATTGCCCGCAGCTTTCGAAAATCCGGCTCAGCCCTTTTCCTGATTTTGCTGGGAACTTTTATGATCCTGATCAAAATTGAAAAGATTGAGCGTTATCTCTGGCCATCACTTCTGATTCTGGTCGGATTGTGGCTACTTTTCAGGCCAGGTTCAAAAAAGAAAGCTAAATCATCAGATGAAACAGGAAACACCAACAAACAGCAGGTTTAATAAGAAATCAGGTCTGGTCTGGTTTCTGGCCGGCCTGCTGACCATTGGGCTGGCTGTTTATCAGAGAATGACCGGCCCCACCTATCCGGCTAAGGGAGAGATTTCTTTTCTTGGCGAGAAAGTTAGCTTCAAATTGCCCAGAAGCGCCGAAAATCTAACTGACTGTCCGGTGGTGGTTAACCTTCCTCCCGGCCTGGCTGGCCAGGTTCAGGGATATTTGCAGTTCCGGCGGCCAAAAGAAGATAAACCCTGGAATATCCTCTCGATGAAAGCCGATGGCCAGCAATTGACAGGTTTTCTGCCCAAGCAGCCGCCAGCCGGAAAATTTGAATATTTTGTTCACCTGGTAAAAGACAGCCAGGAAGTATCGCTCCCTGGTGAAAAACCGGTGTTAATCAGATTCAAAGGGAAGGTTTCTACTCCCGTCCTTCTGGCCCACATTTTGGTCATGTTTCTCGGCATGCTTTTTTCGATGCGAGCCGGCCTGGCTGCTCTCCGCCCGGCTGAAAAGACAGGCACCTATGCTAAATGGGCAGCGGTCACGGTCTTTCTGGGCGGGTTCATTTTTGGACCGGTTATTCAGAAAATGGCCTTCGGTTATTTCTGGACGGGCTTCCCGCTGGGCAGAGATGTGACTGATACTAAAACTCTGGTCATCATGATTGGCTGGCTGGCTGCCCTGCTTAGCGGCCGGAAAACCGAACCAAAAAGGAGCTGGGTTCTGGCCGCCTCGCTCCTGACCCTGGTCCTTTATCTTATTCCTCATTCGGTTTTTGGTTCTTAAGCCAGTGGCTGAAGCCGTCTGATTGACCGGATTAAATCCGTCTGGGCAGCTACTGGCAGGAATTTTCCAGCCGGCTTCAACATCTATGGCTGTTCTCTAAACTGGTCGTTAAAAATAATTACCGGAGAAGCAACTGAAATGAAAACGACGTTCAGACCTTTATTCTCAGAGCTTACCAAAATGATAGCTTCAAAACCTGGAACAAGGCTGCTACTTTTTATCAACTGCCCGGGACAATTAGACTGTGTTCAGGAAGGCCAGAGATATAAAAAAGGCTGGCTGGTGAGGAGCCAAGGTTTCAAAGGAAAAGGAAGCGGGGCTAAGGAGGATCCCTCTCCAGCCAGCAATTTGATTATAATCAATAGATTTTGAAAGTGTCAATATATACTTTTTGCCACCCGCTGTTAGCTCAAAGCTCAGGTCAACCTGGTTAAAATGCTTAGCAGGTCTTCTGCCTTACTCAGCCTGAAATCAGCTGCCACCTGCTGGTTAAATTGATGCTCAAATAAGATAAAAATCACTTTTCTATTTTCTTCCTGCTCATAATTTTCGACCATCAACCGGTCAGCTTCGGTATCACCCACATGGCAGACGGGAGGCTCGAAACCGGCCTGGCTCAAAAGCCATCTTAATGGATAGGCCGCCGGCTTGCGGCAATCAACCGAAGGCAGGTCATCTTCGGTAATAAAATAATCGAAATAGCGGTTGAGCCCGTGGCGCCGGAAAGTCAGGTCGAGATCTTCTCTTATCCGGCCAGTAATAACGGCCATGACCCTGGCCATTTTTCTGACTTCAGCCAGAATCTCAGGCCTAATTCTTAAGCCTTCTCCGGACTCATAGCGGTGATAGATATTTTCAAAGATGGTCTTTATCTCTGAATAACCGGGCAAGTCAATATTCAACTCACTGCCCAGCCGGTAAAACTTCCGGTAATCAGGCGGGCCAGGCAAAGCCAGGCTGATAAAATCATCGAGATTAAGGCCGCTCTGGTAAAAGACCAGGCCAGCCACGGTGGCATCCCAGTCATTATTGAGCTTCAGACCCGCTTTTAAGTTAAGAATTTCCTTCTGGCCAACCCGCTGGTTTAAAAATTCACTGACCGTGTCGGCTAAAGCCCGGTGATAGGTCTGGCTGACCTCAACCAGGACACCATCCACATCAAAAGAGACTATCACTCTCTTCCTCCATTAACCTTAAATCTGGCCGCCGGGTGCCTCTGCTAAAATTAACCTGTCCTGCCCGTAAAAATACTGGCCGGGTCCCCAGCTACTATCCTCAGCCGGACTAACCTCTCCAGGATAGAAGGTTATACCAGCCACCTCCCAAAGACAAGCTGGCTGATAAATTTCTTAAAAAAATACTTGATTTTTTGGCCAATTGGCTTATATTTATATTATTCCTATCGGAATTATCGGATATAAGGAGAGACCAATGATTGAACCTGGACTTAATCCAGAATCAAAAATTCGCCCCTCAAGCCAGTGGCCGGCTGAGCAGGAGATGGAGCTGGCAAGTTCTGAAGAGCTGAGCTCTTTTAGCTTCTTCTCACCGGCAACTGACCAGGCTACCAGGCCGGCTGATGACCGGGAAGACCAGGCCTTTTCTTCTAACTTGATCAAAATTTATCTTCAGGATATGGGTCAGATCCGGCTTCTATCCAAGGACAAGGAAATTGAACTGGCCCGCCAGATAGAAAGGGCTGAGATGGCCCTGGTGAGCGGACTGTTGCAGACCGATCTTTCCCTGACCGAACTCGAGTCCCTTTACCAGGAGGTAAAAGCCAGCCCGGAGGAGGTAGGACGCTGGTTTAATCTGCCAGGCAATGATTACAGCCCGGCCAACGTTAAAAAAACGGCCGAGCGGGCTTCGGCCAGGCTGGCTTCTATCCGGAAGCTGGCCCTGAAGCTCAAGTCTATGCCAGCTGATAAGAAAAATAGACTCAACCGGGCCAGACTCAGCCTCAGAATCAGGCAACAGGTCCTCGGACTTGACCTCCGCTGGGACAGAAAATATGAGCTGGTGGATAGAATAAAACAGAACCTGAGAGATAAAGCCCTGGTCAGTTCCAGAGCCGAACAGCTTAATTTGCAAAGAATTGAGGAGCAAATCGAACGGGCCAATCAGCTCAGGCGGCAGGCGATGAATGAGCTTATTGCTGCCAATCTGAGGCTGGTGGTCTCGATAGCCAAGAAATTTCAGAATCATGGGCTGAGCCTGCTTGACCTGATTCAGGAAGGCAATCTGGGTTTGATCAGAGCCGCTGAGAAATTTGATTATCACCGCGGACACAAATTTTCGACCTATGCCACCTGGTGGATCAGGCAATCGATTACCCGGGCTATCGCCGATCAGGCCAGAACTGTCCGCTTGCCGGTCCATTTAGTCGAAACCATCCAGCGGATGAAAAAACTGGCTCAGAAGCACTTTCAGAAAGAAGGAAAGGAGCCGAACGGCCAGCAACTGGCTCGCCAGCTGGGGTTAAGCAGCAGCCAGGTGCTTGACCTGGCGACTCTTGCCCAGGACGAAATTTCCTTAGAGACTCCGGTTAATGACTCGGGCGATTCAGTTCTGTCAGATTTTATTGAGGATAACCAGGTAGTTAACCCGGTTGAATCATATATCAAGGCCAGTTTAAGGGAAAACCTGAACCAGGCCATCGATCTTCTGTCTGACCGGGAAAGAGAAATTATCACCAGGCGCTATGGCCTGAAAGACGGACATGAGTATACTCTGTCAGAAATCGGACGGCATTTTCATCTTACCCGCGAAAGAATCCGGCAGATAGAGCTCCGGGCTTTAAGAAGGATAAGGGAGTCCCGGGCAGGAGAGATTCTGAAGTCTTTTCAGGCATCTTAATTTACTTGTTTTCTATCAGTTAGCTCTGTTTTTACCTGGTCAGCAGCTGCCTTGATCCCGGTTTTTCTTGCCAAAGGACCCCTTTTCTGTTAGTCTAATAAACTAATCTAATCATTGATGGACACTGCTCGAGATGACCGGGGTTCAAATAAAAAGAGTCAGTTTAATTGCTCCTTCAACCTGTTTGCCCAGATCTGAAAAAAGCCGGGTCACCCAGACTATCCGCTATCTGACCAGCATTCTGGGCCAGGTCGAAATTGATGTTTGTCCCTATCTTTTTTCAAGTGATGAACTGATTGACCATGTAACTGCCCCGCTCGATGACCGGGCAGAAAGCTTCAAGGAAGCCATTAGAAACTCGGACCTGATTATCTCGGTGGCTGGTGGAACGGGAGCAGAAGATATTCTCTTTAAGATTGATAAAAAAGATTACCGGATTTTGAGAGAAAGGAAGCCCCTGCTGGTTGGCTTTTCCGACTTTACTTTTCTTCTAAATGAAATTTATTATAATTCTCGCATCCCGGCCGTTTATTTTCCAACCCTCAGGCTGGGGCGGGGGAATTTAAAGAAAATAGAAGACCTGTTTTTTGACCGGCCAATTCAGTACCACGGGACAGCCTGGCTGACCGATCCCCCGAAAAGGAGATTATCAGGCATTCCCCTGGGTGGTAATCTATCGACTTTTGTCAATTTTTTAAATAGAAAGGAGCCGCCGGCCTTTAACTGGAAAAAATATATCCTCTTTTTTGAAGATATTCAGATTGATGTCGAAGACCTCCATCGCCTGCTGGCTGCCCTCCGCCGTCATAAAGTCTTCAAGGAAATTAAAGGGCTGGTCATTGGTTCCTTAGCCAGCTACAACAAAAACGGGAATTACCGGGCTGTTCAGAAAGAAAATTTGCGCTTCATCCGAAATTATTTAAGCGACATCATTGAAAAAAGGAAAGAGCGGAAAAATCCGCTGCCCATCCTGTCAGTTTCCAACTTCGGGCATAACGTCCCGCGAGATATGATGGCTGTGCCAGTTGGCGGCCAGGTCGTCGTTGACCGGCATAAAAATGTAATCTTCCGGCTCCACCGCCAGAGAAAAATCCGTCAGTCTTAGCTCCGGTCGTTCTGGGAGGATTCGATCTCATCCAGATACTGCTTGACCGAATAGGCAGCCAGAGCTCCATCTCCAACCGCCGTGGCAATCTGCCTTAAAATCTTGGAGCGGGCATCGCCCGCCACATAAACGCCAGGAAGACTGGTTTTAAGAGTTTTGTCCTCAGCCAGGATAAAGCCATAGTGGTCTTTTTCTATCTCCTGGAATGGCTCGGCATTGGGAGACAGACCGGCGAAGATAAACACCCCGTCAACTTTGATATCTTTAACGGCCCTGGTTTTGAGGTCTTCGATCTTAACCCCCCTGACTGTTCGCTCGCCATAGATTTCGAGCAACCGGTGGCGGAAAAGAAAGCTAACATTTTTTTGCTTTTTTATTCTCTCCTGCAAAATCGGCTCGGCTGTCATCTGCGGCAAAAATTCAACTAAGGTAATGGAGTTGACGAACTTCAAAAGATGCAGGCTTTCCTGAATACCCGAGCTGCCGCAGCCGGCGACGATAATGTCTTTACCTCTAAATAATGGGGCATCGCAGGTGGCGCAATAGGAAACCCCTCGGCCTTTATACTCATTTTCACCCGTTATTCCGATTTCTTTATACCTGGTGCCAGTGGCGATAATGACCGCTTTAGATTTAAAGGTGCCCCGGTCAGTCACCACTATTTTTTCCGTCCCGGAAAGCTCAACCGAATTAACCGGAGTCGCTTCGGCTATTTCCGCTTCAAATTTCCGAGC
The DNA here is from genome assembly GCA_002441005.1 of Candidatus Aminicenantes bacterium UBA6228. Classification (GTDB taxonomy): domain Bacteria; phylum Acidobacteriota; class Aminicenantia; order Aminicenantales; family Saccharicenantaceae; genus Saccharicenans. Next base: position 136,508 of record DJWO01000001.1, read on the forward strand.
CTGCTCACGGAAAGCAGCCATCAATTCCGGTCCCATAACCCCGTTCGGAAAACCAGGGTAATTCTCGACTATTTCGGTGGTTGAAGCCAGGCCCCCGGCCGGAGCCGGATCAATTACCAGTGTCTTAAGTAATGACCTGGAAGCATAAAGAGCGGCAGTCAGTCCGGCCGGCCCGGCCCCCAGAATAATGACATCATAAAGAACATCAGTTTTTACTTCTTTGGGCAGTCCTAAATCTATCATCTTGGCCTCCTCAGGCGGTTAAATAAGTGCTCAGTCAAGTTATATTTTTATTTTTTTATCCTTTGCTCCCCGTAGCTCTTTCTTACGGTCCAGTTTTTATTTTACCATATTAGTCTATCCTGCCAGCTAAAGACTAAAATTATCTTGCCTTAAAAGATAATAAAAGTGAAAATTAGTTGATTAAAAAAAGACACCAGGATAGAGAGGCAGGCCAAATGAATCTTAAAAAATTCCTGAAAAATGTTTCATTATTATTTTTGTTTTCAGTAATCTGCTTGAGCTGGCTGACCGCCTTCCCGCCTTCTTCCGGAGCTGCCCAGCCTGACACCAGACTGGCTTCTGTCGAGTTGAGAGTCTCGGCAGTGAGCGGCCTGGCCGTGGAGAAAATCGGCCTGCCTGACAGCCGCCTCCTGACTCTCTCCTCCCCTCTCCCGCTTTTTAGCTTCCTCCTGGAGAATAAACCGGTGACCTCAGCTCTGAGCCGCCCAGCCGGTGGCGAAACATCAATAATCTTAACCAGCGGCAGGATAGACGATAAAAAGCTTGAATTCAAAATTAACGAAGCTATAAAAGGAACTTTGACCGGGAAGCTTTCTTCCTATCCTGGACTGGCCATCAGCCTGCGCTTTGAAAATATCTCAAAAGAAAAAATCAAACTGGAGAACCTGGTTCCCCTTGGCGAAGGACAGGACAGGGTTTACATCACAGCCGGACTGCCTGATAGCTGGCCACACTATCTCAGCCGGACACTTCTTTACCGGTCGGGTAAAACCCCGGTTGGCGTTCTTTTACCGGATAATGCCTGGCATCTTGGCTTCTGCGACCTGGAAATAAGCCCGGGGCTATACCTCACCGGTCTGGCCCGCAGAACCGGCCGGGACAGGGCCGAATTCAGCCGCTGGGCAGCCACCCTCGAGCCCGGAGGCTCAGTTAGCTATGACCTCTATTTCGATCTTCATCAGGCTCCATCTCTTCCTGCCGGGTTGGCCTCCGACCTGCTGGCCCAGCCTGAATCCTGGTTTCAAGGCCTCAAGATGATGTTTCAGGAGCGCTACCTCTATGACCTGGATAAATTTGATAAGACGCTGTTTGAACGCTCCGATCTCCAGTGGATAAGAAAAACCTATTTGATGCTCCTTCAATTTGCCTGGGACCACACTTACTATGACTGGGCCGGGCAAAAAAATAACTTTTATCAGAATTTATCCGCCTGGGATAAACTGGTCGGTAAAATAGATATTTATTCCATCTGGCCGACCTGGCCGAGGCTCGGACTGGATGAGCGCAATCAATTCGATCTCTACCGTGATCTCCCCGGTGGGCTGGCTGAACTCAAAAAGCAGGTGGCTTATGCCCATCAAAACAGGAAAAAATACTTTATCGCTTATAACCCCTGGGATGAAGGCACCCGCCATGAAGAACATCTTAAGGCGATTGAAAACTTACTCAGAGAGATTCAGGCTGACGGTGTTGTTCTCGATACTCGCGGAGAGTCCAGCCGGGAATTTCAGGCTATGGCCGACCGGGTCAAGCCCGGTATCATCATGTATTCAGAAGGGATGGCGATCCCGAAGAATATGCCGGGCATTGTCTCCGGGCGGGTTCACGATGCCCTCTATCTCCCGCCGGCAGTTAATTTGAATAAATTCATCAAGCCTGATTTTGCCATTTTCCGGGTAATTCAGCCGGGAGAAGCCCGTTTCAGGCGGGAAGCCTCGGTAGCCTTTTTTAACGGCTATGGCACCGAAATAAACACCATGCGCCCTGCCCGGCCAGAGACTATGGAAGAAGATTTAAAGCATCTCGGACGGACACTTAAAATTCTTCGAGAAAATAGTTCGGCTTTCCTGAGTCAGGACTGGATTCCCCTTTATCCTTCCTTTCAGGATGGAATTTCAGTCAACTGCTGGCCTGAAGCCCGAAAGATTATCTTTACCATCTTCAGCTTAAGACCTGAGGGCTATAAAGGCCCGCTTATCCCGGTAAAGGAAAAACCAGGCTTCCATGCGGTTAGCCTCTGGCGTCACGAAGAAGTTGAGGCTGAAAAAATCAACAACCTGTCTTACCTGCCGGTTGATATTGAAGCCTTTAGCCGCCAGCTGCTTGAGACCAGAATGGAAGGCAATCCCGAATGCTTAGCTATTTTACCTGAATTAATAGAGGCCAGAAGAATTGAGGACAGAATAATAATCAACTTGAGCGAAAAGCCGGCCGGCGGGCAGTTGGTCCTGACGGCTGGTAATCCGGGCTATGAGACGCAGCCTGTCAGCCTGCCAGCGGCTGAGACGGAGTTTTCTCTCCGGGAAAAATTCGGAAGAAACGGCGACAAGTTGGTTATCCAGCTTTTTGACTCTCAGGGGGAGCTTCTGGATGAAAGAGTCCTCAGTTTACCGCCTGCCCTGCCCCGTCTGGTCAGCGAGATCAAAAGAACCGAGCCGGCCTCTAGACCACCAGCTCAGATGGCCGAAATTCCAGCCAGCGAATATCTTTTTAAGACGACCCCTGATCCTGATGATCCAAACCCCATTATCCCCTATCCGGACCGCCCCGCCGCTCAAACCATAAAAATCAAAAGATTTTTTATTGACCGCTACCCGGTGACCAATGCTCAGTATGCTGAATTTGTTAAAAAGACTGGCTACCGGCCGGCTGATTCAACCAATTTTTTAAAGCACTGGATAAACGGCCAGCCACCCAAAGGTCAGGAGAATCATCCGGTCGTCTGGGTCAGTTTAAAAGATGCCGAAGCTTATGCCAGCTGGGCTGGTAAACGTTTACCGGCTGAGGCCGAATGGCAATATGCCGCTCAGGGTCTGGATGGACGGCTTTATCCTTGGGGAAATGATTTTGATCCCGCCCGCTGTAATAACAAACATGGTCAGACTCAGCCCGTGACCGCTCACCCGGCTGGAGCCAGCCCGTTCGGGGCTGAGGATTTAGTTGGCAATGTCTGGCAGTTAACCTCAGATGTTTATGATAATGGAGCTTATAATTTTGTCATCATAAAAGGCGGTAGTTATTATTCTCCGGAAACAAGTATCTGGTATCCGAAAAGCGGTCCCCTGCCGGTCAACCGCCAGCAAATGCTGCTCCTGTTGTCGCCCGGACTTGACCGCTGTGCCACCGTCGGCTTCCGCTGTGTTAAAGATGCCAGTCAGCCTTGAATTAACGCGGTGAGTCAGCCTGAGTTAAAATTCAGGATTTTTTGATCAGCTCAAAATTTTTGAGGCCATTTTCTTCGACTTCCTGTTCATAGACTCTCAGGTATTTATTCTTTTTTTCCAGAAATTCATCCAGGTCTATTTTGTCGAGAGGCAGGCTGCCAAACTCTTTAATAGCCTCCCGCTCGGCCAGGCGGTTAATCAGCTCTTCCCAGAAGCAGAAGCTGTCATATTCACCGATATAATCATGGAGGCTTTCTTCAAAATCGAATGATGGCAAATATTTTTCTCCCCTCTCATCTCTAACCGCCTTTTCTTCCAGCCCGGCTTTTCCCGCCTGGGAAAAGATTAGAGAAACAACGTCAGAGTAGTCTTCAAGATAATCGTCGGTGCGATAGGCATTGATCAGCCAGTTACCTAAGTAAACCAGTTCAAGAAGTTTTTCATATTGCTCGCGGGTCAGGTTCAAGTCCATAGATTTTCTCCTTCAAAACGATTTAAAAGCCAGAAAGTCAATCCGCGGCCAGTATAAAGCAAATCCTGGCTAAAAAAAACAAGTAGCTGCCCTGGTCCCTAAAACCGTTCTAATTGGCTAACTGCCAGGGAACTGAGAAAAATCCGCTTTTTCTTCTGTCTTTTATCTGTTAGCCATCTGTTAGTTTTTTAAGATAGACTCAATTTTCTTCTTTAAATTGATTTTCTCCTTGAATTAAAGCTTTGATCAGGCAAAAATGTTAGAGATGAAACAGCCGGTGCCGCCAGAAAATCTTCAAGATCAGCTCGAACTCACCCCGCAGTTTAAAAAGACCTTAAAACTGCTGGGAGAGACCGACCAATCTCTGTTTATTACCGGCCGGGCTGGAACCGGCAAAAGCACCCTGCTCGATTATTTCAGGCAAACAACCCCGAAAAAGGTGGTGGTTCTGGCCCCAACCGGCGTGGCTGCCCTGAATGTCAAAGGTCAGACCATTCATTCCTTCTTTTCTTTCCGGCCGGATATTACCCCGGAAAAAGTGAAGAGGCTCCCGGCTTTAAAGCAAAAGCTGATTAAATCGCTCGACGCCCTGATTATTGATGAGATTTCCATGGTCAGAGCTGATCTCCTCGACTGTGTTGACCTGGCTTTGAGGCTTAACCGCGGCTTTGAAGATTTACCTTTTGGCGGCCTGCAGATGATTTTAATCGGTGACCTTTATCAATTGCCGCCGGTCGTGACGCCGCGCGAACAGGCGGTCTTTTCCGGCCACTATGAATCGCCTTATTTTTTCTCAGCCAATGTTTTCCGGGATAAGAATTTCAGGCTGGAATATATCGAGCTGGATAAAGTCTTCCGTCAAAAAGACCAGTCCTTCTTGGAGCTGCTCAATGCCATCCGCAATCGCTCGATAAATGAAGAGCAACTGGCTCGTCTCAATTCCCGCTGCCTTCCCGATTTTAAGCCCGACGAAGCAGAATTTTATATAACGCTGACCAGCACCAATGAGGCAGCTGATGCCATTAACCAGGAAAAATTGAACCGCCTGCCGGGAGAAGCCAGATCTTATCAGGGAGAAATCGAAGGCGAGTTCGACCAGGGTTATTTGCCCACTTCACAAGTTCTAACTTTAAAGGAAGGTGCCCAGGTTATGCTCTTGACCAACGATTCCTACGGCCGCTGGGTCAATGGCTCCATCGGGCGGATCGAAGAAATAATCAGGCCGGAAGAAGAGGCCGAGGTGATCATGGTCCGGCTGTCATCGGGTGAGCTGGTTGATATTTTGCCCCATCAGTGGGAAATCTTTCATTTTGAGTTTGACCAGAAGAAAAATAAAATCGTGAGCCGGGTGGTTGGAACTTTTATCCAGTATCCACTCCGCCTGTCCTGGGCAGTGACGATTCACAAAAGCCAGGGCAAGACTTTTGACCGGGTGGTGGTGGATATCGGACGGGGTGCTTTTGCCCATGGCCAGGTTTATGTCGCTTTGAGCCGCTGCACCAGTTTTAAAGGCCTGGTTCTTAAAAAGCCGATTAAAAAAGGCCATATTCTAATGGACTACCGGGTTGTCCGCTTTCTGACCAGGTTTCAATATGAGCAGGCTTCGGAAAAGCTGCCGGTTGAGGTTAAAAGAAAAAGGATCAAAGAAGCCATTAAAGACAACCAGTGGCTGGAGATGATATATCTCAAGCCAGATGATACCAGAAGCCAGAGGGTGGTCAGGCCGGTAGCTCTCAGCTGGATGGAATACGGAGGGAAAAGTTTTGAAGGACTCAGGGCCTATTGTTTTCTAAGGCAGGAAGAACGCACCTTCCGGCTGGACCGGATTCTCGAGCTCAAAGTTATTGAACCGCAGGAAAAGGCTGGCAAAAAACGCTCAGGGCACTTATTGCCTCATGAGAGAATCTATACGAAACCATAATCATTGCCTCACATAAGAATCTATACGAAAAGTTGTGCAGTTTTTCTTATATTTTTGGAGCCGGAAGAGTTTGTCCTGAAGCCTTTCCATCTGCTTTTTGAGCTTGACCACATTAAGTTCCTTATATATTGCTCGTAGTCTTT
>DJWO01000004.1 GCA_002441005.1 Candidatus Aminicenantes bacterium UBA6228
CCCCCTGTCCAGGTTTTGGGGGGAAGTTGACCAATGCCACCATGGCTTTGAACTGGTCATCGTAAGTCTTCCGTTTTTTTATCTGTGTTTCCTCCTATCATATTCTAAGGAAACACACCTTATTTTGCGACTACTTTTGGTCTGAATTGACTAAACCATTATACCATAAATTTTTATCCCTTATGATGCCATAAATGGCACAAGATTTAGATACATTATTTTGCCTTTTCGATTTTTAATCAAGAGGTTTTTGTTCTTTCTAAGCTATAGAGTTTCGCTATCCATGCAGTATTTGAGTGTATGTTTTAGACCTTCTTTTATATTGACTGTCGGATCGTACCGAAGGAAGGAATTTGCTTTGGTAATCTCCGCAAATGAATGCCTTATATCCCCTTTTCTAAAAGGCCCATATTTTACTTGCATGCTTTCAATGGCTTTAGCCCTTTCAGATTTGCCACTCCTTAAATATATATCTATCAAGTTATTTTTGATTATCGTGAATAATACGTTAAGACTAGTCTGTTGACCAGTACCGATATTAAAGACAGACCTAAATGCTTTTTCATTAGCGGTTTTCATTGCAAGCAGATTAGCTTCAACAACATTATCAACATAGCAGAAGTCTCTTGTCGTTTCTCCGTCGCCATAAATGATAGGCGATTGGCCGTTTAATAAGGCTTTAATAAAGCGTGGAATTACTGCTGCATATGGACTATCTGGATCCTGGTTCTTGCCAAAGACGTTAAAATAACGGAATCCAATCACTTTTATCCCATAAACTCTGGCAAAGTTATTGGCATAAAGTTCATTGGTTAGTTTCGTAACCGCATAAGGAGATAGAGGATTACCTATCTTATCCTCAACACGGGGCAAAACATCGGAATCGCCATAGACTGATGATGAAGAAGCGTAAATAAATCTTTCGACATTATTTTCCCTTGAGGCATTGAGAACATTAACAAATCCATCTACGTTGCACTGATGAGTCAGAAGTGGGTTTTCGATAGAACGGGGCACAGAACCGAGGGCAGCATCATGCAAAACGATATCAACACCACTGGTTGCCTTGAGGCATGTTTCATAGTCCCTTATATCTCCCTCAATGAGGCAAAAATTTTCCTTATTAAGGAGATCTTTAATATTTTCTCTTTTCCCGGTTATAAAATTATCGAGACAGATGACCTCATAGTTTTCTTTAACCAGCCTTTCACATAGATTTGAGCCGATAAATCCTGCACCACCTGTAACAAGAACTTTCAATTAACAATCTCCTCTCTTTATTCTTTTCTATTTTTGTTTTTCGCTGAGGCTAATTAAGTCGCATCCGCGGCGTCATTCCGCGAAGGCGGTGGTATCGACCCACTCCTTCTTCAAGATGCTCCAGAAGTCTTCGGCCAGGCCACGCAGCACATACTCATAAGGCAGCCAGCCTAGGTTGTTGTCCTCACGCCCCTTAGTTTTCTGACAGCTGAAAATGTTTATAATCTCAGGACATCCGACTACAACACTATCATAAAGACGCAAATTTCTTATTGTAAAGAATCAAAAGCTTATTGCCCATAAATAATCTTTGCAAATCAACTTAGAAATCAAGCACAAAAACATACTCCTGAACCAAAAGTGAAGAGTCATAAATATCAATTCTATTCCTATAAGGTTTAATCATGCTCATTTAGTCCCTCAAATTCAAAAATAATTTGTTTGGGCTCGCTTATGATTCTTCTGAAAATAAGATATCGAGCTATGTTTTTTATATAAATTTGATAAATCAGCTGGCTTAAACTAAGACTCCAACCTGCTTTACAAATGATGACTCTTTTTGGCTTAAGTTCATCATATGAACTTAAGCTATATATCCTTCTGTGTTCTTCGCAGGAATTTTCTTCTTCAACTGGAACGATTATGAATAACCTCTTGCATTTAAAGCGAAGCTGGCTAACTACATCCTTGTCATTTTCAAGGTGTTCCATCACATGAGATGCAATAACAATGTCACTCGACGGAACACATTTTTTGTCCCCAACAATGAAGTTGACATATCTTCCATATCGTTCTCTTGCGTTCGATATCGCGTTCTCGCTAAAGTCCACACCTATAAATTTCGCTTTTGGAAAATATTTTCTGTAAACCTTGAAGGCATCCCCTTCGGCGCAACCAAAATCGCAAATAGAGCCATTAAATCCCTTTGGGATGCCTAAAAGGGGAACATATCTTTTAGCATGATTAATGGTCTGAAAATTTCCTCCTTTTTTTGCCCAGTCTAACGAACGAAATCTTTTATCCCAATACTCTTTTGAGTTAATTTTATCTTGCATACTTAAGATATCACCTTATTTCCAATTCAGCCCAACTTTTAAGAGCTGACCATATGATTTTATTTTTCGCTTCTTAGCAACTATTATGATTATATGTCATCATGTTATTAACACCTCTACTAGCAAGTAGCTTGCCTTTTAACTCTGTATTTTGAACTATACTGCTAATCATCTTAACTACGAATGGAACACAACGGAATCTATTCCGCAAAGGCGGTGCTATCGACCCACTCCTTCTTCAAGATGCTCCAGAAGTCTTCGGCCAGGCCACGCAGCACATACTCATAAGGCAGCCAGCCGTAGCCGTGGTCTCCCCAGCCTGTCCCCCAGGAGTTGCGGATGAGTAGGGCACCTTTGGTCTTTTCCTGGCTGAAGTTGTTGGTAATCTCGAGCTTGTCGTCATAGCCGACTGCCATCACGGCATGTCCGCCTTCCATCCGCTCGCGTGGAGATGGAAACGGAATGAAACCGGTCTCCTCGGCCTGCTCAATCGAATTATAAACCGAAAAACCAAAGATAAACGGCATGCCCTTGGCCAGGTAAGCCTTCAGGCTGTGGAGAACATCCGTCGGTTTTGAGCCGGCCGGGTCGTGGCGAAAATATTTTATCGCCTGGTAGTTCTGAGCAAATGCATAACAAAAAGCTGACGGCTCGCGGTCAAACGACTCTTCCTTATCGGTATACGGCCAGTAGGATTCCGGTGGCACGCCAAAAAGAACCATCGCTCCCATGGTGGTGCGAAGATAAGCACCGCTATCGCCCTTAAGTTTCATCAGGTTGCGCGTCACCTTGTAGAGGAAAAGCCGAGAGGCATCGACATGACGCCCGAAGGAACGCCGCTCATAATATTCAATCAGCCCAACGCCAGCATGAGCGGTGCACGAGCCAAGATTCGCCTGGTCTTCAACCGGCGAGCAGTAGGAACGAAGGTCAACGGAGGGCGGAAGGTCGGAGGCCGCGAAGGTCCGGCTGAAAGACAACGGGGCATTTCTGTCTTTGCTATGACGCCCGGCCTTTATTTTTTCTGACTTTATTCCTTCGACGATAATCCCATCTATCTCCGGATGCGTCTCGCTGTAATCCCGAAAATCCGGTGGATCCGGTAACCACCCCATGGCCCGTTTTGAATTGCAATTGGCCGGCGATTCTGATTTTTCTTCTTTGGCTGACATTGGCATTAAATTGTTTCTCCCTTCATTTCTTCATTCCTTCATTTGCCCCTTCCTGAGGGCTGATTTTTTGGCTTCTGGCTTTTCTAATTTGGCTTTTTAAATTTGCCCTTTTCGCTTATCTTATTTATTATCAATGCGATGGGCGAAAGTCGAAAAACAGGCTACCGCCGGTGCAGGCTCAAGGCCGCTTTTGAAGAGACCGCGCTCTGTCTGGCGCATAAATTTATAGTTCTATCCGCTCTAACTTCAAAGCGGGTTTAAATCAGGTTTAATAACTGAATTTATTTTTGCCCAAGAAAGCCCTGATGCCCTTGGTTTGCTTTTAGCTCCCATGACCTCGCCATAGCCAACATTAGCATTTCCTGTAGCTCGACTTAACACAAGGAAGTCCTGCTCCGAAACTCGTCCTGGATATTCTGCTCCTTTCTTTTTAGTCGCTTACCCTGTTCCACCCTTCAAATGGAGCATATTTGATATTTACAAAAATGGTGTTTTTTTGTCAAGACCTTAAAGTAAAAAGTTTTATATAAAATTAGAGATAGAAAACAGTATCCACCTCATTTTGTTGAGATAGAGACAATTGTGACGGTATTTATATCTATTTCTTTACATAGAATAAAGGGCATTCAAGAGAAGTTTGAATGTACCTGAGGTCCAACCTCTATAATTCACTCTTGTACCATAAATGATTACCTTTCCCTCTTTATATTTATAGCTAAGGATAAGCTTAGAACCATTCAGATGTTCCGGACCTTTTAGATATCCACTCAACAGATGATTTCCTTCTGCTCCAAATCCAGCCACGATTTCTTGCTGTATCCACGGCACCTTGGGTTGAGAGACTCTAAAAGCAAGTCCGCTTTGGAACATTACAGAGGCCACCTCTGGCATTCCCCAAGATAGACAGCTAGAATTATCAATTTCGATTTTTAGAAGGGACCCTGGACAAAAGAAAACCTCTTTATTCAATCCCGAAATAACATTCTCCAGAGGTAATTTGAAGTCCTGCATAGCTAATTCTGATGATGATTCCATTAATATCACCTCTCCACCCTCTTCAACAAACTTTATCAGGTTTCTGACACCATCTGCACCAATACCCCCCCTGAACTCAGGAGGATAACGAGAAGCCCGACTAAAGGACCCATCAACTATATATGAACGTCTTAGATCGGGAATAATTATGGTGTCAAACTCCTCCAGTCTCGAAGCAGATCGAAAATCACTGTTATGGAGAACAGTGAATGGAAATCCAAATTTATCAAGCAGCCATCGCATCCAACCTTCGTCTGAAACAGGATAATAAGATTGATATATCCCGATCCTGTTCAGTTTGATTCTTTTCACTGGATCCTCCGAAGTCAACTTTGCGCTGACAACGGGAACAGCTGTACCTAAAATTGCTGCCCTGATATCACTATGACTAATTGCTGTTGTCGGCACGATAAAGTCACCCTGTTTAAAGTGGCCATCATGTGTGATCCGGAACACCTCTCTTCCTTGCTTTAACAGCCGGTTGGCAACCAGCCAACTCTGATTCAACCGTCCAGACAGGAGATAGGCATTGCCATTTCCAAGCTGACCGGTTGGAGGAAGAGTGGCACTGGAAATTTTCTCCAGGACCTCAGGGTGCACCGGCGTTCCGATTTCCTCACATCGTACTCCCATCATTATCGGTATAGTCGAGGCAGCCACATCATAGGGACCTATAATTTCCTTACTGGCGTCATCACGAATTTCTGGATAAGACTGAGGTTTTAGCATAGCCAGTATAAAGGGGCGATAGGGTTGATCAAGGGGAATGATCCAGGTATCCTCTGGATACAATCTGGACTCAAGAGTAACGGGTTTCTTTAATTTGTATACCCGAATCCCATGGTCAATCATTTTATCGACAAATGCTGCTGCCTCTGAGAGGTCCCACTGATCTTGCGGAATGGCAAATGCGAAAGGCGGTACTTTTTTGCCGTTCTGGATGTTCTCCGAATTCTCGAGAAGATAATTTAGGAGTATTGTTTTCTTATTCTGAGCACAAAATTCCAGAAGAGACTGAACAGCAATAGTTTGGTATTCTATTATATCATTAAATTTCCACCAGCCACCTGACCAGGGATCTGGATAATTAACACGTTTTTTGTGATCGGGCAGACCTTTGCCTCTTCCTCTCAAATCGTCAGGTGCGATGTATATCGGAGAGGCTAATCTAGTAGAAGCACATTCTATAAGAAGGCCGATGATGTTCTTAAAAAGGACAGTATTGCTGCACCCAGCCGGCCAGTATGAATCGAATAGAAACCGGTTACCTATACCTGATTTACCTTTTTCCTGAAGACGGAGTGCTATAAAAGACCCCGCTAGTTCCAACTCCCTCATCAAGAGAGGCGACAGACACGGATGAAGCGGGTCTGTGGCAGGAGGAATAAACATACGCGGCCCCGAAGAATCCATTTCATGCAGATCTAAAAAAACCTGAGGCAAATATTTTTGACAAATTATACTGTTTATTATTTTGGATTCATTCAAGTTGAGCATGAAGAAATCACGATTGTTATCGTGGCCAGCGTAATGATGGTAGAGAAAAGGTACTCTGGATTCCTCAAACTCAGTACCGAGGTATTTTTGATACCATTGAGTGACTGAAATGTTGCCATCCGGATTGACAGAAGGGACTATCATCAAAATCACTTTGTCCAGAATATCCAGCCAGAGAGGATCATTGGTGGTAGCCAGATTATGAGCAAGTATCATAACCATTTGGCTGGAGGCTATTTCAGCAGAATGAAGGTTGGCCGTAACAAGCAGGAAAACCTTAGCCTCATCTAACTCTGCTAAGAATGATGCATCAGAAAGAGCTTTACCATCAGCGATGTTGGATATCTGTTTGTTCAGAGCCAGATGGGAATCCAATTTTGCCAGGTTATCTTCCGATGAAACAAAGATGAGCTTTATTCTATTACCCAAAGTGCTGGCACCCTGGTCGGTGACTTTGATCCGGGCGGAATAAAGGTCGAGATAATTGAAGTATTCAACAATTTCGGAATAAGGGATCAAGACCTTGTCGGAGCCGATTTGTTGACCAAAATATATTTCCGGACTCTTGAGCTCTTCAGCCTGAACAAAGGTCAGAGCAAGCAAAGTAGTGAGAAACCGAAAAACCTTTTTCATAACCTTTCCTTTTCAGCTTTTAGAAACAAGCTCCGATAACTTTGGTAATGATTTCACGGGAGCTCTACATGCTTCAAGTATCAGAACTTAAAACGGGCACCAAATCTTATAATCCTCGGGTCGTAGATGGCTGTTGCTTGTTCGAAAACGAGAGAGGGACTACTGGACACCTCCTGAACTGAGGTAGGCGTGTTAATGTTGAAAGCATTGAAGATATCGATCATTAACTCAATCTGGCCAACTTTGCCCAACTGGAAGGACTTGTCTAACCTCAGGTCCAACATATAGAGGTCAGGACAGGCCCTTGTGCCGCGTTCTTCAGCCAGAATGGTTACACTGCCTTGAGCAAGGTCTAGTCCCAGATGACTGCTGGTTATGCTCCGGGCATAACGCTTTCCAGAGAGAAATCTAAAGAAACTACCGAAGTTAATTCCCCATGGGCCATGATAAACCGCTTGAACCTTAAATTGATGCCGCCTTTCATCCGGAAACCTCCCATAGCGGTTAATGTGATAGTTGGGATTGTTGAAATAGGCGCGTCCTGACCAGTCATCGGCTGTCGAGGTGTTAATGAGACCACGCGAATAGGCCCAGACATAAGAAGCATTCAACTGCCATCCGTGTGAGTAACGCTTTGTCAGGTCAATCTCAAATCCATCGTAATCTCGCTGAGCGCCCGGGGGATTGGTTACAACAGAATCGCCAGGAGCTGTAAGATCAGTTTGTTCATAAAAGGTTACCGTTTGGCCGTCGTATGGATCTACTACTGTCACAGGGCTGAAAATTGTCCAGATCAGCTCGCCCCGTTCCATAAGCGCCTCATAATCAAGACGGTGTATAAAAACATCCTCAACCAAGTTTCTATCCCATTTTCTTATGTAGCGGAAGCCAAGACTGAGGTCGGTGATAAGTTCTCTCTCAATTCCTATGGTCAATTCGTCTAAATAAGGAGATTTAATATTAGGATCTATGGAGGCTACAGAGCCACCGCTGACATTGTATGGATCGCCTCTAAGCGTCCAGTCGGCGTTGAGTCTTTGACGCCATTGGAGATCGCTATTAGGATTTACAGTCACGAACCACTGCATGACATTAGCCATATAATAGCGCCCAAGACTTGCCTTTAGTATTGTCTTTCCATTACCACTGATGTCATAGGTAAGTCCGAACCTGGGAGCCAGAGTGTCCCAGATTATTGGTTTGAATGTTTCAGCTACTACAGGATAATAGGTTATTCCGTTTAAGGTAACCGGATCTCTTTCTTCGCCCTGTTTGGGGATAATTCCTTCCTGGTGGTCGAAACGCAAGCCGATATTTAGGTTGAGCCTTTTATTAATCGTCCATTTGTCCTGGATGAAACCACCCAGTAAAAGTTTTTTATCTCTCCGAATATAACTTTCCTGATGTTCTACGTAGCTCGGGATTCCATTTGTTAGGTTTATGTTTGGCCCGAGATTAATTCTCGGATCACGATCATAGGAACGATCCCTTTTGTCCCAGGAATATTCAACTTCAGCACCAGCCTTGAGTTCATGATTCCCCCAAAAGTCATCAATGAAATAGGTTCCGTTCATTACAAATTGCCAGCGTTTCTTAGTGTGAATCTCATCGTAACCATAGCCCTGGGAATAGAGCCTGGTACTGGTTTCATATAGCCTTGGCAGTCCGGTCTTACTAAACATCTTCTGGGTGTAGTCAACGAAGGCAGCTTTAGTTTCGACGATAAAATTCTTTCCAAAAAAACTTGTTAACTGGAAATTAATAGTATGGGTCGGAATCGATTGAGTGCGGGTGGCATCTTCACTTCGCTGCCAGCTTGCCCCATCATGATCGGACCGTTCATTAGAATGGTTATAGGAGAGAACCAAGGTATGTTGCGGCTTTAACTGGAAGGTCAGCTTACCGTATATAAAGGGTTTAGAAAGGTCAACTGGTGTGTTTACGGGCTGTTTCTCCCAGGGGTATCCCAGCACAAAAGAATCCGAAGCATAGTAAGTGAGGTTGCCAAAAAACCAGATTTTGTTTTTTATAATAGGCCCACCCAGGTTAAATCCTCCATCAACTTCATAATCGAATCCACTCTCTTGGCCTTCAAAAGGTGTCCCTTTTGTATTATCTGATTGGAGCGACTTGTTACGAAAATACAACAATCCTGAGCCGCTAAATTCATTTCCGCCGGACTTGGTGATTACATTGATAACCGAACCCCTCACGCTGCCATATTCCGCCTGAAGCCCACCGGTCTGAACTGAAACTTCTTCCATTATATCCATGCTCAAGCCGACATTAAGCGTTCCAAGAACTGGGTCATTAATATTTACACCATCGAGGTTATAAGCGTTATCACGTTGAGCGCTACCATGGGTGGCCCTATCAACTACTCCAGGAACCATCTCAAGAACATTTACGAGATCGCGGGTCGCAGGGACATCTTCGATAAGTTCTTTAGATACAATATGGGATAGACCAGCTTGTACCCTGTCCACGGTCGGCGCTTGACCTATAACCAGGACTTCTTCTTTTATTACATCCATGCCTAGGTTTGCGTCCAGAGTTGTCACTATGCCTGCGCTGATTTTAATTCCTTCTCTAATTAAAGCGGAAAAACCATCAAGCCTGAAGGTTACGGTGTAGAGACCTGGCGGTAGAGCTGGGAACCGGTAAAATCCCCTCTCATTTGTTATCTGCGTCATTGATGGCGTTATCAAAGAGGGTGATTTGATAGTTACCTGGGCCCCGGGCAGAGGTGCTCCGTCCCTATCTAATACGCTCCCTCTCAAAGAGCCAGTCAGAGTGATCTGGGCAGAAGCAATTCCACAAATCAAGAAAAACAAAAGTAAAAAGACAGGCAATCGAGAATTTTCTTTAAGCATCATTTCAAAAAACCTCCGTCAAAAAGTTTAATTCTATGGTATAAATTAAAGGATCAAGCTCTCTGAATCGTCTGAATTCCGGATTTCAGACCCATAAATATTGTTGAGTAGACATGGCTAAAGACAATTTTTTTCTCACCAGAATGGATTTAATTGTTAATTTTATGATTTCTTTTTCGATTCCATCCGCAAGAATTGGGAAGGGGTACAACCAGCATGCTTCTTGAAAGCTTGATTAAAGACCGATTTTGAGTTAAAACCCGCGTCCAGAGCTACAACCAAGAGTTTATTCTTGCGATATCGGGGATCGAGAATCAATTTCTGAGCTTCAATGATTCTGTAGGTATTTATAAAACTATTAAAATTCTGTTTGAACTGTTCGTTTAAAACTTGAGAAAGTTGTTTTCGCGGTATATGCATAATGGCGGCCAGCTTTTCAACGGTTAATTCAGAGTCAAGATAAATCCGGTCCACCTCCATAAGCTCAATCAGCCGGCTGGTTATCGTCCGTGCTTCTGCTTCCGAAAGTTTTGAGTTTTTATATCTTCCGGCTCTGCCCTTTCTGATAGTTATCAATAAATAGCGTTTCAACACCAGGACGGTGGCCGCTATTCCAGGGAAGAATATGACGAGAAAAACCGGATTTTGATATGGAGGCCTTCTATATCTGAACTCAATCGAAGCGCCCTGTTCGTTCCAGACACCGTCGCTGTTGGAAGCTTTAACCAGAAAGGTATAACGACCCGGTGGCAGATTTGAATAGCTTGCTGTTCTTAACTTAGGTTCTGGAGATCGTATCCAGTCCTTGTCTAGTCCTTCTAATTTATATGCAAATCCGATCTTTTTTGGAGAAGCAAAACTCAGTGCCGTGAAACTTATAGTTAGATTCCTGACTTTTGGCGAGAGAAGTATATTATTCATATCATTGACCGGCCTTCCATCTATGATGATTCCTTCAATAACAACAGGAGGGAGAAAAGGATTTTTATATATATGCAAAGGATCTATATGAACAAGACCTTTTACTGTTGCGAAAAGTAAATGATCATCCTGGGTCTTCCAGGCTGATGGCTGAACCATGCCGTTACATTCATTGCTAGGCAAGCCATCTGACATATCATAATTGATTGTATCTAAAACAGAGATGCTACCTTTTGCGAGGTTTTCTAAAGACACCTTTGGCAAGGAAAATATTCCCTGGTTGCAGCTAATCCAGAGGTTCGATTCGCTATCCTCAAGTATGCAGTATATGTAATCATTATAAAGCCCATGCTTGGTGGTGAAAGCCGCTACTTGTCCATTCTTTATCATCTTTATCCCATTGCCGTATGTCCCTATCCACAAGGTCCCCTCGCCGTCTTCATAAATGTCCAGCACAGTGTCCTGCTCAAAAGACTTCTTGCCAGGAAAATCAATTGAAGTCCCCTGATAAAAGCAGGCTAAGCCTTTGTGTGTACCAACCCATAATTTGCCATCTAAAGTCTCATAAATGTCGAAAATTATCTTGTTGGGCAGTTTGGAGTTCAGAGGATAGGGACGAATCATTCTATCACTGATTAAATCCAGGCCCCCTCCATATGTGCCTACCAGGAGATTTCCATTTCGATCTTCACATAACACATTTATCAGGTTGCTGCTCAACCCGTTTTTTTCGGTAAAAGATTCCCATTTCCCATCCTTTCCTCTGCTCAATCCTCCATTAGTTCCCACCCAGATAAATCCGTTTCTATCCTGATAAATAGTACGGATAAAATTGCTAGGTAACCCATCTTGGTTTCGGAAGGTTGACACATTTTTTCCTGTGATCTCTGCCAGCCCGTCGTTTGTTCCAACCCAGAGGTTTCTTTCTCTATCTTCTATTACCGATCTTATAAAATCGTGGGGTAAACCATCGGCTGTTGTATAGGTCATGAACTTACTTCGTCTTAACTGAACTAAACCACCTCCCTTAGTCCCGACCCAGAGATTTCCCTCAGTATCTTCATACAAAACCCAGATAAATTTTGAAGGCAGCTCTTGAGCTGATTCTAACTCCAAGAACTTCCCATCAGAAAATCTTTTCAGGCCATTACCGTTGGTTCCTATCCAGATCGCCCCGCTATTGTCTTCAATAATTGCCCTAATCATTTCATTTGAGGAGCCGGATTCTTTAGAAAACGATAAGAATTTCCCGTCTTTATAGCCAGTTAATCCTCCTCCATATGTGCCAATCCAAAGCGTTTCATTTCTATCCAAATACATACAGCGAATTGTGTTGCTGGCCAATCCATCTTTGGTTGAGTAATTAATAAAAGCGTTGTCTTTAAAACTGCTAACTCCACCGCCGTAAGTGCCTATCCAGATTATTCCTTTATGGTCTTCTGCCAGGCAGGTGATAATATTGTTCGGCAGTCCATCAGCTTCAATAAATCTGGAGAGCTGCCCCCCATAAAATCTAAATAAGCCAGTCTTTGTCCCTATCCATAGTGCCCCGCTACTATCTCTTAAAAGCTTGCCCGTTACCTTAGGATCCAATCCGAGTTCCTGGTTTAGAGACGAAAACTGACCGCGCCTATATTTCAGTATACCTCCGTTGTAAGTACTGATAAGAAGAGATCCGTTCGGATCTAAGTAGAGAGATATTATGTCATTACTTGTCATTTCAGGCGTATTATCACTGTCAAAGACTCGGAAGTTGTTTCCGTCAAATCGAGCCAAACCTGATTCGGTGCCTATCCAGAGATAACCGGTGAGATCTTGGACTATGGCCTGTATGTTGTTTTGAGGAAGCCCGTTATTTTCAGTCCATATATTAATAATAAATTCTTTTCGCGAGAGGTGATCGCAAAAAACCAAGGTTGAGCTGGCAACATAAATAAAAATGAAAATTAAGAGAGGACGGGCTATTAATAACTTATCTACAATACCTCTCATTTATATTCGTGGCCATCATTTACTGTTTTTAGATATTACATATATAATGCCGTGCTATGTCAAGTCTTTGTTGGCTGTTCAGCCAAAACTGTGGTGAAGAAGATACCGAAAGGTGATAGAGTCTCATTCTCAAAACTTTTTAGATTGATATAGTTACAAACATAACACGAGAGAATAACGTCGGTGGGCGCTACAGCAGGCTGCGGTTTTTGCCGGAACTTTTGGCGCGGTAGAGAGCTTCATCGGCCCGGACCACCAGCTCGTTCGTATCGCCACCTTCGGCTGGATTTATGGTCGCCAGGCCGAGACAGGCGGTGAGGAAGGGCTGGCCGGGGCCAGCGTCGGCGTCGGTGTCGTGGCCGCCGCTCTTATTGCTGCCGTTCTCGCCACTGCTGTTGCTTCCTCCATTCGTCTTTTTCAGGCCCAGGTCAGACAGGTCAAGCCGCTCAATGGCTTCCCTTATTCTCTCCGCCACAACATAGGTCCCGGCCGCATCTGTCTCGGGCAGGACGACGGCAAATTCATCGCCGCCGTAACGGCAGGCTAAGTCCGATGACCTCTGGCAGCAACGGATCATTTCCAGCGCTACTTTTTTCAGGCATTCATCACCAGCCTGGTGGCCATAGGTATCATTGAAGAATTTGAAATTATCAAGGTCGCAGATAATAAGTGAGACCGGCCTTTTCGTCCGGCGGGCGCGCCGCCATTCATATTCAAGGAAATCGCGGAACTTGCGGTAATTGGCCAGGCCGGTGAGTTCATCGGTGGTGGCCAGGAGCTGAAGCTTGCCATTGGCCAGGCGCAGCTCTTCGGTGCGCTGGGCGACCAGCCGTTCAAGTTCCCGCTGGAGGCGCTTGGCCTGGTCAAGCCGGTAACGGACTGACCCATAAACAATTCCGATAAAGACAAGAAAGGCCAGGCTGTAGAACCACCAGGTCCGCCAGAATGGAGGGATGATGCGGAGAGAGAGCGAGATGCCGGCTTCGTTCCAGAGACCGTCGCTATTGGAGGCTTTGACGCGGAAGGTGTAGCGACCCGGGGGAAGGTTGCTGTAGGAAGCAAAACGCCGCGCCCCAACATAGTTCCAGTCACGGTCAAAGCCTTCCAGAATATAGGCGTACTGATTTTTCTCCGGCGAAGTATAATCCAGGCCGGCAAATTCAAAACCAATCACCCGGTGCTTCCAGTCGAGCTCGAGGGAGGCGGTTTCAGAGATAGAGTGTTCGAGGATGACCCGGTCGTTTATCCGTTGACCCGGCTTGACCGGCACATTGGAAATCATAAAGTTGGTGATGACGACGGGCGGAAGATAGGTGCTTGTTTTTATCTCGCGCGGATTAAAGGCGTTAAAACCGTTGATGCCTCCAAAATAGAGATAGCCGTGGCGGCATTTGAGGCAAGCGTTGCCGTTAAATTCATAGCTCTGGAGGCCATCGGTTGTGTCGAAGTTTTTAATCTGGTTGGTGCGGGGATCGAGGCGGGACAGGCCACGGTTTGAACTCAGCCAGATGTAGCCATCATTGTCTTCAAGGATACCATAAAAGACCGAGGAGGGCAAGCCCTGGGCTTCGCTGTAGCGGGTAAAGGTGAAGGTGGCGGGATCGAGGCAGCAGAGACCGCCGCCGTTAGTCCCGACCCAGACGCAGCCATTATGGTCAGCCAGAACGTTTATGGCAAAGTTATTGCTGAGGGAATGGGGGTCGTGTGGGTCGTGGGTGAATTGAAAGGCTTCGCCGGTAGCAGGATCGTAGCGAATCAGGCCTTCGCCGAAGGAGGCAATCCAGAGCAGGGGCTGGTCGGGGTCGGAGTGGGTGCGGTCTTCAGCCATCGAAAAAATGCGGCCGGAGAGAAGAGGGTTGGAAGTAAGCGAAAGAACAGAGTCCGGACTGGCGTCGGGGCTGGTTCCGTATTTTTCGGGAGTCTCACCTGCTTTAAGGCGAACAAATTTGGTCAGACGGGGACGCAAAAAGCGGCCGGTGGAGCGCTCGTAGAAAGCCAGACCGCCGCCATTGCTGCCCACCCACAGACGGTTTTGACTGTCAATGAGGAGGCTGCGGATCATATTGTCAGGGAGAGAGGTTGGGTCCTGCGGGTTGTGATAGTAGCGGGTGAAGGTCGAGGTGGCCGGGTTGAGGCGGCTGAGGCCGCCGCCAATTGTGCCGACCCAGATGAAGCCTTCGCGGTCGCCAGCCAGGCAGAAGACGCGATTGCTGCTGATGGAGGTCGGATTGGATGGGTCGTAGCGATAATTTTTGACACGGAGGTGGTTTTCATCGAAGACATCGAGCCCGGCGCCATCGGTTCCAACGTAGAGGAGGCCGGAGTCGGTTTCATAAAAGCAGCGAACCTCCGGATGGGAGAGGCTGGCCTGGTTGAACGGGTCGGACAGGAAGCGCATGAAATTCTGGCGGTGGAGATTGAGCTGGCTGATGCCGCGGTAAGTGCCAGCCCACAGGATGCGCTCGGGATCAAGGTAGAGCGAAACGACACGGTTATTGGCCAAGGACAGCGGGTCGTGAGTCAGGTGGCGATAAGAGATAAAGGCGCCACGGGATGGAATAAACTGACAGAGACCGCCGGCGTTGGTGCCGATCCAGAGAGAGGTAGGGGGAGTGGCGGGAGGAGAGGCGGGAGGAAAAGCGGAAGGAGGGGCGGGAGCAGAGGCGGGAAGAGAGGCGGTGGCGGCGCTGGTGACGGAGGTGTCGGTGACGGAGGTGTCGGTGACGGCTGTTTCGGTGTCGGTGTCGGCTGTTTCGGTGTCGGTGACAGGTACGGATCGACCGGATGGGGCCGATGGACCTGATACCGAAGCCTTAGATGAGGCAGATGAAGTGGCGCCAGGGGGGACAGAGCCAGTGGTGGGGACGGAGCCTGCGGTGCCGTAGCTTGCTGTGCCGGCGTTATCACTGAAATCAGGAATAATGTAGTTGACACAATTATCGCTGATAGAAGTGGGATTGGCCGGATCGTGGCGGTAAGAAGTGAATTCGCCGGTGGTCAGGTCGTAGGCCACCAGGCCAGAGTAAATCGTGCCAATCCAGAGGGTTTCGTGTATTTCGTTGGATTCGGGGGATTCGGGGGATTGGTTGGATTCAAGGTGGCGCGGCTGAGGGGTGGCAGTGATGAGAAGCGACAGGATATAGTCATCGGGCAGGGTGCGACCGGGTGCGGCGGTTGGATCGCGGCGGATATGAGTAAAGCGGCCCGTGGCCGGGTCGAGGCGATTCAAGCCACCGCCGACGGTGCCGACCCAGATGAAGCCGCGGCTGTCCTCAGTGATGGCCCGGACCTGATTGTAGCTCAGGCTGGTCGGGTCGGAAGGGTTGTACTGGTAGCGGGTAAAGCGGTTGGCTGTGCGGTCGAAAAGATTAAGGCCATCGTCAGTGCCGATCCAGAGGCGACCGGAGCTGTCCTCATAGAGGGCGAAGATGCGGGAGCTGGAGAGCGAGTGGGGATCGGAGGGGTCATGGAAATAGCGGATGAAACTGTCGGTAGAGTAAGCATAGCGGTTGAGACCGTTTTCCGTGCCGATCCACAGCTTGCCGCTGCGGTCAGTCAGGAGGACATTAATCCAGGAATTGCTGATCGAGGCCGGGTCGCCTTCGACCGGTATATAAACGGTAAAGTGATAACCGTCGAATTTATTGAGGCCGGATTCGGTGCCGAACCACAGGAAGCCGAAGCGGTCGCGGGCGATGGAAAGGACAGAATTTTGAGAAAGGCCCTGTTCGATGGAGAGGGTGCGGAAGAGAAGATGCGGACCGAGTTGGGCGGAGAGAGGGAGGGGGGCGAAGAGGGCGATGGGGAGAAAGATAAGGGCTACAATCAAAATAGTCAGAAAAATAGAACTACAAAAATGATGGGAATAATAGGGATTATTACAAGGATAACCCGCCCTGCGGGCGTTCGATAAGCGACGCTCTTCCGTTTCCACCGCTCCGTTCAATTCTTTCAAAACAAAAATTTATGTTTTGAATTTATTTACAACAGTTTCGGGGCCAAAGTCAAGTAAAGAAAAATGGGGACACAATCTATATTTCCTATTTTTCGGCGAGCCCGAGGATGAAAGGCAGTCTGTAGAAATGGGGTCGGGCCAGCCGATTTTATTTGCTATCAATTAGTTATAAAACTCTCCACAAAAAAACCTATTTCTTGCCATAAACTCTTAGATTCAGCCAGGCTATTAATCCTGTCGGCTTGAGATCCGATTCTACTATTTTCACTTTCTTCACTATCTTCACTTTCTTAAGTTTTCCAGTCTATGTGTCCAGGTGCCCACATGACCACAGGCAGCAGAATAATTAACAAAATAATTAGGAAATATAGATTGTGTCCCCATTTTACAGGGATTCGATTGCTTCGATCTCCTTCGGGACGCCGGCGGTTAGAACCTCGCAGCCGTCTTTGGTGATGAGAACGGTATCTTCGATGCGGATGCCCAGGTTTTTGTTCGGGAAGTAGAGGGCCGGCTCAATCGCCATGACCATGCCTTCCTTGAGGACCAGCGGGCCCGGGCTGGTTTGAACATCATGGACACACATGCCGACCAGATGACCGAGGCTGCCGCGCAGGCCCATCGAGTCAAGGCCTTTTTCTTTCAGGCGGCGCACGACATAGTCGTTAACGTCTTTGGAGGTAACGCCCGGTTTGAAGGCTTCGATACAGGCTTTTTGCACTTCGAGGACGGTGCGGTAGATTTTCTTTTGCTCGGCGGTAAATTTGCCCGAGACGGGCCAGGTGCGGGTGATGTCCATGGTGAGATAATTCAGGTCGCCGCCAAAATCCATCAGGACGAGTTCACCAGCCTGCATCTGGCGGTTATTTCGATCGTAGTGCATGATGCAGGTGTTCGGGCCTGAGCCAACAATCGGAGCAAAGGCCGGGCCGCGGCAGCCGTTACGGAGGAGAACCTCCATGGCAGCGGCTTCGAGCTCATATTCGTAGGCTGCGGGGCGGGTGGCAAGCATGGCTCGTTTAACCGCTTCGGCTGAAATCTGACCATTGCGGCGGAGGACGGCGATTTCTTCGGGGCTTTTTATCATGCGGAGTGAATCAATGAGCGGAGTTACGTCTTCGAAGCGAGCCGAGGGATAAAGGCGGCGGAGGCGGTCGGCACGGAATTGATCGAGGCTGAGCTCGGCATTGTAGGGGTTGCGGGCGCGACGGGCCTGGAAAAGGGCTGCTTCATAGCGGGCATCACTGACCGTATCGGCCGGGGAAAGCCTCAGGTAGAGGACAGGTTGAGGACGAGAGGTAAGGCGGGCCAGGAATTCATCGAAGGAGCTAAGAGGCATGATCGACCTGACCTGGAGGCGGTCTTTGGCGGTCGGATCGTCGAGGCTGTTGGGACCTTCAAATCTTTTTTCGCCAGCTGACTTTTCGGGGACAAAGAGAAGGGCGTCCTTGGAAGCGGGCATCATGACGAGAATCGCATCGGCATCTTCGCAGCCGGTGAAATAATAGAAATCATTGTCCTGGCGGAAGTGGCCGGCGGGGATGGTGTGGCTGGGAGCGCCGAAGAGAATGATCAGGGAGTTGGCGGTGGCTGGGGTGGGGGCGGCGACGGTGGTTGGGGTGGCAGTTGAGCCTGCGGCGGAGCCGGTGCTGGCAGCCGGGTTAGCAGTGGCGATGAGATTTGAGCTGGCCACTAACTCCATCAGGGCCAGACGGCGCCGCACAAATTCTTCCGGGGAATAGGGCGAGGAGGGAGCAGGGGCGGATAAAGCAGGAGCAAGATCGGAATCAGCCGCAGCAGAAGCAGAATAAGAAACAGAAAATGAAGTGGATGCGGGTGAACACCAGGATGAACCTGAGATGGAGAGAGAAGCTGCGACATAAGGATAAGGGTGGCCTGAAGAAAACGGTTCAGAGGCAAGCCTCATAATCGAAGGCCACAGGTCCATGGCCGCTGATGATGAATATCGTAGGGTTGAGGCCGGAAGGTAAGAATAAGGATAAGAGGCCGAAGGCTTAGAGGCAAATGCCGGGCCACCAGAAGCGGAGACGGGACGAGAATCAGCCAAAGCCAGGGCTAGGGCTAAGCCCAGTGTGACCATAATAAAAATAGCCAATAAGAAAGGACGCCCGGCCTGCGCCGAAATAAAGCCAGAGCATTTTTTCTTCATGTTGCTTTACCTCTTTTATTTTAATTATTTTAAGCTTTAAGTTTTAAGTCACCCCGAGTTTATCAAATTCCAGGGACATAAACTATATTTCCTAAAAATGGGGACGTGATACTCTGTCCCCTTTTTGTATTTCCCCCTTTTTGTAAGTTATTGTCGGTCAAGCACTTAAAAATAAGGGGTAGGCGAAAAAGAGGGACAGAGTATCACGTCCCCATCATTCGACAGTGACGCTTTTGGCCAGGTTGCGGGGCTGGTCGACGTCGGTTCCTTTTAAGTCAGCCACATAGTAGGCAAAAAGCTGAAGCGGTACCGTATTAACGAAAGGCTGGAAATATTCGTCCACATCTTCGACCTCGATGGCATGATCAAGCAGGGCGCGCGTCTCAGTGTCTCCCCGGCTGATAAGACCAACGATAATCCCGCCACGTGATTTGGCTTCCATTAGGTTGGAGATGATTTTTTTGAGCTGGCTGCCGCGGGTGGCCAGAGCCATGACCGGCACCTGCTCATCGATCAGGGCAATCGGTCCGTGCTTCATCTCGCCGGCCGGATAGCCTTCGGCATGAATATAAGAAATTTCCTTGAGCTTCAGCGCTCCCTCCAGAGCCACCGGATAATTTATGCCGCGCCCCATGTAGATAAAATCGTGAGCGTGGATAAAGCGGGCGGCGAGCTGTTTGACGGTTTCCTCTTCTTCAGCGAGCTGGCGCTCGAGGACCGCCGGTAGCCGGTAAATCTGCTCGATGAAGTGAGAGAGCTCGGTCGGCGTGAGCCTGGGGATGCGGCTCCCACAGCTGGCCAGGTAAAGAGCGAGAAGAAGCAGCACTTCCACCTGGGCAATAAAAGCTTTGGTCGAAGCGACGCCGATTTCCAGGCCGGCGCGGGTGTAGATAACCTGGTCGGCGGCGCGGGCAATGGAGGAATCCATGACGTTACAGATGGCCAGCGTTCTGATGCCGCGGGAGCGGACCTCTTTGAGGGCGGACAGCGTATCGGCCGTCTCCCCTGACTGCGAGATAAAAATAGCCAGATCGCCCGGGAGAAGGACAGATTGGCGATAACGGAATTCGCTGGCATACTCGACCTGAGCCGGCAGGCCCGCAATTTCCTCGAAGTAATGGCGCCCGATCAGCCCGGCATGATAGGAGGTGCCACAGGCGATGATGAGGAGACGGCGAATCTCATCGGCGTCGAGATCAAGCTCCTCAAAAACGATGCCCGGCGGTTCCCTTTTGATGCGGCCGAGAAAAGTGTCGGTAAAAATTTTTGGCGTTTCGAAAATCTCTTTGTGCATGAAGTGCTTGTGGCCAGCTTTTTCGGCTGACTGAATACTCAGCGTGACAGTTTGGGCAGGTGTCGAAATCGGCTGGCCGGTGCGAAGGTCAAAAAGCTCGACATGGTCGCTGAAAATGCGGGCGATCTCAAACTCTTTGAGAGTGATAATCTGACGCGTAAAGGGCAGAAGGGCCGGGATGTCGGAGGCAACGAAGTTTTCGCCGTTACCGAGGCCAATGATGAGAGGTGAAAAATTTTTGGCGGCGACAAAATAGTCAGGATGAGCCCGGCTGATAACGGTGATAGCATAAGTGCCTTCGAGGCGGGAGAGCGCCCGGCGGACGGCCTCGAAAAGGTCGGGGGTCGACCGAAGCTCAACGTCAATCAGGTGGGCAATAACTTCGGTGTCCGTTTCGGAAGAAAAGGTGCGGCCCTGAGCCACGAGGCGGGCTTTCAGCTCGGCGTAATTTTCGATGATCCCGTTATGAACGACGGCCAGGCCATTGACTAGATGGGGGTGAGCGTTGTTTTCGGTCGGGCGGCCGTGAGTTGCCCAGCGGGTATGGCCGATGCCGAAAGTGCCGTGAGGGTTGGCGGTGGAGACAAGCTGAGCAAGGGCAGAAATCTTGCCGGCGGCGCGGATGACTTTAAGATCAGAACCGTCATGGATGGCCAGGCCGGCCGAATCATAGCCTCGGTATTCCAGGCGTCGCAAGCCCTCGAGCAAAATGGGTGCAGCTTGATTGCTGCCGATGTAACCAACTATGCCACACATTGCTTCCTTCCCTTTTCGATGGATGAACAGATGCGGTGATTTTAGCACGAAAAAAATGGTGACACAAACCCAAACTATACTTTAAAATGGGGACACAATCTATATTTCCTATTTTTCTTCTTCTTCGACTTCAAGCGGCATTTTAGCTGCAGCCGCTGGAGCCTCATAAAATGGGGACAGGGTATCACGTCCCCTTTTTGTAAGTTATTGGCTTTCAACCACTTAGAAATTGAGGGCGGCAAAAAAGAGGGACAGAGTATCACGTCCCCAAACCACGCCGCTGGAGCACTGCCTCAACCTTGGGCTGGCGGCCGCGGAACTTCACATAGAGCTCCATCGGGTCGGCGCTGCCCCCACGCGAGAGAATATTGTCGCGGAAAGACCGGGCCGTAGCCGCATCGAACAGCCCCTTTTCTTTGAACGCCTCAAAAGCATCAGCATCCAGCACTTCAGCCCACATGTAGCTGTAATACCCGGCTGAATATTCGCCAGCGAAAATATGGCTGAAATACGGGCTCCGGTAGCGAACAACAATCTCCGGGATCAAGCCGATTCTGGCCAGCGCTTTAGCCTCAAAGTCCATGACTTCGCCTGCCTTAACCGGCTGGGTGACGACATGCCAATCCATATCGAGGTAAGAGGCTGACATGTATTCGACAGTGGCAAATCCCTGATTGAAATATCTGGCATTCCTGATCTTGGCGATAAGTTCGTCGGGCATCGGCTGGCCGGTCTGGTAGTGGCGGGCAAAGAGCTTTAAAAACTCAGGTTCGGTCACCCAGTTTTCCATAATCTGGGAGGGCAGCTCAACAAAGTCGCGGGCCACATTGGTGCCGGTCAGACGGAGGTAGGTACAGTCGGCCAGCAGCCCGTGGAGGGCGTGTCCGAATTCATGGAAAAGCGAGGTGACCTCTTCGAGTGTTAGAAGCGATGGCTGGTCGGGCGTCGGTTTGGTAAAGTTTCCGCAGTTGATGATGAGCGGGGTTACTTTTTTGCCGTCGATTTTATATTCGTCACGAATCGCACTCATCCAGGCCCCAGCGCCCTTTGAAGCCCGCGGGAAATAGTCAGTGTAAAGGATGCCGACATGCGTTCCATCAGCTTCTTTGACTTCGAAAACTTTGACGTCGGGATGATAGATCGGGATGTCGTGGCGTTCGACAAACTGCAGACCGTAAAGTTCATTGGCCAGGAGAAAAGCTCCATTGATGACATTTTCCAGCTTGAAATAAGGACGAAGCATTTCTTCATCGAGGTCATATTTTTGCTTGCGGAGTTTCTCGATATAATACCACCAGTCCCAGGGCTCGAGTTTAAAGCCGTGGCCCTCGGAGGCGATGAGTTGCTGCAGAGAGGTGGCTTCCTCGCGCGCTCTTTTGAGAGCCGGTTTCCAGATCTGGTCGAGGAAATTATAGACATTGCCGGGCGTCTTGGCCATGCAATCATCAAGGACATAATCTGCCCAGGTCTTGTAGCCGAGAAGGTTGGCTTTTTCGAGGCGCAGGGCGATGGTTTGGCCGATGTTGGCTTTGTTGTCGTAGGCATTGTCGTTGTTGCCGCGATTGATGTAGGCCTTGAAGATTTTTTCGCGGAGGTCGCGGCGCGGCGAATACTGCAGGAAGGGAATCATGCTCGGTTTGTGAAGGGTAAAAACCCACTTGCCGGCCAGGCCACGCTCGGTGGCAGCTTCGGCGGCGGCGGCAATAACATTGGCGGGCAGACCTTCGAGGTCAGATTGATTATCAATGACGAGCTGGTAGGCGTTGGTGTCCTTGAGAACGTTATCGGCAAACTTAAGCTCGAGGACGGCCAGTTCCTGATTGATTTCTTTGAGACGGGCTTTTTGCGTGTCGTTGAGGTTGGCGCCGGCCCGGACAAAATCCTTGTAGAATCTTTCGAGGAGCTGGCGCTGCTCGGGATTGAGAGTGAGGCTGCCGCTGTCGCGCTGATCATAGACCGCCTTGATGCGGGCGAAGAGCTGCGGGTTGAGATATATTTCATCGTCATGCTGGGAGAGGATCGGAGCTAGGTCGGTGGCGATGGCCTGAAGTTCATCGTTGGTATTGGCCGAGAGCAGATTTTCCAGGAGGCGGCGGGTGCGATCAAGGAAGAGACCGCTGCGGTCAAGGGCTTCGATGGTGTTGGCAAAGGTGGGTGGATCGGGGTTTTCGGCAATGGCTTTAATTTCTTCGTTATGGCGCTTGATACCTTCGAGGATGGCCGGTTTGAAATGCTCGTTTTTGATCCGGTCGAAGGGCGGAGTCTCAAAAGGCGAAGTCCAGGCAGCAAAGAGCGGGTTGTCTGAGGCAGAGGAAGACGAAGCTGGCCTGGCTTGCTCGCCTGATTTTTCGCCCGGCTTCTGGCTCTGGCAGGCGGCCAGCATGGTGATGACTAAAAAGACGGCAGAAATCGCATTAAAAAGTTTCATTGGTGACTCCTTAAAAAACTGGGGACACAATCTATATTTCCTATTTTCTTTCGTGGCCTCATTCCTTATCGGCTTATTCAAATCATATTATATTTTTTGGAAAAGAAAAAGGGGACAGAGTATTTAAAAAAATGGGGTCGGGCCAGCCGATCGTATTTGTTATCAACAAGTTACGGAACGACCGGAGAAGAGCTAAGGCACAAATTGGGAAATATAGTTTGTGCCCCTGGTTATGCTGGCACCCAGGGACGGAGTATTAGGTCACCTTAAAAAAAGGGACAGAGTATCACGTCCCCTTTTTAATAAAGAGCTCGAGGACGGGAATTTCAACGGGTGGCTTGGCGACGGGAAGCGATAGCCACAGGTCGGAGGCTTCCTCCCCTTTCCCTGGCTGGAGGCCAATTTCCGAGGCGTCGTGGAGAAATTGCACATACTCCACTTTGCCGGCCAGCCCCTTGAGCCACAGACCGTTTAGCGGATATGAGAGCAGATGGACATAAAGCCTCCTGGTCTCGGGGTTCCAGGTCAGCAGCGTATTGGGCGGCGCAACGAATTCAGGCGGTGCCTCAGTGCAACCGTAAATTGACCGGCTGTTGACCGCCATCCAGTCGCCCATCGCTTTGAGCCGTTCCCGGGCACGCTGGTCAAAGGTCCCGCGGCCGGTTGGCCCGACATTAAGCA
This sequence comes from Candidatus Aminicenantes bacterium UBA6228, assembly GCA_002441005.1. GTDB lineage: Bacteria > Acidobacteriota > Aminicenantia > Aminicenantales > Saccharicenantaceae > Saccharicenans. The sequence continues at coordinate 23,723 of DJWO01000004.1, forward strand.
GTAAATTCCCGCCCTTGCTCACGGAGTTAATCAGCAGTTCAATGAGCTGAGACGGGCTCTTCCAGGTATATTCATCGCGGTAATAACCCCAGGAGCCGGAGAAAGTCTGGCAGGTTTCCCAGGGGATTTTTTTGCCTTTGTATTCAGGCCACTTCGTCACGACGACCTGCTCGGGTGTGGTAAAATCCCAGCCGCCCTCCACGTCCTGAAGGTCGAGGCGGTCATCAACGATGATGTTGGGCTGGAGGGAGCGCGCCAGTTTCAGAAGCCCGACCGAATCCCAGTCGTCACGCCCTTTGCCGTGCTTTCCCGGGAATGAAAAATCGAACCACATGATGCTGATTTCACCGTAATTGGTCAGAAGCTCGCGCACCTGATCTTTCATATACTGGCGATAGCGGTTCATGTCTTTGCCGGCGTTGAGACGGTCATAGTCGGCCTCGTTCGCGGGGCGGAGAGGATGAACTCTGTCTATGGTGTAATCGGGATGATGCCAGTCGAGGAGCGAATAATAAAAACCGACCTTGAGCCCTTCCGCCCGGAAAGCCTCCACAAATTCTTTCAGGAGGTCGCGGCCAAAGGGCGTGCTGGTCACTTTGTAATCAGTGTATTTCGAGTCCCAGAGGCAGAAGCCCTCGTGATGTTTGGAAGTGATGACCGCATATTTCATGCCGGCTGCTTTCGCCATCCGAGCCCACTCGCGGGGATTGAAGAGGTCGGGGTTGAAGTGGTCAAAATATTTCTGGTATTGCTCGTTGGTCAGACGCTCGTGATTTTTTACCCATTCGTGGCGGGCGGGGAGGGCGTAAAGACCAAAGTGGATGAACAGGCCGAAGCGGGCGTCGGCCCACCATTTGAGGCGTGCGGTTTTCTCGGCGTCCGTTTCACGAGGAAGAATCGACTCCGAGGATGACTGCAACGGCTGCACTGACTGCGGCTTCCGGCTTTGGGCCTGTACGGGCTGCAACGATGAGCAGGGCTCAGACTGATTCGATGGCTCAGACTCTAGCTGTTGCAGAGTATGTTGTTGCAGCGAAGGAGACTGAGGCTGACTCTGCCACTGCCAGGGCGGCAGCTCTGGTGATTTTGGCTGTGGAGGCGGCTGCTGCGATGGTAGAGATTGCTGGTCAGCCTGGGGTGACGGTGGCCATGGCTGGTCCTGTCGCGGTCGCGTTTGCTCAGCCAGGGCTGAAGCCGACGGGTCCGATGGCTGGGCCGGAAGCCCATGGCTCGGCCTGAACACGCCCGCCACACTTACCACTAAAATCAGGCTGACCAGACCGACCAGCGCTATCAAGAACTTCTGCTGGCCGTCGCTCTGATTTTTATTTTTCAATGTCTTTGCCATTTCCGCCTCCTTGCCTCCCAGAAGATTGACTCAAACTTAAAATGATATCACCGCCCTAATTTATTAGCCCAATTTTATTAGCAGCTTTATCAGCCAGGAATTTTTCCAGCCTGGTCAAAAAACGTTTAGAAAGTTTCTTCCTCTCAATTTTTCTCTGAAGTTCAATTATTCGGCTTCTAGGCCCAGCCTCTTTTATCTCCTGCATGGCTGCTCCATAGCAGATCCAGTCTCCATAATCCTTCCTGATGGCCGGATCTTCCCAGACAAATTTGAGGAAGGAAAGAGCTTCTTCATTTCCAAGCCACAGCTCTTCATACCAGTCAAAATATTCCTCGGCGTAATCTAAGCACATAACATTAATCCAATGCCAGATGGGTAGGAGCTCTGGCTCCTGGCCGAGGACAAGCGGGATCAGATATGGATTAAGAAAAATCGTCGAGCGAATTCTGGCCGCTGCTTCTTTATATTGGCCGGTCAAAAAAAGGGCCAGAGACCAGTTAAGAGAAAAATCGGGCAGCGGCAGGTCCTGGCCATAATGTTCTTGATACCATTCAAACTCACGGATGGCCCCTTCAATATCATTTTTTAAAAGGTAGGCTGGCGCAATAAGATAACGAATGCCCTGGTTGTCGTTAGGGTTCCTGAGAAGAAGCTCCTTAAATTCCTTTATCGCTTCATCATAGCGACCAAGCATTTGATAGAGAAGACCAAGTCCGTGGCGAGCTCTCATGTAAGGTCGGGTATAAAGATCCATCCACCAGTCAAAGGCTTTTGGATCCTCGGTCCCCAATCTCTGCCGAGCTTTTTCATAAGCAGTTTTGTAGAGCTGCTCGGCCTCTTTAATCCGGCCTCTGGACAGAGCCAGCCCGGCCAGACCATTATAGGCATCGGGCAGATCAGGGTCTAATTTAAGAGCTCTTTTAAAGCATCTGGCCGCGGCGTTTGGGTCGCTGTCGAGGAGTTCCCAGCCATCATAAACGATTTCTTGAGCATCACGATAAGAGTAATCAGGATAAACATTGTCTTTAAAGTCTTTAATGTCTTTAAAGCGAGAGGAACTCTTTTCCTGAGCCAGTCGATCCACATGATTTTCTTTTTCGGTGGCCTGCTTGGAATTGGCGCTGGACTTTGCCCTGGCTCCAGCCTTACCCACATTTTTAGCCTTGCCCTCATCCTTTGCCAGGCAGCAGTCCTTGTATTTTTTACCGCTGCCGCACGGACAGGGATCATTTTGTTCTATTTTGGTTTTTTTTGCCATGAGACCTTCCTCCATTCTTTCCGGATTATTTTTTCTTCGCCGATCATTCATTTATTCATAAATCATAATATCAACTAAAGCTGACTCTTTCCACGCCAATCTTACGCCAATCTTAAATATAGAAGACTATGGGAATATGGGATTTAATCCGGGGTGGATGAAGAATGATGTCCGAGCGGCACATCTTATCTATTTGTCAACATATTAACTTAACGTCCAAACGATTCGGGCTATTGGAACGAGACACCCGGTGACGTAACACCCGGTGGCGGAGTACTCCGTCACCTTGAGGTCCGGGGACAGAGTATCACGTCACCGTTAAACACCGTTAAAAGAGCCTTAATTTTACTCCGACTCTAAAGGAAAAACCGCTCAGGTCGAGGCGCGCCTCCCTGTCTATGGTGCCAGGAGAAGGCAATCCAGTAGCGTCAAAGTGAACTGGTGTATCGATCGCCAGATCATAATAGCTGTTAGCTGAGCCAAAATAATAGAGGTAGCCACTGGCATAAATGGCTGAAACGTCGCCGATATGGTCAGGAGAATTACTCTGGGTGTAAACCATCTTCCCCTTCATGGAAGAATTCCGGGCCAGGCGTCCCCCGAAATCAGCCACGATGGATAGGTTCTTCCCCACACCATGTTCAAGCGACACGCCGCCCTGCCAGCCGGCGAAGACATCCCGGTCCGCCACCCAATCTTTGCTGTTGTATAAAACGGTTTCATCTGGATAATCGCTTTCGAAGAGCTGTGCCTCGCTCATTTTGGTGGAAAACAGGATCAGGCCAGTGTAGGCACTGACATCTATGGTTGAGCTTGAATAGATCGAATAATACAGGGATACTTTGAGTGGCATCCAGGCTTTTATTTCTGGCTTTACGGTTATTTCGCGTTGGATCAGCTGGTTTTCGGGGTCAGAGGCCCGAAAGGTGCTTTCTTTGTGATAACGGATGGGAATAGAAGTGGCCACTCCCAGCTTGAATTTCCGTGATAAATCCCACAGAACCTCAAACTGAAAGTCGCTCTTATCGCTGTTAAGCGCTCTGATTTGTCCAGTAGCGAGCTGGCCATAATAGTCTACCAGGTATTTATTCATTGAGTTCAGGTGATCATTCATATCACCAATTGTCGATTGGGTGAACCCTCCGGTTAGCTTTAGATGCAGGCCAGGTTTAAACGACGAGGAGTCCTCGGACTCGCCGGCATAAGCAGGAGCAAAAATCAACATGAAAAGAGCCAAAGCCAAAACAAGGGGAAAACAAATGGAAGAAAAAATGATTGATATTTTCTTACGCTCGTTTTTCATTTTTACCCTCTCACTGTCCTAACTAAAGCCCTCGCCAAAATCTTCCACTTTAATAATGCACTTAAGTAAGCTTAATTAGTCTTAATTAATCAATTAATTCAAGAGTAAATTTAGATTAAATTAAGCTAATTAAGGCTAATTAAAGCGGCTCTTGCCGATTTATTCCCCTTAACATTTTTATTATCATGCTAAGAGATGGCTTTCGTCAACCCCCCAACCAGGGTGCGGCAGTTCCCGGGAAAAATGGGGTCGGGCCAGCCGATTTTCTTTGTTATCAATTAGTTACTAGCCGCCAACCAAGCTGCACACTTAAACTAGTAGAAGCAATTTGCAGACAAAACCATCAAAATCGAACTGGAACTCAATTAAAATGGGGAATGAAAATGGGGACAGGGTATCACGTCCCTTTTTTGTATCTTGTTTAGTATCAATGAGTTAAAAAATGGCGGAGTGCAAAAAGAGGGACAGAGTATCACGTCCCCGTCTGATTAAAAAAGAAGGAGGCAGCTGCTTCAAAGGCGCGACGCCAGTTCTGGTGAAGCAGGAAGCCATGGATATCATCCGGGAAGACCAGGGTCTCGAAGTGAGCTTTCCCCCGTACCTGTAAACGTCTCACCAGGTCCGTTGTCTGCACAAAATCCACATTGCGGTCGTCATCGCCATGGACAAACAGCACCGGCGAGGTCCACCTGTCAACATCAGCCACTGGTGAGGATTTAAAGGCCAGCTCCATCTCATCTTCGGCAATTCCCCAGCCACCGCCGCTTCTCCGCCTGGCCCTTAAGGCCCAGTCATGGACACCATGAAAATCAACGCCGGCCACAAAAATATCGGAGTTGCGAGCCAGACCCAGGGCGGTCAGATACCCACCATAAGACCCACCCCACAGACCAATTCGTTTTGGATCGACCGCCGAATGGTTTTTCAAAAATTCAGCTGCGGCCAGAATGTCCTGATACTCGGAGGCTCCACGCGGTCCCTGATTCGGGGCCTCACGGAACTTAGCTCCATAACCAATTCCGCATCGGTAATTGACCGACAGTACCACATAGCCAGAAGCAGCCAGATACTGATTGAAAGCGTAGCAGTTGTGGTAATAACTGCTGTGGTGCCAGGCAGGATACATCTGGCGGGTCGGGCCGCCGTGCATGAAAATAACCGCCGGTAGCCTTTGGCCTGCTTCTACTCCACGTGGCATAAACAGCTGACCGTAGATTTGAAGGCCGCCAGGCGACTTAAAAGATACTACCTGAGGAACAACCAGTTTTTCTTCAGGAAATTCGGGGGCTACCGATTTTATCGCTGCGAGTGGCGGCAGTTCCAGGTTGGACGGAGAGTTGCGGTTGTTCAGTGCTTTCATCACCGGCAAGCCCGGCCTTCTCCCTGTTGATTGAATAAAGAAAACGTGTTTGCCATCGGCGGAAACAACCGGTGCCCACTCGAGGGTTTGACCATCGGTTAGAGCTTCAATCGGCCCGCCTTTGACTGAAACTTTGTACAGGTGTTTCCGATTGATATCATTTTTGTTCGCGCTGAAAACAACAAACTCCCCGTCGGGCGAAAGGGCGGCCTGCTCAACTTCATATTCACCTGAGGTCAGGGCCTGGAGGTCGCCGGTGGTTGCCGAGAGCGAGTAAAGGTGCATCCAACCAATGTGCTCTGAGTAGAAAACAAGGCGGTCATCGGCTGCCCAGAAGAGCGGTTGGGACGGGTAGCTATGAGCAAAGCCACCGCCGGTTCTTGTCTCCCAGATAGCTCGACCTTTTAAGCTGGCCAGATCCACAACCCAGATAGAATAAGAGACAGCCTGACCGCGGCCGAGAGACTCGGTCTGCCCCTGAGCCCGCCCCGGGAGCATCCTGATGAAGGCCACGCGCTGGCCATCGGGCGACCAAACCGGGTACATATCACGGTACACATCGGGGAGAATCCAGGTAATTTTATCCTGGGCAAGGTCGTAAACACCGATAAAGCTGTGAGCTTCACGGACACTCACAAAAAGAATTTTTTTGCCATCGGGTGACCAGCTGTAGGAACGGCTGGTGCCGCGGGCCTGGAAGAGTGCCCTGGCCGGCGAAGCGCCATCGAGGGAAATCAAATAAGGCTGGCCAGCGCGGGTAAAAAGCAGGTTCTGGCCGTCAGGGGAAACGAGTGGATTCTGACCCTCGGCGAGGAGCCGCTCCTGACCAGATCGAATATCGACAACTTTGATGACCTGCTCGGGGCGGCGGGGGCTGCTGGTGGGATTAAAGGCGCTGCCGTGGCTGAAGATGAGAGACTGACCGTCTGGGGTAAACTGCAGGCCGGAAATCTCTCTACCGTCATCGATATCGTAGAGAATGAGCTGACGTACCTTGTAATCGGGGGCGTTAGCCAGCCAGATGCTTTTTGCCCCTTTGACGTTCATGACCCAGGCCAGGCGGTTGCCGGTGGGCAAGGTAGTAAGCTGCGAGGTGTGGGGAGCGCTGAGGACAGCTTCGAGGCTGAAGGCCGGTGGCGGTTGTGTCGGGGCAGAAAATAGCGGTGGCGCCGGGAGAATTAAAAGCAAGGCCAAAAGAAGAGTTAAGAATAGAGGCAAGGCGGCCGCCAATAACCTGACTCGACTTGCGTCTGCAGGGGCTGCGTCGGCGGGGGCCGCGTTGGTTGTTACAACCGGGGCTGTGCCAGTACGGGCTGAGATTGGTATCGTCGGGGAGATATTAAGGGCAACAGATCGGGTCAGACGAAAAGACATTTTTAGCCTTGAACATTTCTTCTGGCCGAGTTCATGAGATATACTCATTTTCCTCCCTCCTTATTGGGTGATATCTGTCGATACTTACCATATTCACAACTGATATTCATCACACCAGCATAAATAGCATATTAATAAACAACCTGGCAACATAAAATGGGGACGTAAAATGGGGACGTGATACTCTGTCCCTTTTTGGTCTCCTGTCCCTTTTTGGCCATAATTTTACCTTATATTATTGCTTTATTACCTTATTACTTTATTTTTATATTATTCAGTTCCAAGGTGTTACAAATCGGCGGAGGGGGGAAAAGAGGGACAGAGTATCACGTCCCCATTTTACTTTACAGATGTTACGATATTTGATATCGTAACACTCTCTTAAGATTATCCCCAGAGGAAGTTATTATGAACTCTGCTGATCATGTTATTTCGCCGCTCATCATCTTTGGCTTTAGCCTTTCATTATTTTCTTTGATTACTGGCAGCCAGCTGCGTTCTGAACCCTGGAGCCAGGCCGGCAGCGAAAAGCCAAACTACACGGACGCCACCATTATCAATAACTCCAGCCCCAAAGCTAATTCTGCCATTCAAGCTACGTCTCAAGCTGAGGACTCGCAAGCTGACGACTCGCAAGCTGACGACTCGCAAGCTGATAACTCGGAAACTGATGATTCAACTTTAAAAGAGAAGAAAAGAAAAAAGCAAAGCACAGGCACAGCAAAAAAGCAACAGGATAAATCAGCTACCCCATCCACCCCGGATTTGCCTCGCCTGCACGAGGAAGTGCTGGTCACCGCCACCATGTCTCCTCTCGAGATCAAAAACTGCTCGGTCTCGGCCACAGTCATCAGCGGTGAAAAGCTCCGAGCACTCAATACGACCAGCGCCCTCAATGCTCTGCTCCATGAGCCGGGCATATTCGTCATGAGAACCGGTGATTTTGGCCGCTCCGATGTGGAAATCCGAGGCCTTGGCCAGCGCGGTCAAAGGATCGGAATTATGGTCGATGGCCGGCCCGAAAAAATGGGTATTTTCGGCTGTGTCGTCACCCAGACTTTTCCTTTTGACAATGTCGAGCGCCTGGAAGTTGTCCGCGGCCCGGCCTCGGTGTTTTACGGCTCAGACGCTCTTGGCGGCGTCGTAAATATCATAACTCACACCCCTGCCCATGGCTTCGAGACTGAAGCCACATCATCATACGGCACTTTTAATACCTGGCGATTCAACCTCCGCCACGGAGCCGGCTTTGAAAAATTCAGTTACTACCTCACCTATGATCTCGCCCGGAGCCACGGTCACTTAGTCAACTCCGCCTACTCGGGAGACAGCCTGACCGGCAAATTTATTTACAAGCTCTCATCCCTCTGGACTCTTACTCTGAGCGGGAAATATTACGATGGCCATAAAGACGAGCCAACCATATTTTTTGTTGACCCGCCGGAAGAATACTGGTTCGATTATAAAAGAGGTGCCGCTGATATCAGCCTCTCGCGACTGACTGAAAAGACAGATTTCAGCTTCAAACTTTATACTGACTTTGGCCGCCATCGTTTCTCTGATGGCTGGAATTCACGGGATGCGGTTTATGGAACCATCCTGAAATACACCTTTTTCGGCTGGAAAAATAATCAGCTGACAGCCGGTGCTGATTTCAGATATCTGGGCGGCCAAAGCTATGGTTACCCCGTTGGTCAGTGGCACAGAAGCGAAGGCGGGTTTTTCCTCTATGATCAATATACACTCAAAGACAGGCTGATCCTGACCGGAGGCCTGCGGCTGAACATCGACTCCGTTTATGGACAGGAATTTGCGCCCAGCGCCGGATTGGTCTTCTTCCTGACTCCCAGCACTTCCATCCGCGGCCTGGTCAGCAAAGGTTTCCGCTCTCCACAATTAAATGAGCTCTATCTTTTCCCGGCTTCCAACCCTGACCTGCGGCCAGAAATCCTCTGGAATTATGAGGCCGGCTTCAACACCCGTTTTCTCCGCCGCTTTGATCTCGGCCTCAATTTTTTCCTGATGAATGGTCATGATTTCATTCAAACCAACCCCAATCCCGAGCCTCCACCGCCCTTTAAGATGGTTAACATTGCCACTTACCGAGCCAGAGGAATAGAAGCCAGCCTGAGTGCAGAGCTTTATGCCGGCCTCACCGCTAAAGCTTCCATGACCCTGCTTGATCCTGAAGAAAACACCAGGGGTAAGGCCAAACAAAAATATGATTGTTCTGTCTTTTTCAGCCAGGGAAGAATTTTTTCAGCTATCACCGCCCAATATGTGACCGGTTATTATGCAGGCGATAACAATACCGGCGCTCTACCATCTTTTTTCCTGCTCGATTATAAGCTGGAACTGGATGTGGCTCGATATTTCTCCATTCTTATCAGCCTGAACAACATTTTCGACACTCATTACCAGATTTTTGTTGATCTTCCCGAAGGGGCTGGCCCCTATCCCATGCCAGGACGCTCCATCAATCTGGGCCTCAGAATCAAACCATAGCTTATGGACTGAGTCAGGAACTGAGAATGAGGATTGAGAGAGTAAGGATTAATGAGAATAAAAGATTGAGAAGAATAAAAGGGAAGGAATGAGAGAAATATAAAGAATAAAATAAAAGGGATAAAAGAAACAAAAGGGATTAGAGGAATAATTAAATGAATCATAAACACAACTTCGACTGGCTGCTGGGAGGGCTCTTGTTAGCCCTGGCCTTAGCTCTACCGCTGGCCTTCCATCTGGTTGGACTGGGCAGTGCCTTTCTGCCGATGTTCTATCCGGTTATGCTGGCCGGGCTGCTCCTCAGGCCACAGGTGTCGCTGCTGGTCGGTCTGCTGGCGCCGCTTCTTTCCGCCGCCCTGACAGGCATGCCGCCTTTCTATCCGCCGGTGGCTTTTATAATGCTACTGGAGTTTCTGGTTATGACCGCTATGAGCTGGGCGCTTTTCCAGAAGTTACATCTTAATATCTATCTGTCTTTATTTTTGACCATATTGGCAGACAGGCTGGTGCTGTTTCTGGTTACCTGGCTGGTGGCCGACTGGCTCCAGCTGCCAGGGATAGTTCTCGGGCCAATCACTTTAATCAAGGGACTGCCCGGGATTATTGTCATGTCACTGGCCATTCCCCCACTGGTCATAAAGATTAATGAGAAAAGGCGGCTGTCACCTTTCCTTCAACCCGAATCGCCGGCTGAATCAGAAATAAGATAAAAGGAAAAAAGCCAAGAGCGAGAAAAGGAGATAAGAATGTCTCAGAAGCAGAAACTTTCTTCTGCAGCCGAAGGTGGGATATCCGCTGAACCGTTCCAGAATCTCACCAACTTAGCTGTTAGCGAACAGGATATTTCAAGCCGCGAGCTATACTTTGACCGGGTGGCAGCGACCTGGGAAGAGGAGCATTCTGAGGCCGAAGTTGACTCTGCACTTCAGGCGCTGGTGAGCCGCTTTGACCTCAGGCCAGGACAGGTAGTGCTTGATGCCGGCTGCGGTACAGGCCGGCTTTTGCCTTTAATCCTCAGAGAGATCGGCCCTGGCGGCGAGCTGGTGGCTGTTGATTTTTCAGAAAAAATGCTCGAGATCGCCAGAAAAAAATACCGCGCCCCTAATCTTACTTTTTGCAGGGCTGATATCAGCCAGTTTAAATCCCCCGGCCGGTTTGACCGGATCATCTGTCTGTGCCTCCTCCCGCATTTACCGGATAAACTGCTGGCCCTACGGACACTCCGGACCAATCTCAAACGAGGCGGGCAACTGATCATTGCTCATACCGCCAGCCGGGAAGAAGTCAACGCCTATCACGCCCGGTTGCCAGAGCCTGTCTGTCATGACCAGCTTCCTGATTCGCAGGAAATGACCGGACTGCTGGTGGCGGCTGGCCTCCGGCTGATTGAGCTCGAGGAAGGCAATATATATTTTTTAAAGGCTTTTCGGGATGAAGACCAGGTCGATAAAATTCTGAGGTGAGCCAAGATAAAAAAAGGCACCGGGTCAAGTGATGATGTGATCAGGAGAGAAGTGAAAAGATCAAAAGCAAAGAGAAGAGATGAGATGAGGTAAGAAAGGATAAGAGGGATGGCGCGGGATAAGAGAGGGGAAAAACAAAAAGATAAAAAAAGTCCAGAGCTAAGAACGGGCGGTGGCACTGGCTTCAGGAGTAGGGCTGGCGGAAGCCAAGAGGCCAGCATCAGAAGCCCCGGCTGCAGCCAGGCTGTCAGCAGCCTGCCCAGTAGCAGCGACACAGGGGCCAACATGACCAGTGTCTGGAGCAAAGCTGGCAGCAGCAGCGGCGGCACCCACTCCGGCCCCGGCTGCGGTCTTGACCCCAGAGCCGGGCTGCTGAGCTTTGTAGCCGTTGCGGTCGGTGCAGTCTTTCTCCCAGGCAACACGCCTGTTTGGAAGTTTGGTTTGCTGCTGGTAATGCTCTTGATCACAAATTATCTCATCAACCAGCAACCAGGCAAATTAATGAAAAAGTTGCTTCGCCTGCTCATTTTTCTTGTACCATTTTTTATTTTCCTGGTGCCGGTAACTCTGCTTTTTTCCGGGGAAAAAGTTACACCCGCCCGAAGCCTTTTTAACCTTGGGCAGATAGCAGCGAGGATGATTATCATCATTACTGCCGATGTGATTTTCATCCTGGGACAGACTCCCGAAGATATCATAGCCGCGCTTCACCAGAGTCACTTGCCCCATTCAATAACAAACCTTATGACTTCGGCCATCCGCAACTTTCAGATTCTAACGGATGAGGCGGTGACGAGCTTCAGGGCCAGAGCGTCAAGGGAAACCGGTAGAAGCTCGCTCAGGCAGAGACTCAAGATCACCGGCTTAATAATAGAAAAAATATTTATGCGGGTTATGGATCGTGGCCAGCGTATTTATGCGGCCATGCTCTCCCGCGGCTATGAAGGACAGATGTTCTTTCTGAAAAAGTTCAGGTTTGGCAGGCGGGAGGTGGTTTTGGTGGTGGCTCTGGTGGGGATTTTACTGGTGACTGCCTTGATTTAAGCAGACACAATTAATCGTTAGGAAAAAGCAGGATGATAATATGATGATGCTGGTGGTGGTGATGATGGGTGGCCACGACAGTGGCGATTTTGGTGGCCATGATGGGTGGTGCTGATGGCCATGATGGTCATATGTTTCGTATTAACTTTTTAATTTGGGTTTTCAATTTAGGTATCCTTAGCTTTATTTTCTGGCAGCCGGTGCCCGGCTTGCTGACCGGCAGGTGCGCCAGGCAATAAAAAAGAAGCTTCCAGATAATAAGCTAAGTTTATAAATTTAAGAAAAATATAATGAGAGAAATGGAATGGACAACAGAGAAGAAACAGCTGAGATTAAAAGACCGAAGGCGGCGACAGGCAGTCCCTCCCTGGAATCATCAATACCAGCCGAAGACGAAACGGCCACTATAGCCATGGCCGCCACAGCCGTTGAGGTAAAGGGGCTGAGCTATACATTTCCCGATGGGACAGTGGCCATTCAGGACGTCAGCTTCACGGTGGCAGAAAAAGAAAAAGTCGCTATCATCGGCCCGAACGGGGCCGGCAAATCAACGCTATTACTTCTCCTCAACGGCCTGCTCAGGGGACAGGGGCTGGTTAAAATTGCGGGTCTGGAAGTCTGCCGGCGCAATGTTAAAGCTATCCGGTTAAAGACCGGCCTTGTCTTCCAGGATCCGGACGATCAGCTTTTTATGCCGACGGTCCTGGATGATGTGGCTTTCGGGCTCTGCCTGCGCGGCTTGGGCAGAAATGGACAGAGCGAACAGGTGGTCGAAAAAGTCAAAGATAGGCTGAAAGAGTTGAGGGCTGAACATCTGATTAACCGTTCGACGATGCGTTTGAGCCTGGGTGAGAAAAGGAAGGTAGCGCTGGCTGGAGTGCTGATAACAGAGCCGGAAATTCTACTTCTGGACGAGCCAACCTCAGGGCTTGACCCGGCGGCGAAGCGCTGGCTCGAAGATTATCTACTGGGGCTGGACCGGACACTTATCATGACGACCCATGATCTGGAATTGGCCAGGAAGGTCGCCCGGCGAATTATTCTCATGAGCGGGGGACGGCTGGTGGCTGAAGGCGGCCCGGAAGAAATTCTCGATAACAGGGAACTTCTGGAAGCCAGTGGTCTATGATCTTTCAGTATATGGTTTTGCCGGCAGTTGACATAAAATCCTATTTCTTTTAATCTCAAGGCATGGAAAAAACCATTCGGTTTAGCATTTCTCTTGAGATGGAGCTATCCAAAAAATTCGACGGGTGGTTGAAAAAGAACGGTTACGAGAACCGTTCTGAAGCCATCAGAGACCTGATCAGGGATAAACTGGTTGAGGAAGAATGGAAGGATGACGCCAAGGAGGTGGTGGCTGTTCTCGGTCTGGTTTACAGCCACGATAGCCCGGAGTTGCCACGGGTGCTAACCGACATTCAGCACCAGCATCACAGTCTGGTAATTAGTTCAACCCATATTCATCTCGACAAACATAACTGCCTGGAGGTCATTATCATGAAGGGCCAGGCCGGGGTGATCAAAAAGGTGGCCAGCGAGCTGCTGAGTCTGCGGCGGGTAAAGCATGGGCGCCTGATGATGACCACCACCGGCTCAGACATCCCCTAAGGAAAATGGGGACACCCTAGATTTTCCCTATTTTTTACGATGGAAAAGTGTAGAATGGGGTCGGGCCAGCCGATTTCCTTTATTATCAATAAGAAAGAGAGGCGACCCCGGAAAATTTAAGCTGTCTCTCCACCACTCCTGCCCGATAATATTTTCGCCTTTTTCGCCTTCGTTGGCTCCCCCAAGCTCCCCGGGGATGGCAAAAGCCGGTTTCGATCGAGTGTCGTCGCCTGTATTCAACAATTTATCAATAATATAGAATCCCTAGCATTGGAACTTTCATCTCGTCGATAGTCTTGCCCATAAAAAAGATTGGCAGAATAAGCAGAGACAGAAGGTGAAGCCTTGCCAAGTGGGGACGGGCAAATGGGGACAGGGTATCACGTCACCTTTTTGTCCCCTTTTTGTAAGTTATTGGCAACCAGACACTTAGAAATTAAGGGCAGCAAAAAAGAGGGACAGAGTATCACGTCCCGCTCTAATTTTTCGATCTGCGAGACTTCGATTTCACCGCTGCTGGCATCTGTTTGAGCAAGGCAGTTGAAATATGGCTGGAAGAAAAGGTGGCGAGGCCTTTGGTTGGAATAGAATGGTTGGCAGAGCTGTTTAAAGATAGAAGAGGTCACCAAATTTATCCAGAGGAGGCTACTCTTGGTGATATAACAAAGTTCTTAAAAGAAGTTGTCGATAAAATTTACCAAGATCCAAAAGTGTGGTACGCACTAAATCGACGTTTCTCTGAGATTACTCCTGACAAAATTGCGGGGTTTAAGAATGATTTAAGAGAAATAAAAGATAAATTCAGAAATGGCTGGGCCCCTAAAAAAATAATGAAAAGGAATACTTATGAAAAATTTCGAGAATTATCTCCAAACTTTTTCAAAACGTGGATACCAAGGTGGAAGCATAGTTAATAGCCAGTCGGTAAAATTCAAAATATGAAACGCCTATATTCATTCTTCGGAAAAATAATCGTTATCTATCTTCTTTAGGGTATAAATCATATAATTGGAAACACCGATATCATGGTCAATCATGAGCTGGGCCAGGGTTTCACCGTCGATGAGAACAATCTTGCTCTCAATTTTATCTGCATATTCAATAGCATCCTTAGAAAAACTCGACGTGGTTATAAAAATACCTTTCTTGGCCTTTTTCCCCATGAGGGCACCGGCAAATTTCTGAATTTCTGGCCGGCTGACTGGATTTTCCCAGCGTTTCGCCTGAATATAGACAACGTCCAGGCCGAGTTTATCTCCTTTGATTATGCCGTCTATCCCTTCATCACCGCTTCGCCCGATGGCCATACCAGCGTCTTTTCGCGACCCGCCATACCCCATGGCCAGCAAGAGGTCAACAACCAGCCGCTCAAAAAATGATGGAGAACAGCTTTTGACCTTTTTTATAAGCTCTGAGGCCAGATCTTCTCTGAGCTCTTTATAGGCGGATTCTATCACCTCTTCCGGTGTTAAATTCTCTTTGGTTGGTTCCTTTCCCTGTTGCTCTCTGTCCATTTTAGGCGCAGATATCCATTCCTTAAATTCTTTAAATTGTCTCAAATAATTTATTGTTATCTCTGGAGGTGATTGTTCCAGCACTTGACGTCCTCTATCAGTTATCTTTATATAGCCCTTAAGGGGAGTATCTATTAGCCCGGCCTTCTTTAAATAGGTCCTTGCCCAGCCCACCCGGTTATCAAAAATAAATTGCTGGCCACTTGGCAGAAGAGCTTTCCGCTCCTCATCCGTCAAGTTAAATTCCTGGGCCAGTTTTTCAATTATTTCTCTCATCTGATGCTCTTGGCCATCCTTTAAAGATTTTAGTAGTGGCAACATAACAGTCTGAAAATCAGGTATTGGCATTGTTGTCTCCTTGTCAACTCATCCGTTTAACTCATCAAAGCCTAAACTCTATCTATATTGTGTCGATTGATATTGTTCATGACGTCAGAAATCAACTCCTAAACACATTCTCATTATGCCAGAGGAGGTAATCGCGGCTCGGGTGGTCGGCCGGAACCGGCGGAAGGTGGTCAAGAAGGTGACCGTGGAACGGGTAGTAAGATCGCCCATTCTTGTATTCCTCTTTCAGCCGGGGGCTAACCTCAATACGAAAATCGGTCGTTACGGTTATATAGCCCCGATCAAAAAGCCGGTGCAAATCGCTTCGAAGTAAAAGCCCGTTACTCACCGCATGCGGACCTGAATCACCATATGGCTTGATGTGTGCTGCCTCCAGCGCGGGTAGTGAATGCTCGCCGGTCACGGCGCATGACCGCCGATAAGCTTCGGTTACTGCCACCCTGAATGTACCCTGACCAAGTCTTGGTTTGATGGTGGTTTCACGGCCATAACGCTCTCGTTCTTCAATTACCCTCCGGCCTTCACTCAAAAGATCAGAAACATTTTCTCTTTGCCAGACATCCATGACCTTTTGCCAGAGATATTTCCCGTCTTGAGAATCAAGAGAATAGGTTTTACCGCGGACGATTGAGCTTTGCCACGCCGGGACTGGAAACCAGTCGGCTTGATCCAGAAAAAATGGCTGGGTCAAGACTATGCACCCAATTTTAAAGTCCTCCGTGCGGGCAGTTGGATTCAGCGAACGGTACTGAAGAATGGCCTGACGCAACTCAGCAAAAGAGCGGCAACCATTTTCCTCGCCGAAAGTCTCCCAGGCCAGGCTGATGGGTAATTCGAGGTAGCGGTAAAAAACACCACCGCCGGCAATCAGATCCTCACCACCGGCTGGCTGGCGATGAAGCTTAAACAGAAATAAATCGCCCTGGCTGATGGCCCGAAATTGAGCGGCCGGAGAAGGCTGCCAGAAATTGACTTCGTCGAGGCCCGGAAAGGTTTGGGAAGAGATGGAAGGAGGGGGCTGGAGCGAAAGTTCTCTTAAAAATCTGAACCACCTATAATCAGTGACTCCGACGTAGATTTTCATCGCATTTAATAATTATGCAGTGTAAAGTTGGTGCCTTAGAAGCGTGGCTTTGCTCCTCTTATCACAGACCTTAGTTATTTGCCCTTCCGATGCCTCTTGTCAGCTTATTATCCGCTCAGTTCGGAACTCAGAGCTATCCTGCCCTACCCTACCCTAACAGCTTAACTTTTTCTCTTAACACAGACAGGCATGCTATGTCAATAATAAATGGGGACACAAACTATATTTCCTATTTTTGTGGTGACTCAACTCGTGGGAATCATAACGTAAATGTCCATTTAGCACCTGGCAAAAACCGCCCCTGATAAGTTCTTGGCAATCATCTATAAACCAATATAAAGCACCTGGCCAAATAATTAGGAAAATAATTAGGAAATATAGATTGTGTCCCCAGTTTCTACGTGCCAACTACTTGATAACAAAGAAAATCGGCTGGCCCGACCCCATTATTCCATTTTTAACCTAAAACTAACAAACCCTTTTCTCAATCTTAAAACAGCTCGTCTAACCTGAGGTTGATGAAACTGATAAGTTTGATAATCTTAATAATCTTAAGTCTGTCTGGTTTGTATCTGGTGGCAATGACCGCTCTGGTTATCTGGCATCGCCCCACCACCCGCCAGAAGAAATCGCCTGCTTCTCCTTCTCCATCCCAGGATTATCCTCTCGTCAGCCTGCTCAAGCCGGTCAAGGGAATTGATGACGGCCTGGAGGCCAACCTTGAGTCCTTTTATCAGCTCGATTACCCTCTCTATGAGATTCTGTTTGCTGTCGATGATTGGCAGGATGAGAGCCTCGCCCTAATCAAAAAGCTGGCCGCCAGATATCCCGCCATTCATACTAAAATTCTGGCTACCGGGGATCCTCTCACTGAAAATCCCAAAATTCATAAGCTTTCCTGGCTGGAGAGTGAAAGCCGCGGACGCCTCTTGTGGGTCACTGATGCCAGCGTTAGAGTTGAACCTCAGACACTCCGCCGTCTGGTTGAAAAATACTCAAGCAGCAAAGCTAAACTCATATTTTCGCCTGTGCTGGGCACCAACAGCCGCTCCCTGGCCAGCTTAATGGAAAATACTTATTTGAATTTCTTCACTTCGGGTAACATCATTGCCCTCTGGAAACTCTTCAGGCAACCGGTGGTAATGGGAAAATCTATTCTGCTCGACCGGGCTGCTCTTAGAAGTTTCGGTGGTTTCAAATATTTTAAAGATTATCTGGCCGAAGATTATCTGATCGGCAAATCTTTCCAGGATAGCGGGTTTAAAGTTGACACCAATTATATCTGGATTAAAAACATCAGTGAGAAAACCAGCCTGAAAACCTTTTTTAAAAGAATGGCCAGATGGGCCAGGATGAGATCAAAGCTTAATCGCCCCGCTTATTTAGCTGAGCTTCTTCTAAATCCGGTAGTTATAGCTCTGGCCTCTATGGCTGCTTTTGGCGCTCCTTTCCTGAAATTGGCTCTGGCTGTGGCCGCAGGTAAAATCATACTCGAATACTTGAATTTTTTAGCCGTTGATAGCCCGGACAGAAAGCGACTGGTCAATCACCTGTCTTTCCCGGCTATGGTTATCGCCAAAGATTTGCTGCTCTCCGCTGTTTTTCTCCTGCCCTTCTTCAGTAACACGGTTGACTGGCGCGGACATCATTTTAAGATAGGAAAAAATTCTTTAATTACCCCTCAAAACGATATAGAAAAGTTAATTTATGAAGAAGCCTGAGTTGGCGCATCTCGTCGCCGTTCACATGGGACTGGGACACCTGCGAGCAGCCTATCCACTGAGAAGTATCTCCCCGGAAGGGATTATAGTCTGGGGCTCACGGGGGCATGTCAGCCGGGGCGAGAAAAAATACTGGCGTCTTTGGCGAAGGATATACTATCATCTGTCCAGAGTTGGATCCTATCCGGTAATTGGCAAGTTAGCTTTAAAAATACTTATCTCAGTTGAGAGAATTCCCTCTTTTTATCCGCAGAGGGACCTGTCACGCCCGACCATCGGTGTCAGGTTATTGAAATTTTTGATAAAGAAAGCTAACCTGGGCCGAAGTTTGCCAGATTATTTCGAGGGAGACAGCCTACCAGTCGTTAATACTTTCTATGCTACGGCTGTTGCCCTGGACATGAGCCTTAAAGGGCAAGAATCTCCAAGGGAAAATTATGTCATTATCTGCGATGCTGATGTTAATAGAATCTGGGTTCCAGAAAAGCCGGCTGAAAGTCAGCTGAAATACTTGGTTCCTTGCACCAGAGCGAAGGCCAGGCTCGTCAGTTATGGTGTAAAAGAAGAAAAGATATTTGTCACGGGTTTCCCCTTGCCAACTGAGAATATTGGCAGTGAAGGGCGAATGGAAGGGCTGAAAATTGACCTGATGACCAGGCTTGGTCAACTTGACTCTTCTGGAAAATTTTTTGCTTACTACGGCCAGACCGTCCATCAGCTGCTCGGGCTGAATAGAATTCCAGGTTCGGCCAGCAGGCCATTTACCATTATGTTCGCCATAGGAGGAGCCGGGGCTCAAGTCGAAATCGTAGGAAAGATATTAAAGAGCCTTAATAAAGAGATAAATTCCGCTCAGATCCGACTAATTTTTGCCTGCGGAGTTCAAAGAAAAGTCCTGGAAAAAATTTTAAAATTTATTAATCAGCAAGGATTATCACCTCAAATAGGGAGAAACATATATCTTATCTATCAGGATGA
This sequence comes from Candidatus Aminicenantes bacterium UBA6228, assembly GCA_002441005.1. Taxonomy (GTDB): domain Bacteria; phylum Acidobacteriota; class Aminicenantia; order Aminicenantales; family Saccharicenantaceae; genus Saccharicenans. Next base: position 42,634 of record DJWO01000004.1, read on the forward strand.
TGTTTTTAATTACTTCGACCAGTTCAACCGCTGGTTGCGACAAACCGACATTCTCTGGACAAAGCCCAGTGAATTATCCTTTTATTGCGGACTGGGGATACCAATTTTAATTGCTCCCCCCATTGGGCCGCAGGAAGAACGAAACAGGCGTTGGCTGATGGACATTCACGCCGGCCTGGTTCCGCCGGGTCCGCCTGAATACTGTGCTGAATGGCTCAGCGATCTCAGAAAAAACGGACGGCTGGCGGAGGCGGCCTGGGCGGGATTCATCAAGGCCAGAAAGCTCGGCACTTATAAAATAACTAAGCTCCTCGAAACCGGGCAATTTACCGAAGAATAAAACAGGGGACACAATCTATATTTCCTATTTTTTCTTTCGGTTTGGCCCGCGGCAATCGGCCCGCACTAACCTACTAGTCTAATGAGGACTTATCTAAAATCCAGCCAGACAAATACTTGGCACTCATCTATAAAGCACCTGGCCAAATAATTAGGAAATATAGTTTGTGTCCCCTGTTTCTGGTGTCCCCTGTTTCTGTGTCCCCAGTTTCTGAAAGTTAACTAATTGATAATAAAGAAAATCGGCTGGCCCGACCCCATTAATACACTTCCGGGGCACGCGGCATGAAGCTCATTCTCGGTGGCTCGGGGAGCTTCTTGCCCAGCCGGTTCCAGTCAGGCGGGTTCAGACCGAGCAAATTCTGCACAAAGAAATCATCCCGTTTTCTCTCGCCATATATCCCACCCGAACCGTGATTCGCTCCGGGCACAACCAGCAGGTCAAAATCCTTACCGGCTTTAATCAGGGCATTAACCACCTGATAGCTCGTAGACGGATCAACATTGGTATCAAGCTCCGGGATGACCAGCAGGAGCTTTCCCTGCAGCCTATAAGCATTAACCGTGTTCGAACTCTCTTCATATTGAGGCCCGAGCGGCCAGCCCATCCACTGCTCATTCCACCACAGCTTATCCATCCGGTTATCATGACAGCCAGCCGCCGCAAATCCTGCTTTGTAAAACTCGGGATGGAAGAGAAGCCCGCCCAGTGCATTCTGCCCGCCAGCCGATGTCCCGTAGATGCCGACTCGCGTTATATCATAATAAGGATATTTGGCCGCCACCGCCTTGTGCCACAGAATGCGGTCTGGAAAGCCTGCGTCTTTGAGATTTTTCCAGCAGACATCATGAAAAGCCTTGGAGCGATTGCTTGTCCCCATGCCATCAATCTGAACCACAATGAATCCAATCTCGGCCTGAGCCATCATCTGATTCCAGGCAATAAAGTTCTTCGGCACAAATGAATCATGCGGTCCGGCATAAATATTCTCGATGACCGGATATTTTTTCTTCGGATTGAAATTGGTCGGTCTGATGATGATTCCCCAGATATCTGTTTTGCCATCGCGTCCCTTACTGACGAAAACCTCAGGCGCCCGCCAGCCAGCCTTCAGCAGCCCTGAAATGTCGGCTTTCTCAAGCTCCATCACGACTTTTTTATCATCACTTCGCTTGAGCTGCATGACCGGCGGTAGATCCACACGCGAATAAAGGTCAACATAATATTTCAAATCAGAAGAAAGGCTGATGGCGTGGTTGGCATCGGCTTCGGTAAAAGCTTCAAGCCCTGAGCCATCAAAGTTCACGCGGTAGAGATGCTGAAAATAGGGATCTTTGCCTCGATACACGCCGCTTCCCAGAAACCACACCTGCCGCCGCTCTTCATCCACCTGGACCACACTTCGCACGACCCACTCGCCTTTGGTGATTTGATTTTTCACCTGGCCGGTGCGGCCGTCATAAAGATAAAGGTGGTTCCAGCCATCGCGTTCGGACATCCAGATAATTTCCTGACCGTCATTCAGGTCATGGCGAAATTTTTTGCCCGAGTAGAAAAAGAAAGTCGGGCATTCTTCATTAACCAGGGCTCGAGCCGCGCCGGCTGTCGCATCAACTTCAATTACCCGATAAACCTGGTGGCCACGTTGATTGTATTCAAAAGTGAAAGCCCGGCTGTCCTTCCACCAGGAAAAGTTAGAAAGATCAAAAGCATTGGGAAAAAGAGTCCGGTCAATGTTTATCTGCTTTTTGTTCTCAACCAGGAAGAGAACCGGCTGTTCGATGTCCAGCGGATCACCTGGCTTGGTATAGCCAAGAGTAAAATATTTCGGCTGCAGCTGGTCTGTTGGCGACGAATTGACATACTGAATTTTGCGATGAAGTCCCGGCCGCAGGTGCGAGGCCACGAGCTTTTTGGAGTCCGGCGACCAGAGCAGCGACTGAAAGGTATAATAGTCACCTTCATTCCCGTCCCAGCTCAGCGGAAATTCCTCGCGGCTTTCGACCGAGCGAATCCAGACATTGTAATTACGGATAAAGGCTTCCCATTTTTTGTCGGGAGACGCTTTTGATTCCTTCGAAGCCGCTTGAGCCGGCGGGCCACCGAGGTCCTGCCAGCCATCCGGCTCGCCTTGAAACTCACGGGCGGGGCCTGTCTTTTTGAGCTCATAGGTCGCCAGGTCAAAGCGCCAGGCAGAACCTCTATATTCAAAGCCAATAGCTTTCTCATCATCCACGAATCTTATGGCTCGAAAGGGCAGAGTCGTCCCGGTAAATTTCTCTCCTGTTTCTTTGCCGAGCGCCGCCGCCAGCTTCTCATGGTCAAAAGCAGGCTGCTTGGTAGCCTTTTCGGCATCAACCAGGATAAATTGATGGCCGCCCTGGACTGTTTTGCGGTACCAGAAGCAAGGCGTTTTCTCAATCCAGACCGGACGGTCAGGAACATTTATGGCCTGCCCCTCAAATTTTTCTCTGAGGGCAAAAGCCCGATCGTAGTCCTCAACCTTTCCCTGTGACCAGAGAGATGGCGGGGCTAAAGAGAGAATAAATGAAAAAATAAAAAGCGCAATAAGTAGAGCCAGTGGCCCGGTCACTCTGAGCCCGCGTTTCATCGATGTATTTTCCATGTAACCTCCTTGGGACTTAAGTCGATTTTAGAGACAAGCTTTCAGTTCAGCTAAATCCACCTCAAAAACCCGCTCTGCGCTTAGCATGCTTACTGCTCTCGCCGGACTCGTTGCACCCCGGGGGCGGCCTCTGTCTTTACTGGCCGCGCTGGCTACACTATCCACCGTCGCGGCGGTCGTCGTTATCCGCTCGATCCAGGACAAAAGTCCTGATTTTGCGTTAACGTTATCATTTTTTCACCCTGCAAACATTTGTCAAGAAAAAGTTTTACTTTTTCGCTGGATTCAGCTGGCCAGGAAGATCGGGCAGGCTAAGCTAACTCAGGTGGCTTTATCGGCCATCAAGGCCAAGCAAACTCAGCAGCCCGGCCTGGCTTCTCAGGATCAGTCAGGCTCATCAGGCAAAGCAGATCTGGCTATTTGTCGCTTAATTTGTATTTAACCAGGTTGATCAGGCCTGTGTCCTGATTTTCTTCTGTGACAGAAATAAAACCGTCATTGGAAATGGCAAAGCGAGACGAATGGGTCAGGCCTTTTTTCGGGAATTCGAGCCAGAAGCAATCGATATATTTCCCGTCGAGATCAAAGACATCTATCTGCCATTTCTGACCATCATCCTTTTCGTTACTGGTTTTGACCCAGAGGGTATCCTGAAAAATCTGGAGCCGCACAATATCAAAAAAATACTTAGAGGCAGGAGGCTGAAGTTGCCTGGAGATGTGTTCGTAAGGATCAGGTTCTTCTTCGCCTTCCTCGCTTATTTTTACCGGAGCATAGGGGCGACTGAAAACTCTTTCCACCTGTTCGGTGGCCAGATCGAATTTGACTATCTCATACTGAGCACTGTGAACCTAAAAGAGAAAATGATCATACGGTATCATCTCAAACATCGCCAGCTTCCACCAGTGCGCTTGCTTGATATAATGCTCCATCTCAATATCATAAATTTTCCGCATTTTTTTAAAATCAGGCGAAATCTCGCGGAGCTCATAAGGCGTTTTAAACGTACCTTCCCGATAGATATAATTAGAAAATCGGATCATATCCACCACGCCGTAAATCTTGCCATTAACAAACCCGAGAAAGAACAAGGGAGCCGGGTCATTTATCTTTTTTTCTTTGATAAACTTGCCATTAAGGTCATATTCGAGGACTTTGGGAGGAACCCGGGAATGGACGACCAGACAATTTCCATCAATAAAATAACGATCAGGATACTCGCACTCGCCGGGGCCCTGACCAGTTTTGAGAGCTTTAAAAACAACCTTTCCGTCTTTATCGAGCTTATAAATATAGGGAAAATCGAAAAAGATAAAGGAGCCGTCCGGGAAGAAAGAGAATTCACCGGGCTGGCGAAGGATAAAGTTTTTGCCGTCATCTTCAATGCGCATGACTTCTTCCAGGCGGACGATGCGGCCGGCTTTTTTGTTCTCCGGCTTTTCTGAATTTTTGACGACAATCTGACCGGAGGAAGAGGAGAAAGAGGGGGAGGCGGAGGGAGAAGAGGAAGAAGAGGGAGCGAGAGCTGAAGGATCGGAGGCGGGCGCCGGAGCAGACATGGGCGCCGGGGCAGAAGGCGGAGCGGAGGATAAAGCTAAAGCAGAAGGAGAGGAAGACAAAGCACCTGCTGAGACTGAACTGGCTGTAGAGGTAGAGGCCAAAGTCGAAGCCGAAGCCAAGACCGGAGCCTTCAGACTAAAAAATATTAAAATGGGGACACAATCTATATTTCCTAATTATTTTAGTATTTTAATTTTTACCGGCCGATGGCAGCAGGACGAGCTCAGGCTGAGGTATCTGCGGTTAATTAAAAAACATGAATGTTTAAAAACCTAAAGAGACCAAAAATAAGAAAAATAAGATCGGTCATTCATATATTGCTTTTATGATTTATGTAATGATTGTCCGAATACTAATATGGCGTATCAAGGTTCAAATTGCCTGGGAATTGCCTGTTCCCTGTTGGGTCGCGGCAGCTCCCTTTGGGCTCATCATATTCGGCTTCAAACAAAAAAATAGGAAATATAGATTGTGTCCCCATTTTTCTTTTTTCTTATTGATTTTTGGGCAGCAGAATTATAAAAAGGGGCTGGAGGGAGAAATGAGCAAGAGTCATGTCCATGACAATTATGATAATAGAGAGTCTGCCAGGTCGGGGCATCACTGCTGCTGCCCCGATGGTTGCAGCGATAAAAGTTCCGCGAGAGCAACGCTGTCCCGGAGAAACTTTCTCAAAGGAATAGGGGCCAGCACCCTCGGGACAGTGGCCCTGGGGAATCTGAGCTGGGCAGGACTGTCCGCCGTCTCAGGCAAAGTTCAAGCTCAGGTGGCAGGGGCGGCTGCAGCCATTGCTGAGCCCAGATTGCCTCTCAAGGTTAAGCCCATCCTGACTTACAGCACGCCAACCCGGACCAAGCAATCGAGCTGGCGCTCATGGGGAGGAATCCAGACGCAGCGCGATGCTGAGGAAGAAATAATCCGGATTAAAAATGAGCTGGCGGAGCTCAAAAAGAAAGCAGACTTTCCGGTAGAATTTCTGCCAGTAGCCGCCGTGCGTCAGCCTTCAGACCTGGGTGCTGTCGGGACTTCATCCGACCTCTCCTCGGCTGATGTCATCATGGTCTATGCGGCGGGTGCCTGGCTGGATGTCTTTAACCAGATCCAGAAGACCGGCAAAGATCTTATCTTCTTCTGCCGCCACCGCTCAGGACCGGTCTATCTCTGGTATGAAATTATCAGCCCGCGTTTCCTGCGGCAGCACACCGACCGTCTGGCAGTGGGCGGCGTGAGTGATGAGGATGTGGTCATCGATAGCCAGGACGAGCTTTTGTGGCGATTGCGGTCGCTGGCCGGTCTCCGCAATACGCTCGGGACGCGGATAATCGCTATCGGTGGCCCGGATGCCTGGGCCCAGCCGGCTGGAGTTGTGCCGAAGCTGGTTGAGGAAAAGTGGAAGTTTGACATCAAGACGGTTTCCTATGACGAACTGGGACGGCTCATAAAGGAGGCGCGGCGCCATCCTGAAACAGTCAAGAGAGCCAGCCGGGCGGCTGCTGATTATTTGAAAATACCCGGAACGCGCCTCGAAACCGAACTGAGTTTTGTCGAGAATGCAATCATCCTGGAAGAAGTTTTTATCGCCCTGATGAAGAAGGCCAGCTGCCGGGCCATAACTATCAATGGCTGCATGGGAACCATCATGCCGCTGGCCGAAACAACCGCCTGCCTGACCTTGAGCCTGCTGAATGATGCTGGCTATCTAGCTTTCTGTGAATCGGATTTTGTGGTCATACCGGCTGGAGTTCTGCTGGCCAACATCTCGGGAAAGCCGGTGTTTCTTAATGACCCGACTTACCCGCATGAAGGAATTATCACTCTGGCCCACTGCACCGCGCCGAGAAGGATGGACGGCAAAAACCTGGAACCAGCCCGCATCCTCACCCATTTTGAATCTGATTATGGGGCAGCACCCAAGGTTGAGATGAGCAAGGTGCAAGCCTTAACCAATATCATTCCGGACTTTGCCGCTGAACGGTGGGTCGGGTTGCGTGGCCGAATAGAGGAATCACCATTCCTGCCGATCTGCCGGTCGCAGATTGAGGTGAGCTTCACAGCCGACAGCCAGCTGCTGGCTAAGCAGATGCCCGGCTTCCACTGGATGACCGGCTATGGTGATTACCTGCGGGAAGTGGGATATGCGTTACGCCGTGTCGGCATAGACTGGGAGCTCCTTTAAAAATAAAAATGGTAAAAATGGGGACACAATCTATATTTCCTATTTTTTTTATTTTTGAACAACAGGGTAGCAATTCCAGAAATCCAATAATTCAATTATTTTGACAGGGTAGGGCTGCAAGCAGAGAGCTGGGCAAATCAAGTTACGAACCAACTTAGATCAGCATCTGTATATTAGATTTATCTTAGATGTATCTTAGAATTTCCCCTATCATTTCAGCGGGTCACCCCATCTCAGCTATAAAAGGCGAGATACACTAAAAAATAGGAAATATAGATTGTGTCCCCTGTTTTTCCCCTGTTTTTTTATTTTGGTTTCTTTTCTTTAATTGACGGGATGATCTTGGGGGATGATTCGTAACCTTTTAGATAGACTCTACCCGCCATTGAATCCATTTCTATCTGGGCGTCTTCGTAAAACCGGCCTGCGCCTTCTCCCTTTTTATTAAGCTTGAGCTCAATGGCCATGAAATAGTTGCGGCCTCCACTCAGCTGGCTTCCCTGGGACCAGGGCTCACGGCGGAATACCAGAATTACTCTTTTCCCTTTCTCATCTTCAAAAAACTGAGCCATATGCACGGTCAAATTAAAACCACGGGCATAAAGAAATCTAACCACGCCTTTATTCGTGGCCTTAAAGGCAGAAAGAAAAGCGTCAGGTCCGGAGCTGGCCAGTATTTGGTTAAACTGGACAATCTCTTCAGGAGTTGTCCAGCTTTCGATCTCTATCTGAATTTCTACAGCCGGAGGCTCAATAGGAGCTCTCTCGGTAAGCATTCGCCCCCGAAAAACATCTTTGGCCGCCAGGGGGATGACTAAAAGTGACAGAATAACCGTCACCCAAACCAGTGCCTGAACATTATTGAAGAACTTAGTGCTCATTTTTATTTACCTTCCTTCTTTTGACTTATCCTGGTTTGCTCTTCAGAGGTAATCAGACCAGCCTTATTTTGTCTCAGGATTTTTATCTTGCCCTTCCATCTTCTAAAAGTCAACCTGATAAAATGGGGACACAATCTATATTTCCTAATTTTTATTTTTTTTGTGGTGGGAAGGAATCGGACACCAATTTAAGTCATCAGAAGGTAGTTCCTAAGCGGTGCCTAATCTGACGATAAATTTAATCATCTAATTATACTGGACTATATAACCGAAAATACAACCCTCTCTTTTCAATCTGCCCGGGACTCTGGCCGCAGCTCGCCAAGCATAAAAAGGAGCGATATGACTACGGTTAAGATGAGCAAATTTAAATTAGATAAGCCCGGTGCCAGAAAAAATTTGCGATTCATCTTTCTATATCCTCAAAACTAATGTCCTGGATTGCTTTTGGACTGAGCTCTTTATTCGTTTATCAAGAACCGCTCATCATCTAAGACGAAATATTTGCCTAACAGGTTCATCTTCGTGGCAAATTTCATTAGATACTTAAGATACTTAAGAAAACGGAGAAAAATGGGCGCAAAACTTTACGATCCTGGCTTAAGGTGCGGACTTTTTTAGAGGTTCCAGCCTATCCTAAGGCCGCCAAATTCATCTTCGGATAAATCAAATTCTTTTAGTTCATAGCCATGCATATCAAGAACAAACAGGTGGTTTGAATACTTGTTTATTACGGCTTGGTAAGGAACTTCAATTTCCTCAGGTCCTCGCCCTTTTCTAAACATTTTTCTTAAAAACCTGCCAGATTGGTCAAAGACCTTAACACAGACATCCTTATAATCAAGAACATAGACATTGCCTTCACCATCACAGGGGCAGCAGACCAAATCTGTGAAAATAGATAAGGATCATCGGCGCTGGTATTTTCGCCGCTGTGGCCAATCTGCGCTATAACCCGGACATTGATCTTTTTCGTCTGGCCCGCTCCCCAGCCAAACAACGTAAATATAGCCAGGCTGAGGGCAGAGACCGCTATGATAAAAACCCAGAGCCTCTTGATATCTTTCATCTTCTCTCCTATTACCTCTTAGATTTTTTCGCCCAGGCTAATCGTTATCATTCACCTTCATTATCCATAGAGCCAGTCAGGGCTCAATATATCAATGTGACATTTAATCACCTTCGAGACCTCCCCATCACCAGCCATATAGAAATTCCCATCTTTATCGGCCTCATAGGGAATGTTATCCACCTCGAAGGAAGCCTGGAGTTTGTTCTTTAGCCAGAGGTCAAGACCGTATTTTCCCCCTCATCAAGATGGAAAATTAGCGACAGATACGATTTTTTTTGAATCGGTTTATGTCCCCTCTAATAATCCTTCTGCCTCTCAGCTTATTTTACCCACTTAGCCTCATAGATAACAATATACTGATAACCTTCTTCATCTTTTTCTACGTTATAAAGCCTATTTCCTTTCCAGACAAGCTGCGATCCCACAAAGCTTGAGGGTATTTCATACCGAGCTATAAATTTCCCCTCGGGATTGAAAATATCGAAAAGGTAAGAACAAGGTTGAGCCCTACCACGATACCTCAGGCTATGCCTCTCTTTGACCTAAATCTCCTGTACCATGATAGTAATTTAGATACATGACCAAAAAAAATATTAGTATATCCGAACGAATACTCCTATAATAAATTTATAGGGCACAGGCAAGATAAAAATGGGGTAAGCAAAAATGAACGAACAAGATCGAAGGGTGATTAGAAGAGGGCCAAGCCGCAAAAGAGAAAAAAACCAACAAAAGATGCCCTAACCAAAATGAAGAAGCAGGCGCCGGCAGTATATAGCATGGCCCATAAGGCTGATGCCTCAGGGTTCTAACCAGATTTTCGCTCGGCAAAAACTTCTTTTAGGCCAGAACTCTTATAGGCCATCAATTTGATAGAAAGGGGGAGTTGGATGAAAGAAGAAAAAATTGAAAATATTCAAAAAAAGTTAGAATTAATAACTGGCAAATGGTGGTTTTTTTTAATCTTCATATTGATACAGTTTATTATACCTCCATATGCTTCAAAAGGTTATAAATTAGCCGAACAGGGAATGGTTATAGGGGAGATACTTGACCACCCCATAGCACATAACTACACTAAATTGTATCCAGTTTTTAAGATAATTCCAATTATCTTGGTTATCTCTATATTCTTTCTTAGAAATAAGGTCACAAGACTCTTTAGCTTTTATGCAGCTATCAGCTATGTTCTTTTCGCCTTTCTTCAGAACATCGCTGTAACTGAAAAATATGGCTTAGGGATAGTCACCATAAATTTCCTGATGTTTCTGGTAGTCGCTGCTCTTTGGTTCTGGGAGGTCATTGCCAGAAAGAACGACTTTACTCCACGAAAACAGCAATTTTGGAAATATTGGGTTGTTCCTTTTGCATTTCTAGCATTCTGGTATCCAGTGAATATGAATACGCTGAGGCCAGATTTCAATCCTCTCTACTTATTCACAAATATGGCTGGTCTGGCTTTCTGTATGATGACACCAGTTTATCTTGGGATACTTACCCTCTTTTATCCCAGGGTTAATATTGCAACGCTTAGGGTTACAAGCCTCGTTGGAATAATTATCGCCTTATATAACATAATGGCCATCTTTCCTTACCTTAGAGTGCTTTGGTGGAACGGAGTGTTGCATATACCTTTGTTAGCTATATCCATATATGCTCTGGTCCTTTCCCTCCAGAAGATTCCAGTAGAAGAAACCAGAGGAGATTAAAATAAACAACTAATTTCTGGAATCGGCTCTCCTCTTCTTCTATATATACCCCCATCCCTGTCTCAATTGAATATTTCATGTGAATTATTAGCTCATAGGTTTCCATTCGATTTTTTTGGCAGTGATAGAAGCATTTAAAATTCCAGGCCAAAGAGATTACTCAGGCCGACTGGCGGGATCATATCGGCAAATTTGCTTCCGGCCTGAGCTCCAATGATCGAACCAAGGGCGATCATAGAGCTGGTTTGATATAAAGGTGACGGTGGCGATAGTAGATAATTGAGGTCACCACAGCTGCCAGTATATTTATAAGTAAGCTTGTCCCGATAGCTTTATAAACAGAAAAAGAAAGGACCAGGGTCAACATCGGCACCACTACCATCACCCCACTGGCGCCCATTATGCCAGTTAATATGCCGGCACCCGCTCCGATAAAGAGAATAATAATTATCCTGATAAAAGGAGACATTTAATCACTTCCTTCGTGTTACTTTATAAAGAAGCTATCTTGAGAAACCAAAGATCTAATTTTGTTCATAATACCAGGCTTCCTGATTGTCCTGGCCATTTGGGCTTTAAGATTCCCTAAATGCACGATGCATAATGTTTCCTTTTTTCGATGATATATTTTAGCAGACATCCCGTCAATCGGTTGTATCGGTCGGATTGGCTGACTGACTTTCCAGCCTGATCAGCTATTCAGTTCAGAGCCTTATTTTCTCTATTTTTTCCAGAAGTTCCAGCGGATCTCTGGCAAAACAGCGAATGATCGGCTCTTTGCCCACGTCACCCCGGTCATAGATAAAATCAGGTGGCTGGTCCATCTTTTTTAAAATACTTTCCATCAGAAAATCGAGACTTTTCCCTTCCGCCTGCTTTAATCTGGGCGGCTCTTTTCTCCTGTCGAAAAAGACAACTTTAAAATTATTTTTCCTGGCCATTTCTACATAAGCCTGCGCATACCGTAGATTGGCACAGGCCCGAAGCTGGGGAAAATGTTTCATCATAGCCAGAATCAATCTGGCCACATGCGAGGAGGCGCCAAACTGCGGCTCTCCTTTAAAAAGAATTTTTCCCCGGCTCTGGCTGATTCTGCCCGGAAAAGCAGCTACCTCTTCCACCCTTTCTGCCTGAGGAAGAGCATAGCCTATGTTCATCTGAACTTCAGGAATGAGTTCGACCGGATTAAGTTCAAGAACTTTTTCCGCCGCCTGGCGAAGCGAGGCCACCACTTGCCATCTTTCGGCCAGGCTGACTTTAATGAGTGTTGGCGACGAATAGGAATAGTCACCACCGCCCCTCGAAATAAAATAATTTTTCTCGAGAGCTACTTCCATTTCTTTTTCAGCAGCAAAAAAGGCCTCTTCGAACGGATAACCATTAGCTAGAAAGACTGTCAGTAAAGAAGAAAAAATACAGCCGGTTCCATGAACCTGCTTCTTGATTCTCGGCTTTTCCCAGACAAATATGTCCTGGCCGTCGAAGAAAACATCAACCGGCGCTCCCTTGAGGTGGCCGCCCTTAACAACGACTGCCCTGGGACCTAACCGGATCAATTCTTTAGCGCAGCTTTTAGCTTCATCCAGAGTCTTTATTTTTTTGCCGGTTAATAAAGATGCTTCTTCGAGGTTGGGTGTAAGAAGAGTGGTCAGAGGAAAAATCTTTTTTACCAGGCAGTTTAGTCCTTCCTCAGTTATGAGCTTTCGGCCATTTTTGGCGGCATATATGGGGTCAACTACAACCGGTCTCCCTTTGAGCTTTTTTAAGAATTTCGAAATCATTTCGATATAAGGCGAATCCCACACCACCCCGATTTTAACTCCATCGACAGAGACTTCCCCTTCTATGACTTTGAGCATGGAGGCGAATTGATCGAGCGGAATCGGCTGTATATCTCTGACTCCCTGAGGTCCCTGGACGACAAGACAGGTTGGAAGCGAAAGCCCATGGCAGCCCAGCGAAAAAAAGGTATCGAGGTCCTTGCTCACCCCGGCCCCAGAGGAGGGATCATAACCGGCAATGGTTAAAATATTTTTCATTTGCTTTTTTCTATCTGACTTTTTTCTATGATCAATTCGGCCACTTTGCGCCCCGAAAGCAACATGCCACCAAAAATTGGGCCCATGCGGTAGGAGCCAAAAGTGGCATTGGCACTCATGCCGGTAACATAAAGGCCCGGATAGACTTCCCTGGTATTTTTCAGAGTTTGTGCCTCGCCCAGCTCTGCCCACATAGATTTTTCTCCCTCAGCTTTTCCGCTGGGCGTAAAAAGTCTGACATTCATTTTTCTTTCCAGAGCTTTTACTACCTCAATCGGATGACCGGTGGCATCAATGACAAATCGGGCAAAAACAGTTAAGGGGTCAACATGAAGGCCTGCCATTTCTACCGATGTCCAGTTAATGACAATCCCTGCCACTTTCTCCTGTCTGACAACAAGGTCCTCAACGCTCACTAGATTAAATATTTTTACGCCGGTTTTTATAGCCTGTAAACCGAGCCCACAAACAGCTTCGATCGCCTCGGCCAGATAATAATCCACATTGTATTTTTTTGTTTTTATTTGAAGCTCATCCAGAATAGCCTTGCCTTCTTCCTGAACAACGATCTGATTAAACATCATTCCACCGCCCCACATGCCCCCGCCGATGGACAGCTTCCTCTCAAAAACGGCCGTTTTTAATCCGGCCCTGGCCAGGTAGTAGGAAGCAACCAGACCGGAGGGCCCGGCTCCGCAGACCGCCACATCAATTTCGAGGCAGTTGAGGAGCTTTTCCGTATAGCTTTAGATAATCGCTTTAGAAACAATTCTTTCATCTATCACGGTGCTTAAACCTCCAGAGAAAATAGCGAGTGTATTGAGCTAATTCCCAATGTTCAGGCAGAAAGAGTGTCCACATAAAGTGGGGCTCTGCGTCTATCTGCCCTCAATAATGTTACTGTTTCCGACCGTGGCTTCAAGTTTGATGGTCGTTGACTTGTGCCTGAGCCAGCTAATAATCATCAGGTCGAACCACCTGCCTGACGCAGTTTTGCGTGATGCAACCAATAGAGGAGTAATCTTGTTCTTTAAATCAAGTTAGCTAAAGATCGATAGTTATACTCACGAGAAGTTAAAAAGGTTTCATAAGTACTCCGGGCAACAAAATGATAAACTTGGCCTGAAAAGAAAAAAACCCGGGGCCGGACACTTTTTATTAATTTTATATGACGGCGACTTGAGGAGGTGCAGAATGGAAATAAAAGTAAGCACTGAAAAGTTAAGATGGAAAATAATGCCGGTGCTGGTGGTAGCTCAGCTTCTTATCCTGGCTGTAATTAACGGGCAAAGCACTATTCTCTCGATTCTCCCACCCCCAGCTCAAACAGAAAAAGCGGCCTTACCGGCGGCAAAAATTGATTTCCCGAAAACTCCGGCCGGCGAGAAAGCCCGGCTTTTCTGGGAGCCTTTTCTTCGGTCCGATACCCAGGGAGTCAAGAAGTTTTTCGAATCGAGCCTCCCACCCGAAAAACTCAAAGAAAATCTTGCAGAAAAAAGAGCCGAACAGCTTCTAAATATCAGGCGTCAGCTGGGAGAAATAAGTTTACAGAAACTTCTAAGCTCCGGTCCTTTGGATGTGACCTTGATCGTCACTAACCTCAGCCAAGAATATTTCAAGCTGGAGCTGGACTTCAAGAAGAGCGGGAATGACTTGTTTCTAGAAAAATTCACCATAGATGAAGCCGGCCCAGAAGACCTGGCTCCTCCGCTGTCTGCACTCACTCTGCCAGAGACTATCCAGGGGTTTGAGCAGGAGATTGAAAAGGCGGCGCGGGATGACAGATTTTCAGGTGTAGTTCTGGTGGCTAAGGATTTCCAACCAATCTTTTTTAAGCCCTATGGACTGGCCAGTAAGGAATTTGAAGTTCCAAACCAGCTAGACACCCGATTTAATCTTGGTTCAATTAACAAAATATTTACTAAAGTTGCCATCGCCCAGCTGGTGGCTAAGGGCCAGCTCACTCTTGATGACAAGCTGGGGAAGCTCCTACCTGATTATCCAAACCCGGAGGCTAAAGAAAAAGTCACTGTTCGGCAACTGGTCAACATGACTTCTGGAATCGGCGATTTCTTTGGGCCTGAATTTAGAGATACACCAAAGGATATGATCAGGCATAATCGTGATTACCTTATATTTTTTGCCAGTAAGCCTCTGGCCTTTGAGCCGGGAAGCAGAGAGATGTATTCGAACGGAGGATATGTCGTCCTGGGAGAAATCATCAGTGCTGTCTCTAAGATGGATTATTATGACTATATAAAGCGAAACATCTTTGAGCCTGCCGGAATGAAAGATTCGGGTTGGTTTCAGGCTGATGTGCCGGTTAAAAATGTAGCTGAAGGATATACCAGACAACTGGAAGAAGAGGGCCAGGGCGAGCCAGAAAAACACGGCGATAAACAGGAGCAGAAAGGGGATAAGGCACAGATTGGAGATAAAGAAAAAGACGGACAACCTCAAGCCGGGACAGCAAAAGGAAGGCCAGCTTTCGACAGGCAAAAACAGGGCTGGCGAAAAAATATTTATACGAGGCCAGGCAGAGGCAGTGCAGCTGGCGGCGGTTATGCTACGGCTGAAGATCTGCTGAAGTTTGCCCATGCTCTCTACGGTTGTAAGCTTTTAAGTGAAGCCTGGACCAACTGGATTTTTACAGGTATAGAGCCACCGCTAAAAGATGAAAACGGAAAAAATCCAGAGAGACTGAAAGAACAAAATCAGGCTATAAGCGCGGATAGTAATGAATTCTATCGAAAATCTCTGGAGAGCAGCCAGAAGCAAGAAGCCTTTTCTGACAGCAAAAATGACAAGGAATTGATAACAGAGCCGGCTGGAAGAGAAAAGTCGGCGGCGAAATCTGCGCCAGTCGAGACCGGCCGGAACACGATAGACAGAAGCCACTGGGGGATTGGTATTGCCGGCGGAGCACCCGGGATAAATGCAATGCTTGAGATGGATGGGCAGACAGGATACACAGTTATTGTCCTGGCCAATTATGATCCGCCAGCTGCCCGTGATATCGCTCAGATGATCAGAAGATATTTAAAAGCAGTTAAAAATGGGGACACCCTATAATTACCCCATTTTTTTTTACGTATATTAGATTCAGAAAATAGATTCTGAAAAAATTAGGGATAGGAGAGGGTGTCCCTTTTTTATTCTTGACCTGATAAATTATTTTAAGGAAAATCATAGGACATGCTTGATATTAATTCGATTCTTCCAGCCGAAGCCATGGGAATTGGCCGGCAATCAGATAAGCCGGGACATTTGTTGCTGCCCCTGGCACCCAACATCAATGATAAAGGAACCGCTTTCGCCGGTTCTATTTTCTCGCTGGCTGTTCTATCGGGCTATGAGATAGCTCTGGAGAGATCAAACCAGTTGAACCTGTCAGGTAATTTGTTTCTCCTGTCTTCACACATCACCTATCACCAGCCAGGCCTTTCGGACCTCATTGCTCAGGGCCGAATTATTGATGACCTTAAGCCGACCAAAAAGGCCAACTGGAAAATGCGGATTGAAGTTGAAGTGGTTGAGGCTCAAAGCCAGAGTTTGTGCGCCACCTTCGATGGGCTTTACGTCCTTCAGGTTGAAAATGAGTTCAATAATCAGCCTGAACCGGATAAGTCAGAGGTGGTATAATCAAACTGATTTTCTAACGCCAGAGATAAAAGCGCGAGAATATAAAGAAGATATAAAAGGGCAGGCCCCGGCAGATGACTGACAGCAAAGATTCAATAATTGAGGTTACAGATTTAACCAAATATTATGAGAACTTGCTGGCGGTTGATCATATTAGGTTTGAGGTTAAAAAGGGGGAGGGTTTTGGCTTTCTTGGTCCAAATGGAGCAGGGAAAACGACGACGATTAGAATGCTTACCGGCCTGTCCAGGCCAACCAGCGGAAGAGCCTCCATCCTGGGTTTTGACATCAACCAGCACCTGGTGGCAATCAAGCATCACATCGGGGTCGTGCCCGAAATTTCTAACCTCTATGATGAGCTGTCTGCTCTTGATAACCTGTTATTTATGGCCAGGCTTTATGGCGTTCCCCGTGATCAGCGCCGAGAAAGAGCCGAGGAATTATTAAAGATTTTTGGCCTTGATGACCGTAAGGACAGCCTTTTCGGAACTTTATCACGTGGAATGAAGCGTGCCCTGACCATAGCGGCGGCTCTGATTCATAAGCCTGAGATATTATTCCTTGATGAACCGACAGTTGGTCTTGATGTTGTGGCGGCGAGGTCTCTGCGCAATTTGATTTCCAATCTTCATCAGCAAGGAATAACCATCTTTCTGACCACCCATTATTTAGAAGAAGCGGATCTCCTCTGCGACCGGATGGCTATTCTGGTTAAAGGGCAGATCATAAAAATTGATTCTCCTCAGGCGCTAAAAGCCCTGGCTCAGGAAGAATCAGTTATCGAATTTTCTTTTGGAGGGGAGGTATCAGCTTTTCTGAAGAGCTTAGCCGCCAGACTATCGGCAGTCAGGATCGTTGCCGCCGACCTTAATAAAGTGCGCGTCTATGGCGGTGTACCTGCCTCAATTTATACTGAGGTATGTAAATTTGCTGAGGAATCCCATCTTGAGATCCTGGCGGTAAACACCATCAGGCCAAGTCTCGAAGATGCTTTTATCAAAATCACTGGTTTGAGCCCGACGGTTATGGCCATGGAAAAGGGAGCGAAATAAGATGCGGCGGGATAACTGGAGAGGCATTTACTGGATCGCCTGGAAGGATATGAAGACCTACTATTTGAAGCCTCCCGCCATCAGCTGGGGAATTATTTTTCCGGTGACCTGGATTCTGGCTTTTTATTTAAGAAATCCTCAGAGCTTTCAAGAATTAATTCCCGGGCTTATAGCCATGACCATGTTATTCAGCACGACGGCGGCCGAAGCGGTAGTGATTAATTTCGAACTCAGGCTTGGCTCGCTGGAAAGGCTGCTTTTAGCGCCGGTTAGCCTGCCCTCGGTCTTGCTGGGAAAGGTAGTAGGAGGCGCCATCTTTGGACTCTTGATGGCCATGATCGTGACGGGAGGCTGCGTTCTCTTTTTAGGCGTCCGCCCAGACTTTCTCTACCTTATTTTAATTGGTCTCCCTTCCCTGCTGGCTTTTTCTTCACTCGGGGCACTGTTATGCGTTATGGTCAAAGAGGTGTTTGAAGCACAAGCTCTACTTAATATTCCACGCTTTATTATGATTTTTCTCTGCGGTGTTGTTTATCCTGTATCAGCTATGCCCAGGGGCTTACAATATGTAGCGTGTTTGATGCCGCTGACCTATACGGTTGACGGGCTACAGCATTCCTTTTCGGCTGTATCGAGCACTATGATTTTTACAGACACCCTGGTCCTTCTTGGATTTTTTATTATCTTTTTCTTCCCGGCAGTCCACATCCTGGCCCGAAAGTTCCAATAAACCGCTAAACCCAGTGATTATGTCGGCCAGTCATGATTAGGTATCAATAGGGCGGATTGAAACTTACCCTAAACCTCTTGACCATCAAGACCCCATCCTGCCTCGTTTCCACCGTGTAAAGCTTACCGTTTTTCCAGACCGAGTCTCGATTTAAGTTAATTGCTATGGGCATTTTAGCCAGATACTTCCCCTCTTCATCAAAAAGATCAAAATAGAACGTCGGCCTGAGGATATTATACTCTGTTTTGGCAGCCATATCCGGGGGCTGTTCAGCCAGTGTCATAATTGGCTCGAAATTTGAATTATACTTTCTTAAAACCTTTCCACCGATTGGAGGAGGTGCAAAGATTTCTAACCCTATAAGATTTCCCTGCTGATCTATTTTGACCGGCTGAGCGGGATCGTCTGTTTTCCAGTTAGCTCTCTGCCTGAGAAATCGCCCATCAAGAGAAAAGTATAAAAAATGCTGAGTGACGTAATCCTGAACGACAAGTTCGTTATCAGCTGTGATCTGGAGGAAGCGAGGCCTCTGCATTTCGCCCGGCCCTTGCCCTCTCCCTCCTATGCTTCTTAAATATTCGCCGTCCTGACTGAAAACTCTTACCTCTGCCGCCCGGCCGTCCAGAACATAAATATGGCCGTTATCATCTACATCAAGACCATCTATCGCCGAAAAGATATATTGATCTGATTTATCGGCTGAGCCAATCTGCAACCCTTCTTCAAAAGAAATTATGTCTTTTTTATATATTGGCCGCGCAGGATTTCTAACAACTGTTATTCTTTTCTCATCTTTTATGCTGCTTCTCCAGGCTGATTCCTGCTGCCTGCAGCCCCGTAGCATTAAACAAGATAAACGATAAGATTAAGGATGGAGTGACAAAGGCAGGGGCGTAAAATCTAGCTTTCATTTTACTGCCTATAATTTAGCTGGCTTGATATAACCTCAGGCCAGCTTTATCGTTTGCTCCTTGCCTTGTTATCAAGGCCCAAAGTCCTCTGGCTCAGTTAAGATCCTTCTCCTTAGCAGATAACTTAACCAGATATTTGGCCACATAAGGTGCCTCGGACCTGACAATCGAGTATAAATAACCATCGTCATCCATCGCCACCGGGAAATGGTCCAATTTTAGCTTAGTCACAGGTTTGTTGCCTTTGACCAGTATCAATTCCGATTTCCCTTTTTCCCCGTCAAAGAGAGATACATAGAATAAATCCCTGTGCTCGAAAATAGCATAGTCCACCGACATGATAGCGAAACCCTGTGCGAATTCAATTAGCTGCCTGGGCTTAAAATACTCAGAAGGAGGCTCGATCTTTTTTTCTAATCGGCCATCTTTATAAACGTAGATCTCAAACTTATAAGGATTAATAAAACAAACCCGGCCACTTTCCGGGCAACAGACCCTGAATGGCAACTTGGCGATAGGAAAATTCTTATATTTACTAAATTTTGAAGGTGCCTCAAAGGGCTCTCCGAATGAAGAGATATAATTGCCTTGCTGATCATAGACTTGAATTATTCTGTCTTTTTTGTAGCCAACCGCCAGAATTTTACCTTCTCTATCCACATCGAGATGGTTCATCTGGAAATCAACCGGAAAAGAGTTAAGAAATTGTCCGCCTTCATCAAATATGTATATTTTTCTTGTCCCACCAACAATAACATGGCCCTTTCCATCGGTGGCGATGGATCTGAGATCATTCTCAAATTCTCCAGGACCCTGGCCTGTTTTCCCGATGCTTGCTACAAACTCCCCAGTCTTGCTGTATTTTTGAACACGAATGATTTTATCGTCTAAAATATAAATAAAGTTGGAACCAAGAGCCAGGTCAGTTATGTTCCCAATTATTTCCTGTTCGTTTGAACTGTCTTTACCAATGGTCAGAACAGGCAAGAGTTTAATTTCTTGAGCATAAGAGGTGCTCAGGAAAATAAATAAAAAAGTCAGACCAGCCATAAATTTGAAGAACCTTTTATCAGCCATGAGACCTTCTTTTAGTCATTTTAGCTTCATCGCCTTAAATCATTCCAGCCATTATGGTTTTTATAACTTATTCTCCACAAAATCAAACAGACCCAGCGTCAGGAAGGTTATCCGCAGATACAATGAAAAGAGGTTACATCAGAGCCTGGGGATATATGACCGGCCATCCCAGCCTTATTATGAGCTAGTAGTGAGCATGGCATGTTATTTAAAGGAAATACACCTGAAAAGAAGGCTATATTTGGTCCCGACTGCTAAACCGTCTCAGACGCCCGGGCCATAGAAATTGAGGTAACGAAAGATACTACGTCCAGAGCGAGATAATCTGGCGGCTAATGTCACTCGGCTACTCCGGCCTGGAAATCCATGGTGCAAAGTCTACTGCTTATTCACAAAACGACTTATTCACCACAGAAGACTTTGAAACCTGGTCATGGCTGAATAGAAAGCGTAAGAAGAGTGTTCCTTCCCTCAGTGATTCTTATTCTAAAATCCCTTTTAAATTTTTTATCTTTCTAATTATTATCCTATCCGACTCCTGATCAGCAAAATAAATTTCTCCCCTGACCAGTCTGAATCTTTTCACCCGCTCCGTAGGCGACTTTAAAACTCTTCCGACCAAATAATATCTTACCTTCTTCTCCTGCCAGGACCGCCTTTCTTTTTCAAAGGGCACAATGAAAATTTCGCCATCTTCATTCAGGAAGACCAGATTGTTTTCTTTATCAAAATAAGCATTATCAGCATCGAGAGAAGGCAGTTCTTTCTGTTTTTGGTCACTAACTCGCTGATTCTCAAGCCTGAAAACTATCTGCCCGTTTTCCCGGTCAACCACTGCCAATCCTTCTTTGTAAACAGAACCTGGCACATAATATGAAACGCCGACGTGTTGCTCGTCCAGGAATTTTCCATTGCTGATATTCCCGCCAATATCTTTAATCGTCCATTTCTCCCCGGGTTCATCATACTTTTTTAAGAAAAGGCTGGCTCCCACACCAAATAAATACAGGTTATCCTCACCCACAGGGAGAAAAAGAGCGGAGCCGGTAAAAGCAGTAGCTTTGGTATTTGTTGTGGTTGGCCCTGATCGCTTTATCGGACCCTGCCTAAACTTTTCTTTTCCAGTTTTTGTATCAAAAACTACCGTGTCCTCATAAAGACCGTCATAACCAAGAGCAGCTAAAGCCAGTTCTTTTCCAAATGGGTCAAAGATTATTCTCCTATCTCCCACACCATCAATCTTAAAGAGTTCATCTCCTCCAAGAGTTAAGAACTGTAGAGTTCCAATAACCATAGGATCGCTGCCATAAGAAAGGATTATTTTCCCGTCCGGGGAAAATCCATGGAAGAAGCAATCGCGGTCAAGAGCTTTTTCGAGGATAAGTTTATTATCGGGATCATAAATTTCCAGCCTCGACCAGTCGGGGCGTATCTTATTAATCTGATCAGAAGGTTCTATAAAAAATAGAGCGCGATGCCCCGAGGAAGAAATATCAAGTCCCTTGAATATCATTCCAAGGGGAACTTTTCTCTCAAATACTACCTCTGTTCGCGCTGGCTCTTGAGAAAATATGTACCAGGATGTCAGGATTAAAAAACCAACAATAATTGATAATTTCAAGTGGTTTTTTCCCATCTTCTTGCCCCTTTAACACTCTTTATCAGTATTGTAGTCCGGAAATATTGTTCCACCTCCAGAACCTCCTCCAGGCTCATCGCCTCTTCCTGAACCTCCTAGCTTATCACCATTTCCCCCGCCGGATGCCTAGAAATAAAAAGTCAGGCAGTCCCAATAATATCCTGAGCTGGTAATTAACTCATCACCTGACCCACATGTTATTATCCACTGTCTTAAAGTGCAAACCTCATAGGCATACATTGCAGCCGGCGAGGTATTTTTAACAAAAATCAAAACAGAAAAAACCAATAAGTAAACACAGTATAACTTTTCCTCTTGCTCTCATCTTTACCCACATTTTCTTCATATCAAAAAACGATGTCAAGCATTCTCAATCAGGTAAAGACATGGTATCCAAGATAAAAGGGATAATGGAAAGGCTTGGGGCGACGAAAGCCTCCAGATTATTCAAGCTGCTACTTGAAAAAGGAGGACTTCATCCTAAAAATGGGGACACCCCAGAAAATAGATTAAGAAAAAATTGGGGACAGGAGAGAGCGGCCCTTTTTATTCTTGATCTTGGCCTCTTTTATCCTTGACCCGACAAATTATTTTGAGGAAAATCATAGGACATTATAGATATTAATTCGATTCTTCCAGCTGAAGCCATGGGGATTGGCCGGCAGTCAGATAAGCCGGGACATTTAAGGCTGCCCCTGGCACCCAACATCAATGATAAAGAGACAGCTTTCGCCGGTTCTATTTTCTCGCTGGCTGTTCTAACCTTTTCGACAAATCAAGATTTAATTATCATCAAGCGGGCCATCTCTTTAATGACAATAAGGGCTTTTCCATCTCACTTAATCCTACTTTATTATGGTATAAAAAAAAGGGGACACCAGAAGGTATCCCCTCAATTAAAGTTGCGCTAAAAATAAAAAACCCGGCAACGACCTACTCTCCCACGGAGTTACCCCCGCAGTACCATCGGCACTGAAGGGCTTAACTTCCGAGTTCGGAATGGGATCGGGTGTTTCCCCTTCGTCATGGTTGCCGGGATTAATTATCGATTAAACCCGGGACACATACCTGTAATAGGAACATGTCCCCTATGATTGCTAACAAAGCGGCATGTTTCACCTTGATAAACTTTATGGTCAAGCNNCTGCGCTTACACACCCAGCCTATCAACCTCGTCATCTACGAGGGCCCTTTAGCCCCTTGCGGGGAGGGAGATCTTATCTTGGGGCGCGCTTCCCGCTTATATGCTTTCAGCGGT
Organism: Candidatus Aminicenantes bacterium UBA6228; assembly: GCA_002441005.1. Lineage (GTDB taxonomy): Bacteria > Acidobacteriota > Aminicenantia > Aminicenantales > Saccharicenantaceae > Saccharicenans. The sequence goes on from DJWO01000004.1 coordinate 65,346, forward strand.
TATCGCTACCGAACACAGCTACCCAGCGCTGCGCCTGGCGGCACAACTGGTAAACCGGAGGTTCGTCCATCCAGGTCCTTTCGTACTATGGACAGCCCCCCTCAAATCTCCTGCGCCTGCCGTGGATAGGGACCGAACTGTCTCGCGAC
>DJWO01000014.1 GCA_002441005.1 Candidatus Aminicenantes bacterium UBA6228
GTAGATTTTAGATGAGGCAATTCGTCCATTTGTAAAATCTTCAGTTATCTGAGATAATAAGCCATTAAATTGAAAGGATACAAAATGAAAAAATCATTTTCTCTGTCTTTAACGTTAATTTTGCTGGCCAGCGTTCTTATTGTCTGCTCTGGAAGCAGTTCCACTTCGCAGCTGACCATCTCGCCGGACAAGCCCAAACCAGGAGACACTGTGACTTTCTCCTATGTTCCGGCCGATAAACAATTCCAGGCCAGCGATAAATTTACCCTTTATGTCTATTCATTCTCAAAAGAGTTGCCGGCAGTCACGCCGGTCAGCCTGGCCAAATCAGGCAAGAAATGGACCGGATCATATCCGGTTGATAAAACCGCTTTTGGCCTGGCAGCCAAAATCAAACTGGATGAAAAAAATGAAGATACGAATAAAGGGCAGGGCTACTTTTTCCCCCTGTATAATCCCTCCGCTCAGATTCTTCCCGGTTATAAAGCCGGACTGGCTTTAGCCTATACTTCCTGGGGCCAGCTGATTGGAGTTGAAAATGATATGAAAAAGGCCCTGCAGCTGACTGAAGAAGATTTTCTGGCTAACCCCACGCTTAAAAAGGACTTTGTCAATAGTTATCTTCGCCTTCTACAGTCACTTAAACCTGAGGGCTGGGAAAAAAAGTCAGGGGCTTTCGTGGATGAAGTTTCCAGCCTGCCGGACCTGGACGATTCAGCTCTGACCACCATTTATGGCCATTATGCTCAGCAGGGAAATCAAGAAAAGGCTATGGCTATCTATCAACAGGCCCAGAAAAATCCCAAAGGTGATTTTTTCCAGGTTCAAGCGCTGATGCAATTTCGAACTATTCAGGATCCAAAATCAAGACTTGATTTTCTGGCCAAATTCAAAGAGGAATTTCCAGATTCAAAATATATTGATTCTATTGTCGGGATGATAGCGCAATCTCTTATTCAAGAAAACAAGCTGGAAGAGGCTCAGACCTTTCTTGAGAATAACCAGGATAAGGGCCAACCTTATTATTTCTATGTCATCGCTTCCCAGGCCGGCCAGAATGAAGCCCAGACTGACCTGGCTCTTAAGGCTATTGACCAGGGTCAGGCCCTGACCCAGGCCCAACTCAGTCAGCCTGACAAATTCAAGCCAGCTTATTACACTGAGGAAGAATGGAGAGACCAATTAGAGAAAACTCTGATGCCCATGTTCCTCGGTCTGAAAGGTCAAATATTAATAAAAAAGGGCCAGGCGAGTGAAGCTCTGCCATTTTTAAAACAGGCTTATGACTTGAATCAGGGAAAAGATGCCGGGGTAACGGCTGATTATGCCCGGGCTCTGCTGGCCAATCAGGACTTTACTCAGGCCACCAGTGTGCTGGAAAAAACCGGTCAGGATGGTTTTATTAATTCAGAATTAATGGGCCTTCTCAAGCAGGCTTATACCGGGCTTCATAAATCAGAGGAAGGCTGGGATAAATATCAGAGTGACCTTCAAGCTTCAGCCCTCAAAATAATGAAGGCTGACCTGACCAAAAAAATGATCAATGAAGCGGCGGTGCCTTTTGAATTAAAAGATTTAGAAGGCAAGGCAGTTAAGTTGGGTGATTATTCTGGCAAAGTGGTTGTGCTGGATTTCTGGGCTACCTGGTGTGGCCCCTGCCTGAGCTCTTTTCCGGGAATGAAGACATTAGTGGAAGAATATCAGAAAACACCCGAGGTGGCTTTCGTCTTTGTTAACTGCTGGCAGGATGAGGAAAATAAAGAGCAGGTGGTCAAAGATTTTCTGGGGAAAAATCAATATCCATTTTATGTCTTGATGGATACCACTAATAAGGTGACCTCGGACTTCGGAGTCTCTGGCATTCCAACCAAGTTTGTCATTGATCCCAAGGGCAGAATAAAATTCAAGGTCATCGGCTTTGAAGGCGACACCGAGAAGATGGTCCAGGAAGTTAAGATTATGCTCGACTTGGCCCGGGAGAAATAAGATAGAAACTTCGAAGTCATAGAGCCTGACCTCTATGATCAAAAAAATCAATAATAGTGTTATTCCCAGGGAAGGAGAAGGACTATGGAGCCAAAAGACAAAATGAGTTTAGAAACTCAGGTGATTCATGCTGGCTATGAGCCGGATAAAGCTACCCGCAGCGTTTCTCCACCTATTTATCAGACCTCGACTTTCGCTTTTGACAGCGCCGAGCAGGGAGCATCATTGTTTGCCGGTAAAGAGAAGGGATTTATTTATACGCGCCTGGGTAATCCGACCATTGAAGCTCTGGAACAGGCGGTGGCCAGCCTGGAAAAAGGTGTCGGGGCTCTGGCTACATCCACCGGCATGGCTGCTGTTTCGACGGTTTATTTTTCTCTGCTCGAAAAGGATACTCACCTGATCGGAACGGCTGCCCTCTATGGAGCTTCCAGAACAATTATCGAAACCGAGTTTGCGCGCTATGGCGTCACCTCGGATTTCGTTGATACTTCCAATCTGGAGGAAATCAGGAAGAAAATCAAAAAAAATACCAGGCTTCTCTACATTGAAAGCCCGGCCAATCCCACTATGGCTCTGACCGATATCCAGGGCTGCGCTCAAATCGCCCGTGAGCACGGGTTAATTTTAGTGGTTGATAATACTTTTGCCTCACCCATTCTGCAGAACCCGCTGGAATTAGGAGCCGATATCGTCGTTCACAGTGTAACCAAATTCATAAATGGCCATACCGATGTCGTTGGTGGAATTGTTGTTAGCAAGACAAAGGAGCTGGATGAGCGACTCGGAAAAGTTCTCCACCTGCTGGGTGGAACGATGGATCCCCATCAAGCCTGGCTGGTTCTCCGGGGATTAAGGACACTTTATCTCCGGGTGGAAAAAGCCCAGGAAAATGCCAGAAAATTAGCGGCCTGGCTCGAATCACAGCCGAAAGTCGCCTGGGTTAATTACCCGGGCCTGCCCAGTCATCCCCAATTCCAGTTGATGGAAAAGCAGATGAAGGGGCCTGGTTCGATGATTTCTTTTGGCCTCAAGGGAGGTTACCAGGCCGGCCTGAAACTCATCAACAGCGTCCGACTCTGCACTCTGGCTGTTTCCCTGGGTGGAATCGAAACTCTGATCGAACATCCGGCCAGTATGACCCACGCCGGAGTTTCAAAAGAAGAGAAAGAGAAAGCAGGTATTACCGATGATTTGATCAGGCTGTCAGTCGGCTGTGAGGCCTGGGAAGATCTTAAAGCTGATTTAGAGCAGGCTCTGAAGCAGTGTTAAATTAAAACTCAGAATTATAATCTCTGTTAGATTCGTGACCGGGTTATGGCCGGTTTTTTTCCAGTTGTTCGGCCAGCTCGCCTTCGGCCCGGAAATAAATGCCGCTGCTGGTGGCAATTAGCCGTCCACCATCTCCAGTCAAACGTCCTTCGGCCAGAAAAGCCTTGCCCTTCCGACCGGTAACCCAGCCTTCTGCCCTGAGCTTTTCTCCAATTCTAGCTGGCTGTTTAAATTCAACGGTAAGTTTCATAGTCACGGCCAGAATATTATCGTGCCTAATGGCTTTGACCATCACCTCATCAAGAAGTGAAGAAATTATTCCGCCATGAAGAATATTCCGGTAGCCTTCGAACCGCTCCTCAGGCTGAAATTCCGCCCAGGCCAGATGCTTATCCTTATCATAGAAAAAATCTAATTTAAGACCAACCTGATTATCCTGCCCGCAAACAAAACAGCCTCCATAATTAATTATTTTTTCACTCAATGTTAATCTCCATAAATTTAATTACCATTTTGGCCTTTATGTTTCTCGACTCTTATGGCCCTTAGTAGATTATAGAGATAAAAACTCTTAAATTCATATCTTTTTGCTTTATTTTTTTCTGATTAAAAGCTCCATTGGTCAACCAGCACTTGCCACCCGCCCCGCCAGATGGTAAATTATTCGTTTCATTAAGGCCTATAAAGATGAAAAAGAGAATACTTATTTCCGCTTCCCTGTTTCATGCCCTGACTGATGCGGCCACCATCGTGACCCCGACGATTTTTCCTATTCTTTACAGCCAGGCTTTCCTCATCAAAAAATATTCGGCCATTGGCTTACTTTCCAATCTCGGGTTAATCACCACTTTGCTTCTTCAGTTCTGGGTGGTCAGGTTGTCATTTAAATATGAATACCGGCTGTTGATGCTCATCAGCGGAATTGGTATCGCCCTGGCTAACTTTCTAATCCCGCTGGCTCAATCCTTTGGCTGGCTGCTTTTGCTCTACATTTTTCTCAGGGCCGTCACCAGTTTTTATCATCCAGTGGTCGTCGCCTGGATTTCCCGTTCAAGAACAGGCCTCGGCCAGGAACTGGACGATGCTATGGGCATCCAGAGCGGCTCAGGTAATTTAGGAACTCTGCTAGCTTTTATTACCACTGGTTATTTTGCCCAGCATTTCGGCTGGAAAAGTCCGCTCTATCTGTGGTCGCTGCTCAGTCTGGCCGTAACTGCCGTCGGGGTCTCGGTCATCAAAAATGTCTCCTCCAGCCAGGAGACTAAACCAAATCTGTCGGCCCGGGACTGGTTCCTGGTTTTAAAGAGAATCAGTCACCTGATTCCAGGCTTTTTCCTGGCCGGCGGGGGCTGGTGGGTGACTGTCACTTTTGCTCCCTCTCTTCTTCATAACAATTTCAATATTCCCATGGGCCGGACCGGTCTTTATCTGGCTTTGTGGATCGGCCTGGGAACAATTACGGGTTATCTTTATGGTGTCTGGAGCCGCCATTTCGGACGGAAAAGAGTCTTTTTGACCAGTCTGGCCGGAGCTACTGTTTGCCTGTTTGTTATCGGCTTTTCCACCATCCAGACCCTGTCTATCGTAGCTTTGCTTCTTTTCGGAGGATTTATGCTTATGACCTATCCTTCCCTCCACACTTTTGTCGGTTCGAGTGTCAATGAGGAAGAGCAAACCCTGGCTTTTAGCTGGGTTTCAAATATCCAGCTTGTTTCCGGAGCAATTATTACCCTGATCTCAGGTTTCCTGTCTGACCTGGTCAATATCAGATTTCCATTCATCCTGACCGGGATTTTTGCTCTGGCTATTTTCATTTTTTACTTGCCTAAGAAGGAAAGATATCTGGGAGCCAGATAATCAGATTTTTATCGAGTCAGGAAGGTTCTTCCGGGCTTGAAATTGATTCCTTAATCGGGTTAAATAGAACTAATCAGTCTGTCATAAAGGACATAGCTATGATCAAAAAAACAAAAACTTCAGGCTTGATAATGTTTGTTATGCTGCTATCGGCCTGCCTGCTGGTGCTCAGGACCAGCGGACTGGCTCAGCTGACTGAAGACGAAAAGAATACAATTGACATCGTCAAACGCACTCAGAATTCAGTTGTTTATGTGACCAACATCCAGCTGGTTCGCGACTTTTTTTCCTGGGCAGAAGAACAAATTCCCCGGGGGACAGGTTCTGGCTTTATCTGGGATGATCAGGGACACATCATCACCAACTATCATGTAATTGAAGACGGTGATCTTTTTAGCGTTACCCTGCCGAATCAGGATCAGCGGCAGGCTAAACTGGTTGGCAGAGAACCGGCCAAGGATATTGCGGTTCTTAAGATTGAAGGTAGCCTCAAAGATTTATACCCGGTTAAAATCGGTTTATCGGATAATCTGCAAGTCGGCCAGAAAGTCATTGCCATCGGTAATCCATTCGGCTTTGATCACACTGTGACCGCTGGCATCGTTAGCGCTCTGGGCCGGAGCATGCCCGGGGTGGGCGGAGTAACCATCAAGGAAATGATTCAAACCGACGCCTCAATCAATCCCGGGAATTCCGGCGGCCCGCTTCTCAACTCAGCCGGTGAACTAATCGGAATGAATACCATGATTATCTCACCCAGCGGGGCTTCTTCCGGCATTGGTTTTGCTATCCCGGTTGATACTATTAAGAAAATTGTCCCGCAGATTATAAAGTATGGCCGGGTCATCAGACCTGGATTGGGATTGACTTATCTCCCTGACAATTATGCCCAGCAATTAGATATTCAGGGGGTGATTATTTATTCTGTTCCGGCTGGCTCTGAAGCTTCTAAAAAAGGTATTAAAGGTCTAACCCGCGGCCGCCTGGGACGGATCGTTATTCAAGACATCATCAAAGAGGTCGATGGGAAAAAAGTCAACTCTTTTGATGATCTTTATAACCTGCTCGATAATTACAAGATTGGCGACACGGTAACTCTGACCCTCGAAAGAAATGGCCAGAAAAGGAAAGTACAGCTGACTCTGGTTCAGTCCGACTGAGGTTCAATTAATTTTCCGGGCTCTGATTTCGTAGTCTTCCTGCCAGAGAATAAGACCGGTGACCTGGCCTTTCTCATCCAGATTAAACTTGATGCGGAGAAAAGGATCAACTGAGAAAAAGATAGTCTGGGTTTCAACATAAAATTTAGTTGGCGTCTGGCCGGTGGGATGAACCACTAAATAATAGTCTTCAAAGCTGATCTCCAGGTAATATGAACCATTGACTTGATAACGCCCAACATATTGCTGATAAATAGAAGGGTCAAGGCGGTAAAGGGGTTTCTCTTCTGGCTTAAAATCGGGCCAGTCGTAGATAGCCGATAAGCCCCTGAGAATCTCGTCCAGAAGCAGGCTGCCATTTTCACTATTGGCCATAATCAGGGCCCCCTGTCCCAGAGCCGGATAAATCACCAGGACCGACCGGAAGCCATGAGTCTTGCCGGTCATATAGATTTTAAATTTTTCCCGTTCGCCCTCCAGCCGGAAACCAAGTCCTGGATGGCGGGGATCAACCGACAGCATTTGCCGGGCCAGCTCAGGCGGTAGGAGACCGTCTTTTTTCCCCCGGGCACAGTCAACAATCTCCAGGACAAATTTAAGATAATCAAGAGGATTGGACCACAGGCCGCGGGCGGCCTCTTCCGGGTAGCGGTAATAGCCGCCTTCAACCGCCGGGCCTTCCCGGGAATGTCCGGTAGCTAAATCAGCCGTCCCGGGTAAATTCCAGAAGGTCCGGGTTAAATTCAACGGGAAAAATATGTCCTGACTGACCAGTTCTGGCAGGTTTTTTCCGGTTTTATCCTCCAGAAACTTCTGCAGCAGGACATAATTAAAATCGGAATATCTGACTCCAGCTTCCGGGTCAAAGCCCCGCCAGCTCGAAAAGTTGCCGGCTGGTTCTTCGCCTCTTAGAATTCGGGTTAAATCTGGAAGGTTGACAGCAGGCGGATAGCCGGTTGAGACCCAGGGATAAAATCCGGCCGAATGGCTTAATAGCTGTGATAAGGTGAAAGAGATTCTGCCCCGGGGCCGGAATTTCATGCCCGCCAAGACTATGTCTTCATAATAGGAGCCAATCTGTTCTTCCAGCTGCAATCGGCCCTGGGCTACTTCGGCCAGGATCGCGGCTGCGGTTACTGGCTGGCTGAGCTCCCCTGCCTGAAAGACAGTAGCCGGGGTCAGTTTTTCGTATTTGATTATGTCTTTGTAGCCATAGGTCTTAAACCATTCAACTTTATCTTTGTCAACCACCGCCAGGCTTATTCCCGGGACTTTAAAAAATTGAAGGCGGTCAACCAGTCCAAGTTTTTCTGGTTTTTCCCCTCTAAAATAGACCGCCCGGTAGAGGCCTTTTTCCAGCCGATCGATCCTGCTTTTTTTTATCGATTTTTCAGTCTGGCAGGCCAAAGATGAAAGCAAGATGGCGGCCAGGGCAAAAGACAACAAGCCAAGTCTTTTCCTGGCTCCTGCTGCTCTGTTTGCAGTTTTCACTTTTCATTTCTCCGGTATTGAGCTATTAAGTGAAACAGCAACCCAATTATAACATATTTGTTCTGGTCCCAGGTTCACATCTTCCAGGTTCCCGCCACCATTAAATTAATACCGGTTATGGCTGCTGCCCGGTCAGAGGCTAAGAAAGCCACCGCTTCAGCTATATCTTCTACCCGGCCAACCTGGCCGGGCTTAATCTTAACACCCGCCGGCAAGTCACCGCCTTCAATCAGACCGGGAGAAACCATATTAACAGTTATATTATTGGCCACCTCGGCCACGGCTGCTGTTCTGGTCAGAATCAGCAGGCCGGTCTTGGCGACCGCATAGGGTGTTACGCCTGGAAAGGAGCCCAGGTGCTCAACCAGATGGAAACCGATATTAATAATCCGGCCTGATTTTCTGGCCCGCATGCCGGGTAAGGCCTGCTTCAGGCAAAAATAGGAACTTTCCAGATTGGATCTTATAATGTCTTCCCAGTCACTCTGCGTCAGCTCGTCCCAGGGCTTGTTTCTTATCGCTCCTGGCATATTAACCAGAATATCAAGCTGACCAAACTCCGTCAGTACTTCTTTAATAAGCTTTTCAGCTCCGGCTTCCTGAGTCAGGTCAGCCTGGAAAATAGCCACTTTTCCGGTCTGGCTTTCTATCTCTGCCTTGAGGCTTCTGGCTAAAGATTCATTGTGGTAATAATGAATGGCCAGCTGGTTATAATCCTGACTTAACCTCTTAACCACCCCCTGTCCCAGATGGCCGGTAGCACCGGTGATTAAAGCTACTTTTTCTGGCATGATTTTGCCTCTCCTTTCGGCTCACCCGGGCTCCTTCTCCCTCCCGTCCGTTTCTCAATCGAGAAGGCTCAGCCCTGGCCGGTATGTTCCGGCTTTATACTAATTCTTAAAATAGTTTTACTTCAAAGGACCGGTGACTTTTTCTACTGCTTCCAGAATGTCTCCCCTTTGGACCACTTCTTTTAGCCGGTTAATGTCGTTATATAATGGCCTGTCTTCCTCCAGAAAAGCCACATACTTTCTGATTGCCTGCCTGGCAGCCTCCACCGCCGGAGAGGGCTTTACGGGCTGACGAAAGTCGAGAGCCTGGGCCGCGGCTATAAACTCAATAGCCAGGATAGCCTCAGCGTTATCGAGAATCTGTCTGGTTTTAAGGGCGGTAGTCATGCCCATGCTGACAAAATCCTCCTGATCAGCTGCCGCCGGAATTGAGCCGGTCGCAGCCGGAGTGGATAGCACCCGGTTTTCACAGACCAGGGCACCGGAGGTATATTGGGACAGCATCAAACCAGAAAACATCCCTGCCCCTTTAGTCAGAAAAGCCGGCAGGCCAACGCTCAAATTTGGATTCATCAGCCGGTTAAGCTGCCTTTCTGACAGAACGCAAACCGTGGTAATGGCCGTGCCCAGAAGTTCAAGAGCCAGAGCCTGGGGCACTCCCTGGAAGTTGGCCCCGGTCAGAACTAAATCTTCTTCCGGGAAAAATATTGGATTGTCAGCTGCTCCCTTAAGTTCAATTTCTATCATCTGTTTAGCCCACTGCCAGGCATCCCGGGCTGCCCCCACTACCTGGGCTACACTTCTCAGGCTGTAGGCATCCTGAACCTTTTTACCAGTCTGAGCCAGAAGCTCTGAGCCAGCCGTGATTATTCTGATATTCTCAGCCGAGGTTATAGCTCCAGGATAGCCCCGGACTTTATGAACCCGGTCATCATAGGCTTTCATGTTGGCATTTAGAGCCTCGAGAGTCATAGCGGCCGCAATTTCAGCATTTTTTAGCCACTTCTGGGCCTCATTTACCTCCAGGGCACCCAGAGCAGTAATCATATTTGAGCCATTGATGGTGGCCAGGCCGTCACGGGCTTGAAAGACCAGCGGTTCAATTCCTGCCTTTTTCAGGGCTTCCCTGGCCGGCCATTTCTCTCCCTGGTAAAACGCTTCTCCCTCGCCCATCAGGACCAGGGCAATTTGTGACATCGGCGATAAATCGCCGCAGGCGCCAACTGAGCCTTTTTCGCAGACAACCGGTGTTACTTCTTTGTTCAACAATTCTACCAGTTTTTCCACCACTGCCAACCTTAATCCAGAATGACCATGGGCATGGCAGCTTATTCTGGAGACCATTGCCCCTCTGACCACTTCGATCGGCATGGGCTGGCCATAGCCTGCCGCATGACTGTAAATAATATACTTTTGAAATTTTTCTACCTGGTCAGGAGTCAAAACAACATTGGCCAGCTCGCCAATCCCGGTATTGACTCCATACATGATTTCATTCTTTTTAATCTTTTCTTCGAGCAGAGCCCGGCAGCGGTTAATGCGGCGGACAGCCTCAGGATGAAGTTCAACCTTTTCTTTTCCTTTAGCTACACTTACCAGCTGGTCAATCGTCAAATTTCCATCAATAATCACACTCATTTAATCCTCCCGTTAGTTCTTTTCTAATTTTTATATTGTATCATTTTGGACTGGTCTTATTAAAGACTTAAAAGGAGAAACAGGGCCGAGCTTCTAATTCCGGACTAAACCTGGAGTTGACATCAGAAGCAACTAAAGATATAAAGTTTTTCTTATTTAGATTTTAAACCACAGGAGAAACGATGACAGCTGAGACAGGAAATATTCTGGTAACCGGTGCAGCCGGTCAGATTGGTTCGGAGCTGGTGCCAGCTTTAAGAGACATCTTTGGCCAGGAAAAAGTCATTGCCTCTGATCTGGTTGAGCCAAAGGCGCCAGCCGTTCGTCAGGGTCCTTTTGAACTGCTGGATGTGACTGATAGAGATCAGCTGGAAGCAGCCATAAAAAAGTATAAAATTAAAAAAATATATCATTTAGCGGCAATTCTGTCAGCTACCGGTGAAAAAAATCCGGTCAAAGCCTGGGAGGTCAATATCAACGGCCTGTTTAATGTCCTGGAAGCTGCCCGGGCACTCGAGGTCAAACAGGTTTTCTGCCCGAGTTCCATTGCTGTTTTCGGCCCGCTGACCCCCAGAATTAATACTCCCCAGGACACTATTTTGAGCCCAACCACCATGTATGGAGTAACTAAGGTAGCCGGTGAGCAGCTCAGTGATTATTATGTCCAGAAATTTAACCTTGATGTCCGTGGCTGCCGTTTCCCGGGAATTATCAGTCATGAAGCTCTACCCGGAGGGGGAACAACTGATTATGCTGTGGCCATTTTTTATGAAGCCATCATCCATAATAAATATAACTGCTTCCTGCGACCAGAAACCAGGCTGCCTATGATGTACATGCCTGATTGTCTGAAATCTATCATCAAGTTGATGGAAGCTGATTTTTCGCGGCTCAGGCATCACTCTAATTTTAATGTCACCGCCATGTCTTTTTCAGCGGCTGAGCTGGCAGCCGAAATAAAAAAACACCGGCCGGAATTTGAAATAAGTTACCGGCCTGATTTCAGGCAGGCCATTGCCGATTCCTGGCCAGAATCAATTAATGATACTGCTGCCCGGGAAGAATGGGGCTGGCAGCCAGATTATGACCTGTCCAGAATGACGGCTGAGATGCTGAAGGTTCTGGAGCAGAAGAAAACTAAAGGCCAGCTGTTCTATCCGGGTTGAAAACTCATCCGGCCTGGAAGAAAAGAAAGGAAGTTTCGTCTAACCAGACAGGAGGCTAAAAATGAAAAAAGTTTCGGTTCTGATCCTGATTGTGGCGCTCAGCGGCCTGCTGGCTTTCGCTGAGGACATTAACGTCAGTGGAAACTGGACCCTGACCATGACCACCCAGAGAGGGGACAGGTCAAATGACGTGACCTTCACTCAGGATGGCCAGAAGCTAAAAGTCACTATGAAAAGCCCGAGAGGCGACGTTAACGGGGAAGGAACAGTTAAAGGCAACGATATTGAATGGACTATTACCAGAGAGACTCCCCGTGGACAATTCACCACTACCTATAAGGGAAAGATCCAGGACAAAAATAATATGAGCGGTGAAGCTCAAATGGGTGATTTTGGCACCGCTACCTGGAAAGCTGTCCGCCAGGGCGCCTGAAGACCAGACAACTGACAGAAAAAAGGGAATTTCTCGCCAGAAATTCCCTTTTTTTATTTTTAGGTTGCTCAAGAGCCGCCCTTCCACCGATTCCGATAAATTGATTTTTTGCCTGGGTAGACTTACCAAACCCATTCTCTAAGCCGGGAAATGAATCAGGCTTTTAAAACCGGGCTGGAAATTATTTCTGGCCAGTTGCCTGCTTGAAAAAAGCCGGCTGAGCAAAAGCTGCCCGGTGAATCTCTTCATTGTAATACTTAAGGCCGGCAGGTATTCTCAGCTCTTTCACTTTTAGCGGGTCGATCCGGTCACTCAGAAAGTTATAGCACCAGGTGCCTACCGGATAGGTTGGCACCGGTCCAGAGTAAAAGCGGCTAATCTTAAACATCTTTTTCAAAAACTTGGCCTGCTGGCTGTGTTCTTTTAGATGAAGGATTTGTGAGCCGGCTTGAGCCGCGATAATTCCTCCCGGCTTCAAGACTTTCTTGAGTTTCAGATAAAAATCCCGGGCATGCAAAATAGCTGAAGGTCCAACCGGATCAGAGGAATCAACCAGGATAACATCAAATTTTTCTCTGGTTCTTTGAATAAAATCAAAGCCATCAGCAATGGCCAGCTCGGCTCTTGGATCAGACAGACCAGCTTCCAGCCAGGGGAAATATTGTTCGCAGGCCTTGATGACCTCCTCATCAATTTCTACCAGCCAGGCTTTCTTCACCGGGTGCTTCAGCACTTCCCGCAGGGCTCCCCCATCGCCTCCGCCGATGATCAGCACCCTGTCTGGCCGCGGACAGGTACACAGAGCTGGCTCCACCAGCATTTCATGATAGAAAAATTCATCTCTTTCTGTGGTCTGAACCAGGCCATCCAGAAACAAAATGCGGCCATAAAAATCATTCTGGATAATTTCTATTTTTTGAAATTTAGACTTCTTCTCATACAGAACTTTCCTGACCTTGAAAAATAGTCCCGAAGACTGAGTTTGATCTTCTCTGGCTTCTTTTCGATCTGAAGATAAAGCTTGAGCTTTCACTTTTTCCTCCATGGGAATAATCAAATTAGCCTGAGTAGTATAAAGGACAGATAACCTCAAGTCAACTTGCCCGGGAGACTCAAAGGCAGACTGCCAGAATCAAACCGGCCAGCAGCAACCGGTAAACCACAAAAGGGAAAAGAGTCCTGGCCTTGAGAAAAGAAAGTAAAAACTTAATTGACAGAAAACCCACCAGGGCCGAAGTCAGAAAACCAAGAATAAAAGGCCCATTGACCTGAGTCAGCGAGATTTTTGGCAGCTCCAGCAGGGCTGCCCCGATAATAACGGGTGTGGACAGCAAGAAAGAAAAACGGGCAGAATCATATCTCCTGAAGCCCAGAAAAAGAGCCGCCATGATGGTCATCCCCGAACGGGAAGCTCCGGGCAAAATAGCCAGGCTCTGGGCCAGTCCGATGATCATGGCCTGGGCCAGAGTCAGATTCTCCAGTCCGGTCTGGTTTTTAGCCAGACGGTCAGCCAGAAAAATCAGACCGGAGAAAAAGATCAGGCTGATGGCAATTAACTCCGGCTGACGGAAAACTGTCTCGGCTTGAGCTTCAAGAAAATAACCGGCCAGAGCTCCAGGGATAGTCGCCAGAATAATATACCAGAGGAAATGCCCTTCCTGAGTCCGGGGTTGCTTCAAGCCGTCTTTTATAATTTTAATCCAGTCTTTCCAGAAAAAAACGGCAATCGCCAATAGCGTCCCCAGATGAAGCATCACATCATATTCAAGTCCCTGATAATCCCAGTGAAAAAGGAAGGGAACAATGGCCAAATGAGCTGAACTCGAAATTGGCAGGAATTCTCCCAGACCCTGAAGAATTCCCAGAACAACCGTTTGCAGATAACTCACTGAACTGGCTCCTGCCAGGAGTAAACTATAAGATAAGGTAAGTCAATCTTTTATTATTAAACCGGAATGATGTCAAATCTTTTGAGCTATTTCAATCAATTTTTTCAATCTTTACCTGTCGATAATAATGTTCCAGAATTTTTTTATAACTGGCTCCTGCCCTGGCTAACCCGTAAGCTCCTACCTGACATAAGCCCACCCCATGCCCCCAGCCCCGGCCGGTAAAAACAAAATGGGTTAGCTGGCCGCTCCCATCATATTCCCGGTCGATAAAAAATAAAGTATCTTTCAAATTCAAAACCCACTTGATCTTAAGCCCCGACAGAGTTACTGACTTCTGTTCACCTGAGATCTGGAGTGAAGCTACCCGGTTAGATTTTCCGCGGCGAAGAACCTTAAGATCAAGGAGACGGCCAAGACCGGGATAATAGCGGCCGATGTTTTTTTCCAGCTCTTCCCGGCTGACCCGGACTGTCCAGCGGTTATAGGCAGAATCCCGGTCGAGGAGATTGGAAGCCGGAGGATAATCTGCCTGGAGAAGTTCTATCTGACCATCCTTTTCCAGCCAGGTGATCTTTTCACCGCCCAGGAGATCAAGACGCCTGGCCGGGAAGCTGCCCTCCTCCATCTTTCTGATTAAGTAAATCTCAGGCTTAATAACCAGCCAGCGCTTCTCTCCGCTCTGAGCGTCCATAACTTCTAACCTGTCATCTTTACCTGAGATAAATAAACCATGATAAAACAGGTCATCCAGCCAGTTGAGGCTTTTCTCCAGAATATAAGCCCACTCTGCTCTGGTAACTTCTTTTCTCAAATCGCTCTGGCGGAGGTAAGCGGGGAAAAGACCAGACTGAATCAGATAAGCCAGGCTTTTGCGGTCGGTGCTCTTAAGCTCAGGCAATTGAGGCGAAGCCTGCAGGATATATTTAGCCTCGCTCTCCAGGACAAAATTGGCCGCCTTTTCCTGCCAGCCAAAATAAGCAATCAGCCAGCGGCTCAGATCAATAAAATTAAGCGAAGAAGAACCGGGTTGAAATTTGACCGGGAGTTGGCTGCCATTAATTTTTTTCTGGCTGGAGGCTAAGGCTAAAGAATTCTCTATTTCCTCTATCGAGACTGGCTGGTCAAAATAATCAGGTTCATGGCCTGGGACAATCAAGCCGAGAGCCAGAAGAGGAGTTATCTGACCGGTAATATCCCGGTCATTGATCCTGGCGGTCAGAACCGGTTGTTTAGCTTCAATCAGATATTCCGGTTGCTTTTCCAGGCTGCAAGTCGTGCTTTTAAGGTAAGGAACAGGCTGGCTCAAGAAAACATTCTCGGCGTCTTCTGTCATCCCGCCGCAGGTACTGGTATAAAGAGCATTAATCAGCTGGCCTTTATAGGTGATAACCTCCCCGGTTGTTTCTTCCACTGCCTGATTACTTAGAGGATTTTCGGCCGATAAGCCTCCATAGACCTGAGAACTTTGAGTATCGGTCAGGTCAAAACCCAGGTGACGGTAACGGCCGAGATTTTTCAGGGCATAAGTTCTGGCCGCTACGGCTTGAGCTTTTAAAGCTTCCAGAGAATTAAAAGTCTCGGGCGATAATTCCAGTGGAACCACACCCTTAAGATAATCTTCCAGATTGAGAATGTTAACCAGGGATAAGCCGCCAGGCGTATTTTTAAGAAAGAAAAGGCCGCGATAGTTTCGCCCGTCCAGGCTGATAAAGCCTTCCTGATGAGTAGGAATAAAATAGAGATCAGCTTCAGAGCCAAGAGATAACAGGCGGTGATCGATTTGCAGCCAGGCTGTCCCCGGCTCTGGTAAGCTGACATCTTCTTTTAAAATCCAGATGTCTTTTAAGCCCTGAGTTTCCAGCCAGTGAATGGCTTCGAGCGCCTGTCCCCTGGTCAGGAATTCGCCATATTTTATGACAAAATCCTGCCCGGCCGGGTCTGATTTACTGCTGATGGTTACTCCGCCGTTAAGTTTTTGACTTAGATTAGAGGCCAGGATCTCTGCTTCTTGCCTGTCGTTCGACTCAGCAATTTGCAAAGAAAATTTTTCCGATAATTTTTCCCGGTCAACTCTGATCGTGACTTCATCAGCTTCTTCAGCTAAGAGACGGTATTCCCGGCCAACTTCATAGACCTTCATGCCGGCTGAAGCTTTAATGGCTGCTTGCTTCAGGTTAGTGACCAGACCAACTTTGATGACCGGCCTGGGAATAACGTAGCCATAGAAAAAATCAACGTCCCGGGCAAATTCCAGCGGACTGGCTATAAGGAAAAAGGCAGTAACTAAAAAACTGCTTAAAAATTTCAAGACCTTCATTTTTCTCTCTTTATGGCTGATCTTTATTTTTATGGCTTTATCAAGCTAATCAGGCAGGTTAAAAGTGGCAGGCTCTGGCCGCTCAACAAAACAATACCGGTCTTTGACCTCAATATAATCTACCATCATATTCATCTATACAACATATATTGGTTCCACGCTATGAATTTAATATATCCGACCAAAGCCGGATTGTCAAGGCAGACTGGGACCGCAGGACCCAGACTCCAGCTTTAGGCAGAAAAACTCTGACCACTGGCCAGTCTCCTGGCCAGGGCCCAACTTAGCCCGAAAAAGACATCTTTATCTGGCAGGAGTAAATCTAATGGCTATCCCGCCACCCGGACCGAGGTTTATTCTTAAATTATCGCCTGATTTGATCTCAATTTTCAGCTTTTTATAATCGCCGGCCTGGCGGTCAGCATTGACCCCATCCTGCCAGATATCTGCTACCCAGTTTTTGCCTGGCTCCAGAAAATCAGTTTTTAATTCAAATGTTCGGGGTGACCAGTCCGTCAACCCCCCCAGATACCAATCATCGCCATGCTTTCTGGCCATAACCAGATAATCTCCAATTTTTGCCTCGAGAACCCGGGTCTCATCCCAGACAGTCGGCACAGCAGACAAAAAGTCCATAATTTCTGGCTCCTGCAGATAGGCTGAAGGAGAATCACACAGCATTTGCAACGGTGATTCATAAATGACGTACATGGCCAGCTGGTGGCAGCGGGTCCCCTGGCTCATGGGCAGATCGAAAACCGGCCGGAACTGCTTTTCCTGCGCGTTGTGCATGGCTCCCGGGGTAAAATCCATCGGGCCGGCAATCATTCTTATGAATGGAATTAACAGGTCATGCTCAGGGCTAACCAGGGCCGACCACTTGCTGTTTTCCAGCCCCAGGACTCCTTCTTTGGACAGAATATTGGGCCAGGCCCGCCTCAAACCGACAGGTTTATGGGCTCCATGAAAATCTACCACCAGACGGCGCTTAGCTGCGGCTGAGGCGCAACGCCGGTAGAAATTAACCATCTTCTGGTCATCGCGGTCCATGAAATCAACTTTTATCCCTTTGACTCCGATTCGCTGAAAATAATCAAGAGCCCGGTCCAGCTGCCGGTCGAGGGTGTACCAGACACACCAGAGAATAACGCCGACCTTTTTCGCCTCCCCGTATTTGACTACTTCCTCCAGATTCAGCTCTGGATTAGTTTTAAAAAGATCGGCCGGATCCGACCAGCCTTCGTCGAGTATGATATATTCCAGACCGTATTTTGAGGCAAAATCAATATAGTATTTGTAAGTCTCAGTATTGATTCCTGCCTTAAAATCAACTCCATAAATATTAAGGGCATTCCACCAGTCCCAGGCGACCTTACCAGGTTTAATCCAGCTGGTATCCTTGAGTTCAGTGGGCGGTGACAGCCGGTAAACAATGTCACTGCTGACCAGCTGAGCGTCATTTTCAGCCAGTAAAATTAGCCGCCAGGGATATTGCCGGTTGCCCCTGGTTTCAGCCAGATAATTTGCTTCCTGAACTACCTCGAGTTCCCGGTCGCTTCCCTGACGCAATTTTTCCTCAGCCGGATAAGGGGCAAATTTGCCGGTCAGGCGGGCTAACCCTTCTTTATTACCGGTCAGGAACATGCCCGGATAATCATCAACGGCCACATCAGTTATAGCTATCTTAAAGCCATCGTTTAAATCCACGACGACCGGCGCATAGCCAAAGCGCTCTGGCCCAATGTCTTTTACCGGCAGATAACTATAAGTGCTTTCAAACGAGGTATGAAGACTGGAAATAAAAGGGAAATAGACCTGGTAATTTTCTGGAAAAGTAAAGGTCGCTTCTTCCCCTCTGATTTTGATCGGTACCCGGTAACCAGTATAGAAGCAGTAAGCCACACCGTCATCATAGACTCTGAATATTAAACCGAAATTGCCGCGAAATTTGAGCTTAGCTTGCTGGTAGCGGTCAATAACGATGGCCCTTTTTTCCCTGACCGCAGGTGAAATTCTGTCATCAGCTGAGGTCCGGCTAACATTTTCCAGAACCGGCCTTTTTCCCAGAACTATGTTATCATTGATGGTCAGAGATACGGGCGAGGGGCTGATCACTTCCCTCGAATTAAAATAGATTGAATATAAAATCTGGCCTTTCAGTTCAATTTTGAGTTCAATTTTATTATTGGGCGATTTGACTGAAATAACCTGAGAGGGCCTGGATTGAGCCAGCAAACAGGTGGAGCTAATAAAAAGCAACCAGCAGGCTAAAAGCGAGCAGCTTCTATTTTTTATTTTCATCTCACCTCCTGACCTTTTGGTTAGCAAGCAGTCAGCCGGGAAGACTCCCCTTCACCAGCTGGCCAGTAGCAGTCAACTACTGCCGGGGGGACCTGGCTACTGTCTGTTTTATTGCCTCTATCTTATTTAAAAAACCAGAAAACGACAAGAAAATCTTTCTGCGGGTTGAATCCGACTGCCGGCCGGCAGAGCGGCTTTTGATCAGACCAATTATTTTTTGCTCAAGGGGGCTAATCCGCTACCAGGCTGTTAGCTGCCAATGACATACTGGTTCCCGCCCCTTTCTTTAGCCTGGTACATGGCTGAATCAGCCAGAGCGATAAAGCTTTCCGGAGCTTTTTTGGTAGTGATCAGAACTATTCCAATACTCAAGAAAAGCTTAAATGACTCGCCGGGAACTGTAAATTGATGATCAGCGACACAGTCCATCAAGCGGCGGGCTACCTGCTCGGCTTCTTGTCTGGCAATTCCATCGAGCAGGATAGCAAACTCGTCCCCGCCCAATCTGACCAGAAGATCGCCATCCCTGAGTTGCCCTTTTAAAATTTTCCCAAGTTCAATCAACAGTTCATCACCAATCACATGACCGAATTTATCGTTGACCTGTTTAAAATTGTCGAGATCGATGAAAAAAAGCGCACTATTCACTCCCAGCTCGGTTTGCTCCACCAGTCTGGGCATGACGACTTCCATCATCCGGCGATTGGGTAGCCCGGTCAAAGGATCATGCATAGCCAGATAGGATAATTGCTCCTCCTGCATTTTCCTTTCAGTAATGTCATAGCAGGTTCCAATAAATCCGGCAAAATCACCTTCCAGGCTGTAAAAAGGCTGGCCAACATTGAGCACCCAGCGGAACTGCCCATCATATCTTCTCAGCCTGAGTTCAATTTCAAAGGCCTTTTTTCCCTTGATAGCCTCAGCATAGATATTAATAAAACGTTCCCGGTCGGCTTCAGGCACCCCGCTGGCCCAGCCAAAACCCTTCTCCTCTTCGGGGTTCCTACCGGTGAAGACCAGCCAGGCCCGGTTAAAATAATCAAATTGTCCATCGGCTCCAGCTCGCCAGATCATAGCCGGAAACTCTTCAAACAGAGTCAGATAAAAATCGCGGGCCCTGGCCACTTTTTTTTCAGCCTGGACAGCTGAAGTTATGTCATTCAAAAAAATCAGGGTGTTCTGATGAATATCATAAGGGTCCAGAATCTTCTTGAGCCTGATCTGAAAATTGACCAGGCCTTTGGGGCATTCAATCTCCCGCTCAAAGGTAAATTCGTTACTGTTAATGGAAAGAAAATAGGTTAATTCGTTGGTTATCCAGGGGAAAAGCCTGTCCACTGGCAATTTATCGCCAAAAATAATGGCCGCTGGAACCTGATCCCGAAAATATTCTATACAGGCATCATTAATAGCTTCTACCCGGTTATCCAGATCCAGCAGGACGGCTGGATCCGGGATGACATTAAAGATAAGTTTATACCGCTCCTCGGCTTTCTCCCAGATCATTGTCTTACGCCTTTTTTTAAAGATACAATATAATCTTATCTTTTGATTGGCAATCACCCTTTAAGATGATTTTTCTCTTTTTACTTCACCCCGGTTCCTGCCCGGCCTTCAACCTTTTTTTGCTATCATTGTTTATTAACTTAGTTTATAATTAGAAAGAATTTCAGGAGGTTTAAATGCATCCTAAAAAATCCAGATTAGTTTTTTTATTATTCTTGCTTGTGCTGGGCCTTAACATTTTACCCCTCAGGGCTCAGGCTGAGAAAGATATCCTGGAGAAAATGATTACCGCTATGGGCGGGCGGGAAGCTCTGGCCGGAATAAAAGACACCAAAACCACCGGCACCGTGGAAATTGTTCAGATGGGAATGACCACTCCCATGACAATTTATCAGAAAGAGCCAAATAAATTCCGGATGGAAATAGAGGTTATGGGTTATAGTATCATTCAGGTCTTTGATGGCCAGAAAGCTCGGATAACCAATCCCCAGACCGGAGAAGTAATGGAGCTGCCGGCCGAACAGACCAAAGGTATGGTCAAACAGGCTTTAGGCAACCAGGTCTGGCTCGACCCGGCTAAACATGGTATTACCTATACCTATAAAGGGGAAGAAACCGTCGATGGGAAAAAATGCTATGTCTTAGAGCAGAAATTTAAAGACGGGGATGTGACCACCATCTACCTTGAAGCTACTACTTACCTGCCCTATCTTACCAGGACTAAAGCCGCCAGCCAATCCGGAGGTGAGGTAGAAGCTGAGACTAAACTGACTGATTACAGAAAAGTTGGCCAGACGATGGTTCCTTTTCTAATGACCATGAATCAGGGGGGCACTGAATATTCCCGGATGACGATCAGCGAAGTTGTTTATAATAGCGGCTTGGAAGATTCATTGTTTGTGCTCAAATAACACCCAGCCGCCACCGGCCGGCGATTAGTGTTCAGCTTTCTTTAATCAGACAGGAAAAAAGCTGGATGAGAATTAAATCTTCTCATCCAGCTCATTTTTTTTTAGCAGGCCAGCCACCAGTTTAGCTTCAGCTGCAATCTCATTGTCGACCAGAGCTTTAGCCTCAAAAGTGCAGAAGCTGGCTTTTTGCTTTAGCATTTTAACTGATAATTTCAATTGATCACCCGGGACAACTGTTCTTCTGAACCTGGCTTCTTCAATCTTACTCAAAACCACAAAAATCGAATCAGGATCAGGATGAGAGTGGTAAAGTAAGATGCCGCCAGCCTGAGCCAGGGCCTCGACGATCAGAACGCCGGGCATAATTTTCTTCCCGGGAAAATGTCCGGTGAAAAAGGGCTCGTTATAGGTGACATTCTTTAAGGCCAGAATACTGTCTCCTGGCTTAAGTTCCAGAACCCGGTCAACCAGGAGAAAAGGATACCGGTGAGGTAGCCATTTCTCTATTTTTTCTTGGTCCATGAATTACAGCCACGAAGATTATTTAGCCGGCGTAACCGCCTTACCTGCATCATACCTCTTGATAAGTTCAGCGGTCAGATCAATGACCGGGTTAAAATACAGAACGCCGCTCGCCCGAAGATCAAGGATTAGATCCAATCCTTTTTCCTGCCCGAGTTTGGTAATGACCGGCATAACTTCGCTCTGGATCTTGATATACAGTCTCTGCTGGAGTTCCTGCATATCCCGGTTAGCATCTTCCGCCAGTCTCTGCCTATCGGTTCTCTTCCGGTCAAGATCAGCACTCAAAGATAAAATTGTTTCCTGAGTCATGGTCAGCTGCTGGGTGTTAAGCCTCGTTTCCAGCTGCCTGATCTGGTCATCAAGCTTGGACAGATCCTGTTGATTTTTCCGGTTTTTTTCTTCAAGTTGAGCTATAGCCTTTTTGCCTTCAACAGATTTTTCCAGGATTTCCTGGGAGTTGATGATTCCAACTTTGATAGCCTGCTGGGCTTCAGCTAACAGGCTGAAACCAACTACCATCGTGGATAGAACTAATAAGTAGGTCGCCAGTTTTTTGGGCATCTACGTCCTCCTAAAATTATTGTGTGTTTAATTTTACACTTTTCCTTATAAAAGTTAAATAAGTTCTTAACCTTAAAAAGTCGTCCCGATGGCGAAACGGAAGGCAAAATTAGAACTATCGGTATAAATTTTTCTATTGTTGTAGGCAAAAATCAGGCGGAAAGGAACCCGGAGAGCCGGAACAAATACCCTGACTTCCAGGCCAGTAGAGGTATAGACATCCTTTAAGCTCACTGCCTGGCCTGACAACCAGGCATTACCCAGATCATAAAAAACAATCCCATAAAGTGGTCCGCCAAAGGGAATAATGTATTCAAAATTCATGACCAGTGATTTCTGGCCGCCAACCAGGATTTCGCTCTCGTCCCGCGGGCCGATGGTATAAAAATCATAACCGCGGATTGATTGCTCTCCACCCAGGAAAAACCTTTCCCAGTAGGGCACGGCCTGCCCTTTCATTCCCTTCACAATCATATATTCGACATGGAAGCCAAGAACATGATTGGAAATAAATGGCTGATAATGGGCCAGATCTATCCGTGGCCGGATAAGATGAACTTCACCTCCCAGGAAAGACCCGGCATATTTCAAAGCTGCGGTGTAGGATGTTCCACGGCTTGGGGTCAACGGGCTATCAATCGTTGAGCGGTAAAGCATGGGTTCAATCGCACTGACATGATAAGTCCCGGCATAAAAATAAGGATTGTTGTAATAATAATTGCTGCCGTAGTCATCGTAAGAGGGAAAGTCAAGGGTCGTATTCTGAAAAGTATAGTTCAAATTAAACCGCCAGTATTCAATCCATCTCATGCCATAAACGAGAGAAATACCTTTGGACAACTGGCTATAAAGATAGGGAATATTGACCTTCCGGTCAAAGACATTAAATCCCACGGTCATTGGCCGGTCAAAAATATAAGGTTCAGTCAGGCCAAAGCTATAATTTTTAACCCTTTTTCCCTGCTGCAGGGTCAGGTCAAGTGTCTCGCCGCCGCCAAGAAAATTGACTGTTGAGTAACTAAAGGCCACAAAGGTGCCCTCATAACCGCTATAACCGGCACTAAACTGAATATTATTCTTCTGTAATTCTTTGACATTTAAATTGATATCAATCTGATTCGGATTCTCCGGATCAGGCTTAATATCCGGCTCTTTGTCTATATCAACCAGGCCAAGTTGTTTAACTCTGAGAATACTGTCTTTAAACATGGCCAGACTGAAGCGGTCACCTTCTCTCAGCATCATTTCCCGGCGGAGGACCTTATCTTTAGTAAAAGTATTGCCGGCAAAGTTCAGACGGCGAAGGAAGGCCACTTCTCCTTCATTGATATTGAAGGTGACGTTAACCACTTTGTTTTTCGGATCGAGATTCTCAACCGGCACAATCTGGGCATAAACAAAAGCAAAATTTCGATACATCTCGCCCATATCTTCGATGGTCTTTTCTCTCTTTTTTGAACTATAGATTTCGCCTGGTTTAAGTTTAACCATGTTCAGCAAATAGCTGCTGGTGATAAATTTATTGCCTTCGACTTTGATTTCCCCTGTCCGGTAAACCAGCCCCGGGTCAACGGGAATAATAATCCTCATCATTTTTTGCTTCTTGAACAGGACCGACTTTTTAGTCACCTCTTCTATCTTGGGCTCGCCCACTGAGGCTTCCATATAACCAAATTCTTGCAGCTTCTTTTTAATTTCATTGATATTATCTTCAAGCTTGGTCTTTTTAAAGACATCTTTGCCGGAAATCCAGTTCAGCAGGTTATGAACCCGGTTGTCCTTCATGGCCTGAACCAGAAAGCTGTCCGGAACCTTATTCTTGCCGACAAAAACAACTTCTCCCACCCGCAGCTTTGGCCCTTCATCAATTCTAAAAATTAAATCAACCTCATCGTTGCCTTTGCTGATCAGCTCGGTGTCAAGGCGGGCAGCCTGCAGGCCTTTCTCCTCCAGCAACTCCTTGATGGTCTTCTTAGCTTTCTGCACTTTATAGGGGCTGTAATAAGAATGGGCTACAATGTTTTCATCTTTTTCCTTTAGCTTATTGACAATGTCGCCTTCTTTGACCTTTTTGCCTGTTTTAAAAACCACATTTTTAATAACCGGGTTTTCTTCAACATAAATCTTAATGACCTTGCCTTTCTGGCCATCTTCCTCCTCAATCTTTAAATTGGAAAAAAAGCCAGTTGACCACAGGACCCTAAAGTCCTTTTTCAGCAAGACTTCGTTATAATAATCACCCTCCCGGCAGGTCAGATAATAGGCAATGGTGTCCTTGGAAATGCGGTTATTGCCTACAACTTCAATTTTTTCGACAACTTCTTGAGCAGACAGGACACCGGCCAGCAAAATAATCATCAACATTAGGTTCAATCGTCTCATGGGATAACCTTATACCATAATGCCTGCGGATTTTCAAAGAGGTCAATCATTTTCCCTGTCTCAAAAAAGCCGCCCGGGCCACAATATAGTTAACCTTCTTCGCCTTCAAAAAGTTTCAACTGACCGCTTTCCATCAAATAAGATTTCTGGCAAAAACGGGCAATTTTTTCGTTATGAGTAACAATGATCGAAGACAGGCCCTTTCGCCGGTGAAGTTCAGCTATTAGCTTAATGATTGTCTCCCCCGTTTTCCAGTCAAGGTTGCCAGTAGGTTCATCAGCCAGAAGAAGTTTAGGCTCATTAATTAGGGCCCTGGCCACAGCAATTCTTTGCTGTTCTCCCCCGGATAGCTGAGCCGGGCGGAAATCATGACGGTGGTCCATCCCCACTTCTTGTAGAGCCTGCCGGGCCTGGCTCAAAGCCTGATTCTTGTCCAGCCCGGCGATAATCAGAGGAATAGCTATATTTTCAGCTGCGGTAAATTCCGGCAGAAGATAAATGAATTGAAAAACAAAGCCTATTTTTTTGTTCCTCAATTCAGCCATTTCAGCTTCACTTTTGGCCAGCAAATCCTGCCCTTCAAAATAAACCCGGCCTTCGGTCGGGTGGTCAAGCCCGCCCAGGATATTCAGAAAAGTGGTCTTCCCGACACCAGAAACACCCATGATAGCCACCAGCTCTCCTGCCTTGAGTTCAAAATCAATCCCATTAAGTACTGGCAGTAATTGCTGGTCTGGCAGAAGATAGGCTTTCCCCAGCTGCTCGGTTTTAATAACCGGCAGCTTCTGGCCGGTTAAATTTACATTTTTTTCTTCATTCATATTTTAAGGCCATCACTGGATCAATTTTGGCTGCCCGCCGGGAAGGATAAAGCGTCGAAAGAAAAGTTATAGCCAGGGTTACCAGGACAATTAGAGCCAGGTCAAGAAGCCTTGGCCGGAAAGGCACATAAGCAATTTGATAAATATCTACCGGGAGCTTGATCAGTTTGAAAGTATTGGCCAGCCAGCACCAGAAAAGACCGAGGCCCATACCTATTGTTGTCCCGACCAGCCCGATTATTGCTCCCTGCCAGAAAAATACTTTTTTTATCTGGCTGGCTTTGGCCCCCATAGCAATCATAAGGCCGATATCCCTGGTCTTTTCCATTACCAGCAGAACCAGGCTGGCAATAATATTCAGAGCAGCCACGACGACAATCAGGGTAATGGTGAAAAAGAGCAGGGTCTTTTCGAGTTTTAGAGCCGAGAACAGGGAACGGTTGAGCTCCATCCAGGTAGTCACATAGATGCCGGGTCCAGTCAGCTGCTGGATCTTTTCAGCCAGCTGGCCAGCCTGGAAAATGTCTTTGATTCTGACCTGTAAGTAACTGACTTTAGCTGGCAGATTAAAGATCCTCTGGGCCAGGCCCAAAGAAACGAGAGCAGTCGATGAATCAAACTCATACAGGCCAGAATCGAACAGACCGCCAATCTTAAAAGTCTTGACTCTGGGCCACAAGCCGACCGGGGTCAGGTGAGCTGAAGGGATCAAGACACTGACCGTGTCGCCGACAGATACACCAAGAGTAGCGGCCAGCGATTTGCCCAGAACCAGGACAGGAGTTTCGTCATCTTCCGGCAGATTACCCGCCGGTAATTGCTTAAGCCAGTCAGAGACCTGTCTTTCTTTCTTAAAATCCATTCCCTTCAAGAGGGCGCCGGCGCTGCGGGCCGGGCCGGTAATCAGAACAGTATTATAGACTACTGGCGTTACCGCCTGAACCTGCGGCCAGGTCTCAATTTTGCCGGCTAAGGCCTGATAATCCTTCAAACCTTCGCCTGACAGGTCAGAAATCATCAGATGAGAGGTCGCTCCCAGAATTTTTTCCTGAACATCTTCCTGAAAACCGGTGATCAAGGACAGAGCAATGACCAGAGCCATAACTCCGATAGTTACTCCCAGAACGGAAACAAAGGTAATAACCGAAATAAAGGCTTGCTTCCTCCGGGCAGTTAAATACTTTCTGGCAATAAATAACTCAAAACCGGTCTTCACTTCAGGTCTCTCATCTTGGTTTAAGGAGAGGGAAGAGTATGACCTCTCTAATTGACTTCTGGTTGGTAAAAATCATAGCCAGGCGATCAAGGCCAATACCTTCTCCCCCGGTAGGCGGCAAGCCATATTCCAGCGCCTCCACATAATCGAGATCAACCGGATGTGATTCATCGTCTCCCGTCTTTCTCATCGCCGCCTGCTCTTCAAACCTCTGCCGTTGTTCAAAAGGGTCAGTTAGTTCGGAAAAAGCATTGGCCAGTTCCATGCCAGCTACCATCAATTCAAAGCGGTCAGCTTCACCCGGGTTCTCCCGGCTGGCTTTAGCCAGTGGAGAAATTTCCCGCGGGGGATTGATGATAAAAGTCGGCTGAATAATCTTCTCTTTAACCAGCTTATCAAAAATAACATCAAGAGCTTTGGCATAAGTGACCGGCGTATGATCAGTAGTCAAAGTCCCGGCCAATTCAATGATCTCTTTCTCATTATCAAACCGGCCGGGAGCCAGGCCGCTATATTTAAGTATGGCTTCTTTGAACTTTAACCTCGGCCATGGTTTCTGGAAAGAAATAACATTATCTCCATACTGGATCTCTTCCTTGCCATGAATCTCCTTAGTCAGAAAAAGGAAAAGGTCTTCGGTCATATCCATCAGCTGATTATAATCAATATAGGCCTGATAAAACTCCAGCATGGTAAATTCCGGGTTATGCTGGGAATCAATGCCTTCATTGCGAAAATTCCGGTTAATTTCATAAACCTTTTCCATTCCACCCACGACCAGTCTTTTCAGGTAGAGTTCCGGCGCTATTCTTAAATAGAGGTTTATACCCAGAGCTTGATGAAAAGTCTTAAAAGGCCTGGCCAGAGCCCCACCCGGCATAACCTGCATCATCGGTGTTTCGACTTCTATAAATCCCCGGCTGTCAAAGTATTGACGCATCTTCTTGATCAGTTCACTTCTAATTCTAAAAGTCTCTCCAGATTCTGGATTCATAATCAAGTCCAGATAACGCTGGCGATAGCGCAGTTCGACATCCTGCAGCCCATGCCATTTTTCTGGTAGGGGGTGAAAGGACTTGGCCAGAAAGGTTATCTTCTCGGCTAAAATAGTCAACTCCCCTGTTCTTGTCCGGAAAAGCCAGCCTTCAACCAGGATGACATCGCCAATATCAAACAGGTCAAAAAGTTCATAGTTTTCTTTGCCTATCAGGTCCTCCCGGAGATAAACCTGAACCCTGTCCCGGAAATCAGACAGATGAAAGAAAGTTGCCCGGCCCATTTTCCTGATAGCTATAATCCGGCCTGGCACTTTGACCTGATGATGTTTTTCTTCCAGTTCTTCCCGGCTTAAATCAAAAAAATCCCTGACCACTTCAAAAACCGAGTGAGTTTGCTCCGCCTGGTGAGGGAAAACATCTATCCCCCTGTCCTTCAGTTTTTTCCATTTTTCCAGCCTGATCAACTCTTGATCAGACAATTCTTCTTTAACCAGATGCCGATCACCGTCTTTTTTAACTTCCGGCTCGCTCATTTTTCTTCCTCTTTTTTATCAGGATTTCTGTCTTTCTCCTCATGGTCGCTTCGGTCTTTTTTCAGGCTTTTATAAATTCCATCCAGGATCCCATTGACAAAAACAGCTGCTTCGTCGCCGGAAAACTTTCTGGCCACTTCAATCGCCTCGTCAATAATTATAGGTGGCGGCAGGGTTTTTTCAAAAAACAGTTCAAAAACAGCCATTCTCAAAATATTCCTGTCGACCATAGCCATCCTGTCCAGCCGCCAGTGCTCAGAGGCCTGTTCGATCGTCCGGTCAATCTCAGCCCGGTGCTGCCACAGGCCCTCCACCAGCCAGGTAGCATACTCTTTGACTTCGGCTTTAACGGGCTGAGCCGCCCAGTAATCTTTAAGTATTTCTTCCAGATGGTCAGGGGAGAATTCTAATTCAAATAAAATCTGTAAAGCACACTCCCTGGCTTTTCTTCTGCTTCCCATAATTAAAATTTTCCGGCTTTGATCAGTTTAATTTGACTTGCTTTAATAAACTAACGGTCTCGATCAGAGATAAAGCCGCTTCATAACCTTTGTTGCCTGATTTTGTCCCGGCTCTCTCTATTCCCTGTTCAATTGTTTCAACGGTCAGGATGCCAAAAGAAATTGGCAGGCCCTCTTCCATGGCCACCTGCGACAGGCCCTTGGTGACTTCAGCACTCAGATAATCAAAGTGGGGTGTCTCACCGCGGATCAGGGCCCCCAAACAAATTAGGCCATCAACCTGTTTTTTCTTAGCCAGTTTCTTAGCCAAAAGCGGGATTTCAAAAGCTCCCGGCACCTTATAAATTTCAATATCGGCCTCTTCCACTCCCAGCTTGCCCAGCGCCTCAAGGGCACCGTCCAGCAAGTGGCCAGAAATAAATTGATTAAAACGGCTGAGGATAATAGCAATTCTATATCCTTTCGCCTGAAGCTTGCCTTCATACACTTTCATTCTTCTCTCCTTGATTTAGCTCAAAAAGTTTTTTCTCATAGATTCTATATTTTTTATATATTCTACCACCGATTGAAGCTGTAAATCTATTGATGGAATCATTATCCTCCAGTTGCCAGGAGGTTTCAGCCCACTCGTAGCCACTGGCCAGGGCTCTGGTCTCCAGCTCATGATAAAGCAAATAACTCAGTCCGGTTCGCTGGTAATTGGGCAACACTCCGAAAACCATGGCCCTAATTCCTTTAATCTTTTTTTTAGCTAATAACAACTTAAAAACTCCGAAGGGAAACAACCGGCCATTGAGGCTTCCGGTAATTTCGTTATAATTGGGTAATCCGAAAGCAAAGCCGGCTTCCTGGCCGCCATGCGTAGCAAAGATAACCAGTTCAGGGTCAGCAAAGGACTTTAAAGTCTTCCCCATGAATTTCATTTCGTTATCAGTCCAGGGGACAAAGCCCCAATTTTTGGCCCAGGCCTGGTTATAAATATAGGCTATTTTTCTGGTTTCCTCTTGAATTTTTTTGAGGTTGGCCGTTCTCATCTGAAATGAAGTTGCCTGTCTGACCTTATCAACCACTGCCTGTACTTTTTCCATAGTTTCGTGGTCGCGATCCATAAAAAAGGCATATAAATCCTTAGCCTTGGTCAGGCCGCACTTTTCCATGAGCTCAAGATAATAAGGCGGATTATAAGGCATCATGATGACCGGCGGGCGATCAAAACCTTCCAGCAAAAAAGCACATTCATCATTCATGGACAGATTGACTGGACCACGTAAAATCTCCAGGCCTTTCTTTTTTCCCCAGTCACTGACCGCTTCCAGCAAAAGCCTGGCTACTTCCAGGTCATTCAAGCTTTCATACAGGCCGAAAAAGACCACTTTCTCCTGATGATATTCATTATGATTAAAATCATGAATGGCAGCTATCCGGCCGGCTATCTGCCCTCCTCGTCTGGCCAGAAAGAGGTCCAGCTCAGCATGTTCAAAAAATGGATTCTTTTTCCGATCCAGCTTCTCTTTCATCTGTAGCCGGAGAGGCGGCACCCAGTTAGGATCATTTTTATAAATCTGCCAGGGGAAATTGATAAAATCCATTAGTTCGCTCCGGGTCTTAACCTGTTTAATCATCAGGTTTGCCATTGACTTGCCCTCTGAACAAATTTTTCTAAATTCTATCAGATTCGGTTAGATTTTTCATCTTAATTTAAAAATTATAAATAGCCTTTACCCTCTCTTCAATCAAAGGTAAAATAATATTAAATCAGAAAGGAGTCAAAATGAAAACCAAGAACCAATTTCCCGAACTTAAGGCCCAGGAACTGACCTGGCATTGCCCGGATGACTCTATTCCTTTTGAATCGACGGCTGAATGCGCAGCCTGTGAAGATATTATCGGGCAGGAAAAAGCTCTCAAATCTCTCGAGACAGGTCTCAACATAAAAAGCCGGGGTTATAATATATTCATCACTGGACTGGTAGGGACAGGCCGGACAACCACCATTAAAAAGTTCCTGGAAAAGATCAGGCTCGGCCGGCCAGTACCAGATGACCTCCTTTATGTTAACAATTTCAAAAAGCCGGAAGAGCCAATTCTGCTGGCCCTGCCGGCCGGCCAGGGCCGCCGGCTCAGTGACGGACTGGAACGGCTGATCAATATGTTAAAAACCAATATACCGGAACTGCTCAAAAGCCAGTTTTTTCAGGAAAGAAAGCAGGATATCACCGAGGGCCAGCAAAGGAAGCAAAGAAATATTCTGGAAAAGTTTGAAGAACTGGTTTCGGCTGAAGGCTTTGCGGTCATTCAGGTTCAGATGGGGCTTTTTACCAGGCCTGATTTACTCCCGGTCATAGACAATCAACCAACCCCGTTTAATAAACTCGAGGCTCTGGTTAAAGAAGATAAATTCCCTAAAAAGAAACTGGAAGACCTGAAGAAAAAGTACAGTCAGCTGACTGAACAGCTTGATAATGTCATCAACCAGTTGAAAGTCATTGACGATGAGACCCAAACTCTCTTAAAAAATCAGGGAATAGAAGCCTGCAGCCCGTTGATCAAGGGCGGTTTAAGCGATTTACGAAAAGATCTCCCCTTCCCGCCTGTCCAGAACTATCTGGATGAAGTTGAAAAAAATCTGATGGCTGACCTGGATCTATTCAAGGGTCAAAAACCGGCTGAGGAGCGGGAACCGGTCACCGAGGAAATCGATCCATTCCTGACCTACCGGGTTAATCTTTTAGTGGATAATTCTGACCTTCAGGGTGCTCCAGTTATCATGGAAATCACTCCTAATTACCTCAATCTGTTTGGAACGATTGAATATGCCTACGGCCGTTTTGGGGTCGGGCAAACAGATTTCACTAAAATTAAAGCTGGCTCTTTTCTTAAAGCCAATGGTGGCTATCTGGTGTTAAATGCCCTCGATGTTCTAATTGAATCAGGGCTCTGGCCGGCCCTCAAGCGAATCCTCCGCTATCAAACCTTAGAAATCCAGAATCCTGTTTCCCCCTTTCTCATTTCGACCAGCCGGTTGAAGCCGGAACCGGTTAAATGCAATGTCAAAATCATCATGATCGGAGATGATTATCTCTATAATCTTTTATATTTCATGGACGATGATTTTAAAAAGATTTTCAAAGTTAAAGCTGAATTTGATTCCGAGATGGATAAGACAGATAAGAGCATCATTAATTATGTCAGATTTGCCAGAAAAATCTGTGATGAAGACCAATTGCAGCCACTGGAGCGCGATGGCCTGGCAGCCTTAGTTGAGTTTGGAGTCAGGCAGGCTGGGCGACAGAAAAAACTATCAACCAGATTCCATCTGATTGCTGACGTTATAAGGGAAGCTGACTACTGGTCCCAAAAAAACGGGCATAAGCTCATTTCTCGCCAGGATGTTCAGGTGGCCATTAAAGAAAGGGTGGAAAGAGTTAATCTGGTGGAAAGAAAGATTAAAGAGATGATCGAAGAGGGGACTATTCTCATTGAGACTCAAGGCCAGGTCGTGGGTCAGGTTAATGGTCTGGCTGTTTATGATACCGGAGAACTGGCTTTTGGCCAGCCTACCAGGATTACAGCCAGAACATCAATGGGCCGGGCCGGAGTAATCAATATTGAAAGAGAGGCTGACCTGAGCGGTAAAACCCATAACAAAGGAGTGCTGATTCTGGCTGGCTATTTAAGGGGGAAATATGCCCAGGATAAACCTTTTGCCATGTCAGCCAGTATTGCCTTTGAGCAATCTTATGCCGGAGTTGATGGCGATAGCGCTTCTTCAACAGAAGTCTATGCCATTCTGTCCAGCCTGTCCGGGCTGCCTCTTCGTCAGGATCTGGCAGTTACTGGCTCTTTGAACCAGAAAGGCGAGATTCAACCCATCGGCGGCGTCAATGAAAAAATCGAAGGTTTCTTTGCTGTCTGTCAGGCTAAAGGCCTGACCGGAACCCAGGGAGTAATCATTCCTCACCAGAATGTGAACAATCTGATGCTGAAGGAAGAGGTCGTCCAGGCGGTCGAAAGCGGTCAGTTTCATAT
Source organism: Candidatus Aminicenantes bacterium UBA6228 (assembly GCA_002441005.1). Taxonomy (GTDB): domain Bacteria; phylum Acidobacteriota; class Aminicenantia; order Aminicenantales; family Saccharicenantaceae; genus Saccharicenans. The sequence continues at coordinate 32,248 of DJWO01000014.1, forward strand.
TTACCCGGTTAAAACCATAGATGAGGGACTGGAGATCTTGACCGGAGTCGAGGCTGGCCAGCGGCAGGCCGACGGGAACTTTGAAGAAGGCACAATCAATTATTTAGTAGACCAGGAACTTGAACGGCTGGCTATTGCCTGGCATATATTTGAAGAATTGGCTGAGGAAGAACCGCGAGTTGAATCTTAATAATTAACCTGATCTGAAAATCAGAAGTAAAGCTGAAAGCCGGGGAACCAGGTTGATAAGTCTGTTTCAGGCCGGCAGTCCTGCCTGCTTTTTAAGTCTGAGCACTTCTTCTTTTTTCAAGTAACGCCAGAAACCAGGCCTGAGACCTTTGATGGTCAATCCAGCCATAGCTACCCTTTTCAATTTTTTGACATCTAAACTCAGGGCATAAAGCATTTTTCGCACTTCGTGTTTCCGCCCCTCATGAATCTCCAGCCTGACATAGGAGAATTGCCTGTTTCTATAAATCAGGCTGATTTTATCCGGAGCAGTCTTTCGCCCGTCAATAAAAACCCCCTGCTTTAATTTATTTAGCTGCTGGTCAGTCACAGACCCTTTTACTTTTACCTCATAAATTTTCTTAAAGCCATAGCGGGGATGAAGCAAGCGATTGGCCAGCTGGCCATCATTGGTAAATAATAAGGCACCTTCACTCTCCTGATCGAGCCGCCCGACTGGAAATAACCGGAAAGGAAGCGGTGGCAAGAGTTCGGTTGCCGTTTTTCTTTTTTGAGGATCACTCATGGTCACAATATAGCCAGGTGGCTTGTTTAGCAGGATATAAACTTTAGCTGTGGGCAGACTGACCGGCCGGCCATCAACTTCCACCCGGTCAGAAATTTCATTAATCATGGTTCCCGGACGCCTGACTACCCGGTGGTTGACTTGAACCCGTCCCTCTTCCACCAGGCGGTCAGCTTCCCGCCTGGAAGCCAGCCCGGCTTGAGCCAGAAACTTGTTAATTCTTAAAATTGGCCTCTCCTTCCTGTTTCGCTTTGCTATTTTAGCCCAGGGAATAAAAGCCAGGTTTGGCCAGTATCTCCATTATCCGGAGATCGAAAAAGTTCTGAGAATTAACCGCCTTCAGGAGAACAGCGGTATCCACTCCCTTTTCTGTTCCGCCCAGAGCCAGGCACGGCTCTCCGGTTATAATCAGTCCGGCATCGGCGGCCATCAAGCTGATTTCTACCGCCACCTTTAAACCCTGGCCAAAGCAGCGAAGAGTATAGGCTATAATTTCATCGAGTTCATAAGTAGCTAATTTTTTTCTAACCGCCCGGTTGATACCGCCAAAAGCATGCTGGGCAGTCAGGACCTTAGCCCCGGCTTTTTCCAGTTCCAGCCTGACCGCCGCCGGCATTTCCTGATAATTCGACTCTAAAAACCCGGCGGAGTGAGTCACCACCACTAACTGATAGCCGGGGAAGAAATCCAGGGCCTTTTTGGCTGTTTCACCTGAAGCCGAAGGCAGCACCACCTGCCTGATTTTTAGCTCCTGAACTCTGATAGCTGCCCTTTTCAAGGCAGCTTCAGTATTCGCCGCCCCAGGCTCATCAAAATAGAGGCCAGGAACTGTCTGGCCTTTAGCTTCAAGGTTGAATTGACTCATAGCTTTCTCCTGAAATTGACCGCTTTAAAAATTATCTGGCTAACCAGGGATTGAGTCAAGATGGGTGTCTGATCTTTATTTTCAAAATTAAGACGTATGGGCTTATCTCCTGGTCTAAAATAAGGTAAACTTAATGGCTGGAAGGTAAAGGCCAATGACCATTTGGTCCTAAGAGACAAAGATGAGAAAAGGTAACATTTACTTTCACGAGTCCTTGAGCATGGCTCTGACTTCCCTCCATTCAAACAAAATGCGGACGTTTCTTACGCTTCTGGGGGTAATTATCGGGGTGGTGACGATTATTGCCGTGGTTTCGGTCATTCAGGGGCTGAATAATTATGTTTTTACCAAAATGTCTTTTTATGGAGCCAACGATTTTGCTGTTTCAAAATTCTCTCCGGTTATTTCTTCCATTAAGGATTATCAGGAACAGCTAAAAAGAAAAGACCTGACTCTTGACGATCTGAAATCCTTAAGAAGGCTCTGCCCGGAGTGTGAACTGATCGGAGCTTCAGTCAATGCCAGTCAGAATGTTAAGTATGGCTCGCGGAGTATTAAAGATGTTAGCCTGCGGGGGGTAACCGCCGTTGACCATCTCATTGGGTCTGTACTGGAGCTGGAACGCGGCCGCTATATCAGTCAGGATGACGAAGAGCGCTCCAGGTTTGTCTGCCTGATCGGGGCAGATATAGCCGAAAATTTATTTCCAGGTCTTGATCCTTTAGGCCGCTGGCTTAAAGTCGGTCAACAGAATTTTGAAGTAATTGGCGTTGGCCAGAAAAAAGGCAAAGTTCTTGGTTTCAGCCAGGACAACTATGTCTGGATTCCAATCAGTACTTTTATGAAGATTTACGGCAGCCGCCGGACTATTACCATTAATGTTCACACCTCCTCTCAGGAAAAATTGGAGGCAGCCATGGAAGAAGTCAGGACTGTCTTGCGCTCTCTCCGGAAAAGAACTTTCAACCAGCCTGATGATTTTGCTTTCCAGACTTCAGAGACTTTTATCCAGCTTTATAAATCGGCTACCTCCGGCATCTATTTCGCGATGATTGCCATTTCTTCTATTGCCCTGCTGGTGGGCGGTATAGTCATCATGAATATCATGCTGGTTTCAGTCACCGAAAGAACCAAAGAAATCGGGGTTAGAATAGCGGTTGGCGCCCGCCGGCGCGATATCCTGATGCAGTTTTTGATTGAGGCGGCTATTTTATCCGGCCTCGGCGGCTTGATCGGCATAATTCTTGGTTACCTTATAGCCACAGTAGTCACTTTAACCACCTCTATTCCCTCGCGGATAGACCCTGTTTCAGTGGTGGCAGCTATCTTAATGTCAACCGTGGTCGGGCTGTTTTTTGGCCTTTATCCAGCTAACCGGGCAGCCAAGCTTAACCCGGTCGAAGCGCTGAGGTCGGAACAATGAAGCTCAGAACGCAACTCTGGCTGGAAATTTTTTCGATGTCCCTGGATTCTATTAAAACCCATAAGTTGCGTTCTTTTCTGACCGCCCTGGGCATTGTCATCGGCGTCATGACGGTCATCGGCATGGTCTCAGTCATCCAAGGCTTGAATGCCAGCATTGCTGGAGAAATCGAACGGATCGGCAGCAATTTAATCATCGTTCAGAAATATGAACCGGTGGTGGTTGGCGAAAGAACCGAAGAGGAGAGGCAGCGCAAAGACTTAAGCCTGGACGACATTGAAGCAATTAAAACGTCCTGCCCTCTGGTCAAGTCTCTTACCGTTCAGATCACACCTGACTTTCTTCAATTGCCTGAGGTCAAGTATCAGAATATCAAGAGTGACAACGCTATTATTTATGGCACTGATGAGAACTTCAATAGTGTTTTTGCCATTTATCTGCCTAAAGAAGGCCGGGATTTCACTGCGGCTGAGATCAGGCATAGTGCCCGCGTTTGTCTGATCGGGACAGAGGTCGAGGACGTTCTTTTCCCCCACATGTCACCTGTTGGAAAAGAGATCAAGGTTGGTCCGGAAAAATTCACGGTGATCGGAGTGATGAGTAAAAGAGGGCAGATGTTCGGCCAGTCTCAGGATAATATCATCGCCATTCCTTACACCTCTTTAATGAAATATTTCCCTTACGACCTGTCTTCTCTGTCCATAACCATTGTCCCCAAAGAAGCCAAGCAAATTAATGAAACAATTGATCAGGTGACCAATATCTTAAGATTGAGAAGAAAAGTCCCACCTAATAAAGCCAATGATTTTGCCATTTTTACTCAGGAGAGTTTACTCAGCCTGTACAATCAAATAACCGGGGCAGCTTTTATTGTCATGATCATCGTTTCCTCTATCGGCTTGCTAGTTGGGGGAATCGGGGTAATGAATATTATGCTGGTGGCTGTTAAAGAAAGAACCAGAGAAATCGGAATCCGCAAGGCCATCGGAGCCAGGGCTACCGATATTGTCAAGCAATTTTTGATAGAAGCGGTGGTTCTGACTGGCATCGGTGGTCTTATTGGCATTATCGCCGGTGTAGCCATTGCTCTCGTTATCAAACTGGCCACTCCCCTGCCGGCTTCTGTTTCCTGGTGGTCGGCGGTAGTTGGCCTGGCCGTCTCCATGGGCGTTGGCTTATTTTTTGGGATTTTCCCTGCTCATAAAGCCGCCCGCCTTGACCCGATTGCCTGCCTGAGATATGAGTAAGAAGGTTAATTAAGCCCGGTTTGTTTTTTCAGGAAATCAACTGTCATTTGAAGAGCGGCCTTAGCTTGATCCTTTTCCTCGCTGACCAGCTGAACCAGAGTCTGGCTTCCTCCCCCTTTTAATTTGATTTCAGCCTGCAAAACTGGCACAACCTGGCGAACATCGGTTTTTAAACTATCAGCGGCCGCTATCACCAGCTGAAAAGAATCGGCCGTCAAGCCGGCCAGAACAGCTACAACCTCTGCCCGGTGAACAAGCTGCAAGGCTAAAAACTTTATTTCATCCTGGGATTTATCCTGGAATAAGCCAGAAATGATCTTAGACTGGTTTCCAGCCAGCATTTCCTTGGCTTCAAAAATAGCCAGGCTTTCTTCCATCTTTTTTTGTTTCTTTTTAAGATTTCTCAGCTCAGCCAGAGTCCGGTTCACCCCGGCCGGGACTTCTTTTTCTTCACCAGTCAGCAGGCGGGCCGCAGCCTGAAGCCACTGCCGGCGATGCTCAAATCCGGTCAAAGCTCTGAAGCCACAAATAAACGAAAAACGGATATGGCCTCTAATTTTTTCTTGTCTGATAATCTTGATCAGGCCCACCTGCCCGCTTCGTTTACAGTGAGTCCCGCCACAGGCCGAATAATCAAAGCCATTGACTTCGACAATCCTGATCAGTCCGGTTTTCTTAGGTAGCTTTCTGAGTGGAATCTCCAGAATTTTTTCCTCCGGTAAAAAATAAGTTTTAATTTCCAGGTCGGAAAAAACCATCTCATTGGCCAGCCGCTCAACCTGGAATAAAGTCTCGTCTTTTATTGATTCCAGGCCAATTTCGATTGTCGATTCTTCCTGGCCAAGATGGAAGGACAGAGTTTCGCCTCTGACCAGCTGGTAAAAAGCCTCAGAAAGAATGTGCTGGCCGGTATGCTGTTGCAGGTGATCAAAGCGCCGCGGCCAATCAATCTGCCCCTTGACTTCATCTCCAGCCAATTCCCCATCCAGAAAATGGAAAATGACTCCGTCTTCTTCCTCAACCCTGATGACTTTAACTCCGTTTAGAATACCGAGATCATGAGGCTGGCCGCCGGACTCCGGGTAGAAAGCTGTCCGGTCAAGAATAACCAGCCTCTGTCCGTCCCTGATTTCCCGGCCAATCACCCGGGCGGAAAATTCTTTAAGGTAAGCATTTTCAAAATAAAGCTTTTCAGTTGCCGGGTAACTAACTTTAATTTCAGTCATAGTCTTCTCCACTTTCCATAGGATATCTTCCGGCCTCTATGATCTTTAAAGACAGCCGGGGCTTTTTTTACTTTATTCTAATCTAAATTAGTCTTTTTATTGTCTAATCGGGCCACAGAATTCCTGAACTAAGCCATTAAGCTTTCTTGCCTTCCGGCTCAGCTGGAATAAGTTCAGCTGATAAACCTGTAGTTTCCAAGATTCTGCCGGTCGTTTTAAAATGATATTTAGCTATTTTTCCCAGAATATCAGGTCCACATTTTTTTACCAGTTGAGAGCCAGTTTCCTCGACCTGGGGTGAAGCCCCCTTAGGCAGTTCAAGTCCAACTTGAAGAGACAGTTCTCTGAGCCGCCACAAAAATTCGGCTCTGGCCAGGATAGAAGCCGCCGCTACCGCCAGGTCAGTTTCGGCCTGAGTCTTTTGAATCAAATTAATTTTTTTGCCTTTTTTAAGTAAGGCCTGGCGGACAAATTTTTCATCACCGAATTGGTCAGTTAAGGCCTCCTGGCAATTTACTTTTTCGAGGATATTTTCGATGGCCCTGGCATGTCCCCAGGCTAACAGGCGGTTAAGATTTCTTAGACGGTCATAAAGGTCATTATAACGCTCTGGCCCGATAGCCACGATAGAAAATATATAGCCCTTTTTCAACTCAGCCGCCAGATCCAGCACCCGCCGGTCAGACAACTTTTTACAATCTTTTACTCCTAATTCAGTTAAGACTTCGGCCTGACCGTCAGGCAAAAAAAAGCCAGCCACCACCAACGGGCCAAAATAATCGCCCTTGCCGGATTCATCGGTTCCGATATGGCCTTTTTCTGGTGTAAATAGCTCTGTTTGTTCCATATTTACGACCTGGAATTTAGTTCTAAGCTATAAAATATATTTTTAGCATTTTCGGAGCAACTGGTCTATGGCCCGGGCCGCCCGCCGTCCATCACCCATAGCCAGGATGACGGTTGCTCCGCCTCTGACCGCATCTCCGCCAGCATAAATTCCCTCGAGGCTGGTGGCCATCGTTACCGGATCAGCTTCAATATTCCCCCATCGTCCGAGTTTTAGCCCTTCTACCTGGCGGATCAAAAGAGGATTTGGACTCTGGCCAATAGCTACTACCGCCAGTTCAGCCTCAACTTCGAATTCTGATCCAGGCACAGGCACAGGTCTTCGCCGGCCCGAAGCGTCTGGCTCGCCTAAGGTTAATCTCTGAAGGACCAGACCTTTAAGCCGTCCCCGGTCATCACCCACATAACGAACTGGAGCGGTCAAAAAGTTAAATCTAATTCCTTCTTCCTCGGCATGCTTGACCTCTTCTACCCGGGCAGGCATTTCTACTCGTGAACGGCGATAATAGACAACTGCCTCTTTAGCTCCCAGCCTCAAGGCTGTCCTGACTGCATCCATAGCCACATTGCCACCACCGATGACCGCCGCCTTCTTAACCACCGGCACCGGTGTATCATACTCAGGAAATTTAAAGGCCTTCATCAGATTGACCCGGGTCAAATATTCATTGGCCGAACAAACCCCGAGAAGATTCTCACCTGGAACATTCATAAAAGATGGCAGGCCAGCCCCTGTACCGATAAAAAAAGCCCGGTAGCCAGCCTGGCTGAGATCAGTCAGAGTAGCTGTTCTTCCGACCAGAAAATTGGTTTTGATCTCCACTCCCAGGCTGCGAATGAAATCAATTTCCTGATTGAGAATGGAGCGTGGCAGGCGGAATTCAGGAATTCCGTAGGTCAGAACGCCGCCCGGGAGGTGAAGTCCCTCAAAGACCGTCACCTGATAACCGAGGCGGGCCAGGTCAGCCGCCGCTGTTAAACCGGCCGGCCCCGAACCGACAACTGCTATCTTTTCACCTTGAGCCTGGCCACAAGCTGATTCAATAACAGTTTGATCATTTGACCTGACATAATCAGCGGCAAATCTTTCCAGATGACCAATAGCTACCGGTTCTTTGCCGGCTTTGATCAGATTACAGTTTTTCTCGCACTGAACTTCCTGGGGGCAAACCCGGCCGCAAATTGCTGGCAGCCCATTGGTCTCTCTCAGAGTGGCCAGAGCCAGGGCGATTTCTCCGCTTTCAATATATTTAATAAAAGTTGGAATATCTATGGCCACCGGGCAGCCGGAAACACAACCCGGATCGCCACAGTCGAGGCAGCGCTGAGCTTCTTCCCTGGCCATCTCAAGAGAATAGCCCTGATTAACCTCCAGAAAATTAGCTGCTCTCTGAGCCGCCGGCTGCTCGGGCATTTTATGGCGCCGACTCTCCAGCCGCTTTCGGGCTGAAACATCCCGGCGGAGGGCTTTCCTCCATTCCTGTTCGCGCTGCCGGCTTAATTTTTCCTTTAAGCCCGGTTCGAGAATATTATCTTTGCTCATTGATTGAACCTTAATCTAAGGTTTTATTCAGGTAACTGGATAGGGCCTGTTCTTCCTGACGGAGGAAGGCTTTCCGCCGGTTAAAATATTCTGTCCAGTCAACTCCATGACCATCAAACTCAGGCCCGTCCACACAGGCAAAATAGGTCTGGCCATTAACCGTCACCCGGCAAGCACCGCACATGCCGGTACCGTCAACCATAATTGGATTCAAATTGACCATGGTTTTTAGATTAAGCTCTCTGGTAATTTTTGAGACAATAAACAAGAGATAGCTGCAGCCCATGACCACTACCCGGGAAAGATCCGGGCTGCTGTTCTTAAGCTGGCCGATAATCTTCCCCAGATCGTCGCCGGAAGCAAAGCAGTCAGCTCTGAGGACTTTTTGATAGTTATCACTGATCTTTTTTTCCCTGTCTTCCCAGAAAATAAAAGCTTCATCCCGGCCTTCGACCAGAAAAGTAACCTTGTTGCCTGCTTGCTTAAATTCTTTGGCCAGCGGATAAAGTCCAGCCAGGCCATAGCAGCCGCCGACTAAGAGAACCTGACCGAAGTTACCTATCTCAGCCGGACGCCCGAGAGGGCCAACCACCGCCTGAATAGAATTACCGGCTTTAAACCTGGCTAACTTTCTGGTGCTAACTCCTAAATTCAAGAAAATGAGGTCAATGGTGCCCCTGTCCCCGTCCCAGTCAGCCAGATTTATAGGCACCCTTTCTCCTTTTTCATCCGGGATGACTATCACGAATTGTCCGGGACGGGCTGCTCTGGCAATCTCCGGAGCTTCCACTACCAGGCGGAAAATATTAGGCACCAGCCGCTCGGCTAAAACTACCCTATTCATTTTTTAGCTCCACCGTTCCCCTGACTACACCTTGATGATAAAGCTCTAAAAGAAACGGGTCAGTAATCAGGGGTCTTATTACCAGCACGCCCGGTCTCAGGCCAAAGTCAGGTTTGATCTGTCCTCTCAGGGTTTTATTTTCCACTCTGATGGTTATCTCCTGATCAGCCTTGAGTTCAAGCCGGCTGGCCTCATCGGGGTGAATCAGAACCAGATCCGGATTTCTGGCCTGGCTATAACCAGGAACCTCTTCAGGAAGTTCAAGACCAGAGTAAAGGTCAAGATTCTGATCGATAATTATGATAAATTCTCCCGCCGCTGACTCAGCCGGTTTCCTGTTAATCACCGCTAGACTATTTTGAGTCTTCCGGGCCATGTCCTCCGGCCAGATATATCTTTTCAAACCTGTCTGAAAGCCAGAAATTGAAGCAATTCCTTGAAGGCTGTCCTTAATTATATTTTTCTCCGGAGCCGACCAATCAGCCATTCCCAGTTCTTTTCTGAGTCTATTGAAAACTTCCAGGTCAGATCTCTGTTCTTTGTTTTGTTCCAGGCGGTCAGAACTGGCTTTCAACCGGCTGCCATAATCCAGGAAATGACCGCTTTCACCCGGATAGAAACTGGCGGAAAGAAAAATGTCACTCAGCTCGCCCAGCCGGCTTAAGAATATATTTTGAACTGCCAGAAACTCTGGTTTTTCCCGGAGAGGAAGATCTCCATAAACATAGAGGTTTTTGATCTTTTTTTCTCTTATTCTGTCTTCCAGGTTCCCCAACTGATCTATTATCTTGATCTTTCCGCTGGCTGCCAGACCGGCCAGAAACCGTTCATTTATTTTTGAGCTCAAGGGGAAAATCTGCCCGTCAACGGCCAGACTCAAATTCCAGACGGCCAGTAAATTCTCTTTCCAGCTTTCGGACCTCAATAAACGCTGGCCAAAAATAAACTTCCAGGATTTCTTAGCAGCCAATAAATCAACGGCGGCCTTAACCGAAGATAAGTCCAGACCGCTGGCCAGGGCCAGGTCTTCGGGCTCAAAACCACTGAGCTTCTCCTTTAATTCTTCGAAACCAGGATACAATTTAAGGCCCTTAGCTTTATCCAGCCAGAGTCTCAAAATAGACAGAAGAGCCAGATATTCTCTTCCAGGCAGCGGCTTGAGTTTGAGACTGGCCTGACCTTCGATGGAATTAAACCCGCCATCCAGGACTATCATCCTGGCTACGGCTCTAAGCTGCTTTTTAATTTCCAGCCAGAGAGTCACGGCTTCAGATTTAAGATCAGAGTCAACTATAAAAAAGCACTCGTCAGTCAACGGCTTAGCCGGGCCCGCTGAATAAAAGTCAAAGCTCAGCTGATTTTCCTCGTTGAACTCATTAACTCTGGTCAGAAAATTTTCTGGATAATACCAGAAGACATTTTCCACTCCAAGTGCCTGACCAAGCTGGATGAAAGCCAGCAAATTCTCAACTGGAGCTGATTCACTGCAAATAAAGGCTGTTTCCTCTGGATTGACCTGCTTTAACCTGGAGGCCAGGGCCGGGATAGCCTGCTCTAAAGAAACTTTTTCCCGCCCCTCCTTTATTTTTAGAGAAGGGCTATCAACATATAGTGAGCCCGGCAGAAGCTCTTTCCATCCAAAACGCCCGCGCCAACAGCCGGACATGAAGACAGGTTGATTCTTTTTTGAGGGTAAAACCCGGCGGCAGCTCCCGTCTTCTTCGAGTTCTGTCTCGAGTTCACAACCACAACCACAGAGAGGGCAGATAAAGCTCCTGGACTTCAGTTTTTCATCCCTGACGGCCAGCAACCCTTTTTCCAGCATAGCTCCTGTCGGACAGACATCCAGACAGGCACCGCAAAAACTGCAATTGCTTTCCTTAAGAGGCAGGTTATAAAAAGTCCCGATAGCTGTTGATGGACCTCGGTTAACGAAAGTCAGAACATTTTCTCCTCTAATTTCCCCGCAGACGCTGACGCACCGCCCGCAGAGAATACAAAGATTCGGATTATGGCTGATAAAAGGATCCTGTAACCACTGGGGACGGCCCCGGTCCTTGAATTTATAACTAACTTTCTTAATCTTCAGGTAGGAAGCTACCTGCTGCAAATCACAATCACCGTCTTTGGGGCAGAAGACACAGCCGCCGGGATCAAAAGCCTTGCTCATCGTCACTTTCAGTTCATTACAGTCAGCTTTTTCCCCGCACAGCAGGCAGAAATAAGGATGTTCACTTAAAATGAGTTCAAAGGTAGCCTGCCTGAGTTTTTCCAGCTCTTCAGACGATGTCATAACTTCCATTCCCTCTTCGGCCTGAGTGGCACAGGCTGGGACGAATGACGGACGGTCTTTAATTTTAATGAGGCACAGGCGGCAGCTTGACCCGGGCAAAAGCCCTTCCAGTTCGCAGAGGGCCGGAATATAAAGGCCAGCTTCCCGGGCAGCTTGAAGGACAGAAATCCCCAGTCTGGCTTTCACCACCTGGCCATCTATTTTTAGCTGCACAGATTTTGTCTCCATCTAATTGCTTCCTGAAGTTAACGAACTGGCCTGCTCTTTATTCAGCCCGCTAACCCTGTCAATAGCTTGAAATTCTTCCGGACAAACTGAAAAGCAGATCCCGCAGGTCTGACAGGCCAACTGACTGATTTGAGGCAGGCCCGAAGAGCCAATTTCAATCGCCCCGTAGGGACAGGCCTTAAGACAAAGCTGACAACCAGAACATCTGCCTTCATCAATGACATAAGAAATAAGTTTGGGACAGACCAGGGCCCGGCACTTTTTCTCAACTATATGCTCTTCAAATTCAGGCCGGAAATAGCGGAGAGCAGTCAGGACCGGATTCGGAGCTGTCCGCCCCAGCCCGCAAAGAGAGGCCTGCTGCATGGTCCAGCCAATTTTTTCCAGAAGATCAAGGTCAGACAGTTCACCCTGGCCACCGGTTATTTTTTCCAGAATCGCCACCATCTGCTGGGTCCCAATCCGGCAGGGGGCACACTGGCCACATGATTCTTCCCTGGCAAATTTTAAAAAGTAAAGAGCCAGGTTGACCAGGCAGGTATCATTATCGAGAGCAATTAATCCGCCCGAACCCATAATCGCTCCAGCCCGGGGCAAGGACTCATAATCAACCTGGAGATTGAATAAGTCAGCCGGCAAGCAGCCGCCGGAGGGACCGCCGATTTGAATAGCCTTAATCTTTTTGCCTTTTCTCGCTCCCCCGCCTATTTTGTTGATGATCTCATCCAGAGTAATGCCTAAGGGAACTTCCACCAGACCACTGTATTTAACCTGGCCAACCAGTGAAAAAATTTTTGTTCCTTTACTCTTTTCTGTGCCGGTTTTTGAGAACCAGGAAGCTCCTTTCTGGATAATCAAAGGGACATTGGCCCAGGTCTCAACATTATTGATGACTGTTGGTTTCCCCCATAGTCCGCTGACCACTGGAAAGGGCGGTCTTTGCCGGGGATTGGCCCGCCGGCCCTCAACTGAGGCAATCAGAGCTGTTTCTTCCCCGGAGACAAAAGCCCCCGCTCCCCTGACCAGTTCCAGCTCGAAAGAAAAATCAGTGCCCAGAATTTTATCACCCAGCAAGCCAGCCCGGCGGAGAGCCTCAATGGCCTTCTCTAATCTATCTATGGCCAGTGGATATTCCTGACGGACATAAACAAAGCCGCGATTCGCGCCAACCGCAAAGCCGCCAATCATCATTCCTTCCAGGACACTGTAGGGATTACTTTCTAAAATTCCTCTGTCCATATAAGCTCCGGGGTCACCCTCGTCGCCGTTACAAATCAAATACTTGGGCTGAGCCGCTACTTGCCGGGCTAACTGCCACTTCAATCCGGTAGAAAAACCAGCTCCGCCTCTTCCCCTTAAGCTGGAAGCTGTTATCTCCCCGATGACCTCTTCTGGAGTCAGCTGGCTTAAGACTAATTTCAGAGCTTGAAAGCCACCATGATCTAAATAATCTTCAAGGCTTAGCGGGTCTAAATCAAGCTGTCTATCAATCAACCAGCGAACCTGACCCTGATAAAATGGCAATTCTTCCAGCCTGGTTGTAATTTTCCCGGTTTGGTCATCTTGAAAGCCCAACTCAGGAATAAACCGGCCGTTAATCCCTGTTTCCTGGAGTATTCGTTTTACCTCTCCAGTCTTCACATTGGGATAGAAATATCTTTCCGGGAAAATTAGGACATCGGGTTCAAGCTGGCAGAAGCCATGACAGCCGGTCAGTTTAAGCTCTATTTGACCGGCCAGCCCGAGTTCTTTTATTCCCGACTCGAAGGCCGCCGCCAGTTCCAGAGCTCCGGAAGCCCGTCCACAGCTGGCTGCTGATAGACTGATAACTCTCCTGGCAGACTGGCTCCTTCTGTCTTGATCAAAAACATCAAGTTCCTTTAAGGAATTAAATTTCATCAGTTTCATCAGATTTTTCGAGAGCAGTCAAACCGGCTACAATTTTTTCGACATCTTTAAGGTTCACCTGGGCCTGATACTGCCCATCAACCACTACCACCGGACCGATGGCGCAACAACCCAGACAATTAACGGTTTCCAGAGAAATACTTTTTCCCCGGTCATAGCTGCCAGGTTCAATTCCCAAAAGCCTGGTGAATTCGTTTCCGATGGCTTCCGAGCCCCGCACGTGGCAGGCAGTTCCCTGACAAACTTTAATATGGTGAGCACAGCTCTGGTTTAGTTTAAAGGCTGAATAAAAGGTCAGGAGGCCAAATATTTCAGCCGGAGAAACCGAAAAATAGCTGGCAGCTTTTAAAACCAGCTCTTCCGGGAAATAGCCCAGCTGGTCCTGAACCTGGTGAAGGAAAAAAATCAAATTCTTTCTGTCAGCCGGAATGGCCTTCAACAGGTTGCCGGCCTCAGTCAGTTTCTGGTCCTGGTCATCTTTATTCTTTTTCATTGACCTTCTGCTTCTAACCGGTCAAAGATTATTCTACCATCAACTATAGTCATCAGGACCCGGGTTGACCTTATATCTTCCGGTTTTATTTTCAGGATATTGCGGTCAAGAATAACCAGATCGGCCAGTTTTCCAGGCTCAATCGAACCTTTTTCTTTCTCAGAAAACTCGGCGTAGGCGGCATTTATAGTATAGCCTTTGATAGCTTCTTCGACTGAAATCTTCTCTTCTGGTATCCAGCCTTCCGGGTGGCGGTTATCGAGCGTTCTCCTGGTCACAGCTGCATAGATACCGGCCAGAGGATCGAGCGGGGCTACTGTCCAGTCAGAACCAAAAGCCAGGGTGGCGCCTGATTTTAAAAGTGAATTAAAGGCATAAGTGGTTTTAATTCTCTCCGGCCCGATTTTTTTCTCGGCCCAGCAGCCATCGTCAATCGCATGGTATGGTTGGACTGAGGCAATAACACCCAGCTGGCCAAAACGGGTCAGGTCTTCAGGCCGCAAGTGCTGAGCATGCTCTACCCGCCAGCGCCGGTCTCCTGGTCCATTCTGCTCAAAAACTTTCTGACATAAATCAAGGATAATGGCGTTAGCCCGGTCACCGATGGCGTGAACCGCCACTTGACAACCAGCCCGGTCAGCCTGAAGCAACCTTTTCTCCATTATTCCTTCTGGATACATGTGACTGGCTAAGAGGCCCGAAGTCTGGGGCTGATCATTATAGGGCTCAAAAAAATAAGCTGTGCTGGAACCAAGTGAACCATCAACAAAGCCCTTTAGACCAGCCAGCCGTAAAAATGGGTAGCCAGACCCGAGCCTGTCTTTAGCCTGAAGAAAGTTGTCAAGGTCAGATATTTGATCATAAACATAAAGCCGGGCAGTCAGCTCATTCTGCTGACGGAGCTGGTCATAGACTCCAAAACTGGAGAGATCTGACATATCGTGAATTGAGGTCACCCCATGGGCAGCCGCTTCTTTTAGAGCAGCCCGGACTGCCGCCAGTTTTTCTTCATTTGACGGCTCTGGAATAATGGCATAGATAAGATCGCAGGCCGCATCTTTCAAAATGCCGGTTGGCTCGCCGGTTTGAGGATCTTTGACAATCTCACCGCCAGGCGGGGAAACAGTTTCCCTCCCAATTTTGGCCAGTTTCAGAGCCAGACTGTTAACCAGAACCATATGACCGTCAAAACGGTTAACGCAGACCGGATGACGGGGAGTTATAGCATCTATCCATTCTTTGCGGGGAAGCTCAGGCGGATCAAATTGTTCGTGATCCCAGTCTCCATTGACTATCCAGGCACCAGCCGGGAGTTCAGAAGCCTTAGCCTCTAACCGGCTGACGAATTCTTCCCGGCTCTGGCAGTCACGAAGCTTAACAGACTTAAGAGCAAAACCGCCGTTCAGAAAATGGGTGTGAGCATCAATAAATCCCGGCAGAACAAAAGCACCTTTTAAATCGATAACTTTAGTTGCTGGCCCGATAACTTTTTTTATCTCTGAATTCTGGCCTACCGCCAGAATTTTATTCTGGCTTATGGCTAAGGCTGAAACCTCAGGCTTTTTTTGATCGACTGTCCAGACCTGGCCATTAACCAGGACTAAGTCTGCCATGGTTCCTCCTTCCTGCTGGCAGCCAGCAACCAGCCAGCCAGTTATCATCATCAGGGCCAAAAGCTTAAAGAAAATAAATTCAGCTGGCCGGCCGGTTCCAATCTTTATTCTATGGTAAGAATTTTTTTTCATGCCCGGTCTCCTCTCTTTCTCGCCTGACTGCTTTTAGCTCATTATCGCTGGCTAAAGCTTGACTGCTAATTTATAAGAAATAGGTTATAGAAGATTCTATTTAATAAATCAACCCTGGCCTGGACCGGTCAAATCACTTTATCGGCTCTAATTGACAAGACCGGTTATCTAAGCTAACTTTTTACCTGTTGATTTACCAGCTTGAGATTATTTTAGTAGAAAGAAAAAAATGAAACAGCCAGTGATAAAAGTCTCCTCTCCCGGCAGAATTTGCCTTTTTGGTGAACATCAGGACTATTTAGGCCTGGAAGTTATAGCTGCTGCCATTAATCTCAGGATTTTAGTCGAGGGCTGGCCACGGACTGACCGCTATTTCTGCCTTGATCTGCCTGACATCAAAGAAAAAGACTGCTTCCTGCCTGAGGGTGAGCTGCCTTATCTCAAGCCCAGAGACTACTTAAGAAGTGCAGTTAATGTGCTTCTTCGCCTCGGATGTCGTTTTGAGACCGGCTGGGATGTCCGTTTGACCGGCCAGATTCCAATTAACGCCGGCACCTCCAGCTCCTCAGCCCTGGTCGTCGCCTGGGTAAAATTTTTACTGGAAGCTTCTGGTTATAACCATCTGGCTCCGGCGCCGGAAAAAGTGGCTGAGCTGGCCCACCGGGCTGAAGTCGTTGAATTTAAAGAGCCGGGCGGGCAGATGGATCATTTTACCTCGGCCAGGGGCGGCCTGGTCTGGATCAGGTTCAGCCCCGAGCTGAACCTGACCGGCCTTCAAGCACCTCTGGGTACTTTTGTTCTCGGCGACTCATTAACCAAAAAAGACACCACCGGGACGCTGGGTTCAGTCCGGGAAAGAGTCCAGCAAGGCCTGGACCGGCTTAAAAAAGAGAACCAGTCTTTCGATTTAAACCAGGTGACTGAAAACGAAATCAGATCACTGGTCAAAAACCTTCCCCGGGACATTGGACAGCCTCTTTTAGGAGCAGTGTTAAACAGGGACTTAACCCGGGAAGGCTTAAAAGTTTTGACGGCTCGTTCCTTTGATGAGAGGCAATTTGGCCGATTGCTTCAGGCTCAGCAAGAAATTTTAAGAGAGCTGCTGGGGATTTCTACCCCCAGGATTGACCGGATGTTGCAGGCTGCCCTGGAACAAGGAGCTCTTGGCGGCAAGATAAATGGCTCGGGCGGCGGAGGCTGCCTGTTTGCTTATGCCCCGGACGAACCGGAGAAGGTCGCCAAAGCTATTGGACAAGAAGGAGGCAAACCCTATATTGTCAAAGTGGATTCAGGCCTGAGAGTAGAGAAAAATTTTTTATAATAACAAAAATAGACAAAAGATTTTTTTATTGTAAAATAAGTAGCTGTTTTTAAATTGATTATAAGGTTAAAGTTCTATCATCAGAATCTTGGAGGCTTTTAACCCTGAGGAGGACGGATGCTTGATGCCACCAAAATAAGAAGGGGAATGATTATCAAACTCAATGATGGGCTCTACCGGGTGCTTGATTGTCAGCTTGTTACCCCTGGCCGCTGGAAGGCCATGATGCAGACCAAATTGAGAAATATTAAGGACGGTTCTCAGCTTGAATACCGGTTCCGGTCCGATGACCGGGTAGAACAGGCTTATCTCGAAGAAGTCGAGATGGTCTTTTTATACAAAAGCGGGGATGAGTTCTATTTCATGAACCTCCAGACTTATGAGCAGATCAAACTGGATGCCGAAGCCGTAGGCGACAGTGCTTATTATCTGCTGCCCGAGCTGGTTTTAACAATCGAGACTTATGAAGGACAGCCGGTCGGCCTGAAACTTCCGACGACGGTTAATCTGACTGTGGTCGAAACCGAACCGATATTAAAGGGAGCTACTCAAAGTGCCAGTTCCAAGCCGGCCAAACTCGAAACCGGCCTGATTATCCAGGTTCCTCAGTTTATAAAAGAAGGCGATGTAATCAAAGTTGATACCAGAGAAGATAAATACCTGGAAAGAGTCAAGGCCAAGTAACGCTCCGGTCAGAAAAAATCCAGTAAAAGGTTCTAAGGCTCAGGGCTAAAAACTGTATTGATATACCCCGATATTCCCAAAGCTATCTTTGAGCCTGATAACCAGTAAATTATCCGAGCCCGTCTTTAAATTCAGACTGAATTTAAAATTCTCGCTGGTTGAGTCGCACAGGCCATCAACCGGGAAGACCAATTGCCAGTCATCAGGCCTGATCAAGCATTTGACTTCTTCAATATAAGAATATTTATCTTCGGCTAAAAATGAAACTTCCAGCCCGGCACCGCTTTTGACAGCGGTAAAATTTTTGACTTCGGGCAGAGAATTATCAATAACCAGCGGGCGGGAAATCTTTTCCGCTTTCCTGTCAGTTCCAGGTGGATTGGCTGGCAGGTCAGAAGCTTCAACCTTAATCAAATAAGTTCCATCGGGATAATTTCTGGTATCAAAAGAGAGAACCTTATTAGTCAGTTCCTCGGCTATCAGCCGCCAGTTCTGGTCTTTATCCGCCCGGATAAAAACTTTAAAATTCAGCTGGTCGCCATTGCCATCAGTCGCTTCCCAGGTAACTGTCCGGAAGCCTTGCCGCTCGGTTTTTTTGGGATTAATAAAGAAGCTGCCTTCTTCTTTTTTCCCGGTTCCTTCGTTTGAAGCCCTGTCCAGGCCAAGGATCACCTCCTCCTGGTCGGGCGGCTTGAGATAGACTTGATTGGCGGGTAGAACCTCCAGCCGGTCAATGACTGGCTCCAGGTTAAGCTGTTGATAAAAAACCAGCAGTCTTTGAACGGCCGGAAACTTCTGACCGGACTGAGCTTTTAAGCTAACTTTAAGCTGAAGATACCGTCCAGCCGGGCTCAGTATTTTCTCATCGGGCCGGGCGTAGGGCGGTGACCAATCGCTCCAGGTCTCATCCGGTTCTCCGGTGTTTCCGCTTCTGGACTGAATCTGAACAGTCGAGCCAGCTGGCAAATCAGCTTCCCAGCTTATCCTCCCCCAGACCGATACCCCGCCGGCCTCCAGGACAGAACTGAGATAACTGCCGGAAAAATTCCCTTCGGGCAAAAGCCTGCCAAAAAAAGCCGGGTTATTACCGAGCAAATAAAACTGGCCATTAAGCTCATAAAGGGCATAAAGTTGTTCCGGTATTTCCTGGGTAAGAAGTTCGTATTCTCCATTCTTATTGACGGCATAAAGCCTGCCCTGGTTGCCGGTAGCAAAGATTATTCGCTCCCGGCTCTTATCAAAAATCAAACTGAAAGGCATTTCATCGCTGGAACTCCAGAGTTTCCGGCTTAAACCTTCTGGCCTGACCTGAAAAATGGCACCTGAAACCTGGCCGGCTTTCGTGTCTGAAGCGCGGCTGGAACCGGTCTCTGAACCAGCAACCTCTATTTGACTGGCGCTGACCACGATGGAGACATCCGCTTCAGATTTTGTCTGGACAGAAGCAGCCGAGCTGGTCGCCGCCGCGACCGGCTTTGACGGCTGGCCTGAGGTCGTCAGGTAAATATTTCCCTGAGCATCAAGATCAATCGCTCTGATTTCTTCATAAGGAGATTCAAAAAGGACACTGCTTTTACTGCCAGAAATTTTATAGACGAGCCCTCGCCCCCCGCTGCCAGCCAGAATATCTCCCCTTGGGGTCAGTTTTAAGCACAGGACATGATTATCCTTGGTCTTAAAGATCTGTTTTCCCTGGCCGGCCGGAGTTATCTCATAGATACCGGAATTTTCCCCCACCGCCGCCAGCAGATTTCCCTGGCTATTAAATTTTAGATCCCAGATATATTTTTCCTGGGGGTTAAAGAACTCTTCACCTTTCCCTTTAGCGCTTATTTTATATATTTTCCCGTTGGGTGAAGTTCCGGCCAGAAGATTCCCCTTTTGATCGACTGCCAAACAGGTTACGTCCACTTCTGTGGCTTGATAAAATAGTTCGGCTTTACGGTCCTCACCCAGGCGATAAATCTTTCCATTGTGTCCGGTTCCCAGATAGATGACTCCGCCCGGGCCGAAGGCCGCCGACAGATAAAACTCCTCAGCTGGCAGATCAATTCTGTCGACCTTCGGGCCAATTGACAGCACCCCTTCTGAGGACAAAGTCACCCCTGAGAATTTACCCTTCAGAAAGTCTTCCTTTGACCTGATCTCCCATTTTTTAGGGGTCACAGCCTGAAGCTGGCTAACCAGAAAGAAAACAGTCATTAAACCCAGGACAAGGCTTGTTTTCTTCTTCATTTAAAGTCTTCCCTTTTCATTTTTTATTTTTTTATTTTAATAGGAACAGTGATGGCCCCCTTAAAAACAAAAGGAACAGGCAATTGATATTCACTTAAAGTTGACCGGCTGATTTCAGTCAGATTAGCCGTAGCCGCCCGGGGAGAAGTTAGCATGGCTTTATAGCCTGGCGGGATATCGGGCCATTCTTCACCTTTAAGAAAAATCCCCGGCCTGGTAACCAGCAACTTAAAATAAATCCGGTTATTCTTTCTCAGATTGCTGAGCAGCCGGATCAAGTGTTCAAAGCTTCTCGGGGTAAAATCCTGCAGGCGGTAGAGACTTTTCTCAAGCTGTTGCATATAAGCAGCATCACCTACAGCCAGTTCCAGCTCTGAGCCGCCCGGAAGGGAGGGAGCCGTAAATTCCACCTCTTCTGTTAAGGTTTCATTCTTAAAAGTCCGGAAATAAACCCTGGCCGTAATTACCTCCCCTGGTTGAACAGCATATTTATCCAGCAAAACTTTTTCCAGACTGGCCTGTCTGATTTCCTCGACTGACCTGACTTTGAGGTCAATCTGAGAAATTTTAATCTGCTGAAACTCATTATTGTTGAGAAGATAGGAGACCGCAGCTACGATAGATGACAGGCTGGTAGTTGGATTATCAAAATTCCCGCTGAATAAATCTTCCAAATGCACGATTTGACCGCGTTCCAGAACAATATTAGCTTCAAAATCAAGTGACAGATTGCCATAAGACCGTTCTTCGGCTCCGATGAGCGTTGACAGTCCGACATTGAGCAAAGCTGGAGTAAGAATCGGATCATCAACTACTTTTAACTTGAACTGTTTCTTGCTGGTTAGATTATCCTGAATTTCAACATTAACCTGGACATAACGGGGAAGTTTTCCAATCTCTCCCAGGACGCCATTCGTCCTGTCCTGAGAGACCCGGCCGATTAGCTGGCCGGTGGCTGCCAGTTTAAATGAACTTTCGAGACTGGGCACCACGGTCAGGATTTCAGCTCTGGTCAGGCCATAGTCAACTGCTCCAAGGTTATAAAAGGGGTGGCCAAAGGCCAGAATTCTTTCTCCATCTACATAGGTCACAGTCCCGACCGCCGTCAGATCGAGATCCCCGCCTAACAGTTGAACACCAACTGCCTCACCTTCGCTTAAGGTGACTCGCGGAGGGACATTTAGATTCAAGGCCTGCCCGGTAGCCATTTTAGCTCCTAAGACCGGTTGAAAATTATCCCGGCTAAAAAACGATTTATGATGATTAAAAGCCCGGGCCGAAAATCCAGAAAAGACTAAGGGGGTTTTAATCGGGATTAAAGCCTGATCGGCTGAAGCGGCTGGAGCTTGATTCAAGTTCCAGTTTAAATAATCTCTTCCCACCTCTTCCAGAGTGGAAGGGAGCTTAAACCAGCTGGCCAGCGGGCTTCTTCCAGACCGGATAGAAGCATTTTTCTCAGGAATAGCCAACATATCTTCGATGGGAGTAATCCCAGCTATAGCTTCTTTCGAAAAAGAGTAGCTAAAAGAAACAGAGCCAATAATCTTGCCATCAATATAGACGGGGCTGCCGCTCATTCCGGCTATCACTCCGGTGTTTTCCAGACCCTGACCGGTTAGCCTGGCCAGAATCCAGTTTTGTTTTGGCTGGACATTTTCGAGAATCCCCAGAATTTCAACATTGAATTCCTGGATCTGGTGGCCGGTAAAGACACTTTTACCGATGCCTTTCATCCCTGGCTTAACCTGAGAAAGAGGCATAATGACTGGCCCGGCCAGCAACGGCCTGACCAGCAAAATACTTAAGAATACAAAAAGCAGGAAAAAAGCCTGATATCTACCAGTCCTCAAAAACTTTGGACAAAACATATTAAAGGTACCTTTTTACCTCAGTTAAATTTCAAGAAAAATCTCAGTGGATAAGCCCCAGAGCCCGGCCAGTTTTTTCGAAGGCAGCCAGAACTTGATGAAGTTCTTCATCGGTATGATTGGCTGAATAACTGGTCCTGACCAGAGCCTGTCCCTGGGGGACAGCCGGATAGATAACTGGCGTGGTAAAAATTCCTTCCTCTCTTATACCTTTCCATAAAGCGAAGGTCAGATCGTCATCTCCAATATGAATTGGAATGATCGGAGTTTGACTTGTTCCGGTATTATAGCCCATCTTCTGAAAACTATTTTTCATAAAATGAGTGATCTGCCACAATCTCTCTCTTCTTTCTGGCTCGGTTTCAATAATCTCGAGAGCAGCCAAGACAGCTGCCACCGAGGCCGGAGTGGAAGCGGCACTAAAAATAAGGGAACGGGCAGTGTGCTTGATATAATTGACCACCTTTTTTTCGCCCACCACAAAGCCACCGATTGAAACCAGCGACTTGCTGAAGGTGCCCATAATCAGGTCAACTTCGTTTTCCAGGCCAAAATGTTCAACTGTTCCCCGGCCATGTTCTCCCAGAACTCCAATCCCATGGGCTTCATCTACCATAACTCTGGCTTTATATTTTTTAGCCAGTTTGATGATGCCAGGCAGATCAGCCAGATCACCTTCCATACTGAAGACGCCATCAACCGCAATCATCTTACCTTTATCGGGCGGGAGTTCAGACAGCACTTTTTCCAGGTCTTTCATATCGTTATGCTTGAATTTTTTAACTTCGGCAAAAGACAACCGGCAGGCATCAATAATGCTGGCATGATCCATCCGGTCAGTGAGGACATAATCATTTTTCCCGGCCACCGAAGAAATAATTCCGAGATTGGTCTGATAACCGGTCGAGAAGCTCAGCGCCGCCTCTTTATTCATAAATTTCGCCAGCCGGTCCTCCAGCTTTTCATGGAGGTCAATAGTTCCGGTTAAGAACCTCGAGCCACAGGTAGCGACTCCATAACGATCTATGGCTTCTTTAGCCGCTTCTTTAACCTTGGGATGATCGATCAGCCCAAGATAGTTATTAGAGCCAATTAAGATCATTTCCCGGCCATGAACTTTCACTTTGTTCCCTATGGCTTCAGAAATAGGCGTAAAATAAGGATAGTTACCAGTGGCCATAACCTCATCTGCCCGGCTGAATTCATAACACTTGTCGAAAATGTCCATTTATTTCCTCCTAACTTTCTCTTTATTAGACCCTGCTATTATACCTTCTTTTGACCCGTCTGTCTGGCAGCTTTATTTTTTACACTTTTGACCAGTTTTTTTCAAGAAAAATTGACCGTTCAGGGTAGTTTAGTTTAAAATCAACCCATGATTGTCCTGGTCACCGGCGCTTCAGGCTTTATCGGCAGCCGCCTGATTGAACATCTGCTGGCCGAAGGTCAAAATGAAATTTATGCTCTGGTCAGAAACCCGGCTAAGCTTAGCTGGCTAAAAAATAATTCTGCGCTCCATTTGCTCAGCGGAGACCTTGAATCGCTGCCTGGCCTGCCAGAGAATCTCGAGGTGGTTTTTCATCTGGCCGGTTTAACTAAAGCCACCAAACACGCCGATTATTATACTGTAAACCAGAAAGGAATGGCAAGGCTTGTTGCCCATCTTATTCAAAGTGGATTGAAGCCGAAGTTCGTCTATTTGAGCAGCCTGGCCGCCGGCCGGCCGGCCCGGGATGGGCGGCCGACTAAAGAAGATGAGCCGCCTGAGCCCGCTTCTCCTTATGGAGAAAGCAAGCTTCTGGCTGAACAGGAAGTCTTAAAATACCAGGAGATTCTACCAGCCACGATCATCCGGGCAGCAGCTATTTATGGGCCCAGAGACAGAGATTTTCTTCAATTTTTTGAATTGATCAATCATGGCTGGATGTTGACTGTCAACAAAAAGATAACCATGAGCCTCTGTTATGTTGATGACTTAATCCTGGCCCTGGAGACCTGTGCTAAAAAAAGCCGGGGGGAAGGTGAAATCTATAATGTGGCTGATCCTGTGCCCAGAACCTGGGAAGATATTGGAGCGGAAGCGGCCAGAATTCTGAATAAAAAAGTCAAAAAAGTGAAAGTTCCGCTGTCGCTGGCCAAAACGGCAGCCGCTCTGTCAGAGCTAGGGTCGAAGCTGTCGGGTAAATCGAGTCCGTTAAATTTGAGCAAGTACCGGGATATGGAAAAGCTGTGCTGGGTGGCCGATCCTTCGAAAATCAAAAAAGAATTGGGTTTTGAGACGGCCTGGCCTTTTGCCCGGGCTATGGAAGTGACCATTAACTGGTATATAGCTAATGGCTGGCTTTAAGCCTGATAAATAAAAACAAAAGAAAGGATAAATCTAAATGGAGAGAAGAACGGTAATATCCGGCCTGGGTTTTTATGTTCCTCCCAAAGTGGTAACTAACTTCGACCTGGAAAAAATGATGAATACTTCCGATGAATGGATCAGGGAGCGTACCGGTATTTTAGAGCGGCACTGGGCTGAACCAGGGGTCGGCACCTCTGACCTGGCCTACCAGGCTGCCCTCCAAGCCATAGAAAATGCCGGTATAGACAAAAACGAAATTGATTTCATTGTCGCCGCTACTCTCTCCCCTGATCACTATTTCCCGGGCATTGGCTTGATGGTTCAGGCTAAACTGGGGCTAAAAGAAATTGGTGCTCTGGATATCCGTGACCAGTGTTCCGGCTTTCTTTATGCCCTATCTGTAGCTGATCAATATCTCCGGACCGGGACTTATAAAAAGATATTACTGGTAGCTGCTGAGCTCCAGTCAGCTAACCTTGATTTTTCTGACGAAGGAAGAGATATGTCCGTGCTTTTTGGCGACGGAGGAGCAGCTCTGATCCTTGAAGCTAATGATTCAGGCGACGGGCGCGGGCTGCTGGGCTGCTTCCTTTTTTCTGATGGCCGGTTCGTTAACGAGCTCTGGATGGATAAACCCTCCTCGCTGGATAATCCAACCTTTCAACTCGAATTTTTCCACCAGGGAAAGTTTTTTCCCAGGATGAATGGCCGGGCAGTCTTTAAAAATGCCTGCGAGAAAATGCCTCAGGCTGTTCTTTATGGCCTCCAGCAGCTTGGTTTAACTGTGGCTGATATAGATTATTTGATTCCTCATCAGGCCAACGACCGGATTTCTCAGATGGTTGGCCGTGGCCTTAAGCTACCCGAAGAAAAAGTCATTCGCAATATTCAACGTTATGGGAATACCACCGCTGCTTCTATACCAATCGCTCTGACCGAAGCAGTCCAGAACGGCCTGATTAAAAAGGGTAATTTGCTGGCCCTGACAGCCTTTGGCTCCGGTTTTACCTGGGGATCAGCTTTCCTCAGATGGTAAAAAAGGTTTAAAAAAGGAAAAATTCAATTTATAATTGATATTTAAAGCCTGATTGTGGTAGGATTTTTCGGGATTAAAAGACTTATTCTTTATAAATCAGGAGGTAAAGATAATGAAAAAAACAAGACTTACTGTCTTAAGCCTGATCGTTATCTTTCTGCTTTTCAGCCTGGGCAACTTGTTTGCTCAGAATAACGAGGACAGCAAATTCCAGAAGCTTCTCGAAAATTATCTGGACGAATACTGGAAGTTTTACCCAACGGCGGCTACTCTGGCAGGTTACTATAAATATAATGATAAACTGGAAGACCCAAGTTCAGGCAACGTTGACAGAAGAGATGAAACTCTCAAAAAGTTCAATGGTGATATGATCAAAATCGACCGGTCGAAACTTTCGGCTGAGAATCAGCAAGCTTTGAACATTCTTTTTGATCAGCTTGATCTGGAATTTGTTAAGCTGGAAAATACTATCCCCTGGGAATATAACCCTCTTTTTTACAACGAGATCATCATCAACAGCGTTCAGGCCCTGCTGACCAAAGACTTTGCTCCAATTGATACCAGAATTAAGAGCGCGACCGAAAGAGTAAAGCTTATCCCGGGTCTAATCAAGAGAGCCAAAAGTGACTTAAAAACACCGGCCCAGGCTTATACCGAAGCAGCTATCAAACAAATTGGCCATATCATTGATTTTTACCGGAATGACGTGGCTGGACTGATAGCCAGCGCCTCTGACGCTAATAAGCAGCTTTTTCTGGCTGAAGTTAACAGGCTGATTCCAGTTCTGGAAGATTACCGGCAGTATCTTAAAAGCGATCTCTTACCTAAATCCACCGGGAATTTCCGTTTACAGGATGCTCACCGGCGGATGATTCAAAGGTTATCAGGGGCGGCCCTCAGCCAGGAAGAATTGATCAGCCGGGCCACCAGGGAAGTCAAAGACATCCGGAATGAGATGCTGACAGTCTGCTACCCCCTCCACAAAATAATGTACCCCGATGTTGACATTGACAAATTGCAGGGTGAGCCTGATACTCTTATTAACAGGATAGTCAAGGACATTTTTGATAAGATAAAAACTTTTCACCCCACAGCTGAAAATTTCGTCCCTGAGGTAGTAGCCTCAGCTGACCGCCTGAAAAAGTTCGGTCAGGATACTAAGCTTTTTCCTATTCCGACCGAAAACCTTAACCTTAAACCCATGCCGCCCTATTTTTCTGGTTTAAGCTTTACCCGGCTGGTTGGCCCTGGAGCCTATGACAATCACGGAAGCTATTCGCTGGAGATTATGTCTATCCCATCTGATTGGTCACCAGAAAAAATTCAAGGCTTTCTGGAAGAATACAATAATTTCGAGCTGGAAGTCATGGCTGCTCAGAATGTTTTCCCCGGGACTTTTGTCCCCCTGGTCAGTACCAGAAAATCAGGCAGCCTGATGACCAAACTCTTCCCCAATATGGCTCTCACTCTTGGCTGGCCTCTATACCTTGAAGAAAATCTTATTACTTCTGGATATGGCGATTATGACCTGAGGCTCAGACTGGCTCAGCTCAAAATGATGCTCAAAAATGTTATGGATTTCATCATTGACCTCAATATTCACCAGGGCACGATGACCAAAGATCAGGTGATGAGATATCTGACGGTTACCGGTTTCCAGAGTGAAGCTGAAGCTGAAAGAAAGTGGGATTATTTAGTGCTTAATCCAGGTATGGGAGCTCTTCCCTATATCGGCTTGCAGGAAATCCTTGACCTTGAAAAGGATGTACAGAGAACTAAAGGCCAGGCTTTTAACAAAGCTGAATTTATTACCAAACTCATTTCCAACTCAGCTTTGCCGCCTTCTTTGCTTAGAAACCTGGTTACTCAATAAGGAAACATTTTAAAGGGGAGAGAAGATTTATTTCTCTCCCCCTTTTTTCAGTGCGGCCCTGGTCTGAAGTCCGGATAAGGAAACTCGAAACTGAAAGCAGTTAGACAGAAGAGACCTGTCAAATGTCTGAACAGGCAAGTTTGAAATTAGTTGATTCCCATGCTCACCTGGATCTGCCAGATTTCCAGGCCGACCGGGATGAGGTCATCCAGAGAGCCGGTAGAAGCGGGGTCAAATATATTCTCTGTCCGCTGGATATATCTTCTCAGGAGAGCCTTGGCCAGGGCTTCAAACTTAAGGAACAAAGAAATAACATTTATTTAGCAGCCGGACTTCATCCCCATGACGCTAAGAGGCTGAGGCCTGACTATTTTGTTCAGATCAAAGAAATGGCCGCAGCCGGCGAGATAATGGCCATTGGTGAAATTGGCCTTGATTTTCATTACAATTTTTCCCCTCCCGATAAACAGCTTGAGGCCTTCAGTCAGCAACTGGCTTTAGCTTCAGAGCTAAAACTTCCAGTCATTATTCACAGCCGGGAAGCTGCCGGCCAGATAATTGAAATCATAAAATCTCTGCCTTATTCAGGTGGCGGTATTCTTCACTGTTTCAGTGAAAGCTGGCCGCAAGCCAAAGCCATGGTTGACCTTGGTTTTCTGGTCTCTTTTTCTGGCATTCTGACTTATGAACGGGCAGCCGGGGTTCAGGAAGCAGCTCGCCGCCTGCCTCTGGATGTCCTGCTGGTTGAAACCGATTCGCCCTATCTCACCCCCTACCCGGATAAAAAGATGGCTAAGCGAAACGAGCCAGCTTTCGTCGTGACCACAGCCAGAAAATTGGCCGGCTTGAAAAATCTCTCACTCGACCAGGTGGCAGAGGCTACCTCCGCGAATTTCTTCCGTTTCTTCCGGTTGAAAAACACCGGCTCAGATGTTAAGATTTAACCAACTTTTCTGACTGAAGACTAAGAATGATCAAAAGTTATACTCTTTCTCCGAATCGTAAATCCGAATCAGATGCTTCTTTAGTGTCAATCTTCGCTCCAGTCAGAAGCGAATTACAAGCAGTTGAAAATCAGTTGCTTGGCTGGTCAAAAGCCTCCAGCCAGTCTATGATAGCCATGGCCAGACAGACTATCTCCAGGCCTGGAAAGTTGATACGTCCAGGGCTATTCCTGCTCATAACCGGCCACTTTGGCTACCAGGAGAAGGACAGAATTGAAACTGCCGCTACCATCGAAGCCATTCATGTGGCCAGCTTGATTCACGACGATATCATAGACGGTTCGGCTCTCCGCCGGGGAAAAGCCACCGCCTTAAAGGCCTTTGGCCCGGAATTCAGCCTGTTATTTGGAGATTATCTTTTTATAAAATCCATTGCCCGGGCTCTCGATTTTAAAAACAAAAAGATTGCCCGAATTCTGGCTGAGGCCAGTGGCCAGATGATCGAAGGTGAAATTGAGGAGCTGAGCCAGAGTTATAATTTAAAAATAAGCGAAAACACTTACTTCAAAATAATCCGCAAGAAAACGGCCAGCTTATTTCAGGCTATAGGCGAACTGGCTGCTGAGTTAGCCGGGGTTCCACCAGACCTGAGCCAGGAGTTAAAAGCCTATGGTTTCAACCTCGGACTGGTTTATCAAATAGTGGATGATTTACTGGACCTTCAGGGCGATTCAGACGAAACCGGTAAGGCCCGTTTTTCTGACTGGCAGGAAGGCCGGATTACCCTGCCGGTGATCAGAGCCTTAAAAACCTGGCCGGAAAAACAAAAAAAGGCAGCAGCCAGCTGGCTAAAAAAAGAGAAGAAAGAGCAGAAACTGCCGGCTGATAGCTTTAATAATTTCCTGTCTGAATTGGAGAAAAGCGGAGCCATCAGCTCAAGTTTCAGGACAGCAGACAAGCTGGCTGATAAAGCTAAAAATTATCTGGCCAAACTGGAGACCAGTCCCTACCGGGAATCCTTAGTTAAACTGGTAGATTTTGTACTTAAAAGGAAAAACTAACTACCAAGATAGCGGCCAGAGGCGAAGATGATTGAAATTGAAGTTAAGATTAAGGTCCCGGATCTCAAAACCACCAGGCAGAAACTGCTTGAACTGGGCTGTCAGATAGTTCGTGATTTTTACCGTGAGTGGAATGCCCTCTACGATTTTCCGGATGGGCGGCTGGCCAGGCAGCAGGAAGCTTTAAGGCTGAGGCTGGCTGGCCAGAAGGCCTTCATTACTTATAAAGGCCCACCCCAAAAATCCAGATCATTCAAAATAAGAGAAGAATTTGAGTCTGAAATAAAAAGTATTAAAGATTTTAAAAAAATTCTAAAAAAGTTAGGGCTGAGGCCGGTTTTTGAATACCGCAAAAAAAGAATGCTGGCCCGTTTTGACCGGGTTAGAATCACTCTGGATGAATCGGAGGTCGGCTGCTTTTTAGAGCTGGAAGGCAAGAGAAGCGATATTGTCAGACTGGCTGAAAAACTGGGTTATAGCCGGCGGGATTTTATCAAATCAGATTATGTTCAGATGATAATAGCTAAACGGCAGAAAGATCACTCGTCATGATCATCTGATTGACCTTCGTCTTCTATTTCATCTTCTTCGATTTCAAATTCATCGTCCAGCTCTTCCAGGTCCTCCGCCCCAATTTCTTCTTCCTCCGGTTGGGCTAAATCATGCTCTTCGGCCGGAACCTCTGTTTCTGTTTCAGCAGCTTCGAGTGGCAGGGCTTCAGTCAGGATAACTTCTTCCTGGCCTGCTTCTTCAGGCTTATAAGGCAGAATCTCATACTGAACGGCACCAGACCTGACTTCTTCTTCGGCCACCCGGATCTGGTTTTTATATTTAGATCTTATCTTAGGCCGCTCACCTTTAAGCAGTTGCTTGGCTCTTTGAGCAGCCACAATGACAAACCGGAATTTGCTATCGAAGGTGTTCTGTTCCAAAGATAATCTCTCCTTCTTCGGTCATCCTTTCAAATAATAAGTAAAAATAGCAGATTTTTCTTTAAATTTCAAGAGAGACTGCTCTCAAGAAAAATTCCTAAATAGAGGAGACAGGTCTTTTGGCCCGAGAAATTTACGGCTGAAACTTTTGAATTTTTTATTGACAGCCCTATTGACCTGTGTTAAAGAAACTAAAGTTATACTTAGGATTATATAACAACCTGATAAGACAGGCTTATTTGCTTACAGAGGAGCAGCCGAAATGGAACTTTTCCTGAACAATCTGGCAAGCTGGCTGGATAAAACAGCCTCTAACATCTGGACAATTATGGTTCCGATATTATTCGGGGTTGGTTTGATTTTAAGCATCAGACTTGGTTTCATTCAATTCAGAAAACTGGGAACGGCTTTCAAAGTAATGTTCAGCCGCCGGTCAAGAAAAGGCGGCGGGGAAGGAGATGTCTCCCCATTCGCCGCTGTTTCCACTGCTCTGGCGGCAACCGTCGGGAATGGAAATATTGCCGGCGTGGCCACGGCCCTCTACTGGGGAGGGCCAGGGGCTATTTTCTGGATGTGGATTTGTGGTTTCCTGGGGATGGCGACTAAATTCTCTGAAGCCTTTCTGGGAGTTCTCTTCCGGGAAAAACATCCGGATGGAACAATTGCCGGCGGCCCGATGTATTACATCAAAAACGGCCTGAATAAAACTAAATTTGCTATTTTTCTGGCTGGTTTTTTTGCCGTTTGTGGGACCTTTGCTGCTCTCTTCGGCACCGGCAACATGATGCAAAGCAACCAGATGTCCCTGGCCATTAAAACTCAGTTCGGCATTTCTCCGATCATAACGGGAGCAGTAATCACTTTTTTTGTTGGCCTGGTGGTTATTGGTGGGATTAAAAGAATTAGCGCCGTAGCCGAGAGATTGGTTCCCGCCATGATTGTTCTCTACCTCGCGGCAGGAATCATTGTTCTTATAGACAATGCCGGCGCCTTACCTAATGCCTTCAAGTTAATTTTCCAATATGCTTTCACACCGGCGGCAGCCACCGGTGGCTTTGTTGGCGCTGCTATCAAACAGGCTATTCAGTTTGGCGCCAGGCGTGGCATTCTCTCCAATGAGGCTGGCCTGGGAAGTGCTCCTATTGCCCATGCTGCGGCTCAGACTCCCAGTCCGCTTCACCAGGGCCTGATCGGCGTCATGGAAGTATTTATTGATACGATTATCGTCTGTACTTTTACTGCTCTGATTAATCTGTCTTCTGGTGTCTGGACGAGCGGAGTATCGGGTTCAGCTATGACAGTTTCGGCTTTTTCGAAAACTTTGCCCCATGTCGGCGGGATCGTTGTCTCTCTCTGTTCCTTTCTATTTGGCTATACGACCATTGTTGGCTGGTGTTATTATGGCGAGCAATGCCTTAAATACCTGTTTGGCCTCAAGGTTACAATGCCTTACCGGA
Organism: Candidatus Aminicenantes bacterium UBA6228; assembly: GCA_002441005.1. GTDB lineage: Bacteria > Acidobacteriota > Aminicenantia > Aminicenantales > Saccharicenantaceae > Saccharicenans. The sequence continues at coordinate 63,424 of DJWO01000014.1, forward strand.
TAATTTTTATCGCCCTGACATTTATCGGTGCAGTAGTCTCGATTGAAATCGTTTTCTTTATGGGTGATATCGCCAATGCCTTTATGGCCTTGCCTAATCTGATCGGCCTGCTCTTACTGTCAGGCGTACTGGCACATAAAGTTAAAGAAATGAAGAAACGTTATCCCAATCTCTTAGAATAGGACCGGGTGCTATCTGCATATTCTTTCGCCTTCTTCGTGGACGCTTTTATACGAAGTATCGAAGTGAAAGCCAGACACGTTGACCGCCATTTTGCTAACAGAATCTGTTAGTCCAGGGTCATCATGTTCCCGGTCTCCCATTTTCCCTGGATCCAGGCACCCAGCCGGACGGCATCCAGGTCAATAAAATCATTAAAAGCCTGGCAGGTGAACAGCAAACAGTCAGTATTCCTTAATAATATCGTCCTCAGTTTCAAAAAGGCCATCAGGGCCAGCTGAGCAAAGACTGAACGTACTGTCAGAAACTCTTTCGTATTTTATTTCGTGTCCCCAGCCGTCGGTCAGACTCAAGCCATATGATCTCGCTCTCTGCCATTCCTTTAGAGATTCTGGTGCTTCGCGACCGCTTTCTGCCATCCATTCGATAATGGCCCGTGACAGCGACTCGAGATTGACCGTGGTCAGTTCGATTCTGGCCTGATTAAAGTGCTGGATGTCTTCTTCGATGGGCGCTTTCTTTTCAGTTCGCAGAAAATAGGAAAAAAAGATGATAATCAGAGCAAGAAGAAGGATGGCCAGAGCACCTTTTCCCTTCACTTCCACCTCGAGAAAAGAATTGACCCGTGAAGGACTCGAACCTTCAACCCGCGGATTAAGAGTCCGCTGCTCTACCAATTGAGCTAACGGGCCAAAATTATTTTTAAGTTTAGATTAGAGCCATTTAATTGTCAACTCAACAACTATGGATGGCCTCAACCAAAAATGTTCAGGAAAACGGTGATCAAAAGAGCATTGGTAAAATCAATAAAGAAGGCACCAACCATCGGCACGACCAGAAAAGCCCGGGGAGCTCGTCCAAATTTATCCACCAGGACTTTCATATTGGCCATGGCATTGGCCGTGGTCCCCATCATGAAGCCGCAAAAGCCGCCGCTCATGACAGCCGATTCATAATCCCGCCCCATCAGTCTGAACACCGGGCCAAGACAGAGCAAAGCAATTAAGATAACCTGCCCCACCAGAACAATGATCAGTGGCAGAACAAGACCGGCCAGTTCCCAGAGTTTGAGAGTCATCAGGGCTATAACCAGGAAAAGCGACAGCGAAACGTGCCCCAGGTCATCCATTGTCTTCTGGGAAAGCCCGATGAGGCCGGTCAGATCGTCCAGATTGCGGATGATGGCTGCCACAAACATAGCCCCGATATAGGCAGGAAGGGTAAAGTGGAGGGCGGCAAAGCCCTGGCTTAGCCAGGAACCAATCCACATGGCAACCAGCAGTACCACTGTATTCTTAAGAAGGATGTAAGCTCCCCTGTCCTCTCCGGACGGTGCAGCCTCCTTTTCTCCCAGGGCAGCTGCTTCAACTATGTCCTCGGTTGTGGGGACGGAGATGTCCCGGGGTTTGGCAGCTGGCTTACGCAGCTTGTGTCGTTCAATTAAAAAGGTGCCAAGCGGCCCACCGACTAATCCCCCGCTAATGATTCCGAACATGGCTGCCGCCACGGCGATGGTGGCTGCCCCCGTCACCCCGGCTTTTTCAAACAGGGGGGCAAAGGCCAGACCCGTGGCTGGACCTCCGGTCAGGGTTACCGAACCTGCCAGCACGCCAAACAGCGGCTTTAAGCCCAGCAGGGCAGCCAGGCCCACACCCAGGACATTCTGGAAGATGGCGGCTACCGTGGCAATGATGAAAAAAAGGAGAACCTGAGGACCTCCAACCTTGAGAAACCGCAGGCTGGCTCCGAAACCGATGGTGGTGAAGAAAGCGATCATCAGGGGGTCTCTGAGCGTCGTATCAAAGGTGAACAGGCTAAGTCCATAATGCCGGGCGATAAGAGTGGCTAAAGCTACCAATAAGCCTCCGACCACCGGCGCTGGAATGTTATAACGTGACAGAGGCTTGATCCACCGGCATAGCCCGTAGCCCAGAAAAAGAATGATACCGGCAAAGGCTACTGTATCAATAAGGTTAAGATGCAACATGGTCTATCCTTTGTTTTAAACTCAGTCAGCCCCGGTCTGGCCCCGGCGTTTCCAGATCAGGTAGGCAGGAATGCCGAGGGCAATCAGAGCCAGCCCGGCAAATGAGTTCCAGAAGGCCCGAAGAAGCGAATTGATGGTCAGAAAAATGGAAGACAGAATAAAGAGGATCGGGGTAACTGGATATCCCCACGTCTTATAGGGGCGCGGACGGTCAGGGAATTTCCGGCGAAGTATCATGACCCCCAGGACGGTCAGCCCCATGAAGATCCAGAAGCCGAAAATGACATAAGAATAAAGTTGTTCAAAGGTGCCACTCAGGCTGAGAAGGGAGGCCCAAATCGCCAGGACAATAATCGAAACATGAGGTGTCCGGTATTTAGGATGGATCCTGGCTACGGCCTTAAAGAAGATCCCATCTTTGGCCATGGCGTAAAAAACTCTGGGTGCAGTCAGGAGATGACCATTTATGGTTCCGGTCATCGACAACAGGATGATGAGGGTGATGATGGAGGCCCCGATTGGCCCGACAGCTGCTTCCATTACATCGGCGGCTATCCGGGTCGATTTAGCCATCTTGGCGGCTGGAAAAACATAGAGATAGGCGAGATTGGCCACCAGGTAGAGAAAGATAACTGACAGGGTTCCGATGAAGATTCCCAGGGGTAGATTTTTCTGTGGATCCTTAATCTCCCCGGCGCAATAGGTGCTTGTTTCCCAGCCTTTATAGGCCCAGAGAGCTGAAACCAGGGCCACCCCAAAGGCGCCCAGTAGCCCGCCGCTCACCGGCGCGGCGTTCTCGTTGGAAAAGAAGTTACTTGTCGCCCCTCTGGCAAACAGGAAAACAACGGCGCACATGCCAATCAAGGCAACAAACTTTATGCTCGTCAGGAAATTGGTCACCAGGGCACCCTTCTTGACACCTAAGTAATTTACTGCAGCCAGAATGGCGATGAGGGAGACGGCTACAACCCTGGTCTGGAGACCATTTATTTTTACGAAATACGGGAGATATTTGGAGGAGAATCCCACCGCCAGGGTGGCAATCGTCCCGGCTTCAACGATTAGAAACAGAGTCCAGCCAAAGAGGAAAGCGATAAGCGACCCGTACGCCTCGCGGAGATAGATATAGATCCCACCGGCCTGGGAGTACATGGCAGATAACTCGGCGATAGCCAGGGCACCAAAGAAACTCAGGATACCACCAATGATCCAGACGGCCAGCATCAGTTTCGGCGTGCCAACTGTAGAAGCAATATTAGAAGGATTGATAAAAATTCCAGAACCAATCATCGCCCCGATGACAATACCGATAATGCTGAACAGGCCCAGAACCCGTTGAAGCTCAGGAGTCTTCGGAGCGGCCGGAGAAGCTGAAGGATTGTTATTTTGCATTCGCTTATTATAAATTTATTGTCAAGGAATTTAAAATGATTTAAAGAAATTTTAGACAGATCAGCTGGAATAAATTAATTGCTGAATTTTTTCTTTTAATGAGTATAATTTCTTTTAACGATAATAATTTTAAGTTGGAGGAAAGATGCTTAAAATGCCCAGACACTGTCGAAAGAATCTCACCGCTTTATTAATTCTTCCCGGTTTGCTCTTTTTCTTGCAGTTAGCTCTCCTTCCCTCATTTCTTCTTTCTCAGGACCGGCTGAAGACTTACCCCAATTATGATCGCTACGAAAAGTTGTTGAAAGAGATGCGGGAGGTAGTCAAGCTCGGCTCTATCCGGGTTACCTGGAAAGACGAGGGCCAGGCTCTGGAATTTGTGCGGGATGGTCAGCAATGGCGTTATGACCTCAGGACAAGAAAACTGACTAAAATCGGCGAGGCCAAGGAACAGCCGCCGATGGCTTTTGCCCGCCGGGCGGGAATGCCTGAACGCGGCCGTCAATTGGCCAGCGCCGAATCACCCGATAAAAAATACAAGGCGGTCTATCGCGACCGGAACCTCTATTTAGTCGATCAAACTACCAAAGAAGAAATAGCCATTACCACCGATGGCTCAGATAAGACCAGAGTTAAATATGGTACAGCCTCCTGGGTATATGGTGAAGAATTGTATCAGACGACAGCCATGTGGTGGTCTCCTGATAGCCAGCAAATTGCTTTTTACCGTTTTGATGAAAAAGAAGTGCCTGATTATTACCTCCAGCTTGACCAGACCAAGCTCTATAGCAAAATGGACATTGAACCCTACCCGAAACCAGGCCAGCCCAATCCGGTAGTTGATCTGGTGGTCTATGACTTGAGAAACAAGAAGACAACTCGGATCGATGTCCGTCAGGGACAGCCTTTTTCCAATGAAGTTGTCGGCCATTATATTTACGGCATTGAGTGGACTAAAGATGGTCGTGAGCTTCTTTTCTTCCGGGCAAACCGCCGGCAAAATATAACCGAGCTGGCCGCTGCTGATCCGGTTAGCGGGAAAACCAGGGTGGTCGTCCGGGAAGAGTGGCCAACAGGCTGGGCAGAAAACTCCCCTTCAATCACCTGGCTTAAAGACGGACGCCGTTTTATCCTGGTCTCAGAAAGAACTGGCTATCAAAACCTGTATCTCTATGAACTGAGTGGAAAACTGCTGGCCACTCTGACCAGCCATCCATTCGAAGTCGGCAGCGTCCTGGCCGTCGATGAGAAAGCAGGGCTGGTTTATTATACCGCCAGAAGCGGTGATAATCCGATGAAACTCCAGCTTCACCGGGTGACTCTTGGCGGGAAAAACGACCGGCGGCTAACCGACCCGGCTTTTAATCATCTGATTGATATGTCCCCTGACTGCAAATACTATGTTGATGTTGCTCAAACCCATGATATTCCGCCAGTAACCAGGCTCTACTCGGTGTCGGGTAAAATGATTGCCGAACTGGCTAAATCCGACCTGAGCCGGTTTGAAGCTCTCGGTTTGAAGAAAGCCGAGCTATTTACCTTTAAAGCGGCTGACGGGCAGACCGATTTATATGGCCTGCTTCAATTCCCCTCAAACTTCGATCCGGGCAAAAAATACCCCTTGCTGGTCAGCGTCTATGCCGGTCCAGCCACTAATGGCGCCCGCGAAACATTTAGTGTGCCAAGTCCAATCACCGAGTTTGGCTTTCTGGTGGCCAGCCTTGATTCCCGTAGTGTAGCCGGAGTAGGCAAAAAATCCCTGGATGCCATTTATTTGAAGCTCGGGACAGTTGAAATAGACGACCAGGCAGCCGGGGTTAAGGCTTTGAGCCAGAGGCCTTATGTTGATGGCAGCCGGGCAGGCATTTTCGGAACATCCTATGGAGGCTATGCTTCTATCATGTCCATTTTGAGGCACCCTGAAGTCTTTGCCGCTGCCAGTGCTTCTTCACCAGTGACTGGCTGGGAACACTACGACAGCATCTACACCGAGCGCTACATGTGGCTTCCGGAAGAAAACAAGGAAGGCTATAAAAATGGCAGCGCCCTGACCTATGTCAATAACCTTAAGGGGCGGTTACTGATTTATTACGGGACAGCTGACAATAATGTCCATCCGAATAATTCCATGCAGTTGATTCAAGCCCTGCAGAAAGCCGGGAAGAGTTTTGAGGTTCAGGTTGGACCAGACCTGGGTCACACCGGCGTCCGCCAGGACCGGATGATGGAATTTTTCATTGAAAATTTAATCCTTAACAAGTAAGGAAAGGACATAGATGGGGTCGGGCCGACAAAATTGTTGGCCCGACCCCATCTAAAATCACCCCTGAAATCACCCCCGGTGACCATTGTCTCTTGAGCCCCAGATTATTAATCTGCTATCAGGAGGCAAGGCGAACAGCCCTGAAGAGCAAACACATTAATCTTAATCTGCTTGCATTTTGTTTATCAACTGGGATAAAATTAGGCCAAAAGATGAGCGGGCAGGGAAAAACAGGGATAAAAAGGATGAAAAACAAAGGATTCACTTTTATTGAGATTATTGTTGTTCTGGGTATAATCGGGATAGCTGTGGCTGCTTCCTATCCAAGCATTCTAAACGTTCTGGAGGTCAGAGCTCTGGAAAGTTCAGCCAGGGAACTCCTGACCACCCTGGAAGCGGCCCGTTATACGGCCGTTAATGATAAAGTTAACTGCCGGGTGCGATTCTTTCAAGAAGACAGCCAGTGGAGATATATGGTCGAGGTTGAAGAAGGCGGACTAACCGGGACGAACCCCACCTTTACCTGGAAGCCTGTGCCTAAGTTCATCAAAAAAACTCTTCCTCCAAAATTTAATCCTCAGATTGATTTGCCCGAGACAAATAGACAAATAGTTTTTTCTCCGCTGGGGATAGTCGCTAACTATAATTTTACCACTCCTCAGAACTTTCAGATCATTCTCAAGAGCGATAAGCTTAAGAACTTATCTCAAGATAATCAAAGAATAATTGTCATTTATGCCGGCGGCTCAATTGGCTATAAAAAGGCCAGGGGTTAAAGGAGCAGAGCCATGAGACCTGCAATTTTGATAACAGCGGCAATCAAAAAGATCCAGCTAAAATCAAGGTCTAAAAGCCTTCAAAAAAAAGATGATAAAGACGCCAGAGGTTTTACTCTGATCGAAGTGATTATCAGCCTGGCGCTGGTCACGGTGGTTTTTGTCAGCCTGGCCCAGCTTTTTACTCTCAGCATCATGCAGAATTTAAGGTCAAATGAAATCAGTAATGCTATTTTTCTGGCCCAGCAGCAGATTGATTATCTGAGGACCTTGACTTCGGACGAGCTAAATGATTTTCCTAATACCACCCTCGGGGAAAGTAACGACGAAAGAATAGATATTAATGCTGATGGGACTATAGATTTCAGGAGAATTACGCAAGTCGAAGAGTCAACATCACTAATAGGCAGCTTTGATATCATGGTGGTGGTTTTTCCCCCGGCTTATCAGGATACGGCCGCCAATAGCTTAATAACAAACCCAGAAAAATATAAAGCTCGGGCTTATATCCATACTATTATCTCCCGTTAAAAAAGTTTAATTGAGGCCTGAGTGGCAGGTGAAAAATGAGAGAAACAAGGCAAAAGGAAAAGGCAATATGGGACTCGAAGTTTAGTCATGAACATTTATTTTTCAGCCTGAGAGATAAGCGACACTCGGCCGGTTTTACCCTGATTGAACTTATTGTTTCATCAGCCATCATGCTGGTGGTAATAATCGGTGCACTGGCTCTTTATTCCCGCAGTAATCAGATTTCGGTTGACCAGGAGCAGTACGCCGAGCTTCAGCACGATGTCCGCTCAGCTATGTATTTGATGTCGAGGGATTTGAGGATGGCTGGCGTCGGGTTGCCACCGGAATTTGGTATGTATGCTTTAGAGGGTTTTAACAATGAAGACCAGGGGACTGAGGTTGATCCTGACCGCTTGATTATCCTGGGCAATATTGATGAGCCGCTCAACCTGAAAATCCAGCAATACCAGGGCAGCTCAATAAATGTGGCTGTTTATGATGGAAGTTTTGAACAATATCCTTATCCTCCTGAATTCTATACAAATAGAATCGTTTTAATTTTGCCCAATCCCGCATCGACCTGCAGAACGGGGGAGATCAGACAACTAACTCATATCACCTGGAGCTCGGGCGGAACTAATGAAAAATTCAATATGTCACCTGGGCTGGCTCCCGGGATTGACCCACCTGGCGGCCTAACGGCTGGTTCGACTTGCCAGGCCAATGATTTTGACGATGGCCTCATTATGTTTGTCAATGTGAAAGAGTTCTGGCTGGATACTTCGGGCCACGCTGAGTTAAACGGTGTGGCTCTGACTCCTGGTGTCAATGGTTATGTTGGCGAGCCTGGAGTTTTATATATGACAGACAATGGCATTCATTTGCCGATCGCTCAGAACATTGAAAACCTGCAGTTTGAATATAACGGAGACCTTAATGATGATGGCGTACTTGATGGGTTTCAGTCCTGGTCTAACGCCTGGACGACCGACCAGGTCATGCGGATCCGTCAGGTTAGAGTGATTATTGCCGGCCGGACCCCCAACCGTTTTGTTTCGGTTTCAGGTAAAGTGCCAGCCAATATCCATAATTACCGACGGCCTAATATTTCAGATTCTCCGGGGAGCACTACTGACGATTTTCACCGGCGGTTTGTTCTGGAAACAACAGCTAATGTAAGAAACCTGAATATAAACATATATAATTCGGGGCAAAGATGAATCAAAACAAAGCAAATAAAAAAGGCATGGTTAGGAAAGTCCAGAAGAATTCTTTCAGCTTTAAAAACTGGCTATTCAGGCCTGCTGGTTCAGGCATGATGGTGGTTATTTTAGTTCTGGCCTTTATGCTCACAGTCGGAGTAGCTGTCCTGACCGTGACTACCTCCGGTCCGAAAATTTCAGCCAGCATGCGTTACCAGGAAGAAGCTTTTAATGCAGCTGAAGCTGGTTTTGATGCCGCCAGGATAGCTATTGATAATTTAATTACCAATGGCGAGTGGGTAGACTTTGGGGAACATTATTTGACGGGACTTACCGAGCATGGGATTGACATACCATTTATTGGTGGGAACCTGGCTACACCCAACCCCGGTTATTTCCGGCGGCTAACTGATGAGCAAATATTTAATCTGATAGATACTAACCATGATGGTATTCCAGATGCTGTCCCTCAGGATCAGCTAATATTTTTTGAGGAACCTTTTTTCAAAAATCAGAGTGGAACTCTCGATGAGCGCTATCGCTGTACAGTTTTCCTCATTGATGACGAGGCTGGCACCGGAGCAGCCACTGACCCGACAGATACTCTCCTGATTTGCATTGGTGTTGTTAGGTCAGGTCGCAATGTAACCGACAGAATACTGGCTACCGGCCGCTTAGAAATAGAGATAGAAATGCCATAAGCGAGAGTAAATTTGTGATGAACATGATAATTATGGCTGATTATCAGAAAGGAAAATCAGTAACCGATAAAGATTTTCTTTTACTAAAATAGGAAGACAAGGGGAAAATATATGAAAAAATTTACTCCATTTTTCATTATAGTTGCCGCCGCTATTGTCCTGGCATCGGTCTTCATTATTAAAGGCAAGGCCCAGGTTGGAGGGTGTGATACCCAAAGCGGCCAGGTTATTGGTTACTCCAATGGCAATAACCCGCAGACCATTGACCCCAAGGATATGCAGGGCGTTGCGATCGAAGGATCAGGAGATTTCGCCCTCCGTCTCAAGCAGAAGGGCGCAAATTTCGTCCCGGGCAGCAACTACCCGGTTACAACTAACTGGCGTATGACCGGTGCTGCCGCCGATTTTAACCTGGACGGTTATGTTGACCTGGTTGAGGGTGGCCGTGATTGCGACACAAACTATAGCAGCACCGACAGCAATATTTCGTTCTTTGTCTCAAGAGGAAAAGACCCAGTCAATCCGATGCGCTTCAAATTCGAAGGCCCCTATTACCTTCTTTATGCCGGCTCGATCCTGAACAAAACCTATGAAATCATTGCTTGCGGGGCTGGTGATTATGATAAAGATGGTGACCCGGATATTGCTGTTCTTACCTGGCAGGGGCGCCTCTTCATCTTCAAAAACCTTTATATTGAAAACGGCCTGGAACCAGGCGGGCAACCGGTCTTTGATCGCAATAACCCTATTTACTTAGGAGACCTAATTAATGATAGCTATGGGGAGTTTGGCGGCGGAAGCAGCCACTTTCGCTGGGAAAGCAACATCGAAAGTATAGACGTTGATGGCGATGGAGACCTTGATTTGATTGTCGGTGTTCCGACCCGTTGGGCCTCAACCCGCTGGGGAGAAGTCGTGATCTTCATGAACAACGGAAGTGGTTCATTTTCACGGGTGCCAACCACGATCAATCCGTATCCAAATAACTCAAGTTATATTTATGGGGTTTGCGGCGTGGCTGCGGCTGATTTTGATAACGACGGTGACATAGATTTCTATGTAGGTTCAGCCAATTCCAGGGATATTTATTTTTACCGGAATGATGGCCTGGGGAATTTCACAAACATTCCTTCAAAAAAACAGCAGATTCCTCAAAGTCGCGGAACGACTACTATGCTCAGAGCTGCTGACCTGGATGGGGACAACATCCCTGACATGGTTCTGGCCACAGACGGACACAATATTAATACTCCTGGCGGCTTTGTTTTCTGGTTCTGGAACAATGGCACCGGTGTTTTGACCAGAAACTGTGTTCCAAGCAGCTGCAGCCGGGTGTCCTCTTCCGGCGACCTTGACTCTGGCGCAGTTGGCGATTTCGATAATGACGATGACTTCGACTTCTTTGTAGCTGATGGCAACGACTCACGGAATTGCTATTTCTTCATGAATGAAACTTTCCCCACCTATGTCAGAGAAGGTAATGTTTACTCGATGAACCTTTTACCTTGCTCGTTCATTACTTCTGATAATGCCGTCGTCTCAGCTACGATAAACGTTATGGACAACCGTCCACCTGGAACAATTATTACTTATTACCTGTCAAACTCTAATGATGATAACGGCAATCCTCTCTGGGAAGGCCCGGTGACACCAGGCGTAGAGTTCTGGTTTAAAGCCCCAGGTTGGTTCCTTCGCTGGAGGGCCGTCCTTACGAGACCTGATAGTGACGACACAAAAACTCCCCGGGTAACTTATGTGAGTCTCAATTACAAATACATCACCAAACGGGAATATTCCAGGACGTCACATGCCTTCACCCAGGTTGAGGTTAATGGCAGCCATAGCGGTTTAGAGGATGTACTTATCTCGGCTTCGTTCGAGTTTCCAACCTGGCGTGGCCATTTGCGGTCCTGGGATCTCACCAGCCTGACACTTCTGCCTTCTAAGGGCTCAACAATTCAGGAAATCAAGGATGCCGGGGCTTTGAATAAGGCCGATGCCGGTGAATTGCTGGTCAGCAGGTCCTGGAGCAGCCGCCAGGTCTATACAGCTGAAGCACATGATGCCGATGGCATTATGAATGACCGTTTAGACTTCAAAACCTCCAATGTGGCCAATCTCGAGCCTTACCTCGGACTGGGCCTGGAGAGCCCGGAGTCTGTACCACTCATTGAATTTGTTCTTGGCCGGAACCAGGCCTGGAAGTTGGGTGATATCAACCATTCTTCGCCACAGGTTTTAGAACCTCCCAAAGGGAATCCATCTCTGATGGGAACAGGTTATGACAGCTTTAAAACTAACCAGGCCGAACGCCCACGCCGTATTCTGGTTGGAGCTAACGATGGGATGTTTCATTGCTTTGATCCCGAAACCCTGACAGAACAATGGGCCTTCATTCCCAATAACCTCCTTTATAAGCTCAAAAAGATGCGGGTTAAAGACGCTACCTGCGGTGAGTATCTTGTTCACTACTCCTTTGTGGATGGCACAGCGACCATTGCCGATGCTTACTTCGGCGGCAGCTGGCATACGATAGTTGTCTGCGGCCAGGGACCTGGCTGGGGTAAGGATCATGGCTGGTACTATTTCTGTCTTGATGTGACCGATCCCGGTAACCCGCAACCACTCTGGGAGTTTAATGACCCAGATTCGACGGGTGAAACCTGGTCTGTCCCAGCAGTCGGGAAGCTACCCAACGGCCGATGGGTGGCCTTTTTCGCGTCAGGTTATGATAATGATGGCGATCCAGATGTAGATCTTGGGAACCACTTCTACTGCGTGGATATAGAAGATGGAAAAGTTCTGTTCAATGAGAAGATAAAGGATTCTCCCGAGCCAGCCAGTCCTTATGGTATTCAGAACACTATTCCGGGCAGCCCGGCTCTGGCCGATAGGAACAACGACGGGACAGTCGATGCTGTCTATTTTGGTGATCTGCTGGGCCGCCTCTGGAAAATCGATACAACTAACACACCAAATAATTGGAACCCAACTTCCATCTATAGAGATCCCTACAAGCATCCAATCATCACCAAACCAGCCATTGAAGTTAACCGGTCAAGCAATTCGGTTTACATCTACTTTGGCACAGGAGGAGATGAGAGCTTACCTCCCACCGATGATTACTCTTTTGTCTGCCTGACTGATACCGGAAGTACCCAGACTATCACCTGGTTTATTGGAACATCAGCGTTTGCCCAAGCCTTAGGAATTGACCCAGGACTGGGAAAAGAGAGTTTCTCAACTGGTGAGAAAGTCTGGGCTGATCCGGTTATTTCCGATGGAATAATTTATATTGCCACCATTAACGGCTCAATTGAAAATATCAATCCCTGTCTGACCTTAGGTGGCTCGGGTAAGGTTTATGCTCGCTACACAACAGGGTTAAGAGCAGGCGTTTCGGCCTTAACCAACTCCAGCGGTCAGACAATAGCTTCGCTGGCCATACTTCAGAAAGCACGATCGGCAGTAACGATTGGTGCAACTAAGCAGGTCGGAGGAGAGACCAAGCGTGAAGTCTTTATTCAGAGCTATACGCAACCGGGAGAAGGTGGACCTGAACCGCCAAGCGAGGTCCTATCCCAGCCAGTAACTCACGGGAACAAGATTCGTGTCAGGTCCTGGCGTGAGGTTTACAAGGTTATTCGCTAGCATTTTGCTAAGCAACTTTAGAATGTCGATTTCTGGCCAAAACAACAATATTCTGGTAGAATAAACAGCTTAAAGCTCAGCAGCTAAACAAGGACAACAGACAGCGGTCAAGAAAGCAGCCTAATAAAGGACAAATATCAGACATGAAAATAAAATATCTTGATGGCCGGAGGTTATATCTGGCTTTTCTGGCAGGCGGTCAGGCGGTTATCAAGGATTTTGCTTACCTCAATAAAATAAATGTTTATCCCGTCCCCGATGGCGATACCGGGACCAACCTGGCTTCGACCATGAAAGCCATTGCCGAACAGGCCCGTCCTTCCCGCTCGGCTAAAGAATCGCTTAATTCGATAGCCGAAGCCGCTCTGACTGGCGCCCGGGGAAACTCTGGCTTGATCTTCGCCCAGTACATCTACGGACTGAGCCGGGAACTGGGCAATGATCTGAGAATTTCCGCCGTCCGCTTCGGTGAGTCGGTTAAAAATGCTGTTCGCTATGCTTATGGTTCCACTGCCCGCCCTCAGGAAGGCACAATTCTGACCCTTATCAGGGAGTGGGCTGAAGAGATCTACCAGAGCCGTCACCGTTTTTCTGATTTCCATGAGCTGCTTCATCATTCTCTTGACCGGGCTAAGCAGGTTCTCCAGGAAACGCCTAAAAGGCTGCCAGCCCTGAAAAAAGCCGGGGTAGTTGACGCCGGAGCTAAGGGCTTTGTGGATTTTATTGAAGGCGTGGTAAATTTCATTCATCAGGGCAGCCTGAAAGATGTCTTAAACCAGGAAATGCCGGAGATTGAATTCGGGGAAGCTCTCCACCAGCCCAAAGAGGATATCCCCTTCCGTTATTGCACTGAGGCTCTGCTCACCGGCGATAATCTGGACTTTAATCAGATAAAAAACATAGTGGTTAAAGCTGGCGACTCAGCCATAACCGGTGGCTCCGAAACAAGAGTACGGTTTCATGTTCATACCAACGAGCCGGAGGAATTGTTTGAGGCCCTTAAAAACCTGGGCACAATTGTTCAGCCCAAAGTAGAAGACATGAAGCTTCAGTCGGAAATAAGCTTCAGGCCAAAAAGAAAAATTGCTCTGGTAGTAGATTCTTCCTGTGATTTGCCAGCCTCACTCCTTGAAGAGAATCAGGTGGTGGTTATTCCGCTTCTTTTAAATATCAAGGATCATGTTTTCCTCGATAAGTTGACCATCTCTCCCCGGAGAATTTATAAGATGCTGGCCGAAGAGGAAATAATGCCCGGCAGCGCCCAGCCTTCGCCGAAGACCATAGAAAACTGGTTTTCCTTTCTGAGCAGTCATTATGACTCCATTCTGGTTCTGACCATTTCCAGTGCCCTGTCCGGCTTCTATAACCTGGTCAAAGCGGTGGCTGAAAAATTTCCGGAGAAAAAAATAAGAATAGTTGACAGCCGCCACATTTCAGGCTCTTTCGGCCTCATTGTTGAGCGCCTGCTCGAAAACTGGTCAGATAGTCAGGATGTGGATGAACTGGCCCGCCAGGCCGAAGAGCTGGTAGCCAAAACTGAAATTCTGGTTGACATTAAAACCCTTAAATATCTGGTCAAAGGTGGACGGGTCAGTCCAATGAAGGGTTTACTGGCTAAATTGCTCAACATCAAGCCAATTATTACTATCAATAAACTCGGCCAGGCTGTTCCCTGCAGACAATCCTTCAGCCGGCGGCAGAACTTCAAAAAGATTCTTAAGATGATAAGAAAAAAGCAGGCAGCTCATCCTGTTCATTCTTTTTCGATCGTCCACGCCGGTCACCGCCCCAGGGCTGAAGCCTATGCCCGGGAAATTGAACTCATCACCGGCCGCCCAGTGAGCTTTATCGAAGAGGCTTCGCCGGTTGTTGGCGTCCACAATGGTCTGGGAGCAGTTGGCGTCTGCCTGTCATATGAATAGCACCATCCGGCCGGTCATTACCCGCCAGTTAATATAAATATAAAGTTGAAATAAGCCTCTTACTTTAACTCTATCCTTAATGTATACTAATTTAGTAGTATTTTTTGGGCAGGAGCTGTCAGATGACCAGATTCTATCAAAAAGTTATAATCCTCGGGTTGAGTTTCCTGCTGGCCTGGGCGGGTTGGAAAGGCTTAAATGCTCTGGCCTACCGGGGAGAAGCATCTGCCCTCAGCCAGGCTCAAGGAGATAAACCGGTGAAAAAAGTCAATAAAACCAGAGAAGAATGGGAAAAAGAACTCACTCCCGAACAATATAAAGTGATGTTCAAGTGTTCTACCGAACCGCCTTTTAGTGGAAAATATAATGACTTCTGGGAAGAAGGGGTTTATTTTTGTGCCGCTTGTGATGCTCCTCTTTTTAAATCGGATGACAAGTATGACCACGGCAGCGGCTGGCCGAGTTTCAAAGAAGCCTTAACCGGGGCTAACCTGGAGTATAAAGATGATTTTTCTTTTGGCCTTCACCGCATCGAGGTGACCTGTGCCACCTGCGGAGCTCACCTTGGACATCTATTTGACGATGGGCCAGCGCCAGGAGGCAAGCATTACTGTATAAATTCGGCTGCTCTTAACTTTAAGCCAAAAGAAGAGGCGGCCAAAGAACTCCCGCCAGTTGCTACCTTTGCCGCCGGTTGTTTCTGGGGAGTTGAAGAGAGATTCAGTCAGATAGAAGGTGTTATCTCAACTGTTGTTGGCTATAGTGGCGGGAAAACAGCTAATCCCACTTATGAACAGGTTTGCTCGGGGAAAACAGGCCATGCTGAAGCTGTTCAGGTGGTCTTCGACCCGCAGGTCGTCAGCTATGAACAGCTTGTCCGTCAGTTTTTTGCTCTTCATGACCCGACCCAGCTTAACCGTCAGGGGCCCGATGTTGGCACCAATTACCGCTCAGCCATTTTTTATCATAATGAAGAGCAACGGCAGATAGCCGAAAAAGTCAAAGATGAGCTTCAGACCAGCGGGCGTTATCACGGCCAAATAGTGACCGGGATTGTGCCCTTCAGCCATTTCTACCGGGCCGAAGAGTATCATCAACAGTATCTCAAGAAAAACAAAAAAGCAGTCTGCCCTATTTGATAATCTCTATCTGATCGGGCGACTCAACGATTATTTCGGGCTTGCCCTGATATTCTTTGAGGCGGCCGTAAACCCTGATTTCCTTATTTAAATAAAGCTTTTCCGGCGGTTCGGGGAAATGGAAAAAAGAGCTGGCAAAAATAACCACTGTAAAATATCTTTTCCAGTTGCGGTGGAAGTTAAGAAAGCAGACTTTGCCGGTGTTGTTAGCCGCTACCACCTTCCCTCTCACCCAGACCGTTTGTCCATAATAATTGGCTGCCTCTTCCCAGGAAATTTCTTTTTCAGGCTTCTCTTGAGGGAAGAGGAGGACGGCAGACAGACAGGCAAAAAGCAGGGCTGCGGCTAAAATAATGGCCTGTGTTCTCTTCACTCCTTAACCTCCAGCCAGCCATGACTCAAAAGGGTCTTCTTCAAATCGCTGTCAGAAAATTCATTGGTCCATTGCCTGAGATTGTTTATTTCCTTCGATAATTGTTCTGAGTTCAACCTGATTTTAACATATTGTTTGAATCTTATTCCCCACCAGTTATTGGCCATTTCAAAGATTTCGTAGGGAACACTCCCCTGGCTGATAATCCATTGGAACTCATCCAGGCCCTGATTGGCCCACAGACCAAGCCCTTCAGCTCTGGCCCGGGCTTCCAGCTGGCGGTATTTCATTAAATATTTAAAGGGAAACCTGGTGTAGGCAAACCCATAGCCGCGGCGAATAATCTCTTCATTTAAACAGCGACCGTCTGGAAGATAAACATAAGCCAGCGTCCGCCCGTATTTGTCTTTCTTTTCCCGGTCAGATTCAAGCCTGACAGACAGGCCAGACACCAGCTCTATCACCAAATCAGAAGCTTCTCTGGCAAAAAATTGAACCGGTTTGAGAGGGTGATAAAGCTCCGGGGTGTCAACACCAATTAGCCTGACTTCTCCAATTGATTCAATTTCAAGCGTATCCCCATCTACCACGCGCAAAACCTGGTGAAATCGAGGCTGCTTGTCCGGATCAGGCTGCTTGTCGGCGAAAATGAAAAAGAAGGCGTCAGAGGTCTCAGCCGGTCTTTCCGAGGTAATAGATGGCCGGGTTTCAGCCGTCCCAACCTCTACTACCACTGAAGCCAAAAAGAAAGCCAAAAAAAGAAATGATACCAATCCACTAAAGTAGCCATCGAATAGATAGCCTCTAAGGGACTGGGCCAGATTTCCTGCCCCTTTTCTCATTTTCTTTTCCCTCTGTTATTTTTATTAACAGATTAATCAAATAATCTTCAAGTGTCAAACCCGCCTGCCTTTCTTTCCAAAGGCGCAAGAATCTCACTGACCGATTAAAAAAAGTCACTGATGAAGTAAATTTATATTTTTATTTTGGCCTGATCCAAACCTTTGGATTTTATTCAATTTTTTGGACGAATTATTTAAACTTTAATTTGCCATATTTATCTTATCTTATTGATAATTAATGACTTAATATCAGGTTGATTCTGGCATGAATTATGCATCTTTTAAATATGGATTAGAACTTGAGGGGTAAAATCTAAAAAAAAATTAGATTTAAGCAAAGGAGGTGAGAAAAAGGGGGCTATCTATAACAAAAACATTTCAGGGCAGCAATTAATTTTTGGGGCATAGGCAAAGAAACAAAATTTTATGAGGAGGATCAAATGGGTAAGAAGGCATTAAGTTTATTAATTATGCTCATCATCTTTGCTTTTCCGGCAGTTGCCCAGATCACCCAGACGGGTAACTTAAATGGTACTGTTTATGATCAGGAAAAACAACCTCTTCCCGGCGTAACCGTCTCTATCAGTTCACCGGCCCTTATTCTCCCTTCTATGGAAATAGTCACCAATGAACGTGGACACTATCGTTTTCCAGCTCTGCCACCTGGCAATTACACTGTGACCTTTAAGCTTCCTGGTTTCAAAACACTTGTCCGTGAAGGTATCCAGGTCAATGTCGGTGTCAACACGACTCTGGATGCGACTCTTGAACAATCTGCTGTTGAAGAGAGCGTTGTCGTCACCGGGCAAGCCCCGACTGTTGATATTCAGAGAACTACGATGACGGCTAGCATGACCAGGGAAATACTACAGAACCTGCCAGCCGCTCGTAATCTCGGAACATTTTTCAACATGGCACCCGGTGTTAGCTCGGGCATCGTCCATGGAAGCAGCGAAAGAGACAACACTTATAATATCGATGGGGTTAACATAACAGATCCGGTAACCGGGACTCAGGCCGGAAGTTTTGGCATGGATGTCATGGAAGAACTGTCCATCCAGACAGGTGGGCTGCCAGCTGAATATGGAAGTGTCCGCGGCGGAGTTGTCAATGTAGTAACCAGGTCAGGCGGCAACAAGTTCAGCGGCTCGGCCAGCTTTTACTATCGAAACAATGACATGCAAAGCACGAACACCAAAGGTACAATTTTCGAAGGTGCAACCGGTGGTTTTGATTATGAATATGAGCCGGCTGTCAATCTGGGTGGACCAATAATTAAGGATAAAATTTGGTTTTTTGCCAATTTTTCCTTACAGAAGAGCCAGGAATATGTTTTAGGCTATCCCTGGGATCAGCCGACCCAGCAGCCACTTGACTATAAGAGGCCGATGCCTTTTGTTAAGTTGACTATTCAAGCTACCCAAAAAGATAGAATAGTTCTGTCCTTCAATTTTTCTGATTATGTCAGGAATCACCGCGGCGCTTCAATCTCACAGACAGTCGATACCACCTGGAAGCAAACCACTCCCATCTATACCTATAACTTCCAGTTGACTCATTTCTTCAATCCGAACCTGTATATGAATTTGAAAGCTGCCTATATGGACTATGCTTTGAATCTAACTGCTAAAAATGATCAGGTGAGTATTTACGACAGCACTACTCGCCATTACAGTGGTAGTTATGGTTATGATGATATTTATTCGAGAAATAGATTCCAGGCGCTGGCCGATGCCACCTATTTCGTCGATGAGTGGTTTGGCCGTCATGAGTTTAAGGGTGGGATTGAGTTTGAATATTCCTGGGACAGCCGTTATCGACGACACAATCGTGACGAATTTGGCTACGGCCCATTTTATTACCAGCCAACGACCTCGACTGGAGAAATAATTTTCAACAACACCTATCCTTATATGACTCACTACCTGGACTTCACCAGAAAAGACCGGAAATTAGTTATTGCCGGCTTCGTCCAGGATAACTGGTCGCCTGCTTCCTGGATAACCCTGAACATTGGTTTCAGGTTTGACCATCAGGAAGGAATCATTCCGGTCCAGGGAATGGAAAGGGAACCGGTAGTATATCAAGGCGTTACCTATGATCCGAGAGTAACTGAATCGTTCAAGCCACTTGTCTGGAATACTATAGCTCCACGTCTCGGCGCCTCCTTCGACCTGACCAGAGACGGAAAGACAGCTCTTAAGGTTAGCTTCAGCCGGTATTATGTGGCCAATATCATTCAATGGTTTACCACCGTTAATCCCAATAGTTTTATTTCCTGGCGGGTCCATTACATTAACGACGGAACTGGAAAACCCATACCTGATGAAGATAGGTTAATGTATAGTTTCAGTGCGACAGCCGGGGCAGAGATGGATCCAGATATCAAATCGCCTTATCTTGACGAATTTACCATTGGGATAGAAAGAGAAATTTTAACTGATACCAGGCTGGGTGTAAGATATATCCACAAGTGGGACCGGAATCTTATAGAAGATGTCAATATAAATGCCTTCGACCTGGATCTTTATAGAGAGCTATATGACGAGAACGGACATGATGCTATTTTTAACCCATCACTGTGGTTTACATATGCGCCAGTATCCACAACCGACCCTTATAATAATAAACAGGTCACGTTCTGGAATAGAGTCGATCTGACAACCGCCTCTAGAGAATTTGTTACCAATCCTCCTGGTGCTCATAGAGACTACGATGGTATTGAAGTCACCTTGAATAAGAGATTTTCCCATCGCTGGTCTGCCATGGTTTCCTATGTCTGGCAAAAATCGAGAGGGTTAATTGGCACTGATTTTGATGATAGCTGGTCCGGTCAATCTTATTTCGATAACCCTAACGCTCATGTTAATGCCTTGGGCAACTTTGGCGCTGAAAGACGCAATCAGTTTAAAGTGCAGGCTATGTGGCAAGGCCCCTGGGGTATTATGATCAGTGCCTATTACCGGGCTCTCGATGGGCAGCGCTATGCCCGAACAGTTAGAAGCCTGGATCTGGGATTATCCCTTGCTCAGGGCAACACCAGTGTCTGGGCTGAAAAACGTGGCACCCGAAGCCTGCCCTGGTTAACCATGGTCGATTTGAGAGTGGAAAAGACTTTCCGTCTGCCAGCTAAAATTGGGCAGTTTGGTATTTTCTGTGATATTTTTAATGCCACCAATGTGGCTATAGCTACTTCTGTTCACGCAACTTCCAGCAGCCCGACCACTATCACTATCAGTGGTACTCCTAACATTGTCCGGTTCGGTGAAGCAACTGCTTTAACTGATCCCAGAATCTTCAGGCTCGGTGTCAGATACTCATTCTGAGTTGAGCTGAACACAAAGGGGAGGCGGTAAAAATCGCCTCCCCTTTTTTTATATAACCCCATTCCCTTTTCGGACAAAAAATACGCCTGGCGCGATTCGAACGCGCGACCTACGGATCCGGAGTCCGTCGCTCTATCCAGCTGAGCTACAGGCGCATTGTATTATTTATAACCGATTTCAGAGTTGATAGCAACCGGCCCGGGTTATCAGCTCTGTTCAGACACATCCAGATTGGAGGCCACAATCTGAGCTACATCCATAACCTTTATATGGTCAGCCCCTTTATCCCGCAATCCATCCTGAAGCATGGTCAGGCAGAAAGGACAGGAAGTAGCAGCCAGGTCGCTGCCGCTCTGAATTATTTCTTGAGCTCTCAGGTGATTGACGTGCTGACCTGGCTTTTCCTCCAGCCACATCAGACCCCCGCCTGCTCCGCAGCAGAAGCTGTGCTCACGGGAGTTCTGAAGCTCTTTTAGCCCTTCGCCGGCGCTTTCCCTCAGCACCTGGCGCGGCTCATCAAACAACCCATTGTGCCGTCCATAATAGCAGGCGTCATGATAAGTGTAGACCACCTGATTTTCGGCTTCGGCTTTCTTTAAAGGCAATTTTTTCTTCGCCAATAAATTGGCCAGAAATTCTACATGAGAGATAATCCGGATGGATTTCAAAAACTCTTTTTCTTCCTCATTAAATAGTCCTGGTAAGTCAATCAAAGCTGGATATTCGTTCTTTAAGGTATTGTAGCCATGAGGGCAGAAGATAATTATATTTTTAATCCGGTATCTGGCCAGAGTTTTTAGATTCTCAATAGCGAGAGTCTGAAAGAGATATTCATTGCCTAATCTTCTGGCTGAATCGCCGCAGCATTTTTCCTCATTTCCGAGGACAGCAAAATCAAGACCAGCGGCCTTAAGGATAGTAGCCATCGCCCGGGCAATCTTTCTCCCCTGCTCATCGTAGGCGCCAAAACAGCCTGTCCAGAGCAGGAATGAAGCGGATGGCTTGTCGGCGGCAGTTTTAATATTCAGGCCTTTTGCCCAATCAATCCGACTGCCAGCCGCCAGTCCCCATGGATTAGCTTGACTTTCCAGGTGATGGAAAAAATCACGCAGTTGAGCCGGAAACTTGCCCTCGGCCAGGACGAGATTCTGCCTGAGATCAATTAATTTTTTCGGATGTTCAATTTCAAAAGGACAAACATGAAGACAGGCACCACAGGTGGTGCAGGCCCAGATCTCCTCTTCACTAAAGACCTCCGGCACCAGCCGCTTGAGCTCTCCTTTTTTCCTTTTTCTAATCGGCCCGAAAGAAGCCAGAAAATGTTTCTCCAGATTATAAATAATCATTTTTGGCGATAGAGTCTTGCCGCTCGAAAAGGCCGGACAGACATCCTGGCAGCGTCCGCACTCAACGCAGGAGAAAGAATCAAGGGCATCCTTCCAGGTAAAATCAGTGGCCTTCCCGGCTCCAAAATTTTCCGCCGTCTCAAGATCAATGGCCTTAATTGTTCCGGAAGGCTCATGCTTTCTAAAAAAGAGATTAACCGGCCCGGCAAACATATGGAAATACTTGGAGTGCGGTACATAAGCGATAAAAGAAAAAACAGCCAGGGTATGAAGCCAGTAAGAGATTTTTAAATTTAGACCTAAAGCTGCTGGAGAAAGGTCGGCCAGTCCAAGGTTTGACACAATGAATTGACTGAGCCAGGCCCAGCGGGCTTCTCCTGGATGACTGGCCACCAGGATGGCCTCATAATAAAGATAAGTCACCGTTACCAGGAAAATAAAACTATAAATCAAAACTGAATCAAAAGGCGAAGTATTATAGGCTTTTGGTTTGAGCACAAACCGCTTAAAGGCAAAGAAGCAGATGCCAGCCAGCACGGTAATGGCAAAGGCATCAACCGAGGCTGAAAAAACCAGCCCAAAAGCAGACGACCCGAAGAGATAAAAGCCATCCACATAGCCTTCGAGCACATGGTTAATGGTCATGGTGTCAAAGGCCAGGGCACCATAAAAAATCATGACATGGGCCAGACCGGTCCAGATTCTTTCGTTGCGGAGGGTGCAGAGCTGGAGAATCACGCGGAAAAGGGTGTAAAAAAATCTCTCGAGTAGCGAGTCAAAGCGGTTTTCAGACTGGCAGGAGGCGATAATCCAGATCCGTTTGATAACCGGGATAAAGAAGACCACCACCGTGGCCAGAACCAGGAGCGTCAGAATTATTTGCTCAGCTATGGTCAGCACTAATAGCCTCCTCAGGTCTAAATAAGACTTGTGGAAAATTTTAAACTTTTTCAGCCAAATTTCCACTCATTTTTTTATTCAGGCCAGATTTAATTGATCCCGTATTAAACGCCAGTTAGGCCTGAGCCCAGGGAATGAAGACAGTCGATTTAAGATAATTGAGCCTGAACGAATTATTAGGAAAAGGAGCAAAACGTGACCGGCAGTTCCTTAGGTTATTACTCTCTCATTGCCTCAATTGCCTATTGATTGCCCATCGATTGCATATAGCGGACATTTAGTGGACACTCAAGATCTGCTTACAGAGTTGCCAGGGCCACCGGTCAGGAAAAACATTGTCTATCAATTGACTAAATTGACTAAGAACTGACTGACAATTGCTTGATATTAACTACCGCCTTTTTAAAGTGACAGTTTGGAAATGAAAATAGTCCAAAAGAGTAATTAATAAAAAGGCTGACAGGCTGATTAAAAATAATACCTAAAGCCGATAAAGCCCAGAACATGAATTTCTGTATCTGGAATTAAATCCATGACCGGACCGATTTCAAAAAAGATGTCAAGGGGAGTATCTTCAAAGATGTAGCTCAGGCCCAAGGGGAATTTTATGCCAAATCTCGTCTCATTCTGCAGGCTTAACCGGGCCCCAATGCCATAATAAAAGGGCAGTTTGCCTTTTTCTACTTTAAAAAGATTGAAGTTGTGGAAAAGATAATCAGCGTGAAGATGGAAAGAATCCTCTCCGGAAAATGACCAGGAACCAGCAATATCAAAAGCTGTGCGGCTACCAGTCCAGTATTTGACAATAACACCGGTCGGTTCTCCCAGGATAATACCCAACCCCAACTTTTTCTCCTGAGCCTGAAGAAGGCCGGCCGATAGACAAACCAGCAACAGGATGGCCAAACACATTGCTTTTCTTCTCATGTCAATCTCTCCTCTAAACCTGAATTACCTTGCTTATTTTGATTTTAATTCATAAAAAGACTGATAGCAAGCTGCGGCCTGAGATTTTTGGACTGATCCTCAGCTAACCACTGGCTTCCCTATTCCTGCTTTTCTTTTTTTCTCTCATTCATAAACCGGCTTTACCCCCATAATCTTAAACATAAAGGAATATTCGTCAGTCAGTTCGTCCAGGGCCTTGGTGATGTTGCTCGAGCCGTGGCCGGATCTGGTCTCAATCCGGATCAGCACCGGATTATTACAGGCCTGCTTTTCCTGCAGAGTGGCCGCAAATTTAAAGGAATGAGCAGGGACCACCCGGTCATCATGATCAGCTGTCGTCACCATTGTCGCCGGATAGCAGACCCCGTCTTTAATATTATGGAGCGGCGAATATCTAATCAGATACTTGAACTGTTCCGGATCATCGCTTGAGCCATATTCAACCATCCAGCCCCAGCCGACCGTAAATTTGTGGTATCTAAGCATATCCATGACGCCAACTGCCGGAAAAGCCGCACCAAACAATTCAGGTCTCTGAGTCATGGCCGCCCCCACCAGCAACCCACCGTTTGAGGCTCCCGAAATGGCCAGGTATTTAGGCGAGGTGTATTTTTCTTTGATCAAATATTCAGCTGCAGCAATAAAATCATCAAAGACATTTTGCTTGTTTTCCAGCATCCCAGCTCGATGCCAGTTCTCCCCATACTCTCCGCCGCCCCGGATATTGGGTTGAGCAAAGACTCCTCCATTTTCCAGAATGGGAACAATCGAAGGATTAAAGCCTGGCAGCAGACTGATATTAAAACCACCATAAGCAGTCAGAAAAGTTGGATTTTTGCCATTTAAGACCAGGCCCTTCCGGTAAACTATAAACATCGGAACTTTAGTCCCATCGCGGCTGGTGTAGAAAACCTGTTTGACTTCATAATCCTGAGGATTAAATTTGACCTGTTGCTGATTAAAAATCTCAGATTTTCCTGTCGCCAGATCATACTTGTAAATGGTTGGCGGGTAGTTAAAAGAATTAAAAGTATAGAAAATAAATTTATCATCCCGCCAGCCGCCAAAGCCAGCCGCGGTGCCAATGGCCGGTAATTCAATTTCGCGAATCAGCTGGCCGTCGGGCTTATACTGGAAAACTTTGGTCTGAGCATCCTGAAGGTAAGTCGCGAAAAGGTAACCACCAGCCGTAGCGGCCGCTGTTAAAACCTGGGGCTTTTCCGGCAGAATTTCCTGCCAGTTTTCCTTAGCCGGTTTAGCTGGATCAACCAGTACCAGCCGGTAATTGGCAGAGTCAATATTGGTCCTGACCAGAAACTTGTCACCAAGATTATCAATGACTTCACTGTCATAGTCGAAGCCAGGAATCAACAATTTAAAAGCCGACTTTTCCTGGTTTAAATCTTTCCAGTGAATTTCATTGCCCGAGGTTCCGGCTGAAATCACCAGAATTCCGTATTTCTGGTCCTCAGTCACTCCCAAGCTGACATATCTTAAAGGATGTTCTTTATCTACATAAATCAACTGATCCTTTTCCTGAGGATCGCCGAGTTTATGATAGAAAATCTTCTGATATTCATTGCGGGCCTTAAGCTCCTGACCGGCAGCCGGTTGATCGTAACCACTGTAGAAAAAGCCGTCTTTATACCAGGCCGCCGCTGAGAATTTTACCCAGCGAATAAGGTCAGGCAGTTCCTTTTTGCCAGCGATTTCCATCACTCTTATTTCGGACCAGTCCGAACCGGCTTCAGACCGGGCGATGGCCATATATTTGAAATCGGTAGAAACACCGGCCAGCCCGATTCTAATGGTTCCGTCCGGAGACAGTTGATTGGGATCAATAAAGACCTCAGGCTGACCATCCAGGCCTTTTTGAACATAAATCACCGACTGATTCTGAAGCCCATCATTCTTATAAAAGAAGTAATATTCTCCGGCTCTAAAAGGTTGTCCAAGACGCGGGTAATTATAGAGATCTTTTAATCTCTCACCTATTCTCTGCCGGTAAGGGATTTTATCCAGGTAGGCGAAAGTTATCTTATTTTGCTCTTCGACCCATTTTTTGGTCTCCTCTGAATTATCATCTTCGAGCCAGCGGTAGGGATCGGGTACTTTCGTGCCAGAATAATCATCAACCACCTCTACTTTTTTGGTCTGAGGATAAATGATTTTTTCTTGGGCCGGCTGGCGGCAAGCCGCCAGCACCAGCCCCAGACCAATAGTAACTAAAGCCAGGCTAAAGACTAACATTTTCTTATCCTTCATAAAAAGCCTCCTCAAAAATCAAGGCAGTCTTTATTAATAACATAACCAGAGGCTTTATGCCACCAAAATCTGACCTCCGGACCGTCTTTAGTATTGAGCTTTAATCTTATTTCTGCCCGGAGAAAGATCAGACCCATCCGCCAGAAGATTATTGCCAGGCGGCTTGTCTCTGTGATATTTTATTTGGCTTAAAGTAAAGGAGGTCGGCTATGTTTGCTACCATTTTTGCCCTGTTTATTTTGCCGGCTGCTATTATTCTTTTAGCCTTTATTCTGACCCTTAATAAAGGAGGGTCAAAATGAACGTTCTTGGTGTTCAGACCAGTCCCTGGGCTCTGGTTGCCTTTTTGCTTTATGTCATTATGATGGTAGCCGTTGGCCTCATTACCACCCATTTCTCCTCCCGCGGAATAGGAGAGTTTTTCCTCGGCGGCCGCAAGATGAAATCCTTTGTGGTCGCTCTGTCAGCCGTCACTTCCGGCCGTTCGGCCTGGCTGCTCATCGGAGTTTCGGGCATGGCTTTTACCCGCGGCGTCTCAGCTGTCTGGTCAGTCGTTGGCTATGTTCTGGTTGAACTCTTTATGTTTGTTTTCGCCGGGAAAAGATTACGTTATTTTACTGGCAAAAAGGGCGATATCACCATTCCGGATTATATGGAGTCAAGATTTGATGACCAGCGGCATCTGCTCCGGCTGGTTTCTTTGATTCCTATTCTAATTTTTATGACCGCCTATGTCTCCGCTCAGTTCAGTGCTGGAGGAAAATCTCTCTCGGCCAGCTTTAATGTAACTCACCAGCAGGGTATCTTGATTACGGCCGGGATTGTCATTTTTTATACGGTCCTGGGCGGCTTTCTGGCTGTTTGTTTGACTGATATGCTTCAGGGCATCTTCATGATTTTTGCCCTGATGATTCTGCCCATTATCGCCATTGTTCAGTTTGGCGGGCTGGCTAAGCTTCTGAGCAGCCTGAAAGATATATCTCCTGGCTACCTCGATCCCCTGGCCCTGTCGGTCGGGGCCTTAATTGGTTTTCTGGGTATCGGCTTTGGTTCTCCCGGTAATCCTCACATCTTGAATAAATATATGAGCATTGAGAACCCGGAAAAGCTCAATCAGACAGGCCTCATCGGGACTGTCTGGAATGTGCTGATGGGCTGGGGTTCTATTTTTATCGGGCTGGCCGGGCGGGCTATTTATCAGAGTGCCGCCAACCTGCCCAGCCAGGATCCAGAGAACGTTTATCCTTTGCTCGGTTCCGAGCATCTCCATCCTTTTCTTTTTGGATTGACCATCGCTGCTATTTTTGCCGCCATTATGTCCACCGCCTCTTCCCAGTTGCTGGTCGCTTCCTCGGCTGTGGTCCGGGATGCTTACCAGAAGATTTTAGCTGCCGGGCGCCAGATTCCGGAAAAAAGACTGGTCTGGTGGAGCCGGCTGGTCACCCTGCTGGTCTCTGTCATTGCTATTTTCCTGGCTGCCTATGGGGATAAACTTATTTTTTATCTTGTCCTTTTTGCCTGGGGCGGCCTGGGCGCAGCTTTCGGACCGGCTATCCTCCTCTCGCTCTACTGGAAGAGGACGACCAAAGAAGGAGCCATCGCCGGAATTCTGGTCGGGTCGGTGACCGAAATTGTCTGGTATCTTATACCTTCTCTTAGAGCGGCTATCGCCGAATATGTCCCGGCTTTTATTCTGTCTTTTATAGCCGTAGTTGTGGTCAGCCATTTTACCCGGCCACCGGAGCGGGCAGAAGAATATCTAAGATATATGAAAGGTCAGCTGGAATAAATTATCTTTCCAGACAGGCTGCCGCTCAGAACCAGTCCCGGCCCGGTCTTTAAAGCCTGGTCTTTTTCTGGTAACATTCAATGGATTTGATAATTGAGGTAAAGCCTATGGCCAAGCGTTTTGGAATTATAACCAGGGATTGCGCCGGGATTAATGCTGCTTTAAGAGCTGTGGTCAGAACAGCGACGGGTAAGGAGACTGAAGTTTTTGGCATACTGCGGGGCTATGACGGGCTGATTGACGGCGAGCTGCGCCCCCTTGATCGCCGGGCGGTATCCGGCATCATCAATCTGGGTGGAACCATTCTGAAGTCGGCTCGCTCCGAAAGGTTTCTGACCCGGGAAGGCCAGGACCAGGCAGCCAAAACGATTGAAAAATATAAGCTTGATAGTTTAATAGTTATCGGTGGGAATGGCTCGCTAACCGGAGCACATATCCTGGCAACTCAATATGGAGTTCAGGTAATCGGCCTGCCAGCTACGATTGACAATGATGTTAATCAGGTTGATCAATGTCTGGGAGCTGATACCGCCGTCAATGTCGCCCTGGATGCCCTGGATAAGATTCGTGACACCGCTACCAGTCTGGAGAGGATTTTTGTGGTGGAAGTCATGGGCCGCGATTGTGGCTATATTGCCATGAAAGTGGCATTAGCCGGCGGCTGTGAAGATGTCATCCTGCCCGAACAGGACTTTGACCTCAATGAAATTTGCCGGGAGATTCAAGCCGGAAACGCTCAGGGCAAGGTCAGCTGGATTATTATTGTGGCTGAGGGCAAAGCCCGGGCCCAGGACGTGGCGACGGCCATCACTTTATTGACCGGGCTCGAGACCAGAATCGCCGTCCTCGGCCATATCCAGCGAGGCGGCCGCCCGACAGCTATTGACCGCCTGCTTGGAGCCAAGCTGGGCAGTGCCGCTGTGGAAGCTCTTCTGGCCGGGGAAACTGATAAATGTGTCGCTCTGAAAGATGAAGAGATTAAACTCATTCCCCTGGAAACAGCTATAAAACCTAAAAAACTGATCTTTGAGCCTGAATACCGGTTGCTAAAGCTTTTATCCTGAAGCTAAACCGGCCTTCATCTTTTTATTTAGCTGATTTTTTCGGCAAACAGGGCATTTTAATCTTATTCCGGCGGGCACAGGCGATAGCCTCTTCATAACCGGCATCAGCATGGCGGACAACACCAATCCCGGGATCAACGGTCAGGACACGTTCGAGACGCTTAGCCATGGCGGCTGAACCGTCGGCCACGATCACCATGCCAGCATGAATAGACAGCCCAATTCCGACTCCGCCGCCATGATGAACCGACACCCAGGAAGCCCCATTGACCGCATTAAGCAGAGCATTAAGGATCGGCCAGTCAGCAATCGCATCCGAACCATCTTTCATCTTTTCCGTCTCCCGGTTAGGCGAAGCAACTGAACCGGTATCTAAATGATCCCGGCCAATAACTATCGGGGCGCTTATTTTTCCCTTCTTAACAAGGGTATTTATTACATCGCCGAAAAGCGCTCTTTCTCCATAGCCAAGCCAGCAGAGACGGGCCGGTAGCCCCTGAAATTTGACCTTCTGCTGAGCATTTTTGATCCACCTGGCTAAAGACTCATCTTCAGGAAACATCTTGAGCACGGCCTCATCGGTGGCATAAATGTCTTCCGGCTTGCCAGACAGGGCCACCCAGCGAAAAGGACCTTTCCCCAAGCAAAAAAGCGGCCTGATATATTCTTGAACAAAACCGGGAATGTCAAAAGCTTTTTCCACACCTGCTTTTTGGGCCTGACCGCGGAGGTTGTTGCCATAATCAAAAGTTCTGGCCCCTCTTTTCTGAAGTTCGAGCATAGCCTCAACGTGAGCTGCCATTGATTCGTAGGAGCGGCGGATATAATCCTGTGGATTATTTTTTCTCAGCTCGAGAGCTTCCTCATAAGGCAACCCGCGAGGCACATAGCCATTGAGTTCGTCATGAGCTGAGGTTTGATCTGTCAGAACATCGGGCGTAATTCCTCTCTTAACCAGCTCAGGCAAAAGATCAGCAGCATTAGCCAGAAGGGCAATAGATAACGGCTGGCCTTTTTTACAGGCTTCGTTAGCCATTTTCAAAGCTTCATCCAAGCTCTCAGTCATGGTGTCAACATATTTAGTATCAAGACGGCGCTTGATTCTGACTGGATCAACTTCAGCAATAATGGCCACTCCCCCGTTCATGGTGACGGCCAGCGGCTGGGCACCACCCATGCCACCCAGGCCGGCGGTGACCACCAGTCTGCCCTTGAGCGATCCGCCAAAATGCTTCCTGGCAGCGGCGGCTAAGGTTTCAAAAGTGCCCTGTAGAATACCCTGAGTCCCAATATAGATCCAGCTGCCGGCGGTCATCTGGCCATACATGGTCAGGCCCAGAGCTTCCAGCCGCCGGAATTCATCCCAGGTAGCCCACTTTGGCACCAGCATAGCATTAGAAATCAAGACTCGCGGGGCTTCCAGGTGGGTTTTAAAGATACCCACAGGTTTGCCCGACTGAACGAGCAGAGTTTCATCGTTCTCGAGTTTTTTTAAGCTGCTGACAATGGCTCGAAAGCAATCCCAGTTACGAGCAGCTTTTCCGGTACCGCCATAAACAATTAGTTCCTGTGGCTTTTCGGCCACCTCCGGATCGAGGTTATTCATCAGCATCCGCCTAGCCGCTTCTTGTGACCAGCCCCGGCAATGCAGACTGTTGCCGCGCGGAGCCCGGACAGGTTTATAAGCTATCTTTTCTTTTTCAGCCATTTTTTACCTCCCCTGGTTTGTCTATTGCTTTTCTGGCTTCAGCTAAGCTATCCAGCCTGGCCAGAGTTTTTTCTTTCCCCATCAGTTCCAGAACCTCAAAAATCCCTGGCCCCACCGACCGGCCGAGTAACAGAACTCTTAAAGCATGAATGAAAACGGCCGCCTTCACCCCTTCTTTTTCTGCTCTGGCCCGCAAAACTTGTTCCAATTCAGCAGCCTTAAACGGCTCTATCCGTTTAAAATCCTCTTTTAGCTTCGGAAGAAGTTTTTCCAGCCCCGGCTCCAGCAGGTATTTTTTGACCGCTTCTGGATCATAGACGACCTGCCCGGAAATAAAAGGAGCCATCATCTCAGCCAGTTCGACCAGCGTCCTGCTCCTCGGCCTGACCAGTCCGACCAGTTTTGTCAACCAGTCCCTTTTTTCCTCAAGGTAAACCTCTTTCCACAGGTCTTTTTTCTCCAGCCAGGGACGGACTTCATTGACCAGGTCAGCCACCGGCATCTCATTAATCAAACGGCTATTCAGCCACTGAAGCTTATTGAGGTCAAAGACCGGGCTGCCCTTGCTTATATGCTCAAGTGAAAATTCAGTGATCATTTCTTCCCGGCTATAAAGTTTTTCTTCGCGGCCTGGTGACCAGCTCAACTGAGCCATGAAATTGAAAAAGGCCAGAGGAAGATAACCCTGGTCACGAAAACTCAGAACAGCAGTGTGGCCATGTCTTTTGCTCAATTTCTTCCGGTCAGGCCCGAGGATCAGTGGTAAATGAGCAAACCTGGGCAGCTCGGCTTGAAAAGCCCGGTAGAGCAGAATTTGCTTGGGAGTATTGGTGATATGATCATCGCCTCTGATCACATGGGTAATTCTGGCTTCAAGATCGTCAACTACCACTGACAGATGGTAGGTCGGAAAGCCGTCACTCCGCAGCAGGACAAAATCTTCAAGATTCTGATTTTCAACAGAGACGCGTCCGTGGATCAGATCTTCGAACTCAGTCAGGCCGGCTGGTATTAAAAACCTGATGGCCGCCGGCACTCCTTTTTTTAAGAGCTCATCTTTTTTCTCAGCCGGGAGATGAAGGCACTCGCGGTCATATTTCCAGTGCTGGCCCCGGGCCTTAGCTTCCTCCCGCCGCCTGTCAATTTCTTCCGGGGTACAGAAGCAGTAATAGGCCTGGCCATGAGAAACCAGCTGGCGCGCCGCCCGGCGGTAAACCTCAAAGCGCTGCGATTGATAGATTGGGCCCTCATCCCAGTCCAGGCCGATCCAGCTAAGTGCTTCAAGAATAGTCCTGGTCATTTCTTCTGAAGAGCGGCTGACATCGGTATCTTCAATCCTCAGAACCAGCCTTCCTTTCTGCTGGCGGGCGAACAGCCAGTTAAACAAAGCTGTCCGGAGGGCGCCGACATGAAGCTGACCGGTCGGGCTGGGAGCAAATCTAACTCTAACCATAAAACAGTCTTTTTCCCGATGAAAAATTAAGACAGCTAAAATATAGCATACTAATTCCTCTTATTCAAAAATACCAAGACCGGCCAAAGCGCCTTTTCCCGCCTGTTTTTCCTGCTAAAAAAAATAGGTTGACTCCAAAAAATAATTTAAGTAGATTATAAGCAAGCTAAGGTTTCTAAGGTCATTTAGGAGGACCCAGGGAAAAGTCATCTTCCCGCCATCATGGCTCAGATAAGCGTCCTTGTTCTCGTTCATGAAGTAGAACAAGCTCTAAGAATAGTTAGAGTCTGTGAACGTGAGTTCCTGCCGGTCGTGGCTAACTCTCCAGAGGAAGTCCCGGCTCTCATCAGCCATCAAGATTTCTGGGTGATGGTCGTCGATAGCACCTATGCCGCTTATGACCGCTGGAAAGACTTGATCAACAAAGACATTTCGGTCATTATCATCGGCCAGGATGAGACCCAGATTTACCAGATGCTCCTGAGCTGGCCCCAGGAATATTATCTGGATTATGTCCTGGAAAGAAATGGGCAGTCCTTTGAGCCAATTCTTAGCCTGTTGCTGCAGCGAGCAGTCAAGGTTAGCCGGATCAAAAAAGAGTGGGCTGAACTCCAGCAATCGCTTTCCATGTCGGCCAGAAATACTAAGGAAATTTTCAGGCAGATCACTGAAATAAAACAGCTGATCAATCAGAATTATTTGCGGGAACTTGAAAAGCGCATCTCGATTGAGGCCCGCTATATCTGGTCACAAAAGGAACGGCAAAAAACAGAAGACATTATCAGAAAAATTTATTCGGCTAATGATGTCGGCAGCCTGCTGGGCGTGGTGCCTGAAATAAAGGAATTATTAGAAGCCAGAGGCCTGACCATTTATCTGATTGAAGAGAACGAAACCCTGGGGAAGCATCTTAAACCAATAATCTGGGATGATACTTTTATCACCCATCCGGAAACTTTCAGATATGTGGCCAGAATGAAAGCACCTGACTTCGCCTCGGCTGTCGCCACCTACGGACTGGAGATCAATCTGGCCGACCCGGCCTCGGATCAGAGATTTTCTATTCGCTATCAGCATAATTTGAAAGAACCTCTGAAGAGTATTCTGGCTGTGCCCATTATCTATGAGGATCAGATCATTGGGGTGGTCGAAGTTTACAACAAAGTCTCCCCGGGGAACGAGGTTAAAGAAGGCTTCAGCCAGGAAGACCAGGAGATTCTACGCGGCCTGTCGGAGCACATCGGCATTGCTATGACCAAGCTCAATCTGATTCAGTATGATGCCCTGACTGGCTTGCTGCGGGCTGATCCTTTCTTCGACCGTATCCTGCAGAAAATTAACTCTATGAGCAAAAGAAGGAAAGAAGAAGGTTCTTTTGCCATGGTAATGGGCGATGTGGACTGGTTCAAGCACTACAATGACCGTAACGGTCATGAGGCTGGCAACCAACTGCTCCAGGAGCTGGCCCTCATTTTGCGTCAGTCCGTTCGGGAAGAGGATTTAATCTGCCGTTATGGCGGAGAAGAGTTCCTGTTCTTTCTGGAAGGGGTAGTCAGCCTGGATGAAGCCTGCCAGCTGACCGACAGAATAAGAAAAAATATTGAAGAACATTATTTTCCTTTTGAAGAATATCAGCCCAGAAACAATCTGACCATGTCTTTCGGCGTGACTGTCTTTCCCCGGCGGCAGATGGCCGACAGCGATGGTCTGACCAAAGATGATTTAAAGCACCTGGTCCATGAATGCGACCTGGCCCTGGCGGCGGCCAAAGGCAAGGAAACCTGGAGATTACCTCCGGCCGAGGGTCCGGCCAAGCCCATCCTGAAAAACAAAGTGGTGGCTTATTCCCGCGATTGGGAAAGAGGCGATCAACTTTCAGCTACCTTTGCCTTCCAGGAAAAACTTTACCGGGAAAAGAGGCATTTCCAGAGATATTTCACAGCCACTTTTTTGATGTATAAAGAGGAAGATCAGCTCAAGGTCAGCAAAACTATTAATTTGAGTCTGGGCGGAACTAAAATAATCTCAGAAAAACCCTTGCCGGTCTCCAGATCATTGGAAATTGTTCTGGTTCTGGGCAAGAAAGCCAGATCTTTACAGACGGAAGTTGTTTACTCGGAAAAAGCTGGGACTGAAATTCCAACCTTTTATACCGGCCTGAGATTTAAAGACCTGAGTTCAGAAGACCTCAGCTTGCTGGAAGACTATTTCCAGGAAATTCAAAAGGAAACTTTTAATTAAAGAGACCGGTCTCAGAATTAAAGCAGTTTTTAGATTTCCAGTTCTTTCTTCAGGATGGAATAATAAACCGAGGGCGGATTAATCCGGTCATCAAAACCGGAGATAATAGCCATAGTCTTCTGCTCAAAATGATTAAGATCCTCAGGCGCTCCCCAGTTTTGAGTGCGCAGCAAATCAACCAGGTCTTCAATTACTGCCTGATTCAAGAAATCCTGGGCCAGCAGGGGGAAAGTAAACCGTTTTTTTTCAGCCAGCCAGAGAACTTTTTGCAGGTATTTTTTCAAGCCTTCCTGCTCGGCAATTAATTCTCTTTTTAAAAAGAATTGCTCTTTAACCGAGCTGACTAAATTCAATTTGTAATAAGCCTTTTTAGCCTCTTCCACTGTCTTTTTGATTCTGTTAAGTATTTCCTGGATCTCAACAACACAATGGTCGTTCTTCTGGTAATAACCAATCCAGCCGGAACCATTGGCCGGTTCCTGATGATAAAAAGTCAGCAGCTCCTGGCGGTCAGTGTTGCTCTCCCCAGCCTCCTGGCCGGCGGTCTTTTCACCTTCAGCCGTCTTTTTACTGTTCATCTTTTCAGCCAGGCTTTTTTTTATTTCCTCAGCCAGTTTTTCTTCCAGGCTTGGTTCCCGCCAGGAGCCTGATTCTGGCTCGGCCTCAGCCCTGGTTTCAGTTTGGGCTTCGGCTTGACCAGGTGCCTTTAGTTCAATTTCTGCCTCTGGCTCGTCGCCGCTTTTCGCTTCCGGTCTCTCGTTTTCTATCTGGCTGGCAGGAGTGATTGTTCCACCTTTGATTTCCTGTTCGAACGTCAGCAGCTCTTTAACTTTTTGAAGCTTTTCGATCTCCGGGGTTAAGTCGATATCTTCAGCCGGAGCTGAGGCTTTTTCCACCAGCTCAGCTTTCAGCCCGAATTTTTCTTCCAGTTGCCTTTTTAAAAAGCCTGATTTTTCCATAGACTGATTGCGAATTTCTTCCAGGCGGTCCTGCAGCCCGTTGATAACCCTAATGTCTTCTGAGGTTTCTTTAGCCAGCTCTTCGATTTTTTGCTGCCGCTCGACAATTTTATTCAAATACCCTCTGATTTTCTGCAGAATCTGGTTTCTTTCCTCTTCAAACTGCTCCCATAACTGACCGTATTCTTCCAGGGCCTGCCATTCTTGTTTAACTTCCTCTTCGATCTGAGTTAATTGCTGCCTGGCTAATTCACGTTCTTCCTGAATTCTCTGTTCTAATTTTTTTTCGATTTCCTCATGCTGGCGGCGGAGATAACTCTCCAGTTGAGTCTCAATTTCCTGGATAATTGAAACCGGCTTTTTTTCTTCTTCGCTGTTTATGTCCACTGACCTCTCCTTTGACCTTGGCTCTTTCATTCTAAAATCAGCCTGTATCTGTGTCAAGATAAATTTCGGGTGAGGTCAGACAGTATTTTGAGGCTGAATCGCGAGGAGGAGAACCGGTAGCCGGGGGTGAGAGCCACAGGCTTTTCTCACCCCCCGCCAGATCAAAAAGTTGCAGTTCTGACTTCTCCCCAGCCGGAAAAAATCCCTATTGCTCTTTGGCCCTGAATAATGTATACAAATACAATAAATGCGGGTGCTAATTTGAACCATAACCATCAAAATAACCAAAACAACCAGCCAAAAATATTTATCATTGATCATGACCCGAAATACAGCCAGCGGCTGCTTGATTGGCTGACCGGGCTAAGAATTGAAGCCGGGTCTGCGGCTTGCCTGCCGCCTGCTAACCAGACAGACAAGTCATTGAAAAACACCATCCTGATTGTTTCTGACCAGCTGCTCCAGGGAGAAAAATGTTCAGAACTTCAGCCCTTAAAAAAGGCTGTTCCCCAGCTGACGGTGATCGTGCTAACTTCGCCTGCCATTTCCAGCCAGTATCTCACCTGCCTTCAATCTGGATTGGTTGATTATGTTTGTTCCCGGAACAACCTGCCTTCCATTTTTTCAGCTATCCGGGCTGAACTTGCCTGCCGGCAGCTCCAACAGGAAAACGAATTTTACTTAAAAAATCTGACCAGGTTGAAACTGGAGCATTCCAGGCATATCAGGAAAATGCTCGAACTGGAAGAAATTTACGATACGACCGTCGAGAATTTGATGACCGCTCTGGATTTAAGGGATGTTGAAACTTTTGGCCATTCCCAAACTGTTTCTAAATACTGCCAGGTGCTGGCCAGGCTGCTGGGCATCAATCAGCAAACCAGGCTCGATAACATCAGAAAAGGTTCTCTCCTCCACGATATTGGCAAGATTGCTATCCCCGATTCGATTATTAAAAAACCAGGCCAGTTAACTCCAGACGAATGGGAAAAGATAAGGCTTCATCCTTCACTCGGTTTCGGCCTGATTAAAGAAATGAAAATGCTGACCGAAGTTGGCCATATCATCTTATATCATCACGAAAAATATGATGGCTCCGGTTATCCCCGGGGGTTAAAGAGAGAAGAAATACCGCTGGAATCAAGAATTTTTGCTCTGGCTGATGCTCTGGATGCTATCACTTCTCATCGTCCCTACCGGGCCGAAAGGGATTTCCGGACGGCCAGGGAAGAAATTATAAAAAATGCCGCTTCTCATTTTGATCCGCAGGTAGTCGAAGCTTTCTGTTCAATTGATATTGAGAAATGGGAAAGAATCCGCTTTGAGACCACCAAGCTGATTCCAGCCTTTGAAGAATATCAGTCCCTGCTCAAGAAAAAAAAGCCAGTTTAAGGCTTCCAGTTTTAACGGCCGCGATTAGCGGGACACTCTCCTGGCCGAGACAACCCGCGGAAATCCAGAATAATCAGGCAGCACCTCAATCTCGCTCCAATCAGACTCTAACCATCCGGTTACTTCTGCTGCCTGGCCGGCCCCAATTTCTATGATCAAAAAGCCACCTGGCTTTAGAAATGTACTGGCTTTTCTCACCAGCTGTCTGATAAATTTCAGTCCATCCCGTCCAGCAATCAGGGCTTTTTGGGGTTCAAAATCTTTAACCGGCCGGTCGAGCTCTGGCCAGTCGTCCTGAGCCACATAAGGCGGATTGCTAACTATAAGATCAAAAGACAACTTACTCTGTTCAAAAGCCTTAAACAGGTTGCTCTGAATAAATCTGATGTTGGTTAACTGGTTCAGCCGGGCATTTTCCCCGGCCAGTTTTAGGGCTCTTAAAGAAATATCGGTAGCTATGATTCTGGCCGCGGGCAGCTCTTTACCCAGAGAAATCGCAATGTTGCCCGAGCCAGTTCCCAGATCAAGAATTAGCGGCTCTGGAGGCAGCGGGAGAGACAGAGCTTTTTCTACGACCAGCTCAGTTTCCGGCCTGGGAATCAGAACCGAGCGGTTAACCCGGAAGGGCAGACCCCAGAATTCTCTCCGGCCAAGAAGGTAAGCTACCGGCCAGCCGCTGAGCCTTTTCCTCACCAGCTGATTGAGCTTCCTTTCAAGCGATGGTTTGACCGGCTCAGACATTCTTCTAAAAAATTCAGCCTCATCCATCTTCCCGGCTGCCTTAATCAGAAGCCGGGCTTCAACGAACGGGCAGGAACTGGTAGCCAGCCGGGCGGCTGTCTCCCTAAAAAGCTGTTCTAAATTCTTAGAGCTCAAGTGGCTGATTTAAAGTTTCCTGAGATTTATCTTCTTCTAAGGCCCTGGCCTGATAATAGATGACCAGTTTCTCAATCAGTTCGCTCAGGTCACCATCCATGATAGCTTCCAGGTTGTAAAAGCTCTCATTCAGCCGGTGATCGGTGATCCTCGATTGAGGGAAATTATAAGTTCTAATTTTTTCGCTTCGTTCGCCGCTTCCCACCTGCCGCCTTCTGTCCTGAGAAATCCGGCTGTGTTGTTCCTGCTGAGCCATGTCCATCAGCCTGGTTCTTAAAATTTTTAAGGCTTTTTCTTTGTTACGGTGCTGGGATTTTTCGTCCTGGCAGGAAACGACCAGGCCAGAAGGCCGATGAGTAATCCTGATGGCGGTATAATTGCGATTAACATTTTGCCCGCCCGGTCCTGAGGCTCCAAAGGCCTCTATTTTCAAATCCTTGGGATCAATCTTGAGGTCTATGTCCTCAGCTTCAGGCAGAACGGCCACCGTCGCCGTCGAAGTATGAATCCGGCCTGAAGCTTCGGTTCTGGGCACCCGCTGAACGCGGTGAACCCCGCTTTCATATTTAAGACGGGAATAGACTTTTTTACCCTGAATATTGATTATGGCTTCTTTGATTCCGCCAATAGGAGAGTAACTAACATCCATTAGCTCCCATTTCCAGCCCATTTGCTCGGCATAACGGGTGTACATCCGCAGCAAATCCTGAGCAAAAAGCGAGGCTTCATCCCCGCCGGCGCCAGCCCTGATTTCCAGGATGACATTCTTTTCATCATTGGGATCTTTGGGCAGAAGCATCAGCTTCAGTTCTTTTTCCAAGGAATCCTTTTTAGACTTTAATGACTCGAGTTCGGCTTCAGCCAGATGCTTCAGGTCAGGATCCGAGCTGGCTTCAGCCAGAATTGAATTTGATTCCCCCAGTTCTTTTTCTACCTTTTTATATTCGTCATACTTTTTGATCAGGGGTTCAAGCTCGGCCCGCTCCCGGGCTAATTCCTTGATCTTCTGAGGATTGGAGGTAACCGTTGGATCAGAAAGAAGGGAGATAAGCTGCCTGTATCTTTCACCGGCAGTTTTTAATTCCTGAAGCATCTCGATTATTTTTTGGCTTTAGCCGCATATTTTTTCCTGAATTTCTCCACCCGGCCGGCCGTGTCCATAAGCCTCTGCTTGCCGGTGAAGAAAGGATGGCACTGGGAACAGATTTCAACCCTGATTTCTTTCTTGGTTGATCTGGTCTTAAAAGTATTGCCGCAGGCACAAATCACGGTGCATTCCTGATATTCTGGATGAATTCCTTTTTTCATACTCTCCTCTCCTCTTTAGGCTCTTGATTATAGCAGGTTTAACCTGCTCAGTAAAGAAGGCCGGCCTTTTGACTTTTTTCCTGAAGCAGCTGGTGGTCAAGATTGAAGCGAGAGGTTTTTTCCACGTGTCGGGCGATTTCCTTATAGACTTTTGAATTAATATATTCTTTTAATGACTCGCTTAGAGGATAAACCTGCTCTTCGGCCTGCCAGTCGTAGACCTGGCCATTTTCCCTCTGGAGGCAGCCGAGATAAACCGCCCAGGCTAACTGCCGGAAAGGAACATGACTGAACTGGTGGCGGATAGCTTTTATCTCCCCTTCCTTAATGGGATTGACGAAATAGAGGTACCTGGAAAAAAGGAGGGCATTGTGAAAATAGGCTGGGAAAGCCACCAGCGCCTCTAAATCAATCAGTTTTGATAAATAAAGAAAACTCTCAAGCACCTTTTTTGACAGGCTCAGGCCCGGCCTGGTCTGGCCAGGAAGTGGCCCATGGTGGCCGCTAAATTCCACCCGTGGATTCTGCAGGGTCAGCCATTCAAATAGCAGGGCATGTTGAGGCGGCAAGGTAAAGCCGTGTTTTTCCGGGGCCAGAAATCTGGTCTCGCTTTCCTTTATCTTTAAATCAACGATAACCCTGGCTGGATCCTCTTTCTCCCAGTAGATCAGCAATCGCTGCACAGGATAATCAGAAGAATCGAGGCGGTATTTGAGGGGCCAGAGGTTTCTTTTCTTGGCTTCGCGGAAAAAACCCTTTTTGGCCAGGACTCCCATGACCTCTTTAAGCGTGTAACGGCCAAGAAAGAGCAAAGACCCGCGGGCCGGCCCCAAACCGGAAAAGATCTCATCTTCTTTGAGGCCAGGCTCCCCGGCCGGGAAAGAGTTTCGCTTATTGTCCTGATCTGTCATTTTGGTTCACTCTTAATTTTTTTTATTTTACCAGGCTTGACTTTCCGCTCCTCCTGGCTGCCCTGGCTGGTGACTGTTTTACCTGAATAAATGGAGAAAATATCATCACCAAAGTCCACCCGCCGGATCAGTTCAAAATCATCTTTCGAGGGACAATAACGGCGCTGATGACGGATAATAAGCAAGCCATCAGGCTTGAGAATCTGCCTTTTCCTGATGACTTTTAAAGGATTCCGGTCGGCCAGAAGCTGATAGGGAGGATCAAGAAAAATAAGGTCAAAAGATACATGTTTTTTAGCCAGGTCAATGACTGCCCGGTTAAATTCCCGGTTGATGACCAGGGCCAGATCATCGGCCCCGCATTTTTTGATGTTAGCTTCAATCGTTTTGGCCGCTAACGGCAATTGTTCTATAAAGACTGCCCGCCGGGCTCCCCGGCTGAGAGCTTCCAGGCCAACTGAACCGGTGCCGGCAAAGCCATCCAGAAAACTAGTCTCAGCAATTCTTTCCTGCAGGATATTAAACAGAGAGCCGCGGAGTTTGGCTGGCAAAGGCCGGACCAGCGGGCTTCCGACCAGTCTGAGAACCCTGCCCTTATACCGGCCGGCAATTATTCTGATCACCCTGAAACCTCACCTTCAGTAATAAATCAGGAGCTGTCCGCGGTCAGCCTTTCAATCAGCGGCACTAAATGGCAATCAAACCGCTTTTTGCTCCTTTGGAATAAATTTACCAGTTATCCGGTGATTTGTAAACTCAGACTGGCTGGTTTCCTTGACACTATTCAGGGGGTAAACTATACTGAATTTTTAAGAATACCCAGTCAGAAAGAGAGCCAAAATCATGACCCTGGTTGAACAAGCAAGAAAAGGTATTTTGACTCCGCTCTTCAAGAAAATCACCGCCGAAGAGAATATTAACCCTGATGAGCTTCTAGCACTCTTAGCCGGTGGACAGGTAGTTATCCCTTATAATAAAAGGCACAGATCGGTCCGCCCGGTGGCTATTGGCCAGAAAATGAGGACCAAGGTCAACGTCAATCTGGGAACTTCCCGGGATTATCCTGATCTCCGGAGCGAGATTGCCAAGTTGAAATTAAGCCTCAAATACCAGACTGATGCGGTCATGGATTTGAGTACCGGAGGCAATATTAAGAGCATTAGAAAAAAACTGCTGGCTCTTTCTACTGTCCCCTTAGGGACTGTACCGGTCTATCAGGCTGCAATTGAAGCCATAGAAAAACGGGGCTCGATAGTCAAAATGACCGAGGATGATCTTTTCAGGACAATAAAAGATCAGGCAGAAGAAGGAGTGGATTTTATGACTGTTCACTGCGGCCTGACCCTTAAGGCGGTGGACAGGCTCAAGAAGCAGGGGCGGGTGGCTGATATCGTTTCCCGGGGCGGGGCTTTTCATTTAGCCTGGATGCTTCATAATCAGAAAGAGAATCCCCTCTATGCTAATTTTGACCGGCTGCTCGATTTAGCTCAAAAATATGAGGTGACTTTAAGTCTTGGTGATGGCTTAAGGCCCGGGGCGATTTATGATGCCACTGACCGCCCGCAGATTGAGGAGCTTCTGACCCTGGGAGAGCTGGTCAAAAGGGCCCGTCAGGCCGGCGTTCAGGTGATGGTGGAGGGACCGGGCCATGTTCCACTTGATCAGGTAGTAATGAATATCAGGCTGGAAAAAAGAGTTTGTGAACAGGCGCCCTTCTATGTTCTGGGACCCCTGGTGACTGACATTGCTCCTGGTTATGACCATATTGTTTCGGCTATTGGAGGGGCAGTTGCAGCCTCGGCCGGTGCCGATTTTCTTTGCTATGTAACTCCAGCCGAGCATCTTGGCCTGCCTTCGCTGGAGGATGTCAAAGATGGGTTGATTGCAGCCAGGATAGCCGGCCATGCGGCTGATATTGTTAAGGGCCTTCCCGGAGCAATTGACAGAGATCATAAGCTTTCCCGGGCCAGAAAAAAACTTGACTGGGAAACCCAGCAAAAGCTGGCTATCGACCCCATAAAATTTGCTCAAATCAGAAAACGGAGAAAATCAAAAACCACAGCCTGCTCCATGTGTGGAGAATTCTGTGCGATGAAAATCGTCAGCGAGTTTTTAACTGGAAAGGCTGATGACTCCTGCCTCTGACGATCTTCGCTTCGGCGTAGCCGGGATCCCTCATTCCTGCCCTGGAAATTCCTCGCTTCGAGCCATAGATTATCTGGTTTCTATTGGTCTTGATGCTCTGGAACTGGAGTTTGTTCAGGGACTTAAAATGGGCCAGGAAACGGCAGGCCAGATTAAGATAAAAGCCAGCCAGCTGGGGATAAAGCTCAGCGCCCACGCTCCCTATTTTATAAACCTGAATGCTGAAGATCCGGGTCAGAGGATGCGAAGCCAGGATTTACTGCTTAATTCCCTGCGGCTGGCAGCCTCGACCGGAGCCTCCGATCTGGTCTTCCATGCTGGCTATTATGGCCGTAAGACACCCGCAGAAACTTACAGCCGGATTAAGGATAGCTTGAAAGATATCCTGTCCATCAGCCGCCTGGAAAAGATACCGGCCAGGCTGAGAATTGAAACCATGGGCAAAAGGCAGCAGTTTGGCAGCCTGGATGAAGTCCTGTCACTTTGCCGGGAGCTCGATGGGCTTTCACCTTGCCTTGATTTTGCTCATATTCTGGCCCGCGAAGGAAAAATCAATTCCTACCGGGACTTT
Organism: Candidatus Aminicenantes bacterium UBA6228; assembly: GCA_002441005.1. Taxonomy (GTDB): domain Bacteria; phylum Acidobacteriota; class Aminicenantia; order Aminicenantales; family Saccharicenantaceae; genus Saccharicenans. Next base: position 105,954 of record DJWO01000014.1, read on the forward strand.
TCTCAGGTGCTGAGAAAAGTAGAGAAAAAGCTTGGCCGCCGGGCTCTCAGTACAGCCCACATTCACATTTCAGGGGTCATTTTTAATCAGCATGGAGAAATCAAGCATATCAATCTTGACGAATCAGAGTTTCACTATGATGACTGGCTCCAGGCTGTATTTGAAGCTGGTATCAAAGGGACTATTATTGATGAGAGCCCTGCCCGTGAAGCTGATGCCCTGCGCTTGAAAAATCTTTATCTCAATCTCCAGGAAAAAGGAACCAGGGCTGAACCCGGCCATAACAGACATGATTTTCTTGACACTGACTGAGCTAAAGTCTAAACTAAATTCTAATTATTAGATAGCCTAAATCATTATGAATTCAAAAATTATCGGGGAAAAAGAGGAGTCTTTTTTAGATTATGCCCGGGAATCATTCCGGCTGGCTGATTCAGCCAATCTGAACCGCTGTTACCAGCCAGAACTTTTTTCTGGCCAGCCGGGCAGTTAGTTTAAATCATGGTGAACTATATCAGATAAAGGAGAGGTAGATGATTGAAATTCGTTTCCATGGACGAGGCGGCCAGGGGACGGTCGTAGCCTCAAAAATTCTGGCTGATGCTCTGGCCAAAGAAGGCAATTTCGTTCAGGCTTATCCGGAGTTCGGGGTTGAACGCCGGGGGGCACCGGTCTTTGCTTTTATTCGCATTGATCATCAGCCAATCTATGACAAGAGCCGGATCTATAATCCGGATCATGTGGTGGTGGTCGATCCGACCCTGGTTGAAGCCATTGATGTTACTGAAGGTCTTAAAGATGGCGGCTATATCATCATCAACAGCCCGAAGAAGCCGGAAGATTTCAAGTTTCCTGACAAATTCAAGGTCTTCGCTATTGATGCTACCGAAATAGCTGTCCGGCATAAACTCGGGACGCTGGCTGCTCCGATTGTTAATACCGCTATAGTTGGAGCCGTGGTCAAAATATTAAAGTTGACCAGACTGGAATCGCTGGTCGCAGCTATCAAAGAAGGCGTGCCACAGAAGCCTGAGGAAAATGTGCAGGCAGCCATTGAAGCTTATGAAAAAGCTTGAGGGAGGAAGCGATGAGCAAAAAGAAAGACGATAAAAGAATAATTTTTGTGTCAGAAACAGAGATGCCGCCGGTGGCCATGTCTCTTGGTTCGATGCTCTACAACAAGACTGGCGCCTGGCGGAATATCAAGCCAGTCATAGATTTATCCAGATGCCTAAAATGCGGCATCTGCTGGAAATTCTGTCCTGATACCTCGATCGACATCGTTGAAGAGTGGCCTCAGATTAACTACGATTTCTGCAAGGGCTGCGGCATCTGTGCCGAAGAATGCCCCGAAAAATGTATTGTCATGGTTGAGGAGGAAAAATGAGAAAAGTAATTATGGGAAACCACTCCCTGTCCTACGGAGCGATGCTCTCCAGGGCTCAGGTTATTGCTGCCTATCCGATTACTCCCCAGACTCAAGTTGTTGAACTTCTGTCAGAAATGTGTGCTGATGGGACGCTGGAGGCTAAGTTCATTAAAGTTGAATCTGAACACTCAGCCATGGCTGCCTGTTTAGGAGCCTCTATGGCCGGGGCCAGAACCTTTACCGCCACTTCCGCCCAGGGTCTGGCTCTGATGCATGAAATGCTTCACTGGGCAGCTGGCGGCCGGATGCCGGTCGTCATGGGTGACATCAACCGTTCCATGGCTCCTGGCTGGAGCATCTGGACTGACCAGAATGATAGCCTGTCGCAGAGAGACACTGGCTGGATTCAATTTTATTGCTCTTCCAATCAGGAAGTGGTGGATACAGTCATTCAGGCTTACAAGGTGTCGGAAAAACTGATGATCCCGAGCATGGTTATCCTTGATGCTTTTGCCCTTTCCCATACTTATGAAGTAGTTGATATTCCCGAACAGGCCAAAGTTGATGCCTATCTTCCACCCTTTAACCCGCCCTACCGTTTGACACCTGATGATCCTCACGCTTTCGGTGGGCTGACTTCTTCTGATCACTATATGGAACTTCGCTATAGACTCCAGAAAGATATGGAAAAAGTTCCGGCTCTGATTGAAGAAACTGGCCGCGAATATGAACAGATGTTCGGGCGCTATCTCGGACAGGTTGAAAATTACCTGTGCGATGGGGCTGAACTGGTCCTGGTCACTTCTGGAACGGCTGGTTATACCGCCCGGGTGGCAGTGGATGAACTAAGAGCCCGGGGCATCAAGGCCGGTAACCTCCGGATCAAGCTTTTCCGCCCCTTCCCCTTTGAGCCGGTCCGCTCGATTCTGTCGAAGGTACCCAAAGTGGCCGTTCTCGACCGGAATATTTCTTACGGGCATCATGGAATTTTCTATCAGGAAGTTAAGTCAGCTATGTATGGACAACCGTCACAGCCGGCTATCTTTGGCTTCATTGCTGGACTGGGCGGGCGTGATATTACCAGAGAGTCTTTTAAGGAAATCGCTGATTATACGCTCAAACATGACCGGCCCGAAGAAGAAATCGTCTGGATAGGAGTAAAGAAATGAGTAAAGAAAGAAAAATGACTATAACTTTACCAAGAGAAGAACTGATGAGCTCTGGCCATTTAGCCTGTCAGGGCTGCGGGGCGACTTTAGCTATGAGATATGCCTTAAAAGCTCTCGGTCAGAAAACCATCCTCTGCATTCCGGCCTGCTGCTGGTCAGTTATTGACGGTCCTTTCCCCCATTCCTCGCTGGATGTGCCAATTTACCACTGTGCCTTTGAAACTGCTGCTTCTTCAGCCAGCGGGGTCAGAGCTGGTCTGGACATGGTCGGCGATAAAGAAACTACAGTCATGGCCTGGGCTGGCGATGGCGGGACCTTTGATATCGGCATTCAGGCCCTGTCCGGGGCAGCAGAAAGAAATGAAGACTTCATCTATGCCTGTTATGACAACGAGGCCTATATGAATACCGGCATCCAGCGGAGCTCAGCTACCCCGCTTGGCGCCTGGACGACAACCACTCCGGTTAAGCATTATAAGAAGGAAAGGAAAAAAGACATCATCGGCATTATGGCTGCCCACGATATCCCCTATATTGCCACCGCCAGTATAGCTTATCCTGAAGATATGATAAAAAAATTCAAAAAGGCCAAGGACATCCATGGAACCAGGTTTATTCATATCTACGCTCCCTGTCCAACCGGCTGGAAGAGCCGGCCGGACGATACAGTCAAGCTGGCCAGGCTGGCTGTTCAGACCGGCTATTTCCCTCTGTACGAAATAGAAGAGGGAGAAAAGCGGACGCTTAATCTAAGAATTAAAGAAAGAAAACCGATTACTGACTATCTCAAACTGCAGGGACGATTCCGCCATCTGAAGCAGGATGAAATCGATTTAATCCAGGCTGAAGTTGACAACAACTATCAGAAAATCCTTAAAAAGTGCGGCCTGTAGGCTAATCTCTTATAGGCTGGGAACTAATTCAATCTAATCCGATGATCAAAAGGAGAAAAAGAATGAAGAGAAGTCTAATGGCCCTGCTCATAGCGGTAACACTGCTGGCCGCCTATGGCTGCCATAAATCTGAAACACCAGCTGGTGAAGGAACTTCGTCTTCGGCCTCAGCTGAGCCGGCTCCTTCTTTTGAGGTCACGTCCCTTTCCGGACAGCAATTGAGTTTATCTTCTTTAGCTGGTAAGGTGATTCTGGTCAATTTCTGGGCGACCTGGTGTCCACCCTGCCGGGCAGAAATTCCAGATTTTATCGAGGCTTATTCAGAGCTTAAAGATAAAGGGCTTGAAATACTGGGCTTTTCAGTTGACGATCTATCTGAAGCTGAACTGAAGAAATTTGTAGATGAAGCCAAAATGAATTATCCAGTGTCACTCGTCGGCCAGGATATTGTCAATGCTTTTAAGCCCGGTCAATATATACCGACCTCCATCTTTATTGATAAGAAGGGCAATATCCGTTATCGCCATGTTGGGAAACTGGAAAAAGCTGACCTTATCAAGAAGTTTGAAGAACTGAATCAGGAATAAAAGCAAGCCGGTCTTTAGCTTCAGTAGATTTACCAGCGATAGACAGTTGAAGCCCAGGTAAAGCCGGCGCCAAAAGCCACCATGACAATAATTTTACCCGGTTGAAGCTTGCCCTCTTCTTCTAATTCATGTAAAGCGACCGGAATAGTGGCGACTGACATATTGCCATATTTATGAATATTAACGACGATTTTGTCTTTGGGCAGATTAAGCCTTTCACCAGTGGCATCAATAATTCTCAGATTAGCCTGATGGGGAATTAAATAATCAACCTGCTCTTTTTCCAGGCCTGCCCGCTTTAAAGCCTCTAAGGCAGACTCTCCCATTCTTTTGACCGCATGCTTAAAGACTTCATTGCCCTTCATGGTAATATAGTGAAGCTTTTTTTCGACAGTTTTTTCACTGCCTGGATGAAGAGTTCCACCGCCAGGCAAAATCAGCAGTTCAGCCAGTGAGCCATCAGCTCCCCAGAAATGCGAAATCAAGCCAGACTCATCCTGACTTTCCTCTAAAATAAAAGCCCCGGCTCCATCACCGAAAAGGACGCAGGTCCCCCGGTCTTCCCAGTTGGTGACCTTGGACAGAATATCTACCCCAACCAGTAAAATCCGGCGGGCCACCCCGCCCAGAATCAAACCCTCAGACACAATCAGGCCATAAAGGAAGCCAGTGCAACCAGCTTCAAGATCAAAAGCAGGAGTCTCTTTAATACCCAGCTTCCTCTGCAGCCAGCAGGCTGTTGCCGGAAAAATTGTATCCGGGGTGTTGGTGGCTACCAGAATTAAATCAATATCTTCCGCTTTCAAACTCGCTCGCTCCAGGGCCATTCTGGCCGCCTTCTCAGCCAGATCAGAGGTGACCTGTTCTCTGGAAGCTATTCTTCTCTCTTTAATGCCGGTTCTGGTGGTGATCCATTCATCGGAGGTCTCAACCATTTTCTCCAGCTCAGCATTGGTCAAGACCTTATCCGGAAGATAAATTCCGGTGCTTCTGATTTTAATCTGCCTCTTCTTTTTAATCATCTAAATACCCTTAAACACCCTGAAATTTTTTTTATCATACCTTTTTTTAATTTAAAAATAAAGACGATGGTGTTAGAATTTTTAAGTTAAGGTCCAATGAAAAGATACTCCTGGCCATTCTGTCTGGTTAAACTTTTTGCTTTATTAATAATCTTTGGCCTGAGCCAGGACCGCTGGCTGGAAGCCCAGCTTCCAACCGGCCAGTATTTAGAAGAAAGCCCGCTCGGCAGCTGGAATCAGTTTGGACTTGACTCAGCCGCTACTCTGGGAACAGGGTTTTCCCAGCTGACTTTAGCTCAAAACAGCCAGGCTATATTTTCTAATCCGGCTCTTCTGAGCTCGCTTAAACCAGGCAGGTTAACCATCAATTCCGGCTTCAATCAAACTCAGCTTTTTGACTTCTGGCTGGTAAATACTGGAGTTATCTCCACGGATTCCAATCTCACTTATCGCGGTTTGGAAATTAATTACCTGGGCTTTAACTATAATCTGGGTAAATTCAGCCTGGCCTTAGCCTGGGCTCAAACTGAAAATTATGGCCGGCCTTCGATTGATTACCGTTATGTTGAAAATGAGGTTCTTTATGACCGGATGAGATTGAGGCAGTCGGGGCAGCTGAGGGCTTTCAGCCTGGCTCTGGCCAGAAAAATTAATCCCAGGCTTCGTCTGGGCTTAAGCCTTGTCTTTTTGACCGGGAAAATCGAAAGAGAACTGGAAGAAGACTGGCCCCAGGACGGCACCTCCATGACCGACAACCGCCGGCAAAAAATAACCGGTTTTTATCCAGTTGTTGGCCTGGAATATGTGGCGAGCTCCCGCCTGAGTCTGGGCTTTAGCTTCACTCCCCCCTACCAGAGAAAGATAAATAGCCAAAGCTTTTTAAGCTACGCTTCAGCTGAAACCGAAATCAGCTTTGAGGGTCAGGCAGACGATAGAGCCAGCCAGCCGCTGGTCATGGGCGCCGGTCTCAGGTATAGACTTAAAGACAATCTTAACCTCTGTCTCGAATCGAGATATTTTGCCTGGAACCATTATTCTTATTCTTATTTTGGTGAAAACCTGAAACGCGATTTCCGGGCAATTATCGACCTGAGCGCTGGCCTGGAGGCCCAAACTGAAATTAATTTTCGGGGCCGGCGGTGGAAAACACCTTATTATGCCGGCTTGAGAATTGATCCCCAGCCGATGAAGGATATCAGCTCAACCTACTACTATTTAACTTTCGGTTCTGGCCTGGGCAATGATTATTTTGTCCTGTCATTTTCTACGGCTATTGGTTTCGAACATGGCTCCGGCCATCATCTCAAGAATCAAAAAATTGTGGTTACCCTGGATCTCAATCCAGCCGAAATTTTTAAAGCAAAAGCCAGGAGGTAAAAATTTTCAGGTTAGCTGCCCGGAAAAACAGAACAGTTTTTGGAATTTTCATTATATTTTTCTCTTTATCAATTTTAAACCAGGCCGCCGGTGGCCAGGCCAGAGCCGCTCGCCTTAGCCGGCTGGGCAGCCTCAATGGAGCTTATCATTCTTATGGCGAGCTCGAGTCAGAATTGAAACAGCTGGCTGCCGGCTATCCGTCAATTGTCCGGCTGTCCTCTCTGGGCCAGAGTCTGGAAAAGAGGAACATCTATGCCTTAAAAATAAGCGACCATCCTGGCCAGCGGGAAAACGAGCCGAAGGTAGCTTTTCTTGGTTGCCATCATGCCCGGGAGTGGATCTCAGTTGAAGTTCCCCTTGAGATAGCCAGTTATTTAATAAGAAATTACGAGAATGATGAGCGGGTCAAAGCTATAGTCAACTCGTCAGAAATCTGGATCATACCCCTGGTCAATCCGGACGGTCTTGATTATTCCATTTTGAATTACCGCCTCTGGCGGAAAAACCGCCGCTTAAACGACAATGGCTCATTCGGAGTTGATTTGAACCGGAATTATTCATTCTACTGGGGAGCTGATGATCTGGGGTCAAGCCCTCTTCCCTCCTCTGAAACTTACCGCGGAGAACAGCCCTTCTCCGAACCGGAAACTTCGGCTATCAGAGACTTATTTCTTAATGTCAACTTTTCAGCCGTCATTTCTTATCACAGTTTCTCTCAGACTATCCTTTATCCCTGGAGCTATGCCGACCTGCCGGCCGGCCAGGAGTTATTATTCCAGCAGTTAGCCTCTGAGCTGGCCAGATTGATCAGCCAGGTTAATGGCCGTATTTACCAGACTGCCCGGTCGTCTTCTGCCTACTTAACCAATGGAGATTTTATAGACTGGGTCTATGGCCTTTTTGATATTCCAGCTTTAACCATCGAACTTCCGCCTGTCGATCTAACAGCAGGGGGCTTTTTTAATTCTGAGCAGGACATTCAGAGCATTGCCGCTGAAAATCTGCCGGCGGCCCTTTATCTTCTCGACTGGGCCATTTCAACCTATAACCACCAGGAAGGGCAATTAAACCCGGAAAGGAAAAATCAGCTTGAAAAAAGCCCCGGAAATAGCCTAAAAAATAAGCGGGTGAGGTTGACCGGCCAGGAGGGCAGCAATTGAATGAATTACGAACGAGCTATCTCATTCCTGCCGCTGAAAGCCAGAAAGAAGGCCTGCCAGTCTGGATTTTTTATATTATCTTTTGCGCTGTTCTCCTTCTTCTCTTTTTAGCTTTTCTTCATAATAAGGATTTAAGGAATAAAATTAATAATATTTTTTTAGCTTACAAAAAAAAATTCATGAAATTCTGGCTGGAAGCTATTCTCCGCCGCCAGGAGAAAAAAAAGAACAAACTCTTAATCCAGCTTGGTCAGCAGGGAACTTCAGCCTGGCCTGAACTCAAAGATCAAAGCCAGGCAGCTTCTGAAATAAACTCTCTGGAAGAAAAGAAAGAAAAGTTTGGAGAAGCCCGCTGCGAACTGGCCAGTTCTCAACTGGAAGCGCATTATCGGGCTATTGGCTTGATTATTAATAAAATTAGACCGGGGATAAAAGCTTTAGCCATTTATTATTCCCGGATTGATCAGGCTGAAAGAAGAATCAAAATCCTCAAAAAAGAGTTAGAAAACCTTTAAGCTGCTTCTTTACCGCCTGCCGTTTGAAGGCTAAAATAGCTGTATGAATGATCAGTCCGGAATTCTGGCTCATCTGTGCTGTGCTCCGGATGCTCTCTATGTCGTCAGCCTCCTTCAAGCCAGCTACCAGGTAACCGGATTTTTCTATAACCCCAACATTTACCCTGAGGAAGAATATGATCTCCGGCTTAATGAAACCCGCCGGGTAGCCAGCCGCCTCGGCTTTAAATTAATTGAGGGAGAATATGACCAGGACCGCTGGCTACAATTAACAGAAAAATTCAAAGATGAACCCGAAAAAGGACGAAGATGCCAGATCTGTTATGCCTGGCGGCTTCAGGCCACCGCCCGGCTGGCCAAAGAGCTGGGCCTTCCCCTTTTTACCACCATAATGAGTATTAGCCCCTGGAAAAGTGCCGACGTTTTGAACCGCATCGGCCGCCTGACCGCTAGAAAATTTAGTCTTGAATTCCTGGAAGCCAATTTTAAGAAAAAAGACGGTTTTAGAAAAAGTGTGGCTCTGAGCCAGGATTTTGGACTTTACCGACAGAATTATTGCGGATGTCTCTATAGCCGGAAGGCCAGGTAGGATATGCGCCGGGTAGAGGATAAAACCGGACAGTTAAAAGCCTACCGGCTACTGGTCAGGGGAACAGTTCAGGGAGTAGGTTTCCGGCCATTTATTTACCGCTTAGCTACCAGGCTAAATTTTGGTGGTTATGTTAAAAATGTCGGTGAAGGCGTAGAGATTTATCTCGAAGGCGGCCAGGCTGATTTCGGCCGTTTCCTTCAAGCCTTAAAAGATGACTTACCGCCGCTGGCCAGAGTTGAAAGCCTGGACTGGCTGGAAGTTGAGAAGGAAGGACGGAATAAATTTACAATCGACCGGACGGCCGCCGGGGAATCTTTTGTTTTTATTTCACCTGATATCGCTACCTGTCCTGATTGCCTTAAAGAAATAGAGACTCCCGGAGAAAGACGCTACCATTATCCCTTTACCAATTGCACCAATTGCGGACCGCGTTACACGATCGTTAACAAGCTACCCTATGACCGGGAAAGCACCACCATGGCTGGCTTTAAGATGTGCCTGGACTGCCTGAAGGAATATGAAAATCCGCTTGACCGGCGTTACCATGCTCAGCCCATAGCCTGCCCGGCCTGCGGGCCACAGCTGGTTTTACTTGAAGCCCGAACCAGAAAGCCAGTGAGTGAGCCTCTGGCTTCAGCAGTCCGCCTGGTCAAGCAGGGAAAAATTTTAGCGGTCAAAGGCCTGGGTGGATTCCATTTGATTTGTGATCCATTTAACCTTCAGGCGGTCAGGCGGCTACGAAAGATCAAACAGAGAAAAGTTAAACCCTTAGCTCTGATGGCTAAGGACATAGAGACGGTCTCTGAATATGCTTTTCTCAGCCGGGCTGAGAAAGACTGGCTGACCTCCTCCCGCCGGCCAATAGTTCTGTTAAGAAAAAAGAAAGATATTCCCGGACTGGCGCCGCAAGCAGACACTCTGGGTTTTATGCTGCCCTATACTCCTCTTCACCATCTTTTGCTCCAGGAGCTCAGGGTGATTGTGGCTACCAGCTCAAATAGAAAAGATGCACCCATTATCAAAGACGACTCAGAGATTGGACCTGAGCTAAGCGATTTTATTCTGACTCACAACCGGGAAATAGCCATGAGGGCCGACGATTCTGTCCTCGAAGTTGTCCGCTCCAAACCACTTTTCTCGCGGCGGGCCAGAGGCTTTGTGCCTTTTCCCCAGAAGGTTCCAGGTGGCCTGCAATCAAAAGCCAGGGTTCTGGCCGTCGGCGGTGAGCTCAAAAATACAGTTTCCATTTATAAAAATGGTTATGTCATTACCTCCCAGTTTCTGGGCGACCTCGACGATTATCAGAATTTTGGCTACTTTCTGGAAACAATTGACCATTTTAAGAAGCTGTTTGGTTTCAAACCTGATCTGGTCATCAGCGACCTGCAGCCCGATTTCAGAAGCACCAGTTACGCCCGCTCAACCGGCCTTCCCCATTTCTTGCTTCAGCATCATTTTGCCCATGTCCTGGCTCCACTACTTGAACATCAACTGCCGCCGCCAGTCAGGGTTCTCGGTGTTAGCTTTGACGGTTATGGCTACGGAGATGACGGGCAGGCCTGGGGCGGAGAGTTCCTGCTGGCTGGTTACACTGGTTATAAAAGGTATGCCCATCTGGACTATGTCCCGCTTCCGGGCGGCGACGCCGCGGTTAGAGAACCGTGGCGAATGGCCCTGTCTTTCCTCCTCAAGGCTGGCGGGCCAGACTACCCGCCGGTAAAATCGCTGGAACCAATTTCAGCCAGAAAGAAACAAGCAGTCAGACAATTAATTGAAAAAAGGATAAACACTCCCCTGACTTCAAGTGCCGGCCGGCTGTTTGATGCTGTCTCCTGCTTAGCCGGACTGGCTCCTGAAAAAATAGAATTTGAGGCTCAGGCCCCGGTCAGCCTGGAGACAGCCGCTTCCCTGGCCCGTCCAACTTCCAGAGCTTACCCTTATTTGTTTTTGAAAGATAAGCTGCCCTACCGCCTTGATTTTGTACCAACCATAAAAGAGATAATAGAAGAATTAATCCGGGGACGAGGACCTGGAACCATAGCCCTTAAATTCCATAACACCCTGGCCAGGGCCATTCTGGAAGTCTGTTTACAAGCCAGGCAAGAAGAAGGCGTGGATAAAATTGTACTGACCGGAGGAGTTTTCCTGAACAGGATTTTACTGGGAAGAACAGAGCAACTGCTAAGGAAAAATAGATTTGAAGTTTTACGTCCGGTTTATTACTCTCCGGGCGACGAATCACTGTCGTTAGGTCAGATCGCTTATGGCCTCAATCTAACGGTCAGGTAATCGATCACCTTGCCGTTTTTTTCAGGATGGCTGGTTTCTGGAATGTCGGCGGGCCCTTTGCAGCTTAAAACCCGGACCTCCAAAAAAATAAATTGAGGCATTAATCAAAAAAGCCAGAACAAAACCCCCGGCAGCCATGATTAGAAATCCAAGCAGGCCGCCCAGGAAACTAAAAACAAGGCTGCCAACCAGCTTTCCCTGCATTTCCTGTAAAGCGGTTGGAAGCCAGGCTTTCAGACCTGGTAAAAAACCTGTCGCCCCCGCCATCAAACCAAATAAAATCCCAAGGAAAATGCCCAGTCCACCAAAAAATAACAAAAAGCTTAGAGGATCAGCAGCGCTCAGGTACCAGAGGTCAGTTTCTTCATTTATTTTCTGGCCAGCTGCCGCCCGGCTCTGGTTTTTGACCTGATTCTGATTGTCATCTGTCCTGATGCCTGCACCGCAGGCAGGGCAAACAGACTGGCCCTCGGCCAGCAGCCGGCCGCACTCAGGACAGGCTAATTTCGCCTGTCCTTCAGTCAGAGGAGATTGACATCTTGAACAAACTTCAGCTTCAATCTCGTTTTCATAGCCGCAAACCGGACAGCACCTGGTCTCCCGGCTATCCGCCGGTGGTTCAGCTTTTAGCCATTTTTTCCCGTCATAAAAATACCACTGGCCGCTCTGAGCTCCCAGCATCCAGCACCGGCCATGATCATCAAACAACCGTAGTTTTCTGAGAGATTCGGCAAATTGCTCACGGCTGAGCTGGCCCTTGATGAATTTCTGGCGGAGCCGGTCAAAATTGCTTTCTACTATCTGAAATCTCTTATCTACCATCTTAATTTAAACCTCTTCAAATTTATACCTTCTGACCCCGTCTTGGCAAGCTTCAGCCCCGGAAAACTTATGACGATCTTTTGTGCAGGTTGTTGTATCTATTTGAAAGCAAAAGCACTTGGCCAGCCTTTTAACCGATTTTGCACAGGCTTTTCCACAAAAATTGTGGATTTTAAAAACCTATTTAAAGAGATCCAGCAGTCCGCTCTCAGTGACTGGCGCTGGAATAAAAGAGACTAAAAAGATAATTAAGACTAAAAAGCCAATAATCTGTCTTTTTAGAGATAGCCTGGCCGGTTCCCAGGCCACTGGCGGATGTCTTAGCCCAAGCACCAGAACTAAAACTGCCCAGATCAGCCAGCCGGCCCAGTAAAAGACTCCCATAATCGCCAGAAAGCCGACAATGATATAAGATATTTTTCTGACTTTATCTCCAAAAAGAGAATAAAATATATGTCCTCCATCCAGCTGGCCAATAGGGAAAAGATTAAAAGAAGTGACCAGCAGGCCCACCCAGGCGGCCATAGCCATCGGATGTAAAATCAGTGACTGACCGGCTGGCACCGGCCCGAAGATCATTCTGGTCATGGCCTTGAGGAGCCAGGGCTCGCCAAACTCTATGGCTCCTTCGCCAATTAAAGCCGGCGTTAACCTCGATAAGGTCAGGCCAAAATACAGAGCTGGCACTGATAAAATGAAACCAGCCAGAGGCCCATTAGCCCCGATATCAAACAGCTCATCCCGCCTGGTCAGGGGCGACTGGATCCGGATAAAAGCGCCCAGGGTTCCGATTAAGGTCGGAGCCGGTATAAAGTAAGGCAAGGTAGCTTCAATCCGGTATCTTTTGCAGGTTAAATAATGACCGAGCTCATGCCCGAGAAGAATTACCAGGAGAGAAAAAGAATAAATCAGACTCAAGCGGTTCAGGACCGGGTTAAAGATGATTTTAATATTGACCAGAGCGGGCACCTGATCAATTTCCTGCCCGGCATAGACATAATTTATGGCCCAGAGGAAACCAACAAAATAGGTGGAAATAACTGTCAAAAAGAAAAGTAAATAATTTACCCACCTTTTGCTCTGAGCCATTTTAAACCGGAACCTGTATTAAAAGAAAAAGCAAGAGAACCTGAGGCCCTCCTGCCTTTTAATTTGATCTCAGGAGTTACTCTTGATTTTGTTAAATTTAGTTTCCAGCTCTTCTTTGGTCTCTCGATGATCGGGATCAGGAATGCAACAATTTACCGGGCAGACCGAAGCGCACTGGGGTTCATCAAAATAACCAACGCATTCAGTACATTTGTCTGGGTTGATCTCATATCTTTCATCACCAGCCGAGATCGCTTGATTCGGACATTCTGGTTCGCAGGCACCGCAATTGATACATTCTTCTGTGATTTTATAGGCCATCTTTTCCTCCTGTTGTTTAGTGAATAGTTAAAACATATTATAACTTCTAAGAAAAAATATACAAGACAGAGTCCAATATTAACTACTGGCCTGAAGCTTCATAACTTTCATGGCTGCCTGATAGCCATAATAAGTGTTCTGGTAGCCAGCCTGGAGTTCCTGGTAAACAGTCAAAGCCTGCTGCCGGTCGCCTTTCTTCTCATAAACTTCAGCTAAATGAAACAGGATTAAGTCTAAGGGGTAAGATTCTGGCTTCTCTTTTTCTACCTGCCGGTAGACAGCAATAGCTTCATCCAGCTTATTCTGCCTGGACAGCACCTGACCGTAAAGATCAAGAATCTGATAATGAATGAGATCCGAGCCTTTATCTTTCACCCGCTCCAGAATTTTTTCGGCCTGGCTAAAATTATTCTTCTCGACATAGTAAGCAGCCAGGCTCAAGCTGGCGATCCTCCCATAACGGCTGGAGCCGGCCAGTTTTTCCAGCTCGGCCAGATTTTCAGGCTTTTGATCAAGCTCAGCTCTGAGAGTCAGTACCTGATTTAAATAATTGGCTTCCTGACTTTTTCTATAGCCGCTGTAAAGCCTTAAGCCAATAATGATGGCGGCTACCACCACCACCGCTATCCCGCCGATTTCGAGCTGTTTTCCATGTTTTTTTACCCAGAGAAAAAAACGGCTCAGCCCGGTAGCCAGTTCATCTTCTTTTAGTTGTTTTCGTTCCGTCCTTTTCATATTTTCTCCTTAAAGACATCATTTTTAGCATAAATGGGAAAAAATTCCAAGCTATTCTCCTTTCTGGTAAGTACTGGCCTGAGTTCTTCGCCCGTAGGCAGCAATCCCAGAAGGGAGCCGGCTGTCCCCCTGTCATCTGACTTAGCCCGGTTGACCAGCTGCGGAAAACGAAGCCGGTCCCCCAATACCTGGCGGCGGGGTACCCTCAAACAGGGCGACTTAAGCGAAGTTATTGATAAAAATCAGTCCTGACCGTCCCCCGATAACTGGCTGGAGGCAAACAGAAGCAAAATAGAGCTTAAAAATCAAATTGAATTAAGCCAGATTTTTCTTTGATCTGGCGCCTGATATCTTCTTTGGTAATCAATCCCTCTTTTTCAGCCCTGATGGCTTTAAACAAATCATAAGTGGTCAGCAAGCAATTTCCGTCTTTTTCTGCTTCTTCAATCTGGAACTGGGAAAAAGGATTCTTTCTCAGCCTGGCTTCCTGCTGGTTAAAGTAATTGCCCAGAAGCAAACCTTTCATTTTGGTATTATCAAATTCCTGCATTCTGCGCCCTTTAAACCTCTGGAGCATGATACAATCGTCGTCGGCAGCCCAGTTCTTGGAGCTTCTAACCACCACCAGGATTAAAAAACCTTTCCGCAGGCTGGCTTCAACCGGCTGATCAGAATCATCAATGATCCAGATATCCTCTTCTTTATCTCTGATCACATTTTTCCAGTAGTCATCAACGTCAACTGCTTTGGTCCAGCCGAGATATTTAAAAGCATTAACCGCAGCTGTTTTGAGCTCCTGGCCTTCAGCTTTGAGCAGCCGGATAAAAGATTCCTGTTCAGTTGCCTTTAGAGTTTTAATCTGCTCATCTATTTGTTTGATTTTCTCTTCAAATTTCCTTTTTTCTTCGTCTTTTTGACGGTAGAGATGTTTAATTTCAGGAAAGACATATTCTTCCCGGTCAGCCCAATCAGTCTGTTCTGTCTCTTTGCCCTTAAAATCTAACAGCGGGAAAATATCTCTCAGAATGAAATCGGCTACCTGAATGTTATTGGACCCGAACCAGGGAAGAAGCCAGAAAAATCCTTTCCCCTTCCTGATCAGCAAAGAAACCGGATAGCCGTCCTGGCTTTTAGCCACAATTTTCCAGCTTTCGTCCAGGGCCGATGGAATTTCCCAGATGTCTGCCGCCAGAGGATCAGGCAGCAGTTTGTACATAAAGCCGATTTTGTCAAAATATCTATCAAACAGAAGGTTAAAGGGCAACTCAGGATTGACAATGATAGAATCGCCTTTGGCTGATTCCTGGAGATGAATTTCAGGTAAGGCCCCGATGACACCAGTCAGTTGATAAAGATATCCCTGGCCGATAAAACCAACCAGTCTGGCCCCGTTTTTGACCAGATCCCTTATCTTTTCTGACAGGTCGGCCGGTATGGCCTCATTTTCCACGGCCGAGCTCATCTGGAAAAAGATGTTCTTGGTTCCAGGTAAAACGACCGGCAAATTCTGGAAATCAGAGGTACGCAGCAAATAGGTTTCAATTTTTTCCTGCTCAAAGAAAGCTTTATCCTTCTCCTCAAAATCCAGTAAAACAATGCTGTCCATGGCCCTATCCTTTCATAAAATCTTTCAATTATGATAAATAATACAACTCACCCCTTGTTTTATCACCTCTCAAGATGATTTTCAGGATGAATTCTTTCCCTCTTCTTTCATCAGAATTGAAAGGCCTGGTGCCCCTGGCCAGACTCGAACTGGCGGCACAGGGATTAGGAATCCCTTGCTCTATCCATACTGAGCTACAGGGGCAACCATCTTGCCAGGTAAATATAACTTAAGCCTGAGTTTTTTTCAATTCGGGGTGCCGTCAGGAGCTGCTCTCGGGCCAATGGTGGATTTTGACTGGTTGAACCCTCAAGAAGCTTCAGAGTTGACAGGCGGGACAGTAGAAGGTACTCCGGCCGTTGATCTTTTCTCTGACTATTTTTTCGCGATGGCAACGGGGGCAGAGCTGCCCGTCTCTGGCATAAACCCGGTGCCGCCGCTGGTATCCACCCTTTTCGCCCATAGCGTCAATGTAGTCGCTAATAGATGAGCCCTTAAGAGCAATAGCTTCCTCCAGAACCCTTCTGGCCGCCCGGTAGAGTCTGGCCGCCTGTTCTTCAGTCAGGCTACCAGCCAGCCGGAAAGGACTGAGCCTGGCCCTGAAAAGTATCTCATCAGAATAGATATTACCAATCCCGGCTATGATTTTCTGGTCAAGCAGCCAGTTTTTTAACCTTTTTTGACCATGTCTTTTCAGTAAATACCTAAAATCATTGAGACTGATCTCAAACGGCTCCGGCCCTAAATCTGTCTTTATTTTTTCTTCAATTTGACTTAAAGCTAAACAGTTTAGAAAACCGAACTTCCTGATGTCCCGGAAGAGCAGTTCTTTTTTCAGTCCGTAAAAGGTCAGGCGGGCATGGGTATGCTTATCTATTTTCCGGGCAGGATCAGCCAGAAAAAGCTGCCCGGTCATCTTCAGATGAACCAGCAATCCCAGCTGGCCATCAAACCTGAAAACAATCATCTTTCCCCGGCGCCAGATATCCAGGATTTTTCGCCGGCGGTAAGCCTCCGGCCGGAAAGCCCCTGGTAATTGCTTTTTTTTAAGATGAGGTGATATAAAAACCAATTCCTTAACCCGCCGGCCAAGAAGATTAGCTTTCAAACCCGTGACGATAGTTTCAACTTCAGGCAATTCAGGCATGGTGAAATTTTACACTCTTTCCCTGCCACTCTCCAGATTATATCAATTTTTAATCAGCTCTGGTCTTGATTTAAGGACTGATTTTGATTAACATAAATGCTTATGAAAACGAAAGCATTAACCGCAGGCCTGCTGGGCTGGTTCGTCCCCGGCCTGGGGCACCTGTATCTTAAAAAATACTGGCGTGGACTGATTTTCTTAGCGGCCATCGGCTTGATGTGTCTCTTAGGGCTGGTTATGGGGGGAAGAATTTACCCTGTTCAGGCTGATAATCCTCTGACCGTGCTGGCTTTTCTCTCTGATCTCGGTAATGGTCTGCTCTATATCCTGTCGAGGTTCTTGCCTCTGGGTCTGGGAGAGATGGAAAGAGTTTCCTTTGAGTTCGGTAGTGCTTATCTGGCTGGGGCCGGTTTGCTCAATTTTTTGATTGCTCTTGATGCCTGGGATATCGGCCGGGAGAAAAAATCATGATCCTTGAAAGTCACCTCTACACCATGATCATTTATGCCATGCTGGTCTCAGTTGTCCTGGCCCTGATTAGAAGATCTGATTTTAAATCCAGGTTAAAATACGGCCTGACTCTTTTTTTGATTATGACTCTGGCTTCGCTGGCCTTTGGCTGGTTTATGTATTTATTTGCTAGATAAACTCAGCCGCTTATCTGCCTTCCTCATTCCTCCCCGCTTCACTCTCTGGCTGGTTCTGTTTCTTTTTCTGATTTTTTGAACCAGGAAAAAATTTTATGTTATAATCATTGCCTTTAATCATGAAATACGAAACTATCATCGGTCTTGAGATTCATGCCCAGCTTCTGACTAAAACCAAGCTTTTCTGCCGCTGCCGTACCAGGTTTGGGCTTCAGCCCAACAGCCAGACCTGTCCGGTCTGCCTGGGACTGCCGGGCAGCCTGCCGGTCATCAACCGGGAAGCGGTCAGAATGGCTATCAAGCTGGCTCTGGCTCTTCAAGCCAGAATTAACCTGAAATCAGTTTTCAGCCGGAAAAATTATTTTTACCCCGATTTGCCTAAAGGCTACCAGATTACCCAGTACAATCTGCCGGTGGCTGAAGGCGGCCAACTGCTGATTGAAAACGAGGGCCAGCCAAAAATAATTCACTTAGAAAGGCTTCACCTCGAAGAAGATGCCGGCAAATCACTGCATGAAGGCTTCCCCGATTCGGCTGAGAAAACTTACCTGGATTTTAACCGTTGCGGCGTTCCACTCGTTGAAATTGTCACCAGGCCAGAGATGAGTACGTCCAGTGAAGCTGTTGAGTTTGTTCAAAATCTGAGGACGCTTCTCCAGTACCTGGAAGTTTGCGACGGAAATATGGAAGAAGGCAACCTCCGCTGTGATGCCAATTTATCTGTCAGGCGGACAGATTCAAAAGAAGCTGGAACAAAAACTGAGGTTAAAAACATCAATTCTTTCCGCTTTCTGGCCAGGGCCCTTGACTATGAAGCTAAACGTCAGATAGAACTTCTGGAAAAAGGCGAGAGAATAATTCAGGAGACCAGAGGCTGGGATACAGCTGGAGGAAGAACTGTTCCCCAGCGCAGCAAAGAAGAAGCTCATGATTACCGCTATTTTCCTGAGCCTGATTTGCCGCCGCTCATTATTTCGGAAGGCTGGATAAAAGAGATTGAAGCTGACCTCCCCGAGCTGCCCCAGGCTAAGATGGAAAGATTTATCCGGGAATATAATCTGGCTCCCGACGAGGCCGGCATCCTGGTTTCCAGCCGGGCTTTAGCTGATTACTATGAGGCTGTAGCCCGCGATTCAGGCTTACCCCGTCAGGCCGCTAACTGGGTCAAAAGAGAAGTCCTGCAATTCCTTAAAGAAAACAATCTGGAAATAGACCTGTTTCCTATCCAACCGGGCTCGCTGGCTGCACTGATCAAGCTGGTAGAAGCTCAAGAGATCACCATGACCATCGCCAAGGAACAGGTTTTCCCCGAAATGCTGAAAACGGGAAAAGAGGCCAGCTCTATCATTGAAGAAAAGGGACTGAAGCCAATCGCTGAAGATAGTGCGCTGCTGGCCATCATCAACCGGGTTCTGGAGGAGAATCCTCAGCCGGTCAGTCAATATCTTGGCGGTAAGACTCAGGTTATGGGCTTCTTGCTCGGCCAGGTGATGAAAGGCAGCCAGGGAAAAGCCAGCCCGGAAAAGGCTCGCTCTCTCCTGACCGAAGCCCTCAACCGGCTGGCTGAAAAATAAGATCTTATTAGCTTAGATGATTGAACTTTATCATATCTGGAAGCAGTACCAGAAACCTCACTGGGCTATTGCCGATGTTTCCCTCGAAATAAACACCGGGGACTTCTGTTTTATCACCGGGCCCAGCGGTTCAGGCAAAACAACCCTGCTCAGAATTATTTTCAGGGAAATCCTGCCGACTGAAGGTCAGATCCTCATCGATGGAGTCAATATTCTTAAAATACCTGATCATAAAATTTATAAACTCCGCCGGCTGATGGGAATTGTCTTCCAGGATTTCAGGTTGATGTTTCATCAATCAGTTTTTGCCAATGTAGCCATATCCCTGCAGATTACCGGCCTGCCGGATAAAGAGATCAGACGCCGGGTTTTCAACTCTCTCCGCCAGGTCAACCTCCATCATAAAATGTGGGAATATCCTTCCAGGCTGTCCTATGGCGAGCAGCAAAGAGTGGCCATCGCCCGGGCCATAGTCAATCACCCTAAGATTCTGCTGGCTGATGAGCCAACCGGCAATCTGGACCCGGAACTGGCCTACGAAATTATGACCATTTTTAAGGAAATCAACGATCAGGGAGCAACGGTCATTATTGGTAGCCATGACCGGGAATTAATCCGTCATTTTGGCCATAAAATCTTTTTCCTTCAGACAGGCAAAATCATTGGCCAGGAAGTAAAGCCATGATTTTCAGACAGCTCAAATATCTTTTGCAGTCAGCTGGCCATAACCTCTGGAATTTCCGGGGCCGCAATTTGATTTCGGTTCTGATTATCAGTTTTTCTTTCCTGGTGATCGGAGTTTTTTTAGCCCTGTCCAATAACCTGACTTATCTTGGTGAGCAGTTATCGAATAACCTGGCCATTTCTTTCTTTCTTAAACAGAATTTACCAGCTAAAGAGGTCGAAGAAATAAGGCAGGTAATCCTGGATTCAACCTTAGTGGATAACGTAGTTTATGTTTCTCAGAGCGAAGCCCTGAGCCGTTTTACCGCCAACTTTCCAGAATTAAAAGAGATTGTGGCCAATCTGGACTCAAATCCTTTTCCTCCTTCGCTGGAAGCCAGGCTCAAAGATAAGTCTGTCACCTTAGCCACCATTACTGCTTTTATTGACCACATCAAGCGCCTGCCTGGTGTGGTTGATGTCCAGTTCAATCAAGACTGGGTAGAAAAAATGGAATCTTTAAGCCGGATAGTCCAGGCCATTGGCTTCTTTCTGGGCGTGATTTTAATTCTGGCCTCTTTCTTTATTATTTCCAATGTGGTCAGGCTTAACGTCTTTGCCCGCAAAAATGAAATCGAAATCCAGCGGCTGGTTGGAGCCACTAATACTTTCATCCGGATTCCCTTCCTGGTTGAAGGCTTTGTCCTGGGCCTCGCAGGCAGCCTTCTTTCTATTTTTATTCTTTTTCTCCTGATCAAAATTTTTCCGGTTTATATTGGCCAGACTCTGGGCGCAGCCGAGCAGCTACTGGCTTTGAGACCTTTAAGCCTGGAACAGATGATCTGGCTGGTAGTTGGCGGGGCCTTGACCGGCACGCTGGGCAGCGCCAGCTCGGTCTCGAAGTTTTTGCGGGTCTGAGCTGCTGCCCTGGTTCTAAAAACTCCTGGGCCTGGGTGCTCAAACCGGCGATTTGACTCATAATGGGAAGTTCATTTAAAATTAAAGCAGAATTATGGAAAGTTTAGGCAGGCTATTAAAAAACAGCAGAGAGAAAAAAGGGCTGTCTTTAAAAGATATCTCTCTCGAGACAAAAATTGGCCTCCGTCACCTGGAAGCTATTGAAGCGGACCAGCTTGAACTTTTACCTGGTGGCTTTTTTACCCGCCAGATCTTAAAGACTTATCTAATAGCCATTGGAGAAGATCCAGCCCTCTGGCTGCCAAAGTATATACAGGCTGGCTTAATCGAACCAGAAACTCCAGCCAGGCCAGCCGGCCCGCCTCATAAGCCACGCCAGAAAATCAGACTCGATAAAATTTTCTGGATTTCTATATCAGCCATCGTGCTAATTGCCTTTGTCTTTTTAATCTATCTCTCCATTTCAACTTCCAGAAAAAATGTGGAAGCCAGAAAGGCCAATCAAAAAGTTGAAGAAGTCTCAAAAGCAGCTGTGACCGAGGCACCTGCTCCTTCGCTGCCGGTGACGGAACCAGTTCAACTGCCGGTCGAGGAAAAAATTTATCAAGGCTTGAACCTGGATTTAACCTTTAACGAAGATTGCTGGATTCAGGTCTATGCCGATGGCCAGCTGGTGGTGGATGGTCTGAAACTGGAAGGCTCTAAGACTTCGGTTAAAGCCAGCTCGGAGTTAATCATCAATCTGGGTAATGCCGGCGGGCTGAGTTTTACTTTAAATGGGAAAACCGGCCAGCCCTTCGGGAAAAGAGGCGAAGTAATTAAAAATATTAAAATCACACTTGATAACCTGAACGGTTACCTTCAGCCAGAAATTAAGACTGACTGACCAGCCTGACCCCCCAGATTTATTTAATGAGGACAACCGGAACAAATGCCACTGGAACAATCAGAAGCCATCATTTTAAGAACAGAAAATTACGGCGAACAGGATAAACTCGTTGTCTTCTTTTCCCGCGAAAAAGGGTTGGGCCGGGGGCTGGCCAAAGGCGCCCGTAAATTTAATAACCGTTTCGGCAGCAGCCTTGAACCCTTTTCTCAAGTCCGGCTTTTTTATTATGAAAAAGAAAAGCATGATTTTGTTACCATCAGTAACAGTGATCTCCTCGATTCGGCCTTTGAACTTTTCAGCCAGATAAAAACTACCTGGGCTTTTGCCTATCTGGCCGAGCTGACGGAAAAATTCTCTCCTTACCGGGAAAAGGAAGAACTTCTTTATCGCCTGCTTCAAGCCGTAACGGCAGCGGCCAAAGCCGGTCAGCCTGTTGAATATATCACCAGATATTTTGAATTCTGGTTTTTAAAGATTAACGGCATTTTGCCTGATTTTAACCGCTGTCAGCATTGCCACCGGCCGGTTAAGTCCTCCAGCTGGCTGGCCGCTGAAAGGCAGGGGGTCCTTTGTCCGGCCTGCGCCCATGATCAAAAACTGGAAGTGGCCCCGGTCCTCCGCCGGCTGATTGACTGGATGAAAAAAAATTCACCGGCCAGTCTGCCCGATTTCCAGCCGACACCTGAGGACTGGAAAAACCTGGGGAAAATATTTCAGGCTATTATTGTCTTTAATCTGGAAGAAAGGCCCCGGACCCTCGATTATCTGGACTTCTAAAAGCCAGGTTAATAAAGAGCCAGCCTTTAACCAACCTCTAAGTTAAGGTCGGTTTTCATCATCAGCTGTGCCCAAAAATTCCTGCCGTTCTAAACAACATAGCTGATAACTTTCCCTTCGGCATCGCAGGTTCTAAACCAGGCCAGAACCGGTTTGCCCCCCGCATCATGAAATTTGCCAAGCAGAATCATAATCAGATCAACCAGAACGCCAATCCCTAAGCAGCCCAGGGTCAGAAGCCAGATAACAGCTGTGCCTGTCTTGCCGTTATAAAAGCGGTGAGCACCAAAGATCCCTAAAAACCAGCAAAACAGTAACGTTACCATTCTGGATTTTTCAGACATAAGAATGCCTCCCTGTTATTCACCAGATTGAAAAGCAAATTATCACAGAATCCGGTTTTGAATCAATCAGATTATTTTTTGATTGGAAAAACTGAGATTGAAAATGATGTCCTTTTAGGAAACAATGTAAGTCCGGGAGCAGGTTTTAACCAGGAGTCCGGTAAGAAGCCACGTAGAGCGCAGCGCTGAGCAATGGTTAAACACCCGAGATAAATCAGTCCGGGCGGCTGATAACTGAAGGTGAAAATTACTTAGCAAAGGTCAATACCCTGGTCAGGACCGGCAGCCTGACCAATAAAAACTTAAGGAACTGAGATGTCAAAAAATTTTAAAGCTAAAAAAATCGGGATTAATGGAAAGTATTTTCAGTCGAAAGCCTCATGGCTTAGATGCAGAGCGGCAGCTTCAGTGGCAATTCTTTTTTCTCTTATCTGTTTTTCATCTTCAGCAGTCACAGCCTTCTCTCCTCAGGGTGGAGAAAAATATCCCTGCCGTGAGGCTTCCACTGCCTGGGATCCAGACTCCGGACTGGGAAACCACCGGGCGGTGGTTACAGTCCAGCAGGCTTCGGGCGCGGTTTTTGTCCATCTTCCCTGGCGCCGGCCGGATTCGAATCCGGAAAAAAAGAAAGTTCTGGTGGTTGAAGCCAGAAGCGGGAAATTTATAACTAACGTCTGGCCTCTAAAAGTTAATAATGACTGCGGAGACTTTGTTTTTGAGGCCAGCGAGGCGCCGGGCGACTATTATTTTTACTACCTTCCTTATAAAATCGAAGGCAAAAGCTATCCGGTGGTGACTTACCTGGCCGCTGATTACCAGCCAGAGAAAACCTGGCTTGAGCGCTACGGCCTTAGCCCTGTTCCTGGTTCGAAATTTAAACCGTCCTCCCTGCCCCGGGCCGAACTAATCGCTTTTGAAGCGGTGGATGATTTCAGCCGCTTTTACCCGATGGAAGTCATAGCCACCTCAGAAGAAACAGCTAAGATAATTGAAACCTATAAAAGTGAACCATTTTTGATTTTCCCTGAAGACCGGGAGCATCCGGTGCGGATATTTGATTATCTTCCGCTGCGCTGGGTCGAGGCCGGCCCTCAGACAAAGTTTGAAGTCACAGCCAATCGTGGTGAATATTTTGTTTTCCAGCTTGGCCTTTTTGCTCACTGCCGGAACTTAGAAAAAATAAAAGTTGTCTTTTCTGACCTTGCTAACCAGGCATCGGGCAAGGTGATAAAAGCTAAGGAGGCGAGCTGCTTTAACTCAGGAGGCCTCGGCTGGGACAGCCAGCCCTTCGAAAAAGAGTTGAGCCTGGCTCAGGGAAAAGTCCAGCCACTTTGGTGCGGAATTCAGATACCAGAAAACATCCCGCCTGGCGATTATGAAGGTGAAGTGGCTGTCTCGACAGCCAATCTCCTGGCTCAAAAAATAAGTTTGAAAATAAAAGTCGAGGATAAAGTTCTGTCCGATAGCGGCGATTCGGAACTATGGCGCCAGTCGCGTCTTCGCTGGCTTAATTCGCAGCTCGCGGTCAATGACGAAGTGGTCAAACCCTATAGGCCGCTGGAAGTTAAAGGCCGGACGATAAAGTGTCTGGGCCGGACTCTGACCCTCGGAGAAAATGGGTTGCCGGCCAGAATCGAGAGCTTTTTTACTCCCGAACTAACTGCCATAAGCTCGACGTCAACTGACCTCCTGAGCAGACCTTTCGAATTTCTTATCAAAAACTCGGAAGCTCCCGCTCAAAGCTGGAAGAACGAGTCATTTGTTTTTACTAAAATCACCCCGGGAAAAGTGGCCTGGCAAGCAGTCAATAAAATTCCCGCGCTCGACCTGACGGTTAAAATTAACGGGGCAATGGAATTTGATGGCTACGTGGAATTTAAAGTTAAAGTGGAAGCCGGCTCAGGGAGGGGAGTTGATGATATTTCCCTGATTATACCGTTACGCCCGGAAGCCTCCACCTACATGATGGGCCTGGGCTTTAAAGGCGGCCGGCGGCCGTCCTCTTTTTCCTGGAGCTGGGACAGAAGCAAAAACCAGGACGCCCTCTGGATAGGAGCAGTCAATGCCGGTCTTCAGTGTCAGCTTCAAGCCGAAAATTATTCCCGCCCGCTTAATACCAATTTTTACCAGCTAAAGCCCCTCAACCTGCCTCCTTCCTGGTGGAATGAAGGCCGGGGTTCGGTCAGGGTGGAAGAGGCGGAGGTCAGAGACAAAAAAAGAAAAAAAGAGGTAGTTTTGGCTGCTTCGAGCGGCCCCCGACAGTTAAAAAAAGGAGAGGTCCTTTACTTTAATTTCAACCTACTCCTGACTCCGTTTAAACCGATAAATCCAGGGAAGCATTTCTCCGAGCGCTATTATCATGCCTTTAAGCCGGTCTCGGAGATTGCCGCTACCGGGGCCAATGTCATCAATGTCCACCATGCCACCGAGATAAATCCTTTTATCAACTATCCCTTCCTTCGCCTCGAGAAGATGAAAGCTTATCTTGACGAAGCTCATCGCCAGGGTCTTAAGGTCAAAATTTATTACACCATTCGAGAACTATCCAACCGGGCGAGCGAGCTCTTCGCCCTGGAGAGCCTTAATCATGAGATCTTTACCCCTGGTCAGGGTGGAGGTTATTCCTGGCTCCAGGAGCATCTCCACTCCGGTTATATCGCCGGCTGGTTTGTTCCCGAGCTTAAAGATGCGGCCATTATTAATAGCGGAATGTCGCGCTGGCATAATTACTACATTGAAGGCCTGGCCTGGCTGGCCAAAAAAGCCGGGATAGACGGCCTCTACCTTGATGATGTCGCTTTCGACCGGGTGACGATGAAAAGGGTGCGTAAAGTACTCGAAAACTACCGCCCCGCTACCTTGATTGACCTTCATTCGGCCAATCAATACAACCCGCGCGATGGCTATGCTTCGAGCGCCAATCTTTATCTGGAACATTTCCCCTTCCTTGACCGGCTGTGGTTTGGTGAATATTTCGACTACAACAGTCAGCCAGATTACTGGCTAATAGAGATATCGGGGATACCATTTGGGCTGATGGGCGAAATGCTGGAGAAAGGTGGCAATCCCTGGCGCGGGATGATTTATGGAATGACCGCCAGGCTGCCGTGGGCTGGTGACCCGAGGCCGTTGTGGAACGCCTGGGACGATTTTGGCCTGACTCAAGCCGGGATGATTGGCTACTGGTCACCCAGCTGTCCGGTCAAAACCAGTGAGCCGCAGGTGCTGGCTACCGTCTATCACCAGAAAGGGAAGGCTATGGTCGCCCTGGCCAGCTGGTCAGGAAAAACCGAAAACTGCCGCCTGTTCGTTGACTGGAAAAAGCTCGGCCTTGACCCACAGAAAGTAACTATCGAAGCTCCGGCCATTGAGAATTTTCAGCCGGCCAAAACTTTTAAGCCAGGCGAAGAGATTCCTGTTGAGCCGGGCCAGGGCTGGCTGTTGATTTTTAAAACCAGTCAGTCAGATTAATAGATGGCGTCCGCTCAGCAGGACTTTGCCTCCTGGTACACTGGACAGATGACGGAGCAGGCACTCGTAATGGCTTAGCAAAAAGCAGAATCCAGGCTTGTAGCCTTTTAAGATAAATGAGGACTTAACTTGACAGGTTAAACCGGAAAATTTTACTCTAACCTCCAGGATATTTTGTTGTTTATATTAAGGCTAAAGATAATTTAATAATGAAGGCCTGAGGCTCAGGGAAGCCAAAAGACTTTATCACCGATAGAGAAAGGAGCTTAAAAATGTTTTTCAGCCGCTACCAACAGCGCCGCCTGGCTCTCGTTTTATTTGTTTTGCCAGTCATGCTGGGTTTTATAGCCGCCCTGAATCTGCCGGCCCTGGCTCAATCGCCGGTGGTTAAATTCGATGACTTTTTCCTGGATAAGGCCCTGCGTCTTAATTTTTATCTGGTGGGTGATGCTAAGGAAGAACAGATCATCAAGCAGGATATCTATCAGGAAGATTGCTGGCCGGAGAGCAAGGTCAATCTGACCAATCCTTTTAATTATGGACACTACTTTATCAAAGTTTATGAAGTGGCCTCCAACCAGTTAATCTATGCCAAGGGTTTTGATTGCCAGTTTGGCGAGTACAAAACCACCACCCCCGCCCTCAATGGAGTAAAAAAGGTTTTCCAGCGAGCAGTGAGAATTCCCTGGCCCAAGCGGCCGGTCAAAGTCGTCTTTGAAGCCAGAGACAGGCAGAATCTCCTCCATCCGCTGGCCATAGAAACCATTGATCCCGGAGATTATCACCTGATAAAGGAAACAGCTAAAAGCAACGATTATACTTTTGAAGTCGTGAAAAGTGGTCCTCCTTCCGAAAAAGTTGATCTGGTCTTCCTGGCCGAAGGTTATACGGCTGAAGATAAAGATAAGTTTGTGGCTGACGTTAAAAAGTTTTCGAGCTTCCTGTTTGAAAAGGAACCCTACAAAAGTAATCGGGACAGATTCAATATCTATGGAGTTTTCCGGGCCTCACTTGAAAGAGGCATGGATGAACCCAGGCAAAAGGCCTATAAGAACACTGCTCTTAAAGCTTCTTTCAATGCTTTCGACCTCGATCGCTATATGCTGACTGAGGAGGGCTTTGCCCTGAGGGAAATGGCGGCCCAGGTTCCCTGCGATGCCATTGTTGTTCTGGTCAACAGTACCAGATATGGCGGCGGCGGAATTTATAATGATTACTGCATAACCACTGTGGATAATCAGGCCAGCCTGAGTGTTTTTATCCATGAATTCGGCCACAGCTTTGCCGGCCTGGCTGATGAATACTACACCTCCGATGTGGCTTATAACGACTTTTACCCGGCCGGGGTTGAACCACTCGAACCAAATATCACTGCCCTGCTCGACCCGGAGCACATTAAATGGCAGGATCTGGTCTCACCCGGAATAGCCATTCCTACTGACTATGGCAAGGAAGAAACGGAAAAACTGCAGGCTCAAATGAGAGCCAGTTTCCAGGAAATGCAAAAAGCCCTGGAAGAGGCCAAGAAAAAAAACTTAAAAGAAGCTGACCTCAAAAAAATTCAGGCTCAATTCCAGGAAAAAAATAAACCGCTGATGGCTAAGATCCAGGCTATCCGGGAAAAATATAAACACCTCGAGGACCAAGTTGGCGCCTTTGAAGGTGCTGGCTATGCTTCTAAAGGCCTTTATCGCCCTCAGATGTATTGTGTGATGATTTCCAGCCCGAAGAATGAATTCTGCCAGGTCTGCCAGCGAGCCATCAAGCAGATGATTGATTACTACTCAAAATAATTATAGTTCGCGCCGGAAAGAGATGAGATAACTTCTGCTGGCAATGTCGCTGATTACCATCGTTTCGGCACCTGGATCAGAAGGTAAAAGCCAGGTTAAAATCAATAGTTAAAGAAATAAAAGTCACAGCGGCAGCTTTTTTAGCCAAATTTTATGACAGCCGGCAGAATTAAATATTTTAAGTGTGTCCCCCAGCTTAAGTTAAAAATTAAAATGTCTTCAGATCTTGACAAAACATTATAATTGGTATAAATTTATATTGAGTTAAATATTATAATGATTACAAAAATGAGAGCTAAAACTAAATTAAGAAAAAAGCCAGATAAGCTCTGGAGCCTGGATGAGATCAGCCAATTCCTCAGCCAGCAGGGCATCCGACCTTCTTTTCACCGGCTGAAAGTTTTTGAATATTTGATTAATGAACGCACCCACCCGACGGCGGATGAAATCTATGAGGTCTTAAAAAAAGAAATTCCGGCTATCTCCAGGGCGACAGTTTACAACAACTTAAGACTTTTTCTTGAAAAACAAATTGTCCAGCTGCTCAACGTCGAGAAAAATGAAGCTCGCTATGATGCTACCCTCAGCTGGCATGGGCATTTTAAATGCCTCGGCTGCGGCCAGGTCTATGATGTCGGAATAGAAAGCCTCAAGCTTAGCTGGCTGGACAATTATCAAGTTCTGGAAAAACATCTCGACCTGAAGGGCCTCTGTCCTTCTTGCCGGGAGAGAAATAAATTTAAGGAACAGGAGGGACTAAATGGCTAAAAAGTATGGTATCTACAAATGTCTGAAGTGTGGAAATATCGTTGAGGTTCTGCACGAAGGAATAGGGACCTTAGTCTGCTGCGGTGAGGAAATGGTTTTTATGGAAGCTAAAACAGCCGATACCGCTCAGGAAAAACATGTGCCTTACATCGAAAAAGTAGCTGGTGGTTATCTGGTCAAAGTCGGTCAGATGGTAGCTCATCCAATGGAAGAAAAACACTACATCGAGTGGATTGAACTGATAGCCGACGGCCAGGTTTACCGCCAGGAACTCAACCCCGGTGATAAGCCGGAAGCCTTCTTCCCCATCACCGCGGCCAAAGTCTGGGCTCGGGAATACTGCAATATCCACCTGCTGTGGGAAAACAGAAATTAGTTAAGCTGAAACCGGCTCAACCAATAAAGTAAAAAAAGTTTGGTTAACGGCCCCGAAGTCTCAGGGCCAGAAAGAGTTTGATGTTTTATTAAGATTTAAATTGATCAGGAGGTAAATAAATGGAAAACAATGAAACTAAAGGTTTCCCGTTAATCGGTGAAAAATTGCCTGAGATGGCTGTCCAGACCACTCAGGGGATTAAAAAGCTCCCCCATGATTATGCGGGGAAATGGCTGGTGCTGTTCAGCCATCCGGCTGATTTTACACCTGTCTGCACCACTGAATTTGTTTCCTTCGCCAGGAACTATGATAAGTTCCAAAAACTTAATGCTGAGCTCCTCGGCCTGTCAATTGATCAGGTTTTCAGTCACATCAAATGGATTGAGTGGATCGAGAATGAACTTAAAGTGGAAATCCCCTTCCCGATCATAGCTGATGATCAGGGACGGGTAGCTGCCCGCCTGGGCATGATTCACCCCGGAGCCGGAACAAAAACGGTCAGAGCTGTCTTCATAGTTGACCCGGAAAGCATCATCAGGCTTATTCTCTTTTATCCGGCTGAAGTCGGCCGCAATATGTCAGAGATTCTCAGAATCCTTAAAGCCTTCCAGATTTCCGATAAATACGATGTCTCCCTCCCGGCCAACTGGCCGGATAATGAACTGATAAAAGACCACGCTATTATTCCCTCTCCAACTGACGTCAAAGGAGCTAAGGAACGAAAAAATCAGAATGATTGTTTTGACTGGTGGTTCTGCCATAGAAAGGTGTGATTAAGGGCAAAAGAACTAAGAAGAGGGGCGGTTTACCGCCCCTTTTTTTGTCTTCTCGAGTTCACTTCAGAACTTTAAATAGCCAGGTAACTCTCTTCACTTGCAATATTTTATTATTGTAATAAATATAGATATATAATCCGAAATAAGAAAGGAGGAAAGAAAATGAGTAAATCAATGGCCAGTAGATTGACTGTTTTTCTTTTAGTTTCTTTGCTGCTAACACCCCTATTCCTCAGTGCTCAGAACCCAAAGACGATTAAACTTAACGAACCGAATAAAAAGCGCGGCTTACCGGTCATGGAAGCTCTGGCAGTTAGAGCCTCAGCGAGCCAGTGGTCCACCCAGGACTTAAGCGCTCAGGATCTGTCCGATTTGCTGTGGGCAGCCAATGGAATTAACCGTCCGGATAATGGCAAAAAGACTGCACCCTCAGCCATGAACGCTCAGGATGTTGATATCTATGTTTTTTTGAAAGACGGAGCTTATCTCTATGAGGCCAAAACCCACAGCCTGATTGAGGTGGTTAGTGGTGACCAGCGGTCGCTGTTCTTTCAGCCAAGGCCGCCACGGCCAGCCGGCGCTGGACAGCCCGGAGAAAAGCCACCTGTGCCAGGACAGCCAGGTCAGCAGCCACCAAAACCGGGTGAGCGTGGACAGCAACCGCCGATCCCACCAACTGGTGGTTCGCGACCTCAAGAACAACAGGTCATGGCTCCAGTCGTCCTGTTGCTGGTCTCCGATATTTCGAGATTCAGGGGTGGAGCCGATGATCAGAAGAAAGAATGGGCTGCTCTTGATACCGGCATTGTTTCCCAGAATATTTCCATTTTCTGCGCCGGCACCGGGCTTGGCACCAGGCCAAGATCGGGCATGGATAGAGAAAAGCTCAAGGAATTACTAAAGCTCAAAGACACTCAGCTTCCACTCCTCAACCACCCGGTCAGCTACAAAAAACAATAGCAGCCGGCTAAACTCTTTATACTTTTGGCCAGGTCTAAAAGTCTGCCAGCAATTCTGAAAGATTTTTATTGACTCAATCAGATATCTAATATATTTTATTTCCTTGGTTTGTTTTTTAGACTTTTGAGGAGGTGTCACGATGGCTAATAACCAAGTTCCCGTCAGGCGCAGAGCTTTATCAACCGGTTTCTGGCTGATACTTATCCTTGTTTTGATAGTGATAGGCCTTTTCTTATTTATTAGCAACCGGGCCAAATCACCTGCTGCCTCAGGTCTTTCTTCCTTCCCTGAGCCCATTGATCCGCAGAAGGTTCAGGATCAAGATCAGATGACCTGGGCTGACTATCACCCCATACCGGGCCAGGACTGGGCTGACCCATCGCTCAAACCAGAACGGGGTTTCAAGTTAGCCGTCGTGGCAGTTGACTTTCCGGATCAACCTTTCGTCATGACCAGGGCAAAAGGCTCTGACCCATTTGGCAATCCACAGATTGACCCGATAGCCAGAGAAAACGTGCCTCAGTTTTTTGCTGATTTTTTCACCAAATCGCTCGCTGTTAATCACGGCCTTAACATCCATCATTACTGGATGTGGCAATCGCGGGGAAAATTCGGGCTGACTCAGGTTGATACTTTCGGTCCCTTTGAGATGCCAAAACCACACTGGTGGTATGGTCTTAATGAGCACCGTCAGAATAAATCCACACCTGACGGCAGCATCGCCGCCGGGCGCCTGGAGAAAGATTGCGATGAGCTCTGGATAAAAGACGCCGGACAGGATATCAGGAAAAATTACGATGCCATCTTGCGGATTTACGCTGGCTATGATGAAACCGGCGTCTGGATGGAATTTGGCCAGATGAAGTTTAAGAGCAAAGATGACATTCCACCCGAATGGGGCAACCCCAATCCGGATATGCCTCGCTGGGTTCCAACCCGCTATGTCGAGTGGACCAGCTGGCTGGCCGGTTCGCAGCAGTGGGGCTTATCATCCATGCGCCAGGGAGAAAACTCCGGCACCATCGCCCATGAGCTGGGACATTTCGCCTTTGACCTGCCGGATCTCAACAACAATCCCTATGTTCAGCCTTACCGGCGAGCAGCCGTCGGCCCCTGGGACTTGATGGACAGAGCCTGTTTCAATGGCCCGGAAGGCCCGCATAAGCGGTGGGTCGTTCCACCCATTGCCGGCGCAGCCGGACCGGCTGGACTGATGGTCAGAGACAGAATGGCCTGCGGCTTTATTCCTGATGGCCAGCTGCTCACCCTGAGCCGGGAAGGCCTGGCTAAATCAGGCCTCATCGTAGCGGAGGTCACAGCGCGGGAAGTTGATCCGCTACCCGGAGCCTATACGGGGATAAATATCCGGCTCGACGGTTCTGAACCTGGTGACCGCACACCTGTTGATGACCCGGCCACCAATCCCCTCTCTTCCGGGATTCCAGATTATAATTTTTATTCGCTGGAAGTTGTCCAGCGAGTCGGCTTTGATTCTTTCTGCCCGGACAGCGGTGTCCTTCTCTCCAAAAATAAAGATAAGCTCTGGGGCCGTAACGGCGGGCCCAATGCCTTCGATAGCTATATCTGGGTAATAGATGCTCACCCGGAAGATATAAATGTAGTTGACTATGTCAGCCCGTCTGGTGAAAAAGTCATGAGGACGATTGCCGATTACCGGCAACTCAATGATGCCCTCTTCCATGCCGGACTTAATTCGGGCAGCCAGTTCGAGTACCGCGACGAGGCCAACCGGCTTCATTTCTATGTGGTCAATTTGAACCGGAGCCAGGACGGGATTCTGAACTACACACTGGCCGTCCGTTCACTCGATGGCTCCGGGCCACAGGCTAAAGGTCTGGAACTCATTTCTCCTGAAGCGAAACTTAAAGTTCAAAACGGGCTCATCCCGGTAACTTTTGAGCTTAAGAACACCGGCCTGGCAGCCGAAGTTGATCCAAAGCTTCATCCCTCAGATGCCTCAGGCCATCTCAACTATGACCTTTACCGTCTGGAAGTATCCATCAGCGGACAGGGTTGGCAGGTTCAGTTGCCCAATGCCTTAACTGCGGTTAAATTCGGCGAAACCTCAGAGGTAACAGTCTATGTTTTGCCACCCAGGGGTGGTGAGCGCCAGGCTACTTTAGTTCTGAAGGCCACTTCTGAAAGCCAGCCTGATAAGACAGCTCAGGCAAAGGTCAATCTCAGCCTTTAAAAGCTAAGGCAGCTGTCAGGTGACTTGAGATTGTGAGCCGGGTTCAGTCTGCCTGTGGGAGGGCGGGCTGAGCCCAAAGCCAAAACGCTTTCGTGTAGATTTTCTCGTGACGCAACGAATCACTTTCGTATACACTTGAGAGGCAGCCAGCCCACACGCCCCCCTTTTGACATAACTTAAGGTATCATTTATACTTAACTAACATGTTGCCTTTCCCGGGCTGTGTTCTTTGAACCCGGGAGCGGGCCAAAGCTAACCTGAAGTAAAGAGAAATTTGAGCTTTTTAATTAAGGATTAAACCGCCAGGCAGCGGCTCACAGGCTAATGGAAGACAACAAGAACAACAATAAGAGCAATAATAAGAAGAAATTAGCCAGAATAATTCTAACTGCTTTTGGTCTTTTACTCCTGGCTGTTCTCATCTGGAGAGCCGGGCCAAAGGTCGTCTGGGAGAATATTGTCCAGGCGGGTTATTACCTGCCACTGGTCTGTTTAACCGCCCTTCTCTGGATGTTCCTGCAAGCCATAGCCTGGTCCATCATCCAGGGCGCCTTTCAAAAAGTCCCGATAATGACCCTTTTTCGGGCAAAAATCATCGCCGACGGGCTCGGGACTCTCGTGCCGGTGGCGGCCAATATAGGAGGAGAAGCCGCCCGGGCAGTGATCATCAAGGAACATTCTCCCCTGAATGAAGGCATTCCCGGAGTCGTTTTCGATAAAACCATTGAATATCTGGCTTCTTTAGCTTATTTAGCAGCCGGGCTTTTTCTGTCTTTAATTTACCTTAAAATTCCCCAGAAGCTGAAGATTTCATCCTTGGTGGCTCTGTTGGTTATTTTTATCGCCCTGGTAGTCATGGTCATCCTGCAATTTAAAGGGGTTTATTCTATTATTGGCCGGGTGGCCGGAATTTCCCGCCGCAGTCGCCGCTGGTTTGAGGAAAAAGAAAGCAGCCTGAGAGATTTTGACCGGAATATGCGCCTGATGTTCAGCCATTCCAAAACAGGCCTGCTGATTGCTTTTCTTCTTCATTTTACGGCCCGCTGCTTAGGAGCCCTCGAAATCTATATCATTATCAGAGCCATGGGCTGGCCGGCCAGCCTGGTTAAAGTCGTTTTTATTTCAGTTTTTACGGTCATTATCAACACGGCTTTTTTTATCATCCCTGGCCAGTGGGGTGCCGCTGAAGGTGGCAGTTTGCTGGCCGCTGCCACGGTCGGCTATCCGGCGACCATCGGGCTCAGTGTCGGGCTGATCAGGCGTATCCGCAAAATTATCTTTGCCGTCCTGACCGTGATTCTAACCGCAGCCGGTAAACATAAAGAGAAAGGAAAATTAGCTACGGAGAATGCCAATGGTAGATAAGGCCGTTATCCTGCTCCGCGCCGGATCAGGCAAAAAGATACTTGGACTGCCGCTCCTGTTAAGGGCCATCCTGGCCGCACAGCAGGCTGGCTTTAAAACTTTTTATTTGGCTGGCTCTGGAGAACCGGAAGAAATGGAGCTGGTGGAATTAGTAAAAAAGGACCAGCGAATTTTATCTTCGCCGCTTGATTTACACGCCCTCAGAATTGAAGATTTATCATCGCCCGGTAAACCAGCGACCCAGGAGTTATTCGATTCATCCGATGGATTTCTGCTGCTTGAGGGTGATGCGGTTTTTGATCCTTCCCTTCTTGACGAAGCAAAACGCTTTGAGCCCCAGAGTCAAGAAATAATAATTTTCAAAACCGGTCCGGATGTTGCCGGCTCTGATTCGAACTGGACCGGACTGGCGGTTATCTCTGGTAATTTGTTGCCCGGGCTTCTGACCAGATTCGGCTCGGGTAATGATCAAAGCTCTGAGCCGTTGACCGCACTTCCTTCGACGGCAACCATCAGATATTTGACGCTTTCCTCCGGACATTTTCTCCTCAGAGTAAATTCCAGGGAGTCGGAGAAAAAGGCGGAAAAAGCCTTGCTGTCCACTGCCCGCAAACCGCAGGATGGCTTTATCGCCAGGCACTTCAACCGGCATGTTTCCCTTTTTCTCAGCCAAAAGCTGATCAAGCTCCGGGCCAGCCCGAGCCTGCTGTCTTTCCTGAATTTTCTCATCGGCCTGACCGGTGCCTGGCTGGCTGCGATTGGCCGCGGTTACTGGAGTTTTTTGCTGGCTGGTTTGCTTTTTGAGCTGGCCAGCATTTTCGATGGCTGTGATGGTGAGGTGGCCCGCCTGACTTACAATACTTCTGACCGGGGAGCCTTCTCTGATGTTCTGCTGGATGCCTCGAGTTACATTATTTTCTTTAGCGGTCTGGCTCTTGGACTTTACCGTTATAAGCTGGATAGCAACTATTTGACCCTGATGACCATCTTCCTTCTCTCCGCCGCCTGGTATTATTATAACCTGGCCCGCTACAGCCGGAGCTCAGGGATCGGTAAGAAGATATTCTTAGTGGCCAAAGAGATAGAGTCCCGGCCGGAAAAGGAAAAAAAGCTGAGCCTGGTGGATAAAATAGCCGCTAAAGTGGCTTTTGCTGTCCGCCGTGATTTTTTTGCGACTGCAGTTTTTGTCCTCTTAGCTCTGGGACAGGCCCCGGCTGTTATCTATCTCATTTGTTTCGGCTCGCTCGTTGAATCAGTCTATTTCCATTTTTATGTTCATAAAAAGCTGGTCAGCCAATCAGCCGAAATAAATTAAATTGCCAGCCAGTCCAGATTTATGTTAACTATGAAGACTGTTTAAGCCAATGAAAATACTTCATGTTCTGACTTCTTTTGAGCCGGCCTGGGCGGTGGGTGGTTCTATCACCGCTCATAGCAATCTCTGCCATGCCTTGCAGCGTCTGGGTCATGAGGTAACGGTCTATGCCAGTAACGCCGATGGCCTTGGTGGCCAGCTGGATGTCCCCCTCCAACAGCCAGTTGATTTAGATGGACTCAGAGTCTGGTATTTCCCTTATGAGCTGGGGCGAATCCGGGCTTTTTACTCCCGGAGTCTTCTCCATCAACTGAAAAAGACCGCCTCAGACTTTGAGGTCGTTCATCTGGCCGGCCTGTGGCAATATCTGTGCGTGGCCGCTTCATCAATTGTAAAAAAACAGGGTATTCCTTCCATTATCACCCCTCATTCGAGCTTGATGGCCGCTTCCTTTTATGGCGTTGGATCGCTCCGGACCAAAAAGTTTTACTGGAATTTATTCGGGAAAAAAGCCATCAAAAACGCTACTGCCGTTCATTTTCTAAGCGAGGGAGAACGCCAGGATTCAGAGGCTTTTACCCGAGGCGAAGCCAGCTTTATAGTTCCTAATGGCATTTTCACTGACCGCTATGAGAGAAATGAGACACTCAGGGCAGAGCTCAGGAAAAAACTAAATATACCGGGCGAAGCCCTGGTTATGCTTTTTCTGGGCAGGCTTCATCCCAAAAAACAAATTGATTTAATAATTAAGGCTCTGCCGGCCGTTTTAAAACAGAGACCGGATGTCTTTTTGCTGCTGGTTGGTCCGCCTGGCAGGGAAGAATATGTCAATAATTTGAAAAATTTGGCGGCCAGTCTCGGCTTAGAAAAGCAGGTTATCTGGGCCGGCCTTATTGATCACCACGAGACGCCCGCCTATTATTCAGCCTCCGATCTCATGGTTTTACCCAGCTTGGCCGAAGGAGTCAGTATGGCCCTGACCGAGGCCATGGCGGCTTCCCTGCCCCTTCTTATCACCAACCGGGTCGCTAATTGGGTAGAGATAGAGCAGGACGGAGCAGGATTGGTGGTCGAACCGGTGGCCTCCGAGGTAGAAAAAGCTCTGGTCAGGCTGGCCACTGACCCGACTCTTCTGGCCACACTGTCCAGACAGGCTAAAGAATCAGCCAGAAAACGATACGACATTAGCCAGGTTGCACCTCTTATGCTCAGGGCTTACCAGGATGTTATCACCGGAGAAAGAAGTCCCGAGCTTCACTGGCAGCAAAAAAGCTGAGATCAGCCGCTTCACCGCCTGTTAACCGGCCTGCTAAAAAATATAGCGACCGTTTTTTAGATTAATTACTTAAGGTTCAATTTTAGTGCCCAGCACTTCCAGGAACTTCCGCATCCATTCCGGATGTCCTGGCCAGGCGGCAGCGGTTACCAGGTTGCCATCAACATAAGCGTTGGACAGGCTGTCGTTTAGCTCTCCCCATTTAGCTCCGGCTCTGATCACATCTGGTTTTAAGGCCGGATAAGCAGTGCAAAGTTTGCCCTTAAGGACATCAGCCGCTACCAACACCTGCGGACCATGACAGATGGCTGCAATAGGTTTTTTGTTCTCAGCGAAGTACTGGACAATAGAAATTACTTTTTCATTCAAACGGATATATTCCGGGGCCCGGCCACCAGGGATGACCAGAGCATCATAGTTTTTGGGCTCAACTTCATCAAAGGTCGCAGTCAGGGCAAAATTATGGCCTGGTTTTTCACTATAGGTTTGATCACCGACAAAATCGTGAATAGCTGTTTTGACCGTCTCACCTTTTTTCTTGCCAGGACAGACCGCATCAACCTGATGGCCAACCATGGTCAGCATCTGGAAAGGAACCATGGCCTCATAATCCTCGACATAGTCTCCAACCAGCATTAAAATCTTTTTTGCACTCATTTTTAACCTCCTTATTGTAGCTATTTTTAGATTATCAATTTTAGCTGAATCAGGCAACAGCCATCTTCCCAACAGACATGACCCAAATTGAGATTAAGGCGTTATAATTTTAAGAACTGCAAATGAAAGGAATCTAAGAACTTACAAAAATAAAGCTGGAGTTGTCGGCACCTGGCTTCAATGGGTCAGAGTTAGTCGGGGAAAAAGTTAGAGCCATGATTGCCAGGAAGTTTTTCAGAAAAGCAGGACGCTTGAATTGCTTCAGTTTTTGGCGCTGGCTCTAAGAAAATTTTAATGGTGGTGTCTACTGGACGATGTCAGAACTTTCTTCCAACAAAATCCTGACGCTGACTGACGCAAAATTGCGAAGCATTTTTGCACTGCTATCTAAATTCCTAAAATTTATGAGTATAACGTTTCCAGCATATACGACGTTTTGCGATAGCAAAATGTCCCGAATGGCAAGGGCGTAAGCCCGTAGCATATATGCTGTGTTATGTGATGTCTGCGTGCCAATTTCAACTTTTTCTAAATAAGTCAAGTGATGGTTCAATTAACTTCTTGCGGATAGTTTCACTATTATTAATTTCAAACAAATTATTCTCTACTAATTCTCCCTGAATTTTTATATATGCGTCCTCATAATCAATTTTTTCTATATTTTTGAAAATCTTATCGTCATTATATTCAAGATGACCCGTTACATTTTCAAATTTGCCAACCCATTTAACTTGAGGTTTCTTATGAATGTTATATAATACCCCTGCATAGACTTTCGGTTCATTAATATTTTTATCCCTAAGTATTATCCTTAAATATAAGATTTTTAAATTATCGTCTATCTCTGTTATAGTTTGACCACGTTCGACCCTGGTTTTGTCCTTAGGAACAAAAAATACAGCGAATTTTCTCAACAGCCACAAATTGACATTAGTTGACTCTAATCCTGTTGAACTTCTTGCACTTATACCATAACCAGCAGGTCTTCCAATAATGAATTTCTCCTCTTCTTCATGCAAGATACCTTCTATTTCTTTAATCAAATAGGAAACCTCAAGATACAATTTTTGAATAAAATCAAACGCTAAATTTGTCTGCTCGATAATTTCACTTTTGTTAATCATGGCTCCAGTCCTCCTTATAAAATATGGGGGGGTCAATATACTTTAACTTCCCTAATTGCAGCAGAGGCATAAATATCTTTTTCTGATTGGTAAGGAAGATTGTTTTCTTCACCGGCGTGATCTTTTTTTCAAATAACAGACTTTGCATAAAACCGATAAAGGCGCCACGAAATTTAGCTGTTCTTATCTCAAAGAAAATGGAGACATAGCTTTTTAGAGAAGCGCTTACGTTATAGAGGTAATTGAGACCTTGAAAATCCCGAAGATTTTTCTTATCCAATAAGTTATATAGATCCAAAGCAAAATCTCGCTGTTGCTTTTTCATGTTTCTATTACTTTCTAGGACATTATAGAGAAACGAGGAAACTGATTGCCAATTAGTCCATTTAAAACGATGGATAAACTCTGGCGAGATTATTTTAAATTTATGTTCTTTATAATAATAGTCAGCAGTAATTGCGATTAACCAAAAATCCTTACCATAGTTCTTTGCCTCTAATTTTCCGCCATGGATTTCACGTAGTAGTTGGGCTTTGGTTTTTTTAGTCTCCTCGGCGAATCCTGAAAAATATTTAGCTTCTATCAGTAGATAGTAATTCCCAACTATTATGACTAAATCTGGTTCAGTATTTTCCTCAAAACGAGGCCAAAATATAAATTCTGCCTCATTAGCTTCCTAGTTAGAGATGTCAAAGCCCAATTTGTTCAAATATCCTTTAAGAAAAATTTCTCGGTCTGAATATTTGAAAAAGGAAAAGACATTGGATGTCAGAATATCTTCCATTCTTTCAATTCTAGAAGTCAATTTGCCATGTAATTCAGCTAAGTACATTTTATCACCTTTGTGCTATGCACGCAGATTTCACATAACGTTCTCAGCATAAAAGAAGTTTTTGCGAAGCAAAAATTTGGGTGAGTGCCATAAAACACGAACCTTTTATGCTGTGTTATCTGTCTGTTTGTCGCCATATTAATCTTTCCTTGGTCTTGCCCAATTGCAATATCTATGAGTTAGCCTAGCATTTTCAGGTATAGTTTTACCACCAGCCCAATATTGCTTGATATGATCAATTGCTGCATCATCTATATCTTGAATTTTCTGACCGCAAATCGCACAGGTAGAATCATTTTTATAAAGTTCTTCCTTTAACTTCAAAGAAAAACAACGAGGTTCTTTTTTTGCAATACCAATTATGTCTTGAAGAGTTAGTCGCCACTTATCAAATCGTTTTGTTACTGCTTCAACACTACTTGTGGAGAGTTCAATTGCATCTATAAAATCCTGATCATTGGTCATTAGATATATTAAGGCTTCACGAATTGAATCAAGGTTTTGATAAACTTTGTTTTTGTCTTCTCTCGCAAAAGAATACATCAGAATGTCATATAAAGATGCATTGAATTTTTTTGGTTCCCAATATCCGTTTCGATTCTTTTCATCACCTTTATAAAATCTCTTAAATGCGTGATTGTCTAACAAGGATTTTATTATAGTAACCGCATTTTTAAAGGCGTTTTTTAATTCAATGGCGTCCACTTCAGATATATCTTGATATTTCTCCATATCATTGTTAAGAAACTTCCTCATAGGTGGTTTATATTTCAAATAGGTAAAATGATAAAATGCTGCAAATCTAAGAACAAGTTCTATATCTTTCATCCTCTTGTCAGGCTTTTTAAGTCCTAATAAGTACATAAAATCGGTATCTTTAGAAAGTTCTTTTAGTAATTTGTTGTATAGTCCCCTGTAGATGCAATTCCTTAATTCTTGATCGTTTAAAGATACTGCCCCTGTATTTAGTCGTTCAAATATTTCAAATTTTAAATCAGCCTCTGACTCTCTCCGAAAAGTTATAGTGCGGATCTTACAATATCTTATTTTGTTTTGTAGCTTTCTATCTATCTCTTTAAACGATTTTCTGTTAAGTTCTGTAAATACTTTCAACCCGGTCAACTTAAAATCTATTCCGTCTGGAAATCGTCCATCTATAAATGAGAAAAAAGCGGTTAATCTTTGTTGTCCATCAATGACATATTCTTTTCCATCTTTCTCTTCAGAGAGATAAATTACAGGGAGTGGTATATCCAAAAGTGCTGATTCTATTAGTCTGCTCGATTTTTTTGCATCCCATACAAAGTGTCTTTGGAAATCAGGCTGTATTATTAGATCTCCATCTTTATATTTCCTATAAAGTGAGTCTATCTCGGGATCTCCCTGCTCTGTGTATACTCTTCTCTTTGTTGAAGAGACTTCTATATTCTCAATTTCTTCTTCTAATGGTTGCTCAAATTCGAGTTCGTTTAATTCTTCTGCTTCTTCATTCATTCTATCACCTCCTTAGGCGACAAATTTCATATAACTCGTTTCTATACGAATTGAATGTATATGACCTTTTGGTGCATATTATACGAACTTAATGTGTAATTATTAATCAAATTACTAATAATAACTTAAATACTTTTTTTTTACCAATTTTTATAGAATTATGCAACAAAAATACTTGGAACAAACAAAGCAAGAATTAAGATTAAGAATTTATAGTTTTAAAACTATAAAGGCTTATTTGGGCTGTCTGAGAGAATATTTTGATTTTAAAAAATTTAATTTGGAAAAAATAGACGAGGAAAATATAAAGCAATTTTTGTTAAATAAACAAAGTAGAAATTATTCTTCACAAACGATAAATCTTTACTTAAATACAATAAATTTTTCTACCGCGAAGTATTGAAAATTTCTCAAAATATAAATTTAAAATTCGCCAAGCGAAGTAAAAAACTACCGATTGTTCTATCAAGAGAAGAAATTAAAAATATCATTGAGGCAATTAGAAATCCAAAACATAAATTGATAATTTCTTTGGCCTACGGCGCCGGATTAAGAATTAGCGAAGTTGTTAATTTAAAAGTAAAAGACGTTAATTTAGGAGAATTAACTATCCACCTTAAAAACGCTAAAGGCAAAAAGGACAGAATCACTATTTTCCCAGAAAAAATTAAAAATGATCTTCAAAACTTAATTGCTGGCAAAAACTTAAACGACTATCTTTATGAAAGCGAGCGAGGCGGCTAATTCAATATGGTGGAGCTGACCGGGCTCGAACCGGCGACCCCGTGACTGCCAGTCACGTACTCTCCCAACTGAGCTACAGCCCCACCGGGTAAGTTTATAATACAGAAAACCACCTTTTCCGTCAAGAAAAACAGGGGACACAATCTATATTTCCTATTTTTTCTGGACTTTTCTTTGAAGAAAATCACTCTGGTCCTCAAAGAACCGGGTCGTCTTTTCCTGAAAGCTCAACTCCATAATGTCAAAAACAAGATAAAAACAGAATGGAATCTTAAATAAAAAAGGCAAGTAACATAAACTTATTCAG
Organism: Candidatus Aminicenantes bacterium UBA6228; assembly: GCA_002441005.1. Classification (GTDB taxonomy): domain Bacteria; phylum Acidobacteriota; class Aminicenantia; order Aminicenantales; family Saccharicenantaceae; genus Saccharicenans. The sequence goes on from DJWO01000014.1 coordinate 147,929, forward strand.
AAACTTTTAGTTCTTCTGCCTTCTTGAAGTCCGTTGTTTCATTCCCTATTCTTTTTAAACAGACAAGACGTACATTTCCTTCTTTATCCTGGATAAAGATAAATATAAAATTTTCTGATATCGACAAACCCCAAGCCTCCAGATTTATCCGGGCGAGTGTTTTGCCCTTTCTGTTAATGAGCCAATATTTCGTTTTTTCTCCGGGCTTTGATGGACTGGCAATCAGGAGATTACCCTCGGGCGTCAAAGAAATTCCCTCTATATTCGGTTTTTTATCATAATCAGTTTTCCATTAAAATCATAAACTTTTAAATTTCTGCTTAACCCGTCAGAAAAAACGATTGAGTACACCTTCACCTTCTTTTGCACCCAGGAAAAAGTGATCTTCTCCTGCGTTAAGATATAACACCAGACAAAAAACAAAAAATGAGCTCAGCCAAAAAATCTTTTTCCCCATCATTTTAGTTTCACCCCTATTTTATATATTGCTTTTTCTGGCTATGGCCAACTTTTTGTTGCTACTTCTTTCTAACGGGCCATGATCCCCGACATAATTTGACCACCTTTATTGCTTGATATCAACTCAACGAATTAACTCATCTAAAATCTACTCGAAATTATTTTGCCTGCCAATTTGTCTCATAATATAAATATTTAACTTGACAAAAAAACCACCAGAAATAAGATATATTTTCTTAAGATTTTTGATTCCAATGAACAATCTGATTGAAGTGTTCGATGCGAAACCCAGAAAATAAATGACCTGTTTGTTTTTGTCTATAAAATCTCACACCCTCTCAAGGAAGGAGGCCCATGAATAAATCTCTAAAAAAAAGGCAGCCTGTTTTTATCCGGGCTCTGGCACCCACTCTGCTGGGCCTGGTGTTGATAGCCAGCTTATTTTTTCCCCTTTCTGCCCGGGCAGGAAGTCCGGAAGTTAAGCCCGCTTATGCTCTGGTCAATTGCCGGATATTCCCGGTGGCTCAACCAGTTATAGAAAAAGGAACAATTGTTGTCCGCGACGGCCTGATTGAAGCTGTCGGCCCGGCCGCCAAAGTCAAAATTCCTGAAGACGCCGAAATCATCGAAGCCAGCGGCTTAACCGCTTATCCCGGTTTGATTTCTGCTCACACCAACCTGTTCCTTGAAACGAAAGAACAGGCCCAACCACCAAGCACGCCTGAAGACTATTTAGCCGCCTACACTCAGCCCGCTGAACCAAAGGAATTGCCCTGGCTCAAAATCATAGAAAAGCTTAAGCCGAAAAAAGAGACGGTTGAAGCCTATCATAAAACCGGAATAACCACAGTGGTGGTTGCTCCGAGCGAAGGCATTTTTGAGGGGCAAAGTGTCATTCTCAATTTAAACGGCGATGAGATAAACGGCATGGTCCTCACCCAGCCCTGGGCTCTCCACCTCAACTTTACAACGGAAAGGAGGGTCTATCCTTCCAGCCCGATGGGGACCTTAGCTTTTATCAGGCAAAAGTTTTACGATACGCAGCATTATAGCCAGCATCTTCAAAAATACCGTCAGTCGCCCCAACTCTTAAGACGGCCTGAATATGACCCCTTTCTTGAAGCCCTTCTTCCTTATGTAGTCGATAAAAAGACGATCGTCTTCCAGTGCAATAATCTGGAGGAAATAAAACGCGCTCTGAAGATCATTAAAGAATTCCAGTTGAAGGCTGTCCTCACCGGCTGTAACGAAGCCTGGCGGGTCAGTCAGGATCTGAAGTCAGCCAATATTCCCTTCCTGGTCACTCTTGACTTTCGCCCGCCCAACAGCAGTGTTTATGCCCAGGAAGGTCAGGCTGCCCGGGAAAAAGCCGAAAAGGAAATTTATCCAGCCAATGCCTCCAATCTGGCCAAAGAAAAAATTAATTTCTCACTCACCAGTTTTGGCCTGAGCGAATCGAATTTTATAAAAAATCTCAGATTAGCCATTCAGGCTGGCCTGCCCACCGACCAGGCTCTCCGTTCGCTGACCATCGAGCCAGCCCGCACCCTTGGCCTGGAGAAACAGCTTGGCTCTCTCGAACCGGGTAAAATCGCCAATCTCATCCTGACCAAAGGCGAGCTATTCGATGAAAAAACCAAGATAGTTAAAGTCATGGTTGATGGAACCTTATTCAGCTACGAGGAGAAAGGCCAATGACTCGAAAACTAAAAAAGACCGGCCTGATTATATCTTTGTCCTTTCTGATTCTCTTTCTGTTATCAGCTACCTGGCTTTTAGCCGGTGGCGATTTACTGATCAAAAATGCTACGATCCTGACGGTTACTGGCGGTGTTATTACCAACGGTGATGTTCTGGTCGTCAATGGCCTGATAAAACAAATCGGCCAGAATCTCGCCGCTCCAGCCGGAGTCAGAATTATTGAAGCTAACGGTAGATACCTGATGCCGGGCATCATCGATACTCATACCCACATCGCTCTTTCTGGCACCAATGAAGGCACCGATGCGGTCACTCCAGAAGTAACCATGGCTGAGGTGGTCAATGCCGATGATACTTCGATTTTTACCGCTCTCTCCGGCGGGGTGACCATGGTTCATACCATGCACGGCAGCGCCAATGTCATCGGGGGGACCAACGTTGTTTTGAAACTTAAATGGGGCAAACCTTCTGAACAGCTCATTGTCAAAGAAGCCTATCCCACTCTTAAATTTGCTCTGGGTGAAAATGTCAAGCAATCAAGCGGCACGCTTCTCCCCGGACGCCCTCAGCGCTACCCGGCCACCCGGATGGGGGCCAATGCTCTCATCAGAAGTGAATTACTGCAGGCCAGGGACTATATGGCGGCCTGGGACCGCTATGAGGAGCTTAAAAAGTCCAAGAATCCGCCGGCCAATCTCCTCCCCCCAAGAAAAGACCTCAGACTGGAGACACTGGCCGACCTGCTCCGCGGCAAGCTCGTCGCTCGCTGTCATGGCTATGTCGCCACCGAAATGCTGGAGTTTTTGAATCTGTCCAAAGAATTCGGCTTTAAAATTGGCGCTTTCGAGCATGCCTGGGAAGCCTATAAAATAACCAATGAGCTAAAAGCCGCCGGCGTGGGTATCTCGGTTTTTATTGATAGCTGGGCGTACAAAATGGAAGCAGCCGAAGGCATAGCCTATAACGCCGCCTATTGCACCAAAAAAGGCCTTCTGGTTTCGATTAATTCCGACAGCGGCGAGCGGATAAGAAGGTTATTCAATGAAGCCGGCAAAGCGGTCAAGTATGGATTGACCCGGGATGAAGCTCTGAAGCTCATCACCATCAATGCCGCCAAACAACTGGGCGTTGACCGCCTGGTTGGAAGCATTGAGGTTGGCAAACAGGCTGATCTGGCTCTTTTCAGCCAGCATCCGATGAGTGCTTATACCCGCTGTGAGATGACCATTATCGAGGGCGAAGTTTACTTCGACCGGGAGGCGCTTATCAAAGAAAGAGCCGCCGCTTCCACCAAAAAAGGAGACCTGTCATGAAGCTGACCATCACAACAGCTCAAGCCCTGCTAAAAAATAAAAACCAGCTTTTCTTAGCAGCCATCCTGCTCAGCCTGACTTTATTGACCCCTTGTTTTTCTCTGGCTCAACAACCAGCCGCTCAGGCTCAAAAGGACTCAGAGATTATTGCCATAGTTGGAGCTAAAATAGTTCCCGTCACGGGCCCGGTCATTGAATCAGGTTCGATCCTGATTAAAAACGGCCGGATCGCTGACCTCGGACCTAATATTTCTATTCCGGCTGGAGCGAAGGTCATCGAAGCCAAGGGCCTCACCGCATACCCCGGGATGATCGACAGCTATTCCTGGCTTGGCCTGGAAGAAATCAGCGGCGTCCGGGCAACGGTTGATAACCGCGAAACCGGCCGGATTAATCCCCAGGTCAAAGCCATCGAAGCTCTCCGTTATGATTCGATGCACATTCCGATCGCCCGGGCCAACGGCATTGTGGCGGCAGTGGTGGCTCCCTCTGGCGGCTTGATCTCCGGTCAAAGCACCTTAGTCAAACTGGATGGCTGGACGAATCGAGAAATGGTCATCAAAGAATCGCTGGCCATGATCATTGAACTTCCCGCCATCAGACGAAGTCGAGGCGGCTTCTCTGGTTTTAGAGGCCAACAACCTCAGGTCACTACCGAAAAAACTCTCGATGAACTGCGGCAGGTTTTCAAGAAAGCCCGGATGTATGAGAAAAGAAGGGAAGCAGCCCGCAAAAATATCCTCCTCCCGCTACCGGAGTTTGATGAGGCCAGCCACTTTCTCCTCCCGGTAGTTAAAGGTGAATTGCCGGTGATTTTCTCGGTTCATGCCGATAAAGATATCCTTCAAACCATTAAATTTGTTCAGGAGGAAAAAATAAAGGCGATTTTCTATGGAGTCGAACAGGGTTTTAAAGTTGCCAAAGAAATCAAGGAAGCGGGTATTCCCTGTCTTATGGGTTCCCTCTACAGCCTGCCTCCTGTCTGGGAAGATGGCTATGATGCTCTGTTCTTAAATCCAGTCATTCTCAATCAGGCTGGAGTCAAGATTGCTTTTTCTTCCTCCAGTGCCAGCGCCGCCAAGGACCTCCCCTACCAGGCAGCTAAAGCCGCCGCCTTTGGACTCAAACCAGAAGAAGCCCTTAAGGCCGTGACCATTTACCCGGCAGAAATATTTGGTGTGGATAAATTGCTGGGCAGCCTGGAACCTGGTAAAACCGCCAATATCGTTCTGGCCGACGGGGATCTTCTCGAACTCGGAACAAAAATTCAGAAAGTTTTTATTGATGGAAAAGAAGTCTCTCTTGAGAACCGATATACTGAACTCCTTAAAAAATTTGAACAAAGGGAAGCGAATAAATAGGTAAGTAAATAGAAAAACAGAAAGCAGGCGGAGTGAGACATGGAGGACCAGGCGGCAGGGCTTCTGGTCGGACTTGACCTTGGCGTCGAGTCGGTGAAGCTTGCCATTCTGAATGATCGTCATCAAGTTATCAAAAAGGATCTGGAGCCAGTTAAAGGTCAGCTTTTACTGGCACTAAATAATCTTCTTAATAGAAATTTCAGCCAGGCCTCAGATGATGGATTATTCGTAGCCGTAACTGGCGCCGGCCAGAATAGTTTTATCTTTCCTGAAAATGTTATAAAGGTTAATGAAATTTCGGCTCTGGCTTATGGCTCGAGTCTGATTTTCCCTCGGGCCAGATCTGTTTTTGATATCGGGGCAGAAAGCGCCCGCTGGGTGGAAATTAAGGCAGGTACATCTCAAGAACCATTTCCAGAGATAATCGATTTCTCACTCAATGAAAGATGCGCTGCTGGCACAGGTCTTTTCCTGGAAAAACAAGCCTATCGCCTGGGTTTAACCATAGAGGAATTTTCAGCCCTGGCTGCCCGGGCCAGGAAAGGGGCGCCGGTGGCGGGTCGCTGCAGTGTCTTTGCCAAATCAGATATGATTCATCTCCAGCAAAAAGGCGTACCGGTGGAAGAAATAGCCTATGGGGTCTGCCTGGCTCTGGTCAGGTCAGTTACCTCTTCTCTCCTTAAAAGTAAATCCTGCCCCTTGCCCGTGGTCCTGGCCGGAAACACCATCAAAAATCATGGCCTTATCAGGGCCTTTGAGCAGCTCCTCAAAACAGGAGAGAGTGAGCTCATGTATTCTGAGCTATCCCCCTACCTAACTGCAATCGGTGGCGCCATCCTGGCCAAAATTAAAAAAGAAGATAACAAACCTATCTCAGCCAGCGATTTTCAAGAAAAAACCAGGCCGCGCCTCGAAATGAAGGTTTTTGATTTACAGCCGCTGGGTGAATTAACCGCCATCCCTGCCACCGAACCAGACTGGGTGTTCACCTCCCAGGTCAAAGGTTATCTTGGACTTGACGTTGGTTCGGTCAGCACCAATCTGGTGATCATGGCTGAAAATGCTGAAATATTAAGCGGTGTTTATCTCCCTACCAGAGGGCAACCTCTGGAGGTGATCAAGGAAGGATTGGCCACAATTTTATCAAGATTTCATGGCGGTCTGGAAATCCTTGGTATTGGAACTACCGGCAGCGGCCGCTACCTGGCCGGGCGCCTGGTCAAAGCTGACATCATTAAAAATGAAATCACCAGCCAGATGAAAAGTGCTGTTCATTATTTTCCCGAGGTTGATACCATCTTTGAAATTGGCGGCCAGGATTCCAAATTTATCCAGGTTGAGCAGGGCCGGGTCATTGATTTCAATCTGAATAAAATCTGTGCGGCTGGTACCGGCTCCTTTCTGGAGGAACAATCCAGCCAGCTTGGCTTTAAAGTCGAGGACGATTTTGCCCGCCTGGCTTCTCTCTCCACCCGGCCTTATAATCTCGGCAGCCGCTGCACGGTTTTTATGGAATCGGAGCTTCTGCAAGCAGTGACCCGCAACGAGCCTCTGCCTGACCTGGTGGCCGGTCTGGCCTATTCAATAGCCCGGAATTATCTGGAAAAAGTGGTCGAACGAAGGCCGGTCGGTCAGCATATTGTTTTTCAGGGAGGAGTGGCCTCCAATCCGGCAGTGGTTAAAGCTTTTTCACTTCTCCTCGACCGTCCAATCAAAGTCCATCCTTATCAGCGGCTATCAGGAGCCATCGGAGCGGCACTCGAAGCCCGGGAGGTTGTAAAAAAAGTCGGGAAAAAGTCACCTGGCCTTAATGATATCCGCCAGATCCTTCACCAATCTTTTGAACCAAGAAGTTTTGAATGTCAGATTTGCTCCAACCGCTGCCAGGTTATCTCGATTGAAACAGAAAAGGAAAAAGTCTTTTTTGGCGACATCTGCGAGCGTTACACCTCAACCCTGGCCGGGGAAAATCCGGCTGCTGATTTTCATAACCCTCTTATTTTCAGGCAGAAACTAGTGGACGAACTCCTGGCCATCAAGTCTGGTAGTGGGTTGACCATCGGCCTACCACGCGGTTCAGCCTGGCAGGAGTTTTTGCCTTTCTGGATATCTTTCTTTTCCAATCTGGGCTATCGGGTCAAGTTGCCGCCTGAAACCAACTCTGAAATCCTGGAGTCCGGGCTCAGGCTGCAGCCAGCTGAAATCTGCCTCCCGACAAAAATAGTTTCGGGCCAGATTAAATTTCTCCAGGCCGACCCGCAAGTTGACCTGGTTTTTGTGCCCAGTCTGGTTGATTTTCATGCCTGGAAAAAAGAATCTTTTTACTTTTGCCCATATACAGAACATCTACCCTACATGCTGCCAGGAGAGATAAGGAATAAACTACTGACGGCCCCGGTTTATTTAGCGCCTGATGCCAGGAGCCGGAAAGCAACCTTCAAAAATCTGTCTGAATGCCTTGAACTCCCCACAGAAAGAATCAAGGAAGCCTGGCTATCAGCCTGGCAGGTTCAAATCAAATTTAACCAGAAACTGAAAAAACAGGGAGAAACCCTTTTTAGAGAAGCAAATCTGGCCAGAAAGCCGGTCTGGGTCATTGCCGGCCGGCCTTATCTTCTCTACGATAACTTTTTTAACCTTAATCTCTGGTTTCATTTAGAAAAGTTGGGAGTAACCGCCATCCCGATGGATTACCTGCTAGTTGAGGAAATCAGACTGGCCGACATTCCGCTCGAAGGCTCTGATATTCCTCCCTGGAGATATCCCCAGAACATCTTAAAAACAGCTATCTGGTGCCGCCAGACAGGAGTCTTTCCTGTTTTTCTCAGCAATTACGGCTGCGGGGTGGATGGCTTTGCAGTCAAACATCTGAAAAACCTCATGGAAGATATCCCTTATCTGCTGCTCGAGTTCGATGAACATCGAGCCGAAGCAGGACTAATTACCCGCCTGGAAGCTTTTGCTGATGAAATCAGCCAGTCTGGGAGCCATTCCAGAAAATCAACTTCAATAAAAAATGCAGTTGATCCAGAAAATCTACCAATAGAAGAGCTCCAAAAATATCCTTTTAAAATCCCTTATTTTGCTGACCACGCTCTGGCTTTTGCCGGTGCGATGAAAAAAGCGGGTATGAAAGCTGAGGTTTTGCCCCCGCCTGACGAAACAAGCCTTGAGCTCGGCGAAAAATATACCTCCGGCAAAGAATGTCATGCCTTTTCTTTTCTACTCGGAGATCTTTTAAAACTGGCTTTAAAAAGCACTGACCGTGAGCCTCAGATCTTCTTTTTCCCCGGCGCCCGTTATTCCTGCCTTCTCCAGCAATATGGCCCTGCCATGCGCAATCTGCTGCTGGAACTTGGCAAGAAACACATGATGGTTTTAACTCCTAGCCTCGAATACATCTGGAAGCTGGTCGGCTTTGACGGGTTAAAAAGCCTCTGGCAGGGGCTGGTAGCCATTGACCGGCTGAATAAAATCGCCTGCCACCTGCGTCCCTACGAGCTTAATCGCGGTGAGACGGCTATGGCTTTTAACAGAGGCCTTAAATTGATCGAAGATGGACTGGCCACTGACCAGCTAAAGGCCAATCTGGAAAAAATCAAATCTGATTTTAAAAATATAAAAGTCAGGCAGGAAGACAGGCCGATCATCGGGGTGGCTGGCGATATTTACACCCGTCAGAACTATTTTGCCAATAATTACCTGTTCGAAAGGCTGGAAGCGCTGGGCTGTGAAGTCTGGCCGTCACCCTTTATAATTGAAGAAGTTGATTTTACTTTTAGCCGCGGACTGCATGAGACTTTATCTGAAGGGAAATTGATACACAGCCTGGCCTTTGCTGGCTTAAATCTAATTAAAGAACGCAAGAGGCGACAGGTGCAAAGGAAACTCGAGGTGACTGAACTCGAGATTAGAGAACCGGATTTTAAAGAGCTGGTCAAATTTACCACGACTTATCTTAATTATGATAACAACCAGAGCCTCTTTTTAAACGTGGCCAGAATGGTTGATTTTGCTCGCCAGGGAGCTGATGGCCTGATCAATGTAATCTGCTTTAACTGTATGTTAGGCCTGACCTCAGCTGCCATTTCTTCTCGAATCAAAAGCGATTTTGAGAATCTGCCGATACCAACTCTGATTTATGGTGAGACGGAAAACACCAGCGCCAGCAGCCGACTGGAAGCCTTTGTCGAACAGGTTAAAGCCAGATACAGGAAGAAAAAATTAAACCAGGCTTTTAACCCTGATAGATATTGATTGACCGGCTTGGCCCTAAACCTCAAATAGAAGTCAGAACGACGGCAATTATACCCGTCAGGAAGACTCCATCAAAAGTGCCGGCTCCGCCGATAAAAGCTACCGGTGCCCCCAGCCCGGGTATTTTTTTAAGATTCATCAGATCAGCTCCGATCAAGGTTCCGAGCGTGCCCGAAACATAGGCAATAACCGGGGCTGAATGCAAACCTTCAGGTGAAATGAGCGAAACCAGAAAAGCTACCAGGGCGGCCACCAGCGGCGGAAAGAGAGCCGGGGTAGCGATACCCAGACCCTGAACGGGACGGGCCACCCGGTTGATGAGGAAGGCCACAATAACCGTGGCTAAAACAAAAAGCCAGAGAATAGATACCCAGCGGGAAATAACATAAAGGCTTATCAATCCGGGAATAATCGCCCCGCCAACATTGACAGCCAGAACGGTGGTATCACTTGAGGCCGCTACCGGCACCTGGAATTTCCAGCCATAGAAATTTACGACCTGTTGCTCCATTAGCTGGCCGGAGTGAAGCTTTTTAACTGGAATATTGATACCGCTCCCCAGTAAAGACAGAAAAAGCAAAAGAAAGACGGCGTCAGGCGACAGCCCAAGCCGGTGAAAAGCAAAGGAGATAACCCCCAACTTCAGCAAAAAGAACAGGCTGCCAAGAATAATAAAATAGCCAAGAAGGAAAAGAAGGAGAACAGGCAAAAAGAACATTGGTTCTTGCTCCTTACATTTGAATTCCTTTGCCTTAATAATACACTGACCGGGCATTGATAGAAAGTGAAGAAATGTTAAGTTTTATAATCGAAAAAAATTAATTTTTTGCAAAATGAAAAGAGAATCAAAAAATTGTCTACCAAACTGGCTCAACAAATAATAAAATCTACCCTATTGGAAATTCATAAAAATTTTATAAAAGGTAAAACAAAATGCAGACCAAGGTCTTAAAAGCCAAAAATAAGCTAATTGTCACCAGCGTTCTGATAGCTCTTATTTTTGTTTTTGCTCCGGCCGTCCAGGCCGCCAGGATCAAAAATGTCATCCTGCTTATCGGCGATGGCATGGGAGTAAGCACCATGAGCTTAGCCCGCTGGTTTAATGATGGCCAGCCACTGAGCTGGGATAAATATGTCTGCGGGCTGGTCAGGACCTATTCCGCTGATGATCCGATTACCGACTCGGCGGCAGCCGCCACCGCCATGGCCACCAGCTACAAAACAAAGACTGGCTTTCTGAGCGTCCTGCCTGATGAGATGAATAGAGCTCCAGTTGCCACTGTTCTGGAGGGGGCAAGATTGAGCAGTAAATCAACCGGCCTGGTTGTGACCTGTAACCTTCAGCATGCCACTCCCGCCGCCTTTGCTGCTCATTTCCCTTACCGGGCTGATTATGAAACTATCTGTGAACAGATGGTTTACACCCAGGTTGATGTTCTTCTGGGCGGTGGGCTGAAGTATTATACCGGGCGAAAAGACAGAGAAGACCTGCTCCGGGTGCTCAAGCAGAAAGGCTATGCCATCATTACCAGCCCGGAGGAGTTGAGGTCAGTCAGAAGCTCGAAGCTGGCCGGGCTTTTTGCTGAAGTAGATTTGGCTTATGACCTTGACCGCGATCCAACCAGAGAGCCTTCATTAGCTGAAATGACCGGGGCGGCTATAAATCTTTTATCCAGAAATAAAAACGGCTTTTTCCTGCTGGTCGAAGGCAGCAAAATAGATTGGGCAAACCATGATCATGACCCGGTGGGCTCAGTGACGGATATGATGGCTTTTGACCGGGCAGTCAAAGTGGCTCTTGACTATGCTCTCAAAGAAAGGAACACGGTAGTAATAGTAGTGGCTGACCATTCAACGGGTGGGCTGACTATTGGCAATGAAAAAAGCCCGTCAAAATCCGGTGGGAAAAAAGCTGGTGACTTCATCAATCCTTTAAAAGAGGCCCGGGTAAGCGCCGAAGGCCTGGAAAAGCTCCTCCGGCCGGAGATGAGCCGGGCTGAAGTCAAATCTATTATCGGTGAGCGTTATGGTCTTGGTGACCTGACTGAAGAAGAACTCAAGACCATCATGGATTATCTGGCCAGAGCTGCCACAAATCCAAAGCAGTCTGGAAAACTTAAATCTATCATCGGCCCAATGATAAGTAAAAGGGCCATGATTGATTGGACAACCAGCGGTCATACTGGAGAGGAAGTTGCCCTGGCGGTTTACCATCCAGAAGGACTGAGGCCAGAAGGGGTCATTGAAAATACAGATATTGCCCGTTATGTGGCCGGGTTAATGCAGATAAATCTTGAAGCTATAACCAGAGAGTACTTTATTGAAGCTGAAGCAGCCTTCAAAGCCAGAGGAGCCCAGGTTGAACTTGATACGGTCACGGATCCGGACAATCCCGTGCTTAAAGTCAAAAAAGGCAACCAGAGTCTCGCCATTCCAGCCAACAAGGATTTCGCGGAAATGAACGGAGCCAGAATCCAGACCAGGCTGATCAACGTCTATAACCGGAAAAATTTCTACGTCTCTCGTCAGGTCCTTAACCTGCTGGAAAACTAGGGACACAATCTATATTTCCTATTTTTTTTCTGGTCAATTCTTGAGAAAAGAAAATACGTTTCCCCTTTCCCTACCCGGTGGAAAATCTCGAGCAAGCTGGCCTGCGAAGTTATAAAAAGACGGCGATATTTTGACTCGGGCTATATTCAACAATCAGGCAGACGAAATATTTTAGCCCTTATATCAAAAACCAGAGACACATTTACAAAAGCGTCGGGCGAGATCAATGATGTCGTCTTTTTTGGCCACTGTGTTGATCCAGCATTCGGGGATACTGACCAGGCCGTAATAGATTCCGGCTATCCCGCCAACCACCGCTCCCGTCGTATCAGCATCATCACCCAGATTTACGGCCTTTAGAACTGTTTCTTCATAAGATTTACTGTTCAAAAAACACCAGAGGCTGGCTTCTAGAGTATCGATTACATATCCGCTGGACTTTATTGATTCTTCTGGCAGCTTCCGGATATTTGCTTCTAAGATTCTGGAAAAATGAGGCAACTCGCACCTGTATGGAAGCCGAGAGTAATACTTTATGGCTTCGGTAGCCATTCCTTTATAAGCTTCCTCTGGCTCCTGGCCGCGCAGAAGATTAATGGCATACCGTATATACATACCACAGGCCATTTGAGACCGCGGATGACCGTGAGTTAAGCAGGAAACTCGATGGGTCAGTTCAAATTGCTCTTCCTGACTCATCTTCTCGACATAATAAGCCAGTGGCAAAATTCTCATCAACGAGCCGTTTCCATTACTGAACTCATGTCTTCCGCCGGCCTCGACTGGATTTACACCCTCTTTCAAGCGACTGATGGCCTCTTCCGTCGTGCCTCCCACATCGAAAGCCTCGCCATACGGAGTCCAGTATCCTTCGTCCAACCAGCGGCAGAATTTATGAGCTATATCATGAAGGTCAAAACCCCGGCAGAGTGATTCAGCCAAACAGAAAGCAAGTGAGCTATCGTCAGACCACGTTCCGGGTGGCTGGCCGTGAGTCCCGTCCCCTATCATATCAGTCACGGGTTGCCTTTTTAGCTCACCTCTGGGGGTAAACTCAACCGGGACACCCAGTGCATCGCCCACAGCCAGGCCAAACAAACCACCCAGTACTTTATCCTCTTTGCTACCTTTTTTAATCCGGTTGATCATTACTGAATTCCATTTCCACCTAATAATTACTAAGACAAAATGCTGGCTCAAGCATCACATTAGAGACTGTTAAAAATCTTGAGCCATAACAATTGTCCTGTTATCAGCAACTGCTTACCTCTGGCGGCCGGCGAACCCTGATTTTCAGGTGACGACCGGCAATAGAGAAGCGTTCCTGAATTTAACCCACAAATTCATAAAACAAATTCATTAAACTGCCATCGTTGATCAGAGTTGAACAATTTATCTGAGCTAATCATCCTTCTTAAGGAAATTGCTCTTACCACCAATACCGGGCAATGATAAAGAATTTTGCGGCGCATAGATTTTAGGTGCCTGGGTAGTATAAGGGTTACTGACACTGTAAGCAGAGTAAGGACTGCCATAAAGGCTATATGGATTATTGATACTCACCGGCGAGTATTTGCTCCCATAAACACCATAGGGATTGGACACCGATTCTGGATCATACTTGTTCGAATTGAGTCGACCAAGATATTGCCCATCGTCACCGACCAGAATTGGAGAGCTTGATCCTGAAACATAAGGGTTATTAACGCTTGACGGTGAATATGGTAAGCCATACAGTGAATATGGATTATTGACGCTCTCGGGCGAATACTTACTTCCAAATCGCCCGTACTTATTAGAAATTGATTCCGGATCATATTTGTTAGCTGAATATTTCCCCAGATATTTATATTTCTGATTTTTCGTGCTGCTCGTCTGCCCATAAACCAGAGTAAATGAAATTAGCATGACAAAGAAAATGGCGAAAACTTTTTTCATGATTTGCTCCTTTTCCTTTTCCTTCTGGCTTAGCAATATTATAAGCCACAATTAGATTTAAAGACAAGCAAAGCCCGTTGCTTGACCCCAAATAATTAAGTCCAGAGACTGGAAGCTTGACATGAAATCAGCCAGGTTTTATATTTCACAGCGATGAATGAAATTAATCTCTCCTGCCAAAGCTTACGGCGCGTAATTTTTAAAGTTGTAAAGGTTGGAGGGGACACCTCTCTGCGCTCAATTCTTCTGACCCTGGCCAGTGTGCTCTGGCTTCTATCATCCTTTCTCGAAGCAAAAACCACCAGCACCTGGCCTCAGTCATATTCAGTCCGTCAGGATAAAGCTCGTGGTCTGCTCATCCTCAGCACGCCTTATTACATCATTGAACATGACTTGAAGCGGGGCGGCGCCCTATCGCGCCTCACCCTCCGGAATGGCCAGGCCGCCAATCTCCTGGTCAGCCCGATCAGTGCCCGGGTCCGGACTGAAGATGGCGTCGTCTGGACCGATCTTCTCGACCGGGCCCCCCGAGTTTCTTATGAGCGGCAGGGCTTAAATGTCATGGTCACTGTTGATAGTGCCATGTGCAGCTCCGATGGCCACCCTTCAGCCATGCGCCTTCGCACCACCTTTGAGTACCGCTGGGGTTATATCAAAATCCACAGAGAGTTTACCGGACCGGCCGCCACCCTTCGCCTGCTTGAGCTTTGTCCACTGTCAGCCACCCTCTCTCCAGGTCTTACCGATTATGGCTACCGACCAGGAGTCTCGGAAGACGAAAGTGCTCCACCATTTGACTTTGGGAGCAACCTCTGGGGCAAGCTTCGCCCCGGCTCACCCGATGGCCATCCTCTCGAAACCAACTTTGTGCCCCGTTCGATGATCCTGGTCAATCCCGGTGTCGAAGGGCTGGAATGGTTTGCTGGAGACGATCTGGCCCAATGGGAGCTTGGACCGGCTGGACAGCGGGGGCACGGGCGCTGTTCTCTTTCTCTCAGTCAAAACCCACCTGGCCTGGCTTTAACCATTTCGCCCTACTGGGCCGATGACCAGGCGACTGCCTTGACCTTACCGGCATCTTCTGCCTCTGCCTATAGTTTCGATTTTTACATCGCCTTCCCTCTCCTTGAAGGCCACGCTTTTAAGCCCTGGCTCCACCGGTCTTTTAACCGCAACCGCGGCGACTGGGTCTCGACGGCGGAAATCAAGCAGTGGGCAGCCCAGGGCTACCAGACCGTCCATTGCCACCACGATGGCGATTATTACGGCGATGGTCTCTTCTGGCGCGATGGCTCTTATCCGCCATATCCTGATATGGATCGCTACGACAAGGTTCTGCTGGACTGCCGCCAGGCCGGTATCAGGACTGCCACCTATTTTTCAAACAAGGAGCTTCACCCGAGCACCGAAGCCTTTAAGGAACACGGTGAAGAATGGGGCCGGAAAGACCGCACCGCAAACCTCCGGCATAATTTCTACCGGCCAGATATCGAGTTCGGTGCCCAGATGTGTTTGCGCTCTGGCTGGCTCGATTACCTGAAGTTTTCAATTGACCGGGTCCTCAAGAACCACCCGCTTGACGGTGTCTACTACGACTGGAACGTCGCCCTCCTCTGCCAGAACCCGCTCCACGAAGGCAAGCAGGCAGGCGAGAAAGCCGCCGGTCACTGGGATATAGATGAACTTCTCGATCTCATGGAATGGACGCGTCAGCGGGTCGGGCCGGATGGACTTATCATCATTCATAATACCACCGTTCCCATGTTCGCCACGGAGAACTTTGCCGATTATGTGGTCGCTACCGAGTGGGGCTACAGCAAATGGACTGATCGAGCCCCCGACCCGGATGATCTTCCTCTCGAATGGAATCTGGCTGGGGCCCGTCCCCGCGGGGTTATCAGCTATGGAACAATTCCGGAAAATGCGCCACGCCGCCTCCATAAGCTCTTTGCTCTGGAAGCATTTCTGGGTGGGGTGACGCCCTGGCCGGCCAGCCCGGAGACTTTCGAGTTACTTCCCCTATTAAAGCCTCTGGGTAACATCGAATCTTACAAGTTTGCCGACTGGCGTAACAAAGCCGTCAGTCTGTCCGGGAAAATTTGTGCTTCGGCTGTCTATAGCCGGCCCGGCGAAGCTTATCTGCTTCTGGTTAACCTGGGCCAGGAGAAACAGGAAGTGAACTGTGTTTTGCACCCGGAAAAACTTCCCTGCCCGCTCGGGAAAGTGACAGGTGCCGAGATGGTGGCGACTAACGGGGACGCATTGCAGGGCCCAGAAGATCAGGCGACTGCCTCTTTAACTGGCAGCTCCGTCCTTCAGGCTGCCGCTACTCTCGATGTGGTCGCCCTGGTCACGACCGGAATAAAAGTAACCATCCCCGGTGATGGAGCTATCGTCATCCGTATAAAGTAACCTGAACAGACCCTGGCGAAGCGGCTATAATAATGACCTGTGACTTAGTTTCCGTCAGAACAGATCGCCCCCCTAACAGAAAAATGCGCCAGCCAGCACCACACTCACAAAGTTAGCCCAATTCCAAATTGAAAGCGGCTGGAATAAATCAGTCCATGCTCATCGACGGCCGCTAAGGGCAGCCTGGCCGAAGCTCCAATCTGAAACTTTTTGAGCTCAAGCCCCAGACCAAAGGTGAGATAATCATTGGTCGGGCGATTACTCTGCGGGTCGTGAATGTAGCCAGCCAGAATATGCAGGTTGTTCTCGACATTTGATTTGAGCTTTAAGGCATAATCTGCACCGGCCGAGAATTTGACGACATCTATTCCTGAGCCTATCCTATAAATATCATTCAAATATTCGAAGAAATAGCTCGATTCAGAAGAAGGCCAATTCCAATAAGAGACGTCCGAGAAAAAGTTCAGATTATCCAGGACTTTTATCCGGCTGCTGGCGGTGAGAACAACTGGGAACTTATAGGAGCCTTTAATCCTGATTGGATAGATTATATCGCCAGTTTCCAGAAGCTCTTCATAGCTATAATATTTGACTGTCATTTCATAAGGAGGCCTGATGGACAGACCAAGAGTCACAGTCTGATTAACCTCCCAGATGAGCCCAAAATCAAAGACGAAAGAGTGAATATCTACATCCCAGTATCTATTTTCCTGGTATGAATCATAATAGCGAGCATGATTTATTTCTCCGGTGCGGTAAGCGGCACTCAGGCCGATAGAAACTTTATTAGTAATCTGTCGAGCCACAGAGAGGCCAAAGTTCTGAAGCTTCCCATCCTGCTCATCAAAATTATTATAATTGAATATTTTCGGCCGGTTATATTCTTCGGGCAGCGAATAACCAAGGGCAATTCTCCATTTTCCATTAGCAGCCATCACCCCGACGAATTCAGGATAGAAGGTTGTTCGTTTGTAGCTGGCCAGCTCGTTGTCATAATTGTAATTGTTTTTGGAAAAAGCATGAGACCACCTGGTCGAAATAGCCAGATTAAATCCAGTAGTCAAAGTCATAGTGGCCGGGTTTAAAAAGGCCGTGTATGGCCCGGGAAAGCTAAGAATTGTCTCCCCGGCAGCTGAAGCCAGCGGAGAATATATGCCCAGAATATTAGTGCTGCCTAATGGATGACCGAAGTACACATCAGATTGGGCCTCTAAATTACCGGCTAACGAAAATATTAAGCCCACCGAAAGAATCATTAAAAGAGAAACTCGCCGACTTCTTTTTCCCTGCATCTAAAACCCTCCTCAATAATTTTTATAGCCTCCGCAATTATATTTAAGTCCAGCTCATCCTGTCAATTTTTTTGAATTGCCTCTTAATTAGTTTCTTCGATTCTTTAAAAAACTGTAGCCTTAAAATTGTCATCTGAAAAAGCCTCCGTTAGTATAAAAAAGTCGTGTTTTGAAAAGCTCCCCAAAAACTGGACAGAGGACGAAGGTGCATTGACGCCGACCTTTTTCTCGAAGGAGGTATGGTACAATGCAGGGCGCGAGACGTCAGCATGGGGCGGCCATCAAGGCCAGGGTAGCGGTGGAGGAAGCGCTCCGGCGTCCGGCGTCTCCGAGGTGAAAACGGCTGCGGCCAACGGACCAAACGCCCTGGTCGCCATCCCCGATGCCTCCAAAGCAATGAATCGGGCAAGAGTTCGAAAGGGGACCTTTTGGTTCCTTCTGGTTTTAATTATGGCAAATTTAGTTCAAGCCCAATGGGCAGAAATCAGCAAGTTCACAGGTAGCTTTTACAAAAAAACTAAATTCAAAGACTGGAGAGAATCCGGTAAATCCGGCAGCCTTCCGCTTCAGAAAAATAGATTAGATACCCCAGGTCTATCAAGATGCTGCTTGATTCTTGCTGGCCGGTCGAAGGCATTAGCCAGGAGGAGGTCAATTTTCCCTGGAGATCGAAGCAATCCAGACGTGGCTGGCCGTTGCGGAAAAAATTGCCGAGGACGGCCAGTTTATCCGGCCAGACAAATATATTGCGGACCGCATAAGCTTCTTTTCCAGCCTTATTAAAGAACTTAGCCAAGGAACCGGAAAATTCAGGTCTAGGTGCCTTGACCTCCCAGCTCCTTATCTCTTTCCCGGCCAGGTCATAAAAATGGATAAGATAACGGCTACCGGTTGCCGCTGCCAGCTCTGTTCCGAGGAAGGCAAAAGCTGGATACTGGACAATTAACAGGCCTCCGCCAGACAATTCTTTTCCATCATCGCCATAAGCTGCTGTCCTCATCACATCGGACTTCATCGTAAAAAGCGTCGACGCCCCTGTCTCTTCTGACCACTTAATAACAGTATGCTCAAAAAACTCGGTCTCTGAGGCTTTTATCCCGCTGAGATAATAAATATCGCCTGACCGGCCGAGGATCTTAGAGCAGCCAACCGGCAATTTCGTTTCCCGCTGGAGATGCCCTTCCCAGTCGTATTCAATCAAATGAGAGCGATTATCCAGGATGACCAGACTGTTATCATCAGCCAGGATATCATAGACATATTGATATTCACCTGGCCCCTGTCCATAGGAGCCAATAGATCGCTTGCTCTGTCCATCAAGCGACATGACTATGATTTGATTCAACCTGCTATCAAAAAAGACAAATTCTCCCTGCGGGCTTATCCTTCCGGTTGCCGGTAGGCCGATATCAGGATAGTCAGAGAGATTAAGAACAAGTTCAACTTTAAGCTCTGGCAGCGAATTAATATCAGGAAGCGCCTGAGAAGACTCCCGGCGACAGGAAAGAGTAAATCCCGATATGACTAAAACTAAAACCATCAAAAAACAAAGATTTTTGATTTTCATTCTGCCCATCCCTTTTTTGGATTATACTTCATTTGACCCCGGCAATAAAATAATTAAGAAGCACAAGCACCCGGGCTGAACCTTTAAGCTGGACCTCTGACCATGGAAGAACGGGAAATTATGAAAAAGCATCCAATTTATGCCCGTCAACATTAATAAAGACCGGAGACGCCAAACATAGGAACTCGATCTACATTTTATATTTTCCTCTACGCCTTAGCCTTTGAAGGAAAGAATATCTCGGCCAGGCGTCCAGCAGGGCAGCTTCTTCGAAACGACTTTAGCCCGATCGGCTCACCTGGTATAAAGATTTCAAGCTAACATTTTTGATTTTTTCAATTCAGCTCTTAAGCACCGCTGGCAAAATGGATAAATAGATATAACTTTCCCTATCAATCTAGATGACGCTTCTGGCTGAAAAGCCTGAAAATGGTGTTGGATCAGGTACAGCAGTTTGAATTAAGGATGGGTTTCCCTTAGAATAGAAACGCTTCATTTTCTACGGGCATTGAGAAAACATCATGAATTCTAAAAACTATAAGAAACCGGATTTTACCTTAAGAGAAGCCAGAGCTATGGCTGCTAAGGCCTTTGCCCTGGCACCGAAAGAAATCAGGGTTCTTCCTGGTGACCGCTCACAGAATTTTCTGATACAAACCAAGTCTGCCCAGAAATATGTTTTAAAGATTTCCTCTTCATTTGACCACCTGGAAGAACTGGATTTTGAAAATCAGGTCATCTTGAGGCTAAGTCAAAAGCTTTCAGATTACCGTTTCCCGCTTCCCCAGCCCGATATTAACGGCCGGTATATCAGCACTCAAAAGCGCCAGAATGAGATCTTCTATCTGCGGCTTTTTGATTATGTGGAGGGCTTGAGCCTGGCCAATCTCAAGTCTGGGCTGCCACCTAAGCTCTGGTCGGAAATTGGTCGCCTGCTGGCCCGAATAGATATGGTCCTTAAGGATTTTTACCACGCCGGAAGCAAACGGGAGCTTCCCTGGGACGTGAAACATGCCCTGTGGTCAAAAGATAGATTGAAATATGTAACTGACCCGGTCAAAAGGAGGCAGCTTGATTATGCTCTTCTCCAGATAGAGACTTATCTTCTGCCTGCCTCGACCGGGCTCCGCCGCCAGGTAATTTATGGCGATGGCAACGAGCATAATTTCATCCTCGAGGCGAAAAAAAATTCTTACCAGTTGAAGGGTCTGATAGACTTTGGCGATATGAGCGACAGCTTTCTGGCCGCCGAGCCAGCCATTGCCCTCACCTATGCCCTGATGAAAACTGAAGAGCCGGAAAAGACAGTCAGGGCACTTCTATCGGCCTACCATCGAGCTTATCGCTTAAAACCGGCTGAACTCGATATTCTCTATTATTTGATTTTAGCCAGGCTGGTTATTAGCCTGACCATGTCAGCCTGGAGACGTCAGGCGGAGCCCAGGAATAAGTATATGACGGTATCAGAAGAGCCGGGCTGGAAACTGCTTAATTCTCTGCTTACTTCAAACCCGGAAAAATGGCGGCAGCTTTTTTATAAAAGCTGCAAGCTCGAACCGGCTCGTCTCTCCCTCGAAAGCGAAAAACTGCTCCGATTCAGGAACGAGCATATCTCCGAGGCCATGAGTCTAACTTACCGCCAGCCATTGCACATAACAAGAGGTGCCGGGCAGTATCTTTTCGACGATCGAGGGCAGGCCTATCTTGATTGTGTCAATAATGTCTGCCACCTGGGACACTGCCATCCAGGCGTGGCGAGGGCGGTCGCCCGCCAGATGGCTATTCTCAACACCAATACCCGCTATCTTTACGATGTGCTGGCCCTTTACGTTGAAAAACTTTTATCAAAGTTTCCCCCGAAATTTAAATACTGTTTTCTGGTTAACTCTGGCAGCGAAGCCAATGACCTGGCTTTGCGTCTGGCCAGAAATTACACCGGCGGAAGTGAAATGCTTGTCCTCGATGGCGCCTATCACGGAAATCTGACTTCTCTTATTGAAATCAGCCCCTACAAGTTTGACGGGCCGGGAGGCAAAGGAGCCCCGCCGTTTGTCCATAAGTTGACCACCCCCGATCCCTATCGTGGACCTTATCGCGGTCGCACTGAGGCGACCAGCCTGAAATATGCAGCTGAAGCTAAGAAAGTCATCGAAAAGGTAAAAGCTGAAAACAAAAAGCTGGTTGGCCTCATCGCCGAACCTATGATGGGCTGTGCCGGTCAGGTCATTCCGCCGCCCCGTTATCTAAAGCATGTTTTTGACCTGGTTCACAAAGCTGGTGGAATCTGCATCGCCGATGAAGTTCAGGTCGGCTTCGGTCGTCCTGGCCGTTTTTTCTGGGGTTTTGAATCGCAGGAAGCTTCTCCCGACATTGTCACTCTGGGAAAGCCCATCGGCAACGGCCATCCCATCGGAGCGGTCGTTACCACCGAGGAGATTGCTCGCTCTTTTGTGACCGGCATGGAATACTTCAATACTTTTGGCGGCAACCCGGTGAGCTGTGCCGCCGGGCTGGCTGTCCTGGAAGCGATTGAAGAGGAAAGGGTTCAGGAAAATGCCCGTCTGGTTGGAGATTATTTCCTGAAAAGACTCAAAGAGCTCGAATCAGCTCACGAGCTAATCGGTGATGTCCGCGGTCTCGGATTATTCCTGGGAGTTGAACTGGTTAAAGATAGAAAAACCAGGCTGCCAGCCACTCGAGAAGCTGATCTCATTGCCGAGAAGATGAAAAAAAATAACATTCTGGTGACAACCGAAGGCCCCTATCACCAGGTATTAAAGATTAAGCCGGCGATTATCTTTAACAAAGACAATGTGGATCTATTCGTCGAGAGCCTGGATAAGATCTTGAAAGATCTTGCTTAGCCAGGAATTTGTCGTTTGAGACAAAGGCTATAAATCGCTATAAATCTCGGCGATTGTTCAACTTTCCTTCTTTTTCATCAATTCAATATTATAAGCAATTGTCTCTTTGGCCGAGGAGTACTGACCGGGAAATTCCTTCTCAAATCGCCTCAGCACCTCTTCTACATAACTGACAAATTCACGGGCGAGTTTATCACCTTCTGGTTCCGCCCGGAGAAGATTAAATTTCTCAAGGAGAGGATTGTAGCCACTTTCCGTCCGCCCCAGATTTATTTCGCCGGGGAAAAGCTCCACCAGTTCTCTTAAAACCTTACGTTGACTTCCGGTCTCGGCCAGATGCAATATGGACTGACCAATGGAACGGGCCGGATCATATTCCCAGGGATTATAGGCATAATCAGCACAGGTTAAGAGCGGGAGACGGTTGATTTCATTCTGGGGCGAAAGAGGATTACTCATGTAGCCATCAGCCACTTCCACCAGCCCCGTCTCACGTCCGCTCACCGGTCCAAGATGAAGAACCGGCTGCCGGTCATTGACCGGATAGTTGTCCCAGATGATCAGCCGATGATTGACCAGGCTTTTAAAAGCCCGAGCGCACTCCACGGTGATTCTGGTCGTAATTATCCCATCGCCTGTCCAGAAAACATAAATATCAGGATGAAGTTTCTGGCCAAGGGCATTAAGATAAGCCTGAGCCTCTTCTCCCTGGCCACAGCCCCAATAGTAGACCGGGCAGACGATCAGATCGGCTTCAGGGTCATTTTCCCTGAGCCTCAATAAAAGTTTATTGGAGACCTCAGCCTGGCTTTCACCCAGCGAGGCTTTGTCCAGTCCTTCAACCGGGATGTCATCAAAGGACAGGCTGAACCACCTGACACCCAGGCCCTGCATCCATTTATAATGTGCCCATAACAGCTCAAAATCTTCCTGGCTGTCATAACGAAAAGGACGCTCCGAAAAAAGCTGCGGATTTAAAGAAAAGCAAAACATAATTCCATTTTCAAAGCAGGCTTTAACCACCTGTTGGTAACTCAGTTTTTTAGCAGCAGGAACCGGCTCCCACCAGCGGTTAATAGATTTTTCCGGATCAGTGAACATGGATAGATAACAGTTCATTAAAAAGTTCATCCTGCCTTTTACTAAATAAGGAATCTCAGCCAGATATTGCTCCGGCTTCCAGGCCCAGCCTTTTATGCCCCTGATTCTAAAGCCAGGCTGGCTTCTGTCCTGGTCGAGAGGTTCAGGCAAAGGCCTCATCTCTGAAGGCAGGTTAATCCGGTAAAGCTGAAATTTATCCTCAGGCGAGCTAACGCTTTTGGCCTCTTTTTCTTTTCCGCCGGAACAGCCAGGTGAAATAAAGGTTAAAAAAATAAGCGCGATGAGAGGTAAAAGAGAAAAAATCACTAAAAGATTTTTTCCGTCCGTTGTTTGGTGCCCATTGGATTTAATGGAACGCATATTCATAATTTCTTTATACTTTAGGCCTCTGAAGAAAGCAACCAGGATAAATTCCAAGCTGGCAAGTAATTACTAAGAGCTTTTAAATCAGGCGCTGTGAATTGGTCTTTAGCCAGGCCCGGTTTGATTAACAGGCTTTTTCGTGGTATTAAGAAATCATAAAAGAAGGTTGGTTCTAAGGTCAGAATTGAAACCAGCAAAAAGAAGTTTTATCCGCTGGATAGGCTTTTCTACGGACTCATTTATGACCTCATTATCATCCTTTCAATTCTATTAATAACAACGGAGGTCTGCTTTTTATGAAAAGTGGAGACTCAAAGTCTTACAGGTCGGCTGGCCAGAACGGGCTGACTTTTATTTTAATCTTTTTTAATTTGTTATTTTTATTAGTTCCCATTCCAGCCTACTCGGCTGGCCTGAAGGAGGCGGAGGTTTCACTACAGACCTTTAAGCCGGTTGAAATCCTGAAATTGAACTGGGGTACTGGCCCCGGGCAGGTTGGCCTGGCCAGATTGCCTGGATTTACTTATGGCCCCCAGAGTTTTCTGGCCGATGAAGACAGAAATATTTTTTATCTTCTCGATTCGGCCAACTCCAGACTTCTGGCCTTTGATAGGAACAGGACTTTAATCAATTCTTTGGCCACAGACGAGATGGCCAAAGATATTGCTCTCGACGATGAAGGCACACTTTACGTTCTGTACACCGGCCTCAATAAGGTCATTACCTGCGATTTTTCAGGCCTCAAAAAAGCGGAATATTTGTTAAAGGACCAAAAGTCTCCTCTTAAAGGCATTCATTACTCGAGAGAAAAAGGTTTGCTGGGCGAAACTTTCGGAGGCTTTTCCTTTCTGGTGGAACCAAAAACAAGTGGCCGGGGTAAGCAACAAGAAGCCGGTTTGAAATTTAATGGCTTTTACCGGCAAGGATCAATATTTCTGATAGAGAGGAAAACAGATTCAGCCAGCCTGAAAATACTCGACAGCCGGGGAAATACTTTGAGAAAAATAGATATAGCCAAAAAACATAGAAAGATAGAGACAGTCAACTTTCTCGGACTCGACAGCAAAAAGAATATTTATGTGGCGGTCGAAGAGGAAAGCGGTCGGAAAGATTTAAAAAGAGTGCTAAAAAAATTAGATTTTAGTGGTGTTATTCTGGCTGAGTCAGAGATACCTTACAGCCTATTGACTGACACTTTCAGGGATTTAAGGCTTGGCGACAGCGGCCAGGTCTATCAGATTTTGCCTCTGCCAGAATCCTGCCTGATTCTGGCCTGGTCGGCAGAAGGGCAGCAGTCTCAGGGAACTCTGGAACCAGCCTTGAATTATTTTCAGGATGCAAATAAGAATCGCTTTTCTTTTAAGACAGAAGAATCAGAAAAAATAGAAGCTCAAGCAGAAACTATCTGGACAGCAGCCCAGCCCGTAACCCCGGCCGACATTATCAATAAAGCCCAGGCTTATGCCAATTACTACCACAATATAAATTCATGCAATATCACCTCGGGAACCTATTGCGAAGGCAAATTAGTGGTAACGCCGGTTAATACGCCTGGTTATTATACCGGCGTTAGATACAAATGGGGTGGATTTTCCGGACTCGATGGCTATAGCTCATCCACCGACTGTGGATATTCTTATCAATCAGGGCTTAATGCCTGTAAATTCGCTGGCGATAAAAATACCACTACTGATTATGGAGTCTGTTGTGCAGTCGGCGTTGATTGCAGTGGTTTTGTTTCACAGGTTTGGGGGCTGGAGAGCCATCATAGCACTTCAATGCTCCCGGAAAACGACACCTCCTGGCTATTAGAGACTAAAGATGATCTGACCACCGGAGATATCTTAGACTACCCAGGAAGTCACGTCAGACTTTTTTATCAGAGAAACCCCGACGGGACTTTTAATGTCTATGAATCATCAGCCAATGACTGGAAGGTTTCCAACCGCTCTTATTATGCTTACCAGCTCACTAACTATTCCCCCTATAGATATAACTTATTAAACCATTTAAAGACAGGTGATGGAGTTATAGCTATTGCTGATAGTCTGGAGATTAGAGAGGCACCTGAGACCAGCAGCCAGCAAATTTGTGCGGCCAGCCGCGGAAATACCGGAATAGTGGTGGGAGGGCCTCAAACCGTTGATGGCTTAATCTGGTACCAGGTACAGTGGGAGGCAGGAACAGGAAGCTGTGGCCCTCAACCCGTAACAGGCTGGTGCCCGGGACGACATCTTAATTGGCTTCCTGCTCAGGGGAATATGTCACTTAATCTTTCAGGTCAGAGATTAGAAGAGAGAGCCTGGATCATCCGCATTGAGTATGCCAGGCTTAATCTGGTCATCACCAGATCCGCCCCGGTTGAAGCGGGCCAATATGTTCTTTTAAGAAAAGCCGCCAATCAAGCCTATACGACAATTAAAGAATTCACTGAAGCCGAAATCCAGAATAATACCTGGACATTTGATGACCTTAACTTGAATAAATCTGTAACCTACACCTACCGGGTTGAAGCCAGGGCGATGGATGGCTCGCTGCTCAGCCAATCAAATGAAGTTATCTTAGAATCAACCAGAGCAGCTGCTGATCTAAAATCCTCTTCAGTCAAAAAATCAAAAAAATAGTAGCTGCCACTTGACCCAAGTCTTATAGCTTCAATTTTGCGAAAAGCAGACGCTGCCCCGTTAAATACTGCCCCCGTAACAGCTGTTACTTCTCAGCCAGAAATGGATACCTGTATTCTATTCTGTTCCAGGCATCGGGCGAGGGAAAAGGTTGCTCTTTATATAACTCCGTCATGAAGAAAGCATCAAACCTCAAATAATCTATCGCTTCACAGGCCGCATCAATTACTGATTGATGAAAGGTCTTGCTCTGATTAAGCATCGTGGCGACATTAATTACCGGCCGCCATGGCCCGGAAATCAAATCGGCTGCCTTCAGAAATATAGACAGCCGGTGCTCCCAGGGCATATTCTCCCATGTTTGCTTGGCCTTCAAAGCTGCTTCAATTGCTGCTTCGACTTCTTTCTCTCCTGCCTTGTGATAGGTAGCCAGAACATGATTTTTATCGTGAGGCATAATGCATTTCCCGGTTCAGGGCCAGTCCTTACTTCTTTATCACCGATGATCAGCAGGATTTGTGGACTATTTAGAATCCGCTTCCTTTGTGTCTTCTGCCTGGCTTTTTTGCTCTTCCTCTATTTTTTCTTCTATCTCTTTTTTGACCTTTCCCTTTGCCTCTTTCTTCACGCTCTCTTTAACTTTTAGCTTCTTCTCTTTTGGTTTCTCAGGTAGTCTGATGACTGTCGTGGTGGCTATTCGGTCATGCATGGAAAGACCCTGTCTATCCCACAGTACCTGCCAGAAGCCAAGGGAAGCGAATAGCCCGGAACAGACATAACCATGGGCCCGCTCAAAGCACTGATACCAGCCAAGCTGTTGTTTACCTTCCAGGTCAATCACCCTCAAGCCGAATAATCTTTTTCCTGGCGTCCGTCCGCCATACCTGAAAAACAGGACAAAATAGAGCAAAGTAATGATGTATTCTTTGATGATGTTATAAGCGTCGTTTCTTTCCTGCTGTCTGGCTTTTATATCTTCTCCGGCTTTTTCGGCAGTGGCGGCCGCCAGTTCCTTCGGGTATTTATTTAAAATTTCTTCATCAGTCATCGCTGTTGCCTTCTGATATTCTTCATCCGGTATTCTGCCTTTAAGGAGGTCAAGCAAGGTGGTTTTCTGATCCGGCGCGACTTTTATTCCGCCTTCAGCCCTTACAGAGACATCCTCACCTTTGTTTAGAGCTTCTATCATCCGGGAGGCCGGAGATGGCTGGTGTTGAACCCTGGCTTTTAATTCAGCATAGCCAGAGTAAACGAGGCCGGAGAGTATAGATATAATTATGCCGTCTATGGCGAAAGCCAGTCCGCGACGGACAAAGCCAGCCTGATCAGGCTTGATTTTGTTCCTTGGAAACAATTTTGAAAACATCTGCCCTCCTTTTTCCAAAGGTCAATCCGGGTATTTCATTTCTTTAGATATTTATTAAGCAATGATAATCCCGGTTATATTTCCAGCCAAAAAGCTGAAGGAAAATAATTCTTTGCCTATTTAAAGCCCAGGCTTATTTTGAAGATCACTGTAGATGGCCGTGGCGCAGAAAATCCAGAAGGGAAGTTGTAAACTCCGGCTGGATGAGGGTGGTAATGTGGTCTCCTCCCGGAATGACTTTGATTTCACCCCGGCCCAGAAGCTCTCTGGCTGTTTTTATCTTGCTCTTAACATGCTGCGATTCGTTCTCGCCGCGGATGAAAAGAACTGGAGCCTGGCACTTTTCAAGATCGGCCACCGTCACAGCTAAATCGGGAAAACTCCGGCCGCTGGTAGCAAAGGCTATAACATCCTTGCCGCCATAGAGATATTTGGCCACGGCCTCAGCCTGTTCTCGAGTCGGTTTTGGCCTGTCGGCGGGTGTAATGTCAATTAGATATGAACCCAAATCCCCGCTCTCGACAGCCCTGGCAAAAGACTCGACCTCGGAGAAATCGCCCCGTTTCATGACCTCAGCTATGACCGGTGCTTGCCCGGCATAAACGACACTCAGGACACGCTCCGGATAGGTGGCCGCTACTTTCCCGGCAATGAAGGCTCCAGATGAATAGCCCACCAGATGGGCTTTATCAAGATGAAGATGATCGAGCAGGCGCACCACATCAGCTGCCATTTCAGTCCCGTATTGTTTCTGGTCATGCGGTTTATCGCTCTTCCCATGCCCCCGGCAATCAAAAGCAATAAGCTTAAAGCCAACGCTGGAGTCGAGTTTAGTGTTGCCCTGCTGGTCACGTCCCCACATGCTGGAATCAGCCATCCAGCCATGGATGAGTACAACAGGTTCGCCCTCACCTTCGGTGACGTAGTAAATCTTCACTCCATTCGAATCAAAAAAACCATCTTCGGCCCTGGCTAGCCCGGCCATCGGCCCCAGGGCCAACCACAGAACCAGCCCGAAGCAGCCAGCCACGATAATCGTCAGAAAACGTTTATTATTCATTTTTAAGCCTTATCCAGATTTAATCCTTCTCCTCAGTTTAGCTGCTATTTTAAGCCCTTAACCGGCCATGTCAAGTTCTGATCAATCAATATGGCGGTGGCTTATCCTATTTACTTATTTTATACCGTCCCCATCCTATAGCTACTCATCAAGCTAACTTGACTACTTGATCTGGCGGAGGCGTGGGCTATCTCTGCTTTACCTGTTGATTTGGCTATCAGGCCTGAGTCTCCTGAAAGCTATCCCGCCAGTATTTCTCATTTTTCCACTTGACAAAGGCTGCGGCTGGATTTATTTTATTAACTGAACGGTTAGTTAACGCATTTCCCCTGAGGAAGGTAAATAGCCATGGAACAAAAAGAAAACATTCAAACTAAAGAAAAAATCCTGCGGACCTCTGTCGAGTTATTCTCCAGTAAGGGCTTTGATTCAACCAGCGTGGATGAAATCGCCAGAAAGGCCGGTGTCAACAAAGCCCTGATTTATTATTATTTCAAAAGCAAAGAAGATATTCTGGACCAGATTGTCCATTCCCTGCTCGGCCGGGCCACCTCGCTGGCCATGGATTTTGTTCACCAGGGTATTGTTCATTTAATCAAAGAAAACAGGCTGGACATTGAACCAGACAAATTGCGCTTCAAAGATGCGCAGGCCATCAAGCAGTTTATAAAAAATTCGAACCTGTATTACCAGCGGCTCCTGGATTTTGTCCTGGAATATAAATCTTTATTTCGAATATTAATGCTGGAATCATTAAAGCACGGCAAGCATCATAAAAGCCTTTTTCATGTGCTTGACCTGACTAAAGACGACGAGACTAATCCCATCTTCAAAACCATTTCCGAAGCTGACCCCGATTTTTCCTATTCGGAAGAGATGGTCCTTTTCAGGTTTTTCTTCACCACCGTTCCTCTGATTACCTATGCCGCCTACTATGACGACTATAAGGAAATCACTGGCCTGAGCGATTCCCGTTTGCGCCAACTTTTCCTGTGGGCCTTCCAGACGACTTTTTCCTCCTTCATCTCGGGTAATGAAATCTGGTTGAAGCAAAAAAAAGCAACCAGCTAACTGCCTTTGATGGCCAGATAAAGGCTGGAATGCCTGCCGGCATTTTTAAAAGGAGGTAAAGGGATGAACATGGTTCCAAAAAAAGCCGTCAATTTAGCCATTAAGTATCTCTCTGATAATCCGATGAAGAAGCTGCCAAAGCTTTTTGCTCTGGCTGAAGCTCTCGATCGCGGCCATAAGCGGACTGCCGATATCCGGAGAATACGCGGCTTTCTCCTCGATGAGAAAAACAACTGGCATGTCTTCGCCGAGAAATTGTCGCAAGAGGTTGACCCTGGCTGCCTCCGAAAAGTCATGGAATGCTTCTTCGTTAATTCAATGCTCGATGGCATCCCGCGGGCCCACGAAGTTGAAGAAAAATACGACATCAATGTCCCCTGGGTTATCCTGATGGATCCGACCAGCGCCTGTAATCTGTCCTGCGTTGGCTGCTGGGCAGCTGAGTACGGCCGGAAATATAACCTGTCCTATGAGCTCCTTGACTCCATCATCCGTCAGGGGAAAGAACTCGGCATTCATTTCTATATTTTCTCTGGTGGCGAACCGCTGGTCAGGAAAAAAGACATTATCAGTCTGTGCCGCGCCCATCAGGACTGTTATTTCTTCGCCTTTACCAATGGCACCCTGGTTGATGATGAACTCTGCCGCCAGATGAAGGAAGTTGGCAATTTCTCACTGGCTTTCTCTATAGAAGGCGATCGCGAGGCAACTGACTTCCGTCGCGGCGAAGGCACTTACCAAAAAGTCATAGAAGGCATGGAGCGCATGCGGAAACACCGGCTTCTTTTTGGGTATTCAGCCTGTTATCACCACTACAATACCGAAAACGTCATCTCTGATCAGTTTGTTGACGACATGATCGAGCGCGGCTGCCGTTATGCCTGGTATTTTACCTATATCCCGGTTGGCAAGCAGGCCCGGACTGACTTGCTGGCCACTCCTGAGCAACGGGCTCTGATGTTCAGGCGCATCAACGAAATCCGGGCGACCAAGCCGCTTTTCGGCATGGATTTCTGGAACGATGGGCAGTACGCTAAAGGCTGCATTGCCGGCGGCAGGCGCTATTTCCATATCACTGCGGCCGGTGACGTCGAGCCATGTGCTTTTATCCACTATTCCAATGTTAACATCCATGACGTCAACCTGCTCGAAGCCCTGCAGTCCCCTATCTTTAAAGCTTACCGGAAGAGACAGCCCTTCAACGAAAATCCGCTGCGTCCCTGTCCGCTCCTTGATAATCCTGAAGTTCTTGTTGACATAGTCAAGGAATCGGCCCCAAAGTCAACCGATATGGAAGCTCCGGAAGAAGTGGAAGAACTCACAGCCAAGACCAGAGAGGCGGCCCGTCGCTGGGCACCGATGGCCGAGAAGCTGATGGCTGAAGTCTATGCGGCCAGAGCAGCCGCCGGCCAGCCACTTCGACCGTGGGATAAGCCGCAGTCATTTGAGCAGTCGCCCCCGGCAGGCTGAACAACGGAGGCAAATGCGGAGAGCAAAGCCCCATCCGGAACATAGATTAACCGCTGACAAAAAGATAACACTGATGGAAGATTGCCTTCCAATCTCCACAGCAGAAAGCGATTTATTCATAACATTATTCAAATTTTTTACGTTATTATTTTATTTAAAACTCGAACTGGTAATTTAAATTATCATAGGAGAAGAAATATTATGAAGATTGCCCTGACCAGTATTTTTGTGGACGACCCCATTAAAGCCCATGCCTTTTATACGGAAGTGCTTGGATTTCAAACCAAAGAGTACATCCCCGAAGCCCAGTTGGCTGTTGTTGTATCCTCGGAAGATCCAGGCGGCACCGCTCTGATGCTGGAGCCTCGCGGGGATTCATTCGGCAAGCTTTATCAGGAAAATGTTTACAAGTCCGGTTTACCAGTAATTGTTTTTAGCACAGAAAACATCGAGAAGGTTCGCAAAGGCCTGGAAGACCATGGGGTAAAATTTCGTGACGATCTTGCTAAGCCGGAGTGGGGTCTTCTAAATCTGTTTGAGGATACCTGTGGCAATTTGATCATGTTAAGGAATGAAAACCAGAAATGACAGCCGTCTAAAGAAAAAGGGGGACACCATAGCGTGTCCCCTTTTTTATTTTTATTCTTTTAGAGCGACCGGAGAACTCTGAGGGCTACCACCGGCGAGATTTCACTACCAGGAGCGGCCTCGAACTTCACCGTGATTTTGTCCTTGCCTTTGATGAGCTTTTCCGGAAGCACATAGTCCTTTTCAATGAAGCGTGGTGATGGAACACGGGTAATTTCTTCCTGAGCAAGCAGCTCGCCGTCAATCAATATCCTGAAGCTCGATGGGCGCAGCCGCTCTTCAGAATAATAGGTGACATGAAGGATAGGGCTCTTAATTCCTTTGATGGGTAGCTCGCAGGAAAACCAGGTGCTACCGCGGCGGCTTCTCCGTCCAAGAACCCGCTGAGGGGTAATTCTCTCGCCGGCTTTAAAATTAAATTCCTTTTCACTTCTGGGGTTGCCAAGTTCGACCATAACTACCGTAGCGGCCTCGATCTTTTTGAGCCTGGCCTGTTCGGCCTGGTATTCGGTCAGCCTCTTTTCCCATTCTTTTTGATCTATATAATCCCAGTAACCAGCATAGATTCGCTTGTGAACGGTGTAGAAAGGAAAGAGATCGACTTTAAGGGCTTTATCCGGCTCAGTCAGAGTTCTGGCCACACCTTCGATATAGAAGTGTCCGGGGCGGTCGCCAGCCGGTTTAACCCAATCGCTTACCGGACGTGGAGCAGCGACCAGCAGCGGCACGGAAGGACGCTTTAAGGCAACCTGGGCTTCGGCTTCATCCTCATCTTCAATCCCCCGCCGTCTCCAGTCGATTTCGGGACCAAGGTCTCCAGCCAGCACCAGCGGGCCCCACATCAGAGCCACGACTCTCGAATCACCGGCAGCTGGTTCCAGATAGAGCGACTTGGGAAGGGTGACCTCGACCGTGTCTCCTGCTTTCCACTGCCTCTTGATCTCGACAAAATAGCCATTTCGGTCTCTTTCCTTAGCGGCGCGGGCATACTGTGGATTAGCGACAGATGAGGTGGGCTGAAGGGCTTCTTCAGGTAGAGCCTCGCCATTTATCCTGACCGAAAAACCCTGACGGGCCCACCAGGGACGACGCAGGAGCAGTGTGAATTCTTTCGGTTTATCAGTCTCAATTTTCAGGGTGGCTTTTTCGCCTTCAGGAAAGTCAGTCTCCATCTTCACTCTGGCTCCGACCCTATCGGCGGCGGCAGTGGATGGAACATAAAGATTAACCCAGAGCCTGCTCGCGTCTTCAAAGTAAATCCCCAGGCCGTGGAGAGCATGGTTTTCCATGCCTGAGCCGACACAGCAGGTGAAGCTCCGGAACATGTCCTGATACTCATGCTGGACACCGCGGCCAACCGGAACCATATAACACATCCGGCCATCTTCGTTGTCTATCGAGGCGAGCACATGGTTGAACAGGGCTCTCTCCATAAAATCAGCATAATGAGCATCGGGTGACAGGGCGAAAATAATTCGGGAGAGCTTCAGCATATTATAAACGTTGCAGCTTTCGCTGGTTCGGCCATCAACCTGAAAAGCCAGCTCCTCGGCCGCACCAAAATACTCATTCATCCCGTTGCCGCCGGTGGCGTAGCTGTGATGATTGGCCACTGTGTCCCAGAAAAAACTCGAGGACATCAGGTCAGCTGACTCGCCTGTATACAGGTAGCGGACCACAGCTCCGATCATCTTGGGAATCTGCGTGTTGCCGTGAGTGCCGGCCAGAATGTCTTCATGATGAGCGAGCGGCCGGTGAAAAATCTCCTGCTCAAACTTGCTGTAGAGCTGGAGCCAGCGGTGGTCGCCAGTATCAGCATAGAGGTCAGCCATGATCTCATTCATCCCGCCGTATTCACAGTCAAGCATCTGCTGAATCTGCTTGGGGCTCAGGCCGGAGAGGGTTTTCTCGGTCCAGGCAGCGAACTTAGTTTCTACCTCGAGGGCGGTTTTGTTGCCGGTCAGGCGGTAAGCATCGCGCAGGCCGGCGAAGGTTTTGTGGAGCGTATACCAGGGAGACCATTCACCGTTGAGATCAAAGCTGGCCGCCTTTATTTCTCCCTTAGCCAGGGCTTCAAAGCAGCGGCGTCCGCCTTCGAGAGCGCTGAGGTAGCCGTCTCCGTGCTTATCCTGAACTTCCTTTAACTCCTTGACGATATAATCAGCCCGATCCTTGAAGCGGATATCGCCGGTGGCTGCATACATAAGGCTGACCCCCGATAGATAATGGCCGGCAATGTGGCCGGTTAAATTGCGGCCAGGGCCATCCCAGCCATTATACGGCTCGGCTTTAGGTGGAAGGCCGGCGTTTTTCCGGTAGAGGGCCAGCATCCTATCCGGTTCGAGAGTCAGAAGATACTGTTTGGTTAACTCCTGGGCTTTGAGTAGCGGGCCGCCTGTCAATCTGACTTTATTCAGGGGGACGGGGGTGGCCCGAAGCAGTTTCTGCTGAATTGTCCTGGCCTCGGGGTCAGCCGGCTGGACAAAAGTCTGGGCGAAGAGCGGCGGCAGGGCAAAAAGAGTGATCACGACGGCGGAAGAGACGACGGCAAGGGATCCGTTGTGTCCTCTGGCGGGCAGAGGCAGATATTGCAGCTGGCGCTGTGACAGGTAGCGCCGCAGCAGTGGGAGACCGGCCAGTAAGCGCTTCGGCAGTAGGAGACCTGACAAAGCGTGACGAGTTATCTGTAGCAATTTCGATGATTTGATAGCAATATCGTCGGAAATTCTGGCGATTATACCATCCATTTCACTTCTCCCGATATGTTATTTTTCTGATGTCTAATATATCTTATTTTGCGGTGCTTAGCCACCACTTTTTGTTATCAAAATGCAAATCGGCCACCCCGCAACCTCTATAACACAAAATACAGCGATCATACATATAATGTCATTGAAAATTTCTATATTATTCTTTAACCTAAAACCAATAAACCAATGCACTGATGCACTGAGAGTTTAAATTATCTTATAAGGAGAGATGCCATGAAGATTGCTCTGACCAGTATTTTTGTTGATGATCCCATTAAAGCCCATGCCTTTTATACGGAGGTGCTTGGATTCCAAAGCAAAGAATTCGTTCCCGACGCCCAGTTGGCCGTTGTTGTATCCCCGGAAGATCCGAACGGCACGGCTCTGATGCTGGAGCCCCGCGGGGATTCATTCGGCAAGCTTTACCAGGAAAACGTCTATCAATCGGGTTTGCCAGTTATTGTTTTTAGCGCACAAAACATTGAGAAAGTTCGCCAGGACCTGGAGGAACGAGGTGTAAAATTTCGTCACGACCTTGCTAAGCCAGAGTGGGGTCTTCTAAATCTGTTTGAGGATACATGTGGCAATTTGATCATGTTAAGGAAAGAATGAAAATCCGGTTCTAAGGATAGTAGGCATTTTTGGTGTACTGATAGACCATTCGCTGAGAATTATAATACGATCCGTTCAGGGCAATAGCGTTTCGCATGATCCAGGCATAAGTATTCGGCCGGGAATAATACATGGGGATGATAACATATTCGAGCTTGTTATAAAGATAAGCTAATTCTTTTTGAATGTTACTCTCTGGTTCCCAGCTGTCTCCGATTGACCAGCCGGTTACTCCTTCGACATGACCTTCGACCCACCATCCATCCAGCACACTCAAGCTGGGGACACCATTTAAGGCTGCTTTCATCCCGCTGGTACCGGAAGCCTCCTGAGGTTTTTGTGGGGTATTCAGCCACAGATCGACACCAGAGCAGATCAATTTACCCAGCTCCATATTGTATTCTTCAAGATACACTATTTTTACTGAATCTTTTAGCTGCTCGGCTGCACGAAAAACACTGCGTATCATCTCTTTCCCGCTTTCATCTCGGGGATGGGCTTTGCCTCCATATACCATCTGTATAGGGCCAACATTTTTGACTATATGACGTAGGCGCTCGAGGTCAGAGAAAATCAGATTAGCCCGTTTATAGCCGGTTGCTCGGCGGGCAAAGCCAATCGTAAATACTGCCGGATCAAACTTAAGACCGGTACGCTTTTCGATTTCGCCCAGCAGGATTCGTTTGGCCGCGGCATGAGCTTTTTGAACTTCATCGATAGGGATGGTGATCAGATATCGCAGATAATTCGAATCTTTTCGCCATTCTGGCACCTCTCTGTCAAATAAATCAGCGAATGAGGTGGAAACCCATGAAACCGGGTGCACGCCGTTGGTTACTGAGTTAATCGGATAGGTGGGGAACATGGACTGAGAAATTTCTTCATGGCGCATCGAAACTCCATTGATGTAGCGCGAAAAGCACAGGCCCAGATAGGTCATATTGAGTGTATCATCCTTAAAACAGGAGGCCGACTTCAGGGCATTAAAGTGTTCCTGGCCCAAAACCCTCGCTACCATATCCAGAGGGAATTGATCAACAGCTGCCGGTACAGGTGTATGGGTGGTAAATACGCACATATCTCTTACATCCTGGGCACAGGTCATATCAACGCTGCAGACGTTGTATGTTTTCATCTGTTCTTCCAGCAGAGAGAGAATCAATAAGGCTGAATGCCCCTCATTCATATGATAAGCTTGAAGCCGAGAATAACCGAGTGCTCGCAGCACAGAGATGCCGCCCATGCCCAGTATGATTTCCTGACACAAACGATAGTGGACATCTCCTCCGTATAAATAATCAGTTAAGGTCCGGTCCCACTCAGAATTTTCCGGCAGACAGGTATCCAGAAAATATACAGTTACCTCACTGCCAGTTACGCCGGTAATAATCAGTCGCCACGGTCGTATTTTAACTTCACGACCTTCAATCTGGACTGCGACTATCGTATCGAGCGGCTCAAGGAATTGAGCTGGATCCCAGTCGAAGGGTTCCTCGGTCTGATTTCCTGCTTGGTCAAGGTGCTGGCGGAAATATCCCTTGCGGTGGAGGAGCGTTACACCTATTAAAGGCACTCCCATATCGGCTGCAGCCCGCAACGTGTCTCCGGCCAGTACTCCGAGTCCTCCGCTGTAGGTAGGCATTTCTGAGATAATTCCTACTTCCATGGAAAAATAGGCGACCGGAGCAGGATAAATTTGTGTATGGTTGATGGCCATATCGCTTTCTCCTTAAAGCTAAGGCTAATGAAATAACATCGTTGTTAATAGCGTTAATATTGGGTCTGAGCCTTGAAGACTAATTTATCAGATTATCATATTTCTACTTTTTAATCATTGAAAAAATGCAGACACATTATCTTATCCCTGTTTTTACATAATTTAAATTTCCTTTTGACAACTCATAAATCTATGATGGCTCGGCCTCCTGTGCTCTTACAGTGTCAACTCAAGTCAATCTTTATGTATATGCTGATCCTGACTTTCCAGGCGGCTCCTTGTATTTCGTTATTATCTCCTTTTTCTCTTCTTCAGGCTTTGCTTTTATGTCAGTTATTGATATAGGTAGGCTTTCAATTGACTTTGTCAAGGGAAGGGCTGCAGACTGTCGCAAAATTTTGATTACGATATATCGATCACTATCTTTTTTCCCCAGGCAAATCGGCCACCTATGTCGCCATTCATCCTAACAGCGACCGGTACCTATCTTCCTTCATGCAAGGCCACCTACCAAAAAGCCTGGTATTAAAACCTTAGGTTCTTTAGGCAGATATCTATGAGCAGATCGACTGCATGAGCGCCGACAAACCATAGCCCGGCTGCCACTTTACATGGGTTAAGCTTAGCTTTAAGACAATCGTCTATAATTCTTTTCTTTAAATCAGAAAATTTTGGCTCATTATATCCAAGCCGTTCTGCAATTGTTACTACCCAAGTATCAACCGGAAAAGCAAATATATAATTTTCCTGGGAAATTTTGATTTCCGGATTAAGCAAAAGAATATCCCTAATAATTAAACAACTAATTTTATCTCCAATGGCGTAAATATTGTTTAGTCTTTTAGAACTTTCAGAGGCTTTGTTCTTAACTAGAGTATCGTAAACATATTTATAAATATTTTTGTGCCGTGGCCTTGCCGTGACGAAATCCAAAACGTCCAAGACCATTATTATATCAATATGATTGTCCAGTTTTACTTTCTCACGATAAGCCTCACCTTCCCAGGGGACCTCGATCTCTTTTGGAGTGATTAAAAGCCTAACGATCTCATTTTTACTGGCAAAATCCTGAAATTCAGCAAGGGCTTGAATCTTCCCGCTTTTCGTTTTCCTTTTAAGCTCCAATAAAGGAGTTATATCGAAATAACTCCGGCGATCTGACATTTTTTGGTATGCATTCTCAGAATTATCTTTAATCCCAAAGCGGTCGCTTAATACCTCACAGGTAAAATAAAGATATTTATAAGACAGCTTATCTCTTCTGCCTCTCATGAATGACCTATGGAAAAAGAATTTCAGACCTTCCCACCAATCGGTCATTAAGAGTTCCCTGTTTTCTGGGCTCAAAATTCTATCAATATAGCTATCTCCAAATTTCTCGAGGTTACTTAAAGCCAAATCTTTATTGCTTATGGCTGCCTCCTAATAAGCCTTCCTTTGGCATTATCCGTTTTGTTCCAGAGCAAATCAATTTAATTACTCTGGTTACCGCCCCACTCGAAACATTAAGCTTGAGATGGTCTAGTAGTCAAGACCAAATGTAGCCTTCTTTTAAGGTGTATTTCATTTAACAGGCTGCACCCGCTGGTAGCTGATAATAAGCCTCGAAGGGCGTATCATATACTCCCAGGCTCTGATGTAGCCTCTCTTCATTGTATTTCCGGATAAATTCCCCAATGCTGGCTCTGCATTCAGCTACCGTCTCATAGCACTTGGTATAAACCTCTTCATACTTTAATGTCCTCCAGAACCTCTCAATGAAAATATTATCAATTACCCGGCCTTTCCCATCCATACTGATCTTTATCTCCTTCCCCTGGAGTATGGACAGAAACTCTGAGCTGGTAAACTGGGCTCCCTGGTCGGTGTTGAAGTATTCCGGACAGTCACCCTCCAGAGCCTCTTTCAGGGCCTCACAGCAAAAACCAGACTCTAACGTATTGGATAGCTGCCAGGAGATTATATAACGGCTGAAAACATCCATCACTGCTATTAAATAAACAAACCCATGTTTCAACCTGATATAGGTAATATCAGCTGCCCAGACCTTGTTTGGACAATCTATCTCAACCTCCCGGAGTAGATAAGGATAAATCTGATGGTCCTTGGCTGGAATACTAAATCTCTTCCTCGGATAAATCGCCTCTACCCCCAGAAGCCTCATCAGACTCCTCACCCTGAACCGTCCAACTCTATATCTACGACGTCTAAGCTCCCGACTCATCCTCCGACTGCCATAACTTGGAAAATCCAGGTAAATCTTATCCATCTCCTGAAGTACCCTCTGATCCTCTTCCGACAGCTCCACCCGCTCATAGTAAAGAGAAGAACGGTTAAGAGCCAGAAGCTCACACTGCCTCCGTATACTCAAATCCTCGTTCTCCCTCTCCACCATATCCTTCTTTACAGGTTCTGGAGCTGCTTGTACTTTTTTTTTAAAAACTCAAGCTCTATGTCCTGCTCCCCAATCTTCTTGTACAGCTTATCTATCAACTCCTTCATCTCTTCTACCTCAGGCTCCTGCTTCCTTGAAAATACACCACCTGCGTTCTCTAAAAGCTGCCTCTTCCACTTCATTATCTGGTTAGGATGAACCTCAAACTGAGCTGCTATCTCAGAAATGGTCTTCTCTCCCTTGACCGCCTCCAAAGCCACCCTGGCTTTGAACTGGTCATCGTAAGTCTTCCGTTTTTTCATCTGTGTTTCCTCCTATCATATTCTAAGGAAACACACCTTATTTTGCGACTACTTTTGGTCTGAATAGGCTAGACCATTACAACCAGAGCGAATTGACACCAATTTCGCCCCTGGCTTTAAGGCCTTCTACAGGTGATGAATCATCAGGTGTAATCACGCAAAGATAATTTTCATCACGCTCGGCCATCCCCTTTAAATGCGATCCCAACTGCTTTGGCCTGACGGCACCTTTTACAATTTTCGACTCAATTGCTATGGCCGTTTCTTCTCCGATTAGAATCAGGCCATCTGGAATGGACTGGGTTTGTTCCTCGGAGCTTTTTATATCTTCATCAGCTCCGGGCTTCTTAAAAGCTTTGAAAACAATGTCCTAGTTTTTGGCTATTGTTCTACCTATAACCTTCTTGAGAAAACTGTCTAATAGCCGCCTGTCTCGCTGCAGGGTTTGTAATAAAGCGTTCGTCACGCGGTTTTCGGGCACTTGATACTGATCAAAAATATTTTTAATCACTGATAGCCTTTCATTATTCCCCCCTTTCGGGTTTTAAACGACTTATCTTTAGCCCAATCCCATAAAGAATCCAGCGTTGTA
Source organism: Candidatus Aminicenantes bacterium UBA6228 (assembly GCA_002441005.1). GTDB lineage: Bacteria > Acidobacteriota > Aminicenantia > Aminicenantales > Saccharicenantaceae > Saccharicenans. Next base: position 187,657 of record DJWO01000014.1, read on the forward strand.
TTTATTTTATAAAATTCAAAAAATTAAATCAAAATAACGTCGATCCCCGACCCGGTCCCAAACCTATCATCCTGGGCCCTGTTTTTTATTCCATTTTTCTTCTTGACAACTACCCACCGGCGAATTATTTTTAAAACTGAACGGTTAGTTAAGATAGGAAAAGCTATGTGTCTCGGGAATAGCTATCTGATCAGGAGAGAATTATCGGAACTTCTGCATTCCCGGCGGGCTTTTTTCTAAATATGGCTCTGCCTCGGGGCAATTCTGGTCAATTTAGTTGATCAGATTGCCGAGGGTGATTTTATGGAGGTAAAGGGATGAAAAAAGTTCCAAAAGCAGCTACCAATTTGTTATTAAATTATTTCATAAGCGATCCCCTGCCCCGGTTGCCTAAGCTCCTGACTCTGGCTGAAAGCCTGGACCGCGGGCACAAGCGAACCAACAAGATCCGGCGGCTTCGTGAAATTCTGATGGATGAAAACAACAACTGGCATCTGTTCGTCAAAAAATTGGCGGAGGAAGTTGACCCTAAATGCCTCAAAAAGCTGGTCGAGTGCTTTTTTGTCAACTCGATGCTGGACGGTATTCCGCTGGCTCACGAACTGGCGGAAAAGTATGACACCAATATCCCCTGGGTCATTTTGATGGACCCAACCAGCGCCTGCAATCTGTCCTGTGTTGGCTGCTGGGCGGCCGAATATGGGAAAAACTTTAACCTTTCATATGAGATGCTCGACTCAATCATCCGCCAGGGGAAAGAAATCGGCATCCACTTTTATATCTTTTCAGGTGGCGAGCCGCTGGTCAGGAAAAAGGATATCCTGCGTTTGTGCCGAGTTCACCAGGACTGCTATTTCTTTGCCTTTACCAACGGCACACTGGTTGATGATGAATTCTGCCAGGAATTGCGAAAGCTGGGCAATTTTGCTCTGGCTTTCTCCATCGAAGGTAGCCGTGAGGAAACTGATTTCCGCCGCGGCGAGGGGACTTACCAAAAAGTCATAGAGGCTATGGATAGAATGAAGGCCCATAAGCTTTTCTTTGGCTATTCAGCCTGCTATCACCACTACAACACCGAGAATGTCATTTCAGACAAATTTGTTGACGATATGATCGCCCGGGGCTGCCGCTACGCCTGGTATTTTACTTATATTCCGATAGGAAAAAGCGCCAGGACCGATTTGCTGGTCACTCCGGAACAGCGGGCCTACATGTACAGACGCATCAATGAAGTGCGAGCCACCAAGCCTCTGTTCGGCATGGACTTCTGGAATGACGGTCAATACGCTTATGGCTGCGTGGCAGGCGGCAAGCGCTATTTTCATATCAATGCGGCTGGCGATGTTGAACCGTGTGCTTTTATCCACTATTCCAATGTCAATATCCACGATGTCAGCCTGATGGATGCGCTGCGATCACCGATCTTTATGCAATACAGACGGAGGCAGCCTTTTAACGACAACCCGCTGCGTCCCTGCCCGCTGCTGGATAACCCGGAAATTCTGGTGGACATGGTCAAGGAATCAAAAGCTAAATCAACCGACATGGAGGCTCCGGAGGATGTTGAGGAGCTCACTGCCAAAACCCGGGAAGCAGCCAGAAAGTGGGTGCCAGTTGCTGAAAAAATAAGGCCGCGGCCCAAGGCAGCACAAACGGCACAGGGGACGAAGACAACGCAGGCAGCACAGGCGGCTGCTCAGGCTGCTGAGCAAGTAGCTCAAGCTTCCGAGCAGGCAGGCCAGTCCTCCACTCCGCCGCCGACCGCTCCCTCAGCTTAGCTCTGGCCCTTAACTTTATGTCAATTGGATCTATAACGTTCTGTCACTTTATCTTAAGTTGTCAGGCGTTTCCCCATCAATTTACTATTTTGACTGAGTGCCTGAATTTGCACTGAATCCCCTGAGAAACTCTGCTACCGGGATAATCCTGAAACTCTTGTTTGACTTTAAATCGAGAAGGTGCTTATCACCGCTCAAAATAAAGTCTGCTTGGCCGTCTTCCGCCAGCTCAAGAAATTTATTATCAGCCGGATCTATATTTATGATCTCAACTCTGCCAGTAACATTAACCGGCTCAAAAAATGGAACCACTTCACTTTCCACCAGAGATTTGATCTCCTCTTTGGTTAGCTTAAATTTTGGATAGGAAAGAACCGCTAGATATTCCTTCAGGACTTCTCCAGACACCAGAAAGACAATTTTCCCGTGCTGCCATAAGTCAACAAGCTGCCCCGGCACCCCATCAAAGAGCAACGCAGAGATAAACACGCTGGTATCAATAACGACGCGAGGCGGTTTTCTCCCCTTTACTTTTTTCTGGCCCATTCAATAGCTTCCTCTACATCTTGCTCACTCAAACCAAGTTCAGCCATTTTTTTCCTGACTTTTTCTAAGGAACTTTCACCAACCGGGGTCATCTTCACTGGCTCAAGAATTATCCTGCCATCTTCTACATGAACTTCAAAATATTCGACATCCTCCAGATTCTCCATTATTTTTTTAGGTAAAGTGATTTGATTTTTATAGGTCTTTTTGCAGAGCATTGATCAGCCTCCATGTTAATATTATGCTCTGGTAATGCATCTGTCAAGTAATATTTCCTTACTTCCTTCTACGCTTGCTAATTCTTCTGAACATAAGGGCCATCAACTCCACTTCTATTTATACCAAATTTATAACAAGCCCATTTCAAGCCAGAGACATCACTCTTAGTTCAACTATTTACCCCGATAGTGGCCCTGGTTAACATAAAGATTAGTTTCAACCACATTATTACCAACTATCGGCTCGCTGTACAATTCGCCAGTTTCCATATTAACTGGATGAGCCATCTGCGTCAGACAAACAATAGTCTGAACAATGATAGCAAGAATGAACAGATCATTAAGCCTGCCCATTATAAATGAATCCAATTAGGTCTGTTTTTTCTTTTTTTCTGGCGGCTTTTCTTGCTTTTTCCTTGCCTTCAAAAGAGGAAGTGTAATGGGGGGGATATTCATGCGTGCTGTCATATTGTAAACAAATTCTCTAAAAAATGGCCAGGTATTAATGTGCAAGTTGGCCTTTTTAAACTCCTCAAAAAATTCTGGTGAGAAACAGCTGGCGGGAGAATAATTCAAGCAAAAGGCACATTCTATCTTACCAGCCGCTTTAACTTCAGCAGTCTTCAACATCATCTCCACACAATAGCGGTGAATTACATCAACTGTATCATTGGCCTTAACTGCCATAGACGGCTCGTCAATAATATTGATCAAGTGTTCTGCTTCCTTTCCTTGAAAAAAGGCGTCTCTATCTATTTCGCCTGAAGAGCTCTTGAGGTACATAGCATTCAGCTTAATTTTCCCTATGATTTCTGCATATTTTTCTTTGGTCATAGGCTTCCTTTTATTCACTGTTTTCTCCTAACAGAGAGATTTTTCACTGACATATTTATTTTCATTAATAGTCTCTTGTGGTATAAAGTCAACACTTTGAACATTTATCCGATATGAAGGCTTTTGCCATTCATTAAACACTTGTAACATTGTCTGGGACATTGTTTCGACTTCATTTTCATACTTAAGAGACGCTAAGCCACGTTCAATCAGGTGATTCAAGAGCTGGTTGAGGCTGATATCCTGTTTTTTAGCCAGTTTAGATAATTCTTCGTGAAGATAAAGCGGACCTTATCTACTGCTTGAACCAGGTGCGTCATCAAATGATAGCGGTCAAATACCAGCTTCTCTTCCGCCCCAGGCACATGCTCCCGAATAGAGGCCAGATACGGGTCCCAAATATCAGTAGCAATAGCCTCAATCTCCTCTCTTTGAGCCAGACTCAACAGGCTAAAATACCCACCCAGACTCTCTCTACGCCGGTCATCTGCTATATACTCTACCCTGGCCTCTCCCAGGTCATAAACCAGGGTCAAATAGTTGTGTCCTTTGCCCAAACTCTTCTCATCTACGCCCATCTTTTTCACCACCCGACCCTTCTTCCTCCTCTGCCCACGCCTCACTGCTCGTTCCATCAGGTTCCAGGCTTCATCCCAGCTTACCCGCAGCAGCCTGGCTGCCCCCTCTATGTTCGCCTCCTTCAATACCCCTATCGCCAACCTCTCAAAAAGCACCGTAAACCGCGAATGAGCCTCCGCCCAGCTCACCTTTACCTGCCTGACCCCATGAACCGGACAATCAACCCGAGGTATCCGAGCATGAAGATAGGTCTTAAACTGACAGGTGTCCAGATGACGCCAGACCCGCTCCGGCGCATGATCATACACCGTAAGAAGCTCCCCGCATTCAGGACAAGGCCAGCGCATATTCTCATCATGAACTACCTTAACATCTATCCGTTCCACCTGACTCACTCTCCACGGCTCTTCAATCCCCAATATCTGACGATAAAGTTCTTTGACTTCCATAACTTCGCTCCTTTCGGAGCTATTCTATCTTACCTGCTTACCTGCTTACCTGCTTACCCATTAAAATGCCGGAAGAACCAGAAAAATGAAAATAGGGAAATGAGTATTCCGTCCCCCTTTTTTTAAAAAATCAAGAAAACTTTTTTTAGCAAAGCAACTTATGATCATTTCTCTATCTTCTTCTCTGTTCAATAAGCAAATAAGATGCTTTCTGCATAAATTCAGATAAGTAACCTCGAAGATAGGTCTCCTCGATCCCGACGCAGGAGAGCATAAAATAGATAGTTCCGTCAGGCCCAATTCCATACAGCGTCGGCGCATATATGGGACAATATTTTCTTAACCTTGTCGAGCTATAAATAGGGAATCTAGCGCCGGTGATCTGCCTTATTTGGCATAAGGACGGCAGCTCTCTCTCCGGCACAATACCAATAACCCTCATGCCGTCCGGAGGATTATTGAGAATTTCTATGACCTTAAGACAGGGAAAGCAATTTTTTATTGAGAAAAACAGAATTAGATTCAACTTAATCTCAGATGAAGATTCTTGTTCCAATTGGCCTATTGGAAAATTTGTTGTTATGGGAGTCACCTTTTCCCGGTATATCAGACTGCTCAAAAAAAGAATAACAACTCCGGTTAGAATGAACAAGAGTTTCTTCATCGCTCCACAGAGTATCTGTATATCTCATATTGATATGATGCCTCGCCGCTCATAATTGAACATAAATAGAGGTGGCGTTTATCCTTTTGATAATACAGCGGGATAACCCTGTCTTCAGAAAAAAATGGTGCCAGGAATTGTTCGTGCAAGACCTTGCCTGCATGATCATAAATCTGAACGTAAGGAACCCAGTAAAGGGTGTCACCAATCTTTTTCTCTCTGTTCACATAGACAACAGCGACAAAATCTTTGTCGGCGAAAATCCCACTAACAAAAGAGTGCCTGGTCAAAATATCCTGGAACAAATCCCCGGGATATCCGGGATCCATTAGCATATTTTTTGTTCTCTTGTCTATGCTCAGGGTTCTGAAGTTACGGGACTCTTTTCCTATGATTTCTATCTTTTTTGACTTCAGGTCGATCTTATCCACCTTTAACCTTACATCATTTACATAAAATAATGTATCTTCATAAATATCCATAAAGGTAATCGAGAAAAAAATATCAAGCTCTTTCCTGATTTTTTTGTATTCACTCATTGACTTGGCCCCATAATCATGCTCAATTGGCAAAATATATTTTGTCTTCCTTCCGCTGAAATCTCTCATAAAAAGCTTGTATTTTTCCCCTTCTGGCGACACAATATAGCCGTGCATCACGACATTTTTCTGGTAGATTTTTATGGTTCCCTCCTGCTCCCAGGCTAAAATATCGCTTATTCTCTTGAATTCATGGTTTTTGGCTTTTTCAAATACACAGATTCTGTGCCTTCCCGCATCGGCTACTGCCAGATATGGGCTCTGATAATCTAAGAATCCCAATCCGCCAAATTCGTCAGGCCCGGGACCCATCTTACCCCATGCTTTAATCAGTTTGCCTTCTTCATTAAATACCTTCAGCTGGTTTTCTTTGTCTTTGAAGTCGGCAAAAAGAAAATCCCCATCTTCCAAGACAACAAACCCCACGGAATTAAACAGCGCTCTATCCTCTATAGGAATCTTTTTAATCAATTTTATTTCCCAGGAGAAGCAGAGATTTGAAAGAATTAAAAAGAGGCTTATAAAAGTGATCTTTCGCATGATAATCTCCTAAGGGGAAGGAGATTATCCCTCATGCTTAATTTGCAAAAACTATAACACAGTTTGATGGTTCCTCACAACAGTACCACTCATTTCCACCCCAACTTCCTATATATCTTCCGGCCAAAGCCCATATACTCTCAGCCAGGGTCCCATCTCCTCGTGTTATTGTCCCATGTATTGGCGCCTTGGCATAAGCTTTTGCACTGAAATTTAACACGCTCATCATGACTCCCAAGAAAATGAGAATCATGATAAAGAGTGAACAGATTTTTTCAAAATTTTTTTTGACATCGCGCACCCCCTTAGTTATTTTAGGTTTTCTACTCTCCTTCCCCTTTATAAGATAAAAAAAAATACGGTCTTGTCAAGCCCCGTATTCCAAAATATATCGGATAAGACTATGTCTGAAATTCACCACTCTTTATCTCACAAGACGGCGGCAGATTGAGTAATTTCTCATTTTTGGCAGAGAGAAATTTAAGCCAGCCAACCTGATTTGATAGAATAAATCTTATTAAAAGAGCGAATCTCTGGGAAGCAGGGCACAATTCACAATCAAAGCCCCGGGACAAAGCTAAAGTCGCCTACCCCGCGTCTATCGACAGAAAAGGCCAGGGCTGAGCCGGACCAGATTAACAAACCAGACTGATAAAATTTGAATGAAGGCAAGGGGATTGGGTTATAATAGGCACGAAATTAAAAATTGAGGGCAACGAGCAACTTTAGATAGATAATGGAACAAACCATAAATAAAAAACAAACACAAAGGAGACAATAATGAATCTCTCAGCCACCGCAGTCAGCCTACCCGGGTTTTCCTCCCGGCTTTCCTCCAGGCCTTCAGCCCATTCGAACCTGAGCCTCAGGCAAAATGGATCGAAAGCCCCGGGCTTTTTCTCTAAAGCCTTAAGGTCTGTGGCTATATCAACAATATCAGCAGTCATTACCCTTATTTTATTCCTGACCGCCCCACTCCTCGCCCAGACTGCGCCATCCACCGCCTCTCTAAAGGGCGCCATCGCTCCCTATGATCTCCGTGTTGAGTACCTCACCAATCCTCTCGGCGTGGACACGGCCGAACCGCGCTTTTTCTGGAAAAACAGGCACAGCGAGCGCGGCCAATCTCAGACCGCCTTTGAGTTAATTGTCTCCTCGTCGCCTTCCGCCGACACTGGCGACCTGTGGGAATCGGGTAAAACAAGCGGCGACTCTTCGATTCAGATTGTCTATGGTGGAAAGCCCCTCGCCAGCAACCGCACTTACTACTGGAAAGTCCGCATCTACGACTCTGAGGATAAAGCCAGTCCCTGGAGTGAGGTGGCCCGCTTCGATACCGGGCTTCTCTCGCCGTCTGACTGGAAGGGACAATGGATTGGAAGCGATGGGCTTCTGCGCCGGGAATTCACTTTACCGGAAGAGCCGCGCCGCGCCCGGGCTTATATCGCCGGTCTGGGCTACTACAAGCTCCACCTCAACGGCCGCAAGGTTGGAAATCATGTGCTTGACCCTGGCTGGACTAACTACAAGAAAAGAATTCTCTATGCAACCTACGATGTAACCCGCCTTCTCCGGAAGGGCAAAAATGCCATTGGCGTCATGCTTGGCCAGGGCTGGTATAAATCGCGAGCCCTGATGTTTGAGCTTTATATTGAAGACGCCAGCGGCAATGTGACTGAAATTCATTCTGACACTTCCTGGCAAACCGCCGCCGGCCCCATCCTTGAAGACAGCATCTATAACGGGGAAACTTACGACGCCCGCCTCGAACAGCCGGGCTGGGATAGGCCTGATTTTGCCGCACCGGCCAGCTGGCATCAGGCCTCCGCCGCTGAAGCACCCACCGGGGTTCTGTCATCTCAGATGATGCCTGCCATCCAGGTGATTGAGACCATCGTTCCTCCCACTATGACCAATCCGGCGCCCGGCGTCTATGTCTTCGACCTCGGTCAGAACATCAGCGGCTGGGCCCAGCTCAGGGTGAGTGGTCAGGCCGGGACGGATATTCGCCTGCGCTTCTCCGAGCTTCTCTACGACAACGGCCTCATCAATCAGGAAAACCTCCGTTCGGCCCGAGCTGAAGATCATTACATTCTGCGGGGCGACGGTGCAACCGAAGTCTGGGAACCGCGCTTTACCTACCATGGTTTCCGCTACATCGAAGTGACCGGCTTTCCGGGAACGCCAAAGCTCGATTCGGTTCGCGGCCGGGTAGTTCACACTGCCGTTTCGCCAGCCGGCAATTTTTCCGCTTCAACTCAAATCCTCAACGACATTCAGCACGTTATTCTCTGGGGCCAGAAAACCAACCTTCACAGCATCCCAACCGACTGCGACCAGCGCGATGAGCGCATGGGCTGGATGGGCGACGCTCAGGTCACAGCCGAAGAAGCCATGATGAACTTTGATATGGCTGCTTTTTACACCAATTTTCTGCGCAATATCCGTGACGAACAGGCGGCCGATGGCTCCATCACCGATACCGTGCCTCATGTCTGGGGCCAGCGCCCGGCTGATCCGGCCTGGGGCACCGCTTACCCGCTCATCGCCTGGTATATGTATCAAAATTACGGCGACCGCCGCCTTATCGAAGACTATTACGACTCGCTCAAAAAATACGTTGAATTTCTGCGGGGCAAAGCCGAAAACGGCCTCCTCAAATACAGCTACTATGGCGACTGGGTGGCCATTGAAAAATGCCCGGGGAGTCTCGTCTCGACCTTTTATTATTATTACGATACCAAGGTGCTGGCCGACATGGCACGCCTCATCAACAAGACAGCCGACGCCCAGGCCTATGACAAACTTGCCGGCGACATTAAGGCTGCCTTTAACCGCGAGTTTTTTGACCCGAAGATCAGGCACTACGGCCCGACCCAAACCGCCAACGCCCTCCCCCTCTTTATCGGCCTGGCCACCGACAAAGAACGCGGCCCCGCCTGGAGCGAGCTGTTTAATGACCTGGTCTATGAACACGATTCACATCTCACGACCGGTATTATCGGAACGAAATACATCCTGGATGTCCTGACCTCAACCGGCAACTCCGACCTGGCCTACGATATCCTGACCAAAACCGATTTCCCGAGCTATGGCTATATGATTAAAAATGGAGCCACCACTCTCTGGGAAATATGGCAGCAGCGCGAGGGGCCATCCATGAATTCTCACAATCACCCCATGTTTGGCAGCATCGGCGCCTGGTTCTACCGGGCCCTGGCTGGCATCAACATCGCTCCCGACTCTGTGGCTTATAAAAAGCTCGTCATCAAACCGCAGATGGTAAGAGACCTGACCCACGCCTCTGGCTCACTCAGCACCATTAATGGCGAGGTCGGCTGTGCCTGGTCAAAGGGCGACCGCCACGTTAAGCTCGAAGCGGTTATTCCGGTTGGAAGCGAAGCTCTGATTTATATACCGGTTTTTAAGCTCCGAAATCTCCAGTTGACCGAAGGCGGGACGGTGGTTTTTGCCGACAGCCAGCTTAAGACTTCTCTTCCCGGCATCAAAAGTATCGAGGCCAAAGGAGGAAATCTGATTATCCGGGTTGGCTCCGGCCGCTATGCCTTTAAGCTGACTGGAGAATAAATTTATCAGGCTTTTCTGGAAACATAGGCGGTGGCGGCGACAAAATAAACCACAGAAATCAGTAGAAACCACAGCTTAAGAGCCGGCGCCGTGATTTTCCCGGAAAAATTCAATCCGGCCAGAACCAGGCAGGTCAGAAGTGCCACTATTGAGATTATCTGGAGAAGTTTTTTCTTCATTTATTTTTCCTTTTTACTAACCTTGTTATTTTTTCCCTGAGCCAATTAAATTCATCCTTTCTTTTGAGTCCGTCCCTCTCAACCTCCATCGTCCAGCCTCCACTTTTTCCCCATAAAACATTCACCTACACTCAGGGATTCCCTTTTGACTTTTGTTTTTCTACTTCTCTCTTCTTTGATCATTTCTATTCTATATTTTTAAGCTTTCGCTCCGGCCAGACTTTCTGACGCCCTGGCTTTGTTTCTAAGCGGGAGATTCAGCACGATGTACAACACCAGGGCAAAGATGTAACCTGGCAGCCAGCGAAAATAAAGATGAACCGGCAGGGCAAAGGCGAAAGCTAAGCTCCCGCCCCAGACCAGCAGCACCTTCCAGTTAAAAGCCTTCTTCCTCTCTTCAGCCTGATAGCGCGGAATCCCCAGTCTTGGGAAAATCCAGTGCTCGGTAAAGACCACGGCTCCAACTGGCATGAGCACCAGCCCGTAAATCGCCACATAATCCAGAAGTTTCATAAAAAACAGCGGAAAACAGGACAGAATCGAGGTGACCGTCCCGGCCAGCAGGGTAATTTTCCAGCGCGGCCAGCCGGTGATGGTCTGAAGGGCCAGCCCTGCCCGGTAAAGGGTCGGGTTGGCCGTAGTCCAGCCAGCCAGCAGAACACACAGCACGCCGGCCAGGCCTAAGGCTTCAAAAGCCATCTTACCCGGATGCATTTCCCGGCCAATAGCCGCCACCATGACGCCCGAGCAGATCCAGGCTAAAAAATGGCCTGAATACATGCCAAAAGCTGAATAAAAACCGTAAGTCCACTTTTTGGCATAACGGAAAATAGCCATATCCGACAGGCCGACGTGCATGGCTAAATTGCAGAACCAGGCAAAAAAGACGACATGCCAGAAGCCGAGTTTTTCCTGGCCGGTAACCGCTATTCCGTTCCAGATTTTGGTGGTGGCTACCTCCCAGAAATTTCCAAAGTCGGCTCTCACTCCAAGCTTGGGCAGACTGACTAAGGCTCCAGCGATAAAAACCAGAAAAATCCAGGGCGAAACCACCTCGGCAAACCGGCTTAATTTTTCAAAACCTAAAATCGCCAGCAGAGTAAATAACGCTCCGAGGACCAGGCAAACCACAACCCACAGAACGCTGCTGGGGAAAATATCGTTTAAGCCCGGGACTTTCATTTTGAAAGCCAGTCCGACAGCTGTGGCTGAGACCGAAATCATCGCCCCGGCTAAGATGCAGTAGAGGAAAGCATTAGCCACATTATAAATTAAAGTGACACCGGGCCCGGCGATTTTTCTCAGATACCAGTAAAGGGTTAGGCGGGTGTTGACGGCAATCGGGGCGCAGATAAAAGTCCAGCTCAAAACAGCCAGAAGATTACCCAGGAGCAGCCCTAACATCAGATCAGAGGCGGTAATACCGTGGAGAACAAAAAAGGCCCCGATGACAAACTCGGTGGCAGCCACATGTTCGCCGGCAAAAACGCTGGCAAACAGGACGCCTGGTTTGAGGCTCGAGGCCGAGACCGGCTCCCGGTCATATTCATAAAGCTTATCCATGCGAGAGGCAACAGCTGACAGGCTGAAGGCCATGGGCTTTAACTCCTTCCTTTCTCGAGTTTCAATTCAAGAGAATCAGGAACACAATCCGATTAAAAAATCGTATCATGTGCGGCCCGAAAATAAAATAAGTTTTTTATTCTGAGCTAAAAGGTTATAAAATATTGTTCTCAGTATTTATCACTAAAATTGAAGGAGTGAGTTATGAAGGAGACAAACCCTGATTTCAACCAGGACAATTCCAGGCGGCGTTTTTTTAAGCTGCTGGGCGGAGGCTTAATAGCTGCTTCCAGCTGGCCCCTGGCTGCCCGGCAGGCTTTCGGCCAGAAAACCGGCCTCCAGGAAAAAGAACAGGTGCCGCCGCTACCCAGGGCTGCCGGTTCAATCGAGCCCGATGATGCTAAATTCTGGTCTTTTGTCCGGGAACAGTTCCCGATCACCAAAAATAACAGCCTGATTTATATGAATAACGGCACCATGGGCCCCTCTCCTTACTATATTCAATGGATGTTTTTTACCAAGGAACAGGAAGTTAATTTTACCGGTGCTTATGGCGGGCACGATATGGCCCGGGCCAGGGTGGCTGAATTTATTAACTGCGATGAAAAGGAAGTTGTTCTAACTCACAATGTGACTGAAGGCATAAACATTATCGCTCAGGGCTTGAAGCTCAAAAAGGGAGACGAGGTCATTATCACCAATCATGAACACGCCGGCAACGCTATTCCCTGGTACACGCGAGCCAGAAGAGACCGGGTGGTGGTCAAAGTCGCTCCCCTCGGGCGGGATGCAGCCGAGACTCTGAGCAACATTGAGCGGGCCATCACTAAGAAAACCAGAATCATCGCCGTCCCCCACATGACCTGCACCAATGGCCAGATTTTGCCGGCCAAAGAAATTGTGGAACTTGGTCACCGGAAAAAAATTCTGGTGATGCTGGACGGAGCTCATCCGCCGGGCATGTTCAAAGTTGATGTCCGGGACCTGGGCTGTGATTTTTATGCGACCTGCGGACATAAGTTTTTATTAGGGCCTAAGGGAACAGGCTTTCTCTACGTCAAGCAGGAAGTGTTTGACCGGGTTGAGCCCATCATGACTGGCGGCGGGTCGGATTCCGGCTGGGATTATAAAAAAGGCCTCCACGGCTGGAACAGCACCGCCCACCGCTACGACTATGGAACCCAGAGCTTAGCTCTCTATTACGGGCTTGCAGCCTGTTTTGATTTTGTTAATGGTATCGGTGTGGATAATATCACCAAACGGGATAAGGCTCTGGCCGGTAAATTTTTGCAAGGGCTGCAGGAGATTCCCCAGGTCGAGATCCTGACGCCCCTCGAAGAAAAATCACGCTGTGCCCTGACCGGTTTCCGCCTTAAAAATATGCCTTTTGATAAATTCCAGAACTGGCTCATGGAAAAATACAAGATAAGAATTAGAGGCGTCGGGGAAGGCGGGCTTAATTCCCTGAGAGTGACGACTCATATTTATAACACTTTTGAGGAAGTTGACCTGCTGCTCGAAGCTATCCGGGAAGCAGCCAGAAAATAGGTCTGGCAGTGGCCCGGTGTCCGGATGAGGCTATCCGTCTTCCAGCCGGTCCGGTAAGGTTGTCCGGTCCCCCGGGCTGTTGACCTTGGCCGGCCGGGTTTTTGAGCCCCTGTCCCAGCTGGTGGCTTTTCCGGCTGGCAATTGACACTGGCTCGCCGTAAGAGTATTTTTTTAAGATAAAAACAGAGAGCCGAACTGAAAAAAAGTAAAATAGATAAAAATAAAACCGGAAATCCCATTATGAACAGTACAAAGAAAGTCACATCTGCAGCCGTTTTTCTTTTTTTATTTTTTAGCTTTTCGGTTAGCCTCCCGGCCCGGACCGGAGCCGCCATTCCGGATCAAAGGCAGCCCGGAGAACAGGAATTCAAAGAAAAATTGCTGGCTGAATTTGACCTGACTCTTAATTCTTTTTATCTCAGGAATAAATGGGTCAACGCTCCCGATGAAATCATTATAGATTTCAAATTAAGCCCTTTTTCAACCTGGCCAGGATTTCTAATTAGCAATGCGGCCGGCTCTCAGCAGTTGAGCAGCCAGCGGCCCAACCGGCCGAGGGCCACCATTGAACTGGTGACCATGCTGGCTATTTCAGGGATAGACTACTGGAACAAATATGGCCAGTTTTTAGAGGACTGGCAGTTTCTTCCCACCTGGCATGACCAGAAGAAAAGATTCTTTACTCTTCAAGCCCACCGTTTTGACCACAATAATTTCAGCTTGAACTGGCGGCATTCCTTAGCCGGTATGCTCTATTACGAACTGGCCCGGAGCAACAATCTTCCCTGGTGGAACTCGATGCTATATTCGCTGGCCGGCTCTCTTTCCTGGGAATATATCGTTGAATGGCGCGAGGTTATCTCCATCGGTGACAATGTCATGACCGGGTTTGGTGGCTATGTTCTGGGTGAATCCTGGTTCCATCTCGGCCGCTACCTTTTTAATTCACCCAGGAAAGTCTCCTATTATTTGAGCTGGCTGAATCCTTTAAATAGAATCAATGGCTGGCTGGAAGGAAAAGATAAGCCTCTTTCTCCCCACTTCCATCCCTTTAATTATCAAGCTCAGGATGTCTATTTTTTAGCTGGCTACCGGAACTCACCCACCTCCACCAGCAGCGGCAATACCGGCAATATGTTCTACCGCTTTGGTTCTGAAATATTTATCGAGCCGCTCTACGGGCTGCCCGGGAAAATAAATGAAACCTTTAAGAGCCCGATTTATACCGCTTTAAATTATTCCCTTACCTATCACGGGAAAAACCGGGAGGAACTGGAGCTTGAAGCCCGGGTTATCCCCTGGGGCAAGTTTATTCAAAATATCGGGCAGGATAAAAAAGGCTACAGCCTGATTTATGGTCTGGGTTCTGCTTTTCATACTTATGTCAAGAGGCCGGTCACTGACTATGATGCCGGCCACGTTAAGATAACCGATACCGCCGGTTTTCACTTTGAGGAGCCAAGAAATTTCCGGGACAAGATGGGAGCCGTTCACCTCCTGGGACCGGTCGTGGATGGAGCTTATAATAGCGGCCAGTGGTCCTTTCATCTAAACGGCGAAGCTTACCTCAGTTTTGGAATGATTAACGCTCTGGCCCTGAACAGGTATTCTCTTGATCACGATGTTCAGGGGATGAAAACCACCGTGACCTGTTATGGTTATTATTATGCCTTAGGCCCCGCCCTGGGAGCCTCGGCTGAGATCAGGTATTCCCGGTTTCGCCTCCGGGGTTTCGCTAATTATGTTTATTACCGCTCGATCCAGGGCCTGTCCGAGCTGCAAGCGCAGGTCACCGATGATTCAGCCATTAAGGATTCCAGATGGCATACCGGGATTCAACTCCAGTGCCAGCTGCCGGCGAGTAACCTGTTTCTTTTCAGTTCTATAGAATGGGTCGGAAGATGGGGTATAATTCATGAGGTGAGCGAACGAACCCTGGAAAAACGTTATTATCTCGGCCTTAAGTACAATCTTTGATAAGATCCGATCGGATTTTTAATCTTAACAACCAGGCCAAAAAATGTTAGAATGTGGTATAAAATAGAGAAAAACTATGGCGCAAAAAAATAGAGCGAGTAAAAATTTAATTTTTTGGATTGCTTCCCTCGTCTTGCTGGTTATCCTCTGGAGCCTTTTCCCAACCGGCCCCAAGATTAAAGAATATACTTTTACCGAGTTTCTTGACCGGGTCGAGAAAAAAGATGTAGCCGAAGTCACCATTCAGGACACTCAGGCTCACGGTAAACTTAAGGACGGGACAGCCTTCAAGACTACCTTGCCACCTATTTATGCCGACCTGATTAAAGAACTGCGGGATAACCAGGTAAATATTGTCGTTAAGGATAATTCCAGAAATAGCTGGGTGGCCATCCTCCTTAACTGGTTCCCGATTTTGCTCCTGATCTTTTTCTGGTTCATCTTTATGCGCCAGATGCAGTCAGGCGGGAATAAAGCCATGGCCTTCGGCAAAAGCCGGGCCAAGCTCTTTTCTCCCATGCAGAAAAGAGTCACCTTTAAGGATGTGGCCGGAGTGGATGAAGCCAAAATTGAACTGCAGGAAATAATAGAATTCCTGAAAGACCCCCGCAAATTCCAGCGGCTGGGCGGACGGATTCCAAAAGGCGTTTTGCTGGTTGGAGCACCCGGCACCGGTAAGACCCTGCTGGCCAGGGCGGTGGCCGGTGAAGCCAATGTTCCTTTCTTCTCGATCAGCGGCTCCGATTTTGTCGAGATGTTTGTCGGCGTTGGCGCTTCCAGAGTCCGGGACTTGTTTGACCAGGCGAAAAAACATGGTCCCTGCCTGATCTTCATTGATGAAATTGATGCTGTTGGCCGGCAACGGGGAGCCGGGCTGGGTGGCGGGCATGATGAGCGCGAACAGACCCTCAACCAGCTCCTGGTCGAGATGGATGGCTTCGATTCCAATGAAGGAATTATTGTTATTGCCGCCACCAACCGGCCGGATATTCTGGATACAGCTCTTCTTCGTCCTGGCCGTTTTGACCGCCGGATTATCGTTCCAATGCCTGATATCAAGGGCCGGGAAGAAATCTTGAATGTCCATGCCCGGCGGGTTCCGCTCTGTGAGGATACCAATCTCAAGGTGATTGCCCGTTCAACCCCGGGCTTTTCCGGAGCAGATCTGGCCAATCTGATCAATGAAGCCGCTCTGATGGCGGCCAGAAAAGCCCAGAACTGCGTTAACATGCGGGATCTGGAAGAAGCTAAAGACAAGGTTCTGATGGGCGTCGAGCGGAAAAGCATGATTATCAGTGATGAAGATAAGCGCAATACGGCCTTCCATGAAGCCGGTCACGCTTTAATGGCGGCTCTTTTGCCCGAAGCCGACCCGATTCACAAGGTGACTATTATCCCCCGTGGACTGGCCCTCGGCTTGACCCAGCAGCTCCCGCTTTCCGACCGCTACACCTATACTCAGAATTACCTTGATGCTCAGTTGTCTGTTCTCTTAGCTGGCCGGGTGACCGAAGAACTGGTTCTGGGTAAGATCACCACCGGCGCCGCCAATGATCTGGAAAAGGCGACGGAAATTGCCCGGAAAATGGTTTGCCAGTGGGGCATGTCAGATCTTGGCCCACTGTCCTTTGGCGAACGTGACGATTTAATCTTCTTAGGGCGGGAACTGGCTGCTCATAAAAATTTCAGCGAACATACCTCCGAACTAATTGACGGTGAAGTCAAGAAAATAATCGGGCGGGCTTATGCTCAGGCCAAAAGCCTGATTGAGGTTAACCGGGATAAGTTGTTCAAAATTGCTGAGGCTCTGCTGGAGAAAGAGATTCTTTCCTCAGATGAAATCACGGCTTTGATTGGTGCCCAGCCAAAAGCCGGTCAAGCTGAAGAAGAGGCGCCAGCAGCCGAAACAGCTCAGCCGGACAGCCAGCCGGGAGCTGGTAATCTGAAGCTCGATAAACAACCCGAGTCTTAAGGATTTTGATTTAAAATTAAGGACATGATCCGGGATAAAAGCAGTCAGGAATCAAACGTTTTCCCGGAAGCCACCTATCCATTAAAAATCAGGGGGGAAATCTTAACTATTGGCTCGGAGCCCTGGCTGATGGGTATTTTGAATGTTACCCCCGATTCATTTTCTGATGGAGGAAAATTCTTCAAGCCCGAAAAGGCTCATGAGCAGGGGCTGGCCATGGTCGAGCAGGGCGCCAGAATAATTGACATCGGTGGTGAAAGCACCAGGCCTGGGGCCAGAGAAATCCCTTTAGAAGAAGAGTTGAACCGGGTTATTCCGGTTGTCCAGAAGCTGAGAAAACAGACTTCGGCTTATATTTCTATCGACACCAGAAAAAGTCAGGTAGCCCGGGCTGCCCTGGAGGAAGGGGCTGATTTAATCAATGATATCAGCGCCCTGAGGCATGATCCGGACATGGCCCAGGTGGTGGCCCGGTACCAGGTACCGGTGATTTTAATGCATATGCTGGGCCAGCCGGAAAACATGCAACAGGCCCCTCATTATGACAACCTTCTGTTTGATTTGAAATACTTTTTTTTAAGCAGAATGAGAGAAGCCAGCCGGGCCGGCATCACGGAAGAGAGCCTGATTTTCGACCCGGGTCTCGGCTTTGGCAAAACAGCCGGGGATAATCTCAGATTAATCAATAATCTCGACTATTTTCTCGGGCTAAACAGGCCAATCCTCATCGGCCCTTCCCGGAAGTCTTTCATCGGCAAAATCCTGGCCGCCCCGCCTGAAGACAGGCTGGAGGGAACCATTGCTTCGGCCGTCATCAGTTATCTCCGGGGAGCACTGATTTTCCGGGTTCATGATATCCTTCAAGTAAAAAGAGCTTTACAGGTCGCCAAATCTGTTGTAAAGGAAATAAAGGTGGCGGAATAAGATGCTGGAAAATGTCTGGATTATTTTAAGACACATGCAGTTGACCGATTTTCTGGATATTATTCTGGTTGCTTTTATTCTCTACTCGATTTTTGTTCTGATTAAAGACACCAAAGCCTACCAGTTAGCCACCGGCATTATTCTGGTCATTTTCTTTTTCCTTTTGACCCAGTGGGCTCATCTCTATGTTTCCAACCGGATTATCCGGGCTTTTATCAACTATTTGATTATAGCCATTATTGTTTTGTTTCAATCTGAGCTCAGGCGGTTTTTTACCGGCATTGGCTCTCATACTTTCAGACGTCCTTTCAAGCTGGGGCCTTTAAAAGAAAAACTGGAGGATATTTCCTTAGCGGTTGATTATATGTCCCAGAAAAAAATCGGGGCCTTGATAGCTATCGAAAAAGACATTGATTTATCTCCTTATGCCCAGCGCGGCAGAGTAATTGACGCCGAGCTGTCCAAAGACCTGCTGGTCAGCATTTTTTTCCCGAAATCACCTCTTCATGACGGAGCGGTGCTCATCCGGGGGAATAAAATAATCGCCGCCGGCTGCCTGCTGCCGCTGGCTCCTACCCATACCTTAGGAGAGAATTTTTCGACCAGAACCCGGCATCTGGCTGCCCTGGGCCTGGCCCAGGAAACTGATGCCACTGTGATCGTGGTTTCGGAGCAAACTGGCGAGGTGTCATTAGCCACCCGGGGGAAAATAGAGAAACTGTCTAAAAAGGACTCAATCAGGCAGCGTTTAGCTGAGTATTTGAGGATAAGATAGGAAGATGTTAAAAGATTTCCTGACAAGAAACTGGGAGCTGAAGCTGCTGGCGGTTTTTCTGGCCATCATTCTCTGGATCGTCATGATTCCAGAAGAAAAGACCTTCGCCGAGAAGACGCTGAGCTTGAACTTAGAACTCATCAATCTCCCTCAGGACATAGAGGTGGTGGAAAAGTCGGACACCACAGTTAATATAAAGATACGGGCCAGAAAGCGGGTGATTGGCCAGCTGGCTCCTGATGATTTCTCGGCTCAGCTTGATATGAGCAAGGCCAGCGTTTATCAGGAAGAATACCCGATCAACAGGGGCCTGATTAAAACACCTCCAGGAGTGGAGATCATCAGCTTTTCACCCGTTTATATCCATGTCAAGCTGGAAAAAACTAAAAAGATTGAAATGGAAGTGGTGCCGACGATTATCGGGAAGTTAGCCGAAGACCTGCAGTTGATTAAAGTTGAAGTCAATCCATCCAGGGTGACGGTCAGCGGGCCAGAAAGCAAGGTTCGCCCTAAGGATAAAGTCATCACCAGTCCGATTGATGTTTCAGCTCTGACGGACAGTGCCGTGGTAGAAGTAGATCTTATTCTCCCCCGTCCGGAACTCAGGCTGCTGGCTCTTTATCCCCGGGCCAGAGTAAATATTGTGATCGAAAAGAAGAATGGCAGCAACCCGAATCAGGAAACCAAAAAGGCCAAGAAGTAAAAAATGACGGGGAAGAAAACTGACCTGGTTAATCTAATAATTTTCCGGGGTGACACAGGTTATTCAATTTTTAAAGATTAATTTAAGAAAAACTTAAGCCTCAACGGGAGTCAGAAAAGCCAATCATGGGAAAGTTGTTTGGAACAGACGGGTTAAGAGCTAAGGCCGGCCAATTCCCTTTAGAGAGGGGTGCTGTTTACCGCCTCGGCCAGGCCTTAGCAGTTTTTCTAAAAGAAAGAGGACGGGAGCCAAGAATTATCGTTGGCCGCGATACCAGGGAATCAGGCCGGTGGCTGGAAGAATATTTTTGTTCCGGTTTTGTCCAGGGTGGCGGCCGGGCAGTTTCGGCGGGAGTGATAACCACTCCCGGTGTTTCCTTTCTGACCAGAAAGGAGGGATTTAGCGCCGGGGTAGTCATCTCGGCCTCCCATAATCCCTATGACGACAATGGCATCAAGATATTTTCTCCCGGCGGAACCAAGATCCCGGAAGACTGGGAAGACTGGCTGGAAAAGGAGCTGCCCGGGGAAGAAATTAATGAAGATAGAATAAAAATAAAACCGGTTAAGGTTGATCCGGCCCTCAAAGCCGGCTATCTTCGTTCGCTCCGGGAGTCCTGGGCGGGAAGAAAAAAAGATAATTTAAAGCTGGTGATTGATTGTGCCAACGGGGCGAGCTCGGAGCTGGCCCCCGAGCTATTCAGAAGTTTGAATTTTAAGGTGGTAGCCATTAATAACTTGCCTGATGGCCAGAATATCAATGCCGGCTGTGGCTCTCTTCATCCCGAAAACCTGGCCAGAGCAGTGGTTGATGAGCAGGCTGACCTCGGCATTGCTTATGATGGCGACGCTGACCGGGCCATCTGGGTGGATGAGAAAGGCCGTATTCTTAATGGCGACCATACACTATATCTTCTGGCTTTGTATTTTAAAGAGAAAGACCGGCTGAAAAATAATCTGGTGGTGGCCACCACCATGAGTAATCTCGGGCTGGAGCAGAGTTTGGCTGAAAACGGCATCGGGCTCATCCGGACCAGAGTCGGCGACAAATATGTTTTCGAAGAAATGATCAACCGTCAGGCTAATCTGGGAGGCGAGCAATCCGGCCATACGATTCTACTGGATTATGCCGTGACCGGCGACGGGCTGCTCACCTCGCTTAAGATACTGGAATTGATGCTGGAGAGAGGCCAGAGCCTGTCAGAGCTGGTTAAAGACTTCAAGCTTTACCCCCAAATCCTGATTAACCTTAAGGTCAGAGAAAAAGTGCCATTAAAAGACATACCTGGCTATGATGATATAATTGAAGAAGCAAGAAAAGAGCTTGGGCCTCATGGCCGGCTGGAAGTCCGCTATTCAGGGACTGAACCTTTAGCCAGAATCATGCTGGAAGGACCGGAAGAAAATAAGTTGCAGCCGTTAGCCAGGAGAATCGCCAGTCTTATTGACAGCTTTTGTGGTCATAAATAGCTGAAGACAGACAGGCAGGCAGTGGCCCGCCGGGAATCTGGATTAGAGGATAAATCAATATAATTTCTGGAGGCCAGAATGAAATTAGCGGTAAATATCGATCATATTGCCACTCTGAGACAGGCCAGAGCTGCCCGGGAGCCGGAACCGGTGCTGGCGGCTTTGCTGGCCGAACAGGCCGGGGCCTCGGGTGTTGTTTGCCATCTTCGCGGCGACCGCCGTCACATTCAGGAAAGAGATTTGCAATTACTGAGAAAGGTCATAACCACCAAACTCAATCTGGAAATGGCGGCGACGGAAGAGATGTTAAAGGTGGCTAAAGAGATCAAGCCGGATACAGTTTCCCTGGTCCCGGAGAGCCCGGCTGAAGTTACGACTCAGGGCGGGCTGGAGGTCGTCAGCCAGAAAGAACATCTGACCTCTTACATCCAGGAGCTAAAAAAGGCCGGAATAAGAGTCAGCATTTTCATTGATCCCCTGAAGGACCAGATTAAGGCCTGCCAGGAAGCCGGGGCTGACCTGATTGAAATCAACACCGGCAAATATGCTGACGCCAGGACAGAAAAAGAGCGTCAGGTCAATCTGGAAGAAGTCAGACAGGCCGCTATTTTTGCCCGCCACTCAGGGCTTGAAGTCCATGCCGGCCATGGACTTGATTATCACAATGTCCAACCAGTTGTTGAGATTAAAGAGATTTCCGAGCTGAGCATTGGTTTTGCCATTGTGGCCAGAGCTGTCCTGGTTGGGCTGACTCAGGCCGTTAGAGAAATGCTGGAGCTTCTTCAAAAATGATTGACCTTAAAATCAATTTTGACCGCTTATGGGCTGAGATAGAAGAACTGTCTAAGATAGGCCAGGATCAAAGGGGTGGTGTCTCCAGGCCTTCCTTCAGCCTGCCTGATTTAGAAGCCAGAAAATGGCTGATAGACAGGATTGAGAAGGCCGGTCTTACTCCCCGCCAGGACAGCGCCGGTAATATTTTTGGCCGCCTGCCAGGCAAGACTCCACAGGTGGTCATGGCTGGTTCTCATCTGGATACGGTTATTAACGGCGGACGGTTCGATGGCTCGGTTGGTGTCCTGTCCGCTCTCGAATGTTTGAGGCGAATTAGAGAAGAAAATTTTGAGCTTTACCGGACACTCGAGCTGGTGTCTTTCACCGATGAAGAAGGGAATCTGGCTGGCGATTTTCTGGGAAGCAGGGCTTTTACCAGCCAGCTCGGAGAAGGGCAGCTCAAAGCTACCAGGACACAATTCGGACCGCCGCTGGCCGAAATTGTGGAAAAGGCCGGGTTGAGTGTCGAGAATATTCCCTTAGCGGCTAAGGAGCGGCCTGAACTCTTAGCTTACCTTGAGCTTCATATTGAACAGGGACCTATTCTGGAAGAAGAAGAAGTGCCAATCGGGCTGGTGACGGCCATTGCTGGCAAGCGTTATTTCCAGGCCACTTTTGTTGGCCGGGCCGGGCATGCCGGTACCATACCGATGGAACTCAGGCAGGATGCCTTTATTTCTTTAGCTGATTTTGCTCTAAAAGCCAATCAACTCGTCCTCAGAAAATATGAAGATAACACTCTGACCATCGGGCGGGTGGTGCTAAAACCTGGCTCCTTCTCGATTATTCCGGGCGAAGCTGATTTCACTCTTGACCTCAGAAGCCTCAATTGCCAGGAGTTAGAGGAAATGGCAGAAGAAGTTCTGGCTCTGGCCAGGGAAGTAGCCTCAACCCGGGGTTTATCTTTTTATCAGCAGCTGGTGGATAGCACCGGTCCAGTCGCCATCTCCGAGCCCATTCTAAACAGGCTGAAGGCTTTAAGTCAGGAGCTTGGCTACGATTACCGTCTTCTCCACAGCGGGGCCGGGCATGATGCTCAGATTATCGCCTCTATTTGCCCGGCGGGCCTGATTTTTATCCCCTCTTTACAGGGCTTAAGTCATGTGCCGGAGGAAGCTATTAATCCTTCTGACCTGGAAAAGGGAGCCAACCTGTTGCTTCAGGCTCTAATCGGGCTGGCCTCAGAGTAAGCTCGTAGAAAGCTAAAGAAAAGAGCTCTACCCACTCAAGATTGATTTAATCCGAATCTTCAGGCCCGGCAAAGATCCGGCGCATTTCCTTGATCAAAGCCCGGTGTTTTTTATCGGCCAGCATTTTTTCTTTTGATCTCTTTGACCTTTTTCTCTTCTGCCGCCTTATTTTCTCTATCTTTTGTTTTTCCAGGCTTTCCTCGCCCCGGAGCTTTTCTTCCAGCTTTTCGACCAGAATTCGCCTGGCCAGAAAGCGGTTCAAGGCCTGCGACCGCTCCTGCTGGCATTTGACTTCAAGGCCGGTCGGCAGATGCTTGAGATAAACGCAGGTGGCCGCCTTGTTGACTTTTTGTCCGCCTTTCCCCTGAGAGTGAACAAACTTTTCTTCGAGATCGGAATCTTTGATACCAAGTCCGGCCATCCTCTCCAGGAGATCTTTTTCTTTTTCTGGTCTAACCGGGAACAAGCCCATTTTTGTCCTTCTTTGTTTTTATTATATTAAAACTAACCGCCGGCCGCCAGCCCGGCCAGGACCGGCTGAATGAAATTCCGGTTGATAAATCGGCTAAAAAAAATTATAAGTATAAGCCTGGTAAAAATTACAACAAGAAAGGAACTTATTTATAAACATGGAAAAGAAAAAACTATTCAAATTAGCTCTGATTGATTTTTTTATCCTGTTTTTGATCGTTTCGTTGAGCCCGGCCAGGGCCGGAAAAAAGCCGCCGGTTAATAAGAGCGCGGCTATCTGGTCTGAAGCCTCAGGTGAGCCACAGGCCACTGGCTCATCAAAAGGAGCACCGAAGGCCTCAACTCTGCCTCCAAATGCTCCCCTGACGGTAGCTGAAAGCAGCCAGTACACGGCTACTTCATATCATGCCGAAGTTGTATCCTTTATTAATGAGCTGCAGAAGCTCAGTCCTAATCTGGTAGTTGAAAACATTGGGACCTCGACTGAAGGCCGGTCAATCCCGATGTTAATCATCAGTAATCCTCCGGTTTATTCTCCACTCTTTGCCCGCCATTTGAATAAAACCGTTATTTACATTCAGGCCAACATTCATGCTGGAGAAGTCGAAGGAAAGGAGGCTTCGCTGATGCTGGCCAGGGAACTGGTGCTCAACCCTGCGCATCCTTACCTCCAGAACCTGGTTATCCTGATTGTTCCAGACCTCAACCCCGATGGAAATGATAAGATCAACCCTAAAAACCGGCCCCAGCAACCCGGTCCTGAAAAAGGCGTGGGGGTCAGGCCTAACGGCCAGAATCTTGACCTCAACCGCGATGCCATTAAGCTCGAAAGCCCGGAGATGAGAGCGGTGGTCAGCCAGATTATCAACCGCTGGGATCCAGCCTTAGTTCTTGACCTCCACACGACCGACGGCGCCTACCACGAAGAAACGGTGACTTACTCCTGGCCGGTCAATCCCAATATTGACCCTGAACTTCTGGCCTATCAACGTGACGTTATGCTGCCAGCCATTGTCAAAAACTTGAAAGAAAAATATGGCACTTTAGCTGCTCCTTATGGAATGTTTCGCGACTGGCGGGATCCAGCCAAGGGCTGGGAGACCTTTGAACCCCAGCCGAGGTATTTCACCAACTATGCCGGACTAAGAAACCGCCTGTCGATTCTCGATGAAAACTATGTTCATGCCGATTATAAGACCAGAGTTATCAGCTGTTTTAATTTTCTGAAAGCCATTCTTGATTATACTTCGGTCAAAGCAGCGGACATTCAGAAACTGGTTGAAGCAGCCGACCGCCGGACAATTGCGGCCGGACTTAATCCTGCTGGCCAGACTTTTGCCGTGGAATTTGATCTTCAGCCGCTGCCCAGGCCCATCACCATTCAGGCTTATGAACTGGAAGTAACAGAGCGCCCTGGCGGCGGATTCCCTCAGATCAAGCCAACTGACCGGAAAAAGCCGGTAACCATTCCTTATTATGCTAACTATGTACCCAAAAGGATGGTTAACCTCCCCTATGGTTATCTGATCAGTGCACCGGACCCTACCCTGATCGACATTCTCCTGAAGCATGGCCTGCTGGTGGAGCAACTGACTGCCAGTCTAACTCTGGAAGTTGAGGTCTTCAAGCCAAAAGAAATCAAGGCTTCAGACCGGCCTTTTCAAGGGCACCGGCTGGAACAGATCAAGGGGGAATATAAGAAAGAAGCCAGAACCTTCCCGGCCGGTTCACTTTTTATCCCCTGCGCTCAGCCGCTCGGCTCTCTGGCCGCTTATCTTCTTGAGCCTGAAAGTGACGATGGCCTGGCAGTCTGGAACTTTTTTGACCGCTATCTTTACCCGGAATGGCAGAGAAACTTCGCCGATTTTCCAGTTTACCGCCTGCTCGAACCGGTCAACCTTGAGGCTCTAAGAATTAAAAACTAACCGGGTGATCATAGAATCAATAATTAGAAATCAGGAAAGATTCCAAAATAAAATATACCAATAGCTTTTAAGAAATTGAGGCTTGATTCAGTAAATCAAATCAGGCAGGAATTTTTTCTTCTATCAGTTCTTTCTGGTCTTACCGGCTTTGACTTTGACTTTGACGGCCGGAGCTTTTTTGACCTGGCTGGTTCTGGCGGCGGGGGCCGGAGCAGGTCTTTTTTTCTCAGCTTCTATTTTTTCTTTTTCGCTCTTTTCTTTAGCGACTGCTTTTTCTTTTTCCTTTTTTCCCGGTGAAACTAAATATTTGCCGCAGTTTTCACAGATATAAATATCGTTACTCTCGTCAATGGCCGAAGCCATCTGGGTTGAAACACTCATATTGCAGCTCTGGCAAACACCATCTATGATTTCTGAGACAGCATAGCCATAGCGGTCCATCAACAGGTCAAATCTGGCTAACAATGACTGATCAAGTTCCTCTCTGATCAGAGCCCGGTGCTTCTGGAGTTCTTCCTGTCTGGCTTCTGGCGCCCGCCTGATTTTAAGCTCTATGTCCTGGAGTTTTTTCAACAGGCTGGCCCGGTTAACAATTCTATCTTCATAGGGAAAAGCTAAAGGAATCTGAGACAGAACGTTGTAAAGCTCGTTTTTATCCCGGGCGCTGAACAGCCGGTCGCGGTTATCGGGCTTAATGAGAAAACTGGCCAATCCGGAAAATAGATGATTAAAAAGACCGGGGAGGGTGGGATTCCAAACAACCAGAATTATAAGGTGAACTGGCCGGCCATCAGGAGCAGAAAAATCTATCCCTTCGGCCGACCGGCCAACAGCTACCGCCATTTGGCTTTCGGTATCGACCCGGGCATGGGGTACAGCTAAACCATGCCCCAGGGCGGTTGGTTCGAGGTTTTCGCGATCAACAATCCTGGTCAGAGTCAGGTTTCGATTGCTGATCAGTTTTTGCTTGACCAGGCTGTCCAGAAGCTCTTCAACCGCTTCCAGTTTTTCATGGCTTTTTAGCTCAAAGATAACTTGAGAGGGCTTGAGAAACTCACCGAAAGAAGCTTCTTTTAAGTTCATGGTCAGCTATTTTTTTATTTTAACACAAAATTTGATTTTTGCAACTTAAGAACTGAATCAGAATAATAATTTTTTCCGGTTGTCTATTGATTCTGAACTGGCTGGCCGCTGGCGGCTTCGGGTCTTTGAAAAGGGCTCTCGGGCTTGAAGGCAGGCAGGCTTTTAGTTTCTGCTAAAAGTTCAACTATTTCTCTGGCCCAGCGGGTTAGCTGGACGGCCCCGCTCAGGTCCCAGTCAGGTTGAACCTCATCTGTCACCTGATGATAATATTTTTTCTGATATTCTTCCGATTTCCTGACTATCAAGCCTTTATCCTTTCCCCGGGAGGCCAGTCCCTCATGCAGCCAGACAGCTGGAAGGCCATGGCGGCTAAAACTCAGCTGATCCGAGCGAAAGAAAAAGCCGTAGTTTCCTCCCTGCTCGGGCCCGTAGCTGTAGCCAAGATTCTCTGCTGCCCGCCGGCAGATATCATCCAGGTCAGAATATTTAGCCCCGATGGCATAAACGTCTTCAGTTTCCCCCCAGACATTGACCATCTCCAGATTAATAGCAGCCAGAACAGAGGAATTTGGAACAGGCAGATGAGAAGCCAGGTAATCTGAGCCCAGAAGACCCTGTTCCTCAGCCGTCACCCCGGCAAAAACCAGGTTGACCGGCAGATGCTCTTTAAGTTGAGAATAGTAGCCAGCCAGGGCCAGAAGGCAGGCGGTGGCTGAACAATTATCAACCGCCCCATTGTAAATCTGATCTCCTTGAAGATTGGGATCCAGGCCAAGATGGTCATAATGAGCGGAAAAGATGACG
Source organism: Candidatus Aminicenantes bacterium UBA6228 (assembly GCA_002441005.1). Lineage (GTDB taxonomy): Bacteria > Acidobacteriota > Aminicenantia > Aminicenantales > Saccharicenantaceae > Saccharicenans. The sequence goes on from DJWO01000014.1 coordinate 214,809, forward strand.
TACCGGTCCCGGCCTTCCGGTTTGGCCGCCGGCAGCCAGCCGGCCACATTTTCCGCCCCAATCTGACGGAAGACAGGCTGTTGCCTGATCTTGACTTTAATCCCGAGCGGCCGAGGCTGGAAATCAGAAGTTTCTGCCTGTTGCCGGAGGGTCTTCAGGTCCATTCCGGCCACCGTCACCATTTTTGTGGCCAGAGTTTCAGTTACCCAGCCTTCAAAAGACAGGGTTCTGATTTTTTCGGGCAGGAAAAAAGATTCTTTGGCCCAGGAATTTCTGACCACACTCCAGCCGTAGGTCGCCCCTTTATTATCATGAATAATCAGAACACCGGCTGCTCCAAGCTCTGTTGCTTTTTCAAATTTGTAGGTCCAGCGGCCGTAGTAGGTCAGTTCTTCACCATCAAATATCCCGCCCTGGTAATTACCCGGCTCATTGATTTCAACCAGCAGAACTTTCCCTTTTAAATCTGCTCCCTTGATATCATCCCAGTTCCGCTCCGGGGCTTGAATCAGGTAGCCGCCATAAACCACTTCCGCTTCAACTTCTGGCGGGCAATCTTCTCTTTCGGATCTGACCACAAAGTCCTCAAGAAGAACTGGTGACGGCAACTCTGGCCTGGAGCTTTTCCCGGCCGGGATGAACTCGAGGGTTGCTTTAAAATCTGGCTGAAGGCCGGTTAAAATGAACTTCTGTCGGTAGCTGCCGCTAAAAAAAGGCCGGAGCCCGAATTGCTTGAAATAATTTTCCTGATAATTAGCGGCCAGCTCAATTCCCCGGCTCCCCAGCCCGCGTCCTTCGTAAGCATCGTCAGAAAGAAATTTGATATGCGACAAAAGCTCTTCTGGAGTTATTTCAGCTAAACGGTTTTCAGACCGGCAACCGGATAATAATACCAGCAGGACCAGGAGCAGGATTTCCGGCTTGAATCTCTGGCGGGATAATGACTTCGTCTCAGACATGGTTTGGCTCGCCTTCTAAAACCGCCTCCACTCCAAACAAACCGCCGGTTTTTTTTACCTGAGATTCAATTCTCAGCTAAACAGCTTCGCCGCTTTCAGCCGTCACCGGCAGGCTTTTTATCTTTTAATCTGCCTTTAGCTATCTTTACTTAATCAGCGAGAAGGTCACAGTCAGACCGGCCACCACAATTGAGACCATGCTCATTAATTTGATCAAAATATTGAGGCTTGGTCCGGAAGTATCTTTAAAAGGATCGCCGACGGTATCACCGACCACGGCCGCTTTGTGAGCTGGAGAACCCTTGCCGCCCAGATTCCCATCCTCAATAAATTTTTTGGCATTATCCCAGGCGCCACCGGCATCGGCCATGAAAATAGCCAGAACAAAACCGGTGGAGGTCGCTCCAATAAGCAGGCCCATGACTCCGGCCACTCCCAGGAGAAGACCGGTAGCTACCGGAACAATGATAGCCAGGAGCGAAGGAACCATCATAGCTTTCTGGGCTCCTTTTGTCGAAATGGCCACGCAGCGGGCATAATCTGGTTCAGCCGTGCCTTCCCAGACGCCGGGAATTTCTTTAAACTGTCGCCTGACCTCATCCACCATGCTGCCGGCCGCTTTTCCCACGGCCATCATGGTCAGACCGCAAAAGACAAAGGCCATCATCGCCCCGATAAACATCCCGACCAGAACAATGGGATTCATCAGATTAACCCGGAAATATTGCATGAAATCAAGAAAACCAGCCCTGGCCGTCTCCACCACTGTTCCGTCCATCATTTGAATGGTAGTCTGCCCGATCCGGATCAGTCCGATTTTTATCTCTTCAACATAAGAGGCCAGCAGAGCCAGCGCAGTAAGAGCTGCTGAGCCGATGGCAAAGCCTTTGCCAGTGGCGGCAGTCGTATTGCCGAGAGCATCCAGAGCATCAGTCCGTTGCCTGACTTCAACTTCCAGGTTCGACATCTGGGCATTGCCTCCCGCATTGTCAGCAATTGGCCCATAGGCATCAGTGGCAAGAGTAATTCCAAGAGTGGAAAGCATGCCAACCGCCGCTATACCTATACCATAAAGTCCGTGGCCTACATCCAGAAAATTAAAGTTGGCGGCAAAAAGATAAGCCAGGACTGTGCCGGTCGCCACCGAAATGATCGGCAACCAGGTTGAAAGCATAGCCGTGCCAATCCCGGTGATGATAACCGTAGCCGCCCCGGTCTGGGCACTGTTAGCTATTCGCTTGGTTGGCTTATAAGAATGAGAAGTATAATATTCAGTTGATTTGCCGATGATGATGCCGGAGAGCAAACCGGCCACCACCGCCAGCCAGTTGCCCACCGACAAGCCTAAGGAACGAATAATTAAGTAAGAAATGATACCAATGAGAACAGCACTGGTATTAATTCCACGGCCGAGTGAGCTGAGCAAATCCTTCTGACTGGCTTTTTCACCGGTTCTAACCATAAAAATGCCAAGGATGGAAAGAATGGTGCCGATGCCGGCAATGGCCATAGGAGCAATCACAGCTTTAAGCTGCATATCTCCCTGCCCCAGGAAGGCAGAAGCACCGAGAGCGGCTGTAGCCAGAATTGACCCGGCGTAGGATTCATAAAGATCAGCTCCCATGCCAGCCACATCTCCGACATTGTCGCCGACATTGTCAGCGATGACGGCCGGATTTCTGGGATCATCTTCTGGAATATTGGACTCAACTTTCCCGACGAGATCAGCTCCGACATCAGCTCCCTTGGTAAAAATCCCGCCGCCGACCCTGGCAAATAAAGCCTGAGTCGAAGCGCCCATGCCAAAGGTCAGCATGGTAGTGGTAATGATGATCAGGCTATTTTCATCGGTCAGGGGATAAAAATGCTTTAAAATCAAAAACCACAAAGAGATATCAAGGAGAGCCAGCCCAACCACGGTCAGGCCCATGACGGCTCCGCTTCTGAAAGCGATTCTAAGAGCCCCGTTAAGTGAACTGCGGGCGGCATTGGCTGTCCGGCTGGAGGCGTAAGTGGCCGTTTTCATTCCGAGATAGCCAGACAGAGCCGAGAAGAAACCGCCAGTTAGAAAAGCGACGGGAACCCACTTATTTTGAACCTTGAGGACAAAGGCCAAAAAGCCAAGAAGGACTATCAGGCAAGCAAAGACGATGGCTACCACAGTATATTGCTGCTTTAAATAAGCCATCGCCCCTTTCCTGACATAGGAGGCAATTTGAGCCATCCTGTCTGTGCCTTCGCTTTTCTTCTTCATTTCATGGTAGAAAAGCCAGGCAAAAAACAAAGCCAAAACCGAACCCAGCGGTGCCAGCCAAAATATTGGATGCAACATACCTTTTACCTCCTGCCCGAACCTCCGGCCGTTCTGAAACTAAACCTTATGTTTCTCTGATAAACAGGCTCAGATTTAAGCCAAAAAATTTACCACAAAAGGCTAATCCTGTCAAAAGCCGCCTGGTCCCGGCCTTTTAATTATTATTGATAAGAAAACACCGGCATGATACGATTTAATAAGGAAAAATGAAACTCTGGATCGGGACTTCGGGCTGGAGTTACTCAGACTGGGCGGGTAATTTTTACCCGGCCGGGCTGAAATCAACTGACTGGCTTGAGTATTACTCCCGGCAATTCAAGACAGTCGAAATCAATATGACTTTTTATCGCTCGCCCCGGGTCGAGATGATTCACAACTGGGTAGAAAAAACTCCGGACGATTTTCGCTTCAGTCTGAAAGCCAGCCGGCAGATAACCCACCTTAAAAAGCTTCAAAAAGTTGAGCATGATCTGGAACATCTGGCTTTTCTGACCAAACAGTTAAAAGGGAAAGCTGGCTGCCTGCTTTATCAGTTGCCTCCATCCCTTGCCAAAGATCTTGAGCTTCTCACTTCTTTTCTTGAGGCTTTGCCCTCCGGTTTCTGCCAGGTGATTGAATTCAGGCATGAAAGCTGGTTTTCACCTGAGGTTTATGACCTTCTCTCCCGCTATCAGGTGACACTGTGCCTTGCTTCCTCCGGGCGTCTTAAGCCTGAAATTGTGGTGACCTCCAATCTGGCCTATTTCCGTTTCCACGGGCTAACCGGCGGTTATCGCTATCGCTATTCAGATGAGGAGCTCGGAAAATGGGCCGAAATTATAAACTCTTTGAAGGTGGAAGAAGCCTACATTTATTTTAATAATGACTACCGGGCTCAGGCAGTTTTTAATGCTTTGAAATTAAGGGAATTGCTTTCGGCCGGCCAGAGCTAAGGGTCAGCCGTTCGGCCGTTTGATTTTATTATCCAGAAAATCTAAACTATGAACGAATGATCAAATTAAGGCCTTTCCTTAATCATCTTGAAAAAACAGGAGAAACAAGGATGAAAAAAGTCTCGGCTTTAATAGTTTTTTCCCTGATTTTACTTGTACCGGCTTCAGCCCTTCTGGCCCAGCCGAAGCCACTGGCTAACCCGCCGGTTTTATTGACCTCCTGCGGTCAAAGCCCGGGCCCGGCGATTATCAAAGTCGTCCTGCAAAAATTAAATATTGAGTTAGAACTCAATCCCTTAGCCACGGCTGCCAACCTGCAACAAAAAAAAGCTGCAGGCCAGCCCTACGGCTCGGTCATTGTGGTCATGGGTGCCAGTCTGAAAGGCATGGGAGCGGCCGGGATTTCGATTGAAGATGAAATCAAAAGAATATCGCAGCTAATTCAGGAAGCCAGAGAAGAAGGCGTAACCGTCGTCGGGGCTCACGTCGAAGGTATGAAAAGAAGGTCGCAGGGAGCTTCGGCCGGTGATACCACTGATGAGCAGAGTATTGATGCCGTGGCCCCCAACAGTCAGCTCCTGCTGATTAATAAAGACGGCAACAGCGACGGCCGGTTTACCGCTATTGCTCAGGCCAAAAACATTCCGCTCATTGAAGTTGAAAAAAATGTCGATCTGATTAAAGAGCTGGCCCGTATTTACGGCCGCTGATCAGCCATTTATTTTTTCTTCAGCTCGACCATTCCCGCTTTTTCCAGAGCCTGAAAATATTTTTCGACATCCAGAAGCGGCAACGGATTATATTCGGCTGAGGCCGCATTTCTAATCTCAAGAATCGACCGCTGGCCGTTAATGAAATTTCTCAATTCAAATTCAGCCTGAAAAATATACGGCGAAATCTGAAGATTCATCTCCCGGAGTTTCATCATGACTGCCCAGGGTTCAGTCTCAGACGGCAACGGCTTTCTGACCGGAATTATTCGGTCGAGCCTGAGTTCATCAGCAGTCAGAATCAATTTTTCTGGTTTCACTTTCTCTCTGGCACAAGCTGTCTGATAAACCGTCTCCAGTTCTTTGAGCCAGATTCCTTTCATTTCATTGAGGGCTAATAACTTAGCTTTGAGAAGAGCCAGAAATTCCTGGTCAGCCTGGCCAAAGAACCGGGTTGAATTCAGAGCTTCTTTTTCCCGGTCAAAAGCCTGGTTAAGGATGTTAACCGCTTCTTTTCTGGCATTAGTAAGATTCTTTCCGGCTGACATAATCAGGGCTTCGGCCCGGCCTTTTTCCTGGCCAAGGCGCTCCTGGCTTCTGGTAGCTATCTCATTCAGCATCAGGCTGGCTTCCTTCGGGCCGGCATTGGATAGAAAGATGGCTGAAGCCACAGTCAGCGTCACCACTCTTTTGAGCTGGGTTGAATCTGATTTGTCAGGCAGGTCACCGCTGGTGTGATACCACATATCCGGCCAGCAGATAAACATTACGGCCGGGACCCGGACCGAGCCGTCAACAAAAACGATATGATCGCTCCCGCCGGAAAAACGGTCGATGGTGTAATAGAAGGGATCACGGCTGCCGGCCGGAGAGAGAACCTCATAGTATTTCCAGCCTGTATCCTGAGAGATGCGCTGGCTGGCCCCCATCCACTCCACAAAGGAGGCTACTACATCGTTGAGATAACTTGGCAAAGAATACGGAGAAGTTTCGAGCCGAAAAGCGCTAAGATTTTTGACCAGGGCCTCCCCAACCATATCCTCATTCAGGTTGGCATAGAATTTTTTGGCCACCTCCGGATATTTCTTGATATAGGCCATGGTTCCGGAGATTTCCGGAACAAAAAGAAAGCGGATTGACCGCTTGAGCGGGGGAATTTTACCGTCGGCTACTAATTTTTTGATTACCCGGCCAGCTTCGAGAATGGCCACACAACCCGAGGCATCATCATTAGCTCCCTGCTTGGAGAGACCTTCAAACAAATGGCCGGTCAGAACCAGTTCCTGCTCTGCTTTGTCGGTTCCTTTTATCCAGCCCATGGCCATCTCTTCCCGGTAAGGCACCATCTGGCTCTTGACCACCGCCCGGATCTTAACTCTGGTTTTCCTGTCGAGCATCTGCTTTAAATCATAATAGGTTCTCTCCGAAACCATGAAAGCGAACGCCGGCTTGTCTTTTTCACCTACTCGAATTGAGTTCCAGCCAAGCTGATCCCGGTCGAATTCAGGATGGCTGGAGGCGCAGGCAATGATACCTTTAGCACCAAATTTTTCGACGGCCAATTGACGCGCTCTCTCAGGAGAACCATAGACCAGGACAATTTTATCCTTAATCTCTTTCCCTTGATAAAAGGCTTCACTGTAGCCGGGCCCGACATCAATCAGTTCAGCCGTAGTATCTGTAGAAACGCTACCCTGACAGAGGGTGGCCGGGATGTCTTTCAGGTCGTAAAGTTTCTTTTTAAGCGGCTCAACCAGCCAGAGTTCAGCCTGCTCGGCGTCCCAGGTCGTTTTAGCCATGGTCGGAAGTTCAATAATCTCTGCCTGGTCATAGCCATATTCTTTTAGCCGGTCAAGAATAAATCTGGTTTCGAAATAGCCATTCTGATACTCTTCCGGCCGGCGGTTACGGTTTACGCCGGTCAGATATATTTCATTCTGAAGGGCCAGTTCACCTGATGATTCGTTTATTATGTCCTGAAGAACAGAAAGAGGCAGAAGGGTTCTGGGCAATCTCTCCTGAGGCTGAGCCAGGAGAGAAGAGGTCAGCCCGAGAACCAGAAACAGAAAAATAAGTTTCTTTTTCATTGGCTTACTCCTCAGCTAAGTTAAGAACGAGATTCTATCGCTATTGCCGGTTGAAGGCAAAGACAAAGTTAAATTTGTCTTTAGCTTTTTCTTTTTGTTAAAATATCAATTAGATTAGAAGAGCAATTTTTTCAGGAGAAAAAATGGTAGCAACCTCAACGGTAACAACCATAGTAACTGTTCTTCTGGCCATTGATATCATCTGGCTGGTTTATATTTTGTTTAAAGGCTATACCGAAAGCCTGTCCAGAACGATTGTGGCCGGACTGGTTCTGGGGGTCATCCTCTATTATCTTCAGACCACCAGCCTTCAATACCTGACTTTTAAAACCGTCAAAAATGATCTTTTCCCCCCTGATGTCCCTCAATATTCTTACACCAAAACTGAAGATGATAACCAGTATTCCAACCGCCTGATCTATACTTTCATGCTGACTCCCTCAGAGAGTGCCCTGGAAAGGACCGTCGATGTCCCGCCACCACCTGAGCTTAAGCTGGAGATGGACCCCGGCGGGAAAACCTTTACTTTAAAAGATCCTGAATCACTGAATATTGTCCTGACCCAGCTCAACCTGCCGCCAGTCAGCCATGGCGTTCCAGAGCTTTCTACGATAACTGGCAACCGTACCGACCAGCAGGTTTACCGCTTCGATGATTATCCTCTGGGCACCTTGACGGTGGAAAGGTCTCTTTATCAAAACACAAAGGTCGCCCTGAGTTATTATTGTATTTCCAGAATTATCATTGATAGCCGAAAATATTGAAGAACCATTGACCTCCAGGAGAAATATTTATGTCGCCAACCTTGAGTGCCCTGTTTATTTTGCTGGTGATGGTGGCTGCTTATGTCGCCGCTCAGTTAATTAAACTTTCTACCGAGCTTTCGATTTTCGTGGCTGCTGTAGCTGGGGCTCTGGCTGGCGGTCACTGGTTGCCGGTCAGGCAGATAGCTGAAGGCGCCATTACCTATCTCGATATTTGCTTGATCTTCTTAACCGCCACTCTTTTCATGAATCTGGTGCGGGAAGCGGGCGGAGTGGCTTTTGCCGTGAGGTCAATCCTCAAAAGATTTCACCATCAGAAAGTTGTCCTTTTTCTGCTGCTGGTAATTTTACTGCTTATCCCGGGAGCACTGACCGGAGCCGGCAGCGTCACGGTTCTCATTACTGGTTCCCTGGTGGCCATTGTCCTTAAGTACATGGGTTTGCCGGAAACAAAAGTGGCCGCCATTATCTTCTTAATTGCCGGCCTGAGTGCCGCCGCCCCGCCGGTCAGTCTGTGGGCTATGATGACTGCCGCCGGCATTAATATGCCTTATGTTGGCTTCTTTCTACCGCTGCTCATTCCCTGCCTGCTGGCGTCCCTGGCCGTCATCTTTATCCTGGGCTGGAAAGCCAAGCCGGTAGATCTGGAGAAAGCCCTGAAGGAAATCCCCGAACCGCCCGGGAAAATGAACTGGTGGAGAATAGCCCTGCCTTTTTTAGTCTTCCTGCTTCTCATCCTGGCTGGCAGACTTTTTCCTTTCAGTTTTCCTGTTCTCGGGTTGCCACTGATTTTTGCCCTGGCCGCTCTGACCGCTTTTTTAGCCTCACCGGTGAAGTTAAATATCTGGAAAGTTTCCATAGAGACCACTCAGCAGCTACTGCCTCTGATCGGGACTTTGACCTGTGTCGGAATTCTGGTTCAAATTATGACTCTGACCGGAGTCAGGGGATTAATTGCGGTGTCAGTCGTGACTCTGCCCGTAGCTATGGTCATCGCTTCGCTTTTTATTACTTTACCGGTTTCCGAAGCAGTTTTGATGTGGGGAGCAGCTCCGGTTCTGGGTGTTCCGCTGGTTCTTCTTTTTAATACCAGAGGCTTTAACCCGGTTATCGCCCTGGCTGGCATGAGTCTCATCTGGCCTTTAGGCGATGCCCTGCCGCCAACCGCGATCATCGGGCGGCTGACCATGAATGTCGTCGGGGTGAAAGAACCTTATTCAAAATTTTTAAAACAGTGTCTGATTCCGGGCCTGATTATTGTGGCCCTGGGTATGCTGATGATAATCTTCAGCAAGCAACTTGGCTTTCTGGCCGTTTTTTAATTAGAGGTTAACCATGCCGACAATCATCACTCTTATCTATTATTTACTGGTTGGCTTTTTTTCGGTCTGCTTCCTTTATAATTTTATTAAAAGCAAGAAATGGTCAGAAGAGCTGCTTTATCTGATAGTCCTTCTGCCTTTCCTGCTGAGGCTTTTCCGCTTGAAATGAGGCTGAGATGAACCCAACAGTCAACTGGAGAAAATGGTTATTCGGCTTGATTTTTTTGGCCGTCTTAATTCCGGCCGGGCTTAGCTTTTACCGCAGCCGTCACCTGGCGGAACCGGTTGTCCTTGGCCCGGGAGTAACCGGAGTTAAAAAGTTGAGTAATTATTTCCCTGGAATAAAAGGCAGTATTAATGATGCCAAAATCTATATTCTGGGCGAGGACTCAGGCCGAGGCTCGGTCTTAATTCTCGGCGGCTCTCATCCCGAAGAACCGGCCGGGAGGCTGGCAGCCTGGATTATCATTGAAAATGCTAAAATGAAAGCTGGCCGGATATTAGTTATTCCCACAGCCAATCCCAGTGCTTCAACCTCAACCCGCCCGGGTGGAGCTTATCCGCCCGATTATTCCATTAAAACCCCCTGGGGAGAGCAAAAATTCAGACAAGGCGATAGATGGTCCAACCCGCTGGATCAGTGGCCCGACCCGGAGGTTTATATCCATTACCCGTCAAAACAGCAGTTAGCCTACATGGACGTCAGAAATCAAAACCGCACCTGGCCCGGCCGGCACGATGGTTTGATGACCGAAAAAACCTGTTATGCCATGACTCAACTAATCCGGCAGGAAAAAATTGATCTGGTTATTGACCTCCACGAAGCTGAGCTGCAGTACCCGGTGATCAGCACGATTGTCGTCCATCCGAAAGGTCAGGATTTAGCCGCTCTGGCTTCCATGACCATCAGTGCCGAAGAAGGCTTCGACATCGGGGTTGAATATTCACCGGAAGCCCTGCGCGGGCTATCTCACCGGGAAATAGGCGACTGGACCGAAGCTATCCCGCTGCTGATGGAAACGCCTGAACCGTTTCTTGATGCCACCCGGGGAAAAACGGATCAAAATCTTCTGCTAACCGGGCGAGACGAGTTTGTCAGAAAGGCAGGAAAACACGGGTTGCTGTTTGAAAAACTCGATGAAAAAGGCTGGCCAGTTGACCTGAGGGTTGGACGTCACCTGTCATCTATTATTGTCATTTTAAAGACCTGGTCAGAACTTCGTCCTGACCGGCTGATTGAGGCTGAAGAGATTCCCCGCTATTCCGAAGTTGTCGGGAAAACCACGGGTTTTTATCTCAAAGATCCGGCCCGGGCTCCAGCTAACCGTCTCTTTTTTGAGTAAGACGGTTAAAAATGACAATGGCTGCACAGGCCAGGATATAAGCAGCCAGGAGCAGCCAGAGCTTCTTTTTATAAGAATCTTCCAGATGAAGTTTTAAATCCTTATCAACTTGAGGTAAGGGCTGTGGATCCCAGGGCAAATTGTAACGCTCAACCAGCCCTCTGATATTGAGGAGATGGATAACCGGAATTCCTTCGCTGGCCAGGCGCTGGATCAGCCCACAGCGGTCCTCAGGCGGTATTTTTTTGACCTGAGTCAGTCCGGGGCGAAGCTCCAGAACAGATGAATCGCGTCCTAAATTGACCAGACTCCCGCCGATATTGATAAAGGCCCGGATAGGCTTTGTACCGGCTGCTTCCTTAAACAGGCGAATATGAGTTTCTACCATGGATTTAAGCCCGTCAGGTTCAAGAAAATCTAATCCCAGAGCTTGAGCCTCCTGTCTCAGCCTGGATTTCAGTTCCCCGGGATACTCCCGGCCGGAATCATCCTCTCCTCCCCAGGTGACAGCCAGGAGGCGGTGCTGATTGAAGCCGGCCTGACGCAGGCACTTTTCTATCGATAGCCAGGTAAAATCAGGTTGATTGGCTCCCCACTGAGAAGCTCCAAGGGAAACAATAACCAGGAGCTTAACCTCCATGGCCCGGGCGGCACAATAGGCTGCCACGGCCAGAGCTGGAAAAGAGCCAGAGGCCCCGGCCGCCACCACCTGACCCTTCTTAACCCCTGCCTGGTGAAGGAGGCGGACCAGAAGAGCCGCCATAGCCGGATTAGTGGTGGTCCGCTTGGCTTCCAGCTGACCCAGGGTCGTGGTCAGAGGACTCGACTCCAGGCCAATTAACCCGGTCTTCATCGGATCGAACGGATTTTTCCCGGGCAACAGGCCAAGCTTTTCCTGACAGCTATATATTTTCTTTTCGGCCTCAGCCATTAGCCGGGCGGCCTGGGCTTCATCAGGGGCCAGTTCCTTCCCGGCCGGCTTAAGCCAGAAATAAAAGACGAGATAAAAAACCAGACTGACCGCTGCTAAGTAAAAAATAGTTTTATGGTTGAATTTTGCAGTTGTCATCTTTTAGAAAAATAGCTGGCTGAGGAAAAAAGTTAAGACCGAAACAAAAATAAGTGAGGCCAGTGACGGCAGAATCTTTTGCCGCTCGAAGCTGGAAGCCAGAAGGCCAGGGACTACCCAGCCAATCACTCTGAGGCCAACCGGTTCAGCCAGAAGATGAGGCAGAGCCAGGCTCCAGGCTTGCCCCAGACAGGCTCCGGTCAAAATCAGCAGAACAAATCTCCGGCGGCCAAAAATGATGAAATAGCGTGATAGAAACCGGCCAACGAGCAAGGTTAGAAAAGCCACGGCCAGAGTGCTAAGGGGACGCCAGGGCTGATTAAGATACAGAGCGAAATAGCCTGGCACGATCAGTCCGCCGGGAGAAAGGCCGGTAATCTCGGCATAGAGGAGAGCCAGGAGCAGCCCGAGGAAAAAAGAGCTATAACTTGATGGCATCGGCCTTCCTTTCAAGATAATCTATCATTTCCTGTCCAAAGCCAACAATATTGCCCAGGCCAAAAACTACCAGCTCGGATTGAGCCTTTAAGTCATGATTTGAGGAAACAGAAGAAAAATAAGTTAAAATGTCCAGCAGAACAGCTTCAGGCCTGGAGCCTCTGACAGCGTAAACTGATTGGCTCAAGGATGGCTTTAATTTTTTCAAGAGAAGCCGGCGGGCCGGCGCGCCTCCAGCTCCCTGAAAGGCTAATCCCGGAAACTTTAACTGGCGCCCGCTCTCCGGATCAGTCAAAAAACCTTCTTGCCATTCCTTAGCCAGAAAATCAACCCATTGCTTAGTGCGGTCTCCACGATCAGCTCTGAAAGACAGCAGGCCATAGACGGCCCGCCCCTCCCAGCCAGTTCTTTCCATAATTTTGAACATGGCCTCAATCGATGACTGCGGGTCGTTGGCCGCAAATAGACTGACAAAATAGAGCTTTGTCCCCGGGTCATCGATACTTTTTACCCACACCTGGGGGCAGCCGGCATCAGGTTTAACTTTTTCCATTCCCTGGATAATCACTTCATCACTCAGGCCACAGGTCCGAAGGATATTAACCGCCAGCCTGATATTGGGTTCAAATTCGGGATAAGACAGCTGGCCAGCTAACAATTCACTGGCCGAATCTTTTTTGACCGCTATGACCGGAGCCTTTTTCTTTCTGGCCTCAGCTGGCAGCGGTGGAAAAAGCTCTTCCTCAGGAATATAAACAGGGGTTTGAGGGCGAAAGGCTAAGGTCAAAGCCCGGGCAATTTCCTCTTTGGTCTTTCCCAGGGCCTCAAGATGATCAAGCCGGATATTGCTGACCACCAGTAATTCCGGCTGCAGAAGATAGCTCGTTTCGGCCTGCAGGCATTCAGGCTGGATACTCATCATTTCCGAGACTAAATAATCCACTTTTTGCCCGGCAGCCTTTCTGACCAGCTTTTTCTGCTCAAGGATGGTCGGCCTCCCTCTTCTTTTTATTTCTTCTTCCTGCCCGTCAGGATAAATAACGACCGGCCTTGAGCCGGTCGTCTTGGCCATGACCCGGTAACCGGCCTGTCTCAAGCCGGCGGCTATCAATCTGGTGATACTTGACTTGCCCCTGATGCCGGTCACAGCCAGCCGGTGGGGAATTTTTTTAACCAGCCGGCGGTGGCTGAGAGTTTCAAAACCTAAGTAAAGAAGAAGAACCAGAAAAGACAGGAGCAAAATCTTATTCATCTGAGCAGCCTGTTAATAGCCATCTTTCTGATTTTGAGTTTATAAAAATAAATAAATAACCGCAACCGGAACAAAGATTTAAAGAGAGGAACCTGGCTGCTTTAATTTATCTGATGGTAAAGAAGAAAGGGAGGGGTGCTGCTTAGCACCCCTCTAATTAATTGAAGGAAGGGGGAATGGAAAGAAGGGCAAAGAAGGGCAAAAAGGAGGCATTTATAAATTTTTGGGTGTGCTCATCGTCTTCAAAAGAATAAATGGAGGGAGAACTCGATTCACTTACTGGCCCAGTTATCCTCAACTTCTCCCTCCAGGTCCGGATAACACTATTTATATAAACAAATGAAGATGTCCTGGCTTCTGCTCTTAAGGTTTTTGCTCGACCTGTTTCCTTCATTCTAACTTCTATTACAGCAACTTTTGTGCCAGATTGGTCAAGGGGAAAGATAAAAAAATCACCGGTCAAACATAAAAAATATTACAGTGTCCGTAAAGTAGCTTTACAGCCAGCCGCCGGTTCCCCGGAAATGCCTATAGTTCAAGTCTTGGATGGAAATTTTTTGACCGGGCTAAAATCAGGCTCCCCTGTTTAACTTTGAGGTGCCTGGAAATAACCTCGCACTTGGCCTTAAGCAAAAAGTAAAAAGGGCCTTGGGCTTGTTCCAGGCATTCATAATTTCCCTGACCCTTGCTGATGATGAGATCCGCTTCCTTTAAAATCCCGGTAAACTCTTCAGAGCATTGTTTTATGACAGTCCCGGGGGCCTGGCAGCCGGAAGACACCACTCTGGCCACTTCTTCCAGGCCAGACAGCCGGGCTTCTTCCAGACTGGCATCATTGATAATAGGCCCCTCTCTGACGGTATAGATTACCTCCCGGCCGAGCTGCTCAATTAATAACCGGTCAAAAACAGTTTCTCCGGCATTATCACCCAGAAAAACTATTGTTCTGGTTTTTTTAAGATCAGCGGTGAAAAGTTCATAATCATCGAGAGCCAGTTCTTCTGTTTCGAACAGTCTTTCAGACTGAGGCCAGCTACTGACTGCCCCGGCTCCCAGGTCAATAATATTTCCAGCTAAGGAAAACATGATGGCCTTTCTTAACCTGTCGGGTGCCTCCATAACTCTTTTTTTAAGCTCAGGGTATAGAACCAAGGCCTGTTTTATATCCTGTCTCTTAATCTCAAAATAAGGATCCTTAACTCCGGTTAACTCCGCCAGCCATTTATAAAGATCGGCTGAGATTTCTGGCGGAGTCCGGCCGAAGTCGGTCTCAGCCAGAAAGCGGCAGGCCTGGCTGGTCATTTTAAGAGCCCTGGGCCCTCCGGTTTTTTGAACAGCTAAAACTCTCAAGACCTGAGAAAGATGACAAAGATAACATTCAGCTTCAGCCAGCATGGTCAGAGTTTAGCATTTTTAAGATTGACGGTTAAGGCCAAAAAAATAGGAAATATAGATTGTGTCCCCTGTTTTAAGCCAGAAGAAGGTCAATGGTACCGGTCAGGGCTTTAAGGTCGAGAGGCTTGGTAAAAAGGTGATCAATTTTTAAATTTTGAATTTCGTCCGGTTTTATCTGATCAGGAAAGGCTGAGATCAGGACCACTTTTCCCTGATAACCAGCCTGCCGGAAATTTTTAATCATTTGCAGTCCATTTTCCCCGGGCAAACGGAAATCAGCTATAATCAGATCTATATCTGCCTTTTGAAACCTGGCTAAAGCTTCAGCCCCATCTCCGGCTATATAAACATTATACTTGGTGACCAGCAGTAAAAAGAATGTCTTACGTATAGATTCATCATCATCAACCACGATAATTCTCTTTTTCTGCATAACGACTCCTTAGAGACCTACAGCAGATTTCATGCCAGAAACGAACCCTGGCTGACAGGGGGAAGATTTAAGAAACCTGAAAATCCATCCTGAATTTATAGGCAGCCGTCAATTTTTTTTACAAGACAATCTACTCAGAAGTGTCAATTTTTAAATCATAATCCTTTATTTTCTTGTCGAGGGTTGGCCTGGAAATATCAAGAATCTGGCTCGCCCGGCTTTTACTGCCTTTGGTTGCTTCCAGCACATACTGGATATATCTCTTTTCTATCTCCCATAAGGGGACTAATTCTTTGGTAAGGAGCGCCTGCCCTTCAGGCGAGGCCGGTGGAGTTGTTTCCAGGGGAAGATACTCTTTTAAGACTACATCCCCTTTAGCCAGAATAACTGCCCTGATCAGGGCATTTTCCAGCTCCCGGACATTGCCTTTCCAGGGTTGATTGACCAGAAAATCCATTACCTCCGGCGGCACTTTCCGGACATTTTTCTTTAAATCCCGGTTAATCTTTTCTAAAAGATAGGCTACCAGATCAGGTATGTCTTCCCGCCTTTCTCTAAGAGGTGGCAAGTTAATTTCCACCACTTTTAGCCGGTAATAAAGATCTTCCCTGAATTTGCCCTGGGCCACCAGATCCTTTAGATTCTGATTGGTGGCAGCGATAATCCTGGCTTCCGTCTTCAGGACTTTTTCGCCGCCAACCTTCATAAAATCCCTGTTTTCAATTACCCGGAGAAGTTTTGATTGCAAACTGGAAGAGATGTCGCCTATTTCATCCAGAAATAACGTCCCTTTGCCGGCTATTTCAAATTTGCCCCTGCTCTCAGTCACAGCATCGGTAAAAGCTCCCCGGACATGGCCAAAAAGTTCAGATTCAAGCAAAGTATCGGAGATAGCCGAACAATTGATGACAATAAAAGGTTCATCCCGGAAAGGGCCATTGTAGTGAATAGCTTTGGCCACCAGCTCTTTGCCGGTGCCGCTTTCCCCCTGAATCAGAATATTGGTCCTGGTGTTGGCCACCAGACCGATCAGTTTGAAGACTTCTCTCATCTGCGCTGACCGGCCGATAATATTATCAATTTGATATTCTTTTTGCTTTTCCTCAAGAAGATAGCTGACTTTCTCTTCCAGGGCTTTCATCTGCAGGGCTTTATCAATGGTCAGATCGATCTCAAGGTTATCAAGAGGCTTGACCAGATATTCGAAAGCCCCGGCTTTAACTGCTTCAACGGTCGTTCGCATATCATCAAAAGCGGTCATGATAATCACTGCTGCCTCTTTGTCTTCAGCTTTAATCTGCCTTAAAACATCAAGCCCGTTGATATCCGGCAGTTTAACATCCAGCAGGACCAGATCTGGCTGAAACTCCCGGAAAATGGACAGGCCTTCTTCCCCGTTTTCGGCTCCTTTAACTTCAAAGCCTCTCTTCTTAAGATGAGAGAGGAGTGTCCGGCTGACTAAACTATCATCTTCTACTATCATGATTTTAGTCATTAATTTTTCTCCTTGGCCTTAATCTCAGAGGGGATTCTGATCAGAAAACAGCTTCCCTGTCCTTCCTTCGCTACCACTTTAATCGTACCTCCGTGCTGTTCAACCAGACGGCGGGCATTAGCCAGGCCGAGTCCGGCCCCTGAGCTTTTGGTCGTAAAGAAAGGTTCAAAAATATTTTCCCAGTCCTTCCCGGGAATACCGCTGCCTGTGTCACAAATTTTTACCTCAAAAAATGATTTTTCACCATCTGGAACAAGAGATAACGAAATCTCAATTTCTCCACCCTCAGCCACCGCCTCATAGGCATTGCGAAGAATATTAAGAAAGACCTGGCGGACCTTATCACCGTCAACAAAAGCTGGCGGCAATGACTGCTGATAGCTCTTTTTGACCTGAACCTTTTTCTCAGCCAGCGAAGGCAGCAGGATTTTTAATGATTCATCAATAACCTGATCCAGGCCAAAGTAGTCGGGCTGAAGGACTGAGATCCGGGTAAAACCTAATAATTCTTTGATAAATTTTTCGATTTGCTCTATGCCTTCCTGGGCAATCGACAGGTGTTCTCTTTCTATCTCGTTCAGCTGGTCATTATCAGCCAGTTTCTGAATGTTAAGTTTGACTGAAGTTAAAGGATTACGGATTTCATGAGCAATGGTTGCCGACAATTTGCCAATTGAAGCCAGTTTTTCAGCCTGAACCAGCTTTTTGTTGGCTTCTTCCATCTGCTGCCGGGCCATATTCAATTCTTCAGTCATCTGATTGAAGCTGTCGGTCAGAGCTCCAATTTCATCCGAGGAAATAAGAGGTATATGATAGCTGAAATCACCCCGTGAAATTCTTCTGGTCCCTTCTAATAAATTTTCTATGGGCCTGGTCAGCCGTTTAACCAGGAAGTTGATGCCGGTAATAGTCAGAAGCAAGGCCAGAAAACCGAGGCCAAAGAGGGTCAGCCTGGACTGATTTATCCGCTGTCTAACGTCCTCGAGTTTTAAGCCAATTTTAACCGATCCCCATTTGACGTCTGAACCGGTCACATAGATCGGGATCTCGATCTGCATGACTTCATAACTTTCCTGGCCGTTTTCTAAATGCAGGTTTTGATAAAAAACCGCCTCCGGGGGGACGTTGCCGAGGCAGCTGGTCTGATTCAAAACCTCGGTATTGCTGGCTATGCTTTCACTTACCACCACCGGCCGCCCGGTGCGGTCATAAAAAATGACATAAGCCAGATCGTCCCTGATCAAACCGGTGATATTTTCGTCTATTGATTCGAGTTCCCACAGGGTAAAATGCCTGGCGTTCATCTCAGCTATATATCTGACCATGAGCAAGCCGCGGTTTCTTTTTTCTTCATAAACAAACCTGGTTTCCCGGCTCTGAATGACGGCTAGCACTCCGATAATCAGGAAAACCAGAATGACTGACACCCAGAAAACCAGCTGGGCATAGATGGATATTCTGAATTTACGGCTCAGGTTCATTGGTCTATCCAGGCGTCTTTTAGATTAAGAGAAAAGAGGCCAGCCGGCTGTGGTCTGAGATTCTTGATATAAGGCTGATAGGCTGCCCGCTGCTTGAAATAATAAAGGGGAATGGCCGGCACTTCATTTTTCAGCAGTTCCTCCATCTGTCTGAAAAGCTTGACCCGCCGCTCAAGGAGGCTGGTGTTGCGTTGCTCATCCAGCCAGCTATCAAGCTGTTCCTGCTTGTATTGAAAATAGTTCGAATTGAGGTAGGACCTGGAATAAAAAAGAGGATAGAGCAAAAATTCAGGATCAGGCACCGGCATTGACCAGTCAAAATAAATCAGATAAGGAGTGCGGTCAGTTTTTAGCTCGTCCAGAGATTTTATCGGTTTCAGCTGTAAATCAAGGCCGGCCGGGCGCAATTCATTTTTAAGCTCGCTAAAAAGCTTTTCAGCCTGCTCCTGCCCTGACAATTCACAATAAAGGTTGACAGTCAGGGCCTGGCCCGAATTGCCCAGTCCATGGGCTGCCAATCTCTCTGACAGCCGGCCGAAACTCAATTCTTCAGGGGGAGGAGAAGGCAGAAAACCAGGCAGATAAGGCGGGATGTAATCATCCAGAACCTGAGCAAAATAGGCAGGAGAAGAAACCAAACCAGCCAGCTTGCTCTTTTCAATTAAGCGGCCAAGCAGGCTTCTGACCTCTGGCTGGTCGAAGGGCGGCAGGTGGCAGCTAAAGAACAAATAACTTACCTGAAGAGAATTACTTTCCAGAACCTGGTACCTGTCTCTTGAAATCCGGTAAGAAAGATAAGGAACAATTTGAACTTCATCCCGGAAAAAACCGTCCAGCAAAAAATAAGGGCTGACTTCAATTCCATTGATATACGGCTTCCGGCTGAAATACTGGTCATTTTTGGTCAGGCTGATGCCAATAATATTGAGCTTCGAATCCCTCAGCCAGTAATCAAATTTGAAGGGGCCAGCCCCGACCGGGTGGTCAAAAAACTTTCTCTTATCTTTTTCCACCAGCTGACGGGGAAGAACCTTGGCGAAATTAGCAGCCAGAAAATATAAATTGGCCACACTGGCGTACTTCCAGTCGATTTCGATGGTCGTCTCATCAATGATTTTAAGGCCGCTAACTTCGCTGGCCCGGCCCTGCCAGAACTCTTCGCCGCCTTCAATTCTCTGAGCAAAGGTATAAAAATAGGGATTAGTCTTCAGTCTGAAAAGCCTTTCTAAGGAATATTTAACGTCAGCAGCCGTGACAGGCTGGCCGTTATGGAAAATAGCCTTATTCCTGAGATAAAAGATTGTTCTTCGCCCGCCATTATCAATGACCCAGTATTCAGCCAGCCCGGGGGAGATCTCTATATCGCGGTCAAGCCTCAACAGCCCTTCATACAGGTTTTCAATAATCAGGGGATAGCCCTTCCCGGCCGGATCAAGATCAGTCTTAAGACTCGAGCCATAGGCTTTAATTTTCAGTACACCGCCGGCTCGCGGCTTGACCGTCCGGTCCTGGCCCTGGACCCCGTCTGCTTTCAGGAACAGCCAGAATAAAGACAGAATGGCTAACAGGGCAAAAACACAGGCCCGCTGATTTGTCCCCGGATTGGTCATTCCTATTAAATAATAGCCTAATCCTGGCTTAAAATCACCTCTGAGTTTTATTCAATTTTTTGGCTGTCTCATTCACCTGGTTAAAAACCCTGAAGAAATTTTGCCCCCAGATTTTGGCCAGGTCCTGATCAGAATAGCCCCGCTTCATTAATTCAACGGTGACATTAATCATCTGACTGACGTCATTACAACCGCTGACTCCCCCGCCCCCGTCAAAATCAGTTCCAACACCTACATAATCGACTCCAACCAGCTTGACCACATGATCAATATGGTCAACCAGATCTTGAACGGTGGCCAGCTCAACCGGATACTTACGGTTCAACTCCTGCATTTCGGCCATGATTTTCTCTCGCTGGGCTTCGTCCTTGATATCTCTCCAGTTGCCATATTTAGCTCTGAATTCCTGGAAAGCTTGATCCCGGTCTGGATTCGGTTTAGGCTTCTTGACATAAGCTGAGAGAAAACAGATCTGAATGACTCCCCCTTTGGCCGCCAGAGCCTTAATCATGTCGTCGGTCAAATTTCTTGGATTATCACAAACGGCCCGGACACAGGAATGGGAAGCGATAATTGGCGCCTGGCTGCTGGCCAGAACATCCCAGAAGCTCCGGTCAGAAGCATGGGAAATATCAACAATCATTCCCAGCCGGTTACATTCGGCTACCACCTGCCGGCCAAACTGGCTTAAGCCCCGGTCTTCAGGATCATTCCGGTCAGTTGAAGAATCGCAAATATCATTATCCGAAGTATGACAGAGGGTGATATAGCGCACTCCTTCCTCATAAAAATGTTTAATCAGGCTTAAATCCTGGCCGATAGCATAACCGTTTTCGATTCCCAGAAAGGCAGTCAGCTTACCCTGTTTTTTAAATTTTTTGGCGTCTTCGGGGCTAAAAGCCAGTCCAATTACCTGGTTATTGGTCGCGACCATTTCTTTCACAGCCAAAATCAGATTGTCGGCTATCTGGCGGGCAGCCTGATAACCTTCCGCCGTTCGAGGCTCCTGGGAGACAAAAGCGGCAAAAAACTCGGCATCAAGTCCCCCTTCTTTCATCCGGGGAAGATCAATTTTCCCGGCTCCGGGGGAATCAGGATCATGCCGATCGGCTGGATTCCAATTTCCCCGCACAAGCCTCATGGCTGTATCACAATGGGTATCGACGGTTATGATTTTCTGATGAAGGGCCCTGGCTCGCTCCAGAAGCTGCTGGTCGCTGAGCCGGGCAGAACTTTGAGTCTCAGCGGGCAAAATAGAAAATAGCATCATCAATAGAACTCCGGTCAATGCTAACCTTTTTGTCGCCATTTTTATGTCCTTTCATTTTTTGTTTTTTTCTCCTGATAATTGGGAATAAACCAGGTTTAACCAGCCAAGTCTATTGTTTCTTTTTCAACAGATAATAGACTGCGGCCTTTCCTGACCGGGCTTTAAGAAAATCAACGGCCTCATAACCCTGACCGAAATAGTTTAAAAACACTTCCCGGCTTTGAAGGCGCCAGTTGACCGGAATATTTTTAAGCTCATCAGACAGGTTAGCTGTTTCATGGAGAAGACGGTAAAAATCAACTGGCACCTCAACCAGAACAAATTCCTGAGTCAGATGGAGCTTGACATTTTTCACCAGTTGAAGCTCGATTTCAGTCTGACCTGCTTTAAATGTTGTCCAGTCGCTTTCCAGGGCTCTGGGCAGCCGGCTCAAAGCCGGTTCAATCTCTTCCTCAGCCAGAAAAGGCCGGTGCTCTTTCAGCAAATCCCAGCCTATGAAAAACCGGTCAGACGGCACATCTTCCCGGTTGAGGCGGCCCCCGTATTCACCATAAGGGGCTAAGCGATAGTCAATGACCTGCATCCCAAATTGCCTGATGTTGCGGTAGGCATTAACCGCCGTTAAGGGATCATAGGTACAAACCACAAGCTTCAGCCGGAAAACTGACCGTAAGACTTCTTTTTGGAATTCTTTAATCCTGGTTCCCAGGCCATAACTCAGCCGGTCAGGTCTGACTCCCATAAATTGAGAATAGAACCAGAGATTATCTCCGGATTCAAAGCCAAGGCTTTTATCCCTGAGGCCGACAAAGCCATAACTGAAACCAACCAGGTGAGGTTCATCAAAAACAAACTGGCCGCCCTCACCCGCTTCGAAGGCGCCAATGAACAAACTGCTGCCTTCATGTAAAAAATTCTCACACATCAGATTCCGGCTGCCGGCCAGATGATCATCAGCAAAATCCCAGATTACCTGGCGTAAGTTTTCATATTTCTGATAATCAGCCTCCTGGTCAGAATCCTCAACTTTGAGGAGAAACTTTTTATCACCGCTGACTATGAGCTTTTCAGGTAATTCATTCATGGTCTTTGAATTTTATCACTCTGCTGGCTGGTTGTTAAAGCCGAATTTTTATTTATGATCAAGTTTTTTAAGATTATCCTGGAGACCGGGCTGGAAATCAGTCTTGTTACCTTTAAAGCAGAAAAGTGGCTGCCTGTTTAAAAATTGGTAAAAATCTGTTAAGATTTAAGGCTTAGCAGCCAGGCGGATAGTTTTGAGCCAGCTGCTGAGAACTTTTTTAGATTGAGGTTTATGAGTTTTGTCCTTATCCAGAGGACAGGGTAAAAAGGGCTGATGTCAGAACTTGAGTTTCTTACCCAGCTGCCCCTGAAAAAGACCAGGAGAGGCAAACGGACAACGATAGTTCTTCTGTCGCTCGAGGTTATCTTAGTGGCCGGACTGATGATCTTCTGGATCTCGTCGGCCGCTATCAGACATAACAAGAGCCTGTGGGTCCTGTTCTTTTACTGTTTTCCATCAGAATTTCTGATTTCCTTTGTGCCCCACGAACCGGTCATACTTTTTTTCAGCAAATTCTATAGTGCCCTGACGGTCGCTCTGGTTTCTTTAGCTGGAACGGTGCTGGCTGAGGCTCTTGATTACTCAACTCTTAAGCTGGTTGAAGAGTTCAAATTACTGTCGAAAGCCCAGAAAAGCAAGCTGGTGGAAAAACTGGTCAAGGCTTTTGGCCGTAAGCCTTATCTGGCCCTGTGGGTAGCTGCCTTTTTGCCTGTGCCTTTCTATCCTTTTCGCTTTTTGACAGTTATGACCAATCTGCCCTTAGCCGGTTATCTGGCGGTTATTATCACTGCCCGTTTCCCAAAGTTTTTGATTCTGGCTTTAATTGGCCGCGTGCTGAAAATACCGGATTCGATTATCGCTGGCTTTTTTGTGGCCCTGATTCTGGCCGGTTACCTGCCCAATGTCAGGTTCAACAAGAAAAAGAAAAGAGCTAAGGCTCACTCCAGCCAGCCAGCCCCGGCCTTAAAACCGGTGCAGGACGACGAAAAGGTAACAGCCAGTTGAAAGCCGGGTTTTTTGACAGACTTTTAATGGCATGGTATAAAAATAGGCTGTCTGAATAGGCCTGGTACCCGGTTCGGTTGATAAAAATGGAAGAAATAAAACCTGGAACTGATAAAAAAATTGTCTGTATTATCAATCCAGCTGCGGCAAACAGGCGCTGGAAAAAGCGCCGGCGCCTGCAGGCTAAATTGATAGACAGTTTGCCCGGCCAATGTCTGGATGCTCCGAGAAGTAAAGAAGAAACAGTGGCCATGACCAAGGAGGCTTGCCAGGCAGCTGACCTGGTGGTGGCAGTTGGTGGAGACGGAACAATTGCTGATGTTCTTCAGGGCATTTTTGAATCTTCGCGCCGGCCGGAGATAACTTTTGGCGTCATCCCTTTCGGGAGCGGCAATGCTTTTAGAAAATCGCTTGGTCTCCCCCGCCGCCCTTTTAAAGCCATCAAGTACCTGAAAAACGGTGATACCCTGACTGTTGATCTGATTAAAATCGAAGGCCTGGTAGCCGGCTTTGCCAGTGTTGGCTCAACCGCCGCGGTGACCGGAGAAAAAATTAAGCACGGCATTCCTGGCCTGGCCGGTCATCTTTTAGCCGCCAGGCGGCTTTTATTCTATAAAAGAGAAGAAAAAATTATTGGACTCTATGACGGCATTGATGATAAGGGAAATAAATTTGATTATTTAGAGTTTCCGTCCCGTTTCCTTGATGCGGTTATCGGTAAGTCAAACTATTTCGGCTATAGCTGGCTGGTGGCCCCGGAGGCTCGCCTGAACGATGGCTATCTTGACCTGGTTTTGTTCGAGATGCCTCCCCTCCTTTATATTCTATCTTTCCCCCTGATCTATTTTGGCTTTCTTCAGAAGAGACTGCGGCATTTCAAGGCCAAAGAAATAACCATTAAGGGGCCAAGCCTTGACATTCAATATAACGGTGAGTATCTGGACACTTTTACCACAGTCAAAGCCAGAGTTTTGCCGGCTGGACTGAAGGTCATGGCTAACCGGAAAAAGGCTAAACGTTTTCTGGTTGAAACAGAAGACCTTAACTCCAATTGAATTCTTAGTTAACCGGCAAAGATTATTTTTAGCCTGCTGTTATTTTTTGTCTTCCTTTTTGTCTTCTTTTTTCTCATTTCCCCAGAGAGTCCCGCCGCCCTGGGCTTCTCTCCAGGCCTGACGCCAGAGATGGATCTCCACCGGACCGATAGCCGGCCTGTTCTGCCTCTCTTCTTTTGGCCGCATCTGAGGAAAAGGCATATGGGGTTCTTTCTGATACCAGTAAGCCACGGTGACCAGGTCAAGAGCCAAGCAATTATTATGACCGTGCTCAATGGTGGCCCTCAGGGATTTTTTAAAGGTAATGGGAGATTCTAAGAAAAAGTGGTAACAGTGGGTTCGTCCCAGCCAGCCGGTTTCATTGTTGACCCGGGCATAGCCAAAAAATGGATGCTGATAAATCTCTTTGGGGCACCAGGAAGAATTGAAAAAGTCCTCTGTTCCGGTTCCGGCTAAAGAAGGTGGCCATTTTTCGCCGTCAATGAAAAACATATCATCGCCTTCGCCATACCACATGGGACCGGGGTTATCCACATAATAATTGATCCCGACAAATTGCCCTTGACCCTCAAGGTCAGCAATTAAATAATTGCTGGCACCATCCAGATTGGCTCCAGGCTGGCCAAGAACTGCCCATTCATTTTCTTCTTCTGGCCCTGGTTCAGTCAGCTGCCGGTTCCAGAAAGCATGAAAGCGGCCAAAATCAGGCGGGAGTGAGTCATGCTTTTCGTAGTCAAGATAATAATAGAAAGCATCTATGGGCTGATCGGATTGATTTTCAAGGGTAATCACCGCCCCCCGGCCGAAAGGCATCGGGAAATAACAATTCAGAGCATTTCCACCGGCCGGGGCCGAGGCTAAAGGTAAGCTGATGAAATTATATTTTTCCCCCCAGCCCTGGCCAAAAAAATCGCCCAGAGGGCACTCGACGCTCGGTTCCTTTTCGCCATCCCAGTAGAATCTAAGCAGGGCATTGCGGCGGATCATGGGGTCGCTGCTGGCCACAGTGATCCAGATATGTTTGATGATACCAGCTCCACTCAGACGGGCCAGTTCTACCATCTGACCTGCCGAGATCTGAAGACAGTCAGAATTTTTTCCGCTTCGATCATAGCTTGAAACCCTCAGCCGTTGATAAGTCTTCAGCCTGGCTAGATTATCGAGAAGCGAATCACCAGAAAATTTTTCCTGGGCCTGAGCTAAGTTTGAAATCAGAAAGAAGGCCAGTAAGATCAGACCGGCCATTATCAGTCTTTTTTGGTTCATGAAAAGCCTCCTTGGGTTAATTCAACCTTGATTATCTAACAATGGCCGGTCAGCCGTCTATAAAAAATTGAACTCTGGCGGTTTTGAAACTATAATTTCGGGAGATTTGATTTTTAATTATGAGAGCTAACATGACTGCGGCCGTGACCGGTGGAACTGGCTTTATAGGTCAGGTGCTGGTCAAAAAGCTCCTGGACCAGGGTCAAGCTATCCGGCTAATAACCAGACGGTGCAGTTCGGCCAGGCCCGGCCAGGAATCAGGGGCGGAAATTGTCAGGGCTGATCTCAACCGGGTTGACAGCCTGATAGCTGCCCTTAACGGCTGCCGCCAGGTTTATCACTTAGCGGCCCTGGCTAAGAATTATGATCCTGAGCCAGCCAATTTTTACCGGGTCAATGTCGAAGGCTTTCGTTCTCTGCTCGAGGCCTCTCTGGCCACCGGTGTCAAACGGGTGGTATTTGTCAGCTCGTCAGTGGTTAAAGGGCCAAGCCGTCTTGGGCAGGTCTCAGAAGACAGTTCCAGGGATGATATTCCTTTCTTTACTGATTATGAAAAAAGTAAAGCTCTGGCTGAAACCATAATTCCAGGATATCTTGAGCGCGGGCTGGAAGTGGTCATCGCCAGGCCGACCAGGGTCTATGGACCTGGCCAGTTAACCGAGGCTAACTCCGTTACCCGGCTGATTATTGGCTACTTAAAATACAGGACCTGCCTTTTACTTGACCATGGCCGGGAAATTGGTAATTACGTCTATGTTGATGATGTGGCCGACGGTTTGCAGTTAATGATGGAGAGAGGCCGCCCGGGAGAAGACTATATTCTGGGCGGCGAGAATGTCTCTCTTCATGAATTCTACCGGCAATTAGAGGAGGTTTCCGGGCGAAAAGCCTTCAAGCTGAAAATAGGCAGCCCGCTGGCCATGATGGTAGCTAAGCTGGAAACACTAAAGGCCAGGTGGTTTGGACTCTATCCCTTTATCACCACCAGCTGGGTAAAAACTTTTCTGGAAAACTGGGCGTACTCCCACCAAAAGGCTTCGGAAGAACTGGGTTACCAGCCAAGAAGCCTCCGCCAGGGATTGCAGTTGACCTGCGACTGGCTCGGCTATCTTAATAAAAAGACAGAAATGGTCAGGAACTAATGACCAGGATATTTGACCGCCCTAACGACCGAAAGACAACAATTATTCTGCTGGTGACGCCTTTTCTATTAACTTTATATAGTTATTTTGGCCTGTCACAATTTTATGATGTCCGTTTGGTCAACTATTTCACCGCTTCTCTTTTATCGGGTTTTTACCGTGATTACTATAATTTTCTGGCAGCTTTTTTTCTCCTCGGCCTGATTCCCGGCCTGCTGATTAAGCTTGGTTTTAGAGAAAAGCTTAAAACTTATGGCTTAAGAGCCGGAGATTATAAATCCGGGCTAAAGGCAGTAGCTTTTTCACTGCCGGTCGTCCTGGTGGCGTCCTGGCTTCCCAGCCGCCAGCTTGATTTCGAGCAGGAATACTCAGCCTTTATGGACAACCCTCTTTCCTTTAAGACTTTTACTATCTATGCAGCTGCCTTTTTTATCTATTATCTAGCCTTTGAGTTTTTCTTCCGGGGTTTTCTCCTTTATGGTTTGAAGCCGGCTGTCGGTTCTTTAAATAGCCTGCTAATTCAAACTATTCCCTGCTGCCTGGTTCATGTCGGTAAACCCTTAAATGAAGTTCTGGCGGCCATAGTCGCCAGTCTGATTTTTGGCTATTTAGCTCTGCGGACTGAATCAGTCTGGTATGGGATAATTATTCACTGGCTGGTCGGAGTTTTTCTGGTGCTATTTATTGGACTGGGATAATCCGGCTGGCTCTTTTTCTGGCCAGCGCTCCGGCCGTCGATATGGCCAGTAAGCCAATGATTATCCCGGCCAGGATGTCAACCACATAGTGATATTGACCATAAATGGTGCTTAAGAAAAAAAGCAGGATTGGGGGAAAAACAAACCAGAAAGTCCGGCGGCCAGCCTGATAGGCCTGGTAAATCATAACCGTTCCGGCCGCGCAATGGGCCGAAGGAAAAGAGCCGCCACGGTATTGGCCCCAGACTTCCACCTGATTCATCAGCCACCTGAAAAAATAACCTGGAGCTGGTTCAAGGTCTTTAAAATAAAACCTTGGACTATAAGCCGGAAAAATAATGAAGAATACAAAGCAGGTTAAATAGGCCAAGCCCAGGGTAAAAATATATAAATCAGATTGCCGCCTGCCCTTCTGCCTGAAAAGTAAATAAGCCAGAATGACCACTAATGGAAGATAAGCGACATAAGCCAGCATCATGACTTCTGTTAACCAGGGACGGTAAAGTCTAACTACCCACTGATTGGGGCTGCTACCAAAAAGTCTGGCATCCAGGCCAGCCAGCCAGCTGTCATAAGAAGCAGAGGTGATCAATCCCACCAGGCTGCCGGCTAACTTATAAAGATAAGCATAGCCGGCTAACGGTATAGCCGATAACCAGAAAGCCAGGTCTGGTCTGGTCTGATATTTTTGCCTCCAGCCAGGGAGATTCAGGAAAACTAAAATAAGCAATAAGCTAAGTGGTAAAAAATAGATCGCCTGGCTGTGGCGGAGAAAATAATCAATCACCGCCAGTAAAGAGAAAAAGCCAAGCGACAGCGTTACCAGCCATTCGCTCTCGGACAGCTGACTGTTCTTCACAGTTTTCCTGCTTTTGAGCCTGGTTCAACTGGCTGACTGATCTTTTACTGTTCTTATTTCAATTTTGGGTGGATGGTGCAAATGGGCCTTAACGGTACATTGATCAGCCGCTTTGACCACTGCTTCCCGGTATTTGTCTGGAAAACTTTCAGGCAGGTGGATATCCATTTTGATATTTTCGACCATTTTGGAGCCGGGAACTTTCTCCGGTAACATGGTCAGATAAACTCCTTCCGGTGAAATCTGTCTCTGTCTTAAAAAAGCGAGAACATAGAAACCCGCACAGGTAGCTAAAGAAGATAGAAAAAGCTCAAAAGGAGTGGGAGCGGAATCCTGGCCGCCAGCCTGAACAGGCTGGTCAGTCGTAATTGTCCAGCCCCGGCGGCATTCAGCTTTTACTTCGAAACCTTCTCCAAAGGTAACTTTAATGTCCTGACGGCTCATGTTGACCTCTCTAAATGTACTTAGAATGATTATTTTACACTATAATCCACAGGGGGCAATAGTCGTCCTGCCAGCAGGGGCTTTTTCTCTCCCCTTATCGCCTCCGATTTACCCATCCAAATCACCCCCTCCGGTGATGACATTGAGCTTTTCAGCATCTATTCTAAAACCATCTTTGGTCAGGAGGTTTAGATGAAAAAAGTATTCAGTTATTGTCTGGTAGCAGCTTTTTTGTTTCTTCTGGTCTCTCCTTCTATCTTGAAAGCTGATGTCCAGTTTGGACTTAGACTGGGTGGTAACTCAGCTAAGCTAACAGGGAATGACCTGGAGGATATCGAAGCTACGGTCAAAAGTAAAATTGGATTTGTTGGCGGCATCTTTGTGGCCTTTAATCTGGGCAAGATGGTAACTATTGAACCTGAAATTCTTTACACCATGAAAGGCGGCACTCTGGAGGACTCAACAGGCGAATATAGTGAAAAAATCTATGGCGATTATCTGGAAATACCCCTTCTCCTCAAAATTAAACTTCCCCTGCCTGGAATCAAACCGGTCATTTTTGCCGGACCGGCTGTTGGTTTTAAATTGAAGGAAAAACTTGAAATCAATGGCGAAGAAATGCCGCTGGAAGAGAAACTTCTAAAAAATAATGATTATGGAGCTATCTTCGGGGCAGGCCTCGACATTGGACGTCACTTTATGATTGACGTCCGGTATAGCCTGGGCTTGCAGAAAATTATAACCGCCGTTGAAGAAGAAACATCACCGGATGTAAAAAATGGCGTCTGGTCAGCGACCATTGGGATTGCTTTTTGAGCTGGCTAACCAAGTTATCTTTGGCCGGCGATCTGGCAACTTATCAACCGGAAGTTACCTGATACGATTCTGGCTGGTTCACTCCAAGGTAATGGCTAATCCCTGATAATCAGAAATAACCCAGAACAACTTTTTTTATTTTAGCCCGGTCTTAAGGCCTCAGCTGCTGAGATAACCCAGAGCCTGGTCAATAGCCTGATGATTGCCGACCAGGACCAGGACATCGTGTCCCTGAAGACGGAAATCAGCTCCTGGTCCGCTCCAGGTTTTCTCATTTCTAACCACAGCTATAACTGTCACTCCAGTCCTGCTTCGCAAATCAATTTCGCCCAGGGTCTTACCGGCAATTGAGGCTGTTTCAGGCACCAAAAAAGTCTCGACCACTCCTGCTTCCAGGAAATCATAAATTTTCTCATCAAGACGGCGTGAAGATGACCTGGCACCCCGTAAAAGCCCATAATGTTCGCTCCTGAGGATCTGAATCTGGGTATTGATGATATTTCTTGGTAGATGGAATTTTTCCAGGACCCGGACAAATATTTCGATTGAGGTCTCGAATTCTTCCGGAATGACATCACTGGCACCCAGCGAATAGAGCTCTTCTATCTCCGAAGCAAATCTTGTCCTGACGATAATAAAAATCTCAGGGTTAAGCTGCCTGGCCAGGCTGACCGCCCGTCTGGTAGCTCGCGGGTCATTAACGGCGATAACCAGAGCTTTGGCCCTGTCTATCCCCGCCTCCTTTAGAATTACAGGACTGGAGGCATCACCAAAGATAATTGGCTCTCCTGCCCGGGAAATCCGGCGATAGGTATCGGGATTAAGATCCAGAATGACATAGGGAATACCTGTCTCCTTCAGTACTCTGGCCAGATTCTGACCGTTGAGCCCGAAGCCAGCGATAATAACCTGGTTGACAAGAAAGGCTGGTTCGACACCTGATTTTTCTGGCCTTTGGCCGCCCTGGTATTTAAAGCCAACCCTATCGGCCAGAGGTGGTCCTAATTCTACAAGGAGAGGAGTAGCCAGAATAGTCAAAATTGAAGAAGCAATGAACACCTGGAAATCCTGGCCAGCCAGGAAACCGTTTTCCTGGCCGACATTGGCCAGAACAAAAGAAAACTCGCCGACCTGAGCCAGGCCAAAAGCCGCCAGGAGAGAAGATTTGGGATCAAATCTGAGCAGCCTGACCGTAAAAAAGACAGTTATGACCTTGATTAGAATGATGCCGGCTACCACCGCCAGAACCAGACCAATAAGATTCAAGACTATCCTGGTGTCAAGCAGCATGCCTATGGAGACAAAAAACAGGCTGTTAAAAACATCCTTGAAAGGAAGGATATCAGACACCACCTGATGGCTGTAATAAGATTCCGAAATAATCATACCAGCCAGAAAGGCACCCAGGGCTAAAGATAAACCGAGGGAGGCGGTCAGGTAAGCCATGCCGAGGCAGGCAACTAAGGAAGAAAGAAGAAAAATTTCCTTTATTCTGGTACCAACAATCATCGAAATTAAGGCCGGCATAATCTTTCGGGCCAGGAGAAAAACAACCGCCACGGCCATAACGCTTAGAATGAGATGTTTGCCCAGGGTCAGGAGAGAAACAGACTGAAGGTTAGCCAGAACAGGGACCAGAGCCAGCATTGGAACTATAGCTATGTCCTGAAAGATCAATATCCCGAATGATACCTGGCCCTGAGGAGAATCAAGCTGATTTTTATCGGACATAATTTTCAGTACGACGGCTGTTGAGCTCAAAGCCACCAGAAAGCCATAAAGAATCGCTTCCTGCAACCTTATTCGCAAAAACATACTCAGGACGGCCGTCAAGCCGATGGTAAGGAGAACTTGCAGGCTTCCTCCAAGCCAGAAATAGCGTTGAATTTTTTGGAGCCTGTCCAGCGAAAACTCAAGACCGATGGTGAACAGCAGCATCATGACTCCAACTTCAGCCAGAGCATTAATCGCTTGAAGGTCCTTGACCAGACCAAATCCTCCGGGGCCCAGGATGATTCCAGTAATCAGGAAGCCCACTACGGCTGGTATTTTAAGCCGGTGGAAGATAAAAATAACAATAATGGAGGCAGCCAGGACGGTCAGGAGTTCAGCCATCAGAAACAGATTCATTCAACTTGCCTTTTAGGAAATTAGAGGCTTCTTGTTTTATATTTATAATAATTTCGAGCACCTGACAACCATAAAAGCCTGTTTCCAGGAAATTACCGGACCTATCATCTCAATCTAACTACCCTGTTAATTTGACAGAAGCCAGTGATATAAAATATTATTAAGACTTAAAAGCCTGGGTTCCAGGGGAGGTAAAAATGAAAAAAACAACCATTTTTTGCCTGGCTCTGGTCTTGATCTTGCTTTCTGCCTCGCCAGCTCAAGCCCTGATCGGCTTTGGCATTAAGGGCGGTATCAATAATTCGAAGATATTGTTTAGCCCCTCTCCTAATTTTCTCGGTGAGGACTATCTACAGGGGACGACTTTCGGCCTTTTTATGACTTTTAACCTGGGGCGGATCGGGCTGCAGCCGGAAGTTCTTTATTCGAGACGTGGTCTGGAGTTTCAAATACCAGTTTATAGCCCTTACCCTCCATATTACATCGACTCTAAGGCCAGGCTCGACTACATCGAAATTCCACTACTGGTCAGGTTGAATATCCTGCCAGCTGGACCTTTAAAATTTTATATTTTTGGCGGTCCATCTTATGGTATTTTGCTGAAAGCTGAGCTGGCTAAGACTTTTCATGGAGCAACAGAAACTGAGGATATTAAGAGCGATCTCAAGAATTCAGCCCTGGCCATTGTTGGAGGTTTAGGAGTCGATATAAAAATCCCGCTGCTCTTCAAGCTAACAGTTGATGCCCGCTATCATTATGGTCTTAATAACATTCTATCTGACACTTCCAGCTTACTGGAGGAGACCGACAAGGCCAGAAACAGCGGTTTTTCAATCATGGTTGGCCTTAGTTTTTAGCTGACAGAGTCAAACTTTAATTTGCTTACCGGCGAGAGTGATCGGTCCTAGGTGTTCATTAATAACGAGTGGCCAGGGAGCCAGGTTTTTTTCCTGGTTTTTCTCCTGAGAGAAGTAAATCTTGACCAGTCATCTTTAATATTTTCAATATTAGCTTGCAGCTTTTTATCACTCTGCTGTTAGAAAAGCGGGAAAAGGGTTTCAACCAGCGCCGGTAACCCGGTAACTATGATTCGGCACAATCCGCAAGGCTCAAATATCTTGCCAGTTATTAATAACCAGCTGGTAAGTTCCGGGCCAAACAACCGAACAGCGGTTTACAGATATCAAGATCATTGCCTGTCCTCTCGGATTTCAAAAAGTATAATTCTGTTCATCCTGCCCACAAATTCCTTGCTGCTTCATAATTCTTTTGTATAAAATACAGAAGGATTTATCAAAAATCTAATATTTTTGACTATGTTGAGAAGCTTATGTTATTCAGCCGTGATAACAGATTCTATTATCTTAAAAACTTCCTTATAGCCTTTGGCCTGGCGGGAATTATACTTTTACTTCCTTTTCTGTCTTCAGCTCAGGACAGAAACAAGGTTTTAAACATTCAGAAATTAACTCAGCCTCCGAAAATTGACGGCTGGCTCGATGATGAGGCCTGGAAGGTCGTTCAGCCAGTTGGAGACTTTGTTCAGTATGACCCGGTTAACGGAGCTCCCGCCTCAGAGGAAACGCTGGTTTGGGCCGGTTACGATGATAAATATATCTATTTTGCTTTTCTGATGAAAGATTCGCAGCCGGAAAAAATCTGGGCCGAACTGACTCCCCGCAATGAATTCGAAAACAATGATTCAATTACAGTTATACTTGACACTTATCATGACGGCCGGACCAGCATCAGCTTTACCCTTAATCCGAAGGGAGTCCAGGAAAACTCGGTTGAAACTATCTGGAAATCTGAAGCGAGAATTAATGCCGATGGCTGGTCAGCTGAGATGGCCATCCCCTTCAAATCCCTGCGATTCTCTTCTGCCCCAGAACAAGTCTGGGGAATTAACTTTATGCGTTATATTCACCGGTTAAATGAGACTGATTACTGGACAGCGGTCAGCCGCGATCTGCCCAGGCTGCAACAAATGGCCGAACTCCAGGGAATGATGGGGATAAAGTCAGGGCATAATCTTGAAATTTTTCCTTATGCCGGTGTCCGCTCGACCCGCTGGGCCGGAGAAAAAGATGATAAGCTGGCAGTTGGAGCTGATCTTAAATACGGGATAAAGCCCAATCTTTACCTTGATGTGACGGCCAGTCCTGATTTCAGCCAGGTCGAATCCGATCCCTTCATTTACCAGCTCTCCCCTTATGAAAGATACTTCAGTGAGCGGCGGCCCTTCTTCACTGAAGGCAGCCAGTATTTCCAGCTGGCCACAGAAAACGGATATGACCTGTCAACTGAGGCCAGACTTTTCTATTCGCGGCGAATCGGCGATCCGAGACTGGCCGCTAAAATTTCGGGCAAAACCGGCGGCTATTCTTTTGGCCTGCTGGGAGCCTTAAATAAGGAAGAATACGGCACTTCGGAATTTGGGGTGGTTAGAATTACCAAAGATATTTTCAAAAATTCTCAGATAGGTATCTATTATACAGGTGCCGGCGGCGAGACCAGCACCACTCACAATCTGGCGGCTGATTACAGTTTCAATTTTAAAGATATTTATTATTTGCGGGGAGCTCATGTTTTTTCTTTTAACTCCCAGGGAGGAAATGACCGTAACGGGCTTCACTTAGTTCAGTTTAACCGTGAACCTGATGCCGGCCTGCAACTAAATCTGGGCTTGGAAAGAATAGAAGACAAAGTTAATCTGCAAGCAGGCTACCTGGACCGGGTCGATTTTCAATCCTGGCATTCGATGGTGGGTTATGCCTGGAGGTTCAACCGGGGAACCGTTCAGAGAGTCAGCTGGGATCTAACCGGGACACTCAGCCAGGATTCCCATGGACAGAAGGTGGCTGACCAGGTTGAATTTATGATGTTCTGGAATTTGTTTAACCGGATTGATTTTCATTATGGTTTTTTCACTGGCAAAAATCAGTACCAGTTAATAACACCTTCAGGAGAGCTGGCCTGGAATGGCAGCTTTTTAAAAAATTATGGTGGGCATTTTGATTTCGGCTGGGAGCGCGGCGGATTTCTGAAGGAAATTGACCTGGAAGCTGGCTGGGAAAAAAGAGGCATCTATAATGATGAATTCACCGCCGTCAGTCCCGGCACCGAGTTTACCCTGGAAAGCTCTGTGTCTTTAAGACCGCGCAGCAATCTGGAGCTGTCGGCCGGGGCTGATTGGATAAGTCAGAAGATATCCTCAACCGGTGAAACCGTTTTCGAGGGTTTAACTTACGAAGCCTCTATTCATTATCAGCTGACCAGAGAACTCTTCTTAACTACCAGGCTTCTCGGCGAGACCAGAGAAGATCAATATAATTTTGATTTCCTGGTTGGCTACTATTTTGGAGCAGGAAACATTATTCAACTCAGCTTCAAAAAAAGCCAGAGAAAAGAATTCTTAGAAACTGAAAAGGGACACTCTTTCACTCTTAAACTTTCTTATCTTTTCCGCCTGTAGGCTCGATTGAGTTGCCTTGGGGAAGATCAATAAGCAACCAAAAATAAAGTATCAACCACCTTTTCCGGGAAATAAGTTCCCCGCAGGCGCCGGATATCTTCCAGCGAAGAGATTTCTTCTGGCCCGATTCTAACTTTGCCCTGCTGGCTGAGTTTGATATAGAGCTCGGCCAGAGCTATGATCGAGGCCCCCAGCGGAATAACGGTCAGGCTTTTTTCCAGTTCATTAGCCTTCTGGCGATAATGGACAAAATAAGTTTGAAGGACAGGTTGGACTTCATCCAGAATAAGGGCCGCTGTTTTGAGCATGATTTTTTCCCGGTCAGTCAGATTATTCTGAACAAAGTTCTCTTCGCTCATTAATTTCGAAGTCTGACTGAAAAGCGGCAGAAAATTTTGAAGCTCTTGAATATCGCTCAATAAAGCAGCTGATTTTATATTCTCCACCTCGGCCTTGTTCAATTCCAGGACTTCCGCTATTTTACCAGCTAAATCGGCTATCTTTTCGGCCCGCGACTTTCCTTCCTCACCTACCTCCAGGTATTTAAGGACTATGGACAGAATACCCAGATAAGCTTTTTTTAAATTCAAAAGTTCACGTTCAGTCCTCTCACTCAGCGTCCCCACTATCCAGGCGGTCAAAACAAGGAAGATAGCCCAGGAAATAAGAAAAAATAAATCATCCTGGCTTAAGAGAAATTTGACCCCGATGACTTCATAAGAAAAAACCAGATATAAAGCTTCAAGCAAAATACAGGTAATCGAAATCAGCAGGGCCCGTTTCCGGCCGAGGTAATAACCGGAGAAAATCACCGGCAGGAAAAAGAAATTAAGCAAAATGAATTTATAATGGACGAAAAAGCCGGCGCCCAGAATGACTAAAATGATAATCAGGGCAATAACCGTTTCCAGCTGCTTGCCTGATAAGCCCTTTTTTCCGGCTGCTGGCATCATGCCTCCTGGCCCGGTTGATTAGCCTTTGATGAGACTATTTTCTGATCACCTTATAGCATGATTCGAGGCCCAGGGTCAACATAAATAATATTTTATTAAGCCAGCCAGAAAATCATTGACCGGAAGCACCTTAGCCCTTTTCCGGCCCTGATCCTCTTAAAATTTTATTTTCAAATTTACTCCCAGAACAGGTCCGGTGAGTTCCCATTTAAAATCCTGCTGGGTACCGGTGCTATCGGTGAAAGTTAATTTCTGGCCAACAGCCGCCGGGTCGTCAGGGGCTTTTTTGATCTTAAAAGAGCTGATTGAACCAAAAGGACATCTAATGATGGCAGCCAGCGAAACTTTGCTCGATAACCTGTATTCTGCTCCGATTTCAGCATGGGGCAGGACAGAATCGCCGGTAGCTACTGTTTTTCTTGAACCAGTATCAACTGTGTCCTCACCCTGAGTCCAGGTCCAGGACTCTTTCTCCGTATAACGGGCGAAATAATAGCCAAGACCACCTCCCATATAGGCCTTGATTACCGAAAAGGGGAGATTAATTCTGACCGTAGCCGTGATAGGCATCACTGATAGGCCAATTTTCCCGGTCTCAGTTACGCCATAGGTTACCGAATCGACTGTCCCCCCTGAATCCAGAGAAGCAGTCAGAGTCCTGAAAGCATAATCAACTCCGAGAGCCAGGCCAACCTGTTCACTGGCTCGAATTTCAAATTCTCCACCAACATTAACCGCCCCGCTCATCTTGCTCATTTCACCTAAATAATTGGTCAAACCAAAATCTTTTAGATAAGCTTCCAGAGCCTTCAGGTCGTTATTGATCACCGGTCTTAACTCATTATTGAATGTCTTGGAATGAGGAATAAAATAACCGCCTCTCAGGGAAAAGGAAAATTTCCGGTTATCTTCCTGAGCAGAAGCCAGCACCGACAGGGCCAGCAGGGCTATCACCAGCTGTTTTATTTTCATTCTTGCCTCCAGCCTTATCTTTGTTTATTTCCAATCTCTAAGGGAGTGGTCCATAGACTACCAGGTTATTAGTCTTGTCTTCCTCGGCCAACTTGTTTTCTGAATCAATAACGGCTATTAAATATTTTCCCGAAACATTCACACTGCCCTCTACATAGCGGGTAAACATCAGCTGCCGGCTGCTCTCAGCCAATAAGGGAAGGCTGATGGCTCTGGTATTCAAAGGTATATCAAGACTCGTCCCATTAGAACTCAAATAATAGGCAACCGAATAACCCGAGGCGGCAGCCGCCTGGCCGATATTCTTTAGATCAAAAAAGCCAGTAATAATGGTGGTCCTGCCTAAAAATTTGGTTATTTTAAGATCACCCCAGGTTCCGGTCAGATCGGGCAACGGCGGCGGACCAAAGACCGCCATGACCGTCATATTACCATTGATTATGACCGGAACAGTCGCCGTGGTAGCTGAAATATCTCCACTCCAGCCCTCAAAACCAGAATTCTCATCAGGCGTAGCTGTCAATTTGATCAGGGTACCAGAAGTGTAAGTCTGACTGCAAACTGAACCGCAATCAATCGCCTCATCATCACTGGTAACTGTGCCATTCCCTGAACCGGATTTTAAAATAGTCAGAGTATAGCTGACCCCCTCGGGTGCAAACTTAGCCGTAATAGTTTTATCTGAATTCATCGTCACCGTCACCGAAGCGGCGGTACTGTAAATATCGCCACCCCAGCCGCCGAATAGATAACCAGTAGCTGGTGTAGCTACCAGGGTAACTTTCTCTCCGGCATCATAGACCTGAGAGTTATCAAAGCTGGAATCTATACCGCCATCGGTACTGACCACCTGACCCAGCCCGCTGACGTTAACCGTCATCAGATATTGATCAACTGACCCGAATTTGGCCACAAATACATCTGTCCCGCTCAAGCTGTCATCATAGGTTTCATCGGTTACCGGAAAGGCCGAAGAAGAAGTATAGCCGGTAACATAAACATTCCCGCTATTATCAAGAGCCAGGGCATAACCCAGGTCATCACCCACTCCCCCCAAATAAGTTGAGGCTAACAGCACCTGAAGATTGGCCGAGATTTTACTGAGTATGGCATCAAGGCTGCCACCAGTTGTCGTATCGTACGATCCACTAACTACCGGAAAATCATCTGACCTGGTCCAGCCGGTGAGATAAACATTATCATAAGGATCTACCGCTATTGAGCGGCAATAATCTTCATCCCCACCCCCAAGGTAGGTAGAAGACAACAGGTAATCCAGGGAGCCGGACAGCTTCGAAATAAAAAGGTCATAGCTGCCTTTTAACGAACTTGAATAAGCACCGGTTAAGACTGGATAATCAGCCGAGGCCGTATAACCGGCTGCAAAAATATTTCCCTGATGATCAGGTGCCAGGGCGTAAATAAAATCGTCTTCGCTGCCGCCTAAACAAGTCGAAGCATAAATCTGGCTCAAATCAGCGCTGATCCGGAAAATAAATCCATCATAACCGCCATTTACAGCCTGGTCATAAGCCCCGCTGGTTACCGGGAAATCGCTGGATTTAGTCCGGCCGGCGACATAGATCGTATATCCATAGCCATTGCTGACTGGAAGTTGAGTGAGTCCGGTGTTCTTTTTAAGAGAAGAATTATGGATGACACTCTCAGTGGCAGGTTGTTTTCCGATTGACGATTTTTCATCTGACTTTCGGCCAGACACTTTTTCCCTTACTTCTGAACCGGTCAGGGTCTGACTGATATTAGTTTGAACAGAACCAGGTACCAGATAAGAACCGCCCAGAGCCAGAGCCGAACCAATTTCATAGTCGCTTCCACCGGCAAAAGTTGAAGCTAACAGTCCCTGCAGGGAATTAGACAGTTCGGCCACATAAACGTCATAACCACCCTGATAAGTCTGGCTGTAAGTTCCGGGAGTAACCGGAAAATCAGCCGAGCTGGTGGTTCCGGTAAGATAGATATTGAGTGAGCTGTCCAGGAGTAAAGAAGCTCCATAATCCGTCCCGCTCCCGCCAAGATAAGTAGAAGCTAATAGACTACCCAGATCAGGCGAGAGCTTGGCCACAAAGGCGTCGTAATCTCCGCCCTGGTAAAAACCTTGATAGGCACCAGGGATGATTGGGAAATCATTCGAACTGGTCACTCCAGCTAAATAAACATAGCCACTGCTATCCAGAGCCAGAGAATAAAGATAATCAGTTCCCAGGCCGCCAAGGTAAGTGGAAGCTTCCAGCGTTTTTAAATCGGAAGAAAGCCTGGAGACAAAAACATCATATTCGCCATGATAAGTACGGTCATAAGCACCTTCACTCACCGGAAAATCTCCCGATGAAGATAGCGTATAGCCAGCCACATAGACACGGCCAGTGCTATCAACAGCCAGGCAGAAGCCGCGGTCGTTACCGGTCCCGCCCAGATAAGTAGCAGCTGACAGGATGCTCAAAGCCGGGTCTATGACCAGAGTCATTGCCGGATCATACGAACCGGTAACTTTAAATCCATATTCATTCTGGCCTTTTAGTTCATAAGCCACCTCAACTCTGGTTTGCTGTCCATTTTCTTCCTGGAAACCGGCCGGCTTCATCATGGCCAGCTCCCCCTGACCGGTAGAGAGAATCAATTCTCCGGTCTGGTTAACCTGGAGAGAATCAACTCCGTCCACCCTGACTCTTATCTCTTCGGCTCTGGCCCCGGGTTGCAGATAGAAAAGTTTTTCGACATTCTGGCCTGAAGCTTTTAGCCTGACCTCAATTCCAGGGGAAATGGCCCCCAGTGACAGGCTGTTATAACCGGCCAAACCCCTTTTCCAATTCCGGGGATTATTACCCTCAAAATAGGATAGGCGGCTGGGAGCTTCTTCCTGGCCGCAAGGAGAAAAAGTAGCTGGCGAGCCATCAGCGGTTAAAAAGCTTTCCCGGAAAAAAACCTGACGCTGGTTACCTCTGGTTTTACTTTCCGTCATTTCTGGCTTTAAAGAAACCGGGTTGACTGACTTCTCAGCTTCAATGGCCAGCCCCTTATCTTTTTCCTGGTTAACTAAAGTCAACGAATAAATCAGCTCCTGGTCAGTCACCAAAAATTTGCCTGAAAAAAGTCCGGCTTGATATTTTATCTGGCTTCTCCATTGTCCTTCATTGGCCACGAAAGGCAGCGACAGTCCAGCCAGTTCTATTTTGGGGCTGGCAGCCGGTATTTTCTTCAAGCTATAATGATCAGGCTGCAGTCTACCAGGAACATTCTTCTCTTTTAAGTCTTTCAGGACCGTTAAGGCTAAGACCACGGTCAGGGCCAAAGCCACACTACTGATTATCTTCAAAGTTTTTATTTTCATCGATCTCCTCACTTGCTTTTTTATTTTTTCCACCGCCTGTATCTTGGATAAAAAGAGCCTCATGGCTGGCGTTTATTACTAAAACTATCAATAAAACAAAACCGATGCAGCCACGATCAACTTCCGGCTTGACCTGGGTGGTCTTCAGATTCCCCAAGCCTCGCTTATAATCTTTAAACAGCCGTCACGGCGGTTTTTATTATAACTTTTGTCAGCCAAAAAGTCTTTATAAAATCAAAAAATAAAAGGCGGCCGGCTGAAGAAAATTCAATTTTTTCAGACCGGTTGATAAATATTTTGATTTTCCCCGTCGTTATATTATATAAATCATAAGTAAGTATGAGATAAAAGCTAAGGCGGGTAAAATGGTTCACCATCGCAAAACCCTTTTAATAACGCTCGCGGTTATAATTGTCATTGTTCTGGTCGCCGGTGGCTACTGGCTTAGCCAAAAGAAACCAGCCGAAAAATCTTCAGCGGCTGAAGGCCAGCCAGCTTCGGCTGCGGCCAATGAAAGCCAGGCAGTTGCTCCGATCCCGGTTAAGGTAGCCAGGGCTGAAATCAAGGACCTGGAAAAGCGGATTAAGTCACCAGGTGAAGTCTACACCGAAAAAAATGTGATTCTCAAAGCCGAAGTCAGCGGAATTTTGAAAAAACTCCACGTTCAGGAAGGGAAACATGTTCGTCAGGGCGAGTTGTTAGCCGAGCTGGATGACACTTTCTACCGGCTCAGGCTTGAAGAGAACGAAGCAGCCAGACTGAAGGCTCTGTCCGAACTTTTGCTTGACCGGTTATTTCAGGAACCAGGCTTGACCGCACCTAAGACTGAAGATAATACCGACCTTAAAAAAGCCGAAGAAGCCTTCAAAAAAGCCGAGAAGGCTTATCGGGACGGTCTGATTTCTCAGGCCCAGTTCGAAAGGGCCCGCCTGGACTATGAACTGGCTCAAATCGGCAGCGGGCTCAAGCGCGATGAAATTATTGCCTCCTCCAAAGGCCTGACTCAGGCCGAGGTCAATGCCAAAATCGCCCGCCTTGAACTGGAAAAGACCAGAATAACAGCGCCTTTCTCGGGAATAATTACCGGGATCAAGGTCGCCCCGGGAGAGACAATTGATACCGGCCGGGAACTATTTACCCTGGTTGATGTCAGCCAGTTAAAAATTACAGCCAAGGTGCTGGAAACAGAAGTCAGCAAGATTAAAGTTGGCCGGGAAGCCGACACCCGCTTTAGTGCTTTTCCTGGTCGAGTCTTCACAGGAGAGGTAGTAGCCGTCAGCCCCATTATAAATAAAGAAGATAAAACCTGCAGCGTTTTTATCGGATTGAACAATCCGGCCGAAGAAATTAAGCCTGGCATGCATGCCGAGATAGAGATTGTCACCGAAATCTTCCCCAGGCGCCTGCTGGTGCCTCAAGCGGCAGTCCTGGTCCGCGGTGGCCGGCCGCTGGTTTTTGTCATTGAAAATGGTCTGGCTAAATGGCGATATATTCAAACTGGTCAGGAAAATCAGGAATATGTAGAAGTCCTCGATGGGGTCAAAGAAGGTGAACCGGTCATTGTGGAAGGCCATATGACCCTGGCCCATGATTCAGCGGTGAGAATTGTTGAATAAGGGTGGCCAGGAGAAGAACAGATGAGTCTGGCTAAGTTTTCGATTGACCGGCCAGTTTTTGTCTTAATGTTTTACCTGGCTATTGTTCTGCTGGGTATTGTTTCTTTCAGTCAATTAAGTGTTGATCTTTTGCCATCCATCAGTTACCCCCGGCTTTCAGTGGTGACTCAATATCCTGGCGTCGCCCCGGAGGAAGTTGAAGCTCTGGTTACCATACCTCTCGAAACTTCAGTGAGCCGGATTCCAGGCTTGAGGCAGGTCGAGTCTATCTCCAAAGAAGGCTATTCTTTTATCTCCATTGAATTTTCCTGGGGAACTAATATGGATTTTGCCCTTCTTCATACCCGGGAAAGACTGGATTCAGCCAAAGATTCGCTGCCTGAAGGCTGTGATAAACCGGTGATTATTGCTCTTGATCCTCAAAGCCAGCCGATCATGACCCTGGCTCTGACCGGGGAGCAGAAATTGCTGGATTTAAAAGAGCTGGCCGAAGAATTAATCAAACCCAGGCTGGAACAGGTTGAAGGCCTGGCCGAAGTCGAAATTACCGGCGGAGTGGAAAGAGAAATTCAGGTCGAAATCGATCCCGAGAAACTGACCAGCTACGGCTTGAAAATTGAAGAGGTCGGCAACAAGATCTCGGCCTTTAACTTCAGCCTTCATGGCGGAAATATCAGAAAAGGTAAATTTGTTTATTCGTTGCGGGTGGCTGGAGAATTTCAACAGGTTAAGGAAATAGAAAACATTCCGGTTAAATTTACCTCCGACGGTGGAGTCATCCTTTTAAGGCACATTGGCGAAGTAATAGATACCATCAAAGAGCGCGAAGGGGTGACCAGGCTGAATGGACAGGAGAGCATCGGCCTGCTCGTCAGAAAGGAATACGGAGCCAATACCGTTGAGGTCAGCAGTAAGGCCAGAGAAGTCATTGATCAGATCAGGCAGGAGAACCCGGACATCAATTTAGCCGTAATTTCGGAACAGGCTGGTTATATCCGGGAAGCAATTAATACTACGATTGAAGAGATTATTGGAGGAGCTATTCTGGCTTTCCTAACTTTGCTGCTCTTTCTGCAGCAGTGGAAATCGCCTCTGATCATTGATACGGTAATTCCCATTTCGATTATCGGGACTTTTAATCTTCTTTTCCTCGAGAATATCAACCTTAATCTGATGTCTCTTGGCGGGCTGGCCCTGGGGGTGGGCATGCTCGACGACACGGCTGTGGTCGTCTCGGAAAACATCTACCGCCATAGCCAGTCAGGTCAGCCACTCAAAGCAGCCGCTGACCGCGGGACAACTGAGGTTATCAATGCTATTTCGGCTTCCGTCCTGACCACGATTGTTGTTTTCCTGCCAGTTATTTATGTTCAGGGAGTGGCCGGGCAACTCTTCAAAGATACAGCCCTGACCGTTACCTATACCCTGCTCTCGGCTCTCCTCGTCTCGGTTACCCTTCTGCCCATGCTGGCTTCAAGAACCTATGGGCGCCCGGGAACCGGCCGGGGGCTGTCCCGCTTCCGGTTTATCTCTTTTAAGAAGTTCAGGCTTGAACTGGGCCAGGGAAACCCCTTTTTCTTGCTCTGGGCTGGTTTTAAATTCGTTGTTTATAACTTGACCAACTTACTGATTTTCATTTTCAAGTTCATTTTCAGCCTGCTATCTAAAGCCCTTATTGGCCTGGGCAAGTTGATTGCTCTTCCTTTTAAGCCCCTGCTGGCTATTGTTTTCCGCTGGTTTAACCGGGTTTACAGCCGGTTTACCAAGGGGCATTTACAGACTCTTCTCTGGGCCCTTAATCATAAAAGTCAGACCTTTTGTCTGACCGTTCTGGTTTTTCTTCTGATCCTCGGCCTGGGCTGGTTCCTGCCGCGGGAGCTAATGCCTCCGCTTAAGACTTCGACCTATCATCTTAGCCTTCAGACACCGGTTGAGTATTCATTCAGTCAAACCGAAGAGATCGTCGCCGGCCTGGAAAACTGGTTAAGAGACAGGCCTGGTATTAATCGGGTCTTTTCTCAGGTCGGCCTGGTTTCAGCCGGAGAATCTTCGCGGCCTGATTTATCAGTTAACTCAGCTGAAATTTCAGTTGAATTAAAAGACCCCCGTCACCTGATTAAAATGATGACTGAAGCCAGAGACTATCTGGCCAGACTGCCTGAAATCAAATACTCGGTCAGCCGCGAGCAGACGACCCTTGGGGAATTTCTGGCTTTAAGTTCAAATGAAATTAGTCTGAAAGTTAAGGGACAGAATCTG
The DNA here is from genome assembly GCA_002441005.1 of Candidatus Aminicenantes bacterium UBA6228. GTDB lineage: Bacteria > Acidobacteriota > Aminicenantia > Aminicenantales > Saccharicenantaceae > Saccharicenans. Next base: position 258,806 of record DJWO01000014.1, read on the forward strand.
GACCAGCTCAGAAATATAGCTCTTAATTTTGCCGGGCAGCTCAGGCAACTGCCCGGGGTAGTTGATGTTAATCCCAACCTTCAGCAGGGCAAGCCCCAGCTTTTAATCAGAATCAATAAGGAAAATCTGGAAAAATATCCCGACCTGTCACCAGGGGAGGTAGCCAGCTACTTAGTCGAAGCCATCAGAGGTGAAGTTGCTACCCAGTACCGCGAACTTGAAAAAAAATATGATGTCAGAGTTGTTCTGGAAAGTAATTCCCGGCAGAATATCGAGCAAATCTTGAATTCCTTTTTCCCTTATAAAAATTCGCTGATCCCCATCAGAGAACTGGTCAGTTATGAGCCGGTAGCAGGCCCCAATGAGATCAGACGGGAAAACCAGGAAAGAGAAATCATTATAACTGGCAATCTGCGCGGAAGAAAACTCAGTCAGGCTATCCCGGCCATTCAACGGACAATAGCTGAAATGAATCTGCCGGCGGATTACCGGATCATTTTTGGCGGGGAAAGAGAAGAAATGCAGACCAGCTTCCGGTCGCTTCTCCTGGCCTTCCTCATGTCCATGATCCTCATTTATATGATCATGGCTGCTCAATTTGAGTCTCTGCTCCATCCACTCCTGATCATGGCTACAGTCCCGATGGGGCTAATTGGAACAATTCTGCTGCTGTTTCTGACCGGCCAGAGTATCAATGCTATCTCCATCATCGGGGTCATAGTCCTCATCGGTATTGTCGTGGATAATGCCATCGTTGAGATCGATTATATTAACCAGCTGCGCCGCCAGGGCCAGGATTTGCGGTCAGCGGTGGTCGAAGGGAGCCGGGTCCGGCTGAGGCCAATTATGATGTCGTCACTGAGCACCATCATGGGTCTTATTCCTATGGCTCTGGGCTTAGGCCGGGGAGCGGAACTGCTTCAGCCGCTGGCCATAGCCGTGGTCGGCGGTTTAACCTCATCCCTCTTTCTGACCCTGGTTTTAATCCCGGCTCTCTATGAATATGTGGAAGACATCATTTTACGGAGAAAGAGCGCTCGGGCCTGAATCAGGCCTGATATTGGCTCATAATTATAGACCATGAAATTCTTTATTGACCGCCCGGTTGCCACCCTGATGATCTATCTATCACTCTTAGCTCTCGGCCTCTATTCCCTTTTCCATATTCAATTAGAGCTGGCTCCGCAGGAAGATTTTCCTCAGGTGGAGGTTACGGCCAGCTGGCCCGGCACCTCGCCCGAAGTTGTCCAGACTCAGGTCACTTCCCTGTTGGAAGAAGCAGTTCTGTCGGTCAAAGGGGTGCGAAAATTGACCTCGACTTCTGAGATTGGCACAGCCAGTCTGACGGTTGAGTTTCAGCCAAAAACTGATCTGGAGATGGCTAATCTGGCTTTAAGAGAAGCCTTAGGCCGGACCTTGCCTGAGTTGCCTTATGGGGTTAAGCCAATAGTTGTCCCCTACGTCCCGGAGGATTTCAGAGTACGGCCTTTTCTGACTTACACTATTTCGGGCAATTATCCTCTTCAAACTTTAAGAGAACTGGTCAAAGATAAACTGGAAAACGGCCTGGGTTCAATCAGCGGTGTTTCTAAGGTCGAAGTCAGCGGCGGATCTGATCTTAATGTCAGAATTACTCTTGACCAGAAAAAGCTCAAAGATCTCGGCCTTCATCCTTACCTGATATCTACAGCTCTTAGGCGCGTTTTGACTGTTTATCCTTCCGCCCGGATTCAGAAGGGCCAGGAAGAATACCTGTTGCGGGTTGCCATTGCCCCCAGAGATATTAAAGGCCTCGAAGAGTTAGTGATCACTCAGCTGGGCGGAGTCCCAATTAGAATCAAGGATGTGGCTGAGGTCAGGCTGGAATATGCAGATATCTATTATCTAAACCGGATCAACGGGCAGCCGACAATTATGCTCCAGGTTCTGAAGGAAAAAGGTAAAAATACACTCAAGGTGGCCAGGGAAGTCAAGAACCGGCTGGAAGCCGTCAAAAAGAATTTGCCTTCTGATCTCGTCTTTAGGGTGGTAGATGATGAGAGTGAGGAAATTCAAAAGAATCTAAATAACCTTTATCTTTTAATTGTCACCATTACGGCTCTGATTTTTCTGATGATCTTTGTGGTCATCCGCCGCCTGCTGCCCTCTCTTCTGATTCTGTCTTCAGTCGCCTTTTCAACCATCATTTCCTTTAATTTTATTTATCTCTTTAAGATTCCGATGAACATGCTGACTCTGGGGGCGCTGGCTCTGGGTTTTGGCATGTTCGTTGACAATGCCATCGTCGTCTTTGAAAACATTCTCAGGCTGCGTGAATCAGGCCTGGAGCCGGCACAGGCCGCCATCCGCGGGGCCCGGGAGGTATTCACGCCGGTCCTGGCTTCGACTCTAACCACCATAGGAGTTTTCTTCTGCTTTCCTTTTTTCCAGGGTCGCTTGCGCATCTATTATCTCCCTCTGGGCATCGTCATGGCTATCGCCCTCATTACTTCACTCTTGGTGTCCTTTTCTTTGATCCCGGCCCTCAGCCCTAAACTCCTTTTTGTCAGGAAGAAAAAACCAGCTAAACCGGGCAGGTTAAGTGTGGACAAAGTCCTGCACTTCTTCCTCAAACATCCTGTAGAAATAATTTTAATTGTCGGTTTGATAACTTTTGGCAGTTATCGCCTGTTCAAAAAAAATGTGGTCATCGGCGAGTTCTTTCGCTGGTATTCGAAAGACAGGCTGACTGTTTATGTCGCTACGCCCACCGGGACGCGCCTCGAAGCAACTGACGATTTGATCAGGAACTTCGAAGATAAAGCCCTGGCCTACCCCTGTGAAAAAACCATAAACACCCAGGTCACCCGGGAGAGAGCTTACCTCAATATAACTTTTCCAGCTGAAGTTGAGTTTTCAGCCCATCCTTATATCCTTAAAGATGAGCTAATTCGTTTAGCGACTAATTTTGCCGGGGTGAGCGTCGGTGTCTACGGTTTTGATCCCCAGGGTTATAGTTCATCGATGAGTGCCGGGCGTTTTTATGATTCGGTTATCAATTTTTATGGCTATAATTTGAAAAAACTGCAGGATATTGCCGCCGATCTGGAAACCAGATTAAGAAAAAATCCCCGGATAGGAGACATAAAAACTGTCACCGGCCGGTATTACTGGGGAAACACCTCCTCCACTGAATATGTCTTGAGGTTAAACCAGCCGGCTCTGGCCCGCTACGACCTGGACCCGAATTATCTTTCCTTCCAGCTGCAGAGTTTACTGGCCGGAACATTTGGCGTGCCTTTGCAGGCAATTATTAACGATCAAGAGAGATCAATTGACCTGAAATTTCCTGAAGCCGAGAATATGGACTTGATGACCCTGCAGGAGGCCGAGCTGGTCACCGTTTCCGGCCAGCATCTCAGGCTAAAAGATCTGGTTACAGTCGAAGAAAAAGAAATACCGGGTTCAATTTACCGGGAAAATCAGCAATTTCAGATGGTAGTCATGTGGGAATTTAAGGGACCTTACAAGGCTGCTGAAAATTACCGGAAGGCTATCTATTCCTCGCTCAGCCTGCCGCCTGGTTTCTCGGCTACTATGGACTATGGCTATATGATGACCAGCAGTGAAAAAGCTCAGCTGAAGTTCGGAATCATCGCCGCTCTCATTATCATTTTTATCATTCTGGCTTCTCTTTACGAGTCATTCATTCAGCCCTTTATCATCATGCTGTCAGTCCCGCTGTCTTTAGTCGGAGTTTTCCTGGCCTTTGTTATTGCCGGCTATCCTTTTGATTCTCCCGCTTATATTGGTGTCATTCTTTTAGCTGGAATTGTGGTCAACAATTCGATCATTCTCGTTAATCATATCAACCTGACCAGGAAAAATTCTGGCCTGGGGCTGGTTGATTCTATCGTCAAGGGGAGTAAAGAAAGAATCAGGCCGGTTTTTATGACTACCTCCACAACTGTCCTGGGCCTGTTACCCATGCTTTTAATTCAGCTTGATACCGGTCAGAGGCAAATCTGGTCAAGCCTGGCTCTGGCCACTCTGGGCGGCTTGACCACCTCTGCCTTTTTTATTTTTCTGGTCACCCCCATCTTTTACTATGAATTCAGCCGGAATAAAGACCAAGCAAAACTAAAAACTTAGCCAGCCTTCTTACCTCCAGCCGCTTTAAGTTATATAATTCAAGAGCTAAATTTAGAAGGACAGGGAAAAAGGAGAATTAGCCATGTGGTGGGAAGACAAATTAGTCCGGACTTTAAGGTGCCGGCTGCAGCAGAAGCCAGGAGTCCTCGGCGGCCTGTTAACAATTTTAGGTTCGCAAAATGCCTATGTGGGTGAAATAAAAACCATCCACATGGGAATGAATTTCATGGTGAGAGATATCACCATTTTTGCCGACGATGAGGCTCATCTCGAAAGGATAGTCAAAGCTGTCCGGGCTTATCCGGCCGCTGAACTTTTAGAAGTCAGAGATGAAGTCCTGGAAATGCACCAGGGCGGGAAAATCGCTATCCGCAGCCGTTATGAGATTAACAATATCAGTGTGCTTAGAAAAGTCTATACCCCTGGTGTGGCCGAGGTCAGTCTGCTGATCAAAAAAGATCCGGCTTTAGCCCGGCGATATACCGCCATCAGGCATTTAGTCGCTATTGTAACTGACGGCAGTGCTGTTCTCGGCCTGGGGGATGTCGGGCCGTTGGCCGCCATGCCGGTTATGGAAGGCAAAGCCAGTCTGATGGAGACTCTGACCGGACTGTCGGCCATGCCAATTCTGCTTAATACCAAGGACCCCGATAAAATTGTGGACAGCGTCGTCAATCTGGCTCCGACTTTCAGTGCCATTCAATTGGAGGATATTTCGGCTCCACGCTGCTTTTATATTGAAGAAAAAATCCAGGAAAAGCTTCAGATTCCGGTCATGCACGACGATCAGCATGGAACGGCTTGTGTCGTCACGGCAGCTTTAATGAATATTTCCCGCCAGCTTGGTTGTGACTTAGCTGCGTGTGAGATTGGCGTCATCGGTCTCGGTGCTGCCGGGCTGGCTATCTCTAAAATGCTGATGTTTTATCTTGATAAGCCGGTTCGGGGGGCTGATATCAACCCTGGAGCCAGTCAAAGATTGAAAGAAGCCGGAGGGCTGGCTTCCGACCTGAATGACATCATGGCCAGAAGCCAGGTCATCGTGGCCACGACAGGTGTACCCGGTTTAATAAAAAAGGAGATGGTCAGGAAAGGGCAGATCATCCTCGCCCTGTCTAACCCCAATCCAGAGATAGAGCCGGAGCAGGCTCTCGAGGCTGGTGCAATTTTCGCAGCCGACGGCAAAACCATTAATAATGTCCTTGGCTTCCCGGGAATTTTTAGAGGGGCCGTAGATGCCAATGTCCCCAGGATTACCAGGGAAATGTTGATTGCCGCAGCTGGAGCCATAGCTGATTATGCACCAGCTGGGGAAATTGTGCCTGACCCGCTGGACAAAGGCCTGCACCGCCGCGTAGCCAGAGCAGTAGCTAAAGTTGCTCTCGAACAGGGACTTAACCGTGATGATCTGACCGGCTATTTTGACTGATTATGTTCTGTCTATCTTTACTTTGAGTGATGCCTCCCTGGTCACTTCTTCAATGCCTCTGATCCGATACAGTCATTTGACAGGGGGCAAAAATTTCATTATAAAAATTGGGTAGCCAGGAACAGTCACCCGGGTCAAAAACAGCAGCTCTGGTTAGGTGAATATATTACGGGAGACAAACTATTTTTTGAGGAGGGAGAATGATCACTGTTAAGCAAATGCTGGAGGAAAAAGGGCACGAGGTCTGGACAATTTCCCCTGAGGCCACAGTTTATGAGGCACTTAAAATTATGGCTGATAAGGACATCGGAGCACTGATTGTGGTCGAGAACGGGCAGGTAGCGGGAATTATCTCCGAAAGAGATTATGCCCGAAAGGTCATGCTCAGAGGCAAATCTTCGCTGGACACGCCAGTTAAAGATATCATGTCAACTGAGATTTATTACGTTGGGCCTGAGGTTACGGCCGAAGAATGCATGGCTCTGATGACCGAAAAAAGGATCCGTCATTTGCCGGTTATAGACAACGGAAAGCTTACCGGCGTAATTTCGATTGGCGATGTGGTCAAGTCAATCATTTCTACCCAGAAAGTGACGATCGAGAATCTTCAAAACTATATTATGGGGAAATACCAGTAAGTTTTAAACCAGCCTCAGATTGAAAAGAGTTAAAAGAGGCCGGTGGAGCCGAAGCCTGCTTCTCCCCGTCTGGTCTCGTCAAGAGTCTCTACTTCCACTGGCTCAGGCATTTCAACCGGCTGGATGAGCAGCTGGGCGATTTTCATTCCGCTGGTAATAACAAAGGGCTTCTGGCTGAGATTGGTCAGAACTATTTTGACTTCTCCCCGGTAGCCGGCATCAACCACTCCAGCTAAACGATGGATTCCCTGAAGAGCCAGACCGCTCTTATCCCAGACAAGGCCGGCATAACCAAAAGGAATAGCCAGCTGCAGGCCGGTTGGGACAGCCGCGGTCTCCCCGGGGCCTATGGCCAAGGCCTGGCAGGAAAAAAGATCAAGGCCAGCATCCCCCGGGTGATTGTAAACCGGGAGCTTAGCTTCTGGATTTATTTTCTTGACCAGAATTTTCATTTTCCTTCTCCTTTTTAAAGACCTTCTATCCTGACCTCTTCAAAGCAGGGCTTAAGAAGCTCAGCCCAGGCTAAGAGCTGTTCAGGCGGAAATGGCTCTATTTTAAGATAATCAGGGTCAATTGTCTTTTGCGGGGAAAATTGTTGAAGCTGAAAAAGCCGGGCTCCTTTTAACCACTCCCCGATGGCCAGCAGATCTTTTTCCTGATGAATTCCCGGCACCACCGTCGTCCTAAAAATATAATCAAGTCCGGAATTTATAATAAGCCTGACGCTCTGCTTAATTTTTTCTACATCCACGGCTACTCTGGCCACTTCCGGATAGCGGTTTAAAGGTGTCTTAATATCCATAGCCACGGCATCCACCAGTCCATCTTTGATAAGCTGTTCGAGCCGGTCCGGAAAGCTGCCATTGGTATCTATTTTTAATTTGAAGCCGCGGTCTTTAATAACTCTGGCCAGAACTTCCAGATCATCCTGAAGGAGAGGCTCGCCGCCACTTAGACACAGCCCATCGAGCCAGCCCCGCCTGGAATCAAGGTAGCTCAGAAAAAAGCTCAGGTCAAAAGACGGCAGGGTGTCAGGGTGTAGAACCAGATCAGAATTATGGCAAAAGGGACAGCGAAAGTTGCAGCCTGGCAAAAAGATAGTAGAAGAGATATGCCCCGGAAAATCCTTCGAAGCGAATTTTTCTAAACCCTTGATTTCAACCAACCGTCAAGCTCCCCGGCTGAATTTAAGACTTCAACCGGCACCCCATTTTCTTCAATAATCAGGGTGGGAATCAGGACCGCACCAGATTCATCCCGCCGCAGAAATTTAACATAATCCCTGATCCTGGACCCGCCCTCTTTGGTGCTGACATTATACTCTCTAGCCTTAAGCTGGTTGGCCAGCATGAACTCTTTTAGCCGGTCACATTTGGAACAACCGGGAAGCGTGAACATCAGAAAATCCATCTTTGGCTCCTGTTATAAATTATTATTCATCCTATTTTGGTAAAAGTCGCCCGTTCCTCAAATTCTTGCTTCTTACCGTCATTCCAGGTGCCGATTGGCCGCAGGTAACCAACAATTCTGGAATAAACCTCAGTTTCGCTGCCGCACTCAGGGCAGGTAGGGTGTTCGCCCCGGATATAGCCGTGACGCTCACAAACGCTGAAAGTGGGGGTAAGACTGAAATAAGGCAGCCTGGTTTCAGCTATTTTCTGCACTAACCGCCGGCAGGTCTGCCAGTCAATGGCTTCAGGCAGGAAAGCATGGAAAATCGTTCCGCCGGTATAAAGGGGCTGGATGTCCGCCTGGTGCTTTAAAGCTTCGAAAATATCCCTGGTAGCATCAACATTAAGCTGAGTCGAGTTGGTCAAATAAGGATGTTGATCAGTGCCAGAGGTATAAATATTCTTATATTTTTCCCGGTCAAGCCGGGCCAAACGGTAAGAAGTTGATTCAGCTGGAGAAGCCTCCAGGTTATAAAGATGACCTGTTTCTTCCTGAAAATCTTTGAGTACTTCCCTCATAAAGTTCATCGTTTCGATGGTAAATTCTTTGCCTTCAGGTCTGCCAATTCCCTGGCCTAAGAAATTCAGGCAGGCTTCGTGCATCCCGCAGAGACCGATAGTTGAGAAGTGATTTTCAAAATGACCAAGATAGACCTTAGTATAGGGCATCAAACCCCGTTCGAGCATGTTATTGACCACTTCTCTTTTGGTTTCGAGGGCTTCTTTGGCCAGAGTCATCATTTCCCTGAGCTTGTCAAAAAATTCTTCCCTGGATTTAGCTTCATAGCCGATTCGGTTCAAATTAATGGTGACCACTCCGATTGAGCCAGTCTGGTCGCCAGCTCCCCACATATTACCCGGGCGTCTCTTCAGTTCCCTCATATCAAGATTCAGGCGACAGCACATCGCCCTGATATCGCCGGGATTTAGATTGGTCCCGATATAATTCTGAAAATAAGGGATACCATATTTGGCTGTAGCTTCAAACAGCAAGCGGGCATTCGGACTGTCCCAGTCAAAGTCTCTGGTGAGATTGTAGGTCGGGATGGGAAAAGTAAAAACCCGGCCTTTCTGGTCGCCCTCAATCATCAACTCAAGGAAGGCCCGGTTAATGAGATCCATCTCTGCCTGGTAATCGCCATAGCAGGAGTTAAGTTCTTTTCCTCCGACAATTGCTTTTTTATTTTTGAGATCTTCCGGTACCGTCCAGTCAAAAGTCAGATTGGAAAAGGGAGTTTGCCAGCCCCAGCGCGAGGGGACATTCAGGCCAAAAACCAGCTTCTGGATGTCCTGTTTGACCTGTTGATAGCTTAAATGATCAGCTCTGACAAAGGGCGCCAGAAAAGTATCAACGCTGGAGAAAGCCTGGGCCCCGGCAAACTCGGCCTGCATCGTGCCGATATAATTGACCATGTGCAGGGTAGCTGTCTCGAGGTGCTTGGCTGGATGAGAATGAACCTGGTTAGGCACATGGCCGAAGCCCTTTCTCAGTAAATTTTCCATTGACCAACCGGCACAGTAACCGACAATCGGGTAAGAAAGATCATGAATATGAAATTCTCCTGATTGATGAGCTTTTTTTATCCGTTCTGAATATAAATTGTTCAGGGCAAAATTGGCCAGCACCTCGCCTGAAATCCTGGCGTTGAGCCCGGAGAAGCTAACCTGACCCTCGTTGCTGTTCTCCCGGACTTTCCAGTCCTGATCATTGATATAATCTTTGATCAGGCGCTCCAGATTGAGACCTGTTTCCCTGGCTTCCCGGATAGTTTTATGCTTTTCCCGGTAAAGAATATAGGATCTGGCTACTTCATGATAGCCCTGCTTCATCAAGACCATTTCGACTATGTCCTGAATCTGCTCAACGGAAGGAATGGTATAACCGCCGAACTTTTCTTCCAGCATGAAGACCACAATATCAGATATGTGCTGAGCTTCCATTAAATCGTCCGTTCCCTGAGAACACATGGCTTTATAGATCGCCCTGGTAATTTTTTCCTGGGTAAAATCAACAATCGAACCATCGCGTTTCTTAATTCTGGAAATCTGGTTTGTTTTGACCATTAGCCTCTCCTTGTATTTTTCTCCAATTTTGTCCGTGTACTGCCCTGGAAAGCCTGTTTTGTGCTAAAATCTAATTGAAAAAGGGAAAACATTGAAAAACAATATCTTGAGTCATAATCAGCCCTTGGATACTAAATGTTGTGCTTTCGAGCCTTAATATAGTTCCAGGTAAAGCCTGATGTCAAGTTAATTTTTAGAAATTTTTAGAAAATTTTTTTCAGGGGGAAAAAATGCTTAAACTGGACGTTATGACCGCCAGAAAAGAAGAATTCGTTGATATAACCGAACTGGTGGCTCAAGCCATCCGGCTTAGTAAACTGGCCCGGGGGATAGCTCTGGTCTATGTTCCCCACACCACTTGCGGTCTAACTATCAACGAAAATGCCGATTCCGATGTGGCCGCCGATATTCTGCTGGCCCTGAGAAGGGCTGTGCCTGATAATTTGCCCTATGCCCATCTTGAAGGTAACTCCACGGCGCATATTAAGGCTTCTCTCACCGGCAGTTCACTCCAGATTATGGTCGAAGACGGTGAGCTTCAGCTTGGCCAGTGGCAGGGAATTTTCCTGTGCGAATTCGATGGGCCGAGGAAAAGGCAGGTCTGGATCCAGATCAGTCAGGGCAGCCAGCTCTAATCTGTTTCAGTTAAGTCAGGGATAACTGGCGAAAAATCAGGGGGCTAATTTAAGCTTTTGGCCGGGCTGCTTCCAGCCTTCCCCCCTCTCTGGAGTCTGCTCTCTTCAAAAGGTAGGAGAAGACCAGCCCGATTAAACCCAGACTGGCAAACATCAAAGAAGAAGCTGTATAAGAATGAGTTCGATCCCGGAGAAAACCATTGAGCAACGGGAATAAACCCAAACCGATATTCTGAATGGCAGTCATCAGACCAAAGGCTGTTCCCGTCCATTCTTCCTTGACCACTAATGGAACCGATGGCCACAGAGCCGCTGGCACCAGGACAAAAGCCAGGCCCAGGAAAATCATGGGGTAGGCTGGATAAATTGAGGTCAGGCCCATTAAAAGATGACAGGGAATAAGAACCAGAGAGCCAAAGACCATCAGGCTTGCCCGCCGGCCAATGCGGTCAATTAATCTTCCAGCTAAAGGGGCAAAAATCATCGAAGCAAAGATGATAATGGAGCTGATGCCGCCGGCCGTACTGAACAGATGCAAGAAATTATTAAAGACCTGAGCTAAAAAGTCGCCAGAAGATTCGGCCGTTCTGGCGATGCCCCATTTGTCAACAAAGAAATCGGTGGATAGGGCGGTAAAGGGGAAAATAGCTGAATAAAAGGTAAAGCAGAGGGCGGTGGTATACCAGAAAGTTGGCTTAAAGTTTTTTACCTCTTTCAAATTTATTTTTTCGGCCGCACTCTCATTTTTGAGGTTTAATACTTTTTCTCCCCGCTTATCCAGCAGGGCATAAAGAATATTTCCGAGAAGAGACAAGCCACAGGCTAAAACTGCGGCCAGCAAAGCGAAGCGAAAGCCGCCAAAATAACGGGAGATCAGCTCACCGGTATTAAAAGCAAAAAGAGAGCCTAAACGGCTAATAGTTAGAGTTACGCCAAAGGAAAAGGCTAGCTCTTTACTCCTGAACCAGCGGGCTAACATAGCACTTTGAGCCACAATTAATGGTTCTGAGCCGGCTCCAAAAATAAAGCGTCCCAGGAAGAAAACGGGAATGCTCCTGGCTTTCCAGACAATGACTGCCCCAATAAAAACCAGGCAGGAAAAAAGCAAACTGGATTTTCTTGTCCCCAGTTTGTCAACCAGAACACCGCCAATTAGAACTGCCAGGACAGCCGCTAAGCTATACATGGTAAAAAAGGTACCAACCGTCTGACGGGCCGCCTGTAACTCCTCGATGAGCGAGGGGGCAATAGCGGAGACGATGTCATAAGCAAAATAGCAGCCAAAGGAGAGTGAAGCGATAAAGGCCAGGACTAAATAACGGTAAAATTTGCTGGCCGGATTAAGCCAACCTGGTCTTTTAACTTCAGGATCGGTCACAATCAATTTCTCCATCCAAGGCGTTTAAGCCAAACTATAACACGGGCAGGAATAAGTCAACCCAATTCTTCCCGAGACCGGTCCTCCTCCAACAGTCTTCTTGACCTGTCTGATTATTTTGAAGTTAAATATAGTCAATAGAAAAGAAGGAAGGAGAAACAAATGAAACCTGCTTATAATTCAGGTTCGGCTGCCTGGCCGTTGATTGGTGTTATTTTATCTATCATCCTGGTGGTGGGAGGAGCCTTTACTCTCTATCACACTAAAGGCCAGACCATTACTGTTCAGGATATTTCTTCGGCTTCGAAAATTGCCGGTCTGGACTTGACCCTCAAAGAACAAAAGATGATGCTGCCCAGCCTCAAGGAAAACCTGGCCAGCTATAAAAAGATGCGTCAGATACCTTTAGAAAATTCCGTTTCACCGGCTCTAATCTTTAACCCTTTGCCGGCCGGCTTTGATTTAAAATCAATAGAGACTGAAGATAAATTTATCTATGCTGAGCCAGCCACGGTTGAGGTGCCTGAAAGTCAGGAAACCTTAGCCTTTTATCCGGTGACTGATCTGGCCTGGCTGATAAAAAACAGAAGAATCAGCTCGGAATATCTGACCCGGATCTATCTTGAGCGCCTGAAAAAATATGGGCAGAAGCTTCATTGTGTCGTCACTTTGACTGAGGACTTAGCTTTAAAACAGGCCAGGCAGGCCGATGAAGAGCTGGCCAACGGCATTTATCGCGGCCCGCTGCATGGTATTCCCTATGGGTTAAAGGATTTAATCGCCGTCCCAGGATACCCAACTACCTGGGGTTCGCCAATTTACAAAAATCAGATACTGGATGAGGAAGCGACTGTTTATAAAAAACTAAGGGAAGCTGGAGCCGTCCTGGTCGCCAAGCTGAGCCTGGGCGAGCTGGCCATGGATGATGTCTGGTTTGGTGGCCAGACCCGCAATCCCTGGGATCCTGATCAGGGTTCAAGCGGTTCTTCGGCTGGTTCAGCTTCAGCCACCGCTGCTGGCCTGGTGGCTTTTGCCATTGGAACCGAGACCTGGGGATCGATTGTTTCTCCTTCCACCCGCTGCGGCGTCTCAGGACTCAGGCCGACCTTTGGCCGGGTTAGCCGTCACGGAGCTATGGCCCTCAGCTGGAGCATGGATAAGATTGGGCCAATCGCCAGGTCAGTTGAAGATCTGGCTCTTATTTTCCAGGAGATCATCGGCCCGGATGGCCAGGACCAGACAGTCTATGATCTGCCCTTTTCCTATGATGGCCAGTCTGACCTGAAAAAGATCAGGATCGGCTATTATAAAAAGAGCTTCGATCAGGCCCGCCGCCATAAGGAAAAATATCTGGCTGTCCTTGAGGCCTTAAAATCCTCAGGTCTTGAGCTTCAGGAAATAGAACTGCCCGGAATTGACCCTGAGATAATCAGCTTTATTCTTAATGCCGAAGCCGGAGCGGCTTTTGACCAGCTGACCAGAACCAACCAGGATGAGCTGATGGTCAGGCAAAGAGCGGGTGACTGGCCAGATATTTTCAGGCAGTCGCGATTTGTTCCGGCCGTTGAATATATTCAAGCCAACCGGTTGAGGACCATCCTTATTGAGCAACTGGCTTTGAAGCTTAAAGACATTGACGTTTACCTGGATACACCCTCCGGCCCCAGCCTCCTTCTGACCAACCTGACCGGACAGCCAACGGTAGTTGTTCCCTGTGGTTTTGACGATCAGGGCCATCCGGTGGGTATAACTTTTATTGCCAATCTCTTTAAAGAAGGTCAGGCTCTCCGGCTGGCCAAAGCTTATCAGCAAGCAACCGGTTTTCAGCTAAAACATCCAGATCTGAGCCGTCTGGAGCAAATCAAAGATTCTCCTCATTCAGAAGAGGAAGAAGATTGAACGGCTTAAAAGGATTGAAGTTTGGCTTCAGGTTATATAATTAAAAAACAATGAAAATATTAGAAGTTAAAAATATCGAAAAATTTAAAAAGACTCTACGGGCTTCTTTTGAGGATTTAAAGGAGAATCAAATTGTGGAAAGGATCCTCAAAAGAGATTTTACTATCTGGAAAGACAGGGACGAAGAAATATCTAACCGTTTGGGCTGGCTGGATAGTCTCCAGAGAACCAGGCCTTTCTTCACCCGGTATGAGCAACTGGCTAAGGAAATTAAGGACTCGGGTGTCAGCCGGATTTTACTTCTGGGCATGGGAGGCTCCAGCCTGGCCCCAGCCGTTATCAGCCAGATTTATCCTTTGAAACCTGATTATCCCGTCCTTTCCATCCTTGATTCCACCTGTCCACTGACTGTCATCCGGGCCAGAAACACCCTTGCTCGGGAGAAAACGCTTTTTGTGGTCTCATCAAAAAGCGGCACGACGGCTGAAACCATTAACCTGTTTAGATTTTTCTATGACCAGGCCGAACAAAAATCCGGGGTTAAAGCTTCAGAGGAATTTATAGCTATCACCGATCCTCAGACTCCCCTTGAAGCCTTAGGGAAAAAACTCGGGTTAAAGCAGATTATAGCCGGTTTACCAGATGTCGGTGGCCGTTTTTCTGCCCTGTCACCTTTCGGCCTGCTGCCAGCTGCTCTGATAGGGGCAGATCTGGAAGCTTTCTCCACCCTGGCTGAAGATAGCCAGTCTGATCTTCAGGTTCTTAAAGACCAGCACCTGGGGGTAATCCTGGGGACAATTTTTGGCACCCTTTATTCATCTGGTTTCAACAAGCTGACCCTGGTTATGCCATCCCGGCTAATACCCTTCGGCCGGTGGATTGAACAATTGATAGCCGAAAGTACGGGGAAAGAGGGCCAGGGAATTGTGCCAGTTCTTGAACCTCTGCCTGTTTCACCAGAGGCTTACTCGCCGGACAGGATCTTTGTTACCCTGAGCTTAAAAAGTGAAAATGATCCTTTCTGGCTTAAACGGCTGGAAACCATAGAGAAATCTGGCCTCCCCTGTCTCCATCTAAGTCTTTCACCTCTGGAATTAGCCGAGGATTTTTTTGTCTGGGAAATAGCTACGGCTATAGCTGGATATTTCTTAAGGATTAATCCTTTCGACCAGCCTGATGTCGAGCTGACTAAAAAGAAAACCAGGGAAATCCTTGAGCAGCCAGAAAGCCTTAGCCTGGAAGGCTATCTATCAAGTGAAAATGAGGAGGAAATTGATCAGGCCATCAGATTATTATTATTCGGCCAAACCCATTCTTCTGATTACCTGAGTTTGCTCGTCTATTTGCCATCAGATGACAACCTGAATACTGCTCTGGACAATTTAGCCAGGCAGATTACCGATAAAACCCATCTGCCCTGCACCTGGAATTATGGTCCCGCCTACCTTCATTCCACCGGTCAGCTCTATAAGGGAGATTCAGGTCAGGGACGTTTTCTTGGTCTCTTTCACGATAATACCGGCGAAGAAATAGCTATTCGCCCTGCCCTTGAATGGCCGCCTACCGCCCCTTCTTTTAATCGTCTGTTTAGAGCTCAAGCTCTCGGCGATCTGGCCGCTCTGCAGGCCAAAAAAAGGAAGGCCTTATTTCTCAACCTAAAAGGGAATCTGGTAAAAAATATCTTTACTTTAAATGAACTGGTGAGAAATCTTTAAATTCTGACGTTAATAAGAAATAAAAAAGGGGAGAATAAATCTCCCCTGTCATCATTAATCTGAAAAGAAAAATTAATACATCCCGCAGAAGACAACGTCGGCTGAGAAAATTTCTTTAGTTTTAGCGGTGACTCTTTTATCAACCTGATCTTTAACATTCAAATAAAACCAGAAGCGGTCAAAAAGCCTTAATTTAGAGAGATAAAAACGGGCATAATCGCTCACATTATTTATAATAATTCTGGCTACTTCCTTGCCCTTCTTGTCCTGGATGACCAGATGAGTAACTGGAGCGGTGGTCTGGCCCTGTTTTACTTCTGATTTTTGCAGAAAGCCATAAACTTTAACCTTGGTTTTACCCTGCCATTCATTCGGCTTATTGATTGCAGTAATATTCAAAGCTACGTATTCATCTCTGACGCTTAATGGAAAATAGTCACTTAAATCAGGTTCACCAGTCCGGGTATAAATATTACGGTAACCATTAGCTTCTTTGAGATCAATAGAATTGGCCACAGCCAGATTAGCCTTGTCGGGAAGAATAGTAGCGGCCACTCTAATCTGTTTACCTATCAGGCTTTCAGTTCCACCTTCAAGATTACCACTGATAACAATATCTAAGCCCTGAGCTTCTGGCAGATAGAGATACTTGCCAACAGCTGTCTTGACTGTGCCTTCGAATATTTTTTCCTGGGCCGGAGTACTGGCCTGCTGACCGAAAGCGGCCATTGAGCCGAGGGTAATAAGACCAATATTGAGGATAATACTAAGTGCAACTTTTTTCCAGGAAGCCATCTCCTATACCTCCATTTCACGTTTATAAAGTCAAAGAAATTTTTAGATTCTTCCCTCTGTCCTTTCTTTTTAGAATGGACTGGAAGATGTCTTTATATCACTGATTTTATTAAAAGTAAAGAAAAAAGTGAGCCTGTTTTAACCCTTTTTATTTTCAGGGCGAGCAGGCTGACGCTGGACGGTACTAGTCCTGGTCCCGCTGGAACTGGTGCTGGTCGAAGTTGTGTTCTTGAGTCTGTCTGGCGGCAAGGACCGGCCGGTTGGTTCAGTCCGGTGGTTATTATTTACAGTTTTGACCTGAGCCTGGCTGGAAGGCCTGGTTATAGATCCTCTGGAACCAGAGGAAGAAGTTCTGGACGGACTGATCCGCTGCACCTCAATTCTTTCCTGGCTGACTCTTTCTGCTCTGGCTGGCTGTCTGACAGTTTGGCTTGAGGACTGATAAGAGCGGCTGGTGGCCTGGCTTTTAACTATTCTCCGCTCAGGTTCTATTCTTGATGGGAAATTTGAATTCTGCCGGCTATTGATGACCGTCTTCCCTTGAGCTGACCCTACTGCCAGGCTGGATGGTTGCCGGACGGTAGCTTTTAATCCTGTTCTTGAGACCGATCCGAGTTCTCTGACTATTTTACCTGACACCTTTTCTGGAGAAGACAGGGAAGATGGCTGCAAGCGGTTGCCAGCTGCCGGCCGCCAGGAGGGCTGTCTTTCCTGGAGTCTGATCTTTTCGACTCCCCTTAACTCAGAAGGGCGGACCTCTGCCCGGACGGCATGAGGCGACTGAAGCTGGTTTCTCTTAACCATGACGAGGGCTCTGGAGTTTACAGGATAATAAGCCTCATTATATCTTTCGTAAACATAATTATTGATGACCACTACCGGCCGGTTGTAGTAGCTCAGAGGGCACCAGCCAACATAATTAGCGTCATAATACCAGCTGACCCAGGCTGGTCCCCAGTGAACCATCGGGATCCAGTACCAGCCGAGGCCCATCCGCCAGTGCCATCGTCCGTAATGATAAACGGCCCAGCCCCAGGGTTCAGCTGAAATCCAGGTCCAGCCAATCCGTGGATACCAGGTCCAGCGCCCGACAAGATATGGTCGCCAGTTAACAACGGTAACTGCCGGCACCCAGACATAACCATAAGGCCGTTCATAGACCCAGCTGCCATAGGACGAAAGTTCTGGTTCATATTCGCGGATTTCTTCTGGTAAATAATAAGAATTAGAAGACTCAGCCATCTGCAATAATCCATCCCGCTCTTGATTCCAGCCGGCCAGTTCATCGTTGACATAAGCCAGGTCAGTAGCCCCTGGTTCGACCTCTCCATCCGAGGCCAGCCCGGATTCACCGGCCTGAAGGGCTAAGGACTGGTTTTCGCCTGAAGCTTCCAGGCTCCCTTCGAGGGCTATGGCTATTGTTCCTTCACTTTCTTCTGCTTCAAAACGGTAGAGCCCGCTTTGAAGCACATAAAAAGAAGCATCTCCGGTATGGACAGAAAACGATTTTTCCTGCTCTAAATAGCTAATCCGCAGATAAGCCCGGCCATGATATAGATGAAAAGAAAAATCTCCATTTTCATCCTGGGGCAAGCGGGCAATCTCTAAAGCCGAATACCGGTCAAGTCTTAAGAAATTTTCACGGCCAAAACTCAATTCAACCAATCCATTTTCAGTGACAATCTTATCTCCGCTGCCCAGGGCAAAATTGACTTCTGCTGCTTCCACTCCGAGGTCAGAGGCCCGTTCAACCCTGGCCTCTCCCTGGAGGTAGCTGATCCGGGCATAAGAATAGGGGTAATAAGATTCCTGGGGTTGAGCCTGAGCCGGAACGTAAAATGAGAACGAGAAGAAGAGAAGGGCGGCAGCCGTTAAACCTGACTGATTTATTTTTTTCATCTTCTTCTCCTTTCACCCATTTATATAGCAAGATTTATGCCAGATATAACAGGGTAGAAGCTCAGCAAAAGGTCTAAAAAATAGGGCTATTGTCCTCGAAACAGGACGGGGACACCCCCCTAATTTATTTTGTCTTTCCAGGATATATAAAAAAAGGGGCAGCCGCTGGCTGCCCCATCTGTGTCTTTCGAGACTATCTTAATATTAATAAGTCTCTGGCCTGAAAAGACCAGGCCTCATCATCATTCCGCCTTTTCTTCCCATCCGCTCTTTCCTGGACTCACGCCGCAGACTGAAATCCTGACGATATTCTTTGAGCTTTTTGAGCTGTTCGGGAGTAAATATCTTTTCCCAGGCCTTTTTACTCTGGTATAAAGCTTTCATCCGGTCGGCCCTGAGCTTGGCCATCTGATCAATGAGATTATTGATTTTTTGGTCATCAGCCCTGGGATCGGCCATGAGCTTTCTCAATTCATCTCTCATTGGAACCATTTTCTCCCGGTGGGCTTTAGCCTCAGCCAGCCTGGCCTGACGGAATTCTTCCAGCTTTTTTTCCTGCTCCGGTGTCAGCTGAAGAGCATCCTTTAGAACCTGAGAAAAGGCTCCCGCCCGTCCGGCTCTCGGCTGGTGAACTGCCTGGGCATTCAACGTCGAATAGATAAAAGCTACCATCAGGACTAAGCCTACCAGTCCAATCATTTTTTTCCTGGTCATTTTTTTCCTCCTGATCGTTTATTTTTTTAAATCATTTAACTTCTGACCATTAGTTTCATTATAGATAGACAACCCGGCTTTAATTTCCTTGGAAAATATTTTTGCCCGGCAGGACTAATTCTGGCTATGGCGTAGCCGGTCAAGAGTAACCGCCACGATGATAATAGCTCCAATTATTATCTCTTGAAAATAATTTGGCCAGCCCATCATGGTGCAACCATTGCGCAGAAAGGACATGATAAAAACTCCGATCAAGGTCCCCAGAATGCTGCCTTCTCCCCCGCTAAGGCTTCCGCCGCCAATGACTACGGCCGCAATTATGTCAAGCTCCAGACCGGTGGCCACCGTCGGGTCGCCGACCGTCAAACGGGAAAATTCCATGATGCCAGCCAGCCCGCAAAACAGCCCTGACAGAGTATAGACTATAACTTTGGTCCGGTCGGTCCTGATCCCGCACAGTCTGGCCGTGAGTTCATTTGAACCGACAGCCTGAACCTGACGCCCGAAGACAGTCTTTCTCAAAAGAATAGCCATTAAAACTGACAGAATAATGACCAGCCAGATGCCGGGTGAAACCAGCAGCCAGCCAGGCCTGGGATTCCTGGTCATGAGCTCATTCAGCCAGGTCAGTGGAGCATCAATTTTCTGGTTTTTAGCCACCCATTTGGCTGCTCCCCGGGCCATGCCCATCATGCCGAGGGTGACAATAAAGGGCACCACCTTCAACCTGGTAATTAAAAAGCCATTAAAGAAACCAACCAGCCCGCCCGTCGCCAGGCCAGCCATAGCCGCCAGCCAGGGAGGCAGCCCAAGATTGATCGAAAAAGCTACCAGGACGCAGCTTAAGGCCAGGTTAGAAGCCGCCGATAAATCAATTCCACCGGTAACAATAATAAAGGTCATACCCAGCGCGCAGAGAGCCACCATAACCGATTGAGTAACAACGCTTTTAATATTGGCCAAACGCAGAAACCGGTCAGATATTTCCGGCATGAGAGAGAAGATGGCCAGGACGAGGATTAAGCCAATAAAAGGCCCTAAGGAAGTGGTTAATCTTTTCCAGATAAAATTTTTAGGCTTCATCCTCACCCCTCTTTCCCATTGTCTTCATCTGTTTTGCCGGTAACTGCCGCTTTCATCAGGCTGGTCTCTGTCCAGTCAACCGCTGGCCGGACAGCGATCAACTGGCCGCGATGAAAAACGGCTAAGCGGTCACTTACCCCCAGGAGTTCTGGCAGATAAGAACTGACAAAGATGACTGCCTTTTTCTCGGCGGCCAGGCGGCCCATAATTTCATAAATCTGAGATTTGCTCTTGACATCAATTCCCCGGGTTGGCTCATCCATTAAGAAAACAGCAGCTTCTTGATGTAACAGTCTGGCCAGAGCCACCTTTTGTTGGTTGCCGCCCGATAGGATCCAGACCTTTTCTGCCGGTGATTGGGCTCTAATCGACAGCCGCTCAACCCAGCCGGCAGCCGCTTGCCTTTGCTTCCTGCCACTGATAAATCCATGAGATCTATAAGGCTGGAGATAGCTCAGGGTTAAATTATCAGTCAGGCTCATTCTTAAGGCCAGGCCTTCTGATTGCCGGTCCTCACTCAAAAAGCCCAGTCCCCACTTGATGCTTAATTCTGGATGAACCGGCCTGAATGACTGGCCCTTAAGCACTACCAGACCGCCTTCGACTCTGTCGAGTCCGAAAAGAGCCCTTAAGAATTCTGTTCGCCCGGCTCCGACCAGCCCAGCTATTCCTAAAATCTCGCCTTCTCTGACTTCCAGAGAAACAGGCTGGGTCATTTTGCGGCTTTTAAGTCCGGTGCACTCCAGAATAGTCTGGCCAGGCTGATGGGGAACTCGCGGATAAAGCTCATTTAATCTCTGACCGATGATCATTTCAATTAATTGATCAATGGAAGTCTCGCTGATTTTTCCCCGGCCGGCCACCTGTCCATCCCTTAAGACCACAAACCGGTCGGCCACCTGTCTGACTTCTTCCAGAAAATGGCTGACATAAATAACAGCTGCTCCCTGACTTTTAAGCTTCTTGATTATTTCAAAAAGATAACTGGTGTCTTCCCCGGACAGGCTGCTGGTTGGCTCATCCATAATCAAAATCCGGGATTGCCTGACCAGAGCCCGGGCGATCTCGACCACCTGGCGGGCTCCGGCCGACAGCTGGCTTACCCGGACCTCAGGCGATATTTCAGGATGATGCAGAAATTTCAGTACCTCTCTTATTTTTTCCAGATTTTTCTTTTTGTTGACCAGGCCGTAACGGTTGACCTCCTGGCCCAGCATGATATTTTCTTCAACAGTTAAATGGGGAGCCAAGTTCAGTTCCTGATAAATAACGGCCAGACCCTGGTGGAGGCCATCAACCGGGCTGGAAGGACAATAGGCTTCACCGGCCAGTTTCATAACTCCACCGTCAGGCTGATAAGCGCCGCTTAGAATTTTAATCAGGGTGCTTTTCCCGGCACCGTTTTCCCCCAGGATGGCTTCGACTTCCCCTTCCCTGAGATCAAAATCAATATTATTCAGGACGAGGTTGTGGCCAAATCTTTTGCTTATTGAACTTAATTCAAGCAGCTGGTTTTTCCCGGTCATAAACTAAGTCTTTCCTGGCAGGAAAGCAAACTGGCCTGCCGACGATTCAGTGTTACTGTTTTAGATATTCACTGATATCTGGTGCAAGCAAAGATTTGATCTCCGGATCATTCATATTATCAGGAGTGGCTATTTTCACTCCAGTATCAATCCTCTTTTCGACCGGCCGTTGCTCGAGATAATCAATCAGGGTCTTGACCCCCAGGTAACCCATATTGACTGGATCCTGAAGCACCAGTCCCTGAATCTCATTAGCTCGCAGAGCTTGAATCAATTTGGCCGAACTATCGAAGCCAACCAGCTTAACCTGGCCGGCCAGGCCGGCCGCCTGCAGGGCCCGACAGGCTCCGAAAGTACTTGATTCATTGGGAGCAAATATCCCGTCAACCTGAGGAAAGCGGCTTAGCAGATTCTCAGTCAGTTGATAAGCTGTTTCGGTCGTCGTGCCGGCATACTGATCTTTGACCAGAATATTTATTTTCGGATAGTCCTTGATCATAGTTTCGAGAAAGCCTTCTTCCCGGTAAGTTGTGCTGGCCGAGCCCTCCAAATATCTGATCAAAAAAATATCGCCCTGACCGTTCAAGACCTCAGCCAGCCGCCGGGCAGCCAGCACCCCGCCTTGATAATTATCAGTGGCCACAAAGCTTATATAATTTTCCCCCTGGAGGTTCGAATCAATGATGACCACCGGAATTCCTTCCTGTCCGGCTTCATCCACCGGCCGGAGTAAGGCCCGGTCATCGAGCGGAGCCAGCACAATCCCATCTACCCGGCGGTTAATGAAATCTTCAACCACCGTTATCTGTTGAGCCCGGTCATCCTCCTTCTGGGGACCTTTCCAGAAAATCTGGGCTCCAAATTCTTTGCCTGCTTTTTCTGCTCCAGCTTGAACGGCCTTCCAGTATTCATGAGTCGTCCCTTTGGGAATGACCGCCAGCTGATATTTTTTCGTTCCTGACTGAGAAGTATCACCGCTGTTTTTAGCCTGACAGGAAAAGAGCCAGAAAAAAGAAAAAACTAATAAAGCCAAAATCTTTGGAGCTGAGGTGCTGTTTTTCATGCCCTCAGTATAATGCAGAGCCAAAAATTAAGTCAAAGAAATTTATCAGGGGAAAACTGCGGAAGGAAAATTAAGACAAATAATTGCCTGCTCACCGCTGGCCGGCCGGGAAAAAAGGGGAATGAAGAGGAGCTATTTTCAGCCATCTGAATAGCTCCTCCTCAGAAGCAGGGAGACTATCCCCTGCTTGTCGGTTTTAAAGTCAATCAGCCTTTCTTTAGAATCGGCATGCCAGTCTTAGCTGTTTCTACTACTTTATAGCCAGCCGGCACCGCCTCGAGGGCTCCGGGCCGGACATCTCTGGCAAAAAAGTAGATGGTTTGCTTTTTGCCACCGCGCAGCTCAACTTCACGTGAATGCAGGTAGTAAGTAACTCCCTTTTTGTTTTTGAATTCGTAAGGCATGAATTAAACCTCCAAAAAAAATTTCGATCAGAAACTAAAACTTGTAACCGAAAGTAAACCCAAGCAACTGGCCTCTGGTATGATATTTTCCTTCACCGAGCGAACCCGGATAAATATTTCTATTGGGCGAAGTCCGGTCAGAAAATATTTCATACTGATAACCTAAATTGACTTCAAATCTGCCTTTAGTATAGCCAAAACCAGCCGTAAAAGCTACCCGGTTAGCATCAGGCAGGGAAGGATCCATCGTCTCTACCGGTTGAGGTGCTTGATCATAAAGAGCACCAAGCCTCAGGGCAATATTGTCCTTAAGCAGATATTGAGCTCCGGCCCGCAGAATGATTGTATCTTTGAAATTCTGTTCGACCAGCTGCTCATCATTTCCGTCGTCGGCATAATTTATTTCAATCACATAATTGTCATAATTGCTCCAGGTAAAAAGCTGCCCTTCCACCGACAGAAGGAGTTTGGGTGTAGCCTGATAGGCAAAACCGAGTCCGAAAATACCAGGGTATTTAAAAGTCAGGGCAACGTCAGCCGAAGACGGAATATAGGGCAATAGAGCCGAAGGCACCCGGCTGGTATCAAGAGTCAGCGGGCCACTAAGATCTACATTAAAACTACTTCTCCAGTTAAAACCGGCGGAAAATTTATCCTTTTTGAACAGCAAGCCAGCATTAAAGCCAACGGTATTTCCTTTGGCCTTGGACAGCGAGGCTGGAATGTCACCGGCCCAGGTATCAGGAATTTCTACGTACTGAACCAGGTTTTGAGAAAGGGTGGCGTGAATATAAGAGACTCCGGCACCAATTGATAGATGATCTGTTAACTTGATTCCAATGGTCGGATTAATAAACATCGTCTGGAGCGAAGTCTCGGTTGAAATGTAGCGAAGAGGATAATTTACCGGCCAGGAAGTTCCCAATCCATAAGGAGCAAAAAAGCCCAGACCAACCGTCACTCTTGAACCCAGTGATTGGGTCAGGTAAAAATGGGGCGGGAAAAAGGTCTGATCTAACTGATAAACTTTTTGATAAGCAGGATCGGGCCAGTTGGGCAGCTGTAACCAGCCGGCCGGGAAAACAAAAGTTCCACCTACATTGATTTGAGTTCCACGAAGCCAGGCTATCCCGGCCGGATTGTAAAAAATAGCTGTCGGGTTATTGGCAATACTGACGAAAGCGCCAGCCATGCCCATGGCGGCTGCTCCATGCTCATAGATCAAAAAACCTGAGCCTGAAGCCAGCGAACAAACCAGGAGCAAAGCCACAGCCAGAATTGAGACTTTCTTCACCGTCCTTCCCTCCATTCAATAAGATTTAATTTAATCAAACAGAATCTGGCTATCTTTTATTAAATTTATCTCTCTGTGTCAAGATAAAGCCTGATTTTTTTACTCACTGGATAAATCCAACTTCAGGTGGCACTTCGGCCGGGATAATCGGGCCGAACAGGTCTTCATATCTCTTTAAATTCTCCTGTAGAGCTTCGGCAAATCTTTTGGCATGGGCCGGACTGACAATCAGTCTGGCTACCAGTTTTCCCATCGGGCCGTCAGGGAAGATAAAAGCGAAATCGAAGATAAACTCTTCACGGCTGTGCCGGATGGCCGCCAGGTTAGAATACTGGCCGACCGCCGTTTGTTCATCCACCTTAATATCAATCTTTCTTTCAGGATTATCATCTTGAGCCATAGCCACCTCCTTGGCCGGACTTAGAATTCTAAATTATTGTCCCGGCTTTTTTTCTGCTCCTTATTTTAATCCAAATCGCATCTGGAAGCGAGTCTGCCCTGAGATCGCCAGACGCCCGGCAAACTATAGCTCGATAAGGCAAGACAGCTGGCTGTTCTTTTCAAAAGATAAATATTGGTTTTGTGAAAACGTTAACGCAATTTACTCAATTATTTTGCTAATTTATTGAAACTAAATAAATAAAAAATATAAAAAATCCTTGCTTTTTGACCTGATTGGCCTATAATGATAGTGGCTTTCCTGGGCGGGCTGGGGAAAGCCCCCACCTTTTTGGTTCCCATCATCAACCCCCCTTTTGCTGACAACAGCCCGCATTCTTAACAGCCGGATAAAGAAAGAAATACTTCCATAACTATGGCTGAAATTAAAAGCAGAAATGAATAAGTTGACTGGCTAAGGCTGCCAGGAAGCTAACTGACTCACCAATCAGACCAAGATGAAAATCAGTTCTCAAATACTCAGAATTTTATAAAACTATGGCTATTTTTAGAGCGACCGGTCAGTCGGAATAAAACTTGATCATCTGCTTGACGGCTTCAAGGCAAACCGGGCAATAAGGCTTGGCTCCTTTAGTGAACATAATGCAGTCAACCGCTGGCCGGTAAAGCCCGGTCGAGGCATAACCAGCACCTTCAAAAACACCAACCTTCCCGGCATACTTGCTTCGGGCCAGGAACTCCTCCACCTTTTTGCCCTGCTCTAAGGATAATTTTTCACTTTCAGCTTCGAGTTTGGTTACTTCATCCTTTGGAGCTCCTTCTCTTTTCATTCTGGCTATCCGTTCATTGAGCTCCTGCCTGACCTTCTGATAGGCCAGATCAAAGCGGTCAAACTCCTCTTTTTCCCAGGGAGTCGGGACAGCTGTCCCCGGCGTTAACAGCTTTTTCCACTTGACATCTTTTGGGTTCAACAGGGCAGTGATATTAGGCTCAACTGGCTCTATACCCCGCGGATAAAATTCATTATAGGCTACCTGGGAGGTGTAATATTCATCAGCCAGGCCGGTGAAGGAATGACCAAATTCATGGAGCATCAGGTATTCATACCACTGGTTGTCAGTGGTAAAGGTGCAGTAAAGGTTATAGATACCACCACCGCCATAACGGTTATGATTGACCATAATCATCAAAGCATCATAAGGAACATTGGAAGCCAGGTCTCGCAGCCGACGGTTATCATCGGTCAGAAGATAACGGTCGGAGCCAAGAGAATCAAAGCTACAACCCAGAGCAGTCTGCTTGAATTGTCCATAGCCAGGCTCATCACAACCGCTCTCGGCTGACGGTTTAAACACTCCATAGATGTTAAATTTATTTTTAAGGCTTTTATAAGGCTCCTGCGAGAAAAAGACGGCCACGAATCTATCCAGGTCTTGCTTGAGTTTTCCTTCTTCGGCGGCGGTGTAACCCTCAGCCAGAAAAGCCAGATCTACTTTTTGCGAGGGAGGCCCGCTTTTTAAAAGCTCATAGATTTTGACGCCGGGTTCAGGTTTCTCTTTGATAATAAAGATGGAAGCCGGGTCTATTTCCTGAGAGAAAATTTGGTGAAAATTATTATTTTTATCCCTGACCTCAATCGCCAGGCTAATTTTCTGCTTCGGATAAGGAATCAAAACAGTTTCCTGAAAAGTCCGCTTGATACCCTTTAAAGCTTCATCGGTAGTTTTATACTCGCCAAACAAACTATCGAAAGCCCGGGCAAAAATTAACTGGCCGCTGGCCTGGTCATAAACCCGGGCACAATAACGGCCTCTCATAAAAGGATCAATCAGGGTTTTAACCGGACCGGCCCAGAGGCCCTGATCATAGATCTTGTCCAGGGCTATGACCTCCTGCTGGTTATCGCCCAGGTGATAACAATCAATCCTCATTGTCCGGTCGAGAAAGAACCGGTTGAAATCAACTTTAGCCCGATTCTGGACAGCAAAAAGAAGCGGAGTTAAGATCAGTAAGGAAAGAAGCAAAAGATTAATTTTTTTCATTTTTGGGCCTCCCCTCAATTTCATTTCAGCCATTTATTCAGCCGGCTCGGGTTTAATCGCCCGGCCAGCAATTTCTTTAAGGAGCTTAAAAGCCAGAGCGGCCGTGATATCTGAGACATCCCGCCCCGGATTGAGTTCGACCAGATCAAAACCAACAATGGCAGCTTTCAGACGGTGAATTAAGTTGAGGACCTGGCGCGGGGTTAAACCGCCTGGTTCATGGTGGGCAACCCCGGGAGCGAAAGCCGGATCGAAAACATCAAGGTCAAGGGAAATATAAAGCGGGTTTCTAAACTCCAGAACGAGATCATCAGTCAAATTCCAGGCTTCAATTGTCCTGACGCCCTGCTTTTGAGCCAGCTCCCTCTGCTGAGGGGTAAAAGATCTCTGGCCAACCTGAACGAGCTGCTCCACCAACCCATCTTCCAGAATTCTGGCTAACGGACAGGCATGTGATAAGCGGTCTCCATAAAGCTCGTCGTACAGATCAGGGTGAGCATCTAAATGAAGGAGATCAAGATGCTCGAACCGGCTGGCCATCCCCTTAACTGAAGGATAGGTAATAGAATGGTCGCCGCCCAGAATAATTGGAATGGCTCCCCGCTGGACTACTTCAGACACCGCCGTCTCTATTCCGGAGAAAGTTTTGTCAACATCACCTGAAGTATCAACATCACCCAGGTCAACCAGCACGGTTTCCTCAGCTAAATCAACTTCCAGTTCGGTATCGGGGTTGTAAGTTTTCCCGGTGGACACCCGGCGGATGGCGGCTGGCCCGCCGGCTGCTCCCCGGATAAAGCTTGATTTTTCATCAAAAGGAACACCTATTATTCCCAGGATAAAGTCGGGATGAAGACTGCGATTTTTCAGGGCTCCGCCAAAATCGGTCATTTTCTCCTCCAGTTTTTAGTAAAATTATACTGAATAAACTGATAAAACTAAAGATAAGTTTGATTATAGGAGGTGGCGGGAAGGAGATAGAAGGCAAGCCTCCAGAAGATAAACGGAGGATTAGAGGCTGGTAAAATCGTCAGGAAAGCATCTTAAAGCGTGGAAAAAGATTAAACAGAGATAAAGGCTAAACTAAAAAAAATTCCCCCCGCCACGGGGAGAAAGCGGGAGGAAAGAGGAGAGAGATCTCCTGCCCCCTCCCTTTCCTCTGCAACCTTGGCCTGCCTCATTTAGAGGCAAGGGTAGGATTCCATAGCCGTTAATTTAACTCAATCACCCCTCCAGGGGTATTGGAGGGTGATTTTCGAGCCGGAAAAACCAGTTTTCTTTCACCCCCAAAATGGATATAATTTTTTAATTACAGACTAATTGGGAAAGAAAGGAAGACAATTAATGGAAAAATTTTATGAGATTGATGATCGCCAAAGCCTCATTAAGTATTTAAACATCGCTCTTGAACATGAATGGGCCGTCAGCTTTGAATATATCATTCATGCCTACTCCATGCCCAAGGCTAAATATTTTTATCGTGATCCGGTCATGGACGACCGCTTCGATGTCCGGGCTCAGGCCATTCAGATTGGGATAGATGAGATGTATCATACCCTGCAAATAGGCCTGCTTCTAAAACAAATCGGAGCCGAACCTTCCTTCCGGACAGCGGTTATCAAACGCTACCCGCTAATCATAGATAATTTAAGAAGAGACAAGACCACCGAAGATGAGGTAACAGAGTATTATCAGCAGGCTAAATTCGACAATATCAGTGACCCAAAACTGCAGAATATGCTTTTCAACATGGCCGCCGATGAAACGAGGCACGGCCGTCAGTTTGAGGCCATGATTAAAATGATGGAAAAAGAAGGTCTATCCGGAGAGCTGATTTTTAAGCCCAATCCTGAGGCCGGCAGCCGGGAGGATCTTAAAATTCTTCATGAACTCACCCGGCTCGAAAACTCGATGATGCATGAATATCTTTATTATGTCCTTCTCTTTAGCGAGCATCAGGACCTCGGCCAGAGGCTTTTTAAAAATTCAATCAATCATATGCGGCACTGGGACAAACTATCAGGCTTGCTGGTTAAGCTGGGAGATGTCATCCGGCTGGAGAATGTCCAGCCAGTAGAGAACGGTGGCGAGCAAAGTTCGATGCCCATGCCTTATGTTTACCCGGGGAAAACTCGGTTGGAGGCTCTCGAGAGCACCCTTCGGGGTGAAAAGCAGCTGATAGAAAAGTATCAACTAGCCCTCAATTTGGTGCCAGGAGAAGAGATTCAAGCTCAGTTAAAAGCTCAGCTGGCTCTTACCCGTGAACATCTCTACACCCAGGAAAGCTTGCTGGCCAATACCAAAAAAACGAAGACAGTTTAAGGCCGCTAGAAAATTATTTGATTCGGCCAGACAGAAAGTCGACCGGAAAAAGTGATTAAAGCTAATTAACCAGGATTTAAATAAGGGTACAGAGACCTCAGGATTAAGCTTCTAACAGAACAAATTTAAAGAGATAGCCAATATAAATTCGGGAAGGAGGTGGCGGTGAAAGGCAAAGTCTCAGTTAAACACAGTGAAACTAATTTCTGGTCGCGGCTTTTTATCATCTGTTTCTGCCTGAGTTTGGGTTTCATCTTTTTTAATCCGGCTCTGGCTGGAGCTCAAACCAGCGAGACTCAGAAAAGCAAGCCACAGCTGTCCTTAGAAAAAATAATGGCAGGTCAAGAATTTTATGGTCCACCGCCTTCCAGCCCGACCTGGGCGGTTGACGGAAAGACATTATACTTTCAGTGGAAAAAACCAGGTGAGAAAAATTCTGAAATCTATGCGGTGAGTCTCAAAAATCCAGTCCCGGTCAAAATCACCCGGGAACAAATACTGCTTAACCCACCCGATGGCGGACTGCCTGGTGGAAGGCGCTTCCGCGGACGCGGTGGCTTCGGCTTTGGCCGCTCCGGTTCGCAATGGAGCTGGGATAGGAACCATCAGCGATTACTCGTTACCCAGAATGGAGAAATTTTTCTCTACCGTCTGGCTGATAAAAAAATTCAACAGTTGGTGTCCGGCCCAGAAAGAACAAGCGGGGCCAGTTTTACCTTTGACGAGAAAGGTATTTACTTTTTAGCTAAGGAAAACCTTTATCTCCTGTCTCTGGCGGACGGTAGTCTAAAGCAATTAACCTCTTTTACCAGAGAGAAACCACCGGCACAAAAGGCGCCGGGTGAAGTAGAAAAATGGTATGAAAATCAGCAGCACGAATTATTCAAGGAAGTCTTCAGGGTGGGTTTTGAAGGCGGCGAGCAATTAAGGCGTGGCCAGGACTTTTTGCCCCCTTTGAGCCAGCAGACAACCAGGAAAAAACCATTTTATCTAACTGAAAAGCAGCGGCTCCTGGCGGCCGAGCCCTCACCCGATGGGAAGCATGTTCTTTTTATGCTGAGCGAGGATCTGGGAGCAAAAACAGCCATGGCTCCAGCTTATGTAACGAGGTCAGGATATACAGAATCAGTCCCTTCTCACACCAAAGCCGCCGAAAACCCAGCGGCCTATAAGCTGGGCGTCATGAAGACCGATACCGGCGAAGTTACCTGGGTTGACTACGGTCAGGGCGAGCGTCAGATAAATCCGGGCCAGTGGCTGTGGTCTCCAGATGGCAAAAAATGCCTCCTTCAGGGAGAAGCTGAAGACCGCAAGGATGCCTGGCTCTGGCTTCTTGACCCGGCTACGGGAAAAACCAGGCCGGTTGAAAATGTTCATGATGAGGCCTGGGTGGGGCCGCTTGGTTTGACCGGCATTGTCTGGTGGCCGGACAGCCGCCACGTCTCGTATATTTCCGAGAAGTCAGGTTATGCCCAGCTTTACGAACTGGCCATTGACACCCGGGAAATAAAGCCCCTTACCCAGGGCAAATATGAAGTGACTCAGGCTTTTCTCTCCAGAGATGGCCAGAAAATCTACTTTGTCTCCAACGAAGTTCATCCCGGTGAAAGACACCTTTATCAGCTGGATCTTAAAACGCAGAAGAAGACGCAGCTTACAGCTTTAACCGGGCTCAATGAATTTTATCTCTCACCCGATGAAAAGGCAGTGGCCATCATTCATTCTTATTCCAATCTCCCGCCAGAACTTTATCTCCAAAGCCTGCTGCCGGCTGGCCAGCCGCGGCAGATAACGCTGTCGACCACTGATGAATTCAGAGCCTACCCCTGGTATGACCCCGAAATTGTCACTTTCGAGGCGCGGGATGGAGTCAGAATTTATGCCAGGCTGTTCAAACCGGATAACCCGCGTCCCGGGCTGCCTGCTGTCGTTTTTATTCATGGCGCTGGCTATCTTCAGAATGCTCACCGCGGCTGGAGTACTTACGACCGTGAGTATATGTTCGATAATTTCCTGCGCGACCATGGCTATTATGTTCTCGATGCCGATTACCGCGGAAGCAGCGGCTACGGCCGTGATTTTCGCACCGGCATTTATCGTCACATGGGTGGTAAAGATCTGGATGATGTGGTGGATGGAGCTAAATTTCTGATTAATAATTATCAGGTTAGTCCTGAGGCCATTGGCTGCTTTGGCGGAAGTTATGGCGGTTTTCTGACGCTCATGGCTATGTTTAAAACCGAAGTGTTTAAAGCTGGCGCGGCACTCCGGCCGGTGACTGATTGGGCTCACTATCATCCAGCTTACACGGTGGATATCCTCAATCTGCCACAAAAAGACCCGGAAGCCTACAAGCAGAGTTCTCCCATTTACTGGGCAGAAGGCCTCAAGGGTGCTCTGCTCATCTGCCACGGGATGATGGATACCAATGTCAATTTCCAGGATACCGTGCGCCTCGTCCAGCGCTTGATAGAGTTGGCCAAGGAAAACTGGGAAGTGGCTATTTATCCGGTAGAAAATCATTCTTTCCGGACAACTTCCTCCTGGCTGGACGAATATCGCCGCATTTTCAAGCTATTTGAGACCAATCTTAAAGGAAAATAAAAAAGCGAGCGACCTATCTGGAGCTGCTTTTTAGTTGTTTCTGGCAGAATTCAATTTGTTCTCTGACTTTATCTTCCAGCTGAGGATCAAGGCTTCGAGCCTGCTCAAAATCGGCCAGTGCCCGGCGGTAATCTTTATTTAAAAAATAAGTAACCCCGCGGTTATAAAAGAAAGAAGCATTGTCTGGAGCCAATTCTGTTGCCCGGTTAAAATCAACTATCGCCCCGCTCAGATCCCCGGCTTTTATTTTTGATAGCCCACGATTATTGAAAGCCAGAGCTGCTTCAGGATTTAACTCAATAGCTTTCGAAAAGTCATTGATGGCTCCGGCATAATCTCCCAGGCGATGCCGGTCAACACCCCGGTTAATATAGGCGATGTAATTTTCCGGGTATAAATTTATCTCTTCTGTCAACCGGTCGATTTCTCCTCTAAGGCCCTTTTCTCCAGGCTCTTTCCTTTTAAAGATATCAACCTCATAATGAGCCGGCTGGCCGTGAGAAACCCAGAATTTTATCTCCTGCCCGGCCTGGCTGACCTCAAAATCAACGGCCTGATAAATATCCCTGAATTCTTTCCAGTAAACACCGGTATAATGGCCGTCATGGTCAAGTTCCGTAATCTCTAAGCGCGGGTGGCAACCGAGGAGGTAAATTTTGTCTCCGGCAGTTTTGAGGCTTAGAGTCAGAGGTCGATAAGCAACCCGGCGGCTGCTATAGGCGATTCCCTCCCCTATTAATTTTAAATTATAAACTTCTTTCGCTTGCAAAACTGGAGTATCGATCCGGTATTCACCCCTTAGTTCCCCGGACATTGAATAGCGGCGAACAACTGGGAAATAGGTAAAGGCCAACAAAAGACAGCCAGAATTATCGAGAGCAAGCGAAACCGAATTCAGCTCTTCGAGGCTATGGGGAAGAGGCAGAGCCGTTCCAAAAGTAATGGGCTGACCGGCCTGACTGTAAATGGTAATAAGCGGTGCCTTTTTCTCGTGAACAAGGTGAGCCACATAAAGATTCCCGCTATCATCGACTGCAAAGTCACCGACTTCTGCCGCTTTTTTCTTTTTCTTAATTGCTCCGTTGGTATCAAGATATTCAAAAACCTGTTTATCAGCTTCATAAGCAACCAGCCAGGCGCCATTTCTGGAGACTCTTGTTTTTCTCACCAAATTATAACCACCTGGTTTATTCTGCTTCTGACCAAGTTCGGCTGCTAATTTTCCATCCAGACTGAATTTCAAAACAGGTGAACCGCTGGCTGAGCAATAAAGATATTGAGCTCCATCGCTGCTCCTGCCCCCGCTGATGAAGACCGGCGCTTTGAAATAATCAGACTTTATAGTTGTTTCAGAAGTCAATTCGATGGCCTTCTCGGGAAGAGCCAGTAGCCCCGTATCGGTAAGGAAAATTTCATCATAGACGCGGACGCTGGTTGTCACCTGCTGCGGGGAAATAACCAAAGAGGCGGCTAGGCCAGCGGCTACCAGGCAAGGGCTAACCAAAAAAACTCCTCTTTTTCTCATTATCAGGGCAGATTAAATTATAATTCTTCTGCCTTATTTTTTCTCTCAATATGCCCTATCTTTTCTTCGTTTTGAGGCTAAAATCATAGTCTATAAAATCTAAGAAAGCTATTCTTTTCCTGTTCCCATCTTCAATCTGTATTTACCCAGGTAAGAAGGATTTTCCCGTGAAATTACCATTGCATAAAGGTTGTTATCATTATCAATATAGACCTGCCCGAAATATTCCTGACGCTTAGAACTGGTAAGATCATTGGGCATTCTGTATGTCGCTATCAGGTTTAACTCCTGATTATAAACATCAATAAAGAAAATATCCTTGTTCGGATTTAAGTAAGGAACTAATATTTCGTCATCCCGGACAGTTATATCTAGGACTCTGGCCATTTCGGGGCTTGATACACGTATGCCTGCATATTCATCGGTGAATTTAAAATGTCCGTAACTGTCAAAATCAGTCTTGGCCATAATGTCCTTTATTATCCGGCCCTCGGTATCATATTTAATCAGGTGATAGGGAAAATCTTGAGAGAATATAATGTTACCCTCGCTGGTCAGGGCTAGATTAGAAAAATTGCCCCCTCTTAATAATCTTTTCCATGGTTCGGGATTAGGCAGTCTGGCAACTCTTCTAATTAAACCAATCTCTGGTTCAATAAAGACCCCAAAAGTACTAACCAGCCGGCCAGATCTGTCTAAAATATGAATTGGTTTAAAATTTTCTTCAATAAGGGTGCTGGACAGGTAGTAATGATCATTTATTAGGAGAATATCATCATAATAGATCGAAATTTTTATGCTCTTTAAGAATTTTCCTTCCGAATCATAGATATTGATTTTTTTTAACCAGTTGTCAATGATATAAATCTGCCCATCTGTGAGGATTTTGATTTTGTGAGCTTCTTTGGAGAGTTCACCAGGCCCTTGTCCATATTTTCCAAAAGTGAACAAGAATTTGCCCTCTGGAGAAAAGCACTGTATACGGCTATTTCCTGTATCTAAAATAAAAATCCTTCCTTTCCTGTCAATAGCAAAAGCAACGGCATTAAAAAAATCTTCATTTTCTTTATCTGAGCCAATCTTCATTATTAGCTCAGCCTTCATTGCTTGTGGCCTAATTTTCGACTTATCAGGCAGACGAGCACCATGAGTCGGAATGTAGATTGTCATAAAGAGAGCACAACCTATAAATGTAAATATCGACTTAAAAAGCCTCGAGTTTTTTGGGTCCACTTCCATGGCCATTGTTTTTATTTAGGATATACCATTTTATTTTTATTTGCAAAAACCTTTCTGTTAATTTACTGGCTATAATGGTCTAGCCTATTCAGACCAAAAGTAGTCGCAAAATAAGGTGTGAAATGAACCCATTATTTTATAGGATCCGAAAATATACCTCAGACGGGCAACCGGTCAAGTCATTTGTCAATCCCAATTTCAAGCAGCCCGAACTAAAGCATGGGCAGCAGGTTATTCTGAATGGCCCCTATTACCTGGAAAAAGGCCTGTTGCTTGTCCAGCTCCAAGAACATCTTGACCAGCCAGAATATCCGCGGCTCATACGCTGGGCCCCAAAGGTAGGAACAAAATAAAGTTGACACCGGCCGCAAAACTTCATAAAACCATTTTTGACATTTACCATCATTAAAAAAATCTGGTGATGAGGTAAAGACTCATGCCGTGGCAACAGGTTTATAATCCTGTCGGAAGTTTCTGGCTATCAACCCTCCTGGCCGCCCTACCCATCATCATTCTCCTTGGTGGACTGGCCTTTCTGCGGCTCAAAGCTCACCTGGCAGCTTTAGCCGGCCTTGTAACTTCTCTCTTGATTTCGGTCTTTATTTTCGGTCTGCCAGCCTCCAAAGCTCTGGTCTCCGCCGGCTTCGGGGCTGTTTATGGCTTCTTCCCGATTGGCTGGATCATTTTAAATGCAATTTTCCTCTACGATCTCTGCCAGGAAAAAGGGGCTATTCAGGTTTTGCGGGAAAACATTGCCGGGCTGACCTCAGACCGCCGCCTCCAGCTTCTGTTGATCGCTTTCTCATTTGGCTCTTTTTTCGAAAGTGCAGCTGGATTTGGCACGCCGGTGGCCATCACCTCAGCTTTGCTTATTGGGCTCGGCTTCCCGCCTCTTCAGGCTTCAGGACTTTCACTCATCGCTAACACAGCGCCAGTCGCCTATGGGGCCCTCGGCACACCAATTGTCGCTCTGGCCGGAGTGACAGGCCTTGATGTCAGAGACTTAAGTGCCATGGTCGGCCGGCAGCTTTCGTTTTTTTCGGTTATTGTGCCTTTCTGGCTGATAACTGCTTTCTGCGGGTTTAAAAAAATGCTGGAAGTCTGGCCGGCAGCTCTGGTAGCTGGCCTCGGATTTGCTATTCCTCAACTATTAATTTCCAATTTTCATGGCCCCTGGCTGGCTGGCGTGGTCTCGTCACTGGTTTCACTCGCCGCCCTGGTCATTCTTATCCATTTCTGGCAGCCGCGTCAGACCTTTTCTCCAGAAGAATATGGGAACACTGACCTCAAAGGCACAAATCTAAGCCGGAAAGCACTTTTTTCAGCCGGCCTCCCCTGGATTATCCTCAGCCTGGTCATCTTTGTCTGGGGAATTCCCCAGGTAAAAAAGCTGCTTGATTCTATCTTTGCTCCTTCATTTGTCATCAGCAGCCTCCACCACCAGATTTTTAGAATGCCGCCGGTTACTCCATCGCCTATGCCAGAGGAAGCAATTTTCCGCTTCAACTTTCTGTCTTTCACCGGGACAGGCATTCTGGTCGCAGCTATGATCTCTGGCTTCCTGATGAAGTTCAGTCCAGCTAAAATGCTCAAGATCTATGCGAAAACCATCTGGCGCGTTCGTTTTTCTCTCCTGACCGTAGCTCTTATGCTAAGCCTTGGTTATATAACCCGCTACTCCGGGCTGGATGCCACTCTCGGACTGGCTTTCGCTCGAACTGGCGTTCTTTATCCTTTCTTTGGAACAATGCTGGGCTGGTTGGGCGTGGCTTTAACCGGCTCTGATACCTCATCGAATGTTCTTTTCGGCAGCCTCCAGAAAATCACGGCCGGACAGCTCGGTTTAAACCCGGTCCTGATGGCGGCGGCTAACAGCTCTGGCGGAGTAATGGGCAAGATGATTGACGCTCAGAGCATTGTCGTGGCGGCTACAGCCACGAGATGGTATGGGCATGAAGGGAATATCCTGCGTTATGTTTTTATTCACAGCCTGCTTCTGGCTGCTCTGGTTTCCCTTTTTGTGTTTCTTCAGGCTTATGTCTATCCCTTTACGAAGATGGTTGTCGGCTAAGGATAACTATCTGTATGGCCTCCTCTCCGCTCTGTCTCTGCCTGCCGCAAAACGGTGGTGGAATTAGCCGCCTGAGCAAAAGGCTTTTATTTATTTTCCAATATACGGTGTTAAATTATTGTCAGGACTAAAAAAAGAAGCTGGCTGTAAGAAGCGGTCAGGTGTTTTTCTGCTGTCCAGATTAGCCACTTCTTTCTCTTCAATTTCTTTATCAGGGGGAGGATTTAAATGTTAAAAAAATCTCTGGCCATTGGAATTTTGCTGTGTTTTCTGGCTACACTTCCCGTCATGGCTGCCAAAAAATCACCATTTCCAAAGAGGCCACCGTAGAAAAAATCGGCTCGGGGCATTTCCGGTTTCTTCTGCCCGATAAGAAAATAATAGAAATTACCGGAATGAATATCAGGGGTAAATCACCAGGCTTTATTGGAATTTATGACTCAAAAAAGAATAACCAGGTGATAGTCACCAGCAGCCGGGTAACATTAAAAGGCAAAGGCCTTTCACCTATGGTTAGAGTGCCAAAAGGAACACAGCACATAATGATCGATGATGATATCACCTGGCTTAAAGCCGGCCAGAAAATTCCACGTAATGATTATGTCCTGATAGACGACGATATTACCTGGCTACCGATAGAAATTGTTTATGAACCCGACAAAAAATAACAAAGGGTAGATTACTTTATTTTCCTGCTTGTTCCTGGGCGGCCTTTTTCAATTTCTCATTGGCGATGATCCCAATATCAACACGACGATTTAACTGACGCCCTTCCAGCGTATCATTAGAAGCAACTGGCTGGTCCGGGCCATAGCCCATGACCGTGAACCTCGATGATTGGACGTTCTGCCTGGCCAGATAGGCAGCTACCGTCTTGGCTCTATTGTCTGATAGAGTCATGTTATTCTCACGAGAACCTGTTGAGTCGGTGTGGCCTTCAATGATGATATTGGTATCCGGATATTTATTGAGAATAGTCGCCAGTTTAGTCAGATTTTCCTGGCTGGCCGGCCTTAGGTCGTATTTATCAACATCAAAAAGAAGTCCTGAATCAAAAGTGATTTTTATTCCTTCGCCTACTCTTTCAATTTTGGCTCCCTGAAGATCCCGTTGCATCTCTTCAGCCTGTTTATCCATCTGATGACCGATATAGGCGCCGGCCGCTCCGCCCAGAGCTGCTCCAGCGAGAGCTCCGATCAAGGTGTTACCGGCAGCTTTACCGATGGCTCCGCCAACCACCGCACCTCCGGCGGCTCCAATAGTCCCTCCTTTAGCCGTCTTGCTCCAGCTGGCACAACCAAAATTCATTAAGGCCAGACAGAGAACAAGGCAAACAAGCATCCATTTTTTCATGGCACACTCCTCCTTTTTGTTTTTTTACTGATGCTCTTAGTTTATAACAATTACATCCTGAGCTTCAAGCTTATTTTTCTTCTGTAATTTCCTGATAGATGATTTCAATGAGCGACGGGCGGCGCGAAGAGGCCGAAGCTGGCCCTACACCGAAAGCAGCTTTTATTTCCTCCAGTGTCTTTTTCTGCTGAATCATTCCCCTCACCCTGGCTTCCTTTTCTTTAAGAGATTTGACTAACTCCGATACTTCCTGTCGGCTGGCTGGGTCAGCATGGCCCGATAAAAACAATTCTATCTCGGGTTTATAAGCCAGCATTGATTCCAGAGTTTTGATCAGCCCGAAAAAACTGCCATTTTTCTGCTTATGAATGAGCGGATCCCGCCCGATAAAAACCAGGTCGCCAGCTATCGCCACTTTACTCACCGCAATAAAGATCACTGTATCGCCGCGGGTATGGGCCGGACCAAAATTCCTGAGTTCAAGCTTGGTTCCCTCAAAATCAAGATTTTTAATACCTTCATAAGTTTCCGAGGGTAAAAAGTTTTTAAGTTCTGGCCTCTGCTCGACAGCCGGCAGCATCTCCTCATAGGTTTTTTTATGGGCCAGAATCTTGACGCCACCAGGCAGTCCGCTGAGTCCGTTGACATGATCACCATCGCTATGAGTAAGAATGACCAGGGAAAGGGGTTTCGCCGATATTTTCTGAATTTCAGTCAGCATCTCTTTCAAAGACTCCGGGCTCATCTTGGCATCGATGAGAAGGTTGGTTTTCTTTCCGGCCAGAAAATAACAATTAGCTCCCGAGCCGCCTTTTATCATATAAATATTGTCCCTGACCTTGTTGATGGTTATCGGTGGGTTCGTTTGCTGGCCGGCCGGATTAGAGCTGGTTATTACGCCCGATGCCGGCAGAACCAAGAAAGCAGTTGAAATAATCAGAACCGCTCCCTGCAGAATTAGATAAAAATTTGAAAGCTTTGTTCCCCTGGCAATTTTCATTTCTCCCTCCTATTAATGATTAAGGTCATTAATTAGCTTATTTCTTTCTTGTTCTTTTATTTCCTTTAGCCTTTTTTTATTTTACAACAGCCGCTAAGGCAGGCAAGAGAAACACAATTCGGAAATTGCCGCGCTGACTTCCAAGCTAATAACCAGCCGGTCAGACCTGCTCTTCTAACAGCCTGGCACCTTCACTAAGTCAGTCAGAATGACCAGGCCACTAATCAAATCCAGTGCTTAATAAGGCCTGGACTTAACTTTACTCAGTTTTCTCCGGTTCAAGGACGGCATTGATAGCCGCTATGTAACCGAAGGTAAGAGCCGGCCCGATTGTCCCGCCTCCAGCCCAGTAAGCCTGTCCGGCCGGAGAGGCAATGCAGTTCCCTGCCCCGTAAAGGCCAGGAATTGGTTCATCATCTCTGTTTAAAATTTGAGCCCGGGGATTGATTTTCGGGCCGCCTTTGGTATCCAGCGTGCCGCCGGCCAGGATAATGGCATAATAAGGTCCCTCAGCAGAAATCGGGTACATGGTAATATTTGGTCTGTCATTCCCTTCAGCCCGTGGACCATTGTAAGCCAGATCAATCGGCACTTCGCCCCGGTGGAATTCTTCATCCACGCCTTTACTGGCATATTCATTAAAGCGAGAAATAGTCTTTTTAAGATTGGACAGGAAACTCTGGTCGAGATGAAAATTGCCGGTGCGGCTGACCAGCTTATTCAGGCGAGCTTCAAGGGCTGTGGTTAGCTCTTCTAAATTCCCGCCCTTAATGACATAAGGATTCTGCTCGCCTGTGGATGGAATTGGATAACGAGTCCCCAGCGGGCCTATTCCCCCTATTCTGGCCGCGCGTTCATCATAAATCATGAACAGAAAAAGATTTGGATACTCTCCTTTTAGCGGATCCCAGACGAAGTGAACCTGGGTTCTCTCGTTGTAAACAGCCTTCTCATCCATCACCCGCTGACCGTATTTATTGACCTCAATCATACTGTCTCCTGGCACAAAAAAGACACCAGTCGGAGGACTGGGATTAGCCAGAACCTCCTCCAGCACAACCTGGGCCCACCAGGCATGAGCCAGATTATCAAGCTTGGCTCCGACCTCAGAGGCCATGGAGATCAAGTCACCCTGATTGGTTGGAACCGCACAGCCTCCATAGACCGGTCCCCGGAGATAATTGAGTCTCATCTCAGGGTTGTGAGTGAACCCGCCGCTGCCAAAGATGACGGCCCGGCCTGCCCGGAAATAAACGGCTTCCGATTTTTCATTGAGGGCTTCAACTCCTACCACCTGACCGCTCTCATTGGTGATTAATCTATGGGCACGGTGTCTCAGAAAAACAGGAATACCTCTGGCTTCCACCGCTGTTCTCAGCTGTCTGATTAATTCCACGCCGCCAACCACACCTTTTCCTGTCCTGGGGTCTTTCGGAACAAGGGCTCTTCCTCGTGGCACTTTATTTTCCTCGAAGTGAGCAAAGTAGTCAGGCATGAATTGACCATCCCAGGCTATCCATGGGGTTGGATCAAGGGCTCCCATTTTCTGAAGATTCTCAATGGCCACCGCTGCCTGGTCGTAGTAGGTAGCAATCAACTCATACTGATTTTTATCAAGACCAAAGTTTGAATCCTCCGGATTATAGAGAGTCGGATAAGCCAGGCGGGCCATATATCTGATGGCATCTACTCTGGCATCCTTCACTCCTCCGGCCCGAAGAAAAGAATTGTTCGGAATCCAGAATACCCCACCCGATTTCTCGGTGGTTCCGCCGTAGCGGTTCCTCTTCTCCAGCATAATTACCCTGGCCCCCTTGTCAAAGGCAGAAAGAGCAGCTGAGGAACCTGCAGCACCACTGCCTATAACCAGGACGTCGGCTTCATGATCCCAGTGTTTGGGTTTAATCCCTGTCATTTTTCCCCTCCTGAAATTTTAATAGAATCTTTCAAATCTATCTTTAGTAGCCTTGCAGATCGGGCAGACCTCCGGCGGCTCCTGGCGAGCACAGAGATAACCGCACACCTGGCATCGCCAGACCGGTAAGGAAAGTGAAGATGGATGAGAAATCTCCTTCTCTGCTTTTTTCTTTCTCTCTTCCTTAGAGGGCCGCCGCTCGGGAATAGGCTGGCTCAGGTTTTCTTTGGTGGCCTTAGCTGAAACATAAAGAGCACAATAGCAACGGCCATATTCGGCCAGGTCCTGGTCACGGTAATCACAGGGGCAAACAATATCCCGGTCTTCTTCTTTAAGACCAGAAGCCCAGCGGCAGGGACAGGATTGATAACCGTATCTCTCTTCATTGGTCAGCAGCGATTTGACCAGCTCAAGGGTTAAATCCAGATCAGAATTAAGATGATAGCCAGCTTTTTCGGCTTCAGTCAGAAGCTGGTGATAATATTTCTGAATTTTCTCCGGGCTGATTTCATTCACTGCTTTTTCCCTTTCAGGACCTGCCTGATTCTTTCTTCCTGAAAGCCAATGATGACTTCCTCGTCGTCAATCACCAGGGTTGGGAAAGACAGCCTGTCATTCCACCTCTCCACTTCCCGTCTGATTTTGTCTTCTTCTTCCTCCGGCACCAGATCAACGTCAATGTAGCTATATTCGACGCCTAATTCATTCAGGAGAGTCTTGGTTTTCTGGCACCAGGGACAGGTACTGATTGCGTAAAGCATCAGCTTGCCAGCTTTTCTTCCTTCCACCTGCTTTATATCCATTATTTCTCCTTAGCAAATTTTCTATTCGGTCTTGATTAAATCAGTCGATTGGCCGAAATTTGTCTTTGGTTGAGCCGCAGACCGGGCAAACCCAGTCATCGGGCAAATCCTCAAACGCAGTCCCGGCCGGCACGCCGGAAGATGGATCTCCGGCCGTCGGATCATAAATATAGCCGCAGACCGAGCATTGATATTTTTTATTCATCTTTCCACCTCACTCCTTTTAGATTCTCTTTTTAAAACTATTGACCAAAAAACCTGCCTCTTTTTTATTATATTATTATACAGAAACGGTCAAGCTTTCGATTATTCCATAGCTAAACTTAAGGAGTGTTGAGGCCTCAATTCTGGCGGTCCCTCTTGCCTCAAATGATAAGTCAAGTCCTCCGACAATGTCAAATTAAAATCTTCTGAGCAAATATATTGCCTGGCAGCTTAATTTTTGATTTAATTGGTAAAGGTAGTTAAATTGCTACAAGTCCTGGCTGCCCGGTGGAAAACAGGCCAGGGCAACCAGTTCACCCGAGCTCAATAAATAGTCAACCAATAAAAGGAGAGCAGGCTGAAGATGTCGGGATTCGATTTAAAACAGCTTCTTCCTTTATATGATGAAATCGGCCGTCTGAAATATGGCGGCACGCTTAATTTCCCTCAGCTGATAAAACTTATGGAACCGGTTCGCCAAGGGCAGGAAGAATTCGGCCTCAAACATCTTGAAATTATCAAACGTGATCAACTCTTTCCGGCCTGGTGGAAGATGCCCGAATTGAGCCCGCAGGAAATAGATTCTTTAAAGGGGCTGTTTAAAAATATTCAACCGAAGGACACCGGACTCGTTCAGAAATTATTCGAGATTTTTAAGAACATTGAAATTATGTCCTGTCTGCTGCGCATTATGTGTCCGGCGCATTATGGAATTTACAGCGCTCCGGTGGAAAATCTGCTATCAATTAAAGCTGAAACACCTCTCAAAAAATACCTGTGTTATCTGGATGACCTGAGCGAACTTAAAGAAAGCTATGGTTTTGACACCTCAGCTGAAGTGGACATGGCTCTGTGGGCTCTGTCGGCCATTTTAAATGAAGACTGGCTTCGAAATAATTCAGATTACCACCAGATTTACCTGGATTATATAAATGAGCCCAACGCAGTCAAAAGAATCTCTGCGCGACATGCTTTAAAAAATATCAGAAGGGAAAATGTCTCTTATTTAGATCTGGCTGAATGTTTTCTCGAAACTGATCCGGAAGTGGCTGGTTTCCTGGCCGGAAAGGAGCTTGAAAATCTCATCTATAACCTGTATGGGAAGGTCATCCCCAGGCATAAAGGCTATAGAGCGAGAGACTTTAGAAGCCGGCTGGAGGAGCTTGGTGAAAAAAAATATCTCAGAGAACAGCAAAAAGAAGAAATAATCGGCTGGTGGGAGACCAGAAACAAGGCTGTGCATACGGACTGGGTTTCGGCTTTGCCCGAAGAAGTGGCTCTTTTCCGGAAAGAAGTCATCAGAATGATAAGCGGGATCAGAGGATTTAAAGAAAAACTCAGCCAGGGCTGATCACGGCAAGTTTTAACTGGTTTATTAAATAGCTAACTTAAATCAAAGCAGCCGGACTGAGGGTAAAGCCCCGGCTGGCCCTTCTTCTGTCTGAATAACGGAGAGTATGTTATTAACCGACAAAATGAATTGGACTTGATCCAGATTTTTCTGTTTGAATTATGGCCGCTGATAAATATATATTATTTGTTTGAGTGGTCAGAGTGAATTAATCATTAAAATGAGACAACAATTGGCCGCGCCCATCTCTGTTAGATGGAAAGATAAGTTGGCTAGAACAGCATCTAAAATCAGCCAGTGTTCATCAACCTTCCTGAGAGCGGCCTGCCTTATTTTTAAATGAGCATATCTTAAATAAGGAGCATAAAAGGATGAAAATAGTACCCCAACAGAAGTCAGGCCAGAATTATTATTTTAAGGTTACTATCTCTATCTTATGGCTGTTTCTGTTTATTGTCCTTCTTCCTCTAAATTCATTCAGCGTTGAAATCGTGTCACCTGAAAAGTTTCTTGGTTTTCGGCCCGGTCAGGATTTTAAGCTGGCCAACTGGAAACAGATAACTGACTACTTTCAGCTGCTCAGCCAGGCCTCAAACCGCCTTAAATTAGT
The DNA here is from genome assembly GCA_002441005.1 of Candidatus Aminicenantes bacterium UBA6228. Lineage (GTDB taxonomy): Bacteria > Acidobacteriota > Aminicenantia > Aminicenantales > Saccharicenantaceae > Saccharicenans. Next base: position 302,362 of record DJWO01000014.1, read on the forward strand.
CGAACTGGGCCAGACCACTCTTGACCGGCCTCTGGTCATGGCCATTATTACCGCTGAAGAAAATTTTACTAACCTCGAAAAATACAAAAAAATCCATCAGCAGCTCCATGACCCCAGGCAGCTTAAGCCAGAAGAAAAAGCTTTGCTCATAAAAGAAGGTAAGGCAATCGTTTATATCAGCTGCTCTATTCATTCAACTGAAATCGCTGCTTCCCAGATGTCCATGGAACTGGCTTATAAACTGGTCAGTGATAATTCGGAGGAAACTAAAAAAATCCTGAGCCAGGTAATTCTCCTGCTCGTTCCCTCGGCCAATCCAGACGGCATTGATCTGGTCAGCGACTGGTATTACAAAACTCTGGGGACGCCTTATGAGGGAAGCAGCCTGCCCTGGCTTTACCATTATTACACCGGGCATGACAACAACCGCGACTGGTTCATGCTGACCCAGAAAGAAACCCAGCTGATGGCCAGGGTCCTATATCAGGAGTGGTTTCCTCTTCTCGTTTATGATGTGCATCAGATGGGATCAAACGGTCCCAGGATTTTCCTCCCACCTTACCAGGACCCGGTCAATCCCAATCTTGACCCGCTCCTTCTCCGCGAACTCTACCAGCTAACAGGAGAAGCAGTGATTAATCTCAGCCGGGCTGGCAAGACTGGTGTGGCCACCAACAGCATTTTTGATACCTGGTATAACACTGCTAACCGGGCTGCACCTCTTCGTCATAATGCTCTGGGCATTCTATCCGAGGCAGCCAGCGTCAATCTGGCTTCGCCTATTTTTATCAGACCGGGAGACATCCGGGTAAGTGGAAGTGGCAACAATATTCTATCCACCTACCTTGAACCCTGGCCGGGCGGCTGGTGGCGGCTGCGCGATATTGTCGAATATGAAGAAATTGTTGCTCTATCATTTTTGAGAACAATTGCCGAGAAAAAAGAAAAATTTATGGAGAATTTCTGTCTTTTCGCCGAGCGCCAGATAGAAAAAGGACTGAATGAGCCGCCTTATGCTTATCTTATTCCAGAAGCTCAGAAAGATTGGCCCACTGCCCTGAAGCTGGTTGAGGTCATCCAGAAAAACGGCGCTGAAGTTTACCGGGCAACTAAAGCCTTTGAAGCTGATGGGATTAACTATCCGACCGGAACTTATGTGGTTCCTATGTCACAGCCTTACCGGGCTTTTGTCAAAGATTTGCTGGAGAGCAAAGCTTACCCTCTCCCACCGGGTCAGGACCCAACCCAGCATCTTCCTTATGATGAAGCCAGCTGGACTCTACCTCTCCAGATGGGAGTCAGGGTGATCGAGGTCACCAGCAAATTTGAAGCCAATTTGAATTTATTACCTCCAATCAAAATGCCCGATAGCCAGATCGAAAGCGGCGGCAAGTACTACCTGGTAAGCAGCAGCTTTAATAACTCAGTGACACTGGCCAATCGGTTGCTCAAAAATAAAATATCAGCTGGTTACATTGACCGACCGATTACGGTCGGAGGCCAGACTTATCCGGCCGGCAGCCTGGTCATTGACAGGGGCAAAATTGAGATGACCAGAATAGCGACTCTGGCTAAAGGGCTCGGGCTTGAGATAAAGAGTGTTAATTCTGTTGAGCCGGCCAGGATTCAGCCGCTGATCCCCTATCGGCTGGCCATCTACCAGCCCTGGACAGCCAGCATGGATGAAGGCTGGATGCGCTGGGTGCTCGAGCAATTCGAATTTGATTTTAAAGTTATTCACAATTCGGACATAAGAGCCGGCCTGCTCCAGTCTAATTTCACCCATCTTATTCTGCCCAGCCTGAGCAGCCAGATCATTCTGGAGGGCAGGAAAAAGGGCGAAGTGCCACCTGAGTATGCAGGTGGGCTCGGGCCAGAAGGCGTGTCCGCTCTCAACTCTTTTATCCGCAGCGGTGGGACTTTGATAGCGGTCGAAAATGCAGCTGATTTTGCCATAGAGAATCTGGGCCTGCCGGTAAGAAACATCATTGAACCAAGGAGGATGCGCCGCCCCGAAAGCCAGGCAGCCGGGCAGTCATCTGAGCGGGTCCGGGTTTATTCACCAGGCTCGATTCTTCAAGTAGCCGTTGACCCTTCGAGACCCGAAGCTTTTGGTATTGGCGAGGAAGCTGCCATTTTTTGCTATTTCAGCCCGGCTTTCGAGATAATTAAAACTGAAGATGCTAAGTCGGCCATCGCTCAAAAGGTCTGGAACTTAGCCTGGTTTCCGGCCTATGATCCACTCCTGAGCGGAATCCTCTTAAATGGTGAAAAACTGAAATATAAATCGGCCGCGGTGGCCTGTCAGGTGGAAAAAGGCAGGGTCATCCTCCTGGGCTTTGATGCTATCCACCGGGCGCAGGCTCACGGTAGCTTCAAATTCCTCTTTAATCCAATTATTTATCGTTGATTACGGCTGAAAATCTGGTTAGCTGCTTTAGTTGAAGTTTTGCCTGGCCGCCCTCATGAGTGTTGGCAGCCTGAAAGACAGGATCTGGCATACTCTACCCCTCTCTTCTGATCTCTACTTCCATCAGTTTTCGATTCTTGTGATATGTTCATATTGGTGTTGATTTCAGTAGCGCCAGCTGGAAAGATAAGCGCCTGGTTTTGTGAGGCCGAGAGCACTGGTGGGTAGCATGATGAGAGTCGTTTTCTACCAGGCCTTCTCGCTGGCAGGCACCCTTGGTCTCAGCTTCACTTTTTTAAGTCAGCAGCTACTCCATTCCGTCTGGATATGGATATATGTGTTGGTATATCGGACAGAAGCCGTTTCTGTCATAAAAAAAGGGAAAATCTAAGGGTGTCCCGATTTTTAGTAGCGCCAGCTGGAAAGATCGGCGCCAGCCGGAGCAGATTTTTTTATGCGCTCCATGATTTTTGGAATATGCAACTGGTGATAACGCAGGCGTGAGATATAAATCGGGCTGCTATGGTCTCCATTCCAGCAATGTTCGGCCCGGTCACCATAATCAACCTCACCGTCATAATAGGGATCTTTTGTCTTCTTCAGGAAATCTTCCATGAGGTAAACAGCATTATTGAGGTAATAGTTGTCCATATCGCCACAGTAAATATGAATTTTTCCGGTTATCTTCGGGCCAAGTGTTTTCCAGTCCCGCTCGAGGATATAGCGCAGATCATAATGCTCCTGCCAGTAGGCAGCAGTCTCGTGGTCGATCTCACCGGTCAGTTTGTCCCAGATGCGGCGTGGATAACCATCCTGGCCAACGGGTGAAAAGACTGCTTCCCAGATGTCGTACTGGTCACCCGAGCGCGTCCTGGTCCCGAGAGCCAGCTCGCGGTGGTTTGATTCTTCGAGCGTGCAGAGAACTTCTCCAAGATAATTGCGCTGCCCCGGGCGAGGCGTTTTTTTCCAGCGACTTTCTAAATAATAGGCATTCTGATGTTCATAAACATTAACCACCGTGTAGGCCCTGAAGTCTATAGGATCAGGACAGGAAGCCCAGCAGCCGTTATAGAGATCAGGATAAAACACCTGAGTGGCCAGTGCTTCCCAGCCGCCGGTTGAACCGCCGTAAGTGAAACGGGCCCAGCCCTCGCCCAGGCCGCGGAATTTCTGCTCGATATATGGAATTAACTCGTAGTTAATGGCATCACCGTAGGGACCGAGATTGGCAGAGTTGACTGCATAGGAATCATCGTAAAAAGGATTGGCATGCTGAATCTCAATAATGAGAAAACGCGGCGTGTCGCTGGCTGTCCAGTATTTATAAAAAGCATAAGCTTCTTCCTCAACAATTCGGTTGTAACCGCGGAGATGAAATCGCTCATTATAATCCGGTTCAAGGTTCGGATCAGGGGGCTCTTCCCGGAAGCCTTCAAAGGTATAAGGAAAATGCCCGTGGTAAACAATGAGTGGATAGCGGGCTTGCGGATGTTCCTCAAAGCCGGCCGGTAGGAGAACATGCGCTCCAAGATAAACCGGTGTCCCCCAGAAATCGGTCAGGAGCTTGCTCTGAATTCTGACATGCTTGATGAATTTGGTTTCAGGCGGATCAGGGATTTCCGGCATGACCTGATCGAGAGAAATTTTAATCGTCTGAGACCTCTGTGGGTCGAGGCGCATTTTAACCGGCTGGCTGTAAAGATTGCCGGGTTTGCGGTTCCACTGCTGACCTTCGCCGCGGTCGGGAGGGAGTTTTAGTGTTCTGCCGTCTTTAAGATGGTATGTCTGATAAATGTTGAGCACGCCTTGCACCCAGTATTCGCCTGGTTCAATAGCCGCCAGGCTGTGCCTCGGGTAACCAAAAGCTGTCCCGTCAACCACGGCCTCATGCTCCGGCGCCAACCCTTCTACATCTATTCCAAAAACCTGTTGGGTGCCGGCACTATCATTTATTGAAAAACGTGGCTCTCTTTTATCATCAGTGGAAATAAGCAAAAGAAGCCGTCCATCCAGCGGGCTGACTGACCTTTCAGCCGGAAAAGAAATAGCAAATTTCAGCCGGGCTTGATCTGCCGGGCTGTGGATGCCCTGGCTGCAACCAGCTGCTAATCCTAAAAGGCCGCCAATAAGCGTGCCCAGTGCCAGAGAATAAAAAGTCTTTCCTTGGAAAAAACGCATTATTTATTCCTCCTTCCTGATCGGCTGTTTCTTAGAATAAAACTATCGGAGCCAGTTAATCAAGCTCATCAGGTTAAGCAAGCCGCAAATTCAAGGCTTCGCCGTCTTTTCAGCCAGTCTGGCCTTAAAATTCCAGAAGGGATCAAGCGGCAGATGATGGGAGCTCGGATAGACTCGACTCAAAAGTTCGTAAAGGGCTGGATCGTAGCTTCTAAGTTCAGCCGGCGAATAAACCACTTTCTCGCCATCTTTATATTCAAAGTTTGACCAGAACCAGAATTGTGTTCCCTCCGCCCAGTATTCGTCGGAATTGGTCGAGGCATATTGTCCTTTAAATAATCCCAGGGCCATGGAGTCGGCATAAGCTTTTTCAATATCAGCCGCCAGCTGCGGGTCAGCCCGCCGGATGGCCCGGTGGATAGCATGACCGAATTCATGAACGAGAATCTGTTCGCCAAAATAACGGGTGCCCGGAATGCCCAGCAGGTTCTCTTCGCCGCAGGTGGTATAAAGACCACCGAGCCCTCTGGCCCGCCCGTTCCAGTATTCAGCATCGGATAGCTTGCTTATCTTTTCATACTCAGCAATTTCCTGCGAAGTCAACCGCCGGTCGCCCAGCTGCGGCTTCTTTAAATTTTTATATTCAGGGATATCCGACATCTGCTGCTCTTGGCCGATTATTCCAACCTTCTGTCCTTCCAGGACAAGTTGAGCCCTGAGATCAGGCCGTTCTGACAGCATATGAATGATGATGTCCCGGGCAATGAGCATGGCCAGATCTGATACCTGACCGGAAGCAATGATCGGGATACCCATGGCCTCACAGTATTTTTCATAAAAAGGATCAAGCATGAGCCTGGCCGGCGGCTTACTGATCAGAGCAGCTGCATAATCTGTGAAGATTGGCTGTTCTTTCTGGGCCGCTTTCTTCGCGTCTTTTACCTGGCCGGCTATAGCGGTGAAACTCATAGCCAGAATCAAACCAGCTATAAGGATCGTTTTCGTCTGGCTTTTAATCATTGATCGCCGCATGGTGATCCTCCTTTCTGAATGTTAGTGGATAATCATAACAAGATAGGAGGTTGGCCGCAAATCCGGTAAAAGCTGTTAATAGACCGGTAGCTTCGGATGGCCAGAGCCCGCGGCCATCACTGGCAATTATTGGAGAGCCTGGAGGTCTTCCTTCAACTGATTGTAATTAGCCATAGCGACAGCCATGGTGTGAACTTTGCTCCGTCTTAGAATCCATCTTAAGGCTTCTTCAAAAGTAGGTTCAGCTCCTGGACCGGCCGCCAACTGGCCACCCGAACAGGTCTTCATGGCTATTAGACCAAGCCCATTCTGGCGGGCTTTATCCATTTCTTCTTCGAGCGCTACTTGATCCCACTTGCCCGGCCGGCCGGTGTTGGCATGAACGTAGGCACCCTGGTGATTATAGGGCAGCATGACTACGTCATAGAATAATTTTTTATTCGCTGCCCGGAGTAGTTCAACTTGATTGGTATGGCAGGAAAAACCGTGGGCTTTGATGGTTCCTTTTCTTTTGGCGTCTTCAAAAAATCGCCTGACCTCTTCCTGGAAGATAACCTCTGGAGAAACTGCTCCATGAATTAACATGATATCAAGATAGTCAGTTTGCAAAGCCCGCAAACTGGCCTGAAGTGACGCTTCCATTTCAGCTACCGCTCTTTTTATTTCTGCCGGTGAGTTAAGTTGCTGGCTGGTTAAGCCCAGATCCAGTTTAGACTGAATAACGACTTCTTTTCTAAGACCGGCAGTAGCCCGGCCGATCATCATTTCATTCTGTCCCCGAAAATAAGACCGGCCCGTGTCCAGAAAATTTAGACCGGCTTCGAGGGCCGCCATGACCAGTGACTGCTCCATTGTCCTGGAGGCACCAAATCCCAGGGGGGTGACTTTAATCCCGGTTCTCCCCAGTTCGGCCAGGCCCGGCCTTTCTTCATTTTTCTTCTGGCCCGCGGAATTAGAATCTTTAACGCTGATGGAGGAAAAGCAAATTCCTAAGATCCCGGCCGCCGAGGTTTTTAAAAATTCTTTTCTCGATAGGGGCTTAGCGTCCTTGTCCAAGTTAATAGCTTCTCCTTAAAATTATTCTGCCTTGATTAGATTTTCTGGCTTTTGCTTCTTAATTTTGGCGACAGCAGACACCGCCTTAGCAAAACACCTCTTTTAATCTTCTTTAAATCTGATCTGAAGCTGGCCGGAATCAAACTTAGCCTCTTTCACCTGCCGTTCGAGCAGGACCTGAGGAAGAATAATACTCCGCCTCTGGTTACCGATGGTGACAACCAGTTCGTCGCCACTCCGCAACAAAGAAACATCCCCTTTGGAGGCAAAAGGCAGCTTTAAGGTCAGGGTGTAGAGGCCATCGTTGTGCTCAATGCTAATTGGTTGTCCCTCAAAAAAGACACGTGCCGGGTCATTCACGCCGTAAAGATATTCGCCAACTTCACGCAGCTTTTTAAGCCCAACAACCTCGCTTTCCAGCAGCGGCACCTTCATCACCGGCAAGGGAGAAAACCGCTCTTCAATGTCCTGAAGATATTCTGCCTGAGCCTGTTTCCATTTTTCAAAATAAGTTCCGTCAGCTGTGGCCGGAATAAGACGGTTACAGACAACTGCATCTATGGCATAGCCATAGAGATTGAGGTAACTATAAGTCCGTTGGGCTTCCTTTATTACCATTTTTTCCGGGTTGAGCAGCAGGCGAATGCTGGTCGTCTTCGGATCAGTCAGCAGAGCCCGTAAGCCATCCAGCTCATGAAAAAGCTCTTCCATGCTGCCCAGAATCTCTTTGTCAGGCAGGGGCATGTCGGTGAACTTATTAACGATGGGTGTCGTAATGGGCATCAGCCGCCTTCCGACCGGCATCAGCTTATTAAACCACCATTTAGCTACCTCTGGCAGAGTCAGAAGACGCAGTGATTCAGCTGTTGGCGCGCAGTCCACAACCAGCAGGTCATAATTTTTTTCCTGTTCATAATAATAAACCCAGAGAAGGTTGGCCAGCTCTTCCATGCCAGGGAAAACAGCTACCTCTTCGGCCACTACTTCGTCCAGTCCACGCCAGGCCATTAGAGCCGCCAGCCATCTTTTGACTGTACCCCAGTGCTTTTCGAGGTTGTAGAGAATATTTGATTCCTGAGCCCAGAGATGATTGGAAACCCTGACTGGCTCGGGGCCAAGCTCCCGGTCAAGGCTGTCGCCCAGGCTGTGGGCGGTATCAGTACTTAAAACCAGAGTCTTATAGCCAAGCTTAGCTGCGCAAACGGCGGTGGCAGCACTGACCGTGGTTTTCCCGGTGCCGCCTTTTCCGGTAAAAAGCAAGATGCGGCTCATTTGACCTCTTTTTCTTTTCTGGCTTTAGATTTTGGTTTTTCTTCAGTCTGCTCAATAGCTTTATCCAGAAGGTTCCTGACAGCCAGAAGGACTTCTTTCTTAGCCTGTTTTAAATGGCTCGAGACTGGCTCGGAATCAAGATCTAAGCTGGGCAGCTTAAATCTGAGCAGATATTCGCCCTCTTCGGTCCTTTCAAGCTCAATTCCCTGTTGAAATTTTATTTTTTTCACTCGTAACCTCCTTAATTTCGATTTTTTGTCTTTTCTTAGCCGTTCCTGTCCGGCCTTTTTCTTCTAACCTGGTCAGGTAATTTAAGGCTAATGATAACTCTTTCCCGGCCTGAGCTAAGTGCTGCCTGGCTTTTTTAGAGAGATTCCCTCTGTGTTTCAGGCAGACTTCAAGGCCTTTACCTGGCTCATAGACAATTTCGACATTAAAGCCAAAAATAACCTCTCCCATGATACTTCCTCCGATTCTGTTATATTTTAATTATAGCTCTTTTTTATAATTCTTCTCAATCAGGCCGAAGAGTCACCGGTGTTTTTTTTGATCAGGTCTCTAAACCCATGAAATAATCACATTTCGTTTTCTTTCCTACCAGGGGCTAATCCCCTCAAAGGCTGGACAGAGGCGGATAACTTATTTATAATGGCTTTTTGCCGGGGAGTAGCGCAGCCTGGCTAGCGCACAGCGTTCGGGACGCTGGGGTCGTGGGTTCAAATCCCACCTCCCCGACCAATTCAGACATTTCAAATTTTCAGGGGAAAGGGTTTGCTCGCTCCGCCTCTGGCGAAGCAGGCAAAGTCCGCAAAAAAGTTCTTTTTCTTTTAATGGGCGCACGCAAAAAATTTTTTCTTTTAAGGAATCAATTTTTGCGGTCTTTGTCTTTCTACTGACGCAAGGACGAGCCGCTTCCCAACCCAGACGGAGCAGGCATTTGAAATTAAACTCCCCAAAATTCTCTTTACATTATCAAAATAACTTTGTATCGTAATTGTAGATTGTGATTACTCTATAGATACATACTATTATTTTAATACTACAATGTCAAAAGAGATTTCGCTGATAGGCAAAAATATAAAGAAATTAAGAAAACAAAAGGGCTTATCGCAAGACCGGCTTTCTAAATTGGCTGATATTTCCTATAACACGGTCATAAAGTTGGAGTCGGGCGGTATCACCAACCCTTCAATTGATACGCTTCAAAAATTAGCCAAAGCCCTTAATGTTTCGGTCAATGATTTATTAAGGTAATTTAGCTATGACCAAAGAACAAAAATTTTACAAAGCACTGCAAGATGTATTTATCGGCGCCAAGATTGAGGGCCAAGGTGGTTTTGTTAATTTGATGAAGATAAAATCAAATTACTACCGCAAGATTGAAGACATCCTAAAAAAAGATATCGAAGCGGCCTTAAAAAGCCACCCTAAATTCAGGGATGAACTCTTTGACAAACTTTATTCCTTTTTCAGCCGCTATTTTACCGAAAGCGGCTCAATCTATTTCAACTCCACGCCTTTTCATAACAATATCTACGAAAAGGTTTATACAGATGAAAAGGATGTCATCCTCTTCTGGAAAACACAGATGCTCTACTATGTTAAAACTGACAGGATTTTTAGAAGTTTGCCAGTTGAGTTTGACGGATTTAAGTTTTACTTTGACGCTTCAAAGATAGAAAGCAAAAAAGCTAACGAAAAACGATCTTTGATTTTTGAGTTAAATAAAATCCACGAAGATGGAACCATTGTTTTTGATGTTTCATATTCAGAAAAAGGCACAAAAACAAAACAAGACGAGATATTAAAAGCAATAAAGAGAAAAGGCATTGCGATTACGGAAGAACAATTGGAGCGCGCTTTTAGAGTTTTTGAAAGACAAAGTGAGGTCGATTTCTTCATCAATAAAAACGCTAAAGCATTTTTGCAGGAGCAGTTTAAACTCTGGAGTTATCAGTATTTTTGGGAAGGTGCCAAAGAGTGGGGCGCGGATAGAGTCAATCAACTGCAAATCCTCAAAGATATTGCTTTTAAAATTATTGATTTTATCTCGCAGTTTGAAGATGAGCTGGTAAAAATCTGGAACAAGCCAAAGTTTGTAAAAAACTCAAATTATGTAATTACACTGGATAGAATTCTCTCCGCCTGTCATTACCGTGAAAACGGGAATTCATATTCCTTAATTGAAAAAATCCTCGAAGCCGAAGGCATAAAAACCCAAATAAAAGAATGGCAGGAATTAGGTATAGTAGATAAAGAATTTACAATAAATGATATTTTTGAAACTGATTTAACCGGAGAGCATTTATCCAAAAAATATGAGCACCTGCCGATTGATACAAAGTATCTTAAGGATTTAGAGCTTGAGATTTTGAGCCAGTTTGAGGATTTGGACAAATCCTTAGACGGTTGGCTGATAAAGAGCGAAAACTATCAGGCATTAAATACAATCCTGCCGAAATTCAAAGAAAAAGTGCAGACAATTTACATTGACCCGCCGTTTAATACCGGGGAAGATTTCCCTTATGTTGATAGATTTCAGGATTCAAGTTGGTTATCGTTGATGATAGACCGCTTGCATCTAGGGAAAGATTTTTTATCAAAAACAGGTAATTACTTTGTTCATTTAGACAAAAATGCGGGTTATCTAGCGAGGATAATTTTAAATAAAATACTAGGTGACGACAACTTTAAGAATGAAATAATTTGGGGATACGAGAAACCAAGAATTGCTAAGAATAAATTTAAAGAAAATCACGATAACATTCTTTTTTATTGCAAAGACAAAGACAACTCAATATTTAATATCCAATATACCGAAAAGAAAAATAATGAGAATGATAGGCATAAAAAAGATTATGAAGGTAAAATTTTAGGGGATTGGTGGAATATCCCTTCATACTCTACAATAATGTCTGCAAAAGAAAGAGTATATTTTCCATCTCAAAAACCAGAAAAACTTATAGCTAGAATTATCGATTGTTCAACGAAAAAGAACGAAAATGATTTTATATTAGACTTCTTTTTGGGTAGTAGCACAACAACAGCAATAGCTCATAAGTTATCTAAAAAATGGATAGGAGTTGAAATGGGTAAGGTGTTTAGCGATTTTTACGAAGATATCATGACGATAGATAAAACAGACGAAGAAATTAATGATAGCGAAGACAAATTTAAAGTTTTAGAAATAATAAAAGACACTAAAAATCAACGGGTTGTAAGAGTTCTAAAATTCGGAATTTTAGGAAAAATGAAAATGGTTTTAGCCGGGAGCGGACATCGTGAGCCGACAAAACTTGCTAGAGATTTAAATTATCAAGGCGGTGGGTTTTTCAAGTATTACGAACTTGAGCAGTACGAAGAAGCGCTGGCAAATTGTAAATATGAAGATGGAGATTTATTGAATGTTCCCAACGGATCTCCCTATCAGGAATATGTCTTTATGAAAGATGAAAAAATGCTCAAGGCACTGGAAATTGATTATGAGAACAACAAAGTCAAAGTTGATTTAACAAAACTTTATCCGAACATTGACATTGCCGAAACCTTGTCTAACTTAACAGGCAAATGGATTAAGAAAATTAATGACAGTGAAGTAGAATTTGAAGATGGAACAAAAATCAATATTAAAGATTTGGATTATAAGTTAATTAAACCATTGATTTGGTGGTGATATGGAACAAAAGATTTTATTGAACTTTTTACCTTTTAAATCTGAAAATTTCTCTTTCAATATATACCGTAAGGAATACAAAAAAGAGAAAAAAGAACAACTTGAAAGCGATGTTTATCATTATACACTTCCAAAAAACGAAGATTTAAATGACAGAAGTGATTATTTGATATCATTAAATCCAAGAGAAAATTTTGAAATATTTAACTACTTTTCAAATTACAATTTAACATTTACTGAATATTTTATTTATCAAAAAATAGTAGAAAAAATAAAGCAAAAGTTATTAAACAATGACTACATATTACCCGAAAAGAAATATAAAAGAAAGATTGTTTACCTCATACTAAAAGAGCATACAGGTAAAGGCAAAGAATGCTTATTAATTAATCCTTACTACTATTCCTATAATAAGAAGTTAGGACTAATTGTAAATTTTAGATTTATAAAAGATTCCAATATCTCGTTTGATAGAGAAATACAAAGATTAAGTTTAAGCTTAGACAGAAATTACAAAAGTAATGCAAACTTTTATATAGACAAATATGAAAAGCTAAACTTATTTAGAGCACGATTTTATTCAAAAATATTTCCTCTGGAAGTGGGAGATAAATCCTTAGAACTTGAAGATAGATTTATAGAAGTTTCCCCCGATACTTTAAAAACAAAGATTTATTTATTCAATGAAGACAAAGAAGAAAAATCTCAGTTTATAGGCATTGATAAATTAGGACCATATTCCCCAATAGAAAACCCAATAGAGTTGATATTATTCTCTGAAGAAAAAAATAAGTTATTCGCCTCCGATTTGGAAAAAGCCCTAAAGGGTGAGTCGTTTCCTACATTTAAAGGAATCTCTAAGTTTTTCAGAGTTTCTAATCTTAGTTTTAAGTGGGTTCCTATTGATTTAAACGAAAAAGAAGATTCTGTTCTTACAATGAAAGAACAGCTTTCTAATAATAAAGATGCTTTTCCAATTATAATACATTCAAAACAAAACAGCGAAGCCTATTACTACATAAAATATGAACTTTTAAAGGATGGTATCCCCATCCAATTTGTTAGTATCGAGACACTAAAAGACAAACAAACTTTTAAATGGAGTGTTTCAGGAATCGCGTTACAGATATTTTCTAAATTGGGAGGTATTCCATGGTTGGTTAAACCTGAAACACATAGAACTCTTATCATAGGCATAGGGCAATCCCATGAAAGAATAAAAGAAGGCGAATACTACAGAATAAAAAAATATTTTTCATATTCAGTGCTTACTGATTCTTCTGGCAGATATAAAGAGTTAAAAATCTTAGGAAAATCTGAGGATAATAGTGCTTACTTATCACAGTTGGAAGAAAGCATTCAAAAGATAATAAAAGATTATTCTCCTAATTTCGAAAACTTTGTTATTCATGTACCTTTTAAAGTAAAAAGGAAAGAATTAGATCGTATTAAGAACACAATAGAAAAAATGGGCAATACAAAAACCTTTATTGTTATAAGGATTAATATTGATAACGATTTCTTCGGATTTAATTCTAACCAAAATTCATTTGTTCCATACGAAAGCACTTATATAAATTTAAGTTCGGAAGAATTTCTTGTTTGGTTTGAAGGATTGCAATATCATAATCCGGTTATAAATAGAAGAATATCAGGTCCTGTATATATTGAATTTTATTATAGTAATGAGGAACTAACAAAAGACCTAAAAATGAAATGTTTACAAGATACTCTAAATCTTTCTGGTGCAAATTGGCGAGGATTCAATGCAAAAATGTATCCTATATCTGTATTTTATCCTCAATTAGTTGCCAAATTCGTAAAGTATTTTGATCAGTATGGCGTAATTAACGTTGAAAACATAAAACCTTGGTTTTTATAAGAATTATAAGAAAATGAATAATTTTAGAGAAGATGATATATTAATCTTAATTGGAGCGGGGTGCAGTAAAGAAGCTGGAATACCTACTTCCATTGATATGGTTAAGGAAATTGAGGAGAATATTTCAAAAGGAGAATGGAAGGACTATAAAGAACTGTACCATTTTCTAAAAAGCTCAATCCTTTATGCTGATGGATTGCAAGGCAAGTATGGGGAAGAATTAAACATAGAACGGTTAGTTAACACTCTATCGGAATTGGAAAAAAAGGAAGAGCATCCTATTTATCCATTCATTGGCAGTTGGAATTCTAAAATAATGGAATTATGTGGCCATAATTTTGAGAAAATAAGAGATTTTAAATCTAAAATTTTAAAACAATTAAAAGAATGGATTACACTTGATGATTATTCAAAAGCATCTTATTACCAAAAAATAATAGCATTTGAATTATCACTGGGGTATCCTTTACGTGTTTTTTCTTTGAATTACGATTTATGTTTAGAGAAAACTTTCACACAAGAACAAACACTTTATTTGGAACGCGGTTTTAACGCTTCAAGGAACTGGGAGTGGCAAAAATTTGAGAAAAATGAGAACATCCCAGTTAATATCTATTTATACAAAATGCACGGCTCGATTGATTGGGAAATTAAAGATGAAATTCTTACTTTTTCTGATGAAATATCTAAAATTCAAGAACCAAGTTTAATTTTTGGAACTAATTACAAACTTCAATATGTAGATCCTTATTTGTTTTTTGCTTACGAACTTAGAAAATATTGTCTAGAGGCAAAATTAATTATTACAATTGGATATGGCTATGGAGATGAACATATCAATAGTATAATTGCTCAGGCAATTCGGAAAAAAGAAGATAACCTAAAAGCTAAGTTGATAATAAATATTTTTGAGGAAAATAAAAAAGATTCTGAATTGGAAGAAATTGTTTGTGAGAAATTGAAAATTAAGGATAAGAGTTTGATAGTTCTCAAAAATATGAAAGCTTCAGAATTCCTTAAATCAGAATTAAATATAGAAAAACTTTCCGAATACTTTCCAATGAGAAACGGATTTGGTTAGATATATAAAGATTAAAATGAAAAAAGATTAAAAGATTTGAAATCCATGAAAAGACAAGAGAAGAAAATTCATCATTATCTTCATTATCTTCAAAATATCATAAACGATATTTCTTTTGAAACCTTACCTATAACATGGCAAGGGTTTGACTTTAGCGGGTTTTCAAAAGACAAAACACTCTTTGACTTTCAGCAGAATGCACTTAAAAATGCTTTGCGTGGCTTATGGCTTTTTTTTAAAGATAAAAATGCAGATAAGCAAAGTTTGTTTAATCACTATAAATTAAATGGATTTGAAGAAAACTTTGACTTCAATTTGAAAAAGAAACAAGACAGCAAAACCGCAAAATATCTTTTAGAATATGACAAAGATTATCCAGTCATAGATTCTAAGATTTCTTTTTCGCATTTTATCAATCGAATGAGTTTTTGGATGGCAACGGGTTCTGGTAAAACGCTGATTATTGTTAAATTGATTGAGCTTTTAGGACTGCTTATTTCAAAAGATGAAATTCCAAAAAACGATATTCTATTTTTGGCACACCGTGATGACCTTTTGGACCAATTCAAAAATCATGTTGAGGAATTTAACAGCTTTAATTTTGACACAAAAATAAATCTCATAAATTTGAGGGATTATGATGACGTAAAACGCGTAAAAACCCTGCCATATACTAAAAACGAGATTACTGTTTTTTATTATCGTTCCGATTTGATTTCCGATGAGCAGAAAGAAAAAATCGTGAATTTTCAGAACTATGATAATGGCGGGCGGTGGTATATTCTTTTGGACGAAGCTCACAAAGGCGACAAAGAAGACAGCAAACGACAGATTTTGTACTCTATACTATCAAGAAACGGATTTTTATTTAATTTCTCTGCTACCTTTACCGATCCGAGGGACTTTGCAACCTGCGCTTTTAATTTCAATCTATCAAGGTTTGTTGAAGAAGGATATGGCAAACATATTTATGTATCTTCTAGCGAGATTAGTGCGTTCCGCGGGCAGGGCGACTTCGCACCAATCGATAAGCAAAAAATCGTTTTGAAAACACTTTTACTTTTGACTTACATCAACAAGTATTTTGAAAAAATCAGAAAGGTAAATAGCGCCTTATACCACCGCCCGCTTCTTCTGACACTTGTTAATTCTGTAAATGTGGAAGATGCTGATTTGGAGTTATTTTTTAGAGAGTTAGAAAAAGTCGCGAAGAACGAAATTAGGCCGAACTTGCTTCAAAAAGCAAAAGAAGAACTTGTCCAAGAGTTTCGCGATGATGCAAAATTTGAATTTGAGGAGTTAGAATGCACTATCAACGCAGACTTGATTTCAAAATTGGATTACATAGATATTTTGAAATATGTCTTGAATGCTGAAACTCCCGGCAAGATTGAAGTTTTGAAAATCCCCGGCAACAGAAGTGAATTGATTTTTAGGTTAATGACTGCTGAAAAGCCCTTTGCCTTAATCAAAATCGGCGATATTTCTGGCTGGCTCAAAGATAAGCTTGAGGGATACGAAATAAACGAAAGTTTTGAAAACGAAAGTTATTTCAGACGAATAAATCACGATGATTCCGACATAAATATTTTAATGGGCTCGCGTTCTTTTTACGAGGGCTGGGATTCTAACAGGCCGAACATACTTTTGTTTGTAAATATTGGAGTTGGAAGCGACGCTAAAAAATTCGTTCTGCAATCGGTTGGCAGAGGCGTAAGAATAGAGCCGCAAAAATACTTAAGAAAGCGGCTTCAAAATTTGTTCAACGCAGGGGAAGTTAATGAGCAGTTATTTGAAAAAGTTAAAGATCTGATTTTACCGATTGAGAGCTTATTTGTTTTTGGCACTAACGCCGAAAACTTAAAGGAAATAATCAAGGCATTGAAAGAGGAAAAGCAAGATAAAAGCCTGGGCGAAGCGTTTATTTTAAATCCCGAGGCGCAAAAACATCTTCTTTTGATACCGGTTTATAAAACCGCAGAGAGAATCTTTGCCGAAGAACAAAACCCGCAAAAATATCCTGTCAGCCGCGAAGATTTTGATATAACAGCGAAATTTTACGATTTTTTAGGTGATAAAATCACTTTAGCTAAATATGATTGTGAAGTGAAAGTTTTGAAGAAAGCAAAAGAAAGTTTTTCAGAGGAAAATAAAAATAGATATTATACGCTTGGCAAAGATGAACCATCGCTTTTTGAACCAGAGTTAATTCTTGACCGGATTTTTGATTATCTTGGAGTTAAAAGCAGAGAGCTTGAGAAGTTCAAGGAGTTGGAAAATGAAATTGTGCATTTCAAAAAAGTCAGATTTAGCGATGGTGAAAAATACGAAGAAATCAAAAGAAAAATTGAGGAAGTCCGGCATTATCCCGAAAGGCAGAAAGAGTTAGATAAACAGTATGGCAAAATCCCCAGAAAAGAATTTGAAAGGCAAATGAAATTATTTGAGCAGGCAGGAAGTTTCGAAATGAAAAGCCAAAAAATCAAAATCAAGTATTTGGCTAACCATTACTACCTTCCAGTGATAGTTTCAGAAACTGAAAAAATTGATTATCTCAATCATATTATCAATGTTGATAGCGAGGTAAGATTCATTGAACAGCTGGAAGAATATCTTGCCAGACGAAATAATGTATTTACGCAATTTGATTGGTGGATGTTTTCAAAACTTGACCAAACGCTGGATGAGGTTCTGATTCCTTATTACAATCCGAAGGAAAATAAAATCGCGAATTTCAAACCAGATTTCATTTTTTGGGCGCAAAAAGACAAACGATACCTGATTTTGTTCGTTGATCCGAAAGGAACTGAACACGCGGACGGATATAGAAAAATTGACGGGTATTCAAGATTATTTGAAACTGACGAGCAAAAAGAAAGCAGAGATTTTTCGTACAACGGATTTGTCATAAATACAAAGCTATTACTCAAGCCAAAGCGAGGGATAGCAGAGGTTTTAGATAATTACAAAAAATATTGGTTTGACAATTTTGATGATTTTGCAATAAAAATAGGACAATTTTGAAATTGATAGTGTGCCAGCTTCGCTGGCATAAAAATCGGTGACTCGCCAGCGAAGCGGGGGCGGGCGGAAACGATGGGTGGGATTTCTGCCCGTCAGGGCAGAAATTGTTGCTCAAAAAAGGTTCGAGCTTCGTTCAGCAATTGCGACCAATCTTTTCAGCCTTCAATAGTTCACTTTTCAACTGTAAAGAGTTCACTTTTCAACTGTAAATAACAAGAATGTTTATTCCCTTGACAGCTGAACACAATTTGTATACGATTGAACATAAATTGTGTCCGATAGAAGCTATGCTTGAATATTTTATAACCTCAAAAACAAAGCGTAATTTGCTCAAGCTATTTCTTACTAATCCCGAGAGACGTTTTTATACCAGGGAGATATCTAAGATTACTGGTGAGCCTTTAAATGCAGTAAGACGAGAGTTGGGTTATCTGGAAAAGGCGGGATTGATAAAATCACATAAAGAGGGAACACTGAAATACTATAGCGTTATTAAGGAGTTCCCTTTTTATACGGAGCTTAAAAAAATCATATACGGGACGGTCGCCCTTGGCGACTACTTGAAAGACAGGTTCAAGGATTCGGAATTAATAGAAAACGTCACCGTACTCTATACGATGAACCTGGGGTAATCAGTGAAAGAGAAGCAAAAGAATTGCTCAGAAGAGCCAGAGAATTTCTGGAATACACAGAAAGCAAGTTATCGGGGAAATAAAATCATCCAATTTCAAAATAATTTTCAGAAGATAAGAAATTCTGGCCAGGGGGCCAAGTTCTTTTTCCAGTATCTTCTATCCTTCCTTCCAGAGATCAAAAGTAACCAGGATGTTTTTCATGAGTTGTTGACTCCTTTCTTTCTTGACTTAAGAAGCAGCCTTTTTTCTTGAAAAAGCTTCCATTTATTATTATTTCTAATCCTATTTCTGGCCGGAGTAAAGGGTAACGACTCCAGCCGTCAGATTCAGACAGGAGAGATTCCTGAGGCCCATTTCCCGCATGAGCGCGATCACCTCTTCAGGCTTCAAAAAGCTAAAAATCGATGAGGCTAAATAGCTGTAGGCCCGGGCTGAGCCTGAAAAAAACCTACCGGCCAGCGGCAGATAATTTTTCAAGTATAAAGAATAAAAGCCATAAGTCAGCTTATCTGGCGGAAGCGAAAACTCAAGGATGAACAACCGCCCTGAAGGCTTGAGAACCCGTGCCATTTCGCTTATTCCTCGGGCATAGTCAGGAAGATTTCTCAGACCAAAACCAATGGTCACCAGGTCAAAAGTCTTATCAGCATATGGAAGGTTGAGGGCGCTCCCTGTTTCGAGTTTGATTATTGTGGCCAGATCCAGCTTTTCTATTTTTTGCTGTGCCCGGGCGAGCATTCCAGATGAAAGGTCAATCCCCGTAATGTCTCGGGCACCGCGGCGGGCGAACTCTATGGCTATGTCTCCTGTGCCGGTGCAGACATCGAGGATTCTGCTATCGGGCCGGAAGCACGACAGGCTGACCAGCCTCCGTCTCCAGGAGCGGTCAAGATTAAAACTCAACAGGTGATTTAAGAAATCATAATTTTTGGCAATGACTGAAAATAGCTCAGGTGTGTCGTCTTTGTTCATTTTTTGCTCTGAAAGGCCAGCCCTCCTTTTGGTGCAAAATCTGTTATTACTGCCAGGATGCTTACCTGATCACGACAGTTCTATCTTCTCTAAATTTCTACAAATTGACAACCAACAAAGATCTGCTCCCCCTGGAGTCATTGATTTATCTCATCCAATGGTGGTAATTATCAGACTTTAAGCAGCCAGGTTAGATTTGGTTAAATCTTTGGAATCAGCTTTTCCGCGGCCGAACAACTGGACTTCCATCAGGCGCGAAATAACGGCGACCGAAAGCCAGAGCTACATTGACCAGCCCCAGCATGACTGGCACTTCAATGAGCGGCCCGATGACCGCGGCCAGAGCCTGCCCGGAGTTTATCCCGAAGACAGCCACCGCCACAGCTATGGCCAGTTCAAAATTATTACTGGCCGCTGTGAAGGACAGGCTGGTGGCTTGAGGATAGTTGACCCCGAGCTTCCAGCTTAAAAAGAACGAAACAAAAAACATCACTAAAAAATAGATAATAAGCGGTATGGCTATCCGCACCACATCGAGTGGCAGGCGGACGATATACTCTCCCTTTAAGGAGAACATGATCACAATGGTAAATAGCAAAGCAATTAAAGTCAGTGGGCTGATTCTGGGCACAAATTTTTCTTCATACCACTGGCGCCCTTTAGCTGGCTCGAGGAAAAACCTGGTCAGGAAACCGGCCGTAAAGGGAATGCCCAGATAGATGAGGACGCTTTTGGCCACCTCGCCCATGGTGACATAAACTGCCATCCCCTTTAGTCCAATTAATCCGGGCAAAACCGTAATGAAGATATAAGCATAAATGGAATAAAAAATCACCTGGAAGATAGAGTTAAAGGCCACCAGGGCAGCCGCATAATCTGTATCGCCCCGGGCCAGGCTATTCCAGACAATGACCATGGCAATACAGCGGGCCAGGCCGATGAGAATAAGACCTGCCATATATTCAGGATAATCATGGAGGAAGACGACAGCGAGAAGAAACATTAGAATCGGCCCGATGACCCAGTTCTGCACTAAGGATAAAGTCAGAACCTTTCTGTTTTGAAAGACACGGCCGAGCTGGCGGTAATTGACCTTGGCCAGCGGCGGATACATCATGATGATCAAACCGACAGCAATCGGAATAGAGGTGGTGCCAACCGATAGCCGGTTTAAAAGTCGGGCCAGGCCAGGAAAAACATAGCCCAGAGCTACCCCCAGCCCGATGGCTAGCAGAATCCACAGGGTTAAGAACCTGTCCAGAAAAGACAGCCGGCGGTTGGTTGGAGCTGGGGCTTCCATCGGGGCGTTTATCTCCTTTATCCTGAATCTATTTATCTATCATATATTATCTTATCTTCATGTTATCTTCATGATTTTGACCGGTGGCTGATAAGTTTCTTATTCTATCGTTTTAGCTTCAGATGTCAACGGACAGACAGCGGTTGACAGCCCGGCGATTTTTTTGTATAGGATAAGATAATAAAAATGGGCAAAGTACTTGAACTCGACCGGGTTTATAAAGCTTATAAGTTCGGTTTTATACCGAAGAAAAAACAGGTTCTAAAGGGCATCTCGTTTTATGTCAATGAAGGCGAGATTTTTGGCTATCTCGGGCCAAATGGTGCCGGCAAAACAACCACCATCAAGAGCATTTTGAATCTGATTTTCCCTGACGCCGGCCGCATCACAATTTTTGGCGAAGACTCTCTCAAGCCCCGGGCGCGCGAGAAAGTCGGCTTTCTGCCTGAAAATCCATATTTCTACGATTACCTCACCGGACGTGAATTTCTGGCTTTTTACGCCGATTTGCTTGGTATCCACGGCCAGCAGAAAGAAGAAAAAATAAAATATTTTCTCAACCTGGTCGGGATGGAAAAAGCCGCCGATCTCCAACTAAGAAAATATTCCCGGGGGATGTTGCAGAGAGTCGGCCTGGCTCAGGCTCTGCTCAATGACCCGGCTCTGGTCATCCTCGACGAGCCGATGGGCGGTCTCGACCCTATTGGCCGCAAGGAGTTTCGCGATATCATCGTCAATCTAAAGAAAGAAGGGAAAACCGTCTTCCTATCTTCGCATATTCTGCAGGATATCGAGATGATCTGTGACCGGGTGGCCATTATTCTGGCGGGTGAAATTGTCAATCAGGGCTATCTCGGCGATTTGATTTCAGAAAAAGTTCTTTATACCGAAGTGATAGTCGCTGGCCTGCCAGCCTCCGAATTCAGCCATCTGGGCGAAAGCGTTTCGGCCAGCGGTAACCGGGTCCTGCTCAAAGTTTATGAAGAACAGCATATTGACCGCATTATCCGCCTTGTCCAGGAGAAAAACGGGAAGATTATTTCGCTTATTCCCCGGACTGAAACTCTCGAGGATATTTTTGTCGGCCTGGTGAAAAACCAATGAAAGTCTCAACCATTGCTCGCAACACTTTTAAAGAAGCTAAACGCGACAGGGTTTTATACCTGCTTTTATTCTTTGCCATTTTGTGTTTTCTTCTGTCACGTTTTCTGGGCCTGCTGACCGTTGGCGACCGGGTTAAAATCATCAAAGATGTAGGACTGGCTTCGATTTCGCTTTTCGGGATGCTGATGGCTATTCTGATGGGCACCGGGCTGGTCTATAAGGAAATTGACAAAAAAACTATTTTCACCCTGTTAGCCAAACCGATTCACCGCTGGGAATTCCTGCTGGGCAAATATTTAGGGCTGGTGCTGACGATTTTTATAATGACGGTTCTGATGTCGGTCATCTTTCTGGTAGTTCTATTTCTTCACACTTTTACCATTGAGTGGAGCCTGCTCATAGCTATCCTTTATATCTTCTTTGAGTTATGCCTGATGACGGCAGTAGCGCTGGTCTTTTCCACTTTTAGCACCCCAATTCTGGCTTCGCTTTATTCGCTGGCTTTTTATCTTATCGGACATCTATCCTGGAGCCTTGAACTTCTGATTAAAAAGATTAAAAGCGGGGGCGGACGGGCAATCTTAAAAGTACTGTATATCATTTTGCCTGATCTCGAGAACTTTAATTTTAAAACCGAAGTGGTCCACCAGTTACCAATTCCTACTAAATTACTAGGGCTTAGCTTTGCCTACGGGCTGGTTTATACGGCATTTTTGCTGTTGCTGGCCATTTTGATTTTCAGGCGGCGTGATTTTATCTAAGATAAGCTTTTGAAATTAAAATTAATTTAAAACCTTACTGTCTGACAGACGGATAGATGAGAACAGATAGAGAGGATAGATAGGCCTGGATAATCGGGACAAAGATGAAGGCAGAAAATAAAACTGACACCTTAAAAGCTACCGGCCGCGAACAGTCGCTGGAAAAAATCATCATCGTCGGCCTGCTGCTTATCTCGTTGGCTCTTTTTTCAGTGCTCAAAACTGAAACCGATAAAGTTCCACGAAAAAAAGTGCCAGGCTCTTCCATTATCTATCTCCCCTCTGGCCAATATCTTAAATACGCCACTTTTGGTTATTCATCGTTAGTGGCTGATCTGATTTATCTCTGGGCCATCCAGTACTACGGCTCGTTCGATATCCCTGACCGCTTTAATTATCTTGAACATATTTTTTCTATTATTGCTGACCTTGACCCGAAATATACCGATCCTTATGAGGTGGGAGCGCTGATTGCTGTCTATGAAGCTCATGACGCCAACCTGGCCTTTAAAATACTGGATATGGGGCTCGAAAAAAACCCTGACCTGTGGATTTTTCCCCTCCAGGCAGGTCATATTGCCCAGATGAATCTTAAAGACTATGAGCTGGCCCGCCAGTACTATAAAAAAGCGATGGAAATCCCTGGTGCCCCCCCGATTGCCAAAAGGCTTTATGCCAGCTCCGCTTACAAAACGATGGATTACCAGGAGGCCTGGGCCACCTGGCGCGAAGTCTATGAAACGTCAACTGAACAGTGGATTAAAGATATCGCCTCCAATCAGCTTTACCGCATCAAGGCGACAGTTGATACTGAGGCCCTGTCTTCGGCCGTCAAACAATTCAAGGAAAAATACGGCCGTTTCCCGGCTGATTTAAATCAACTGATCCGGGCTCGATTAATAAGAGAAGTGCCCCAGGACCTGGAGGGTCATGATTATCTTTATGACCCGAAAACCGGCGAAGTTAAACCTCCGAGGATCTGGTGGAAACGTTAAGAATTATTTTTGTCATAGTCATCGGACTGGTCTGGGGTAGTTTCCTAAATGTGGTGATTTACCGCTTGCCCCGCGGGCAAAGCCTCATCACGCCGCCTTCGACCTGCCCATCCTGCGGGCGACGAATCAAGTGGTACGATAATATTCCGGTTCTGTCTTACCTCTTTCTGGGAGGCAAATGCCGTTTCTGCCATAATAAAATCTCGATTATCTACCCGGTGGTGGAAAGTCTAACCGCCCTTTTATTTCTTCTGGTTTATTTTCATAATTTGAGATTTTTAGATTTGCAATTTTTCACCGATTGCCTTTTTGTGAGCAGCCTGGTGGTCATCGGCTTTATTGATTATTATCATCAGATTATCCCGGGCTATATCACCCTTCCGCTTCTGGCTCTGGCTCTAATTTATGCTCCCTTCCACTACGACCTTAGCTTTAAGCAGGCTTTGATCGGGGCCCTGGCGGGCGGTGGGTTTCTGCTTCTGGTTTATGCTGTTTATTATCTGTGGCGAAAGAAGGAAGGACTCGGTCTGGGCGATGTGATGATGATGCTCATGGTCGGGGCTTATCTCGGGCTTCCCCTGACGATTCTCACTTTACTTTTTGCCTCAGTCAGCGGGGCGATTGTTGGACTTTTGCTGATGAAATTTAAGAAAAAGACCATGCAATTTGCTTTGCCGTTCGGGAGTTTTATTGCTCTGGCGGCGGTCGTGGCTCTTCTCTGGGGTCAGCCTTTAATCAGCTGGTACCTCAGCCTCTACCAGCGCTGAGATGAGAAGGATGTTCTCGGTCGAAGGGATCACTTTAAATTCCTCGCTGACCGGAAGGCCTGGAACCCAGACAATTTTCCCGGCGGAGAGAAAAACTGGCAGCCCATCGCGTTCTGCCTGAGGGATTTTCCTTTCCTGCAGGCACTCCTTGATTTTCTTCTGGCCACAAAGTCCGAGCGGCTGATATTTATCGCCCGGGCGGCGATTTCGAACTTCAAGTGGCAGAGTGACCTTTGAGGCATCAAGGTAGCACCTTTTAGCATCATCAAATTCAAACTGGCGCAGTCTGCGGGCTGGCGGTAATTTTCTAACTGAAATGAATCTGGCTACAAATTCAAGACCGTTAGCCAGCCGCAAAGGACTTCGGCCATCCCAGCTCAAAGAAAAAGTTTTCGGCCGTTTAGTCTTTTCTACTTTTCTGAGCCAACCTGCCTCCCTCACCAGAACTTTGCTTCGTCCCCAGCTGAATTTCTGCCCATCTTTAAGAGCCAGGACCGTTTGGGTCTGGTGAAAGGTGGGTGATTCGAGTCCGAGCGAAGCCTTCAAATATTTCCTGACAAGCCGTCTAGCCAGGCCCGGCGGCATTCTCTCGAGCCTCTGAAGATTAAGCTCAAGATGAGAAGAATCGCCATGCTTTACTTTAGACCAGATCTTTTCCACCAGCTGAGACAGCACCTCATTTTCGCCCTGAGCAATAAGTGCCGCCTCCGTCAGGTGAGACGTTATCGCCGGGTCAAATTCTTTTTCGAGGATTGGGATAAGTTTTAGCCTGATTTTATTTCTAAGAAATCTTTCGTCCTCATTGGTTTCATCCTGCCTGAACTCTAAGTGATTTTCCCGCAGGTAATCTTCTAATTCCTGGCGGTCGAATAAAAGTAGCGGCCGCACAATGTTTCCGGCTTTAAGCCTTATTCCCTGAAGGCCTTCCAGCCCTGTTCCACGGAAGATTTTCATCAGGACAGTTTCGGCCTGGTCGGTCATAGTGTGAGCAGTCAGGATATAGTCATCTTCGAATTTGCCGGCTGCTTTCCTCAAAAATTCATACCGTTTGAGCCTCGCCGCTTCTTCCAGGTTGAGCTGCTTTTTCCTGGCGAAATCTTTGACGTCGGCCCGGCCGCTGAAAATTTTGAGCCCCAGCTCTTCAGCCAGATTGCGGACAAAAAGTTCGTCCTCATCAGCGCTTTTTCTGAGCTTATGGTTAAAATGGGCTAAGGCCATTTGAAGCTGCGGCCAGTCTTTCTTTTTAAGCTCAACTAAAAGATGAACCAGAGCGACCGAATCCTGACCCCCGGAGACAGCGACCAGCAGGCGGGATTGAGGCGAAAATAACTTTCCGGCCTCAACAAAATTTTTGAACTTTTGATAAATCATAAAATAAATGGCGGCGGAGGGATTTGAACCCCCGACACTGCGGATATGAGCCGCATGCTCTGACCAACTGAGCTACGCCGCCGGGTATCTGAATTTTATCTGACCCTCCCTCCATAGTCAATATACCGGAAAGTATGGCGGGAGACCTGTCGGTGGGCCGTCTCACCTGCTCACCATTTTTTAGCTTTTTCAGGCTCCATCTTTCGCAGGTCGAGGCCTCGCTCAACCGCCGCCAGCCGGTAAAGGCAGATTTCGCGGAGCGATGAGGGATGATGCAAGGCTTCTGACAGAGACAAACCACCAACCGCCCAGACTCCTCCGCCCCTGACCACGACCACTCTATAATCATGGAGAAGGCTTATCAACCGGTCTTCCTCAAATTTTGGCGGTAGAACCGGAATCACCAGGTACATGAAACTGCCTTCCGCATCAACCGGGATTATTTTTTCGATGGGCGTCTCTTCGCCCGGATAGATGAAATGAGCATGAGCTTCGGCCTCAGGCACATAGGCATGAATCAGGGCCTGAAAATCGCTTTCGGCATAGATTTTTTTGTGAAGCAAAAGCTCAGTGTCATCGCCGGGGGCCTGAACCAGAGGCAGTTTCAGGAGGGGCCCGCCCACCTCGTAGGGCATCGAAGCCTGGGGCGCATATAGCAAATAATCAACACCTCGAACAGACATTGAGCCCGTATGAAATGGCGACAGCCGTGATTCAAACAGGCGATTCCCTGTCTTGCGAAACTCTTTGAGAATTTCATCTTCCTCAGGAAAATCGCAGCGGTTTTCAATGTCGGGTTCGTAGGGAGCCGGGCGGAAATGGAAATAGGTATCGGGGGCGGCTTTGATTTTGGAGCGTAGTTCTTCTAACTCGGGGGGCTGGCCAACCGGCAGTGGAGCCTCCGGGGGCAGGCTATTTTCTTGCTTTTCTGGTATTTTGAGAGCCTGTCGTTTGGCTCGCGTGCTTCTAATCTGCCTTTCGATGAGCCTGACGATATAGCCGGCATTGTTGGCCAGACAGAGATTAAAAAAAGTTTCTTTAAGTGTCCGGCCCCGGGTCATTGCTCCATGACCGTAAATTATGGTCAGAGGATGGTCGGCCAGGCGAGCCGGGATAGTTTTAGCCATCTCGGGTGAACCGCTTGGCACAGCAAACCAGTCCACCGGAATTTCCGGGCCCAGGTGATAAAAAGCCAGCGGGTCAACCGGGACAAAGGGCGGTGGCGTTTTTGGAGCGGGCTGGTCGTCAAGGGTAGCCATAATGAGCTCTTTGACGTGGGCATGCATCGAAGCCTGCGCTCCGGGGAGTGACAGAATTTTCACATGGATATCAGTCTCTGAAGAAGCTTTGTAGTAGCCAAAATCAGTTTCGCCGGGCGAGAGATAGCAGAGATGGTTGGGCTCGAGGTCGCCCTTTTGAGAGCCGGTGGCGGTGATAACGATCATCTCTTCGCCCTGAGCATTTTTCCAGCGCCTGGCCATGTTGCCGCTGTGGCTGTCCTGAATGTCATAGAGAAGCGAGGCGCGACCGATAGAATGAAAAAGGCGAAAGATGTCTTCGCTTGTCTGCCATTTATATGGAGCCATGATTAACCTCCGTTTCCTGATGCCTCACCTTTTACCGTCTGTTGCGGCTGCCAGCTATCAGCCATCGGCCTTCGACTGTCAGGCTTTTTTCCGCTCAATTTTCATCTGCTTGAGATATGAGTCGTCTGGCCGGCCATCATCATTCCAGCCTCGAGCCCGGTAATAATCGCGGCGCATCTGGATCATATTCTCACGGCTGATAGCCCGGGGCTTGCCTTCTGACATTATCGGGATCTCCGAAAAGCGCAAAGGCAGCACGTCCTCTTCTTCCGGGTTGAGGCCAGCCTTGAGATTAAATAAGCGCTCGAGGGAGGCGATGCGGTTGGCTATTTCTTCGAGGTGAGCCGTCGAAAAATCATAGCCGGTAATGCCACTGACAATTCTTGCCCAGGGTTCAATGGCGAAGGAAAAACCGGTGAAGCGGCAAACGCCGAGGCTATCCTGAAGAATGCCGGTATTCTGCATATTGCGAATGGCAATGGGTGATTGCAAAAGGCTAAAGCGGGGAATCTCTTTGGTGCCGCCAAAAAAGGCCAGCGAGACGGCATAACCGCCGCGAAGGTGACAGGCACCGGTGGGAGAAGTCATGTAGCCAAGGGCCTGGGCATAAGAGGCCCGCGGGTCATAACCCGGGATTTCCAGCTTTTTGACCTGCATGGCCAGCTCGGGATGACCACAAGCAGCCGCCAGGCGGTAGGAACCCTCAGCCAGAAGGGAGCCAATACCTTGCCTATAGGCCGTAAGTTCGACCAGCTTTTCAAGGAGATCGCCACGGCCAAATCTAATTTCGAGGCCGTCAGTTTGCCTGGGAGTCAGATAGCCTTTCTCATAAAGCTCCATGGCGCAGGCCACTGTTCCGCCAAAAGTGACCGTGTCGAGGCCGAGTTCGTTGGCCAGATAGTTAGCTTGAATGATGTAATCGAGGTCATAGATGTCGCAGACCGGGCCCATCAAAACGGTTGTCTCATATTCGGGTCCTTCGCCCTGGTGGATCTGGCCGTCAGGCGTCTTGACTGCAGTGTGACGCTGGCAGCCAATCGGACAGAGATAACAGGAGCCTGCTTTTTCCAGATAGCCGCGGGCAATGGCCTCGCCAGAGATGCGCTCGACTTTATCCTCGTCATGGTTGACATCGAGAAAATTCCGGTGGGGCAACATGTTAATGACATTGATAAGAAGAATGAGACCGGCCGTGCCCAGTTCGCGCATCAGCCTTTTGGTAATTGGGGCCTGCTTTAATAGATAAATGGCTTGGTCGACACCGGAGCGGTAACGGGCTTCATCGGCGATAGTGATTTTTTCGCGGCCACGGACACGAATCCCTTTGAGGTTTTTACTGCCGAAAACAGCGCCAGGGCCGCCGCGGCCATAGACCCGGTTTTTATCGTTGGCGACAACAGCATATTTGACGAGATTTTCACCGGCCGGTCCGATGACCAGGGCGCGGTAGAGATTGCCGGGAGTGCTGCCGGCAGTCAGGATATCGGTTGACTCGGGGACATTTTTCCCCCAGAGATGAGACGCATCCAGGATTTCAATTTTTTCCGGGCTAAGGTCAATAAAAACAGGGTAGCTGGCCCGGCCGCGGATAATGAGGGCATCGTAACCGGTGGCTTTAAAAGTATGGCCCCAGGTTCCGCCAGAGTTTGAGGTGCCGATGTAACCAGTGAGAGGCGATTTATAGACCATATGACCACGGCCGGCAGTGGGGGCTTGCGAACCGACGAGCGGCGAGCTGGCGATGACAATGACATTATCGGGGCCGAGGGGATCGGTGGCGGGATCGATCCGGTCATAAAAAAGTTTGGTGGCCAGACCGCGGCCGCCGAGATAAAGAAGAACATCCTCAGAGGCCAGCGCTTCGATTTTGATCTGGCCGGTGGTCAGATCTATTTCCAGCACCCGGCCGTGGTATCCAGGAATGGCCATCTTCGTCTTACCTGCCTTACCTTCCAAATCTTAGCCCTTTAAAATATCAGAAACAGGGGACACAATCTATATTTCCTATTTTTTTATACAATAAGGGAGCTCGCAGGTAAACAAATAATGAGCCAGTGACCGGTCAAACGATCAAATAATTAGGAAATATAGATTGTGTCCCCATTTATAGAGGCCGGGTTTATCCACCGCCCATTAAGGGAAAGATGGTTACTGTCGCTCCATCCTCAAGCTTGAGCCCGGTCAGGGCATCATGGCTTACTATCGAGCCATTAATCATAATCACCAGATCTTCTCTCACCTGCCCATCTTTAAAGATCTCAGGCCTGGCCGCAGGTGTTTCTGCTAAGCGGTCAAGAAGTTCTATGAGACCTGGATTCTCATCAAAGACCAGTTCTTTTTCCTTAGCGCCAAATAACTCACGAAAGGGAGCATAAAACTTAACTTTAATTTTTATCGGTGGCATATCCTGACTCCCGTTAACTTTACTTTTTTTTAACCTTACCGATCCACCAGACCCTATCTAATTTATTATGCTCTAACCCCGGCTGGCACTGCAAGCAAAGATTACTAAGCTCAAGGGCAAAACTATGACGCTACCCACACTTAGATAACTTTGGGATACATGACAGCCCCGATCAGAACCAGGATAATGGTGATGGCCGCCAGCACTCCCAGATCAAACCCAATTTGATAGGTGCCTGTTCCACCGACCAGCATCAATTGTCTCAGGATGTCAACTTCATAGGTCAAGGGATTAAGATGAGAAACGACTTGAAGCCAGGAAGGCATAATGGAAATCGGATAGATGGCGTTACTGGCAAAAAATAGCGGCATGGTTAAGACCTGTCCCAGGCCCATAAAGCGCTCCCTCGTTTTAACGATGCAGGCAATGATCAGGGAAAAGGTTGAAAAAAGAGCAGAACCAAGAACAACGGCCAGAGCTACGCCAAGCAAAGACAGCAGATTGAAGTTCAAATGGACGCCGAGCAAAAGTGCGATGACGACGACAATCAGGCCCTGAGCCAGCCCTCTTACCCCAGCCGATAAGGCTTTTCCCAGTACCAGAGCCGCCCGCGGCGTTGGACTGACTAAAAACTTATGGACGACCCCCAGATCCTTTTCCCAGATGATAGATATTCCATAGAAAATAGCGATGAACAAAACACTCTGAGCCAGAATGCCAGGCGTCATAAAATCAAGGTAAGGCAAATTCCCGGTAGGTATAGCCCTGACCCGGGTAAAGACCTGGCCGAAGACGAGCAACCACAGGGCAGGTTGAACCGCCCGGGTAAGAAGCTCGGTTGGATCGTGTCGCAGCTTTCTCATTTCCAGTTCAGCTAAAACTAAGGTTTTATTGCTGAAAGAATAGATTTGTTGGAATAATGATCTGAAAAACTTCATGTTTTACTCCTGGACTACCGGGCTGCTACACTCCTCGGCTCCTGGCTTCTATGATCCTGGCGGGTTTCCTCAACCTAAGCGCCGGGCGACGCGCCTCGTTCTGGATATATCTCGAAAGTTTCCGCCATTATCCAGCTCGTTCCCGGTATAATGGATAAAAACATCATCAAGCGTCACTTCCTCACCCCGTCCGACTGCTGTTTTTAATTCCTGGGGAGAGCCCAGGGCAGCCATCTGTCCCAGGTGCATGATAGCTACGCGGCTACAAAGCTCATCTGCTTCATCCATGAGATGAGTGGTCAGAAAAATCGTCGTTCCAAACTGCTGACGAAGATTTATGATGTGTTCCCAGACCGTACGCCTTGCCGCCGGGTCGAGCCCGATGGTTGGTTCATCCAGGAAAAGAACGCGCGGGTGGTGGAGCATTGACTGGGCAATTTCCAGCCGCCGTATCATGCCACCAGAATAGTGCCGAACAAGCTTATCAGCCACTTCCTCCAGACCCATGTAACGCAAAGCCTGTCTGACCCGTTCTTCACGTTCCTGACGCGGAACATCATAGAGCCTGGCAAAAATCATTAAATTTTCATAACCGGTCAAAGTGCCGTCAGCCGAAATTAATTGTGGAACATAACCAATCATTTTTCTCACCCGGGCCGCCTGATGGCGAACGTCAAAACCAGCAACCATCGCCTGGCCAGACGTTGGCGGAAGCAGTGTGGTCAGTATTTTTATGGTCGTTGTCTTACCGGCACCATTTGGACCCAGCAATCCAAAAATTTCACCCTCATCAATGGTAAGAGACAGGCGGTTGACAGCCAGGAGCTCGCCGAAGCGCCTGGTTAAATCTCTTGTTTCAATAATCTTCATAGCAGTCGTCCTTTTGGTCTCGAATCTCGTTTTTCTTTATGGGATCGATCAGAGGTCTTCGGAAAGACCAGAGCCTCGAGCAGTAACTCGAAACCCTCATCAATCTTCTGGATTTCTATCGGAGGCAAGTAGTCGAGATGCTCTTGAAGGTTTTTGAGCGTCGCTTTTTCAGCCAAGGTCAACAGTTTCATGCCCTGGTGGCTCAAATGAAGCTCAATCTGCCGCCTGTCTTCCAGGCCCGATTCCCTGACTATCAAACCGCGTCTGACCAGATTATCAACCATTCGGGAAGCCGTGGCCAGGGATAATCCATGGTGAGCAGCCAGAGCTGAGAGCGAGGCCCGCGAGTGGCGACGGCAAAAAAGAAGTGTGCGAAACTGAGCCAGAGACAGATCTGGCTGGCGGTACTGCCTCATGTTCGACCGGATATAGCCCATCAGTCTGGGTATTCCTTCCATAAGCCTGACTGCCAATTCTTCAATCTTATCATCCATTTTATTAGCCTATCTAATTATTAGCTTTTCTAACTATTTTTAAGCATAGTCCTGGTCTTGACCTTTGTCAACGGCAGAGCAAAAAACCGCCCTTATTTAAACAGGGGACACAATCTATATTTCCTAATTATTTTCCTCTTTGAGTAAGGAGGGGAGGACTGCTAATTGAGTCAGTAAGGGGACGTGGTAAGGGGCCGTTCCTAACCGGCACTTAATTCGACCATATGACCCGGCTCGCCAGGCACAAAATCATTTAGAGGACCAAGAAAATAGGAAATATAGATTGTGTCCCCATTTTAACGGGCGATGACCAGCATTTCGCCACCCACCAGGTTGACAGCCCGGCCCTGCACTCCGAGGACCTGAATTGAGGAGATGCCTACTCTGGTCTCGCCTGCCCCCAGGACTTCAAAAACCAGCGTGGCCAGATTGCCGCTATTTACACCTTTAGCCGGATCCGGTGACGAAAAGCCTATTACGGCCAGCCCCGAAGAAGCACTTATATCCTGGAGAAAAGAGCCTTTATCACCAAACTGGCTGACCAGGTCCCCTCTCTGAATTTCTTTAAGTCTCAACACTTTAGAGTCGTAATTAACATTCAGAGACAAAGACGTTATATCCACTGGCGAATTGACGGCTAATCTGACATTTAATGTATAGCCCACCGGCACTTCCGACCGCTCGGGTAACAGCGACACTGTTCCCATCTGGGCACCAGCTTCGGCCGCCTCCTCTGCCGGGACTTCCACTCCGGCTTCAACTGGAGGTATGGTTTCTTCACCGCCGCCAGCAGCCGTCTGCGTTTGCGTCGTAAAGCTTGAGCCGGCATTATCGATCCACAGCGGCTCACTGTCTTCAGCCTTTAAAGGCATTGTCCTGATAATATGCGGAGTTATGGTCAGGATCACATCAGTCTGGTCAACTGTCCGGTCAGCACTCGAAAAAAGGCTGCCCAGAATAGGGATATTTTTCAGGCCAGTCACTCCCTTCAGAGATTTCCGCTCCTCATCCTTGAGTAACCCGGCCAGTAAATTGGTTTCGCCATCCTTGAGTCTGATCACATTCTTGACCGACCGGGTAGAAATAATGGGAATATCGGCGATTCCCGTACCACTGATGGCTGTGATTTTGACTTCCATTTCCAGACTGACTTCATTTTCCTGATGCAACCTTGGTTTGATATTCACTCCAATGCCAACATCCTGATACTGATAGGAAACCATTGGCTGCTGGCTGATACCGCCGGCAGCAATTGGATTAAAGGTTGTACTTGGAATTGGTACTTGCTGACCAACCAGATAATTTATTTCCTCGCTGTCAACTCCCCTCAGCCTTGGCTGGGCGATAATTTTTGTATCCGAATCAGTCTCTATAAACTGAAGAAGAACCGAAGGCAGGGTTATCTGAAAATTTTCTGATTTGGAAAGATCAAAACCCTCGAGAGGCAGCCAGCCGTCGGTTGGGATTTCGCTCACCCCACCCGTATATCTGATGGACCCATAGCTCTGGCTGAACTGCGTGCCGATAGTTTGCAGTCTTGTTCTGGAGACTTCCATGATCTCCAGATCGATAATTACCTCGCCCTTAGGCTTATCCCAGGACTGAAGCAGTTTCTCGGCCAGGGCCACGACCGTTGCCGTGTCTCTGATGGTCAGCGAATTTCTTGTTTTGTCAACAATAATGCTGGGGCCTTTATACTGAGTCCGCAGGATAGAAGCCAGCTGATTTTGCACGTCCTGGGCATTTATGTTAGAGAGGTAGATAGTTTTAATGGCATTGACTTCATATTGATTTCGTTTTTGCGGGTTGTCAGGAATGATGATCGCCGTTCGCTCATCCATCACCCGGTAGAAAGTCCGCCCGGTCAGGCAGAGTGAGTTAATAGCCTGTTCGACAGTTAGATCAGTCAGATCAATCGAAACAGGCAGATCACGGAACTGCTCGTCAAACAAAAAGTTGATCCCGCTGAACTTTCCCAGAGCCTGGAAAATCGCCCGCAAAGAAGCATCGGTAAATTTCAGTTTCAGTAATTCGGGCGGGTATTTTAATTTTACTGGAGCTTCAATCACCACTTCTTTGGGCTTGACTTCAACGGCTGGCTTGATACCGGCCAATTCTTTATACTCAGCCAGAATCATCCTGTTGGTTGGATCATAAAACAGGGCCTTTTTATATTGATTAAGAGCCTCATCTTTCATTCCTCCCGCCGCCAGGCGCCTGGCCCTTTCAGCCGCATCCAGCGCTGCCACGGCCTTCGTCCGGAAGAGAGCCAGCCGGTAAACTGACTCTTTAGGATTTTCCAGCATCGCCTGCTCATAGTATTTAATGGCCTCATCATAATTCTTATTGATCTCGGCCTGATAACCGAGCTTATAGGACTGGGTAAAAGTAGAACAACCAAGTATATTTATGATTAAGAAGCCAAGAAAAAGCCAGCTGATTTTTCCCGGTCTGATTTTAGTCATCGGTATTCTCCTTTACCTTAATCTTCCTGGAGTTGCCCTGGCTGTCTTTAATCAATATCTCCCCGGGAGTGATTTTAACCAGTTTGAGACCAGGAATAATCTCCTCCCCCTCAGTCAGAGCCAAGGCCTGGCCATCAATCAAAATCAGGGCCAGAGCCTTCTGCCCCGAAAAAATAAGGCCGCTATATATAAAATTTAGGCTTTCGAGAAGCGAAGTATTTTGTTGTCCGGCCAGAAGCTCATTATCTGATATTTGAAACTCTGGTCTTTCATCCATAATCTCTTCTCCGGCCATCTCTCCTCCCTCGATGGCCGCTCTGTCCTGGGCAGCATTAAGCGACGAGGGCCGGAAAAGATCTCTTCGGGCCACGGCCAGGTCCGGATTTAATTGAGGTAATTGATTTTTTTTCAACAAAGAAGAGACCGGGGGAGAAGAAGCCTTTCCCGCCCGGCCAGGCTCCTGGCTTTCCTGCTCCTGATTTGACTGCCCGGCTAAGAGCGAACAGGACATTATGATCAGAATGCTCAGATTGATAGAAACCAGTGCTGAAGGCTTAAACGGCCAGCGTCTCACTACCTTGAGCCTGCCACCAACAGCTTTATTTTTCATAATAATACCCCGCCACGGTTAGCCTTAAATCAACCAATCCTGACAGGTTATCTATTTTCTGAAAATTGATCTGGTCAAGGAGCCAGATTCTCGGCCAGCTCTCCAGTTCATACATAAATTTCTTTAACATGGGGTAAGAAAGGGACAGCCCGAAAGAAGCCGACAGCCGGCGGAATTCCTTTTTTTGATCTTCCTCATATTGATAGCTTATAGCCGGCACAGGTCTACCTGCTTTTTGAAAAAGCTGGGTCAAATCCTGACGAAAGGTATCCATTCCTCCCTGTCCGGCATAAAACCAGGTCTTCTTAATTTCAGCCAGGTCGGTTTGCGTCTCCTGCCAGGATTTCAATTCAGCCAGCGTTTCCTCTGTTCTGACTGCCAGCTTATCCACTTCCGACTGAAGAGCCAGGGCCTGTTCTCTCAGTCCATCCAGCCTTCTGGCCCAGAAGAAAAGCGTTATGATCAATAAGCCGAACATCACTAAACCGGTTAGACTAATCCTCTTGAGGAATTTTCTTTCCTTTTCAGTCAACTGTTCACTTAGTTTCGGCATATTGAAAATCCATTTCAACCTGCAATTCCCCGGCTGCGAAGTCTTCGCTTAAAACCCGTATTTGACTGTATCCACGGCTGGCCAGATTTTTAATGAGCTGGCTCAGATCAGCTCTACTGGCCAGTCCGGCTTTTATTCTAAATTCAAAACCAGCTTCATTCCGGCTCGGATTTAAATTGACCAGATAAGCGCCCGCCGGCAAAGCCTGTTCCAGATTATCAAAAAAGATTGTCCACGAAAAAGATTTCCTGGCCAGCAAAGTATTGACTTCATCTACAGCTGTTTTCAACTGCTTTTTTAAATTATCCGTTTCCCGGGTTAGCTGATTGTGTTGAGAAGAGATAACTGACTTTTCATCAGCCAGACGCTGGTAGCTGGTCTCCATTACCCGGTCAAGGGAAAAATTCTTAATATTTAACACTATCAATAGAATCAATAAGATCCCGGTCAGCACTCCCCCTCCAACACTCAGAAACCGGAAAGCCCTTAAATTCCGGCGGGGCTGGCTGGCCAGATTAATAATAAGATCCCAGCCGGCCTGATTTTCTTTAGCCAGCATTATTGCCCTCCAAGGAGCGGCGCCAACCTGGGATACTCAGGATATAATTCGGCAATTTCAACGCCGGTAGTCTGTTCAATCGTCCCGATTAAGCTGGTTGTTTCAGGTAAGCCCGATCTGAGAAAAATTACCTGTGGTTTTTTCTTATTTTTACTCTCAATAAACTGAATAGTATTTTCAACTTCATTAAGAATCTGGCTATCCAGGCCGGCTGCTTCTGGCCAGAGGGGCTTCTGGCGGTAAATAGACAATACCTGGCCGGCTACTCCCACCAGACTGAGATAATCATAGTCGGCATCGATCAAAAGATAATCCGCGACTTCTTTCCCATTCAGCAAACTCAGAAGTGAAATAGAAGGAATAGTAACCTTGCCAGGCTGCAGTTTCTTCTGGCGGAAAATTTCTTCATAATCTCTGACGACAGCCAGCCCGGAACAAACCGCTAAAACTTTCTTCCCGTCTTGTGAATCAAATGTTTGATAGGAATAGCGAAGACCGGCTAGCGGTTGAGCCAGAGCTTTTTCCAGACGCCACTCAATAAATTTTGTCAAATCATTTCCAGATAACGAGCCATTTTCCGCTGAAAAAATTAAAGCCCTGGCACTTATTTCCGGCAAAACTATTGAAATTGAATTTCCAGCCGGTTTCAGCTGATTTATAGACTGATCAATAAGCTCTTCAATTACTGCCGGTTGTTTAATATTCGGTTGTAACCAGTTGGCTTCAATCACCCCTTCTGGCAGGCGAGCCTCGAAATATGATTTTTCACTTCCCCTGGCAGTGGCTCCAGGCCGGAAGCAGGCAAAAAATGACGGAGAAAGCTGGAAAACAGCCGAGGGGACGGGCGGCTCGAAGAAGAATTTTTGCCAGCGGTTAAAAATGCTCATTGGCTACTCAACAAAGGTCACCTTATTCAAATCCTTCAGGCTGGTCACGCCGGAGAAAAGCTTCTCCAGCCCTGACTGCCGGATAGGAACCATACCTTCTGACTCAGCCAGTTTCCTCACCTCAGACAGAGGTTTTCGAACCAGAATCATTTCCCGGATTTCATCCGAAAGTTCCAGCAATTCAGCAATAGCCGTTCTTCCCCGGTATCCAGTCTGGTGGCATTCCGGGCAGCCCCGGGGCTCATAAAAGACCTGGTTTCTGTATTTTTCAGGTGACAGGCCGGAGAGCTCCAGCGTTAAATCATCATACTGGACAGGAGCCTTGCACTTGGGACATAAGACCCGCACCAGCCGTTGAGCCAGAATGCAATTAAGAGACGAAATAAAGCTATAGGGATCAACATGCATATGTAGGAACCGGCCAATGACATCAAAAACATTATTGGCGTGAACAGTGGTAAAGACCAGATGCCCGGTCAGGGCTGACTGGATGGCAATCTGAGCTGTTTCCGGGTCGCGAATTTCGCCCACCATGATTTTGTCCGGGTCATGGCGAAGAATTGATCTTAAGCCACGCTCGAAAGTCAGGCCTTTCTTCTCATTGACCTGAATCTGAGTGATACCCTCAATTTGATATTCAACCGGATCTTCAATGGTGACAATCTTATCTTCAGGCGATTTGATCTCGGTTAAAGCTGCATAGAGAGTGGTGGTTTTCCCGCTGCCGGTCGGGCCGGTGACCAGGATCATCCCATAAGGCTGGACGATATACCGCCTGAATTTTCTTAGAATTTCATCAGAAAAGCCAAGCAAATCAAGCCTCAACTCGGCAAAAGCTTCGGTGATCATTTCCTTATCGAGGATTCTGATGACGGCGTCTTCGCCATAAATACAAGGCATAATCGAAACCCGGAAATCAATCGTTTTATCTTTAATTTTGAGCCGGAACCGGCCATCCTGGGGCACCCGCCGCTCGGAAATGTCCAGGTCAGACATAATTTTTATCCTGGAAATAATCAGCGATTGAAATTGCCGGTCAATAGGTTCCATGGCTTCAGTCAAAACACCATCGATCCTGAATTTTATCCGGACAACATTCTCTTTCGACTCGATATGAATATCACTAGCCCTTTTTTGAACGGCAGTAAAAATGATGGTATTGACCAGTTTGATGATCGAGCCATCCTGTTCGGTGAGTTTCTCAATGGTAATAACGTCCTCTTCTTCGCCACTCTCCTTTTCTACCACCTGGTGAATAAAACCCTCAGTTGCTTCTTTGAGGACCTGAGAAGCCGTCTCGCTGCGCCGCAGGGCTTCCTGTACAGCTCTCAGGCTGGCGGCATAGACCGCCACCTTCCGGCTGAAAAAAGTCTCAATGCTGTCAATGGCTGCCAGATCGGAGGGATCGGCCATGGCTATTTTTAAGACCCGGCCATCATCCTCCAGAGGCACAAAATTATAGTGATACAAAAAATCAACTGGAAAAGATTGAACCAGCTCCCGGTTTAGTTCAAAACTCCCCAGGTCAAGATAATTAACATGATATTTTTCGGCCAGGCGCCTGGCTTCATTTTCTTCGGCCTGAAGCAACCCGTCAATGTCGCCTTTGGTCACGGCTATCTCCTTTTTGTTACCTGGTTATTCTAACGATATTAAAAATTGGCAAATAAATCGAAAGAATCATCACCGCTGCCACTAGTCCGATAAAAATGATGATCACCGGCTCGATCAGAGAAACCAGCGTTTGTATTTTATCGCGCAAAGCCTGATCATAAAAATCAGCCACTTCACTTAACATGCCGGGCAAATTAGCCGAGCTTTCACCAATCCGGATCATATCGGTGGCCAGAGGCGGAAAAATTCCAGCACTGGCCAGAGAATCATAAAGACTCTGCCCGCTGGTCAGTTTTTCTGCCACCGTTTCGAGCCTGGAGGAAATATAGCGGTTAGTCACGGCCAGCCTGGCCACATTGACCGAGGGGACCAGAGTAATGCCGGCTTCCAGCAGCAACCCGAGAGTCCGGCTGTAAAGAGACACAGCTGAATCCTGAACTAAATAACGAGAGTAAGGCAGATGAAGTTTCAGCCGGTCATTCAAAATCATAAACTCCGGCCGGCGGCGCAAACTAATTATGGCCAGGACGATTACTATCACCAACAGCACCAGCCAGAGCAGGTTTTTCTGCAAAAAGGTAGCCAGAGAGATTAAGCCCCTGGTTATAGCCGGCAGTTGAGCCCCAAAATCAGCATAAAAAGAAGCAAATCTGGGCAAAACTAAAACGACCAGAATGCCAATCAGGATTAGCGAAAATATGATCAGCAGAGTTGGATAGAGAAGTGCTGACCGGACCCTGGTGCGGGTTTGCGTTATGACTTGAGCATATTCGAGGTAACGCTTGATCGACCCGGGAAGGTTGCCGCTTCTTTCCCCGGCCAGGAGAGAAGCTGTATAAACCTTGGAAAACAGGTGTTCGTAGGGAGAAAAAGCTTCCGACAGCGTCCGGCCTTTTCTGATTTCCTCCTCCACCTGGCCGACAATTTCCCTCAGGTAGGGATTTTCAATTCTTTTTTCCATCAGTTCCAGGCTCTTTAGGACCGGATAGCCAGCTTTGAGCATAGCCACCAGTTCCTGATTAAAAAGAATAAACTCCTGCTGCTTGATTTTGCGGCGAGATAAACGAAGGCGGCCGAGACTTATTTCTTTCCGGATAGACAGGACATAGAGCCCCTCCGCTTCCAGATGTTTACGGCATTCAGCTGGCGAGGCGGCCCTGATTGTTTCCCTGACAATTCGCCCCTC
This sequence comes from Candidatus Aminicenantes bacterium UBA6228, assembly GCA_002441005.1. GTDB lineage: Bacteria > Acidobacteriota > Aminicenantia > Aminicenantales > Saccharicenantaceae > Saccharicenans. Next base: position 342,041 of record DJWO01000014.1, read on the forward strand.
AGGAGTTATAAGACGGCAGAAATAACCAGGCATTTACCTTCTCAATCTTTGCCTTTCAGTCGTTATCTTAAGATAGCCTGAAGCTATTGTCAATTGACAACTGCCTGGCCAGGGTTTGACCCAAGTGTCCTTCACCGGCCTGAAAAACCTAAGTTAATAAAAAACCATCAGGCTGGTCAGACCCTGTCATCAATAGATGTTCACTTAATGACTTAAGGTGGCCAGGAGGATAAGGGTTTCAAAAAATAAATTTTTTAAAAATAGTTGACAAATGTCATAAATTGTATTATGTTGTCAACCAGAAGAGGGTCTTAAAAGGAAGCATGTATGGGAACATCTAACGACAGATCAAAGGTGGATGCGACCTTCCCGTTAAGGTTGAGAGCAGCCCGTTTGAAGGCCGGCCTTAGTCTCGAGGACCTGGCCTGCAAGCTCGGGGGAATAGTCAGCCGCCAGGCCATTGCCAAGTATGAAAAGGGCCTGGCCGCCCCATCTCCCGAAGTCCTTGAACACCTCCTCCAGGTCCTCGAGATCCCGGCTCCACCTGAAGAGGTCACTTCTTTAAGTTGTTTCACAGATAATTTTAGAGCTCGAAATGTTTCTTATAAAAGAAAAAGTAATACTGCCAGGCAAGACCTCAACTTGAAAAAAACCGGGGCTGACAACCAGCTAGCTGAAGACAAAAAGCTGGAGTGGTTGGAACCGACTCGGGTTTATTTTTGCCTCAATAGACAGGACCTTCAGCCGGCCAACATTCAAAAGGATAAGGAAAAAGAATCATTTATCTTCCGCTGCGGTTTGAAGCTTAGCTCGAAACAACTTACTGCCCTGAGAGTCCAGATCGCAGAAAAGATGGAAAAATATCTCCGTCTTGAATCGCTGCTTAAGGCAGAACTTAAGTTCACGGTTGGATTGAGCAATTCTTCCCTTGCCAACCCTGACCAAACTGAACAGGCTGCCGGGGAATTACGCCAGCTCTGGGATCTGGGAACTGGCCCGGTAGTCAATATTCTAACTTTTCTTGAAGACCGGGGAATAAAAATTTTTAGGTTAGCCGGTCCGGAAGGTTTTGAAAGCTGTTCTGGATTCTATCTTGACTCACCTTTTATTGCCGTCAATGACAACCTGCCGGTTGACCGGCTAAGATTTAAAACCTCAACTGAGCTGGCTCAGATTTTATTTGGTTTCTCTGAAGATCCAGCGCAGTCGAAACTCTATAACCGCTGGGCGGCGGCTTTTTTAATGCCGGCCAGGAAGCTCGAAGAATATTTTTTGCCGGCTGGCCGGAAAATTGCCCTGAGTGAGCTGGCCGAAATAAAATTGCGCTATGGAATTTCTTTGCAGGCCATCATGTACCGGGCTTATGATCTTGGCCTGATAACCGAGCGGCGGTTAAGAGCCTTTAGAGAATTGCTCAATCAAAAAGGCTGGCTGACTAAAGAACCAGTGGCTTACCGGGGCGAAGAGTTCCCTCAGCGGTTTAAAAGACTGATTCATTATGCTATCTCCTCAGAAATTCTTGACCTTAAAACAGCCGCTTCTTTGGCCGAAACTACGCCGGAAGATTTGTGCCAGGAGATTGGAGACATTTTTTAACCGGGCCGGGGCCCTGATTACCCTGGCTGTCAGGTTAGAGGGGAGTTGATGATGGGTTTTATTTTGAACATTCCGCCTTAGCGAAAGAGACAGGAACAGGGGAAATTGACTTAATTTATCAGGTCTTTTTTTGGAAAGAAGGAGTCTATTATGCCAAAACTTATTGATTCTTATCTTTTAGAAATGGAAATTGGCCAGCCCCAGACAGCTGGAGAGATAGCCGTTTTTCCACTTAAATCCAGCCGGAATCCTGGTCCTGAGTATATAACTTTAGCCGAGGCCCTGGCCAGCGGCCAATTAACGGTCACCGAGGTCAGCCACGGTGGATCTGTCCCGGAGTTAAAAGCGGTAAATCAAGGGGGAAAAGCGGTGCTGATGCTGGATGGCGAGGAACTGGTTGGGGCCAAACAAAACCGGGTCCTGAATACTACTATCTGGGTGGCGCCAGGAACCAGCCTGGTTATTCCGGTTAGCTGCGTGGAAAGAAACCGCTGGTCCGGTCTTCATCATCCCGTAGAGAAATCAGACAATGTGATGGTTCATTCCATGCGGCTTAAAAAAGTTCAAAGTGTCAATAAGAACTTAGAAAAAAAGGCCGGCTTTAAAAGCGATCAGTCTGAAGTCTGGCGGGAACTGGATAGGGCTTGTTACTTACTTAACGTGGATTCACCCACCGCTGCCATGAGAGATATTTATGAAAGGCGGAAGACTGAACTAGAAAACTACTTAAAGGCTTTCAGGCCCGTTCCCGGCCAGCAAGGCTTGCTGGTTTTTTGGGCTGGAAAACCTCTGGGCTGTGATTTCATTTCCAGAGAAGAAGCCCTGGCCAGTTTGTTTCAAAAGCTGCTTAAAAGCTACCTGCTCGAAGTCATAATGGTCAGTCAGGATAGAGGAACCGGAGACCAGGAAGGTAAAAGCCAGAAAGTTAAGGGTCCAGCCAGACAGAAACCAACTGTTCCTGGAATAAAAAAAGCCAGAAACTTCCTGTCCAAAGCGGCTCAAGCCGAAGAGAAAAGATATAAAGCTACCGGTTCAGGTCAAGCCTGCCGCTATTGCCATCAGGATTTAGCCGGGGCTTCGCTGGAAATAGACAATTTTATTCCCCATTTTGTTTTTTTAGCCACCGAAAAAGGTTCGCGGTTCAGAAATTACCGGAATAGAGAAAATTTCTCCGGATTAAGGGACAGGAAAGCCTTCCTTTCCAGAAGTGGAGATGACCTTAAATAAGAACCTGAGAGACTGGCCGGATGTAAGCCGAAGCCTGGAAAGGCCGGGCCAATCGGCGAACTTTTCCTGCCTTGATGGGCCATCGCTTAGATCATTTCCGGCCAATGAACAGGCTCAAATTGCTTATTCTATTTTGTATCTGATCAGCCTCAATCAGTTTTTCTATAGCAGCCGGTACCAGTCGAAAAGAAAAATTCACCTGATCAACTGACCTATCCGGGGAAAAAGGTCAGAGTGGAAAAGAGCCGGGTTCAGCCAAAAGTGAGTTAAAAAGGATAGGGAAACCTGGCAGAGACCTCTTAAAACACCTGGCTTCAGGGAAAGGAGTTGACAAGAGCTGATATTAGTCTTATTTAAATATTGTTATGAAGGGAAGAAGGCTAAAGGTCACTTCAATTGTGGTTATAGGGTTGCTTTTTATGTTATCAGCCTGGTTAGTTTTTGGCCAGGAGGTGGAAAAACAAGAAAAGTCAAGCGTGCCGTCCCAAACCACACCCCCCCAAACCCCGCCCCAGGAGGTTCAAAAACCAAAACTTGACTATATGAGCACTTTTTTGTCACGTGACACTACACCTCTTGGCTTGAAGGAAGACCAGGAGATCCGCCAGCTTTTGAAGCAGTCGCGTTCAAAATGGATGGTAAGAGCCGGGGTAAGAAATATCCTGAACTAAATTTTTTTGGATTCTTGATTCATTTTTTTGGATTTACTATATTATCCTTATAAGACAGCAGGTTCATGAAGAGATCTTCTGGTTTTTATTTTTTCCTGTTAAGCGTGACTCTCCTGACTGTTCTTGGCTTCATCAATATCTCCCGCAAACTGGCCTGGAAAGAACCATACGACGGAGTTATCTGGGCAGAGGGATCGAATGGCCTGATTGCTGAAAAAGTCTCCGAAAACAGCCCGGCCTATCTGTCGGGCATCAAGCCTGGCGATATTCTCTTCTCCATCAATAGCACTCCGATCAGGAACCGGATTGAATACGTTAAAATGCTCTGGGTGCTGGATCGCCTGGAACAAAAGGCACTCTATCAGATAGGAAGAGAAGGGACCATCCTGGCTCCTTCGTTCTATTTAGAAAAAAAGGGAGTCAGCTCAAGCTATGTTTATCTGATGCTGCTCGGATTAACCACTCTGGCCATCAGCCTGATTGTTTTCATCAATTCCAGAAGGAAATTTTCCAGTCTCTATCTGTTTTTTTACCTGGTTTTGCTATCTCTATATTCATTCTATGTCTTTTCTCCAACTGGCCAGATGGATTCGCTTGACCAGATATTTTTCTGGCTGGATAAAATAGCCATTATTGCTTTCCCTCCTCTTCTTTTAAATTTCTTCTTTATCTTCCCCCAAAAAAAAGAGATCATTGCTCATCCCGGGGTTCTGGCCCTGTTCTATCTTCCCGGTTCTATCTTGCTTTTGGCTAATATCTGCCTGGTAGCCGTCTTTCAGTCAAAACTGGGTGACGCCCAGATACTGAATTACCAGAGAATTCTGGACAAGGGTGAGTTATTTCACCTGGCCACTTATAGCCTTATAGCCCTGTTCATGATCATTTACGATGCCATCAGTACCAGGAACCTTTATATCAAAAACCAGCTTAAGTGGATAGCTGGAGGCCTGGGGCTGGGAGCCTTGCCTTTTTCTATCTTTTATATTCTACCTTTCCTGCGAAATGCCCTGCCGTCATCAGCCGGCCAGCTCAGTGTACTTTTTCAGATTTTTGTGCCGGTCACTCTGGCTTATTCAATTTCCCGTTACCGGTTAATGGACTTTGAGGTTCTGGTTAAAAAGGGCTTGACTCTGATTATTTCCTTCACTCTGATCGCCCTGGTCTATTTTCTGGTCAGCTCTCAAACTGAGTTGTTCTCAGAAAACAGGCTAAATGCCATTTTACTTGGTTTGCTGGCTATCATCCTGGGAGCAACTCTTTTCACTCCTCTATCAGAAATGGTTCAGACTCTGGTTGACCGGGTAATTTACAGGCGAAGTTATGAATACCGCCGGACTTTGCTGCTTATTTCGAGCCAGCTAAACCGGGAAAGAGATCTTAACCGCCTGGTCAGCTATCTGGTTGAAACTATATCGAAGGCGCTTTCCCTGAAAAGCCTGGGGCTTTTTCTGGCGCGAGAAGAGCGGCCAGACGAGTTTTACCTTCTTCGGGCGGCAGGGGAACCTTATCTGACTTTGCCTGTTGTGCAGTTAAGTCCGGCCGAAAGTCAGGAGCTACAAAAAACGGAGTTTATATCTTTCTTGCCTGGAACTGAAACGCCGGCTCTGGCTGGTATTTTTACTTCTCTTAAGGATAAAGGGTTCAATAACTTCTTGCCTCTCAAGCTGGAGAACAGAATAATTGGTTTTCTGGCTCTCGGGGATAAAATTGACGGTTCTTTTCTTTCGGGTGAAGACCGGGAACTTCTCCGGACAATTTCGCCTTCCGTTACTTTAGCCTTGGAAAATGCCTATCTCTATAACCAGGAAATTATCCGCTCCCAGGAACTGCAACGTCTTAAAGATTATAGCGATAACATTATCGAGAGCCTGACCGTGGGTGTGGCCGTCATTGATGAGAGTGGACTGGTCACCGGCTGGAACCGGGTCCTGGAACAGCAGTTTGGCCTGAGCCGTTCTCAGGCTTTAAACCGCCATCTATCTGAGGTTATTGGTTTAGAGAACTTCCAGGCTATTTTTCCTCCAGAAACCCAGGCAGAATACCAGCTGCTGAGCGAAATTACTCTGACCACCGCCCCCGGCCAGAAAAAAATCTTTGATGTGGCCAGAACACCTTTGCTTGATAACCATTTCCGGGCCTATGGGACCATTATCGTTTTTGAAGATATAACTGAGAAAATCGGGCTGCAGCAGCAAATGGTGACCTCCGAAAAACTGGCTTCTATTGGCCTGCTCTCGGCCGGCGTCGCTCATGAGATTAACACCCCGCTGACCGGTATTTCCAGCTATGTCCAGATACTTCAAAAAAAACTGACTGAAACTAACTATCTTCAGATCCTGAAAAAGATAGAAGATCAAACTGACCGGGTCAGCAAGATAGTCAAAAACCTGCTGAGCTTTTCCCGCAATCCCGCCGACCTGGCCTTCCACCGGATTGACCTCAAAGAGAGCCTCGAAGAAATTATTTCTCTCATTGACTACCGGCTAAAAAGCTTGAATATTAACCTTTCCCTGGACTTAAAGCCAGTCATCATTTACGCCCAGAGAGAAAGGCTCCAACAGGTTTTTATTAATATCATTCTTAATGCTCTGGATGCTATGCCGGGCGGCGGGCAGCTGACCATCCAGACCAGACAGCAGGAAGCCCGGGCCATAATCAAAATAACTGATACCGGCCTGGGCATCAAGCCTGAACATTTGCCCAGAATTTTTGACCCATTTTTTACCACCAAAGGAATAGGCAAAGGGACAGGCCTGGGTCTGTCCATCAGCTTTGCCATTGTCAAAGAACACGAAGGGCAAATCCTGGTAGACAGCCAGGTTGGTCAGGGGACAACTTTTACCATCATTTTGCCGGCCAACCTGTCCGAAAAAAACTTAAGGCCAGCTAATCCAGGAGGAATTGGTCATGAATGAAAATACTAAAATCACAATTCATGTCATCGACGATGAGCCCATAATTCATGATGTTCTGGGTCAGCTTCTTCAGTCTGAGGGCTACCAGGTCGAAATTTCTGCTTCCGGAGAAGAAGCCCTGCCCAAGCTTCAGCACCGGAAATTTGATCTGACGCTTCTTGATCTGTTAATGCCAGGCCTCGATGGCCTGGAGGTCTTAAAGCAGATAAAAAGAATTGACCCGGAGGCCCTGGTGATAATCATCACCGCCTATGCCTCAGTTGAATCAGCTTTAACTGCTATGAAAATGGGGGCCTATGATTATATCCAGAAGCCGTTCAAAAATGATGAACTCCTGATGACTATTTCCCGGGCTCTGGAACATCGCCGCTTGCAGCTCGAAAATATCAGGCTTCAGGATGAACTGAAAAAGAAATTTAGCTTTGAAAATATCATCGGTAAAAGCCGGCCGATGCTAAACGTTTTTGAACTCATTAAGGCGGCTGCTCCGACCCGCTCGACCCTGCTAATTCAAGGGGAAAGTGGGACAGGGAAAGAGCTGGTAGCCAGAGCTATCCATACCAATTCAGACCGGGCTGGCCATCCGTTTGTCGTAGTTAACAGCGGATCGCTCCCGCCCGATCTTCTGGAAAGCCATCTTTTTGGTCATGTTAAGGGAGCTTTCACTGGAGCCGTGGTTGACAAGAAGGGGCTATTTGAAGCTGCCGACCGCGGAACAATATTCTTTGACGAAATCTCTTCTATCAGCCTTGAAACTCAGGTCAAGTTACTGCGGGTCATGCAGGACAGGGAGTTTATGCGCCTGGGCGGGACCAAAACCATCAGAGTTGATGTCAGAATTATTGCCGCCACCAACACTGACCTGGAAGAACTGATCGAACAAAAGGCCTTTCGTAAGGATCTTTATTACCGGCTGAATGTCATCAAAATTGAACTGCCTCCGCTCCGGGCCAGAAAAGAAGACATTCCCCTTCTGGTCAGGCATTTCATAGACATCTATAAACAGGAAAATAATAAGGACATTGAAGGGGTCAGCGAAGAAGTGATGGAAATCCTGATGGATTACGACTGGCCGGGAAATGTCCGCGAGCTGGAAAATGTGCTGGAGCGGGCGGTGGTTTTAAGCCGGTCAAAGATAATAACCAGAGAAGCCTTGCCAGCTTTTTTGACTGATGTTAGCCGGTCGGCTTTCAAGGAACTGGGAGAGGATAGTCTGAATTTAAGACAACGAACCCTTGACTATCAGAAACAGCTTATTTTAACCGCTCTGAAAAAATCAAATGGCATTCAGAAACAAGCAGCCAGCCTGCTCGGCTTAAAACCGACCACCCTGAATGAAATGATCAAGCGCCTGAAAATTGATATCGAATCAGCCTGAAAAACGGGCGGGACAATATCTATTTTAGTTTGAAATGTCCCGGGATACGGTGACCTGGATTAATTTCAATTACTTTTAGCTGCCCGGGAATCTGGAGCTCAAAGACCTGTTCCTGATTTTCAATTCTTAGTATTCTAACCAGGCTGTCTTGATCCGTCTTGAGAATAATGACCAGAGGGAAAAGAACCGGTCTTTTGATCTGCCTGACTGACAGCTCAAGCCTGGTTTGATCATTGTCTTTCGAGATTTTTTTCTTAATTTCAACCTCAGGCAAAGCTTCTGAATCAAACCAGTCATGAAAAAACTGCCTCAAATCCTGACCGGAAGTCCTCTCCAGAGCCAGGCGAAAATCCGACGTCCGGACAGGCTTAAAAAGATTTTTTTGATAAAAAGTTTTTAAGCTTTGATAGAAAAGTTCCTCGCCCAGCAGATCTTTGAGCATGAACAGAGCCAGGGCGGCCTTATCATAAACAATCGCCTGATAACCGGTGAAATCAAGGTGGCTTAATCTCAGGCCGAGAGTTACCGGGCCAAGACCTGATTTTTTGCTTACCCACTTTGATATTTTCTTCTGCATCTCCTCACCGGCTTTTTGACCATATTTTTGCTGGAGATAAAGGATGGCTGAAAATTGCGACAGCCCTTCAGTCAGCCAGTTATCGCGATAAGTGCCATAGGTAAGGCCGTGACCCCACCACTGGTGAGCTATCTCATGGGCCAGATAATAGCCTGGCCAATTGGACAAATCGACCGGATTGTCCGCCCTAACCCTTAACTTACCCGGGCCCTGGCTGTCAGGTTCTTCGTTCAAAACAACATAGCCAGGAGGGGAGACTCCCCCGCCGGCTGGCCAGAATCTCTGAACGATTGATAGTTGTTCATAAGGGAAATCGCCAAACAAGTTTTGATAAAATTCAAGAATCTTTCCAGCCTCTTCCAGTAAAGCCCCATTTTTAGCTGGCCCGTCTTTGGCTGCCAAATATTCAAGTCCGACCCGGCCGGTTATTTTTCGCTCCGGTTTGAAATGTCCTGCTAAAAAACTTAGATATTTTACCGGCCTCCGGCCTTGATAAATATAAACATAACTGCCAGGCCAGGCCTGGCCTGACCAGTCAGGCTGACCGGTTAACAGCTGTTTGGCCACCAATTGACCAGAAGCCAGGGCATAATAATCATCAGGAACATAAAGTTTCAAATCAAAAGTAAAATACTTTTCGGTGGCCGGAGCCGGGTACCAGTCTGAGGATGAGGTAAACAAATAACTGTCCCTGATGACCCGGGGCTCAGAATAATACTGACCAAGTCCTTGAGAAGTTAAAACATCAGTCTGAGGCGGAGGAGGCATAATCTGACCTTCATAAAATATATTGAGATTAACTCTCTGGCCTTTTGATGATTTTTCGGCCAGATAGACATAAAGGAATTTTCTCAACCGGTCGCGCGTATAATAAAGCTGCCTATTCTGATCATCAATAATCTGTCTGATTTGGAGTTCAGGATTGAGTCTCAACTGCAGGCCATCCAGTTCATCAATAACTGAAAGTAGCGTCAATCCAGCCCGGGCCGACATCAAATGATTAGCTGGCACATAACTGGCTTCAAGCTGATAACTTTCAATTTGATATTTTTCTTCAAACCTGACAAACATTCTTTTCAACCCTGGCTCTTCCCTGGCCGGAGAATAGCTGTTCAACAGCCGGTTCTGCCTTCGATCCAGAAAAATAATTTCTTCCTCAGCAAAAGGAGTATAAACATAGGTAAATTCGCCTTTCCGGCCAGCCTGTATTTCTATGACTGTTTCATCCGATTGAGGTAAAAAGGTCAGCAGCTCTCCGGTGATTGAATTCTCAACGGTAAAAGACCTGGGATAATTCCGGGCAAAGATGGAAGCGGCCAGATCAGTCTCAGCCTGACGCTCTGCAGGCTTTTGAGACCGGGCGACAATCTCATATTTCAAATTAGCCTGAAAGAAACCGGTTGAACCCCGGACATAAAGCGAAGATATTTCAGCTTCGAAATAAGGTTTCTTAAATCTTTGCCGGAGTTGATTTTTTTCAATTTCATCTGAAGGTTCAAATTTTACCTGGCCGCGACCGATGATAATCAGGGCGGTATTAATTTCTGGCAGGTTATCAAGAAAAACCTGAGCCTGACTGAAGTTAATCGTTAGGTCTTTTTGAGTCAAGCTGAGGTCCTTAACCAGAAAATTACCTTTCCCCGGAAAGCGCAAGCGATAAAGCCTCGAACTGCTCCGGCTGACTCTTCTGTCAGTAATTATCAGGCCGGAAGCCTCCAGCCGGTAACTTATCTGCCAGACCTCAATCAGAGCTGAATAGTCATTCTGAAAAACCACCTGGAAAAAAGCTCTGCTTTGATTACCGGCTTCCGAACTCTGGCCAGCAAAGAAAATTGAAACCGAATCGAGACCATCTGTTTCGAAATGTTCTATCAAATTTTCTCTTTCCTGCTGGCGAAGTTCAGGACTGAATAGATTTAAATAATCTTCAAACTGGCGGTTCTCAAGATAGAGCTTGATTGGTTTAAGATAGGCTGGGAAATCAGGTTGGACTGAAGGGGAACCTGTCTGGAATAAAAAAATCAGGCTGACCATTAAACTCAGGGAACCGATAGCTTTTTTTACCCCAATAGGACCTCCTCTATTAATAGTCTAGCTGAGGAAGACCGGTTAACACACTATCCTAAAAGCAATTTTTATGCCAGTCAGCAGGTAGAAGCGGGATTAATAGAAAATAAAGTTAGAGACCAGCGGGAGTGAACCTGATTTCGAATATTCCCTCTCAGTCCGGTCAACTGGCCCCGATTAAGATTAGCCAGCCTGAATGATCAAAAACTTTACAAGTGGCAAAAAATGTTTACAGGCCAGATTTAGATTTCGATCCTTCTTTCTCTCTTTTCTCTTTTTTCAGGTATTCTTCCCAGGTGACAAAGCTGTGATAGAAAATAGCATCGCCTTCATCAATGCCCCGGGTAATTTCAGTAATATGAGAAGTCGTGGCCCCGAAGGCTTCGACTGCATAAATGACCGCTTTCTCGGGGTCACTATTGTTGCCACAGGTATAAATATCAAGTGCTCCGTATCTCATTTCCGGCCAGGTATGGGTAGAAATATGAGATTCGGAAATCACCACCACGCCGCTTACCCCATTGGGTGGAAATTTGCTGAAAGAAATCGCCCAGACCTGCGAACCGGCAATTTCAGCTGCCTTGACCAGAATCTGCTGAACCTTTTCGACACTGCCGATTATTTTCGGATCGCAGCCTGAGGCTTCAACAATATAATGATGGCCAATGGTGGAATGTAACTCTTTGGTCATTCAATTCCTCCATCCTGAATTGATACCCTGATTATGGCACATCTGTTTTTCCTGTCAACAATTATCACCGGCCGGGTTAAAGCGGCAATCTTGGCTCATTTTTGACCACATTCAGAACCAGATGGGTATCAGTCCGGTCGATGTATTTAAGAGAAAGAATCTTTTTGATAAATTGATTCAAATCCTCCCGGTCAGCAAAGCAACCGATCAAAACCGAATCCCAGTCACCGGTGACATCAAAAACAGCCATGACCCGCCGGTCCAGGGCAATTTTTTTTTGCGTTTCCAGTAATTTGCCCTGCGAGATGCGGAGATTGATAACGGCCATCAGGCTAAAACCAAAATGTTCGGGGTTAAGAAGAGGGATATAACCTTTGATCGCCCCGGTTTTTTCCAGCCTTTTAATGGTTTTAATGACGGCTGTAACTGATAAGCCAGTTTCCCTGGCTATTTCCCGGTAGCTCTGCCTGGCATTCTGGTTAAGACTGCTGACAATTTGAAGCTCGGTCTTATTCATTATTTTTCCTCCAGCCTGGGTTCAAACTTCTATAGTTGACAAACGTCATTTTTTATCTAAAATAAGTTTAAATGTCTATCATATCATCGCCATTTTTATTACTATTATACTAAAAATCGGACAGAAAGGAAAAGGGGAATGACAGAAAAACAAGTTGAGCTCTACGGGCTAACATCTGAACAGGAAGTGCTGGAGGTGATAAATAATCCGGCTCTGAAGATAGAATTTGTCAGAATCATGTTTCCCGACATTCTTGGCCGGCCAATGGATTTTTCCATACCCAGCTCTGAATTAGAGCGGGCTTTTTCAGAGGGAAAAGGCTTTGATGGCTCTTCCGTCGAAGGTTTTGTCCGGATTGAAGAAAGTGACCTGGTCATCGTGCCAGAAGCCAGAACCTTCCGTCTTTTCCCCTGGACATATAGTGGTTTTGACGGTCAGACCAGCTGGAGAGAAGCCATTATGTTCGGAGATATTTACACACCGGACCATAACCATTATGCCGGGGACAGCCGGTTCAGTCTCAAGAAGATGCTGGCTAAAGCCAGAGAGGAATTTGGCTTTGAAGATTTTAAATGCGGGCCCGAAATGGAATTTTTTATTTTCCCTGATGATCAGCAGCCTGTCCCAACTGATGCCGGTGAGTATTTCTTTGCAGGCCGCCACGGCGAGATCAGAAAGGAGATCCAGCTTCTCCTCAAAAAAATGGGCATTGAATCAGAATATGACCACCATGAAGTTGCCCATGGGCAACACGAAATTGACCTTCGTTATGATAGCGCCCTGGATATAGCCGATAAAGTCATGATTTTCCGCTATATGGCCAAAAAAGTGGCCAGAATGCACAATCTTTACGCCACTTTCATGCCTAAACCAGTCAATGGCCAGAATGGAAGCGGGATGCATATCCATCAATCCCTGTGGCGAAATGGACATAATGCTTTCTTTGATCAGGACTCAAAATATCATCTCTCAGCTGAAGCCCAGCATTATATTGCAGGTATTATGTTTCATGCCCGGGAAATCTGCCCGGTTTTCAGCCAGTGGGTCAACTCCTATAAAAGACTGATTGAGGGCTACGAAGCGCCGGTTTATATAGCCTGGGGGCAGAAGAACCGGTCAGCCTATATTCGGGTGCCTGAATATCAACCGGGAAAAGAAAAAGCGACCAGAATTGAACTCCGCTCCCCTGACCCCGGTTGTAATGTCTATCTGGCCATGGCGATGATGCTGGCCGCCGGCCTGGATGGCCTCAAAAATCAAATCCAGCTGCCTTTACCGGTAGAAGAAAACATTTACCAGTTGAGTGCCAGCAAACAGAAGAAAGCAGGTATCCAGGTCCTGCCCAGAAATTTACAGGAAGGCCTGAAGCTGGTTGAAAAAAGCCAGCTGGTCAAGGAAACCCTGGGTGAGCATATTTTTGAGAAATTCCTGGCTAATAAGCAGAAGGAAATTGATGACTATCAAAAGAACGTTCCAGAAGGATATGACCGGCAAGTCAGCCCTTACGAAATAAAAAGATATCTGCCAATGCTCTGAGCTATCCACTTACTGGCTGTAAAATTTCTGGCTTTCGGGCAAAATTTACCGTCCCGGCTGATTCATTCCATAGACTTTGGACCGGCGGTTATGGTATAAGAATAGAAATATAGAAAGTTAATTAAGAATAAAAAATGATCATCAGTATCGTCAGTTTTGTTATTTTGCTTTTTTGTATCACCATTCACGAGGCTTCCCACGGCTGGGCGGCTAATAAACTTGGTGATCCAACCGCCATGGCTGCTGGCCGGGTAACCTTGAACCCGATAGCTCACATCGATCTCTTCGGGACAATTATCCTCCCTTTGCTGCTGGCTCTATTCCGGGCTCCAGTCTTTGGCTGGGCCAAACCAGTGCCGGTCAACCCCCGCTTTCTCAAAAATCCCAGGCGAGACGGCTTCTGGATTTCGCTGGCCGGGCCGGCAGCTAATCTCCTGGCCTCAATTGTTTCGTTGCTTTTAATCCTCCTCCTTAAAGTTATTAGCCCGGTTACCACGGCCGCTCTGTATGATTTTCTAACTTCAAGCGGGAGCCTGCCTCATGGCCTGCAACCGTTGCAGGGCTTGTTAATCATCCTGTTCTATCTGGTTCTGATTAACACTTATCTGGCTGTTTTTAATCTTATTCCGATCTATCCACTGGATGGTAGCGGCGTTCTGGAAGGCTTACTGCCGGACCGACTGGCTGATCAGTATTCCCGCCTTCAGCCTTTTGGCTTTTTTATTGTTATCATTCTAATTTCAGTTGGTTTCCTCGACCTGATTATCAGACCTATACAAATCTTTATTCTCGGTTTAATCTTTTTTTAAACGGGATGACAGGGTGGGGCAGATGAAGAAAAAAATAGTCTTCAGCGGGATGAGGCCGACCGGAGCACTCCATCTCGGCAACTATGTTGGAGCTCTCAGAAACTGGGTCAGGCTGCAAGACACCCATCATTGCTTTTTTGGTATTGTTCCCTGGCATGCCTTGAGTTCTGAATATCTGAACCCAAAAGTAATAAAGGACTATACTTTTGAGGTCGCTCTTGACTGGCTGGCAGCTGGCCTGGATCCTCAAAAATCAGTTCTCCTGATCCAATCGGAAGTTAAAGAGCACGCCGAACTTCATCTTCTGCTGTCAATGATCACACCCCTGCCCTGGCTGGAAAGAGTCCCAACCTTTAAAGAGCAACAACAGGAGCTTCAGGATAGGGATTTGAATACTTATGGTTTTCTGGGTTATCCCATGTTGCAGACGGCTGATATCATCCTCTACAAAGCCGAGGTCGTCCCGGTCGGAGAAGATCAGGCTTTCCATATTGAGCTGGCCAGAGAGGTCGTCCGGCGTTTTAACCGTTTTTATGGCGAAGTTTTCCCTGAGCCCCAGATCCTGTTGACCGAAGTGCCAAAATTAGCCGGAACTGACGGGCGGAAGATGAGTAAATCCTATGGCAATGCTATTTATCTTAAAGATTCTCCCGAAACCATCAAAAAAAAGATTTCGCCGATGGTAACTGATACCAGGAGAAAACGGCGGACAGATCCAGGTGAACCTGATGATTGCCCGGTTTTTACTCTCCACAAGGCTTTTGTCCCAGAAGCTAAACGCCAGGAATTAGCTGCTGGCTGCCGGACAGCTTCTATCGGCTGTCTGGAATGCAAAAAAGTCGTGATCGAAGCTCTGATCAACGACTTTGAAACTTTCAGGCAAAAAAGACATTATTTTAATAAACACCCGGACGAGGTCTGGACTATCTTTGATGAAGGTAGCGCCAGGGCCAGAGAAGTCGCCCGGCAGACGATGGAAGAAGTCAGGCGGGTTCTGGGCCTGGATTTTCCAACCGGCCGCCGATAGTAAGGAAAAGAGGATGGAGCAAGAAAACAGCGATTGGCCGCTTAGGGCCGAAGAAGTTGAAGACAGCCAGCCAGCAGCGGGCGATGGTTACCAGGTCAAACTCGAATTTTTTGAAGGTCCGCTGGATCTCTTATTATTTTTAATCCGCAAAAAGAAAATTGATATAAACGATATCCCGATGGCAGTCATTACCAGGGATTATCTGGATTACCTGGAAAAGAAGGATCAGATTAACCTTGACCGTGAAGCGGAATTTTTGCTTATTGCCTCCCTGCTGATTTATATTAAATCTCAGATGCTTTTGCCCCGCGAACAGGAGGCTTTAGCTGAGGATGATCCCAGGCAGCAGCTGGTTGACCGGTTGCTTGAATTTCAAAAAATCAAGGTAGCGTCTTCCCTGCTGAGAGAAAAGGAAGAGGTTGAACTCCAGCGCTGGAGAAGGACTTTCCGCCCGCCGCTGGAAAAACCCGATGAGCTGGAACTGCTGGAGGTTAGCCTGTTCGATCTGGCCGAGACTTTCTTTCTGATCATGAAAAGAAGAGAAAGAGAAAATCTCAGGATAATTAAAGGGAAAGATGTTTCAGCTGAAGAAAAACTAAAGGAAATAACAGATTACCTGGAAAAAAACGGCTCCATGGATTTTCTTGATTATTTTTCTTCTCAGGACAGCCTGGAAGAAGCGCTGGTTTCTTTTTTCTGTCTGCTGGAACTGGTCAAGAATCATCTGGTAGTGGCTGTTCAGGAAGAGCTTTTCCAGACGATCAGAGTCTGGTTAAGAAAAGATAAAACTCATCACCAGCTTCATGGGCCAAGTCATGAATAATCAATTGAAAGCCATTCTGGAAGTCCTCATTTTCCTGTCTCAGGAACCATTAACTCTGGACAAAATCAAGGAAGTCCTGGGAGAAGTGCCGGAAGAGGAATTACAGGCTGCTCTCCAGGAACTGGAGAGTGCTTTCAGGCAGGAAGGGCATGGAATTCAGATTGTTCAGACTGGCGGCGGCTATCTGTTCACCACTAAACCGGAGCATGATCAGTGGGTCAGAAGGTTGTTACAGATAGAAAAGAAAACCAGGCTATCAATTGCTGGACTCGAGACCCTGAGTGTTATTGCCTATCATCAGCCGGTGACCCAGGCTGAAGTCTCGGCTATCCGCGGAGTAGATTCGACTTATTCGATTAAAAGCCTGCTGCAAAAAAAGTTAATTAAAATCGTTGGCCGGAAAAAAGCTCCAGGCAATCCGCTGGTCTACAGGACCAGTGAAAAGTTCCTGGAATATTTTGGCTTGAACAGCTTGGATGACTTGCCTAAGGAAGAAGAAATCGCTAAAATTTTAGAAGAGGAAAAGAAAACCATTTCTTAGCTCTAAATAAAGATATTACCGGTATTTAGAGTTGACAAAGGGTTCTTACTTTTATAGTATTAGAGGCTATTCTTCAGTTATAGTATTCAATGGAAATCATTATCGCCAGAAACAGCGGTTTTTGTTATGGAGTGAAAAGAGCTTTGCGCCTGACCAGGGAAACTGTCAAGAAAAATCAATCGAGAATTTTTACCTGGGGTGAGCTTATTCATAATCCTGAGGTTATTTCTGACCTGGAAAAAAGAGGCATTAAGATTACTACTTCCCTGTCCAGGCTCAAGCCAGGTGATACAGTCATTATCCGCAGCCATGGCATTTCACCCGCAGTTTACCGGGCTCTCCAGAAAAAGAAAATAAACGTAGTGGATGCCACCTGCCCCAAAGTCAAAGACATCCAGCAAAAAGTTGAACAGCTCAGCCGGACCAAAAGTGAAATCATAATAGTCGGCAACCGTCATCATCCTGAGATCCAGGGATTGCTTGGTTACGGTCAACATCAGGCTGTGGTCGTAGAAAATGAAGAGCAGGCCAGGGCCCTTCCTTTCAAGAAAAAAAGAGCTGTTCTGGCCCAATCTACCCAGGATATGCAGCTTTTCGGGAAAATTGTAGCCATATTGACTGAAAAAACCGAAGAACTTTCAGTTTATAACACTATCTGTCAATCAACCAGGGTCCGGCAGGAAGCTACCGCTGAACTGGCCAGCCAGGTTGAAGCCCTGATTATTGTTGGCGGGAAAAATAGTTCTAATACCAACCGGCTATATGAGATTTCCCGCCGGAAACAGAAAAGGACTTATTTTATTGAATCACCGGAAGAATTGACTCCCGACATGATTCGGGAAGCAAGAATAATAGGGATCTCAGGAGGGGCTTCCACTCCGCCTGAGGTCATCAGAAAAACTGTTCTGGCTATCAATAATAGCTGCCAGCAGAATTAACATCAGGAGAAAGTGACCCATGACTGAGACCAAAAAGAACACCAAAGCCGATGATCAAATGACTGATGAAGATTATGAAAGGCTGCTTGATCAGTACCATCTTTCAGATCAGGAGCTAAGTGCCGGAACGGTTGTCAAGGGCCGGGTAGTCAAAAAGACTCCTGGCTATTTACTGCTGGACATCGGGCATAAAACAGAAGGGGCGATTCCTGTTGAGGACTTCCGCGACCCAAAAGAATTTGAAGACATTAAGGTTGGCAGCGAAATTGAAGCCCTGCTGGAAAAATCAAGGCCCCAGGATGGTTATTTTCTCCTGTCTAAAAAGAAAGCTGATATTCAACGGGCTCTGGAACACCTCGAAACAGCTTACCGGACTGGCAACTGGGTGACCGGCAAGGTCATAGCTAAAACCAGGAATGGCTATACGGTTGATGTTGGGCTGCCAGCTTTCTTGCCCCAGGCCCATGCCGATCTAAGACCGCTCAAAGACCCTGATTCACTTCTTGGCCAGACCCTGAAATTTAAAATCATGAAATATAACCAGAATGATGAAGATGTAGTTTTATCCCGGAAACTCTTGTTGCAGGACGAAAGGGAAAGAAAAAAACGCCGGGTCTTTAGCCATCTGGTCAAAGGTGAAAAAGTAAAAGGCGTGGTCAGATCATTGACCAGTTTCGGGGCTTTTATTGATCTGGGTGGAATAGAAGGCTTGCTGCACATCTCAGATATGAGCTGGGGAAAAATCAATCGGCCCTCCGAACTCTTCGAGGTCGGCCAGGAAGTAGAAGTGGTTGTCCTCGATTTTAATGAGAACGAAGAAAAAATATCCTTAGGCTATAAGCAGCTGACTCCTGATCCCTGGTTGAGTGTTGAACAAAAATACGGGCCAGGGACCAAAGTGACAGGCAGGGTGGTCAGCCTGACTGATTTTGGGGCTTTTGTTGAGCTGGAAAAGGGAGTGGAAGGACTGGTTCATATTTCTGATCTTACCTGGTCCAAAAAGATGGTCCATCCCAAAAAAGTCTTGGCCGTTGGCCAGCAGGTAACTGTTCAAGTGCTGGAGGTCAATCCTCAAACCCATCGGATTTCTCTCGGGCTGAAACAGGCCAGCCCTCACCCGCTTGAGCTTTTTGCTCAAAAGCATAACCCGGGAGCCAGGCTCAAAGGAAAAATTACCAGTCTGACCGACTTTGGCGCCTTTGTCCAGGTTGACAAGGATATCGAAGGGCTCGTTCATATCTCTGATATTAGCTGGGAAAAAATAAAACACCCTTCAGAAAAACTAAAAGCAGGTGAAGAAATTGAAGTTGTGTTACTTAACGTTGATCTCGAAAAACAAAAAGTTTCCCTGGGCCTAAAACAGCTGGAAGGCGATATCTGGGAGGACTTTTTCTCCAGGCAAAAGGTTGGAGATCTGGTCAAAGTTAAAATTGTCAGAATTACTGATTTCGGTCTGTTTGCTGAAATAGTTCCTGGAATTGAAGGTGTGGTCTTTAATTCTGAACTGGATGATAACCGGATTGAAAACGCGGCTGAGACGTTCCAGATCGGTGAGGAAAGAATGGCTAAAATCATTAAGCTCAATCCTCAGGGTAGAAAGATCAGTTTGAGTTTCCGCCAGGCCCAGCAGGAACAACAAAAGAAAGAATTTCAAAAATATATGGAAGGACAGAGTGACCGGTTGACTCTCGGCGATCTGTTAAAAGAGCAGTTCAAGAATCTTTCTACCAAGGATAAACGTAAAAAGGAGGGCGAATCATGATTAAAGCCGACCTCGTTGATTCCGTTGCCCGTGAACTTAATATTTCCAAGCAGGAAGCTGAGTCCGGCGTCAATCTTTTTTTTGACGTTATCAAGGAGGCCATCCTGCAGGGCGAAGAGATTGAAATCCGCGGTTTTGGCAGTTTCCGTTTCAGGCAGCGGGCTCCCAGAGCCGGTAGAAATCCGAGAACAGGTGAACTGGTTAAAGTCCCACCGAAAAAAGTCCTGTATTTTAAACCTTCGAAACTTCTAAGGGAAGCTCTGAACCGCCTGAAAAAATAATGGTTATGAAATATTGTACAGCCCCCTGGAGACAGGCTTATGTCCAAAAGACAATCAAGATGAAGGGTTGCGTCTTCTGTAACGCTCTAAAGCAAAAAGATGACGAGCAAGCCCTGATTCTTTACCGTGGTAAATACAATTTTGTTCTGGTTAACCGTTTTCCTTACACCACCGGGCACCTGATGATTGCCCCTTACCGTCATCTGGCCAGTCTGGACAGGGCCCCAGTCGAAATTCTGGAAGAAGCCGCCCGGCTGGTGCCGGTGGCACTCCAGATCTTAAAAAAGGCTTACCGGCCCCAGGGCTTTAACCTCGGAATGAATCTCGGCCAGAGCGCCGGAGCAGGTGTGACCGGGCATTTTCATCTCCATCTCGTTCCTCGCTGGCCGGGGGATTCCAATTTCATGCCGATTATTGGAGAAACCCGGGTCTTTTGTGAAGATCTGAAGACTGTTTACCATCGTCTGAAACCCTATTTTGCCCGTGAAGAAAAGAAACAGGAGAAATAAACCATGCTCAAGACTATGCGCAATAATCTAAAATCCCTGAGCCCCATCCTCTGGATTATTATCGCCACTTTTATCATAGCTATTTTTGCTGTCTGGGGAGGTGCCGGACGTCTGGGAGAATCCAGGCAGGCTAATTTTATAATTCAGGTTGGGAGCCGTGAATTGACTGCTCCGGAATTTGCCCAGATTCTTCAGCAGCGGATTACTGACATGAAAAGCCAGTATCCTGACCTCAAAGCTGATCTGATCCGTCAATTAAACCTGCCCCAGCAAATGTTGCAGCAATTAGTTCAACAATATCTTCTGCTTGATATTGCCAGGCAAATGGGGCTTAAAGCCAGCGACGAAGAAATCCGGCAGAAGATTGTCTCCTATCCAGTCTTCCAGCGAGAGGGACAATTCGTCGGCTTTAAAGAATACCAGCAAATTCTTGACTGGAATCATATTGCTGTTGACCGGTTTGAGCAGAGCCTGGCTGAAGAAATTCTCCTGGAAAAAGTCATCAGGCTGCTGACGGCGGGGTGCGCAGTCAGTGAAAATGAAGTCTGGGAAAATTATAAAAATCAAAACGACAGCGCCAAAATCGAATATCTGGTAGCAACAGTTGACAAAATCCAGTTAGACTCCTCTCCGGCTGAAGCTGAGCTCCAGAATTACTTTGATAAGAATAAAGAAAAATACCGGGTAGCCGAAAGGCGCCAGGGCAAATATGTCTTTCTGAAGACTGATGACCTGAAAAAAGAGATGACGATTTCAGACGCCGAGATTGAAAAATATTATCAAGATAATATCAATCAGTTCAAAGAACCGGCTAAAATTAAAGTCAGCCGAATCTATCTACCCTACACCGAGGCTGATAAACAACAAATTCTCAACCAGGGTGAGCAGTTGAAAACCAGGCTCGAGGCCGGTGAAGATTTTGGCCAGTTAGCCCGGACCTATTCCAAGGATGACAAAGCGAGTAATGGCGGAGATTGGGGCTTTTATGACTGGCAGAATCTGTCGCCCGCCGAGATTCAGGCCGCTAATCAGCTTGAACCAGGACAACTATCCACGGTAATTGACCTGGGGCAGGCTGTGGCTATCCTTAAAGTGACTGAAAAAATGCCTGAAATTACCAGGTCGCTGGCCGAAGTCAAAGCCATGATCCAGAATCAGCTTATGGAAGACAAAGCCCGGGACAAGGCTTCACAGCGGATGGACAACCTGGCCAAGGTGGCCAAAAAAGCCAAAAAGCTTGAGGAAGCAGCCAGAAGAGAGGGGCTGAGCCTGCAGGATACTGGCTGGCTTAAAAATGGTGACCCCCTGCCGGCTGTTGATTCATCCGGAGCCGTCAGCCAGGTCCTCTTTGAACTCAAGGAAGGCGAAATCTCATCGCCTGTTTTTACCTATGAAGGCGTGGCTGTAGTTCAATTTACCCAGAAAGATCCCGAACATCAAGCCAGTCTGGATGAGGTAAAAGATCAGGTTCGTGAGGATTTAATTAAGGAGAAAAAGGTTGAGCTGGCCAAAGCCAAACTCAATTCTATCCGCTTTTCTCAAGAAGCTAACTGGGAAGAGCTGACCAACAAAGAAAGTCTGGAATATAAAAGAGTAGAAACCTATAAGCACGGACAGTATCTCAGCCTGATAGATGAGCCGGCTGAAGTTGAGCGCCTGGTTTTCTCTTTACCGGTCAATCAGGCCAGCGAGCCTACAGCTGTCGGCAATGGTTATGCCGTGGTCAGAACCCTCGAAAGAAAAGAAGTCTCCAGAGAGGATTTTGAAAAAGTTAAGGGCGAAGAAATGGCCAAAGCTTTGAGCGATGCCCAGGAAATGTTTATTTACAGCTACCTCCAAAAGGCTATCCAGGAAAGGAAGATCAAGGTAAATTACGATCTCTTCAGTCAAACAGCTGATGAAGTCTTGAACCGCTTTGGCGAGTAAAAACTGAAAAGAATCAATTCCATCGGGCAATAGACTGAAAATTTAGCAAAAAAGGAGGGCCAATGGAGCAGAGAAGAGAAACCCTGCCGCCTGAGGCTTATCGTCAGCTGGCTCCAGGAGAAAAATACCGGCCGCTGGTTCCCCCCGAAAAGATAATTTCTGAAGTTACGACCCGGTCCGTTCTCTGGGGCCTGGTGATGGCTCTGCTCTTTACTTTTTCCATGGCCTATCTTGGCCTGAAAGTTGGTACGGTGCCGGAAGCGGCTATTCCTATTGCCATCTTAGCCGTCGGCATTGGCTACACTTATTCCAGAAAAAATACCATCCTGGAAAATGTCATTATTCAGTCGATTGGAGCAGCTTCCGGGGCCCTGGTGGCCGGAGCTATTTTTACCATTCCGGCCCTGTTCATCATCGGCTTACCTATTAATATTTTTAAGATTTTCCTGTCGACTTTCCTGGGCGGCTGCCTGGGAATTTTATTCTTGATTCCCCTCCGGCGTTATTTCTGTGTTGAACAACACGGGAAACTGCCCTTCCCTGAAGCGACCGCTACGACTGAGATTCTGGTCTCGAGCGAGGGCGGTAAAGACCAGGCTAAGCCTTTGATCCTGGGAGTGGTAGTGGCCAGCCTGTATGAATTTCTGGCCATCGGTGTCAGGCTGTGGAATGAAGTTATAACTTTCCGGTTTATTCCCTTTATGGACAGGCTGGCTGACAAAACCAGAATGGTTCTGAAGGTAGATGCCCTGTCCGCTTTTCTGGGCTTAGGCTATGTTATTGGCTTCCGTTACAATGCCATCATCGTCGCCGGGGGCCTGTTGTCTCATTTTGCCTTCATTCCAGTTATCTGGTTTCTTGGCCAGCATTTCCCCCAGGCGATCTATCCTGGCACCATTCCTATCGGTCAGATGTCAGAAGTCCAGATCTTTAATACTTATGTCCGGAATATTGGCATCGGAGCCATTTTTATGGCCGGGGTGATCAGCATTATCAAATCAATGCCAATTATGGTTAAGTCCTTTTCCTTGGGCTTTAAAGAAATTCTCAAAGGCAGAAAATCAGGAGAAGCCAGTGAACGCCTCAGGACTGACCGTGATCTGAAAATGTCAACAATTATCATTGGTCTTGGGCTGACGGCAGTTGCCCTCTTTTTCTACTTTCTCTGGATATCCAATCTAAAATTTGCCCTGATCGGGGTGATTATTTGCTTTCTACTGTCTTTTCTTTTTACCACCGTGGCAGCTAACGCCATTGCCATTGTCGGGACTAACCCGGTTTCAGGCATGACCCTGATCACCATCATCCTGTCCAGCGTGATTTTAATCGGAGCTGGACTATCAGGACCGGAAGGAATGGCCGTAGCCTTGCTCATCGGGGCAGTGGTTTGCACGGCCTTATCAGTGTCAGGCAGTTTTATTACTGACCTGAAGATTGGCTACTGGATTGGAGCTACTCCCCGCAATCAGGAAAGGTTCAAATTCGCCGGTATTTTGGTCTCAGCCCTGACCGTCGGGATCGCTATTTTTATTCTGGACCGGGCATTCTCTTTCCAGAGTGGAACCCTGGCCGCCCCCCAGGCTAATCTGATGGCCGCAGTTATTAAATCCATGATGTCCAGAGAACCGGTCACCTGGCTGCTTTATGGAGTGGGGGTGGCGGTGGCCCTCGTGGCTGAATTATCTGCAATTCCACCATTGCCTCTGGCTCTGGGTATGTATTTACCTCTTCATCTGACCACTCCCTTGCTGGTTGGCGGTTTCCTGTCACACCTGGTTAAACATTCGACCAGGGACAAAGAACTGGCCGAAAGAAGACATAACCGTGGCACTTTAATTTCCTCTGGTTTTATTGCCGGCGGAGCCCTGATGGGCATCGTTCTGGCTGTCCTCAAGCTGGCAAAACTTGACCACTATGTCAGCCTGGGCATCCCGATGGTGCTGGAAAATGGTAAATGGGTTGATGGCCAGCCAGCCGGCTGGTTTGCCCAGTATGGCGAGATTATCAGCCTGGTAGTCTTTATTTTGCTGATAGCTTTCGTCTACCGGGAAGCAAAGAAAGAAAAATAATTAAGAGAAAGGAAAGTTAAGATGAAAGCCAATAAACTTTACCAGGCGGCCGAAAGGGCCATTGTCCAATCACTTAAAATAAAGGCTGGAGAAAATTTTTTGCTGGTCACTGACCGGCAAAAAATGGAAATAGCTGAAGCTCTGGCTTTTTACGCCAAAAAAACCGGAGCCGAAACAACCACCTACCTGATGACCGAGACCCTGCGGCCAATCACCGGTCCGACTAAACTCTTCAAGCTTTTAACCGAAAAAGCTCAGGTCATCGTTTATCTCCTTGACACCAGAATTGAGGAGAAGCCCTTCCGGAGTTTTATGGTCAGCCAGGGGAGAAAATACGGCCGGATATGTATGATGCCCGGTATTACCAGGGACATGATGGAAAGGCTGGTCAATATTGACTTTACCAAAATGAATGCCTTTACCAATAAAGTTATCCGGGCCATGAAAGATGCTGACCGGGTAATAATTGAAAATGAAGACGGGACTAACATCAGTTTCAGCGTCAAGGGACGAAGATGGGATAACGATAACGGCGATATCAGTCAAAAGGGGCAGCACGGAAATCTGCCTGCCGGCGAAGCTTTTACCTGCCCGGTTGAGAAAACCTTCAGTGGAAAACTGGTTATCAGCCTGATTGATGATAAAGTTGGCCGCGGTGAAATGGAATTTAAAGAAGGCCGGCTCGTCCGCTATAAAGGCAAAGGAATTGAAGCCATAGTCAAAAATATCGGCTCGGATCAAACTGGCCTGATGATCGGCGAGTTTGGGATTGGCACCAATCCTGGAGCCCGGATCTGTCCCAATATGCTGGAGGCGGAAAAAGCTTTTGGAACAGTTCATTTTGCCATTGGCGACTCTTATGGAATCGGCCAGAATAAGAGCCAGCACCACTATGATGCTTTAATAGATAAAGCCACGATTATTGCCAAAGGCAAATACCTGGCCAAAAATGGGAAATATTTGATCTAAAAAGTAAATATTTGTTTCCGCCTGTTCTGACCGGTGTCAACGGGTGTTAACCAGGCGGTTACTACCGGCTAAGCGCACCCCAACCCAGAGCGATATGTTTTTCTATCATCTTGTTTTTGACTGCCGGAAAGAATGGCCTGCAGTCTGGTGAGAAATTTATCGACCTTCTCCGTCCTTTTATATTGATGATCACCATTTATAAACCTCGGTTATTATTTTTTTGCCTGTCTATGATTTCTCTTAATTAGCCGATTGTCTCGGGCCCGGCCTTTTGGCCCGATTCTTGCTGATTTAGAAGTTGAGAGGAGATGGCCATGAAAAAACTCACTTCGCTAACACTGTCACTTATTTTTATCCTGTCTATTTTCCTCGTTCTTCCTCCAGCTTCTCAGGCCAGCATTTCTATTGGTAATTGTGACGAGAACTGGCAGAAATGCCGGTCGAGAGCCTTGCAGTCTGACGATGGGTTTATCAAGACAACTCTATCTCTGGCTGCCTGCGATCTCGACCATGTCAGGTGCCTGGTGATTTTTAGCTGAAGACATCCAGAGCCCCGGTTGCCTGACGGCCGGGGCTCTGGCTTATCAAATCAAATAAGATGGGAGGTAAATTCAATGAAAAAATTATCCGGGTTGTTTTTAATGGTGATGTGCCTGTTGATGAGCGCAGGCAGGAGCTGGCTGGGGGCTCAAGCCATAACTCACTATACGGCCACGGAATTAGAATTAAAGGAAGCAATTGAACATCCCTTCTTTTACCGGCCGGTGTCAATGGTTCTCGATGGGCAAGAACTATATTTGCTGGAAAGCGGAGACAACAGAATCCAGGTCTTTAACCTGGATGGCAGGTGGTTGAGGAATATTGGAAGGAAAGGTAATGGTCCGGGAGAATTTGATTCCCCTTCCGGCCTGGATGCCTCCGGCCAGCAAATTTATGTGGCCGATACCTTTAATAGCCGGATTCAAATCTTCAATAAAGGCGGTCAGAACACCTCGGCTTTTAAAGTTCTCTTTTTCCCCGATAACCTTGTCTGGCTTAATGACGAAGTCCTGGCTATCTCTTCTTTAGTCAGAAATTTAGATGGCCCGGAAAAAATGATCTATGGCTATAAGACTGATGGCACCAGGCTGTGGGCCATCGTTGACTCTCAGGCTTCTGGTGACCGGATTTATGATACTTTCTGTAATCAGATATTCTTAAGGAGAGGGCAGCCTGGTATTTTTTATGTTATCTGGAAGACTAATAAAAAATACATTCTAAAAATTGACCGGCAAGGGCAGATTTTAAAGAAGATTAATTTGAGTTCAGATTATCCGGTTAAAACTATTAATCTGCCCGGAAAAGAAAAACGAGTCCTGGAAGGAATCTGCTGGAATGCAGGCTATTTTAATCAGAACTTTTATCTGATCGCCCTGGAAGAGATGGAAAATAAGGATGTGGGACCTGGGAAAAAAGTCCTGATCATAAATGAAGAGGGAAAATTAACCGGGATAATTGACTTCCCCCTGGTTATCAAAAAACTGGTGATCAGTGACGATCGAATTTATGCTCTTGATACTGAAGATGAACTTCATCTTTTCAAGCTTAATCCAAAATGAACTATAAAATAACAGGCTGCTTAATTTTGGGTTTGATCCTGTGCTGGTCAGTAGGTTTACTGCTATCTCCAGACTTTATTTATGGACAGCAGCTGGTAGCTCAACATCTTTCCCAGCCGACGGCCAGGATCTATTCTTCCCTGGAAGAAGCGATTGGGAATTCATCTCAACCGGTAGTGCTGGTTTTCTTCTCCTTAGCCTGTTATGTTTGCTGGGATGAGCTATTTGAGATGAAGGAATTTATAGAGAAGTTTTCCCTGCCGGTGCTGCTGGTAGGAGTTTCCACCGATGAAAGCGAAGAACTAAAAGCCTTTGCTGCCCGCTATTCCTTCCAGTACCCGATTGTCCGGGATGAAGAGAAAAAACTCTACCGGCAATACCAGGTCAGGCTTGAGCCTGACCGTCTAATCCTGGTCAGAAACCAGGCAGTCTACCGGGATGATAGCCTGCTTGATTATTCGTTAAGAAGAGAAAAGGTCAAGAATTTTCTTTTTGGACTAATCTCGCCCTGAATTAGACGCTTATTCACTTTTCCATTTGGAAGGTTGGAAACCACTGGACTGACGGCCCGGGCTGATCAGCTGAATGAGCCTGTTTGAATTTTCCTGGCCGCTGGCCAGAAGATAGCCTGTTTAAGTCCGGTTCAAATTGCCTTATTTAAAGCCTAATAGCGGTTGATTTTTTCCCCGGGATGTATTATAAAGATTCTTACTCCGAGTCGGCTAAGCTAAAGCCAGCGGCCAGGCTGACCGACCGTCAGGGTAAAGCCGGAAACGGTTTTGCCTCCCAGTTGGAAAGGAGAATTAAGATGCGCGTCTCAAAAAATTTTCCAGGATTTTTATTGTTCTGCCTCACCTTCTTATTATCATTTTCATTGATTACAGTCATTGCCTTGGCTCAGGAAAATACTGATCAGGAAAAGAAGAAGGAAAAAGAAGAGAAACCGGTCAGGATTAAAACCGAAGAAATTATGGTCACGGCCAGTGCTCCCCAGGAAAAACCTTTAGCCACGGTTTCGACTATTGAACCTCAGACTATCAAGTTGCTTAAAACAAAAAATATTTCTGAAGTACTATCATTTGTTCCCGGAACTCATGTTACCGTTGGGGCTAAAGCCGAGTCTCACATTAAGATAAGAGGACTGGATAATGATAAATCGACCCTCCTGCTTGATGGTATCCCGGTTTACGAGCCTTATTATAACCTTTACGATTTAAAGACCGTGCCCAGCGAGGACATTGAGTCTATTCAGATTACCAAGGGTTCTTCTTCTATTCTCTATGGAGCCAATACCATGGGTGGAATAGTGGAAGTCCTGACCCGCCGGCCAGAAAAGACTTCTCTCGAGCTAAACTCCAGATTCAGTCAAAACTCTTCCTTTGATTTTTCGGGAACGGGTTCATACTATAGTCCGAAATTTGCCTTTAAACTGTCAGCTCTTCACAATGAAACTCAGGGTTATGATTACCGCCAATCAGGTGCTGATTTATCTCTCCCCAATTCAGATTACAAAAATAATTTTTTCAACGGAAAATTTTATTTTTATCCCAGCCAGAAAAGCGAAATTCTATTTCAGGCTTCTTATTATGACTCATCTTATGGTATTCCACCGGCCACTGAATATTACTCTCCCCGTTACTGGCGCTTTAAAGATTGGGAGAGGTCGGTCATTGGCCTGGGTGGGACTTTTCCCCTGTTCAAAACAGGCACCATCAAAATCAGAACTTATTATGTAAAATTTTATAATGTCCTGGATGCTTATACTGATTCAACCATGAGTGCCCTCAACTGGGAATCCATTTATGATAATTACGAAACCGGGGCTTTTATCCTGGGCGCTTTCAGCCTGAGTAAAAATAATGATTTACGTTTCAGCCTTAATGGCCGGTATGAACACGTCGAACAACAAGGTTCAGCTACCTCACCCTGGGAATTATATAAGCACCATGTCTATTCGGCCGGAATAGAGGATGAATGGCGGCTGACTTCCAGATGGACCTTGATTGGCGGCCTGAGCTTTGACTATCTCAAAAAACAGGAAGGCCAGGAAAAAACCTCTGTTAATCCTATCGCCGGGATAAAATTTAAGCTGACGGAAGAAGCTAACCTTCATTTTTCCTTTTCCCGAAAATCACGTTTCCCCTCGATGCGTTCCCTTTACAGTACCACCAGCGGTAACCCCGATCTTAAAGACGAAACAGGCACTTCCTTCGAGCTTGGAGCTGACTATTCGGGCTGGTTAACTGGCGGTTTAACCGGTTTCACCTCTGACTATAAGGATCTGATTTACGTTATTCGCCAGCCTGATGGAACTAAGAAATATATCAACGTCGGGGAAGCCCGGATTAGAGGCTTTGAGACTTATCTATCCAAGAGCATCAAACATTTTAATTTTCAGGTCAATTACACCTACCTTGATGCTAAAAACCTGACTGATAACCGGCTGCTTGACCTGGTCCCAGAGTCTGAAGCCAGTTTGCTGGCCAGTTATCTGATGCCGGAAAACTTCAGCCTGACCCTCTGGGTTCTGATGGCTTCCAGGTCAGAAATATTAATCAGTTCCAGTACGGTTCCCGTGCCGGGCTATACAGTCGCTAACCTTTCCCTGGAAAAATATTTAAGGGGAGGTTCATTGTTCATTAAAGTAGAGAATCTGTTTAACAAAGCTTATTACACCGAGCCCGGTTATCCTTCTACCAGCCGGCGGTTTGAAGCCGGATTTACTTTCCGGGTTGGTCCGGCTGATTGAATCAGTCATCAAGTCTAAAAAGGCCAAGGAGGAGTTAAATGAAAAAGACTCGAGCTAAGACTAAGATATGGGGCCTGATCGGGCTATTGCTCTTCGGGTTTTATTTCTATAGCCCGGCAGCCGGTCAGAATAAAAAGCCGGTAGAAAACAATGATTTTTATGATAATGTTCCCCTGACCGGGCTGCCTCTGAACAGTATCGAGATAGCTGGCGAAGTAGCCTCACCAGGAATGTTTAAGCTCAAAGGGCTGCCTCTGCACCAGGTTATGGTCAGGGAAGCAGTCTTAGAGGGCGGTCAGACCAGGTTTATCGGGGCTTATGTTTACCAGGGCTATTCGCTGTTTGATATCCTTAAAGACCAGATCCTGGCTAAGAAAAATCAAGAACAATTTAGTTCTCCGATTGACCTGATGGTCATAGTTGAAAATAAAAAAGGCGAAAAGGTGCTTTTTAGCTGGGGAGAAATATTTTATCCGGCCGTTCTTCACCGTTTAATACTGGCTGTTAAGGTGGCTCCGATTATTCCCTCTTCGACCGGTGAGACCTGGCCGCTACCCGCCAATCCCAAGCTGGTGGCGGCTAATGATCTTTTCGCCGAACGGAATCTGGACAGCCCGGTTAGAATCACGGTTAAGTCTTTTGCTGCGCCCATAGCCACAGAAAAAGGTAAAACTCCTTTATATTCACCGGGCATAAATATTTATGTTAAAGGGGAAGAAAAAGGCAGTCTGGACAAACTGCCTCAGGATCTCACTCCTTTAAATCTGCCAGCTGTCTTTTTCGGGCGCGGCCAGGGCTTCCATGGTGTTAATTATTTTCAAGGGGTTCCACTCCGGCTGATACTGGAAAAGTTCACTGGCTCCCAACCCCTGAACTTTAAAACAGCTTATCTGGCCATTATTGGTGATGACGGTTACCGGGCTATTTATTCAACTTCAGAAATATTTAATAGAAATGATAACCAGGAGACGATTATCTGCGACCGCGGTCAGAAAAATGGCGGCCGTTTTTCTCTCTTCTCCATAGGTGATTTTTTCTCGGACCGGGCGGTCAAGGCCATAAAAGAAATCTGGCTGGCGGAGTAAATCCCAAGCTCAAGCCACCTTCTACCTGGTCTTTTCTGGCAGCTAAGGTCAGCTTTTGTTGACGGTTTTTTGGCGCTTGCCAAGATTACTTGACTTACAACTGGCCAGCTGCCAAGGTTATCTGATCTAAAATCTTCAAGCCTGAAATAAGTTTTCAGGGAAAAAACAGTTTATATTTCTTAAGGCACTCGATTATCGTTCTTCGTCTATCTCCTGGCCCGAAACTTGCTCCAGATCAGGTTGAAAGGAGATGGAGATGAAAAATAAGAAGAGTTTAGTCGCCATTCTGTTATTAACCCTGGTTATTTCTTTTTTCTGGCTCGAACCAGCCAGAGGCGAAGCCAGTCTGGCCACTGATCCCTATCGCCAGTTTCTCGAGTCCTGTCTTGCCCGGGCCCTGGCTGCTGACCAGAGCATAATTGCTACGGCCGTGGCTCTGGCGGCCTGCCAGGCCAGCTATGAGGCCCTTTACCTGGTAAATTATACCTACTGGTGGTTTTAGATAAGAAGTATTTTAAAGTTTTTTCAGCAGGTAAAGACAATACGGTTCGGCTTGAAAAGTGGCTACCTGATTTTTCAGCTCAAATTGGACTGGATTGGCAGTGGCCGTTTTCTCACCGGTAAAATAACTGTTAATCTTACCAAGTTTGACCACTTCCAGACTTTGCCAGTCAGCTGGCAAATGAACCACGGCCGGCCAGGAAGCTCCAGTCGGGTTGACCAGTCTGATCCGGCCTTCTCCATCCAGGATCTCCTGCAGGTCGAAATGCTCCACCCGCACTCCCTGTTCAAAAGCCTTTAGATAAGGAATTTCAAACAGATTAGAAACAATGACCAGGCCGTCATCATCTTCATAAAACTGTTTCAGGTAAGTATTATAATGACCGCAGAATTCAAATTTGCCGCCAGTTGCCTCTTTCATTTTCTGATTAGCTTGAAGCGTATGCCACAGGAGCTGATGGCTGTAATCCAGATAAATTTGTTGGCCGGTGTGTTTGTAACCGGCGACTAAAGCTTCCATAAGCCAGGGAATGTAAGTTGGAGCCGTGCTGACTGAAGAATCAGTGCCGGTGGTTGGCTCACCAAACTGGCCTGTCCAGTCACCATCCTTTCGGGCCACTCCGCCCTTGAGCCAGGAGTTTTCTCCTTCAAACTTATCCAGATGAATAAAGGACATCAACATGGCTTCAAGGATCTTAGTGCCGTTTTCCCGCCATTTCTCCTCACCGGTATAATCGAAAAGCCGGTACAGCTCTTTAGCCGCAAAGGCATAGACATTAACTGACGGCTCTCCGGCATGATCTTCCAGCAGCAAGCCATAATTGTCCAGGACCTGCAGTTGATTGTTCATGGCCTCGACCGCTCTATCTAAATATTTTTTATCGCCGGTAAAAGCATAGGCATTAAGCATGACATCCAGGCCAAATTCACAGGCATCAAAAGTATTCAGATCGTCCTTCCAGATGAGTTTGGGCGGCTTAGCCTTCGGATCAACTACGCCCCGCCAGTACCAGCGCCCGCCTTGCTCATTCCACATCAAGCCTGAATAGACCTTCTCAAAGTTAAGAAGCAAAGCCGCTTTTAAAGCCGGATCTTCAGTCAAGGGATACTCAGCCAGTAGTGACTCGACGTTATAAGGCTGAGACCAGAGAAAACACTGCCGCTGTTTTCCCTCCACGGTTTGATCCATGAAATAACCATAAAAAGGATGGTCAGGCGAGTTCCAGCGCATTTTCTCCAGATAATAGCGGTTAGCCTTGATGGTGTAGTTCAGCCAGGTCTTATCGCCGGTGGCATAAAACATGGTCATAAAGGCTTTGCCGGTCATTTCGTTGTGCCAGTCATTAGTCGGCCATTCATAAGCATGATAAACCCAGCCCTCTTTGGTAATTGTCCTGGAAACATTTTTTACCAGATAGTTTTCCAGTTCATCCAGATTGACGCGGTCAAAAGTCAGGCCATTCTGTTTTAAATAGCCATCGTAGCGGGAGTAAATGTCCTGATCAGAAAAAGTGGCTACCAGCTTAAACCCGGCTTCAGCCTGTGGTTTTATCCTGGCCGCTTTCCAGACAAATAAGCCCTGCTGATGAAGCAGCCACCAGCCGCCGGTAAAATAATTACTTTTTGTATCGCGTTTAATTTTCCAGGGAAGCTGACCGGAGGCAGCCAGGCCTTCGCCACTGACGGTAAAAGTAAAATGATCCGTAAATCCCAGAGGCTCTATCTGCCGGCAGGAGAGAAGCTCTTTTGGCCCGAAGCTGGTATCAATGATCCTGTTGGCCGGCAAGGTCAGTAAATTTATGTAGCTAATTTCCTCCTGGCTGTTATTTATCACCTGGTGATCAAAAAATAGCTGGCTTCCCTCTAAACTGATTTCAAGCCGGTGACTCAACCTGCCACCCTTGTCAGCCGACAGGACCAGCACCTGACCTTTCCCCTTCTTCTTGGCTACTTCATGCCGTTCAAAATAAACATACCACTTATAAGAGGGGTTAATCTCTGACTCCCTGGCATTCCACATGGACAGAAAAGCATTATCGGGATAGCTTTCTGGCTGGCCAACCAGACCGATGACATCGTTCGAACTGAGGGTCGGATAGATTTCTTTAGCCTTTTCCCAGCCCAGGTAGCGATAACAGATTTCGTTCCGGTAGCGGAGCTCTTGCAGATAATAACCGTTCCAGCGCGGATCAAGATCGCGCTTTTCTGGCGGAGTTTCAAAAGGATTTAAAGCTTCCTGCCCCTGCCAGACATCAACATAATCAAGCCGGAGATAGATCAGGCTGTTAGAAATCTCTAAAACATCTCCAGGTGAATCCTGGCCGTTGTGATCGTGGTCGTTCCAGACGATATTAACCTGGTCAGTCTTGCTTAGGGGAGACAAAAGCAAGTAAAGCAACAGAGAAATAAAAATCAGGGCCAGAATAAAAATCAGACTGAACCACAGCCCTCTTTCCTGCTTGATATTCATTTAAGCCTCCTCCCGAAAGAGTAAAGATTTATCAGCCCTTTTGATCTTGAAAGACCCCTCTCAATCCGCTTCAGGCCGCTTTCTCCTTTAGCTGGGGGGGCCGACAGTCGTGGCCTTAGTTCTTTAAGGGAAATATTTAACTCGGGACAGATTCAGTCTAATTAACTGCCACGGTCAAAGTCAAGGGATATCACTGGCCTCTGGCCCCCAGCTCACAACCGGCTGACTGCCCTCTGGCCAGGATAAAACCAACAGAGAAGGCTGTTTTTTCTGTATATTTATTTGTCTCTCAATCTTTTTTTTAAGCTTTATTCAAGCGCCGCTTGAGAGCTCTGGTCAGAGCCGGGACGACGGTAAACAGATCGCCCACAATCCCATAATCGGCAATCTGGAAAATCGGCGCTTCCGGGTCCTTATTGATGGCCACAATGACTTTGCTGGTTCTCATCCCTGCTTGATGCTGAATGGCACCGCTGATTCCGCAGGCAAGGTAAAGGTCTGGCCTGACTGTTCTGCCCGTTTGCCCGACCTGATGGGCATAAGAAATCCAGCCGGCATCCACGGCGGCGCGGGAAGCCCCAACTGCTCCTCCCAGAACTCCAGCCAGTTCGTGCAAGATGGCAAAACCTTCCGGCCCTTTTAAGCCCCGGCCGCCAGAAACGATAATCTTGGCATCAGCCAGATTAACCTCGTTCTTTTCAACTATCAGGTCGAGCACTTTGGAGGCTATCCGGCCCTCGGTCAGAACAGCTGGTTCACGGATAATTTGCCCGGAGCGTGATTCATCTGGCTGCGGTGTTTCGAAGACATGATGTCTGACCGTCGCCATTTGCGGCCGGTAATCAGGGCATTTAATGGTGGCCATAATATTTCCACCAAAAGCCGGGCGAATCTGGAGCAACAGATTTGTTTCTTCTTCAATCTCCAGGCCGGTGCAATCAGCGGTCAGTCCGGTTCTTATATAAGTGGCTACGGCCCCGGCCAGATCCCGTCCGCGGGTACTGGCCCCCAGCAGGAAAATTTCCGGCCGGTATTTCTTAACCAGTTCAACCAGGATTCGGGCATAGGGATCGGTGCGGTAGACCTCAAGAGTTGGATCATCCACCAGGAAAACTCTATCTGCTCCATAGGCAATAGCTTGCCTGGCTATTTCCTCTGCCTGGTAACCGAGGACACAGGCTGTCAGAGATGATCCCCTCTTATCAGCCAGTTTCCGGCCTTCACCCATCATCTCCCAGGAAATCGAGCCAGCCTGGTGGTTATATTGCTCGACCCAGACCCAGACTCCGCTGTATTCACCGGTTGGAACCTGTTCTTTCTTCTCAGCCTGAGGCAAACTTAAAGCCTCAACCGGACACTCCGGTAGACAGGCCCCACAACCTGTGCAGGCTTCACTCACCACTGCTATATTTTCATTATCCAGGCTCAAAGCCCCGAAGGGACAGACCTGAAGACAGGAACCGCAGCCAGTACAGGTCTCTCTATTTATCTCCAGTAGAGCCATTAGTTTTCTCCTCAGATAATAATTTTTTCAGCCAGAAGTTTTTCAGCCAGAAGCTCAGCCTGTTGTTCAGCCGATTCCCCGGCAATTAGCTCACACTTTCCGGCTCGCGGCGGCGGGGTAGAAATTTTCATCACCCTGGTTGGTGAGCCGTTTAAACCAATGAGCTCAGGTTCAACTTCTAAATCTTTTGAAGTCCAGACGGGGATCTGGGCCTTCTGAGACCGTCTGATGCCGAGAATCGTCGGGTATCTCGGCTGGTTAATATCCTTGACGACTGTGATCAGACAGGGCAGAGTAGATTTGACCAGTTCCCGGCCCTCTTCCACCAGTCTTTCTACTTCAACTGTCTTCTGATCGAAATCAAGGCTGGCTATCCGGCAGACGTAGGTTAGCTGATTGATTTGAAGCTGAGTGGCAATCCCCGGCCCGGTTTGCCCCGTATCACCATCAATCGCCTGCCGCCCGCAGAACATCAAATCAAATTCACCAATTTTCTTTATGGCCTTTGATAAAGTATAAGCTGTCGCCCAGGTATCAGCCCCGGCAAACTCCCGGTCATTTAAAAGGATAGCTTCATCGGCTCCCATAGCAATGGCTTCTTTCAAAGCACTGCTGGCCTGGGCAGGGCCCATGGTGATGACCGTTACCTTACCGCCAAATTTTTCTCTAATTCGCAAAGCTTCTTCAATGGCATAAGTGTCAAAAGGATTAATAATGCTTGGGACTCCTTCTCTAATAAGAGTCCCTCTTTCAGGATCAATTTTAACCTCTGTAGTATCCGGAACCTGCTTGATACAGACGATAGCATGCACTTTATTCCTCCGTTTTAAAGTCTTAAAAGTTGCCTGACCGGCAAAATCATACTCTAGCTTATGTCACTATCGATTAATTTCCCATTTCCAAAAACATAAACTTCCAGCTAGTGGCCAGCTTAAAATTTAAGCCAAAACAAGTTTAACTGATCAGTGTTAATTAAAAACCAGGCCTCGGCCTGCCCGAGTTCAAAAAATATAATGCAGATTGGAAAATAAGTCAAGATGAGTCTCTTTCAGGTTAAGATATCGTATCCAGCGATGACCGAAAGGCCTCTGAAGCCAACAGAGCAGTCTTCAAGGGAACTAAGTATCTTCTGCTGAAAATCAGGGGCGCAAGCCAAGCACGGTCAATTTTATGAATAACATGGGTTGCCTGATACTCTCCAAATATTTGGACATATTCAAATATATGGATTCAATAATTTGAAGATCTTGTTAAAAGACCTAACCCTTAGCCTGATAAAGGGGAAAATTAAGCTGGCACAATTCTTGCTACTACCATTATAGGGCAAATTTTTAAGGAGGGTTATATGAGAAAAGCTTTACTTTGTTTTCTCGCCATGATTTTTTTAGTTTCGTTTGGATTTTCCCAAACTGGACAGGTTGGGACCATCCAGGGCACAGTAGTCGATGAAGCTAATATGCCTCTTCCTGGTGTGACCGTTACTATCTCGTCTCCGGCTTTGATTATTCCTCAAATGAGCAGAGTTACCAGCACCAACGGTGCCTTCCGTTTCCCTTCGCTTTCCCCAGGTGAATATGAAGTTAAATTCGAATTGCAGGGTTTCAAGACTGTTATAAGAAAAGGCATTATAGTCACTGCTGGAGCTACTACAACGCTGGATATTACTATGCCCATGGCTACTCTCGAAGAAGAAGTCATTGTTGAAGGAGTTTCGCCAGTCATTGACCGGGTAAAGACGACCAAGACAGTGGTAATTGATCATATCTTTATAGCTTCTATCCCAGCTGTCAGGACACTTGGTAACTATTTCAATATGACTCCGGGTGTTACCAGTGACACTTCTCATGGAAGTAGCGTAAGAGACAATACTTATAACATTGATGGTGTTAACACTGCTGACCCTGTTGTTGGCACAGAAGCTCTTTTCTTTAGTGTGGATACTGTCGAGGAAATTGGTGTTGAGACTGGCGGTCTGTCAGCAGAATACGGCCAGGTGCAAGGAGCAGTTATAAATGTTGTTAGCAAGTCGGGTGGAAATGAATTTCATGGGGCCGCGACTATGTATTACAGAGGTGAAGGCTTCCAATCAAATAATACTCGTGGAACTCCATTGGCTGGCCAAAAAAGCGGCTTTAAATACGAGATGGAGCCAGGAATTAATTTTGGTGGTCCAATTATCAAAGACAAACTCTGGTTTTTCCTGAACGCCAGTTTCTGGAAACAGGAAGCGATTGTTTCTGGGTATCCTTATGATAAGCCTGGAAATGAAGTTGGGGTTGACCAGATGAGACCATATCCCTATCTGAAGTTAACCTTTCAGCCCAATCAGGATAACAAGTTGGTGCTGACATACAGGTATTCTGACATAATAAGGCACCATCGTGGAGCCAGCAGATATATGACAGAAGACACTACCTGGGAACAGAAGACAGCCACCCATGTTGTGAGCCTTGACTACACCAGATTCTTTGGGTCCAATTTCTTTATGGACGTTAAGGGTTTTGCCTATGTATCTCAATTTGACCTCCTGGCGAAAAACGAGAATCCTATGTTTTATGATGCGCTCACAGGCCGTTACAGCGGAAGTTATGGCTATGATGACCTTAATCCACGGGACAGATATTCAGCCCAGGTTAAAGGGACGCTGTTTTTAGACAATTTAATGGGAAATCACGAAATCAAGGGTGGAGTCGAATACATGGAAGGTGTTGGAGGCCGGGAGATGGTTTGGAGAAATGATCCTAGAAACCCGTATGAAGATTACTATCTATATTTTATTGGGGATTATTTTGGTGGTACTGGGCCTTTATATGGCGAATGGTATGCTCCTTATAATGTTAAAGAAAAGAGCCGGAATCTTGGAGTATTTTTCCAGGATACCTGGGCTCCCAGCAGGAGACTTACCCTCAACTTGGGACTCAGATATGAAATGATGAAAGGAGTCATTCCTCCGCAGATGCAAGATGAAGGTGAACAAACGCTTCCTCTCCCCGAGCCCTACAATATTACCTTTAACAGAGCGGTAACTGAGACTATTACCACTTATACCTGGCATACTTTTTCTCCTCGGCTTGGCCTCGTTTTTGATCTAACAGGTGACGGGAAAACTACTTTTAAAACAAGCTTTTCCAGATATTATCTTGCCAATCTGACTCAGTGGATCAGCCGCGGAAATCCCAACGGTTTTGTTTACTTTGCTGGTTGGCTTTTCGAAAACGAAGAAACAGGGAAATTTGATTATCTAACCGAAGACACCCTTATTGGCTATGGTGCAGCTGGTCCAGAATATGTCCCAAAATATGGCTACAAAGACCACAAATTCAAAACTCCGTATACTGATGAGTTTGTTATAGGTATTGAAAGGGAAATCGTCAGAGACACCTCTTTTGGAGTCCGCTATATCAGGAAATGGTCCAGAAATAACATCGAAGATGCCAATGCCACCTACCTTGATTTGGACACGCTCTTTGCTCAGGGGAAATTAGATGAGACTTGTTGGCTTTATTATGTTCCTGTCGAAGCTTATGACACATATGATGGCTCTACTCAAACATTCTATAACCGAACTGAACTTATCCCTGTTGAAGAATGGTACATGATAAATCCTCCTGATGCCAACCGCGATTATGATGGCGTCGAGGTTACTGTGAATAAAAGATACTCTCACGGCTGGCAGATGCAAGCTTCTTATGTCTACCAGAAGTCAAGAGGTATGATTGCTACTGATTTTAATTCGACCTGGAGTGGTTCAACACTTTACGACAACCCCAATGCTCATATTAATATTTTCGGCAGGTTTCCCGATGAAAGAACTCACCAGATAAAACTTCAGGGGATGGTTCAGTTACCCTGGGGTGTAACCTTAGGTGGATATGCCAGGTTCCTGTCAGGCAGCAGATATACCAGAGGGATAAGAAGTCAAGATTTGGGGGTTTCGCTGGGGCAGGGTCCAACGACAATTTATGCAGAACAGAGAGGTTCAAGACGACTCCCAGAGGTTGCCATACTCGATTTGCGACTTGAAAAGAAATTCCGGATATCTCGGACTTCTCTCGGTGTGTTTGTCGAGCTATTCAATGTCTTTAATGACAATAAAGCCACCAGCCTTTACACCATTTCCAGTAATCCTGGCATTAAATTTGAAACTGTTCAGTCCATTATGGATCCCAGAATACTCCGAATTGGTGCCCGCTTTGAATGGTAAGCCTTAAAGGCTGAAATGAAAAAGAGGGGAGGCGCTTCTTGAAAGTGCCTCCCCTCTTTTCTCTTTATTATCAAGCCAGGAAGACAGCAATGAAAAAATTAATCCAGCCTGTATTAATAGCTTTTCTTTTATGTCTGTTAATTCTGCCGGTTGTCTCAAAGGGCAAGCCGAAAAACATCATGCTTCTTTTTGACCTCAAAGATTACAATAAGGAAATAGATAATACTGTTGATCATTTTTTCAATAAGGTAATCAGCTCAGATGACCAGCTAATAGTTATGACCCCGGCCGGCAAGATGTTCAGCTATTCAAGCAAAACTATTTCTGCCTCACGACAGAAGGTTTCCAGCGAAATCAAAGATGCCTTGAAGAAGCATACTTCAGTCACCAGCTCCGATTACCAGAATATCTATAACCAGATGATGAGCATTGTAAATGATATCAGAGACGGATCTGGTCTGGAGGATACTAAAAATCTAATTGCCGCCTATGAAAATAATCGTAAAGAGCTCAAGATGACCAGAAGAATTAATGAGGCTATGCTTCTGCAATTTTCTGAAGTTTTCAAAAGGTCTAGGCAGGTTACCGGTGATACCGATAATCAGATTTACCTTTTCTTCCAGGAGGAAATTAGACCCATCCCCGACAAGAACACCATGAACAACATCAGAGAAAATCCCCAATTATCCTTTGATGCCGCCAGAGTATTCTTTGAAGAAAGAACTGAAGAAGACTTTGATGTGGATAAAATTGCCGAAGAATTTAAGAGTGCCGGGGTGACTTTTAATTTTGTCTATATTATTCCCAAGGATTTGCCGACTCAGAGATATCAGTTGGTTGATAACTCTGGAGATTTTTACAGTGCCATGTCTATTATTGCTGGCAAAACCGGTGGAAAAGTCGTCACTACCACCCAACCGCAGGAAATCTTTAAAGATTGATACCTGGTAAAAAAATATAAAGCTAAACTACTATTTTTCAAACTGCTTTATAATGCTTTTTGCTATCTCTACCTGAGGGTCATCCTCCGGACTTAAGTCAACAAATTTCTTAAAATAGTTGATAGCTGTCTCCATTTCAGCTTTGTTCAGATAACAGTATCCCAGTTTGAGATATGATTTTGGCCACTTAGGATTAATCTCAATAGCTATTTTGTAATAGGTAATCGCTTCATCAATCTTGCCAGAATTAAACAGAATTTCACCTATATTGTAAGGAAGGGCAGGATCAGAGCGGTCTAGACTGATGGACATGTCAAAATACTTTCGTGCTTCTTCCAATTTCCCTTGATCCATATATAACTCACCGAGGCTGGCGTAAATTGAAGCCGCCATCTTATTTCCGGTTAAATCAGGATATTTTTGGTTCAGCTTTTCCAGGACAAGTTCGAATTCCTTAATAGCTTTATCATATTCCTTCAACCTAACATAGCAATTTCCAATATTAACCCTGGCCTCATAGAGATCCGGCTGTAGTTCAAGAAATCTCTCGAACATAGCTATTGCTTCTTCATATTCTCCTTGTTCATAGAGGCTGATTCCTTTCTCATACACAGTTCTGGGATCATTTTCATCAAATCCTGTTGTCGCAGTTTTTTTAATCAGTTTGATTTCCTGTTCAGGGTTTTTTATGGCGCTTATCTGAAGCTGAGGGATTATGGTTGGATCATAGCCTTCTTTGGTGACAGTTATTCTGGCCACGGTTTTCCCGAGGCCAAGAAATGACCAAGCTCCATTTTTGTCGGTTGTAGTGGTCATGGTCAGATTGTGGACTAAAGATTCGAGAGTAACCGTAGCACCTGCAACCGGGTTGCCGTCCTGGTCCAACACCACCCCGTTTAATCTGGCCTGACCTCTACCTTCCTGAGCAGACAGCAAAACAGCTGAAAAGGACAGGAGTGGCAATAAGATCAATATTAACAAAACTTCTTTATTTCTCATTTTTTACTCCATCCTATTAATATTTTTACACTTTTGCCCATCCTGATACAAGCCTCGGTTTCGGTGAGCCCGAGCTGCTGGCGGCTTGCTATTTATTTATGACTTGTCTAAAATTTAGATTCATTTAGCCAGAAGCCAGTTGGTTTCCGACCTATGAATCCAGCCTTTCCTCCCGGCCAGCCAACCAGCCAGCAGCCGGAAGAGAAAAGCATTATAAGACTGAGAAAAAAATCTGGAATAAAAATCACAGGAGGAAAGCAAGTGAACGGAAAGAGATACGATTTTGATCAACCGCTTGACAGACGGAATACCTGTTCTCTTAAATGGGATTTTTGTCAGAAGGTGCTCGGAGTACCCGGAGTCATCCCGATGTGGGTAGCCGATATGGATTTTCCGGCCCCGCCGGAAGTGATAGAAGCCATCCAAAAAAGAGCGGAGCACGGAGTTTATGGTTATCCTTTTGTGCCCGATTCCTTCTGGACTTCAATCATTAACTGGATGAAAAGCCGCCACCAGTGGGAGATAAAACGTGACTGGTTAACCAGAGCACCTGGTGTTGTGCCTTCTCTCAATATTTGTGTCCAGACTTATACTGCGCCTGGAGATAAAATTATTGTTCAGAGCCCGGTTTATTACCCATTTTTTTCAGCCGTCGAAAATAATGGCCGGCGGATTGTGAAAAACCCTCTCATTTATAGAGACAACCGCTGGCAGATGGATCTTACTGATCTAAAAAGCAAGATAGACGAGCGCACCAGGCTGCTTATCCTGTGCAGTCCGCATAATCCAGTTGGGCGGGTCTGGGACAGGGACGAACTGGAAGTCCTGGCTGAAATTATATTAGAGAATGACCTGCTTCTTATTTCGGATGAAATCCATGAAGAGCAGGTCTACCGGGGTCATCGGCATCTGCCGGTCGCGTCTCTCTCGCCAGAAATCGCTGACCGGACAATTACCCTGACTGCGGCCAGTAAAGCCTTTAACATTGCCGGCCTGACCACCTCCATAGCTGTTATTCCCAACCGGAAGCTGCTTAACCTTTTTAATATCCAGCTGGAAAACCTGGGGCTGACTACCGGTAACATCTTCGGCCTCACAGCCTTAGAGGTAGCCTATACTCAGGGTGGTGCCTGGTTAGACCAGCTGGTAGAGTATCTTGAAGGCAATATGGATTTTGCTTCTGGCTTTTTTGCCGAACGCCTGCCGCTAATAAAATTTCTAAAGCCTGAAGGCACCTATCTGGCTTTGCTTGATTGCCGGTCACTTGGGCTATCTCAACCAGAACTCAATGGCTTTTTCCTCAAAAAGGCCCGGGTTTATTTTGATGAAGGCCCGATTTTTGGCGAGGAACTGGTTGGTTTTGAGCGGATGAACTTAGCCTGTCCCCGCCAGCTATTATCTGAAGCCCTGCAGCGGATAGAAAAAGCTGTAGCTGAGCTTAAAACCAGATAATCAGCTATAATTGACTTATGAAATTAGCCTATAAAACCACTTCTGATCTCCTCGGCCGTTCACGCTTTTCAGTTATTCTGGTCAATCCCCAGAATCAGGAAAACATCGGGCTGGTAGCCAGAGCCATGAGCAACACCGGTTTTTCTCAACTGAGAATTGCTGGCCTCGAAAAATTTGACCCGGAAGCCTTCCGCCCGGCAGTTCATTCGACTGACATCCTCAGAAAAGCTGCCTTCTATCCCGATCTGGCTGAAGCCGTAGCTGATCTTAATCTTGTTCTGGCTTCAACTGTCCGCCAGAGAAAAGCTTTCCGGCTGATGACCATTGATGAGGCCGTAGAAAAAATCAAGCTTTTCCCGCTGAGCATTAAAATCGGGCTGGTTTTCGGAAATGAACGGACAGGCTTAAGTGATGTTGAGCTCAGGCAGGCTAATTTCGTTTATTTTATTCCTCAGGTTGGCCGGCAGCCTTCATATAACCTGGCCGCAGCCGTTTTGATCACTCTTTACACTCTTTTCCGTCAATCAGCTCCAGAGATGGTGGCCGGGCTGCCGCCGCCCGTCCGCCATAAAGAACAGGAGGACTGCCTTAAAATCATCCTGTCCAAACTGGAGAAGAATGGCTTCATTCACGAAACCAACCGCCAGCATGCGACTAATTTGCTCTATGACCTGTTTGGCCGCCTGACTCTTTCCGAACGGGACAGACGGTTTCTGACAGCTATCTTTAATAAAGGCCTTAAAAACAAGCCAAACTGATTCTGCCCTCAGACTGGATTGAATAAATTTTTACTCTCTTTATAATCTGATGTATTTTATAAGCAGAGGTTGTTATGGATAAAGAAAAAAGATTTGTCCTGGGCCTGGTCATCATTGCTGTTATCAATCTGTTTGCCGCAGTGATGACCATTTCCTTCTGGTTGGGGCATCTGCTGTCCAACCGCTTTCCCAAGACTCTGCCTGTCCCCGACAATCTATATAATGCCTTTGCTTTGCCTGACCTTATTCTCGCTGTCTTTTTGATTACAGCTTCATTTGGACTTCTCCGTTTCAAAAAAACCGGTTATGTTTTTGCCCTGATTGGCAGTGGAATGTGGCTGTTTGATTCTTTGCTGGTAACTGTCCTGACCGGCTTTTATAAATTCGCGGTCGTTCTGCCCAGCCTGATATACTGCCTCTGGTCAATTTTTTACTTATGGAAAAAGCGGGAAATTTTTGAGCTCTTTGCCTGATGCTCAGAGCTAAACTGTTTGTTGAGCTTGATCAGGCCCTAAAAAAATATTTGCCTTTCCCCGCCAGGATAAAGATAATTTAGGCTATTGCCTGAGGATTTAAGTCAGGTGTCAGTAGTTTCTGGGCCACCCTGACCAAACCACCTGATGACTGGAAAATGAATAATGGCCGATAGACAGGAAAATCAGACAATCAAAGCCAGCCTTAACACTTTTGATGTCACCATGATCGTGGTCAGCCTGGTCATCGGAATTGGTATTTTCCGGACGCCAGCTATGGTGGCAGCTGCCACCAGAACACCTGTTCTTTTTTTCACCGCCTGGCTGGCTGGAGGCCTCATCACTCTGCTGGGGGCCTTGACTTTCGCTGAAATTGGCTCCCGTTTCCCCCAACCCGGTTCTTATTATCAGGTGGTAGCCAGGAGTTATGGCTCGCTGCTGGCCTTTCTGCTTAACTGGGCTAATGTTTTTATCATCAATACGGCCAGCGGGGCTGGTGTCGCCTTGATCGGAGCTGAATACATTGCACCCATCTTTCTTCCAGCTGGAGCCAGAACATCTCAGAATATTATGCTGATTGCCGCCGCCATGATAATTTTGCTGGTGCTATTAAACTATATTGGCCTAAAGTCAGGAGCCTGGACTCAAAATGTTTTGAGCCTCTCCAAGATTGCCCTGATCGTCATTCTGGCTGCTGCCGGCCTTCTCAGCCGGGCCAGCACGCCGGCCATCAGGGCAGCCGCTCTGCCCCTTCCAGCCCACTGGTGGTCAGCCCTGGGTCTGGGCTTTATTTCTGTCTTTTTTAGCTATGGCGGCTATCAACAGACCATTAACCTGGGGGCTGACCTGAAAAATCCGGCTAAAAATCTCCCCCGGTCGGTGCTGACAGGAATGATCCTGGTTATCAGTTGTTATCTGCTTCTAAATGCGGCTTACTGGAGAACCCTCGGGATTCCCGGTATGTCTTCAGCCAAACTGGTGGCGGCCGAGACGGCTGGGGTCGTCTTTGGCCGGCTGGGAGCCAATCTGGTCTCGGTAGCTATTTTTCTTTCAGCTCTGGGCTTTTTGAATGCTATTCTGATCCAGCTTCCCCGCACCTATTTAGCTATGGCTGAAGACCGGACCCTGCCAGCTATCTTCAAAAAGTTCAACCCCAGGACTCAGGTTCAGGAATTCGGGTTAATTTTTCTTGGCGTCTTTATTCTGTTAAGTCTCATTTTTCTTCGCACCTTTGAAAATATCGTCAATTATGTCATGTTCCTGGACAGCCTGGGCATTGCCGTCGTAGCTTCGACTATCTTTGTCCTGAGAATCAAGGCCAGAAAAAGCAGCCAGGACTACCAGGGTTTTAAACTGCCTTTTTATCCGGCCCTGCCCGCTGTCTTTATCTTTTTTCTTTTGACCATCACCATCAGT
Organism: Candidatus Aminicenantes bacterium UBA6228; assembly: GCA_002441005.1. Lineage (GTDB taxonomy): Bacteria > Acidobacteriota > Aminicenantia > Aminicenantales > Saccharicenantaceae > Saccharicenans. The sequence continues at coordinate 387,020 of DJWO01000014.1, forward strand.
GTACTGATCAGCCAGCCGCAGTCGGCTCTTCTCGGTACGGCCTTCGTCTGTCTTGGATTTCCACTTTATTTTGTTATGCGCCGGCTGGCTAAAAAGAACAAACCTGAAGAAAAATAAGCAACAGAAGAAAATAAATCTGGTAATTCCTGTTTAAATATTATCGGTGACTATAAAGCAATGCTCAGGCTCAGTCCGAAATATGGATCAAAATATTTCTGGCCTTTAAACTCTTTCGTTCTAACCACGGCATAAAAAGTCAGGGCCGCCTGCTCGCTTTGATAGACCAGGCCTGAAGTCAACTGACCATAAAGATGATGAAGTGACTGGCCAGGACCGGCAGCAAAAGTATTCCCTTCAATTAAGAGATTTCTGGCCAGAGCCTGGCCTGATAGCCGGCAAAAGCCATAGACCGAGGTTCTTTTAACTCCAGTCAGAGGCGACTGGCCAAAAAGCGGGGCAGAATGAACTGCCTCGTTTTCCAGCTGAAGATTCAGGCCAAATCTAAAATCAATAATAGTTTCAACCGAAGTTCGCAGGTTCCCCAGCTGGCCGCCAACTCCAGCTTTAACTGCCGGACGCCAGCCCCGCCCTGCTTTCTCCGGACCGATCAGTGTCCAGAAACGATTAAACCAGATATCCACCACCGGCTCATTTTTTAGCTGGTTTCTCCAGCCCTGGGGCTCAGTCCAGCCGTAAGTCTCATGAAGCCATTTCTGGGTGGCTCCGGCTAAAGACAGCGGTCCGACCACACCCAGGCCTGCTCCCCAGACCGTCTGCTTTCGCCCCGCATTTCTAACCAGGGTCAGGCCAGCATAGAGAAGACCGGCATAAGGGCGGTCGTCGCTGATTAACTCTTCCTCAGTCAGATCAGCCGGGGTAAACATGCCTTGAGCTAAGGAGACTATTGCCCATCTCTGGCTTAAGTCTTCAGACTTAGAATAATCAAGATTTCCAGTTTTTTTCTGATTTCCCAGAAGCCTGGTGTTGAGCTGATATAAAAACCTGAGCCAGGCCGATTTAGACTCTCTATTCAGCTGGGGAGAAACCCAGCTAAAAGACAGCCCGTTGCTGTAGCCATCATCCTGATTAAACCAGACATCATTTTCAAGATTAAAAACAAAATTGCCCCTGCCTGCTGGCCCGGCCGGGAATTCAGGCGGTTGTCCGGCTAAAAGCAGCCAGGCTGGATAGAAGCTGAAGATGGCAACCAGAGAAACCAGTTTAAACCGGGGGACACTACGCATGATCTAAAAGCCAGAGGCTATTTTAAGTTTTTGTAACCGGAAGTTAAGTGGCCACTTTCTCCAGTTTTTTCATAATACTGAACATAAAAGTTGCTGACAGCAAACAGGCCACCACCAGAATTGACCACAGAGCCCATAGAGGTATTTTCATCCACAGCCAGCCAATAACTCCCACCAAATAATTACCTATGGCCGTAGCCGCAAACCAGCCGCCCTGCATCAATCCCTTATATTTCGGTGGAGCTACCCGGGAAACAAAAGAAATACCCATCGGGCTGAGGAAAAGCTCAGCCACCGTCAGCAAGAAATAAGTGCTGATGAGCCAGTAAACTGAGACCTGATGCTGAGGCGGGGCCACCTGGCCGCCAAGCTGGGCCGGGCTGGGTAAGTGGAGTGAACCAATGACCAGGATAGAGAAAGCAGCCGCGGTCAGCAGCATTCCATAGCCGATTTTTCTCGGGGCCGATGGCTCTTTTCCTTTTTTATTTAAATAGGAAAATAGAGAAATGACCAGCGGAGTCAGGGCCACGATAAAGAACGGGTTAAAATGCTGGAAACGCTGGGGCTGGAAGGGATTGCTTTCAGGATAGGTCCGGTAGCGAAGATAAGTCAAAATGCCAAAGATCACCAAAGCCAGACCGCCGCCCAGCCGGGCACTTTTGGAGGCTTTGGGGCGCAGAAGAAAAACCAGCCCGACGATACTTAAAAACAGGGGGACTAAACTCATCAGGTCGAACCAGATATTGGTCACCTTGTCCACATGAGGAACAGTATAATCACGGGCAAAAAAGGTCATGCTGACCGCTGATTGCTGAAAAGCCATCCAGAAGAAAATGACCACAAAGAAGACCAGGCCCAGAGCCACCAGTCTTTCTTTGGTTTGAGCCGGAGTCAATTCGGCCACCTGAGATTTCAGTTCGGTTGAAGCTGCTTTTTGCTTCTCCGTTACGTCGGCCTGACGGTAGTATTTCCGGAAACCCCAGAAAATCAGCATGGAAACAATCAAGCTGAGGCAGGCCACGCCGAAGCCAAAATGATAGGATTTACTTAGCGTTCCTAAATAATTTTCAGCAAACTGTTTTAGAGTTTCAAGGGTCACCGCTGGATTTTGAGCTTTAGCCACGTCCAGAAACTGGTTGACCTCAGCCAGTTTGCCTTTTAAAAAATCATTGGCTAACTGAGGAATTCTGGCGTCATAAACAAAATTGCCCTGGGCCAAGATCCAGCTGCAACCTTTTTCTGAGGCCGAAGGAGCAAACATCGCCCCGATATTGATTCCCATATAAAAAATACTAAAGGCCCGGTCGCGGAGCGGACTGTACTTTGGATCATCATAGAGATTGCCGACCAGCGCCTGGAGATTCCCTTTAAATAGCCCGGTGCCCAGAGCGATAACTGCCAGAGCGGTCAAAACCAGTCCGAAACCAGTTTCAAAGCGGGTCGGAATAGCCAGCAGGAGGTAACCCAGAAACATGACGATGAGGCCCAGGCTGATGGTCTTCCCGTAGCCAAAGACCCGGTCGGCCAGATAGCCACCGAGTAGCGGGAAAAAATAGACACAGAACATAAAAATCCCGTAAATATAACCCGAGGTGGCCGAGCTCAGACCGTACTTGGCCTGCATGAAGAGAACAAAAATACTGACCATAGTATAAAAGCCAAATCGCTCGCCCATGTTAGCGAAGAAGGCAACAATCAGTCCTTTGGGATGGCCTTTGAACATCTTATTTTTCTCCTTTAGTCAAAGTAAGCCTTGATTATTTATCATCGGTTTATCTTGATCTTATGATTTCCTGAAATAGTTCATTAACTCTTTTCTCCATAGCCCGGCGGAAATTATCAACAGTCTCGCTGCCCTTGTCAGAGGAGTAGCTGCTAATAAACATTGGCTGGCCAACCTCCACCCATATTTTCCCGGGCACGCCCAGGGGCAGATGGCTTCCAAAGATAGCCATAGGAGTAACTGGTACATCCAGTCCTGAGTCCCGATAAAGGTTGTAAGCCATCACCGCTGCCCCATGCCGGAATCTGGGCACATAGGGATTGCGGTCGTTGTCATTGAAATGGCCATGACCCTGAAGGGCGATGATCACCCGGCCGTGTCTCAAGTAATCCTGGCACTTTTTGACTGCTTCGGCCCGCCCGGTATAGAGATCAACGGGAATCGTCCCGATTTTGGCAATATTGGTTGAAATGTAACGAACTACAGCCGAAAAAAACGGGGCCAGCAAAAAATGCAAAAACAAACCTGCATCTTTCATGGTGCGGTGAAGATGTTTCTTAACTAAAAAACTAAACTCTTCCCGGTTGAAAATCATTTTGTTAGCCGTAAAAAATATTGGGCGGGGAACGGTCTTGAACAGCACTGCCACATCTTTATAACTGCCCACGTGATTACTGACAATAATATTGGGGCCCCTCAAGACAAAGTTTTCTGCGCCTTTGATTATTAGTTTTTTCGGAGTCAGAGCCAGGCTGCTCAGGGTTTGAATGATATGGTTGAAAACAACCAGTTCTTCTTCAAAGCTCTTGGGCATAGGAATTTAATTTTAACTTAGAACAGGCTCAAATTCAAAAAAATATTTAAATCTTTTAGGGTGCTAACTGATTCGAGGCTAAATGATTTTAGCCGCATCATCCGCTAAAGAGGACAAGGAAAAAGTGACCAATACTCTGCCTCCCGGACTCAAAATTGAATAAATCGCCGGCCTTTTTTATTTCTTCTTGAGCTTTCCCGCTCATTTTTAGTTCCAGATAGGTCTGCCCTAAGTAATAATGGGCGTCAGCCAGAGTTTTATCCGCTCGTAGGACCGGAAAATTTCTCCATATTCATAGTCGGTGATGAAAGTTCTGGAATTAACGAGGAGAGATGAAGCCTTAAAATAATCGTGATGAAAACCAAGTTCTTCAGCCCTGGAGGCATAAAAACTGCCCTTGATCCACTGATCGAGATTGCCCAGTCACAGATCTTTCCTTTCTTTAGCCCACAGCCCGTAAGCCACCGCCAGCCGGCCGTAAGCCTGATAAAAATCTGGTTTCCGGGCAAGGACCTGTTCAAAATATTTTATAGCTTCCTTATAGCCAGGAACGGTGAATTTCTCCAGCTCTTCCTGGCCTTGCTGATAGAGATCTTCAGCCATGATTCTGGCTATTTCCCGGGGCAAGGCTGGTTCAGTCGCCGTGCTTATTTTCTCCTGATGGCAGCTGGCCAGCATTAAGATCGCCGCTATTAGAAAAAGGCTCAAAGTGATAAATTTCCAGGCAGAAACTAACCGGTTTTTGCCGATTAATTGTGGAAATCGGGACGATGAACTCATGCTTTCAACCCCGGATAGGCATTATATATTTTTTCAGTTTAGCTTAAAACAATGTTTTTTTCTGGCCTTATTACCGACCAGCCCAGTCTGAGCAGCCAGCCCCAGCCGCAGGTATAAATAAACTGTCTTTATTTTCTCACCCGCCGGTAGCTGGGTTTCATAACTTTATCGGTCCCGGAAACAATCCGGATCAGCTGGTTTTTGTTTCTTCTGTCTTCTCCTTTTGCTCGTCCTCCAGCTTGAAATTGACCGTCACTGTAAAAATGCCTTGTTTAGGTTGACCATCAACGATGACCGGTTCAAAGACCCATTGTTTGACCGCCTCAATAGCTGCCCCATCAAGCAAAGGAATTGACCTCAGAACTCTGACGTCGGCCACCCGGCCATAGATGTCGGTTTGAACCTGAAGGACCACCACCCCCTCAACTCCAGCCTTTTTGGCTTCCTCCGGGTAAACAGGCTGGACCCTTTTTATCGGCTTGGGTGGTTTGATTTCTCCAACGGCTTTAACGGTACCAGGTGGTATAACCTCAACACCACCTTCCACCCCACCCTCGATTCCGCCAGCCACACCACCCACAACGCCTTTTAGATCACCACCAACTACCCCCTTAAGGTCGCCGCCGGCCACGCCTTCAACGGCGCCCTGAACAACGTTTTCGGCCTTTTTCTTCATGACCAATTCATCTGGCATGACTCCAGCGTAAGATGGAGAGCGAACAGCTGTTGTCTTCAGGGACAGGAAATAGGGCTTACCAGAGGCATCTTCAAAGCCAAAAGCCGTAATTGAATTTTTCTCCAGAGTCAGCTCTGAGTCTAAAAGATTGGATTTTTTGTCTTTAGCCTGTTCAAAAACTTCAACCCGGCAGGTGACCCTTCCAGCGGGCAAAGCTCTTTGCCAGGTAATCATAATGGCATACTCTTTACTGTCCAGCCTGAAGACATGGAAGTCTTTCGTGCCGGCTTTAGCCCAGCTAAAATTATCCTGAGTCAGAAGCCTCACTTCCTTCAGGTTAAAAACCCGGCGTATCTGGTTTTCTTCTTTCTCAGCTGTATCCTCACTTTTTATACTGGCTGAAAGCGTATAACGCCAGAAAGAAGAGGTCACAGTTTTAACCGGTTCGACCTTCCCTTCTCGCAGGCCTTCAAAGACTTTAATCTGCATTTCGACCGCTGGCGATGGAGGTGGAGGAGGCGGAGGAGTTTTTTTGGCCTGAGCTAAAGATTCACCAACCAGAAATAAACTGAGTAAAAGACAGAAAGCTCCTGATAAAATTGCTTTGATTTTTTGTTTCATTTTAATCTCCTTTGTCCTCTTATTTGGTCTTTTCCATTTATCTTAAAAATCAATCCGGTTTTCAGTTCTGGCTTTCGACCCAGATAATGGTCATCTGGGGGTCACCGGTCTTATAAATCATCAAGCTGTCTACCGGCCGCCCTTTGGCCCGGACATAATTTAAGGATAGAGCTGAATAATTACCGGCCGTCTCGCTGGCCGCTGGAGAAAAAGCCATTGACTCCGGCCCCGGTTGGCTGAAGTACCAGCCAGAGCCAAAAAGCAGGGCAAAAATGATGACGGCCATGGCGGCGGCATAAATCCTGGTCAAAAGAATAGAGATTCTGCCTGATAAATATGGCGCCCTTCGGCCTTCAGCCTGTTCTGCCTGGCCCAGGGCCCGGTTGATGACTTCTTCTGGCAGTTTGATCTCACTAACCCCTCCCAGCACCATCAGCCAATCCTCCCGGCTGGCCAGTTTTTTCTGGCAGTGGGGACAGGCCTCCAGGTGCCGGTCAAGCAGCCAGCACCGGAAGCCGGTCAGAGGGACAAGCTTCCAGAGCAGGTCAACCCCGAAACAAACAATTCTTTTATTCATTCCCCTTCTCCATCAATTTCTTTAATTTCTTCCTGGCCTGGAAAAGATGGACCCGGACAGTCCCGGTGGCACAACCGAGAATGCCGGCTATCTCTTCGGCCCGGTACCCCTCCCTTGCCCAGAGGAGCAAGCAGGCTCTCTCTTTTGGCTTCAAACGGTCAATTATTGATTCCCGCCAGGAACGGTTGAGATATTCCTTAGCAGGCTCTTCTTCTGCCGGCCGGTAGCTGGCAGTTGCCCGCTTAAAAAACTGTCCAAACCGGCGCTGTCTTTTTAACTGATCGAGGCATTCGTGGTAAAGAATAGTCAGAGCCCAGCCTTTTAAATTCTTAGTCCGGTCAAAACTATCCCAGTGCTTTAAAAGCTGGACAATTGTTTCCTGACAGGCATCTTCGGCCTCAGGCCGGTTTTTAAGCAGGCTCAGGGCAAAAGACATAAGACCTCCTCCCTCTTTTTCCAGAAACTCAACTAAATATTTTTTATCTTCCATTGAGGCCCGTCTGAGTGCGACGCTGTTACTTTTTCTACATTTCTTACTCTCTCTCCTCTGTCGCTGATATTACGCCGTTCATAGCCATAACGTTTATTTCCCTCCTGCTTTGACTTTATGATTTTAACTCACTTTTAGATTTAAGACACCCGGGAAGACTCAGCAGCCGGCCGGACTGGAGAAATTGAGCAGAAGAGTTAGGCAAAAGCTGGCTTCCATTGTCTGGCTGGCTGAAATACAGGCCTTGAACGTTATTGAACGTTCAGGGATTTCTGGAAGAGCGGCCGCTGGCTTTCTAACCATCCGCCTGGCAACTGGGTCTAAAGGCTGCTAAAAGTTTGCCCGGCAAACTCACGAAATTAGCTTGTCAGCCTGTCAAAACAGTGTTATTTTAATTAAAATACGACGGTTTTTAATTGGAGATCCTGAGAGGTGATTAACATGTTCAAGCTCATCAGTCAGGTAAAAGTCCTTTCCCCTGAAGACCAGGGAGTTAAAGATATCCTGATAGCCGGAGAAAAAATAGCCGCTATCGAGGAGCCGCGTAAAATCAAAATCGAAGGACTGGAGGTCGAATTAATTGACGGCTCCGGGCTGGTGGCCATGCCGGGATTTATTGATCCTCATGTTCATATTCTGGGAGGCGGAGGTGAGGGCGGACCAGCCACCAGAGCTCCGGAGATCAGGGTAGAAGATTGCGCCTCGGCCGGGGTAACCACAGTCATAGGCTGCCTGGGAACAGACAGTATCACCAGACATTTATCTTCTCTTCTGGCCAAAGCCAGAGCGCTCGAAATAGAAGGCCTGAGCACCTGGATTTATGCCGGTGCTTACAACCTGCCAGCTCCGACCATAACAGGCAGTGTCCGGTCTGATCTTGTTCTGATTGATAAAGTCATTGGAGCCGGGGAAATTGCCCTGTCTGACCACCGTTCTTCTCAGCCAGCTTACGAAGAGTTTCTGGAGCTGGTAGCCGAGTGCCGGGTAGGAGGCCTGCTCGGAGGAAAAGCGGGTATAGCTCATTTTCATCTTGGCGATGGCAGCCGCGGCCTTGACTATCTTTTTAGAATGATAAAAGAGACGGAAATTCCCGCCACTCAGGTTATCCCGACCCATACCAGCCGCAATCGCTATCTTTTTGAACAGGCGATAGAGTGGTTAAAGCTGGGAGGCTTCATTGATCTTACCACCGGACCTGAGCCTGTGGAGGAAGGAGAAATAAGTGTGGTCGAAGCTTTGAAACAAATCAAAGCGGCTAACCTGCCCCTTAGCCGCGTCACCGTCAGTTCTGATTCAAACGGCAGCTTACCCGCCTTTAACGGCCAGGGCGAGCTCATTGGATTGGGCGTCGCCAATCAGAAAGATTTCCTGCGGACTTTTCAACAAATCTGGCGGGAGAAAATTTTAACCAGGGAGGAAGCTATCCAGGTCTTTTCGACCAATGCTGCCGGGTTTTATAAACTGCCCGGGAAAGGGAGAGTTGAGACTGGTTTTGAAGCTGATCTTCTCCTCCTCAATGAGGCGGCGGATCTTAGCTATGTTTTCAGCCGGGGTAAAGCGCTTCTGGAAAAAGGGCGACTAAAAGTCAGAGGCACTTTTTCTTCAACTTACTGATTCTGGCCAGGACCAATATATACTTCAATAGATACAGGGATCGGAAGTCAGTAAAGAGAAAGGCTTCCCTCCAAACCGGGTGAGGAAAACATGGAAGAAAATCCTCAGGAAAATAAGAACGGGGAGAACCTGCCCCCTGGGACAAAAAAGCCAGGTTTTGGCTTAGCTCTTATTCCCGTTATAGCCATGGCCCTGCTGCTCGGCATTGGTTATGGCGTTTATCACCTTAAAGCTCAGGTATTGCTGGTGGCGGCAGCTTTTCTCACCGCTTGCCTCGGGGCACTGCTCAAATTCTCCTGGAAAGAAATGGAAACCGGCATTGTCGAGAGCATTAGAAAGGCTCTGCCGGCCATTCTGATTATGCTGGCGGTTGGAGTCCTGGTGGCGACCTGGATGGCCAGCGGAACAATACCGATGATTATTTACTATGGGCTTAAACTCATCTCGCCCAAATATTTTCTGGTAGCAGCCTGCTTTGTTTGCTCGATAACCTCCTTAGCCTGCGGTACTTCCTGGGGAACCATTGGCTCGCTCGGCGTAGCTTTTATCAGCATTGCCGCTGGCCTGGGGATTCCTCTTGGCCCGGCGGCCGGAGCCATCGTGGCCGGAGCCTATTTTGGTGATAAATTATCTCCTCTGTCTGATATTCCCAACCTGGCTTCAGTCACCGCCGGATCAAATCTTTTTGATCATATTAAACATACGCTCTGGTCAGGCGGGCCGGCCTGGCTGATTGGCCTGGTTATCTATTTTTTTATGGGACTGCAGTATGGCGACCGGGAATTCAATCAGCAAAATGTTCAGTTAATCTCTTCAACCTTAGAAAAAAATTTTAATTTTAATCTTCTGTTGCTTTTGCCTTTCCTTATTGTTTTTTATTATGCCTTCGCTAAAAAACCAACTATTCCAGGCATGATGGTGTCCTCGTTGGTGGCCACTGTTCTGGCCATTATCTTTCAAAAGACCTCCTTAGTCAGCGTGGCTCAGGCTATGAATTCCGGTTATGCCGCTAAGACTGGCGTGGACCTGGTTGACCGGTTGATTTCGCGGGGCGGCTTGATGAGCATGATGGAAACCCAGTTAGTAGCTTTTGCCGCTTTTAGTTTCGGGGGCATCATGCAGAAGACCGGCATGCTGGCGGCCATTCTGGAAAAAATAATGAAATTTGCCAGTAAGGTCTGGAGCCTGGTTTTGACTACCATTGGAACGGCCATCCTGTCGGCTCTGATCACCGGTAGTTCCTATCTGGCCATGATCATTCCGGCTGAACTATTAGGTGAGGCCTTCAAGAAAAAAGGCCTGGCCGCCAAGAATCTGTCACGGATCATAGATGAAGCCGGCGGGATTATTGTTCCCTTGATTCCCTGGAGTATGGCCGGAGTTTATATTACCGGGACAATAGGTGTTCCGGTCCTGTCTTATTTGCCCTGGGCCTTCTCCAATTATCTGGCGGTGGTTATTCTGGCTATTTTCGGCCTGACTGGAACAACCATGGCCAGAAAAAAACGGGAAGACGAAACCCAGGCTGGAAGCTGAGTTTTTTAGAACTCAAAGATTAAGGCTGTCAGATTAATAAGTCCAGGACTACAGGACTAATGGAAGATCAAAAAATCAATTCTTCTCTTTCCCTTCCTGGCCAGTCTGATCTTTATCTTCTCCCCGTTCTTCTCCCAGCTCGTCTATATGGTTTAAGGCCTTTTTAAATTCTTGTTCGGCCTGTTCGAGTTTCTTTTTGCGGAGTTCAACGGTTGACTCAAATTTCTGCCCCAGTTCCTCAGATTTTTTCTTTTCCTTAAGCAGCAGATCATCAAAAGAAGCTTTTTTCTTTTCGCCTTTTTGCGACTGGATAACTGCCTGGAGGTCCGAGTCCACCCATAGTCTGGCGCCGCAGTGAGGGCAAATTAACTCAAAGACTTTTCCTTTTTTGCCGGTTTTTGTTTTATCTTCCATGCATGATGAATTTAACAAAAAAGGCTGGCCGGTTCAACTTTACTCTTTCTAATTCTTCAACTGATCGAGCCCGTGCTTTTTTAGCAGCCGGAAAAGCCCCTGTCTGGTCAGGCCAACAGCGGCCGCCGTCCTGGCCCGATGGTAATTAAAATGGCGCAAAGCTTCACCCAGGAACTTTTTTTCAAAGTCGGCTTTAGCCTGAGAATAATCCCAGCGGTCGGTCAGAATTTTGTCCTTAGCCCCTCTAACCGGGGCCGACAGCCAGTCTAGCCGGATGACTTTCTCCCCGCTGGCCATAATTAGATTTCGCTGAATTTCATTTTGAAGCTCCCGGACATTGCCGGGCCAATCATATTTAAGCAAAAGCTCTAAGGCTTCAGGTGAATAAAAAGCCCGGGGCTTATTCATTTCCTTCGTATATAGATCGAGGAAATGATTGATAAGGACCAGGATATCTTCCGGGCGGCGCCGCAGAGGCGGAATATCTATGGACACTATTTTCAGGCGGTAATAAAGATCCTGGCGGAAACGGCCGGCATTGACCTCAGTCTCAAGCTGGCGGTTGGTGGCACTGATGAAACGGACATCAACCCGGCGGGAATGGTTTTCACCCAGACGTCTTATTTCTTTCTCCTGAAGGACTCTCAGGAGTTTGGCCTGAAGAGCCAGGCTCAGATCGCCAATTTCATCCAGAAAGAAAGTCCCGCCATTAGCTTCTTCAATCAAGCCAGCTTTATCCCGGAGAGCGCCGGTGAATGAGCCGCGGGCATAACCAAAAAGCTCTGACTCGAGAAGACTGTCCGGAATGGCACTGCAGTTGACAGCCACAAACTGGCCTCGCCGGCGGCGGCCCGTCTGATGGATAAGTTTGGCCACCAGCTCTTTACCTGTCCCGCTTTCGCCGCTAATCAAAACAGGGGAATCCACGTTCTTGACTTTATCTATAAGTTCGCGAATCAGGCGATAGGGCTGACTTATACCCAGAAACTGCGGTTCGTTTTTATCGGGCTCAATCTGGGTGTCAGCGGGCGGGAAGGCTTCCTGACTGAGGAGTCTGACCGCCGGCAAGGCAGAAGACAGAATCTCCATGTCCTGTTGAGTTAAGGAACTCCCCGGCTTTGATTTTTCGAGATAAGCGTAACCATACAATTTACCGTGGTAAGAATAAGGCTGGCAGGCGATCAGCATATTTTGCCCGTGATCAAGGCGGCAAATGACCGGCTGGCCTGAATTTAGAGCCTGGTTGATCACACCCGAAATTTCTTGCTCCTCGGCTGCAGGCTGACAGCCCTTCGACTGACTGAAGAAAGGTTGCTGCCGGTAATCAAAAGCTACCAGCTCAAAACAATCAGGTTGAATAGCCTCGATAATGACCTCAAAGATTTTTGACATAATTTCCGGCCGGGACATCTTAAACCCTTCACCCGTCGAATAACTTCGCCAAACCGCCAAGTTGAATGTTGGATAAGAAAAAAGCAAGTGACCTGAATGACCACCCGAGTGACCGGTGGTCCAGAATCTTTTAACCAGAATCTTTATCCAGCGTTTCGTTTAATATTTCAATACTTAGACGATTGATGCCGCCCGCTTTTTCTCACCTCCCCCCAAAAACAGGGAAAACAAGGGACACAATCTATATTTCCTAATTATTTGGCGACTTATTTGTTATCAAAATGTTAACAAGGCGACCGGATGGGGCCAGGGACAGAGTATCACGTCCCCTTGTTTTGAATTATATTTTATTAACGTTCTGGGTAACTAATTCGTATATATAGTGGCTAAGTTTGCTATAATAGCTGACATTATTGAGATTAAGAGAAAATAGAGGTCAAGACTCGACTCTTTTCAGGAGAAGCTAATGCCGATGCTCGAATCAAAAGGGGAATTCAGGCCAATCCGCTGGCGCCATTGTTTCTGCCTGCTCGCAGGCTTAATTTGCCTGCTGTGGTTGCTATTGATTCAGGGACAATCTCTTCTCCTGGCTCAAACCAGTGATCAAGCCAGTGGACAGTCAATTGAAGAGCTAAAGAAGAGTGCTCCCCGTATTTTTATTGATTGTGGTTCCTGCGACCTGGATTATATTAAGACCGAGATCCCGTTTGTTAACTATGTCCGCGAGCGAAAAGAAGCCGATGTCCATGTGCTCATCACCACTCTCAGCACCGGCAGCGGCGGCCGGGAATACACTTTAACCTTTATCGGGCAGAATGGATTTCAGGGACAGGAAGATGTGCTCAAATATTTTTCACATAAGACAGATTCAGAAGAGGAAATCAGATCTGGCTTGACTGAAGTTTTGAAACTCGGGCTAATGCCCTATGTCAACCAAACTCCTATTAGCCAGAAAATCAGCCTTGAATATCAAAAGCCGACAACCCCGGCCGCAACGACCGTTGATAAATGGAAATCCTGGGTTTTTAATCTTAGCACAAGCGGTTATTTTAATGGGGAGCAGGCTCATTCTTCCCAATCAGTCTATGGTTCATTTTCAGCCAACAAAGTCACCAGGGACATCAAATTTAACCTTTCCTTCAGCGCCTCCTACAATCATGATGATTATACCTATGAAGACCAGAGCCTCGAATCGAACAGCCATAGCTACGGCGGCAGCGGGCTCCTGGTCTCCAGTCTGGGTGAGCACTGGTCAGCCGGCTTTTTCTATTCGGTCTCATCCTCTACTTACAGCAACTACCGGTTAAAGATTAATATCTCGCCAGCTATTGAATTTGACCTTTTCCCTTACTCCCAATCAACCCGCAAGCAACTTCGCTTTTTATATAAGATAGGGCCAGGTTATGCCAGTTATTTTGAAGAAACTCTTTATAATAAGACCAGGGAAGCCTTGCTATCTGAATCCCTGTCCATCACTCTTGACCTCAGAGAGAAATGGGGCAGCATCAGTACCTCGGTAGAAGGTTCACATTATTTTCATGATTTAAGCAAACACAACGTTTCGATTTTCAGCACAGTTTCCCTTAACCTGATAAAAGGTTTAAATGCTTATGTCTTTGGCGGAGCTTCTCTGATTCATGATCAACTGTCATTGCCTAAGGGTGGAGCTACCTGGGAAGAAGTGCTTCTGCAGCGCAAAATGCTGGCTACCAGTTATGATTATTTTGTCGCCGTCGGCTTTAGCTACAGCTTCGGTTCCATTTTTACCAATGTGGTCAATCCACGCTTTGGCTCAGTGACCAGCGGCGGGGTCATGATTAGCACCGATTAGTGATTAATCAGCTTGAAGAAAGCGGATAATTAAAAATGAATAGCTTGAAAGAAAAAAAGTGAAAAAGATAAAAATTTGGCCAATGGCCCTATTCTTATTATTTATATCTATAAATATTGCTCTGTTTAACCTGCCTGTTCGTGGCCAGGAGACTCGGGAAACATTCCTGGCCGACAAGCTGATTGTTTATGTAAATTCTCCCTGGTGCTCCTATGAGGCTCTGCGGAAGAACATTGAGCTGGCCGAGGTGACTATTGAGCCTTCACCAGCTAACATCCTGATTGAGATCAGCGAAGAAACAAAAGAGGGGTCACATTTCTTTGAGATAAAATTTACTGGAGAAAAGGAATTCAGGGAGAAAAACTACCGTACCCGGCTGGTCTTGCCTCTGAACTCGGCGCCCGACCTTATAGAGCAAGGGCTCATCAGGACAATAAAACTCGGGCTGGTTCCCTACGCCGCCAGAACTCCGTCCGGGTCCAGGCTCAAAATCAAGCTGGCTGAAGAAGTCAAGCCGACAGCCGTTGTCGATCCCTGGAATTTCTGGGTATACAGTTTAAGCGCCAATAGTTTCCTCAACGGGCAAAAGAGCTTTTCATACAATAGTCTTTATGGCAACTTTTCAGCCAACCGGGTCACTCCCGAATGGAAAATCAGACTGGCCCTGAGCGCCAACTACTACCGGGACTCTTACGACTATGAGGGAACTACGCTGGTCAGCACTTCTCACGGCGGAAATTTCCGGGCATTGGTGGCTAAAAGCCTGGGCGAACACTGGTCCTTAGGAGCATTTGCCAGCTTAAGCAGTTCCACCTATCAGAACCAGAAATTTGCCGGGAGCATCTCCCCAGCTATCGAGTATAATATCTTCCCCTATTCTGAATCCACCAAGCGTCAGCTAAGGATTACCTACAGTCTCGATCTTGGGCCGTCCTTTTATCGCGAAGAAACAATTTTTGACAAGACCAAGCAGTTCCTGGTCAAAGGAAATTTATCGGCTACTTTAGAATTAAAGAAAAAATGGGGGACAATCAGCACCTCCTTAGCCGGCTCTAATTTCTTCCATGATCTCAGCAAGTACAGAATTGAGTTTAACAACGACCTATCGGTCAGACTCTTCCGTGGCTTTTCAGTCAATATTTACGGCGGCTATTCACGTATTCATGACCTGATTTCCATCGCTAAAGCTGGAGCTTCCTGGGAAGACGTCCTTCTAATGAGAAAGCAGCTGGCAACTTCCTATAGCTACTACGTTTCGGTGGGCATAAGTTATTCCTTTGGCTCAATTTTCAGCAATGTGGTCAATCCCAGATTCGGGAGCGGCGGAGGCACCTCCATCAGCATCAGCTATTAAAAACTGGGGACAAAACTGGGGACACAATCTATATTTCCTATTTTTTGCCTGAAATCAGGACAGAGATGGCCAATGTTCGAAAAAGGGACAGAGTATCACGTCCCCTTTTTGATGAAGACAGGGTCTTTTTTCGGCCCTGGCTCTTTGACTTCCAGGCCTTTGATTCTGGCTCCCTCGACATCATCCATCACGATGGCTCGCCTGTAATCTTTCTTTTCGGCCACCAGCTTGATATTCTCCATGGTCAGGTTTTTCACATGCCTGAGATAAAAGCCCCAGGCCGGCAGTTCCTTGAACATGGAAAACTCGGGATAATTAGACGGTAGCTCCGGCACTTTATCCAGCTCATCCAGACCGACCCGGGCAAAATTTGGATCGCCTCCACCAGGGTGATGAATTTCAATATTTTTCAGGGTAATATCTTCAACCGGCGCTCCTGGCAGTCCGACGATCGATGAAGGCGAAATATTTCGCGGCTGATGTTCCCATGGCCCCTCATAGTTATAACCGGCATCAGGCTTGGTCGCCGGCACTTCAGCATAAACATTAGAAATAGAGATGTTTTGCATCCTTCCCTTTTTCCCCGGCTGCCAGCGCTCACCTATCCTCAGAAAAATCACATTGCCAGTATTAATCGACTTAAGCCCGTCAACCACCACATCTTCGACAAATCCGCCGTCCACCGCCGCCATAGTTATAGCCGACCGGTAAGTGTCATAGACTATATTATTGATAATCCTGATATTTTTAAACCCGCCCAGCGAGGCTGTCCCGAACTTTATCCCGTTGGCACTGGTTCGCACCACATTATCGTGGATATAGACATTCTGGCAGATGGCATTTTTGTCATGAGATTTAAGGCAAATACCATCGTCGGCCGCATCAATATATAAATTGGCCACCTCGACCGTATCGCAATCTACTATATCCACACCGTCGTTATTCCAGTAGGATTTGCTGTCGATGATAAGGTTCTTTATGACTACATTCCGGCACTGATCATACTGCTGGTTCCAGCTGGCCGGATCCTTTAAAGTGATGCCTTCGATCCTCACCCCTGTGCATCGCCAGAAATAGATATTCTGCGGCCGGATAGCTTCCCGCGGCCGATCATTGCGGAGTGGATCTTCCACCAGCCCTTTATGGATGAGATCAACCAGATTATTGGCCACCGTAAATCCCTGCCCGTCGATTACGCCTCCCTCTCCTGTTATTCCCACGTTTTCCTGCTCTAAGGCAAAAATCAAAGCCGTCCAGTTATGCTGGGTATCATAATCAAAAGGGTTTGGCGAGCCGACGAGGACTGCTCCCTCCAGCAGATGAATCGTCACACCGGACTTAAGATAAATCGTCCCGGTCAGGTACCTGCCGACATCAAAGACCAGTCTGCCCCCACCCTTTTCGTGGATAAAATCAATAGCTTTCTGAATCGAGCGGGTATTAAGAGTTGTACCATTTGATTTGATTCCAAATAGCGAAGCCTTGTAATCTTTAGCCTCCTCCGCTCCCTTGAGAGGCAGCAGCATTAGCGTTAGTAACATAATACAGATTATTGCTCTTTTCACTGACCCTTTCCTTCTAAACCGAACAAATCCTGACCTATTTTA
>DJWO01000013.1 GCA_002441005.1 Candidatus Aminicenantes bacterium UBA6228
CCACCTCCTCAGGGGGTCAGTATACAAAGCTATCATCCTTAGCCTAAAGCTAAATTAATTTTACCCACGTTGATTCTACCTTATTAGCCTTAAAAACTATAATAATGCACCCATATAAAATCTCCTGCCAGAGCCGGCTTATTCGGTCAGCACAAAAGAATTATTAGAAGGAATCTCACCATCAAATCAATTCTCCGCCATAAGCTTACTCCTGAAATATTTGCTTCTGATACTCAAAAAGTCTTCAGAAAGGCGCAGTTTATAAGGCGGGGGCAGCCATCAGACTGAAGCCTCACTTCCCCTCTAAGAAAGCACACCGGAGGCGAGCCAAAAGCCAGGGCCTTCCTCTGCCCTACTCCCTCAACCTGCCCGCTATCATCTTCAAAGAGATAAAAATAAGTCAGGCCGCGCGAGCTCCTGATTTCCCGGGCATCTACTACCCGGACAGCCAGTTCGACCACCTGAGCGGATAATTCCCGGAGGTGAGAAATCCGAAGCGGCGGCCGCCGGCCATCCAGCAGCTCGAGCGGGTCGCCAACTGGCAGAAAGCCCAGTTTTTCCAGCTGAAGCTTTTTCTTCTCCTCCTCATTGATGTCTGCTACCTCGACTTCGGAGACACCATGAAAATAGTGCAGAACCTGCTGGCTGCGGTTTGGTTCAAGCGAATCAAGAGCTCCTGCCT
Organism: Candidatus Aminicenantes bacterium UBA6228; assembly: GCA_002441005.1. Classification (GTDB taxonomy): domain Bacteria; phylum Acidobacteriota; class Aminicenantia; order Aminicenantales; family Saccharicenantaceae; genus Saccharicenans. Next base: position 683 of record DJWO01000013.1, read on the forward strand.
GAATTAGAGCCAGCAGGTCGCTCTGACCTGGTTTTACCCGCCCCAGGAAATCTTCCACCGACAAATAGACGCCATCTCTCTCTCGCTCATTGATGATTTTTTCCAGGCTTCTGGTGGTTAGATTTTTAATGGAACCAAGGCCAACTCTGATAGCTCTTCCTTCTACCTCGAAGCGATAACCACTCCGGTTGACATCCGGGCCGAGGATGGTTAAGCCCAGCCTTTTAGCTTCCTCAATGTATTCCGGAAGCTGATAATAGCCGCCGCCGGCATTAAGCACCGCCACCATATAGACCAGAAGGTAATGGGCTTTAAGATAAACGGCTTCATAAGCCATCAGAGCATAAGAGGCGCTATGAGCCCGGTTAAAAGAATAGGCTGAAAATTTTTCCATCTTCTGCCACAGGTCCTGAATCTCGGCCTGAGCATAGCCGCGGCTTTCGGCCCGGTCAAAGAATTTCCGGCGCAAAGCCTCATCCACCCGGCGCTTTTTCAGCTGACGGCGCAGGAGCTCTCCTTCTTCTGGCGGGAAACCAGCCACCCTTTCTGCTACCTGCATCACCTGTTCTTCATAAAACATCAGACCGCCGGTTTCAGGAAGAATCTTAGCCAGCAGCGGGTCTGGAGGAGAAGCTCTGCCCTCGCGGCGTCTGAGAAAGGCTTCTTTCATCCCGCTTTCAGTCGGGCCCGGCCTGATTAAAGCCAGAGCATGGATTAAATCGCCCAGGTTTTCCGGCTTCATCCGGCGGAGAAGGTTCATCATGGCCGGACTTTCCACCTGAAAGCAGCCAATTGTTTTCGCTTCCCGGAGAAGAGCAAAGGTTTGGCGATCAGCAGGCGGAAGATGCTCAAGATGAAGAGCTTTTCTGGTCTCGGCTATAGCCGTCAGCCCGCGGGTAGAAAGAAGGTCAAGCTTAATAAGCTGGAGTTCTTCCACCGTGTCCCGGTCATAATGGCACATGAGGAGTCCTTTGGCTGATTTTTCAAGCGGCAGGTAGCGGTCAACTGGCGCCGGGGTCAAAATTACACCTCCGACATGGAGGGAAATCTCGGCGAAAACACCGGTTAGCTCAGAAGCCAGTCTCCAGATGTCCAGGCAACCGGCCTGAGGCGGCATCTGCCGCAAATAATCAGGCTCAGCGAACATTGGCACCCGCTTGCTCATTGTCCTGGCTTCTTCCGGCGAAACGCCAAAAGCCCGGGCAGTTTCATAAAGGGCTGAGCGCGCCCGGTAATTCTTCAGGCTGCAGACATAAGCTGCACCGGTTTCTCCTGTCCCGTAACGTTTGATCACATACTCCAGGATTTCATCCCGGCGGCTCGAGTCAAAGTCAAGGTCAAAGTCAGGTGGATCTGGCCGGCCGCGGTTTAAAAAGCGTTCAAAATAAAGGCCATACTCCACCGGGTTAAGACGGGAAATGCCCAGAAGATAGGCCAGATAGGAAGAAGCTCCCGAGCCACGGAGATTGTGGTAAATGCCCTGGCGGCGGGCAAATTCCACCACATCACAAACAACGAGAAAATAAGGAGCAAAACCGCTCTCCTCAACGACCTGAAGCTCTCGCACCGCCCGGTCTCTTTCTTCCCAGCTGAGATTTTTCAGCCTGGATAACCGGTCATTAATTACCTGACGCAGGGAAACAGGGAAAAGATCAGACGGAAGAGGCGGAACAATATTTTTAAAAGAGAAATCTATTTTTTCGGTAAGCTCCCGGTGGCGGCAGAAAATCGGCTTGACCCGGTCGCCATATTTTTTTAAAGCAATTTTTTCCTGCTCCGGGCCAAAATTTCTGAGAAGTGGCGAAAGCCTTTTAAGTTCAGGCGGGTAAGGATTTTTTTTCTCTATCGCCCGGAGGAGAACCAGGCGCGGCGCGCTGGTCAGAAATTTCAGCGGCTCAGTCCAGAGAAGAGGAAACCCTGACTTCGCCGAGAGCCACTCGCCGCCAGGCAGGTTGTTAAAGCCGCAGCCAAGATAAAAATCATTCGATACCCGCTCCCCAATCTGGCGAATAAAATTCACCCACTCTTCGAGCTCCAATTCCGACACAGGCAGTTTTTCCGGCAGGATAAAAATAGTAGAGAGTCCAGCTGGTTCCAGAAACTCCCGGCGGTTAAAAATCTCAAGCAACCGGTAGTAGCCTTTTTTCTCTTTGATAAGAAAAACATAGCGGCTGCCTTTAGCTGGAAAATCCAGTTCGAGTTCGCAGCCAAAGACAGGCTTAAAGCCGCGCCCCTCGCTCAGAGCCTGCCACTTACCCCAGCCATAAAAAGCAGCCACATCGGTCAGGGCGACTGCCGGGAGACGATTTCTCTCCGCAAATTGCACCAGTTCTTCCAGGGTCAGGCTGCCTTCTCCCCGGCTAAAGGCTGAATGAACTCTTAAAGGGATAAACATTTTCTGGTTCACCTGGTAAGAGAAGCAGTTTTCAGGATAAAGCCGCGGCCTTTATCTTCCTCATAAACTTCACCCAGCATTTTTTCCCGGCCAGTTAGAACCGCAGTAAAGCCGTATCTACTGCGCACCCGGTCAAGAGCCTGAGAGAGGCGCTCATCTTTTTCCTGGTAAAACTCAAATAGAGAAAGATGGCGCTCCTCGACCAGCCGGCTGCCTTTAACCCCGACCAGACGGAGAGCCAGGCGCGATTTATCCCACAATTCGAGAAATAATTCCTCCGCCACCCGGTAAATCCGGTTCATCTCCTGGACAGGCATCGACAGAAACCGGCGTTTGCTGACTGTCTTAAAATCCGAGTAGCGGGCTTTAACCTCAATCACCTGGGCATAAAATTTTTCCTGCCTTAAGGTGAGAGCCAGCCGGTCAGAAAGATAAGCTAAGTGAGCCAGCAGGAGATCCCGGTCCCAGACATCCTGAAGAAAGGTGGTCTCCCGGGAGAAAGATTCGGACTTCCCCCGGGTTTGAAGCGGACGGTAATCTATACCCCGGGAGAGAAGATAAAGTTCATCGCCCATCACGCCAAACAAGGAACGCAGGGTGGCCAGCGGCAGCCGCCAGAGATCGGCTATTTTATGGACATTGAGCAGCCGGAGCATCACCTGAGCTTTAGGGCCAATACCTGGTATGGCGGAAATATCCAGCTCGCGCAAAAATTCTTCTTCCTCACCTGGCTGAAGCTCAAAGAAACCACCTGGCTTGGCTCGTCTGGTGGCTAACTTGGCTAAGATTTTGTTGGAAGCCGCCCCAACCGAAACGCTCAGACCAACTTCCTTTTCTACCCGGCGTTTTATGTCCTTAGCCACCTCTGTAAAAGAAGAATAAAGCTGGTTGCAGCGGGTAAATTCCAGGTAAGCTTCATCCAGCGAAGCTTCTTCCACATCAGGTGTGTAGTCGTGGAGAATCTGGAAGAATTTCTCGGAAAAAGCCTGATAGAGATGATAATTACCCCGGACAAAAATCGCCTGGGGACATAGCTTATAACACTCACGAAGTGGCAGACCGGAATGAACGCCATATTTACGGGCCTCATAGGAGCAGGTAGCGGCTACCCCTCTTTCGTGCGGCAGGCCACCGACCACCAGCGGTTTACCCTTGAGGGAAGGATTGAGCAGCACCTCAACCGAGGCAAAAAAAGCATCAAGGTCAATATGGACGATATAACGCCTTTTTTGACAACTGGAAAGCTGAGCACCTGGTAACCGCATCATTTTCCCCTGATTTTAAAGAATTAATACTTTCGAATCACACCGGCTACCCGGCCGGCGATCCGGACTTCCTTGGCTTCAATCGGCTTAAAGGCCGGGTTTTCTGGAACCAGCAGTACCCGGTCTTTTTCCCGGCGGAGGCGTTTTAGAGTTACTGTGCCATCTTCAAGAAGAGCCACCACCATCTCACCTGAATTAGCTGTCTCCGTCCTTTCTATGACCACTAAATCACCGTCATCAATGTAGGCATCAATCATGCTTTTACCGGTCACTTTCAGGCAGAAAAGATTGCCACTTTTCCGCCCGGCAAACCAGGCCGGGACCTCCACACTCTCACCTAAGGTATCAAACATCTCACGCGGGCTGCCGGCTGGAACCAGGCCAACTAAAGGCAGTCGGACCTGATTGACCGCATCCGGCAGATAAGAAAGCCGCAGCTCGCCACCTTCTCTCCTTAAATAGCCTTTCTTTTCCAGGCTGAGGAGGTGCTTGAATACAGCCGAAGGGTTGGTGAGGCCAGCCATCTGCCCTATTTCCCTCACCGTGGGGGCATAGCCGTTTTCAAGGATAAAATTCTGGATTTTATCCAGAATTTCCTTCTGCCTTCGAGTCAGTGTCTTTTTAATTCTGTTAACCATTTTGTTCACCATTTATAAGATAATACCGGCCAGTGCCTTTGTCAAGAGAAAATTTCGCGATAACCAACTTCCTGTTGGCTGCCACTTAAGGTAAAGCACCGGCCGGAGCGACGTGACTTTGTAAGGACAACCATTGAGGCAAATACTTCACTGCCGACGACCTTATGGCCTCGCCGGAGATTGCAATGACAGAGTCAGAGATTGTGCTCGGGATCGAATAAATAGCGATGCAGGATCAGCGGCTATAAGTTCAGAAGCGCCAAATGAATGGTTGCTGGCAATCCGACCTGCCTTGAGTAATTCTGGACTGACGCAGGTGTCGTAAGCTGAGCTTATTCCGACTCCACCGACCGCGACAAGACTCCTATTTGCGGACTGAAGGAAGATTGTTACTTGCTGGCTGAGGGGTCAACTACCCTGCCCAAGAAAAGAATATTGCCGGTAGCTCTATCCTGAATGATAAAGATAAACGGATGGTCAGCTCTAAAAACCAATTTTTTCACAACCATGGTTACCCCGACGACCAGGCCCGTAGCGGCTGCCGCCTCTGTCCCCTCTTCGTTGACCTCGACAAAAGCCTGGTGGACGACCTCGCTCAGATAAAAATCCCGCCGCCCATTGATCCCGGAAAAATCTGCTTCGGCCGGGGAAAAGGCGGTGGGCATGCCCATTCTGCCCAGGATGCCCTTTTTCCCGCCCATCATGTATTTAGTTTCAAATTTGAATTTCGGTAGATAAATATCAATCTTTTCGGATCTCAACTGCTTCTTATACTCATTAAGCTGGCTCGCTGTCAGGCGCGGCTCAAGGCTTGTGAGGTCATTTTTAGGCAGGAGAACGAGCATGGATATTTCCTGGCCAGCGTAAGGAAGTTCTACCAATTGCAGCTCGTCATTTTCCAGATAGTTGAATCGTTTCTCCCTGATGGACATCATCGGCACTTTAACTTTTTTGCCGGCACTGACTTTGAATTCTGTTTCTTCAGTGTTTCGTTCAGGGAACACATGCTCCCACTTGCCCTTAAAATAAATGGCATTGGTCAAGACCAGACGAGTTAGCTGATTAAGAACGCCGGGCGGAATTAAATCTTTAATCCTGTTATTGGTCTGTTCCTCAACCCAGTGGTTTATTATAAGGCGCGAATTCTCAGTTTCCCGGGCAAAGTCCAGGTCAGTCACCTTCCCGCCGTAATATTTTTCGACCGTGCTGACATATTCAGTTAAAAGCGGATACCCTTTCTGCGCCCAGAGGGCGTTGGCCGTGTGGAGTTCATATTGTTTGTCCTTTTTATTAATCAGATTAATAATCTCAGCAAATTCCTCTCTCATCACCTCGAGACTCTCAGGATAATGAAAAACCTGCTTGATTTCCTGGGCGGTTTGGCCGGCGGCTCCTTCATAGGTCATAGCCATGGCCGTGGACAGGCTAAAAGGTGAAAAGAAAATATTGTCTTCGCTGTCTTTAAGGTTCAAATAAAGATCAAAGGCGAATTGATTGGAAGCTGAAGCTATAAGGTTGGCTTCATCTGGAGAAAACTCCCTCTCACCCATCTGACTCTCCTCGTTGACCAATTTATTGTTGATTTTATGATCCACCGAACGTCCGGCAGAACAAAATATTGTCCCGGCGACCAGCCAGGGTAAAAGAGCCAGCGCCCGGATCAGTTTAGACCTATTTTTCACCTCTTGCCTCCTCTCATCTCTACTTTCAGTATATCAGCTTTGACTATTTTTCTAAAAAATTAATTTTCGCCCCCGTTTATTATATAATTTTAATGGTGGTTGAAGCCAAATCGTTACATCTGCCAGGTAATTACCTGGTAACTGGAGGTAAAAGAAAATTGCGTCCGAAAGTTGAGACCTATCTGCTGTTGTCCATTTTACTTTTAGTTGGATCTGCTTATTCTCAGTCGGTAAGCCCTTCCTCCCCTTTTCCCCAGGAAAAGACAAAGGTAGAGGAGTCCATCGTCACCGTCAAAGTTCTCCCGCCTGAACGTCCGGTTCGTCCTGGTGAGGTTTTTGAACTCTCACTTGAACTTCATATTCTACCTGGTTTTCATCTAAATTCAGAAAAGCCAGGCGACGAGATGCTCGTTCCAACTTCCATCGAGCTCGAGAACATAGAAGCTTTCGAAATCAAAGAAATATTTTTCCCTGAACCTCAGGTTAAGAAGTTTAAATTTGCCGCCAGACTTTTGTCTGTTTATGAAGGCCAGGTCAAGGTCAAGCTTAAAATTGAGCTAAAACCAGCAGTCAAAGAAAGCACCGTTGAAATGGCTGGAAAAGTCCGCTATCAAGCCTGCAATGATGAAGCCTGCCTTCGTCCGGAGCGCCTGCCTTTTAAGACAATTGTCAGGGTTGCTTTGACCCCGGGCCCGGCCAGGACCTGAAAAATGCGATAGGTCCATGAGATAACAATCAAAGGTGGCCTTATCTCCTGTCTGTCCATCTTATTGCCTCATGAGAGAATCTATACGAAACCATAATCATTGCCTCACATAAGAATCTATACGAAAAGTTGTGCAGTTTTTCTTATATTTTTGGAGCCGGAAGAGTTTGTCCTGAAGCCTTTCCATCTGCTTTTTGAGCTTGACCACATTAAGTTCCTTATATATTGCTCGTAGTCTTT
>DJWO01000011.1:0-15429 GCA_002441005.1 Candidatus Aminicenantes bacterium UBA6228
CCCCCTGTCCAGGTTTTGGGGGGAAATTCTTAGCGCTTTGAAAAAAACAAAAAGATAGTTACAATAATTATTAAGATGCAAAAATATGTTAAAGAATAGAGAAGTTTTTATAATCGGCTGAAAAGAGTGCAGATTACAGAGGATTAAGGAAGCATGGAATCAGAAATAAGGGTCCAAAATGCAGATTTCAAGGAGATTAGAGTTACCTTTCCCTATAATTCTTCTTTTATAAAAAAGATTAAAACAATTGATGGACGAAGGTGGCATGCAGAAGAAAAGTACTGGAGTTTTCCAAATGAAGGAGGAACATTAGAGCAGATTTTAAAGGTTTTTGAAGGAAAGAAAGTCTATGTAGACCTATCTTTACATTTTGATAAATTGAAAAAAGAACTTGTATCCAGAAAATATAGCGAGAAGACAGTAAGGGCATATATTCATTACAATGAGAATCTTTTGAGATTTACTTTTAAGAATCCTGTTGAAATTACCAATGAAGATATAAGGAATTATTTATCTTATATTGCTGAAAATAAAAACTTTTCAGCATCAACTTTGAACATCGTAATAAATGCAATGAAGTTTTACTATGGAGGCATCCTGAAGAAAAATTTTGCTTTTGAGATTAAAAGACCAAGAAAAGACCAAAAATTACCTGTTGTTCTGAGCAAAGAAGAAATCTCAAGACTACTTTTTGAGGTGACCAATATAAAGCACAAAGCAATTTTGATGCTTACTTATTGTGCTGGCTTGAGAGTAAGCGAAGCCGTGAACTTAAGGTTAGAGAATATTGACACAGAAAGAAAACTTATTCACATCAAAGGTGCAAAAGGTAGGAAGGACAGATTCACATTATTATCGGATACGACTTTAAAAACTATAAGGATATACATAGAGTTCTATAAACCTGAAGTATGGTTATTTCCATCAATTGACAAAAAATCGCATATAACCACGAGAACTGCGGAGAGGGTTTTTGAGCAAGCATGTGAAAAAGCAGGTATTGCAAAAGGAGTTAGTATTCATTCTTTAAGACATAGTTTTGCTACGCACCTTTTGGAAAGTGGAGTTGATCTAAGGTATATACAGGAATTATTAGGACATAAGAGTAGTAAAACAACAGAGATATATACTCATGTAAGTAATAAAGATTTAAGCAAAATAAAAAATCCATTAGATTCTATAATATTAGAGAGGTGAAAGATGGTAAGAAATAAAAGTTTACCAAGTGTAAGTATATCCGACATAAAGGTCGGATATAAAGCCAGTTTGTGGAGATATATGACAAAATTGTCGTATATGAACAAGTTAGGCGAAAGGCTAATGAGAGTTTAAAACGATGGACTCAAATCAAAATAGAAATATCGCTGTAAATACTACCGATAACAATTTCAAAAAGGTTAGCGTTATAGTTCAGGAAGCTTACGAAGCATATAGAGCTGGACGATTTGATATGGCAGAAAGAACATTTCTGGATGTCTTAATGTATGACCCTAAAAACATTGAGGCACGAAAGGGAATTTCATTATGTTACTTAAAGCAAAAAAATAATAAGGAAGCAATTGAGCATTTAAAAGCATATGTGCAATTACGCCCACAAGACACAAGGTATACGGTTCTTTTGGCTAACGCACTGCAAACAGAAAGTCGGTTTGCAGATGCAGTTAATGTTTGTCTTCATTGTTTGGGTGTGGTCAATGATAAAACCGTACACAATAAACTTTTAAAATGTCTGCTGGGCTTGCCTGCTGAGCAACAGATACAGGTTCTTCAGCCACTTGTGGATTCAGGTCATGCAATAGCTGATGAATACGTCCATTTAGCGAAATTATACTTGGGCTGTAAGAACATGGAATTGGCTCATTCAGTCATGTCTGGTGGCATAAGCGCATATCCCGAAAATCCTAAACTTCTATTTCTCATGGCCAAATTGGCATTAGTTGAACGCAATTTTAAAGAAGCTTATGAAATAAGTAGCCGTCTTGTGCAGAACAACCCAGCCAATGTGGCAGGCAGATACTACCTTTATCGAGCAGCTTATGAACTTGAACTTTACGATGAGGCATTTCAAACAATTGGAGCACTTCGAGAGATGGCTCCGAATGACTATAGATATATTTTGGGAGAGGGACTATGTTTATATCAATTAGAAGAGTATGACGGTGCTCTCCAAAAGATGGAAGATGTATCGCAACGATTAAAAGATTCCTCTTGGAAAGTTCTCTACAATATTGGAAAAGTAGCGTCAATAATCGGTGATTTTGAAAAAGCAAAAACATCTTTAAGAAAGGCTATTGCTTTAAATAACGATGCTCAAGAAGCAATGCTTTCTCTGGCTAATATTCTTCATGATGAGCAGAATTACAGCGAAGTTAAAGAATTATTGAGAAACATGTTTAGTACCTCCAAGGCACAGCATGAAGAGGAGGTAAATCAATCTTTAGAAGATGATGACATTCCACTTGTCCCTTTTAGTCTCATACCTAATAAACGCCAACAAACCTTAACAAATAGAATCGTTCGAGATACGACACTTGTCAGAGAACTGAAAGGGATGTATGACGATATCTGTCAGATTTGCGGGGTTCGCATACTAATAGGGCCAGATAAATATTATTCGGAGGTACATCATATTCGGCCACTTGGTGTTAAACATAATGGCCCAGATGCGATAACTAACGCTATCGTCTTATGCCCAAATCATCACACGGCATTTGATTATGGCTGCATCGCTATTCATCCAGATACACATGATGTTTATGAATACCAACATAGTGGGGTACTTAAAATTGGCCGATTATTCCTTAAAGAAGGACATGATATCTCCGTAGAATGCTTAGCGTATTATATAGAAAATATTTTTCTTGGGCGATTGGAGTGAAACATTAGATTAAAACAGTTTATGTATTTTTATAGCCCTTCGCCTAACACGGTGTTTGTGGTTCGCTTCGCTCACCCAAATTTTTCGAAGCAAAACTTCACAAACACCGAAAACGTTATACGCAATCGGACTTCGGCAGGAAAAAGATTTAGAGATAACGGGAGGTGATGCAAAATGGGACATTGGATAGAATGCGAAAAATGTAAAAAGGTGTATAGGTATGATCCAGGTGAGATTGAGAACACTGGAACAGTCTGGCATCCGATCTGGACTGTAAAATGTGGAAACTGTGATTCTACAATAACATTCGATCAGGGGAGTATCAAATTCTTTGATAGAGCTCAGATTTCACAAACAAAAGAAGGTGTTGCAATAAGTCAACTTACCACAAAGCCAGGTGGACGCGAACGTGCAGAGAAGGGTGATATTAGGGAGTATTGGGCTCAAGAATATGTCATAATTGAATTTGAGACCGGTTTAAGGCCTGGCGGCCGGCGCATATTTTTCGACGAGATCCTCAAGAGAGGAGAGGCCGCAGATATCACGGATCGCCTCAGTGCTGAAGACCCAGGATTGATAGAAGGCTTCAAGATTCAGGCCAAGCCGGTTTTGAAGATTCTCAAGGAATTGCCTGGCTGTCGCTCCTGTCTGGTAAAAACTCTGGTAAATTGACCGAACTGCCTGGAGCACGGCCTCCTGGCCGGCCACCTTCGATAGCACATAGAAAAATAGCATCCCGTAGGTATAAGAATAATCAGTAAGCTGCTCCTGCCCGTAATCAATCATCGGCACCTCGAGAAGGCGGGGATTTTCCCGGCAGCGCTTCTTTAAGGATTCAAATGTCCGTCTGGCGGCAGCCTCCAGATCTCCTGGCCGTCCTTCCAACTCTTCGCGGGCGACGTATTGAAGAAACATAGCCAGTCCCTCGCTCTCGAAACGGGGTGGAAGAGGATCAAGCGATTTCACGTTCCAAAGGTGTGAAAGCTCGTGGTAAAGCTGGACAAGCTTCTCTGGATTGAGAAAGGCATCTCGGGTCTGAAGTATAGAAGTAACGTCGGACTGAGAACCATAACCTTCAGGAAGAGCGATGACCGAAAACTCGGTTTTGACCGCCCGTGGGCCAAACCACTTAGCGTAAAGCTCCAGGCAATTGTTCATCGCCTCGAGCACTCTTCTGGCGCCCGCTTCGTCTCCCTTGAAATAAAAGACACGCAGGCCGAGGCCGGGCTCCTCCAGAAGGTTATAGTCGGCGATGGCGACATCTATCCTCCAGGCAGGAAGAATATTTTTGTAGACATAAGTAACCTGCTGCTCGCTGGCCAGTCTCTCGATCAGGCGGCCCCCATTGGCTACAGTCAGCGAATAAGGAACTGTTACCCGGATGGTATAATCAAAGGTCTGCAAACCGGCCACCCGGTTAGCGCTCCAGGAGGGAACCCCGACCTGAGGATAAGCTAGACAATCTGGCCTGATGATGGTGAAATTTCGGTTTATGCTGTCCCGGACATAGCTCAGGCCAGTTTCGGTGTAACCGCCGAGATAACCGCTATAGGCAATTTTTAGAGTTGCCCTGGCACCGGGCTGGATGGGGCTTTTGAGGTTAACTTCAATAAAATTGGCCTGGAATTTCTCCCAGTCCTCGTAGGAAACGACCTGCTGGCTGAAGTCAAGTTGGCGGCCCTGTTCATCTTCAACCGATGTAACCCTCATCAGCCGGTAGAGTACCAGGGGAAGGCGGCTGACGGGGTGTTGAAATCGGTTTTCAACGGTTAGCCCGCAAGTGGCCTCAATGTTTTCGTTTTCATAATCGACCAGGATATTTAAGTCATAGGCGACAGTGTTAACCAGGTCTTGGTCTGCAGAGGATAAAGATAGGTGATTATCTGACTTACAACAGACCAGTCCCACAATCAGTATCGTTATGACACACAGGGTAGTGAATAATTGACCGGCAGTATATTTGCCTGAATTGTCGGAGGGATCAAATTTATTATTCCCCGGTTTGTGGTCTTTTCTTTCTTTCATAGGTCCTGCTTATCTGGATAGGTCTGGTTTCGGATATTACCAGTTAATACCAGCTTGGTCAATAAAAATGCAGTCAACGGAAAATCAACTAACTGGGTTAAAACATTCTTTTTCGGGGGCCGGCTTGGTTCATTTTTATGGGGGCCATTGCTTTTCTAAGGACTTATATATATAATAAGCAAACACTTAGTTAGATTAAATTTTTATAATCTAACTTTAAATACTCACAGTATAAGGAGTTGTTAGGTGAAAAAGTTAAGTAAAGGTCTTTCTTTTGTGGTCATGACTCTGTTGTTGGTTAGTTTGCTGGCTTCCCCCGGATTTTCAGGCATTAAGTTTGGAGTCAAAGGAGGTTTTTCTTTAGCCAATCTGGCTTTTGACCCAGAACCAACTGATAATCCCTTGGAAAACAAAACAGGCGCCGTTGGTGGTTTTTCTATGAACCTGAGGCTGTCCAGGGTATTCAGTTTGCAGCCCGAAATTCTTTATGTTCAAAAGGGAACAAAAGTTACAATCACTGAAGAAGAAGGTGAAATGACTGGAAAGTTAAATGTCGATTATCTCGAGATTCCTCTCTTATTGAATTTCTCTTTTGCCAAAGAGGGTTCTTCTTTTGTTCCTTCAGTCTTCGCCGGGCCCTATGTCGGCCTGAACACAAGAGCCAAGATCAAATCTTCATATGGCGGTGAGAGTTATTCAGAAGATTTTAAAGATTCGGTTAAGGACACTGATTTTGGCTTAGCTTTTGGTGTTGGGCTGGGCATGAAGGTTGGAAGCGGGAAAATTGTTCTGGATGTTCGTTACGACCTCGGCCTGACCAATGTTGCCGAAGGGATGGACGAAGGCGGATCCGTCAAGAACAGAACCTGGCTGTTTATGCTGGGCTATTGCTTCTAATATTTTTATTTATTAGAGCTTACGAGGGAAGGATACCAATTATCCTTCCCTTTTTTTATAGTCTTTAATTCCCGATGGTGGACAGCTGGTTCCTAATCTCAGGCCTTAATTATTTTAATCATTGTTTACCGCTTCGAGATATATTTCAATTTGATTTACTATCTCTTCTGGAGAAATCCCCTGTTAAACAACTATTTACCTGATGACCAGGCGATAAAAGAAGTCAGGTCGCTCTTGAGTTTCTTCATGGATGGTTTATGGATATAGACCATGTGACCGGCTTCATAGTAACCCATCCTGACTCTATCCTTAAACGAGCCGTCGAGCATCAACTGTGAAAAGGTATATTCAGTTCCAAAAAACGGGGTGGCCCCATCATAATATCCATTGCAGCAAAAAATCTTCAGAGCAGTATTCTCAGCCATCGCCCGCCGCAGGGTTTCAGACACAAAAAGCGACCCCTCCCGGGAGCTAACGTTTCTGGCTGAACCAGTAATGCCAGGAATCATTCTTCCGGATGGATCGAAGGAGTAATTCCAGGGATAAACATTTCCATAGATCGCATAGGGGACTTCCTTTTTGTAGCCGAGCACTGTCCCCAGATAATTGTTCAGAGCAGCTGAAAAAGAGCCCATCAGCAGCGCGTTGGCCGGGTCGTATTCGTAACTTTCTCCAGCCGCATCGGCATCGCGCCCGGTAAAACGGCTGTCCAGGCGACCGACAGTCAGGCGGTTTTCCCGTAGCAGCTCTTTAAGAAACCGGTTATGCCTGATCCTGAGATTGGAATTTTTGATATAGCTAACCGAAAGACCGGTCAGGCCTGATAATTTTCTGGCCACCGTCTCATAGGCTTCAGGCTCGAGCAAATTCCCTTTCATTAAAGCTGGCAGATACTCGTCAAGAGCGAATCTTCTTGACTCCTCGAGTACTTTGACCAGCGGCTGGCTCTGGTATTCCGGGGATAGCTTTTTATGATACCAGGCGGTGGCGGTGTAATGGGGAAGATAAGCAACATAAGCCAGATTATTTCCCGGGCTAAAAGAAACAGTCGAAAAGTCGAGGACGCTGGACAACAGAATTATGCCGTTCAGATAGATTCCATGGGTCCGGTTCTGAAGAACGCCGGACAAAACAGCTGATCTGGTTGTTCCATAGCTTTCGCCCAGAAGAAACTTGGGCGAGCCCCAGCGGTCAAACCTGGTTAGATAAATTCTGATGAATTCAGCAAAAGCCGAAGCGTCTTCACTCACTCCATGAAATTGGCTTTTTTCTTCACCGGGTAAAGGGCGGCTGTAACCAGTAGAAACAGCGTCAACAAAAACCAGATCAGTGATATCTAACAGCGAGTATTCGCTATCTTCGAAATCGGCCGGCGTCCTTAGCGGCCGGCCTTCATCATCCAGGGCGATTCTTTTCGGCCCGATTCCACCAAGATGCAACCAGACAGTTGAAGAGCCTGGCCCGCCATTAAAACAGAACATAATCGGCCTGGTGGACTTATTTTTTATGTCATCTCTGGTATAAGACACAAAGAACATAGAAGCTCCTGGTGTTTCGTCCGCCTTAAGAATAGTTATTTCTCCGGCAGTGGCGGTGTATGGTATCAATTTGCCATCAATTGTTGTCTGATGCCTGGTGATGGAAAAAGGCTTTGGCTCTGGTAGTTGGGCAGGTTCACCGGACTGTTGGGCCGGTGACTTGACCCCAGCCTGCGGTTTTGGCTGGGAAACGGCAGGGAGTGAGAGCATCGTTAATAAAATGCCCAAGGAAAAAACAACTGTTAAAATTCTGGTTTTTCTTTTCATTAAACTCTCCTGAAGTTAGATATCCATCATTATATATTAAAGTTTTTTCCTATTTACAACTTTAGTCTGTCCGGGCCAGTCATTGAATTGGCTAAATATGAGGTCATAGGCCTCATCGAGTTCAGCTCGGAACCGGCTGGCCAACTGGGAATAGAGGCAACCAGGAAATTCATTGATAATCTACATGGAGCCCAGCCAGGCGTCCGGATATTGGAGATCGGCAACCAGAAGGATATTCTGAATAAATTAGGGAGATAATCACTGCTTTGGTCACGGCCCTCAATGGTGACTTCTGGCCGACCTATGAAAAGCATATTCTAAAACAGGATCATTCTCCTCGGCCCGGTCAAGGCTAAGGCCGGTTCGCCTTGTTCCCAGCAAACCAGCCAGCGATAAACCCAGAGCAGTGCCCAAACTGTCTAAGAAACTTCTTCTTTCCATGGTTCTATCCTTTTTTCTACTTTATTGAATTGTAATCTAAACGAGTCTGACCTAAAAATTAAATTTTACTTGACATACATAGAATTACTATGTATATAATAGCTCTATGTAATGTAAAGGAGTTAAATGGCCATGGACATTGATAAGGACCTGGTAGCGGCTTCAGCCACGCCCCTCGTTCTCGCTATTCTGAGTGAAGGCGAAAACTACGGTTATGCCATCATAAAAAGGGTGAGTGAGCTGTCAGGCGGCGAACTGCAGTGGACCGACGGCATGCTTTATCCACTTCTTCACCGGCTTGAGCGCCACGGTTATGTTGAATCGTTCTGGGGCCGATCAGAAAGTGGCCGGCAGCGCAAGTATTACCGGTTGACCCGAGCAGGTGCCGGGCAGCTCGACCGGCAGCGCCGCCAGTGGCAGGTGGTGGATAAGACTATGAAAGGCATCTTAAGCTTAGCAGTTGACCCGGTGGGTGAGCCAATCTGACGGGGTTCGAAAGGAGAGTAAAAGTGTGATGAGTAAACCAACTCTGGAAGAACGCATCGGGCAGTGGCGAGATTATCTCCAAAAACGGCCAGCGGTTCGCACTGCCGACATTGATGAACTTGAGGATCATCTTCGCAGCCAGATTGAAGCCCTCCGCCAGGCTGGTCTGGATGAGGACGAAGCCTTTCTGGTGGCTGTCAAGCGACTGGGCGACCTGAATGCCATTTCGCGTGAGTTTGCCATCGAATATTCCGAGCGTCTCTGGAAGCAGCTGGTGGTTATATCTGGTAGCCCCACCTCGCCGCTTTCCAGTCAGCGCGATACTACGCTGGCCGTGGGACTGGGTGTTGCCTCCGCTGTTGCCATCAAAATCCCGTCTCTCTTTGGTTACCACCTTTCTGGCCCACCATCTGACCTTGCTTTTTATTTGTCCAATCTCAGTCTCTTTGTGCTTCCGTTTCTGGCTATTTTCTTTGGACTAAAGCGGGGACTCCACCAGCTTGATGAGTGGTTCTGGCTCGCTATTCCTTTCATTGCTGCCGGGCTTTTAGTCAACCTTATGCCTTTCAAAGCCGGTGGCCAAACCCAGGTGCTGACCGCCATCCATCTGCCTATCGCCTTGTGGTTGATGCTGTGTTATGCCTATTCCGGCGGCCAGTGGCGCAGCCATGAGCAGCGGATGAACTATGTTCGTTTCTCAGGGGAGTGGTTTATCTACTATACGCTCATCGCCCTCGGGGGAGCCGTTCTGATGGGCCTGACGCTCTTCATTTTCCAGGCCATTGGCCTCAATGTGGAGCAGGCCATCATAGAATGGGTGCTGCCCTGTGGAGCGATGGGAGCGGTCATCATCGCTGCCTGGCTCGTTGAGTACAAGCAGAGCGTCATTGAAAACATCGCTCCTGTGCTGACCTGGATCTTTACGCCTCTTTTTACAGCGCTGCTCCTTATCTTTGTGGTCGTTATGATCCTGACAGGTAACGCCATTCAAATAGAGAGGGAAGTCCTTATTGGCTTTGACCTGCTGCTCGTGCTTGTCCTGGGCTTGCTACTTTACTCAATATCAGCCCGTGATCCACAGCAGCCTCCCGGCCAGTTCGATTGGGTTCAGCTTCTGCTGGTGGTCAGCGCTCTTCTGGTGGATGTGCTCGCCCTGTGGGCCATGGCAGCCCGCATCTCTGAATTCGGGTTCAGCCCTAACAAGACAGCGGCGCTCGGCTTGAACCTGTTGCTGCTGGTCAATTTAGCCTGGTCGGCGATGCTTTATGGGCGCTTTCTCCACGGACGCATTCCCTTCAGGCGTCTTGAACGCTGGCAGACAGCTTACCTGCCGGTCTTTGCTGCCTGGGCCTGGCTGATGGTAGCTATCTTGCCGGTAATTTTCAACTACCGCTAACCTGAATATATATTTTTACTTACCCAGGGCCTCGGCCAGGTCGGCCTCAACGCTGCTTATTGGCCCTATCTTGAACTTGTCGACCAGGACGTTCAAAACAGCCGGGGTGGTAAAAGCAGGCAGCGACGGCCCGAGCTTAATCTTTTCCACGCCGAGATAGAGGAGGGTCAGAAGAATGGCAACCGCCTTTTGCTCGAACCAGCTTAAGATGAAGGAAAGCGGCAACTCGTTGACCGAACAGCCGAAGGCTTTGGAAAGAGCCAGAGCAGCTTCAATGACCGGGGCAAAGTTGTGACCGGTTATGTGTCTTACGCCTTCCCAGCCAACCACACCTGAAGTAAAGATGCGGTCCTGGTAGCTATTCTTTGGCTTCTGCAGGCAGTTGGTGGTCATGAGAATTGCCCCGGGGAACTGTTCGAATTCCTTCTGCTGGTCCTGCCAGGCGCCGCCGTAGTTCCCAACCAGGTGCTTATATTTTTTTAATCCCGGATAAGCGTTGGCGGGCAGCATTTCGCCATGGGTATAAACGTTCAGGCCCAGGCCTTCAGTCTGGTTGAGTAATTCTTCCAGGTCTTTAAGGTCATGTCCCGAGACAACGATGCACTTGCCTTTGACCGGTGTCACCCGGACTCTGGTTGGTTCGGGATGACCGTAAGCACCGGTGTTGGCTGCGTCCAGGATTTCCATTGTGCGCAGATTGATGCGGCCGCACTCCATGGCCAGGGCTAACAGCGCTTCGGCGCTTTCGGGTTTCCCGGTCAGGTAGTCAAAGGCCCGGTGGATAAAAGCATAGATTTCGGGATCCTGCTGGCCGAGTTTTTGAGCGTGAACAGCGTAAGCGGAAAGCCCCTTTATCCCATAGGTGATAAGTTCCTGGAGACCGGTGAGATCGTCACCGAGCAGATCAAGACGATTCTGAATGGAGACTGATTCGCCTAAGCCGATAAGTTCATCTCTGTCCTCTACTGCCGCCTCCCACCTGACCGGGCAGTCAAATTCTTCATCCTGGCCGGTGGCTTCAGTGGCCAGTTGGCGGGCGACAGCTTTGACCTTGACCGCTTCCCGCAGAAACTGCTGAATCGCACCACCATCAAAATTAGTATTGGTCAGAGTGGCGAAGATGGCCTGGATGGTAAAGTGGTCAATCTCATCGCGGCGCTGACCTGCCTCGTAGGCACGGTGGGCATAACGGGAGATATCTTTACAGGCATAAATCAGAAGATCCTGCAGGGCCGCTACTTGCGGGTCTTTGCCACAAACCCCGGTCAAAGTGCAGGCACTCCCTTTAGAAGTTTGTTCACACTGATAACAAAACATACTCATGGCGGTTACCTTTCATTTCCTTTCTTATTCGCCTTCGGAGCGAATCATGACCAGAAGCATTTTGAAGGGGACTTCACCCGCCACAGCGTGCGGCACATTGGCCGGCATGACCACAGCCTGGCCGGACGAAACCGTCAGGACATCCTTGCCAATCTGAATTTTGGCCTGACCATCGAGCACCTCAACTAACGCATCATAGGGCGCGATGTGTTCACTGAGCCCCTGTCCGGCATCAAAGGAGAAAAGAGTAATTGTGCCGGCGGGCGCGTCGATCAGGGTCTTGCTGACCACGGCGCCAGGGGAATAGTCCACGAGATCGGCCAGATTAGCGGCTTTTCCCAAAACTTCTGGACTGACCGGGTTTTTGGTTTTCATTTTTTATTTTTATCTCCTTTTTGGATTGTTTGGCGAGTTCAATACCGTCTGCTACCATATTCGCCAGGGTAACACTCCGCAGATAATCCACCATCGTCTCCTGCAGAGTTTCGAGTTTGTTCCTGACCGGGCAAATATTGCGGCGCTGGCAAGTGTCCTGACCAAGCAAGCAGGTGTTAACCACAACCTGCCCCTGGACTGCCTCGATTATTTCGAGTAATGTGACTTTTTCGGCAGTCCGGGCTAAGCGGAAACCCCCAAATGGTCCCATGACGCTCTCCACCAGACCCTGCTCATGAAGTTTCTGCATGATTTTTGAAGCAAACTGATAGGGGACGCTGCCTTCTGAAGCCAGGGTGCGGCTGGAAATGGCTTTACCTGGAGCCTGGGCCAGGGCAACCAGCAGGCGAAAGGCATAATCAGTGTGCTGTCGGAGAAAGTCCATTTTTTTATCTTGCTCTCTCATATAGGATTAAATAAGTCCAACTATATAAGACATAAATAGTCTTATAAAAGCAAAAAGTCAACAGGTAATTTGTATTTTTATTTAATATTGTCTTTTTTCTTTCGCCAGCTGAAGACTTCAACAATTTAGTTTTGCTCCTCGAACTCAGATCACTACTGATACAATCAGATGGTTCTCAAGGCAAAATGGAATAGTACAGGATATATCCAATTTCAAGCTGCTGACTTGTATAGACTCGAAAAAAGTTTTAAGCTAAAAATAGATGAAGCAAAAGGTACTCAGGGCTAATCTTTTCATCGGGCTGGGGCTCATGGTTTTTTCGGCGGTGCTTTTTTGAAATCTGCGATCTGAGGCTTCAGAACTGGAGCTACCACGGTTTGCCTGCGGGGCTGCCCGAGCGCTGGCTGGGCTATTTTTTATCTTACGCCACGGTCATTCCGGCGCTTAAGGAACTCGAGATTTTCTGGTACGGCTTTCTCAAGGGAAAGGCTTTGGCCCTTTTCCGCTTGAGGGCGAGCCGTAGTCTCCTCGCCAGCTTCTATGTGTCAGGCGCTACTTGCCTGGTCCTTTCTCTGGTCTGGCCGCAGTTTTTCTTTCCCCTTATCTGGCTGGCTTTTATCTTTCTCCTTGAGCCGCTTAATTATTCATATAGGCATCCCTCATTGCTGGCTGAACCTGCCTGCTGTTTGACGCCTTTGTCTTTCATCTGATTGATCGTTTTATCTTTAAGCCTTAATCCAGAAGTATTAGCCCTGCTTTTCTTTTTGGGTTGTAAAACCAGGAAAGACACTACCATGAAAGAAAAGAAGTGCAGCCAGCCTGCCACCATTATCGTGCCTTTCTTCCAGAAATTAATGTGTTCAATGTGCTCCGGGCGGCGAACAAGCCAGCTTGAAGCCGAGAGCTAGGTGAAGTTTGACGCTCTCTCAAGTGGAAATCGCGTCAGGGGCTAAAGCCCGTCGCCGGTTATAGAGCCAGCGAGCTAAATACCCCAGGAAAAATAGAGTCGCGTAGGACATCCAGCTCCATGGCGTCTGGTCCAAGAAAAAGCTCCAGTTGGGCGAGCTCTCAGAATGAGCGGTAGCACAGCAATGTAGATAAGCCCATCGGGCCCAAAGGAAAGGACAACCCAGAGCGAGCAGAGTTTCACCATCTCAACGCCAGTCCTGGCGGCCGGGCAGTGAGTCCTGGATAGATACTGGTAGAAAGCGACCGGGAAAACAACCGGCATAATAGTAAATATGGTCACCCACATCAGTGTCTCGATGATCATGAAGGCCATAAACCCGACAAGCGTTCCAACGGCATAAGCCAGCAGAAACAATATCAACGCCCCTTTCCAGCTTTGAATTTATCTTCTCGCTTTTAACTGTTAAATTGCAATGAAAATGGTGAGAAGTTATTTTTGGAGTTCAATACGGGTTATAGCGGGACTCCTCTTTTAATGCATTCATCAAGTCTGTTCATCATGTAGCCATTTCCTTTACAATCGCTTAAGGGAGTTAATATCTTTTTTGATAAGAAAACTGTCCGTGCTATATCCGCATAATCTTTTCCAGCTATAATCACAATTTGTTCATATTTGTTCAAGCCCTTTTCAATAATCTGGTCAAGAAGTTCTTCTATGGTTATCGGGTTTGTCCTGGGATTTTTAAATGTCGCCTCATACGGGCCGGAAATAAGTTCATCCGGGAATATAAACCCATGTTTTGCAGAGAGAATACACTATGACCCGGGATAAAACTTCAATGTTTGTTCGCTCCAGCTCCTAAAACAGGAGCAATACGGCCATCAATTTTAATCTATTCTGGCTAGTTCTTGTTTGTGGCTTTCGGGCGGGATATTAGCATTAAGCAGAGGTACCGATACCACAGACATTTGAAGAGAAAACAAAGAGAAGCCTATTAACTCTTGAAATTACCGAGGGGGAAAGTTATCTAAATGTATACAGTGGAGAGGACTGTCAGGCAGATAAAGTTAGAGGTGAAACTACGACTTGATTGTTCGGCTAAAAGTTTGCTAAATTAACTAATAAGGGAAGGAAAAGATGGTTCGTCTAAATGTCCTCTCGACTTTACCAGGCAGTTGGAAAAGCAATTTTAGTTGATCATAATAGCGAGTTGGTTTATGTCAGCGATAGCTTTTATGTAGCCTGATCTTCAGGGAGGAGAAACTAATGAGAAAGCGGCATTGTTTGAATTTAACGGGGCAATTTTTCTGTCTTTTATTTCTTTTGGTTTCAATTATTGCTCCATGTCATGGCCAGGAAAAGTTGCCTGAAATTATAAAAAAAGTCCAGCCATCAACAGTGCTAATCCTGACATATGATGAAGACGGGAAGGTAAAAGCCCAGGGCAGTGGTTTTTTTATTAGCAAAAACGGTGATATCATCACCAACCGCCATGTAGTTGAAGATGCCAGCAAGGCTGAAATCAAAATAGGGCAAGGAAAAGTTTATGCTATTACTGGCATTGTGGCAGAAGATAAAGAATACGATCTTATTCGTGCCTCTGTAGACATAGCGCCAGAGTTAGTTAATCCTATCAAACTGAGTTATTCCATACCAGAAGTCGGTGAGCGGGTGATTGTAATCGGAAGCCCGCTTGGACTTGAAAAAACAGTTTCAGATGGCATTGTCTCGGCAGTCCGGGAAATTCCTCGATTTGGCAAAATTATTCAAATCACGGCACCACTGTCTCCTGGTTCAAGTGGTAGCCCGGTGGTGAATTTGAAAGGAGAAGTTATTGGTATAGCAACATTTCAAATCCTTGAGGGACAGAATTTGAACTTTGCCGTTCCTTCTGAAAGGACTACTAAACTTGAATTGGCCAAAGAGAAGACATTGGCCGAATGGAAATCAAGCAGAAGAAAAGAATGGCTTGCATCAGCAGAAGGACTTTATTATACAGGATTGGTTCATCTCTGGGCAGAAGAAGATATTGAAAAAGCGCTCATCTATTTTCAAAAGGCTGTAGAGAAAGACCCAAACTATGCTGATGCCATTTTTCAAATTGGTTATTGTTATGGTCAACTTAAGCAATACAGAGAGGCAATAGAATCTCTTAAGCAGGCAATACGTATAAAGCCTGATTATGCAGAGGCACATTTCTTTTTAGGGCTAGCTTATGGGAGTCTTGGGCGCCACAGAGAGGCAATAGAATCTTATAAACAGGCAATACGTATAAAGCCTGATTATGCAGAGGCACACTACTTTTTAGGGTTAGCTTATGGGAGTCTTGGGCGCTCGAGCGAGGAAATAGAATCTTATAAACAGGCAATACGTATAAAGCCTGATTATGCAGAGGCACACTGCAATTTAGGGGCAGCTTATTTGGGT
>DJWO01000011.1:15482-333441 GCA_002441005.1 Candidatus Aminicenantes bacterium UBA6228
ATACGTATAAAGCCTGATTATGCAGAGGCACACTGCAATTTAGGGGCAGCTTATGGGAATCTTGGGCGCTCGAGCGAGGAAATAGAATCTTATAAACAGGCAATACGTATAAAACCTGATTATGCAGAGGCGCACTTCAATTTAGGGATAGCTTATGGGAATCTTGGGCGCCACAGCGAGGAAATAGAATCTTATAAACAGGCAATACGTATAAAGCCTGATTATGCAGAGGCGCACTTCAATTTAGGGATAGCTTATGGGAATCTTGGGCGCCACAGCGAGGCAATAGAATCTCTTAAGCAGGCAATACGTATAAAACCTGATTTGGCAGAGGCACACTGCAATTTAGGGGTAGCTTATTGGAGTCTTGGGCGCTATAGTGAGGCAATAGAATCTTATAAACAGGCAATACGTATAAAGCCTGATTATGCAGAGGCACACTACTTTTTAGGGTTAGCTTATATCATTACCAGGGACAAAGGTTCTGCTCTAGATGAATACAAAATTCTCAAGGAAATTAATAAAGAACTGGCTAATAAACTTTTTAATTTGATTTACCAATAAGATTAGAAGAGAAAATAAGGGCAGAGCTGGGCAACCGCCGCGCTTTTACTGTTTATCTACCGCTAATAGAGGATTTGACCGTTATTTCAACTTGTCGTGCACACCACCGAAGACAGGCTTTTTCTCCGGTAAATATTTCTTGGGGAATTTGACCAGAATGGTGTAGTTGGGGTCAACTAACTGCGACACTTCAGCCTTCATCACCTGGGAGACCAGCTGGTAAGAGTCCATCATGTCCAGGCCAAAATCCTCAGCTATCCATAGAACCATATCTTTGGTGGCAATGCGAAAAGCATCTTCCAGCGGGCGATACATACCGAGAGTCATCAGGTATTCATCGTTTTCAATTCTAGGCCAGCTGATCTTTCTGCCTTTGATGAGGTCAACTTTGAGCTCGACATTAACGGCTGCTTCCACACCATAGCCAATAATTTCACCATCTCCCTGAACCAGATGCGCATCTCCAAAAAACAGGTAGGCGCCAGGAACGTTGACCGGCAAATAAATGGTATTACCGGCTCGGACTTCCGGACAATCCATATTGCCGCCATAGGCTTCCGGAGTAACACTCCAGCGGTGTTCAAATTTAGCCGGTGCTACACCGAGGCAGCCGATCATGGGCTTCATCGGAATGTCCATAACGGTATTTCCTTTTAGAGATTTATATCTGACTGTGCCCTTGTCTTTATCAACTTCATACCACCAGACAAGTTCAGGCAGGGGAGACTCCAGGATGGCGGTATACTCTGTGCCGGTAATAGCTCCAAAGCCTGGTCCATAACTGCTGATGGCATAGGTGCGGGCTGGCTCAATTTTCCTGATATGTACGGCCAGGATATCGCCCCTCTCTGCCCCCTGGATGTAAAATGGACCGGTTAAGGGATTATCTTTCCAGAGTTCCATGACTTCCGACGGCTTATCAGTGGGCTTTTTGACTTTACCGTCATAGCAATCCTCGGTCGAAGAAATTATGACCGTGCCGGGCTTTATCTTCATGACGGGCTTATGTGGTCCATAGGTGTATTTAAGGTCGCCCGGTTTAGGGAAATATTTAACAACATCTTCTGCCAGCCCGAGACACGTAAAGCTAAGAACAAAAACAAGCACAAAAGAAACCACGAGCATTCTTTTGAGTTTAAACATCGCCTTCTCCTTTGCTCTTTATTCTTTTTGACCTGTTCTGTAAAAAATAAAAGACAACTGGGCTGCTAAAAATAGAAGACAAAATCAGAAACCACTCCGAAAATATTATATTATCTTTCTCCAGGCTATGGTTAGAAACTTTTATATAAAGTAGCAATAAACGAAAATTCTGCTTTTCCAGCCAGATCACTTGTAGCCATGCCACTTATGGTTTAGAATCCCCGAATATGATCTTTAATCTGACCTGCACTATCGCTTAGACTGGCATCTGGCTCTATTTGTCTTGAATTTGTCTTTGGTTTAGCCCTTAAAACCAAGCTGGAATTATAAGTTAAACCTATAACTTCGCCTGCAGGTTTTCGCGGTCGAGCCTGGTTACATCGAGCATCCACTTCGGATAGACGCGGGGCGGCTCGGAGACGCTGTCGAGCGCTTTTATTTCTTCCTCTGTAAGTTCCCATTCAACTGTTTTGAGATTATCGACAACCTGTTCTGGCTTGGTAGCACCAATAAGAACTGAACTGACCGCCGGTTTCCGCAACAGGTAGTTAAGCGAAACCTGGGCAGCGCTGACTCCGCGTTCTTTAGCAATGCGCTTCACTTCATCCAGAATGCGGTAGGCCCGGTCTTCATCGAATTGCAGGAAATTCTGTTCTTCTTTGCTGCGCCGGGCATCCTGAGGGCCGCGACTGCCTCGTGGATATTTGCCGGTCAGAAAACCGCCGGACAGTGGTGACCACGGGGTTAATCCCAATCCCTGATCCTCGCACAGCGGGACGAGCTCAATCTCCACATCGCGGGCTATAAGTGAATAATAAGCCTGGAGCGAAACAAACTTCTCAAAGTCATGCTTTTCAGAAATGGCCAGGGCCTTCATCAGCTGCCAGGCAAAAAAGTTGGAACAGCCCAGGTAACGCACTTTGCCCTGATGAACCAGGTCATTTAAGGTGGAAAGCGTCTCTTCGAGCGGCGTTCTGAAATCAAAGCTGTGAACGATATAGAGGTCAATCCAGTCTGTCCCCAGGCGCCTCAGGCTGTTTTCAAAGCTCTGAATGATATGCCGCCGGCTCAAGCCAGCATCGTTGACCTCAGGGCTCATGCGACCGCGAACTTTGGTGGCCAGAACCACCTGTGAACGCTTGCCTTTAAGAGCTTTGCCCAGAATTTCTTCGGACTGCCCGTAAGAATAAACATCGGCCGTATCGAAGAAGTTGATGCCGCCTTCAAAAGCAATGTCCACCACGCGCTGAGCAGCATTCTGCTCGAGAGCACCGACGCTCTTCCATGAACCCTGTGAACCAAAGCTCATGGCGCCAAAACATAACTCTGAAACGATAAGACCCGATTTCCCTAAATAACGATATTTCATATACAAAACCTCCTTTGTTTAATGTTCATTTTTATATCAGGTCAGAAGCCTTAACGGTGAATGCTTTATTTTTATACGCTTCTGGTAACAGCCGCCTGAAGCCATTGACAAACATTCTTACCCCCCAGGGCCGGAGGCCGCTGTCAATCAAAAAACCACCTGGTTAAATTCCTTTACATTATACCAGAAGTGAAAAGTTAGGATAGAGCGTGGGGGACAATTGCTTCGGTTTTAGATGGCCAGCCGGTAATCGCATAAGGCAACATAATAAAAAAGATACATATTTTCCTGGTTTCCTTTGGTTAGAAGTCCTAGAAACTCTTCCCTGGCTTTTTTCAACCAATCAGGGTCCCAATTATCAACTCCTTTTTTCATGAAATTCTTGGCCTGTTTGATCTTCTCTATTTCGGCAGGTTGAAATTGGTAGGCCGGAGTGTCTTCACCGGTTTTTGCCTGGTATGAATTTTTTCCAGACGCCTGAATAGAAATAAAGAAAACAGGTATAATGAGCCAAAGAATTTTTAGAGAAGGCAATTTTTCAAAGAAAGATTTTTTTATTTTCAATGTATTCTCCTTTTGTTCTAAGGAAGGCTGCGAATGAGTTTTTCCAGGTCATCGAGATATTCTCTAAAGGCCTGGCGGCCTTTTTCAGTAATCTGGCATAGAGTACGAGGCTTCTTTTTGACGAATTGTTTCTTGATTTTGATATATTTTTGGTTTTCCAGGAGGCTCAAATGAGAGCTTAGATTCCCGTCTGTCAGGTTCAACTTTTCCTTTAGATAATTGAACTCTGCTTCTTCTGAGGTCATCAGGATTGACATAATACCCAACCGGGCTTTCTGATGAAAGGCCTTATTGAGCCTGACTGTTAGATGTTCTTCCATTGTCTGTTGACAACCAAGCCTGTTAAGATTAAGCCTAGACCGAAGATTGCTCCGAGGATGATATCGCTCCATTGGACAAAGAAGACGGCACAGAGGATTGAACTAGCATATCCTGCAATTCCCATGTAGAGAATTTCCTTGAAGAACGTCAGTCCTAACATGATGTAGCCTGTAGAGACAATAAGCAGCATGACGATGGAAATATAGCGAGGAGAAAGAGAAGAAATCGAGGCGATAAAGGTGGCCAGCGTGAATCCCAGAAGAAAAAGCGGAATCCAGAAACTCGCGAAATATCTGAAAGAAGAATTTTGAGGCTTTATCGGTTCAGTTTTCAGATGTCTTCTGTATACCAGATAAGTGCCGAATCCGGCAATGATGGTCAGGACGAACCACCAAAGGCCGACCAGGGTCCCATGGGGAATAACATAGGCAATAAGCAGTCTTTCTCCAGCTACTCCTACCAAACAGAATATCCCCCAAATAATGGATATCCATCCCAATCCATAATGGCTGAGATGCTTTTTTTTCTGGAAGACCATTTCTTTAATGAGCTCGATATTTTCCAGAGCCTCTTTTCTTTCGTCCTGTTCCATCTTTACCTCCTTATCTCTAAATATCAAAGCACTTTTAAAAACAAAGTAAATATAAGACTTTTTTTCTCGTTTGTCAAGTTTTTCTAAGGGGAATAGAAGTTGAACTTACGGCCTCGACCCGGGCCGGTCAGGATGCTAAACTGACTCCCTCTGGGTTGCCGTTAAGAAAGTAAGTAGAACAAAAATAATGACCGGGACAAAATCAACGCAATTCGAGATAAAAATACGCGGGATCGAGCTCCCTAAAGGAAATTATTTCTGAAAGATTCTTATCAGAACGACCCCATGGGGGGCAACTTCGGCTTCAAAATGTCCGTCAAAAGTTCCGAGGTCTTTTTGCCGCCACAAATCCCGCACCCGCAGCGACCCGATGCTGAAACCCAGCGCCTGAAAATCAACCCGGACTGTTTTGTGATCATAAGCATCGAGATTGAACAGACCGACAGCTTTCGAGCCATCCTCCATCTCCTTGGCCCAGATCTCCCATCCATCGCCTTCGACGATTCTATCTGCCTGTCGGCCAAGTGGGTCCTGGTTGACCTCCAGAACTTCAACATTGGTCAGAAGGCCCATGGTAAAATCATCTATCTGCTCGATGGGACAGCCAATCAGTAACGGTGCGGCCAGCAGGCACCACAGGCTGATGTGAGTATATTGCTCATCGGGGGTTAACCGTGCCGGGTGGAGTTCTGGTCCCCAGCCGACATTGCCAACGACCAGCATATCCGGGTCATTCCAGTTACCGGGTCCGGCATAGCGAGCGAGCCCAGCTTGACCAAATCCTATCCGCGACATGCTGCTCCAGGTGTCGGTGATATCGCCAGTTGTCCGCCATAGATTGCCGCCGACGCTTTCGCCCCATTCCCAGGGATTGTTTCGGCCCCAGTTGCAGATGCTGAAAACTATATCCCGAGGAGCTCTTTTTATCGCATCGCCAAATAATTTATAGGCGACTTTTGGATCCTTGCCTTCACAATAACACCAGTCAATCTTGACGTAATCATATCCCCATTGGGCATAGGTCATAATATCCTGTTCCTCGTAGCCTTCGCTGCCAGCATAACCAGCACAGGTTTTCGGCCCGCAGTCAGTGTAAAGACCAATTTTCAGGCCGAGGCTATGGACATAATCAGCCAGAGCTTTCATGTTGGGGAATTTTTCGTTGGAGCGAATTTCGCCCGTCCTGGGGTCGCGCTCGCCGTGCCAGCAATCATCAATATTTATGTAGGTCCAGCCATAATTAATCAGGCCTTTTTCCACCATAGCTCTGGCGCTCTGGCGAACATTTTCATCGGTCACCGAGCATCCCCAGCAATTCCAGCTATTCCAGCCCATCGGGGGAGTCAGGCAGATTTTATCGCCGACCTCAATGCGCAGGGTTCGCTCAGCTGTGCCCAGGCTGTTTTTGGCAGTGAGTTTGACATTGTAGGTGCCGGCCTTGTCTATCACGCCGGTAATGTGGCCGGTTGAGGTATCGAGTTTGAGTCCGGCTGGAAGGCCTTCGGCAGCGAAAGTCATCGGACGGGAGCCAGTGGCTGGAATGGTAAACATAAAAGGTGATCCGGGGCGAACGCCGAAAACCTTAGCTCCATTGATCCTTGGTTCGGGGCCGGGGAGGGGCGTTAGGACGTAGGGCTGGCTGGCGTAGGGTTTAACAGGTTCTGGCTTGGTTCCCCGGTATTCTATCTTAGCCTCGCACCAGTCGGCGTGATCATAACCTGATCCATCGCCAGCATCAGAAACAATGATATCCAGATAAAGGAAGCCGTCGAGGCTGACATTGACCTCTTTGGCTGGCTGACCGGCTTTCATGACACCGCTTTTCCATAAAGTCTGAGTGATGTTATTTTTATCTCGAGCCGAAACAATAAATTCAACCGAAGCCCGTTCATTGCCCTTTATCTCGTCATCAATGCCAACCAGGGCACTGAAGCGGGTAGCTTTGCCATCCAGTTTTATCCGGTACATACCTTCAGCGTGGGTGCCGAGTCCACGCTCATAGACTTTGCCGGTTATGGTTAGTGGATTGCCATCTACCGATTTATTGGCCTGGGTTTCCCCATAGCCAGAGATAGCATACTGAGGGCCAAGCTCATCGATCCAGACGACGTTGGCCGCCTGCCTTGAGCAGCTAAAAGTGGAAGCAAGCGATAGCAAGATAAACAGAGCAAATAGCCCCGATGATACCTTAAAACTATTGCTCGTGGCTCGATGGTGATTATTCATGACTTTTCCTCCTTAAATGAGCTTATCTTGATAAGCTTCAATAAGCATAGAGAACCAAACAAATATAAAGAACAAAAAGCTCCCTCTTAAGTATTTGCTTACCTTCCTCAGCAGTCAGTATATCTATCATTTCAGGGATGAAATCTATCAGCAAATTACAAAATCAGGATGCATGCAAAATATTTTGGAGTTTTATTAATAAGCTTTTCTTTCCGCCGTAATGATAACAAATATCGAAACGTGAAATAAAGAAAAATTAAAACTGGCCGTCCAACAGCCAGCCCCGCCTCAAGCCACTATCCCAATTCAAGACAGCTTTGCCTTACCTCAGGCGACTGCCCAGTATTCAGACAGCAGTTCAGCCTGGCTCAGTACTGTCTGAGTAGCCTTTTCCTGTTTATCCGGCGGGTAATTATATTTTCGCAGCGTTCTTTTAACGAGCGTCCTTAAGTAGGCCCTTCTATCTTCTCTGACTGTCCAATCAACTGTCACATTGGCGCGAATCGTCTTGACCAGAGATTGAGCTATTTTCCTTAGCGTTTCATCGCCAAGCACTTTGACCGCACTGTCGTTAGTCTCCAGAGCGTCATAAAAGGCAAGTTCTTCCTCGCTCAGCCCAAGTTCTTCGCCCCTTTTATCTGCTTCTCTCATCTGCCTGGCAATAGCGATTAATTCTTCGATCACCTGGGTAGCTTCAATCGCCCGGTTTTGGTAGCGATTTATGGCTTCTTCCAGCATCTCGGCAAACGACCTTGATTGAACCAGATTTTTTTGTTTTCTGACCTGAATTTCTCCTTCGAGTAATTTGTGGAGAACCTCAACAGCCAGGTTTCGATAAGGCATATCCCTCACTTCGGCCAGAAACTCCTCAGAAAGAATTGAGATGTCAGGCTTTTTGAGCCCCGCCGCAGCAAACAAGTCAATGACACCCTCGGGGGCGATCGCCTTCGAAACAATTTGCTTGACAGCATGGTCAAGCTCATCCTCAGGTCTTGGCAATAGGGGAGATTTTTTGGCCAGGCTATTTTTAACTGCCTGGAAGAAAGCAACATCATCTCTGATCTTTAGAGCCTCTTCATGAGGGACGGCCAGAGCAAAAGCCCTGGAAAGATCATTGACGGCATTTATCAAACGCTCTTGGCCATTTTCCTGAGCATAAATATGTTCCTGGGCGGCAGGCAGTAAATTAACTCTCTGCTCGGGCGTCCCGTCTTTCCACGAAGACCAGTCAAACCCATGGAAAAGCCCGAGACAGATCTCATATTTCTCGAGCATAAGCGCGACGACCACATCCTGATCAATAATAGTATCGCCCTTGCCACCACTCTGAGTATAAGCTGCCATAGCCTCTTTAAGCTCGTAAGCCAGCCCTAAATAATCTACAACCAAGCCGCCAGGCTTATCTTTAAAGACACGATTCACCCGGGCAATAGCCTGCATCAAGCCATGGGCTCGCATGGGTTTGTCCAGGTACATCGTGTGCAAGCTCGGGCAATCAAAGCCTGTTAGCCACATATCTCGCACTATAACTATTTTAAACTGGTCGTCGGCCTCTCTAAATCTGGTGGCCAGTTTTTCTCGCCGCCGCTTATCTCTTACATGCTGCTGCCAGTCCAGCGGGTCAGAAGCAGAACCGGTCATGACCACTTTGATCATCCCCTTATCGTCGTCTTCATGATGCCATTCTGGACGCAGCTTTGTTATTTCCTTATAAAGCTCAACGCAGATTCTACGACTCATGCCAACTATCATGGCTTTACCTTCGAGAACTTCCAGGCGTTTCTCAAAATGCTCGACTATATCTTCGGCGATAAGCCTTATTCTTTTCTCTGTGCCGACAATTGCCTCGAGTTGAGCCCACTTGGTTTTAAGCTTTTCTTTCCGTTCGAGTTCTTCGCCCTCTGTAACCTCTTCAAATTCCGGATCGATTTTCGGTTTTTCGCTTTCATCGAGGTCAAGCTTGGCGAGGCGGCTTTCATAATAGATAGGAACCGTAGCCTTATCCTCAACCGCACGCTGAATGTCATAGATGCTGATATAATCTCCGAAAACTGTTCTGGTATTTTTGTCGGCTCTTTCCAGGGGAGTTCCAGTAAAAGCAATAAATGAAGCTCCGGGCAGAGTATCTCGCATGTGCCGGGCATAACCGTCAATAAAATCATACTGGCTACGGTGGGCTTCATCGGCAATGACCACAATATTATTTCGAGTGGAAAGAACCGGGTTTAGCTCACCTTTTTCTTCAGGCAAGAACTTCTGTATGGTGGTAAAAATCACCCCACCACCTCTAACTGAGAGTTTGTCTTTTAAATCAGCCCGGCTTACAGCCTGAACTGGCGGCTGACGCAACAGCTCATGGCATCGGCAGAATGTACCATAAAGTTGATCGTCAAGATCATTTCTATCGGTGATGACGACAATCGTCGGATTCTGCATTGACGGTTCTCTTATGATTCTTCCCGCATAAAAGGCCATGGTCAGACTTTTACCTGATCCCTGGGTGTGCCAGACAACGCCAATCCGCCGGTCTCCTGGTTTACCACCGGGCTGGCGGCCAGCCCAGAATTCTCCATAGGCTGCCGAAAGTTGTTTCCATTTCTCAGGCATGGCGGCGCGCAGGGTTTCAGCTATAGCCACTCTCACGGCGTGAAATTGATGATAACCGGCCATCTTTTTGGAGAGAGCTCCGCCACCGTTGTCCTCAAAGACAATAAAATCATGGATTAATTCAAGAAAATTATTTTTATTGAATATTCCCTTGAGCAAAACCTCAAGCTCGGCTCTACCGATATCCTCAACTTCTTGGCCGCCGATTGTTCGCCAGGGCTTGAACCATTCCCGGCCAGCGGTCAGCGTTCCAACCCGGGCCTCGACACCATCTGATATAACGAGAAGTTCGTTTGATGCAAAAAGACTCGGGATTTCAGCCTTGTAGGTTTGAAGCTGGTTAAAGGCATTTAGAATGGTGGCTTTTTGATCAGCTGGATTTTTTAATTCGATAATCGCCAGAGGAATTCCATTGACAAAAGCGACTATGTCAGGCCTTCTGGCATGTTTGTTTTCTACCACGCTGAATTGATCAACAACCAGCCAGTCGTTGTTATCAGGATTGGAAAAATCGACAACCTTTGCCTGAGCTCCGGCAATTGACTCATCCGGGCGGCGGTATTCGATATTAACTCCGTCAATGAGCATTTTATGGAAGGTTCTGTTCCTGGCTTCGAGTGTGGCTCCCTCAGGGTGGGTGAGTCGCCGGTAAGCGTCTTTTATCGCGTCTTCGGGAAGTTCAGGATTCAGTAACCGGAGGGCATCGATAAGACGATTTTCAAGGAATACCTGACTGTAATCCTTTCTTCCCGAGAAAAGGCTGCCCGGAATCATATCAGGGTCTGAACCGGAGATAACCGTCCAGCCCAGTGATTCCAGCCAGTTCAGCGCCGCATTTTCCACTTCCGACTCAACAAATTTAGTCATCTTGCGTCCTTAGATTTATGCTTTTTCTCGTTTGGCCTTTTGGCTTAGATATTCTTTCTATGATTATCCTCAGAAAAAGCCTTTCAATATTCATTCCTGTTTCTATCAAATCTTTATAAGGCGGACCTGCCATATGATACCCACAGAATAACCTAAGTGGGTTTTTTGGTATTATTATTTCTCTTCTTAGATTAAATGCCAAACACACTGGCCTCCTAACATAGTCCATCATGACCAATCAACTCAATCTCTTCGTCTTTGCTATTCCTTTTTGTCTGTATTTCTCTCGACCTGTTTTGGTGGTGGGTTATTTGGTTTTTCTTGTGGTTTTTCAGGATTAACGGGCTTAGGTTTTGGTACTAAGACTGTTGGATCTATACTTTTCTTTTGTTTGTCTTGATCATCCTTACCCATCTTTTACCTCCCGGATGTGACTAAAAGATTAACAAAAGCAAAAATAGATAACGAAAGTAAGGCTAAAATAAAACTCACGATTGAACTCACAGTTAAGCACTTGTCCTTTTTGTACATGCTGGCCGCTTCGTCGTATTTTTTTGAATTTGAATCTTTATCTTTGAAATATTCAATCATTAATCTATGCGACTCTACGTTTCTCCATCTTATAATTGTAATTATTGAAGCCGAATAGACTAATAAAAGCCACGTAATAAAAAGCAAACATGAAGTACAAGGTATTATAGACGATGCAAACCTATCATAAAGTGCTAACGAACCTCCTAAGAATAAACTGCAAATAGTAAGAACTTGTCTGTAAAAGTTATTAGCTTCTTGTATCATTGTTGAATAAAGATGCCGTACTGTTTCATCATCTCCCATGATTTTAATCTGGCTATTGCTATTATTGTCAGTCATTATTTAATATCCTCCTTTATACACGGTCTAATTTCAATAACAATCAACATTGCGAGTTATCTCTCGTTGGTATTGGCCATCATCTATTTACATCTTTCCATTTATAAGCCTAGGAAGGAGAGTATCGCGTAGAGAAGCGACGACAACCGATTCTTCAAAATTCATTCTTATTTGCTTAAATATTGATTTCACATGTTCTGAAAAGTAATAGGTTATGTGAGGAGGTGGCTTAATAAATCGAAAGCTTGGCATGCCATTCTTGCCCAGATGAAGAACGGTTGTACCATTCGTGTGTCTACGAATGTGATCTTCAAATTCCGAAGTTAAGAAAAGCAAGTAGAAAAATTCTGTTGATAAATCATTAGTTTTTGGGCGAATTATCAATACATCCAAAGATGCAACCAATGTTGTAAAATGTTTATCAGGAAGGACCAATGCTGGCTTGCCGATCACTGCTGCGGCTTGGGTAACGTCCGTTTGGGCAACGATCAGCTCTCCAGGTTGTATTATTTGCTCTTTTCGGAAATCACCTATATATGGCTTGAGCCCATCAGGCCTGTAGCCACCACCGCGGTTAAATGATTTTAAGGTTACCATGGCAGTTTTTGATTCTAAAAGTTCTTTGCTTCGATAAGAAACGCCCTTAATAATATTGGCCTCTCTACCAACCGTGCTAATCTCCCATCCCTCAGGAATCTCGCCTAATGCGGAAGAAACAAGGCGATCGGGGAAGAGGTCCCAGAGGTGGGCGGGGAGGCCTGGCAGGGACTCGCCCTTTTTCCAGCGGCCGGACATTTTGGCTCTCACAGGTTCGAAGTCAACAAACCACGATTTAAAAATTGCCCTGGCCATTTGTTCGAGAGTTTCATTCATCCGGCGGTTCAGCTCTATCTTGTCATCCAGCGTACCAAGAATATGGGCGATGGCGCGCTGTTCGGGGAGAGGAGGAAACAAAAATGATAATGATTTTAAAGTTGAACCTGCAAGTTCACCAAAGGTTGTTCCTGCAGCTTGTGATTTTAAATACTCAACATTGTTTTTTAATAAATAGAATAGAAATAGATTATCTGTTTCTGAATTCGGGATTAAGTTTCTAAATCCTTGATTTGTTGAAACTTCATTTTTTGCAATAGCGAGATAACCGACTGGAGCTCTTGAACTTAATAAAACGGTCCCTTTTGGTAATATCTTTGCACTTGATTTTGCTAAACCTAATTTTGAAATATTTCTTTCACCTTTGGAAATATAACGACCATTAAAATTTGATAAATCTCTTGGAGTTAACCAAGCAATTTCGCCATTCCAATATTCTGATACTTCAGTTTTAGGAGTTCCCCCACCAACAATTTCAGCAACTTCACCAAGTTTGCATACCTTCCACTTACTCATCACTTCGGCCCTCCAACCGTGTAATCATCTTCACCGCCCCGATATCCATCTTCGAGAAGGCAAACCATTTCTTTCCGAGGTCTTTCAGAGAAGCCCAGCTTATAGTCGCACTTTGCGACGTCAAGTTTTTGCCATCGTTTAAGGCCACAATCTGTGATTTTGAGTTCACCCAGTTTATGTTCATTCGATCCTCACCTTGCTCAGGTTTTCGCCTATGAGTGCGTTCATTCTTTCCCCTCCATTGAGATTTTTTCCAGATTCTCCAGAATCTGCCTGTTCGGTCTTTCTTCCTCTTTCATGTGCTCTTCGAACTCGGCTTTAAGCTTGGTGAAGCGCACCTCAAAGTCGAAGTCGTCCTCCTCGTCCGGCAGCCCCACGTAGCGGCCTGGCGTCAGAACATAGCCTTCCCTCTCCGTTTATTAAATTATCCTTTCATAAAGCCATTCACTATTAAAGGATAAAGCCTTATCCTTTAATAGCTGTACATGGCCTATAAATGGACTATACCAGTGCATCCCTGTTTATTTCTCCTCATCATCAAGAGGAAATCCAAGGTTCTTGAGATTGGTAGCGATGGCCTCATCGAGTCTGCGAGCTTCGGCCCGCTGCTCTTTTAGCTGGGCTACGAGTCGCCGCATTTTTTCTTCAAACGGCTCATCGTCATCTTCTTTAATCTCGGCCCCCACGTAGCGGCCTGGAGTCAAGACATGGCCTTGCTGGCGGACTTCTTCTATGGTTGCACTCTTGCAGAAACCTGGGACGTCCTGATAATCACCGGCCTCTGCTTCCCCACGCCAGGCATGATAGGTCCGGGCAATTTTCTGGATATCTTCATTGGTTAATTCACGGTGAACACGGTCGACCATAGTGCCCATTTTTCGGGCATCAATGAACAGGATATAGCCGCGGCGATCACGCAGAGATTTCGTTTGGCCGGCAGGGGGTCGGCCGCTTTTATCGCGGGAGAGAAACCAGAGGCAGGCCGGAATCTGGGTTGAATAAAAAAGCTGGCCAGGCAGGGCGATCATGCAGTCTACCAGGTCATCTTCAATGATAGCCTTCCTTATCTCACCTTCACCTGATTGATTTGATGACATTGAGCCATTAGCCAGGACATAACCGGCCAGGCCGGTTGGTGCCAGGTGGTAAATAATGTGCTGAACCCAGGCAAAGTTGGCGTTGCGCAGGGGCGGCACTCCATATTTCCAGCGCTTATCTTGACGGAGCCGCTCGCCACCCCATTCTTTCATGTTGAATGGGGGATTAGCCAGGATAAAATCTGCCTTAAGATCAGGAAAGCGGTCGTTATGGAAGGTATCTCCTTGC
Organism: Candidatus Aminicenantes bacterium UBA6228; assembly: GCA_002441005.1. Classification (GTDB taxonomy): domain Bacteria; phylum Acidobacteriota; class Aminicenantia; order Aminicenantales; family Saccharicenantaceae; genus Saccharicenans. The sequence goes on from DJWO01000011.1 coordinate 29,324, forward strand.
TCGATTTTCCCGTCGATGCCACGGATGGCCAGGTTCATTTTTGCCAGACGCCAGGTGGTGTAATTTAACTCCTGGCCGTAGATACTGATCTGAAACCGGGCGGGAGGTCGATTGCCTGCTCCATATTCATTGTTGTTTCCATTGCTCGTGGCGTGAGCATCGATAAATTCCACAGATTGAACAAACATCCCGGAGGAACCGCAACAGGGGTCATAGACGCGGCCCTTGAAAGGCTCAATCATCTCAACCAGCAGGCGGACAACACAACGCGGCGTATAGAATTCACCACCTTTTTTCCCCTCGGCGCTGGCAAAGCGGCCCAGAAAGTATTCATAAACCCGGCCCAGGACGTCCTTCGAGCGAGCTTCTTTATCGCCGACCTTTATATTGTTGACAAGGTCTATGAGCTGGCCGAGGCGTTGCTTATCGAGCGAAGGGCGAGCATAGTCTTTGGTGAGAACACCTCGCAGGGTAGGATTTTCTTTCTCAATTTGTTCCATGGCTTCATCGATAATTTGCCCGATTTCGGGGCGGCGGGCGTTCTCCTGGATACGCTGCCAGCGAGCCTGTTTGGGGACCCAGAAGACATTGACCGACCGGTATTCATCAGGGTCTTCAGGGTCGGCACCTTCGGCCACCTGTTCCTGGAGCTGGTTAAAACGTTCTTCAAAGGCATCTGAAATGTATTTGAGGAAGATCAGGCCCAAGACGACATGCTTGTATTCGGCGGCATCCATTGAGCCACGGAGAGCATCGGCCATACGCCAGAGTTCGGCTTCATACCCGACGGTAACGCCGTTCGAGGTAGGGGAGGCGACTTTTTTGGAAGAATTAGCTTTTCGTGGTGACATATTTACCTCTGAAAGGACAAAAATTGGGGATTAAGGCGGGCTGAATGAGCCGGGTTTTGAATTGCCGGAGACAGCAAATTTTTTAACCCATAATTTGGACAGCATTTAAAACAACGCAATTTATGGGTTGTTGTGTCGCCGCTCGGGGGCGGGATAAGCAAGACATGGTAGAAAGGGAGACAAAACATCGGGCCTTCGATTAATCGGTGTTTCCCCTGAGCCTTCAATTTGCTTCCTTGCTTTCCGTTTATTGTGTTAAGAAAGCATTCTAAGTTTAGAATGCTTTCTATGTCAAGAAAATTTATAGAACACACTTTATCCCCGACCCGATAAATTATTCTAGGGAAAATTGGGACATAATACGGTTTTCATAAAGCGGTTCGCGTCCCTCATTTTCCTAATCAATAGGATGAAACCCATACCAACTGGCTGCCTGAATAATGGCCTTCTATTGTAATCAAAATTTTGCTCATAATTTGACAGAAAGAGAGAATTAAAATATTGTTTTGCCGTCTATCTTATGAGTGAATTTTGAACACTTCCCACTAAGAAGGCCAAATGTATTGGACTTTTTATGTTATAATCTGGGTAACGATTGGCGATGAAGGATCTTAGGAACTTCAAAGGTGAAAAGATGCTACACAGGGCTGATGATATAAATAGCTCATTTTGGGCATATGATTCTGAAAACTTATCCAAAGATAGGCAGCTTTGTCTCCTGGATAATGTTCAATTTATTTATGAATTAGCTTTAGCTCAATTAGAACTGCAATCACTTGGGGCAAAATTTGAGATGACCAATGGGCTAAGAGAATTTAGTCTGTTGGGGGCGATTGATGAGGAAAAGCTTCTTAAAAGATTGGCCTATTTCAAATATGTAAGAGGAAACCCTACTGACTATTTTAAAATTATTCAGAACAATAGAACAAAATCTGTCAATCAATATCTTACCCACTGGATTTATCCATATAAGGGTAAATTTCATCCCCAAATGGTAAGGGCACTGTTGAACATTATCGGTTTAGAGCCCGGGGAAACTGTTCTCGATCCATTTATCGGAAGCGGCACTACGGCAGTCGAAGCTGAACTTTTGGGTGTTAATTGTATTGGTTTTGATATTTCTCCTCTTTGTGTTCTTCAGAGCAGAGTAAAAACAGAGTCTATAGACGTGTTGCCTCAGATAATAGAATGGAAAGAAGAAATACAAAAGGCAATGAGCCTCCCTCTCTTTAATTCCGCAGGGAAGACACTGGATGAAGTAATAAGTTCAATCCCGGGAGAAAAAGAGCAAAACTTTTATAAAATGGCCAAAATGGTGGCCATAAGTGACAATGCCAGAAGGGGTAGGGAATTCAATAATGCTTTTTTGAAGAACCTGGAATTGATGTTCTCTTCTGTAAGTGATTATGCCAAGATAGTTCAGAAGCTTAATCTAAAATTAGGCCTGATAGACATAAAGACAGGAGATTCAAGAGCCTTACCTCTGGAAAATGAATCTATTGATGGAATAATTACCTCACCGCCTTATTCAATTGCTCTGGATTATGTCTCAAATGATGCTCACGCTTTAGAGGAACTGGGCTATGACCTTTCTGAGATACGAGAAGAGTTTGTTGGCGTCAGAGGCAAAGGAGAGAAGAGAATTGATTTATATAACCAGGACATAAAAAAGAGCCTGGAAGAGATGCATAGAGTCTTAAAACCTCATAGGTATGCAGCCATTATCATTGGTAATGCCATGTACCTGGGGAAGGAGGTAAAGACGACTGAGTTTATAATTGATTATTGCGAAAAAATTGGATTTAGACTGGTTAAAAACATAGATAAGATTATATTTGGCCTTTATAACATTATGCAAAAAGAGAATATCCTGATCTTTCAGAAAATATAGAGCCTGCATTATGGATAATGATAAAGAATACGTAAGGCAACTGGAAGAAGTCATAAAAAAGTTCTTGCAACCAATGAAGGGGATTCCCTTTTCGATTTGTATAAAGGCACTTACGGGATTTTCGGTTATAGGTCTTGATTGTTCGATTAAGCAAAATAAATTAATACTGGAAGATCTCTCAAAAGCAGCCCAGATGACGGGGGATAAAGCCTTTCAAGACGGTATCTATACTGCCAGACCGAACGAAGCAGGAAATCAAATGGAACCTTTTGTCCTTCAATCTTTAAGGGAGGTGGGGTTAAAAGCAGGAAAACCTGCTTCCAAAAGCGGAAAAATAAAATCCGCCGGCTATCCAGACATCCAAATAGAAGATAGATTTGGCCGGACTATTTATTTAGATTGCAAAACCTACAGCGCCAAAACGAAAAATCAAGGCTTCAGAACATTCTATTTTTCACCATCTGCAGACCCAAAGATTACTAGAGATGCTTTCCATCTATTAATGAGTTTTGAACTAAGCGTTTCAGATCGAAAGGGCAAGAGGGCCTTTGTTCCAGTTTCCTGGCAGATATATACATTGGAGAGGTTGCTGGTTCAAATAAAGCACGAATTTAATGCCAGCAATAAGGAGCTTTATAGATCAGAAGCGCTTTTAAGAGCCGGTATAATATCAAAATGATGTAGTGAACCCCGAAAAGCAAGACACTTTTTCTTGCCTTGAGAGATAGAGTTCTTTTCATAAAAATAATGCCTGTCATTTAGCTTACAAGCTGCGGTCGTGGCCTGGCTCATATTTGGGCTCCCTCCGATGCAGGTTCTTGCGATTGAGCTTGCAATACCTTCGTTTCGTCCTCACTGTCCCCATTGCTTAACCCCTTCTGACCTGCCTCCAAAAACCTGTCGCGCCACCGATAAATCAGCGCCTGGCTTATCTGATGTTCCCAACAGATCTCAGCCACCGACTTTTGCCTCCTCAGCCCCTCCAGCACAATAGCCATCTCCTCAAGGGGTCAGTATAGGCCATTAAAGCATCTTTCCGCCTTCCAAGAGATAAAGAGGCAGGCGAAAGTTGGGAGGTTTTCTTTTTGAGCCTGAAGAAATTGAAAAACACCTGATTCGCAGACCTGTAAAATCCTCAGAAATTCATATAAAATGGTCGCAGTCCGGAGAAGGGAAGTAGCTATGAAACCAGATGAAAGTCGGGTTAAGCCAGAGCAATCAAAACCAGGAAACTATCGCCAGACAGCATTCCAGTTGATTATGCTTCTCGGCGTAGTTAGTATGTTTGGCGATATTGCCTATGAAGGAGGGCGTAGTATAAGCGGCCCTTATCTGGCGACACTGGGAGCAAGTGCGGCCGTGGTTGGTTTGGTTACCGGTGCTGGCGAGTTCCTTGGATATGCCTTAAGGCTGCTTTCAGGATACCTTGCCGACCGCACCAAGGCCTACTGGGCACTTACATTTATAGGCTACGGTCTCATTGGGGCTATCCCTCTGTTAGCCTTTGCTGGAAATTGGCAACTGGCGGCGCTTCTTCTTATCCTGGAACGAATCGGAAAAGCTATCCGGAGCCCGGCGCGGGATACCATAATTTCTTACGCTGGGAAAAACATCGGCAGAGGCTGGGGATTTGCGATTCATGAAGCGATGGATCAGGTCGGAGCCATTATTGGCCCGCTTGTTTTATCGTTCGCGCTGATAACCAGCGGGGGATACCGACGAGGTTTCAATCTTCTCTGGATACCTGTTGTGTTATGTTTGGCAGCTCTAATCATCGCCAACCGAAAAGCTCCTGTACCGGAAAGACTTGAAGCTAAGGTTGAAACTGATAAGCCAAGTGCTAAAGGCGGACTGGGTCGGGTATTCTGGCTTTATGGTATCTTCGTTCTTCTGGCTGGAACAGGTTTTGCCAGTTTTCAACTCATTGCCTATCATGTCAAGGCGCAGGCGATTATCTCTGATGCACGGATTCCCATCCTTTATGCTATTGCTATGGGAGTAGATGCCGTCGTAGCCTTAATTATCGGCAAGAGTTACGATAAATGGGGTTTGATGGTCCTGTTTACCATTCCCGCCTTGACATTGCCCATACCATTCCTTGGATTTTCAAATACCTACTGGCAAATAATACTGGCAATAGTATTGTGGGGTGCGGTCATGGGAATTCATGAGACGATTATGAGAGCGGCCATCGCCGACCTCGTGCCGATAGAGAGAAGGGGAAGCGCTTATGGTATTTTCAACACCCTTTATGGATTATCCCTGTTTTTAGGCAGTGCGGCCATGGGATTTTTGTATGAAGTTTCCACAACCTATATTATGGTTTTTGCGGTAGTGATGGAATTGGTGTCGATACCTTCTTTGTTTTTGATTAGACGATCAAGGTCATAACTATTCTACTCAAGAGCCTTAGGAGGAGGAGCTATGTTAAATCTGGCCTTAAATTTAATCTTAGGTATTCTTTTGGTGGGGGAGAATATGGTAATAAAACTGCCAGCTCCAGCCACTGATAGCGACTTTTCTGTTGAACGAGCTATTAACGAGAGGATGTCAATAAGAAGTTACAAAGATACCCCGCTAACTCTTAAGGAAGTCTCGCAGCTCCTGTGGGCTTCCCAGGGCATCGTGGCCAGCGGGAGAAGGGCGTCTCCATCAGCTGGAGCCACTTATCCTCTTGAAATTTTCTTCATTGCCGGGAAGGTGGAAGGATTAAAGCCAGGACTCTACAAGTACAGAAATAAAGAACATAGCCTTGAGCTTATAAAAGAGGGAGATTTGACGCAAGCGCTGTCTGCCGCCGCCCTGGGACAGGATACGGTTTTGAAAGCACCAGCGACTCTGGTCGTGACGGCTGTTTTTGAGAGAACCAGGGCCAGATACGGGGCCAGAACCGAGCGCTATGTACATATGGAAGCAGGACATGTCGGGGAAAATATAATGCTTCAGGCGACAGCCCTTGGTCTCGGAACTGTGCCGGTGGGTGCCTTTGTTGATAGTGAAGTGAAAAAGCTCCTGGGGATAAAAGAAGAACCACTGTACCTTTTCCCGGTGGGCTGGAAGTAAGCAAGATAATAAATTTCCAGCAACTGGAATTTTACAGTATCCTGTGTTGGACCAGGCCCGAGTTAAGCCCGGGACGGGCTGCCAGCCTGATTTTTCTTAACAGATATTTAACCCGGCTTACCCATTTTTTTAATATTAATCTGTTAACCTTAAATTGAAAACGAGGAAAAAATGGAAAAGTTAGAAAAGTTAAAGGATAAGGCAACTGGTCTTGTTAATCTGGCAAAGAAGCCTGAAATTGAAAAGAATCTTGATAATAAAACTGCGATCAGGCTGATTAGCCCCGAAAAAGGTCAGGAACTTATCTCTCAAGGCTGGCTGGCGGCGGATTTACATGTTCATACCTTTTATTCTTATGATGTTATTCCGGCCCCGGCCGTTGACCCCCTGTTTCTTTATCAAAAAGCCAAAGCCATGGGGCTGAGTTTTGTTAGCTTCACTGATCATGACACTATGGAGGCTTACGATCGGATAGGCTGGACAAGAGAGAACATCATCGCCGGGGTAGAAGTAAAGATACTTGACCGGAAAAGGGTGGGTCATACAGTTCATATTAATATCTATACCTTGAATAAAACTCAATTCAGGGAAGTTCTCGAGATAACCGGAAAGGCTCAGGACATAGAGTCTCTAATTCAGTATTTAAAATCTGAAAAGTTGCCCTTCACCTTCAACCATCCCTTCTGGCATGAACCAGGCGAGCGGCTGAGAGCGGAGGCGGTTGTAGAAATAGCAGAGCTGTTTCCTGTGCTGGAATACAACATGGGTAGAATAAAAAAACTAAATAGAATGGTCTTGGACCTGGCCAGGGCGAAGAACAAGGGGGTTGTCGCCTCCACTGATTCCCATACGGGTGAGATCGGCCGGGTTTTTACGCTGGCTGAGGGCTCAACTTTTCAAGAATTTTTTGCATCTATAAAAGAAGGTCAAGGATGGTTAGTAACAGAAGATTTAACCTACGACAGGATTAAAGCAGAGATTTTCAAGCGTCTGGATATGCTTATCGACAAACAGAGCTGGGTGATGGGCGGGGAGAATTTGAATATGTCCACCGGAAACGCCATTGTAGATAAAATAATTAAGACTCTGGGCAATAAAGAAGAAAATACTCGAGCTACTGAAAAAGCTTTCGGTAAACTTCTAAAACTTTTGGTCAGGTCAATCTCTCATTCTGGCCTGCCGGCCACATTATATCTGAGGCAGCAAAATCAGTTAGCCAGCCAGGTCAAAGAAGACCTGCAAGTTGTGTGATGATTGAAGTCCCCTCATCTACCTACTGCCTGATAGCAGATTTAGCGGTGAGTAGCTGTTTTGAGCTGGCGGCGGCTGACCCGGACGATATCCCGGATAAGTTCGTAGGTGGTGATAAGAGCAATGATGATAAGGGTTATCAAGATCGTGGGCTTAATGCAGCTCAAAAGCTTTTCTGACATATGAATGGCAAAAAGGTTGTCAAGTGGCTGGCGCAAAATAAGACCGATCAAGCCCAGTGAAAGGCCATTTGAGATTATGTCTACCCAGCGAGACCGGGTTAAGAGCTTGACAAAAAGGGTCAAGGTGGAGACTGCAAACTGAACAATTATGATCAGGGAAAGGTAGTGGCCTGCCTCGGGTGTTAGCAGTGGTCTGGGTTCTTTCCCATCGGTCAAATAGAGGAAAATCGTTTGATAGCGGGCAAAGAGATAAAGGCTGAAGCTGGTGATAGCCAGCATGATGATTGCTCCCACAGTTGTTCCAAAGACTGTCCAGAATGGTTTCCTGGGCGGATTGACCTCATCAAGGTCAAGACCAATCCTCGGCCAGGGCAATTTGACCTCCTTGCCGCTCTGAGTGATAAAGTAGAGGACGAGGGCGACCAGACCGAGGTCAGCCAGAAAGGCCATCGGCAGATACATAACTGCCCCGAGCGGACTGAGCCGCGGGATGAACAGGAAGGGGAAAACAATGAAGCTTTCCTTGAAGATAACTCCGAGGATGGTTAGCGCTAGATGAATGGCAAAAAGGAGAGTCGTATAGCGAAAGAGGTAGCGTTTGTAGCCTGGGGCAATTATGGGACGTTCTTCGGCGTATTGCTCAGCGAGGCGGCGGGCTGGACCGAAGGCCAGGACAGCCTGGTCGATGGCTTCATCGCCGGTTCCGCCATACTCAGAGGCAGCCTTTTCGAGGATATGGCTGCGGATCTCGTTTAGAATCTCTTCCCTTTCCCTGCCTGAAAGATAGTGGCCAATTTCTTCAAGATAAACATCAAGGTTATTAGGCATGTAAATTCTCCTTAGTCACCTTTTCCAGAATGCTGTTTTGAATTTCCCAGATACCAAAAAGTGAGGCCCGGATGGCGCGTCCCTCTGTAGTAATGGCGTAGAACTTGCGTGGGCGGTCCTCGGAAAGATCCCATCTGGAAGTTATCCAGCCATTTTTCTCAAGTCGCCGCAGAAGTGGGTAGAGTGTATTCTCCTCAACCTTATAGCCAAGTGTTTCGATGTGCTTGACCATAGCATAGCCATACATCTCATTTTCGAGAAGGGCCAGGACGAGGAGATGGAGGAATCCCCGGTTCATCTCCGTTTCAAGGTTGCTGATGCCTATCGTTTCTTTTATGAGCATAGCGTGTGCCTCACTATATTGTGTATTAGACAATACCAGATATGAAATAGTATGTCAAGCCAGTTTGGAAATTTGTTTTGAAAAATCTTTTGATGATGGTTCTAAAACGGGTTGAGCTGGTAAATCGATTTGCAGGAGGGTGAACTAATAACTCTCAGGTACTCTTCCCAAATTTTGTGAATGATGTCCTTTTCTAAATTGTTCAACATCTGAACTCAAAAACTCAAAAATTTATGTTTATTTTATTTTCCATTTTGATTATAAATATCGAGATGAAAAAAGCGCACCCAAGATGGCTCAGCTGCCGGATCGGAGGGCTGCTGAGGTCAAAGAGGCTGCCATCGGCCCGGCGGTCTGTCTTTTCATGTGCCCTGACGACAAGAAAACTTAGCCAGGCAATTAATCATTAATCGGTATTCACACCGGTATAGAGACATAGTAAATAAGCAGTCAACGAGGAGTCTCAAGCATGGCTGGACAGAATGATAACTGGAGTAGTCGAGTAGGTTTTATTCTGGCTTCGATGGGGATGGCCTTTGGCGCCGGCAATATCTGGCGTTTTCCCCGGGTTGTGGCTGCCAATGATGGGGGGCCATTTCTCATTGCCTTTTTCGTCGCCACCGTTGTCTGGGCGGTTCCCATGTTGATGATTGAAATGGTCATGGGGAAAACTACCAGGCAGGGGACAATCGGGGCCTTCAGGAAATTTGTCGGACCGCGGTCCACCTGGATGGGGGCCTGGATTGGATTTTGCTGCATATTTATCATGTTCTATTATTCTGTCGTCACCGGCTGGGCAATACGCTATCTGACCTATGGAGTGACCGGTGTTATCCGGAAAGGCGTTGATTCGGAGGCGCTCTGGAGGCAATTCACGAGCTCACCCCAGCAGACCATTCTTTTTCATTTCATTGCGATCGGCATTGCCGCCTTTATAATTATCGGAGGCGTTCAAAAAGGCCTGGAAAGGGCTAACAAAATCATCGTTCCGAGTCTTATTGTCATTCTGGCTATCCTGATGGCCTGGGTGCTAACCAAGCCCGGGGCTGTGCAGGGCCTGGAATATCTCTTTCGGCCCAATCTGGCGGGTCTCCTCAAAGCTAAAGTCTGGCTTAATGCCTTTACTCAAGCTGCCTGGTCTGTGGGGGCTGGCTGGGGCCTGATGCTGACTTACGCTGTCTATATGTCAGAGCGCGATGACATCGGGGCTAATTCTTTTGTTATCGCCCTGGCTGATGCTGGCTCGTCTCTCCTGGCGGCCATGGGCATTCTGCCTCTGGTTTTTGCCGTTTCACCCAGCCGGGAAATGGCTCTTCAGGCGCTGCAGTCAGGTGATACCGGTCTGACCTTTATATATTTAGCAAAATTTTTTCCTAACCTTCCAGCCGGGTCGATTCTGGCCGGACTCTTCTTTCTGGCCCTGGCCATCTCGGCCCTCGCCTCGCTTCTATCCATGGTAGAACTGGCTGTCTTGAACCTCAGTGACTTTGGAATCAACCGTCGAAAGGCCGCCCTGATCACGGCCGCCGGGGCCTTTATTCTGGGCGTTCCCTCTGCCTGGAAGATCTCTTTTCAGGAAAACCAGGATATGGTCTGGGGAGTCGGACTTCTGATTTCCGGCGTTTTCTTTGCCTATGCGGTTTATAAAAATGGTATTGACCATGTCCGCGGAATGATCAATGAGAGCAGCTGGATTCATGTCGGAAAATGGTTCAATGTTTGTGTTATCGCTATTCCGATCATTTTCGTTGTTATCTTTGGCTGGTGGGTTTTTCAGGCAATCACCTGGTATCCGGATTCCTGGTGGAATCCCTGGGAGAAGCTGAGTCCGGGAACGATGGTGCTGCAGTGGTCCGTGCTGATGATTGCAGTTGTTCTCCTTAATAAATGGTTTTCTGAGAAGATCAGGTTGACTGACATCGATTTGCCAGATGAGCTAAAAGAGAAGAGGTAAAAGAGTGAGCAACATGAGTAAAAGAAGGAAGAACGTAAGATGAGCACCGGGGCAGTGATCATGATGGTCTTGATGCTGGGGATCTATTTCGGCGGGTTTATCTATTTCTCGCTAAGAAAAGAGCCGAAAAAGCGTGGCTCAGCCGAAAATAAGCCGGGCAACTAACTGCTCGCCGCCCCAGCAGAGATAAACTAACTCTTAATTTTAGTAGCCAACCACGGATTGATTAGCAGGCGGTTGCCTGAGCCGCCGGCCTTTCCCATTCTGGAGAACAAGATCCGTTGTATTGGGATTGCAGGTAATAGAAAAAAGCTTATCTTCTTGCAGGGTATAAGCGAGACCGCCATAGGAAGGGCTATCGGTGAAAACGTGGAAACGAAAATTTCCGGTTTGATCAAAAAAAGCCAGGTAGCCTTCGTTAGCTTGATTTAAAGCAAATAAGACTCGTTGCTTACCCTGATCATCATAAAAGATAAGGTTGGGGCTTAGTCTTCAGAGAAGAATCTTCAAGATAGAGTTTTAAACGAGTCTGATTGCTTCGGGGGTCATAAAAGTCTAACTCTGGCAGACCATCTTTGGAGGTGGCCAGCGTGGCAATAAGCTTGTTGCTCCCGTTATAAAGTTTGAAGCTTTTAGCCCGCACCTCTTTCTGAATTTCAGATTGTTCAGTCTGTATAGCCGCTGGATGCAAAATTTTTGTAGTCTTAGTATTACTAACCTGAGCAAAGACGTTGCTACCGGGCATGGTCACTGCTGTTAGAAAAGCTCCTCCCATGAATCCTAAGGCTACGGCCACAGCCATCATTAAATATACTTTTTTAGGCATTAGCTAACCTCCTCGGTTTGATATTTTGCTACCAGGTCTGGATAGGGCATTCCCCAGGCGGATTGTTTCATTCGTACTTTAACCGCCAGGATGAGTAAAGCTAAAATTATTGCTGTCAATAATGAGTTAGAAAAGCCGCCTGAAGGAACAAAAATCAGCTGGATAAGATAGCCGATAGGTCTTGACTTCTGGTTTTCAGGAACTAAATTTTAAGTATGAAGCTCAGGAAGGGGGGAAGGCCTTCGGTGTCATAAGGGCGGTCTGGCGGATTAAAAGTCCTATCCGGCACCACCATTCAAGTTTAATTTGTTGCCTTTTCTCTCTATCTATCTTTTCAAGTATCAATAAAGTTAAAAAATTTAAGGTTTAAAAGGAGGTTAAGCCATGCCTGATGGAACGACAACTAACCAGAGAATGAGAGACTGCCAGAGAATAAGGGAACCAGAAAAAGTTATTGGCTGCCTGGTTGGGCTGTTTAGTCAGACGAATGATGGCTGGGTGGCTTTTAATATTGGCCAGGAGTATGAAAAAATCAGCCAGCTGGAAGAGGCGCTGGATTTCTACCAGCGAGCCGAAGAGCTATTGCCACTGCCTGATTACCGAGAAAGAGCAAGAGAGGCTATCAACCGGATCAAGGCCAGATTGATAGAAAAAGGCCTGGATAAATATGCCGAGCGGGCAACGGTTAGCCTGCCCGAGATTTTAAAGTTTGACCCGGCCGAGACTCTGTTGATTATACCTTGCACCCGGGAGAAGGTCTGGGAGAACGATCCAGGCGCTCCAGATTTTGTGCCTGCCAGGTATGCCTACCGGGGGAAGAGGTTCTATGATTTTCGCCTCTGGGCGAAAGAAAACCAGATAGAGAGGAAGGGATTTTTCTGGGTCATATTGAGTGGGAAATATGGCTTCATCGAACCGTGGGCGCCAATCGGTAGATATGAGGTCAGCCTGAGTGATCAGAGGGATTTTTCTGTATCGGCTGAGACGCTAAAGAATCAGGTTAAACAGAAAAGGTGGTGGCGGCAGGGAACCGGAAATCTGATTGAAAAGAGAATAGCCGACTATAAAGGCGTCATTCTCATCAACTGCAGCAACTTACATCAAGACAGAATCAAGGAGGCTTTCCCTGAGGCCCATTACCATGAAGCATCCACCTGATAAGTAGGGGACGTGATACCCTGTCCCTCTTTTTGAGAATGCTAACCTATTGATAATCAAGAAGTTAAAAATAAGGGACGTGATACTCTGTCCCCGGGACAGAGTATTTGGCAATAGCCGGTGCTGTTACCATTGACCGAGATAAACCTGACCGCCATTAGTTTTGGCTCATCATTGAAGGCTAGCTGGAACTATGGTATAAGCGCACAGATGATAGAAAATAAAGCCGAAAGAGTGCGTAACCACTCTGGGAGGGGATAAGTTCAAAAAGTTAATGTGCCGAAGGGAGAACAGAAGATGAAAAAGCGCTGGCCATTGCTGGCCATTCTGGCCGGACTCATTTTGGCTGTGGGCTTTATGTTTAGTAACGCTATACAGCTGGCTGAACAGAAGGTCGAGAATATAAACGGAATGAGGGTGGTGCACAATCAGGCAAAGGGAGTCTGGGGCAAGAAGCCGGCAGTGAAACTCGAGCCGGTGCTTAAGCTTGGTGATATCGATTCTCAGGATGAGCATACAGCCTTTTACCTGCCGGCGGCGGTAGCAGTTGACAGAGCCCTCAATATCTACGTTCTTGACTCAGGTAACAACCGTATCCAGAAATTCTCACCTGATGGAAAATTTTTGACTTCCTTCGGGCGCTTTGGTCAGGGACCAGGCGAATTCATTTATCCCAGCTGGTTGGATATTGATGACTCAGGCAACCTATATGTCTCTGATCCACATAACCGGCGGCTTCAGATTTTAGGGCCTGACGGAAAAGATTTAAGATCTATAAGATTTACTGATTTAGAAATGGGTAATATTTTCGTAGCTACAAATGGCAACCTATTAATGCAAGAGCCGGCGATGAGCTTCAGGTTTGGCGGGGACGAGAAAGAGAAAACAGACAAGTTGCCAGGTCTTATTAAAGTCTTGGATCCGGCCGGAAAAGTTATAACGGAAATAGGTGAGAGACTTGATATGAAAAATGAGCTTCTTACCAACACCATCAACAACTCTATTATGACTCTGGACGAGCATGACCATATCTATCTTGTTTTTCCTTTCCAGAACCGGATTGAGAAATACTCGGCAGAGGGCAAGCTAATCTGGCGTGCAGACCGGGAACTCCCTTACAGTCTGGAGGTCGAGGACAAAGGCAGTATCGAGCGGAGGGGCAGCAGCTTGAGTATCCGAGCCCCAAAAATCAACAGGTCGTCTTTGAGTGTGGCAGTTGACAGTCAAGGCCGAGTCTGGGTTTTAACGCTGGCCAGGCAGCTAAAGAAGGAAGAGCAGGTTGCCATGGGGGTGACCATGAGCAGGTCGGCTTCTGGCGGCGATACTATAGGCTACAAAGTTCAGGGCGATACAGACCTGAGGGAAACCGACGCTTTGAAACTGGAGGTTTTCGATAAGGAAGGCGTGTTGCTCGGTGAAATACCACTTAAGATGTTTATCGACTTTATTTTTATCTATGGAGATCGGCTATTTCTGGTGGACAAGCTCCGCGGCGCCTCAGTCCTTATCTTTAAGATTAAAGGTTAAATATAGGGGACGTGATACTCTGTCCCCAGGACAGAGTGTCACCTAACCGTTCTCCAGCACCGTTCTTCATCATCGCCGTTTCCGGTGGGGCCTGAACAAAGACTGAAATTGTAGAGGGTGTGGCAAGAGGAGCTTATGTCCCGTGTCCAAACTTCTAACCTCAATAGAAGCGGCGTCCTAAAACTCCGATACCGCCGATAATGAGAACAACTACAAAAAAGTAAAAGGCACACACGATAAGCATCCAGAGCAGGCTGGCCTTAGCCCAGTTAGCTTTGCAGAGCTTGGTGTTTGAACCAAAGCCCCAAACGAACCACATAACAATATTCACCACTGGTATGGAAGCTATAAGCAAAGTCAGAAGCCATTCACCAACGCTGATGGTGGTGTCTGGAGCCGAAACCCCGGTCGTTTGAACAGTCCCCGGTTGTGTTTCCATTTCCCTTTCCTCCTTTTAGACTTGTTGTCTTTATCCAACCCTTCTTGAGGATAAAGATCGATGCAATTACTCTCGCCTCGAATTTTATATATATTCGGAAAGCAATATCAAGCGAAATATTTGTAGGGGACGTGATACCCTGTCCCGGGGACAGGGTATCACGTCCCCTTTTGACGTCCCCTTTTGGTTGAAAACAGGGAAACGATGTTTTAAGATAGGTGGGGGTGCGATATGGATGTTTATTTTTATGAAGCTTTTGAGGAAGAAGCGAGGCTAATAGAGGACCTTCTCCAGGGGAAACTGCTTTTTGACCTGACTGACAGGACCATTCAGGAAAGCGGTGATAAAATCCCACCGGCCAGGCTGATCAGCATCAGGACCCAGTCTGTTATTCCGGAGGACTGGCAATCTGAGCTGGACGGTGTCCTGAGCCGGACGACTGGCTTTGATAACCTTAAAGCTTACCAAAAGGCCATCAAAACCCCGGTGGCTCTCGGCTATCTTGAAGAATATGCCACCAGGGCTGTGGCCGAACAGGCCATTCTGCTTATGCTCTCGCTCTTACGGCGCCTCCCCCAACAAATTCACCAGTTCAGACACTTTCAGCGTGACGGTTTAACCGGTCTGGAAGCTCTCGGCCGAAACCTGCTGGTCGTCGGTGTCGGCCGCATAGGTGGAGAAATAGTCCGAATGGCCCAGCCTCTCGGCTTGAACGTCAGGGGAGTGGATATTGTCGAGCGCCATGACTTTGTACCCTATGTCCAGCCTAATGATGGTCTGGCCTGGGCCGATATCATCATCTGTGCCATGAATCTCACTGATCAGAACGTCCATTATTTTTCTTATGACCTGCTAAAAAAAGCCAGACCCGGCCTCATCTTCATCAACATTGCCCGTGGTGAGCATGCCCCCCTTTATGATCTTCTCCGCCTTGTTCAGGAAGGCCACCTCGGCGGGCTGGCTCTGGATGTTTTTGAAGACGAACCTCTGCTGGCGACTGCCCTGCGTACCGATCAAGCCCGGGTATCAGAAAAAGCCAGAATAGTCTTGGATCTGCTGGCTTATCCTCAGGTTATTCTCACTCCCCACAATGCCTTTAACACCACTGAAGCCCTCCAGCGCAAAGTCCAGTTCAGCCTGGATGAGATTTTTTATTTTCTTGAACATCACCAGTTCCGTCACCAGGTCTAAAGACCAGCAGAAATACTTTATAGCTCAAGACCTTAGCGCCTACTGCTCGTCGCGGCTGCTGCCGGCTGGCCAACGGTCATGGCGAAAAGCACTTTTTGTTCTGGCTTGAGCTTGAATTCTTTAGGCGTTTTTTCGCGGTCACAATTATGAAACCAGGCTGCCAGTCCGGCCGAGGCCGCAGTCCGTCCGGCTTTGCCTTTCATCATACTGCCCTCAGGCCGGTTGAGGCCAAAGCCTGCCCAGAGCAGATTGGAAAGAGTCTGAGGGGAAAGAGCATCTGGCTTGATGTCTCTATTGGTGCGCCTCAGCCAGAGGGCTTCCAGAACAGTTTTTCCGCCAGCCTTTTCTGGCACCGGTAAATCAATAGCTGTTAATTCTTTAACCTCTTGATTTTTCATGGACCGACCTTCTTCCTCTTCTTTAAATTTTGTTCTATTTAACCGGCCATTACCGGCTGCCGAGCCAGCTCTTTTCAAAGCGGCCATGGCCGGAATGGTTCCCACCGCTGCTCCCAGAAAAGTTCTTCTATTCATCTTGCCCCCCTGAAAATTCAGAGTCATCCTTTTTTGATTCTATCATCCCTTGTATCTCTTGATGATTTAGATTCTTTTTTCTGAAAACTTTTTTACCTGGTTAAAATTTTGAGTAGCGTCCCGGCTCCCACCTTATCGCTGAGTTCCATGGCATTCATAATGGCTATTTGTCTCTGCTTATCGGCGTTAAAGCTATAAGGCTTGAGGATATTAGCCAGGCTGTCAGTCCGGTCAGCCTTAATAATTTTTATTCTTTCTGGCTTCACATTTATTTTCGTCTGGTCGGCGAGAGCCTTAAAGCCGTTAAGGGTAGCAGAGATCGCCTCCGAATAAGAATTAAATCGAGTTTCCAGACTATAACCCAGAAACATCATCACCCGGTCGTCTTTTTTGATGAAATTAGCCAGCCCGGCTAAATTGCCTTCCTCTGTCTTAAGCGCAAACTTCAGTTTCCTGGTCTCAAAACCGTTGACCGTTTTTAGTTCAGAACTCAAGACAGTGGCTTTGTTACTATCAACAAAAGCCTGAGCTGCTTCGTCCGGTGTTTTTTCAGAGGCCAGAGTTAAGATCATGGCCGCATCTTCTTTGGCCGAGATAATCTGGACCTGTGAAGCTGTATTGTTGACCTTCCAGCCGGCCGGAACCGGAAACTGAAATTTGAGCCCGGGATGATAAAAGACCTGGCCATCGACATAACCCTGCCTCGGATCATCACCAAAAACCAGGCCGTCGAGTTTTTTCAGATACTGATCCCGGTTAATAGCCGCCACCGCACCTGGATTAGCTGCTTTCCAGTCAGCTGCCGCTTTTTTTACTGCTTCAATTCTGTTAGGTGGATTGGGGTGAGTCGAAAGCCAGGTTGGCAGCCCGTCTTTGCCTGATGAGGGGTTAAGCTTTTCCAGAGTCACAAACATGTTGGCTAAATGGTCGCCTTCATATCCCGCCTTGGAAGAATAGAGAACACCCAGGTCATCGGCCTGTCTTTCATGGTCCCGGCTGAAACTCAGGAAAAGAACATTGAGACCAGCTTCAGCCAGCCCCGCAAATTTCTGAACAGTTTTGGACATCGCTGCCCCGATGCTTAATCCGATCTGAGCGGCCTGAGCCCGGGTATAGAGCTGGGCACTGTGCCGGGCGGCGACATGTCCGATTTCATGGCCCATCGTTCCAGCCAGTTCGGCCTCATCATTGAGATAAGCCAGAATTCCCCTGGTGACATAAACATAACCGCCGGGAACAGCAAAAGCATTGACCACCGGGCTATCCATGATCTGAAAGTTGAAAGGCAGGTCAGGCTGATGACTGACTGAAACCAGCTTTTGGCCAACGGTCGAGATATACTCATTCAAGGCCGCATCCTGATAGACTCCATACATACCAATTATTTCAGTATTGGTTTGCTGACCAAGAGACTGCTCATCCGACCGGCTGAGCAGCATGAATTCTCTTTTTTGAGTAACTGGATTGACGGCACAGGAGAGACCGGCTAAAACCAGAGCAGCAACCAGAAGACAGGAGAATGCCAGCCGCTGCCTCGATTGGTGTTTTAATTTCTGGCTGTCAGCCCTGCTCTTGGCCAGCCATAAGATGTAAGCTTTTTTCTTTTGATTTTTCATTTCCCCTCCATTTTTTCCCATTTAAATTCTCTGCTAATCAATTATATCAGCAAGGGGACCGAAATTTTAAGTCGCTAAGCTAATAAGATAAAATCAAGCAGCTGGTGTTGACCTCATCTCTGGCCCTGTCCGAAATTTCTGCCCTGATTAAATATTATCAATTAATTAGTGTTAATCATAATCCCGAAATATCAAAATTTAATCAGGCCGGCGGTTTGAGAGAATTCCCGCTGATAATCTTCACTGCTAAGCAATCATAGACCACTCGCCCCTTCTGAAAGGCCACCACCGACCGCCGCAGCACCCGCCAGCCGCCGTTTTGATAGACTCCCTCAGTTTCAAGCTTTTCCACTAAGTTGGGGATGGCTTCCAGGCTTTCAGTCAGAAAAGGATTCTGGGAGAGAATAACTGGCTTTAATTCCGGTCCGGCAATAATCGTCACTGGTTCGATGATTAAATTGTTAAGTTCGGGCAATGGCTGGCCAGCAACTACCGGCTTGGTCTGGAGACTGATCATTCTGGCCCTGGCGTCCGGGGTAGCTGAACTCTTAGTAGCCTCTATCATATCCAGCAGATAGAGCCTGACATCATCCAGATTCTTAGCCCGGTAAACCCGCTCGACTTCGGGATAGGTGGTCAAAGCCTTGGCCAGAATGGAGATTTCTTTTAAGTAATGACTGCGCTGATTGTCCGGGACAACATGCATAACAATAATTGAGACTGGCTTTTTATCTGGTGCCCCATAGTCAATTCCGGCTGGACTCCAGCCGATAACACATTTTAAGTCCTCGTCATACCGGACCCTGGCATGAGGACAGGCCCAGCCCTGACCAAGGCCAGTTCTGGCTATTTCTTCCCGTTTTAACACCAGCCCAACTACATCGGTCCCAGCCGGCGTTTCTGGAAATGCTTCTATAATATGAGCCAGAAACTGCAGGGCATGAGTTTTGTCGCTTTCCGGCAGCTCAAACAGCCGTCCTTCCTGAAGAGCATCGAGTAAAGTATCCATCACACACCTCCAAACTTTTTAAAGAACCAGCCCTTTACCTGATGGGTCAGGACTGAGTAAGCCAGAAGAAAGCCAGCAATCCACAGCCAGTAGCTGGCCGGTAGTGGAACCAGGCCGAGTGCCGGGGCCAGGCCGGAATAGGGAAGCCAGGCTCCAAAAAGCATAATGGCCAGAGTGGTCAGCAGCAACTGGGAGGAAGGTCGGCTTTGAATGAAAGGTATTTTCCTTGTCCGGATGATGTGGACAACCAGAGTCTGGGTCAAAAGTGATTCCACAAACCAGCCGGTCTGGAAAAGTTTGACCAGAAATTCCTTCTGGCTGGTGGAGACCGCCGGATCGAGAAAACCACGGCAATTAAACACAAACCACATCAAGCCGAAAGTGGCATAATCAAAAATTGAGCTGACCGGACCAAGAGAGAGCATGAACTTTTTGATCTGGCCGATATCCCATTTTCGCGGGGCAGCCATCTGCTCTTCATCTACCCGGTCGCTGGGGATGCCGGTCTGGGAAAAATCATAGAGAAGATTATTGGTCAGAATCTGGATTGGTCTCATAGGGAGGAAGGGCAATAGATAGCTGGCTCCAACCACACTGAGCATATTGCCGAAATTCGAACTGGCCGCCATGCGGATATATTTAATGATATTGGCGAAAACCCGGCGGCCCTCCATAATCCCTTCTTCCAGAACCAGCAGGCTTTTAACTAAAAGAATAATATCAGCCGATTCCTTGGCTACATCCACGGCCGAATCAACCGAAATGCCGACATCAGCCGCCCGCAGAGCTGGAGCATCATTAATGCCATCACCCAGAAAGCCGACTACCTGGCCACCTTTCCGCAGAGCTTCGACAATCTCTTCTTTCTGGGAAGGAGATAGTTTGACAAAGACATTGTTGGTGTCCACCACCTTTGAAAAATCTTCCGGTGGCAGATTGGCTAAATCACTACCGGTAACGAGGCTGGCAATTTCAATGCCTACTTCATGGCAAATCTTTTCAGTGACCAGCCCGTTATCACCGGTCAGGACTTTAACCTTTACTCCGGCCTTTTTAAGCAGGCTGATGGCTTCGGAGGCCTGACTTTTGGGCGGATCAAAGAAGGCAATGTAACCAAGAAGTATTAGCTGATTCTCATCCTGAGCGGTAAAAACCGTTTTGGTCTTAGGAAATTCCCGGTAAGCAATGCCCAGAACGCGGAAACCTTCACGGTTAAGCCTCTCCACTTCTTCAAACAGGTCTGTTCTGATCATCTCAATTAAAGGGTAAACTTCATCGCCAATCTGATAGCCGCTGCAACAGGAATATATTTCTTCGACTGCTCCCTTGCAGATCAGGACATGATTGTCTTCATAATCAACCACTACTGACATCCGGCGGCGCTCAAAATCAAAAGGAAGCTCATCGACCAGGCGGCAATTTTCGCCAACTTCGAGCTCTTCATGTTCAAGGATAGCCCGGTCAATGAGGTTTTTAAGACCGGTCTCAAAATAGCTGTTAAGATAAGCATAATTCATTACATCTTCACTGGTATTCCCCAGGATATCCACGTGCTTTTCCAGCACCACCCGGTCCTGGGTTAAAGTGCCGGTTTTATCTGTGCAGAGAACATTCATCGCCCCAAAATTCTGAATGGCCGGCAGTTGCTTGACTATGACCTTTTTCTTAGCCATGGACAGCGCCCCTTTGGCCAGGTTAACAGTCATAATCATCGGTAGCATTTCAGGCGTTAGCCCAACAGCAACTGACACAGCAAAGAGGAGTGCTTCCAGCCAGTTGCCCTTGGACAGGCCGACAATCATAAAAACGGCAAAAACCATGATCAGCATGAACCTGATCATGAGGAAGGTAAAGCCACTCACTCCCCGGTCAAAGCTGGTCAGCGGAGGTTCTTCAGCCAGTTTTTCAGATATAGCGCCATAAAGTGTCTGGCGGCCGGTATTTATGACCACACCTCTGGCTGTGCCGCTGGTGACGAAAGTCCCAAGAAAACAGGCATTGTTGAGTTCCAGGGCGGATTTAACCGGAGAAGCCGGTGCCGTTGCGGTTTTTTCCACCGGCATCGACTCGCCGGTCAGAGCTGATTCACTGACAAAAAAGTCTTTGGCCGCCACCAGCCTGACATCAGCCGGAATAATTGATCCGGCCTGAAGAATGACCAGATCGCCTGGCACCACCTCCGAAATCTTGATTTCAGTTTCAACTCCATTCCTTAAAACCAGAGTTCTCGACTGAACCCGTTTACCGAGGGCTTCGACAGCCTGAAATGATCTATGATCAAGGACATAGGAGAGGCCGATGCTCAGCAAGACCATCAGGCTGACCACCAGGGTTGATTTAGATTCGCCGATAATGGCTGAGATAATGGCAATAGCCAGCAGTTGAATGACTAACGGGCTTTTCAGGCGGCGGCCGATGTCTGCCCAGAAATTCAGTTTCTTCTTGCTGCTGAGCTCATTCGGTCCGAACTCATTGAGCCGGTCGTCAGTTTGTTCGGTGGTCAGGCCCTGGAGGGAAGCCTGGAGCTGGCCCAGAGCATCGGTCAGAGGCTGAGAGCAGAGCTCAATCAGCCGGTGCTCATACTGGCTAAAATCCCGGATTAGCTCGGCTCTTTTCTGTGGTTCAGCCTTGTCGTTGGTGAGACGTGACCAGATCCCTTTTTTCTTCGGCGGCATCAGTCTGACCTCCAGGCCAGGATAGAAGATAGGATTGGTTTTGCCTGTCTAAAAACTGACGACGGTTTTGAGGGAGTAGAACTGTTCTTTAAGCCTGGTTGAGGGGAAAGATGGATTGTTTTTATGGTCAAAACTCACCTCCGCCAGCCGGATCCGCCTGGCACTCAGGCCGGAGGTGAATCGTCTAAGGTCGCAATCTCAGAACCAGATGACAATTAGCCTTCCGGCCAGCACCAATCAACCGGTAATAAAAAGCTGCCCGGCTGCTACTTGGGCTTCCGTCACTATCAGTCATGTCATTTAGCCTCTTCAGTTGTTTCGCTCTTCAAAAATCAAGTCTATTTTTAGACTTAAAGTTATACTTATAACAGGTGGGTGTCAAGGTAAAAGCTGGAATAAAAAATAAAATTTTTTAAGGCTAATCTAAAACAAAATAATAAGTTGACGGACGGCGGCTTAAATTGTTATTCTACAGATGAAAACAGTGTTTCTTATTTATAAGGATTTTATCTGCCAAGGGGAGAAAAAAATGAGCCAGAGAATCAATAAGTCTAAAAGACAGGCCTCAGGCCTGGTCAGGCTGGCGGCGATTATGTTAATTGCCACCTGTTTTCTTCTGATGGGTAGTTTCCAGACAGAAACCGGTCTGACGGCTGGTCAGGCGAGCCGCGACCGGCAGGGGATGGCCGCTCTGGACAGGCCCATGTCTTTTAAGGCCACAGAAAGCTGGCCGCTCTATTTTATTCCTAACCAGGGTCAGCTTGATAGCCGGGTAAATTATTATCTGGCCGGGAAAGAAAAAAATATTTATTTCACCCCCGGTGGATTGACTATTTCACTTTTCCAATTTGATCCGGCCGGTAAAGAGCTAACAGGCCGCCTTCAGGCCAAACGCCAGACGGTCAGGCTTGATTTTCTGGGGACGAATGGCTCAAGCCAGCCAGCCGGTCTATCCGCTGACTCCGCTCCAGTTGTTTCCTTTTTTAAAGGAAAGCCAGAAGACTGGAAAACAGGGCTTAGAGCTTGCTCAGAGGTCAAATACCCGGCGGTCTGGCCTGGAGTTGACCTGACTTTCAGAACAGAAGACAACCATTTAAAATCAGAATTTATTCTTGATCCTGGAACGCCAGTTTCTAACCTCAAGCTGGAGTATTCCGGAGCTAATGATATTAGACTCAATAAAGACGGGGAGCTTGAAATCACAACCGAAGCTGGAAGCTTTCTTGACCGGCGGCCGGTGGCCTATCAGCTAAAAAATGGACAAAAGATTGAGGTCTCAATTAATTACCTGATTTATGATAGAAAGACCGATGCGTCCGGCCTGGTGTCAATAATCTACGGCTTTAAGGCTGGAAATTATGACCCGGCCCTGCCTCTGGTCATTGACCCGGCCATTTTTATCCACAGCGGCTATCTGGGCGGCTCGTCGAATGACCGGGCTCTGGCGGTTGCTGGCGACAGCCTCGGCAATGTTTATTTAACTGGCTGGACGGCTTCTTTTGATTTTCCAGTGGTGGTCGGACCGGAAACGGTTTTTAACGGGCCATCCCTCGGAACAGATGCTTTTGTCGCTAAGGTCAACGCCTCGGGAAATCTGATTTACTGTGGTTACCTGGGGGGAAGTTTTAATGAAAGCGGAACGGGCCTGGCGGTTGATAGCTCTGGTTGTGCCTATATCTGTGGTTTTACTTATTCCACAGATTTCCCGGTCATAGTTGGCCCTGATACCAGCTACAACGGCAATATTACTCAGTTTAGCGACGCCTTTATTACTAAATTGAATGCTGAGGGAAACGGCCTCGTTTATAGCGGCTATCTGGGCGGGACGGCGACTGATCTGGCCTGTGCGGTGGCCATAGATGCTTCTGGCCGGGCCTGTCTTACCGGAACGACTGAAAGCAGTGATTTTCCGGTAGCCGTCGGTCCGGATCAAAGCTTCAATGGTGGTAAGGATGTCTTTGTAACCAGGGTCAATGCCGCAGGCAATGCTCTGGAGTTCAGTGGTTTTCTCGGCGGCAATCAGGATGATAACGGTAGCTGGCTGGCTTTAGATGCTAATGGCAATATTTATGTTACCGGTTATACTGTCTCCACTCCTGGCCAGCAGTTTCCGGTCAGAACCGGACCAAAACTTACTCATTCAGGTGGGCTGGATGCTTTTATTGCCAAGGTTAACTCTTCAGGTTCATCCTTAGTTTATTGCGGTTATATTGGAGGCACCTCGGATGATTATGGGACTGGCGTGGCCGTGGATAGTGCTGGCTGTGCTTATGTAGCCGGGAGTACCTCATCTTCCAATGGCTTTCCGGTGATAGTCGGGCCTGACTCTACTTATAATGGCAATGGAGATGCTTATATAACTAAAGTTAAAGCTGATGGCTCGACTCTGGAATACAGTGGATTTCTGGGAGGGATGGCCGGGGATTACGGCCTGTCAGTTGCTGTCAATCAGACTGGCGAAGCGGTGGTAGCCGGAGCGACAGATTCAAGTGACTACCCGCTGGCCGGGACTAACTACTCGGCCTATGCGGGTAGCCGGGAGGCTTTTCTAACTGTTATTGGAGCCAGCGGTTCGGCCATTCACTACTCGACCTATCTTGGAGGCAGTGGAAACGAAGAGGCCAACGGAATAGCCATTGATGCCTATGGATTTGGTTGCCTGGCAGGTTTCACCACCTCCACCAATTTCCCGGTTCTGGGTGGTCCTTTCACCACCCCGGGCGGAGGTAGCGGCTACCTCACTGAAGATGCTTTTATCAGCCGGATAAAACTTCCGCCGGTCAGACCGGTTAATTTAAGGAGTACCTCTGTTACTCAGACCCAGGCCAGTCTCGCCTGGGATGACCTGTCTTTAATTGAAGATGGTTTTATTGTGGAACGAAAAACAGGTGCGGCCGGCAGCTGGGGACAGGTGGCCAGTCTCGGAGCCGGGGTAACCACCTATACCAATAGCGGACTTAATGAAGCTACAAGTTATTATTACCGGGTAAAAGCTTATAACAATGCCGGTGACTCAGCTTATTCCAATGAACTCAATGTGCTGACCAGGCCAGCTGCTCCAGCTAATCTAACGGCTGAGGCTATTAACGAAAGGGAAGTTAATCTGAGCTGGCAGGATAAATCAAGCGGGGAAGAAGGATTCAGAGTGGAGAGAAAAAGCGGGAGCGGTAGCTGGGGCACTTTAACCACTCTGGCCGCCAATGTTACCAGTTACTCTGATACGGCGGTGGTTGAGACGACCACCTATACTTACCGGGTATTGGCCTTTAATGCCAGCGGAGATTCAGCTTCTTCCAATGAAGCTTCTGTCACCACTCCAGCTCTGACCGCGCCGACGGCACCAACCGGTCTCCAGGCTGCAGCCACTTCTTATTCTCAGGTCAGATTAACCTGGACGGATAATTCTTATAACGAGGAAGGATTTAAAATAGAAAGGAAAGAGGGAAGCGGCGGTGCCTATCAGTCCATCGGGACGGCCGGCGAGGGGCAGACCACTTATGACGATAGCGGGCTCTCAGCCCTGACCACTTATTATTACCGGGTTAAGGCTTTCAACTCGGCCGGAGATTCTGCTTATTCTAATGAGGCTTCAGTCACCACTCCGGAGAACAAGCCCAAAATCAGATTGCCAATCGGCGAATTAGTTTTCAATCAGATAAATGTCTGTGAACATCAGGATTTGGCTGTGACCATTTACAATGACGGTGGAGCCGATCTCATCATCAACAGTGTTACCAGAAGCTCCGGTTCAACCGATTTCGCTCATCTCAGCCCGGCTTTGCCTTTAACTATCTCTCCTTTTAGCTCGAAACAACTGACCATCAGATTCTCGCCCCTCAATACCGGAGCTGAAAGCGCTACTTTCACTATTAGCTCGAATGACCCGGACAACCCGGCTGCGGCCTTTAATGCCTCTGGTATCGGCTTTATTCCGGTCATCACCATTGATTTGCAGGTTGAGAGGCGGACAGAATCGGCCTGGATTATCAGGCGGGACTATGGAAGGATAACTGTGGTGGTCAGCAAGGCGGCTCCTTACAATGTGGCTAAATACAAACTCTGGCGCAAAATGACCGGTGGGAGTTATGAGTTGAGAAAAGAGTTCACTGAAGGCGAATTGAGCTATGACCATCTGGTTTATTTGGATACCTATCTGGATAAAGGGAAAAATTATACTTACCGGTTTGAAGCCTTAGACTGCACTGGCCGGGTGATCGGCAGTTCGGCTGAAGCCGGGACCGGACCGGTTTTAGAACCCCTCAAGTCCTCACCGCGGACACAAGGTAAAAAAGCGGAGCAGGTCAGACGTTAACCCTGACCTGTTCAGTCAGATGGAAGTTGAGGACCGAATTGCAGGTGTTTAGAGTTGCTGAGGCCAGTTCCGGTGGCCTGGCTAAGCTAAGAAGAAGGGTAAGAGACATCCTGGCTGGCAGTTTAGGCCTTTTAATGCTGGCTGCCGGCCCTGAAGCTTTGGCAGCTAAAAGCCAGGGCTTTTCCCAGCCGAATCTGAGCCGGAATGATTCTCGCCAGACGCGTGAGATCAAAGTCCAGTTACTGGCTGATAGCTATCTATTTCGGCTCCCTGGAGCTACCGGCCAGGTAGAATCTGCTTTAAGGGAAGTAGCAGCTGAATTCAAACGTCTTTTCGGTCTGACTTTTGTTCCCGGCGGCTGGGCTACCTGGGAGTCAGATCAAGGTAGCCGAAACGTTCAGGAACTGGCAGAAAAATTCAGAACTGCCATCAAAGGCAGGGGAGCTGATCTGGTTCTGGCCGTAACCGCCCGTTCTGATCTCCAATCAGAATATTCAGGGCTGGCTCTGTTTAAAGCTTCGACGATTATTATTGTTTATACTCCTGACCAGGCCGGTCTCAAAAAACTCATCAAACATGAACTCGGACATGTCTTTGGAGCTGTTCATGTTCCGGACCAGGGATCAGTCATGAGTTGTTCTGGTGAAGGTCATAATTTTGATGTTGCTAACGAGAAC
Organism: Candidatus Aminicenantes bacterium UBA6228; assembly: GCA_002441005.1. Lineage (GTDB taxonomy): Bacteria > Acidobacteriota > Aminicenantia > Aminicenantales > Saccharicenantaceae > Saccharicenans. Next base: position 55,650 of record DJWO01000011.1, read on the forward strand.
ATAATCAGACTCGGCTGTCAACGGAGCTTCGAGCCTGTTGTTTTTCCTTTTTCGCCTGAGATTCAGGGCAGAATTGAAGGCAGCTACCTTAAGATCCGGGAAAATATCACCCAGCTTAAGGAAATAACATTGCTCTTTTCTGCCTCAGGCTCTGGCCCGCCAGGCCAGGAAACTAAATGCCTGAGTGATGTCTTTTTGATGTTAGCTCAACTCGAATTGGAAAAAAATAATTATGACCGGGCGTCTGATTTTTGTGGCGAAGCCCTGCTCCTTAATCCGGGTGACCTGGAAACCATGAATCTTCAAGCCATCTCTTTCAGGCAGGCAGGGCGGACTCAGGAGGCGGTTAACCTTTATAGAATAATTCTTGAGATTAAGCCCGATTTTTCTGAGGCCTTATATAACCTGGGCGTGGCTCTGAGCGAGCTAAACCGGCTGGCTGAGGCTGAAAAAGCTTACTTGAAGGTTATAAAACTTAATCCCCGGTTGGCTCCAGCCTATCATAATCTTGGTGATGTCTATTTCAAGCAGGGCCGGCTGGATGAAGCCGAGCAACAATTTTTAAAGGCTATTGAGCTCTGGCCGTCTTATGCTTCAGCCTATTCAAATCTGGGAGAAATTTACTGGCGGAGAAAAGACAGGATTAAAGCCAGGGAATATGCTGAAAAGGCACTATCCCTTCAGCCGGAGTCAACTCAGGCCAGGAACCTTCTGGGCAATCTCCTGCGCGACAGCGGAAAACCAGCTGAGGCTTTAAATGAATATCAAAAAATACTGACCAAGGAGCCTGAATCAGCCCGGGCCTATTATAACCTGGGGGTGAGCCTGACTGACCTCGGTCAGTGGTCAGAAGCCAGACAAGCCTTTGAGCAGGCGATAAAGATTGAGGCTAAGATGGCTGAAGCCTACGGCGGGCTCGGACTTTGTTATTTACAGCAGGGTGATCTGGAGCAGGCCATCAAATTCTTATTAACAGCCAGACAACTTGGTTTTAAAGATCCGGCTCTGAGCCTTAATCTCAGCTATGCTTATCTCAATATAAAGGACTGGCCAAAAGCTGAGGAGGAAGCCTGGCGGGCTATAGCCGAGCAGCCAGATCTGGCTCTGGGCTACAACAACCTGGGTCTGGCTCTGGCTCAACAGAACAAACTGGATGAAGCCAGAATAAGGCTTGAAGAAGCCTTGAAAATTGACCCTCAAGACCGGGGGACGGTTATTAATCTGGCGATGGTAGAGTTCTCCCTTAAAAATGAAGAACGGGCCCTCGAACTTTTCTTGAAAGCTCTGGTTTTGAATCCCGAGGACAGCCAGAATGGATTAATTTATAACAATATTGCCGTGATTTATTTCCATCGGGAGAAGTATGAGTTAAGCTGGGAATTTGCTCAAAAAGCCCTCCAGGCTGGTTTTAAGGTTGATAATAACCTGCTTCAGGCTCTGATAAAAAAATTAAAATGAAGCTAAAACCTGAACTCTAAAGCCCAGCCTATCAGGTTGCTCTGGTTGACTCGAATCCAGCGGAAAAGTTAACCAGAACTTTTTTTGGAAGAAACAATCGGTTATAACGTCAAAACCAATGAACTATTTCTGTAAATTAATTGAAATGATCAAATAGGCTATTGAAAATAAAATAAATACAAAAAATATCAGGAGAGATTTGATGGTTAAACAGCGGTTTAACGTCAGGCCGGGGCTGATTTATATTTTTTGGTTACTAATTTTTTTCAGCCAGATTAATATATTGATGGCCAGAGCCGGAGAGGCTCAGGAAAAGATATCGGGCGGACTACCTTCAAAAATCAGCGACATGAAGCAGTTGGAGTTATCTCTTGAAGATTGCCTGCTTAAAGCTCTTCGAAATAACCTTAATCTTAAAGCCGAAATGCTCACGCCTCAAATAGCTGATAAGAATGTGACTTTAGCCAGTGAAAAGTTCGTACCGTCCATTAACTTCAATTATAACAATCAAAATACGAAAACAGCTTCTTACTCTTTCCTTGAGGCTTCAGACTTGGTGGTCACCAAGCAGGATGATTATACTGTCCAGCTGTCTGAAAATATCCCCACCGGTGGTTCGTTCTCGGCCAGTCTTTACAGTTATGTTAATGATAGCAACCGCAGTTTTCAGACAATTAATCCACGCTTCGGGAGTACTTTCCGTTTGAATTTCAGTCAGCCGCTGCTGCGTGATTTTGGCTTAAAGTATGGCCGCCGGGATATTATTATAGCCGGCTACAGCCAGGAAATTTCTGAAGAAAATTTTCAGAAGATCCTGGAAGACACGATCTATAATGTTGAACTGGCCTACTGGAATCTGGTCTATGCCCGGGAAAATCTTAAAGTCCGCCAGCAATCTATAAAACTGGCTCAGGAGCTGCTGGAAAAGAACAAAATGGAGATCGAGGCTGGAACCTTGCCTCCAATAGAACTACTCACGGCTGAAAGCGAAGTCAGTACCCGTCAGGCTGATATTCTGGAAGCCGAAGCCCTGGTCAAGAATTATGAAGACCAGTTAAAGGTGGTCATCAACCTCGGGGCTGAAATGGAAGGAGTCAAACAGGTTCAGATCATCCCTACCGATTCTCCTTCGGTTGAGAAACGAGAAATAAGCTATGAAGAGGCGATAGCTATCGCTCTGGAGAAACGCCCGGACCTTGAGGTTATTAGAACCGAACTGAAAAGCCGGGAATTCAGTTTTGGCTATGCCAAAAATCAGCTCTTGCCCAATCTTCAGTTTACCCTTGGCTACTGGAGCCCGGGGATCTCCGGAGACCAATTGGTCTATCAGGACAATAATCCTCTGACTGGAGTGGTCATCGATAAGATACCAGGGAAGAAATCGGATGCTTTAAAGGACGCTTTTAATTTTAAATATAAAAACTGGTCAATTGGTCTGGTCTTAAACTTCCCTCTCAGTAATGTTACCACCAGGGCGAATTATGCCCAGGCCAAGCTCAGCCTTGAACAGTCCAGGCTGAAGCTTAAAAACCAGCAGCTGCAACTTGACCTGGAAATAGGCAATGCAGTTAGAGCGGTCGAAACCAATTATCAACGGGCCCTGGCCTATCGCACAGCCCGGGAACTGGCCGAACAGAAGCTTTCGGCCGAAGAAGAAAAGTTCAAAGTTGGCTTGAGTACTAACTATCTGGTTCTTCAATATCAACGAGACCTGGCCAACGCTCAGACCATGGAACTTAAGGCTCTGATTGACTACAATGTATCATTAGCCAGCCTGGACCGGGTCATGGGGTCAGGCCGTGACCGCCAGCAAGTGTCGGTATTAAAAATGGACTGATTTCTATCTAATCATAGAAACAAACTGTAAGAGGAGACAGGCAGAAAAATGAAATTATCAGAAAAAATAAAAAAAATGAGCCTTACCCAGAAAATTCTATGGCTGATTGGAATTTTAGTAGTTATCTTACTTCTGTGGAGAATCACCCAGGCCATCTTTAAAGAGGCCGCGACCAACAATAATAGGGGGCCGGTGGTAGCGGTGGTATTAAGCCCCGTCGAAAATGGCCTGATTCGGGATGTCGGCCGGTTTTCTGGCACTTTAATTCCCAAATCTCAATTCGTGGTCGCTCCCAAAGTATCAGGCAAGCTTAAAAAGCTGTATGTCAATATTGGTGATAAACTCTCTCGCGGACAGGTAGTGGCTCAGCTGGATGATGAAGAATACCAGCAACAGGTCGCCCAGGCTGAAGCCGACCTGAAGGTGGCCAAAGCCAATTTTGAAGAAGCCAGAAGTGCTCTTGAACTGGCCAAAAAAGATCTGGAAAGAGCGGTTGCCCTTCACCAGAAAGGCATTTATTCTGATGCCCAATATGATGCCGGTCAAGCTCAATTTCAATCCCAGGAAGCAAAATTTAAGGTGGCTGAAGCTCAGGTAGCCAACCGTGAAGCTGCTCTGGAAACTGCCCGTCTTCACCTCTCTTATACCAGGATTATTGCCAGCTGGGAAACAGGGGGAAATACCCGCTATGTTGGAGAAAGATATGTTGATGAGGGCGCCCTGCTTTCAGCTAACACCCCAATTATTTCTATCGTCGAGCTCCAGCCCATCACAGCTGTGATCTATGCCACCGATAAAGAATATTTCAGAATAAAAGTTGGCCAGGAGGTGACGGTCGCTTCCAGCGTCTTTCCCGGTAGTCTCTTCCAGGGCCAGGTGACCAGAGTTGCTCCGCTGCTCAGGGAAACGACCAGACAGGCCCGCGTGGAAATTGACATTAATAATGAGGATAATGTTCTGAAGCCAGGCATGTTTGTTAATGTAGAGGTTGAATTCGACCGGCGGGAAAATGCCAGAATTGTGCCTTTCAGCGCCATAGTTAGCCGGGGTAATTCTCAAGGTGTTTTTGTGGCCGATGTTGAAAACAAAAAAGCTTACTTCAAGCCGGTCAAGACGGGCATTGTTGAGGGAGAAAAAGCGGAAGTGGTGGAGCCGGCTGGCCTGTCCGGTTTTGTTGTTACCCTGGGGCAGCATCTGCTGCAGGATGGGATGGGTATCATTCTGCCCGAAACAGGAGTGGAGAGTGGCAGTTCTCAGGCAGGCAATAAGTTTGCCGGGGGGCGCCGTTGACTGGCTTATCCTTAATTTATTATTCATCTAATATTCTCAATCGGGGAGACAATAATGAATCTGTCTGAATTCTCTATAAAACGGCCGATTTTTGTCAGCATGCTTATCCTGGTCGTACTGGTTCTGGGCTTTATCTCTTTAAGCCGCTTGCCGGTTGACCTGATGCCCGACATTACTTATCCAACCCTGAATGTTTCCACCTCATATCCGAATACAGCTCCGGAAGAAATGGAGCAAATAATAACCAGGCCAATTGAGGAAGCTTTAAGTTCAGTACCTGGAGTCGAAGAGATTTTTTCGGTCTCTTCCCAGGGCGGCAGCACGGTCCGGGTCATGTTCGAATGGGGAACAAATATTGATGAGGCGGCTAATGAAATCAGAGAAAGAATAGACCGGATTGTCGGCCGGTTCCCGGAAGAAGTTCAGCGGCCGACTTTGAGAAAGTTTGACCCCGCTCAGAGCCCAATTCTGACCATTGGCATTTTGACCGAACTTGATCCGCTTCAGGTCAGAAGAATCATAGATGAGCAGGTCTCTTACCGGCTGGAAAGAGTGCCAGGAGTGGCTTCAATTGATGTCTGGGGCGGTCTGGAAAGAGAGATCCAGGTTAATCTGTCCCCGGATAAGGTTAAGGCCCTTGGTTTGCCTCTGGATCTAATTATCAGCAAAATCAGACAGGAAAATATTGATATTCCAGCCGGGACAATTGAAAAAGGCAATTATGAAATTACAGTCAGGATTCCGGGAGTTTATACCAGTATAGATCAAATAAAAGAAACGATTGTGGCTGTGCGAGAGGGAGGTGTCATTCGGGTTAAAGACATTGCTAATGTTGAAGACACCAACCGACGGGTGACAAGAGTAGCCAGGGTAGATGACCTGCCAAGCATATCAATGTCTGTCTACAAGCAATCAGGTGAAAACACGGTTAACGTGGTCGATGGAGTTTATAAAGAGCTGCAGCTGGTCAAGGAAGATTATCCACAATTTAGATTCATAGTCTTAAGGGACAATGCTAAATATGTCAGGGATGCCATTAATAATGTAGGGACTTCAGCCTTATACGGCGGTTTGCTGGCTGTTCTGGTTTTGCTGTTTTTCCTGGTCAATATTAGAAGCACCCTGGTCATTGCCCTGTCGATTCCTATTTCGATTATTGCCACCTTTACTCTGATGTATTTTGGCGGGTTTACTCTAAATGTCATGAGTCTGGGCGGCCTGGCCCTGGGTATCGGCATGATGGTTGACAACTCCATCGTCGTTCTGGAAAACATCTTCCGGATGAGAGAAGAGGGTGTAGCTTTGAAAAAGGCGGCAGTTGATGGCGCCACCGAAGTCACCTCAGCTATCATCGCCAGCACAGTGACGACTCTAATTGTCTTTTTGCCGATGCTTTTTGTTCAGGGAGCTTCTGGCATTATGTTCAAGCAGCTGGCTTATGTCGTAGCCTTTTCCCTGGCTTGCTCGCTGATTGTGGCCCTGACCTTAGTGCCGATGCTGGCCAGCAAGATTCTGAAGGGCGACAATATTGGTAAACATAATCCTGAGAAGAAACTGGCCCTTAAAGCTAAACAAATCTTCTCCAATCTGGAAAACGGCTATAAAAATCTTCTGGATTACTGCCTGCACCACCGGATAAGAGTGCTGTGGATTACCGGACTCCTTCTTATTATCAGCGTTTTTCTCTTCCGGTTTATAGGCCAGGAATATATGCCCGAGACAGATGAAGGCGAAGTAAGAGTAACGGTTGAAATGGAGGTGGGCACCAGGCTGTCGGTTATGGACCAGAAACTCAGGGAAGTCGTAGAAATGGTCAAAGAGCTGGTGCCTGAAATAGAGTCAATCGAAGAAAGAGCCGGCAGTGGCGGCTGGAGAGGCGGAGCTAACCGGGGTAATGTTACTCTGAAACTGGTGCCAAAAGCTATGAGAAGCAGGTCTAGCCTGGATATTGCAGCAGATCTGAGCCGGCAACTATTAAATGTCTCTGGAGCTATTATCCGGACAAGAGCTACTGGCGGGCAGATGATGATGGGCATGAGGGGCGGCGGTGGTGAAGAAAGGCTGCAGATCGAGATTCGAGGCTATGACCTGGAGGTTGGTCAGAACCTGGCTCAGGAAGTAAAGAGAGTGGTGGAAAAGATAAAAGGCGTAACTGATGTTAGCATCAGCCGGGTGGAGGGCACACCAGAGCAGCGTCTGGTAATTGATCGTGAGAAGGCCTCTGAAATGAAATTGTCAGTCAACCAGATTGGCGATTTTATCAGCACTATTCTGTCTGGATCGCAAGCCAGCCAGTTCAGAGAAGCTGGGCGGGAATATCGAATTCTGGTCAAGGTCAAAGATTCAGAGCGGCTTGATGTCAACGACCTGCTCGATCTGACCATAACCAACTCGGATGGGGAACAGGTGAGCTTGCGGAACGTTATCGCCGTCCGGAGCGGGCGCGGACCGCAGCAAATAGAGCGAAGAGACAGGGAAAGAATAATTAACGTCTCAGGCGAAATTGCCAACCGGGATCTTGGCTCGGTGATTAAAGATGCTCAGCGGGCGATCAAGACAATTCCGAAGCCGGCTAACTTCTCTATCAGTTTCACCGGTGACTATGAAGAACAACAGAAAGCTAACCGGGAATTGATGATCAGCATCATTCTGGCTTTGTTTCTGGTCTATATGATTATGGCCATGCTCTATGAGTCACTGCGGGATCCACTCATCGTCATGTTTTCTGTTCCTCTGGCTGTGATTGGCGTGGCTTTTATTCTATTGCTAACCGGGACCAGCATTAATGTCCAGGCCTATATAGGTATGATCATGCTGGGTGGAATTGTCGTTAATAATGCCATTCTGCTCGTTGACTATACTAATCTTTTAAGACATCGTGATGGCTTTGAGATGATGGAAGCGATCAAAGAGGCTGGCCGGAGAAGGCTGCGTCCAATTCTCATGACAGCCTTGACTACCATTCTTGGTATGATTCCCCTGGCTCTCGGTATCGGAGAAGGAAGCGAAGTCCAGACACCTCTGGCCCGGGTAGTCATCGGCGGCTTAACCAGTTCAACTTTTATTACTCTGATAGTTATCCCCGTTGTCTATTCACTTTTTGAACAGAGAAGGCAAAAAAGAGCGGCTAACAACCAGGCCTCATGAGAAGGCGACATCAAGAATCATCATCAGGATGAAGCCGGTGATAAGGCCAATGGTCGATAAGTCAGACTCGCCCGAGCCCTGTGACTCAGGGATGACCTCTTCGACTACTACAAAAATCATGGCTCCAGCGGCGAAAGACAGGGCATAAGGCAGAATAGCTATCATCCTGGTTACAGCCAGAGCGCCCAGCACAGCGGCCAGCGGTTCGACCAGCCCGGACAGTTGCCCTAAGAAAAAACTTCTTTTTCGGCTAAGGCCGGCTGCCCTCAAGGGCCAGGAAACAGCCAGGCCTTCTGGCAAGTTCTGTAGCCCAATGCCTATGGCCAGGGCGATGGCTCCGCCTAATGTACCTGAAGCTGGCAGCGAGAGAGAAACTGCTCCAAAGGCCACGCCAACCGCCAGGCCTTCTGGAATATTATGAAGAGTAATGGCTAAAACCAGCAGGGTTGTCTTTTTCCAGTGAGTTCTTAAGCCTTCAACCAGTTGTTCGGACAGGAACAGATGAAGGTGGGGCAAAATCTTATCGAGGACAAAAAGCGAACCGGCTCCAAGCAGAAAACCGGCGGTTGCCGGAAGCCAGAGAGGAAAGTTCTTTCCTCTTGACATCTCAATAGCTGGAGCCAGCAGGGACCAGAAGCTGGCTGCCACCATTACTCCGGCGGCAAAACCCAGCATTAAATTAAGAATTTTCTGGCCGACACTTTTTAATAGAAAGACGGAGGCAGCCCCCACTACTGTCATCAAGTAAGTAAAAAGAGTAGCCAGCAGGGCCTGAAGAACAGGCGATAAACCTGAAAGACTCTGTTCCATGGGCTTTTAACCACAAAAATAGACGAAAACATCAGAAGAGTCAATTGCCTGGCTCTAAATTTTTTACCGGACCCGGCTTTGTCTAAGAGCCTTAAAGCTCTGTTTAGTTTTTTTCTTGCAACCTAGAGCAGGCAAAATATATAATCATGAAGATTAACCTGAGAGGAGGTTTTAATGCCTGCTATTTTTAACAGAAAACATCTGGAGTCTTATTTTTTAATACTGACTGCCTTCTTAGTTTTGGTGGCAGGGACTTCATTCCTGCAGGCCAGCCAGGAAGCAAGGGTACTGCGTTTCCCGGCCATTTATAATGACCTGGTCGTTTTTTCTTATGCTGGTGATCTCTATTCAGTTCCAGCCTCGGGCGGAACAGCCAGAAGGCTGACTTCACATCCTGGCTATGAGGCCTTTGCCAGGTTTTCACCGGATGGAAAATATATTGCCTTTACCGGGGAGTATGATGGCAACCGTGAGGTCTATTTGATGCCGGCTGAGGGAGGCAATCCTGTCCGTTTGACCTACACGCCGGTTCTGGCTCGTGACGACATATCTGACCGGATGGGGCCAAATAATTTAATCATCGGCTGGACCCCTGATGGTCAGAAGATTGTTTACCGTTCACGTCAGGCTGAATGGAACGATTTTAACGGCCAGCTTTATTTGGTCTCGAAAGACGGGGGATTTCCAGAAGAGCTGCCTTTGCCGCGTAGCGGTTTTTGTTCATATTCGCCTGACGGGTCAAAACTGGCTTTTAACCGGATATTCCGTGAATTTCGCACCTGGAAAAGATACCGGGGCGGGATGGCCGATGATATCTGGATTTATGATTTTAAAAGCAAAAAAACTGAGAATATAACCAGTAATCCTGCCCTCGATATTATTCCGATGTGGAGCGGGCAAAAAATCTATTTTCTGTCAGATCGCGGCGAAGAGAAGCGTTTAAATATTTATGCCTATGATGTCGGGACAAAAGATACGAGGAAAATAACTGACTTTAAGGATTATGACATAAAATTTCCTTCGCTTGGCCAGGGAGCCATCGCTTTTGAAAACGGTGGTTACCTCTATAAGCTGGATTTAGCCAGCGAAAAAGTCAATAAGATTCCGGTCTATATTGCTGATGATCAATCCGGGTCGAGGGCCGAGCTGGTTAGGGTGGCTGATAAAATCACCGGTTTTGATCTGGCTCCAGATGGAGCCCGGGCGTTGTTCGGAGCCCGCGGGGAAATATTTACCGTCCCGGCTAAGAACGGCAATGCCCGGAACCTGACCAATACTTCCGGTGTCCACGAGAGAGATGCGGCCTGGTCGCCAGACGGCCGCTGGATAGCTTATATCTCTGACCAAACGGGAGGGGATGAGATCTATCTCAGGCCCCAGGACGGCTCTGGCCAGCCCGTTCAGCTGACCTCCAACTCTGATTGTTACAAATATGCGCTTCTCTGGTCGCCGGACAGTAAAAAGATTCTCTGGTCAGATAGATTATTTCGCCTGCGCTATATCGATATTGATAAAAAACAGATAGTCGAGGTGGCTAAAGGCAAAGCCTGGGAAATTCGTGATTACACCTGGTCGCCTGATTCGAGCTGGGTAGCTTATTCTCAGCAGGAGCTAAACTCCATAGATAAAATTTATCTTTATTCGCTGGCTAATGGAAAAACCATTGAGGTGACAGATAACTGGTATTCGTCTTATTCGCCCTGCTTCAGTAGCGACGGCCAGTATCTTTTCTTTGTCTCTAACCGCGATTTTAATCCAGTTTACAGCCGGACAGAATTCAATCATGCCTATTTAGCTATGTCGAGGATTTATCTGGTGACCTTGACGGCTGAAACCAAATCGCCTTTTGAACCGAAAAGCGACGAAGTCAAAGTCGCTTCGCCGGCGGCGGAAACGGCTAAAGGCGAAAAAGGGGACAAAGAAAAGGCGGCTGGAGCCGCGGCTAAAGAAGCAGCTGGAAAAGTGACAGTTAAAGTGGAGGAAGCTGGTCTTAAAGATAGAATCATAGCCCTGCCGGTTGAGGTGGCGAGTTATTTTTCTTTGACCTCAGCCGGTGACCGGCTTTACTACCTGAGAAGAAGTCTGGCTGACCGCCAGGGTAGCTTCAAATACTATGATCTTAGCAAGAGAGAAGAAAAAGACCTGGGTCAGGTCAAGGCCTATGTCATTTCTGCTGATCAGAAGAAGATGCTGGTCGCCCGGGGCCAGGATTACGCCATCATTGATTTACCTTCGGCTCCGGTAAAGATTGAAGACAAACTGGAGCTGAGCGGCCTGGAAATGTGGCTGGACCGTCAGACCGAGTGGGCCCAGATTTATAACGAATGCTGGCGCCAGATGAAAGATTTCTTCTATGCACCTAATATGCACGGTGTTGACTGGGAAAAAGTCAGGGCCCAGTATGAGCCTTTAGCCAGGGCAGTAAATCACCGGGCAGATTTAACTTATGTAATCGGTGAAATGATTGGCGAGCTCAATTGCGGCCATACTTATGTGGGTGGTGGCGACCTGCCAGTTGTTAAGAAGGTTAACGTTGGCCAGCTGGGTGCTAAGCTGGAGAAAGACCAGGCCACCGGCTATTACCGGATCGAAAAGATTCTGGAGGGCCAGAACTGGGATGAAGATCTTCGTTCGCCCTTGACTGAAGTTGGAGTTAAGGTCAAAGAAGGTGATTATATAATTGCCATTAATGGCCGGCCGGTTAATCAGGTCAAAAATATCTATGAGCTGCTGGTCAATACAGCCGGACGGCAGGTAAGACTCAAAGTCAATTCTCAGCCGGCTGAGAAGGGAGCGAGAGAAACAGTCATTGTGCCCATAGAGAGAGAAAACAGCCTTTATTATTACAACTGGGTAAAAAGAAATGCTGAGATGGTGGCTAAAGCCACTGATAACCGGGTAGCTTATATTCATGTTCCCGATATGGGGGTCGCCGGCCTGAATGAGTTTGTCAAACATTTCTATCCGCAGGTCAATAAAAAAGCCTTGATCATTGATGTCCGGGGCAATGGCGGCGGCAATGTTTCGCCTATGCTGATTGAGAGACTGCTCCGGCAGGCGGCCTTTATTGAGGTGGCTCGCGGTTCAGTTCCTAACTGGGATCCAGCTGCAGTCATTATGGGACCAAAAGTTTGCCTGGCCAATGAATTCTCGGCTTCAGATGGAGATCTCTTTCCTTATCGTTTCAAGCATTATAATCTTGGCCCGCTGATTGGCCAGAGAACCTGGGGCGGAGTAGTCGGAATTCGCGGCAGCTTGCCCATTGTTGATGGTGGGGTCCTCAACAAACCGGAATTTGCTCCCTATAGCCTGGCAGGGGATAAGTGGATAATTGAAGGTGAAGGTGTCGAGCCGGATATTTTTGTTGATAATGATCCAGCTAAGGAATATGAGGGAATTGACGAGCAGCTTAATAAGGCCATTGAAGTTGTTCTGGAAAAACTTAAGGCTGAGGAGAAAAATATTCCCCCGGTACCGCCTTATCCAGTGAAGAAATAGCCCGGTTTCCTGTAAATTGCAACCTATTATCTGTTCTTGGCATTAAGGCGGTTAGGTGTAGAATGAAAAAAATTTGAGGTCAGCGGGAGGAGAGATGAGTCAACCGGACAAGCAGGACGGCCCGAATAAAATCAAACATCTTATAGGAGTGATGAGCGGGAAAGGCGGAGTAGGGAAGTCCACGGTTACCTATCTTACCGCTCTGGCTCTAAAACAAAAAGACTATAAAGTCGGCATCCTCGATGCTGATATTACCGGGGCCAGCATTCCCCGGATGATGCATCTTCCTAAGTATGAAATGAAAGTGGCGGGCGATTTTATTTGTCCGGTAGAGACCGAACAGAGGCTCAAAGTCATGTCCATCAGCTTTCTGGTTGATAACGAAGAACAGCCTGTTATCTGGCGGGGGCCACTCTTGAGTAAAGCTATCCAGCAGTTCTGGGGTGAAGTTCTCTGGGGCGAGCTGGACTTTTTAATCCTTGATATGCCACCGGGAACATCGGATGTGGCCATTACTGTTATGCAGGCTCTGCCCCTGGAGGGCTTTATTTATGTCACCACCCCTCAGGATCTGGTCTCAGTAGTGGTGGCCAGGTCCATTCAGATGGCAGACAGGCTTAAAATTCCGGCTCTGGGCCTGGTAGAGAATATGAGCTATTTTATTTGTCCTCACTGCGGCCAGATAACTAATTTTTACGGTCAGAACGAAACAGAAAAGCTGACAAAACGATATGGCACAGAATTGATCGTCCAGATTCCAGTTAGTGTCGAGCTGGCCAGGATGCCGTCGGAAGGACTGAAGCTCGAATCGCCGGTGGTAGCGGAAGTTCTGGACAAATTGGGAAACTTTCTGAGCCATAAACTAAAATGACGAGGAAGAGCTGGCGGAAACCAGCCGGTAATTAACTTCAAATTGGATACTCAGAATAAAAAAACTTAGCCGGTTTTTATGGGTTAGATGATATGATCTAAAGAAAATTTATTAACTTTTTATAAGACGATAGAAAAGGAATAGGTCAATGAAACAACCGTCATCAGAGAAAAAGTTCTGGAAATATTCACCCGAAGAAATTGCCGCTCATTTTGGTACCGATTTAAAAAAAGGCCTGACTTCAGAGCAGGCCAGCCAGAATCTCGAGAAATATGGCCCAAACGAGCTGGAAGCAGCCCCGGGGCGTTCACGCCTGTCGGTCTTTTTTGATCAGTTTAAATCATTTTTGATCTGGGTCTTAATCGGAGCCGCCATCATCTCAGGTCTGATGGGTGAGTGGATCGATGCCCTGGCCATCGTGGCTATTGTCATCCTTAATGCCATTCTTGGCTTTGTTCAGGAATACCAGGCGGAAAAAGCTCTGCTGGCTCTTAAAAAGATGGCTGCCCCGATGTGCCGGGTAATCAGGAATGGGCAGTTAGTTCAAATTCCTGCCCGCCAGGTAGTTCCTGGAGACATCCTTGAACTGGAGGCCGGAGACAATATAAGTGCTGACGCCAGGATTATATCCCATACTCCTAATTTTTCCGTTCTGGAAGCCAGTTTGACAGGCGAATCCACACCGGTCTATAAGACCGGCGTCGAGCTGGAGGAGGAAGACATCCCCTTAGCTGACCGGGCTAATCTGGTCTATGCCGGTACCTCTGTTTCGGCTGGCAAGGCCATGGCTATTGTTGTTCAGACTGGCATGTCAACTGAACTGGGCAAAATTGCCCGGATGATTCAGGAAATATCCATGGAAACGACGCCTCTCCAGAGGAAACTGGAGCAATTCGGCCGGTTGCTGGTTTATCTCTGCTTTGGGCTGGTGGCGGTGGTTTTTCTGCTGGAATGGCTCAGGGGCGGGAAATTAGTTGAGGTCTTTTTAACGGCGGTCAGCCTGGCGGTCGCTGCCATACCGGAAGGGCTGCCCGCAGTTGTAACTATTGCTTTAGCCCTCGGTGTCCAGCGTCTGGTCAAACGTCATGTCCTTATCCGGAAATTGCCATCCGTTGAAACTCTGGGAGCAGCTACTGTCATCTGTTCTGATAAAACGGGCACGCTGACCAGAAATGAAATGATGGTCAGAGCTGTCTATGCTAATGGGCAGCTGTTTACGGTCAGCGGGAATGGTTATGAGCCTGAGGGAGATTTCAGCCTAGAACAAGATAAGGTTAATCCAGCCGACTATCCGGAGGTTTTAAAAACTCTAACCTGTGGAGTGCTTTGCAATTCTGCTTCTCTGGTTGAGGAAAATGGGCGGTATAGAATAGCTGGAGATCCCACGGAAGGGGCTTTGCTGTCAGCCGGATTGAAAGCTGGTCTGGAGAAAAACAAACTGGAAGACCAGGAGCCCCTGGTTGAGGAGATTCCGTTTGATTCCGAGCGGAAAATGATGACCATGATCAGGCGCTCTAAAGAGCAATATGTGGCCTATGTAAAAGGTGCACCCGATGTTCTTCTTCAGAATTGCAGCCGGCTGCTGGTTAATGGCGAGGAAGTTCCCCTTGGCCGGGAAGAGTTAAAAAAGATTCTGGAAGTTAATGATAGCCTGGCTAAACAGGCTCTCCGGGTTCTGGGTTGTGCTTACCGGGTAATGCCTTCTTTGCCTGAAAAGATGGAGGCCTCTTCTATTGAAAAAGATCTGATTTTTACCGGCCTGGTGGCCATGATTGACCCCCCGCGGAGTGAAGCTATTGAAGCCATGGGAAAATGCCTCCAGGCTGGAATCAAGCCGGTGATGATCACCGGTGATCATAAAATTACGGCTCTAGCTATCGCCTCAGAGATGGGTATGCTTCAGTCAGGCTCGGAAGCCCTGAGCGGAGAAGAGCTGAACAACCTGAGCCAGGAGGAACTGGAAAAACGGGTAGAAAAAATTCAAGTTTATGCCCGCGTTTCACCCGAGCATAAGTTGAGGATAGTCAGGGCCTGGAAGAAAAAGGGGGAAGTGGTGGCCATGACCGGCGACGGAGTGAACGATGCCCCGGCCGTTAAAGAAGCAGATATCGGAGTGGCCATGGGTATTACCGGAACTGATGTAACCAAAGAAGTCTCTGATATGGTTATTACTGATGATAACTTTGCCTCGATTGTGGCCGCAGTCGAAGAGGGCCGGGCTATTTATGACAATATCAAAAAGTTTGTTCATTATCTTCTGTCCTGCAATTTGGGCGAAATTATGGTTATGTTCGTGGCTTCTTTGGTAGGCTGGCCGGTGCCACTTTTACCTATTCAAATCCTCTGGGTCAACCTGGTCACCGACAGCCTGCCGGCTCTGGGACTGGGTTTTGATCCTCCTGATAAAGACATTATGAAACGAGTGCCCAGGAAGCCTAACGAGCCGATTATAGAAAGGAATAGAGGCAGCTTGATGGCTGTTCAGGGCTTATTTATAGCTTTCTGTTCTTTGGTTGCCTTTACTTATGTTCTTTTTGTCGAAAAAGAAGGAGTGGGCCGGGCCAGAACAGCAGCCTTTATCGTTCTGGCTGTCGCCCAGCTTTTCCAGGCCTTGAATTCCCGTCACCAGATGAAATCAATTTTTGGACTGGGCTTTTTCACCAATCTAAAACTGATTTATGCTTTACTGATTTCTCTTGTCCTTCAGCTCTCGGTTGTTTATGTCCCGTTTATGCAAAAGATTTTTAAGACTGAAAATCTGACCTTATTTGACTGGGTACTGGTTGTTGTTTTATCTTCCTTGCCGTTCTGGACAATGGAGCTGGTCAAGCTGCTTAACAAAAAATTTAAGATATACGAAATATACTAAAAGCCAGAAGACAGCTTAAAGCGGCTTAAACATCTGGCTGAAGCCCGGCCGGGACTTTGACTTGTTTTAAAAGTTGAGGGTCTGATTTTCAACCTCGGTTATTCCCTGGCGAGTTTATTTCATCCGCCTGATACGAACTTCTATTTCCGGCGTTTCCTTCAAGAGAGTAACTAACCTGGAGGTATTGGTATCGCCATAGTGGTAAGGGTAAAGAATGGCCGGCTTTATCCATTTAGCGGCTTCGGCCACCATCTCCGGGGTCATGGTATAGGGCAGGTTCATAGGTAAAAAAGCAATATCAATGTTTTTGAGGTTTTTCATCTCAGGAACATTTTCAGTATCACCGGCCACATAAACTCTCTTATCACCAAAAGTAATGATATAACCATTACCAGCTCCCCGCGGATGAAAAGGCTGGCCATCAGGCCTCTTATGAACCAGATTATAAGCCGGCACAGCTTCAATCTGCAGGCCGAGAAGATTCAGGCGGTCGCCATTTTTCATGACTTTCAGGCCGGGAACCTTGGACTGGCAGCTGGCCGGGCCAGCGATAATAGTTGAATCCTTTTTCAGAATTTTCAGGGCTTCCTGGTCGAAATGGTCATAATGATCATGGGTAATCAGAATCAAGTCAGCCTGGGGAAGCTGCTGATAATTGCCTTCGCTCATCACCGGATCGCAGTGGATGACTTGCCCTCCAAAAGTCAAAATCAAACTGGAATGACCGATAAAGGTAATCTTTAAATCGCCAGCCGAAGTTTTGATAACATCTTCTTCCAGTTTTTGGCCAAAAGCCAGCAGTGGTATCAACCCCAGAAGCAAACTCAGGGTTAAGACGATTAACCTATCCATCTTCCTCCTCCTTTAAAAATATTTTAGCACATGGAAAATGATTAAAAAAGATTTTATTCTCGGTGAGAATTACTTATAATGTCAGCCAGTGAGGCTACAAATAGGCCTGGGGTAATTTTGAGCTTCAGGAATCAGCCTCTGGATACTCAGATGAAGCTAAAAAGGTTTTTCTGGCGAAGCCTCCTATCACTCTGGTCTATTCCCCTTATCATCCTGGTGGCAGTGGCCTTGGTTACTATCCGGAAAGAAAAGACAGTTGAGATAAAGAGAGAGCTGGATGAACTCCAGGAACTGGCCCTGACTTTGACGGCAGAAATTAGCTCTTTCCCGGAGCTGAATAACAAAGACTTAGGTGAGCTTCTTATAACTCAAGCCAGGCTGTCCAGGATCCGAGTCACTCTAATTGAAGCCACCGGCCAGGTGACTTTTGACAGTGAAAAAGAAGCAGCCGAGCTGGAAAGCCACCGTTACCGGCCTGAGATTTATCGGGCCCTGTCTGGCCAAATTGGCTCCAGCTCACGTTACAGTGATACCCTGAAAAAGATGATGTTCTACGTGGCTGTTCCTGTCAGGCGGGATTCGCAGATTATCGGCGCCTGCCGCGTCAGCCGT
Source organism: Candidatus Aminicenantes bacterium UBA6228 (assembly GCA_002441005.1). Lineage (GTDB taxonomy): Bacteria > Acidobacteriota > Aminicenantia > Aminicenantales > Saccharicenantaceae > Saccharicenans. The sequence continues at coordinate 72,894 of DJWO01000011.1, forward strand.
GATCTTGACCTGGCAACTATGGCCTACCGATCAGCTCTTAAGTATTTTCTGACGGTTTTCGGCCTGGCTTTAATCTTAAGCTGGGCTTTGATTTATTTTTATTTAAGAAAATTATTTAAGCCATTAAACGAATTGTTATCAATTATCAGCCAGGCAGAAACCTCAGGAGAACAGGTGGTGGTCAGAGCTTCGCTTCTCAAAAAACTGGGTGAGCTGGCTGGCGGGGTCAGTCAGCTGATTTCCCAGAAAGAAGAATTGGCTTCTCATCTTCGTGAGGAGCAGGAAATTCTGGCCGGACTGTTTGAGGAGACTGGCGAGGGCTGGCTGCTTCTTGATAACGAGGGGAAAATTATTCTGGCCAATGAGACTCTTAGAAAGATGTTCCCGGATCTGAACCTTAAGCAGGAGTTCTACTGGCAGGCTTTCCTCTGGCCTGAGTTGAATACCCTTATTGACCAGGTTAAAGAGAAATTGAAACCGGTCAGCAGTCAGATAGAAAGACAAGGACGTTTCTTTTCCTGCTCGGTGAGCTGGCTCAGAGCCCGGCAGCACTTCTTGTTGAGATTTGCCGAGATAACCGATAGGGTTGATCTGGCCAGAAAGAAACAGGAATTCCAGGCAAACCTGATCCATGAACTTAAAACACCGCTGACGGCCGTCAGTGGATTTATTGAAGCCCTGGAAGAAGAAAATCTAAGTCCCGAAGGGAAAAGTTATCTGGCCATTATCAAAAGAAATACCGGCCGTCTAAACCGGCTGATTGAAGATTTGGCCCGGTTATCAGAGCTGGAGGAAAAAGGCGAAAAGCTGGAAAAGGAACGGGTAAATCTGTCCGAGATAGTTCAATCAGTGGTGAAAATTTATGGTCCTCAGGCCGCCAAAAAAGGCCTGACTCTTAAGGTTAACCAGGAACCGCTGGTGACTATTGAAGCTGATCCCTTTTTACTGGAACAATTGGTCATAAATCTGGTTGATAACGCTATCCGCTACACCGAACAGGGCGGGATAACCATCAGTCTGCAGAATAAAAATCAGGGGGTAGAGATGGAAGTGGCCGATACGGGCCTTGGCCTGGCCGAAGAGCAGCTGCCCAGGATTTTTGAAAGATTTTATGTTGTTGATAAATCGCGTTCGAGAAAAACCGGTGGAACCGGACTCGGACTGGCCATCGTCAAGCACATCATCCTTCTCCACCAGGGTAAAATAACCGTGAGAAGTGCACCAGGGGCAGGAACGGTCTTTACTGTCTGGTTGCCTGAAAAGCAGCCAGAATAGCCTCAGCCGCAATAATCGGCTATAATTTCATTGAGTCGTGGTGAGGAGAAAAGGCTTATGGCTGAACTGGAAATTAAAGGCAAAAAACTTAAGCTGAATGAAGATGGATTTCTAATCAATCCTGAGGTCTGGGATAAAGAAATAGCCGAAGAACTGGCTAAAGTGACTGAAGGCATTCAGGCTATGACCGAAGAACACTGGCGAATTGTCAATTATATTCGTGATTATTATCTGCAGAAAGGCCAGGCCCCGATGGTCAGGAAAATGGTAAATGAAACTGGTCTTAACCTCAAGCATATTTATCAGCTTTTTCCATCAGGCCCGGCCAAAGGCGCTTGCAAGGTGGCTGGCTTACCCAAACCTGACGGCTGCGTGTGAGCCCTGATGGCTTGGTTTCTTGATTTCGCCGCCGGCTTTTTCCTGTTTTATCTTTTGAAAGCGGCAATCTCTTTAACTGCTTGAATAGCCGATTTGATCTCGTCTTCAGTATTAAATGGCCCGACTCCAAACCTGACCGAGCCTTTGATTTTATCTGTGCCCAGCTGTTCATGGACCAGTGGAGCGCAATGCAAGCCTGCCCGGCAGGCAATATTATAATCAACATCCAGCATAATGCCTGTATCCTGAGCTTCCAGACTGTTGACATTGAAGGAGATGACACCAATATGCCGGTCGAGATGGTCCTGGCAATAAAGAGTTACACCCTCCAGGCCCTTCAGACCTTCAACCAGCATTCTGGTCAGCTTCATTTCCTGTTCATGGATATTGTCTAAACCACGGGCTACAACCCATTTGAGACCGGCATTCAGGCCAGCTATTCCTAAGAGATTGCCAGTCCCGTATTCCAGCCGCCAGGGATATTCTTCGAGATGAGTTCTCTGAGCCGAACGGACGCCGGTTCCGCCGGCCCTGGTGATCCTGATATTGGCTTCCGGACCGATACACAAGCCGCCAATGCCCGTTGGGCCGAGGAGAGATTTGTGACCGGTAAAGGCCACAACATCTATGTTCATCTCTTTCATATTAATGGGAATTTTCCCGGCTGATTGAGAAGCATCAATAAGGAAGGTGACTCCTTTTTCGTGGCAGAGGTAACCGATTTCCTTCACCGGCTGGATAGTGCCGATAACATTGGATGCCTGATTGACCACCACCAGCCTGGTATTCTTTTTTATTTTATTTTTGATGTCATCAGGATCGATAAAACCCTGGCTATCAAAAGGAACATAATCCACCTCCACTCCCGCCAGGGACAAATGATAGAGAGGTCTGAGGACCGAATTATGCTCAAGAGTGGTGGTAATAGCGTGATCTCCAGGCTGAAGCAAACCGAAAATAGCCAGGTTGAGAGCGTCTGTTGAATTATAACCAAAGCACAGCCGGTTGGGATCAGGCCCGCCGAAAAAGTCTGTCAGCAGTTTTCTTGTTTCCTCCACCATTTGTCCGGCTTCAAGACAGAGATCATAGCCGGAGCGCCCTGGGTTTACCCCAAAATGCCGGTAAAAATAATCCATAAACTGGTAAACTTCTTCAGGCTTGGGGAAAGACGTCGCTCCGTTATCAAGGTAGATTAGACTCATCTTAAAAACCTCCAGTTAAATTTTAAACCCAGGAAACGAACAGGACAGAAGGCGTCAAAATAGCTGCTGAAATTACAATTTGTATCCATGGCCAAAAATCAAAAGATTATGTTATTAAAAAGGCGGCTGTTTAGCAATTGAAAAAACTGATTAGCTCGAAATAAGTCTCGGGGGTGGTCAGCCGGAAGGAAAGACAAGATTACCCGAAAAAAATATTTTTTATCAAAGGTATTGAAATTTAGCTGAATGGTGCTAATATTTATGGCTAAAATGAAATGAAATACTATATGTCCCTTGGCAGCAATCTGGGCGACCGTGGCCGCCATTTAAAACAGGCCCGCCTTTTGCTGGAAAAGGCAGGGGCCAGAATTTTGAGACAGTCTTCAGTTTATGAAACCGAGCCGGTAGATTATCGGCAGCAGCCCTGGTTTTATAATCAGGTTCTGGAGATTGAAATCGCCTGTAATCCTATCTCTCTTCTTGATTTAGTTAAAGATATTGAGCAGAGAATGAAACGCCGGCCGGCTTTTGATAAGGGGCCAAGAGTTATTGACATTGATATTCTGCTGGCCGGAAAGACAGTGGTTCAAACTCAGAAGCTGATGATTCCTCACCCCAGAATGAGCTTTAGAAATTTTGTGATGATTCCCTTGCTTGAAATTGCTCCCGACCTGGTGCATCCTCTTCTTCATGAAACGGTGGCTGAACTTGTCCGGACCACGGGTGACAACTCGGCCGTTAGAAAAATAGAAGAGGCACCACAGCAACTGGCAGTCTGATCGTTAACTCTGTTCTCTAATTTCCAGACTAATTTACAATTCGGTTAATTCAACCTTCTATTTATATTGGCCCATATCTGTCTGCCTGCCGGCTCTTCAACCCTTCTGTCCGGAGCTATTCTTGATTGTGCCATAAAAAATTGAATTAAAAAGAAGTTTAAAGGTCCCCCGGGGCTGAGCCCGGTACTGGACCGGAAAGCCCAGAAGAATCAACCGGCCTTTTTCTACTGGCACCTCGACCACGGCTGCTTTTTGCTGAATTAAATTCTGGCCGTAAATCCAGCCGCTGAGCAACAAATTATCACCAGCATACCTGCCTATGACCTTGGGGATATTTTTGTCAGTAAAGGAAGGATAGAGGTCAAAGGCGCAGCTGTCGGCAAAAATTATGGGCTGAGGATTGCTCAGGCCGTAAGCTATTGGCTGGGACAGATCAAATTCGGCCTGGAGGATTGAGCCAACGCAATTAAATTCTTCAGCTTTGGCTTTTTCCAGGATATTTCTGAGCGGGGCTTTAAACTCCTGAGCAGCCAGATCGCAGGTAGTGTTCATGAAGATCAAGGTCCCACCCTGGCGGACAAATTCTTTGAGGTTGTTAACTCCACCGGCGGTCAACCCGCCGACATAATCAGGCGGCATGGTGCCTTTGGGGTAGCCATTGATTAAGAGCTCAATTGAGTAATGATCGGGCAGAATAATCGTGTCATAAGAAGCGGCCAGATTGCCGGCTCTGATTTCAGCATCGTGTAGAACCCGGTAGCTGAATTCCTGTTCATCAAGAATGTATCTGGTCCAGCCTTCATCTTCTACTGCCACCCAGGATTGATACAGACCGGTTCTCGGGGCTACAATTTCATAGGCTTCGACGGCCGGGGAAGAAGACAGAGCCTGAATCTTAATATTTAAGCTGCTGGCTAACTTTTCCATAAAATCACGGCTGAGTCCGCTGGCTATAATTGTTCCAGCAGGATAACTCTGGCCATGGTGGTTGAATGTCTTTTTAGCCCATTTTATTTTCCCTTTGGCCTTTAAGATGCGGTTCATGGCGGCAAAAGAAGCGTTTTGGCTGTGGTTAAGAAGATAAGCGCCACTGCCAGAACCTTCCACTTTGGCTTGAAAGAAATCAAGTTCTTTGACTCTGGTCATTTTGACTTTAAGCGGGGTATTGGCAGTTTTAACCTGCAAATTAAATTGATAAGGAAGAGTCCAGCCCATCATGTCATAGGCTTCGAGCGGAGCTCCTTCAAATTTTTTGGTATCTACCAGCCCTTGCCAGAGGGCCGGATATTTTCTGAGATCTGGATAATGCTGTTCTTCCAGCATATTTTTGGCAAAAAGGCCGAAGGGCTGGCTGGAGGGGATAAGAAAAGTTCCCCGGGGATAACTCACCCCATCACAGTTGAAATCTTCATCTGCCCGGTAAATATCTATGCCCAGGAGCATCAGCCGGTTTAAAAGGACGCCCAGATTACCAGGATCGGACTGGCTGACTGGCAGTATCCAGCCATAGGGGGGCTCATGCTCAAAACGGTTGATGATGCCGGTGGCCATTTTGTATTTATTAAACAGCAGTTCCTGCCGGTATTTAGCGGTAGTTTCCAGAACAGCTTTGGAGGCGGTCAGGCAATAATCAACTGCGTCCCGTAACCGCCACCAGCCTCCCTTCCAGGGGCTGGGATAGAAAGCTGACATGGTGAGGTCCTGATATTCTGGAGGAAAATCGCGGACAGTGTAAAAACGCGGGGTGGCATAACGGTAAAGAGCGGTTTCGGTTAGAATTGAAATTATATTATGGGAATCAACTACCTGAGTGACATAGCCTGGATACCAGGTATCAAAAACAATCCTGGAGATAGCCCCATCCTTTTCCTCTGAATCGAAAGCTGCTCCCATGGCAGAACCAATCAGGTTCTGCCAGCGGACGATAAGCGGATGGACATTCGGATTGGTTGGTTCGGAACTCGGCGGCAGCCAGATTCTGGCCGGGAAAGGAGCTGTCTGATGATGGTTATAAAGAACAACCGGGTACCAGTCCTGATTAACCAGGCGGGAGATGTTCTGAGTCTCTTTTAAATTGGCCACATAAGAGTCGCGGTTATTATCATGGCCACCATAGTAATGATATAGATAGGGAAGGGGAGAAACCTCAAAAGGAGTCCCCAGGTTTTTCTGGTACCAGTCAGCCACCATATTCATCCCATCAGGATTGGCAAACACCAGTAAACAAATGACTTCGTTTAGAATTTTTTTGGTCTGTTCATCTTCACCTGAAACCAGATCATAAGCTAACTGAACCAGATGCTGGGCCGGGGCGCATTCAGTGGCATGAAGGCCGCCGTCAATATAGACAATAGCCCGGCCCTCAGACGCCAGTCGCCAGGCTTCCTGCCTAGAAGTTGCCTGTCCCAGCGACAGCTTTTTGATGATGTCTTTATACTCCGCTAATCTAGCGAGGTTGCCTGGCGAGGAAATAATGGCATAATACATCGGCAGGCCAAGGGTGGTCTGGCCCATCTGTTCTAACTTGATCCGGTTTGAGACCGCAGCCAGTTGCTTTAAATAATCAATGGCTTGCCGATAATTAATTAAGTGATAATCAGCTCCGGCTTTAAAGCCCAGAATGTCTTCGGGTGCCGGAATAACTCCGGCGGTCAGCCAGGCTGGCAGGCCAGGGCCAAGAAGGGTTAAAGCTGACAGGATCAGCAGTGAACAGAACTTTTTCATTTTATTTCTCCAGGCTTAAATTAGTCGAAAGCATTCTCGAAATGTTCGATTTCCGGCTGGCCACTAGGACCAAAAAAAATACTGACCACGTCAAAACGGCAATCAATGTTATTCAGATTATTAAGGTAAAGATAACCTTCAGCCGCCCGCCGGAGATGATATTTTTTTCTGGGGGTCAGGGCTTCTTCCGGCCAGCCAAAATCAGCTGAACTTCTGGTCTTAACTTCAACAAAAACCAGATAATCACCATCGCGGGCAATCAGGTCTATTTCGGTATGATGAAAATGAAACTGCCGCTCCAGGATTTGATAACCCTTTTTTTCAAGAAAGCTGGCCGCTACTTCTTCGCCCCAGTGGCCAAAAGGCAGCGAATCTATTTGATTTTTTTCCACCTGACGCCTTCTTTAGTATCTTCCAGAACGAAACCTTGCTGCAGAAGTTCCTGACGGATAGAGTCAGCTAAGGCAAAATTCTTCTCCCGCCGGGCCTGCTCCCGTTGTTCTATTTTTGTCAGAATCCCGGCCGGCAGCTCTTCTTCCGATTCTTCGGGCAGAACCGCTAAAACCCTGTCCATTTCATAGATAGCACTCAAAACCTGGCTGGCTGCTTGAGGGCTGAGCTCATTTTTAGCCAGTCTGGAATTGGTTTCCCGGATAAGTTCAAACAGAGCAGCCAGGGCAGCCGAGATATTGAGATCATCGGCCAGGCTGTTCGTAAAGTCAGTCAAGGCAGCAGCAGCTAAAGACCCTGACTGTGGCTGGCTGACTTCGGTCAAGGGCTGATGTTCCAGCTCATAGACGAAATCAATTATTCTCTGCCGGGAAGCTTTGGCCTGGTCGAGACTGTCGAAGGTAAAATTCAGCATCTTGCGGTAGTGAGTGGACAGCAAAAAGAAACGCAGATCAACCGGATTAATATTCCTGGCCAGCAGGTCGCGCAGGGTATAGAAGTTTCCCTTTGATTTGGACATTTTTTCCCCGTCGACAACCAGGTGATGGCAGTGAAGCCAGTAGTTGACAAATTTCTGGCCGTAATAAGCTTCTGACTGGGCAATTTCATTTTCATGGTGAGGAAAAATGTTATCAATTCCGCCGCAGTGAATATCGAAGGTCGGTCCAAGGTAACGGGTACTCATAGCCGAGCATTCGAGATGCCAGCCGGGGCGGCCGGCTCCAAATTCTGTTTCCCAGGAAGGTTCGTCCGGCCTGGCCTTTTTCCAGAGAACAAAATCGTAGACGCTTTCCTTTTCATATTCATCGGATTCTACCCGGACGCCGGCTTTCAATTCATCCTTATTTATTTTTGATAATTTCCCATAGTCGGGGAATTTAGCCAGGCTGAAATAAACCGAGCCGTCTTTGGGGTAGGCATAGCCTTTGGCCAGCAGGCCTTTAACCATTTTGACCATGTCCTCAATATGTTCGGTTGCCCGGGGATAATAGTTAGCGGGTAGGATTCTTAAGACCTTGATATCCTCAAAGAAGGCCTCAATATATTTTTTAGTATAGTCCTGGAGCGAGACTCCCAGGGCTTTAGCCCCCTTGATAGTTTTGTCATCAATATCGGTAATATTCATAACATGAGTTACCTTAAAGCCGGAGAGCAGCAAAAACCTCTTCAGCAAATCTTCGAAGATATAAGCCCGGTAATTACCGATGTGGGGATAATCATAAACAGTTGGACCGCAGGTATAAAGGCCAACCTGGCCGGACCGGACCGGCTTGAATTCCTCAACTCTTCCCGACAGAGTATTATAAAAGCGAATCATGATGCTTATTATCGGCAAAGTGATAAATAGCGTCAATAGAAAGATTCAGCCGGTGCCTGATTAAAGACGAAATCATTTGACCTCTTTTCTCATTATATGACATAATATTGTTTAAATCCCCAGAGTAATATCTTTTAAAGGTCATTATAAAAAGAAAGGACTAATCTCATGAAAAACAACATTGGTATCAGGCGGGAGGATATCAGCCGCTATGAAAGGCGGGTACCCTTAATTCCGGCTCATATTAAGGACTTAATCAGGCAGCATGATTTAAACATCTATGTCCAGCCCTCAGCCATCAGAGTTTTTCCCGATAGCGAGTATCTGGCAGCCGGAGCTTTTGTTCAGGAAGATATCTGCCCGAGCCAGGTGGTTCTGGCTATTAAGGAAATTCCCCTCAGCAAACTTGAGCCAGGCAAAGCCTATGTCTTTTTTTCTCATACGATCAAGGGCCAGGCTCATAATATGCCCATGTTAAAAAAGATTCTCGACCTGGGCGCTACACTTATTGACTATGAGAAGATGACCGATGAACAGGGCCGGAGAGTTTTGTTCTTTGGCAACTATGCTGGTCAGGCCGGTCTGGTTGATTCACTCTGGGCCTACGGGCAAAGGCTGAAGACGCTGGGAGTCAGGACTCCCTTTCTTAAGCTCAGGCAGGCCATTAATTACATCAACCTAACTGAACTCAAGGAAGATGTCAAGAACATAGGCAAAGAAATAGAAGCTAAAGGCCTACCGGCCGAAATTGGCCCTTTTATTACCGGTTTCTTTGGTTATGGCCATGTTTCTGAAGGAGCTCAGGAGATATATGATTTGCTGCCGGCGGTCGAAATCAGTCCCTCTGAACTGGCGGAAACAGTAGAGAAGGGATATTTCTCGCTTCACCGGGTCTATAAGGTCGTTTTTAAAGAAGAGGATATGGTCAGGCCTGATGGCAATTTTTCTTTTGATCTAAATGATTATTATCACCAACCGGAAAAGTATTATCCGGTGACCGACAATTATCTGCCCTATCTCAGTGTTCTAATTAATGCGATTTTCTGGACGCCCAGATATCCTAAATTTGTCACCAGAAAGTTTTTGGAAAATCTATACAGCGGCCAGGTTCAACCCAGGCTCCAGGTAATCGGTGATATCACCTGTGATATCAATGGTTCACTGGAATGCACCGTCAGGGCAACCGATTCGGAGCAGCCAGTCTATGTTTTTGATCCGGTTAGCGGCCAGACAATTGACGGCTTTGAAGGACGCGGGCCGGTAGTAATGGCTGTCTATAATTTGCCGGCCGAATTGCCGCTTGAGTCCTCAACTTATTTCAGCCAGCGGCTAAAAACCTATATTCCAGGTCTGGCCCGGGCTGACTTTAATCAGACTTTTGAGCAAATCGAGCTTGACCCGGAGGTCAAAAGAGCGGTGATTGCTTACCGGGGTGAATTAACTCCTGGTTATCAATACTTGAATGAATATTTAAAAGATTTAAAATCATAAAAGGGCTGAAAAGACTAAAAAGAAAGGAATAAAGGTAATCACATGAAAAAAGTTGGTGTACTTGGGGCCGGCCTGGTAGCCGGGCCGCTGGTCGAATATTTACTTAATCTGGGAGATGTAGAAGTTAAGGTTGCCGACCTGGACGAAGACAGGGCCAAGGAGTTAGTTGGCCGGCATCCCAGAGGCCGGGCCTCCCATCTTGATCTCAAGGATAAAGAGAAGGTCAAAGAGCTTCTGGCCGATGTTGAGGTGGTAGCCAGCATGGTGCCTTATACCTTTCATCCCTATGTGGCCGGGATCTGCCTTGAACTGGGCAAGCATCTGGTTACAGCCAGCTATGTCAGTCCTGAGATGAGAAATTTCGATGGGCCAGCCAGGTCCAAAGGACTGGTTTTTCTGAATGAATGCGGTCTTGACCCAGGGATTGATCATATGGAGGCTATGCACTGCCTGGATAAGGCCAGAGCGGATGGAGCCCAGGTCCTGGGCTTTATTTCTTATTGCGGCGGCCTGCCAGCTCCCGAGGGCAGCGATAATCCTTTCGGCTATAAGTTTTCCTGGAGTCCGAGAGGTGTTTTGTTAGCCGGCCGGAATGAGGCCCGGTATTTAAAAGATGGCCAGGAAGTCGTCATCCCCCCGGATGTTCTCTTTGAACATTTCGAATTGGTTGAAATTCCAGGGCTGGGTAAGTTTGAAGCTTATCCCAACCGGAATTCGGTTATTTACCGGGAAATCTATAATTTGCCTGAAGTCAAGACGATTTTGAGGGGAACGCTCCGTTATCCAGGCTGGTGCTTCAAGCTGAAGAAAATAGCCGACCTTGGCCTGCTGGATATAAATGAAAGGGAATGGACGGCTAAAACTTATGCCGGCTGGCTGCAGGAATTACTGGGCCTTAAAGAAGATCAAAGCTTAAAAGAAGGCGTGGCCTTGCGCCTTGGACTTGATCCAGATTCAGAGACGATCAGGGCCTTTGACTGGCTGGGTTTATTCAGTTCCCGTCCGCTGCCTGCTCAGAAAAGTTCACCTCTTGATTTGCTGACCGCCATTATGTGGGACAAAATGCAGTATGGAAAAAATGAGCGGGATATGAATATCCTGCAGCATGAGCTATTAATCAAATACCAGACTGGGCGGCAGGAAAAATTAGTTTCAACTCTGATCGATTTTGGCCTGCCCGGCGGGCACAGTTCGATGTCCAGGCTGGTTGGCTTGCCGGTGGCCATCGCGGTTAAACTGATCATTCAAAATAAAATAAAAAGCCGGGGAGTTCTCATTCCGACCAGCTCAGAAATCTATGAACCGGTTCTGACTGAGTTGAAAGCTCTGGGCATTGATTTTAAGGAAGAAATACGGATAGTCTGAACTAATTTGAAAACGGGAGGGCAAAAATGAAGAGGCAACCGTATGTAGCCGGCTATTTTTATCCTGACGAGCCCGGTCTGCTCAGAAGAACCATAGAATCTTTTCTGCCCCTTAGAATCAATAAAGCCAGAGCTTACGGGGCCATCTCGCCTCATGCCGGCTATGAATATTCCGGTCCGGTAGCGGCGGCCGTCTATTCCTCAGTGGATGTTCCGGCTGATGTAGTTATACTTGGGCCGGCCCATCATCCTATCGAATCTGTCCTGGCTCTGGATGATAGTGATAGCTGGCAGACTCCGCTCGGTGAGGTTCCAATTAATCCGACCTTAACCCGGCTGATTTTAACCGGGGGCGAAATTGTTTTCAGTGATAGAGAAGCTCACCGGAAAGAACATTCGATTGAGGTCCAGGTTCCGTTCCTTCAGTATTTCCAGCCTGATTTGTCCATCGTTCCAATCCTGGTTTCCTATGAAGCCGATTATGAAAAACTGGAAGGACTGGGGCAGACCCTGGCCAGAGCTATAAATAGCTATGGGCAAGATGTTCTGCTCGTGGCCAGTACCGACATGAGCCATTATATAAGTCAGGAGATGGCCGAAAAGCTTGATTATAAAGCTATTTCTTTTATGCAAAAGCTTGATCCGCGAGGGCTCTTCCACCTGGTTACTTCCTATGGACTTACCATGTGCGGTTTCCAGCCGACAGCGGCGGTGATGGTGGCCGCTCAGGCCTTAGGGGCTAAGGAGGGACAGCTGGTTAAATACCAGACCTCGGGTGAACGGACTGGCGACTACCAACAAGTTGTGGGCTATGCCGGCTTGCTGCTCAAATAGAAAATCCCTGGTTGGAAGCCCGGCCGGATTGACAAAAACTGCCTTTTGGGGTAATAAAATAACTAGTAACTGCCATGTCCTATAAAAGGTTGGAAAATAAAGAGAAAATAGTTCTTAACCTGAGCATCGAACTCTATCTCCAGACAGGTAAAGCCGTCAGTTCTTCTTGCTTAGCCCAGAGAATGGATAATATTATCTCTTCAGCTACTATTCGCAATATCTTGGCCGAGCTGGAGAAAGAGAGCTACCTCTATCAACCTCACCCCTCGGCCGGAAGGATTCCCACCGATAAGGGCATCAGATTCTATGTCAATAACATCCTCGATTACACGCATCATGACTGGCAAGAAGAGGTCAAAATCGGTTCTGATGATTTATTAGTCAATTCTGGCGGACTCGACAGATTGCTGCTTCAGGTCAGCCAGATCCTGGCCAGTAACTCGGATAATCTGGCTTTTGTCCTTTCTCCTCATATTTCTCAGATAAATTTTAACCAGGTTAAATTAATCAAGCTTAAAGATAATAAAGTCATGATCGTTCTCTTCTCGACCTTTAATCTGGTTCAAACCGAAATATTCGCGACTAAAATCCTTTTCAGTCAGACTGAACTTGATCAGGCTGCCCAGTATATTAACCAGAACTTCAGGGGTAAGAATTTGTCCTTTGTCCGCGATTATCTTTTCCGGGAATTACCCAAGCTTAAATTAAAATATGAAGATTTGATTGATAAGCTGATTCCCTTGCTTCGCAGTTATCCGTCTCCAGAAGAAGAGGAGAATAGAATATTTTTGCAGGGGACAGCCAGATTACTGGATAAAGCCGAATTATTTGATTTTCAAAAACTCAAATGTCTTTTCCAGAATTTAGAAGAAAAGGCTAATTTAGCCAGGTTGCTGTCAGATTTGATCAGCCTGGAAAGAGTCAGAGTTGTTCTCGGCTCAGAGCTAAAGATGCCGGAAATTGCCGATTGCTGTCTGATCCTGTCGCATTATGGAGACAGGCGCCAGGTCCTTGGATCCTTAGGCATTATCGGGCCAAAAAGGCTGCCCTATGAAAGAATAATTCCCTTAGTTGACCAGGTGGCCAGGCATTTGACCAGCACGATTTCCAGTCTGGAAAGTGGTGTGGGGCGATGAGTAACAAAAAGGTTGAGATAAAAATTAAAACTGATAGCGGTCAGCCGGAAGGTAAAATTGAGGAGCTCAAAGAGGCAAGCGCCAATAAGATAGATCCCGGCCAGAACGACTCTAAAGATAAAAAGTCCGGTCAGGAAGAAATAGAATATCTTGAAGTCAAGCCCGAGGAGCAGGCTGCCGGGAAAGAATCAGAGCCAGCCACAGCCTCTAAGCTGGAAGAAACAGTTAGAGACCAGGATAAGATTATCGCCAGATTAGAAAGCGAGCTGGAAGCTAAGGACCAGGAAATCTCAGAGCTCAAAGCCCAGGTCGAAGAACTGAAAGATAAATTTTTGAGGGTTCTGGCCGATATGGACAATTTGCGCAAGCGGACTGCCCGGGAAAAAGAAGAATTCAGACAATACGCCCTGACTGATATCTTTAAAGATCTTTTGCCCATCATCGATAACTTTGAACGTGCCTTAAAAATCGCTGAAGAAACCGATGGTAAGACTTTTAAGGAAGGAATCGACCTGATCTACCGGATGCTCCTTAACTACCTGGCCAGGCACGGAGTTAAGCCGATTGAACTACAGGATAACCGGTTTGATCCTTCTCTTCATCAGGCCCTGGCTTCAGAAGAATCTGAAGAGATAAGTGAGGCCCAGATCAAGGAAGAGTTGCAAAAAGGCTATTTAATTCACGAGAGATTACTGCGTCCAACGATGGTTAAAGTCCTGGTGCCTAAAAAGAACTGAGTATGGCTGAATTAATTGGAATAGACCTGGGAACCACTTATTCCTGTGTCGCTTGTCTTAACGGCGACCGGCCGGAGATTATCCCAAATTTGGAAGGGAATAATACAACTCCCTCTGTGGTTTCATTTACGGCCAGCGGAGAAAGGTTAGTTGGGCTGCCAGCCCTGAGGCAGGCTGTAACTAATCCCCAAAATACTGTTTATTCGGTCAAAAGGCTGATCGGCAAAAAATTTAATTCTCCTGAGATGGAATTGATCAGGCAAAAATTACCCTATAAAATATTAGAAGCGGCCAATGGCGATATTTTAATAGAAGCTGGCGGCCGGCTCTATACTCCTCAGGAAATTTCCTCTTACCTTATTGGTTATTTGAAAGGTTGTGCCGAAGCTTTTTTGGGGACGGAAATCAAGCAAGCCGTGATCACTGTACCAGCTTACTTTAATGACCATCAGCGGCAGGCAACTAAGGATGCTGCTGCCATCTGCGGGCTTGAGGTCATCAGGATAATAAACGAGCCGACGGCGGCCAGCCTGGCCTACGGACTGGATAGCCGGAAGAATGGCTTGCTGGCTGTCTATGACCTGGGAGGCGGAACTTTTGACATTACCATCCTGGAAATAAATGACGGGGTCTTTCATGTCCTGTCAACCAGCGGTGATACTTTTCTCGGCGGAGATGATTTTGACAATTGCTTGATAAACTTCTTGCTGGAAGAATTCTGGCGGGAAAATCAGGTTGATCTGGCTCAGGATAAGTTTGCCCTTCAGCGACTCAAAGAGGCAGCAGAAAAGGCCAAGCGCGAGCTGTCTTTTACCACCGAGACGGAAATTAATTTGCCTTTTATCACTTCAACTGACCATGGTTCTTTACATATCAAAAAAAAGATTAGCCGGAGTTATCTGGAAAGGCTGACCGGGAATCTGGTGGATAAAACTCTGGCCATCAGCCAGCAGGCCCTGGCTGAGGCTAAGATTGAGCCAGCCAGGATTGATGAAGTTATCCTGGTTGGCGGCCAGACCAGAATGCCTCTGGTTAAACAAAAGGTGACAGAATTTTTCGGGCGGACGCCGGCCGCCAGAATTAATCCAGACGAAATTGTAGCTATGGGAGCAGCCATCCAGGCTAAAATGATAAATGGCAGTCTCTACAATCTGGTGCTGCTGCTTGATGTTACCCCATTTTCTCTGGGCCTGGAAACAGAAAATGGCGGCTTTGAAAAGATAATAGAAAAGAATACGACTATTCCGGCCAGAAAGACAATGTCTTTTACCACCGTTGAAAATAATCAGCGGCGAGTAAAAATTCATGTCCTTCAAGGGGAAAGTCTCAGGGCTGAAGGCAATAAATCCCTGGCTACCTTTGATCTGGTCGGGATTGATCCTGCTCCCGCCGGAGTGCCTCAAATTGATGTAACTTTTGAGATTGATGCTGACGGCCTGTTAAAAGTCACAGCCCGTGATATCAACACAGGTTGCGAGCAAAAAGTCGTGGTCAAACCAGCAGCCGGCCTGCTGCCAGAACAGTTACAAGAGATTATAGACAGGCGGAAGAAGGAGGTGACTGGGACTGATGATAAACAGGGACTATTATGAAATCCTGGGGATATCGAGGAGCGCCAGCCCTGAAGAGATAAAGAAAGCTTATCGCCAGGCGGCCTTAAAATACCATCCTGACCGGAATCCGGGCAATAAGGAATCTGAAGAAAAATTCAAGGAAGCGGCCGAGGCTTACAGTGTCTTAATTGACCCGGAAAAACGGGTCATTTATGATCGTTATGGCCATCAGGGTTTGCAGGGCCAGGGCTATCAGGGCTTTGGCGGTTTCGATTCGACTATTTTTGAAGATTTTGGTGATATTCTTGGCAATTTTTTTGGTTTTAATTTTTCCGAATTCTTTGGCGGTCAAACTCAGAGCGGGACGAGAGTCCAGCCGGGCCGGGATCTGGCTCTTGAGGTCAGAATTAACCTCGAAGAAGCGGCAGCCGGAGTAGAAAAGGAATTCAGTCTCAACCGGCCAGAACAGTGTCCGGTTTGTCATGGCTCAGGGCTAAAACCAGGGACCAGGAAAACAGTTTGTTCTGCCTGTCAGGGACGGGGTCAGGTTCGTTATCAACAGGGCTTTTTTACAGTCAGCAGAACCTGTCCCCATTGCCATGGCCAGGGAGAAGTCATATCTACTCCTTGTGAGGAGTGCAAGGGCAGTGGCCTGGTTAAGCAGAAAAAACAGTTAAAAATTAAAATTCCGGCTGGAATTGAAGATGGAACCAGCCTGAGAATCAATGGGGAAGGCGAAGCCGGCAAACAGGGCCAGCCCAGGGGCGACCTTTATATCCAGGTCAGGGTGGCTCGTCATCCCTTTTTTGAAAGAAAAGGAAAAGATCTTTATGCTGAGGTGTCAATCAGCCTGACCCAGGCCGCTCTGGGGGCCAGGATCGCGGTGCCTCTTCTTAATGGTGACCAGGAAGTCTTGAAGATTCCGGCTGGAGTTCAATCGGGAGAGGTCTTTAAAATTAAAAATGCTGGACTGGTTGACATCGGAGATAAGCGTCGCGGAGACCTTTATGTTACGGTCAAGGTAGCAACTCCAGATAAACTTGATAAAGAGCAAAAGGCTCTACTGACCAGGCTGGCTGAACTCCGCGGAGAAAATCTTAATGAAATTGACCGGACCTGGTTAGAAAAATATAAAAACCTCATTGGACGCCGGGGCCAGTGACCAGTAATCAATTTTTTGTGGACAGGCTGCCGGCGGGAGAAACTAAATTTTTTCTCGACGGAGATGAGCATTTTCATTTAGCCCGGGTAGCCAGGGCCAAACCGGGGGATAGGATCTGGCTAACTGAGGGACGTAAGAAAAGAATGCTGACCGAAGTGGTCAGCCTCGAAGCAGATAAAACCTGGCTTCTGCCGGTCAGACTGGATGAAGAGGACTTGAAAACAGAAGTCATCCTGGGCTTGGGCCTGACCAGGCCGGCAACAATGGATATGATCGTCGCCAAAGCCACAGAACTGGGCGTAGCTCAGATTTTTCCCCTGATGACTGCCAAGTCTTTCAGGCTTCCGGCCGGCAAGCTCATTGCCAGAAAGTCCCGCTGGGAAAGAATTGCCCGGGCAGCTTTAAAACAATCCAAAGGAGCTATCCTGCCTGTCATCAATGAAGCTGCCAGCCTGGAGTCTATTCTCCCTGATCTTGAGGCTCAACAAAAAATATTTCTCGATGAGAGCAGCCAGGCTTATTTTCGTGATATACTCAGGGAAGCGAGGCCAGTCTCAGCCATCTTGCTGATTGGGCCAGAAGGCGGCTGGAGCCGGAGGGAAAGGGAAGTGCTGACTGCTGCCAATTATCAAGGCCTTAGCCTTGGCGGGCGGATTTTGAGAACAGAAACAGCAGTGGTTTCTGCCCTGACTTTAATTTTACATTTCTGGAACCGGTAAGATGTTTTTACAGGGACAGAAAGTTGGCAAGTATGAAATTCTCAGGTCGCTGGGAAGTGGCGGCTTCGGTTCTGTCTATCTGGCCAGAGATACCTGGCTTGATATAAAAGTAGCCCTTAAGGTTCCGCACAAGCAATCGACCGAACTTTATAAATTGCTCAAGGAGCCGCGGCTGCAGGCTGCTCTCAATCATCCCAATATCGTCAAGGTCCTGGCGGCCGAAAAAGAGAAAGATGTCTTTTTTATGGTTATGGAATATGTCAAAGGACAATCCCTGGAAAAGATTCTGGAGAAAGAAAAAATCCTTGACTGTAACCGGGCCATTGATATTATCAAGCAGATTTCTTACGGGGTTGAGCATGCCCACCATCATAAGATTATTCATCGGGACCTGCGACCGTCTAATATTCTTATCTCCGAAGAAGGAACGGTTAAAATCACTGATTTCGGGACATCAGCCTGGTTAAATTCGGCTCAATATGCTTCTACCAGGATAGGTTCTCCGCCCTATATGGCCCCGGAACAATTTATGGGAAAAGCGTCTTATTCTTCCGATATTTATTCAATTGGCTGCATTTTTTATGAAATGATTGTCGGCCGGCCGCCAATTTTCGATCCTGACCCGTTCAAGATTCTGGAAAAAGCTCAGGAGGGTAAGATTACACCTCCGCGACTTAAAAATATGAAAGTTCCAAAGGAAGTTGATAACCTGATCATGAACTGTTTAGCTCCCCGGGTAGAGGACCGACTCCAGTCGGCCTCAGAAATAGTCAGAGAGTTATCCAGGCTAAAAGGAAAAGAAGAGAAAGGCAGTGAACTCGATGATATTTTTGCCAGAATAAAGGCCAGGGAGCAGAGAAAATCAGATCTGTGCTGGAATTGCCGGCGGCCTTTGCCCTATAAGACCACAGTTTGTCCTTACTGTGGGGAAAAGGTCTGAGCCTTTAAATTGACTTTAAAAACTGACTGATATAGGATTAAAACAAAATCAGGTTTTAGAGTGATTAAAGCGGAGACAGCCTATGGTCAGGGGATTCGCCCCGGAGGTCTGTCCACCACCAAGAATGAGCAGAAAAGTTCAGGTTGCTATTTTGGGTCAAATATAGCAACCTGTCAGAATATGGGGAGGGAAAGATGAATACTGACGATCTTTTAAAAATTGCCATTGAACGGGATGCCTCGGATTTGCATCTTAAAGCCGGCAATCACCCGACCATCAGGGTCCACGGCACCTTGGTTCCACTGGTCGGTTTCCCCAAATTAAGCTCAACTGATACCGAAGAACTGGCTAACCAGATCCTGAATGATTTTCAGAAAAAGAAATTAAAGGAAGACTTTGATATTGATCTGGCTTATAGCTTGCCAGGTTTTGGGCGGTTCAGGGGAAATGTGTTTTATCAACGGAATAGTCTGACTGTTGCCTTGAGAATAATCCCGCTGGAGGTGAAATCAATCCGGGAACTGCTGTTACCTGAAATTCTGGAAAAAATTGCTTTTTCGCCCCGTGGATTGATACTGGTCACGGGAACAACCGGCAGCGGAAAAACGACCACCCTGGCCGCCATGATTGATTACATTAACGCTTACCGGCGTGAAAATATCATTACCATCGAAGACCCGATTGAATATCTCCATAAGGATAAAAAGAGCATTATCAGTCAAAGGGAAATCGGCATGGATGTCCAGAGTTTTAGCCGGGGCCTGAGAGCCTGCTTGCGGGAAGACCCGGATGTCATTCTGGTCGGTGAAATGAGAGATCTGGAAACAATTGAAACTGCCTTGCTGGCGGCTGAAACCGGCCATCTCGTTCTGAGCACCCTGCATACCCTGGATGCCCCCGAAACCATTAACCGTATTATTTCTACTTTCCCGCCTCATCATCAGCGCCAGGTTAGATTACAGCTGGCCAGTGTCATCAGAGCTGTCATCTCCATGCGTCTTGTCCCGCGGATGGATGAACAGGGACGGGTACCAGCAGTCGAGGTCATGGTCTCCACACCCTATATTCAGGAGTGTATTACTGACCGGGACAAGACCAGTTTTATCAGGGACGCCATAGCCACCGGTGTCTCCCAGTATGGCATGCAGACTTTTGATCAATCTATCTATCAGCTTTACCGTGACGGTTATATCTCTTTTGAACAGGGAATCAAGTATTCTACCAATCCAGATGCTTTTAAATTGAGGGTCATGGGGGTCCAGTCCACCCTGGACATTGCTCTGGAACAGATGGAGCAAGAGATGGTCAAGGTTGAACGGGTTGAGCAAACAGATAGGGGGGGTGAAGAGGAAAGTTAGACTAGATGAGAGCCAATGAAATCAGAACAGCTTTTCTTGAGTTCTTCGAAAAAAGAGGCCACCGGATTATTCCCAGTTCTTCGCTGATTCCGAAAGACGACCCGACTTTACTATTTACCAACGCCGGCATGAATCAGTTCAAGAATATCTTTCTTGGACTGGAAAAAAGAAGCTATAACCGGGCGACGACTGTCCAGAAATGTCTCCGGGTAAGTGGTAAACACAATGACCTGGAGCAAGTAGGACGGACACCCAAACACCATACTTTTTTTGAAATGCTGGGAAATTTTTCTTTTGGAGACTATTTTAAAAAGGAAGCGATAAGCTTTGCCTGGGAACTGGTAACCGCAGTATTCCGCCTGCCAGCTGACAGGCTTTATGTCACTATTTATGAAGAAGATGAGGAGGCCTTTAATCTCTGGCGGGAAGTGATTGGGATTCCAGCCTCCAGAATTTTTCGGTTTGGTAAAAAAGATAATTTCTGGGCGATGGGCGAGACCGGTCCTTGCGGACCTTGCTCGGAAATTCACTATGATCTTGGTAAAGAGCTGGAAAAAGGTACTCCGGCTGAACTGATCGCCTCTGGCAGCGATCGTTTTGTCGAGCTCTGGAATCTGGTCTTCATGCAATTTTTTCAGGACGAACAAGGCCGGATGAATCCTTTGCCTCGCCCTTCTATTGATACCGGTCTGGGTCTGGAACGGATGGCAGCCGTGCTTCAAGGGAAGAAAAGCAATTTTGAGACTGATCTATTTACTCCGGTCATTGAGGCTATTAGCGAAGAAAGCGGGCAGGATTACCCGGCTGGCGGTGAGAATGATGTTTACTTCAGGATAATCGCCGATCATCTTAGAGCCATTACTTTTCTTATCGGAGACGGAGTTAACCCGGCCAATGAAGGTCGCGGCTATGTCCTGAGGCGGCTGATCAGGCGAGCTTACCGCCGGGGAAATCTGATCGGAATTGAAAAACCGTTTTTATATCGTCTGGCCAGCACGGTGGCTGACATTATGAAAGAGCCATATCCTGAACTGATGACCAGCCTGCCTTATATTAGCCGGGTCTGCCTGGCCGAGGAAGAAAGATTTGCCTCTACTCTGAACTCCGGACTCAGATATTTTGAGCAATATGCCGCTGAGGCCAGGGCGGATGGCAGCCTGGTTATCCCCGGGGAGAAGGTTTTTAAGCTTTACGATACTTTTGGCTTTCCCCTTGATCTCTGTCAGGAGCTGGCTAAGGAAAATAATCTCGAGGTAGATGAAGCTGGTTTTCAAAGAGAACTGGAAAATCAAAAGGAAAGAGCCAGACAGTCCTGGGAAGGCGAAACCAGAGCTAAAGAAAAATCAATCTATAACCCTTACCGGCAGTTTAAAGTAAAAACGGTTTTTTATGAGAAAGACAGGCTGGAAGAGACCGAGGTCCTGGCCATTATCCGGGCTGGACAGGGGGTTGAGCAGTTAAAGGAAGGAGAAGAGGGAGAAATAATTCTCTCCGAGACGCCTTTCTATGCTGAAAGCGGTGGCCAGGTAGGGGATAAGGGAGTTTTGAAAACTTCCGGTTTTTCCGGAATGGTTGAAAATACAATCAAGCCTCTACCCGGGCTGATCATTCATCAGGTCAAGGTTCTGGCCGGTGAGGTCAGGTCCGGACAAAAAGTCGAAGCAGCAGTCGATTCAATCAGAAGAAAAGCTATCAGCCGGAATCATACCACGACTCATCTTCTTCATGCCGCTTTAAGGCAGATTCTTGGAGATCATGTCAGGCAATCGGGCTCTTTGGTCGATGATAAAAAATTGCGTTTTGATTTTACCCATTTTGCTCCTTTAAGCGAAGAAGAAATCCTGCAGGTAGAAAAGCTGGTTAATGACCGGATCATGGACAACCTGCCGGTGACAATCAGAGTGACCAGCCTGGAAGAAGGCCTGGCCGAAGGGGCCATGGCTATCTTTGAAGAAAAGTACGGAGAAAAAGTCAGACTGGTTAAGGTTGGAGATTTCAGTAAGGAATTATGTGGCGGGATTCATGTTAAAAATACCGGTGAAATTGGCTTGTTCAAAATCACAACCGAATCGAGTGTGGCGGCCGGGTTAAGAAGAATTGAGGCTCTGACCGGAGAAGAGAGCTTGAATTATGTCGTCAGCCTGGAGAAGAATCTAAAAAAACTGGAAAAGCTCTTAAAAGTTAGCCGGCAGGAAATCAGCCTCAGAGTAGAAAAACTGCTGAGCAGCCTGGATGAGAAAGATGAAGAAATCAGAAAGCTCAAGAGGAAGCTGCTCAATCCAGTCAGTCAGCCGCCTGAAATTAGGGAAGAAAAAGGGATTAAATTTGTCAGCCAGAAACTCCAGGAAATTGATCTTGAGGCCTTGAGAAGCTATGCCGATAATCTGAAGCAAAAGATTGGGTCAGGAATTATCTTCCTGGCTTCAGCGGCTGATGACCGGGCCTGGCTGGTGGTAGCGGTGACGGCTGATTTGACTCCGAGAATTCAGGCCAGTAAAATAATCAAAGAAATAGCCCCGGTCATTGGTGGCGGGGGAGGAGGCCGGGCTGACTTTGCTCAGGCCGGAGGCAATCAGCCTCAAAATGTCGACCAAGCCTTAAAAGCCGGGGTAGAACTGGCTCTAAAGTTGTTATAAAATCACCTCAAAAGGTGATAGTCAGAGAATAATAAAAAGTTTATAGATAACCTGGATAAAGGTCAAAGATGGACAGAAGAAGGGTCCGGATAATCAGTCTGGTGAGCAGTCTGCTGTTTTTAGTTCTGAGCAGCCAGGCCTCGATCCGGCTGGAGGATTTAAAAGCCAGATACGATCCGCTGATTAAAAAACAGGCCGCCAAGCACGGACTACCGCCTGACCTGGTTCATGCCGTCATCAAAGTCGAGTCCAATTATAATCAATTTGCCGTGTCTGATAAGGGAGCACTGGGATTAATGCAGTTGATGCCGGAGACCGCCATGAAATATGGCGTGATGAATGTTTTCGACCCGGAACAAAATATTGAAGGCGGAGTTAAATACTTAAAAGATTTAGTAAAGTTATATAAAGGCGACCGGAATCTGGTTCTAGCTGCCTATAATGCCGGCCAGCAGGCAGTCCAAAAACATAATGGTGTTCCTCCTTACGCCGAAACCAGGAATTATCTAAAAAAAGTAGAGTATAAAAACCCCTACATCAGGACCAAGACTATTGTTTACCGCTATTACGATGAGAACGGCCAACTGTGCTTAACCAACAACCCCTATTATCTTCCGGGCAAGAAATAACTGGCCGTTAGTTCCAGGTTGACAGTTTATTTCAGAAACCCCTTGATTTGAAGAGAGGCGGGGATAAGATTAAAAGTCGCCGGCAGGCTACCGACTTGCTCACCATCAACTTCAATTAAGACCTGTTCCTGACCAGGGGCAGAAACCTCAATCTTCTGTCCGCGCCGCCAGGTAACTTTATGATAATTAAGATGACTGCCATTGACCAGCTTCCAGCCATGAAGACAGAATTCAAGGAAAGTCAGACCTTTGACCAGAATCAGATCGAACAGGCTGTCGTTCAGCCTGGCCCGGGGAGCTATCTTCAGACCTTTGCCAAAAATACGCCCGTTAGCTATGGCTCCGATCAGATAATTACCGCTACCTGCTTTCAGGCCATCAACGGACAGTTCAACCTGGTGGCCTTTAAAAGTGCGCATAGTATTAATCAAACAGAGAATATAACTGGAGGCTCTTCTCTCCAGCCTGCTTCTGTTGACTTCCCGGACCACCTCTCCTCCCAGGCCAAAATCAGCAATGTTTAAAAAATAGCGTTGGGCTGGCTGGCCGTTTTCGTCCCGATAGGTTACCTGGCCAAGATCAATAGATTGTTGTGGTGCCTCTGAGATGAATTTGACAGCATTCTTCAGATTCCTGGGAATATTCAAGCTTCTGGTAAAATCACAGCCGGTGCCAGAAGGAACCAGGCCAAGGGTGGCTTCCGGGTTGATTATCTTCTGCTCGTCGAAAAAGCCATTGGCGATTTCATTGGCAGTGCCATCGCCGCCAACACCAATAAGAAGGTCGGCCCCATCTTTAATTGCTTCCCGGGCTAAATCGGTAGCTTGAGATGGCCGCTCGGTAAAGTCATATCTAAAATCTTTTAAAAAATACTTAAGAACAGCTTTGATCTCCGCCCATCGATGCCTGGTCCGGCCGCGATTAGAAGCCGGATTGACTATCACCCGGGTTTTGAGGAATTGATGTTTCATCCTTAATTTCCTTGAGCGGTTCTTTTTTGAATAAAGAATAGCCTACCAATCCGCCAATGGCTCCAAAAAGAGCAAAAAACAGAGTTGAAAGAAGCAGGCTGACCAGGATAGAAGAGAAGTCCGCTGCCTGGTAGTTTATTTTCAGCAACTCGTCCCAGCCTGGCGGCAGTTCTTTCATAAACTTGGAAGCACTGGTCATGAATCTCTGGACAATTCTGAGATTTACGGGGGTTAAAGGAATTTCCAGCAGAAAATTAATTAGGCCGCCTATGACTCCGGCCAGAGCCCCGACCAGCAGGCCGTCGCTCGATTTTAAGGGGAAAGAAGTTCTCCGGTTCAAAAGATAGAAGGAGAAAATAGCTCCGGCCACGACCCACAGGCAGCAGAGGCAATTAAGAAAAGGAATAGCTGAAGCTACACCCATCAGGGCGCCGCCAATCAGGGCCGAGATGAAGTATTCTGGCTGCGTTTTCTCCATATCTTACCTCGAATCAAAGGCCTTAAAAACCATCTAATTTTATGAATTAAGGCGAACTTTTGCAAACTGAATCTTCAGGCTGGGAAGCTGGGCTAAGTTCCCGGAGGGCTTTAAACCAGAAAAAGGGCAAGCAACTTGACCAGATAAAACCGGTCATAGTTTTGATAAAAAGTGGACTGTCCCAGAGGCTTAATAAATTTAATAAAAAATCAAAACCCATGGGTAGAGCCAGGATAATTATTAAGGTTGGCCTGGTTTCAAACCAGTTCTTCAATTTTTTTCCCCAGAAGAGATAGATAAGGGTGCTTAAAAAGAAGCTGGCATAAATCCCAGAGCAGCGGCTGCAAACAGCCAGCTGGTGGCCAGCTAAAAAATAACTTCTCACTGGTTGCTGGTGACAGAAGGGTGAGTAAAGTGCATAAATAAGGCCGGAAATAGCCGGCCGTCTGGCTAGCAGCCAGGGGGCCAGGAGAATTCCAGCCAGAATTGTCCCTGACAAAAGGACAGTTACTGACCACCAGAAATACTTAGAAACCTTCATCTTTTCAAGTCCTGGCCAATATTAAATTTGACTTTAGCTATAAGGATAATATAAATATAAAGCAGATGGAATGGAAGGAGGCATGATGAGGAAGTACTATCATTTCTTGCTGGTGATAGTGTTTTTTTCTGTTATGGCCGTTCAGGTCTATTCTCAGGAGCAGCCATCAGAAGAAATTTTGAGCCAATATGCCAGCGGGGTGGTAACCATACTGGCCTGGGACAATAATAAGAATACAGTCGGGGAGGGCTGCGGACTGGCCCTAACTGACAGCTTGATAGTTGTTCCCTATAATTTTATTTCTCAGGCAACAGAAGCCGAAATCACCAGTTCATCGGGGAAAAAATCCAGGGTAGAAGCTCTAGTGGCAGTTGACCGCCTGTACAACCTGGCCCTGGTCCGTCTGAAGGGT
Source organism: Candidatus Aminicenantes bacterium UBA6228 (assembly GCA_002441005.1). GTDB lineage: Bacteria > Acidobacteriota > Aminicenantia > Aminicenantales > Saccharicenantaceae > Saccharicenans. The sequence continues at coordinate 97,981 of DJWO01000011.1, forward strand.
AAACTGGATCTAAAATCTGTCCCTCTGGGGACATCTGAAGGGCTGACAACTGGTGCCCGCCTGGCCACCCTGTCAGAAATAAATGGTCAGATCATTATCACCTCAGGGGAAATGCGCGGCTGGCTGGAATTAACTAAAGGCAAGACGCAAGTCATGGCCATTTCAATGAGTCTGGACAAACCGGCCAGTGGGTCGCCTATTTTTGGGGCTAAAAACGAAGTAGTTGGCCTGGCTTTGGTCCTGGAGGCGGGTATCAAATTCGGCGTGCCAGTTGAATCTCTTTTGACTCTTGACCGGACTGGCCGGGGCCGGGAGCTTAAGAGCTCGCCTAAAGAAGCTTATTTTGAGACGCCAGAAGGAAGCTTTCTGGCCGGCAAAGCGGCCTGCCAGCTCAATGAGCCAGCAGCGGCCATTCGCTTTTTTGAAAAATATGTAAAATTGAGACCAGATGAAGGGGAGCCATACCTTTGTCTTGGACGTTGTTATTATCAGCTGAGTGATTATACTCACTCCTATAGCAGTTACAGCCGGGCCCTGCAGTTGATACCGGACGACCCGCAGGCACTTTACGGGCTGGGCTTAAACCTTTTGCGGCAAAAGAATTTTAAAGAAGCAGCAGAATTAATGGAAAAAGCTCTGGCCAGCGGACTGGTCTCAAAAGAGGCCTTTTTTGAACTGGCTTCAGCTTATGAAGAACTTCAGGCTTATGGCCAGGCAGCCGGTTATTACCTTAAATATGTTGAGTCTCAGCCCGAGCATGTCTGGAACGGCTGGTTCAAACTGGCTCAGGCTTATCAAAAAAATAGCGAGACAGAGAAAGCGATTGAGGCTTACCGGCAGGCCCTTAAATTAAGGCCAGAAGATATCAACAGCAACTATAACCTGGCTTTACTGCTGGCGGCAAACAAACAATACACTGAAGCTGAACAGTCTTATAAAAAGCTGATTGAGCTCAATACTCGTGATGCTCTATTTTATTACAATCAGATTATTCAGATGTATGACCAGGCTGGCCAGTATGAACAGGCTCTGGAGTCAGTTAAAAAAATAATTGAATTAAATCCCAAAAGCGAGGTGGCTGTTTACAATCTGGGTATCATGTATTATAAGTTAAACCGCTTTGAGGAAGCAGCTAAAACTCTTAACGATTGTTTAGCTTTAAAAAACGATTACACCTCAGCCTGGTATAACCTCGGCCTGGTTTACAGTAAGCTCGGGCGGCATCAAGAGGCAGCTGAAGCTTTTAAAAAATACACAGCTCTGGCTCCAGAGGACCCCAGCGGCTGGCTGAATTGCGGGCTGGAATATATGCTGCTTAAAAACTTTGAACAAGCCTTACCCTTCCTGGAAAAAAGCGTCCAGCTTAAGCCTGATGATCCTATGGCCCAATACAATCTGGCCATCGTCTTTATCAACCTGAATGATAACTATAGTGCCAGAGAAGTCCTGAAGATTTTGCAGCGGCTTGACCGTAACCTGGCTGACCGCCTGAGCAGGCTGATAAAATAGATGGGTGATTGACTAACAGGCCAATCTGTGGTATTTAAATCTTTTATCTGGCCCCGCGCTTCCAAAGTATTGAGTTGATTTTCTTTGATATCGGGCAGGTGGCGGAATTGGCAGACGCACTAGGCTTAGGACCTAGTTCCTGAATAAGGAGTGCGGGTTCGATTCCCGCTCTGCCCACTACCAATTTTTCCATAAAGGCTTTAGCCGGAAAATTAACTGCCGCCAGGCCTGAAATTTTATGACAGGGAAAAAAATGGAACAGAATCTTCCGCCAGAACGTTTAAAAATTATCAGCCCGGTAATTCGAGAACTGGAAATTGAAATTCAACCCGAAGAAGTAAAAAAGGAGTATGAAAAAGTAGTTGACAATTATGTGGCCAAAGCCAGACTGCCCGGCTTCCGGCAGGGGCATGCTCCCCGGGAGATGGTGTCCAGGATGTTTGCCGCTGAAATCAGGGAAGCTATCCTGGATAATCTTGTTCCGGACTATTTGAAGCGAGAACTGGAAGCTCTGGGGGTTGTTCCAGTTAATCTGCCAACAGTCAAATCCCTTGATTTTGATCTGGAAAAGGGGATTAAGTTTGAGGTCTCATTTGAGGTTTGGCCGGTAATTGAGCTGCCAGCTAACTATCTGGATAATAAAGTCAGGCAGGAAGAAGTTAAGGTCGAAGAAAAAGAAGTCAATGATGTTCTGAAAAACCTGCAGGAAAATGCGGTCGAATACCTGCCGGTAAATGACCGGCCGGTAGCCAATGATGACTATGTCGTTATCGAAATTCAGGGCAAAGAAGTCGAAACTAAAAAGTTTATGCCGGCCGAAAAAGTGATTGTTCTGGCTGGCCATCAGGAAAACGAGCCCCAGCTAAACCAGGCTCTGCTTGGCCTTGGTCAGGGAGAAGAAAAGACTTTTGAGGTAGAATATCCGGCGGATTATGGACAGAAAAAATTTGCCGGCAAAAAAATCGAATACCGGATAAAGGTCCTGGAAATAAAAGAAAAAAAACTGCCGGAGTTAAATGACGAATTAGCTAAAACCATCGACCAGGTCTCTGGCCTGGAAGAGCTAAAACGAAAAATTTATGAGGATTTGCTTAAGCACCGCCAGCAGGAAGCTGCTGACCGGGCCCTGAATGAATTTCTGGAGAAGCTGGCCGCTGGCCTTGACTTGAGCTTACCGGAAAGTCTGATCAAAGAAGAAGTTCAGACGATTATCAACCGTCAATTCAAGGAGGCCGACTGGAACAGGCTGCCGGCCGAACTCCGTCATCAGGTGGAAGAACAAGCCCGGAAACAGGCAGAAAAGAACCTTAAAAATCATTTACTAATGAGAAAAATCATCGAGCAGGAAGGCTTGAAAGTCACCGAGGATGAGTATAAGGAAGATTTGAAAAAAATTGCCGAGGAAAGAAATATTCCCCTCAGCCAGCTGAAATCTGCCTTGAGTCAGGAAGATCGTGAAGGAGAGTGGAAGTTTAATCTTCTATTCCAAAAGGGCATTGACTTTTTAAAAGAGAAAGTTATAATAAAATAAAAAGCTTGCCAATGGCCTTAGTTCCTTTCGTTATTGAATCAGATGGGCGCAGTGAGCGCGGTTTTGATATTTATTCCAGGCTATTAAGAGACAGGATCATTTTCCTGGGGACAGAAATAAACGATGAGGTCGCTAATCTGGTCGTTGCTCAGCTCTTATATCTGGAAGCCGAAGGCCAGGATAAGGAAATTTCAGTTTATATAAACTCACCTGGAGGTAATATTACTGCCGGTCTGGCTATTTATGACACGATGCAATTTGTTGCAGCTCCGGTGACCACTATTTGCTTGGGGCAGGCCGCAAGTATGGCGGCGGTCCTGTTGGCTGGTGGCCGGCCTGGCCGCCGGTTTTCACTGCCCAGTGCCCGGATTATTCTTCATCAACCCTTTGGTGGTTTTCAGGGGCAGGCCAGTGATATTGCTATCCAGGCTAAGGAAATTTTGAGGATGAGGGAAACTTTAAACCGGATTTTGTCTAATCATACAGGTCAGGCGATCGACCGGATCCAGGCCGACATTGACCGTGATTTTATTATGACTCCGGATCAGGCCAAAGACTATGGACTGATCGACCAGATCATCAGCTCCAGGAAAGAGAGTTTGTCCTGAGTAACAGCCAGAGCTTAGTTAAACCCGAACTTAAATCGAGGTGCTGACCATGACTTCCAACAGTCAGAGTTCTAACTCCACCATTAAATGCAGTTTTTGTCATCGCTCCGAAACTCAGGTAAAAAAAATGATTGCCGGGCCAGAAGGGGTTTATATCTGTGAACATTGTATCGGGATAGCCAGCGCCATTTTAAAAGCCGGACGGTCGGAGGCAGTTGCTGGCCAGCCCAAAGATGAACATAAATTAAGGCCGGTAGAAATAAAAAAGGCTCTGGATGAATATATTATCGGTCAGGATGAAGCCAAGAAAAAAATTGCGGTTGCTGTTTATAACCACTATAAGAGAATCAGCCAGCCCCGCGGAACAAACGAGGTAGAAATTGATAAGAGCAATCTCTTGTTTATCGGTCCAACCGGCACGGGCAAAACGTTAATGGCTCAGACTCTGGCCAGGTTGCTGTCAGTTCCTTTTGCCATAGCTGATGCTACCACTTTGACTGAGGCTGGCTACGTCGGTGAGGATGTTGAAAATGTGGTCTTAAGGTTATATCAGGCGGCTGATGGTGACATCGAAAAAGCCCAGAAAGGCATAATCTATATAGATGAAATAGATAAAATCAGCCGTAAGAGCGAAAATCCTTCTATTACCCGGGATGTTTCAGGCGAAGGCGTTCAGCAGGCCTTGCTTAAAATAATAGAGGGGACAGTAGCCAATGTACCGCCTCAAGGCGGGAGGAAACACCCCTATCAGGAGTTTCTTCAGATTGATACCACTGATATCCTTTTTATCTGTGGCGGGGCCTTTGTCGGTTTGGATAAAATTATTGCTCAACGCCTGGGAAAATCCAGAGTCGGTTTTAAATCAGAGCTCAAAAAAGAAATGACAGAAGGTGATCTTTTAGGCCATTTAATGCCGGAAGATTTGGTTAGATACGGGTTAATTCCAGAACTGGTCGGGCGACTGCCAGTTATAGCTGCCTTTAAGGATTTAACTGAAGAGCAACTGGTTGATATTCTGACTGGCCCAAAAAATGCTATAATAAAGCAGTACCAGAAATTATTTAAAATGGAGGGCGTGGAACTTGAATTTACTCCGGGGGCTCTGGCGGCTATTGCCAACCAGGCCATGGGAAAAAAGCTGGGAGCCAGGGGGCTGAGAGCGCTGATGGAAGATTTGATGCTTGATTTAATGTTCTATTTGCCATCAAGAAAAAGAAAACCAAAAATTGTTATCACTGAAGAGATGGTGGGGGACAGGCCTCTCAGCTTTGGGAAATATAAAGAAGTAATGGGGGCTTAAAATGGCCGATTCTATAGAAAACTCTGAATTGATGAAAAATGTTCCTCTAATTCCGCTCCGGGATCTAGTGGTTTTCCCGGCTACGCTTGTTCCCTTTATTGTTGGCCGGCCCTCTTCCATTAAAGCCCTGGAAAAAGCTTATGAACAGGATAAACTAATTTTCCTGGCGGCCCAGATGGATGCCTCACTGGATGGCCCGCTGCCCAAGGATATTTATTCTCTAGGGGTAATTGCCAGGATTATCAGAACGGCCAAAATTGATGAAAGAAATATGAAGGTCATCGTTGAAGGCCTGAACCGGGCCAGAATTGATAGATACTTAAGCACTTATCCCTATTATCAGATTACCACCAGAATAGTCAAGGCGGCTGAGGATGATTCAGCCGAAGTCCAGGAATTATTAAAAAAGGTCCTGGCTCTTTTTGAAGAATATTTAAAGATCAATCATAATTCCAGCCTGGATTCAATGACCCCGGCTCTCCGGGAAAACTCCACTGACCGGATCGCCGATATTATTGCTTCTAACCTATATCTCCCCCTGGAGGAAAAGCAGAATTTGCTGGAGACAGTAAACACCAGGGAGAGGCTGAGAAGGCTTAGATTCTTATTACAGGAATCACTGGAAAGCGCTACCAGCCGGGAGGCCACCTCTGGCGGTTCAAGAAGAAAAATATCAATGAGGGAGATCAACCAGAAGACTTTTATGCCCGGAAGCCAGTTCAGGAAAGAAGAACAGCCCAATGAAATTGAGGAGCTGCGTAAAAAGGTATTTGAGGCTCAGATGACAGCTGATGCCCAGGATAAGGCTTTGAAAGAGATTGAGCGGCTGGAAAGCATGCCGCCGATGTCAGCTGAAGCCACGGTCAGCCGGAATTATCTTGACTGGCTAATTTCTTTGCCCTGGAACAAAAAATCAAGAGAAAAACGCGATTTAAACGAAGCCGAAAAAATCTTAAACGAAGACCATTTCGGACTGGAAAAAGTGAAGGAAAGGATCCTTGAATATCTGGCGATCAGGCAGCTGGTCAAGAATCCCAAAGGGGTTATTCTGGCTTTCATCGGGCCGCCTGGAGTTGGCAAGACTTCTCTCGGGAAATCAATTGCCCGGGCTACCGGCCGGAAATTTGTTCGACTGTCACTGGGAGGCATCAGGGATGAGGCTGAAATCCGTGGTCACCGCCGGACCTATATCGGTGCCTACCCCGGACGGATTATCCAGATGGTAAAAAGAGCCGGGACGAAGAATCCGGTTTTCCTGCTGGATGAAGTGGATAAAATGAGTATGGATTACCGGGGAGATCCAGCGGCCGCTCTGATGGAAGTTCTCGACCCGGAACAAAATAAAGAATTTCTGGATCATTTCATTGATACCGATTTTGACCTGTCTCAGGTCATGTTTATTGTCACCGCTAATTCGATTGAGCCTATCCCTAAAGCCCTGCTGGACAGGATGGAAGCTATTAAACTGCCTGGCTATACTGAAGACGAAAAATTGCAGATTGCTAAACATTTCTTAATTCCAAAACAATTAAAAGCCCATGGCCTGACCACTAAAAACCTGGAATTTACTGACCAGGCTATTATGAAGATTATTAGAGAGTATACGCGGGAAGCCGGAGTCAGGAACCTGGAAAGGGAGACTACTTCTATCTGCCGCAAAATGGTCAAAAGGGTAGTGGATAAAGGTAAAGATTATCATGAGAAGTTGACTCCCAAGAGCGTCGAAAAATATTTAGGTGTGCCCAAATACCGCCGCCTGGAAATTGACCGGCAGGACGAAGTCGGGGTGGCTTTAGGCCTGGCCTGGACCGAATTCGGTGGCGAGTTGCTGACTTTCGAAGCAACTAAAATACATGGAAAAGGGAACCTGACCTTAACCGGGCAGTTAGGGGAAATCATGCAGGAATCAGCTCAGGCAGCTTATAGCTATGTCCGGGGCAAGCTGTATAAAATTAACCTGGGAAAAGAAGTCGAAAAGAACTTTGATATTCATATTCATGTACCAGAAGGAGCTATTCCCAAGGAAGGCCCTTCGGCCGGAATCACCATTGCCACCGCCATCGTTTCTTTGCTGACTGATATACCGGTTAGCAAGAAAGTGGCCATGACCGGCGAAATTACTTTGCGGGGCAGGGTCTTACCTGTCGGTGGAATCAAAGAGAAACTGCTGGCTGCTTACCGGGAGGGCCTAACTGAAATTGTCCTGCCTATTGATAATAAGCCTGATCTGAAAGACCTGCCCAAGAAATTGAAGCAGAATCTAAAAATTCATCTGGTCGAAAATATGGATCAGGTGTTGGAAGTAGCCCTGACCAGGCAATTTGTGCCCCAAAAAGGGCCCCAGGAGGGAGAGAAAAAAGAGAAGAGTGAAACCGCAATTTCTGGTTCTGAAGCTCCCTCGTCAGTTGCTAAGGAGCCTGGCTTAACCAATTAGAATTTATTGCAAGTTACGGGCCAATTCCTTTAAATAATTAATAAAATAATAAGTTAAAAAAATGAGTGAGGTGCAAGAGATGAAAGAATATGATCTAATCGGACTGGAAGAAAAGGATGTCTCCAGCTTGAAGAAGATTGCCAGCGGGCTGGATATCGAACCGGAAGACCTGGAAAATGCCAGCCGTCATAACCTGATTTTCAAAATTCTTGAAGCTCAGGCTAAAAAGCAGGGGATGCTGTTTTCGGAAGGAGTACTGGAGTGTCTGGATGATGGCTTTGGCTTTCTGCGGGCTCCGGAGTTCAGTTATCTCCCCAGTCCAGACGATATATATGTCTCACCGTCGCAAATAAGAAAGTTCCAGCTCAGGACTGGCGATACTATCTCGGGTATGGTCAGGCCGCCCAAAAATGGCGAAAAATATTTTGCCCTGATTAAAATAGAAGCCATAAATTTCATCCATCCAGACGTCGTGCTGGAAGCCAGGCATAATGTTCATTTTGAACAGCTAACGCCGGTTTATCCCTATGAATTGATTAAGCTTCAGGACGGCAATCAGAAAAATATGAATGCCCGGATCATGGAACTTTTAACCCCGATCGGGAAGGGTCAAAGAGGCCTGATTGTTTCCCCGCCGCGGGCAGGTAAGACCACCCTGCTTAAAACCATCGCTAAATCAATTGAGAAGAACCACCCGGAAATCTTTTTGATTGTGCTGTTGATTGCCGAAAGGCCGGAAGAGGTAACCGATTTTAAACGCAGTGTCAATGGCGAGGTAGTAGCTTCGACTTTTGATGAACCGCCGACCAGAAATGTTCAGGTGGCTAATATAGTTCTTGAAAAGGCCAAGAGGCTGGTTGAGCTAAAAAGAGATGTGGTTATCCTGCTTGATTCTATCACCAGGCTGGCCAGGGCTCATAATGCCATTGTTCCGCCGTCGGGAAAGGTTTTATCCGGTGGTATAGACGCTAACGCCTTAAACAAGCCCAAAAAGTTCTTTGGTTCTGCCCGGAAAGTTGAAGAAGGAGGCAGTTTGACCATTATGGCTACGGCCTTAGTAGACACTGGCAGCCGAATGGATGACGTTATTTTCGAGGAATTTAAGGGAACCGGTAATATGGAAATAAACCTTGACCGCCGCCTGGTTGATAAACGGATCTTCCCGGCTATTGATATCAGCCGTTCTGGCACCCGAAAAGAAGAGTTGCTTATTCCCGAAAAAGACCTCAACCGGGTCTGGATACTGCGCAAAATTCTCAGCCAGTTGAATGAGGTTGAGGCCATGGAACTGCTGCTTGAGAAATTGTCCAAAACCAAGACCAATGGTGATTTCCTCGAGTCTATGAGCAAAGGACTCTAAGCAAGAAAAGAATCAAAGGATTCTCGCCATAAAGACGAGTCGTTACCGGTCTCTGGAATCACACCATATTCGACAAAGACGAGAAGCCGTTAGAATAATTTTCCACAATTGCCCAAATTACAGGCAATCATAATATTCACAGTTTAAACAGGTTAGGTATCTAATTGATAAATAAAGAGATACAAATAACGGGTGAGATGTGTCGCATAAGTTATATTATGTAAACTAATAGCAGGAGCCACGCGTAGTAGCCACTAAAAGACCTGAACCCATGCGCTTTAGCACACCCTGATGTTCTCGAATCTAGTTTATCGGAAATGGTGTAAATAGACCTTTAGACGCTATGGGAATTTTAAGACCGGGGACTTAAGTTTTTTGATGACATCTTCCAGGATTGAAATCAGTTCTTGCCTGGTCACGACTTGTTTTTTGAATTCAATCCTTAATTTATAGGTCTTGTTGTCCGATGGAATATAGTTAAAAACATAAGGCTTGTTTTTAGTCTCTTCTCCCTGCGATTTGTCTTTGATGAGCTTGGTGAGGTCTCGAGTATCGGATCTGGTCAATCTTCTTTCTATTATGGTCTCGACGGCCTTAGCCATTGTATTCAAGTCATCAATCTTGGCAATTTCGATAATAGTGCTACGGCTGGTTATAGCGGCTGATTTAATCATCTGGCGAAGTTCAGAGGGAATTCTGGAAACAGATATAATTTCGGTAATAGTTGATCTGGATTTGCCTATTCTCTCCGCTATGTCCTGGTGGCTATAATCATAGAGATTAATTAAGGCTTTCAGGCCATCTGCCTCCTCAAAAATATCAAGGTCTTTTCTCTGGAGGTTCTCAATAAGCGAAATCTCCATTGCTTCCTGGTCATTAACGTCCATCTGGATACACGGAATATCCTTTAAAGCCAGGTTTTTTGAGGCAAAATAACGCCTTTCTCCTGCAATAATCTCGAACCGGGCCCCTTTTGATCTAATAAGAATAGGCTCGAGAACCCCCTTTGTCTTAATGGATTCCATCAATTCTTGAATATCCCCCAGTTCACTTCTGGGCTGCCTTGGGTTCGGATCTATCCTGTCTATGGGAATTAATCTCACCATTTGACCCGGAGACTTCTGGGAGATAAGCTCCACAAAATGAGGATCATGCCTCATGCTTAATGAATCAGGTAAGCCGCTTTTTTTAGTTTTGTCCACGTTCCAGCAACTCCTCGGCGATTTGTTTATATTGATTTGCTCCGATCGACTCAGGAGCAAAAGTAAAGATGCTTTCCTTATAGGCAGGGCTCTCCTCGAGTTTTACGCTCTTGGATATATAAGTTTTAAAGACTTTGTCACCAAAAACCTCAATTATCCGTCCGACTACGTCTTTTGAGAGGTTTGTGCGCCTATCGTGAAGGGTAATTATCACGCCGATGATATCCAGGCCAGGATTAGCGATCCTTTTGACCTTATCTATGGTCTCAAGCAGGTCATCTGTCCCCTCAAGGCACAAATAAGAGGACTGGATGGGGATTAGAATATGGGTGGCTGCCACCAGGGCATTTAAGGTTATCAAGCCAAGTGTAGGAGGTGTATCAATTAATATATAATCGTAATTATCGCAAACCTCACTAAGAGCATCACGCAGCCGGTAATGGCCATCGAACTCACCTATTAGAGAAGGCTCGAGCTTGGCCATAGATATTCTTGATATGGCGACATCAAGCCCTGGCACAGTTGACCTAACGATAACCTCAGACATTTTAGTGTTTTTATCCATCAAAACATCATAAAGTGTTTTTTCAAAATCAGCAGGGTTTTTAACAATTGAAATCGTACTGTGGGCCTGAGGGTCCATATCGACGAGAAGAATTTTTTTTCCCATGAGGGCCAGAGCGGCCGATAGATTAATGCAGGTAGTTGTCTTGCCTACCCCTCCCTTCTGGTTAGTTACAGCAATTATCAATCTGTCCTCCGAAAATCATCACATCAATAAATTTTATACATAAAAAGAATAAAAAGACAAGTGCTAAATAAAAAAAATACGGAACTGGGGTCGGCCGGCCGACATAGGCATAAGTGCTTGATAATAAATAAGATAGAGCGATGATAGATAATTTATAGATGCCGACAACCGGGTTCTGGGCTTTGGTCTGGCTTAAAGAGTTGAAACTGTCGGAAATATATGGTTTTTTGGAGCTGCAAATGAAAATGTCGGCAATTCAAAGAGCAGCTGGGCTGAAATAAAGACGATTAAAGGCAATAGGCTGAGTTGCGCTTGGGGAATCTGCTTATTCACCGCCGATCTGCAGGCTCTTAATCCTGAGGGTTGGAGCTGTTAATGAACGGTTGAGGTCAAGATCGTTGCCTATCAGGTCTATTCCATTAAATATTTCATCAGAAGTACCGGCAATGGTGATTCCTTTAACTGGAAAGGATATTTTTCCATTCTCGATGAAAAAACCGGCAGCTCCTCCGGTAAAGTTTCCATTGACAGGGTTTATCCCATAGCCGGTGACCTCTTTTACCAGTACTCCCCTGCTGGTATTCTGGATTATTTCTTCAGGCCTGGTCTGGCCCGCGGCTAAATAAATATTATGCGGTCCAATACCTGGTAAATCGGCAAAACCACCCCGGCTGGCGTTGCCGGTACTTTTGACACCGGCTCTGCGGCCAGCATAGGTATTGTATAAGAAGCCCTTAAGAACTCCATTTTCGACGATGATTCTGTTCTGGGTAGGTACGCCTTCACCATCAAAAGGTGCACTGGCCAGACCTTTTTCCCTTGTCCCGTCATCAATAATAGTAATTAGCTCGGAACCAATTTTTTGCCCGGCTCTTTTCCCGAGAAAACTGGCCCCCTGCAAGACGCTCTGGCCGTTAATCGCTTGGATAAATCCGCCCAAAATGGCGTAAGCTACGTCTGGATGAAGGATAACAGCCGCTCTCTGCGTCTTTAGCGGTTTAGGGTCGAGCATCTCAACTGCCTTCCCAGCAGCTACCCTGGCCAGGTCCTTAGCCGGCTTAAGATCTGCAAAAAAGCGGCGGTTGGTTGATTCATAGCCTGCTGATTTTTGCTGGCCCTTTTCAGCAATCACCCCCAGTCCATAGCCGCAGCCAGTAGATTTAAAGCTCTTTACCCAGTTAAAAGAATTGGCGATTATGATCTGGCTTTCACTTTCACCGTAACTGGCACCGGCACTTTTAGTTACTCCCGGAATGTTTAAAGCCAGTTTTTCAGCCTCCTGGATCAAAGCGATTTTGCGGTCAATAGAAATAGTGGACAGATCCGGGTCATAAATAGCCTTGACTTCGGTCAGGGCCGGCTCGGCCGGCAGCTGATTGTTTTCATCCGGACTTACTGCCCGGGCAAATTCGACTGCCCGGTCTATGCTCTTCTTCAGGCTTTCCGGTTTAAAATCGTTGACAAATGCGAATCCCAGTCTTTTCCCGGCAATCACCCTGATTCCAAGGCCATAGCTCTGAGCTTCCTGGACGCTTTCTACCTGTCCGTTTCTTACCTCCAGACTGAGCTGGCGATTATCTTCAAGATAAACCTCGGCCTGCTCAGCTCCTTTTTTCAGGCAATCCTTTATAACCTGTTGAGCCAATGCTTTATAATCCATGATTTCCTCCTAACCTCTCGCCCGTGTTCCGCCGACGGTAATCCCCCTGATTCTAACTGTTGGCTGGCCTGCGGTGACCTCGGCCGACTGCCCTTTGCCGCAAATGCCAGGGCCAAAAGCCAGGTCGTTTCCTATGGCATCAATCCTGGTAATTATATCGAGGCAGCTGCCAATCAAGGTTGCACCCTTGACAGCTGCTGTCTTCCGGCCATTCTCGATGAGATACGCCTCCCGGCAGGTAAAATTGAACATCCCGGTTGTTGGATCGACACTGCCTCCGCTCAAACTCTGGACATAAAGGCCGCTTTTAGTAGAAGCGATAATATCCTCCGGCCTATCCTTGCCTTGCTCAATAAAAGTATTGGTCATCCTCGGTATAGGATAGTAACGGAAGTTCTCCCGCCGTCCGTTACCTGTCCTCTCCATTTTAAGCTGCCGGGCTGACAGGATATCGGTCATAAACTTGACTACCACTCCCCTTTCAATCAACACGTTTCTCTTCATCTGGGTGCCCTCATCATCAAAATCAGTTGTTCCGCGGAAACCGGCCAGACTGCCGTCATCAACCATGGTAAAAATATCTGCTGCTACCTTCTGACCCAATTTACCTACAAAGGCCCCGGTTTGTTTGGCGATGTTGTCCGCCTCCAGTGGGTGACCGACCGCTTCATGTACCAGTACTCCGCCCCAGCCATTTTGGATGACCACATCCATCTTACCAGCTGGCGCCTCCTTAGCTTCCAGCATGGCGATTGATTCTCTGGCGGCTTCTTTAGCTGCTTTTTCCGGCGTATCTTGTTCAAACATCTCCAGGCCGGCATGGCGGCTAAGCCTTTCCCTTCCCAGGTGAGAGGTATTATTGCCAGCGGCCAGTGTTTGAACAATAAAGAAAATGAGAGGCAGGCTGCTTTTCAGCAGCAAGCCTTCACTATTCGCTATTATCCGGTCTCTGGTCTCATCATAATAATCAATGGAGGCCATTTTAATTCTGGAGTCATAGCTGAGAGCGGCTTCCTCGGCCCGCTTCATAATTTCCATCCTTTTGGCCTCAGCCGCTTCTTCCAGAGGAATCTTGACTGTGACGTATGATGGCCGTCTTTGTTCCTTAATGTTTACCGGTTGAGTTATTTTACCGGAGGAAGCAATAAATGAAGCTACTTCAGCTGCCCGTTGAAGTTTTTCCTCAGTCAATTCATCGCTATAGGCATAGCCGGTCTTATCACCATCAATCACCCTGACCCCCGCTCCTCTGATCAAGCCGAAAACTGCGCTTTTAAACTGCCCTTCTTCCAAAATAATCGAACGCGAAATCCGGTTTTCAACATAGACCTCAGCCAGATCCCCGCCTCTTTTCAAGGCACTGGCGATAGTTTTTTGAAGGAGTCCTGGGCTTATTTCCAGCTGTGACTGGTCCTCACCAGCCAGAAGGTTTTTGACCACGGCCGGGCTGACGGCCAGGGCTACCGCCCCCTGAAGGCTCAGGCTCATAAACCTCCGGCGAGCCATCGGTTTTAATTCTGGCCAAAGATTTGTCATCATGACCTCCATTTTTCCTTTCCATGGCTTTTATTCAAGCTTTTTGGTTATTATTGCTTTCGCGCTTATTTCTTTAGATTTTCTTTCTCTTAACTTCTATCTTATCTTCACCTCACGGTCAAGCTGAAAAGTTAATCTCCAGCCGAATCCAGCTCTGACCTCATCTGATTGTCCCGGCTTTAAGTGGCTAATCTCTTTTACTCTATACTTTTCATCTTGGGCCTTATTTATCTTGACAACATCTTTTTCTCCAGATAGATTAACATTTAGTTATTTGGCAAAATGACAAAACAAGGATTAAAATCAACCGAAAAATTACTCTCGGCTCTGGGCGAGTCCAGCCGTCTGCGTATTTTAATGATACTCAAAACCAGAGAGCTGACGGTCAGTGACATCCGGGAAATTCTCGGGCTATCTTTTTCGACTGTTTCCAGACACCTTTTTCTTCTCCGGGAGGCAGGCCTGGTGAATTCAGTCAAAGACGGGAAATGGGTTAAGTATAGCTTCAATCCAGAATGGCCAGCCGCTGTCCAGGGCTGCCTGTCCCTGATCCTGGAGCAGCTTTCCTCTGATCCTATAATTCAACAGGATAAAAAGAAGGTGGCTAAACTTAAAAAATATAAAACGGGTCAGAAGATCAGAAAGTCAGAGACTAAAATCAGATACTGGTTGGCCTGAAAGCCGGAGGCAGCTAAACAGCTTTATTCAGGCCTAATCTAAATCAGCTTCGTCGAGATAGGCAGGAGTCCTGGTTGACCAGCCGGTTTTTCCTGCAATCTCTTTTGAAAAGGTTTCCAGGACTTCTTTTTCACCGTGGACCAGAAAAAGCTGGTGCGGCGGCTGGTCAAAATAGCTCAGCCATTTGATCAGCTGTTTATGATCGGCATGGGCAGAAAAACCCTGGATCTGTTCGATATTAGCTTTAACCGGATAGTTCTGGCCGTAGATCCGGACCGGCGACTGACCTTCCAGAATTTGCCGCCCCATGGTTCCTTTAGCCTGATAACCGACGAACAAAATGGTTGATTCCCGCCGGTTAATATTATTAACCAGGTGCTGTTTAATGCGGCCCCCGGTACACATCCCTGAACCGGCCATAATAATCGCCGGTGTTTTCATCTTGGCTATGGCCTGTGAATCCCGGAAGTCACGGATTAACTTGAGACCGGGGAACTCAAACGGGTTTTGGCCGGAAGTAAAAAGATGCCTGGCCTCGGCATCGAGACTGTCGAGATGATGGCTGAAAACATCAGTGACATTGATCGCCATAGGGCTGTCCAGAAAAACCGGTACAGTCGGTGTTTTGCCTTTTCTCACCAGGTTGTTCAAATGGTACATAAGTTCCTGAGCACGTTCGATAGCAAAAGTCGGGATAATCAGATTGCCCTTCTGCCTGATCGTCCGGTTGATAATTTCAGCCAGCCTGTCCGGTATCTGGCCCGTTTCTTCATGATCCCGGTCACCATAAGTTGATTCGAGAAAGATATAATCTGCCTGATGAAAGATTTCAGGGTCACGCACCAGGGGTTTTCCCCATTGCCCCAGGTCACCGGAATAAATCAGGCGGCGCTGCGATCCATTATTGCCGGCTAAAATCTCTACTATAGCCGAGCCGATAATATGTCCGGCCTCATGAAAAATGACTTTTATCCCGGACCCCAGGTCAATTTCCTGTTGATAATCAACTGGCTCAATGAGTGGCAAGACTCTATCGACCTCAGCCGCAGTGTAAAGAGGCACTTCCGGATGAGGGCCTCTCCGCCCTTCCCTTTCATGACGTTTTCTTTTTAACTCAGCGTCTTCTTCCTGGAGCTTGGCGGCGTCATAAAGAACAATAGGCAGAAGTTCGGCAGTTGGTGGTGTACAGATGATTTTTCCCCGGAAGCCTTCTTTAACCATTTTGGGAATAAGGCCGCTATGATCGAGGTGGGCATGAGTTAAAAGCAGATAATCAACTTTGTCCAGAGGAACCGGAAAAGGCTGCCAGTTTCGTCCAAGATATTCCCTTTCCTGATAAAGGCCGCCATCAACTAAAAAATTCAAACCATTGGAAGAAAGATGATAACAGGAGCCAGTGACTTGAGAAGCTGCTCCAAGGAATTTAATTTTAACCATTAACTCCCCTTTCTGGCTGAAAAGTAGCTGGCTTCAACTCCGATCAAAACCTGCCTGGCCAGCAGCCGGAATAAAATATAAGCCTGGCTGAGAATAATTATGATCAAAAGACCAGCCGGGCTGGTTGGAGACAAGAGCTTGACCAGCAGCAACCAGCCGGCTGAGATTAGAATGACGGCCAGTCCGATGAGCAGGTACAGGCTCCAGAGACGGAAAAAATGGCGGTGGAGAAAACGAAGAGTTGAAAGATAAGCGGCCATTGCTCTTTTTGACTCGCCGACCACGAAGATTCTCACCAGATCAAGCACCAGCCTGAAGGCCGTCCAGAGTAGTGCCAGCAACAAGACGGTCAGCCAGCTGGCCAGAATGACCGGCCATTCGGTTACCGCCCGGGCTGACCACAGCTTTAGCGGGGCTGACAATAACCTGAAGACCAGAAAAAATATCAACAAAAAAGGAATAAAGATAATAAGAGACAGAAGAAATTGCCAGAAGTGCCGGCAGCCATCAACCAGAAAATCTCTAAATGAAACTCTAGCCTCAGGACTTAGCATTTGGCCAAAAAGCCCGCCACTAAGAAAAACAGACAGCAAGGCTGAAAACAAAAGCATGATGATGATAAAAACCGAATAGGAAGCTAAGAGATTCTGGTTAGCCAGGAAAATCTCGATCAGGTTCAGCTCAAAAGGCAGGAGAGGCTTTTCTGTCCAGGCTAAGTGGCCCAGGTTGGCCCTGACTTCATAACTGACCGGCACGATGATGATCAAGGAGATGATGAACATAATCAGCCAGAGATAGAGGGACAGCTTAAATTTAGAGATAGCCCGATTAAATCCAAATTTGAGGAAATTAGCCGAAATCATCCGACTCTCCTTTCCATCATAGCCAGCTAAAACAGGTTACCAGGACATTCTGGACCAGCCAGAGTAAATTAGCGGTAACACTCAGAATCCTGATCCCCGGACCATGGCGGGAATAACTGTTATTAGACAGATTAGTATCTACCAGCCACAGGCCTTCAGGATCGAGCCAGGCCCGTTTTATTTTTACCGGTTTTTCAAAATAGAAGCGGTGCCAGCGGCTCTGGCCGTCCCATTCCCTCCACTCAGTACTGCCGTCTTCAAACTCTATCTTTAATTTAAGGGCGAAACCAGAGCCGGGCTTAGCTTCCCCATAACGTCTCAGAGTAATGACTGCTTGATAAATCTTCTCTTTTTCCAGGACAGGCTTCCTTCCAGCAGAGGCCTTAGCCTGATTTTGAGTTTTAACTGGCAGGTCATCAAACTCTCCCCGATATTCATGAGGTTTGAGTTTCGTCTCGACAGAGCTGATGGCATAATCAAAATCTTTAGCCTGATAGAAAAATTCCTGGAAAAACCAGTTTAAATCCTGACCCGAGACCTCATTTACTACCTGGATAAAATCTTCAGTCCGCGGATGCCGGAAGCGATATCTCTGGTGATAAGTCCGCATTATCCTGGCCCAGATTTTTTCACCTAATAATCTTTCCAGAGTGTAGAGAGAAGTGGCTGCCCGGTAATAGACATTGAGCGAATAACTGCCTGAATTATAGAATTTCCAGGAAGGGGTGATGATTGGATCAAGTTTAGTCACCGGAACAGAAATAGTTCTGGCCAATTGCCAGTCATAAACAGCGGGCGTCTTAATCAACCAGCCCAGGGGCAGGCCGTTTATTTTCAAGGGAAGCTGGCCAGCCCCGTAAGCAACTGCCGAGACCTTTGAAGTCGAATAGGTATTAATCCCTTCATCCAGCCAGGCTTCTTCAAACTCATTGCTGGCAACCAGCCCGTACCAGTAATTATGGCCGAATTCATGGATAATTACCCCTTCAGGAGAAAGAACATTCTTTTCCAGGATGACCGAGGTCCCGGCCGTGAAAAGAGTTGGATATTCCATGCCCCCGCTACCGGTCCGGAATGGCGGATCGACCATGGTGATTGTCTGGTAAGGATAAGGACCATACCAGAGGCCATAATACTTTATAGCCGCTCGTAAAGCCCGAAAATGTCGCTCAACCTGATTTTTATGCTGCTTTTCGATGAGAAGGATCATCCGGACATCAGGCAGCTTGATGTCTTGAACAGTCAGTCCGAGAAGCCCGGCTATCTGCTGATATTCCTCTGGAGTAACCTCCTCTTCCCCTTTAAACCAGCGCTCAATTTTGATAAACCGTGGCGAAGCTGTCCAGGCAAAATCGTGAATGTTTTCCTGAGCATAAGTGTAGGTGGCCCGACCGGCGGCCAGATCTTCGGTCTTCTCGACTTCCTGTCCGCAGGCTCCAACCACGAAGTCCTTCGGAACGGTAATTTTCACCTTGAAATCTGCAAAATCTGCATAAAATTCAGAATTAAGATGGTATTCATGGCAATTCCAGCCACGCCCTTCTTCATAAACACCTGGTTTTGGAAACCACTGGGAGATAAAAAATCCATCCTGGAAGTAACCAGTCCGCAGTCCGTTTTTTGGCACTTTGGCTTGAAAGTCAATATTCAAGGTCAGTGATTGCCCTGGAGCCACCGGCTGGGGCAAAACTACCCGCAGGACGGTTTGATCATCAGGGTTAGGCGGCTCATCGGGACTGATAAAATCCGCTGCCGGCAGCAGATCCTGCCCGTCAGAGGTAGTCAGGGAAGTTATTTTTATCCAGCCCCATTCGCCCTTTTCTGCCTTGAATCTTTTAAATAATTTTTCCCGGCTGGCTTCCTTAGCCAGAGTCGAGAGTTCATTTTTAAAAGCATTCCAGTATAGATGAAGATGAATGTCTGGCACATAGTCATGGCTAAGATTTGTCCAGACAATAGTTTCTTTAGCTTGCAGGCTGGCGGTTTCAGGCAGAAGCTCAACCGCCAGCTTATAGATTACCGGGCGTTCCTGGGCCAGGCCAGGAATAATGCCCGGGAATAGAAGTATGGAGATAAATAAACAGGCCGCTAACATTTTTGACTTGTTTCTTTTTTTCATCTAAACCTCACTTCAATGCCTGACCTATTCCATCAAAGCCGATATAAAATCAGGCCAGGCTTGATAGCCAACATCTGATAATTAGGGGCTCTCAGACAAAGGCTGACCTTTCGTAATTTACCTTTGATTTGATATCCATTCTTGCCAGTTGTGGCGTCGCGGGAAGAAGATAAACAGGACAGCCACTGAAATAATCAGAAGAACATAAAAATCACGGCTAAGCCCGGCCATTAAAAACAAAAAGAGGCCAAATAAAGCCGGCAGCTCACTCATGATAATCATAATAATTGAAGTCCGGTGAAGTTTATTTAACAGGGTTTCAGGCGTATCTCCCGGCCTCTTTTTGAGCAGAAATGATTGCAGCCATCTGGCCAGAATGATTGAGACAGCTGATAAGCCATAAAAAATATATCTTAGTGTCTGGTGATTGGCTAACGGCGAAAAACCGGAAAAGGGGGCCAGTTTGTTTCTGATCAATTCTTCCAGAGCAAAATATAAAACCAGGGCGCCAAAAACCGAATAGCCAATGGTGGCGGCAATCCGGTGTGTTCTCTTTATAACCTCTTCGAAGTCCATCTCCGTCTCCTGCTGTGATTATATTGTTTTTGCTCAGGCTGGGCAAATAATATTTAGGCCCGGCAGTTACCTTAACATTTTCAGGACAATTTATTAGCAGGCACTCCCTTTATTTTTGGCCATGACCTGGACAGCCAGTTAGCTCTCTACCCTGATCAGCTGACATAAAGCAAAAAACCCTTTAAATAATCACTTTCCGGGTGAAAGACACTGACCGGATGATCATAAGACTGGCGATGAGCAGTTAAAATTTTTACCTGACGGCCAGCCTCCAGAGCAGCTTGAAAAATTATCTTCTGAAATAATTCACGGCTAATATAATAAGAGCAGGAAAAAGTCAGCAGGAAACTATCTCTTTTCATCCTGGCCAGGGCCAGATAATTTAACCGTTGATAAGCCCGGCCGGCCTGTTTTTCATCTGCCTTTTTTTTGGCAAAAGCCGGTGGGTCAAGAATCACCAGATCATAAGCCAGCGACGATTGTTCAGCCAGGAAGTCAAACATATCCTGATTGATCAGCCTGAAGGAGGACTTTCCAAAACCATTGGTAATCATATTTTCTTTAGCCACTTCAAGGGCCTGAGAAGAATAATCTACCAGAGTCACCCCGGCCGCCTGACCTTTTAAGGCTGATAGGGCAAAACCGCCAGAATAGCTAAAGCCGTCCAGAATTTTTTTCCCGGCAGATATTTCTCTGACCAGCTTTCTCATTTCCCGCTGGTCGAGAAAAAGACCGGTTTTTTGAGCTCCGGTCAGATAAACTTTGAACTTAATTCCCTCTTCATCTATTAAGATTGGTTCAGACAGGTGTCCGGTTAACAGCCCTTCCCGTTCCTTTAAGCCCTCTTCTTTTCTGGCTGGAATTAGAGACTTTTCATAAATAAACTGGGGCTGGGCCAGTTCAGATAAAAGTTGAATGATCAAAGGCTTGAGCTTCTCCATCCCCAGAGTCGAAATTTGAATGACCAGACCAGGACCATAACGATCCACGATGAGCCCGGGCAAGGAGTCACTTTCACCGTTGACCAGGCGGCAGGCTTCAGCCTGGCCATAAAGCTTTTTTCTCAGCTGGAGAGCTTCAGCCAGATTTCTTCGGAAAGCTTCTTCCGGCCGGGTCTGACCGAAGCTCACCAGCCGGCCGCTTAGAGAGCACTTTCGATTAAAATACCCATAACCCAGAAGCCGGCCTTCGGCCGAATAGACTGGATAAAGGTTACCATCAGTAAAGCCAGGCGGAAAAGATTTTATGGCTCCAGAAAATAACCATTGATGGCGATTGACAATAGATTTTTCCCGCCCGGGTTTGAGGATTACCCCCACGGAGGTCTCCAATTGTTTCCCAGACGGCTGGTTGCCTGGCTTTTTCATGTTACTTTTAACTAATTCTGCTCCAAGCTGTTCGCACTGTCAACTTGAATCTCTGCCATGTTATTTACAGTTGAAAAGTGAACAGTTGATGAGGCATTCCATGTATAGGAGGAATACGATGGTGGTTGTCAATCCAGCTGAATGCTGATAGAATTTGGAAAGATTAGCGACCTCAAAGTTTTATAATTAAAGAAGAAAGATGGCAGACATTAGAACCAGCGCAATAAAACCTGGGACATATTACTGTTACCAGACTTCATCACCGCTTGAGATTAATGGCGACCTCGACAAACCAGCCTGGAAAAAGGCCAGGAAGTCCCGGAGATTGGTAGATCTGGTTACAGGCCAGCCCGCTTTTTTTGAGACCAGGATAGCTGCCCTGGCCGATAACCATTATTTTTATTTAGCTTTCTGGCTGGAAGAACCTGACCTTCAGGCTCATTTAACGGAGAGGGATTCATTCCTCTGGCTGGAAAATGATGTCGAAGTCTTCCTGGCCGGTCCTAACTGTTATTATGAGCTTCAGGTCAATGCTCTGGGAACCATCTATGAAGTTTTTTATATCTGGCAGGACGCTCTTAAACCTGGTAGCTTTTTTGACCGCCCTGAGTTTGATTTGACCAGGCGGAAAGTTGATGTCCTGGGCGGCTTTCAGGATAGCAGCCGTTATGGGCGTCATCCGCGAGGCCGGCGATGGGCTTTTATGGACTGGGATTTTCCCGGCTTAAAATGGGCTGTAAAACTTGACGGCAGTCTCAATGATTCATCTGATGTTGACCGGGGCTGGACAGTTGAACTGGCCTTTCCCTGGTCTGGTCTGGAGCTGCTGGCTGAAGGCCGTCCCCTGCCGCCTGGTAATGGTCAGACCTGGCTGATGAACTTTTTCCGGTTTGAAGCAATGGAGGTTAACGGCCGGAAGATTGAGCCTTCGATCGGCTGGTCACTAAGTCCTCACGGAGTTTATGACTCGCATCAACCTGAGCTTTTTGCCAGGATTGTTTTTAAGAAAGACACAATTTAAATCCTAAATCCCGAGGTTAAATCATGGATCAAGCTGAACGTTTAAAAATTGCTTTTATCACCCCGGAAATGGCTCCCCTGGCCAAAACTGGCGGCCTGGCCGATGTGACCGGAGCTTTGCCCAAATATCTCAGCCGCCTGGGACAGCTGGAGGTTACTGTCTGGCTGCCATGTTACCGGGAAATAAAAAATAAAAATCTTAAACTGAAAACAGTTGCTTCCAACCTCAGGCTGAACTTTTTTCCAGCTGATAAAACCTTTTCAATTCTTGAGTATCAGGCGGAAGGCTTTAAAGTTTATCTGATCGAGAACGACTTTTATTTCGGCCGTGATTATCTTTACGGCACCTCCGAGGGTGATTACCCTGATAATGGCCAGCGTTTTGCTTTTTTCTGCCTGGCGGCTTTAACCGGGTTTAAAGTAATCAACTGGCCCCCTGATTTAATCCATGCTCACGACTGGCAATCAGCCCTGACTTTAGCCTATCTAAAGCATTCTCTGGCCGGGGACAGCTTTTACCAGCAAACCAGATCGCTTTTTACCATTCACAACCTGGCCTATCAGGGACTTTTCCCGCCCGATATTCTGAATCAAGCTGGCCTGCCTGGCTACCTTTTTAATCCGGAGGATCTGGAATTTTATGGTCGGGTAAACTTTTTGAAAGCAGGACTGCTTTATTCGCAAGCCATCAGCACAGTCAGCCCGACTTACAGCCAGGAAATTCAATCAGCCGAATTTGGCTTCGGTCTGGATGGAGTCTTAAGAAAAAGATCTGACCGTTTGTTTGGAATTTTAAACGGCATAGACTATCAGGAATGGGACCCAGCATCTGATCCAGCCCTGCCGGCCCATTACTCGTCCCGGGCCCCGGCGGGAAAATTCCTCTGCCGCCAGGAACTTCTCCGCTCATTTAATTTTGAAGCGGAGAGCAAGCGGCCGGTGGTCGGCCTGGTTTCGCGTTTGGCCGGGCAAAAAGGATTTGATCTCCTGGTCAAAAGCCTGGATGAAATATTGAAAAGGGACCTCTATCTGATTATCCTGGGAACGGGTGAAAAACAAATTCAGGAGATGCTCAGTCAGGCTGCCAGGAAATATCCAGGGAGATTCGGCCTGAAAATTGCTTTTGATGACCGGCTGGCCAGGCTAATCTATGCCGGCAGCGACTTTTTCCTTATACCCTCCCGCTATGAGCCCTGCGGGCTGACCCAGATGTATAGCTTGAGGTACGGAACTATTCCTGTAGTTCGAAGCACTGGCGGGCTAAAAGATAGTATCCAGGAATTTGATCCAGACCGGCTGGTAGGCAATGGCTTCCGGTTTGAAGCCTATGAGCCCCAGGCTTTACTGGTTGCTCTTGACCGGGCTATCAGTTTTTACCAACGAAAACCTTTCTGGTCAAAACTAAAAGATAATGCTTTTAAGAGTGATTTTTCCTGGGAAAAATCAGCTGCAAATTACTATGAGCTTTATTTAAAAACTATCAGCTTTTAGACTGTTCATCTTTTCTCAGATA
This sequence comes from Candidatus Aminicenantes bacterium UBA6228, assembly GCA_002441005.1. Classification (GTDB taxonomy): domain Bacteria; phylum Acidobacteriota; class Aminicenantia; order Aminicenantales; family Saccharicenantaceae; genus Saccharicenans. The sequence continues at coordinate 121,445 of DJWO01000011.1, forward strand.
GTCGGCAGCTGATTCTGGCGGGACCGGGTTAATATAGAAGCCGGTCCCCAGCTCAAACCCGGCCACCTTGGTCAGAATCGGTAGGATTTCTAAATGCCAGTGATAATAATAATCGATCCCTGGCCAGGCCTTTTCAGCCACCTGGGGATTAGGGGCCTGGTGAAAGACCAGATTGAAGGGCGGGTCAGACAGTTGAGCTTTTAACCGGTTGAGAGCCTGCTTTAGAGCTTCAGCTAAGGAAGTGATTTCTTGGTCAGCTATCTGGCGGAAAAAGGCTGAATGCCTTTTAGGCATAATGGCCATCTCAAAGGGGAACCTGGAAGCAAAAGGTGTCATAACCACGAAAGACTCATTCTCCAAAACCAGTCTTTCGCCTGATTGCAGCTCTTCCCGCAACTGGCGGCAGATAGCACATTCCCGGAAAGAATTCCGGAACAATCTTTCAGCACCATAGACTTCTTCTTTAATCCTCTTGGGTACAATCGGGGTAGCAATGATCTGAGAATGCGGGTGGGAAAGTGAAGCCCCGGCTTCCTGGCCTTTGTTTTTGAAAATCTGGACATATTGATAATGTAACTGCTGCTCAATGACGATGGTCCGCTGGCGGTAAACCTTAATGATCTCGGCTAAATGATCAAGAGGCAGATCAACCATCTCCACATTATGATCCGGGTTTTCAATTATGACCTCATGGATACCAACTCCGGCCATCCACTGATAACTGCCTCTGGTTTTTCGGGGAGGAAGCGGACCGGGAGTCAGAGCTGGAAATTTATTGGGAACTACTCTGATCTTCCAGCCTGGGTGATCCGGCTTAGAGTCATTATCTCTGATCGAATAGACTTCTGGTGGCGTTTTGGCTTCATTCCCCGGACAGAAAGGACAAAAAGCGAGATTTTCCCTTCTGGTTTCAGCCAGGGCTGAGGGCCGGAAGTCATCCGGCCGGCGGCTCCTTTCAGTCGAAATAATCACCCACCTTCCAGTTAACATATCTTTTCTTAATTCTGGCATGACTTTACTTCCTTTTAGAATAATAACCAGAGATAACTGAGCTTTAGCTGCCGATTAGTTCTTTGATCTTAGCCTTTAATTCGTCAAGAGATGAAGATTTGATAACGTAAGCATCGGCTGCCCAGGTCATAAAATCATCTTTATAACTCTGATAAGCAGTATTGATGATAATCGGAGTATCCTTGCGCAGTCCCATAACATTAGCAATTAGTTCTATGCCGTCTTTTCCTGGCATTCTGATATCTGTGATAATAAGATCAAACTCTTCCTTCTGGACCAGTTCCAGAGCTGAATCGGCATCATGGGTTACTACTATCATATAGCCTGCATTTTTTAATTCTTCCTCATAAAGCAGGCTTAAAGCCAGGTCGTCTTCAATCAGAAGTATTTTTTTCATGACTGTCCCCTTTCCCGGACTTTGAAATATAGCTTAAACATCGTCCCGCGGCCGGGCTGGCTTTGAACTTCTAGTTTTCCGTCGCAGGTGTCAACAATCCGCTTGACAAAAAGCAGCCCCAACCCGGTACCATTTTCTTTAGTGGTATAAAAAGGAGTGAATATTTTATCCCGGCTTTTTTCATCCAGGCCGGGCCCGGAATCTTTGATAATGATCAGGACATATTTATTGTTATATGGCCTGGCTCGCAAATAAACCTTGCCTCCTTCCGGTGTAAAATCCAGAGCATTATCCAGCAGATTGACCACCGCCTCTTCGAAATAGACCGGGTCACACTGAATTAAGGGCAGGTCTGGAGCCAATTTCAAGGAGATAGTTTTCTTGGCCGCTTTAAGTTTTATGTCCGGTCTTTCCACCAGGTTCAACAGAACCGGCCTGATATCGACCGGCTGAAGTTCCCGGATAGTTATTTTTAAAAAATGACTCAATTTATAAATTATATCTTCGAGGTGCTTAACCTGTTCCTGGATGATATTCAGATTGCGGCGGCAACGGTCGGGCTGACAGGGGCTGGCCAGCATTTGCTGGGTAAAACCACCGATGGCCACAATCGGGTTTCTCAACTGGTGGGAAACAAAAGCAGCCATCTCACCCAGGGCAGCCATCTTTTCCATTTCGACCACTTTTTTGTAAAGGTTGGTGGTATAAATATAGTTTCCGGCCAGGAGGGCACACAGCCTGGCCAGTTCGATATCATTAAGGTCAATTGGAGCGTGGGTAATTCCTTTGTCCACTACAATCTCTCCGAGGACCTCATCCTGAGCAACCAGCGGTAAACACAGGAAACTGTCAACCTGAATAAAGTTCATGAAATCTGGATCTACGGCCGGCTCGTTTCTGGCTTCATTAACCAGGATGATTTCCTTGTTCAGAGCAGCTAAAGCCGGCAAGGGCAAAGACTGACCTTCCAGATCATAAACGAAGTGCTTGAGTTTAGGCTGGACATCTTTGACCATCCTGGTGACCAGGTCACGGTTATAGGCTACTATTTCAGCATAACCAATGCCAGGTGAAGACAGCATAGTCCAGATAGCCTCAGCTTCTTCCGGAGATCTTGGTCCTAACCAGGTAGTGGCCTTTAACCTCATTCCATCTTTTAAAAAAAACATAGCCCGGTTAAAACCAATCCCTGAACCTGCGGTTAAAGCCGTCAAAATGACCAGGATGTTATCTTCCAGTGAAAAAGGTTGAAAAAAGCTTTGAGCAATGATTGACAGCAAGACAAATTCTTTGGGAGTATCAGGATTAAAATTATTCGGCTGCAAGCTGTATCTTTCGATCATTCAAGCCTCCAGCCTTTGGGAATAACCCTTATGCCCCCCTGGCTGACTTTGAAATTACTTCTGTCTTTTTCGAGTTCAAAACCAACTTCAAAGTTTTCCGGGATGATGGCCTGTTTATCAATTATTGACTGGCGGACCCTGGCTCCTCTTTTAATGACCGTTCCTTCAAGAATTATTGAGTTTTCTACTTCCGCCTCATCTTCTATCCTGACTCCTGGGGATAGAATAGAATTCTTAATCCGGCCGCCAAGAATCTGGCAACCTGAACCTATAATCGAACTGGTGATTTCCTCTCCGCCCCGGAAAAAAGATGATGGATACTGCGGTTTATAGGTCCGGATAGGCCAGTCAGCATCATTCAGGCGGAAAGGAGGTTCGGTAGCTAGAAAATCCAGGTTAGCCTGCCAGTAGGCATCTGTGGTTCCGATATCCTGCCAGTAATCTTCATAGATATGGGCATAAGTTTTATGGCGCCTGATCAGCTCTGGAATGACGTCATGGCCAAAATCATGGGTTGATTCGGGATTTTTAGCGTCAGAAATTAAAGATCTGACCAGAACCGGAGTCTCGAACATGTAGACTCCCATCGAAATGAGTGAAACCTGGGGAGACCAGGGCAGGCCAGCTGGTTTTTTAGGTTTTTCGCTGAAACCGGTAATCAGCTGGTTATCATCTACGCTAATCACCCCGAAACGGCTGGCTTCTTCTACCGGACAGGTGTGGGCCATAACTACCGCCTCGGCTTGTTTGTTAAGGAAAAACTTTAGCAATTGGCGGTAATCAGCCCGATAAACATGATCCCCGGAGAGAACCAGAATGATGTCCGGGTTTTCCTGCTGAATAGTATAAATATTCTGAAAAACAGCATCGGCTGTTCCTTCGTACCAGTGCTCGCTCAGCCGTCCTTGGGCTGGCAGGGAGATTATAAATTCGTTACTTTCTGGATGGAAAATGCTCCAGCCCTGGCGGATATGCCTTTCGAGGGAAAGTGATTTATATTGAGTTAACAGGGCTATTTTTCTCAAACCGGAATTCAGGGAGTTAGACAGGCTGAAATCAATTATCCGGTAACTGCCGGCAAAAGGAACGGAGGGTTTGGCCCGGTCTTTGGTCAGAGGATAAAGCCTCTCCCCTTTTCCTCCGCATAAGATCATGACCAGAATTTTTTTAAATGATGTTTCCATTGGGAAGCAAGACCTCCCTGAACAAAGAATCTTCTGACTCAATTTCTTCCAGCCAGAAATAATCTTCAGGAGTTAAATTACCGGTCCTGGACAGCCAGTTGAGTAATTTCATGGACCGTTCAAAATGGAGACTGGCCCTGGTCTCAGCATAATCCCCGGCGGTCATGGTGGAAATCAAAAAAGGCCAATCCGAACTTTCCAGTAGAAATTTTTCCTGGCATAAAAGCTTCAGCAGCCTCAAGTCTAAGGCCCGGCCCGATGCTCCATTTTCCAAAACAGGCCAGAATTTCTTTTCCAGTTCATAAATTCTCGACCAGATCCAGGCAGTTTTATCATTTAACCAGATCCAGTGGAACCCGCCTTCACCCCAGGAACCCTCAGGCAAGGAGACTAAAATCCCCGGTGGAACGGCCTCCAGGCAACTGGAGGCGGTGGCCAATCTAATATTTGATTCCGGAGCCGACAGCTTTTTTATGACCTGGTATAACCATTCAGGCCCTTCAAACCACCAGTGCCCGAATAGCTCAGTATCATACAGCGAGGTGATTATCCCCTGTTCTTGGTCCTTTAAAACTTCGGCCAGGAGCCAGACAAAATGACGGGCATGCTCTTCAACTCGGGCCGCGGCTATCTCTGTTTCGTAAGGCCGTTTATCAGCCAGATCTGAGGAGGAAGAAGTTATCCGCCAGTAGCGCAATCCTCCTGGAAAATGTTTTTTATGAAACTCCAGATAGTAACTGTCTCCCGGGTAGCCGGAATACCGGCTCCAGACCTGCTGGCCGGTGATTTCATCCCTGGCCATGAAAGCCACTCCCGCTGGATAGCTTAAATAAGGCAAATAAGGAGTCTGCGGCCTGACCGGACCCGACTCATAATTTTCTTTATACCTGTTCCACAAATGCTGGAGAGCCGGAAATCTTTCTAAATAAACTCCTCTGGCTTCTCCACCCCGCAATAAATGATTATCAATAAAGAAATAGTTAAGATTTTCCTGGCTTAAGATCTGATCAAGGCCAAGCCGGTCATAAGGTCCAGACCCACCCAGGGGCGGCTGCCAGCCATAGGCCGGCCGGTAAGCACATTCTGGCAGCCAGAAACCGGCTGGTTTTCTCCCGAAATATTTTTCATAGACGAACCTTCCCTGCTGGACCTGATGTCTGACACTCTGGTCGCTGGACAGCAGGGGCAGATAGCCGTGAGTAGCAGCTGAAGTTATAATTTCAATTGAACCGGTTTCTTGAAAATGACCAAAAGCTGAAATCAAATCAGACTGAAACTCATCAAGAAACAGATGGTAAATCTTTTCATACCACTTCCGCCAGTACAGAGCCAGATTCATTAACTGCTTTTCGCCTGTCCGCTGGAAATAAAGATAATCGCTGGCTGAAGCTTCCAGCTTCATGGTCAAATAATCGGGGAAGCTCTGTCTGAAAGTCTGGCTGCTGAGCTGCTCCACCAGCACCGGGGTTAAACTGATAGTCAGTCCTGCCCGAAGCCCCTCTGCTTCGAGGCGAAGCAGAACTTCGAGTAGCGGCAGATAAGTTTCAGCCGCTGCCTCAAAAAGCCAGTCTGTACCATGGGGCCAGGTACCGTGGCCGATCACATAAGGAATGTGGCTGTGCAGGACAAAACAAAGCAATTTGTTATTCTTATTCAGTTTTTCAGCCATACCTTCTCTGAGCAATATTTTTTATTTTTTTATTATACCATATAAACGTCAGTTGAGTATCATTTTTTTAAAGTTTGGCTCAGAGCTGGCGGCCGGTCACTCTTCCGGTAGCCTCTGGTTAAGAGTCAAGTAGAGTAAACTGGTTTGCCTGGAAGCCAGCTTTAACCTCCAGAGAAAATGGAAACTAATTCCCTGAGTGATGATTTCAAAATCCTTTTCTGATTGAGACACCGTTTTGACCGGAAAATCCCAGATTTCAGCTGGAGCCGCCGCTTCCAGATTTAACCGCCAGCCGGGAATCCCCAGCCTGTTGGACTTGATCTGATATTGATTCTCAAACAGGGCCAGATTCCATTCTGAAATAAAAGAAAAACTCAGGTCAGTTTCTCCCCTGTTTTCTATTTCCCAGGCGAAAAGGACTGAATTCCGGCCAGGTCTGATTATCTTTTTAATTTTAATTCTGGCCTGACTGCCTTTCAGATTGACTTTATCTTCTCTTTCCAGGACCAAACTGTCCTCTTCCAGCCTGGCCAGGTATTCTTGACCGACAAAAATTCCAGTTTCCTGGTGATAAGTCTTTTCATACTCCTCCCGGTTAATATCAACCGGAAAAATTCTGTCCAGAAAAGAGTGGCGCTGGTAGCTATCAAAAATCAGCCAGCGCTGAGCTTCAGCCGGTAAAACCCTGTTAACCTCATGAATTGACTTAGCTTCACCGGCCTGTCCCCCACTGGTTGAATACAGATGATAAAATTCCTGGCGCCTGGTGAGGACATCAGTCAGATTAGCAGTTTCAAAACGGTCATCAATTTCAATCACCGCACCGCCAGCGGCAGGTTTTACCCAGACAAAAAAAGCCGGTGTTCTCAGTTCGTATTCATCCCGGCCGTCGAGATCAAAATCCGACTTTTCCCAGCCGCTTTCAAATGGCAATTTGAGCTCAGCTGAAATAAGCTGGCTGGAGACCGCCCGTCTCAGATGAGGCAGGTATAATCCGCCGAAGACTCCGTGCCAGTAAGCATCATTACATTGAGCCCGGTAGAGGTCCTGACTGGCTTCCTCAGCCTGGTTCTTATCAATTTCAGCCGCTACTTGAAGTGCCCGGCAGCGCAGTTGATGGCTTTCAGGATATTTAAGGTCAAAATCCCGGAATTGTCCTCCTCTTAGAAAAAGCCGGCTGTCTTCGGGCAAACTGGTTTTTAACCGGATGAATTCAGCCTGCCTGGCGGGCGGCAGAACCCATTCCATCATCTCCTCGTATGATGCTGGCGGCAGGTAACCCCGCCCCAGGGGTGGAGTCTGGTTCATAAAAGCTGAAAAGGACAACATCTCCACCGGGTTTGAGTCAAGATACTCCAGGAAAGTTTTCAACCAGCCCTGTTCATAGACCCACTTATTAGTTCCGGGCCACAGCCCGAACTTCTCACCATCATCGCCAATAATAGCCACTTTTCCACCCTGGCTATTTATGTTTCGAAAATAAGAATCAATCTCTTCCAGACTTCGAAATGGGATTAAATAGCGCAATTTTTTATCAATGGGGAAAATGCCCAGACTCAGGCCTTCATCCTCAGTCAGGTAATAGCCATAAATATTTTCCAGGCCAGCATAGTGAAAATGTTCTTCATCGAGAAGCGTATAACTGAAACCGGCCCGGTGGAGGAAGCTGGCCAGCTGAGGCTCCCAGACCCTTTCTGCCAGCCAGAGTCCTTCTGGCCTCACGCCAAATTGCTCCTGTAAGAAGTCGTTCATCAACTTTATCTGAGCCTGGCGGTCTTTTTCGGGAATCTGAGTCAGGACCGGCTCATAAAATCCGCCGCCCAGAAGCTCAACCTGGCCGGATTTAACCAGCTGCCTGACCAGTTCCAGCCCTTCCGGGTGTTTATCAAGTATAAACTCCCATAAAAAGCCAGTGAAGTGGAGGGCAAATTTAAAACCGGGGTACTGGCTGGCCATTTGCAGGAAAGGCCAATAGGCCTGGGAAAAAGCCTGTTCAAATACCTGGGGAAAGTTACCGAGAGGCTGATGATTATGAACGGCAAAAAGAAATTGAATTTTATTCATTTTTCCCTCTTAGCTGGCTAGCTTGCTGAAGATAAGCCAGAAACAAGGCCTCAAATTCTTTTTCTTCTGTTTCCCCTGCCCACCAGAACCAGTCCGAGCCCTCAGCGACGGCTAATGGTCTGGAAAATCCGTGTTTAGCCCTGTATTCAGACAGTAGTTCCCAGGCCTTGACTTTATCTGGATGGCCAACCCATTTAAAAAAATTGCCCATCCAGCTGCCAGCCGGCAGGTTGAGACTCTTTTTTATCCTGCCCCCGGCCAGATAGTCAGAAGGCAGGCAAGGCTCGACAAATTGACTGGCTTTTATCCTGGTAAAGAGCAACCGCAAAAAGTCAATCCCGTTGTTGGCATAAGCTCCCCAGGGATTTTCTCCGTCAAGAATAATGGAACAAATGGCCTGTTCACCGGCAATTCTGGCTCTGGCTTCCAGTCTTTTCAGGAAGTCAGAAACTGCCAGTTCAGCTGGCCAGCGCTGATATTCAAACCCAATTAAATCTGACAGCTCCCGGTCTCTAAAAAGAATAGCAGTTCCTCCGCACTGATAAGGCTGATAAAGAAGACCCGGATCAGGTCCAGCTTTGAGGCTCTTCCACAAAATATGCTCATCGGTGAAGGTCAGGCTAAAACCGGCTGAAGCTATTTCTTGACAGGCTGCCTGGCTTAAGGCTCCCTCAGAAGGCCATAGCCCGGCGGGAGCAAAACCAAAGAGCTGTTGGAAATAATCTCTGGCTTCCTGAAGCTGCCAGCGGGCATCTTCCCTGTATTTAAAATCAGGCAAGCCTGAGGCTTCAGGACTGGCCTGGTCCAGGTCGATTAACAGTGGCAAAAGAGGATGATAATAGGGAGAAACCGTGAGCTCGATGATTTTTTTCTGATGGAGACGCTGGAAATAGTTAAACAGGTCAGAGAGGAGCTGTTGCCTCAGGTAAAGCAGCTCTCTTTTATCCTTTTTTTCAGGCAGGAGCAAAGGTGAAAAGAAACTGCGCAATACTTTTTCCTGAAGCTCTGGCCCCGAAGCTCCCTGGGCCTCTTTTGGGAAAAATCTTTTTAATCTCAAGATGTCTTCTTCCGATAAATCGTCAGCTGCTCCGGTCAGGGAATCAAGAACCGGATCGGAGACCTGCTGATTCTGGTAATCTTTAATCTGCTCAAGCAAACAAGGAACCAGGTTTATGGTGCAGGGAAATTCATTCTCCTCAATCAATTTGAGCATCTGCCAGTAATTTTTGGTCGTGTGATAATTCACCCAGGGCAAAATAGTTTGCCCTGTATTGGGAAGACGGTAAATTGGCTGATGAAAATGCCAGAGAAAGTTAACTAACATTTTTAAATTCCTTCTTGAGAAAAATACAAGCTGGTAATCGCCAGAACTATAGCCTGAAGCTCTAATTCCCGGGGATGGACAGCTGATACCTGGTCAAGAGAAGAATGATGGAAATCAAAGTAGCGTTGTGATTCAGGCACCACACTCCCGGCGGCGACTCCGGTTTGAATTAATGGAGCGATATCTACTCCCCCGCCCCCTGTCCTTATCCAGTTAATTCCCAGGGGGGCTAAAATCTCTTTTAGATTATTCGCTTTTTCAATGATTTTTTCACCTCCCCTGAGTCCCAGGCCAGCCGGAGCCCCTCCCCCGCTGTCTTGTTCAAAGGCCAGAAGATGTTTTTCGGGTTGTCTGCTGTCTGAAGCGGCATAGGCCCGTCCGCCTGTCCCGCCAAATTCTTCATCCATAAACAGGACGGCTCTAATTGTCCTTTTGGGCCGCAGGCCCGATTCTTTTATCAAGCGCAGAGCTTCAATGGCTACTGCACAACCGGCAGCATCATCGTTGGCTCCAGGGCTCAGGTCCCAGCTGTCCAGATGGCCGCCAATAAGAATAACCTCATCTGGCTTCTCCTGACCTGTTAACTGGCCTAAAACGTTAGCGGAGACAACTGGCGCCAGCTGCTGGCAATTCAGTTTGAGATAAAGTCTTAGCCGTGGTTCTTCTTTTAACCACTGGCTGAGCTGATCAGCCTGGCTGGTAGCGATGGCTGCCGCCGGGATCCTGGGGAGTTTTTCATCATAGGTCATCAGACCGGTATGGGGATGATCATCCAGCCGGAAAGTGACTGATCTAACCAGAACAGCCCTGGCTCCATATTTAGCAGCCAGTGAAGCTCCATTTACCCTGAACTGAGCTGCCCGCCCATAAGCGGCGAAGGAGTTAGGCTCACCTCTGTCCATTGGAACATTAAAAAATACAATTTTGCCCTTAACCTTCTCTCCTAACTCTTCCAGCTGTTGAAAAGAATTGATTTCAATGGCTTCAGCTTCGAGGCCAGCGGGCGGGGTACCGACACTATTACCCAGCGCACAGATATTTAGCTTTAACTCGCCCTTTTTCTGACTTTTAACTAAGGCCTTTTCAGCTGGACCGCGAAGCCAGCGGTTAACCTGGACCGGCTCTTGTCTAACCTGATCAAAACCAAGCCGGGTCATTAAATCCATAGCCTGAGCAACAGCTCTGGCTGCTTCTGGACTGCCTGTCAGTCGTCCGCCAGCCGAAGCCAGAATCTTTAAGAACTCGTAAGCTTTTTCTCCCTTTAACCCGGCCTCAGACATCTTTTTAGCCACCAGGTTAAATTCCTGCTGGTCAACCTCACTACCTTCGCCCGGAAAAGGAATAGTCAAAAACCATAAGAGATAGAAGATTAACCAGTTTCTCCATAAAAATGTTTTTATCATTCGTTGCCCCTTAAATATTCAACCCCGGATATCATTTTTGGGTTTAGATTCTTTCTTCTGGTCTTTATTCTTAAAAAAGAGCCACAGATTCTTTCCTTCCTGATTCTTGTCCTTTAAGCGGATCAAGCTGTATATTCCACTTAGTTTTTCGCCGGACAGATAAATTTCCAGCTTATTCTCAGTTTTGTTCAGCAGTTGATAAAAACCTTTGTCCCAGATTTCGACTCTGCCGGCCCCATATTGCCCTTCGGGAATCAGACCTTCGAATTTTTCATAACCGAGGGGATGGTCCTCGACTTCAATAGCCAGCCTTTTCTCGCCGGCTCCAGCCGGCGGCTCTTTGGGCACAGCCCAGCTTCTTAAGACACCATTATCTTCAAGCCTTAAATCGTAATGGAGATGGGAAGCTAAGTGCTTTTGAATGACATAAATAAACTTTTTATTCTTACCTGGTTTAGACTGATTAGAAAACATAAACTAAGAAAGTCCAGAAATTTTCAGTTAACGGTGAAGGAAGCATCTTTCACAATCTATCTCACCCGGTTTTCTCGTAACCATCATGACCAGGCCAAGTTCATCAGCCCGGTTGATGACTTCCTGATCTTTTATAGAACCAAGAGGATAGATTATGCCCGTAATGCCGCTTCGAGCCGCTAATTCCACTACATCCGGGAAAGGCATATAGGCATCTGAAGCCATAACGCAACCCTCAGAACCGTAACCGCGACCTGACAGCCGGATAGCGTCCTCAGCCGCATCGATCCGGCTCCTCTGTCCCGAGCCTATTCCATGAATCTTATCTTCTGTGCCGATAATGATGGCATTTGATCTCGTAAAACAGGCCACTGCCCAGGTCAATAAGGCGGCTTTGAGCTGGCTGCCGGTAGGTTTCTTTTTAGAAACCACATCAATAAAGTCAGGGGAAACTATTTTTGAGTTAAATCTCTTCTGGATGAGCAATCCTCCTGCCACCCGTTTAAACTCCAGCCCGTTGTCTAAGGCAGGTTCGTTGAGCGGTGCTCCCATCCTGACAACCCTGAGGACTTTTCTACTGCTCAGGATATTTAAGGCTTCGGGAGTGAAATCCGGGGCATAGACCACCTCGATATTTCTGGCGCTTTCCACTAATAAACTAGCCAGCTCCTGGCCAATAATCGTATTAAAAACATCAACACTGCCAAAATTGGATAGGGAATCTGTCTGCCAGGCTTTTTGGAAAGCATCATGACTGTCTTCACCAATGGCTACCCCGCTTGGCATTTCATGTTTAATGATGACAGCTACTGATTTTCCAGGAAAAATACTGTCAAGCTTTCCGGCCAGCCTCTGGCCGAGATCCATATCGCCCACATTGATATAGCTCAGGCCCTTCGTTCCCTCCTGAATGACCTCCAGGCTGGCCATATTGGGGCCAGAAGCACCTTCTTCTTGATAAAAAGCAGCTGGATAACCAGGGTTTTCTCCATAACGCATTGACAGTTTTTTGATAAAATGGCTGTCGCCGAAGGTTAAGGTTTCAGGAAAATCTTCACTGGTTTTGGTCTGATACTGGCTTCGGGCAGTTCTTTCTTTCTTTTGTTCCATAACTAAGCATCCTCCCGGTTGATAATTTTGACCTGCTGAAGCTCCAGGCTGCTAGCCGAAGCCGTTAGCCCGGCCACGGACACTCGTAAGTCCTTTTTACCAGCTTCAGGCTTTAATGATTCATAGATGCTGCTGACCAGCTCATCAGCCCCGCCATCAGAAATTTCGAGAGAAGCAGGTTCGCCAAAAAATGAGGGGACAGGATCAGTGTTTATACCCATATAAGTCATAATCAGCCAGCCTTTTCCTGGGACCAGTGGCAACTCAAAATATTCTCTTAATACCTGGCCAAACTCGCCCCTCTTAATCAGACTGAGTCCGAGGTTAAACCCGCCGGCGAAAGCCAGGCTGATTCTCGGGGTGTAAATAGGTTCATCAGGTTCATACTTCCAGTCTTTAAGAGCATGGACCAGAGCTAAAACCGGTTCTTTGGCTGTATCCATAGCCCTGAGGACATCCAGGGTTTGTTTGCCATTAGAGGCAGCCAGTCCACGCTGACTGAACAAAATAGCCGGGTAAATCAGCAGATCGGGATTGCCCATAACTATCAATTGAGGGTCGGTTGGCTCAACCCAGATGCCGTTTTCTCTTTTGACCATCCGCCTGGCCTGACTGGCCGCTGAACGCCCGGTAATACCATAAGCCAGGAAAACATCATCGGAGTCTCTTAACTGACCGCTGATGATAAACCTGCCTGGATATTCCAGGCCAGAAAGAAATTTTCTGGCAGTTTCCATGTGACACCTTTGATTTTTACTATAGCAGAAAGTTAGAAACAGTTAAAGAAAAAACTGTTGATCGGGCTTGTTTTTAATCTTAAGGCTGCTACAATATCGCCTATATCTGATAAGGATTGGTACCGATGGGATCGTGGAAAAAACTAATCTATTTTCTACCTGCCGTTGCTTATTGTATTTTAATATTCTTTGTTTCTGCCCGCTCTTTAAAACTAAAATTCCATTTTATTTACTGGGATAAAGGAGCTCATTGGGCTGAGTTTACGGTTCTTGGCCTTCTCCTGGCCTTTGCTTTTTATCATTACCTTTCCCGCCAGTCGTTTCTAACCTTTTATCTGAGCCTGATGACCGGTTTGTTTATCGGACTGTCTGACGAAATTCACCAGCTATTCGTCCGGAGCCGGCAATGCGACTGGACAGATTGGCTGGCTGATACAGCCGGGCTGCTGACTGGCTGGCTGCTGTTCAGGTTGGTCTTCAGGCAAAAGAAGAAGGCTAAAGAAGCAGTTAAATTAGCTTGATTATCTATCGGCACATCCACCTATTTCGGGCAGCATCTTTTTCAGGTATTTAAAGGTCTCATCTGGCGATGAAAAGACAGTAAAAATCTGAGCGTCTTCGGCTGAAATGGCCTTCATTTCAACCAGTTTCTCAAAATTAAGAATTTTATCCCAGTAATCTTTTCCATACAGGATTAACAGTACTTCTTTCCTCGAGACTTTGCCAGTCTGCAAAAGAGTGACAATCTCAAAAAATTCGTCCAGGGTACCAAAACCGCCGGGAAAAGCGATAACGGCCTTGGCCTTGTACATCAACCAGAATTTACGCATGAAAAAATAATGAAAGGTAAAACTGAGATCGGGAGCAATATAGGGATTAGGCAGTTGAGGTTGAGGCAATGAAATATTCATCCCTATACTTTTGGCTCCAGCTCTGGTCGCCCCCCGGTTGGCTGCTTCCATTATACCGGGGCCGCCACCGGTGCAGATGACATACCTTCTACCCTTGGGTTTTAAATTCATGCCCCATTTAGAAATCTGATAGGCCAGCTCTTCGGCCTGCCAGTAATACTTATGAAGGGGACTGTCGGCATCTGAGCCCCCCGGATTGGCTTTAGCTGAGCCAAGAAACAGAACAGTGCTTTCCACTTTGCATTTTTGAAGCCTGGCCATTGGCCAGGCATACTCGCTCAGAATTCTCAGCGTTCGTCCTTCTAATGATTCCAAGAATTCAAGATCGCGGTAAGGTGATTCTGGCAATTCAATTTTTCGCGGCTTATTGCTTTTCATTTTTTGCTCCAGTTGGTTGATCTTTCAGGCAGATTATTTATTATTTCTGGCTGAAAAACAAGCTTGATGTCAAATGAATTGAACTTTATAATCTGGCTTGGCAGGAAAAACTAAGATGAAAAAAAAATGCCTTCTTCTGGTTCTGGTCAGCCTGCCTTTAATAATTTATTCCTGCCAACAGGCCGAAAAACCAAAGACAGTGCCGGCCTCAGGCCATGTAGAAGTTGGCGAAGCTTCCTGGTATGGTCCGGGCTTTCATGGTCAGCTGACCTCCAGCCGGGAGATTTTTAATATGGAAGATTTAACAGCAGCCCATCCGACTCTTCCTTTCGGGACCATGGTTCAGGTGACCAACCTGGAAAATTCGAGGATCGTTACAGTTAGAATCAATGACCGGGGTCCATTTGTTAAAAACAGAATTATTGACCTTTCTTACGCTTCGGCCAGAATGCTTGGATTGATTGGACCGGGGACAGCTAAAGTCAGGCTGGAAGTCATTGGCTTTAAGACTCCTGATCTTGAGACAGGAGAAAAGGGAAAGGTCATCCTTCAGCTTGGCTCTTTCTTAGATCCGGAACGGGCCCGGGCACTCTATCATCAACTCAAGCCAAAATTTCCAGGTGTCTTTATCTCGCCCTATCAAGCGGCTTCAGGTCAGGTTTTTTACCGTGTCCGCCTGGGGGAAGTCAGCCAGCAGCAAGCTGACCAGCTGTCCAGAGAACTTTCTGCCTCTGGTTATCCGGTTTTATGCCTGAAACAATAATTTTACAGATCAGATAAATCTTGCCAGGAGTCCTCAGTCAGAAATGATAATTACCAGACGGTGCTCCCCTTCTGGCACCTGAGTCTTGAACCGGCTACCGGAAAATTTGCCGGCTTCTTTGCCATCAAGCAATAACTGCCCCTGCCTTTCCCGGCCGAGAGAAATATTTATCTTTCTTTTTTTCAGACTTTTTATTTCAAAGGAGATTTCGCGGTCAGAGTAAAGAAAATGGCGGAAAACTGCTGGCCCATCGGTTTTGATTAGCTCTTTTTTTTCTTCGACCAGTCTTATTCCATCTGGAGAAATTTCAACCTCATAGTTTCTTCCCAGAATGCTCATTCTTCTCAGTGAGCCTTCAGCTTTGGGCTGCAACTGGCCGAATCTAAATCCATCCCAGGGGGTCACGTCGAGGTATTCCTGGACAGCCATCAGGGTAAAAAGTGGTCCCCAGCTTTGATAACGCTGCCCTCCTGGCTCACCTGTCCTGGAATCAAAATTTTCAGGGCAAAGAGCATAATTCTTCCAGATTCTAAGCAAGAGCTCAGAGCTTTTCTGGGCTAAATCAGAGGCTATTTGATCATAGCCATAGGCCTTTAACCCCTCATAAACCAGATAATTGGTTGGAGGCCAGATTGTTCCCCGCCAGTATTGCTGGTCTTTATAAGCCAGATCGTCCCTGGAGATAGTCGGTATTATATAATCTCCCCAGAACTCACGGGGATTAAGCAGGTGCTTGAGCATTTTTAAAGCCTGTTCTTCGTCAGGAATTCTGGCGATTAAGGGGAAAAAATTAGAAGCTGCCCGTCGGCCGGAAAAGCGGCCATTCCAGTGGCGGTCAAAATAGAACCCCTCTTTTTCATTCCAGAGAAGGTCATTCATCAGCTTTCTCGTTTTCTGGTACTCCTTCAAAAACCGGCTTTGATCTCGTTCCTGGCCGAGAAAACCAGCCAGCTGTGACAGGCAATAGGAATCAAGAGCATACAGGCTGTTGAGATCAACACAGTCCATTTCTAAAGTGCCTGTCCCGTCATTGAACGTTGCTTCGTCCCAGTTAGGGAGATCATCCTGGCCTGACTCCCACCTGGCTTTCTGCTGGCCGCTGGCCTCCTTTTCCCAGGAAGGAACTTCCTTAGCTGTCAGATGAAGATCACTTCCCCACTCTAACAATCCGTTGCCATTCCCGTCGCGGCGAGCCTGCCCGCTGGCCGAAGGCCAGGTCCAGAAATGATGCCATTTGACGAGATAAGGATAAGCTTCCTTTAAAAAATCCATCTGGCCGGTTCTAAGAAATAATTTTAAAACCGCATAACTGCCAACTGGCGGCTGTGACCGGTCGGGAGTTCCGCCGTAACGGCTTCGCCAGTTAGGTATATTCCCGTTTTCATATTGAGTTTCTAAAACTGATCTAACAATATCAAAGGCCAGATGAGTATTTTCAACTGCCACTTCCAGGGAATTAAAAAATGAATCCCACTCAAAAATAGTCCAGTCATCTGGCTGGCCATCCGGCCTGGGAAAAATCCATCCCCGTCCAGCCGGAGTATAAAACCGGTGGTAACCATTCTGATAAAGAGTTAGCCAGAAAAGATTGTTGGTGATGGACTGAAGACTGCCTGCCAGGGGGCCTGTAAGCTGGACTCTTTTTTTCTCATAACCTGATTTTTCTTCAGCCAGAATTCCACTGACCGTCCGGCCCTTTCGAAAACGTTGGAGGTGCTCACTGATTGCTCCTGGCTCCTGGCCAGCCGAGGCCGCTAAATAAAGTTCAGAGTTTTTTCTGGAATCAAAAACCAAATGCAACTCAGAGCCAACTGTCCGGACTTCCTGGGGCGGCTGACTGAGCCAGCACAGATAATGGCTCCCTGGCTGGCTGCTGCTCTGGCCATAGACACAGGCGGTCTCGGGGCGATAAACATAAGACCCCTTAAAATTCCAGGGAAAATAAAAAATCAGAATAACTTTATCTGCCAGGCGTGGGAAATGATATTTACCCACGACTGTATTTTCATCCTGCCGGCTCCATTCAATGGTCATTTCATTTTCGGCCAGGGCCGGCTTTAAATAAACAGGAGTTTCTCCGCCTTTTTTAAAAGGTAGATGGAGATCAAATTTCATCGAAGCATAGGAACCATCAGGTGAATGGCTGCCGACCTCAGACACTAGATAAAAAAAATCTTGAAATTCAGCTTTGGCTTCACCCCGAAAGACAGTCGGGCTAAAAGCAAAAGCTGAATTTGGACTCGTTATAATGACCATTCCAGGCCAGCTCTTCGGATCAAGGGCCCCGATAAAAGTACTTTTCCAGGGATAATAAACCTCGCTCTTTAATCCTGGCCCCGAGGCTAAAGCCAGAAAGATCAGCAGGCTAGCTGCTTTGAGCTTTATCTTTTTCTGTCTCACTATCTAAATTTAAATGATTTGAGTCTTCAAATCAACATCAAAGGCCAGAAGCAGGTTAAAACAAAACTTATTCTTTGTTTTATCTCATTTTAAAAAATCTCTAAAATTATTATAATAAAAAAATATAAAGAGCGGCCAGAGCTTTAAGAAGACAAAAATCGGCCTGGTAACAGGAGGCAAAATGGATTTTTTGCGATATTTCAAATCACGACAGGGAGAAATGGTCAGCCGGCTTAAAACTCTGGTTCAACTCGAATCGCCAACTTCTGATAAGAAGGCAGTGGATAAATGCTCGGCTGCTATTATTTCTGAACTCAGTCAATCGGGGGCCAAAATCAAGAAGATCCCACAAAACGATATTGGGGATCTCTTCCTGGCCGAATATCCAGCTGGAAACCTGAAGGAAAGCGAAAAGCCAATTTTGATTTTAACTCATACTGACACGGTCTGGCCTGTTGGCACTATCGAGCGAATGCCCTTTTACCTGGCTGGAGACCGGCTGTATGGGCCAGGTGCGCTTGATATGAAAGCTGGAGTCACTTCAGCAGTCATGGCCTTAAAAACAATTAACAGCCTGGGACTGGAATTAAAAAGAAAGATCTGGCTGTTTATTAATTCGGCAGAAGAAACTGGTCATGAAGAAGCTCACCATCAGATTATTTCGCTGGCCAAAAAAGCAGGAGCTGTTCTGTGTCTGGAGCCGGCCCTGCCTGGTGGAGCTTTAAAAATGGAAAGAAAAGGACGCCTGGTGGTAAAACTCGAGGCCAGCGGCCGCCCGGCTCATGCCAGTACCCCCGAAAAAGGAGTTAATGCCATTGAAGAACTAATCGCTCAGTGGCTCAAATTAAAAAAATTAAAAATTAATGGCCTGACAGCCAATCTTGGTTTGATCGGAGGCGGAGAAAAAGCCAATGTTGTTCCGGAAAAAGCCTGGGCGGTAGTTGATTTCAGGTTCTGGACCAGCCGGGATTTAACTCAAATTAAATCCTTCTTACGGGAACTAAAGGCTGCTAACCGTCAGGCTAAAGTCAAGACCTCGATTGTCAGTTTTACTCCGCCAATGGAGTTCAGCCCGGCTTCCAGGCAACTTTTTGCCCGGGCCACAGCGCTGGCCTCCTCACTTGGATTAAAGCTTGAAGCCGGGCGCAGCGGAGGAGGATCAGATGCTTCCCTTGCTTCTCAGACTGGCGTCCCGGTACTTGATGGACTTGGTCCAGACGGTGAAGGAATTCATGCCGTGGATGAACATCTCCTGCTTCCTTCTTTCATCGAACGGACTGCTTTGCTCACTGAACTATTGGTTGAATTATAACCTGCCTTTTAAAGGTTGACTTCAAGATTATTTTAGGTTTAACTATAACCTTGGCTTAAAAATTCAAAAGGAGGAATTGTCATGATAAAAAAATACTACCTTCTGTCTCCTGGTCCGACACCGGTACCGGAGAAAGTCCTGGCAGCAGCAGCCGAGCCGATTATTCATCACCGGACAGCTGAGTTCAGCCAGATTTTTATGGAAGTGTCGGAAGGTTTGAAATATGTTTTCCAAACCACGGAGGATGTCTATATTCTAGCCTCATCGGGGACAGGAGCCATGGAAACAGCGGTCGTTAATACTCTGTCTCCAGGTGATAAGGTTCTTACCATTAATGGTGGAAAATTTGGAGAAAGATGGGGTAACATCTGCCGGGCCTTTGGACTGGAGACCAAAGAAATAGTCATAGCCTGGGGTGAAGATTATTCGCCAGCCGAACTGGCTGAAGAGATCAAGAAAAATCCAGGGATCAAGGCTGTTTTTGCTACCCTGTCTGAAACTTCAACCGGAGCTATTTTTGATATCAAAGGATTTGGCGAAGTAGTCTCAAAAACAGAAGCAATCCTGGTGGTGGATGGGATTTCCGGCCTGGGTGCCACTCCCTGCCAGATGGATGACTGGAAGATAGATGTCCTGGTGACCGGTTCTCAAAAATCATTTATGATTCCGCCGGGTCTGGCTTATATTGCCTTGAGCCCTAAAGCCTGGAAATTGGTTGAAAGCTCCAAGCTGCCCAGGTTTTATTATGATCTTAAAAAGTACCGCAAGAACCTCGAAAAGCAAACGACACCCTGGACTCCGGCTGTTTCTCTAATCATTCAGCAGAACAAAGCCCTTGACCTGATCAAAAGCCTTGGGCTGGAAAAGCTGCTAAAACATCATGCTATTCTGGGCGAGGCGACCAGAGTCGGCGCCAAGGCTATTGGTCTTGAACTTCTGCCCAAAAAGCCAGGTAACATCCTGACCGCCATTAAAACTCCGGCCGGGGTTGATGGCAACAAGCTGGTCAAAACCATGCAGAACAAGTATATGGCCTATATTTCCAATGCCCAGGACCCTCATAAAGGAGAGTTTTTTAGAATCGCCCATTTAGGCTATATGGGCGGGTTTGATATCACCACCGCCCTGACCGCTCTGGAAATGACCCTGCTTGACCTGGGTTATAACCAATTCCAGCCTGGCGCCTCAGTAGCTGCCGCTGAAAAAATTCTAAGGGAGGGATGGGAATGACCACCAGAATCTTAATTGCCGACCATTTTGATGAAGAAGCCGCCAATGAGCTTCGGACTGTGCCGGGCTTTGAAGTCATTCAAAAAACTGGCTTGAATGAAGCCGAGCTGGTCAAAATAATTCCTGATTTTGAGGTGGTGGTAGTCAGAAGCGCGACCAAAATCACCAGGCCAGTCATTGAAGCCGGTCAGAATTTGAAGTTAATTGTTAGAGCCGGGATCGGGCTTGATACGATTGATGTTCAGGCGGCTAAAGAGAAAGGTATAGCAGTGGCTAATACTCCTGCTGCCACCTCTATTTCTGTGGCTGAACATGTCCTGGGCTTAATGATTGGCGCGGTCAGGCATCACGGACCGGCTAATCTTTCCATGAAACAACATAAATGGGAAAAGAAGTTATTTACCGGCACAGAATTATATGGCAAGACTCTGGGCATTATTGGTTTTGGCCGGATTGGACTAGAGGTTGCCCGCCGGGGGTTAGCCTTTGGCCTGAATATCCTGGCTTATGATGTTATTCCGATTAAAACTGATCTGGCCGTCAAACAGGTCAGTCTGGATGAACTCCTGGCTCAGGCTGATCTCATCACTCTTCATGTGCCTAAGACCCCTCAGCCCATTCTTGGCGAAAAAGAATTTCAAAAGATGAAAAAAGGTGTGGTCATAGTCAATGCAGCTCGCGGCGGAGTGGTTGATGAAAAAGCCCTGCTGGAGGCTCTTAATTCCGGGCAGGTCAAAGCTGCCGCTCTTGATGTCTTCAGTCAGGAGCCGCCTCAGGACTTTAGCCTGATTGATCATCCCCGGGTGACTGCTACCCCGCATCTTGGTGCGGCCTCAGAAGAAGGACAGAAAAGAGCCGGGTTTGAAGTAGTCAAAATTATAAAAGAAAAATTTGCCGGGAAAAATTAAATTTAATTAAGCTGGCTTTGAATGGTCTATCTTGATAACAATGCCACTACGCCTCTTGATCCCAGGGTGGCTGAGAAAATAGCCTGGTTCATCAGAGAACACTTTGGCAATCCCTCCTCGCTTTATCCGCCCGGCCGGGAGGTTAAAAGCTTGTTGACTGAAGCCAGAGAGCAGATAGCCGAGGCTTTAGGAGCCAGACGCCCCGAAATTATATTTACCAGTTCAGGAACAGAAGCTGACAATCTGGCTATTTTCGGCTTGCTTGAAACCTGGCCTGAAAAGAGGGAATTTATCACCTCTTCTTTAGAGCATCCAGCTGTTCTTCAAACGGCTCGCTATCTTGAAGGCCGGGGCTATACCGTTCATTATCTGCCTTGTGATCAAACCGGAATAATTGATCTCGATTGCTTAAAATCAGTCATCTCGCCTCAAACAGCCCTGGTCTCGGTCATGCTGGCCAATAACGAAATTGGCACGATTCAGCCCATAGAGGAAGTGACTAAAGTTGCTCATCGTTATGGCGTTCCGGTTCATACTGATGCTGTTCAGGCTTTTGGCAAAATAGAGGTGAAAGTTGAGTCGCTGGGTGTTGATCTTTTAAGCCTGTCAGCCCATAAAATCTACGGGCCAAAAGGAGCAGGAGCTCTCTATATCAGAAAAGGAATCGACCTTAAGCCTGTTCTGCATGGTGGACACCAGGAATTCGGGCTTCGTCCCGGGACGGAAAATACGGCCGGGATTATTGGTTTTGGAGAAGCCGTTAAAATTTTAAGAGAACGGTGGCGTCAGGATAAAGACCGGATAGAAAAATTAAGTGACCGGCTGAAAGCTGGCTTTGAAAAAAAGATAAGGGGAATAAAATTCAATGGCCATCCTGAAAAAAGAGTAAAGAACACATTAAACTATACTTTCCCCGGTCTGACGGCCGAGGCTATCCTGCTGGCGCTGGCCACTAAAGAGATTTACGTCTCGAGCGGTTCAGCTTGCTCAGAAGGTTCGGGAGAAATATCTCATGTCCTTCTGGCCATAGGCCTCAGTCCAGAAGAAGCCAGTTCAGCCCTCAGGTTTTCTCTGGGCCGGTTTAATACTGACGAAGATATTGACCGGGCTCTGACTGAAGTCCCCGAGATCGTTAACGAGCTGAAGAAAAATTCCGCGGAATAGACTAAGTTAGCTGCCAGGCCTTCAGTTCTTTAAGCTGGCTCAGGTAGGTTTTTCTAACCTGTAAGAAAAAAACTTGATAGCCAGCCTGATAGAAATCAGGGTAAGTCCAGCCTAAGGTCCTGGCCTTTTGTCTGGTAAATAAAAGCTCAAGATGGGCATAGATGCCGGCTGTTAGCGGGATGCGGTGAGCAAAATCTTTGGTAGTAGCCATAATCAAAGCTGAGGCTTTGAGATAGCCAGGGTCAAGATTAACGGGCCGGTGAACCCCGGGAGAGAGCAGCCTGAAATCCTCTTCCATGTCGTTAGTTTGATGTTTAATAACTGGCAGGTTCTGGGGATCTATCAGAGATTCAAAGCTAATAAAACATCTTTTGAGATTCTGACCCATGTCCTGGTCATAATAATGGCTAAAATTGAAGGAAAAGGAATCACTCTGGGCATCGGCCGGACCAAACTTTTCTATCAGCCTGGCCCTGGCCTTTTCTCTTATTGGATCATCTGAGAAAATTATTCCGCAGATTAATTTGACCGGCGTAAACTTTTTTATTTCACCCATGGCTAACAGATTCTAACTTAAACCAGACTGATTATTTTTTCAACTGGGCGGCCAGCTTGATTCTGTCTGGCTCTGGCCCCGGTTGCCCTGAAGCTATCTCCAGCCGCCTGGTCAAGATTCAAAATCGGCCGGTTGGCCTGCTCAGGATTGAATTAAAAGTCGAATTTGGTATAATTTCAGCACTATGAAATGGGTCTATATCGAAGATATAAGTCAATATGATGGACAGGAAGTCGAAATTCGTGGCTGGGTTTATAACAAAAGATCAAGCGGCAAAGTCCGCTTCCTGCTAATCCGGGATGGTACCGGCCTGATTCAAGGAACAATTTTCAGTCAAGATAAAGACTTTCCTCTTTTCCGGGTCTTTGATGAGCTCACTCAGGAATCATCAGTTGTGGTCCGTGGCCTGGTCAGGCCAGATGAACGGGCTCCGGGTGGGTATGAGCTGGGACTCAAAGAAATTGAAGTTATTCAAATCGCTAAAGACTATCCCATCACTCCTAAGGAGCACTCTGTTGCTTTTTTGATGGAACACCGGCATCTATGGCTGAGATCTCAAAAACAGCATGCAGTTTTACAGGTCAGGGCGGAGACGGTCAGAGCCATCAGGGATTTTTTTAATGACCGCGGGTTTCGGTTGATGGATACTCCGATACTGACTCCGAGCGCCTGTGAAGGTACCACTACCCTGTTTGAAACTTCTTATTTTGATCAAAAAGCTTATCTCAGTCAAAGCGGCCAGCTTTATAATGAAGCTACGGCAGCTGCCTTTGGCAAGGTCTATTGCTTTGGGCCGACTTTCCGGGCAGAAAAATCCAAAACGAGGCGCCATCTTATTGAATTCTGGATGGTTGAACCTGAGGTGGCTTTTGCTACTCTTCAGGATATTATCGAACTCGGCCAGGATTTAATCATGTTTATCCTGGAAAGAGTTCTGAGAAAATGCCGGGCTGATCTGGAGGTTTTAGAGCGGGATACTGCTCCCCTCGAAAAAATCAGCAGGCCTTTTCCCCAGGTGACCTATGATGAGGCAGTCAGGCTGCTGAAAGAGAAAGGTTCTCCAATTGTTTATGGAGATGATTTTGGCGCTCCTGAAGAAACAGGACTATCAGAGATTTTTGACCGGCCGGTTTGTGTCACTCACTTTCCAGCTAAGATTAAAGCCTTTTATATGCAGCCCGATCAAGATCGTCCCGATCTGGCTTTAGGTGTTGATTTTCTGGCTTCAGAAGGCTTTGGCGAAATCATTGGGGGTGGTCAGAGAATTCATGACTTAGATCTGCTCGAGCAGAGAATAAAAGAATTTAACCTGCCGGCTGAAGCCTATAAATGGTACGTCGATCTCAGGCGATACGGGACTTTCCCTCACTCGGGGTTTGGCCTCGGTTTAGAAAGAACAGTGGCCTGGATTTGTAAATTATCCCACATCCGGGAGACTATTCCCTTCCCGAGGCTGCTGTACAAGATCTACCCTTGAGATCAACTGAATGTCAAGAATCGCTCTTATCACCCTTGGCTGCGCTAAAAATCTGGTGGACTCAGAAGTCATGCTGGGTTGTCTGGCCAAAGAGGGGCATAGCTTTACCACTGACCTCGATAAGGCCGGGATGGTTATCATTAATACCTGTGGATTCATTCAGGCAGCCAGGACGGAAAGCCACCAGGCCATAGAGCAGGCTCTGGCCTGGAAGAAAAAGAATCCTTCCCGCTTCTTGGTGGTAGTCGGTTGCTATGTTGAGAGATATGGAGACTATTTAAAAGCTAAATATCCCCAGGTCGATTTCTGGTCGGGAGTCACTGATTTTGACCGTATTGGCCAGCTCCTGAAAGGTGAAACAATAGACTGCCGCCAGACAACCTTCCTCCTTGATCACCGGACGCCAAGGGTCATAACGACCGGCTCGAACTGGGCTTATGTTAAAATTTCTGAAGGTTGTTCCCACCGCTGTTCCTTCTGCAGCATTCCTCTGATTAAAGGTCCTTATCAATCGAGAAGCATTAGCTCCATCGTGGCTGAGGTCAGGAACTTAGCTTCAATGGGAGTCAAAGAAGTAAACCTTATTTCTCAGGACAGCGCTTTTTTTGGTCGTGACCGGGGCCTTAAAGGTGGTTTAACTAGTCTTCTTGAAAAACTCGTTTACATTAAGGGCCTGAAATGGATCAGATGGCTCTATGGTTATCCCGAGGAAATTACTGATGATTTACTGGAGATAATGAATGAAGAGAAAATCTGCCCTTATTTTGATCTTCCCTTTCAGCATGCCTCGGCAGCCATAGTCAAAAATATGGGCCGCTCTATGAAAGCCCTGGAATCTCTCCGGTTAATTGAAAAAATAAGACGACGGGTAAAAGGGGCAGTGATCAGGACCTCGCTGATTGTTGGTTTCCCTGGAGAAGGCTTAAGGGAATTTTCTGAGTTAAAAAGATTTGTAAGTGAAGCCAGGTTTGAGCACCTGGGAGTTTTTACTTATTCACCTGAAGCCGGAACTGCAGCTTATAATTTAAAAGAGACCGTTTCGGCCGCAGAAAAAGAGAGAAGGCGGCGGGAGATAATGTCCATTCAGAGAGAAATTTCCAGGGATTTTTACCGCTCTTTTAAAGGTCAAAGCCTGGAAGTTTTGATTGAAGACGAATCCTGGTGCCAACCTGAACCAGCCTGTCTTTACGGGCGGGCAAAATTTCAAGCCCCGGAAGTTGATGGCCAGGTCATCATTAAAGATGTCCAGCCCGGCCTGCCGCTAAGGGCTGAGCCTGATTTTCTTCAGGTAAGAATCATCCGGGCCTTAACTTATGATCTGGTAGGAAAGGCAGTTAATGCTGAAGTTAGCTGAGATCATCTCAACTTTTTTTGGAGCAGGCTTTTTCCCCCTTGGCCCTGGGACTCTGGCCAGTTTGCTGACTGTCCTGCTTTATAGATACTGGTTGTACCGGCTGGCCGGGCCTGTTTATCTTTTACTCTGGCTCTTGGTGTTAATGGCTGGAATTTATTTTACCGGTATTTATGCCCGTCACCTAAATCTTAAAGATCCTGGTAAGATTGTTATTGATGAGGTGGCTGGACAGCTGCTGGCCCTTTTTCTGATTGAGCCTGACTGGAAATGGTTAGCGGCCTCTTTTTTACTCTTTCGCTTTTTTGACATCTTAAAGCCTCTGGGTATCAGAAAACTGGAAAAAATCGCTGATGGCTGGGGCATTATGGCTGATGACCAGGCGGCTGCCCTGCTGGCCTGGGTTATTACCGGTCTTTTAGTCTTAGCCGTTAAATGAGGAGAGTTAAGGATGAGGCGGCCTGATTTAAATCAAGTTAAAGAGAAAATTGAGTATCTGGCGGTAGGCAGCGAGCTGCTGACCTCTTCTTACCTTGAAACCAACTCTCTTTTGCTGGCCGAAAGGCTGGAGAACCTTGGATTAAAACTGAGATACAAAAGCGTGGTAAGTGACCGGATAGAAGACATAGTTGAGGCTTTAAAAACCGCTCTGCATAGAAGTTATCTGATCTTTATCAGTGGCGGGCTCGGACCGACTGAGGATGACCGGACGAGGGAGGCTGTTTCCAGGGTAACCAAGCTGCCTCTCGTTTTTAGATCTTCGATTATCCACAAAATTGAGCAGCGTTTTGCCGCCCGGGGAGCCAAAATGACTCCTTCTAACCGGAAACAAGCTTATATAATTGAAGGCTCTGAAGTTCTGGAGAACCAGAATGGTACGGCGCCTGGCTTGTGGCTTGAAACCGGAAGGAATTTTATAGCTCTTCTGCCAGGTCCGCCCTTTGAATTTAAACCAATGGCAGAAAAATTAATAGAAGAAAAACTCGCCCCGTACCGGAACAAGTACGTCCTGAGAGCCATTATCAAGACCACGGGGGCTGGTGAATCGTGGGTTGAAGACCGGATCAAATCAGTTTACCGCCTTTTACCGGGTGAACTGGAATTGACCACCTTAGCTTCGCCCGGCGAAGTTCAAATTAGATTAACTCTGCCAGTTAAAGAAATTAATGCGCAGGTTGAAGAGGCTTTTAATCAAATTAAAAACAGGATTGTCAAGCTGCTCGGGCCGAAGGTCTTTTCGACCGAAGGGCAATCACTTGAAGAAGTAATTGGCCTGGAGCTGTCAAAGCGCCGGCAGACTCTGGCCTGTGCCGAGTCCTGTTCGGGCGGCTTGCTGGCAGATAGGATTACCTCGATTGCGGGCAGCTCCAACTATTTCCTGGCTAGCCTGGTAACTTATAGCAATAAGGCTAAAAATGTTTTTCTGGGAGTGCCGGGCAGGCTGATCAAGGAAAAAGGCGCTGTCAGCCGGGAAGTGGCAGAAGCCATGGCCGCTGGAACCAGGAAGAAAACGAGAGCCAATTTCGCCCTGGCTATAACCGGGATTGCCGGGCCAGGAGGGGGTAGCTCAAAAAAGCCAGTTGGCCTGGTCTATATTGGCCTGGCCAGTCAGGATGGAATTGAGGTTACCGAAAATCATTTTCATGGCAACCGGCGTCAGATAAAATTTCAGTCTACTCAAAAAGCGCTGGATATGTTAAGGTTAAAGCTAAGAGAAGCTTAAAAAGTAAGGTTGAAAACCAGTGAGAACCTTCATTGCTATTGATCTTTCGCCTGAAATTAAGGATAACCTGGTTACCCTGGTTAATCGCCTGAAACCCCTGGGCCGGAATGTTAAGTGGGTAACTAAAGAAAATTATCATCTGACTTTAAAATTTTTAGGTGAGATTTCTGAATCAGAAGTGGCAGAAGTCAAGAATACTCTGGCAGAAATAGCCAGCCGTCATCATTCTTTTAATCTGCTTTTAAAAGGGGCAGGCAGTTTTCCCCCTGGCTCGAGCCGGATGAGGATAGTCTGGGCAGGGATAGCCGGCGAGGATGAACTCTTGTCCCTGGAAAAAGAGATTGAGACCGGGCTGGAGAAAAAAGGCTTCCCGAAAGAAGACAGGCCTTTCTCGCCTCACCTGACCATTGGCCGGGTGAAAATGCCAGAAAAGCAGGAAAAACTGGCCAGCGAACTGATCAAAAATAATCAACTGGAGCTCGGCTCAATGGTAGTGAGAGAACTGACTTTTTTTCAGAGTATTCTTCACCCTCAGGGGCCGGAATACAGGGTAATAAGCCGTCACCTTCTATCATGAAGATAATTTTTGTTATCATGTCCTATTTGCTGGGAGCAGTGCCAACAGGCTACCTTATGGTAAAAATAACGGCCAGGCAGGATATCAGGCAGTTTGGCAGTGGCTCGACCGGGACAACTAACGTTTGGCGCTATCAAGGCTGGAAAACAGCGGTGCCTGTTTTGCTTTTTGACCTGCTGAAAGGCTTTCTACCAGTTTTCCTGGCCTGTACCTGGCTGGCTGACCGGCGGCTGGCCTGGCTGGCGCTGGTGGCGGCTGTAGCCGGGCATTGCTACCCCGTCTATATCAAATTTAAGGGTGGCAAAGGAGTAGCCACTTCCCTGGGTGGATTTCTCTATTTTTCTCCCAGGGCTTTTATCTTAGTCCTGCTCATAATAATTATAATGCTGGCTATTTTCCGTTATGTGTCCTTAGCTACTTTAACCGGACTGCTGGTTTATTCTCCCCTTATGGCTGTTATAGAAAGAAGTTTTCTATCGGCGGTGGGCGCCTTTTTGATCTTTTTATTGGTTATGGCCCGTCACCGTGACAATCTAAAAAGGCTTCTCTCGGGAACAGAGAGGAAGCTGGGGGAGAAACTCAATGGTTAAGATGACTGTCGTTGGAGCCGGCAGCTGGGGCTCTGCCTTTTCTTATTATCTGGGCCGTCTTGGCTTTCTCACCAAACTCTGGGTTCGTGAAGAAGACATTTACGCCGGGCTGGTTCAAACCAGAGAAAACAGGATATTTTTACCTGGATTTGTTTTTCCTTTAACTGTTAGCTTTCATCGCTCTCTGGCCGAAGCCGTAGAAGGAGCTGATGTAATTTATATAGCTGTACCGTCCCAGTATTGCCGGTTAATTTATGGCAGGCTGGCCGAGCGTCTGGCTGATGGCCAGGCCTTAGTCAGTCTGACTAAAGGTCTGGAACAAAAAAGTCTAAAAAGAATGACGGAGGTAATGGAAGAAGTTTTTCAAATAAACGAAAAGAACCGGATAGCGGTTCTTTCTGGTCCAAGTTTTGCCCGGGAAGTGGCTGCCGGGCAGCCCACAGCTTTGGTTCTGGCCAGTCATGATCTAAATCTGGCTCGCGAAATTCAGGAGACCATCTCCAGCCTCCAGGTCAGACTGTATACTTCGTCAGATGTCATTGGAGTTGAACTGGGCGGAGCCGTAAAAAATGTCATAGCTATTGCCGCCGGTATATCTGAAGGCCTGGGCTATGGTCATAACTCTCAGGCCTCCCTCATCACCCGGGGCCTGGTTGAAATTACCCGGCTCGGCTTAGCCCTTGGGGCGAAACGGGAAACCTTTTCCGGCCTGGCCGGACTGGGAGACCTGGTTTTAACCTGTACCAGTGAAATGAGCCGTAATTATCACGTTGGCCGGGAACTCAGCCGGGGAAAATCGCTCAAGACTATTCTGGGTGAAATGAAAATGGTGGCTGAAGGTGTCAGAAATACTTTGATAGTCAACAAACTGGCCCACCAGAAAAAAATAGAATTGCCAATCTGCCGGCAGGTATATGAGGTGCTATACCTGGGCAAGCCAGCCCATAAAGCTCTGGAAGATTTAATGTCCAGAAGCCTGAAGGAAGAAAAAATATAGATTAAGTTATAAGATACTGACAGGAGGGCAAGAATGAGGCGAAATAACTTATTGTTTTTGACTCTTATTTGTACCATGCTGTTTTTGGCTGGTTGTGCCTCCAGCCAAAGCCAGACAAAAATTAAGCAGGAAAAGGATCCCCAATACCAATACAACCTGGGCCTTTTTTATCTGAATAGCAATAATGTCGATGAGGCTATTAAATGTTTTAACCGGAGCCTGAATCTTAATCCCAATAATTATCTGGCCTGGAACGCTATCGGGCTGGCTCAGTCCTTAAAAACTAATTTTGAGGCCTCAATTCAGGCTTTTACCAAGGCCCTGGCCATTAATCCTCAATTTACCGAAGCCCATAATAACCTGGGAACAATTTATTTTGAGCTCAAACAATATGATAAGGCTGAAGCCGAGTACCACCAGGCTCTGATTGATCCAGCTTATACCTCCAGAGAACTGCCTTATTATAATTTGGCCCGACTCTATTTTGTTCAGGACAGGCTGGAAGAAGCCTATGACTATATCCAAAGAGCTCTCCAGGTCAAAACCAGGTTTGCCATGGCTCATAACCTGCGGGGCTTAATTCTGGAAAAAATGGGAGACTTGGATGAAGCCGAAAGTGCCTTTGCTCAAGCTGTAAAAATTGTTCCTCAAGACCCGGGCTTCTTATTTAGCCTGGCTAAAGCTCAATTTGATAATGGCCGTTATCAACTTTCCAAAGAAAATTTCGAAAAGCTACTACCCAAATTAACCAGCCAGGCTGACCGGGATCAGGTTAAAGAATATCTCGACCAGCTGAAAAAGCTGGTTAAAGATTAGCCTGGAGAGCTGTCGCCATTATCCGGTTTAGACTGACTGAATTGAACCGGCCGTCAGGTACCTTCTTTCCATTCCACAAGATATTGGCGCTGTTCAGCGGTCAGGCGATCGATTTTAATACCCATCGAGTCAAGTTTTAGTTTAGCGATCTCTTTGTCCAGACTCTCGGGAACCGGATAAACTTTTTTTTCAAGTTTTGAACCGTTTCTTTTCAAATATAAAACGCTTAAAGCCTGATTGGCAAAACTCATATCCATAACCATAGCGGGATGGCCCTCGGCCGCAGCCAGATTGATCAACCGGCCTTCAGCCAGAACGTACAGGCAACGCCCGCCAGGCAGCTGGTATTCTTCGACATATTCCCTGATTTTCCGCCGGTTAAGGGCCATCTTATCCAGAGCCGGTAAATCTATTTCAACATTGAAATGACCGGCGTTAGCAATGATGGCTCCGCTTTTCATTCTTTTAAAGTGCTCCAGCCCGATGACATTTTTGTTTCCGGTTA
The DNA here is from genome assembly GCA_002441005.1 of Candidatus Aminicenantes bacterium UBA6228. Lineage (GTDB taxonomy): Bacteria > Acidobacteriota > Aminicenantia > Aminicenantales > Saccharicenantaceae > Saccharicenans. The sequence continues at coordinate 151,819 of DJWO01000011.1, forward strand.
CCGTAAGGAAAACATCTCCTTCTGCGGCTGCCTCTTTCAAAGTTTTTACCTGGTAACCATCCATCAAAGCTTCCAGAGCTTTAAGATGATCAACTTCACAAACAATTACTTTTGCTCCAGCTCCTTTGGCCCGGCTGGCCACTCCCCGCCCGCACCAGCCATAACCGCAGACCACCAGGGTCAGGCCAGCCAGTAAAATATTAGTAGCCCTGAGAAGACCATCAATTGAACTTTGACCGGTGCCATAACGGTTATCAAAAAGGTGTTTGGTTAAGGCATCATTAACAGCTATAATCGGGTAAGCTAAGACACCGGCCTGAGCCATGCTTCTCAACCGGATAACTCCGGTAGTCGTTTCTTCAGTTCCGCCAATAATATTTCTGATTAGCTGATGCTTTTTTTCATGAATAATGGTAACCAGGTCAGCTCCATCGTCCATAGTCAGCTGGGGTTGATGGGCCAGAGCCAGCTCCAGATGGCGATAATAGGTCTTATTATCTTCACCCTTGATGGCAAAGACTGGAATTTTTTCATATTTAACCAGGGCAGCAGCGACCTCATCCTGAGTACTCAGGGGGTTGGAAGCTGCCAGCCGGACATTGGCCCCTCCAGCCTTGAGAACAGACATCAGATTGGCCGTTTCCGAGGTTACGTGAAGGCAGGCAGAAATACGGAGGCCTCGCAGAGACTGGTCCTGCTTAAATTTTTCTTTAATCAGATTTAAAACTGGCATGGACTTTGAAGCCCATTCGATTTTTAACCGGCCAGCTTCAGCCTGGGACAGATCCTTGAGATCATAATCCATGATGTATCTCCTTAGGATGCAAGTTGAAATAAGCCTTAATAATTATTTTAACCCAGCTTCTCGCTTCAAAATATCGGCCTGATCTGTTTTTTCCCAGGTAAACTCTGGCTCTGTCCGGCCAAAGTGGCCATAACAGGCAGTGCTTTTATAGATCGGCCGGAGTAAATCGAGCTGTTCAATCATTCCCTTAGGTGTCATTTTGAAGTGAGCCCTGATCAATTCTTCGATTAATTCTTCTTTAACCAGGCCAGTACCAAAGGTATCAACCATAATCGAAACCGGCTCGGCAATGCCAATAGCATAAGCCAGCTGAATACCGACCCGCTCAGCCAAACCGGCGGCTACCACATTTTTAGCGATATATCTGGCCATATAAGAGCCTGAACGGTCAACTTTGCTTGGATCTTTGCCGGAGAACGATCCCCCTCCATGGCTGAAGAAGCCCCCGTAAGTATCAGCAATAATTTTGCGTCCAGTCATGCCCGTATCGGCTAGAGGCCCGCCAATTTCGAACCGGCCGGTGCCATTAATATAAACCTTTTTCCAGGTATTTTTGTCCAGTAAATTGGCTGGAACGATCTTTTTAATAACTTCTCTCTTAATGTCATCCCTTAGTTCTTCTATATCTATTGTGGCATTATGCTGGGCAGCAATCACAATAGAGTCAACTCTGACTGGCTTCGGACCTTCATATTCAACCGTTACCTGGGTTTTACCATCGGGCCGGAGATAAGGCAGGATTTTTTCTTTCCTGACCTCACTCAGACGCCGGGCCAGCTTATGGGCCAGGACTATGGGCAAGGGCATCAATTCTTCTGTTTCGCGGCAACTATAGCCAAACATTAGCCCCTGGTCCCCGGCTCCTTGCTCATGGCCGGGCTTTTCATCCACGCCGAGAGCTATATCTGCTGACTGCTCGTGGATAGAGGAAAGAACACAACAGGTCTTATAATCAAAGCCATAATCAGCCTTGGTGTAGCCAATTTCTTTAACGGTCTCTCTGACCAGTTTCTGGAAATCGCAATAGCCCTGAGTGGTTATTTCACCTGCAATTAAAACCAGGCCGGTTGTGGCTAAAGCTTCACAGGCAACCCGGCTCTTTTTATCCTGAGCTATCAAATTATCCAGAATAGCATCAGAAATCTGATCGCAGATTTTATCTGGATGACCTTCGGTAATAGATTCAGAGGTAAAAAAATATTTACCATTTTTGGCCATCAGTCACCTCCTTTTCTGCTATTAATTATAACCTTATTAGTCCGATGTTTTAGCATAAATAGACTTCAATTGCAATAACTCCCGTTTTATTTTTCAGGCTTTTATGATATTTTTTAGCTGTTATTTTAGCTATGATTGCTTATAAGAAAAGACAAAACCGACGACTCTGGCTGGCTGGTGCCATTTTAGTCTTTTTGTTTTTTGGCTCAGGGGCTGAAGCCGTTGAGGCTCAGGAAGCTGGATTCCCCTATCCGCTTAGCCGGTTTAAATTGAGAAATGGATTGGAAGTAATAGTCTGTGAGGATTCTTCCGTGCCCCTGATTTCAGTCGTGGTAACCTATGCCGTTGGCTCCATTAACGACCCCGAAAACAAAGCAGGTCTGGCTTTTATGATGCAGCATTTGATGTTCCAGGGTTCACAGAACGTCGGTCCTATGCAGCATTTGATGTATATCCAGAATGCTGGCGGCGAGCTTAATGCTTCGACCACTTTTGACAAAACTTTTTTTTATGAAACAGTCCCTTCAAACCAATTAAGCCTGGTTCTCTGGCTGGAATCAGACCGGATGAATTCCCTTGAAATTAACGAAGCCAAAATAGCCAGAATAAAGGAACTGATGCTGGCCAATGAACAGCAAAGGAGCCTGCAGGAGCCCTATGCCCGCTATTTTTTCCTGATGGATCAGATCCTCTATCCCGATTTTAGCTATGGGCATTCACCTCTGGGAACTGTGGATAACCTAAACAGTATCACCGTTGATGACGTCCTGGCTTTTTATCGCCGCTATTACGTCCCGAATAATGCTGTTCTCTGCATCAGCGGTGATATTAAAGCCCAGAAAGCCAGAGAACTCATCTCAAAATATTTTGAGACTATTCCCCGGGGAGCCGAGCCGCCTTCTTATCCGCAGCCAGATTTCAGCGATGTTTATTCCTCCAGAGATCAAACGATTGTTGATCCTCTGGTTTCGACGCCGGCTCTGGAGTTTGGTTTAAGGCTGGAGGAGCCTCTGTCCGAAGAGCGACCGGCTCTCAGGCTGTTTGAATATCTGCTCATCAACGGAAAATCAAGCCGGCTGTATAAACTTCTGGTCAGCCGGGAAAGGGTAGCCCTTTATTTAAGCGGTAATCTGGAGGACCGCCGAAGCTTTATGTCACTTAAGTTATTCCTCCTGGCCAATAATCAAATTATGATTGATCGCTCCAAAAAACTGATTGTTGATGAATTAAACAAGTTTAAACTGGAGCTGGTTTCAGACCGCGAGCTGGTCAGAGCCAAAAACAAATACCGCTTCGATTTCTTGAGCCAGCTGACCACCACCAACCTGGACCGGTCCCTGGCCCTGTCAGAATTTTATCTCCGCTGGGGTCAGTTGCCAGATATAAATTATGAACTGGCGGCGGTTAACAAGATTACGCCTTATTCTATTCTCTCTTTGTCCAGAAAATATCTCCAGGAAGGAAAGTATTGTTTTGTTACTATCTTGCCGAGGTAAGCCGATGAAGCTGGGAAGAAGCCGTAAATTAAGACATTGTCTTACCGGCCTGTTGTTACTGGTCTTATGCTCACTTAATTTGCAACCACAAGAGAGATTCAGGCGTAATCCTCCCTACCCGGAACCTTTAAATCCGATGAAATTCCCACCAGTTGAATCTGGCGTCCTGTCCAGCGGTTTAAGAGTAGCAACCATGACCAGGCTTAATAAGCCTTTATTTGACCTGCTGGTCATTGTTCAAGCCGGAGAAAACGATTCTCCCCGTCAACTATCGGGGTTGGCCACGGTCACGGCCGAAATGCTGCTAAAAGGAACGCTGTCTTTAAGCTCTGCAGCTATAGAAGAGCAAATGGAAAGACTCGGTATCAGGGGAAATATTGAGGTCGGCGCGGATTATATTATTTATTCCTTTTCTTTCCTCGAAGAAAACCTGGAAGATACCCTCCGGCTGGTTGGTTCTTTGTTTTACGAGCCGATTTTTTCTTCGCTTGAACTATCAGCGATTAAAAGAGATTTTTATTATCAGCAGTTAGCCCGTAAGAAAGATCCGGAAAAATCAGGTTATGATTTTTTCCTGACCAGACTGTTTGCGGGAAGCGGCTACAATCCCGGGGTCATTGATGAAGAGTCCATCAGAAATATTAGTCAGAAAGACGTAATCTCTTTTTATCAGCGTTTTATCCGTCCCAACAATTCTCTGGTTATTCTGGATGGAAATATAAACCTGAATAATGCCAGCCGGAAAATAAGTCAGGCTTTTTACCGCTGGATCCCGCGGCCGGTTGAGCCTACCCCTGCCCCCCATCTAACCAATCTGAATTATCAGTCTATAGTTTTCCTTGATCTGCCCTCACCCGATGTTTCGGTAATTATCGGCAATGCTGTTTCTCCCCTGGGAAGTGGCGATTATCATGCCCTTTTAGTCTTGAATCAACTTATCGGTGGTTCGCCCACTAGCCGGCTTTTTCTTAATCTCAGAGAATCAAAGGGTCTGGCCTATTATGCCTTCAGCCAGCTGTCATTTTTCAAGAATAACGGGCTATTCTGGATCAGGGTTAAAAGCTCTCCGCCAGCAGTCGGTCAGGTAGTTAAAGATGTTGGGTCGCAGCTGAACTCACTACTGGAAGAGAGAATCGATCCTCTTGAACTGGAAAAAGCTAAGGCTTACCTGGCCGGAAACTTTCCGCTGGAAAACCAGTTGCCAGAACAAAGGGCCAAAAGAATCGGCTTTCAGTTTATTTATCAGTTGCCGTCTGATTTCTGGAATAAATATTATGAAAATCTGCTGATGGTCAGCAGCGAGAGAGTTCAGGAAGTAGCCCGCCAGTATTTTACCAGGCAGCCTCTCATTGTCATTAGCGGTGATTTCCAGGCCTGTCTTGATTCTTTGCGGGAAATAGACAGGATTGAAGTCTATAACCAAAAAGGGCAGCTGACCGCCAGCTGTGAAAAAGGAGTGGTTAAGAATGAAACTCGTTGAATGTGTTCCTAATTTTAGTGAAGGCCGCGACCGGCAAAAGATTGAAGCCATAGTCAGAGAAATCGAAAACACCCCCGAGGTCAAACTGCTGGATGTCGATCCGGGAGAGGCCACCAACCGGACAGTCGTCACTTTTATTGGCTCCCCGGAAGGAGTAAAACAGGCGGCTTTTAAGGCCATTAAGAAGGCAGCCGAATTGATTGATATGAGACAACACCGGGGAGCCCATCCGAGGTTAGGGGCAACCGATGTCTGCCCCTTTGTTCCGGTGTCTGAAGTTTCAATGGAAGATTGTGTCCAGCTGGCCAATGAACTGGCCCACCAGGTAGGAGAAGAGTTGCATATTCCGGTTTACTTATATGAAGAGGCAGCTAAGAAGCCTGAGAGGGAAAACCTGGCTAATATCAGACAGGGCGAATATGAAGGGCTGGCTGAAAAATTGAAAGACCCTCAATGGGCACCTGACTACGGCCAGCCGGTTTTTAATCCCTCAGCCGGTGCCACGGTCATCGGTGCTCGTGAATTTTTAATAGCTTATAATATAAATCTAAATACCAGAGACAGAAAAATCGCTCAGGAAATAGCCTCCTACCTGCGGGAAAGTGGCCGGGTAAAAAAAGATAAAAATGGCCAGATAGTCTATGACCGGCAAGGCCAGCCAGTCAAAATACCGGGAAAATTTAAGGCGGTCAAGGCGGTTGGCTGGTATATAGATGAATATCAGATTGCCCAGATTTCTATTAACTTAACCAACTATAAAATCACTCCGCCCCATGTTGTCTTTGATGAAGCCTGCCTGGTTGCCCAGAAAATGGGTGTCCGGGTGACAGGCAGTGAACTGGTCGGCCTGATTCCCAAAGAAGCTCTGCTACTGGCCGGGAGTTATTACCTTGAAAAGCAAGGGAAAAGCCCTGGGGTCCCGGAAAAAGAATTGATCCGGCTGGCAGTCAGGTCACTGGGTTTAAATGACATAGTTCCTTTTGATCCAGCCAAAAAAATTATCGAATATCAATTCCCCTCCTCTCCGGGCCTCAGCGGCCTGAAGTTGAGTGACTTCCTCGATGAACTGTCGATGGACTCTCCCGCTCCAGGTGGTGGCAGTGCTGCTGCTCTGTGCGGCAGCCTGTCAGCGGCCTTATCTTCTATGGTGGCTAATTTAACCGCCGGGAAAAAGGGACATGAATCGGTAGCTGCCATCATGAAATCAACAGCGGTCAGATCCCAGAAACTGAAAGAGGAATTGCTAACAGCTGTTGATCAGGATAGCCGGGCTTTTAACCGGGTAATGGAAGCCCTCCGCCTGCCTAAGGGGACACCAGAGCAGGTCAGAGACAGGGAGGAAGCCATTGAAAAAGCTAATAAGGAAGCAACGCTGGTGCCACTATCCGTTCTGGAAAAATCAGTCGAACTGGCGGCACTGGCTGGTGAGGTTGCCAGCCATGGGCACAAAAGTTCTGTCAGTGATGCTGGGGTGGCCGGGTTGACGGCTAGAGCCTGCGGTTTTGGAGCTTACTATAATGTCAAAATCAACCTGCCCGGTATTAAGGACGAAGTTTTTAAGAAAAAAGTTCTTAATCAAGCAGACAAGTTTAAGAAAAAATTAGAAAAAGAAACGGCTAAAATTGACAGGCTAATGACCAGCTGCCTGAAAACAGGATAATAACCTGAATATCGCCAGGATTATTTTTTAAGAGCCGGAGAAAGCCTTTTCCCCCCAAGGGTAGCCAGAAAAATGATGAGCGACAGAAAGACAATACTGGCCGAAGCTGGCAGATTGACCAGATAAGCCAGGGCAATGCCCGCCAGTATCGAGATCAGGCTGAAAATTGTGCTTAAAATTAAAGCCTGGCGAAAACTTCTGGCCAGCTGGAGAGCTGAAGCTGCCGGGACAACGGTTAGAGCTGAGACCAGCAACAGGCCGACAATTCTCAGTCCAAGAACAACGGTGATGGCCATTAACATGACCAGTATTTTATCCAGCCTGTCCGCTTTGACTCCGGCGACCAGAGCAGTCTCCCGGTCAAAGGTCATATATAGCAGCTGATGATAATTAATCAAGATTAAAACCGTCACCATCAAAGCCAGGACAATTGACAACCAGACTTCAACCGGCGAGATGGCCAGAATATCGCCGAAAAGATAGCCCATCAATTCCACGCCGAAATTCATTCTTAATGACACTAAGAAAATAGCCAGGGCCATGCCGGCACTGCTGAGAATAGCCAGAGCAGTCTCGCCTGGTAATTTTGTCTGCTGTTTCAACTTTAAGATATATAGCGAGCCAAGCACACAGACAATAAGGGAAACCATTAAAGGCAGAAAATTGAGGACCAGGCCTAAAGCTATACCGGCAAAAGCGACATGTGACAAGCCGTGGGTGATCATGGCCTCCTGCCTCCAGACCAGAAAAACCCCCAGCAGGCCGCAGGCTATGGCCAGAAAGCTGCCGGCCAGGATGGCCCGCCAGAAAAAACCAGAGGCCAGGACAGTTGATAGCATCTACCCTCTTTCCTGTTTTTTAATGTTGGTGCATAACCAGATGGTCGCCGCCAGACAGCAGATCTCTAAAAGCGGCTGACTGACAGAATTCTTCATGCTGGCCATGATAAATTAGTCTTCGGTTTAAACAGGCTACCTGATTGATATGCTTGTTAATCAGTCCATAGTCATGGGTAACTACGGCAATGGTCAGCCCGTAATCGTGGTTTAGCTGTCCCAGTAAATCATAGAAATTTTCCTGAGTCTGGTGATCAACGCCGGTAGTCGGTTCATCCAGAAGCATAATCTCAGGCTCAGTAGCCAGAGCCCGGGCAATCAGCACCCGCTGTTGCTGGCCGCCTGATAAAGTCGTTATCAGCTTTTTCTGATAGCCGGGCAGGCTAACCAGCTTGAGAACTTGCTCAATTCTTTCTTTCCGCCAGCCAGACGGCCTGCCTTTTATTTTCCGGCCAGCATAAAGACTGGAAGTGATAACCTCTTCAACTGAAATTGGAAGATTAGACTCAAAATGAGTGGCTTTCTGCTGAATATAACCTAGCCTGAACCAGTCCCGGAAATCCTCAATCTTCTGGCCAAAAAGAAAAACCTGGCCAGCCTGAGGTTTTAGCCGACCGACCATAATTTTCAGAAGAGTGGTCTTGCCAGAACCGTTCGGCCCGATAATAGCCAGGAAATCAGCCCGGTTGATGGTTAGATTAATATCCTCAAGGACCGGGGGCCCGTCATAAGTGAAAACGACAGATTCAACCCTCACTATTTCCTGAGATTTTTCCGGCTGGTCTATCTCCTCAGATGCCTTGCTGATCACAGCCCAACCCCTCGATTAGAATTTTAAGATTATCTTCCATCAGACTTAAAAAAGATTTTTGTTCCTGAATTTCTTTTTTAGCCAGATCAACTCCGGTAGATAGCCGGTATAACTTTGAGCCTGTTTCCCTGGAAATTTGCTTGGCATAGGCAGGAGGAGTTGAGCTTTCATAAAATATGGCTTTAATCTGCCTGGCTCTGATGAGATTGATGACCTCCTGCAGTCTCCGGGGAGTCGGCTGAGCTTCAGGATTGAGTCCGGTCAGGGAAATCTGATTAAGTCCATAACGGGCAGCCAGATAGCCAAAAGCCCGGTGGCCGGCAATGACCAGATCAGAAGATTTGCAACTGGCTAATCTTAGCTGATACTGCCCGTCAAGCTGCTTTAATTTTTCGATAAGAGCCTGAGCATTGTTCTTATAAGCGGTTGCCCCGGCTGGATCTAAATCAGACAGGACTTCGCTTAATTTCCTGACCAGCAGCTGGTCAGCTCCAAAATCCAACCAGAGATGGGGATCTTCAGGTCTTAAAGCGGAATAATGGCTGTCTTTTAACACCTCCACAAAACTGATAACAGTCAGCTTGTCAGAATCTAAACTGGCCAAAATTCTATCCAGCCAGGGTTCGAGCTGCCCTCCGATTCTGACTAAGAGCTGAGCTGACCTCAGGATTGACAGGTCAGAAGGACGCAGCTGAAAATCATGAATTTCAGAAGAAGTCGGGATTAACTGATAGATTTGATTCTGGCTGCCCGTAATTTCCCGCGCGAATTCGCTCAGTGGGAAGATGGTGCTCACAATTAGCGGTTCGGGGCTGGAACTGATTGCTGACTGCTGGCCGGCAGAGAGCGAGATGGCTGATAGAAGCACTATCACCAGACTAAATATTCTTCTCATGATCGGCCACTACTTGATTTATTCAAAAATCTTGAAACTGTCCGCTTTTTAAAGATATTATAACATAGTAGTAAATTTTCAAAGGAGTCAAAGATGCCAAACGAGATTAGGTCTTTAAAGCCAGAAATTATCTGGAAACATTTTTCTCAACTGGTTAAAATTCCGCGCTGTTCCGGTCACGAACAGGCCGTGGCTGATTATATCTGCCAGTTAGCCTCCGGCTGGAAACTTGAATATCAACAAGACCGGGTTGGAAATGTTCTTGTTCGCCTGCCGGCTACTGCCGGCCATGAACAGGCAACAGGTATTATTCTGCAGGCTCATCTTGACATGGTGTGCGAAAAAAATTCAGAGGTCAAACATGATTTTGAGTGTGAGCCGATCCAGGCCGTAATTGACGGCGATTGGGTCAAGGCTATTGGAACCAGCTTGGGATCTGATAACGGTATCGGGGTAGCGACCTGTCTGGCCGTTATGGAAGACCGGAGTCTGGTCCATGGCCCGGTAGAATGCTTGTTTACGGTTGATGAAGAAACTGGTTTAACCGGGGTTTATCAGCTTAAAAAAAATGTCTTGCAGGGGAAGATTCTGATTAACCTGGACAGCGAAGATGAAGGGACCTTTACCATCGGCTGTGCTGGCGGCGCCGAGTCTGAACTGATCCTGCCCGTTCGGCGTCAGAACAGAAAAGCGAGAAACCTGCTGACCATCACCCTTAAAGGCTTGCGGGGCGGACATTCCGGCCTGGATATCAACCTCGGCCGGGGCAATGCCATCAAGCTGCTGGCCAGGTTGCTGGTTGAGGCAGCGGCTAAATATAAATTTGAGTTGATTTCATTTAATGGTGGTAGCAAAAGGAATGCCATTCCGCGCGAGGCAGTGGCAGTTCTGGCTGTTGAACCGGGCAGGCAAAAAGGACTAAGCCAGCAATTAAAGAAAGGTTTTGAAGCCATCAAATTCGAATACCGGGTGACTGATCCTGAGATGAAGCTCGAGATTAAAAAGAGTCAAGAACCAGATCATCCGCTGGTGGCTGAATCACAGTCCAGACTGCTAAATTTGATTTTGTCCCTTCCTCACGGGGTGGTGGCCATGCATCCGGAGATCAGCGGCCTGGTTGAGACTTCCTCTAACCTGGCTATCGTTGAAACCAAGGAAAAAACAGTCAGCATTATCTGCAATACCCGCAGTTCGGTTGGCTCAGCCCTGGAGGCAGTCAGGCTGGTTATCAAGGCTACTGCCAGCCTGGCTGGAGCCAGAATTCTTCAGCCCGATGGCTATCCGGCCTGGACTCCAGACCTCAAGTCCCCTTTATTACAAAGAATGATTGAGATTTACCGGCAGCTATTTGAAAAAGAGCCGGAGGTCAAAGCGGTTCATGCCGGGCTGGAGTGCGGCATTATTGGCAAAAAATATCCAGGTCTGGACATGATCTCTATCGGACCGACCATTCGTTATCCTCATTCGCCTGAAGAAAAAGCTAATATCGAGTCGGTAGAGAAATTCTGGCGGTTAGTAGTCGAGGCTCTAAAGGAATTAGCCTGAAATCAGGGTTAATAGATATGCGCCGAAGAAATTTCATCGGGCTGTTGACTGGCTTTTTAACTGTGGTCAGCAAGAAAGCCTGGACAGCCATCAACCTAAGGAGCGACAACATGAAAAAAGCAATTAAGACTGATAAAGCCCCAAAGGCCATCGGGCCTTATTCTCAAGGCATAATTGGCGGAGGCTTTATTTTTGTTTCCGGGCAGATTCCACTTGATCCGGCCAGTGGAGAAATTGTCGGGCAGACTATAGAAGAGCAGGCTCATCAGGTTTTTAAAAACCTCCAGGCTATTTTGCAGGCAGCGGGGAGCTCTCTTGAGCGGGTAGTCAAAGCCACTGTTTTTCTGGCTGATATGAATGACTTTAGCCGAATGAACGCTGTCTATGCTCAATATTTTTCAGAACCATATCCGGCCCGGGCTGCTTTTCAGGTAGCCAGGTTGCCCCGGGAAGCAAAAATTGAAGTCGAGGTTATAGCTCTGGCTGAAAATCAAATCTGAGCCGCCGAAAAATAAGATTTTTCACTCAGGGACTTAACAAATCAGTTCCGGACAGTATAATTAATTAGAGGAAAAAAATATCATGCCGCTTTATGAATATGTTTGCCTTCATTGCCAGCACCGGTTTGAAGCCCTGGTTAAAGCCCGGTCAGAAAATGTAATTTGTCCCCGCTGCCAGAGCCCGAAGGTCAAAAAACTTATTTCCTCTTTTGGCATCGGCGGAAATAGCAGCCGGCTTAAGGGCGGATCGGGCAGTTGTTCCGGCTGTTCCTCTTCCAGTTGTTCTACCTGCCATCAATAAGATGCTGGTTTTGGTAATCAGGCAGTCTGTCAATCAACAGTTAAAGTCTTGCTTATATTTCGTGGTTTATCAGGGTCAAGATTAAATTCCTGGCTCAGTTCATAGGCCAGGAGTTGGGCGGTAACTGCCCCCAGAACGGGACTAAGATAATAATTATCGCTCAGAAGCGGAATGAGGAAGCTGGCATTAAGCTGGAAGGCTTCTTTCTCGGGAGCCAGGAGAGCCACCTGGCCGCCGCGGCAGGTTATTTCATTCAGATGAGATATGGTCATGGCTGCATCCTGGCTGGTACTGATGAATATTACCCAGTCACCCGGGGAAATAGTGGCCAGGGGACCATGCTTGAACTCCGAAGAGTACATAGCTTCACAGGGAAGATAAGTTACTTCCTTGAGTTTTAGAGCCCCTTCCAGGCAGACCGGATAGGATGGTCCAAATCCCAGATAATAAAGATGCTTTTGATCTTTCAACAGTTTGGCCAGCTGGCGGATAAGGCTGAGCTTCTGTTTTATCGTCTGGTCTATCAGCCCGGAGAGGGAATTTATCTCCTGACGGGTTAAAGGCCCTTCCCTTTTCTTCTCTTGACTGAGTTCCCAGGCCAGATTCAGGAAAGCAATTATCTGATTAAGAAAGGTTTTAGTAGCCGGAACAGAGATTTCCAGGTTGGTCAATAAGGGCAGGAAACTTTTAACTCTGAGCTGAAGAGAAGAACCAAGTACATTGACTATGGCCACTATATTTTGGGCTCCAAGGTTTTCCAGTTTATTAAGGACATTAATAACATCCTTGGTTTCACCACTCTGGGAAACCAGAATAAAGGCTTCCTTTTCCAGGTCTAAATGGCGATAAAACTCGTTGAAAGCCCCGGCCACCACGGGTATAGCTTCAATTCCAGCTATTGAGTTCAAATAAAAGGCTCCGAGAACACAGGCATTATAAGAAGAGCCGGAGCCAATTAAAAACAACCGCCTGGCGGCCAGTATTGTCTCGATAAGCGGCTTAATATTTTCTTTTTGTTCGAGATAATTAATAAGAGCCCTGGCTTTCTCTGGTTGTTCATATATCTCTTTAATCATAAAATGGGGGTAGCTGCCTTTTCTGGCCTGCTCAAGATCAAGATGGGTTTCATAGGGTTCTCTGCTTACTGACTGGCCAGTCATCAGGTTTTTAATTTTATAGCTATCGGCCTTAAACTCGACATATTCGCCATCTTTAATAGTAACTATTCTTCTGGTTAAGGGCAGAATAGATGGCAAATCTGACGAGCAACAGATAAAGTCGCAACCGACGCCAAGATAAAGTGATGAATACTTTTTGACGGCATACATAACCGGCGAGCCTTTTTCCGTCAGGCATAAAGCGTAATCGCCTTGAAGAAGCCGGTTAGCCCTTTCTATGGCCAGTCCAAGATCAGAAGCAGATTTATAAGCTTCTTCGACAGCATGAACACAAACCTCGCCATCATTTTCCCCGAGAAACCGGTGGCCTGATCCGGTCAGGCTGTTGATCAGCTCACGCGTATTAACGATATTACCATTATGAGCTCCTACCAGCCTTTGGCGGCAATCATAATGAGGCTGGGCATTTTCAGGCCGGGGTGAACCAAAAGTTGCCCAGCGGAGCTGGATAATCCCTTTAAAACCGGTCAATTGTTGGAAGTTTAGTTTTCTGGCTACCTCTTCAATTGGTCCGACATCCTTTCTGATTTCCGCTGTCTGGCCTTCAAAGGTAGCCAGGCCAACTGAATCATAGCCGCGATAGGTTAAGCGTTCCCCAGCCGAGACCAGAATCTGGCCCAGATCGGGGCGGCTATCCTTAAAAACAATCCCAAAAATCCCGCACATAATCTCCCCCTGAGAAATTTAGCCTTCAGTTCTTGACTGCTTTTTCCCGTCCTCATCATGTGCTCGCCGAGACTTAATTTTTTTGATTTTGCTCTTTTTAATTAACAAGGAGCCCTGATAAGAAACATAATTTAAAAGAATCACGACCCTCTGGCCATCGCTCAAATCCCGGGCAAAGACTCCTTTGAGCCCTTTTAAGGGCCCTTCCATCACCAGGATTTCATCCCCGGGGCCAGGATCTTCTCCGTATTTCATTAATTCTATCAACCCATTTTTTTCACGGGATCTAAGGCAGTTAATGATCTCTGGCCCAACCGGAACCGGGGTCTGACCGTTTCCAATTATGTTGTTAACTCCCCTGGTAAAGACGATTTTTTGATATTCGTTAGGATAATTAAATTTCAGGAAAAGATAACCGGGGAAAAAAGGCTTAATGGTTGAATCCTGACTGTAACGCGGCAGATAAACAGTAAAGCCAGCCTGGGTCAGGATTGATTCGACCTGTGATTCTTTTCTGGGCTTAGTATTGACCACGTACCAGCCAGTCATCTGCCCCTCTGTCCTTCTCCCTTTTTAATCTTGAATAATTATAACAAAAAAAGCCGGCCTTAATCAGCAGCCAGATCAGAATAAGCTTTCAACTTCAGAGATTTTTTTAGGTATACCCGGCCGCGGTCCAAGAACCCGGTGACCGTCTCCTGTAACCAGGACATCATCTTCAATTCTAACCCCGCCAAAATCAAGGAATTTAGCCACCCGGTCATAATTAATGAACTGGTCAAATTTCTTCTCCTTCCTCCATTGCTCATAGAGGGCGGGAATAAAATATAGACCAGGTTCGACGGTCATGACCTGACCTGGCTCTAAGCCCCTGGCCATCCTCAAATAATTGAGTCCAAACTGCTGGCTCCGGCTGACTGTTTGATCATAGCCGATGTAATCTTCTCCCAGATTTTCCATATCATGGACATCCAGCCCGACCATATGCCCGAGGCCATGGGGGAAAAATAAAGCGTGGGCCCCCTGATTGACAGCTTCTTCCATATCGCCAGACATTAACCCTAATGATTTTAATCCTTCGGCCATGACTTTAGCCGCCTTCAGATGAATCTCTTTAAACTTAAGACCAGGGGCAATACTTTTAATGGCTTCTTCCTGTCCTTTCAGGACAATCGAATAAATATCCTTCTGCCTCTGGTTGAAGCGTCCGCCGATCGGCACCGACCTGGTAATATCGCAGGCATAATGAAGCTCTGATTCAGCTCCGGTATCCATGACCAGAAAACGGCCTTTTCGCAGCTCATCCCCATAACTGGTTTTGTGAAAGATCTGACCATTGATAGTAATAATTGGCGGAAAAGCAAAAGACAGGCCATTGGCCCGGATAACCACCTCCATTAAGGCCAGAATTTCCTGCTCTCTGGCCCCGGGCCTGATTTCAGGAATAGCTGTCAAATAGCTTTCCTTAGTGACCCTTAGAGCCTTTTCCATTTCAGCTACTTCTTCTTTACTTTTTATCGACCTTAAGTTGATAACAGCCTTGATCAATTCGGTTGAAGCTCGAGGTTTAATCCGGTCAGGCGCTATTTTCAGCCAGGAACTCAATTTCAAGGTAGTCTCGCCGCGGTAAGGAGGCAGATAATGAATCTGGCGGCCGGCCCGGCGGACTTCTTCCAGATAATCGTTTAAGCTGGCTGAGGATCTAACCTGCCTCAGTCCCGAGAACCTGGCCCTGTCTGTTAAAGGAGGCTGGGGTCCAACCCAAATGATATCCTCAAGAGTAACATCATCTCCAAAAACTATTTCTTTCCCTTCGTCGAGATCAATAACAGCGGCCAGGCCGGGAGAATCCAGGCCAAAGAAATAAAGAAAAGTACTGTCCTGACGAAAAGGATAATCATTCGCCAGATAATTCATCGGGCTGTCATCATTACCCGGGAAAAGGCAAAGGCCAGTTTTAACCAGCTTTCTTAATTTTTTCCTTCTAGCTTGATAAACTTCGGGCTTAAACATCGAATCGCCTCCTGAACTAATAAATTTCAGACCCTATCATAAATCAATTTCAGGCTGATTTAAAGTTAAAAAACAGACTATTGGGAAAACATAAAAACAAAAGGAAAGAGCAAGCTAAACCTGATTCAGTTAAAGATTGATCAAAAAAAGGATGGTAGCGGGGGCTGGATTTGAACCAGCGACCTCCGGGTTATGNNGGTTATGAGCCCGACGAGCTACCTGACTGCTCTACCCCGCGATCAACCAAGATTATATCAAAAAAATCATCTTTGTCAAAAAGGCCGGAGCCGGACCTAAGCCGAATTCAGTCACAGCCTGAAGCTGCGGCGGTCATTTGTCTCAACTGTTAATTGCTTAACAGCTTTAGCGACCTACCCACCCCATTGGACGGGCCATCCATCTTTGGGGTTAATTTGGTCTTGCTCCGGATGGGGTTTGCCTTGCCTCTGGAGTCGCCCTCAGAGCGGTGAGCTCTTGCCTCGCCATTTCACCCTTACCTGACTTCGAGTTGAAGCAGGCGGTATCTTTTCTGTGGCACTTTCCCCCGGTTGCCCGGAGTCGCTGTTAGCGACCATCCTGCCCTGTGGAGTTCGGACTTTCCTCCCCTTCTTCTTCATCAGAAGGAGCGACCGCCTCGCCGGCTCCGGCCATTATTTTTATACCATATTGTTCTAGCTTTTTATAGAGGTTGCTTCTGGGAGTATCAATCTCTCTGGCTGTCTTAGAGACATTCCAGCCATTAGCTTTGAGTTTGTAAAGGATAAAATTCTTTTCAGCTTCATCCCGGAATTCCCTGAGCGTAGCTGCCTTCTTCATGTCAGGCAGGTAGAAGGCTTGGCCTTCAACTAAGTAATCTGGCAAAGCATCGATGGTAATCACTTCCCGGTCATTCATGATAATCAGCCGCTCGACCAGGTTTTTTAATTCTCTGACATTGCCCTTCCAGGGGTATTTCATCATAACTTCCAGGGCTTCCGGAGAAAACTTTTTCAGCTTGAAATTATTTTCTTCGGAGAAAACCCGGCAGAAATAGTCAACCAGCAGCGGCAGGTCTTCTTTCCTGTCTCTTAAGGGAGGAACATACAGAGGGACAACATTGAGGCGAAAATAAAGATCTTCGCGGAAATGTCCTTCTTTCATTTCTTTTTTGAGGTCCTTGTTAGTGGCGGCAATCACCCGGACATCAACTTTGATGATTTTGTTTGAACCAACTCTTTGAATCTCCCCCTCTTCCAGCACTCGCAGGACTTTTGACTGGGTCCGCAAACTCATATCGCCGATCTCATCTAAAAAAATTGTCCCGCCATCGGCCAGTTCAAACTTGCCGGTCTGTCTTTCGGTTGCTCCGGTGAAAGCTCCCTTCTCATGACCGAAAAGCTCACTTTCAATCAGTTCCTCCGGAATGGCGGCACAATTGACCTGGACAAAATTCTCATCAGCTCTTAGGCTATGACTATGGATAGCTCGGGCTACCAGTTCTTTGCCTGTTCCGCTCTCCCCCTGTATTAGAACCGTAGCCTTGGTTGGAGCAATTCTTAAAATTTCTTCCTTAAGAGTTTTCAGGGCAGGATGTTCACCAATAATCTGGTATCTTTTTTCTGCCTTCTTCTTGATCTCCTGAAAAGCCGACCTGAGGTCTCTCGATTCAAGAGCATGGTTTAAACTCAAAATGATCCTATCCCGGTGAAGCGGCTTTTCCAGGAAATCAAAGGCCCCTAATTTGGTGGCTTCAACCGCCATGGGAATAGTCCCGTGTCCGGAAATCATAATGACTTCCGGGGCCAGCGGCCGCTTTTTTATCTCGGCTAAGAGGGCCAAACCGTCAATGTCAGGCAATTTTATATCAAGAAGAACCAGGTCTATTTCCGGATGTTCATCCAGACGCTGTCTGGCTTCAACTCCATCAGCCGCTTCATAAATAGTATATCCTTCATATTCCAGAATCATTTTTAAGGATTTACGGATATTTTCCTCATCATCGACGATCAGAATCCGGTTTCTTCTTATTCTGGCGCTCATAAATTTATTTTAACACAATTAACCTGGCTAAAGCTAAAGTTTACCAGCTGTTCAACCAGTAGGTTGATATATTTCGTACAGATCTATTTGAGGCCCTGGAACTAAAAGGTATTTTTTACTATTTATGATAATTGTCCTGACTTAGCGGCCAGCCAGCAGAACTGGATGAAGCATCTGTTCTACCTGGAGAATTTTGCGATCAGTTTTTGAGCTTGGCCAATCCGCTAACTGTCACTAGCCTTAACCAGCTGACCAGGTCAGCTCTCAAGCTCAGGTCAGCTTATTAAATTTCCCTGGCCTGGTATCAGTCTTGAGACAGCTTTTTGTAGTATTCAAACCTTTTTCTGGCTTCTTCTTTGGCTTGAGCAAATAGCTTGGTGGCCATGTCCGGATAATCCTGAAGGACAGAACGATAACGGATTTCATTTTTCAGGAAGGTTTCATAATCGAGTTTTGGTTCTTTGGAGTCAAGGCTGAATGGATTCTTTCCTTCCTTAGCCAGCTGTGGATTGTAGCGGTAAAGAAGCCAGTAGCCAGTATCGACTGCCAGTTTTTCTTCCTGCTGCGATTTGCTCATATCAATCCCGTGATTGATACAGGGTGAATAAGCAATGATAAGTGACGGCCCAGGATAAGCTTCAGCTTCCAGAAAGGCCTTGAGGCATTGATTCATATTGGCTCCCATAGCCACTGAAGCTACATAGACATAGCCATAGCTCATGGCCATCCGGCCGAGATCTTTTTTGCCTGTTTTCTTGCCAGACGAGGCAAACTTGGCTCTTGAGCCAGTCGGGGTGGATTTTGAAGCCTGACCACCAGTATTGGAGTAAACTTCTGTATCAAGGACCAGCAGATTAACATTCCGATTCATAGCTATCACATGATCAAGTCCGCCGTAACCTATATCATAAGCCCAGCCGTCACCGCCAATACACCAGATGCTCTTGTCAACGAAATAATCTTGAAACTCAACCACTTTGGTCAGGTAAGGATAGGCGGCATCTTTCCTGGCCAGAGCGGCAGGCAGAAGACTTTGAATTCGCTGAGCCAGCTTTTTGGCCTCATCACCGCGCTCATTCCAGAGTTCCTTCATTTTCTGAAAAGCCTCAGTCAGCTCCGTCTCAAGACCGGCAGCCAGAGCTGCATTCATATTGGCCAGAAGCTCCTTCCTGATAGTATCTACCGCTAATCTCATTCCAAAACCATATTCGGCATTATCTTCGAAAAGCGAGTTAGCCCAGCTCGGGCCCTTCCCTTCTTTGTTTTTGGCATAGGGTGATACCGGGAAAGTCCCGCCATAAATTGAAGAACAGCCGGTGGCATTAGCGATGATCATTCGTGGACCAAAAAGCTGAGTGGCCAGTTTGATATAGGGAGTTTCACCACAACCGGCGCAGGCTCCACTGAACTCAAACAACGGGGTTAAAAATTGAGAACCCTTGACCGTCTCAATTTTATTTCCATCCAGCCAGCTGTCAGGCAGCTTCTCAAAGAAGCTTTCATTATCATTCTGGCCGGCAGCTCTTTCTTCTTCAAGAGGCACCATGACCAGGGATTTTTCCTTGGTCGGGCAGGTTTCGACACAGACTCCGCAGCCGACACAGTCTTCAATATAAACCTGCAGGCGGTATTTTAAATTTTTATCATTTTTGCTGTTAGCGACAAGAGTAACAAAACTGGCCGGAGCTTTTTCGAGGTCAGCCGGCAAAACTTGCTTTGGCCTGATGGCCGCATGGGGGCAAACGAAAGAGCACTGGTTGCACTGAATACAGTGTTCGGGCAACCAGTGAGGAACCAGTTCGGCCACTCCTCTTTTTTCCAGCTTGGCGGTATTGGTTGGAATCCGGCCATCGTCGGGCAGACTGGAAACCGGGATAGAATTACCCTTAAAATGCATAATCGGCTCAATGACTTTTTTAGCGAAATCATCAGCTTCATCAGGAATCAGCTTGGGAACCGGCGCCGGCCTGGTGATTTTATCCGGAACAGGGACCTCTTCCAGGGCTTCCAGGGACCGGTCAACAGCCGTCAGATTCATTTTGACCACCTCATCACCCTTCTTGTGGTAGCTCTTATAAATGGCCTTTTTGATCAGATCAATAGCCTCGGCCTCGGGCAAAACACCAGAAATTTTGAAAAAGCAAACCTGCATAATCGTGTTGATTCTGTTTTGCAGACCAACTTCCTGAGCAATCTTAGAGGCATCAATATTGTAGACTTTGATTTTTTTCTCAATGATGGTTCTCTGCATATCTTCAGTTAAATGTTCGAAGACTTCTTCCTTGTTCCAGACTGAATTAAGCAGAAAAACTCCACCCGGTCGGATTCCCTCCAGGACATCATAACGGCCGATATAAGCTGGCTTGTGCAGGGCAATAAAATCAGCAATATTGACCAGATATTCAGATTGGATCGGGTGTCGGCCAAACCGCAGGTGGGAAATGGTAACCCCGCCTGATTTCTTCGAATCATATTCAAAATAACCCTGAGCATAGAGATCAGTATTATCACCGATAATGGTGATAGAGTTCTTGTTGGCTCCAACCGTCCCATCCGAGCCATAACCCCAGAACTTGCAGCGGACTGTTCCTTCAGGCTCAGTTTCCAGAATTGGCCCAACCGGCAATGATTTACCGCTGACATCATCCTCGATGCCGACGGTAAAACCATGAAAGGCCGGCCCGTTCAGATGGTCATAAACCGTTTTGACCATGGCCGGAGTAAATTCTTTAGAGGACAGGCCATATCGTCCGCCGATGATTTTAATATCTTTTCCGACCAGGGCCGAAACCACATCAAGAAAAAGTGGTTCGCCCGGAGCTCCAGGCTCCTTGGTGCGGTCAAGAACGGCAATTTTCTTGACAGAAGCTGGTATAACTGATCTTAAAGCAGCCGCTTCAAAAGGCCGGTAAAGGCGCACTTTGACCAGCCCAACCTTATAACCCTGCTTGACGAGATAATTTATGGTCTCTTCGGCTGTTTCCCCGCCAGAACCCATCATGATTATCAGCCGGTCAGCATCAGGCGAGCCAAAATAGTCAAAAAGATGATACTGACGCCCGGTGATTTTAGCCACTTTATCCATGTATTCCTGGACAATGGCCGGAGTTGCTTCATAATATTTATTAACCGTTTCGCGGCCCTGAAAATAAACATCAGGATTCTGGGCACCAACCTTCATCATCGGCTTTTCTGGATTCAGGGCTCTTTCTCTGAAAGCTTCAAGATATTGCGGTTCAAATAGCTCAGCCAGTGTTTCATAAGGAATAAGTTCTATTTTCTGAACCTCGCTCGATGTCCGGAAACCATCAAAGAAATGAAGAAATGGAATCCGGCTTTTCAGACTGGCTAAATGGCTAACTGTGGCCAGATCCATAATCTCCTGGACTGAACCCGAGGCCATCAGGGCAAAGCCGGTATTTCTGGCAGCCATCACGTCAGAATGATCTCCAAAGATGGCCAGAGACTGACAGGCTAAAGACCTGGCCGAGACATGGAAAACTGCCGGCAAAAGTTCGCCAGCTATCTTGTACATATTGGGCAGCATCAACATCAAGCCCTGGGAAGCAGTAAAAGTGGTGGTCGCACAGCCAGCACTCAAAGAGCCATGAACAGCTCCAGCCGCCCCTCCCTCTGATTGCATTTCTACCACTTCTACCGTCTGGTCAAAAATGTTTTTTTTGCCCTGGCTTGACCACTCATCAGCCATCTCACCCATGGTCGAAGATGGCGTGATAGGATAAATAGCTGCTACTTCCGAGTAAGCATAAGCTACGTGGGTAGCAGCAGTATTACCATCGATAGCCTTAAAATTTTTAGACATAACCGCGCTCCTTATTAATTTTAAATAAATTATTATACCAAAAATTCTCTTTATATCGAACCTGTTTTATATTTTATTTCTTTATTTCAGTCCGGCCTTCGAGAGCTTTTTTGATGGTCAGTTGATCTGCGAAATCGAGGTCACCGCCAACCGGCAAGCCCATAGCCAGACGGCTCATTCTAACCGGCAACTCATTAACCAGCTGTAAAATAAGAGCAGCTGTGGCTTCCCCCTCAGTGGTTGGATTGGTAGCAATGATCAACTCTTTAAAGTGACCGCTCTTCAGCCGGTTAATCAGTTTTTCCAGCCTGAGTTCATCCGGGCCAATGCCCTTTAGCGGTGAGAGAGAACCAAGAAGAACGTGATATCTCCCATTGTAGATGCCGGTTTTCTCAATGGAGGCAACATTAAAGGGTTCTTCAACGACACATAGTTGCTCGTCATTTCTTTGCGAATCAGTGCAGAGGAGGCAGGGGTCAACCTGAGTAATATTGTTGCATACCGAACAATAAAAAAGGCTATTTTTAACTTGGGTTATGGCTTCTATCAGTCTTTCGACGTCTTGGGCCGGCAGGCCCAGAATATAAAAAGCCAGGCGCTGGGCAGATTTCTGACCAATGCCCGGGAACTTTCTTAATTGTTCAATTAACTGATGCAGGGGCTGAGCGTATTCAAACATTTCTGACCAGTCATAACCCGGGAATTTTCAACCCGCCGGTAAAACCAGCCATCTTTTTGGAAACTTCTTCATCCACCCTGGCTGCCGCTTCCCGGCAGGCCGAGACAATCAGATCCTGAAGCATATCAATATCTTCTTGGTTGACCACCTCCGGCTCTAACCTGACCTTCAGGCAATTTTTATGACCGTCAAGAGTCACGGTGACCATGCCGCCACCGCTTGAGCCTTCAACTTGCATCTCGGCCAGTTCCTTCTGCATCTTTTCCTGAAATTCCTGAGCGGCTTTCATCATTTTTTGCAGTTCAGCCAGATTTTTCATCGAAGCTCCTCTTCTTTATGATTTATCACTATTGGTCTTCTTTTTAACCGCAATCACCTGCCCTCTTAAACTGTCCAGGACCGTCTTAACCTTTGGATCCCCGACGGCCAGTCTGGCTTCTGACCTGGCGGCGGTTTCCACTTTTTTGCTTTCAGTTTTAGGCTTAATCTCTGGAGCAGGCTGCTGGCCTTCATCCTCGATTTTTAATTCAAACTGATGGCCATCAAGTTCAGCCGCCAGCCGTTTAAGATAAGCCTGGTTTTGTTCGATGAGAACAGCAAAGTGTTTTTTATCCTGGCTGAAGGTAAATTGAATAGTTTTATCTTTGACCTCAACCTTAGTGGCCACTTTTAAAATCGGCGCCAGGGCCGGCTTATCCTTCATCAGTCTGAAATAAAATTCATCAGCTACTGGCTGATCCTGGGCAGGAACGCCATTTTTAATCCCAGCCGGCTGACCGCTGGCTTTCTGAACATCCGGGCTGCGGACAGCCCCGCGGTTTTTATCGCCAGGCCGGGCTGAGGGGGCAGGATAACCGGCTGCCGGTGATTGATTTCTGCCCAGGCCCTTTTTTAATTCCTCCAGCTCTCCGACCACCTCCTCGAGAGGTTTGAGCCGGGACAGATAACACAACTTGATCAGCTGGGCTTCCAGAAATATTCTGGGTTGAGCTGAATATCTGAGACCGCTTTCACCTTCCTGCAGAACAGTCAAATACCGAAGAAGATCTTCCGGCCGCAATGATTGACCGATGTCCCTGAGCCGCCCAAGTTCTTCTGCCGGTAAAAAAGCCAGGCCGGCCGGATCTTTAATTATCTTTACCAGAAGAAGCTGGCGAAAATGTTCAATTAATCCATTATAAAAATATCTGAGATCATGGCCGGCCGAGACCAGTTCCTCGGTCAGCTTGAAGATTTCTTCACTCTGACCGCCGATGATAGCCTTAGAAAAGTTTTCGAATAGCCGGTGATCAATTACACCCAGGATTTCCTCTGTATCCCTGTCCTGGACCTTCAAACCGCTGAAAGAAATAACCTGATCGAGGAGAGTTTCAGCGTCACGCAGGCTGCCATCGGCTGCCTCAGCAATGAGTTTCAGGCTATAGGAGCTTACAGTCAGCCCTTCCCGGCCGGCGATATATTTGAGGTGATTGGCCATGTCTTCAGCCGACAGTCTTTTGAAGACAAAATGCTGGCAGCGGGAAATAATCGTTCTGGGCACCTTATGAAATTCAGTGGTAGCAAAGATAAAGATGGTTCTGGTTGGCGGTTCTTCCAGGGTCTTCAACAGAGCATTAAAAGCATCCCGGCTGAGCTGATGAACTTCATCTATGATAATTACCCGGTAACGGCTGTGCATCGGTTCATATTGAACGCTGTCTCTTAAGGTCTTAACATCTTCAATACCCCGATTCGAGGCGCCATCAATTTCAATAAAATCAATCAACCGGTCTTCATTGATTGCCTGGCACAGGTCGCATTGATTGCAGGGTTCAGGCGCCGGCCCGGCCTGGCAGTTAAGAGCCTTGGCCAGAATTCTGGCCACAGTCGTCTTACCTACTCCCCTCATTCCTGAGAAAAGATAGGCATGACTGATCCTGTTTTCTTTGATGGCATTCTGCAGCGTTCTGACTACCGCTTCCTGGCCAACAACCTCTGCAAACTTTTTTGGACGGTATTTTCTGGCCAGAACCAGATAGGAAGCCTGATTACTGTTATTAATTGATTGATCTGGCATGTCTCAAGCTCAATAATTAAATCTGGTTTATCTTATCATAATCAGGTTAAAATTCAACCGGAAGAAAAGCCAGTCGGGCAGCCGGCGGGATGGATTTTTGCCAGAAAGAGATTAAAATGTGGCTAAAATGAACCAGAGAGAAAAAAGCCTGATCTTTGTTCACCTGGCTGTCTTTCTGTTTGGTTTTCCCGGCGTTATCAGCCGGCTGGTCAACCTGCCCTCATTTTCCCTGACCTTCTGGCGGGTGGCTCTGGCCAGCCTGACTCTGGCTTTGATCCTCAAGCTTCAAGCTGAAAAGATACCCTGCCCCTTTCGTCTTCCGGAGTCCTGGTTGATCCTGGCCACAGGGCTGCTACTGGCTTTTCACTGGACGGCCTTTTTCCAATCAATTCAGGTTTCAACTGTCGCCACCGGTTTGCTTTCTTATTCGGCTTTCCCTCTCTTTACTATTCTTCTTGAACCCTGGCTTCTGGGCACCCGCTTCCGGCGCCTGAATCTGCTGTTAGCAGTTATCTGCTTTTCAGGTCTTTATTTGCTCGTTCCTGAATTCAATTTTAGAAATACTATCTTTATTGGCGTCATCTGGGGCCTGGCCTCCGGGCTTTCTTTTTCCCTGCTGACTATTATTAATCGAAAGCTAACCAGACGCTACTCCAGTCTGATTCTGGCCTTTTATCAGGATGTTCTGGCCATGTTTTTCTTGCTGCCCGTTTTTCTGGTCAAAAAGTTCAGCTGGCCGGGAAATTTACAGAGCCTGGGCTTGATTCTTTTCTTGGGGATCTTTTGCACCGCTCTGGCCCATACTTTTTTTATTAGAGGCTTAAAAGATATAGAGGCCCAGGCTTCCAGCCTAATTAGCTTGCTCGAACCAGTCTATGGCCTGATTCTAGCCTATCTGATACTTAAGGAAAAGCCAGACCTTAGAACTTTAGCAGGCGGAGGATTGATTTTAGCTTCTGTTCTCTGGCTTTCCTGGCATAGTGCCAGAGAAGCTAAAAGACCGAGTTGAGTCGCCGATGATCAATTATCTTTTTTCTTAAGATTCTCTGGTCTGATCGTCTGCTTTTCTTTCTCCTGCCTCTGGATCAGCTGCTGTTTTTCCTCCTGATGCTGCTGTTTTAACTGTTCAATTCTGGTTTGAAGCTCATTTAATTTTTTCTGCTTTCCCTGGGGAGGGCCAACTTTAACCTCATTTTCAGTCTGCCGTCTTAATCTATCTATCTCCATTTTCTGAGTCTTCTCGAGCAAAGATCGTTCCCGCCGATGATAGGCCTCAAGGGAATTAGCATCCTGGCTGAGCCTGTCCGGAGTTATTTGCCGTTCAGCTTCTTCTCTCGGCACGGCCATTTTCGGGGTAGCTTGTTCCTTCTTGATAACCGGCCTGTACAGTCTGACTTCATTCGGGCTGACCCCTTCCTCGGCTGGTTGCTTTATTTCCTTTAGCTTTACCTTAGTTACCGGTCTGCCACTTATCCTCTCTACCTGTTGAAGGCTTAACCCGTTATTTATTATCATGTTATTTCTTACAGTCACCTGGTCCCCCAGAACTGTAATATTAATTATTGTCCTGTACCTTTCTCGCGGAATGACCCAGTTGTCCAGCCGGCCTTGATGGAAGTGACGGCCTTCGACAAAAATCCATAGCCTGTCGTCAAGCTGCCTGTTTCTCCAATCATAGCCAGTCCCTGACCTGAATGGAATATCAGGCGGAACCGGTGCCCAGCCTATATAAATATCGCTGAATCTCCAGATGACCCGGGCTGGAGCCCAATCCACGTCCGGTACCCAGAACCAGCCTAAGCGAACATCCCGGCCCCAGCGTCCATAATGAAAAGGCAGCCAGCCCCAGCTATAATTTGAGACCCAGGTCCAGCCATAATCAGTCCAGATCCATCGGCCATGAACATAGGGATGCCAGTGGGGGCCCAGGCCTCTTGGCATCCAGACGTAACCATAAGGAGGATAATTAACCCAAACCCCGAAGCCGCTGAGATAATCATAGATGTAGCCAAGTGTTATTTCTCCGCTTGCATAAGATGATTCAGGGTAATAATTGTCTTCAGCCGGATAGGCGGCTGGCCTATCTTCAGGCGGGATATAAACCAAACAACTGGCTGAGAGACCGATAGCCAGCAGAGCTAAAATAATTGACTTCTTCATCTTTGCCTCTCGATTTGATTCCTGTCAAAAACCACGCCAGATCATCTCCCGTTTGCCGGTCTATAAATATCTTAATAACCAGCAGTTTTATCAGGCCAATGTTTCTCGATTAGAACTGGCCGGTTTTTCTTACTTTAATCTCTTAAAAACTTTTTTAATCTTCCTGAAGGCCCAATCGAGTTCTTTCTTAGTAATTGTTAGTGGTGGCGCAAATCTAATGACATTTTCATGAGTTTCTTTGCAGAGCAGCCCCTCTGTCATCAGTTCTTCACAAAAACGGCGGGCACCGCCGGCCTCCGGATAAAGCTCCAGGCCGATGAGGAGGCCACGGCCTCTGATTTCCTTAATGTGCTTGCTTTTGATGGTCCTCAATTTTTCCAGAAAATAAGCCCCTTTTTCAGCTGCATTCTCTACCAGATGTTCATCTTGAATAACCCGCAGGGATTCGCGGGCGACCGCACAAGCCAGCGGATTACCGCCAAAAGTTGAACCATGGTCACCTGGCTTAAACAGGCCCATGATCTCAGCCGTGGACAGGACAGCCGAAATACAATAGCAACCTCCACCCAGTGACTTCCCGATGACCATGATATCAGGTTTTACCCCTTCATACTCACTGGCAAACATTTTACCAACTCTTCCCAACCCGGTTTGAATCTCGTCGGCGATAAACAGAACATTATTCTTTTCACAGATGTCTTTGGCCTTTTTTAAGAAACCGTCAGGCGGGATCAAAATACCAGCTTCAGCCTGAATTGGCTCAACCAGGAAAGCGGCAGTCTTAGGGGTAATTGCTTCCTCCAGAGCCTCAGCATTACCAAAGGGAATAATCTTAAAACCGGGAGTAAAAGGCCCAAAATCCTGACTGTATTGCGGATCGGTAGAGAAAGTAATAATGGTAACCGTCCGGCCGTGAAAATTATTAGCGCAGGCAATGATTTCAGCTTCATTCTGCGGCAGGCCTTTTTTCTGATAGGCCCATTTTCTGGCTAATTTGATAGCAGTTTCAACTGCTTCCGCTCCGGAATTCATCGGTAGAACCATGTTGAATCCGGTAAGTTCACATAACTCTTTGGCCAGCAATGGCCATTGATCATTTCTAAAGGCTCTGGAAGTCAGAGTCAGCTTTTTAGCCTGATTTTGCAGGACCTTAACAATTCTGGGGTGGCAATGTCCCTGGTTAACAGCGGAATAGGCACTTAAAAAATCAAGATATTTTTTCCCGTCTACGTCCCACATCCAGATGCCTCTGGCTTTGGTGATGACCACATCCAGAGGATGATAATTATGGGCTCCATAGATGTCCTCAATGACAATGTAATCCTTGCTGTCCATAGCTAACTCCTTTTCAAAAATTAAGTGGCGGAGAGGGCGGGATTCGAACCCGCGGTAAACCTTTTGGGCTTACACACGCTTTCCAAGCGTGCTCCTTAAACCGCTCGGACACCTCTCCGGCCGAAAAGTTAATTAGAGACAAAGGTTATCAAAATCAATTAAGGAAATCAATTTGTCTGGCGGCCAGAAACTAAGGACGGTAAATAGAAATAATATCTTTTAGCAGAGCGGCCGCGGCTGCTTTTGGATTTGATTGTCCTCCGGTGACGGCCACCCAGCCCATGGTATCAGTGTAATAAATAATACCTTTACTCGTTCCATTAGTTGCAGCCAGAGGATGAACCGGGTCAAGCAAAGCCAGACCGACTTCAATCTTCCAGGGCCCGCCGGCTTTTTCCCGGTAGCATTTTCCAAAGAGCTTTAAAATCTTATTAAGGCTGGTGGCTTTTTCAGCTATTTCCTTTTTAATTCCGCGAAGGCCTCTGACCTGAACTTCACTCAGTTTGATCCTGGTGTCCAGGACCTCATTGGCGATGATGACCATTTTGGCGGCTGTATCCCAGCCATCAATATCAAGGGATGGATCAGGCTCAGCAATGCCTTTTTCTTGAGCTTCTTTTAAGGCTTGATCAAAATCCAGGCCTTCCGCCATTCTGGTTAAAATGTAATTAGTTGTTCCATTAAGAATGCCTTCAATGGCTATGATTTCGGACCCGGCTAAGGACCGTTGTCCGATATCAAGGGTGGGCAAAGCAGCAGCTGCAGCCGCACTGGCCTTGATGTTTAATCCTTTCTCTCTGGCCAGATCTTTTAGCTCATCCGGCTTGAGGACCAGAGCTCCCTTGCTGGCCGTGGCTACCTGCCAGCCTTTGTCCAGAGCCAGTTTGGTCAGGGATAGACCAGGCTCACCGCTGATCAGGTTAGAAGGAGTACAATCAACCAGGACACCCTGGCGAAACTCATCGAGCAAATCTGAAATAGTAATGGCCTTTATCCAGTCGGCCAGATTGTCAAGATCCCCTTCTGTAAAATATGATGGAGAAAGAACTTTTTGAGTGCTGGAAAGAAGGACGATGCCCTTTTGACGGGCAATTCCTCTCAGCTCGAGCTGTAAACCATAGCGATCCAGGCAATCATCATATTTTTCTTTGAGAAGCTCAAAAAAGGCCCGCCCGACCCGGCCAAAGCCAACCAGAACAATGTTTATCTTATCCATTTTAACCTCAAACAGAGGTAAATTACCTTTAACTGGCGGAGAGGGCGGGATTCGAACCCGCGATTCCGGTAATTAACCGGAATAACGGTTTTCGAGACCGTCGCCTTCAACCACTCGGCCACCTCTCCGTTTTCAGTAATTTACTTTAACTCCTTCGAGTTTTCAACCTTTCTTTTCCTCTTTTTTTGACTTGCCTTCTCCTCTGGAAAAAATTGCTTATCAGCTGACTGCACTCATCGCTCAGAACTCCAGACTGAATTTCAACCCGGTGATTGGCTCTTTCCAGAGGAACAGCTAATCTTGAAACAATTGCTCCTTGCTTCCTGTCCGTCGCCCCATAGACGAGCCTCTTAATTCTAGCTTGAAGGATAGCTCCCAAGCACATCGGGCAAGGCTCAACCGTCACATAAAGAATCAGGTCTGTCAGCCGGTAATTTTTAAATTTCCGTCCGGCTTTCCTCAGGGCGACAATTTCAGCATGACCGGACGGGTCACAGCGGGAAATAGACTGGTTATAAGCTCGAGTCATAATTTTACCGTCTTTAACCAGAACAGCTCCGACCGGAACCTCACCTTTAGTCCCGGCCTTTTGGGCTTGCTCCAGGGCCTTTTTCATAAAATATCTGTCTCTGTCTTTGTCAGGTAACATTGGAAAAATTATTCTATGCTTAATCTGCGCCATAAACAACCGTCCGGTGGATAAGACCTCAGCTATCTTTACATCCGGTGTCGAATTAACTAAACTTTTTGAAGTGAGAAGCTTAAGGAAATAGTCATGAACCAGATGAAATGCTTATATTGCTCCTATCAGGGTACCTTCCAGCCAAATGACATTTTATGTCCGCAATGCCATCAACCCCTGGTGTTTGATTCGGCTCAGATGGCTCACAGCCGGCTTTTTCCCGGTGAAAGGCTGGCCCTCCGAAAATATCAGGAGTTTTTGCCTCTTCAAAGAGTTGATCCAGATTTAAGCCTGCAGGAAGGTTCGACTCCCCTGCTGAGCTTGTCCAGGCTGGAAAAATATTTAGGTCAGGAAAATCTTTTCGCTAAATTAGAAGCGGCTAACCCAACCCTGAGCTTTAAAGACAGAGGCACAGCGGTGGTAGTTCAAAAACTGGCCGAAATGAAGATTAGAAAGATAGGTACAGTCTCAACAGGAAATATGGCCTCCTCGACTGCTGCTTATGCCGCCCGCAGCGGACTGCAGACATTTTTACTGGTGAAAAAAGGAACCTCAACCGGAGCTTTAATTTCCTCAGCCGTCTTCGAGCCGGTTATAATTGAAGTTGAGGGTGATTACGGCCAGCTTTTCTATAAGAGTTATGAGCTCGGGAAAAAATATGGAATATATTTTGCCAATTCCGTTGACGCTTTAAGGATTGAGGGTTACAAACTTACCAGCTTTGAAATCTGCCAGCAATTAGGACAATCTCCGGATTCCATTTTTGTCCCCCTGAGTTCAGGCGGTCACCTGGTCGGGCTCTATAAAGGTTTCCTCGAGCTACAACAGGCTGGACTGATTGAGTCCTGCCCGGCTTTTATTGGTGTTCAGGCCGAAGGTTGCTCTCCTGTTGTCCGGTCCTGGGTTAGGGGTGAAGCCCTGGTCAAAAAGCTGGAATCAGTCAAAACCCTGGCTCATTCCATCTCCAACCCCGAACCGCCAGCCGGCAATCTGGTTTTAAAAATTATCAAAGAAAATAACGGCCAGCTGGTCAGTGTTAGCGATCAGGAAATGTTTGAAGCTCAAAAATTGCTGACTCTAAAAGAAGGCCTGTTCGTTCAGCCTGAGGCCGCTACTACCCTGGCTGCCTATCTCAAATTAAAAGAAAGATTTTCTGGCCGGAGCGTTCTCATCCTGACCGGCCATGGTCTTAAAGCGGCTGAACTTCCGGCCACCAGAAGCCAGGATTATTATCAAGTCCGGCTGGGAGAAGTTGATGGCCTGTTTGAGAAAATAATGAAATCAACAACCGCCGAGTTTAGCAGCCGGCCAGGCAGGACATAATATAATCTTTAAAAGCGAAAAGGGCTGGCGTACCGCCAGTATGAATAAATAAGATTTTCTCGGCAGACGAAAAATAATTATGTTTGACCAGATCGATGAGCCCGAGCATGGCTTTGGCTGTATAGACTGGATCCAGAATCAGAGCTTCTTCTTTAAAAAGTTCTCTTATAACTCCGGTTATTTCAGCCGTTATCTGTCCATAACCAGCTCCTAGATACTGATCAAAAAGAATGAGGTCATCCTTATCAATTTGAAGGTCGAGGCCAAGCGTTTTGACCAGATCCAGGGTTATTTGTTTAACCACCGGCGAAAATTCTTCTTTTGAATCGGAAACGCAGATTCCAGCTACTCTGGTCTTAAGCCCCAGGGCTTTGACTCCGGCCAGCAGGCCAGCCTGAGTTCCGCCTGAGCCAGAAGCAATGACGATCCAATCAGGCGGGCCTTCCCGGCCGGCTGTTTGCTCATATATTTCGAGCATCGCTTGAAAATAGGACAGAGCACCCAGTGGCTGCTCCAGCTGCCCTCCGCTGGCCGAGCCGCCGACAGAGACGAGATAGGGATGATAGCCTTTAGCTCTTTCCCGGTCTGCCATTTCTTCCAGCAGTTCAAAAGCCTTAGCCTGATTTACCGACTTGCCTTTTTCTTCTGATTCTCTAATTTCGATTTGGGTTTCAAGAAGATATTCTAAAAAGACATTGCCCTCGTAGATCGATGGCAAGTCATAGCTTTTAAACAGAAGCAGGACTGGCCTGAGCCCGGCTTTCCTGGCTGCCGCCGCCAGCTGCAGGCACCAGTTAGATTGTAAAGCACCCCAGGTAATGATGGTGTCGGCGCCCTTTCTTAAAGCATCGGCCACGATAAACTCCAGCTTTCTCGATTTATTGCCACCTAAAGCCAGCCCGGTCAAATCATCTCTTTTTATCCAGATCTCCGGGCCACCCAGTTTCTCAGTCAATTTTTCAAGGGAATAAAGAGGCGTAGGGGTGGAGATTAATTTTCTGGAAGGAAATCTGTTAATTCTCTTTCCTAAGTTGCCGACGGTATAAGTCTTCATCTACTGGCCTCAGGCTTCCTCAACTACCTTCCAGTTCATGGCTTCTGCCAGCCGGTAAGCACCATCTTTGAGGTCACCATAAAAAGTCACCCGGTGCCAGCCCCAGATGTCCCAGTAAGAGAACAATTTTTCCAGATCGCCAATTGGCTCGGCCACCAGCTTGGTCCGGCAAGCCCGGTCATTGAAATCATTGCCTACGGCCTTGGCCTGGTGAAGAAGAATTTCCCGCCGGCTCTCATCTATCTGGAGACTGGTCGTCAGGTAGCCAGCAGGTAGAATGGAACGGACAGCCGCTCCCTGCCGGTCTTCTGAATGAGTCAGAATCTCATAGGGATTGGCCGGGCCACTGGCTCCAAAGACTTGGTTGGAGGCTACACAGTGAGCATAAATAATATGGCGATGGGCAGTGTCAATAACCGGATCGGAAATATAACCGGGCCGGCCGCCGGTCATCAGCCCGAAAGCGGTCATGGTGGCCGTTGACCTTAAATCAGCTTCACAGGCGCCAACCAGGCCCTGGTTATTTAATTCATAGAATCCAAGACAGGGATAAGCATGGATGTATCCGCCATAAAAGCCGCCTAAGCAATTCACAGTTATCGCCCGGGCCCGGTATTTAGCCAGCAGGGACTTCATACCTAAATACATGGCAGCCGAATTGACGACTTCGGCCAGGTTAACCCCCTGGACAAGAGAAGCCCCATTCCACCACTTTCTGGCTATTTCGGTTGCCTGGTCCCGGTCAGCCGAGGCCCAGGCCTGGTTCAATTCAGAGAAAGGGAGATTCATGACCGGAATATTCATTAGCTTGAATGGCTCACCGCCACGTTCATCCCGGAAAAGCAAGATTGGTGAGTCCGGCAAACGGGATAGAGTTTCTTCAGCGGATAGAACTCTCAATTCATCAGGGTAACACTTCAGATAGCCAGGAGCTGGAGTCCGGGCTATTCTTATTTCTTCCACCAGCTGACTGAAGGAACGCTGGTTCCGGGGTTCTTTAATCCTGGCAAAGGCCTCAAAAGCAGCGGCTACGTCATCTAAACTATCCGAAGCCACAAAGCCAAAATTAGTCCGGTTTTCTCTCTTTAGACTGGCCGTATAAACCAGAAATCCACCGCTGCCAGCATAAGGAAAATCGACATAAAGAACTGGTTTACCGGTGGTTAGCGCCGGCTGAATGAGGCGATTCCAGCAATTAAGCTGAAAAATAGCATAGCCATCTACTTTCTGTTCTTCATCAGCCCTAATTACTTTTTCGGCCTCCTCCGGCCCGCTGGCTAAAGAAAACAAAAATGTATAGTGAGGAAATCTTTGACGCAGAACCCGGGTGTATTCTTCAATTACCGGCCTGAAATCAAAACCGATATTTGGCCAATCCGGCCTGTCCTGCTTTAACCCGTGAAGGGCAAAAATCAAGGCCAGCTTGACTTTTTCCTTTTTTGAGCTGGAGGTTAAATCTATCAGGGAAAACCGGCTGGCAGGTTCAAGCTCTTTTCCCAGGACAAAACTGCCAGCCAGCCAGGCAGCGCAGCGGCCGCAGTGGCTGAAAAAGCTTCGACGGCTCAAACTCTTTTTTTCAGTTGCCATCTCTTTCTCCTTTTCCAAGCTTAAGAAAATACTTTTACTCACCAGCCTGAGCCTGTCAAGAAAAATAATAATCAGTCATAAAAGCAGATAAAGTTTTTGCTCAGGTTAGATTGACAGTCAGCTAAAATCCATCTAACATAATTTGTTATGTTTCAGTCAGGTAGAGGTCCAACACATTCCCCTGCAATTAATTTCCTGGTGATTTTTTCAATTATTCTGCTTTTCTCATCTTCTATTTTTCTTCGGGCTCAAGAAGAAGCCGCCCAGCCCGCTCAATTAGAACAGGTGGAAAAAAATAGAATCGGCCTTACCGCCCTGCCTATTTTATACTATACGCCTGAATCCAAGCTGGCTTTTGGAGCTGGAGGGTTGTTGACTTTTCGCCCGGGACTGGTTTTTAAAGAGGCCAGGCCCAGCACCCTCTTTTTTGCCGGAGTTTATACTCAGATGAAGCAGTATACCTTACAGCTGAAACCTGAAATTTATCTGAAGAACAATTCTATTTTCCTGACGGGAAATTTTCTGGCGGAAAGATTCCCGACCAAATTCTGGGGCATTGGACCGGATACCTCCGAAGAACAAATGGAGACTTATACTCCCCAGACTTATTTTATGGAACTGGGTTACCAGAGAAAATACTTTCAGCATTTGCCGCTTTACCTCGGGCTTAGATATCATTTAGAGAATACCCTTATTTTCGATAAAAACCCTGGTAAGATTCTCGATCAGGGCCTGGTAGCGGGGAGCCAGGGGGGCTGGATTTCTGGCCCTGGCTTGATTATAAGTTATGATAGCCGGGATAACATTTTCTCCCCTTCCTCGGGGCAATATCTTCAGTTATTTGGTTACTGGAATAATAAAATCTTTGGCAGCAGTTTTAATTACATCAACATCAAATTAGATGCCCGTCAATATATTGGCGTAGCTTCAGACCAGGTTCTGGTTTTACAGGGAATCATAGATACGGCCGGGGGCAATATTCCTTTTTACAAATTGCCTAAAATTGGCGGAGATTTGCTTAGAGGTTATTATGGCGGCCGCTTCCGCGACCGGATAGTGATGGCTTTACAGACGGAATACAGATTTCCACTCTGGAAGCGATTGAGCGGCGTAGCTTTTGCCGGAATGGGGAGTCTGGCTCATAGCTTCAAACATCTTTCGTGGGATAACCTGCAATATTCAGCCGGTTTTGGCTTAAGATTTAAAATTATTCCTCAGGAAAAAGTCAATGTCAGGATTGATTTTGCCTTTGGGCCAAACGGCGCTTCTGGAATCTATGTTAATGCGGGAGAAGCTTTTTAACTTCCTTTTTATTCCTGGTTATAAAAATTTGAATTATTTCCGGTTTTTATTTGGCCTCAGCGGTAGTTTCAGTCTTGGTTTCCCCGCAACTGCTTTCACCCAGCCAGAAGCCTGAAGAAATACAAGAAGTAGGACAGACTTTCTGGCATTTAAGGCATCTGATGCAGCGCGAACTGGCTGTATTTTCATAAATTCTGATATCAACCGGGCAATCTCTCTGGCAGGCATTACAACGAAGACAATGACTGAGGTCAACTCTCATCTCGAAGGCACTAATCTTATTAAAAAATCCGAGAATCGTTCCCAGCGGACAGATTGTCCGGCAGAATGGCCGCTCACTGAAGGCCATCCAGACAAGAAAAAGCACTAAAAGTCCCATCTTCCAGGCAAATAGAAAGCCGAGCTGAGATCTTACCCCGGGGCTAATTAATGCCAGAACCAGACCGGCCTCTAAGGTTCCAGCCGGACAGACCCACTGGCAGAACCAGGGAGAACCCAGACCCAGGTTGTCAACTATTAAGAGTGGCAGCAGAACCACCAAAACCAGAAGGATGAGATATCTAAGGTAGGTTAAAAAAGCAGGTATCCTCAGTTTCCGAATGGGGATTTTATAAACCAGTTCCTGGAGGAAGCCAAAAGGACAAAGCCAGCCACAGGGCAACCGCCCCCCGATGACGCCTATGAGGCCAAGACTGCCAACAACATAAAGGCCAAGTTTTTTCTGCCCAAGACTCAGATTGTATTTTAAAGAATCAAAAGCATTCTGAAGCGAGCCGATCGGGCAGGCTCCGATTGCTGCCGGACAGGAATAACAATTAAGAACGGGCAGGCAGATCCCCTTAGATTTAACCTGGCTGATCTGGCCTTTGAAAAGCGACGGAATATCTAAATTGAAACCCAGGGTAGCCAGGATCTGCAACCATCTTCTCTTTCTTTGTAAGGGCATAAGTCGTCTCTCCATCAGGTATTAGCCAAGCCCGATACACTCTAAGCAAATAGTTTTAGCTTTTTGCCAGACTGTCTGAAATTCTCCTGCTCTCAAGCCTAAAAAAATGAAGATGGCAGCCAGGCTCAGGATAGCCCAAAACAACCATTTTTTTCTGCTCACTTTACCTCCTCTGGCCTCGAGGTTTCAACTGGCAGGTCAGCCTGGCCCGCCCATTCATTAAAACCGCCGTCAAAGATGGCAACTTTAGGAAACTTCAGGATATACTTTAAGGTTAAATAAGTATGGGAGGACATCAGTCCCTGCCCGCAATAGAGGATAATATTCTTATCCGGGGTAATGCCTAAAGCCTTTAGATTATTCTGGATCAGGTCAAGGTTTTTCCAATTCCCGTCTTCGGTTAAAAAGGAAGCCCAGAAAAGACCGACAGCACCAGGAATATGACCATTTCTTTTCCAGTTGCCTCGCTCACCGGCATACATCTCCGGCGGCCTGACATCCAGCAGGACTGTTCCCTCCGGGCGGCGGTTTTTAACCTGGTCTAAACTGGCTCTCACCTCGCTGTTCGCCTCCAGTTTCCTCCCATAGGGAATTCTTTTGAGGGCTGGAAAATCCCGGGAAATTGGCCGCCCCTCGCTCTTCCAGCGGTTAAAGCCTCCGGCCAGAATAGCCCATTTATTATGTTTAACATAATCCAGGGCCCAGGCCAGGTAGGTTGCCCGGTAATTATTTATTTCAGTATAAATTATTATAAGTGTATTTTGATCAATGGACATTTCTTCCAGGAGGCGGCCCAGGACATCAACCGGAATCAATTTTCCGGGTAGGCCTGCCTGCGGCCAGCGCAGAGCTGCTTCATCCAGATAGACTGCTGGTGGAATATGCCCGGACCAGTAATCGCGGATATCAGCTCTCATATCAATAATTCTAATTCCGGGCGTCTCCAGATTGGCTTGAAGCCAGTCAGCGGAAACCAAGCGGCTATCAGGTAGCCCTTGAGCTTTAGCCAGGCTAACCGGACCTGAGCTTAACAAGCTGGCTGTAATCAGAAAAACAAATAAGAGTTTCTTGGCTGAGTTCATAGTCTGATGACCCTTTCTAAGTTATTTTCGCTTCTCAAACCAGGGGAAACAGGCGATTCTCAACCGGGCACAACCCATCGGAACGAGCCTGACAGTTTCCTCTGGCCTGGCTGAACTCGAACTAACCGGACTGGCCGGAAC
Organism: Candidatus Aminicenantes bacterium UBA6228; assembly: GCA_002441005.1. Lineage (GTDB taxonomy): Bacteria > Acidobacteriota > Aminicenantia > Aminicenantales > Saccharicenantaceae > Saccharicenans. Next base: position 188,628 of record DJWO01000011.1, read on the forward strand.
CCTGCCTACCATCTGCCCCTGGGCTTGCCACTCTGGGAGCTGCCTGGCTTTAGCTTCAAGAATAATTGGAGCATTTTCGAGCGAAAAAGGCTGATAACTAATTTCTTTTTTTTCTGCCAGTCTGATATTTTCAGCTAAGTTATTTTTGTCGAGGATCAAGGCGTAGTTCCAGTCAGAACCAGGCAAAACTTCATAAGCAGGCCAGGCCTCTGTCCCGCCATAACTTTTCCAGATTTCTTTGATTTCTAAGGAAAACCATAACGGGCCGCGTGAAACTGAGGCCGCCTGTCCTATTCCAGGCCAGAGTTTGATCCGGACGGATTCATCAAGAGACAGGCTGACCTGGTCGCCATATTTCCAGCGCCTTTCCAGGACAGCCAGCTTACCAGGTGCTTTAACCTCGGCTGGCTGTTCTTCGTTAACCGCAATAGAGGCTCTTTCTGCCCAGCCAGGCAGGCGAAGGTAAAGTGGAAATTCTACTTCGCTCTCTGGGAACACCGTCAGGGTAATTTTCCCTGAAAACGGATAATAAGTCTCCTCAACTATTCTAACCATTGTGCCCTGCTGGCCAGTTTTAACCTCAACCATGGATGGGGCATAAATGACGGCGGCTACTCCATTATCAGAAGTGGCCAGCCAGAGATGTTCCGAAAAATATGGCCAGCCAAAAGCAACATTATGCTGGCAGCAGCGGTAACTCCAGGGATCATAAGATAGCAGAGTTCCCGAATTCTGAAAATCATGTTCACCGCTTTTATCATCGGCAATAAGGTTGGCAGCAGTCAGATAATGCAATCCTTTAAGATCAGGAGTCATCGAGGCCGGCAGAGAATTAAAAGCAATTTCTTCAATTCGATCAGCTGACCTGACCTCCCCTGTTATTCGCAACAGGCTTTCAAAAGTCGACATTAATTCGACCATGGTACAAGTCTCTGCTCCCTGACGGGGATCATTGTAGCCCGGTCTGATATTTTCGTCGGCGGCAAACATCCCGCCAGGCTGCTGACCATAGGCATCCATCAATTGCTGATAATTTCTTTCTACGGCTTCCAGCAGTTGTCTTTCCCCGGTCTGTTGATAATAAAGGGCAGGATATTTTAGGCCCATGGCTATATTTACTCCATGGTAAAATGAACTTTCTTCCCAGTGGCGGTCACGTTCAGCGGTTAAAACAGGAGAGGCCCAGTCGGCCGTTCGTCTGTAAATTTTGCTGGCCAGGTCCAGCAGCCACTTTTCTCCTGTCCGGTTATAAAGCCAGTAAACGCTTTCCAGATTTTCTCCTCCCCGCAGTTTCTGCCAGCTGCCGGGAAGGAATTGCTCTTCCGGTATCTTAAGTTCATAGCGAAAGTACTTAGACATAAAATCTAAGACTCTCCCGTCATGGCTATAGTCGTAATAGCTCTGGAGGCAAATCAAGGCTTCCATATTTGGCCAGAGATCATTAGCGGTCCGGTTATCCACCGGACCGAAATAACCATCCTCTTGCTGGCTGGCCAGAATAGCTTCAATCCATTTTCTGGCAGCAGCTATCATCTGGGGATCCCTCAGTAAATAAGCCAGATCGCCATAGCCCTTAAGCCAGTAAGGCATTTCTTCCCAGCCCCGGCCCCGACGGGTTAGCCAGCCAGAGTCCTCCTGAAGAAATTTAGAGATTTCGGTCAGACGTCCGGTAAAGCCCGAACGCATCAGTTGGAGCTGACTTAACAACCAGCCCCTGACTTCAATATGACCAACAGGCAATTTGATCAAAGGATTTGGCTTCAGTGGTCGCCGGTTGCCGGTATAATAACTATTTTTTCCGGCGGCGGGAGGAGAGTCTTTGAGCTTTAAATCCGTCACTTTAGTTTTCCCTTCCAAGAATATGACCTGAGAAAATGCTAACAAAATAATTGCCAATAGCTTTATTTTTTTCATTCTAGCTCCAAACGTTCTTTATTTAATCATATTCTATTTTAATTTTCTATCAGCGGCATCTGACTGACTACTTGCCCCTGACTTTTTCCTGGACGCTATTTTTATCTAAATTTCTGTTGTGCTATAATCCAAATCTTAAATTTGGAGATTATTTTTTGATTAGCTGATTCTGAATTTGAGTTTGGTCAATCTGGATTAGAGGAGTCTCCTTTGATCAATAACCGGCTTTATAAACATCCAATTTTACCAGTTTCAGACCGGCCCCTGTTTAACTTTTACTGGCATGGTCAGGAGCTAACGGCCAGAGAGGGCGAAACTATTGCTTCAGCCCTTTTGGCCAACGGGATCAGAATTTTTAGCTATCATCACCGGGACGGAGCCCCGCAGGGCATTTTCTGCGCCAATGGCCAGTGTGCCCAATGTCTGGTGCTGGCCGATGGCTTTCCGATTAAATCCTGCATGGAAATGATCCGGCCCGGGATGAAGATCGAACCGCTCATTGGCCTGCCTGAGCTCCCGTCCGTCAACCCTGAAGGAAAGGTTGAATTTGAGCCGGTCCAGGAAGTGGAAGTTACTGTCCTTATTATTGGCGGCGGTCCGGCTGGCCTGGCGGCAGCTATTGAGCTGGGCAGCCGGGGAATCAATTGCCTGCTGATTGATGATAAGCACCGTCTGGGCGGGAAGCTGGTCCTTCAGACTCACCGGTTTTTTGGCTCAGTGGAAGCTGTTTATGCCGGAACACGCGGAATTGTTCTGGCCACCAAGCTTGAACAAGAAGTCAGACAATTTCCCTCGGTTGAGATCTGGCTTCAGACTACTGCCCTGGCCGTCTTCAGTGATCAGAAGGTAGGCGTTCTGAAAGAAGGAAAAAAATACATCCTGATCAAACCTCAAATTATTCTGACCGCAGCCGGTGCCAGGGAAAAATCCTTAGCTTTCCCGGGTAACACCCTGCCCGGAGTCTATGGAGCCGGAGCCTTTCAAACCCTGGTCAATCGTGACCTTGTCCGGCCAACTGAAAAACTGTTCATTGTCGGTGGCGGTAATGTCGGTCTGATAGCTGGCTATCATGCTCTTCAAGCCGGGATCAAGGTCGTCGGGCTGATCGAAGTCATGTCTGAAGTTGGAGGTTATAAAGTCCATAAGGATAAACTGGCTCGCCTGGGCGTTCCTATCCTGACTTCTCATACGATTTTAAGCGCTAATGGCCAGGCATCAGTTGAATCGGTCACTATTGCCAGAGTAGATGAACAGTTCAAACCGATCAAGGGGACAGAAAGGACCTATGCCTGCGATACAGTGCTGATTGCCGTTGGGCTTGATCCGGTAAATGAGTTTTATTTAAAAGCCAGGGAGTTCGGCTTCCCGGCCTATGCCGCTGGTGACGCCGAAGAAATCGCTGAAGCTTCGGCCGCCATTTTTTCCGGCAAAATCCGCGGTTTAGAGATAGCCAGAGATCTGGGCCAGTATTCAGGAGAGATTCCTGACACCTGGGAAAAGACAGCTGAAATTCTGAAATCAAAACCCGGTCAGACTTATCCGGAAGGCTATCCAGAGAAAGAGACTGGAATCTTGCCGGTAATCCATTGTCTTCAGGAAATCCCCTGCGATCCCTGTTCGGCCGTCTGCCCCCGGAAGTTAATCGAGGTCGACAAAAACGATATCAGAAAAACACCGGCTTACTGCGAAGAAAACGACAGCCGCGGCTGCAGTGGCTGCGAACGTTGTGTGGTCATCTGCCCGGGCCTGGCCATTACTTTAGTTGATTACCGTCAGAATCCAGACTGGCCGGAAGTAACTATTCCTTTTGAGTTTCTAAAAGAGACCATCAATCCAGGGCAGGAGATTATCCTGGTCGATATCGATGGCCGGGAATTAGCCCGGTCCCGGGTGAATTCAGTTAAATCTATTAAGGCTAATGATCGCACCATTCTTATTAAGGCTCAGGTACCAAAAGAAGTAGCCAAAAAAGTTAGTGGCTTGAGGCTTCAAACTGAAATAGAAAGAGCTGATGAAAAATATGTAGAAAAAATTCCGGATGAAGCTATCATCTGCCGCTGCGAGCGGGTAACAGCCGGAGAAATAAGAAAACTGATCAGAGACGGGGTAAGAGATATTAATGAAATTAAAACTATAACCAGAGCCGGGATGGGCCCCTGTGGAGCCAAGACCTGCACTCCCCTTGTTCACCGTCTCTTCAGAGAAGAAGGCGTGCCTGAAACTGAAATCATTGATCAAACCAAAAGGCCCCTGTTTATTGAGGTCCCCATGGGTATCCTGGCAGGTTTACAACCAGGAAGCGAAGAAAGGAAATCAAGCAGATGAGCGGAAATAACGACTATGAAGTAATCATCGCCGGGGCTGGCAGTGTTGGTACTCCGGCCGCCATGTTTCTGGCTCAGGCCGGCTTCAAAGTTCTCGTCATTGACCCAAATCCAAGTACCGGTCAGGGTTCAAACAAAAGAGCTATTGGCGGCCTCCGGGCCACTCATTCTGACCCGGCCAAGATTAAACTGGCTCTGAGAAGCCTTGATATTATTTCTGGCTGGAAAGAAAAATATGGTGACGATCTCGAATGGTATAAAGGCGGCTACTGTTTTGTCGCTTACCGGGAAGAAGAAGAAAAGACTCTAAAAGAAGTCCTGCCCGTTCAAAAAAGCCTGGGTTTGAATATTGACTGGCTGGAGGCCAAAGAATTAAGACAGCTTTTGCCCGATCTCAATCCACATGACCTGCGCGGTGGCACCTTATCTCCAGGCGATGGACATGCTTCACCTTTGCTGGTCAATGAAGCTTTTTACCGTCAGGCCAGAAGAGCAGGAGCTGACTTCAACTTTAAGGAGACTATTACCGGTCTCAAAATTGAACGGAGAAAAATTAAGGGGGTGATTACTGACCGGGGGAACTATGGTGCCCAGGTGGTTATCAATGCGGCCGGAGCCTGGGCAGCCGGGGTAGCCAAAATGGCCGGGATAAACATTCCGGTTACTCCTGACTCCCACGAAGCAGCTGTAACTGAACCTGTCCAGAGATTTTTTCACCCTATGATTGTTGATCTCCGTCCGGTCAAGGGCTCGGCTAATTATTATTTTTATCAGCATGCCACCGGGCAAGTTATTTTTTGCATTACTCCCAGCCCCAGCCGGTGGGGATTTGATGTCAGAGAAACCAGTCAATTCCTTCCCATGGTTTCTAAAAGGATGATTGATCTGATGCCCAGGCTGAAAAATATCAGGGTGAGGCGAACCTGGCGCGGACTATATCCTATGACCCCTGATGGCTTTCCCATTGTTGGCTGGGCAAAAGAGGTGGATGGTTTTTTACAGGCGGCCGGCATGTGTGGACAGGGTTTTATGCTTGGGCCGGGAGTAGCTGAGCTTTTAACCAGAATCGTCTCCGGAAAGCCAGAACCGGCTGATGAGGAAATTCTTTCTTATCTTTCCCCATATCGCTCGTTTGTCAGCGAAGAAAAATTAAAATAGCCCCAACCGGCCTATTTTTTCAGGCTATTGAGCAAAAGTTCGACTCCCGATATTATAGCCAGCTGGCATTCGGCTACCGGCTTCCTGGCTTCTTCTAATAACTCAAATTTTGTCTGAAGCCAGGCGGAATCGGCCGGTTGGCCGCTCACAATCAGATTGATAGCTTCCAGCCCGGTTAAGGAAACATTCTTGAGTGACTCGGATAAGGAGATTATTTCTTTAAGGGCCGGTGCGGTCTCGGCGAGATCAATTATTTTCTGGTGATTTTCCTGCCAGAGCTGGAGCCGGTTTTTAAGCTCCTCTGCTTGTCTTAAATCCCGGCTGGTGACCAATTTTTCCACCGTTAGTCTGAAATCCCTGGCTTCAAACGACTCTGGATAACAAGCATCAACAAACCGGGTTAAGGGAGACAGCGAGTTATAGGCTTTACCCTGACTGTGCCGGGAATAGCCTTTGACCGGTTCAGAAATCTTAGCCAGCACTTCCAGGCATCCGATCTCATAAGATCTGGTCAGGCGGCGTAGCATCATCGGCTGATTCTTAAGATGCTGGACTCCATTTTCTTCCAGCCCGAGGCTTATTATCCTTAAACGTTTATACATATCGTCAACATCCCTGATTCCCTGGGGCGACCATAATCTTTCGGCAATAGCCGCTGTTCGGGGCCAGATCCGTGAATCTATGGTTTCAGGTGTTGCCAGCTCGGCCCACATAGTGGCTTCTCCGCCCAGAATCAAGTTTTTTTCTTCCGGTGTCAGAGCCGAATCAACTGGAACAGGATCGTTAAGATAATGTCTCTCTGCGCTTTCAACCAGGTCAATATAATAGCCATTGGACAGAAGCCCTTGATAACCGTTTTTAGCCGCTTCGACCAGGGCCTGCTGGCCTCGCCAAGATTGGATGACAATATCTTTGGGCAAGCCGGGCTGATAAATTTCATCCCAGCCAACCATTCTTTTGTGGTATTTAGTCAGGATCTTAAGCAGCCTCCGGTTAAAATAAGCCTGAAGACTGGCTTCATCCGGGATATTATTTTTTTTCATAAATCTTTGAATATCAGGATTTTCTTTCCACTGTTTAGGATCTACTTCATCCCCTCCGATGTGAAAATATGGATCAGGAAAGAGAGCGGTCATTTCTTTTAAAAAACTATCAAGAAACTTATAAGTCTTCTCAATAGTCGGATTAAAAACAGGAGAACTGACTCCAAATTTTCTTTCAATTTGATAAGGGCCCGCGGCGCTGCCATATTCTGGATAACCAACCAGCCAGCTGGTTGAATGACCTGGTAAATCAAACTCGGGAACAACTCTGATGCCTAAGTCAGAGGCCAGTTGAATTATGTCTTTAATTTCTGACTGTCGGAAATACTGCCCATCTGAACCAAGCTGAGTTAATCGTGGAAAAACCAGGCTCTCCACCCTGAAGCCCTGGTCATCAGACAGATGCCAGTGAAGAACATTAAGTTTGACCGCTGACATGGCCAGCAAGTTTCTCTTAATTACCTCGACCGGCATAAAATGCCGGCTGGAATCAATTAATAGTCCCCGCCAGCTAAAACGCGGACTGTCTTCTATCTGCAAACAGGGAAAGAAATATCCTCCCCCATCAGCTGACAAAAGCTGGAGCAAAGTCTCAAAGCCGTGCAACAGGCCCAGATCAGTTCTGGCCCTTAATTCAATTTTTTCTGAATTAATTTTTAACTGGTACGATTCATCTTCACCCGGGATAAGCCGCCCAGGTTGATCAAAATGATAGAACAATCTGGTCTGGTCAGTGACTGTCTGGCCAGCCAGATAATCCTGTTCAAAAAATAGTCCTGTCCGTCCGCTTAATCTTGACATAAAACGTGAAGCGGCTTTAAAAACCCGGTGCCCTGGTTGGGCCTCTCCTCCTATATAAAACTTTTCACTCAGACGAAATTGACCCGGAGCTAACTCGACTTTGGCCGGATAGGGCATAAGATTAAGGCTGGAGGTTTCAGGTTGATTTCCGGCCAGGCTGGCTGACAGGCTAAAGCCGAAAGTGATTAGAAAAATTACCAAAACCTTAAAATTCACTTTAAATTGCAGGCGGCCAAACCAACCAAAACTCATATCTTCCTTAAAATTTAAAAGCATCAGTTATCTCCTTTTTCAGACCTATCTATTTGATTAGCCTCCGCTGATTTTTTACTGATTTCTGCCAGACGCCGGATAGGGTTATCAGTTAGTTCTTCTACACCTGCCGGTCAATCTCTTCCGGTAACTTAAGCAATAAGCAGTCTTCCAACCTGACCAGCTTTAAAATCCTGCTCTCAGGCTTTTGGCCGCTTATTGGTAGAAATACCGAGCGGAACATACAGTGGACAAAAACCAAGCAGGCTGGTAATAAGCAAAATGGCTATTAACACCACCAGAATATAAGCCAGTACCCCCTTTACCACTCCGGTCAAGACCAGGATGGCCAGAATAATGCCCAGAATCGTCCGGATGGTTCTGTCGGCCGCACCCATGTTTTTTTTCATTCTTGCCTCCTTCGTGGCCCAGCCAGGTTCTAAGATATTTCAATTTTAAGTTATCCGTGATTTTTAGCCAACAACTTTTTTTAACTGGTAATCAAAACCCGAAGGCCCATTAAGAAATCTATGGCCGCGACGGCTATAAACATCACTGATTAAATCAGCTGGAAGATAATTTTTTTAGCTTTTATCATCTTCCTTTTCTTTTTTCTCTTCTCTCTCGACAACAATAGTCAAATCAGAGGCTAAAGCTGCTATTGCGCCTATGGCTGCCCAGAGGGGAGCAATCAGGGTTCCGGCCAGACCAACGGTCAAGGGAATTTCCATAAAAGTCCGTCCCTCTTCTGTCTTGAAGATAATTCGATGGGCGTTGCCCTGTTTTATAATTTCTTTAATTTTTTCCAGGATTTCAGAGCCTGAAACCTTGAATTCCTCAGTTCTGGTCTTTTTTTCTTCCATTTCTTTCTCCTCTTATTTTCCTCTTATTTTTTCATAAACAAATTTAGCCTAACTTTAGCCAGCTGAGACCCCGCCGCCGCCACCGCCACCGCCTCCCCCTCCGCTAAAACCGCCTCCCCCGCCTGAAGAATAGTGGGCCGCAGACAGGCTCGCCTGGTTAATGGCTGCCGCGGTTCTTTCAATCGAATTAATCACCGCCGAAATTGAATTAACATTTTGATTGGCAGCCGACAGCGCCATTATCCCTCCCAGCCAGCCAGGACGGACTGCCCGGTCATCAGCCAGAATTTGAGGTATCATTTTGACCAGCTTTTTAGCCTGGCCAAACAGAATGCCGAAAACCAGATACTGGTCCCAGAGCTTATAGGCTTCAGCCGGAATCTCCTTAAAATCAGAAAAGTCTTTTAAAAATCTTTCCAGAGCGGCCCAGAGCTCATTCTCCCTGGCCCAGTCTGACCGGCGGCGCCTGAGAGTTGGCGAAAGAAGCAGAACCAGAACGATTAACACCAGAGAGATAGTGAGGAAAGCCAGAGGCAAAGAGATTAATAAAAAAAGCCGATAAGCCCGCTGGCTGGCCTGTTCAATGAATCCCCGTTTCTTACCTTCGGCGGCCAGACTTTTGGACCAGCTTTGAAACCATCGCTGGAATTCAGTCGGAGATTTCTTAAGAAAACCGGTAAATTCTTCCAGACTCAATCTGGCCCCTTCTTTAAGACTATCACCACCTGCTCTATCAAACATTAAATCAAGCACCTGATGTTCAAAAGGTTCTAGATCAGCCTCGCCTTCATAAGTTTTCTTCAGAATGAAGACGGTCTGATCTTTGACTTTATGGCCGAAGAGTCCTTTTTTTTCAATTTTTTCATCAATAATTTCCAGATATCCACGCCTGGCCAGATCAAAGATGGTAGCAGTTAAAGCGACCGGATCAGGCTTGCCACCCTGTTTTCTCAGCACCTGGACCAGGGCCGGTGGCAGATTTGATGGAATTTCCCGGTAATATTCAGGAATATCATCGAAGCGATAATCTTCACCAACTTTTTTCCAGAAATAAAAATAAAAAAGAAGCCAGATAAGTGGTCCCAGTATTTGCCAGCCAGCCCAGGTCAGTCCTAGGCGGCGAAAAACCGTCTTTTGCCTCTGAGCGGCTTCTCTGGCCTGTTTGGCTCTGTTGATAGTATCGCTGACCAGCTGCTCTTCTTCTTTTATTATCTTATCGCGGCTATAACCAGTGGACGGCACCCCGGAAACCAGGCCAGCCGGCCAGACAACCCTCAGCTCAAGAAACTGACGAGCCGGAATGGCTTCTGCCTGGAATTTAACTGTTTGTAAATCTATTATTTCTGATTTTCCAGACAGCGGACCATGTCCAAAGACCAGCAGATCGCCGCGGTTATTAATTCCTTCTGGCAGATGAACCAGAATTTCGGCTCTGGCTGTCGGCCGGTCAACCTCACTGCCAATAATTTGCCAGAAAAGCTCTGAAATATCCGGGTAATCCAGGATAGCTCCTCTCACCCGGTAAGACAGATGAAATGTCCGCCGCTCATCAGAAGCCCGGAAGCGCCAGCGGGCTTCAAATCTTTCCCCATTAATGGTCGTTTCAACCGGTAAAGGCTGACCTTGTTCATCAGCAACCAGAAAATCTATCACCTCAATATTCTTTGAGTTACCTGCATTTTTCCTGGCGGCTAATGGAATCCAGAGCGAGGCCCAGGAAAAATCTCCCTGAAATTCAAAAGTCAGATACTCATCCACCAGAAAAGAGCCATCTTTTTGAACATAAAGGTCAGCTTTAAGCTCTGGAAAGTAAAAATCTTTTTCTCTGGCGGCTGAAGGCAGGGTGAAGTAAATAATAATCAGCAAAAACAAAACCAGGCTGGTCAGCCGGTTTACAAGCCGCTTATCAATTTTCATCCGGTTATCCCTTCTGAAGGCAACGCTTTTTACCGTTAATTCCTCTGTTTGAATTCAGGCCTAAAGAGACTTAGCCTGGTTTTTTTAGCTTTAAAATTTTGTACCGGGGAAGAAGGCTCAGCGAGCAATTGTCCTCTTATAAATATGCTCCAGGAGGAAAACCTTGCTTGGCGGATCAAGCTCAATAAATTCCAGTCCCATTTCATAAACTTCATCTTCAAACAGGCTTTTCACCCAGCGGACTTCAGCTAAACCGGCGATAACCTTCTTTGATTCTGAAATAGCAATTTCTATTTTTAGCCTGGTTTTGACCGGCAAAGGAGAATCGGTCATAATTCGCAGTCCGCCGACTGATAGATCACGTGAAAATGAATAAAATGACTGCTTCTCCTGGCCGTCCTCCGCTAAAACATGCAGAACGACCTTATTCTCTTCATCGAGCCTTTTTTCCCTTCTTTTCTCCATGGCTGAAATTAGCACCTGGCTCCTCCGTTTTGCTTATCAATAACACAGACCGAAAAAAATAGCAAATATTTTCTTTTTCCTCCAGAATTTATTGCCGGGCTTTATTAATCTCTGTCTTTCAAGCCTTAGCCCGGGGAGACAGCCTGATTCCCGGTCCGGCTGGTAATCCAGCTGGAATTGCGGCGAGGCAAAGGCAAATAACCAGGGATATTTGACAAAAAACTTTAAAAAAAATATTCTGCTTTCTAATTCTATTCGGAGAGGAGAAGCCAGATGTCAGTTAAGACTAGTTTAAGTGCGATGATGTTTCTGGAATATGCTGTCTGGGGCTCGTGGGCTCCTGTCCTTTCTGCTTATCTTATCAACACCCTGCATTTTTCTGGAACTCAGGTCGGATTGATTTATAGCCTTCTACCCCTGGCTACAATTATCGCTCCTTTTATTGGCGGGCAGCTGGCTGACCGCTATTTTCCGACTGAAAAAGTCATTGCCTGGCTGCAGATCTCAGGCGGAGTCATCCTGCTGCTCGGAGCCAGGCTGACCTCCTTTCAGTCTTTAGCCTGGCTAATGCTGGTTTATTGCCTGATTTTTGCCCCCACTCTGGCCCTGACCAACTCCATCGCTTTCGCCAATTTGAAGGACTCGGAAAAAGACTTCGGCAAGATTCGGGTCTGGGGAACAATTGGCTGGATTGCGGCTGGCTGGGGACTAACAGGCTGGAGACTGCTGGGAGAAAGAGCCCCTGGTTTGGCCTTAAAAGGCGACACTTTATTTCTGGCTGGTATCTTTTCCATCATTATGGGGATACAAGCTTTTTCCCTGCCTCATACTCCACCCAAAAAGGAAGCCGGCCACCCCTATGCTTTTATGGAAGCTTTGAAAATGCTTAAGCAGCGCGATTTCTTAATATTTTCCGTTATTGCCTTCATCGTGGCGACTGAGCTTCAATTTTACTATGTGCTAACTGCTCCCTTTTTGACTTCTCCGGTCATCAAGCTGACCGAAGCCCAGACGCCTTTGGTGATGACCATAGCTCAATTCGCCGAAATGTTTGTCATGGGGCTGCTGCTCCCTTATTTTCTGCCCAAATACGGCATAAAGAGAACTATGGTTATTGGCGTGCTGGCCTGGCCCATCCGTTATATTATTTTTATGATCGGGCATCCGGCCTGGCTGGTGATCGCTTCTCTGGCTCTTCACGGGTTTTGTTATGTTTTCTTTTTTACCGCTTCTTTTATCTATGTTGATATGATTGCCCCCAAAGATATCAGAGCTTCGGCCCAGAGCCTGATTTCGGTCATTATACTTGGTCTGGGCAATTTTGTCGGCAGTTTGTTTTCTGGCTGGATCCAAAAGGTTTTTACCACTCCAGCCGGTACCAACTGGGGAAATGTTTTCCTGATTCCAACCATCATTACCATTGTCTGTGCCATTGCTTTTGTGTTTACTTTCCGGGAGAAAAAAACGGTTGAAAATTCAGCCGTAGCCAGTTAATGAATAAAAGAGAGTAAATCAGATTAGATTGAGGAGGAAGAGATGAAAGCCAAAAAAAACAATCTGGGTGTCGGCTTGGTGGGCGGGGGTTTTATTACCCGTTTCCATATAAGATCCTGGGTCGGGGTTCGTGGAGCTGATATTCTTGGTATTTTTGATCCTGATCAGAAACAGGCCGAAGAAGCAGCCCGTCTGGCTCGGAAGCTAAAAGTCGGCCAGGCCAGGACTTACCAGTCGATTACCGATATGATCGCTGATCCAGCTATTGACGCTATCTGGATTTGTTCCCCGAATTTCACCCGGACTGAAGTTATGGAAGAAATCAGCCAGGCAGTTATCAGGGGAAAAGGCGAACTGGTTGGGGTAAGCTGTGAAAAGCCACTGGGTAGAAATGTCAAAGAAGCCCGCCGGATGCTGGAACTGGTCCAAAAGGCTAATTTGCTCGATGGCTATTTAGAAAACCAGCTGTTTGCTCCGGCGGTGATCAGAGGTAAAGAAATTATCTGGGCCCGGGGGGCAAGTTTATGCGGCCGGCCATATTTGGCCAGGGCAGCTGAAGAACATAGCGGACCTCACCGCCCCTGGTTCTGGGAAGGAGAACTCCAGGGAGGAGGCGTCCTGAATGACATGATGTGTCATTCAGTTGAGGAAGCCAGATTCATGCTGACTCCTCCCGGTGCCAGGCGGGACGAGTTGACACCGGTTAAGCTCTCAGCTTATGCCAGTTGTCTTAAATGGCAGCTGCCCGACTATGTAAAAAAATTAAAAATGACTAGTGGCGGCCAGCTCGATTACCAGCACCGGCCGGCCGAGGATTTTGCCCGGTCAATAATTGAATATAAAGATAAAAAAGGTAACATTTTAGTGGTCGAAACTACCACTTCGTGGTGTTATATCGGGGCTGGCCTGCGCCTGAGCCTGGAATTACTCGGACCTGAATACTCGCTGCAATATAATACACTTGATTCTGGCTTGAAAGTCTTTTTCAGCCGCCAGGTGAAAGGCCGGGCCGGAGAGGATCTGGTGGAAAAACAAAATGCCGAGGTTGGACAGATGCCGGTTGTCTCCTGTGAAGAATTTGAGTATGGCTATACAGGTGAGAACAGGCATATGGTCGAATCTTTCCTGGAAGGGCGGCGGCCAGAAGAAAACTTCAGCGATGGATTAAATGTTACAGAATTGCTGATGGCCGCTTATCTTAGCCTGGAAAAGGGGAAAACCCTGACTTTTCCACCAGCCGGCCTTGAAAATTTCATCCCGGCAGTAGCTAAGGGTCAGTGGAACCCAAAAAAGAAATAAAGCCTGGTACTTAAGGCTAACCCGGTTGTAAATAAGGGAGGTAGAAATGGTGGCTAAAAAATTAAAGAATTTTTTTATTTCAAGCCTGATTATGATAGTGACAGTGGCGGCCGGTTATTCGCAAACCCCGCCTGAAGAAAAAATAATTCCAGAGTCAGTCAAAAAAGAGGTCAGGGAAACCAAATATAACGAGATCAGAATAAAATCTTTCCCCGTAGCCATGCAGGGCTGGACCTACCGCGGCTATACCTTTTTCGAAGCTCTCGACAAGACTAAGGCCCTGGGCCTGAGCTATCTGCAGGCTTATCCCGGTCAAAGAATTTCTAAAGACTGGCCGGCCAAAGCGGTCTTTGATCACCGGCTAACCGATCAGCAAATTGAGATGATCAAAGAAAAACTCAAGGCTTCAGAACTCCAGATCGTTGCCTACGGAGTGGTTGATACTGGCCGGACGGAAAGCCAGATGAGGCAGGTCTTTGATCTGGCCAGAAAGATGGGCATCAGGACCATAGTTACCGAACCCCAGGATCAGGATTATCCCCTGCTGGAAAAACTGGTCAAAGAATACGATATTCGAATTGCCATTCACAACCATCCAGAACCAGCTAAATATGCCTATCCTTTGACCGCTTTAAAGCATATTAAAGACCTCGACCCGAGAATCGGAGTCTGTGCTGATACCGGCCACTGGATGCGTTGTGGCCTTGATCCAGTTGAGTGCCTCCGGCTGTTGCAGGGGCGAATCATTGATGTCCATCTCAAAGACCGGAGTGGCTTCGGGACCAAAGGTGTTGAGGATGTAGCTTTCGGGAGCGGGCAGGCCAGGATAAAAGACATTCTGGCTGAATTAACCAGCCAGGACTATGACGGTTATCTGACCATTGAATATGAAAACGATAAGAATCTTATGAGCCCTGAGCCCGATATCAAAAAGGGACTGGCTTATCTCAAAAGTATTACTTACTATGACGGCTATGAACAACTCCTTAAAAAAGAAAACGGCTGGTATGAAAAGCATGGCTGGAACCACTACGGACCTGGCTATTTCGAGCTTGATAACCGGACCGGCATCCTTAAATCCCAGGGTGGTATGGGCTTGCTCTGGTACAGCCGGAAACAATACAGGGATTTTATTTTAGAAGTTGATTATAAATGTTCCAAACCTGAAACCAACTCCGGTATTTTTCTGAGAGTGCCTGAGGTGCCAACCAGTGATGACTATATCTATCATTCTTTTGAAATTCAAATTTATGATGCCGGGGAAGGAATTCATCAGACCGGAGCTGTCTATGATGCCCAGGCTCCGGCGGCCAGGGCTTTTAAACCAGCCGGTGAATGGAATCACCTGAAAATTACATTTATCGCCGACCGGATTAAAATTGAGTTAAACGGCCAGGGTATTCTTGACTGGCAGGCAGAGCCCCGGGGTAAAGTCAAAGATTTTGCCCGTCAGGGTTACCTCGGTCTTCAAAACCATGATAGCCAGTCACCGGTTTACTTTAAAAATATTTTTCTCAAAGAGATAAATAATTGATGATAGCCGGCATCCGACTCCTCTGGGCTTAGAAGCCTGGTGAAATAGTAAATTGCCAGTGCCAGCCTTTAACTGGTCGCTCGAAAGGATAAACATAATCAAAGCCGAGGACAATCACTCCAAAAAGATTTGTCCTCAGCCCTACTCCAGCACTGGACACCGGCTTTTTTTCACCGCCGAAGACAGACGGCTTCTCGCCATTGTACCAGGCCGTCCCAATATCATAGAAGGCTAAAAATTCCAGCGGCCAGATACCATAATAGCCTTTGCCCAGGCCAAGCAAGCCGAAGACCGGAAAACGCAATTCGGCGTTGGCTAGCAGCATCCTGCTTCCCATCAGCCGGTTAAAATCAAAGGCCTCGGGATTGCTGCTATCAACTTCACTGTATTCAAAACTGCCATAATCATAACCGCGAACCAGATTCTCATACCCGATGAATAAAGGCCACAGCCTCTCATCATCCGAACCGCCTCCATAACGTCCATAATGAAGGATTCTAAAAGCCAGGGTAAAAGGCTTGACCGGGGCAAAATAGCGGCGATAATCGGCCAGAACCGAAACAAAATTTAAATTACCAAAATTCGGTTCAGCCTGGAGGACATAGCTCCGGCCAATGATCGGACTACAAGCACCGAATAGCGAACTATCATAGACAAGAGCGGCGGACACATAGCCGTATTTAATACTGGGAGCCGAAGGCAAAGACAGATTGTAATAATCAATCAACTCGTAATAATAGGGATCATAAATATAACGGTAAAGATGATCATTGAAATCAACATAATTAAAACCAGCGCTAAACTCCAGGCGCTGGAAGGCATTAAGGGGATAATAGGCAAACCCGCCGACCTCATAATTTATCTGACGGTTTAAATATTCTTCTTCCACATAAACAGGATTACCCTCTATCTCATCATAGTAGGCGCCATATGAACCATAGACATAAGGAACCCTCTGAGCAACCAGACCCCAGTTTAAACGTTTTTTAGAGTTCTGATAACCGACCATCATATAACTATCAATCAGCTGATTATCAGTCTGAGCCATCGTCACCAGAGTATGATAACCAAGCATGTCGCTCCAGATTGCGGCGATTCCTCCCCCGGCGTAGGTTCCATAGCGGTCAACACCAACCGCCACCGTCGGCTGGGCAACATAGTCCAGACTCAACTTTGGCCGGTAATTGCTGATTGGAAAATCAGTTTCTTTCGGTAAGCCAAAAAGAGAATTGCGGAGCAAGCCTAATAGAGCCCCTTCCAGCTGATTGCGGGGAGGTAGAAGGCCAACCGGTCTTTCAGTCAGCTGGGCCAGGGTCGCCTGTCCAGCCAGGCTGTCAGCAGATTCAATCAGATAGATAGAATAACAACCATTTTCATAAACTGACATAGCTATTAATCCGGCCTGAGGTGAATAAGAAATGGCCGGGCTTAGCTGGGTAATTCCGCCAATGCCGCTAAATAGATTGGTTACCTGGTAAATTTTCCCATCGGCCAGATCAAGCCGGAAAAGATCAGTCTTCCCCTGATAATCTGATAGAAAATAGAGGCTCTGCCCATCAGCGGACCACTGGGGATTAACATTTTTGCCAGAAGGAAAAGCCAGAGCTCTGCTAATTTCGCCTGAAGCTACATCCAGCAGGGCCAGTTCATAATGTCCACTATCCAGCCAGTTCAAATTGGCGCTGAATCGCTCGGTGACAAAGGCAATCTTCGTTCCATCCGGCGACCAGACTGGATGGAGATCGCCGTAACTATCATTGGTCATTTTTTTCAAGGTATTATCTTCAAGATTATAAATGTAAATATCACTGATCCCGCCAGCCAGAGCCGAAAAAACAACTTCTTTACCGCTGGGCGACCAGGAAGGATTGAGGATTTCTCCCAATTCCGGGAAAGGAATTTCTTTTTCGACTTTCCCCTTATTGATATTGATAATGGTCAGAAAGGGCTGACCATGAGAAATTGTCCCCAGAACAAAACGTTGACTGCCGGCTTCCCATGAACCGGCTGACCGGATAAATTGAATGCTCTCAAAATGAGGATCAATAGCCGTTGAAGTTAGTTTTTTTATAACCTTTCCTGTTCTGGCTTCAGCCAGATAAAGATCCACTGAGAAAAGATCACGAGAAGATAAGAAAGCTAAGTAGCGGCCATCAGGGCTGAGAACAGGTGAGACATTATATACATTCTCGTCCGTACCTTTTAGCAACAGCTTGCCATATTTATCAGGAGTTTGAGTTAAAGCCACCAGTGGAGAATAGGCTGATTCATTAGCTTTCTGCCAGTCTTCTGATAACTTTTTCAACGGCTCTCCCAGCACGCCCTGGAGCACAGATTCGTAATCATTGGTTCTTGACAGCATCCGCCAGATTTTACCAATCATTTCGTCACCGTAGCGGCCGCCAATATAAGCCCAGATAGCCTGGCCATAGCGATAAGGAAAATACTTATAGGAATCTTCAAGTTTCTTAATCGGGGGCAGGAACTTCCTCTTCCAGGCGTCTCTCATCCACATGGATGTTTCCGGATCATAAGGGCCTATAGACAGATACTCAGCCAGGCCTTCAATCAAAAACAAAGGAATTCTTAAGTCGGCCCCGGTATATCTGGCCTCATCTGAATGTCCCTGCCCGGCAATATCATATTGAAAGGCATGAACCAGCTCATGGCCGATGACATGATCAGTCTCGGCCAGCGAAACACCGTAAGGGACGACAATTCTCCTTTTAAAAGATTCGGTGACTCCCCCGGTTCCCTCACCCATCAGTTCGGGGATGACGGTTGTTTGCTGGAATTCTGGCCCACTGGAATAGACGATGAGCGGCTGACGACCTTTAAGTTCATAATTAAAAATCCGGCTGTGACGAGCATACCAGCGCTCCGCCATCTCAGCCGCCTGTTTGACGACTTCAGTATCCTGCTGATAAAAATAGACATCAAAATGCTTGGTCTTCATAATTTTAAAATCAAATTTCTTGTACTGGACCTTGTTCCGGCCAAAATACTGAGCCTGAAGTCCTGAAGCCAGCCCCAGACAGAGAAGAATATAAATCAAGCACGAACCGATAATTTTTTTATTTTTAATAGAGACCATCCTTGCCTCCTCTTTGAGCAGACTTCAATCTCGCTTATATTATAAACTATTTTTTCGAAAAAAGGATGCGTTGAACAGTTTTGAGGTAATTTATAATCCAGCTAAGGTTTAATAAAGTCCAGGCTTATGGTAAACATATAAATATATAATGAAAATAACAGAGAAGACGGCTAAAAGCATTCTGAATAAATCTAAAGTATTTGACTATTGCCTTAATCCATATACCGGTTGCAGCCATCGCTGCCGCTATTGTTATGCTGCCTTATTTATGCCGCGTTATTCAGGACAGACTGAACCCTGGGGCCAGTGGGTCCAGGTCAAGATTAATGCTCCTGACCTGCTCAGACGACAGCTGATCCGGACCAAGCCCGGGACCATCTGGATAGCTTCGGTCTGTGATGCTTATCAGCCAGTTGAAGCTAAATACCAGTTGACCAGAAAATGCCTGGCCGAAATCAGGCCTTTTGATTTTCCTGTTTTTATCCAGACCAAATCGGATTTAGTCCTGAGGGATCTGGATTTGCTCCAGGATATAAAAGAAGCCGAAATTGGCTTTTCAATCGCTACCGATAGTGACCGGGTGGCCAGGCTGTTCGAACCGGGTGCTCCTTCTATCAGCCGGCGGCTTAAAGCCCTGGAAAAAATAAAACAGTTAAACCTCAGAACTTTTGTTTTTGTCGGACCTATTTTGCCTCAAGACCCGGCGCGGTTAATATCTTTATTGGGGGGGCTGGTTGATAAAATTTTCATTGACCGGTTGAATTATCCCGGTTATTTTATTAACTTTTACCGCCAGCAGGGCCTTGAGGCTTACGCCACTGATAGCTATTTTGACCAGGTTAAAACCGAGCTAAAAGCCGCCAGCCAGAAATATAATTTTGAGCTGGAAGAAGTATTTTGAAAAATTCATTTGCCTTGATGAAAACAAATCAGTAAGATTTTGTTAAATGATAACTAAAACTCTTTTTATCACGGCCATTATCATCATTAGCTATATCCTGGCCAAGTGGCAAAAGCTGTCAGTTGAACTCAGCCTGTTTATTTCGACTTTAGCCGGAGTACTGGCCGGAGCCCTGTTCAAGACTCCTGCCCTGAGCGAGATACCCAGGCATTTGCTGGAAGGCAGTTTCACCTACCTTGATGTTATTCTGGTTTTTTTCTCGGCTACTCTGTTTATCACCATCATTCAGGAATCAGGCGGAATTAATTTCGCGGTCAGGCAAACAGTAGTTGGCTTTGCCCGCTTTAGATTCCTGGCCCTCTTCCTTTTGATGATTATTGTCCTGATTCCCGGGGCACTGACCGGAGCCGGCAGTGTTTCTCTTTTAGTAGTTGGAGCTCCGGTAGCCTTAGCCCTAAAGGGGCTGGGGGTGGATGAAAAGAAAATTCCGGCTATCCTCTTTATTTTAGCCGGACTGGCTGCCGCCGCTCCACCGATCAATATCTGGGCCATGATTTTATGTGCCGGCACGGCCATTCCTTATGTTGGCTTTGAACTACCTCTTGGCCTGCCTGTTCTGGTTCTGGGGACGGCCACCATTCTAATTCTTGGCCGCCGGCAAGGAAAACAGTCAGAATTAAAGGAATTTGTCGACAGAATCGAAACAGTCCCTGGCATGAACTGGCTGCGATTATTGCTGCCTTTTGCGGTCTTTTTTGCCCTGGTCATAGCTTATCGCCTCTGGCCCTTTTCTTTTCCGGTTCTGGGCTTGCCGCTGGAATTTATCATAGCCTCAGTGGCTGCCTATCTTCTCAGTCCGGTAAAAATCAATCTGGTCAAGGTGGCCAGCAGCACAGTCAACAAGCTTCTGCCGCTTCTCTCTATTATGGTCATAGTCGGCATGCTCCAGCAGGTCATGGCTGCTACTGGAGTCAAGGGTTTGATTTCTTATTCGGTCTTAATCATTCCTCTTGGTCTTTTATTTTGCTTGCTGCCGGTTATCATCCCCTTTTCTGAAGGTGTTCTCACCTATGGGGGAGCAGCCATCATTGGCATTCCTTTAGTCTGGTATCTCAACTCTCTCGGTTACCATGCGACCATACTTATCTCAGCCCTGAGCTTGCTCTGGCCTCTTGGCGATGGTTTGCCCCCGACAGCTCTAATTGGCCGGCTGAGCTTGATTGTTTCCGGCTATGAAGGCTCTTACTGGTCATCGATTAAAAAAGCCTGGCTGCCCTGGATAATAATTACCCTGACAGCCATTTTGATGATCATTTTTAGTTCGAAACTAACTTTTTTGGTCACCGGATAGGGGAATTTAGAATGATAAGTAAAATTATCATGATTTTTTATTACCTCCTGTGCCTGTTTTTTACCATAATAACCATCAAAAACCTGATAGAAGAAAAGACCAGCCGGGACAAAGTTGTGCTTTACCTGATTACTCTGGTCCCCTTTATAGCTCGCCTGCTCCGGTTTAAATGAAAGGTAAATCATGAAAACTGGTTTATTTAAATTTAAATTGATAGCGGTGGTGGTTTTTGTCCTTTTGATTATCAGCGGGGGGCTGCCTCTCTGGCAGCACCGTCATTACCGGGTTGAAGTTATCCTTGGCCCTGGTGTCAGCGAAGTTAAAAAGCTCAGTGATTTCTTACCGGCGATTAAAGGCAGTCAGGCTGATACCAAAGTTTATATTCTGAGAGGAAAAGAGCCCGGCGGCCAGGTTTTAATCATAGGAAATACTCATTCAAACGAGCCGGAAGGGCTGCTGTCAGTTCTGATCATGATTGAAAATGCAGTGGTCGAAAAGGGCACACTTTATCTTATCCCCTTTTTCAATCACAGTGGTGGCTTGAATACCCGCCCGGGAGAGGGTTATCCGCTCTATTTTTCCGTGCCAACTTCCTGGGGTAAAAAGACTTTCAGAATGGGAAACCGGGATGCCTCTCCCCTTGATCAGTGGCCAGACCCTGATGTCTATATTCATTACCCGGAAAAACAGATGCTCTCCTACCTGGATATCAGAAACACTAACCGGACCTGGCCTGGCCGCAAAAATGGCCTGCCCATGGAACAGGTCACCTATGCAGCCATGGAACTCCTCCGCCAGAATAAGATTGACCTGGCTATTGACCTCCATGGGGCCGAAACAATGTTTCCTGTCACCAATTGCATCGTCGCCCCGGAAAAATGTACCAGGCTGGCGACCCTGGCTTCGTTGACGGTCAAATCCATGGAAGGGTTCGAAAATCACGTTGAGCCTTCACCGGTAAATTTCCGCGGCTTGTCTCACCGGGAAATCGGTGATTATTCTGATACTCTGCCCTTTCTTCTGGAGGCTCCTATGCCCTTCCTTGACCAGCCAACCGGGCCGAAGACCGAAGCCTTGTTTCTAACCGGTCAGGATGAATTTCTATTAAGCCTGGCTAAGAAGAAAAAACTTTTTGTGCCTTATGACCAGTCTGGCTGGCCACTCGAGAAACGCGTCGGTCAGCATCTGTCGGTCAGTCTGGAAATTATAAGGCAATTTTCAAAAAAGTCGCCGGAGCGGGTTATTATTATCAAAAATGTACCACGTTACCGTGAGCTCCTGGAAAATGGCACCGGTTATTATTTCCACAACCCGGCGGTGGTGGACCAGGATAAAATAGTAATAGATTGAACAGGCGGAGAAAGGTAAACAATTAGGCAGCGAGTGAGACTTAAGACCAGTAAAAATCAAGATTTGATTTGCCTCCATTAAGAGGATAAAACCGTTTCCAAAGGAGTCTGGCTTTAATGAAAAAAATTTGGTGCTGGGCTGGGTTAACCGCTTTAGTTTTTTCCTTAGTGATCGTCTTCTCAGGAAGTGGTCAAGGATCGGCCGATCCGTCTGACAATTATCTAATTCCTCAAGATAATTGTACCGTCATCATGGTGGGCAAGAAGGCCTCAGTGGACGGCTCCACCATGACTACTCATACCGCTGATTGTGGAATGTGTGACTGGACCTGGCGCTATGTGCCGCCGGCTGATCACAAACCTGGTGAGATGAGAAAATTGTACAGAATTTCTCAGATTAGAACCTGGCCACCCAGCCAGGGCCTCAAGTGGGATTTAATTAAAAAAGACTTTACTGGAGTGGAAATTCCAGAAGTCGCTCACACTTTTGGTTATATGCACGGCGTTTTTGGTTACCTGAATGACCAGCAGCTGGCCATTGGCGAATCCACTATCGGCAACCGGCCTAAAATGTCTAACCCCACAGCAACTCCCGCCTTGAACCTGACCATGCTGACCCTGTTAGCCATGGAAAGATGCCGCACAGCCAGGGAGGCCATCAAACTGATGGGGTCCCTGGGAGAAAAATATGGCTATGGTGGCGAGGATGGCGGTGAAATGCTGGCCGTAGCTGATTCAGAAGAAGTCTGGGTATTTGAAATCATGCCGGTCGGGCCTCTCTGGAATCCTAAAACCGGCAAGCCCGGAGCAGTCTGGTGTGCCCAGAGAGTCCCCGATGATGAAGTCAGTGTTTGCCCGAATGAATCAAGAATCGGCGAGATAGATTTAAATCAGCCCGATTTTTTCCTGGCCTCCTCCAATGTTTTTTCTTATGCTGAGGAAAGCGGCCTGTGGGACCCAAAAAGCGGTCAGCCGTTCAGCTGGAAAAAAGCTTATTCGCCAGCTGAAGGCAGTGCCGCCTCCAACTGGCGGCGGGCTAGAATGTGGCGCTTTTTTGACCTGGTCGCTCCTTCCGCTGAATTCAGCCCCTCTCTGGCCAACATGGACTTTCCTTTTTCGGTTAAGCCTGACCGTCAGCTATCAGTTAAGGATGTTATGAATATTTGCCGGGATAAAGGCTATGGCACTTTTTTTGATCCGACCCGGGGAATAAGAGGCGGACCTTATAGAAATCCAAACTATGACAGCTCTGCCCGTTTGATCAGTGTCAAGCAGGCCGAATATACAACCATAACCCAGTGCCGGAGTTCCCTGCCAGCCCCCATCGGAGGTATTGTCTGGTTAGCCTGGGGAGCTCAAGACACGTCTTGCTTTATGCCCTTTTATGCCGGCGTTAAGGCCCTGCCCGGTTCGTTCAGGATTGGAGACCATTTTGTTCTTAACCGCGATTCTGCCCGCTGGGCTTTTGATTATGTTGATTTTCACGCTCAGGTCTCCTATGCCCCGGCCCTGGAAGAAATCAAAAAAGCCCAGGTCATCTGGGAAGATGGGGCTTTAAATCGGATTCCCGATATAGACAAAAAGGCCCTTGACCTCTATAAAAAGAATCCCGCTAAGGCCGCAGATTTTTTGACAGCCTATTGTCTTAACAATGCTGATCAGGTGGTAAAAGCCTGGTGGCAGTTAGGAGACGAGCTTCTGGTTAAATTTAACCATTTTGGTTACTATAATACTGACCGCCGGACCGTGGAAAGGAAACCGATGGAATTCCCGGATATCTGGAAAAAGGCGGTCAGAGCCATTGATGCCCTTCTGGAATAAATCTGGAAATAGCTGATATTAAATAATAATGAATCCTCAAAGATGACGGAGGTGAGTAAGATGAATTTAAGAACCAAAAAAGGCAAGTGGTTTCTCTTATTGCTTGTTCCTGTTTTGCTAACCGGGTTAGTCGCCTTCCTGCTGGCCGCCCGGGCCGAAAAGAGCCAGGCCGGCCTTGAACTGATTCTACCCCAGGATAATTGCACTTCGATTCTGGTTGGCAAGCTGGCTTCAACTGATGGTTCAACCATGACCACTCATACCTGTGACTGCGGCTTGTGCGACTGGACCTGGAGACACGTTCCGGCGGCAGATCATAAAGCCGGAGAGAAAAGGAAAATTTATCATATTTCTCAATTTAAGACCTGGCCGCCAGCTGAAGGTTTAAAATGGGATCTTTATAAAAAGGATTTTACCGGCCTGGAAATCCCTGAGGTTCCTCATACTTATGCCTATCACCACGGGATGTTTGGCTACCTGAATGAAAATCAGGTGGCAATGGGAGAATCTACCATCGGGACAGTCCGCAAACTGGAAAATCAGACACCAACCCCGGCCTTCGACCTTACCATGTTGACCATTATCGCCATGGAAAGAGCTACGACCGCCCGGGAAGCTATCAAAATTATGGGTGAACTGGCTGAAAAATATGGCTATGGCTTCCATGACACCGGAGAAATGCTGGCGGTGGCTGACCCGAATGAAGTCTGGATCTTTGAAATTATGCCAGTTGGTCCCCTGTGGACACCCAAGAGCGGCAAACCCGGAGCAGTCTGGTGTGCTCAGAGAGTTCCCGATGATGAAGTTAGCGTTTGCCCCAATGAATCAAGAATCGGTGAAATTGATCTTAACCGGCCTGACTATTTTATGGCTTCCTCCAATGTAATTTCCTGTGCGGTCGAAAATGGACTTTATGATCCAAAAAGTGGCCGGCCTTTTAACTGGAAAAGAGCTTATTCACCAATCAATGAGAGTGCTCAGAGCTCCCAGGGAAGATATCAGCGCCTGTGGAGATTTTTCGACTTAGTGGCTCCTTCGCTTAAGATTTCTCCTTCTACCCCGAACATGGATCTCCCCTTTTCGGTTAAGCCTGACCGGAAACTTTCAGTCGCAGACATCATCAATTTTACCCGTGATAAGAGTTATGGGACTCCTTATGATCCAACTGCTGGCATTCGCGGTGGCCCGTTTAAAAACCCCAATTATTACCGCCAAACCAGGACCATCGGTGACAGCCGCGCCGAATATACCACCGTTACCCAGAGCCGGAGCTGGCTGCCCAATCCGGTCGGCGGACTGGTCTGGATTTCTTTTGGTGCCCAGGATACAGCCTGCTATATTCCTTTCTATGCCGGTATAACAGATATGCCCAAGTCTTTCTCGATAGGCGACCACTGGGTCTTTAACCGGGATTCCGCCCGCTGGGCCTTTGATTATGTGGATTATCATACTCAGGTGGCTTATTCAGAGGCCATAAAAGATGTTCAGACAGCTCAGCAAAAGTATGAAAAAGCTGTAATTGATCAGATCCCAGAGCTGGACCGTCAGGCTGCCGAGATTTATAAAAAAAGCCCGAAAGAAGCGGCTAAATTCCTGACCGGCTTTTGTCTTAACAATGCCCAGACAGTGGTCAAAGCCTGGTGGACCCTCGGGGATCAATTGCTGGTAAAATATGATCATCTTTACCAGTATGATGTCGAAAAAAGAAGTTACAACCGGCGTTTTCCATCATTTCCCGATATCTGGCAGAAAGCGGTCAAAGCCATTGATATTATGCTTGAGCCAGAAGGGAAAAGGTAAAGGAGGACAGGTTCATGAAAATGAAAACTTGGCCAGTCTTACTGGTCTCATTGGGACTCCTATTATTTTTAGGCCTGGAGGCAGGCGGCCAGTCAGGGCCAAAGGCCAGATTGCCAGTTTTGACCACTTCCGCCGGCCAGAGTCCTGATGTGACCACGGTAAATATTATTCTGGAAGAAGCGGGACTCGGCTATGATTATTGCGATGTCCCGACGGTGGAGGTTCTGGCTTCAGGTGTTGGCCTGGGCGACCGCGAATCAGGTGCTGGTTTTCATGCTGAAGTCTATTCCGACCTGACTAAATTTCCAAAAGGGACTCCTTTTAAGACCGTTATTTTCGCTATCGGGGCCAGTTTAAAGGGTATGGGAGCTTCTGGCCTGACGGTTGAAGCCGAGGAAGCCAGGCTGAAAAAATTGCTGGAATACTGCCAGGCCAATAAAATCCTTACCATTGGTGTCCATATCGGCGGCGAGTCAAAAAGAGGAGCAGCTGGCAGCGACAATGAGCGGATGATTGAGGCTGTCGCTCCCTATGTTAATTATTTGATTGTGACTAAAGACGGCAACAAAGACGCCCGTTTCTCTAAAATAGCGAGGGAAAAGAATATCCCTCTGACTGAAGTTGATTATGCTCTCGATGTGGTGGAAGTCTTTAAAAAAGTTTTTGAATAAAGATAATTTTAAGACTACCGGCTGACTGCCTGCTCTAAAAATAGGAAAACAGCCAGGATAAATAGCTGGCTTTAAACCAGAGAAGCCTGAAGCTTTTTTTGTGCCTGGAGGAGTAAATCCTCACCCTGATGAATAAGATCATCCAGCCGGGCAATGGCCAGACGGCATTTTAAGTTTTCCAGCTTTCTTTTGCCTTTCTGCTGATCATCATAATATTTAGTCAGGTAAGCTTCCAGTTCTTCCGGCGAAAAAAGCTTCGGCAGGCAGGAATCAAGCAGCATCATTTTTTTAATTTCTTCATAGTCAACTTTATCACCAAGAATTAACTTAACATCTCTGGCCGTTTCCTGTCGCCAATGTTCATATTCAGGCGTGGAATAGGACGGCAGAGGTCCAACCAGCTTTTTAGCCTCTTTTAAAGCTTCTTCAAAGAATAGTTTTCCCTCTTTGAGCAGGCTTTTAGCCCGGTAATACTCGGTGGCTGAAGCCGGGGTTTTATCATTAAGATAAACCTGAAATAAATTAACCGCCTGAGACAGGGCCTCATAAGCTGATTTTATTTTCACTTCAAAATTAAAGTTCATCGAAGACATTATTCCCTCCGGTAGCCCGGTTTTCCCTAAGGATAGCAATTTTTTTTAATAAATTCAAAACAATATTAAAAATATTATTTTTTGGTGATCGAGCCCGCAACAATGGAAGCTACCTTGCTTCTGGCAGCAATAATTTCTCCCTTATCGTCCGGATGAACCCGGTTGGTTAAGAAGATAACAGCCGTTTGAGTCTCAGGATCGATCCAGATAGAAGTCCCGGTATAGCCGGAATGTCCATAGGATTTATAACCAAAAAGGTCACCCCGAACAGTTGAATAATCTGTGTTGATATCCCAGCCGAAGCCCCGGCCGGAAGAAGGCAGCAGCGGGAAGACTTCGGTCAGCCTGTCGACAGTCAAAGGGCTGAGTATCCTGACTCCCTTAAACTCTCCTTTATTTAACATCATCTGGGCAAAGATGGCCAGGTCGTCAGCAGTTGAAAACAGGCCAGCATTGCCTGAGATGCCCCCCTGGAGGCGAGCCAGCGGATCATGGACAACACCACGCAGCGGCTGTCCGTTAATGACCTCGGTTGGCACACATCTGGGTTTTAATTCCGCCGGCGGGCTGAACATAGTATCCTTCATTCCAAGAGGCAGAAAGATCTTTTTTCTGGAAAAATCGGCCAGATCGTCGCCAGAGACGAGCTTAACGATCCGGGCCAGGGTGATATAATTCAGACAGCTATAGACGAATTGGCGGCCGGGCGGCAGCTCTTTTCTCAGGCCAGCAATATGTTTGACCAGATCTTCGGTCGAACAGGGGTCACCATATTTAGCCGCCACCTCCTCAGGATCAGTGTAAGGTGGCAGGCCCGAGGTATGGGTCAGAAGGTGAAAAAGCCTGGCCTCTTCGCCTGGCAGACCGCCTTCTTTAAGATATGGGGTGAACTCCGGAATGTAAGTTCTGACTTTATCCCAGAGTCTGAGCTTACCCTGCTCGACCAGAATCATAACCGCCGTGGCCGTAGCTACCGGTTTGGTAACAGAAGCCAGGTCAAAGAGCATATCAATTTTCATGGGCTCAGCCGAAGGAACCAGCTGGCTCTGTCCATAGGCTTTTCTCCAGACGATCTTGCCCTGGCGGACAACCAGGATGACCGCCCCTGGAAAATCCTTATGGTTTAGACTCTCTGCCATCAGCTGGTCTAAAGCTGCCAGCTTATGAGAGTCAAGACCTGCTTGTTCCGGCCTGGCCACGGGCAGGGGCAGTTCGGCCAGGGCCACCTCTGAAATCAGCATGACCGTTAAAAAGATAACCAAACATTTAAGTTTATTTTTCATTTTAAGCCTCTCTTACTTCTGGTCAGGACTGGTTTTCCAGATCAAACCATCCTGACGGATGTGCCATTGCTGTCCGTTTTTGCCTCTATAACTGGCCTCAAATAAATTTTCAGTGGTCATAATAACCGGCGGGTAGTTATAACCAGAAACCTTCAACTGCTTATCCTTGGCCAAATCAAGATCTTCCAGTTTTTCGGCCCACCTCCCCTGCTCAGCATATGACTTTCTTTCCCGGTAATATATTTTTCGCAGAGCCCATTTGACTGCAGCTTCCTGGTCTTCCTGACAATATTCCCTGGCTTTACCGGCTTCGGTCGCGGTAAACTGAACATAACCCCACATTTCAGGATAATGAATGTTGATTAGCCCCTGAGGTGCCCAGGTCCAGTTATCTTCGGGCACATCCCGGCCAGAATCAGGGTCTTTTTCTTTCTGGTAAACCCCTTCCACCGCTTTTACCCGGTATTCCACCCGGGAAAAATTCATTCGCCATAAATCACCAGGTTCTGGTTTCTTTTTAAAAGGGGCGGCTTCCTTGAGGACTTCCCAGGGCATGGCGATTTCAACTGTCCAGCCTTTATCTTTATCTTTTGGATTGTTTAAGGTCCCATTAACGGCCACCGCCGTCTTTAACCCCTGAATGTCCCAGCTATGGATGGCTGGCCCTCCATCCCGATAGGGCTTGATAAGCAACAGGTCCCAGACCGTATTCAGGGCATTGATCTCCAGTTCATAATATTGATGGGTATCACCGTCTGGGTCAATAAAAACTTCAAAATCATTGTCCAGATAAATAACAGAATCACGCCTGGTCAGAGTGGCCCAGACCTGTGGTTCTTCGAGTTCAGCACCGACATATAAATAATCATCGTCCCAGAGAATTTTTACCCTGGTCTTAAACTTTGGTTTCGGCTTGTTTTTCCCCTGAATATCCATAAAGTCTTCCGACCAGTAAACTTTTTTCCAGGCTAGCTCCTCCAGCCGGCCGTCTATGGTCAATGGCTGAGGTGTCCGGTAACACAGATAGTATCTTAGCTGCGGTGAAATAGCTGGTTCATCAATCCGGTATAAAGTGTCGGCCCGGAGCAGGCCCAGCAGCCCGGCCAGGCTGCCTGCAACCATTAAAATCAGCCCAGATTTTCTTCTCATTTATTCTCCTCCGCTCAAATTTAGTCAGCTTTTAAAGCTTTAATATCTCCCTAAGTCAGATATTTTACTTAAAAATAAAACTTTTTAAACCAGCTATCCTTTCTGACAGGCAATTTAAGCTTTATGGCCAGGCGCCATTTTTTATTTGAATTTTTTCCTGAAAATTTATAATAATATATTTTAAGGTCATGATTGAGCCCGATATTATATATAATTTTAACCTGAGCGGAGAATTCGCCTGCAGCGGAGCTGTCTGTCTGTTAACCGCAAAAAGAAACCGGCTCGTTTACCGGCAGGCAACACTCCGGCTGTTAGCTGACAGTCATGACCGGATCGGAACAGTTAAGAGTCTCAAGCCGAAAGACTTTGATCATCCTGGTGATAGTTCTCCTCCCGGGGCTGGCTTGAGTCCATTAATGACTATCTTTGATCTGTAGAGAAAGTATGTTCATTTTTTAAAATAATCAACCTTAAAGGAGTTAAAGATGGCTAATTTTGAAAATGCTAAATGGGCTCCAGGTCAGATGCGTTATTTTCTTCATAATAAGAGTTTTGATCTGTTTGAAGCCGAGGCCAAAACTTATGCGGCCACCAGATCTGCCTATTATGCCAGTTTCCTCTGTTTCGAGGGAATCCGCTACTATTGTCACCGGAAAGAAAACGGAAAACTCGAGCTGGTTTTGGTCAACTGGGATCAGAACCTGGAACGGTTCCGCCAGAGCATGGCTTTTAATCTCAGCCGGGAGCAACAGTCTATTGTCCCGACCAAAGAAGAACTGGAAGACTTATTTATCAATAAATATTTTTCTAACCCGGCCCTCAGGCCTTATCTTGAAGAAATGGCCGACAAGGGAGTTCAGGGTTACCTCCGGCCATTCACCCTTGATGAAGAGCATTCAATGGGTGTGAGCTTTCCTCATTATCCGGCCATCAGGGCCGTAACCTGCATGTACGACCGTTATCTCGGTGAACCATTTACCGGGGTGGTCATACCCAATTTAATCAGAGCGGTCGGGGCCAACGGGACCGGCTGTCTGAAGCTCGGAGTAAATTACTCAATGAGTATTAAGGCCATAGATGAGGCCAAAAGTATTACTCCGGAAGCAGCGGCGGTTCTTTTCCTCGATGATAAACCTTACCTCCCGATTGAACAAAGAGAAATTACAGAATGGGATTCATCTTGCTGCCTATTGGCTCTACAAGACGGCACCATAGTTAAGATACCTGAAAGTAAGTTAATCCTGCCTTCTGTTACCATCAAGGGCATGGTGACAATTCTAAGGAGTCAAAAGGTCAAAGTCGAGGAAAGACCATTTACTTTTGGCGAGCTGCTCGACCGGGTTAAGAAGAACGAGCTGGTAGCTGTGGCCAGTGTTGGAACGGCCGGCATTCTTAACCGGGCAGAAAAGCTGGTTCTGGTTGATAATAGTTTGAAAATCATCGCCCAGCATATTCCGGTAAAAACTCATCCCCTCTATGACAGGTTAAAAGAAGTTCGTGATTACTACTGGGATGTCTACCGCGGAAAGGCTGAACCTTTACCTGGACTAAAGGTCTTTAGATATGAAATCGGTTGAAAGTTAATTTCTGACCAGCAGGCAAGCGTTAATTGTTATTCAAGTCTCTTCCTGCTTGAAGACGCAGTCCTGTCCGGCTAACGGATTAAAGCCTTGAAATACATCAGGTTGAACTTAAAGGTTTTGTCTACTTTGATTAAAGGAAAAGCCAGCAAAGGATCCGACCGCTATGCTTAAAAAACATCCTAAAGCCCTGAGATATATTTTCTTTACCGAGATGTGGGAAAGAGTTGGCTTCTACACCCTGATGGCTATTCTTGTTCTTTACATGGATAAAGTCCTTGGCTGGCCAGACTCCAAAAAGGGTGATTGGTATGGAGCTTTTCTGGCCCTCTGTTATTTTTTCCCGCTGGTTGGCGGCTTTTTAGGAGACCGGCTGTTAGGCCGCCTGAAAACTATCAGGACTGGTGCCATCCTGATGGCTGCCGGTTACATTGGCCTGGCCCTGTCCTCCGCCGGGCAGACTACCTCATTTTTGCTCGGTCTCCTGCTGATTGCCATAGGTACAGGTATCTTTAAAGTCAATATGGCGGTGATGGTCGGCAACATCTACAAACAGCAGCCAGAATTAAAAGATGCCGGATTTAATATTTATTACATGGGTGTAAATCTCGGAGCAATGATTGCTCCGGTTATAGCCACCGTCAACAGTGCTGTTTTTCACAGTTACCACCTTTCTTTCTGGGTGGCCGCCGGCGGTTTAATCCTGGCTCTGGTTATCTTTCAGGCAGGAAAATCCTGGCTGATCCCGGCTGACGATTTGAAATCAAGGCTGGCTGAAGAATTTACCGGCAAAAAGGCAGCTGGCCAAAGCCAGGCTGAAAACTACAGAGAGAATATCTCATCAGCTTCTCATTCTTCCAGTCTGATCTCCCCGGTTGAGGCTGCCTCCCAGGGCAGTCAGAATAAAGATTTTTCAGACAGGATTTTGACCCTCAGCCTTCTTTTTGCCATAGTCATCCTATTCTGGGTAGCCTTCTATCAAAATGGCTTTGCCCTGACCCTGTTTGCTGCCCGCTCCACTGTTTTAAAAAGCTGGCTAAGACCTGAAACCTATCAATTCTTTGAACCATTCTTTATTTTGATTTTAACCCCGGTCCTGCTTTCCTTTTTTACCAGGCTTAGCCAACGGGGAAAAGAACCTTCTACACCTAAAAAGATCTTCTATGGGATGATTTTTATGATGGCGGCCATGGTTATTATGGTTCTGGCCTGCAGCCAGGGAGGCAATAGAGATCTCAACATTATGTCACCTTTCTGGTTAATAGGGACTTACTTCATAGTTACCATAGCCGAAATCTTAATCTCGCCAATGGGCCAATCTTATGTTTCTAAGGTAGCTCCCGATAAAATCAGAGGCCTGATGATGGGTGGCTGGTTTGTGGCCACCGCCATCGGAAGTTATGGCAGCGGATTACTGGGAAAGCTCTATAGCCGGTTTCCCCATCATCAGTATTTCCTGCTGCTGGCCGGATTACTGGCCCTGGCTGCCTGTCTGGTTTTACTTTCTATGAGGAAACTTGAAAAATACGGTCAATAAACAAAATCAAATAAACATAAAAATGGAGGATAAAGATGCTTCAAAAAGAGGCCTTGATCAGAGAAAAAACGGAACAGGCTGTACATATACTTAAAGAAACAGGAATCGATTGCTGGCTGACCTTTACCAGAGAGAGTGAGATTGGCGGTGACCCGATACTCGTCTTTCTGGCACCAGGTCACGTCACCTGGCATTCGACTTTCATTATTACTTCTTCTGGCCGGAAAAAAGCTATTGTTGGCCTGTATGATCAAAAAGGAATTCAAGAGACCGGAGCTTATGATTCTGTCGACAGTTATATAACCGGGATCAAAGAGTTATTGCAGGGTTACCTGAAGGAAATTCAGCCCCAGACAATTGCTATTAACTATTCAAAGAATAGTGAAATAAGCGATGGCTTGACCTATGGGATGTATCTGGTTCTATCTGATTTTCTTAAAGACCTTGGCTATGAGGACAGGCTAATTTCGGCCGAACGGATTACTTCCGCTCTGCGAGAAAGGAAATCGCCGTCTGAACTTCAGGCCATGAAAGCAGCTTGTGCCGAGACAGAAAGGATTTTCCAGCTGGTCAGAAAATTTATCGCTCCTGGGAAAACTGAAAAAGAAATTGCCGCTTTCATGTTAAATCAGGTCAAAGAGCGCCAACTTCAGACGGCCTGGGCAGAGGCGACCTGTCCGGCGGTCTTTACCGGGCCAGAAACAGCTCAGGCTCACTATTCTCCGACAGACCGGCTAATTAAACCTGGCCATGTTCTTAATATGGATTTCGGAGTCAAAGTTGATGGCTATTGTTCTGACCTGCAAAGAACATTTTATATTATGGATAAAGAAGAAACTCAGGTTCCATTTGAAGTTAAGAAGGGATTTGAAACTATCCTCAAAACGATAGAAGAATGCCGACAGGCTATGAGGCCAGGAGTTCAGGGGCTGGTTATTGACCAGCTGGCCAGACAGATTGTGACAGGGGCAGGCTATGAAGAATTTCCTCATGCCCTCGGCCATCAGGTCGGACGGTTTGCTCATGACGGGACAGCTCTTCTCGGGCCCACCTGGGAAAAATATGCCGATAAGCCTTTACATTCTCTGGAACCAGGGATGGTCTTTACTCTTGAGCCCAGATTAACAGTCCCCGGGAGAGGTGTGGTAACAATAGAAGACATGGTAGTGGTGACCGAAACTGGAGCAGAATTTCTCAGCCAGCCCCAAACCGAGCTGATGTTAATAAAGTAAACCAACTTTAGCGGACCGACAACCGGAACAATTCAGTTGATTCAGTCAGACCTAAATCCCGCGAGCATAGCGGGTCCAGAACAGTTCATATAGTTCACGATATTTCTGCAGAGCAGCCCGGGCAAAGTCGCCAGTGTACTTCGTCAGATATTGATTTAAAGTGAAAGGCTCTTTCTCTGGATTCTTACTGTTTAGAATCTCAACCGCTTTCTTCTCAACCTGCGGCAGGTCGGAAAACGCTTTTTCTTCAAATTCCCTGACGGTCCCTTCCATCAACTGCCGGTTATCACCCCATCTCAAACCAGCCAGGCGGTTGGTCCGCCTGAATATCCAGGCTGCTGAATCTTCACGATAGCGGTGCTGGGCACAGATCTCAAAGCCGGGAGGGAGTTCGGTTGTTCCGGCAAAAATCGGAATTCTGGGGCTCAAAGCCGGGTTATCAAAAGCAAACCAGCAAACCGCACCGACCGCTGGCGGCAACCAGCCTTTAATCTGAATAACAGTCGCATAAGAACAACCCATAATAGCAATCGTTCTTTGTGGTTGAATTGTCCCTGGCTTTAGGGTATTAATCAAATTAATCCAGTCGCGGGAGAGCCAGTTACTGGCTACCGGGCTCCTGCTCAGTTCATCAGAGTTTCTTTTTTTGACCAGCAAATTCCGGCTTTGATCAAAATCAGTTCCCTCATAGGTTTCACGATAAAACTTCAGAACATCTCTAACTGACACTTTTTTATCGGGTTTAATGGAAAAAGGTAGCTCTTCTGCCTGGTAATCGAGCTTTAAAGATGGAGCCAGCTGGCTGAAAACATAATATTCTCTGATAGAGAATGGTTTGCGGCCGCTATAAGCCTTCCAGAACTTGAAAGGTTTATCTTTATCAGGTGAATACCAGCCCATCTCCTTAGCCAGTTCAAAAACATTGTCAGAAGCCAGACAATGATCCGGATCGTTCAAATTAATTTCGGCAATACGCGGAATATTGGCTGAAATGCCAACCTGATCATCTGGAATGCGAACGGCTGCCCAGACAGCACCTTTTTCCAGCGGCCCGGCTCCAAATATTTCAAACTGCCAGACCTCTTTGCCATCAGCAATCGTCAGGCATTCACCATAATCCCCATATCCATATTGCTTGGCCAGCTCGCCAGCTAACTTTATTGCTTCCCGGGCAGTCTGGCACCGCTCCAGCATAATTCTTTCCAGTTCTTCAATCATAAACAGGCCTTCGGGATTATAAAGCTCCGGCCGGCCTTCGATAGTGGTCTCGCCTATGGCCAGTCCTTTTTCATTCAAAGCCGGGTAGGCAGTATTGAGAAAAGCAAAGGTCTCAGCTACCTCGGGGATTTCGCCTTTGAGAACCACCCGTCTCAGATCATCAGGAGTTTCGGTGTGCAGCCGGCCATCATATATTTTATTGGTCGAGCCGGGTGCATTTTTCCGGTGAGGTACAATATTTACCCACTGACGGTAATTGCCGTCACAGGTATGACAGGTAATAACCGAGCCATCAACCGAGGCTAAGCGCCCAACCATAATACTGGTGCAGCCCGAGCCATCTCCGGCTTCAGCCTTGCTAACTTTCCTGTCCCCGGCTGCTGTCAGCTGCCAGCTGGCCAGTAGCAGGCAGAAAATAATAATAAGAGCTGGCCGCAGGCGATATTTGGTTAATCTGGGTTTCATCACATGTCCTCCATTCAAACATTCAAAGTCTTTTCTTAATCCAATCTTTTCCATTATCAAAAATTGTAGACAGGCTGTCAACGAATTTCGCTTGACTGGAAAACAGTCTGGTCAGATAAATATTGGTTAGCCTTCAGGCTCTGGCTTTTCTTTATCCCCTGGCCAGGATTAAAATAATAATAAAACAGAGGTCCAGGTCATGCGGATCAGTTTTAGCCAGCCGGTTTTTATTCCTTATGGAGGCTTTTTTGGCCGGCAGCTTAACTCTGATCTAATGATTATCCTTGATCAGACTCAATTTGCTCGCGGCTTTACTTTTGTCAACCGCAACCGTCTAAAAGGGCCAGCAGGAGAGATCCGGGTAACTGTCCCGGTTAAAAAAAAGAACCTGGGCCGGCAAACCATAGGGCAACTCCGGCTTTACCAGCCAGAAAAATTTTCAGCCAGGTTTCTGGCTTTACTCAGACATTATTATGGTCGTTCGCTTTACTATCAATCTGTTTCGGCTGAGCTCAAAACTGTTTTTGAGGCAGTCCGGGACAATTTCCTCGAGCTGACCCTGGAATCAACAAACAAATTAAAAAGCTGGCTGGAAATAGACAGTCCGCAACTTCTTCAATCAGAGCTGGGTCTCACTGGCCGGGGTCCGGAACTTTTAATTGATCTGGCTAAAGAAATCAAAGCCTCAGAAATACTCTTTCCCTATCTGGCTGACCGTCACTTTGATTCTTCCAGATTTAAGGCAGCCGGGCTGAAGCTCCTCTTCTTAAAATATGATCAGCTGCCTTATCCTCAATTCTGGGGAGATTTTCTGGCCAATTTATCAGCTCTGGACCTCTATTTGTGTTGCGGACCCCAGGGCCGCCAGATTATTCAAAAAAGCTCCAGAATTATAAAATAAAAATTTAATGATGGTGACCTTTAAAGTTGTCTCGAATCGGTTCCCTGGCCGAAAATCAGATATTCGCGCGTTAAAGCATAGACTGGATTTTCTATCCCCAGCAGGTCTTTAACTATGTCCTGAATTCTAAGCGGTTTCTGGGGATTAAAAGCTAAATAAAAAAACAGGCGATCCTGGAGCGGTTCCAGTTCAATCTTCACCTGGCCTTTGAATCGAGAAGAATAATCAAACAGGTAACCTTCAGTTAATTTTTCTGGTGCCAGACCAGCTGTCTGGATTACAGGATCTCCCAGGTTCAGCGAATAAACCAATCCCTTTATATCCTGAAAAAGGGGCCTGATCTCAACTGAACAAGCTTTTAAGCCGATAAAAGACAAACCTTCTGGCATCCCTGGCTGAATTTTATTTAAAAAGTCTGAAGAGCTAAATATTTCAGGCGATTTAAATTCCAGCACTTCAGCCTTAGCTTCCATCCCAAGAGGCAGGGCCGGACCATGGGTAATGAGCATTTTCGGATGAAAGCCCTGGGAAAAGCTAAGTTCAATTTCAGCTTTTCTGAAGCTCCGGTCTATCTGATTCAATAAATCATTATGCGAAATAAAACGGACAAGCCCTGTTTTGCTATAAGTCGCCCGGTAGCGATAGACGGACTGAATTCTCTTATTTTCTTTGTCATTATTACTCTTCAAATTAAGGGCAGGCCAGGGGTTCGCTTCCCTGGTCGAAATAGTTGGTCCGGCCGGCTTAAATTGCGGCCAGTAGCAGGCCTGACAATCAGAGCAAGTTTTCTCCTGACAGGCAGGCGTCTGCCTGGCTTCCAGCGAGGCCTGGTACTCCTGCCAGAGATGAGTCTTTTTAAGCCCGGTCTTAACTATCTCCCAGGGCAGAATAGCCTCCGGGTCAATAGCCTGGAGGTAGTGATGATAATCAATCTGACAGTGGTCAAAAGCCTGCTGCCAGAGATTAAAATTAAATTGATCTGTCCAGCCATCAAACCTGGCTCCGAGTCGAAAAGCCTCTTCCAGTACCCGTCCGAGTTTCCGGTCCCCGCGGGAAAAAACAGCTTCCAGAACGGACGTTTCGACTTTAGATTCTTTAATCTCGATTTTTTTCCAGCGTCGCAGTTGATTTCTTAAATAATATTGCTTTTCCTGCAGGCTGGCCGCCTCCTCCATGGCCAGCCATTGGAAAGGTGTATGCGGTTTGGGAATAAAAGAGGACAGAGTCAGATTAATAGCAGGAACGTTTTTAATCACTCTTTTCCCCGATTCAATCAGACGGGATAGGAGATCGACTATAGCCTCCAGATCCTCCTGTCTTTCGGTTGGTAAACCTATCATAAAATAGAGCTTGAGCAATCTCCAGCCATGAGCAAAAGCATAACCGGCCGCCGTCATTAATTGTTCATCGGTAATCCTCTTATTAATGACCCGGCGCAGACGTTCACTTCCAGCTTCTGGCACTAAGGTAAAACCGGTTTTTTTAATCTTAACTATGTCTTCAACTATTTCGCTGGAAAGTGTTTCAGGCCGGAGTGAAGGCAGGGAAATTGAAATTTTGCGGCTTTCCAGGAAGGGCAGCAGGTCCTTAATTGATTCTTCAAGGTAAGGATAATCCCCTACCGATAAAGCTATAAATGACAGCTCTTCATAGCCTGTTTTTTTCAGCCCGTTATAAGCCAGATGCTCAACCTCCTGACCGGTGCGGTAGCGATAGGGAAAATAAAGGCTGGCAGCCTGGCAGAAACGGCAGTTTTGAGGGCAGCCCCGGGCCACTTCTACCTGCCAGCGATCGAAGACGGATTGAATATTGGGAACAGTCGCTTTTTCGGCTGAGCTGATTTTATCCAGGGGATAAATTAATCTCTTGTCAATAGTTTCGGGCAGGCCGGCTGCCGGCCTTGGAACCAGCAAAAAACTTTTCTTCTGTTTCTCAGCCCGGTAAAAATAAGGTACGTAAACACCCTTAATCTTAAGAAAACTTCGTAGTAATTCTTCGCGATTGCTGACCTCAGGCCTGACTTCGAGATATCTTTTTATTATTTCGAAAAAGACCTCTTCTCCATCACCAAAAACAAAAAAGTCAATAAAATCGGCCAGTGGCTCCGGATTAAAGGCCGCCGGTCCTCCAGCGATAACCAGAGGATCAGACAGCTGACGGTCAGCCGGCTGCCTGGGGATTTGACCCAGTTCCAGCATATTTAACAAATTGGTATCATTTAGTTCATAAAGAAGGGAAAAGCCAACGATTTCAAAACTGTTGAGTGGAATCTTATTCTCGAGGGAATAAAGAGGAAGCTGGTGTTTCCGGAGCTGAAGCTCGAAATCTGGCCAGGGAGCATAGACTCTTTCGGCCAGAATGTCAGGACTCTGATTAAGGAGAGAATAAAGAATTTTCTGCCCAAGATATGACATACCCAGTTCATAAACTTCAGGAAAGGCCAGAGCGATCTTGATCTTGACTGATTGAGGATCTTTCTTTATCTGGTTAGATTCACCTCCGATATAGCGGCCTGGCTTCTGGACCTGGCGCCAGAGTAATTCGAGTTGTTCGATCGGTAATCCTTTTTGTCTGGCAGTCATCTTAATCTTTATTCCCTTTCGAGTTATCAGAGATTAGAATCTGACATAGGCAAACCTTCTCATTTTGATATTGATTACCAGTCCAACAATTAAGAAGTTAGACAGCAGAGAAGATCCGCCATAGCTTAAAAATGGAATTGGAATGCCGGTTATGGGAAAAAGCCCAACAATCATCATGACATTGATCAAAAACTGGCAGCCAATAAGCATAGCAGCCAGAAAAGCTATATAAACTCCAGCCCGGTCTGGCGAGGCCTGAGTAGCCATAAATAGCCGGTAAAGAAAGATAAAATAGAGGCCAAAAACTACTAGAATGCCCAGAAAACCCAGATCCTCACCGACCACAGCCAGAATAAAATCATTCTGACGGGCAGGTAAGAAACGGAGCTGGCTCTGTGTCCCCTTATGATAGCCTTTGCCAGTCAATCCGCCGGAACCCAGGGCTATCTTTGATTGCTGCAGCTGATAACCCGCTCCTCGTG
Source organism: Candidatus Aminicenantes bacterium UBA6228 (assembly GCA_002441005.1). Classification (GTDB taxonomy): domain Bacteria; phylum Acidobacteriota; class Aminicenantia; order Aminicenantales; family Saccharicenantaceae; genus Saccharicenans. The sequence goes on from DJWO01000011.1 coordinate 227,701, forward strand.
GATCCTGGCCAGGCACCAGCAAGGTTTCGATTCTCTTTTTTTGATAATCCTTAAGCCCGTAATTCCAGCCAACAAGACCGGCCAGCAAAGAAACAATCAAAATCAAAATAACATATTTTTTAGGCAAGCCGGCTAAAATGTAGGCTCCGAGCAGAACCGGAACAAAGGTCAGAGCAGTTCCCAGATCAGGTTGAAGAGCAATTAAAATAAAGGGCAAACCAACCAGGCCTGAAGACAAAAGGAAGGCTCTGAAGGACATCTGCTCTTCCTTGTAGCTTGAAAAGAGTCTGGCCAGTAGAAGGATCACAGCCAGCTTGGTCAGTTCGGACGGTTGAAATTGAAATGGTCCAAAGACCAGCCAGCTACGAGTGTTAGCTATTCGCCGGCCGAAGATCAAAAGTCCGGCCAGAATAACATTCATTAAAACATAAAAAGGGAAAGCAAATGAGAGCAGGACTTTGTAATCGATCAGGAGCAAAACAAATAGAACAGCCAGACTAACCGCCAGCCACAAAATCTGTTTCCAGACATACTGGCTGGCCTGATAATAAATCGCACTGTGGACAAAGATAATGCCGATAGCCGATATCAGGACCATTAACAGAATGGTCGTCCAGTCAATTTCCCTGAAGATTCGCCTGTCTAACATACTTTTCCCGGTAAACTTTAAAAATTTCTCCGGCTAAAGGAGCAGCCGTTTGTCCTCCCATTCCGCCAAATTCAACCAGAACAGTGACGACGATCCTGGGATCATTTCGAGGGGCAAACCCGGAAAACCAGCTATGGGTTTTAGCTGGCTCTTCTCCCCTCTCAATCATTTTTTCAGCCTTTTCCCGGCTGATGACCTGGGTAGAGCCTGTTTTCCCGCAGATCTCAAAACCCGGCTGATAAGCTCCATGGCCTGTGCCGCCCTCATTTACTGAACGCCACATGCCTTCAATTATTTTTTCAAAAATATCAGAATCAAGGCCAGTTCTTTCCTGTTCAGGGGTCTTTTGATCGTCAACTCTGGTCACCCGGGGCCTGATCTTCATTCCCCGGTTAGCCACACAGGCCGTCAAAGCCGCCACCTGCAAAGGTGTGACCAAAACCGGTCCCTGACCGATGGAGACCGAGATAGTTTCACCAGGGAACCAGGTTTCTCCCTGCACCTTCCTCTTCCAATCAGTGGAAGGAACCAATCCATCCTTTTCTCCAGGAATATCCACTCCAGTGGCTTTCCCCAGCCCTAAGATCCTGGCATATCTGGCGATCGCATCAACCGTCAGGCGCCGGCCGAGCTGGTAAAAATAGACATTACAGGAATTTTTTATCGCTTCAGGCAAATTCAGACTGCCATGGCCTGGTTTAAACCAGCAGGCAAAGTCCTGGCCATACAGATTTATCGAGCCTGAACAAAAAAAAGTTGTCCGGTCAGAAACTATTCCTGTTTCCAGGGAAGTCAGGGCGGTGACGATCTTAAAAATTGAACCAGGTGAATACTGGCCGCGAATCACCCGGTTTTCAAGAGGCCTGCCCGGATCACTAATAATAGACAGCCATTCCTCAGGAGAAAACCGGGTAATAAACCGGTTGGGATCGTAAGAGGGAGAACTGACCCAGGCCAAACATTCTCCTGTCCTTGGGTCAAGAACTACAATAGCTCCTTCCTTCTCCTGAAGAAGTTCTTCTGCTCTTTTCTGCAAATCTAAATCAATCGACAGGATCAAATCCCGGCCTTTAATTGGCTCAATTCTATTCACCTCACCCAGCGACCGGCCCTGGCTGTCAACAGTTTCTATCAGCTGGCCAGCCTGACCAGTTAAATAATCATCATACTGTTTTTCAACAGCTGACTTGCCAATCATTTCTCCGCGGCGCCATTTCCGGCCAGGGTTACTTTTTAACTCTTCCGGTGAAATTTCCTGAAGATAACCAAGAACATGAGCAGCAGTTGAACCAAAGGGATAAAATCGTCTTGGTTCCACCTGAAGCTGCAATTCAGGATATTCTTCTTTTCTGGCTTCAATGACGGCTACTTCTTCCAGTTTAAGGTTATCTTTGATGATAACCGGTTCAAAGGACTGGAGCCAGCGGTAACGTTCAATCCTGCTTTTCAGCTCTTCTGGCCTTAAATTTAATAACTGGCTGACCGGCTCGATAATTTGATTGTCAGTCTTAATCGATTCTTTCAACCAGGAAACCTTAAAACTGGGCTGATTATCAGCCAGGATAATTTTCTGGCGGTCATAAATTAGACCCCGGGGAGCCGGGATAGGCAAGGAACGTAAATGGTTAGCCTCGGCCATCTTCCAGTATTTTTGATGATCCCAGATCTGGATTTTCCAGTAGAAGGCCAGAACCAGAAACAGGATGACACCTAGAATAATAAAGGTCAGTTTTGACCTCTTGATCAGTAAGCTCAGATCCTCATAAATTTTGGTCATTTTGAGTTCGTTCAGTCAATCGCTTTTTTGACCGGGCGGAATAAACCAGCCAGTAAACTGGTTATTATAGCAGTTATGACTGGTTGAAGATAAAGGCCAGGCCGGCTGTAAAGCAGGCTCTTTTTAAAAACAAAATTATAAAGTACTATCCAGAGGACAAGCTGGAATAGACTGAAAAAAAACAAGATAACGCTCCTTTTGCCCAGAGAATTAAGACTAATCTTCTGGGCAAACCAGCCAGCTAAAAAGCCAGTAATGGTTAGACTCAAGCCGGACAGACCAAAAACGCCATGCGAAAAAGCATCTTCCAGCAGCCCGGCCACCGTCCCCATGACTGCCCCTTCTATTTCTCCGTAAATTATGGCGGCCAGAAGAACCGCTATGATGAATGTGTTTATAAAAATAGTCAGGTCGGGATTCAGCCGTCCCAGCAAGCTGTAGAAAGCAAAAGCCAGGACCAGCATTAAAAGCAGAACTAAGCCTTTCCTGATTCTCACGGTCCTCACCTCTTCAAAGCCTGGCCAGTTCGGAGGACAGCCACCAGGCCCAGTTCCTGAAAATTGAAATAAGGCTTGACTACAATTTTTTTAAACAGGCCAGCCTGACTGGTGATCCAGGCTATTCTCCCCACTTTCAGTCCGGGCGGGAAGATCTGATCGTAGCCAGAAGTCAGTAGTTCATCACCAACAACCCCACCCGGAGAAGAGGTCATGACATATTTAACCAGGCACTTCCCCTGGCCATCTCCGCTCAGAATCCCGGGCAGCCGGTCACTGGCCGAGATGACTGCGACTCCGCTTTCTTCCGAAGTAATCAGGATAACCTTAGCCGTGTGGCCTGAAATTGGTTCAGCCGTTTTGCCTACCAGCCGGCCGAACCGGTCACAGACCGCCAAATTCTTGGTCACTCCATCATCTGATCCCCGGTCTATCACCGCTGACCGGAAATAATTAGCAGTATCCAGGCCGATGATTCTGGCCGGAAGAATGGAAGCCTCAAGTGACTGGAAATTCTTTTCAAGTTCAAGCTGATCCAGACTGAGCCGCAATTTTTCCAGTAAAAGCTCTTTTTCCTGGTTTAAAAAGAAGATTTGTTTCTTAAGTTCCTGGTTCTCTCGTTGAGCCTCTTTTAAAGACCGGATATTATGCCAGCCCTGAGTGACATAGTTAAAAGCCGAAACAGCTGCCTTTTGCACCGGTGAAAAAGCCGTAAAGAATAACTTTTCGAGCAGGGTTTGTTTACTGCCCAGCGGGATCTGGACAGAAATCAGAATCAAATTAAAAACAAGGAGCAACCCCCCTATCAAATATTTATTCTTAGCCTGCCGGGAAAGTGACATCCGTCTTTAAAGTTATGATTACTCCAAAGAAATTTTGCGCAGGAGATCAAGATCATTCAGCAGCTTGCCTGCCCCCATGACCACCGAGGTCAGCGGGTCTTCAGTTAGAAAAACAGGCAGCTGAGTTTCTTCTCTCAATCGTTTGTCCAGGTTCTTGAGCAAGGCGCCTCCGCCGGTTAAAATTATTCCGCGGTCAATAATATCAGCCGATAGTTCCGGCGGCGTCCTTTCCAGAGCTATTCTAACCGCATTAATGATGCTGGCCACTACTTCTTCTATAGCTTCTCTAATTTCCTGGTCATCGACCACAATAGTTCTTGGAATGCCTTCCCTCAAGTCGCGGCCTTTAATCTCCATGGTCAATGATTCGTCGAGAGGATAAGCTGAGCCCAGCTGCCACTTAACCTGTTCAGCTGTTCTTTCGCCGATTAGCAGGTTATATTTCTTTTTCAGGTATTGAATTATAGACTCATCCATCTCGTTACTGGCGATTCTTATCGAATGATTGAAAACCACACCGTTTAAGGAAATGACGGCGATATCAGTTGTCCCTCCGCCAATGTCAACAATCATATTGCCGGTGGGCTCGGAAATGGGCAGGTTAGCCCCGACCGCGGCCGCCATTGGCTGCTCGACAATATAAACTTCAGAGGCTTTAGCTCGAAGGGCAACATCTTTGACCGCCCTTCTCTCCACCTGGGTAATGCCAGTTGGAATGCCAATAACAATTCTTGGCCGGAGCAAAAAGCCGCGATTTTCCATAGCTCGCCTGATAAAATAATCAAGCATCCGTTCGGCAATCTCGAAATCGGCTATTACCCCGTCTCTCATGGGTTTGATGGCCACCACATTATTCGGGGTTTTACCGAGCATTTCCTTGGCCCGTCCTCCGACTGCTTCAATCTTGCCGGTCTGGACATTAATGACTACAATTGATGGTTCCTGAACTACTATACCTTTCCCTTTAAGGTAGACCAGCGTATTGGCCGTTCCCAGATCAACCGCCAAATCACAAAACAGCCTGTCTTTTACCCAGCTCCAGAGGCTCATACTTGTCCTCGCTTATCATTAAAACTTAAACAATGTAGATATTTAGCATAAAATCGTTCCCCTGGCAAATTATCTGGCATCTTACCAAAGGTTAAAATTAGCTTGACTTAGTCTGGAATTATTTAATATACATAAAGAAAAAGCTTAGAAAGGAGAGGCGGATGGATCAAAAGCCTTTTGTACCAGAAAAGACTGATCAAAGAGAGTTCACTCTGCGGGCTATTTTGCTCGGACTGGTGATGACCATTATTCTCGGAGCGGCCAATGCCTATCTGGGCCTGAGAGCCGGCATGACCATTGCAGCCACCTATCCGGCAGCGGTTATAGGTATGGCTCTGTTAAAAATAATGAAAGGCTCTATTCTGGAAGAAAATATTGCCAGAACTGTTGGATCCATTGGCGAATCAGTTGCGGCTGGAGCTATCTTTACAATTCCAGCTTTTTTGATTACCGGCGTCTGGACCAAATTCAACACGGTCAGCGCCTATCTTCAGTCAACCGCTTTGATGTTTGTCGGCGGCCTGCTGGGGATTCTGTTCGTTACCTTTTTAAGACGAATTATGGTTACCGACCCGGACTTGCCTTTTCCTGAGTCAGTGGCCGCAGCCGAAATACATAAAGCTGGCCAAAAAGGCAGTGGCGGGGCAAAATTCTTGTTCCAGGCGATGGGAGTTGGTGCCCTGATCTATTCACTGGGCGTGGTTCAGCTCTTCTCTGCCTCTAAAGAATTCATTATCAAGCTGGGAAAAATTGGCTCAAGCTTTGTTCGTCTCGGTCCATCCAAAGAAGCAGGTACGGTCGGCACCGGCGGTGTAGTCAGCGTCGCCGGCCCCGGAATTTCTCCTGCTTATATCGGGGTCGGTTATATTATTGGACCGCGGCTGGCTTCCCTAAACTTTGCTGGCGGCGTTTTAGCCTGGGGACTATTTGCTCCCCTTCTGATGTACTTCCTCGGGCCTCAGCTGGTCGAAAAATTTTATGGTCCGTCGGTAGCCATGGCCAATGTACCCTGGCCTGACCTGATCAGCAATGTCTGGAAATTCATCATCAGGCCGATTGCCGTCGGCGGAATGCTGGTTGGTGCCGGCTACACCCTGTTCAAAATGAGAAAAAACCTGATGACCGGCATTAAGAGATCAATTGGTGATGTCAAGAAGGCAGCCGGCCAGACCGAAGTTACCAGCCGGGTGGAAAAAGACCTCAATATCAAGCTGGTTCTGTTTTTAATGACTTTGACCGTGATCCTCATGATTTTTGTTTACAAGCTTTTTACCGGAAGCTATTTGCCGGCCATCCTGTCGGCGGTGGTTATGGCCATCTTTGGCTTCTTTTTTGCAGCCGTCTCCGGAAATCTGGTCGGGACCATCGGTTCTTCTAATAACCCGATTTCCGGGCTAACCCTGTCAACCCTGATTATTGCCGGCCTGTTAATGGTTCTGATTGGGGCCAGAGGAACAAGCGGGATTATTGCTGTCTTAGGTGTGGCTTCGGTCGTCTGTGTCTCTTCAGCCGTAGCCGGAGAAATGCTTCAGGACCTTAAAGTTGGGCACATCCTGGGAGGAACACCCTGGAAGATGCAGGTTGGCGACATACTCGGTGTTCTGGTGGCGTCCCTGGTTCTTTATTTTCCTTTGATGATTCTCCATGGAGCTTTTACTTTTGGCAGCAAAGAATTGCCCGCTCCCCAGGCAGGTTTAATGGCTGCCATAACGCAGGGCATTGTCGGTGGTGAAATGGCCTGGCCACTGGTTATTGTCGGCATGATGATGGGCTTCGCTCTCATTCTGGTTAGAGTTAGTTCGCCGATGCTGGTGTCGGTGGGCATGTATTTGCCCCTGGAGACGACCTTTGCCATTTTTGTTGGCGGCTTGATTAAGGGAATTCTGGATCGAACAACAGGCAGGAAGAAACTTAATCCAGCTCAAAAAGCCAGAGTGGAGAATGTTGGAGTTCTCCTGGCTGCCGGTTTAATCGCTGGCGAAGCCTTGACCGGTCTCATTCGGGCCGCCTGGAAATTCTTCTTCCTCCAGGGGGTGGTGGGCAAAGATATACCCATCATTTTTGCTCATCCGAGTTATATCCTGGGGATAGCTGTTCTGGTCTTAATTGGACTTTACCTGGTAGCCATCCCGATGAAGAATGCCGGGGCTCCTGATGAACCACCACCGCCATCAGCGGTAGTCTGAGAAAACAGAGTGTTAATTTAAGATAACTACAAGCTTAATAACAGGAACCGGGTATTTGCCAGCACCTGGTTTATGGACTAAAATAAAATAATTATGGCGGTACTTAAGATAATCAAGATTGGTCATCCCCTGCTGGCCCAAAAGGCAGAGCCGGTTGAAGATATCAACCAGGAAATTGTGGACCTGGCTACCGATATGGTTGAAACTATGTACCGGGCGCCAGGGGTGGGCTTGGCTGCTCCTCAGGTCAGCCGTGGAATAAGGCTGATTACGGTTGACCTGTCGGTGGGTGAAAACAAAGATGAGTTATTTATTCTGGTCAATCCTAAAATAGTGGAAGAAGAGGGAAAGAATACAGCCGAAGAGGGCTGTCTGTCTGTGCCGGGGATATTTGAGAAGGTCGTCCGGCCGGAAAGAGTGGTGGTCAGAGGATATGATCTTGACGGCCGGGAGGTAACTATCGAAGCCCGGGATCTTCTGGCCAGGGCTTTTGCTCATGAAATAGATCACCTGGAGGGCAAGCTGTTTATTGACCGGCTTTCTCCTTTGAAAAAAGGCCTGATAAAAAACAGGCTTAACAGAGAGCAGGAGAAAGGTCAGAAGAGATGAAGATTGCCTTTTTTGGCAGTCCAACCATCGCCTTACCAGCCCTGAATAGCTTAATTCAGGCCGGGCATGAAATAAAGCTGGTTATTACCCAGCCTGACCGGCCGGCTGGCCGGGGGAAAAAACTAACTCCCCCGCCTGTTAAAGTCTTTGCTCAGGACCATGGCTTGACTTGCCTTCAACCCGAAAAAATCAAGGCCGATGGTCAGGTTTTGACCGCTCTTAAGCAAGCTGGACCTGAAATTAATGTGGTGGTTGCTTATGGCCAGATCATACCGGCTTCGATCATTTACCTGCCTCCTTATAAAACTCTTAATGTCCATTTTTCCTTGCTGCCTAAATACCGGGGAGCCGCTCCTGTCCAGTGGGCTATCCTCAATGGAGACAGGACGACTGGCGTCACTATTATGGAGCTCAATGAAAAGATGGACCAGGGCCCAATCCTGGCTCAAGAAGAAGTTGAAATCCTGCCCGGGGAAAATGCCCACGAGCTGGAGATCAGGCTGTCTTATCTGGGTGCCCGGCTTTTAGTTGATACCCTGGCCAGAATAAACGAAATTAAGCCGGTTCCTCAAGCGACTGAGCTGGCTACCTATGCTCCCAGATTGACCAAAGAGCAAGGACAGATTAACTGGCAGGAGCCAGCCCAGGCTATTGACTTCAAGGTCAGAGCCTTTTTTCCCTGGCCCGGGACTTATAGTTATCTGGCTGGCAAGAAATTTGAAATCTTATCAGGCCAGCTTCTGGCTGGAGCCTATACTGCTTCATCCCCGGGTGAAATCATTCAGATTGATAAGCCCGGCATCTATGTGGCCTGCGGCCAGAACACAATCTACTTGATAGAAAGAATAAAGCCAGAAAGCAAGAAAGAAATGCCTGCTTACGCCTTTAGTCTGAGCAGGAAAATCAAGACCGGAACTAAACTCGGCTGAGACGATCAGCCCAGGCAGCTCCCCTTTCGGCCTGCCTGATTTTGCTGGCCTGCTCTGAATTGGAAGACTACTCTTCAATTATATAATCAATGGGGTTAATCGGCTTGCCATTCAAATGAACTTCATAATGAAGGTGAGGCCCAAGGGCTTTCCCTGTCTGGCCAATATAACCTACAACCTGCCCCCGGTCAACTTTTTGACTGACTTTGACCGCATATTTTTGAAGATGCCAGTATTCAGTTGACAGGCCGTTGCCATGACTGATACAGACAAAATTCCCTTTATATTTATCAAAACCTACTTGAACGACAACTCCATTGGCCGTGGCCACCACCGGATTATTCAGATTAGTAGCAATATCAAGACCCGTGTGGAAAGCATTCCGGCCGGTATAGGGGTCAATTCTTGAACCAAACGAAGAAGAAACCCAGCCAACAGTTGGCCAGACAGTCGGAGTCGTCGCCAGAGTGGTCGACTGGTTTTCAAAAAACTGGTACATATAATTAAGGTTTTTCTCCACCGATTCAGCTCTCTGCTTGATAGATTGAATGGCTCCCGGCGAAACTTCTTTACCTGTCTTGTTGGTTAAATTGAGATCGACTCTTTCCCCGCCACCAATACCCGGTTCCCCTTCTATATTGTTTGGAGATTGAATTCCAGCCAGAACGTTAATTTTGCGTGCATAGTTTTCAAAATTGGTAATGGTTTCTTTCATCTGGGCAATGGTGTTTTCATAACCGGTTATAGTTTCTTTTTGAGCAGCCGTCTCCTTGAGGAGTTCCTTGTACTTGGCTTTGGTCATGGTCATGGAAAAATAATCAAGAAGGAAAAAGGCAAAGATAACGGCGAAGGCTATGCTGGCCCCTAAAATGGCCCGGATGGCTTTTTGAGAGACATTTACAGTCTTGAAATGCGTCTTCCAGTTAGGAACGATGACTATCGAAACAAACTTTTTAGCCATTTTCTTTCCCCTTAAATATCATATTTAGCCTGCGGCTGTCAACCAGTAAGATAAATTAAGGTCTGTCTCTTCCATCAATGGCTATTCCTGGACTTTAAAGATCAGGTCGTTTTCCCTGACTGGCATATCAACCTTGAAAGCCACTTCTTCCCCGGCCCGGGCTTCCTCAACCGGCTGGTGCTCAATTTGCATTGATTCAATTTTCTGAAAAAAATCTGAGCTATGCCCCTTAATATGAACCACGTCTCCGACTTTCAACCTGCCACCGGTTATTCGGGCTACTCCGACCTGAATTTTTGAGAAATAATGGCTAATTCGCCCAATTTCCACCTCCTCCATTTTGTCCCTCCTTTGTTTTTGTCTTATAAATAGCAAAAAAATTGAATTTTGGCAACTATTTTTAACCGCCGGCTAAAACCGCCCCCCCATTGACATTCAAAGTCTCACCGGTTATATGCTTAGCCAGATCAGAAACCAGAAATAATATTGGCCCGGCTATATCTTCTGGATCAGGAATTCTTTTGAGCGGTATTGATTGTCTTATCTTTTCTTTATAGCCAGGATCTTTAAAAACTTCAGTGTTCATCTCGGTTTCTACCCAGCCAGGGGCAACGCAGTTAACCAGAATGTTATAGGGAGCCAGCTCGACCGCCAGCGACTTGGTCATAGCCACCAGGGCACCCTTGCTGGCAGCATAATGAGAATGAAAAGCTTCACCCCTGATGGCGGCCGTCGAAGCCACATTGACTATCCAGCCTCGCCTGCTTTGCTTCATGGCCGGAACAACAGCCCTGGTAGCATAAAAGACCCCATCGAGATTAACTGCCATTGTCTCCCTCCAGGTTTCTTCGGTCATCTGGCCAATTTCCCCGTAGGTCCAGATACCGGCATTATTGATGAGGATATCTATTGTTCCCCAGGCTTTCAGACAGTCAGCCACCATTCGGTCCACTTCTTTCTTGTTAGCCATATTGGCCTGAACGACAAGGCATTTTCCCCCCTGGCCCTCAATCTCCTGCCTGACCCCGAGAGCTGCCTTCAGGTTACTGTTATAATGGACAGCTACCTCCGCTCCTGCTTCAGCCAGAAACCTGACTGTTGCCTGTCCTATCCCTCTGGAGCCACCTGTAACTAAAGCCTTTTTCCCCTTTAGATTAATTATGTTCATCTGTCACCTGCCACTTTCAACCTTTCCCGGTTCATGCTCCTTTAGCCTTGAATTAGACTGAAATCACTCATCTCATGAAACTCAAGATAACGGTAAATGTCACCGGCATAAGGCAAAATTTTATTTTTCATCAGGGTAAAATAATCTGCGGCTGAGGGCAGTTCGCCTTTGATGGCCGCTATGGCAGCCAGCTCGGCTGACCCTAAATAAACCCTGGCTCCATCTCCCAGGCGGTTATCAAAATTCCTGGTGGAGGTAGAAATAACTGTGCTGCCTGGCCTGACTCTGGCCTGGTTACCCATACAAAGAGAACAGCCAGGTATTTCCACCCTGGCTCCCACCTGGGCAAAAGTAGCCAGCAGTCCTTCTTTCTTTAACTGCAGCTGGTCCATCCTGGTGGGCGGAGTAATCCAGATTCTGGTGGCCGGGTAAGGAGCCCCGTCAAACAGGCGAGCCGCTGCCCGGAAGTGACCAACATTGGTCATACAGGAGCCGATAAAGACTTCATCAATTTTATCCCCGGCAACCTCTGACAAATACTTAACATCGTCCGGGTCATTGGGACAGGCCAGAATTGGCTCTTTAATTTCGGCCAGGTCTATTTCCAGAATAGCGGCATAATTAGCTTCAGGATCACGCTTTAAAAGAACCGGATTCTTTAACCAGTCTTCAGCCGCTTTTATTCTTTTCTCGAGGGTTGAGGCCTCCTGATAACCGGCTTCAATCATTTTTTTCATCAGAGCTATATTGCTCTTTAAATACTCAACAACTCTCTCTTCCCGGAGTGAAATGACCGCAGCCGCCGCTGATCTTTCAGCTGAAGCATCGGTTAGTTCGTAAGCCTGCTCGGCAGTTAAATCTTCCAGACCTTCTATTTCAAGTATCCGGCCGTTAAAAGTATTCTTTTTGCCCTTCTTGGCAACAGTCAATAAGCCTTTTTTTATGGCAAAGTAAGGAATAGCATTAACCGCATCCCTCAGAGTAATACCTGGATTCAATCTCCCGGAAAATCTGACCAGAACTGATTCGGGCACATCAAGAGGCATAAAGCCGAGGGCCCCGGCAAAAGCGACCAGACCGGAGCCGGCCGGGAAGCTCAAGCCAACCGGAAATCGGGTATGTGAATCTCCGCCAGTTCCAACCGTGTCAGGCAGAATCAAACGGTTCAGCCAGGAATGGATGATGCCATCGCCTGGTTTCAGAGCCACTCCCTTTCTGTCTATGACGAAGGTGGCTAAGCTCTGATGCATTTTGACATCGGTCAGCTTCGGATAGGCAGCCGTGTGACAGAAGGATTGCATGAAAAGTTCAGTCTGGAACTCGAGGCAGGCCAGTTCTTTAAGCTCATCGGCGGTCATTGGCCCGGTCGTATCCTGAGAGCCAACTGTAGTCATCTTAGGTTCGCAGGCAGTTCCAGGTAAAACTCCCACCAGACCGCAGGCCCGGCCGATGATTTTCTGAGCAAGGGTAAAACCCTGACCTGGTTTGACTTCCGGGTTTTTGACTTTAGTGAAAAAATCAGCTTCGCCCAGTCCAAGGTCTTTCCTGGCCCGGCCGGTTAACTGGCGTCCGATGATCAGGTTAAGACGGCCGCCAGCCCGGAATTCGTCTTTTATCGTTACCGGTCTCCAGTCAAACTTACTCAAGACCTGTCCAGCTTCGTCCTTGATCAAGCCTGAACGGGTTTCAATCACAATAACCTGACCGGTTTTGAGCTGACTGACTTCAGCTTGAACCGGCAGGCCACCTGAGTCTTCAGTTGTATTAAAGAATATTGGCGCGATCAGCCCGCCGATAACCACTCCTCCCCGCCTTTTATTGGGGACATATGGGATGTCCTCACCAATATGCCACATCAGGGAATTGCAGGCCGATTTGCGGGAAGAACCGGTTCCAACCACGTCGCCAACAAAGGCCACTTTGTAGCCTTCTTCCCGGAATTTTCTGATGGTTTCAATTCCACCTGGGAAGCGCGTCTCACCCATACTCTGGGCATGAAGTGGAATATCCGGACGGCTCCAGGCATGCCTGGCTGGAGAGAAATCATCGGTGTTGATTTCCCCGTCAACTTTAAAGACCTTCAAGATCATTTTTTCAGGAAATTCAGGACGGGAACGGAACCAGTCAGCCTTAGCCCAGGCTTCCAGCACCTGTCTGGCATATTGATTTGTCCGGCTAAGAGCAAGAATTCTATCATAAGCTCCATAAACCAGGATGATTTTAGCCAGAGCTTGAATTGCCTGGGGCGCCAGGGTAGCTTCCTGAAGCAAAGAGACCAGAGGATCAACATTATAGCCACCCAGCATTGTTCCCAGGAGAAAGATTGCTCTGGACGGATTGATAACCGGCGATTGCCGCCTCTTTAAAGTCAGGTCTTCAAGCCAGCTGGCTTTTATTCTGGCTGCCGGATCAACGCCAGGGGAAACTCTCTCTTCTAAAAGATAAACCAGTTCCTGTTCCTGGCCGGCCGGCGGATTTTCGAGCAATTGACACAACTCAGTGGTTTCTTCCGGAGTTAAAGGGAGAGGCGGTAAACCAGCTCTTTTCCGGTCTTCAGCTTTTTGATAATAACTATCCAGCATTTTAATTTCTCCTGTTAAGATCTTTAAATTGATAAATCGAAAAAGACTTCAGTTTATATCTTATGAATTCTAAAAAAGATTGTCAAAACTTTTACTACCTGTTTACCGGCCAGGCAGCTATTCCTTTCCAGAACTAAAATATCCGGACAGGCCTTTAAAAACTATTGATTTTATCGGGTTGAAATAATACAATTTTTAAGCGCTAATAATTTTAAAATTAATTAAATTGATCAGGAGGTAAAATGATTAACGCGACAGCTATCCAAAAAGCCAAAGACCATTTTGGCCGCTTGCTGGAAGACCAGATGTTAAGGATGGAGAGAATTAAATCTGCACCTGATTGGCTTGATTACGGCCAGATCTTGCCGATCAAAATAGGGATACTGCCAGGAGACGGAATCGGCCCTTATATCGCCACCGAAGCCGAACGGATCCTTCGCTTTATTCTCGAGGACGAGCTAAAAAAGGGTAAAGTTACTATAGCCACAATTGACGGTTTAACCATCGAAAACCGGGCCGCCCATAATAAGGCCATACCGGATGATGTTCTGGCTGAAATAAAGAAATATCATGTTACCTTGAAGGGCCCGACCACCACGCCCAGAAAAGGCGATCCGTGGCCAAATATTGAAAGCTGCAATGTCGCCATGAGAAAGGAACTCGACCTGTTCGCCAATGTCAGACCGGTCAGGGTTCCCAGGCAGGGTATTGACTGGATCTTTTTCAGGGAAAACACCGAAGACCTTTATGCTTTAGGACCCTATGGGATAGATGTTGATGAGGATATCTCCATTGACTTTAAACTCATAACTGGCCCGGGTGCCGACCGCATCGCCCGTCTGGCTTTCGAACATGCCCGGAAAAATAAAAAGACCAGAATCACCTGTGTGACTAAAGCCAACGTGATTAAAACTACTGATGGACGTTTCCTCGAAAATTTTTACCGCCTGGCCAAAGAATATCCTGAAATCCAGGCTGATGACTGGTACATTGACATTATGACTGCCAAACTGGTCGATGAAAAAAGGCGCCGGGAATTTCAGGTCTTCGTTCTTCCCAACCTCTACGGAGATATTTTGACCGACGAAGCGGCTGAATTTCAGGGCGGGGTTGGCACCGCTGGCAGTGCCAATATCGGCAAGCAATATGCCATGTTTGAAGCCATTCATGGTTCAGCTCCCCGGATGGTCAAAGAGGGCCGGGCCCAATACGCTGATCCAGCCAGCATGATCAGAGCGGCGGCCATGCTTGTCGGCCATATTGGATATCAAGAAAAAGCCAGCCAGCTGGAGATGGCTCTGGATATCTGCGGGCAATATGAAAAGAAATTAGCAATTACCGGCCGCCCGACCGGAGCCACCGGCAAAGACTTTACTGATTATTTGCTCGACTGGCTGAGAAATCCAAAACTAAAAGAGACCTGGGAAGGTTACGTTAAAAGCTGATCAGAAGCCTAAAAGATAATTTTATTATAACTTAGCAAAAATTCTTATTAGAAGGAGTTGTTTATGAGAAAAAAGATAGCTTTAATTGGCGGCGGTCAAATTGGCCAGATTCTGGCCATGCTGGCTGCCCAGAAAGAGTTGGGTGACATAGTTATTCTGGATGTCCCTCAGTATGCTAATGTAGCCAAAGGTAAAGCCCTCGATCTGATGGAGATGGCTCCTCATGGTAATTATGATGCCAACATTACCGGCACTTCAGATTATAAAGATATTGAAGGCGCCGATGTAGTCATCATCACCGCTGGCAAGCCCCGGGAAGCAGGCATGACCAGAGAAGACCTGTTGAATGTCAACATCAAAATCATAACTGAAGTGGCCAATGGGGTTAAGCAGTATGCTCCTCATGCCTTTTGTATCATTGTGACCAACCCGCTTGATGCTATGGTTTATGTTTTCCATAAGATTACTGGCTTTCCGAAGAATCAGGTAGTCGGCATGGCCGGGACTCTTGATACTGCCCGCTGGCGGGCTTTTATCTCGATGGAACTCGGCGTGTCAGTAGCTGATATCTCCGGTCCAGTTCTCGGAGGACATGGTCCTGATATGGTTCCCCTACCCCGTTTGACAACAGTTGGCGGAGTTCCCCTGACCGAATTGGCTACCCAGGAACAAATTAACCGCTTAATTGACCGGACGAGGGAAGCCGGAACTGAAATCGTTAAGTTGTTCGGCAAGGGTTCAGCTTTCTTTAGCCCGGCCTGGAGTGCCATTGTCATTGCTGAATCTTACCTGAAGGATAAAAGGCGTATCCTTCCCTGTGCAGCCCTGTGCGAAGGCGAATATGGTGCTCAGGGCCTGTTTATCGGCGTCCCCTGCCTGATTAGCGCTAAGGGTGCGGAGAAGATATTTGAGATTAAGCTGACTGAGGAAGAAAAAGCTCAATTCGCCAAGACGATTGCTTCTGTTAGCAAAACTGTGGCTGAATGCAAAATCTGAGTTGAAGAAGAACCGGCTTAAAAACAAACAAAAAATCAGAAAGAAACGAGCTAAAAAGGCGGAGTGAATGCTCCGCCTTTTTCTTATCTCCCAATGAACCGGGTAAGGACGCAAGATGCTTATCCATGAATATCAGGCTAAGGACTTTTTAAAGCAACTGGGGATAACTATCCCTGCCGGACAGTTAGCTGAAACGGCCGGAGAAGCAAAGGCGGCAGCTGAACAGCTTGGTTGTCCGGTCATTATTAAGTCTCAGATTCTATCTGGAGGCCGGGGCAAAGCAGGCGGTATCAGGCTGGCTGATTCTCCAGAAAAGGCCTGGTTAGAAGCCAGGAACTTATTGGGGAAAAAGCTCATTACCTCCCAGAGTGCTGGTCGCGGGCTAACCGTCAGAAAGATTCTGGTGGAAAAAGCACTTCAAGTCCAAAAAGAGATTTATTTCAGTTTGGTCATTGACCGGAAAAACGAAAGAATAGCTGCCATCGCTGGCCGCCAGGGTGGAATTGAAATAGAAGAACTGGCCAGATCAAATCCGGAGGCCATCAAAAAAGAATATTTTTATCCAGAAGCTGGTCTTCTTCCCTTCCAAGCCAGAAATCTGACCTATTTTCTGGAGCTCCCTGAACCAGCTTTTAAAACCACTCTCGATTACCTGAAAAAACTAACCGAATTTTTCGTGGCCAAGGATGTCAAACTGCTGGAAATTAATCCCCTCATTTTAACAGCTGAAGATAGGCTGGTAGCGGCCGATGTCAAACTGGATTTTGATGACAGTGGCCGGACCCGCCAGCCGGAGCTGGCCAGTCTGGAGGATTGGGCAGAAGTTTCGCCTGAGGAGAAAAAGGCCCGAAGCTATAAATTAAATTATATAAAAATGGAGGGTCAGATTGGCTGCCTGGTCAACGGTGCCGGCCTGGCCATGGCCACCATGGATATAATCCAGCTGTTCGGTGGCCAGCCGGCTAATTTTCTTGACATTGGAGGCGGAGTCACCGAAGAGGCTGTTGGTCAGGCCTTTGAAATTCTGGCTGGTGATGATCAGGTAAAAGCCTGTTTGATTAATATTTTTGGTGGCATAGTCCGCTGTGATTTAGTGGCCAGGGGAATAGTGGCCTCAGCCAGAAAAATGTCTCTGCAGAAGCCGGTGGTCATCAGGCTGGAAGGGACCAATGTAGCTGAAGGCAAGAAAATTTTAGAAGAGGCCAGTCTTCCTTTTTATTTTGTCAATGAGTTTGAACAGGCGGCCAGGCTGGCTGTCAGTTTAAGCCAGTCTTAAACTTCAGGGGAAAAGAGGCACATAATGAGTATTCTTCTTGATGACAGATCAAGAGTTCTGATTCAAGGAATAACCGGCAAACAGGCTTCCTTTCATACTGAGCGAATGCTCGAATATGGCACCAGAGTGGTTGGCGGAGTAACCCCGGGAAAAGGCGGACAACTTCACTTAGGCCTGCCGGTTTTTAATACTGTCGAGCAGGCGGTCAGAGCGGAAGCCCCTGATACTTCTGTCATCTTTGTTCCTCCGCTGGCTGCAGCCGAAGCCATAATGGAAGCAGCTGCGGCCGGAATTAAACTCATCGTCTGCATAACTGAGGGCATCCCGAACATTGATATGCTGAGAGCAAAAAGATATTTAAAGGAACATAACTCGTGGCTGATAGGTCCAAATACTCCGGGTCTGATCTCACCTGGTAAAAGCAAAGCCGGGATCATGCCGGCCAGTATTCACCGGCCTGGTCAGATGGGCATTATCTCCAGATCAGGAACTCTGACTTATGAAGCCGTTTACCAGCTCAGCCAGCTTGGTTTCGGGCAATCAACCGCCATCGGGATGGGTGGAGACCCGATTGTCGGTTTGAAATTTCAAGAGCTCCTGGAGATGTTCAAAGATGACCCGGAGACAGCAGCTGTCATTATGATCGGAGAAATAGGTGGAACGGCTGAAGAAGAGGCGGCTGACTATCTGAAGCAATCAAATTACCCCAAGCCGGTAGCTGCCTATGTAGCTGGAATCACTGCTCCGCCGGGAAAACGTTTAGGGCACGCCGGGGCTATAATTGAAGGGAGCCAGGGTTCCGCTCAGGCCAAGCTTAACCTCTTAGCCAGCGCCGGGGTCAGGATAATAGATAATCCAGCTCGAATTGGCCAGACAGTAAGAGAGCTGCTGTCCGCTAACTAATCTGAATTGACCTGAGCAGCCGGGGTTCAGACTATTAGCCTCTTTTATCAGAAGAGGTTTTAGCCTTAAGGGAAATGAAGAAGCCAAAAAGCCAGGCAAAAAAGTCAATAAATTATCAGCCATT
The DNA here is from genome assembly GCA_002441005.1 of Candidatus Aminicenantes bacterium UBA6228. Classification (GTDB taxonomy): domain Bacteria; phylum Acidobacteriota; class Aminicenantia; order Aminicenantales; family Saccharicenantaceae; genus Saccharicenans. Next base: position 245,695 of record DJWO01000011.1, read on the forward strand.
AGCTGGCTTTCCCCTTGATGGGCCGGCGACTGCCAGCCTATTGAAATTAAAATCAAACCTGTGGGAAGATAGAGAATTAATAAGAAGGTAAAGGATAAAACCTAAATATTTCTGGAGTAAATGAAATGCCAAATATTTTAAAGCGGATCACGGGCTCGGCTGGTTTAGGCCTGCTGGTCATGTCTGTTTTGCTGTCTTCCGGCTGTTCTCCTTCCAGCCGGGTCTCTTACTCGATCAAAAAAGAAATAATCACCACTTATCCGTTCTCCGATCCTGACCCGATTCCAGTCTTTGCCCGCTCTTCACTCTGGGGAGCCGGGGCTAAGATTTATCCTTATTTTGTCTTTAACGGTTTCAGTCAGGAGCCCAGCCAGCAGGAGTGGACTGTCGTCCGGCTTAAAAATAAATATCTTGAAGTTTCGATCCTGCCTGAAGTCGGAGGCAAGATCTGGGGAGCTAAAGATTTAAAAACCGGCCGGGAATTCATCTATACCAACCAGGTTTTAAAATTCCGGGAAATAGCCTTGCGCGGCCCCTGGACCTCAGGAGGAATCGAGTTTAATTTTGGAGTTATTGGCCATACCCCGGCTACCGCTACTCCGGTCGATTATTATCTGGATAAAAGACCTGATGGCAGTTTGGCCTGCACGGTCGGCAATTATGATTGGCCTTCACGCAGCCGCTGGGAAGTAACCATAGTTGTTCATCCTGACCGGGCTTATTTTGAAACCAGGGCCCGCTGGACCAATCCCAGCTCCTTTCATCAATCCTATTATGCCTGGATGAATGCCGCCATCCCGGTTGCTCCTGATCTGCATTATGTTGTCCCTGGCCAGTACTTTATCGGTCATGATTACTCTGTTCCTCTCGAGACCTGGCCGGTTGATGGACTTGACCGGGATTTATCGTGGTACAAAAATAATGCCTTTAACGGCGCCAAGAGTTATTTTGTGGTTGGCACTTATGATAATTTTTTCGGGGCCTATTACCAGAACTCTGACGCCGGCTACGGGCACTGGGCGCTTTATCCAGATATTCCCGGTAAAAAAATCTGGATCTGGGATTTAAGCCGGGCCGGTGAGATCTGGGTCAATCTTTTAACTGATACCAACGGGCAATACAGCGAACCCCAGGCTGGCCGGCTTTTCAATCAATCAGACCACGGGGCTCTGCCTCCAGCCATTTCCGACCGCTGGCAGGAAATCTGGTTCCCATATAGCGGAATAGGTGAAATGGCCGGAGCCAGCCCGCAGCTAGTGCTAAGCCTGAATAAAAATGACAATGGTTATGAGCTCGGCCTTTATCCCCTGGAAGCTATTAATAACAGTTTAATAATTAAAGAAGATAAAAAAGAAATATTTAATCAAAAAATACAGCTGCGACCGGCTGAAAAGAAACACTTCCAGCTTGGCCGGCTGACCGATCCTGATCAACTGGTAATTTATCTGGGCCAGAAAATAATTCACCAGAACAACCAGAAGCCTAACGAAATAAAGCGACCCTTTAACTTCCATCGTCCTGACGGCGACTCAGCCGAGGCTCTGTATCTAGCCGGGAAGCTGCTCCAGAATGAGAGGGAACGAGCCGCGGCTCTGGAAAAGTACCTTCAGGTAATTGAGAAAGAGCCAGGTCATGTGCCGGCTTTAAGCCGGTTAGCCGAACTCTACCTGTGGCGCGGCCAGCCGGAAAAAGCCATTGAATACGGACGGAAAGCTCTCGAAATCTCGATGTATGACCCGGAAGCTAATTTTAGCTATGGACTGGCCTGCCTCAGATTAAATGATCTAACCGGAGCTAAAGAAGCCTTTGGCTGGGCCGCCCGCTCGGCTGCTTATGCTTTGCCAGCTAACCTCGAGCTGGCCGGGCTGGCCCTTAATGAAAAAGACTACAGCCTGGCCGAAGAATTTACTTCCCGGGCCACCAATTTTGACCAGCAGAATCCCCTGCCTTATGAGCTCCTGGCCACTGTTAAGCGAGCCCAGGGGAAAAAACAAGAAGCTAAAAAAGCTATTGAGAAGCTACTGGGGCTTGATCCGCTTAATCATCTGGCCCGCTATGAACACTATCTTCTTGAGCCTTCGGACCGGCAGCTGGCAGATTTCAGGTCATCAATTAAAAATGAATTCCCCGGTGAAACCTATCTCGAACTGGCCCTTCATTACTCGAAGATTGGTCAGATAGACAGAACCATAGAACTCTTAAAACTGGCTCCTGAGAATCCTGAAATTCTGACCTGGCTGGCTTTTCTCAGCCGGAAAGCAGAAGCCGAAAAAAGCCAGGCTTATCTGGACAGGGCGGCGGCCGCTTCCCCCTATCTGGTTTTCCCTTTCCGGGAAGAATCGATTCCGGTTGTTGACTGGGCCGCCAAGCAGAAACCGGATTGCTGGAAATTCAGATATTATCTCGGTTTAATCTTCTGGTCTAAAGGGCGGATAGAAGAGGCTAAGGATTTATTCCAGACTCTAAATGAAGCTGATTATTACCCGGTCTTTATTGCCCGAGCTTATCTTAATCCTGACCAGAAAGAGAAAGCCTACCTTGACTTTAAAAAGGCCAATTCCCTTGCACCGGCTGCCTGGCGGACCTGGCATCATTTAATAACCTTTGAACTGACCAATCAGCTGGCTGATTCAGCTTTGAAAAACTCTCTGGCTGGCCTGGAAAAATTTCCCGATAATGTCTATCTCCAGTCAGATACGGTTAAAGCCTGGCTGGCCAACAACCAGTATCAGGCAGCCTCAGAACTCCTTGACCGGATGAATGTTCTACCCTATGAGGGAGCCAGTGAAGTTCACAATTTGTTTGTCCGGACCCACCTGCATTTAGCCTTAAATAAAATGCTTGAAGGCGATTGGACCGGAGCTTTGAAAGACTTAGCCCGGTCAAAAGAATACCCCGAGCAGCTTGGCACCGGCCGGCCTTTTGATCCGGATGAAAGGCTTCAAGATTACCTGGAAGCTATCTGCCTTGAACATCTTGGCCAGAAAGAAGAAGCCAGAAACAAATATTCTAATCTCATAAAATACAGTGAAAAACATCCGGAAGGACCATCTGCCTGTTTTGGAACTATGGCTCTGGTCAAAATGGGGCAAAAGAATCAGGCAGAATTTCTCAAAGCAAAAAGCCAGTTGCCTCTTGAATTTAAAGCCAAACTCGAAAAATTATTATAAAGGCCTGGTTATTTCCATAACTTATAATCAACCAACTCCAGGTCAGCTGGCCCCTCCAGTCGGTACAGATCAAAATAATTACCGGTTTCAGGCACCAGCTTGAACTTGAAATAGCGGATCAGGCCATAGTCCGATTGGGGTTCAAGCAGTCCGGGAATCAGGTTGGCAGCCGGTTGGGAGCAGGAAACAAAAAAGTCGCCTTTTTTCGCCAGCCGGGCCTGCTCTTCTTTCCGGACTTCTATTTTTTCCGGGGCTAAATAATCAGCCCTGGCTGGCACCAGACTGGTAATCTGATAAGCGGCAACCTTAACTGAAGCCTCCTTGTCTATCATCTGGACTTTGATTCCATGGGCCAGAAGAACGTCAACCACGTCCAGCCGGCCAGCGGGAATTATATAACCAAGCGGCCGGCTAACTGCCAGCTTTGATTCTACCCGTGGAAACCAGTTTTTCTCCACCCTGGTTATGACCTTCAAACCGGAAGGCCCTCGATAAGGAGACAGCTCTTCGGCTGTTAGATAGTCGCCGGCCTTTTTGTCAACCTTAAGAATACCTCTGATCGGCGAGGCTGAGGGCTCAAAGCTTTTGACTACCAGTTGTGGCTCCCGCTCATCGCGGACATAATCCATCTTCAGCTCGACAGGATCGTCTGTGGCTCTTAGTTCGGCTCTCTTTTGAAGATTAGTCCTGAGTCCCCGGACCAGGCTGATAATCTCTCCCGGGCGGTCAGCCACAATTTCAGCCAGAGCCCGAATCCCCTGATATTGCCAGTTAGTCCTGGCTTCCAGCGTTTCCAGGTCATGGCGGGAGGCCCCTTCCTGAATAAAGGATAATGTCTCATAGATGCCCAGGCTGTTTCGCCCATCATTCAGGTCAGTTGTACTATAACGCCACAATATTTCTCTTTCCTCTTGAGGTGAGATACTGGCACCCGAAGAAGTATCCAGGCCTAAGTAATCGCTGACCAGATATTCATGAAAAGTAATTTTCCTTTTTTCCAGTTTTTGCTCAATTCCGGGCAGAATAACCTGACGGGAATAAGCCTGAAGCGATTCATGGATATTCAAGTTGGAAACACAGCCGACTGACACCCGGTAGTAATCGTCCCCTTTTTCATGAACATCCATGGTAACCTCAGGCTGGTAAAGATTAAAGATCCGGTGAATGGTCTGGGTGCTTTCGCCTTCCAGTTTGACGTGGTCCCGATTGAGATCCAGACCTGTTTCATTCTCCCTGACATTATAAAAATTACCGTAAGGATTGGACTGAGGCATAACCAGAACATTGACCTTTTTAAGCAATGGTTTTAGATCGCCGACAGCCAGATCCCTGATCAGCCGGAGGGCTGCTTCTTTGGCTGATTGTTCGTTGCCGTGCTGAGAGGCAAAATAAAAAATGGTTGGCTTCTGCCGGTTCAGACCCTGGGGATCAGCCACTCCTTCCTCGGTCAGCAGACAGAGATAAAGATCCTTAGCCGGATAATTTTCAACTTCTTTAGTCCGGCCGATTAACCTGACTTTTAAAACTTCTGATTGACTTTGAAGCCGGGAGAGGAACCTGGCAATATCTTCATTCTGGCTGTAAGCCGTATATCTTGTCTCTTCAGCCGGTGTTTTGAGATCTGAAGCTGCGGAATAAAAAACAAGATTCAGAAAAATAATTAGACTGAAAATAGCTGGCTTTTTAAAATTCATACTGGCCTCCCTCTCAGGTCGATTTTAAGCAGTTAGCCTGATTTTGGCCTGGTCTTTTTTCTGATTGATAAATTCCAGGCTAAAAAAATTATTTTAAATCTGAAAATTCCAGCCGTAAAGACTGCCAGACAAAATTAGCCATTTCTGTCTGAAACCGGGCAACCTGGTCGGCTGGTTCTTTCTTTTTTTCCCAGAAAGACAGTTGAGCTGAGGTCCTCTCCAGGAGCTGATTTTCTATCCGCAGGAGTTTGGTCAGCAGTCCTTCTCCACCATAAGTTCTCAGCCGGGTCACATTTAGATATTGAGGCATCCGGCCTCGTCGATCAGGATAGAGATAAGCCACTAATTTTCGGGAGAGAGAATTTAATTGGCAGGTTTCCTGGCCGGAAGCCGCCGCCACTTCTGGAATTTTCCCCGAATAAGGCCAGACGGGTATTGCTACGGAAGTCACCGGTTGGCCCAGAATGACCCACATGGTAGCCAGATCTGCCCGCTGGGGAGAAGGAGCTCCAGAGAAGACAATAGCCGCGGCCGTACTGTTTCGGTTTATAGTGTCATTAGTATTTATATATAACGGCCGGGCCGGATCCTGGGGCAAGGTCATGGCCAGAGGGTAAGAATGGAGCTTTTCGTGGTTTAAATCCCTGGCCGCCTGCTGCAATACAAACCGGACATCCAGCTGGCCAGTCGCCAGGGCGGTCTCGGCCAGATGGGACATTCTTTCCAGCCTGATAAAGCCGCCACCTTCCAGGTAATCAGGCGAAGTATAGGCAAAATTGGTTCTGACGATATAACCAAAAGGAGCGACTTTTTTGTCGGCGGTGTCAAAGCGCGTATAATAATCACTCGAAGTTTCAAAAAAGACTGCTCCGCCCAGGGCGTCTATCACCCCAAAATTAGCGGCCAGGTCAGACTGGCCTTTTTCTCTCTGCAAGAGCTTCTCAACCTCATCGACCGTTGCACATTCACCCAGAGCCATCTTCATCAGGAGACCGTTATCGGCCCCATCATATTTTTTGTCCTTGACCGCCAGATCATCGGCTTGAGAATTTATGATGGCCAGTCCCTGATCGTTTAATCCTCCCCAGATCTCCCGGCCGGTGGCATCAGTGGAATTAATCAAACCAATAAAACCGTATTTAGCCCCTTTAAAATACATCAGCTTGTTCAGCACCTCTGAGGTATCGCGGTTTTTCCATAATAACGGCCGGCCGCTGGTGGTCGCCCGGCCAGAAGCTACAATTAAAGTGCAGGCTGAAGCCCCATCCGGAATTGATTGGATAAGCAGAAAGAAAAGGGTAGATATCATCAAAATGAAAACCTTTGATTTCGGCATAGCTCTACTCCTGATATTTTTTTAGTTACTATAATAACATTAATTACAGGGTCAGAGCCAGACGAAAAGCGGCTGACCTTTTTTCGGCCAGTTAAAAAGACAGAATTGAGAGGATTGGCTCAGGTTTCAGGTGCCTGTCTGATTATTCTTCTTCCGGCCTGATCCGGCCTTCTTTGACTGCTTCAGCAATGATTTTTTGCTGAATCTGAACCGGAACTTCCTCATAATGAGAAAATTCCATCAAAAATGACCCGCGGCCGCCGGTAATTGAAGTTAAAGTCGGTTCAAAATCTAACATTTCAGACATAGGGACCAGGGCCCTTAAAATTCTCATATTACCTTTTTGCTCCATGCCCTGAACTTTCCCCCGGCGTCCATTAAGGGCACCCATAATATCTCCCATATAAGCTTCCGGGGTGTAAATTTCGACGGTCATAATGGGTTCAAGAATGGTCGGTCTGGCTTCTTTCATCGCCTTTTTAAAAGCCATGGAAGCTGCTATTTTAAAGGCAATATCTGAAGAATCTACTTCATGGTAAGAACCATCGTAGAGAACTACTTTGAAATCAACCACTGGATAGCCAGCCAGGACACCTTTCTTTCTGGCTTCCTGGATACCTTTTTCAATTGAGGGTATATAGTTCTTGGGTATCGCTCCGCCAAATATCTTATCTTCAAATTCGAAGTCTTTACCGCGAGGCAAAGGCTCCATTTTAATCTTGACATCGCCGTACTGCCCGCGACCGCCTGTCTGTTTCTTGTATTTCCCCTGAACGTCTGACCGGCCCTTAATTGTCTCCCGGTAAGGGATTTTGGGCGGCTTGAGTTCGACATCAACGTTGTAGCGCTTTTTCAATTTCTCAGTCACAATCCGGACATGCAATTCACCATTGCCGGAAATCAGTAGCTGGCTGGTTTCTGGATCTCTTTCTATCCTGATAGTCGGGTCTTCTTCCGTAATCCGGTGAGTGGCCTGGGAAATTTTATCTTCATCAGCCCTGGTTTTAGGCTCAATAGCAAAAGAAATGGAAGGCTCCGGGAACTTAATTGGCTCAAAGTTAATGTCGGCGCCTTTAGCACACAGGGTGTCGCCGGTCAGCGTGACCTTAAGTTTGGCGGTAGCCACGATATCGCCGGCGTTGGCCTGGCCGGCCGGGATCTGCTCCTTCCCCTGGAGAAAGAATAAGCCGCCTAATTTTTCTTCAGTTTCCCGGTTAGCATTATAAACCGTGGCATCAGAATTAACCCGGCCGGAAAATACCCTCATCAAAGTAATCCGGCCGGTATAAGGATCGGACAGGGTTTTAAAGACCAGAGCCGCCAGGGGGCCGTCCGGGCTCAGAGCTAATTCCCCGGGCTGGGTCTTGATCACAGCCTTTATTTTCCCTTTTTCTAAAGGCGATGGCATAAAGTCAACCAGGCCGTCCAGAAGCGGCTGAGTACCGATATTGCCAAGAGCAGAAACAGCAAAAACAGGAAAAAGCTGGTGGTTAAAGACACTTTTTTTCAAGCCTTGAACCAGCTCTTCCGGGGTCAGTTCACCCTGCTCAAAATATTTCTCCATCAGCCGTTCGTCGGTTTCTGCCACTGTTTCTACCAGCTGGGTGTAGCGTTTTTTAACTTCTTCCTGCAGACTGGCTGGAATATCTGTTTCCTTGAATTGCCCGCTTTCATCTCTTTCAAAGACATAAGCCTTCTGTTTCAGTAAATCAACCACTCCTGAAAAATTCTTTTCTTCACCAATAGGAATCTGGACAGGAATCGCCTGTCGCCCAAAAAATTGCTGAATCTCTTCCACCGTTCGTTTAAAACTTGAATTTTCCCGATCGAGCTTGTTGATAACAATCAGCCTGGGGAGCTCTACCTCTTCCAGCATCTCCCAGACCTTTTCTGTACCAACTTCAACTCCGGCCACTCCGCAGACAACCAGCAGGGCCGAATCTACAGCTCTTAAGCTGGCTCTCGTATCCCAGAGGAAGCTGGAGTAGCCCGGCGTATCAATAATATTAATTTTGTGATCTTTCCATTCAACAAAACAGGGAGTAGAATTTATAGAAATCTTTCTTTCTATCTCTTCCGGATCGTAATCAGTAACCGTATTACCTTTATCCACTCTGGTCAGCCTGGTAGTTACTCCGGTATTAAAGAGCATGGCCGCCGTTAGGGAAGTTTTACCGGAAGAGCCATGCCCAATGATGGCCATATTTCTCAGCTGTTCAGGGCTATAATCCTTCATCCTTGTTCCTCCAGTGATTGGCTTATATCAGCTCAAGAAGCAATTCTTGGTTCTTGAACGTATATAATAATAAAAAAACCGGGCAGACTCAAGGAAAAGCCTCTATTATTTTCGGGCAGCTGCCTCTTTATCCAGAATTTCCTGCAAATTAGCTGGCAAAGGGCACCGGAATTTAAGACGCTCTTTCTTGACAGGATGCTCAAATGATAACTCAAAGGCATGAAGAAATAAGCGCGATCCGGGTTTCCTTTTCTTTTCGTCGGTCTGACCATAGCGGCTATCGCCCAGGAGTGGATGACCAAGAGCTGAGAGATGAACTCTCAGCTGATGGGTTCGGCCAGTCAAGGGTTTCAAGGCCAGCAAAGTTGAGTGTTTGAATTCCCGGAGAACTTCATATCTGGTAATTGCTACCCGGGGTTTTCTGCTTTTAACCGACATCTTCTGCCTTTCAGCCGGATGCCGTCCAACCGGGAGGTCAATTATGCCCTTCTTGTCCTTGAACCGGCCAGCCGCCAGGCCCAAATAGACTTTTTCTACCGACCGGTCTTCAAACTGCCGTCTCAAGGAATGATATGCAGCCTGAGTTCTGGCCACCACCATCAAGCCCGAGGTGTCCTTATCAAGGCGGTGAACAATACCAGGCCTCAAGGGAGAACCAACGTTTTTTATCTCAGGATAAAAGAAAACCAGGCCATTCACCAGCGTCCCCCGGGGCTGGCCAGCACCTGGATGGACAGTCAGACCGGCCGGCTTATCTATGACTATTACCTGGCTATCCTCATAAATGATATTGAGCTTTATTTCCTGGGGCTCAAGTTCTATGTCTGGAGTACTCTCTTCGGTCAAGATCTCTACAACTTCTCCCGGTTTTAGCTTATGACCAGATTTTACCGTAAGGCCGTCAACCGTCACCTGCCCCCCTTTGATGGCTTTTTGAATTTTTGACCGGCTGATTTTTTTTAGCCTGTCTTTTAGAAAAAGATCCAGCCTTTGAATCTCAGAAACCCCTACCTCAAACCTGTAATTAATCACTCTTCCTTTGTCGTAAAATAAAATACAAGGCCAGGCCGGCCACTAAACTAATCAGACAGTAAAGCTGGGGCAAAGACAAACTGGTCAGAGCACTCCCGCCACTTATAACATAGGTACTCTCATCGTGATCGCCGCGAAAATACTCAGTAAAAAAACGGATGACAGAATAGTTGATGATATAAAGGGAGAAGACCTGGCCGGCAAATTTTTTTCTCTTGAAAACTAAAAATAGAACCAGAAAGTTCAAAAAATTAAGAATGGCTTCATAGAGCTGAACTGGATGCAAAGGAGTATTAAGAGGGATTCCGGTTAGCTCATGGGCATATTCGTTTTTAAAAACAGCTCCCCAGGGAAGCGAGCAGCTCCGGCCATAACAGCAACCAGCCGAAAAACAGCCCAGCCGGCCAAAAGCATGACCGAGGGCAATAGCCGGAGCAATTAGATCAGATACTGGCCAGAGCGGAATATGTTTGTGCCTGAAATAGAGAATTGCAAAAATCACGCCAAAAGTTAATCCACCCTGGAAAACTCCTCCCGAGCGAGCCAGGCTGACCAGTTCAGACGGATTATGAAGATAAAAAGAAAAATGGCCAAAAAGAAGAACCAGCTTAGCTCCAACCAGCGAGACCAGAATGATCCAGAAAGCTGCATCCAGCAGCCTGTTAGGGTCAAAGCCAGCTTTTTTACCCTGGACATAAACAAACCAGAGAGCGGCTCCAACGCCTAAGGCCATGAAGAAACCATAGGTATGAATGGCCAGCGGTCCAACTTTAAGAAGGATCGGGTACACGTTTTTTGCTCCTTAACAAATCAAAAAGTAACAAGATCACTCCGACCGTTATGCAGCTATCAGCCAGATTAAAGAAAGGCCAATGAAACCGCCCGGCATAAAAATCAAGAAAATCAATGACGTAACCACGGAAAAGCCGGTCAATAATATTACCGATAGCTCCACTGATAATGAGAGAAAGCGACAGCCGGGGAAAGATCATCTCCCTGGGAGTTTTTAAAAAATAATAGGTCACCACTCCCAGAGCCAGGATAGCTCCGAGATTAAGCAGGATTCTACCCAGGGGATACTGGCTATTGCTCAGGAAGCCAAAAATTGCCCCCCGGTTATGAACTCTGGTCAGGTTAAAAAAGCCAGGGATTACGGTGACCACCTGATAGAGCGAAAGAGAGCTAGCCACTAAATACTTGGTCAGCTGATCCAGCGCCAGCCAGAATAAAATAAACAGAAAATAAAAATAATCTTTAATTTTCATTTATTTTTATAATCAGCCTTGAGCACCTCGAGGCAGCGGTCACAGACCAGCGGATAATCAGCATCCTGGCCGACACTGGTCGAAAAATTCCAGCAGCGTTCGCACTTCTGGCCAGCTGCCCGTTCTACCCTGATTTTTAATTCAGAACCGGATCCCGGTTCAACCCCAACCGCCGAGACAATAAAAATCATCGGCAGGTCGCGACGGAACCCGGCCAGCAGGTCAAAATCTTCTGGTGGAGCCTGAATAATGATCTGAGCCTCCAGTGAATTCCCAACCAGTTTATTCTCTCTGGCCTTTTCTAACTCTTTTTGAACTTCGGCTCTTATTTCCAGCAGCCGTCCGGCTTTCTTCAGATTGTCTTCAGACAGCCAGGCTTCTTTCTCTTCAGGGAAAGAACAAAGATGAACTGACTCCTCTTTGCCGGGGTAAAACGGCATAACCTCCCAGGCTTCTTCAGTAGTAAATGGCAGAACCGGTGCCATCAGGCGAAGGGTGTGGTCAAGAACATAAAACAGGGCCGTTTGACCCGACCGCCTCTCGAGTGACCTGGCTCCCGAACAATACATCCGGTCCTTGATAACATCAAGATAAAAAGCACTCAGGTCAACAGTAAAGAAATTATAGAGAGTGTGGAAAACGATGTGGAATTCATACTGGTCATATGCTTCTAACACCCGGCTGGCCACCTGTCGCCCTCTTTCCAGGATCCAGCGGTCAAGCCAGTGAAGTTCCTGCTTGGGCACCGTGTCAGTAGCTGGATTAAAATCAAACAAATTGCCCAGCAAAAACCGCCAGGTATTTCTAAGTTTCCGGTAAGCTTCAACCAGCCGCTGCAATATTTCCTGACCAAAGCGGGCATCCTCTTTATAATTGAGCATGGCCACCCAGAGCCTCAAGATTTCAGCCCCATGTTGTTTGATTATTTCTCCCGGTTCGACTACGTTCCCTAAGGATTTGGACATAGCCCTTCCCTGCTCATCAAGAACAAAGCCATGGGTCAAGCAGGTCTTATAAGGCGATCTCTGGCGGGCTCCAACTCCGATGACCAGTGAGCTGTTAAACCAGCCACGGTACTGATCATGCCCTTCGACATAAAGGTCAGCCGGCCAGGGCAATGCCGGCTTTTTCCCCAGAAGACTGTGGCTGGCTCCTGATTCAAACCAGACATCAAGAATGTTATTTTCTTTTTTGAACTGGCTGGAATGGCAGACAGGGCATCTGGTCTCAGGCGGTAGCAGGTCGGCCACCTGTCTTTTAAACCAGGCATTAGAACCTTCCCGTTCAAAGATATCAGCCACATACCGCGTTGTTTGCTCATCCGCCAGAATATGACCGCAATTCTCACAATAAAAAGCAGGAATAGGTACTCCCCAGGATCTTTGCCGTGAAATACACCAGTCAGGCCGGCTGGACATCATGTTGGCTATCCTCTCTTCTCCCCAGTAAGGAATCCAACTGACCTTTTTGATCTCGTCGAGAACTTTCTCCCTCAAACCGTTTTTATCCATAGAAATAAACCATTGCTCGGTTGCTCGGAAAATAACTGGATTTTTGCAGCGCCAACAATGGGGGTAAGAATGGCTGATTTCATCAGCTTTAAGAAGCGTTCCATCCTTTTTCAGGTCTTCAATAATTCTGTTATTAGCCTCAAAGACATTAAGACCGCCGTATCTTTCCACTGGCGGCAAAAACCGGCCTTCTTCATCTACCGGCGTGTAGATGTCAAGCCCGTAAGCCAGGCCGGTCAGATAATCATCATAACCATGACCGGGAGCCGTATGAACAGCCCCAGTGCCTTCTTCGAGAGTCACATAGTCAGCCAGGACCAGTTGCGACTCGCGGTCAATAAAAGGATGCCTGGCTTTGAGGCCTTCCAGTTTTTTACCTGTGAAAACAGCTAACTCTTTATAGTCTTTAAAACCAAGTTCCTTAGCCACCGCAGGCAGAAGCCGCCGGGCGACAATATAAACTTCATCGCCCATCTCAGCCGCTACATACTCATATTCAGGGTGAAAAGCTATGGCCAGGTTGGCTGGCAGAGTCCAGGGAGTCGTCGTCCAGATAATGACCGAAACTTTTTTCCCTTTAAGAGCCGGAAATTCCTGAGACAAATCTGAAATCAAAGGAAACTTGACATAGATCGAAGGTGATTTCGCATCTTTATATTCAATCTCCGCCTCAGCCAGAGCTGTTTGACAGTGTAAACACCAGTGAACCGGCCTTTTGCCTTTATAGACATTGCCAGAGGCAAAGAAAGCCGCGAGCATTCTCAAAATATCAGCTTCATATTCCGGATTCATCGTTAAGTAGGGTTTTGACCATTCTCCAAAAACTCCCAGTCTTTGAAATTCCTCTCTTTGGATATCAATAAATTTAAGGGCGTACTTCTGGCATTCTTCTCTTATTTCGATAATCGACATCTCTTTCTTCTTAGGACCAAGCAGCTGATCAACCCTGATTTCGATTGGCAGTCCATGGCAATCCCAGCCAGGGATGTAAGGTGAGAAATAGCCTCTCATGGTTTTTGATTTGACAATAAGATCCTTAAGAATTTTATTGAGAGCTGTGCCTAAATGGATATGCCCGTTGGCATAAGGTGGTCCATCATGAAGAATGAAGACAGGCTGGCCCTGCCGGCTGGCTATAATTTTATGGTAAAGATCGATTTTTTCCCATTTTTTTTGGATCTCAGGTTCCTTTAGAACCAGTTGAGCTTTCATGGCAAAAGAAGTCTGAGGCAAGTTGAGCGTCTTTTTCAGATCATTTTTGTCAGCCATTGACCTATCTCCAGCCGTTACCAAATTTTTTATATTATAAATCAGCTTGGACTAAACCGCCAGATTTCAGTGGTATTTTTTAAGAAGCAGCCTTCAGCTTCTGCTTAGTTCAGCCGGTAGTGAGCCCCTTTGCTTTCCGGGTTGGCCAGGGCGGCTCTGGTAATCAATAAGGCTACCAGTAGCCCATGCCGGAGATCAACCAGCTGGGGATCCATGGGTGCCTCTTGGTAAAACTTATCAATCCGGTGCTGAAGGTACTCGAGATCGGCTCTGGCTCTTTCCAGGCGCTTGGTGGTACGGATTATACCAGCATAGTTCCACATGGTTGAACGGATAGTTGCCCAGTCCTGATAAATTAAGGCTGGGTCGATCGGCTCTTCTTTCTCCGGGTAGCGCCAGGCCCGGATCAGGCCCGGATCGCACCTGAGCTGAGGTTCGAAAGTTTCAGCTATCTGGCTGGCAGCCCTTGTCCCCCAGACCAATCCTTCCAGTAGCGAGGTCGAACCAAGCCGGTTAGCCCCATGAAGCCCGGTGCATGCTACTTCACCCACCGCATAAAGGCCTGGCAGGGAGGACCGGCCCCAGGTATCCACCAGAACTCCGCCGCAGGAGAAATGGGCAGCCGGGACAACCGGGATTGGCTCTCTGGTGATGTCAATTCCATATTTCAGGCAGGTCTGATAAATATAGGGGAATCGCTTTTTGATATCAACCCGGCTATATCCGGCCAGATCAAGGAGAACAAACTTCGAATTGGTATTAATCATCTCCTGATAAATGGCCCTGGTGACTTCATCCCTTGGCGCTAAATCTTTGAGCGGGCTATATTTATCCATAAAGGCCAGACCATCGCGGGTCCTTAATCTGGCGCCTTCTCCTCTGACTGATTCCGAAATCAAAAAATTATCAGACTCGCGGTGGTAGAGGGCGGTTGGATGAAACTGGATATATTCCATATTGACAATTCTGGCCCCGGCTCGCTGAGCCATGGCATAACCTGAACCTATAGCCGTCTTTGGATTGGAAGTGAATTCAAAGATGGCTCCACAGCCGCCAGTGGCCAGGACGGTATAATTGGCTATGAACTTTTTAACCTGGCGGGACTTATTATCAAGAACATAAGCACCGAGACAGACAGGCTCGCGGTATGAGGCCAAAGGATCAAGGGAATGGTGGGGACTGGTCAGTAGATCAACAGCCGTGTAATCGAAATAAAGGTGGATATTCGGAAAATCCTTCAGGTGGTTATACAAGGCAGTGGCTATCGTCCGGCCAGTGGCATCAGCTACATGAAGAATCCGGCGCCGGGAGTGCCCGCCTTCCAGGGCATAGTCGAGTTTATCGGGCGAAGAACGGGCAAAGGGGATTTTTAATTCCTGGATCAAAATCCGGTCTATGGCTTTCTTGCCTTCAGCGACCAGCACCTCCACCGCCCCGGGATTATTAATATAATCGCCAGCTTTAAGAATATCTTCTTTGAGCAGCTCAGGTTTATCATCCTGCCCGAAAGAAACTATTCCTCCCTGAGCCCAGTAAGTATTAGAACCATCTATCCCGGGTGATTTGACCACCACATTTACTTCCAGCCCGCGTCTGGCCGCTTCCAGGGCTGTCATGCCGCCAGCAATTCCGCTGCCAATAATTAGAATGTCCGAATATACTTCCTGTTCAGTCAATTCTGACATGTCGGCCTTTCTTAAATAAACTCAAGTGAGATGTCAACCGACCGGAAAGAATGAGTCAGAGCTCCAACTGAAATAAAATCCACTCCGGTCAAAGCCAGATCTCTTACCGTGCTGAGATTAACCTTACCTGACACTTCCAGCGGCCGCTGGCCGGAGACCAGCTCGACTGCCTGTCTGATCATTTCCAGCTCCATATTATCAAGCATGATTATATCAGCTCCACCCTCCAGAGCTTCCTTCACTTCCTGGAGATTGGTGGCCTCAATTTCTATTTTTAGCCCTGAAGCCGCTTTTTCCTTAGCCTTTTTCAAAGCCGCCGTAATCCCGCCGGCTATCCTGATATGGTTATCTTTAATAAGCACCATATCCGATAAGCTCATCCGATGATTCCTACCGCCACCGACTCTGACCGCATATTTTTCCAGCGCCCGCCAGCCTGCTGTTGTTTTTCTGGTATCAAGAATAGCGGCTCTTGTTCCCTTTACCGCCTCAACAAAGGAGCGGGTCAAAGTAGCAATCCCCGATAATCTCTGGAGGAAATTCAAGGCTGTCCTTTCAGCTTTTAAAATAGAAGCCGCTGAACCAGAAACTTCAGCCAGGACTTCCCCCGGACTGAATAGATAGCCATCTTCTTTCGGATTTAATAATTTGATTTCCGGATCAACCGCCCCCATAACTCTGGCCGCGATCTCCAGGCCGGCCAGAACTCCCTTTTCTTTAGCCAGAAAAACTGCCGAAGCTGGCAGCCGGGGGGGGACAATCGCCTCAGTCGTAACATCACCAGCTGGCAGGTCTTCTTCGAGGGCCAGAGCAATAAGACCGTCAAACTTCTTTTGATCAATAGTCATAAGAAGTTGATTATATGAATTGTTCTCTGGTGAGTCAATTAAAGAACTCAGCTTGGAACCGGCGGCAGGCGGGAGGCTTGATTATTAGCAGAATTTATGCCAGAATCAACTTTAATTTTTTTCAGGGCAGTAACTAACATGAGCAAGCAATTGGTGACAGACTCTGTCTGCCAGGATCCTTTCCAGTTGAGCACCTCTCTTCTAAAAAAAGTTCTGATGACCGCCTTAAGCCGGGGCGGTGATTTCGCTGATCTGTTCCTTGAGTACCGGACATCTCTTTCAGTTTTAATGGAAGAAGATCTAATCAAAGAGACAGATGAAACCCTGACCCTGGGCCTGGGCATCAGGGTGATTAAAGGCGACCGGACAGGCTATGCTTATTCAAATGATCTGAGCCAGGAAAAGCTTCTGGAAGCAGCCAGATCAGCGGCCGCTATTGCCCTGGCCGGCCGGGTACACCCCCCCGATTTTCAGTTCAGATCCTTAAGAATTAAAAACCAGGCGGGCAGAGTCAAAAAGCTGGCCACAGCTTCTCCTCTTCAGGGCAAACTCAGATTGGTCAAACGGGCTTACCAATCGGCCCTGAATTTTGATCCAGCCGTAAAAAAGGTACAGGTAGCTTATGGGGAATCCACTCAGCAGGTCTGGATATTAAACTCAGAAGGATTGTCGGTTAAAGACTGCCGGCCGATGATCAGGCTTACTGTCCATTCCTTAGCCGAAAAGCGGGGACACTGGGAATCCGGTTACTATGGAGGCGGAGGCCGGGTCGGCCTGGAGTTTTTCAAGAGTTCCCTGACTCCTGAAGCTATTGCCGAAGAATCAGCCCGGGAAGCTTGCCTGCTCCTCGAGGCGGTTGATCCACCGGCAGGTCAGTGGCCTGTTATTTTATCTTCCGGGCACAGCGGAGTTCTGGTTCATGAGGCAGTTGGGCATCTGCTGGAGGCTGATTTTATTCGAAAGAAAACTTCTATTTTTTGCGATAGGCTGGGCCAGAAGGTGGCTTCAGGACAGATTACTATTTATGATGATCCGACGATTCCCGGCTTCCGGGGCTCATACAACATTGATGACGAAGGAACTTTGCCAGAGAAAACCCTGCTTGTTGAGGCAGGCATCCTGAAAGAGTTTCTTCAGGACAAGCTCTCGGCCAGGTTAATGGGCCAGAAGGCTAACGGGCACGGACGTCGAGAGGATTTCACTAACTGGCCGCTGCCCAGAATGAGCAATACTTACATCGCTCCAGGCGCATACCCAGCTGAAGAAATAGTCCAGTCGGTCAAAAAAGGCTTTTATGTCAGCCATCTATCAGGCGGTCAGGTCGAAGATTCGGGCCAATTCACTTTTTCAGTTACCCTCGGATTTCTCGTTGAGAACGGCCGGCTGACCAGACCGGTCAAACAGGCAACTTTAATCGGGACTAACCTGGATATTCTTCAAAAGGTGGAGATGGTTGGCTCCGATCTCGACTTTGGCCTGCAAACCGCCACCTGCGGCAAGGAAGGTCAGTCCGTCCCCGTCAACGATGGCTGTCCGACGATGAAAGTTGCCGGCCTGATCATCGGAGGGAAGTCATGAAGGTAAGAAGCAAGAAGAATAACGATCTGAGATTGCTGGCCGATGAACTGGTTGAGACTGGACTAAAAAAAGGGGCCGATGAAATCGAGGTCACTATCTATGATGGGCGCCAGTTTGAAGTTGGAGTCCGTCTGGGACAGATAGAAACCTTGGTCGAAGCCGATTCTAAATATTGCTCCATCCGGGTTTTTAAGGAAAAAAGGAAAGCTTCTTTCAGCACCTCTGACCTCTCCCGTCCGGCTCTTTATTCTCTGGTGGAGAAAGCTATAAAAAGGGCTGGCTTGACTCAACCTGACCAATTGGCCGGTCTGCCCGAGCGTCCCCGGTACAAAGTTGACGAATTGTCGCTAAAACTCTCTGACCCGGCCCTGGCTGAATTAAAGCCTGAGCAAAAGATAAACCTGGCCCTGGAGACAGAAAAAATTGGCCTGGCTGACCGGCGTATAACTAATTCCTTTGGAGCCAGTTTTTTGACCAACGAACTCAAGACCATTCTGGTCAGCTCCAATGGATTTAATGGTGAATACGGTGAGACCGATGCGAGCTTGAGCCTGGGCCTGCAAGCCGGCCAGGGTGACCAGCTGGTCGAAGATTACTGGTTTTCATCTGCCCGCCACCTAAAAGACCTGGCTTCTCCCCGAGAAGTAGCTAAAGAGGCGGTGAGCCGAACAGTCCGCCAGCTAAATTCGCGTAAGGTTAAAACCCAGACTGTTCCTGTTATTTTTGAACCACTGATGACCTCCTGGCTACTGGCTTTTCTTTTTCAATGTGTGTCCGGTCAGGCTGTTTACCAGAAAGCCTCTTTTCTGGCGGACAGGCTTGGAGACAGGGTGGGAGATAAGGCTCTCAGAGTAATTGACGATGGCCTGTTGCCCGGAAAACTTGGTTCAAAGCCGTTTGATGCTGAAGGAGTTCCAGCTCAGACCACGCCGGTTATCGACTCCGGGTCTCTAAGGAACTTTCTGTGTGATACCTATGCTGGCCGGAAACTCGGCCTGGCTTCCACCGGCAATGCCGATGAAAACGGTATCGGGCCAAACAATTTTTATCTCCAGCCTGGTTCAGTTTCACCTGAACAAATTATCAGCTCTACCCGAAAAGGCTTGCTGCTAACCAGAACGATTGGCCATGGGCTTAATCCGGTGACCGGAGATATTTCCCGCGGGGCCTTCGGCCTGTGGATTGAAGATGGCCAGATTGCTTTCCCGGTATCCGGGATCACTGTTTCTGGCAATCTGGGTGAAATATTGAACTCAATAGAGATGACCGGCTCTGATCTTAATTTTTATAGCCAGTTCAGCGGGCCGACCATCAAGGTGGCTGAAATGACAGTGGCCGGCCTTTAAACTTTAAGACTATCAGGGAATTTCTGTCCATAAAAATTTAAGTGGCTAACATCCTTCAGGCTACGTTTGGGCACATGAAGACAACCAGTCTCATCTTTCCAGTATTTAACCGAGCCCGAATATTCTTCGGCTACTGGCTGCTCGGCCGGATAACCAAGAGCAATAACCGAGTCAATTTTGAGCGTCTCCGGCACTTTTAGAACTGGCTGAAGCCGGTCACGGTCAACGGAGATAAGCCAGCAGCAGCCCAGGCCGGCAGACAGCCCTCCAAGAATTATGTTCTCAGCCGCCGCCCCGATATCATACTCAAAGCCTTTAGTCCGAATCTGAGTATTAACCAGAATGATGATATAAGCGGTTGGTTCCTGTCCCGGCTTGGGATCACCGGCAGGATTTATATAGGCCGCCCAGCGCAGGCAGGAAAACACTTGTTTTCTGAGCTCTTTTTCAGTCACCACCAGGAACTCAAGTGGTTGGAGATTGGAAGCAGACGGCGCCAGGCGTCCCAGATCAGTTAATTTGAACAGGATATCAAGCGGCACTTCTGCCGGTTGAAACTGCCTGATTGTTCTTCTTTTCCTGATTAAACTTATCAAGTCTTCCATTTGAGCCTCCTCTTCAAGCGGTTTTTTTTAATTGACCTGGCTCGGGCGCTATAAAATTAAAAACCAGATTAACCGCCAGCAACAAAAGCCCGGCAGCCAGATACATCTGCTTCAGGCCGACCAGCTCTGAGACCCAGCCATAGAATATTGAGCCAAGCCCCATCCCAACGTCAAAAAAGGAATTATAAAGGCTGATAGCCAGTCCTTTATTGCCACGGCCCATGAAATCAATCAGGTAAGCGCTCAGGGCCGGAAAGATTAATCCCTGACCCAGACCGCCCAGAAAGCCGGTGGTCAGCAGAAGCCCCTGACTGTTGATCCTGGAAATCAAAACCAGGTTAACGGCAATTAAAAGAGCCGAAAGAAAAACTACCTTTTTGCGGCCATATTGATCAGAGGCTCCACCAAACCGGAAGCGGGAAAGAATGGCAGCAGCTGAAAATATTATGAAAAACGGACCAACCCGGCCAAGGTTAAGAGAATTGACCAAAAGCGGCATAAAATAAATCATGGCTCCTCTGACTGAACCATGGACTACCGGCATCAAGCCAATAAAAAGCAAAATAAACCAGCTGGCATATTTCCAGCTGTTCTCAGGACCTGAAGCTACCGCCTCCTCTCTCAGCTCTTCCCTGGGTAACTCTTTAGTCACCAGGACAAGTATTAAGGAAATAACGAGACAGATGAGAGCGCCATTAACCAGCCAGGGAAAGCCCCAGCGGTTGATTATTTCTTCTCCCAGAGAAGGACCAACCGCATTAGCAATTAGACCGGCTACCCCCACAATGCCAATCGACCTGGCCACACTCTCCACCGGAGCCAGATCTGTGCACATCGAAATATTAGCCGTCATGCTAATTCCCCAGCCCAGCCCCATTATGGCCCTCAGAATTACCGGCAAAGAGCCGGCATCTCTAACCAGATGGAAAAATGGAATAACACCGATTAAGATAAGCAAACCAAAGACTGAGATTCCTTTTCCACCCCGCCGGTCGATCAGCCGGCCGAAAAAAGGACGGACTAGAATGGCAGTGACGCTGTGGATGCCCATAATCAGCCCGACCTGGGCAGCCCTCGGATTAAACTGTTTCAAAAAAAGAGGCAGGATAAAGAACAAACTGATAGCCAGATAAAGGAAAAAATAGGCTGAAACACCCAGGACAAAATCCAGAGTCCAGAAGCGAGCTGGCTTCTTGACCTTATTTAATTCGACCATACTCAGCCTTAGTTAAGTCAGGATTAAAGTAATTTAATAACCCAAATCCGCTGGTTTGTAAACCCTGGTCAAGCCGGGCCAAGGAGAAGAACCGCTTGATTTGACAGGCAATAACTAAAATGATAAAAAACATCAAATCACGAGCGGCAGGGCCAAAATGAAAAAAATAAATTTTTCTGACAGGACAATCATAAAAAGATTGGGGCTGGACTCTTTATTGATTTTGTCCGGCTCAATCATCATGGGCATTGGTTATGCTTTGTTCTTGATTCCTTTCCACTTAGTGCCTGGTGGCCTGTCTGGCATTTCCATCATGCTCAACTATCTGTTCAATTTGCCAGTCGGTCTGGTAATCATTGTCTTGAATATTCCTGTTCTTCTGATCAGTTATAGATTCCTCAGCCGGAAATATGTCTTTACCACTCTGGCCGGCATGCTGTCGTCTTCTCTTTTGATTGATTTCTTTAATCAGGTTCTTAAGTGGCCAAAAGGCACTGAAAACATGTTGCTGGCCTCGATTTATGGCGGGCTGCTTCTGGGACTTGGACTGGGACTGGTCTTTAGAGGAGAAGCTTCAACCGGCGGCTCGGATGTAATCGGCCTGATCCTCAACAAATACCTCGGGGTCTCAGTTGGAATGGGAATCATGATCACCGATTTTATCATCATCTCGGCTTCAGGCCTGGTTTTCAGGCAGCTGGAAGCCCCTCTTTATGGCTATATTGTTCTTTTTATTTCCTCCCGGGTAATTGACCTGGTGCTCGAGGGCTGGAATTTTTCCAAACTGGTCATTATCACTTCCAGTCAACCCCAACCGATTGCCGATTTCATTTTACACCAGCTGGACCGCAGCGGCAGTGCCCTTAAATCACGTTCGCTCTATTTTAACCGGGAAGGCGAAATCATCATTACCGTTATTCACCGCAAACAGCTGGCCGAACTCAAGACCTTTATTAAAAAGACCGACCCCGAAGCCTTTGTCATTGTCAATGACACCTATGAAGTCCTGGGTAAGGGATTTAAAGCCTATCGAGCTGGTTAAGAGAAAATAGTCAGATCTGGAGACGTTTGATCTACTCTTTAACCGGCTTGACTTTCTGCCGCCGGTAGCCAGACTGGCTTATAATTTCAGCTTCTTTATTGCCTGCAGCACTTCCAAAACCGAGTTGTCATCCAGCTGACTCCAGGCCCGGTCCAGCCGGCTGAGCAGACCGGCCAGCTGCCAGGCTATATCCGACTTTAAAAAGGAGCCAACCTCTCTCGGACTGCGGACAATAGATGGATTAAGATCACCCGGCCACTGCTCACCACTGCCTCTGAGGCCGGGCTGGAAAAGGACCTGGTTGGCCAGAGTCAAAAAATGATCACGGAGATTTATGAAATATAGGAGACAATAGATATCAAGAAGATAACGTTTCTCACTACTATTAACCTTTTCGATTTCTTTGAGCAGCCCGGCTGGAGGTTCATATTGATAGACCTCTTTCATGGCTTGAAGCAACCTGTTATCCCGGTCCATGGCGGCCGGCAGGACTTCCCTTTGGTAAAATTCCTGAAGCCTGGTAAAATCAAAGGGAATTTTCTTAGCTGGGGGCAGAGACGGAGAAATAACCAGAACTGGCCTGGAACTGTTAACCAGATAAATTTCCTGCCGGTCATAATAGCCGTCGTCATCGGTATCAAAATAACGGATCTCACCCAGCCCAGGACAGCCAGCCAGGTAACCGAACTGACACCAGCCTTCCTTTGAGCCAAATAAATGAATCTTCTGATCAAGCTGACTATAATAAAACTCAACCGGCCCATTTAAATGGCGGGCAATTTCTCTCCTGATATTCCACTTCTGAATAAAAGAGGAAGTCCCCGGCAAGATGACTCTCTCTGGCAGCCAGCCAATTCCCTGGCCTTGAGTTTCCAGAGTAGAAGCCGGGCCGGCCAGCAGGTCATCTGCATATTCTTTCCAGGAGAAACCAGCTGCCTCCGGTTGATAAGAATAAACTAATTTTTTCAAATCTTCCCTGGGGACAAAATAGACCTCCTGGGGAGGCCGTCTCCAGGCAGAAAAACTCCTGAACAGCTTTAAATCAAAAGTCAGCTGGCCAGACTGAATCAAGCCAAAATCATAATCAAAAAGTTTTTCCTGGTTATTTTCCCCTGACAGGTCAAAACTGGCCTCCAGGCTCCTGATAACCGGCTCCTGCAAGTCTTTTGACCAGTTATTTATGGCTTTAATAAAACTATTCCTATCGCCTGCTGATTGCACCTGGCTGCGAATGATGAGGTCACTGAGCCCGTCCTGGTTTAAATCATAACTGCTTACGGGGCAAATGTCCGCCGGCCAGAAGCTACCGGTTAAGGGGTTAAAGATATTTTTAAAATATAACTTATCGCCAGCTAAGTTTTCCAGGAACTTACCTGAAATCAAATCAAGCGGTGTTTCATATTTAAAAATCTCGCCAATATTTTCATAATCATAACCGCCCCAGACCCGGCTGAGATAACCGCGGTCATAAAACCTGATCTCCATATAATCCGCCTGACCGTCGCCATTTTCATCGGCATAATCAACCATGACCTCAGCCAGTCCATCGCGGTTAAGATCATAAAGGTAGCAGTCCTGGCTATAATCGCCGCCGGTGGCCAGGCTGCCGTTACCATCATCATCAATGATCCAGACCAGTCCCTCAGTCAGACGCCCATCTCCCCCCTTATAGCTTTCAGCCCTGATCATCATTCTGTCCTTAGCTTCACCTTTTTCCGGGATCAGGTAACTTTCGCCGGCTTTTAAATTCAGGGCATTTTTCCACCACTTTTTTGTCCGGAAGCTGATTAACCGCCCGTCAGCCGACATAGCGGTTTGCTTCATCCACCAGCTGCCAGCTTTTTCCTGGCCAGCTTTTAAGGCTACCGGCAGTTTTTCATCTGAGGCCAGATCTTTCCCGGGCAACCAGGATAGACTGATGATAACTGCTAAAATCAAGCTCCAGCCTGCTTTTGATTTTAAAAAATTGTTCATCGGTCAGTCCCAAAAATCAATTTATGACTGAAGAATTAATTCAATGCTATTTTAGAAAGAAAGAGATGTCAATCAGAATAATAGGTAAAGGTTATCTGCTGTTAGAAAAATATGTCTTTGAACTGGTAATTTTTGTTATAATTTTTTTTATTGAAAGCAGAGGTTAAGCCATGGATTGGATAAAACGTCTTAAACCTGAATTAAAGTCATCGGTCTCTCCTGTTTACGATCCTGATTTTTTGCCGCTTGGCCTGTTTTTTGATTGGTACCAGCGGGCAGCAGCCCGAAGCCCGGAAGAAATAGGGCTGGCCATCGAGCGTGAAAACGGCCTGACCTCAGTCTGGACAGGCCGCATTCTTCCTTTGACTGCGAACAATTGGCCGCTGACCTTGGCCTTTGTTGAGCGCCTGATCAAATTTCTGTTATGGCAAAAAGGCGGCTTCAAAATCTATTTTTATGGTCCGGAAACCATTTATCAGGAAATTAAAAATCATTATTCACTACCAGGACAACGGGCTTTTGATGTTGATCTGATGAGTACAGTCTATGAACAGCCGTTTTCGGTGGTTCAAGTCAAAAAGCAAGAACTGCCGGCCGGGCGTCAGAGCCCTGTTTCCTTGGGTGGCCATGTTGACGGCTGCCGTCTGGGTTTTGACCTTGGAGCCAGTGACTTTAAAGTGGCTGCGCTCCAGGCAGGAGAGGTGGTTTTTAGTGAAGAAATTCCCTGGCAGCCCCAGGAGCAGGCGGACCCCGCCTATCATTATCAGCACCTTCAGACCGGGCTGAAAAAAGCGGCAGCCAGCTTGCCAGCCGTCGAGGCTATTGGCGGCAGTGCGGCCGGGATTTATATCAATAATCAGGTAAGAATTGCTTCTCTTTTCCGCTCCGTTCCCAGGCCAATCTTCGATCAAAAAGTAAAGAACCTGTTTGTAGATTTACAGCGTGAATGGGGAGTTCCACTGGAGGTTATTAATGACGGAGAGGTTACTGCCCTGGCCGGTTATCTGAGCTTGAATCAGCCAGCTATCTTAGGGGTAGCCATGGGTTCAAGTGAGGCTGGCGGTTATCTTGATTCAGCCGGTCATCTGCCGGGCTGGCTGGACGAACTGGCCTTCGCTCCGGTTGACCTTAATCCAGAAGCAGCCATTGATGAATGGTCGGGCGACCGCGGAGTCGGAGCCATGTATTTTTCCCAGCAGGCAGTTAATAAACTGGCCTTGAGGGCCGGCTTCAAATTTCCAGAGGAAATGAAGCTGCCTGAGCGGCTGAAGCAAATTCAATCCTTAGCTGAGAAAAATGATCCGGTAGCTACCAGGATCTTTCAGGATATAGGGGTTTACCTTGGTTATACGGCTCACCTTTATTCACTTTTTTATGATTTCAGCCCTCTGCTAATTCTCGGCCGGGTGACTTCTGGTTCAGGTGGGGAGTTGATTAAACATCAAGCTGAAACCGTTTTGAAGACTGATTATCCTCAACTGGCCGAAAAAATTGTCATTCACCTCTCAGATGAACAAAGCCGGCGGGTTGGCCAGGCCGTGGCTGCGGCTACCCTACCGGAAATAAAAAGATAGGAGAAAAAGCGATGGAAATTATTATTCAACCCGATAGCCAGCAAGCCAGCCTGCTGGCCGCCAGATTGATTAATAAAATAATGAGACAGAAAGAAAAGCCAGTACTCGGCCTGGCCACCGGCCATACTCCTCTTCTACTTTACCGGCTGCTGGTCCAAATGCACCGCCAAGAAGGCCTGGATTTTAGCCGGGTTGTAACTTTTAATCTGGATGAGTATCTTGGGCTTTCGCCTGAACATCCAGCCTCTTTCTATCAATTTATGTGGAAAAATCTTTTCAGTCAGGTCAATATCCAGCCTGAAAATGCCCATCTGCCTGATGGCCTGGCCACTAATGTCGAAGATTATTGCCTTCAATATGAAGAAGAGATCAAAGCCGCCGGCGGCCTGGATATCCAGATCTTAGGGCTAGGAACTGATGGGCATATTGGCTTTAACGAGCCATCTTCTTCCCTGTCCTCGCGCACCCGAATCAAGACCTTGACTGACCAGACCAGAAAAGACAATGCCATCTTTTTTGGGGGGGAAGAGAACGTCCCCTATCATGCTATCACCATGGGAATCGGAACTATACTCGAGGCGAGAATTTGTTTATTGATGGCCTTTGGTAAGAAAAAAGCCAGAGCCATTTCCCTGGCAGTGGAGGGCCCGGTGACTTCCTTGGTTCCAGCTTCTGCCCTGCAGCTCCATCCCCGGGCTATTGTCCTGCTGGATAGAGAGGCAGCTTCTGAGCTGCGCCTGACCGATTACTATCAATGGGTCTATGAACACAAGCCCGCCTGGCAGAAATTTTGATTTTCCGGGGTGCTGAAATACTATTTTTGACTTAATTTCGGGGCTTGTGATATAAAATCTGGATTAATGACTTAAGATGGAAAGGACCGGAACATGCAGCTAAGCACAGTTGATTGGTTGATTGTCATCATCTCAATTACCATCTGTTTCTTACCGCCAGTTATTCTTAGCCGCCGGGCCGGAAAAAATACGGCTGAATTTTTTACCTCCGGTCGAGCTGCACCCTGGTGGCTAATCGGAATTTCCATGGTAGCCACGACCTTCAGCACCGACACGCCCAACCTGATCACCAATATCGTCCGCAATAATGGCGGGGTGGCCGGCAACTGGGTCTGGTGGGCTTTTCTTCTGACCGGCATGATGACTGTCTTTTTTTATGCCCGGATGTGGCGCCGCTCTCAAGTCTTAACTGACCTTGAATTTTATGAAGTCCGTTATTCAGGCAAGCCAGCTTCATTTGTCCGCGGTTTCAGAGCTATCTACCTCGGGCTTTTCTTTAACTGTGTTATCATGGCCTCAGTCAATCTGGCGGCGGCTAAAATTGCCAATGTTATTCTTGGCTGGCCAATGACCAAAACCCTGATTATTTGCAGTATTATCAATGTGATTTTCGCTGCCACGGCCGGCTTGTGGGGAGTGCTGGTAGTGGATTTGATCCAGTTCGGCATTGCCATGACTGGAGCCTTTGCTGCCGCCATTTTCGCCTTGAAGCAGCCAGAAATCGGCGGGCTGACCGGTCTTTTCCAGAAACTCGAAGTGCTCAACCCGAAGGTTATTAACTTTCTTCCCGACTTCGGCAACTGGTCAATAGCCTTATCAATTTTTATCATTCCCATTTTTATTCAGTGGTGGTCAGTCTGGTATCCGGGAGCCGAGCCGGGCGGAGGCAGTTACATTGCCCAGCGGATGCTGGCTGCTAAAAGCGAAAAAGACGCCCTGTCGGGCACCCTGTTTTTTAATTTTGCCCATTATGCCATCAGGCCCTGGCCCTGGATCCTGGTTGCCCTCTGTTCTTTTATTATCTATCCAAATCTCAGTGACATCAGCCAGGCTTTTCCCAACGTTGATCCCAGGTTAATCGGGCACGATATGGCTTATCCAGCTATGCTCCGTTTCCTGCCTCATGGCTTTCTGGGGATTATGGTAGCTGGTCTTCTGGCCGCTTATATCTCAACCCTGGTAACCCATTTAAACTGGGGCAGTTCCTACCTGGTTCATGATTTTTACCGCCGTTTCCTCCACCCGGGAGCTTCAGAAAAGCACTATGTCAGCGTCGCCAGGCTGATGACAGTTATCCTGATGATTCTGGCCAGCCTGCTCACCTTCATCCTTGAATCAGCCAAAGCCAGTTTTGATCTAATGTTATCAATTGGAGCCGGGACAGGTTTAATTTATCTTCTGCGCTGGTTCTGGTGGAGAATAAATGCCTGGTCGGAAATAGCCGCTATGGCCAGCTCTTTTGGAGTAGCTGTTTTCTTTTTTATTGGTGGTAAACTTGGCCATCCCATCCCGCAGCATATTTCGCTCCTGGTCACTATCGCTTTTACCACGGTCGTCTGGCTGGCGGTAACCTATCTGACCAGGCCAGAAGAGAAAAGCAAGTTAATATCTTTTTATCAACTGGTCAAACCGGCTGGTCCTGGCTGGAACAAAATAAGACGGGAAGCTAACCTGGATCCCTCTCCTGATAAATTGACCTTGAACCTGGCTAGCTGGGTCACGGGTTGTTTATTTGTTTATTCAGCTCTTTTCGGCTCAGGAGCTTATATCTATGGCCGGATCAGTTTGGGAATTTTCTGGAGTATCCTGTTTGTTATCAGCACCTTAGCTCTCATCAAAATCATGTCTCAAATCTGGGCAGTACCTAAAACTCAAAAAACCTGAGGCTGATCTGTTCATTTGGAAATAATTCCCGGGCCTGAGCAGAACAGGAGAACAAAAAATGTACGCCATTGGCTTTGATTCCGGGACTCAAGGAACTAAAGCCCTCATTGTCGAGATGGAAACCGGCCGGGTGGCCGGGCGGGGCTACAGCCGCCACCAGATGGTCGAAGGCCTGCAACCAGGCGAATCAGAGCAGCTGGCTGAAACCTGGACAGAGGCTCTTAAAAAATCCTTGATTGGAGCTCTTCAGAATTCTGGTATTGATCCGGCCCAGGTCGCCTGCCTGGGAGTTTCGGGACAGCAGCACGGACTGGTAGCTCTGGACAGAAACTTAAAGCCTATCAGGCCGGCCAAGTTATGGAATGACACCTCGACTGTCCGGGAAACCGAAGAGCTGATTTCGGCGGCCGGAGGCCAAAAAGCTTTTATTGACAAGACCGGGCTCAGCCTGGCTGTCGGGTATACGGCTTCAAAGATTTTGTGGCTAAAAAAACATGAACCGGAAAATTATGCCCGGCTCTTTTGCCTTCTTTTGCCTCATAATTATCTTAATTTTTATCTAACCGGCAGGCTTCAGATGGAATATGGCGATGCCTCCGGCACGGGCCTGATGGATGTTCGACACCGTCACTGGCAGAGCGAGATCATTAACCTGATCGATCCCGGACTTTCAGCTAAATTACCTTCTCTCTCTCCTCCGGACCAGCCGCTCGGCTATGTCAAAACTGAAATAGCCAAGGAATTTGGCTTCAAGCGGGTTCTGGTCTCAGCTGGAGGCGGAGATAACATGATGGCGGCCATTGGTTCAGGCAACGTCACCGAGGGGATTTATACTCTCAGCCTGGGTACCTCGGGCACGATTTTTTCCTTTAGCTCTAAGCCATTTATTGATCCTGAAGGCGAGATAGCCGCTTTCTGCGATAGCACTGGCGGCTGGCTGCCGCTCATCTGTACCATGAATGTCACCAACACCACTGAGTTATTTAAACAATTGATCAAGACCGGTAATGATGGGCTGGAGAAACTGGTTACCAAAGCCCCGCCAGGAGCCGGCGGGCTGATTTTTCTTCCCTTCATTGATGGAGAAAGGACCCCGGCCCTGCCTGAGGCCAGCGGCGTTTTCTTCGGGCTTCGCCGCCAGAGCTTTAATTCCGCCTGCCTGGCCAGAGCTGCCGTGGAAGGTACCTGTTTGAATCTGAATTATGGCTTTAAGCGGCTGACCAGCCTGGGGCTTGAGCCCAAAGAAATGAGGGCCACCGGAGGTGGAGCCAGGAGCCAGAGCTGGCTTCAGATTATTTCCACCATCTTTGAGACTCCGGTCGTCACCCTCCAGGAACCAGAATCAGCCGCCTTTGGGGCTGCCCTGCAAGCCATCTGGTCCTATTACCGGGAAAACGGGCAGAAAATTGAGATAAATGAGATAGCTTCCAGACTGGTCAAAACCGGCAGGCGGACCATCCTGCCTGATAAAAATTTATTCTCTCTTTACCGGGAACTTTATCAGAGATATGACTCACTATGGCGAAGGCTTAAACCAGAATTCAAGCGGTAGCTCCTGGGGCGGAATAAGCTCTATCCCAGGTCCAATAACGGCCCGGTGAATACTGGAAAATACCTACCGGCCCATTAAGCTCTGAACTGAAGTTCAATGCTTATGAAGGTCTTTATGCATGATTTTCCTGATCTCATGCAGCCGGTCATCAGCCGGAAGATCAGCTAACTTCTTATTCATAAATTCATCATCTTCTGACTCCAGCCGCTTGACCATATAATCAATGATACTGGAGGGGAAAACCCCATCGCGCTCATAAAGTTCTCTTTTTTCATTGAGAACCCTGGCTGACTCAACGCAGCTGCCTGGAAGTTTTGGTAAGGTTTCGAGCAATTTCTTATCTTCAAATATATTGCCCTTAACATACAGCTTTTTGGCCAGTTCCAGTGGCTGCTCTCCTTGAAAAATGGAGAGATCCTGTCTGAAAGCCCAATCAGCTGCCATAGCCAGTCCGGCCAGCAGGAGATGGACCAGGGCGCTGCCATCAGGAGAACGGAGTTCGACCGTCTGGCGGCTGGCTTGTTCCAGATAGCCAGCCTGATCGGCCGGATTGACCAGTCCAGCCAGGTTTTTAACTCCGGTCCAGCCCAGCGGAACCCGGATCAGAGCACTTCGATTGAGATCGCTCCAGCAGATTCTGGTAGGAGCCTCAAGGTTCGGTACCAGCCGCAAATAGGCTGAGGAAACCGTGTTGCCAAAGGCGGTTAAAGAATCAGCGTAATAGCATAAACCGCCGATGAGACGCCGGGCTTCCTGGCTTAGCTGCCCATCCTGACCGATCATGATATTTTTCCCGCCTTTAACCAGTTCAAGATGGATATGGAAACCGCTTCCGGCTACCCCTTCTTCTATCTTAGGGGTAAAGGTAGCTATCATTCCATGTCTATAAGCTATATTTCTGATCACCCAGCGAGCCAGGACTAAATAATCACCCATCTCTTCAACCGGCCTGGGAATAAATTCTATTTCCAGTTGTTCAGCTGCCTTGCCTTTAATCTCTTCCAGATCGCTCCTGACACTGTCCACATAGCCAGCTTCGCTGTGGGCATACTTGGCCGCCCCGGTGATCTGAGCAATGAACCTGACCATTTCATCCAGGATCTGACCGCTTTTGATAAAAGGCGAGCTTCCCTGGTAACTTCTTTTTTTCTCCACCGGATAAAGCCTGGGGCCAAAGTCACCGATCAAAAAGAATTCCAGCTCGCCCATAGCTCTTAGCTCTAAGCCTGAATTTTTCCGGAACATACCGTGGGCTCTGGCCAGGATATTATCAAGCGCAAAAAAAGCCGGTTGGCCCTGACTGTCCAGATAACGGCCAACAAAATCCAGGCTGCCTTCATCAAAAGGATTGAGGAAGGCTGATTTATAAACGGGAACCACATATAAATCCGATAGCCCCATATCAACCAGCCCTTTGTAAAGAGAAGAGCCATCAACCCTTTCTCCTTCAGCCAGAATAGTTTCAGCCTGGCTAAGGCTGGTCACCGGAATTTTAAGCTCTTTGAGCTTCCCGTCCAGGCCGACATAGTGGAAAGTGATTCTTTCCAGCTGCTTTAATTCGATTAGCTTTAAAAAATCCTTTCGCCGGAAATCTTCAGGCTCTTTGTCCAAAATAACCGCAACCGGCTGGCTCAGGGCTAATTTCTGTTTTTCACTCATCTCTCGATTTGCCTCCCTCAGTAATAAGTTATTGATAAAGTTGAGTCATTATTTTAAGGGAAAACCTGAACTGATAGCAACCTTCTTATTTTGACTGGTAGAAGCCTGGTTAATAGAGCAAATATTTTTGCCTTAGCCGGTCAAATTCTTTTAAGCCAGCCTGAAGCTGATTGACGATTTGTTCCGGGCTCTGTCCTGACTCCAAAGCCAGTCTGACCTCCGAATTACCCATAATCTTATCGAAATAGTCGGGATGAAATTCAAATTGAGCAGGATACACCTCCCTGACCGTCTGAATAATCCAGAGGCTGGTTAGAAAAGGTTGGAAACTTTCCCGGTCGATGACATGCAGCTGGCAGCCCCCGCATCTTTCTCCCTGATATTTGGAAAAAGTCGGCGTAAACCAGGCTTCTCTGAAAATGACTCCTGGCAGATCCAAACTGTTAAGCTTCCGGCTGAGTTCCCAGCCATCAATCCAGGGTGCCCCGAAGAGTTCAAAAGGACGGGTTGTTCCCCGGCCTTCAGACAGATTGGTTCCCTCCAGATAAACCTGACCCGGGTAGACAGCCGCTGTTTCCAGGGTTGGCATATTAGGCGAAGGCATCACCCAGGGTAAGCCCGTTTGGTCAAACCACCAGTCCCTTTTCCAGCCTTCGGCTGGTATAACAGTCAGCTTGGCCTTGGTCTTCAAGAACTGATCGTTGAATAACCGGGCTAGTTCCCCGATGGTCAGGCCATGTCTTTCCGGTATAGGATAAAGGCCAACAAAAGAGCTGTATTCAGGGTATTTTAAAACCGCCCCTTCCAGAATCTTTCCACCAACCGGATTAGGACGGTCAAGAACAATAAATTCAATACCAAGCTCGGCACAGCTTTCCATGGCCAGGGCCATGGTGGCCACATAAGTATAAACTCTTGTTCCTACATCCTGGATATCAAAGACCAGAACATCCAGGCCTTTGACCATATTCTCTTCCGGGATTTTGCCTGAAGATTGAGTATCAAAGTTCCGCATCAGTTCATCAATGTTTTTGAGCATCTCCGGCTCTGGCTTGAATGATTGCCCGTAAAGGCTAAAAACCGGCAGGTTGAATTTTTCGTCTAAATAAAAAGGAACATATTCCCCCGCTTGAGCCTCTCCCCTGACCCCATGCTCCGGACCGTAAAGAGCCACCAGGTTTATAGCTGGATGGTTTTTAAATAGCCAGGCGCTGCTTTCCAGTTTGGAATTGACGCCAGACGGATTGGTGATCAGTCCGACCTTCTTATCTTTGACCAGGTCGAGGTGTTTTTCTAAAAAAACCTCAACCCCGGGTTTAACTCCAGGCTTAATCACTCTTGGCCTGGCCGCCTCCTGCCCTCCTGGACCGCAGCTCGAGGACAGGATCAAGATAATTAAAGCGGCCGCCCCCAAAACCGGCCTGAAATAATTTTGATAAATTTTACAGCGGCCAGAAGGATTAAATATTTTTTCCATGACAGCCTTCTCCCCGGGATAATTTGTCTTTATCATTGAACTTCCTTAGACCAATAGATTATAAACTATTCAGCGGCAGCCAGGAAACAATTTTACTGGCCCGACTTGTCTCTTAAGAAGACCAGCCAGATAAAGCCAGGGCAGTTTTAAATAAGATTGAGGCTTGAATCAGCCCTGACTCCAGAATAAAATGAACAAAGAAAATAATTTAAGGTAGGTTTGATGAAAAAAAAATCAGCTAATTACCGCTTCTGGTCAATTTTTTCTTCACTTATAGTCTTAATATTCATCCTCGAAATGGCTACAGGCTGCCGGCAGTCTGAACACTTCATTTCTGATTCTGGCTACCGCCAGCTCGTTCATCAGCAATTTCAGAAGCGAATGGCGGCGGCAGCTGGCCGGGAACAGGCCCTGCTTGAAGTCTTTAATCAACCTGTCTCACTCGAAGAAAAAGAAGCTCTGGAATTTCTATATGCTTTTATGCCCTTAAGCGATCTGGCTAACCTTGATGGCCGCTATTTTTTAAATCAGGTTAGATCAGCCCTGGCTGCTAAACAATTTTTCTCCTGGGGAAAAATCATCCCGGAAGACATTTTCCGTCATTTTGTTCTGCCTTACCGGGTTAACAATGAAAATCCGGACGAAGCCCGCCAGCTTTTCTTTGAAGAGCTCAAAGAACGGATAAAAAATCTAGATATGTATCAGGCGGCTCTGGAAGTTAATCACTGGTGTCACGAGAAAGTCACTTACCGGGCGACCGATGAGCGAACCTCGGCTCCACTGGCTACGGTCAAGACCGCCTTCGGACGCTGCGGCGAAGAATCAACTTTCACCGTCGCTGCCCTGAGGGCAGTCAGCCTGCCGGCCAGACAGGTCTACACCCCGCGCTGGGCTCATACTGATGATAATCATGCCTGGGTAGAAGTCTGGGTTGATGGTCGCTGGTACTATCTGGGGGCCTGCGAACCTGAGCCTGAACTTAACCGCGGCTGGTTTACCGGTCCAGCGATGAGAGCCATGTTGGTTCATACCACGGTTTACGGACAATACCGGGGACCGGAAGAAATTATAGCCAGATCCGAGCTTTTCACCAGGATAAACCAGCTGGCGATCTACGCTCCAACGGCTCAATTAAAAGTTCAGGTTAAAGATGCCAGTGGCCAGCCGGTTTCCGGGGCCAGGATTGATTTCTGTCTTTACAATTATGCCGAGTTTTACCCGGTGGTCAGCCAGCTCTCTGATGAAAAAGGAGAAGCCGGGATAACAACCGGACTGGGAGATATGTTTATCTGGGCTGAAAAAGACGGTCAGATCGCCTGGAGTAAGGTCACCGCCGGTCAGGCCAGCCCGCCAGTTCTAACTCTGTCCAACCGGGAACTGGCTGGAGAGCAGGCCGATCTTGATCTTGTTCCCCCGGTAGCCAGAAATGTCCCTCCCTTAGACCAGACTAAGGTTGAGGAAAACAACCGACGTTTGCGCCAGGAAGATGCCATCCGACAGGCTTATGAAGCCACTTTTATTACTGAAGAAAAAGCCCGTCAATGGGCTCAAGACAAAGGCTTTCCGGCTGAGACAGTCTGGCCTTACCTGCAGAAAAGCCGCGGCAACTGGCCAGAAATCATTCAATTTCTGGAAAACCAGAAGCCTGATGAAAAAGATTATGGCCTGCGCCTGCTGGGAACTATAACTGAAAAAGACTTGAGAGATACTCCGGCTAAAGTCCTGCTCCATCACCTGAGTCTAAGGCCGGAAAAGATGGCCGACCTCGATGATGAAACCTATGTCCGGTATGTCATTTCTCCCAGAATTGGCCGGGAACTACTGACTTCGTGGCGTTCAGCCCTTCAACAGAAATTCAGCCAGAGCCAGTTACAGGCTTTCCGGGAAAATCCCGGGCTAATAGAAGACTGGGTAAGAAAGAACATCAAGGAGGATGATAGTAACTACTATAATGTTCCACTATTTCCCGACCGGGTTCTCGAGCTGGGACTGGCTGATAGCTATTCAATAAAAGTTCTTCTGGTGGCCATAGCCAGAACTGCCGGCTGCCCGGCCAGAATAAACCAGGTCAGCGGGCAACCGGCTTTTCTTCTGGCTGGCAACTGGGTGGAAATCAAACCAGAAGAAAAGGAAATCCGAGCTAAAACTAAAGAAACGGCCAGTTTGCGCCTGACCTACCAGCCGGTGGCTGGACTCAAGTTGCCTGTTTACTACACCCATTTCACTCTTGGCCGCTTCGATGGTCACCGCTATCAGACACTCAATTATGAGAATAATCCCTTATTAGCTTCCTTTCCGGCTGAGCTTCAGCTTGAACCTGGTCAGTACAGCTTGATTACCGGTAATCGCCAGGCCGATGGCAGCGTTCTCTGCCGTTTGTTATTCTTTAAGCTTCAACCGGGGGAAAAAAGGAACATTGATCTGATTACAAGACAGGAGGTTTCTCCCCCTCAGGTAGCCGGCAAGTTTCTGACCAATCCTGAAATCATGAAGTTCGAAGATAAAAGCCTTTTGAATTTAAAAAATATAACTGGCCAGAATAATTTTATTTTGCTGCTGATTGAACCTGATAAGGAGCCAACCAAGCATTTAATGGAAGAGATTCAAACCCTGGCTTCTTCTTTTTCTGACTGGCCCGGCCAGTTAATAGTAGCCATCGCCAAAGACAGGCTGCCGCCTGACTTTCAGCCTGGCACCTATCCTAATTTGCCTGCCAGGTCAGTTGTTGTTTATGATCTTAAAAATCAGCTGCAATCGGCAATTGGCCAGGCCTTGAAGCTTACTTCGGCTGACCTGCCCTTAGCGGTGGCGGTCAGGAGTAACGATGAAATAATTTTTTATTCCCAGGGTTACCGGATTGGACTGGCCGAGCAGCTGATGAAAACTTTAGTCTTTCTTAAATAAAGCCAGGCACCAACTGAGACGGTTTAACAGGATTGAGCAAGCCATAGATGAGTGAGACTAACAACCTCCTTAAAGATATAAGTTTTCTGGAAAACTATTTGACCTGGCGCCTGGCTCAGCCGCTACCTGGCCTGAATTCCCAGCTAAAAATGAGCATTAATCCCCTCTCCTCCGGTCTGACCCGTCAAAAAATGAGCCGGGAGGCCTGGCCGGCCGCTGTCCTCGTCCTGTTTTATCCCTTTCAGGGCCAAATTTTTTTAGTCCTGATAAAAAGAAGCGGTCAGGTCCGGTATCATCAGCATCAGATATCTTTTCCCGGCGGCCAGAAAGAAGAGAGTGAGTCAATCGAGCAGGCGGCTTTAAGAGAAACCAGAGAAGAATTAAATATAAATCAAATGGAAATAAAATTGGCCGGCCGTCTAACTCCTCTTTTTATTGAGGTAAGCAATTACTGTCTCCAGCCGGTGGTAGCTACCGCCACCAGCAGGCCGGACTTCAAGCCTAACCCCCAAGAAGTAGCCGAAATTATCGAGTTGCCTCTCAGTCACCTTCTCGACCCCAAAAACAAAAAAGAAGAATGGCAGTGGCTAAGAGGGCAATCAGTTCTGATTCCATTTTTCGAATTTCATGGTTATCAAATCTGGGGGGCGACAGCTATGGTCCTGTCTGAACTCATTGATATTTTAAACGAAAAAATAGAGCCAGCCAGGCTGGCCAGCCATAAAAACCAGGGATGAAAAAAGGAGAAAGATCATGCCATTAGTCGAAATTCATTTGCTTCAGGGCCGGACCAAAGAGCAAAAAAAGGCCTTGCTGGAATCGGTTACGGTTGCTGTCCATCAATCCATCCAGGCACCGCTCGATTCAATTAGAGTCTGGATTCAAGAATTTCCACCTGACGAATTTATGTCAGCTGGAGTTCTGGCTGCAGACAAAAAACAGGCTGATAAATCATAAAAAAAGGGGGTGCTTTTGAGCACCCCCTTTGGTTTAATCTTATTCTCTCTTTGAGCTAAAACGAGCTTTTAAACCTCTCTTTTTAATAAGACAGATAAAAAGTCAGGGCGAAGGTCCTGGGTGGAGCAAAAGAGGTTGGCATCATGTAACTCGGCTGATCACCACGAACATCAACTCTAAGAGCAGTCTGGTTATTAAACAAATTCATCATCCTGGCTTCGATCATTCCCCTGAATTTCCCCAGAGGAATTTCATAGGTCAGCTGCAGGTCACAATTAACCCAGGTTTTTGTCCGGTGGGTACCAGCCGCTTCGAGATAGGCAAAATAGTTGCCGTAATAATCAAGCCCTCGTTTTTCCCAGGGAAGGCCGCTTTGAACTCTTAGATAACCGCCGAGGCTGAACCTTCTGGCAAATTCCCAGGTACCAAATAGCTTCAGAACATGGGTTCTGTCCCCGGACAATTTTCCATTACGGTTAGGGTCGCTCAGATAAAGGCCAGGAGCATCTTCAATATAAGATGAAGCATAAAATAAGGCCGTCCCTGCTTGATAATCAAGATCCCAGTTACCACTCAAGCGGCTCAGTGTATAAGACAGGTTAAATGACCAGCGATTGGCATATTGCCTTTTTAATTCAAAGGTCACAGCCTTATAGGTTCTCTTAGCCTGGCCAGCATAAAAATCGGTAAAACCAGACTGTGGAATAGCAGCCTGTATTTCTGGCGGGAGGCTCTGCCAGGACATTAGCTGACCATCCAGGTTGCCATAAACATAACTGGAAGGACCTGTTTCACGGTTACGGGTAGGAAAATCTTCAATAACATGCTTGACATAACGATAGTCGCCCCAGATTTCGACACTCCAGTGATTGGCGAAGGGACGGCTATAGCCAGCCACGAATTCATCGGTATACATCGGCTTGAGATCAGGCAGAATAATCTTGCCGGTTTCATTGCCCTGAACAATAGTAGCAATAATATTGCCATCA
The DNA here is from genome assembly GCA_002441005.1 of Candidatus Aminicenantes bacterium UBA6228. GTDB lineage: Bacteria > Acidobacteriota > Aminicenantia > Aminicenantales > Saccharicenantaceae > Saccharicenans. The sequence goes on from DJWO01000011.1 coordinate 283,292, forward strand.
GCCCGGGAAATATAAGAATCTGTGCGGACAATGCGAATAGGCGAGGCCGCTCTGGCAATAGAACGGTTATCCATATTGTTATAGCGTCCAAAACTGGCAAAAATCTTATCACCAACCTTCAAGCTTGGTGTAAAGGTAAAGCCTAAGCGGGGCTGGAGTTCCTTATCAAAATTGAATTTTAAAAAGGTGCGTTTTTCATCAGTCTTGCTGCTAAATTCGTCCCGGTTGGCTAACAAGCCAAGAGTAAGAGTGAAGCGCTCGCCAATGGTAATATTGTCCTGAAAGAAGAGGCCGTAAGTTCGCCCGCGCGAATCCTGAGCCGGCTGGTCTGAATAATAGCGAGCCCTGAAAGCTGCCTGACTGGAATAGGTGGTGGTGATGATACTTCCCCAGCCATTGGTTAAGCGATCCAGATATTCCCCGCCGTCATCAAAACTGAATCCGGCCTTAATCACATGAGAATGACCGGTAAAATCCAGATATTTAGTCAGAACCAGCTTGAATTCATCGCGGAAAAAGTTCTGGGTATTATATTCGGAGGCCGCTCCAACATACTGGCCTGAGGCTGTTGCTCCCCCGCCGATATAATCGGCCGCTGTTCTAAAATAACCCATGGTCCAGGGTTCCAGGTAGTTGAACGGAGTTGGCAGATACCCCAGCTCAGTTATGGGAACACTTTTGTAGTTTTCATTGACATGATCATATTTGGCTTCGAGGATGGTTGACTGATTAATTGTCCAGACCCAGGAAGCATAGATAATCCTGGATAGCCCGTCACCATTGACTGCCACCGCCGGATGGTCATTGACCCCGATACCGGCATTTTTTTCAGTAAAGTCATTATTTCTAAAACTGACTGAAAACAAATGAGCCCGCCAGGGATTGGCTGTAATTTTAGCGAACAATTCAGTTGAGGTAGTCTTGGCATTAGGTACCGGGCCCAGATTGTTTATCCGCCCGGTCGTTCTGGTATAGGGCAAATTGCCGGAGACATACCACCAGACCTTATCCTTAATGATCGGGCCACCAATCCCGATGGAGGGTGAGTAGGAATCATATTTGGTAACCAGATTCGGATCATGGCTATCCCAGGTAAAGTCAGAAGGAGAAAAGATAAAACGGAGCCTTCCGGACACACTGTTTGAGCCTGATTTGGTGATGGCATTAGTCACCATGCCAGCCGCCCGGCCAAATTCAGCACTGATGCCTCCCCTTTTGATGTTAACCTCCTGGATATCCATTTCAGAAAAATTAGCTCCGAGATAACCATAAAAGGGGTTGGTGATGTTGGAACCGTCATAGAGATAAACATTGTCCTGTTTGTTACCTCCGGCGTTAGGGGCAAAATCACGGTTATCAGCTACCCCCGGCGCCAACTGGAAAAGGGAAGAATAGGAACGCCCGAGCGGCAGTTTCTGAACCACTTCAGAGACCCAGTTAGACGAGACCTCAGTTGATTTAAGATCAATGATCGGGGCTGCCGCCACGACTGTTACTTCTTCTTTGATTTTACCTAAGGGGAGCATAACGGCATTGACGAAAGTTTCCTTAGCCATAGCTACTATGACTTCAGCTGTAAAATCAATCATCTCCGGGTGAGTAGCGACCAGAGTATATTTTCCAGGTGGGAGAGCTTGAAAGATAAAGCTGCCATCCTTCCCGGTAACATATTCTCTACCCATCGGCAGGGCCGGACCGGAAATGACCACCGTCACATTTTCCAGAGCCAGGCCTTGATCACTTTTTACCAGGCCTCTCACCGAGCCTCTTTCCTGAGCAACTCCAAGAGAAGCCAGCACTAAAAGGCATAACATAAGAACAGATAATAACTTTAATTGTTTAGACATAAAGGCCTCCTTTCCTTCTCTTTTGCGCCTTTGCCTTCCGTTTTATAGTTTATCATATATTTTTTTTAGCCGGCTTTGTCAATAGAATAATTAATCTCTCCGTTCCCCGGTCCAGCCCGCTGGCCGAATTTCAGAACAGGCTTGATCGCCATTTTTTTGCCGGTCAGGGCAAAAAAAAGGCCCGCCCTGTTCTCAGGGCAGGCCTTTGCTGCAACTTGCTTCAGCTAAATCAGAAAGAAAATTTGAAGCCAACTCTGGCTGACCAGGCACCGTACCGGCTGGCCCACCAGCCAAAAGCAGGATGTGGGTCTCCATCTTCTTGAACCCAGGTTCCATAATTCTCAGCAGCTGCCCCGCTCAAAATGTCAGCATCATCAACCCAGATGGCAGTCCGGTTGAGGTCAGTTACCTTGCTCTGAACAGTCTTGGTATTGGTAAAGTTGTTCACCTGAATGTTAATTGCCGCTGAATACTTTCCGCCAAATCTTAAAACATATTCGAGATAGAGATCAGCCCAGACAGTAAAAGGCAGACGGCCAAGATCGCCACGGTTCTCGGGATAGATATACCGGTTGTTCATATCCAATCTGGTCGTCAAAGGTAAGCCGCTGCGGCCATAGGCAGTAAGACCAACAGTCAAGCCAAAAGGAAAAACATAGGAGCCATAGGCTTTAATATAATGAGTTCTGTCATGAGGGAGAGGTCCTTTAAGAACATTGCCATAGAGGTCATACAACATAAACCAGTCGTCATAATAGAGCTCGACATTCGGGGCCAGTCGCCCATCTTCATCCGAACTGGCCAGTCCGGAATAATTTCCAGCTACCCGGCTCAAAGTATAATTGATTCCGCCCTGCCAGTTATGGCTGAATCTTTTTTCTAAAGAAAGATTCATGGCGTAATACTCTCTCTTCGCCTTCGGGCAGCGCCAATATTCATCAGCAAACTTTCCCCCCTCGCTTACCGGTAGCGAGTAGCCATAGCCAGGGTTGGTAACGTAGAATATTTCCTGCAAAGTTGTTTCACCAGTTTCCGGGTCAGTTACCCATTCCAGGGCCCCAACATCTTCAATTGTCCGGATCAGATGTTTCTGAACAAATCTGGCTGACAGAGAAAGATTTTCCATCAGCTTTTTTTCAACTCCAAAAGAGATTTCTCTCTGGGCAACAGGTTTTAAATCAGGATCAACCCGGTCAAAGCTGGGGGGTAAGAAATCCAGCGTTCCAGCATAGACATTGCCATTTTCCTGGCTCTCCCGGTCATCAATCAGGCCGCTGGCTGCAATCTTGGTCCAGTCTAGATCTCTAATAGCATAATAATCTCTCTTATGCTTCCAACCGCCAAAGGTCAACTCAGCCATATAGAGTTTCATGACGTCATAATAGATGCCAAAGCTGCCGAATATTTTCAGGCTGGAATCACCAAAAACATCATAGACCAGACCCACTCTGGGAGCCAGTTTATCACCAAAGTTAAATTTTATGGGCTTCTGGTATTTCGGGTCTGACCATTCAGGATCAGTGGCCATCGAAGGAACATATTCGCTTTCTGTTCTCAAGCCGACGTTCAGAGTCAACTTATTACCAATTGTCCAGGAATCCTGCAGGTAAAAGGCCCAGTTATTACTGTGGATATTCCATAAGCCACCATAGACAGAAGTCCAGCCGCTTCGAATATAATAATAACCATAGGGTCCATAAAATGGACTGTCAGGATCAGCTCCGGGCCCAACCGGATAACCCAGACCGTTGTAGGACCTGTTCCAGTAAACAGTTACCCGGGGATGAGGGGCAATATCAGCCACATCTTCATGCAGCCTGATGTACTGAATACCACCTTTTATGGCGTGCTCACCCATCCAGCTAAAATAATAGGTGACATCAAGGTTGGAAGAAATCTTTTCGTATATTCTTCTCTCAGTTTCAAAATAATCCGGCCAGCTATCCCAGCCAGCATAACGAATGAGTTCAGGATGCTCCTGATAAAACGGATTGCTGGCATACACATTATTAGAGGTGACAAACCAGTAAGTGGAGCTATCCGGCGGCTTAATTTGCTGATTGGTTTCATTCTGCCGGTGCCAGCCTGCTCTCAAGCTGACCAGTAAATTATTACTGCCGGCATAATCAGCGGTGAAAGTCCCGGTCCAGTTGGGGTAGTCAAACCCTTCCTGTGTCCATTGATAAGCCGGGTCCTCTGTGCCGTCAATGTCAGGAATGGCTCCGCGGTACCTGTAAAAATTATTAACGAAGCTGGCACTAAGCCTCAAGCCTTTAACCGGAGCGGCAGTCAACTTAATCGAGCCATTATAATAGGTATTCTTATTTAAAAATTGATAAAAAGGACCCTGACGGGTATTAAAATCCCTGAGAGCTTCTGTCTGAGAATAGATGGGATTGATTGAACCAAAGAACCACAGCTTGTCTTTCAGAATATAACCACCCAGACTGAAAACACCTTCTACCCGGTAATAGGGGTCACGTTTCTTGCCGCCATCAAAATACAGATCATCGCTGTTGACATATTCATAAAGATCGTCGTTATAGGGATTTTGACGCAGATAATCACGTGATTTGCCCTGCATGTAGGTTTTATTGTTTTCATAAAAAGCCATGACATCGCCATGGAAAGTGTTTCCGCCTGACCTGGTGATGACATTAACCACTCCACCCATTGAACCGCCAAATTCAGCATTATAACCAGAGGCTACGACTTTGACTTCATCCAGCAGTTCAAGAACAACATTCTGGCCTTTGGTTCCATAATGCAGGTTGGTGATATCAGCCCCGTCCAGATACCACATGTTTTCGGCACCGGTGGCACCATCCATCGAAAAACCACCGGCAATGCTTTCACTTTGAACGCCGGGCATAACGTTGATTAAAGAGTCAAAAGTCCGCCCACGAGGCAGAGTCAAAAAGGTCTCCTTGGTCATGACCTGACCTTTGACTGTGCTCTTGACATCAATCAGCGGGCTCTGGCCGACGACAGTCACCTCTTCTTCTATGGCCGCTGGTTCCATGGTCACGTTCAGGACCAGAGTCTGAGATAATTCAAGATAGATTTCCTTTCTGATCAGCTTCTTAAATCCCGGCAAGTTAAAAGTAACTTCATAAGTCCCCGATGGCAGAGCCATCAAGCGAAAAGTCCCGTTACTGTCAGTAACAGTTGCTGCTTTGCCAACCAGTCTAGGGCTGGTGGCCTCTACCGTTACGCCAGGAAGAGGCGTGCCTTGATCATCAACCACCCGTCCGGTAATTTTACCTTCGGGCATGATCTGGGCAGAGAGGGAGATACCGGATAATAAGAAAATGATCAGAATGATTGCTGTTAACCATGACTTATTTTTTTCCATTTTTCTTTCTCCTACACTACCTGCTAACCCCGGGAAAGAATAAATTTTTTCTTTCCCAACCAATAACCCTTTTACCTCTTTTCCCTTATGTCATTTCACCTCCTGAATAAAATTTTGGCAAAGAGGCAGGCTGGCTAATCCGTTCATTTTAAGTAGCTCAGAACCCAACTCCTTACTTTTTATAGATAAAACTTAATTGCCCTGTCTGTCAAGGAAAAAATTTCATGAAGATTAAGGACGGCTGACCGGTCTCAAAGAAAGGCTCCCTGCCCGGAAAAACTTCTCTCGGAAAAAGAAATTGCCGGGATTAATCGGCACTAAATAATACTGATTAATTGATATAATCTTTAGGCCCCTTCCGCCCGGTAGCGTCTCTTGAAGAAGAAATGCCGGAGGAGGGAATCGAACCCACACCCGAAGTGAATCGGACTGGATTTTGAGTCCAGCGCGTCTGCCTATTCCGCCACTCCGGCCTGTATTTTATTCTAACTGAATTGCTTCTTTTTTGATAGCCCTACAACTACCAGCCAGGCACTGCTCCTGCTGTCCTGTCAACGTCCCGAAAATGGCTAAGTTCATAAACTATAGAAAAATTAATCGGCTTTTTCAAGACCGGGTCGTCTTCTGTCAGCCTGGCAGTTGTCAACTCAGAACAGCTCTGCTATAAATGCTGTGTGCCAACTGAAGTTAGAAAAGAAAAATTAACCAGAGTTCTGGCCAGCCGGCAGCCTGACCTCCAGGTTGTTCTGGAAGAGGTCTCCATTACCCATAATGCCAGTGCCGTAGCCAGAACCTGCGAGGCAGTTGGAGCTTTAAATCTCCACATTATCTCCTCCCACCCGGATAAGGTGGTGTTCAACGAAGCCATTACCACCAGAGCTGAAAAATGGCTTTCGATTCATTTTCATCGATCAACAGTTGAATGTTTGGGCCTTTTAAAAAGCCAGGGATTGAAGATCGCCGTCACCACCCTCTCCCCCCAGGCCATAGAACATACCGCCCTGAATTATTGCCAGCCGTTAGCTCTGGTCTTTGGCAATGAAGCCGAAGGGGTTTCGACGACCGCCCTTAAACTGGCTGATTATCAAATCCACATTCCGATGGTCGGCCTGGTCCAGAGTCTCAACCTGTCGGTCTCGGCGGCTATTATTCTTTATGAGGCCTTTCGTCAGCGTCAGGCGAGTGGCTGGTACTCTAAGCGGCGGTTGACCGACCCCGAATTTGACCAGTTGTTAAAAATCTGGCTGGCCAATGATCGCCGGCGCCGACCCTTCCTTGAAAAAAAATAACCGGTTAATCATTGATCAAAGATAGAGAAGAGCGGGACAATCAGTCCCGCCCTTCATTGAGAATGGAGTCAGGGATTTCTATTTCAATTTTCACTTTTTTCCGGTCTCTAATTACTTCCAGAGTTAGCCTGTCCCCTTTTTTCTTTTGCTCCATAATTCTGGCCAGAGCCGGCAAGGTTTCAACTCTCGTCTCATCGGCACTAACGATAACATCTCCGACCTTAAGTCCAGCCTGGCTGGCCAGGCTCTCCGGGCTAAGGCTGCTGACCAGCAAGCCCTGGCCATCCTGAACGCCAAAATATTTAGAAAGCTCAGGATTTAACTGTTCTAAAGACATACCCATAAAGCCATAACTCTGGATGGAAAATTCAAATCTCTGACCCTTAGGCCAGGCAGGTAAAGGCACATTGCGGGGAGCCGAGCGGAAAATTTCCGGGAAGCGAAGCTCCAGCTCCCGGAAGGCTTCTTCCTCAGGCAGATTTCCTAGCCTGACTTCCACTTCCAGCTGCTTGCCCTGCCTGTTAATGGTCAAGGTCAATTTCTCACCTGGGTGACGGCTCCTGATTTCAGATATGAACTGGTTTGGATTTTTGATCTCCTGGCCATTAATTTTGATTACCTGGTCACCTGGCTGGAGTCTGGCTAAAGAGGCCGGGCTGTCATCTTCAACGTCGGTAATGATGACCTGGTTTTCAGATTCTGGGTCAATATAGACTCCCAGCCAGCCCCTCTCCACTTTTCCTTTTGTCCTGATTTCCTTAAATATGTCGTTCAGGGTTTCTACGGTAATGGCCATGGCCAGGCCCTGACCGGCGGGAGGACTCTCAATCACTCCGAATGGATAATTACCAGAAGGGGCATCTCCTCTTCTTAAACCCGGCAAAAACAACCTGTCACCGGCATAGACCCCGCGTAACAAGCCAACCAATTGCCCCTTGTCGTTCAGCACCGGGCCGCCGCTCATTCCAGGCGTAATAGCAATATTTAATCTGAGCCTGTTACCACTCACTGAGCTGACAATTCCTTGAGTTACCTGAGGGCCAGACTCCGGTGAAATTCCTAAGGCACAAACCCAGCTTCCCGGGGCCAAATCTGTGCTACTGCCCATGGAGATAGCCGGTAATTTTTTATTCTTAACTTGAAGGAAAGCAATCCTGCTCTCAGGATCAAAACCAAGAAAATTAGCTTCAGCCTGATTGCCTTCCTGATCGATAATTCTAACTTCTTCTTCCCGGGGAGAAATCAAAGCGGTGGTGGCAATATAGCCATCTTTATCTATAACGACTCCGGTGGCCACCCGAATGAGGCCATCTCTCACTTCCACTCTGACTACCGATGACGAAGCTTTTTTAACGATTTCTTTGACCTGGACTTCAGCCGGATCAGATCTGGCCTCAGTGATAAAAATAAAGGAGGTTAAACAAAACACAGTCACGGCCAGTTTCAAGGCTTTGGTTATCATCTTATTGTTTTTCATCTTTTTTCTCCTCAAATCGGTTAATATCTGACCTGTTGAATTAACGGCTGATCAGATACCTTCTCCAGGATAAACACGGTTTGAGGATCATCTGTTGCCCTTCTCATCTCATTTTCCAGGTTAAGAGGTTCCATGACCTGAATAGTCTCGAGGGATGAATTATCAGTTTTCACCTGACGGGCAGAATATTCAGGCTGCTTAATCCCGGGGGAAATTAAAACCACCACGGCTACAGCCACCGCGCCCACTCCAGCCAGCCCGAATTCCCAGCGGCGCCGGCGGACAGCCCTGACCTTCCGGTCTCTTACCCTGGCCAACACCTGGCTTTCAAAGCCAGGCGGAGCCTCGACCACAGGCAGCTGGCTAATATACTTTTTTTCTTCCATTTCCACTCTCCATCTATATTTCAATCATCAGGTAACTTCAGACCGTAGCCTTCATTCTCTTCTGCCCTGTTTTTAATTTCCCGGCCTTCTTCCAGCCATCGCCTCAGATATTCACGTCCCCGGCTGATCCTGGCTTTGACTGTCCCCACCGGCAGCTTGAGCATGGTGGCAATCTCCTCCTGAGAAAAGCCTTCCACATCTTTCAAGATGACCGGCAGCCGGTAGCGTGGATGAAGCCTGTCCAGAGCCTGTTTGACATTTCTCATTAACCCTGGATCATTATGATCAAGAGAATAAGTCCCGGCTGAATAGGAGTCAGTCACCTCGTCGAGCGGAATGGCTGCTTGCCGGCTTATTTTTTTCCGCTCAGTCCGGGCCAGATTAGCGGCAATGGCATATATCCAGGAAGAAACCGGAGCGATCGGCCGGTACTTTTTGGCCTTAAAAAAGACCCTCAAAAAAGTTTCCTGAGATAAATCAACCGCCAGTTGATAATCCCCGGTAAATTGATACAGGAAATTTACTACCCGGTCCTTATACATAATCATCAACTGAGAAAAGGCCACTTCGTCACCTTTCTTAATTTTTTCCATCAATTCCTGATCATCCATTCTCTTATTCATAAACCTTGGCCTTATCTAAAAAGTTGCATCCGGCCTACGCTCTTAGCTATTATCTCCACGTATTATCATAAGATTATACCCACGATAGCCGGCAGGCAAGTGATAAGAGGCTGTCTCGCTTCCGGTTTTATTGACGGCTCCGGATTCCAGGCCTGATCAGGGAACTTTTCTAGATAGTTTTTCGTCTATCAGGATGACGTGAGTGGAAGTGAAAGAAATTGTTCAAAAATGTCTCGAGGGAGAGACAGGAGCCTGGAAAATGCTGGTTGACTGCTACTCCAAAAGAATTTTTAACCTGGCCTATCAATTTGCTGGCAGCCGCCAGGAAGCCGAAGACCTGACCCAGGACATATTTTTGAAGCTTTATAGCTCACTGGCCAAATATGACTTCAACCATGATTTTACTGCCTGGTTTTTGACTTTAGCCAGAAACTACCTGATTGATGAATTCCGGAGGACCAGGATCGAAAAATCTCAACGCTTTGAAGGCGAGGAACCAGACCTGCCAGCCAGCAAAGATGATAACCCGGAAATCAGATATTTAGGAGAAGAAAAAGCCAGAGCAGTCAGGCAGGCTCTTCAGCAGCTTTCACCTGATCTCAGGATGGCTCTGGTTTTAAGAGAAATTGAAGGCTTCAGTTATGAAGAGATGGCCAGCAGGATAAAAGTACCCCTGGGAACAGTTAAGAGCCGGGTCAATCGAGCCAGGCTGGAGCTGGCCCGGATTATCCTGGCAAAAACTGGAGGCAAGTATGAATTGCCGTGAAGTTAGAAAAACTCTTTCAGCTTATCTTGAAAAGGAAGTGAGCCCGGCAATGGCCGGTAAAATTGAGGCCCATCTGGCCGGGTGTGAAAATTGCAGGTTATTAACTGAAGAGTTAAAGGCCCTTAATAAATCCTTATCCAGCCTGCCGGAAGTAGAGCCTTCACCTGCCCTGCTGGCCAAACTCTATGCTATCCCCGGTCAGGTTGAGCTGGAGATCAGTCCGGCGGCCGGAGAACCGGAGAAAGTGAGGATTTTCAGCCGCAAATTCTGGCTGAGCCCGGCTTTTCAACCTTTGCTCGTTTCTCTCACCGTCATCTTAATTGTTGCTTCCTTAGTATTCTTTACTCAGCCTGGCCGCAGTTTTCAAAAATCTCTCTCTTTAGAATTTCACCGGGCTTATAGCCAGGCTCAAAGGGTTCTGGTTAAGGCGGGAGTCATAACTGACCGTCTCAATGGATTTAGGGAGAGCTTTTTAGCTTCTCTTGGCTCTGATCAGTTGCCTAAGTCTGATCAAAACTAAACTGGAGGTTTAAAGTGGAAGAAAAGATTAAAATTGAACCAAAATCGGCCAAATCACCGGCCCTGGCTGGCATATTATCAGTCATCTTTCCCGGGACAGGTGCCCTGTATAATGGCAACTATCTCAAAGGGATAGTCCTGATTATAATTTTTGCCGGACTGGTCTCCATTCAGGGAAGAGGCGGTCAGCCATTTGTCGCTTTGCTTTTAGCCGGCTTCTATATCTTCCAGATCATAGATGCCGTTAATGAGGCTAAAAGTACGAAAGTTCAACCTGAAACAGCTGGAGAAACCGGCCTCCAGGCCGCCGGACTATCAGGCACCATGGAAACGGCCAATCCGTCCGGTTCTATTTCCTGGGGAATCATCCTGCTTTTATTAGGCGGCCTCTTTCTGCTGGCCAATTTTGATATTATCACCTATGAGTCCTTCATTGACTACTGGCCGCTAATTCTCGTCGGGCTTGGTTTAAAGCTGGTTATTGATCACTTTTCAGCTAAAAAATCTTAAAAAGAGAGGCAAAAAATGTCTAAAAAGCGTACGGACAATTTAATCTGGGGTATTATTCTGATTGTCATCGGCCTGTTATTTCTTCTCGATAATATCGGCCTTGATTCCTGGGAATTACTCTTTAAATTCTGGCCATTGATCCTGATCATCTGGGGCGGCTACAAACTTTATTATGGCCTTAAAGACCGTCAGTCAGGTAAAGTTGAAACGACTGAAGATTTAAACCGGGATAAAAAAGATGAAAGCTAAGGAAGTTATCATCCTGATCCTCATTCTTCTGGCCGGGGTAGGCTTCCATTATCTTGAGGATTGGCATTTGACTCTAAGAGAAGACTGGCTGGTCGATTCTTTTAAATTGCCGGGCAGGTCTTATGACTTTGAAGAAAACCTGAGCCTGGAGCCGGCCGATATTCTGGAAATAGTTAACAGCCATGGAGCAGTAAGAATTGAAGGTACTGACCGCCAGGACATCAGCCTGACTATAAAAAAGACAATCTGGGATAGGAGCGAAACAAAGGCTGGCCAACTGGCTGCAGAACTCAAGCTGAAAACAGCCAGAGAGGGGACGAAACTGTTGCTGTTCACCAACCGCAATGATTTCCACCGGAAAAATTTTTCAGTTGATTTTAGCCTTAAGGTCCCGGCTTCAACCGCTATTAAGGTTTCCAATTCCTTTGGCCTGGTAAGAATAACCGGCGTTAAAGAAGCTGAGGTCAATAATGACCATGGCCAGGTTGACCTGCTGGATATCACCGGCCAGGTCAAAGCCAGCAATTCCTTTGAAAAGTTATCCCTGCTGGATATTGACGGCGCCTGCCAGGTGGTAACCAATCATTCTCCTGTCTCCATAGTCAGGATTAGCGGTCCAGTCAGCCTTGAAGCCAGTTTTGAAGAGGTTGAGCTCATAGATCTTAAAAGCACCTTAACGGTCATTTCCAGGCACTCAGCTGTTAAAGCCCTGAGGGTCACCGGTCCGCTTAATCTGGAAAGCAGCTATGAACCGGTCTATGTCAGCGAGGCGGGAGCAACCAGAATTAAAGGACATCACTCCGAGATTGAAATAGACAATTTAACTGGACAACTGGAAGTAGAAACCAGCTATGAGCCAATCAAGTTAAACCGGATTAAGGGGGACATTAACCTCCGCGGGAAAAGCACCGAGATTGATCTAAATTCAGCTCAGTCGGCTGAAATCTTTATTGACACCTCGTATGAAGATGTTAACCTGGAAAACTTTGCGGGCAGCTTAAAATTGAACCTGGCCCATGCCGATGCTTCCTTATCCCCGGCTAGCCTGAATAATGATATTTCGGTCCATCTCGAGTATGGAGACCTGAGCTTTTTCTGGCCGGGTGGTGAGATAGCTCGGCTTGAAGCCAGGTCGAAGGGTGGAAGTGTTGACTGGCAATTGCCGCTTCAGCCAGATGAAAATTCCAGCAATGGTCTCAGTCTGGTTAAAGCTTTTCAATCAGCCCCGGCTTCCCCGGCCATCAAACTCAGCACGACCTATGGGGAGATCAGAATCAGCCAGCAGCCAGCAGCAGCCTCTGCCCCGCAGGCTGATTAAGAAAGTTAAAAAAGGGCGTTTATCAGCCAGGTTATCAGGAATGCTTGAAGCGAAAATTAGTAATCCGGTAACCGAGAACACCATTTATTTTGATATTAAGGTAAGAAATAAGATTAGTTAAGTCTTTTTTAAACTTGGTTACATAACGAACAAATTCTGTTTCTTTTTTGTATCTTAGTAAATTCTCAAACTCATCTACTTCATCTCTCAATTCCACCAGAAAATGAGTGATGTCCCGATACTGGCTATTAATTTCAATCAGCTCTTTGCCCGACATTTTATCCAGGTCCTGATAAGGCGGCAGGGATTGAAGAATCAGCATGCTCTCCGTGTAGGTTTCATTGACTGATTCTTTGATTTCCTGAAAAAATGACTTATATTCCATCGGGTTTTCCAGACGGGCTTCAGCCCGGTCAAGCAGCCGCTCATATTGTTCCTTGACCGAAATTATAAAATCCTTAATTCCCCAGTATTTTCTTTTAAAATTAAAAAGATCAATGAAATCGCGGCCGATGTAAATCTTGTCTTTATAGCTGGAGAGCAACTCCTTGGGCTCATGGGTATAAAATTTAATCTCAAATTTACGGCCGTCACTCCCCTTTTCCCTGAATCTGGCCAGGACCAGATAGTTATTCTGTTCAATAAAATAGCTGCTCATCTCCAGGATGACCGTATAAATAGCCAGATTTTGAATAACATATTCTTTTAAATAATTGAGCAGGTTTTCTTTCCTGTTCAGAAAGTCAACGACCGTCTCACTGGGCACAGTATTTAGAACAGAATAAGAAGGAGAAATCAGATACAAAACCGGACCGCTGCCCAGTTCAAGATGAAGGTTCTTTAAGACATTTTGATGGAGATCATCATAAAGCCTAGGCTGAAGAGGCGGCAGGTTATTAACCTCGAGGTTAATCAATTCTTCAATTTCATTCATCACCGGCTCCTTCTTTCATCCTGAGCTTGAATCTTAACACCGCCAGAGCCAAAAATCAAATCGGACCGGGAGCCAGTTTATGAAAAGTCCAGTCCGGGTTGGCATATTTAACTGATTCTATTTTTTTAATCTGGCCCAGGCCGCCTCGATCTAAGACCAGTGGTTTAAATTCAAGGCCAAAATAAGACTTGAATCCCTGAATAAAATAATCAACAGCCTGCTGGTAGCTGATCGCCTGGCCAAGTTCAGCTGAAATAGAGGTCAGACTGGCCTGGCGGGCCGGGGGAAGGCCAAAAGATATGGCCATTAATAGTTCAAGTTCAGAGACCAAAGGGATTGACCCGTGCTGAATAAAATAACGGCCAGCTCTTTTCTGAGCACTGCCAATTATTTTTTTCCCGGCAATTTCTACTTCGTTTCTGGCCGGATAGGCAAAGCAGGGCAAATTACTGCGGGCATAGGCACCAGGGGTGGCAGAAGCCAGGGCCGGCTTGAGGCCCATAAGCTCCAGTCCTTCTATCAGCGCCTCAGAAATCAGACGGTAGGAGCCCTCCAGGGTTGAGCTGAAAACAGCAGTTTCGCCGGACGCCACCGAATAAGTAACTTCCAGATGATGGAGGACCATTTTCCCGCCAGTCATTCTCCGGACGACCTCTACTCCCCGCCGCTGGCATTCCTCCAGATTAACCACCCGGCTGGCCTCCTGGCTGCAGCCTAAGGAAGCCGTTGGCTTGAGCCAGGTATAAAAATGGACAAAGGTCGCCGGTTGTTGTTGAGCCTGTTCAAAAAGAAATTCATCGACAGCCATATTCCAGCTGCCCGGGAGAGGCTCCGGCTCAAACAGAAGATACCAGTCAGACATGGCAGCCCTCTTTAAAAAAAAGAGCGGGCAACGGGACTCGAACCCGCAACTCCGAGCTTGGGAAGCTCGTACTCTACCATTGAGTTATGCCCGCTTGCTCTGGCGGAGAGCTTGAAACTCTTTCTGTAAATCTAACGACTACCAAACAACAGAATTTTATCAAATAGATTAGCCCTGTCAATAAACAAATCCAGTCAGCCCGATAGCTGGCTTGCCTCTGAATCATTATTTCCGGTAATTTTTAAAAAATTCTTGTCGGCTTAAGGCTTTTTTAATTGACTCAAACTGATAATAAAATATAATGAAAAAGAATGGAGAGAATTTAATGAGTCCAGATGATAAAAAATTAAACGCCGAGGTACCTCAGCCTAGAAGTTCCAGCCGTCTGGGCACCAGTCTTGTTTTTGAAGGCCAGTTAACTGGCCATGAAGACCTGGAAATCCTTGGCCAGGTTAATGGTTCAATAGATCTGGCCCTTCACGATCTCGTCATTCAGAAGTCAGGCCGGGTTAAAGCTGATTCTATCAAGGCAAAAAATCTCTTCATTCATGGCCAGCTTGAAGGTCAGGTTCAGGCCGAGCGGATCGTCATCAGTGAGACGGCTGTTTTTACCGGTGAGCTTGTCGCCACTAAGCTCTCTGTTCAGAGCGGGGCCAAATTCAAAGGAACGGTCAAAATTTCTAAAGATTATCAGCCCTGACTCCCGGCTTGAACAGGGATCTTCTCCCCTCCCGGCCGGCGGTGTTTCTGCTATAATAATAGATGAAAATAACTCACCGGCTGTCGTCTTTTGTGATATTTACAGACCGGCGAAGAAGGCTATGGTCAAAAGAGATGACTTTTCAGCCAGGCCAGAATAAAAATAGAAGGTAAGGGAGTTTTCTGGCTTCACCAGATCAAAATGAAAACGTTCCAGCTGCATTCAGAATTTTCCCCTCAAGGTGACCAGATTCAAGCTATTGAGCAGCTGACTGAGGGCTTGCTGACGGGGAAAAAGCATCAGGTACTGCTGGGGGTTACCGGCTCGGGCAAGACCTTTACCATGGCTAATCTAATCGCCAGGGCCAATCGCCCGGTTCTGGTCATCAGCCCTAATAAAACTCTGGCTGCCCAGCTTTACCAGGAATTCCGTCATTTTTTCCCGGAGAACGCGGTTGAATACTTTGTCAGTTATTATGATTATTACCAGCCGGAAGCTTATTTACCAGCCACCAATACTTATATAGCTAAAGAAGCAACCATCAATGAAGAAATTGACCGGTTGCGTTTAGCAGCGACCAACGCCCTTTATGCCAGGCGAGATGTAATCATTGTGGCCTCTGTCTCCTGCATTTACGGGATTGGAGCTCCTGAGACTTATTACTCGCAGAGTTTTCCTTTAGAGACCGGACAAAGTCTGACCCGGAAAGAGTTACTGGATCACCTGGTCAGCATTCAGTATGAGCGTTCTGATGACGACCTCAAAAGGGGCACTTTCCGCGTCCGGGGGGAGATAATTGATGTTTTCCCTCCTTATGAAGATTTTACTTACCGCCTGGAAATTGAAGATGGACAGCTAAAGGAAATATCTATTTTTGATCCTCTGCTTGGCCAGAAGAACCGGCAGCTGGAAAAAATAGTCATTTATCCCAGAACCTTTTTCTCGACTCCGCGATCAATTCTGGAAGAAGCCATAGCCGGCATCGAACAGGAATTGAAACAACAGATTGAGCTTTTTACCTCACAGGGTAAATATATTGAAGCCCAGAGGATCGAAGAACGGACACTTTTTGATCTCGACCTGCTCAGGGAATTCGGCTACTGCCCGGGCATTGAGAATTATTCTCTTTATTTGAGCCGGCGGCGCCCAGGCCAGCCTCCCTATACCCTGCTTGATTATTTTCCCCGGGATTTTTTGACTATCATTGATGAATCTCATATAGCTGTTCCCCAGATTGGAGGCATGTACCATGGCGACCGGTCCCGCAAATTGACTTTAATCGAACATGGTTTCCGCTTGCCTTCGGCCCTCGACAACCGGCCACTCAGCTTCGTAGAATTTGAGCAGCGGGTCGGCCAGGTGGTTTATGTCTCAGCCACGCCTGGACCCTATGAACTGAAGAAAGCGGCTGGCCAGGTAGCCGAACAGATTATCAGGCCAACCGGCCTGATCGATCCGGAGGTAGAAATCCGTCCAGTCAAAGGCCAGATTGATGATCTGCTGAAAGAGATTCAGGAAAGAGCCAGACGCAACGAGCGGACCTTAGTCACCACTTTAACCAAAAAAATGGCCGAGGATCTGACCCGTTATTACCATGAGCTGGGACTGAAAGTGCGCTATCTTCATTCTGATATTGAAACCCTGGAACGGGTTAAGATACTGCGTGATCTGAGGAAAGGCAAATTTGACGCCTTGATTGGCATTAATTTATTGAGGGAAGGGCTTGATCTGCCAGAAGTTTCGCTGGTAGCCATTCTTGATGCTGACAAGGAGGGTTTTTTGCGTTCGCCTTCCAGCCTGATTCAGACTTTTGGCCGGGCGTCACGAAACGTCACCGGGCGAGCTATTCTTTATGCTGATACCATGACTGATTCCATGAAAAAAGCCATAGAAGAAACTAACCGGCGAAGACAGCTTCAGCAACATTTTAATCAGGAACATGGTATTACCCCTCAATCTATCCGCAAAAATATTGACGAGGTTCTGACCAGCGTTTTTGAGCGCGATTATGTTGATTATACCAGGCTGGCCGAAGAGAAAGATATTTATCTCTCACCGGAAAAACGGCAGAAAAGAATGGAAGAGCTGGAAAAGTTGATGACCGAAGCTGCTCGCAATCTGGAATTTGAAAAGGCGGCTAAATACCGTGATGAGCTAAAGCAGCTTAAGAAGCGGGAACTGGAGCTGATGAGTTGAAGCCTAAAAGCTTGTCAAGCCTGGCCTGATAACCTGATATAATGCTATAGAGAAAGAAAAAAACAATCTGGGCCGGTCGGGCAGGGAGGGCTCAGGCCAAGACAGGTCAGAATAAAGAATGAAATACCAACCTCTTAAGCAAAAGATAAGTAAATTTCCCGATAAGCCCGGTATCTATTTTTTCAAAAACCAGCAGGGGGAAGTAATTTATATCGGCAAAGCCAGGTCCCTGCGTAACCGGGTTAAGAGTTATTTTTTGCCTCAGCCAGACTTCAAAGTCCAGAATATTCTTAGTGAGACTGATAATGTCGATTATCTACTGGTCAGCTCCGAAAAAGAGGCCAGCTTTATAGAAAATAATTACATCCAATTTTATCAGCCCAAGTTTAATCTCAGGTTAAAAGATGACAAAAGTTTTCCTTTCCTGAAGTTGACTGTTAATGAAGACTTTCCCGGAATAACTTTCACCCGCCGGGTAGAAGATGATGGGGCTAAATATTTCGGGCCATTCAGTCCAGCCGATGACGCCAGAAAAGTAATGTCCTTTATTACCAGAGCCTTCAAGATCAGAACCTGTGAAAACTCGGTCTTCAAGAACCGCCGGCGGCCCTGTCTGGAATATGACCTGAAAATGTGCACCGCTCCCTGTGTCGGGTTTATTAGCCAGGAGGCTTACCGCCAGGAAGTGGAGAGAGCTCTTCTGCTGCTGGAGGGCAGGAAGACCGAGCTGGTGGAACAACTTCAAGCCAGAATGGAAAAAGCCGCCAGCGAACTGCAGTTTGAGGAAGCCGCTCATTGGCGGGATACAATTGTTTCCTTGGACAGGTTTAAGGAGACTCAGAGAGTCATTTCGACTGCCAGAGAAAATATGGATATCATCGGCTATAAGCGCCAGGCAAAACAAGCCGCCGTCTTCATTTTCCACATGCGGGCAGGCCGCATTAGATCTTCCTCCGGGCGCCGTCTGGAAAACTTGCCTGAAGATGAACAAAGCCAGCAGACTTTAACCCGGGCTCTCCAGGAATATTATGCCAGACAGGAAGTACCGGAGAGAATTCTTCTGCCCTTCCGCCTGAAAAATGAACAGGAAGAAGCTCTTTATAAGGAGTTAAAAAAGCAAAATGCTCGAGTCAGATTTATTTTTCCAGATAATAAAAAAATGAAGCTCAGGCTGGAGCTAGCTGTGCAGAATGCTTCCCTGTTGCTGGAAAGAGATGATAGCTCCAGCCCAACCGCTGAACTCAGCCAGCTGCTGGGTTTAGAGCGGCCAGCCGGATTGATTGAGGGCCTGGACATCTCCAATACAGGCGGAGACGAATCGGTCGGTTCGCTGGTCGTTTTTAACTATGGATTGCCGGTTAAATCCGAATACCGCAAATACCGCCTTAAGACGGTCACCGGTCCTGATGATTTTGCCTCCATCCGGGAAGTCCTAAGCCGGAGATTGCAGCGGCTGGTGGCTGAAAAGAAGCGTTTACCCGACCTGATTTTTGTCGATGGAGGAAAAGGTCAATTAAGTGCTGCTCAAGAAGTTCTGGAAAATCTCAACCTGACATCCATTCCGGTTTGTTCCTTAGCCAAAAAGGAAGAGATTGTCTTTTCTGCCAATCATCCTGAAGGGCTGCGCCTTGACCCGACTTCCGGAGCTTTAAAGCTCGTTCAGCAAGTCCGGGATGAAGCTCATCGGTTTGCTATCAGTTTTCATCGCCAGCGCCGGTCAAAAAAGAGTTTGGCTTCAGAGCTGGACGGCATCCCGGGTTTGGGCCCGGCCAGAAGGAAAAAATTGCTGGCGGCTTTTGGACACGTTGCTGGTATCAAAAAGGCTTCGTTTGAGCAGCTAACCATGGTGGTCGGCCCGAAACTGGCTCAGACTATCAGACAAACCCTGAGTGGCCAGAAGTAAATCAAACTTCACTCCGACCGTGAAGAGAGTTTGCTGATTCAACTCGCCTGGGCCAGCACATCAGACCGGCACCGGGGCTGTCATTATAGTTGAAATCAAAGTAGGTAGTCTAAAATAGGAATGGTTGAGACCCAATTAAAAGCAGAATAAGTTCAGCCGGCGTTAAGTCTTCAGAACAAAGAAGCAACCAGACGAATCAGCCAGCTGACCACTACAGCTACACTGAGGTTTAAGGCTGCTGACATCATGGCTACTTTTTTCCCCAGCTCTTTCCAGATGATGCTCAAGGTGGACAGACAGGGAATAAAAAAGCTGACAAAGGCCACGAAGGTTAAAAGCTGGGTTTTGGTGATAACGGATAATAACTGGCCATAGCCCACGCCCAGTGCTTGAAACATCATCAACAGAGAAAGTTCTTTCCTCAGAAAACCAAAAATTAGGGTGACACCCAGGCTCTGGGGTAACCCGAGCAGGCCGCTGACCAGTGGAGAGAGAATGGCGTTGATTAAACGATCAAACTGGACATAGCTTAAGAAGCTTAGCAAAATGCTGCCGCCAATTAAGATTGGCCAGGCAAAGCGGACAAATTCCTTCAGGTTAAAATAGATTTTTTGCCAGATGCTTTTTAAAGAAGGGACTTTTAAGGAAGGTATTTCCAGGATCAGGCCAGGTGAATCATACTTGAACCATTTCTTCAGGATCAGGGCCAGAATAGCAATTAGAAAAATATTAAAGAAATAAAAACCGAGGGCCCACCAGGGACCGAGTAAAAAAGCAACCAGCGCCAGAATAATGGTTGTTCGGGCAGCACAGGGAATAAAGGGAATGAGCAGGGCGGTTACTATCCGGTCACGCCGTGATTCCAGGATACGGGTAGCCATAATGGCCGGGACATTGCAGCCGAAGCCAAGAATAAACATAGGAACTGATTTGCCATGAAGACCAAGCCGGTGCATAAAGGCATCGAGGAGAAAACTGGCCCGGGCCAGATAGCCAACATCCTCCAGAAAACCTATCAGGAAGAGGAGAGGAATAAAATAAGGGAAAACGATGGCCAGGCCGCCGCCTATTCCCTGAACCAGACCCACCAGTAACTCGGCCAGCAGGCTGTGTCCAAGGTTATTTTCAATACTTAATCTGATGGCCTCCCAGGGCTTGAGCAGCCAGGTCTCTAAAGGGCTTCCCACCTTAAAAATCAGATAGAACATCCCGGCAAAAATAACCAGCATAAAGAAATAACCGAGAACCGGGTCCATGATCAAATTATCAAGCTTATCGATGGCACTGACCTTAGAGTGAGTTACCCGGCAGCAATCCTCAAAAATCTTCAGGGCTAAATGATGACGTTCGACCGAAATGACTTCATAGGCTGGAGCATCACGCAGAGCAGAAACTTCCTGGCGAAGGCGGTCGAGTTCTGACTTGAAGGCCCGGTCAGGCCCGGAGATAAATTTATCAACCGCCAGGGTCTCACCCTCGATGGCCTTAATTGCGGTAAAGCGCTGGTTGGCTACAAGGGGAAAGTCTTCAGGCAGAATGTCCATTAGGTCTTTGATTCTTTTTTCCACTTCTCTGGAAAAACGGGGAGCATCCGGCCGGGCTGATAATCTCAGAGCCTTTTCTATCGCTTCCATCAGGACATCTGTCCCCAGCCCACGGGTGGCCACGGTTTTGACCACAGGCACGCCGAGTTTTTTTTCTAGCTCCTCAACCTTAATGGTCATCCCTTTTTTTCTGGCCAGATCCATCATGTTGAGGACGACTACCATCGGATATTCCAGTTCGAGCAGTTCCAGAGTAAGTTCCAGACTTCGGCTCAACAGAGAGGCATCAATCACGTTAACTATCAGATCAGGTTTTTCTTTGAAGATGTGAGTCAGAACGACTTTTTCCTGAGGTTCATGAGGAGATAAAGAATAAGTCCCGGGCAAATCAACAATCGAATAGACCTTTCTATTCCAGAGAACTTCGCTATGGACATGAGTAACAGTCGTGCCCGGAAAATTAGAAGTTTGGGCCTTATAACCGGCAATGGAATTAAACAGCGTTGATTTGCCGCAGTTGGGCTGGCCAATAAAAACAATTACTGGTGCTCTATCGCTCATCGCCGGTGACAGTTTCAACCATTATTTTCTGGGCTATCCCCCGGCCAAGGCCAATTCTAGTGTCGCTGGTGAGATTCCTGACCAGAACTGGGCCGTTCATTATGGCTTCATTATCTAAAGTGACCAAGTCACCGGGGTGGAAGCCCAGAGCCAGCAACCGGCGGTGAAGGCCCTGTCCGCCTCTGATTTCCGCAATCTTAAAAATTTGCCCCGCGGGAACCTCAAGCAAAGAACATAAACCTTCTAGGGTTGGCTTAACTATCTTCTGGCCATTTCTTTTTCTACCAAACATAGCTTTATGATCTCTTAGCATCTCTCAGAGCAAGTGAAGAATAAGGTAATTAAACCACATTTGCTGGCTTTTGCAACTTTTGCTTTTCTCAAAACGGGGTCGGGCCAGCCGATTTCTAATATTATCATATACTTACCGAGGCCCGACCCCATTTTCCGTTAATTTTGCTTTTAATTCGGACGGAATTCTGAGATAATTTTTGTTCAGGAGGTCAATATGAATAAACTTCGCTCGAATCGCTACCAGCTGTCTTTAGGCTTGCTGGCCCTTTTCATCTGGCTGATTTTGCCTCTGGCCGCTGATGAGGGTATGTGGCCTTATAACCTCATTCCCAAAGATTATCTGGCCAAAAAATATAATTTCAAAGTGACCGATGACTGGCTCAATCATCTCCGTCTGGCCTCAGTCGCCTTTGGAGGTGCCTCAGGTTCTTTCGTCTCTCCTGATGGCCTGGTTTTGACCAACCACCATGTTGGCCGGGGAGCCATCCAGAATCTTTCCACACCGGAAAGAGACCTGATTAAGAACGGTTTTTACGCCCGAACCAGAGACCAGGAGCTCAAATGCCGGGGGATGGTCCTATCGGTGCTACAGGAAATTGAAGATGTAACCGACCGCGTACTCTCTGCTGAAAAACCCGGGATGAGCCCACAGGAAGTAATGGCCGCCCGTGATAAGGCTATTGCCGAAATTCAAAAAGAAGCCACCGAAAAATCAGGCCTCAGGTGTCAGGTGGTATCGCTCTATTCCGGCAGTATGTATAACCTTTACAAATATAAAACCTATAACGATGTCAGACTGGTTTTTGCAGTTGAAAACGATATTGCCTTTTTCGGCGGTGATCCTGATAATTTTACCTATCCCCGTTATGACCTGGATATTTCCATTTTCAGAATTTATGAAAATGGTCAGCCGCTGAAAACTAAAGATTATTTAAAATGGTCTACTACGCCCCTCAAAGAGGGTGATCTGGTTTTCTGTTCAGGCAATCCTGGATCAACCGGAAGGCTTTTGACTTATGACCAGCTGCTTTTCCTGCGGGATGTCAGCTATCCTTTTAGCATCGATAATTTAAAGAGAAGACAGGCCATTCTCCATGAATATGCCAATCGAGGCCCTGAGCAGGAAAGAATTGCCCGCAATACAATTTTTGGCATTGAAAACAGCCTGAAAGCCACTACCGGCTATCAATCAGGGCTGCTGGACAAGGACCTGATGGCCAAAAAGCTGGCCGAAGAACAGCAGATCCGCCAGGCAGTGGCCGCCAATCCAGAACTGGCTAAGGAATATGGCCAGGCCTGGGAGGAAATCGCTCAAGCTCAAAAAGAATTTGCTTCCTTTTTTAAACAATATCAATTTTTTGAAAGAGGAAATGCCTTTAATACAGTCTATTTCAGTATGGCCAGATCTTTAATCAGAATGGCTGGCCAGAGAGACAGCCAGAACAGGCAGATGGCTGCCGGCGGCGGGCGGATGATGGGTGAAATGGGGCCCATTCCTGATGATTTTGAAATTTTAAAGCTGACCGACTCGCTGAAGCAATTAAAAGAACAGTTGCCCGACGCTCAGGAAACCAGGTGGCTGCTTGGCTGCCAGTCGCCAGAAGAAGTGGCTAAAGCTTTGATTACTGGAACCAAATTAAAGGATGCTGAATTTAGAAAAAAGTTGATGGAAGGCGGCACAGAAGCCATTTATCAATCTGACGATCCAATGATCAAACTGGCTCTGATGGTCGACCCTATTGCCCGGGGAGTAAGAGAACGGTATGAAAATAGAGTGAGAGCAGTCGAAGTTAAAAACGGAACCTTAGTGGCCAGGGCTCTTTTCCGGCTTAAAGGAACTTCTATTCCGCCGGATGCTACCGGAACTCTGAGGCTGAGCTTTGGGGTAGCCAAAGGCTATGTGGAAAATGGCAAAAAGATTCCTTTCCATACCACCTTGGCCGGCCTCTATGAAAAAGCCCAGAAATTTAGTTATAAGGAACCTTATAGCCTGCCTGAAATCTGGCTTAAGAAGAAAGCAGCTCTTAATCTGAATACACCTTTGAATTTCGTCGCTACTATTGATTCCATTGGAGGCAATTCTGGATCGCCAGTCGTCAATAGAAAAGGCGAATTTCTTGGCGCCCTGTTTGATGGCAATATTCAATCGCTGCCGACTCGTTTCGTTTATGAAGAAAAGGTGTCACGTTCGGTTATGGTCGATGGCCGGGCCTTGATTGAAGCTTTGATCAAGATTTATGATGCCAAACCCTTAGCTGACGAGCTGCTGGGGAAATTGCCGGCGAAATAAAGGTAACAAAGAAGATTAGGGTGGGGTCGGGCCTCAGTAACTTATTGATAATAATAAAGATGGCCTGGCCCGACCCCATCTTACCGACTGCAGGCCATTTGGCTTCCCAGCCTGTTATAATTGACTTTAAAGCTGCTTTCTGTTAAAAATTAGTAAATGTGGAAAAGCCTCTTAAACAAGATTTTCGGAACCCAGAATGAACGGGATCTGAAAAAACTCCAGCCTTATGTCGAAGCGATTAATTCCCTTGAGCCCGAGATCAGTCAGCTGTCTGATGCCCAGCTTCAGGCCAAAACGACCGAATTCAAAGAAAAGCTCAGTCAGGGAGCCAGCCTGGATGATATTCTGATTGAAGCCTTCGCCGTCGTCCGGGAAGTTGCCCGGCGAACGGTCAATATGCGTCATTTCGATGTTCAGCTGATTGGTGGCCTGGTCCTTCACCAGGGGAAAATCGCTGAGATGAAAACCGGTGAAGGAAAAACCTTAGTCGCCACCCTCCCCGCTTACCTCAATGCCCTCGAAGGTAAAGGCGTCCATATTGTCACTGTCAATGATTATTTAGCCAAAAGAGACGCTGACTGGATGGGTCCAATCTACAAGTCTCTTGGCCTGACCGTCGGCGTGATCCAGCATGACCTCAATGATGCCCAGCGTCAGATTGCCTATAATTCTGACGTTACTTACGGCACGAATAACGAATTTGGCTTCGATTACCTCCGGGACAATATGAAGTTCCGGCTGGAGGATCTTGTCCAGCGTCAGTTCAATTATGCCATCGTCGATGAGGTGGACAGTATCCTGATTGATGAAGCCCGGACCCCGCTTATTATTTCTGGTCCAACTCAGGAATCAACTCAGCTTTATTACCGGGTTGACAACTTCGTCCGCCGCCTGCAAAAAGACAAACATTTCATCCTCGATGAAAAAACCAGAACTATAGCCCTGAATGAAAACGGTGTGGCGGACGCCGAAAAACACTTCAATGTGGCCAATCTCTATGACCTCAACTATATGGACCTGGTCCATGCTATTAACCAATCGCTTAAAGCTCATTTCCTTTTCAAGCGGGATGTCGATTACATGGTCAAGGACGGGCAGGTTATTATCGTTGACGAGTTTACCGGGCGGCTGATGCCTGGCCGCCGCTACAGTGATGGCCTCCATCAAGCCCTGGAAGCTAAAGAGCGGGTCAAGGTCGAAGAAGAATATCAGACCCTGGCCTCAATTACCTTCCAGAATTATTTCCGCATGTATAAAAAACTGGCTGGCATGACCGGCACCGCCGCCACTGAGGCCGCCGAATTCCAGCAGATTTATAATCTGGATGTAATCGAAATCCCAACCAATAAACCCCTTATCCGGACTGAATACCCTGATGTCATTTACCGGACAGCCAAAGAAAAATGGGAGGCAGTTGTCCAGGAGATCATCGAACTCAATAAAATCGGGCGCCCTGTTCTGGTTGGCACTATTTCGATTGAAAAATCTGAGCATCTGAGCAACTTACTCCGGAAGCGGAATATCAAGCATGTAGTCCTCAACGCTAAGTATCATGAGTTAGAAGCTCAGATTATCGCCCAGGCAGGCCGGATTGGGGCCGTGACCATCGCCACCAACATGGCCGGCCGCGGCGTTGATATTCTTCTCGGCGGCAATCCTGACTTTCTGGCTAAAGAAGCCCTGAAAAAAAGCGGCATAGATCCAGTTCAGGCCACTTCCGAGCAGTATCGGCCGGCTTACAACCAGGCCTTAAAAATCACGGCTGAAGAGCATGAACGGGTTGTCTCTCTTGGCGGCTTGCATATTCTCGGCACCGAACGGCATGAATCAAGGCGAATAGACAACCAGTTGCGAGGCCGGGCTGGCCGTCAGGGCGACCCTGGTTCTTCCCGTTTCTATCTGTCGCTCGAAGACGACCTGATGCGGATTTTCGGCTCTGACCGTCTATCAGGATTAATGGCCAGAATCGGCATGAGCGAGGGTGTACCAATTCAACATCCCATGGTCACCCGGGCTATTGAACGGGCCCAAAAACAGGTTGAAGGCCAGAACTTTTCCATCAGAAAGCACCTGCTGGAATATGATGACGTCATGAACAAGCAGCGTGAGACGATTTACAGCCAGCGGCGGGAAATCCTGGAAGGTAAAGACCTGCGCGAATATTATTTGAATCTAATAGACAGCCTGGTCGAATGGTACCTTGACCAGCATGCCAATAAAACCAAACATCCTGATGACTGGGACTGGGAAGCCTTAAGACAGGCCGTCTTTTCTCAATTCGGTCTTGATCTTAGCCAGCTAAACTTTGACCGGGAAACAATTACCTATGATGAACTGTTTGAGCAACTGACCTCTGCCCTGAAAGGTCTATACGAACAAAAAGAGAAGGCTCTTGGGCCGGACAGAATGCGGGAGTTTGAGCGGTTGATTCTCCTCCAGGTGATAGATGCCCGCTGGAAAGATCATTTACTCGAAATGGATTATCTCAAAGAAGGTATTGGGCTTCGCGGTTATGGCCAGCGTGACCCGCTGATTGAATACAAAAAAGAAAGCTACGAGATGTTTCAACAATTGCTGGACAGGATAGAAGAAGATGCGGTGCGCTATCTCTTCCTGATCCAGCCAGTAGTCGAAGAAGAACAACAGCCGAGGCAGGCTCAACGTGAACGTCCTCTTTATTATCAGCGGCCCCAGGCCGGAGCCTCCGCCGGTGCGGTTATCCGGCAGGCCAGACCCTTGATTCCGGGCAAAAAGAAAAAACATTAAATCCTGAGGCAGGAGAATTCGATGCTCGAGGAACATTTAAAAGAAGGTTTAACCTTTGACGATGTCTTAATTCTACCAGCCAAATCAGAGGTTCTGCCGACCGAGACTGATGTCTCCAGCTGGCTGACCCCAAGGATACCGCTCAAAACGCCGATTATTAGCTCCGCTATGGATACGGTTACCACCTCCAGAATGGCTATCTGTTTAGCCCAGCAGGGAGGACTCGGCATTATTCACCGGAACATGTCAATTGAAGCTCAGGCCGAAGAAGTGGATAAAGTTAAAAGGCACGAAAGCGGGATGATTGTCGAACCAATCACCCTTCACCCTCAGGATAAGATCCGTCAGGCCATTGACTTGATGAAAAAATACAAAATTTCCGGCCTGCCCGTGATTGATGAGAATAACCGGCTGGTCGGGATTCTAACTAACCGTGATATCAGGTTTGAAAACAGGCTGGATATTCCCGTCTCGGAAATAATGACCAGGGAGCTGGTAACGGTGCCTGTTGGAACACCGCTGGAGGAAGCCGAAAAACTTTTTCAGCGACACAAGGTTGAAAAACTGTTAATTGTTGATAAAGACTATCATCTAAAAGGCTTGATTACCTATAAAGATATCCTGAGAAGGATTGAATATCCCCTGGCTTCTAAGGACAAACTGGGCCGCTTACAGGTCGGAGCAGCGGTTGGAGTCGGGGTGGAGGTTTTAGACCGGGTTTCAGCCCTGTGTAAGGCTGGCTGTGACGTCCTGATAGTTGATACCGCCCACGGTCACTCCCAACGGGTGCTGGAGACAGTCAAAGCCATCAGAAAACATTTTCCTGAGATTAACCTCATTGCCGGTAACATTGCCACGGCTGAAGCCGCTGAGGATCTGATCAACCTGGGGGTAGATGCGGTTAAAGTTGGCATCGGTCCTGGTTCAATTTGCACCACCAGAGTTATTGCTGGCATTGGCGTTCCCCAGATCACGGCGATTTCTGATGTCTATAAAGTTACCAGCCAAAATAAAATTCCGCTGATTGCTGATGGCGGCATTAAATATTCAGGCGATATAACCAAGGCTATGGCCGCCGGTGCCTCCACAGTCATGCTGGGAAATCTTTTAGCTGGAACTGATGAAGCTCCGGGCGAGGTGGTCATCTATCAGGGGCGGGCCTACAAAATCTACCGGGGAATGGGCTCACTCGAAGCCATGAAAGAAGGCAGCCGCGACCGCTATTTTCAGGACACAGTTTCCGACTCAAAACTGGTGCCGGAAGGAATTGAAGGCCGGGTACCTTTTAAGGGTAGTGCTGTTTCCATCATCCAGATGCTGGTTGGCGGCCTGAAATCAGGTCTGGGTTATACTGGCTGCCGGACGATAGAAGAGCTGCAGAAAAAAGCCAAATTTATTAAGATCACTCCGGCCGCTCTCCGGGAAAGCCATGTTCACGATGTGATTATCACCAAGGAAGCCCCTAATTATCATCTCGATTGACCTTCAATTTTTTATTTGCTTTATCCGGTTATTTTCATCCAGGAGAACGATTTTTGGCCAGTGATCTGACACCTCAGCCTCTTCCAGACAGCCATAAGAAGTAATAATGATAATATCGTCCTTTTTGATTTTATGAGCCGCCGCTCCATAAACGCCAATCTTCCCTGAGCCAGCTTGTTCTTTGATGAGATAAGTGGCCAGTCGCTCGCCATTGGTTACATTATAGACTTCCACCCGCTCATATTCCCTCATCCCGGCAGCAGTCATCAGCTCTGAATCCAGGCCCAGACTGCCCTCATAATCAATATCACTATGGGTAACTTTGGCCCGGTGGATTTTTGATTTAAGATAAAGGGTTCTCATTTCTCAATTACTCCAGAAATAAATCTTAAATTGTCTATTAATCTCGTTTTACCAAAATAAACAGCCAGGGCTACCAAGGCCTCGCTTCCAATGATTTCAAGCGGCTCCAGAGTCTGGAGATCAACAATTTCGACATAATCAATCCTGGCTAAAGGCTCAGCTGAAATTAAATCTATCATCTGCTGTCTAATCTTTGCTGCCTGTCGCTCGCCTGTCTTAATCAACCTTTCGGCTAACTCCAGGCTATGATAAAGAACCAGTGCTGCCTGCCGCTCCTGGCTATTAAGATAGACATTGCGTGAACTCAGAGCCAGTCCATCTTTCTCCCTGATGAGAGGCATGGGTCTGATTTTAACTGTCAGGTTCAAGTCTTCAACCATTTTCTTCAGGATCAAGACCTGCTGGGCGTCCTTCCAGCCAAAATAGGCTTCATCCGGCTGGATCAGATTAAAAAGCTTCAAGACGACGGTGCACACTCCTCGAAAATGGCCGGGACGGGAACGGCCGCAAAGTTTATTCTCCAGATCATCAACTTCGACATAAGTCCTGTAACCGGCAGGATACATCTCCTCGACCGGAGGATAGAAAACCAGATCAACACCCTCCTTCTCCAGTAAGGCTGCATCGCGGTTAAAGTCCCGCGGATATATTTGATAATCTTCGGCTGGCCCGAATTGCTTGGGATTGACAAAAATAGAGACGGCTGTCCGGTCATTCCCTTGCCTGGCTCCCCGGACCAGACTCAGGTGACCCTCATGGAGGAAACCCATGGTCGGAACCAAGCCGATGGTTTGTCCTTCTTTTTTCCAGCTCTTAATTCTGTCCTTAAGCTCGCCGACTGTAGAAATGATTTCCATGATGGCCCTTCTCCAGTCTTATTTATCTATTTCTCTCTGCTCATCAGCTTTGACCGTCAGTCCGGCTGAATTTTTCCCTCAGCTTTTCCAGCAATGGTCCTGCTATTTCCTTTTTTAGATGATAGGAATGCTCCTCATCAGGAAAGCTACCCTGACGGACATCCTGAATATACTCATTAACCGCTTTAGAAATAACCTCAGCCAGTTCAGCATATTTTTTGACAAATTTGGGCATATAGCCGGTAGAAAGCCCCAGCAAGTCATTGACCACCAGCACCTGACCATCGCAAGCAGGCCCAGCGCCAATGCCGATGGTTGGAATTTTCAAACTTCTGGTAATTTCTGCCGCCAGTTCTTCCGGCACTGATTCAAGGACAACAGCAAAAGCTCCGGCCTTCTCCAGAGCTAAGGCTCCCCGGTAAATTTCTTCGGCCTTTTTTTCTTCTGCCCCTTGAACCTTAAACCCGCCCATTCTCCCTATTGACTGGGGTGTCAAGCCGACATGACCCATGACTGGAATTTCGGCCTCGACCAGAGCCTCGACCAGCTCCAGCCGCTTTGGGTTTGAGCCTTCCAGTTTGACCGCATCTGCTCCAGCTTCTTTGATAAACCGGCCGGCATTGAAAATTGAATCAGCTAAAGAGAGGTGAAAGGAAAGAAAGGGCATATCTCCGACTACCAAAGCCCGGCTTCTGGACCTGGTCACAGCCTGAGTATGGTGGAGCATAGCCTCCATGGTCACCGGCAGGGTCGTCTCATAGCCGAGAACAGCCATGCCGACTGAATCTCCAACCAGGATAATATCTATCCCACTATCATCGAGAATTTTGGCCGTCGGGAAATCATAGGCGGTCAGAACAGTAATCTTTTCTTGCTGTTGTTTCAGCCGGAAAAGATAAGGTATAGTGACTCTTTCTTTTCCTGGTGTAACCATTATATCTCCTTTCTTTATCTCCCGCCGGGCCTCCCGGCTGGAAGTAAAGTTTTGAGCCTGGTCGCTGGTGAAGCTTTCAGTCCCGGTGTTCCAGAAGAACCTCCGGGCTAGGTTTTTATTTTATCACTTTTTTGATTTTTTGGCTTGAAAACTTTCCGGAACGTAATAAAGAGTTCCTTTGTTGAGCTGTTTGATCTGGTCAATTAAATCCCAGACCTGATCTTCCTGGCTGAGATCAAGGTCATCGGCCTTAATCACCAGCAGCGGGGCTGCCTTGTAGTTAAAGAAAAAATAGTCATAAGCCTCAACAATGTCTTCCAGATATTTGTCTGAGATTTTTTTCTCCAGGCCCTCCCCTTCTTTATCCATTCTCTTCATCAGCGTTTTGACCGAGATTTGAAGGTAAACTACCAGGTCGGGCCGGGGAATCCGTTCGGCCAGAATACTATAAATTCTTTCATAGACGCGCAGTTCATCGTCGGTCAGCGTCTGATAAGCATAGATTTTGTCTTTTTCCAGTAGATAATCACAGATTATCCGGTCAACGAACAGATCTCGCTGAAGAAGCCTTGATTGTTGATGATAGCGGTTGGCCAGAAAGACAAGCTGGGTCAGGAAAGCTGCTCCTTCTTTCTCGTTATAAAAATCCCTCAAATATGGATTATCAGTTTGGTCAAGGACTAATTGCCCGCCTATTTTTTGAGCCAGCAGATGAGCCAGCAAAGTCTTATGTGATTTAAAAACTCCTTCAATAGCCAGATGTCTGAAGCTTATTTCACCGCTCAATTTCATAGTCATAATTATTTTGACTTCATGCCTTAGTTCAGTCCCTATCAGGATTCATTTAGCCTTTTTGTTCACTGGGAATAACCAGCCAGGCAATTAGATAAAAAAGAACCATGGGTAAAATGGCCGTCAGGAGGCCTATCCCAACGAAGATTAGCCTGATCAGGGACACGTCCAGGTCAAAATAGTCAGCTAATCCGCCGCAGACAC
Source organism: Candidatus Aminicenantes bacterium UBA6228 (assembly GCA_002441005.1). Classification (GTDB taxonomy): domain Bacteria; phylum Acidobacteriota; class Aminicenantia; order Aminicenantales; family Saccharicenantaceae; genus Saccharicenans. The sequence goes on from DJWO01000011.1 coordinate 314,313, forward strand.
CACCGAGCATTTTTTGTTTAGCCGAACGATAAAGCTTCTTAGCCATTTCCTTCCTCAATTTATCCAGAGTCACGTTTATTTTAGCTGATTCAACCAAATTTACAACCAGAATAATCGAGTTTCGCTCATTTTGGACACCTTCCTTTATTGACTGTCGGCTGCTATTATGTTATCAGTAAAGTTCTAAAGATTAAGGAGGTTTAAGGATGAAAGGCTGGACTGGCCATATCTTAAGGATTAATCTAACTAACCGGACTCATAAAATAGAAACCTTTGGTCAAGAATTCGCCGAAAAATGGGTAGGAGGCCGCGGACTGGCCCTGAAAACCCTCTGGGACGAGCTTCGACCGGGCATCGACCCGCTCGGCCCCGAGAATAAACTGATCATAGCTGTTGGACCAATTGCCGGAGTACCTGCTCCCAATACCGGGAAAACCGTGGTAGCGGCCAAGTCTCCCCTGACCGGTGGTTTTGGGGATGGAAATCTTGGAACCAGGGCCACCGAACATATCAGAAAATCCGGTTATGATGCCCTGATTTTTGAAGGTCAGGCTGATAAGCCCATTTATGTTTATATTGAAGACGATAAAGTCCAGTATTTTCCGGCTGAGGACATCTGGGGAAAAGGCACCTATGACACTCATGATTATCTCTATAAAAGATATGGCAAGGGCGTTGGGGTTTTGTCAATTGGCCAGGGTGGAGAAAACCTTAACCGTTATGCCATGATCCGCAGCCTGGAAGGCAGAGCTGGTGGCCGGCCAGGCATCGGAGCAGTCATGGGTTCAAAAAAACTTAAGGCCATTGTGATTAAAGGCTCGAAGCCTATTCCAGTGGCCGACCCAGAGGGGATGAGAAAACTCGGTCTTGATGATTTAAGGAAAGTAGGTGAAATTAACAAACAAACCGGCTGGTCAATTCAGAGTACCACCGGCGTTTTGTCCTGGTGTAATGAAGTGGCGGCTCTACCGGTTCATAACATGAGACAGACTCACCATCCTGATGCCTGGAAAATAGATGGTGAAAGACTGAATAACGCTCGGGTAGCCACCTACGGCTGCCCTAATTGCACTATGAGATGCGGCATTGCTATCCGGGATCACGAAGGTCACGAGTCAGAGCTGGACTATGAAAATGTTGGTCTGCTGGGCAGTGACCTTGACATTTTTGAACTCGACCAGGTCGGTTCTCTGAACTATCTCTGCGATGACTACGGGCTTGATACTATCTCCGCTGGAGATACTCTGGCTTTTTATGCCGATGCTATCGAGCAAGGAGCAATCAAAGGCGACTTCAGGTTCGGCGATGCTGAAATGGCCAAAAAATTGCTGGGTCAAGCCGCCAGAAGAGAGGGAGAAGTTGGCAATTTGCTGGCTGAAGGATCATTAAGAATGGCCAGGACTATCGGTCATAATTCAGAAGCCTATGCCATGCAGGTCAAAGGCCTGGAAATTTCAGCTTATAATTGCAAGTTCATTCCCGGTATGGCTTTAGCTTTTGCCACCTGCCCGATTGGTGCCCACCATAAAGATAGCTGGATCATAACGTTTGAAATCAAGCAAAGTCAGCGTGATTCCTATGGCCCGGAAAAGGCAGCCAAGGTTATCGAGCTGCAAAGAATCAGAGGCGGTTTGTTTGAGTTTATTGTCGCCTGCCGTTTCCCCTGGATTGAGTTGGGCTGGCCTCTTGATCATTATGCTGAATATTTTAACAAGGTAACCGGATTAAACTGGTCACTCGATGATTTCTGGAAAGTGTCTGACCGCATTTATGCCCTGATGAAGTTTTTCTGGGTCAGGGAATTTCCTGACTGGGACAGAACCAGAGATTATCCGCCGATGGTCTGGTTTGATCCCAGTAACGCTGATAAGGAAGGACCAATTGCCGGCAAGGTCCTTGAACTTGACAAATACAATCAATTGCTTGACCACTACTACAATCAGAGAGGCTGGGACAAAAGGGGTATTCCGACCAGACAGACTGCTGAGTCCCTCGACCTCAAAGACGAAATTGCGGAAGTAGAAAAATATACCAAGCTCGAATAAAATAAAAAATATAAACAGAATGTCGATGATAAAAATCACGGTTAAATTAATTGGCCCGCTGATCAATCTGGCAGGCTATTCAGAAAAAACACTTGAGTTTCCAGCTGAAACTACAGTGGAAGAAATTCTGGCTTCTCTGCCTATAGATCCACTACGGCCAAAAATTGTGACCAGAAACGGACAGGCTGTAGCTCCAGGTGAAAAGCTCAAAGATGGTGACCGGTTAGCTATTTCACCCATTTATTCTGGCGGGTAAATATACCCGGACCCGGCACGAACAAGAAGCCGGGTCAAACACTTTGAAAAGCCTGCTCTGAATAGCTGGCTAACCCGAAGCTTCCTGAACTAATCTCGGGGCGCAGCCAAGCGAATAAAATCCTTCCGGTTGACACCCTGCGCCAAACCCACAAAGACAAGGTGGTCCATTTATAGCCCTGATAAAAAAGGTCAGCAATTCATTAATGAAAAAATTCGTTTTGGCCTTATACAGTTGGTTAAATCTGCAGAAAGGCTTATTATAATTTTTTTAGAAACAACAAATAGCGGACGCTCCGAACAGGAAGTTTAAAAATTGACAAAAGGCAAGCTTTCTAAAGGAGGAGAGACTGAATGAGAAACAAAGGATTTTTAATAACCGAGGCAGTCGAACCGGTTTTAATCGGCGGAGGTTTCAGGCCGGCTAGCTTTTCTGAGACCTTCCAGGCTTATAACCCGGCTACCGGTGAAAAATTGCCTCCTCTCTACCCTGTTTCCAGCTGGCGAGATCTGGAACTGGCCCTTAAAGAAAGCCACCAGCTGGTGCCTGAGCTGGCCTTAACCTCCCCGGAAAAACGGGCCAGATTCCTAAGTCTTTATGCTGACCTGCTGGAAAAACAAAGATTAGAAATAATCTCCAGAGCTTACCTCGAAACTGCCCTGCCGGCTGAAGCCAGGCTCAATCAGAGTGAGTTTCCCCGCCTGATCAATCAGCTGAGACAGGCGGCCGCAGCCTGTGAAGACAGAAGCTGGTGTCAGGCTACAATCGATACCAAATTAAATATCAGATCAAAATACGGGCCGCTTGGCGGAGTGGTGGTGATCTTCAGCCCTAATAATTTTCCTCTGGCTTTTAATGCCGTGGGCGGAAGTGATTTGGTTAGTGCCATAGCTACCGGTCACCCGGTCATTGGCAAAGCTCATCCCGGCCATCCCGGAACGACTAAACTTATGGCTGAGTGCCTGCTGGAAGCTCTGAGAGGCTCTGGCCTGCCCCTCTCGACTGTTCAGATGCTTTACCATTTTAGCTCTGATGACGGGTTCCGCTTGGTCAGTCAGCCCGAAGTAGCCGCCGTCGCCTTTACTGGCAGCAGGCCATCAGGCTTAAAATTAAAGGAAGCAGCCGACCGGGCTGGCAAACTATTTTATGGAGAAATGAGCAGTGTCAATCCAGTATTTTTCCTGCCGGATCTAATCAGGGAAAAAGCTGGTTTCCTGGCTTCCGAGCTTTTTGCTTCCTGCTCCTCGGGCAGCGGTCAATTCTGCACCAAGCCAGGGCTGGCTATTTTTATAGATGATGAAAACAGCCGTATCTTTCTGCGACATTTAAGGCAGGTCTATGCCGAGCCTCCTTCCGGCTATCTTCTCTCCCCGGCCGTCCAGCACAATTTAGCCGAAGCCATCGCCAGGTTAAAAGAGGCCGGAGCCGAGCTTCTAATTGGTGGTCAGCCTCTGCCAGGGCCGGGCTTTAGATTTGAGCCAACTCTTTTGGCCATATCGGGAGAACAATTTTTAAAAGAACCAGCCGCTTTTCAGACTGAAGCTTTTGGCACACTGGCTGTAGCCATTCTGGTTAAAGAGGCCAGTGAGATGATTAAAGTTGCCGAAAATCTCGAAGGCAATCTAACCGCTGCTATTTATTATTCAAGCTCTTCAACTGCAGATGAGAAACTTTATCGCCAATTAGAGCCAGTGGTGAGGCTAAAAGTCGGAAGGCTATTAAACAATAAAATGCCGACAGGTGTAGCCGTTTCACCGGCCATGCATCACGGCGGACCATATCCAGCGACCAATCATCCTGGATTTACTTCAGTCGGTATTCCGGCCTCTTTCCTGCGCTTGGCTGCCCGCCACTGTTACGATAATGTCTCTGATGAATATCTGCCGGAAGAGCTAAGAGCCAAAAACCCAACTGGCCGGATGTGGCGCCTGGTGGATGGCACCTGGACCACGGAAGATATTTAAAAAAAGCTGCCTTTGGCCCATAGCAAAAAAGAATTGTATTCTATAAGAAGTGGATTATTAGCAGGACAGATATATAGTTAATAGGCCGCCAGCCGACCAGAGAATTCAAAAAGAGTTCCTATTTTTCAAGGCCATAAGTTTTCATCTTATAGCTAAGTATTCTCTCAGTCAGGCCTAAAATCCTGGCGGCCTGGCTCTTGACTCCGTGAGATTTTTCCAGGGCTTTCTTAATTTCTCTAATCTCGAGCGATCTGACTTTTTCAGGCAGAGGCTTCGAACTCTCCAGATCCAGATCTTTTTCCGAGGTCATCTCCAGAAAAACCGGCAGATCTGACCTGGTAACGATTTCGTCTTCGGCAAAGACCACCGCTCTCTCAATTATATTTTCAAGCTCTCTGACATTTCCCGGAAAATCGTGGTTCAAAATAATCTGCAGAGCCTCGGCGGATATTCCTCTGATCTTTTTTCCTTCGCGCTCGGCGTAGAGCCGAAGGAAATGGTCAATGAGGGGCAGAATATCTTCCTTTCTCTCCCTGAGAGGCGGAACATTTATCCTGATGACATTCAGCCGGTAATATAAATCGCTTCTGAATTTTTCTTCGCTGACCAGCTTCTCCAGGTTTCTATTGGTGGCAGCAATAATCCTGACGTCTGCCCTAAGCGCTTTGGTCGAACCAAGCCGGTAAAACTCTTTATCCTGAAGAAAACGAAGCAACTTGACCTGGACCGAGGGTGACAGCTCACCTATTTCATCCAGAAAGAGTGTGCCCCCAGCAGCTGCTTCAAATTTACCAATTTTCCTTTCAGTCGCCCCCGTAAAAGCTCCTTTTTCGGATCCGAATAGTTCACTTTCAACCAGCGTCTCAGGTAAAGAAGGAATATTGATAGCCAGAAACGGGCCTGAGCTTCTTTTCGAAGAAAAATGAATCAGCCTGGCGATCAGGTCCTTGCCCGTACCTGTCTCGCCGGTGACCAGGACGGTGGCTTCACTCTGAGCGGCTCTGGAAATAAGCCTGGTTACTTCCTGCATAGCTGTTGAAACAAAAACAAAATTTTTAAAGCTGAACTTATCTTCAAGGCGACTTTTCAACTCATTGATTTCATGCTGAAGTTTAAACCGTTCTCTGGCTCTATCGAGGACCAGCAGGAATTTTTTAAAATCTATCGGTTTAACGACATAGTCATAAGCGCCCTGCTTGATAGCTTCAACAGCCGTTTCAATTGAAGCAAAGGCCGTCACCATAATCGGTGTTATCAGAGGATTTCTGGCCAGGATATCTTTGATTAACTCCAGACCAGATTCCTGACCGAGCTTATAATCAACCACGGCTATTTCTACCGGCTTGTCATTAAGAAGTTCCAGAGCTTCTGACGGGGCTGAAGCTGAGATTACTTCATACCCTTCTCTCCGGAGATTTTTGGAGATAAGTTCCCTCTGAAGATCGTCATCCTCTACGACTAAAATGACTCCCTTAGCCACTTTCCCCTCCTGGCATTTCAACTTTAAAAATTGCTCCACCACCTGACCCGTTACTAAATGAAATCTTTCCACCGTGGGCGGTCACAATTTTACGGGTCAGATAAAGTCCTATCCCGAAGCCAGAGCTTTTACTGCTGATAAACGGTTCAAAAATTTTTCCTGCCTGCGTCTCTTCGATACCTGAACCAGAATCTTCTACTTCCAGAATAACTTTTTTCTTTCGAACATAGGTCTTCACACTGACCAGGCCTCCCTCCGGACTGGCTTCTATGGCATTTTTTAAAAGATTGGAAACTACCCGGCCAAAAAGCAACCGGTCAGCGGTTAGCTTTAATCCATCTTCGGCCTTTAGATCAATTTTCAGGTTTTTCTCTTCGGCCAGATTTTCAAGTTCCTTAATTTCTTCCTCAATGACTGAACCTGCTTCGAACTTTTCCAGGGAAAGAGAAACCGGCTTTAAGGCTTCAGAGAAACTGTCAACAATGCGGCCAATTTTCTCAACTTCATCCTTTCCTTTTTCCAGCTCTTGACTGATTTGGGAAATATTTAGAGACTGCCAGTATTCAAAAAGAAGAGCCAGGCTGTTCAGCGGATTTTTAATTTCATGAGCCACGCCAGAAGTATAAGCCGAGATTTCCTTAAATTTTTCTTTTTCTTCTGCCTGGCGAGCGGCTTCGGCCGCGGCCAGCTGGTAAGAGCGGTGCAGCCGGTAAAGTCCGGCAAAAATCAACAGGCCGGCCAGAGCCAGAGCGGATAAAATATACCAGAAGTTCCGTTTGGAGTAGGCCAGCAGGACGTCCAGGCTTTTTAGAGAATAACCAAGGTAAAAATAATATTTTCTCCCGTCAGCCGTAGTCAGAGCCGAATAATGATTAAAAATTTTTCCTTCTGGTGAATCAATAATCCATAATTCACCAGAAAGACGCTCTTTTTGGGAAAGTGGAAGATAGCCTTCAAACCGGGAAGTCCAGTCGATAACATTTTCCTGACCATCCAGGATAGCCATAAAATAGATGTCCTCAGTTGCCTGATAAGGAGTCAGAACTTCAGAAGCCGATAGTCCTCGCTCGAGCCCGGCCCGAATGCTTTCCTTGAGTATCAGGGCAGTGGCTGACAGCTGGTCGCTGGCCAGTTCTTGCATTTTGGCTTGAATATATTGGCGGTTTAAATTAGAGAGCAGGGTAAAAAGCCCTACGACCAGCAGAAATGGAAGTATAAAAAAAAGCAGAAATTCCCTTTTTTTCATCTATTAACCTGCCTTATCCATAAAGCGAAAGCTGCCTCGGCGTTTTCAATTATCATTCATCATTAAATCGGGAAATGATAAGATTTTCTTGAATCGGTCCTTGTCCTTGAGTTCCCTCGAACATTATCCACCCGGCTCGATAATAAAACCGCTTTACCAGAATGATTGGCAATAGCCCGGGTAAATTCAAAAATCAGTATATAACATTTTCGCTCTGATCAAAAAGATACCTCAAACAAAGGTTATCCGCCTCTCTTTCTCTGTCGTCCCTGGCCGCCGCTCCAGGCCGGAAAACCGCGGCGATCCCTCAAAGTTATTGTCTGGTTTTGCAGCCTCATTTCTCTGGCCATAATCAATTTTTTCTGTCCGCCGTCAACTTCAGCCAGAGAACCAATCAGTCTGATTTTTTCTCCTTGATGGAGGTCAACCTGAAAAAACCAGGCTGGAGCTGTTTCCACTTCATAGATTTCACCCGAATTTTTGTCTTTAACTTGCAGAATCAAAAAACTGGCTCTCTTCTCATAACGCTGTTCAAACCGGATGTCCTCAATCTGGCCTTCAATAGTGATTTCCCGGTCAACATTATAATAGGGTAAACCCGGCCTGGCCTGAAGCCAGCCTGCCTGCATCTCGCCGGCCAAAAGGAAGAGCCCAAACATGGCCAGGATTATTATTGTTTTGATTTTGAAACGCTCAAGTTCCATTTAAGCCCTCCACTGATAAAATTTCCTGACCAGTCAAACCAGGGATCATTCGAAGCATTGCTGATATAAGCATAGGTAATAAAAAACGAAACTCTGGCCAGGTCGAGTTGAACCAGGGTACTAAGCTGATGCCGTTTGTCTTCTCTTCTGACCCCCAGACTAACACCTTCCAGGTCAAGGCTTTCCAGGCCAGGAAATTCCCGGTTTAAATAATTATACTGAATCTCGGCCTGCAGTCGATCAGTCAGATTGGCTGTTAATTTAGCATTCAGGCCAGTCCCCTGCCAGCTAAAAAGGTCTGAAGTTGGATTTTCCACACTATAATATTCATCGCTTGAACTGAACGGGTTTTCTCCCTTTAGATTCCACTGCTTCATTCCTCCCAGACTCAGGCCTACCCTGTCACCCAGGCCCTGAGCCAGAAGGCCGCTGACTGTCACAATCTGGATGCTCCGCGGGTCAGTATAATAAACTGTTTGATACGGTATTCCTCGCAGGCTATAACTTCCTCCCTGCTTATAATTGTCGGCCGGATGACCGTGTCCTCCACCTGGTCCACCCTGTTGAGCGACAAAAAAGCCAGAGGCCTGGTTAATAGAAAACAGGCTATGGACTGAAGTACTGCTTGAGATCGTAGCTACTGGTGCTGTCTCCTCCTCAATTATAGCGATTTCGCCAGGGTGATAAAAATATTTGTAACCATAACTGGCTTCAACTTTAACGGTTGTTCTGGTCTTAAAATAATGATCAAGTGACAGGTTAACCATCTCTGAAAAATAGTCAAATATACCCAGCTGGTAATGGCGATAGGTGCTTTGTGATTCAAGCCTTAAAACTGTAGCCGGGGTCAAATAACTTTTAAAACTGGCGACAAGCTTTAAACCAGCATGATTAAAATTATTATACAGGTCACGGAAAAGGACACCTTGCCCTTCAGCGGCTAAATAAAAAGCGCTTTTAGACCCGGCCGGAATTAGATAATCAACCCCGAGCTGCCCTCCAATTGAGCTCAAGCCTGAATATTTATAAAGATAAATAAAATCCAGGCCACCGTAAAGAGATAGAGAACTGGAATCACCGCCGAAAGAGAGGTTGCCAGCTGTTAACCAATCAGAGACAGGTTGATAAGTCTGAAAAATGTTAGTGGTTGAATGCTGGACGAGAGAAAATTGGACAGTCCCGGCCTGAATTAGGACTGGTCTTAAAGAAATAAGGGCCAGCCAGATGACCGAAAAAAAGATATATTTACTCAGCTGGCGTTTGGGCCCTGTCTTTAACTTGATTCTTGATTTTATTCTAATTGGTTTCATATTCATTCTCTCCTAATTCTCATAGCCCGGCTAAATTCTGGCCGCTTGAGACAAGCTTTACCGGCCTCTGTCATTTTAGCTTATAAGAGAACTATAAAACAGGAAATTCAGGAGAGGCTCTCCCTCCCCTGAATTCCTTTGTTTTCTACTGGCCTTCAGGCTGACTGAAGTTTCATCACTCAACATCTTTTAAACCCTATTTTTTGCCCTGGCGGCTGGCTTTGCCTTTGGGGCCTGTCCCATCACAAAACTGGCTGGTCAGGCTGGTCTGAGTCCGGAAGGAATTTCTGGATGCGGTCATATTTCCGGTCGCGTTTTTATTGGCCAGCATTTTCCCCTGGTTGCCTTGGGGAGAACTCTGATAGCCAGTTCCGTCTTTAGGAGCTGTCCAGTCTGGATCCTGGCAATTAGGAATCCCGTCACTATCATGGTCACGGTAAAAATCATTTATCCCATCGCCGTTTTCATCGACAAAATAGGGACCAGTCTTAACTCTATTTCCTGGTCTGGACTGTTCCTTGGTTCTGACCTGAGTGGCATTTCTCTCTTCTTCTTTTGTCATCACCCTGTTCTGATTCTGCACTTTTTCCTCGTTTTTAATCTGGGCTTTTTCTTGATTGCCTTGGACATTAGTTAGATTATGTTCAATTTCTGGTTTGCCTGCTCCATCTTTATTAATGATGACCTCATTTTGAACAGCCTGGTTTTCCACCCGGTGTTGAATCTGCAGCTGGTGCTGAGCTTCAATTTGTTCCTGATTTTTTACTTCGACTCTGTTCTGAATTTCATTTCTGACCTGAGTCTGAGATTGAGAATTAGCATTAGCCGCATTTTCTATTATTTTTTCAACATCTGTCCCAACCTGCTCCTTTTTTTGCTCCTTAGTTTGTTCCCGGGTTTGCTCCTTGACCTGCTCTGATACTTGCAGCTGTACCTGTTCTGTAGCCTGAACTTTAGCCTTTTCTTCGGTCTGGGCCTGCCCGGTATTCTCCTGGGCATAACTGAAGGAGAAGACCAGCATCATGGCTAAAACACCCATTCCGACTGTCGTTAATAAATTTTTTATCCTCATGTTTGACCTCCTTATCATGAGTTTCACCCCTTATATATGCAAGCAGCGTGCCAGACCTTAAGTGATTGATATTTAAAAGGTTATGGACTCAGAAGGAGTGCTTTCCCAGACATATTTGTCTCTGTCCCGACAATTTTGTCGGTTGTAGATCAGCTGTTTAAATTTGAATCTTAAAAAATTCAGTGGTAATCTTTATTATGAACACTTAGAGGAGGTAAGGGATAATGGGCAAAGTAAAAGATTCAAAATTGACCATCCTGACTCTGGCCCCGCCGATTCTAACCAGAAGAGAGTTTCTCAAGAGTTCAGCTGTCAGTGGTTCTGCTATTTTAGTAAGTGCTTTGTTCATCAGCCGAGGCTCGGCTCAGGAGACCAGCCGTCCTCGCTATGCCATGATTCTGGTTGATTATAATAAATGCACCGGTTGCCGAACTTGCGAGACAGTTTGTTCTGCTTTCAACAACAAAGTTAAAGTTGGTGAGGAAGAGCTGCCAGGATTGGGGAATCCCTATCTTTCGAACATCAGAGTTCTGGCCTTCAATCCTGATGTTGATATTCCTGTAGCCTGCTTAATGTGCCGGGATAATCCCTGTATCGAGGCCTGCCCGGTTGAACCTGATCCCAAAACTGGCAGAAAAGCTCTTTATCGTGATGAGAAGACCCTGGCGATAAAAAATGATCTGGCCAGATGCATCGGCTGTCAGAGCTGCGCCGATGCCTGCCGGGCAAAAAGAGTGGGGGCAATTATTCCCAATCCACAAACAGGTAATCCAGAAAGAATGTGCACGCTGTGCGAAGGCGACCCACAGTGTGTCAAGTATTGCCCTTATGGTGCTCTGAGCTATGTAGTTGGCCAGATAGATGGCCGGCATTATGGTCTATCACCAGAGAAGATAGCCGAGAGATTGACTGAGCTCTGGTATTATTACCAGCCGGCCAGGTAAAGGAAGGCAAGGGAGGAAGTCAAAATGGAAAAATTATCCGGCTATCATGGAGTCATACTCGAAGTTGATTTAACTTCGGGAAAGGTAGATAAAAAACCGCTTTCTCCAGAAGATGCCTGGAGATTTGTTGGGGGTAGAGGCCTGGGAATGAAGCTTCTCTGGGACAGGCTAAAAAAACCCGGGCTTAATCCCCTCTCGCCAGAGAACCCCCTAATCTTTATGAGCGGCCCGTTCTCTGGCTTGCCGGTTCCATCAGCTTCAAGAGCCTGCGTCGTCACCAAATCGCCTCATACTTCACCTCTTAAATCGAAATATAAATTCGCTTCCACCATCAGCTATGCCAATGTGGGTGGATTTATAGGACCTGAAATCCGATTTGCCGGTTATGATGGGATAATCATCAGCGGCAAATCCAGCTCGCCAGTTTATCTGGTGATCGAAGATGATAGAGTTGAGCTGCGGGAGGCTAAAAAATTTTGGGGTATGAAGACTGACGAATTTGACAGAAAATTGACTGAAGAACTGGGAGATAGACGATTTAAGACCTGCTATATCGGCCCGGCCGGAGAAAACCTGGTCGAATATGCAGCCATCCTTCATACGGCAGCCAGAGCGGCTGGCCGGGGCGGCGTCGGTTGCGTCATGGGTTCCAAGAACCTCAAAGCCATCGCCATTAGAGGCACTAAAGTTCCGCCCGTAGCTGACCATAAAAGATTTATTACCCTGCTTGAAGAAGCCAGGCAGGGATTTAAAGGGGCAGCTTTGACCGAAAGCTGGAGAAGATACGGAACAGCTTCTTCTATTGTGACCTCGTCTGATGCCGGCAGCCAGGCTGTTAAGAATTACCGGGAAGGGACATTTCTGGAGGCGGCTCAAATTAGCGGTTTAGCAGCTGAGAAAAGAATCTGGGTAAGGGATTTTGCCTGTTTTTGCTGTCCGCTAGCCTGCAAAAAATCAGGCGCCGTGAGAAGCGGTCCCTACGCCGGACTGGTGCATGACGGTCCAGAATATGAGACAGGTAGCATGCTGGGTGCGAATTTGCTTATCTCGGATCTCGAAGGTCTGATGAAAGCTATTTACGACGTCGATGATTACGGCCTTGACCAGATCTCAACCGGCAATGTCCTCGGCTTTTTAATGGAAGCTTATGAGAAAGGCTATATTGATTCTGCTTTTCTTGACGGACTTGACCTTAAATGGGGCAACGTACCTTCAACAATTCAAATGATAGGGAAAATAGCCAGGAGAGAAGGTGTGGGCGACCTGGCTTCCAAGGGAGTGAGAAAGCTGTCAGAAAAGATCGGCCAGGATTCCAGTAAATTCGCCATCCACGTCAAAGGTCATGAGCTGGCCGCCTGGAATGTTCATGTTTCAACCAGCAGAGCAGTCTGTTACGCTACCGCCAACCGGGGCGCCTGTCATTTAAATGGCGGCAATCCAAGGGCTCAGAACAATACAGCTATGAATGACTGCACCGGGCTGTGTATGTTTGCTCAGGGTGGTTTCCGGACTGGTCTCCTCAGAGAGCTGCTAAGTTCAATAACCGGTGAGGTCTGGACAGAAGAAGACTACACAAAGGCGGGAGAACGAGTTTATAACCTGGAAAAAGCTATCAATTACAGAGAAGGGTTCAGACGAGAGGACGACAACCTACCCGACAGATTTTTCGAAGAACCGCTGACCGTTGGTCCCAGAAAAGGTGCTGTTTTAAACCGGGATGAATTTTCAAAAATCATGGACAATTATTATCAGGAAAGAGGTTGGGATATAAAAACAAGCAAACCCAGCCCCGAAAAGCTCAAGTCTCTGAGCCTCGACTTTGTCCTGAAGGAAATTGGCAGTTAATAGGAATTTTCCCAGATCTTCTGAATTCCACCATATGGATCATACACCGCAGCAAGTACCCTGACTCCATTCTGATCCGTCACCACCCTGGTTGAGTTCACCAGGTCTGAGGTGTAGTAATAAATCTGGCCAGTCTGCGGCTGATACTCCGCCAATAACCTATCCCCCAGATAAATATAATCCCTCATGCACTCACCGAGCCCATTATATTCAGCCAGCAGTTTCCCGTCAAAAGAATATACATAATATGTCCCGGTCGAACCTACCGACAGAATGCTGGCTCCGGTATTGGTAATTACAGCCGTTCCACCTGCTTTGTTTATCTCAATGTTTGAGCTGCTTACCCTGCCCTGAACAGGCTTATTAACGCTACTTCCGCTGGCCGCCCCTCTCTCCCCTTTCATAAACCGCCCTAACCTAAGCTTTAATACCCTCTCCGTCTCCTCTCCCTTCTCTGCTCTTCCTACCCTCTTCGCCCTGATACCAAAACTCTCATCACTTATGTCAAAGGGGTATCTATCAGGCATGGCCAGAGTCTTGATAAAACTATAGCTCGCCCCTTGCCCTGAACTCAACCTGAGTGATTTTAGCCCCGAAGCCGCTTCCATGACATTAAGCAGCGACACCGGCTTCTCCTTTCCCTCATCCAGCCTCCTCATCAACCACCCACCATAGGCCAGCTCATCTGAGTTATTTTACTCAAACCTGCATTCTCATATATTGATATAGTGGAATATTCTAAATTCCGTTTTATTTAGATATAAATCTCTCCGCACCTTGCCTATCAATGCAAAAATTTTCCAATTGATCTATTACCTCCTCCCTAATAGATGATTTTAATGACTCTAATGAGCTGATAAATACCCACTCACCTGACCAGGTTACATAACCATGCGGATTCCTCAAATTTGGGTCCCGGACAAGTCTAGCTTCATCTAATAGTTCTGTTTTTACTCGCAACAAAAATAATTCATTAAGTGTTTCAATTGATATAGGATAAGAGTCTATCTCAATAGCAAGGAGAACTTTTTGCTGACCATTTAAATCTAGGCCTTCATTTTTTAGCCTATCTACCGATAAGGAATAGATTTCATCCTTTATAATTGAGTAATCAGGTATATCATAATCGACATATACCGATAATGTTATTGATCTTATGCCTCTTAACTGCTCTTGAACAACCGATTTTGAATCGTGATCTTTATTTTTTATCTGTTGACTCTGAATACAACCCACCGTAATACACCAAATCATCATTGTTATTAATAAATTGCGTTTCATCTTAATACCTCTTTGCGCGCTCGATCTTCATAACGTCTGGCATAGCTCTCTCCGGGTCTTCTGTCATGTTCTATTATTTTTCCTTCCTTATCTCGTATATTCCGCAAGTTTCTTCTGTATTGCAGCGGGAACCGTACTGCCTGGTCAGCATGCCCTAATTCATGTAAGGCATATGTTATAGTATGACGATTAAATATATCTAAGGTTAAACTGCTATCAACTATCAAAGTGGCTTCTCTCACAGACCAGGTAGCCAAGTTTTCTATCTCTTCTAAGGTCATTTCAGAAGTTATCTTGGCAAGATTTTCCCCATAATCTGGAATTATATCTGCGGCAAAGCTCCCATATGCTTTCTCTCCATCCATATCTTGCCCTGCATCTCCTTACCTAACATATAGATTCGGTCTGCCCTCACCTTCATAAAACGCTAAAGTATTTCTTACTTTCCGACTTCTAGCCGCCAGAGCTCCAAAAAATGATTTTAGCTGTTCTGTTGCATAAAAAACATCCATCCCATCAGGATCCCAGTAGGTCACGGGGTTGTTGTGGCAGAACGCATACAAATTCCACAACTGAGGATTGGTCAGGGCAGCATCTTTGTTTATCACCGGATCGGGGCTTAACCAGCGGTAGTAATAATTCCCGTAGTAGCGGGCTCCAAAATAATCAAGATTCGATTCCGTATCCCTTTCCTTGCCCGAAAACTTCATCGCTGGTGAATAGGAGTTCTCCCAGATTTTCTGAATTCCACCATAAGGATCATACACTGCAGCAAAGACCCTCACCCCGTTCTGATGATCCGTCACCACCCTGGTTGAGTTCACCTGGTCTGAGGTGTAGTAATAAATCTGGCCAGTCTGCGGCTGATACTCCGCCAATAACCTATCCCCCAAATAAATATAATCCCTCATGCACTCACCGAGCCCATTATACTCAGCCAGCAGTTTCCCGTCAAAAGAATAAATGTAATATGTCCCGGTCGAACCTACCGACAGAATGCTGGCTCCGGTATTGGTAATTACCGCTGTTCCTCCTGCTTTGTTTATCTCAATGTTTGAGCTGCTTACCCTGCCCTGAACAGGCTTATTAACGCTACTTCCGCTGGCCACCCCTCTCTCCCCTTTCATAAACCGCCCTAACCTAAGCTTTAATACCCTCTCCGTCTCCTCTCCCTTCTCTGCTCTTCCTACCCTCTTCGCCCTGATACCAAAACTCTCATCACTTACATAAAACAATCAGTCCTTTCGGCTTAGTCCTTATCGGGCAAAAGATTTACATAGAGATTCATTTTATCGCTATAAATCATCATCGTTACCCAACCCTTCATATGTTCCCATCTGAGAAGAATAGTATATGTCGATCTGGGGTTTAGTCCGGCAAACTTCCATTTCCTTATACAAGATATTACCTGCTCTGAATCAAAAGCTCCTCTTATAAGGGATCTTATAGATTCATTAAAGGTAAGAAAAGCCACGTCTACGGGGTAACCGTCATCATTTATACTGATATTATATCCGATTGTAAAACTTGCGTTCGCTTGAGTTAAAATATCTGGAGCTTTGAAACAATTTATAGAAAACTTTATATCATAACACTCTTCATTTTTATCCATCAGCATATCACTTAAATAAGCCAACCCGTTTCCACACAAACTAAACATCTGAAATATCATCAAACACATAAGGAAATGCTTATTTATCAATTTAGTACCTCCTTTTTTCAATTTTATCTATATATTTGTTTACAAATCTGTTAGGATCTGCGCCTGTCTTTGATTCGTTAAGCTCATGCAAAAAGGCCTTATTGCTAATATAAAGATAAACATGTCCATAAAGCTCGTGAGCCAAAGCCCGGGCTTGCTTAGATTTATTATTCATTGGACCTACCGCACAAAGGATAAATTTCTCATCATGGACGCCAACAGCCTCGGGTCTTCCTTCACGAGGATATATTGTTAACCCTTGTAAGCCATCATATCCAAGAGGAGTCTCATTAACTGAATTATATTGTTTATCGAAAAAGGATACCTTGTTTGTAATGTTTACTCTAACCTCCTGCGCAGAATCCACCAAATATCTTAATGCTATATAGTTTGTGTTATCCGTTCTGATACTCCGGTTGACATCAATTAGCCCACTCTCTGCGTTCCAAGAAATATTCTGAGCCAGAGACTCATCACCCATCGTTGCTTTAATCACACCATAACCAACCTCATCTGTCCGAACAATGGCCCCGTCAGGATCCCAGTAGGTCACGGGGTTGTTGTGGCAGAATGCATACAGGTTCCATAGCTGCGGGTTTGCCAGAGCCTCCTCTCTGTTGATGACCGGATCGACCGAGAGCCACCGGTAATGCCCCGTGTAAAAATACCTCGCCCCGAAGTAATCCAGCCCGGATTCCGAGTCCCTCTCTTTTCCCGAAAACTTCAGCGCCGGTTCGTACGTCGAGACCCAGGTCTTCTGGATGCCTCCGTACGGATCATGGGCCGCCGAATACACCACCGTCCCCGTCTCATCGGTGATCATCCGCGTCGAGCGGCAAACTTGAACTTCAGCACTTCAACGAGCCCTTTCATTTCATCAAATTCGAAAAGCGAGAAATCATATTCTGATTCAAACCTGCCATCGTCGTCGAGATCGACGACGTAGCTTATATACGCATCCACGGGAACCTGGAAAGCGATGGTTTCTCGGCCTTCCGGAGTCTTGGCCAGCTCCGACCTCGGCATATACTCCGCCAACCGAACATAATAGTAGCAAAGAATATCTCCGGTCTGCGCATCGCGGAACACTTTCAATTGCTCCGGATATTCCCGCACGAACAGGTCCGGCACTACTTTCCCTTTGTCGACAAAGGCATTAAGAACGAAATATTCATCCCTGGTGCTTCGGACTTTACTCTCATATTTTTCAACTTCAAGGGTCACTGGAATATCCGGGTGGCTGATTATCTCCCTGGAGACAAATTGAAGGTCGGATGTCTCCGGCAAATTCCAGCCCGACGGATTGTAAATCCTTATATCCTCAGCCGTGCCGTCGCCGCAAAAGCAGCCGAAAACCAGAGCTGTCAACAAGCACCATCTTGATGAAGAAGCCCTTCTCTTTTCCATAGCAGGCCTATCTCATGACGATTTTGTCGTTCTGATCCGCTTGAATCTGGGAATTACGCATCATTTTTGTGGCATAAACGGCTGCTTGGTCTGCCGGGTGGTTTTGAATCAGCATTCTGATTAAGTATTCTGCGCCCATAGCAAGGCCATGAGCGGACGATTTATCCGCCCCGGACTCAACAGCGAATGCTGTGGGCCCTGCGATCAAGGAAAAAAGAAAATCACTTGAGTGGCACGAAAAAACGCCGACGAATCGATTCGGAGAATTTACAGGGGACGCGAACACGCCATCGCTTAAACGAAGCCCAATTGCCTTCCCCGTGGTCTTACTTATCAGGCTATGCCCAACCGCGAATGTCCAGGTATCTTCTGTTTGAAGTGACTTGGCAAATTCCGCGGATGAATACTCCTTAAAATTAAGGGAATGACCTGCTTTGGAGGCCATTTCAGAAAGCGGCTTGAAGTCCGGGAAATTCGCAAATCCCCCTGTACTTGTTCTCCCTCGGTCTTTTTCTCCGAATCCAAAAAACACGTTAATAGTATCCATTCCATCCGGGTCCCAATACGTCACAGGGCTGTTGCGGCAGAATGCATACAAATTCCACAACTGAGGATTGGTCAGGGCAGCATCTTTGTTTATCACTGGATCAGGACTCAACCAGCGGTAGTAATAATTCTCATAGTAGCGGGCACCAAAATAATCAAGATTCGATTCTGAGTCCCTTTCCTTGCCCGAAAACTTCATCGCTGGTGAATAGGAGTTCTCCCAGATTTTCTGAATTCCACCATATGGATCATACACCGCAGCAAATACCCTCACCCCATTCTGATCCGTCACCACCCTGGTTGAGTTCACCTGGTCTGAGGTGTAGTAATAAATCTGGCCAGTCTGCGGCTGATACTCCGCCAATAACCTATCCCCCAAATAAATATAATCCCTCATGCACTCACCGAGCCCATTATATTCAGCCAGCAGTTTCCCGTCAAAAGATTAAACTCCACTTCATACCAAAATAGCGAACAATCAGTTTATTATCTCAGTTTAATTCTTTTCGGGCAAAAGATTTACATAGAGATTCATTTTATCGCTATAAATCATCATCGTTACCCAACCCTTCATATGTTCCCATCTGAGAAGAATAGTATATGTCGATCTGGGGTTTAGTCCGGCAAACTTCCATTTCTTTATGCATGATATTACCTCCTCTGAATCAAGAATGCCCTTCATGACTTTGGCGGTTGTTTCATCGAACGTCATTAAATAAACTGAACTTGGCCTACTCGATTTGTCTAAATGAATTAGATATCCTATTGTAAAATTAGCGTTGGCCTGCACGGCAATTTCAGGAAGTCTAATGCAGTTCAATGAAAACTCAAAATCAAAACTATATCCAGCCCTTGTCGGTTGCCCTTCTGAGCTAAAAAGTGAGCTTTTTCGCATGCTAAGATCAATATGTTCATCACAATTGCTTAAATTGTTCTCGGCCTTTCTCTTATTATCCTGACCTGAATAGCCTCTGAACCCTATCAACAATATCATTGAAATTAATAGGAACAATAAGAATATTCTTTTTGTCATCTTAATATCTCCTTTTCTCAATACGCATTATGTAGGTATTGACTTTACCTTTAGGATTCCAGCCGCCATGCGTCCCTTGTTCATGCCGAAACTCTTTGTTTTGGATATAAAGATAGGCATGTCCATATAACTCATGAGCCAGGGCCCTAGCCTTTTCGGATTGGCCCAAAAACGAAGAAACCGCACACAGGATATAATCCTTGTTATGAACGCTAATAGCCTCATTGCGGCCATGTCTGGGAAAAATGGAAATTCCTTGCCAGCCTTCATTATAATGGTCTAGCCTATTCAGAC